>NZ_CADIKC010000004.1 GCF_902859805.1 Paraburkholderia sediminicola | reverse complement strand
GGCTGCCGGCTATAGCTATACGCGCGCAACGCAGTCGAATGGCATCTCGAGCTCGGCACGCTATCAGCAGTTCAACCTCTCGCAGTACTACAGCCTCTCCAAGCGCACTGGCCTGTACGCGCTGGAAGCCTATCAGCGTGCGGGTGGTCAGACGATCGGAACGAACGGCACGAGCATCATCAACGCAACGGCCGATATCGGCGACGGTCAGAACAGCGCGCCGTCCTCGTCACGCAGCCAGTTTGCGGCAGGCGTGGGCATCATCCACCGGTTCTAATTGCCAGGTGACGTGGCGGCGTCTGTCGACGCTGCCACAGCGACGCATTCCAGATATGCGTCGCCCAGAAGTACCTGCTGCGCGCGCAACGCGCGCAGCCTTTTCTGCAGCGCACGGACTTCGGTTCAGTCGTGAAGCGCCCCGTGTCGCGCTACTGCGCACCGATAAACCCAGTGACGGCATTTCAGCTCACCGGGTGCAAATCTGTTGTGACAATCGGACAGAATCAAGACGCCGGATGGCCAATACGAGCAATCACGCGTCCGCGTCGGACCACAAACGCCCACCCGTTGCCCAGTTTTCGCGTTTGACGTCGGTGAGGATAATGTCCACCGAGTTCGGTTCGACGCCGAGCGATTCGCAGGTCGCTTTGGTAATGGCTTCGACGAACTGGCGTTTCTGTTCCACCGAGCGGCCTTCGAAGAGTTCGATATGAAACGTGGGCATTGCGTGACTCCGTGATGAGCGATGTTGAGAAGTGAGTTTAATCGCGGTACGTGCGATCGCTCCGGTCGAGCTTGCGTAGCAACGCGGGCCATTCCAGCGCGCCTTCGATCGCACCGCCGTCGTACAGTTGATCGGCAGTGCGTGCGGCTACGTCATCGCTCGGCACGACGAGCTCGCTGCCGCACGCTTGCGCCTGCAACTGGATTTCGCAGGCCTTGATCAGCGTTGCCATCAGCACATAGGCTTCGGCAACGGTGCGGCCGGCGGTCAGCGTGCCGTGATTGCGCAACAGCATGGCCGGTTTGTTGCCGAGATGCGCGACGAGGCGTTCGCCTTCGGTTGGCGTAAAGGCGAGGCCTTCGTAATCGTGATACGCGAGGTGGCCATAGAAACGCAGCGCATGTTGCGACGCCGGCAGCAAGCCGGCGGGTTGTGCGGAAACGGCCACGCCTGCCGTATTGTGCAAATGCATCACGCAAAAAGCATCGGCACGTGCCGCGTGCACGGCGGCGTGCAGCGCGAAGCCCGTGGCGTTGACCAGATGTTCGCTCGCGCCGACGATGTTGCCTTCGATATCGATCTTCACCAGGTTCGACGCGCACACTTCGTCGAATGCGAGGCCGAACGGGTTGATCAGGAAGTGGCCGAGCTCGCCGGGAACGCTCGCCGAGACGTGCGTGTAGACCAGATCGTCCCAGCCGTTGAGCGCCGCGAGGCGATAGGCGGCCGCCAGGTCGACGCGGGTTTGCTGTTCCGCTTCTGTCCTTGGCCCCGCCTCGGTGACACGGCCAGCGGGCGTGTGGGTGAACGACATGTCTGTCTCCTGAGATTGCTTGAAGGGCTGGGGTTGCGACCTGGGTCCATGGGCCAAACCCGCGGCCATGATCTGCACTCAAACCTGCGGCTTGAACCCTTGGCCCAAATCTTCAACCCAAACCCGCAGTGCTAACCCGGGCGCCTGAACGATGCCGGCGAGGTGACACGCTTTCTGGTTTCGGCACGCGTTGCCGCTTCGGCCACTGCCGTACCGCGCGGAAAACGGCCAGTGAGCCACTGCATGCTCCACGTCGCGAGTACGAACGGTGCGGTCATGGCCGGCAACACATAGTAAGCAGCCGCCATCTGAAGCACGACCGAAAGCACAACACCGCCAAGCGTCATTGCGATGCCGCAATCGGCCAGCGCGATCGCGGTCAGCGCGCCGTTGAATCCTAACAGGCCTGCGTCGAACGAGCTTGCACTCGCGCCGAGCAGCAGGTGCACGACGCTGGCGAGGCCCGCGCCGAGCAGCGCCCACAGCGCATGCCGTCTTGACGCAGCCGCAATGCCGATCCATACGAGCACGCCTGGCAACGCGCCGGACGCAAAGCCGGTTTGCGCGAATCCGGCGAGCAAACCGCTGCTCAATTGCACCGCGCTGAGCGTCGGCTCATTGGCGAGGCTTGCTTGTTGAGCGACGCGAGTCACCAGCGGCAGCCAAAGCCACGTGACGATCAGACAGGGGCTCGAGAAATAGCCCAGACCGCGCGTGCGCAACCAGCGCGACCACGGTTCCAGCAGCCATGCCGTGCCCGTCGCAGCCAGAATGGCTACGGCGGCGGCCGTCGCGTTGTCGGCGATGAAGCTGAACGCAGCGAGACCGGCAAGTGCGCCATTAAAGCCGTGCAGGCCGGCGCGCGTGTCATCCTCGCAATAGCCGGCCAGCACCGCGCTCACGTTCGCCGCGATCGCGCCGATCAGCGCCGCACAGGCGAGGCTCGGATCGTACAGCAGCCACGCGCCTAGCAGGCACGCGCCGGTGAAGGCGTTCGGTTGCAGCACGATCTGGCCGAAACTGCGCAGCAGGGTGCGCAAGGCGGCGGATTGTGCTTCGGTTGCGGCGGCGTGCATGGATTGAGGGCGGCGAATTCGATGCGGTGCGACTTTGCGGCGGGCAGGTGAGGCGCGCAGCGGGTCAGGTTGAAAATAAACCGCGAGCATAGGCTACTGGCGCCGCGCCGGGCATCGCCGCCGTTGATAGTGGCTATTTGCGACACATGCGGGCCATGGAGCCGAAAGCGCAAAAACGATGCGTCGGCGAACCGAAAACTTTCGCGCTACGATAGAAACCCGGCGCGTTTGCCGCGCCGTTCCACAAGGAGACAGGCTGATGCGTGAACTAAGGTGGGCATCGGAAGAGGGCGACGGCTTCGAACATCTGGTGTTTGACGCGCGCGCGGACGGCTTTGCGGTGGAAAGCGTCCTGGTCGGGCAGCGCTACGGCAAGGAATATGGCTTGCACTATAAGGTGCGCTGCGACGCGCAATGGCGCACCACGTATGCGTGGCTGAAGATTGTCGGCGGCGCTGAGCTGGAATTGCACGGCGACGGCGCCGGCCATTGGCACGATGGCCACGGCCTCGTACTGAGCGCGATTGAAGGGTGCATCGATATCGATATCGCCGCCACGCCCTATACGAACACGCTGCCGATTCGCCGTTTGCAACTGGCTGAAGGCGAGCGTCAGCCGATTTCCGTGGCCTATATTTCGACGCCCGATTTACAGGTCACGCGTGCCGAGCAGGCGTATTCGTGCATCGAGCTGAATCGCGTGTATCGCTATGAGGGCATCTTCCGCAATTTCACCGCGGATCTGACGGTGGATGAAGACGGCCTCGTGATCGACTATCCGACGCTGTTCACGCGCCTGCCGCGCGAGCGTTGACCTTGGAGGTGCCGGGGTCGCCGTTATCTGCCGGCTGCTGTGCCCGGTGCTGCTCGACAAAGCGCTCGATCTCTGTCGCGATACGCTCGGGTTCGCGCAAGACGATCCAATGGCCGGCATCGATTTCAGTGCGGCGATACGGGCCGAGCCAGGCTTCGAGTCCAACGGAGAGTTCGGGCCCGACGTAGCGATCGCGCAGCGGCACGATGAATTGCACCGGCGCATGCGCATGGCGCGCGCGCGGATGCAGCAACTTGTCGATGAAATTGGCGCGATAAAGACTCAGGCCGTTGATCGCGTTGCGCATCTGCGCAGGATCGCGTTCAGGGCGTACCCGTTCGGTCAGGCGCAGCCATAACGGCCACGCGCGTGCGCCGCCGGCGCGCCACACCAGTTCAGGCAGCAACGGCAGGTGAAAGAAGAAGATGTACCAGGATTTGAGTGTTTGCCGAAGGCCGCTGCCGAATGGGCGCTTTGCTGCGTGATGCGTATTGGACTGTTCCGCACGATCGGCGCCAGCACCAGCGCCGCGTAAGCCGAAAGACGCATGATCGAGGCACGGCCCTGAGATCGACGTGTACGACGCAATGCGGCCTTTGAAGGCCGGATCAGTGACCGCTTCCCAGCTTTGAATCGAACCCCAGTCGTGGCCGACCAGGTGAAACGGCCGCGCGCCGCACGTTGCATCTGCGACGGCCGCGAGATCGGCGGCCAGCCGTTCGAGCCTGTAAGCCGCGCGCGACTCTGGTGCGCCAGATGCCCCGGCGCCGCGCACGTCATAGCTGATGACACGGTAGCGCGCGTCGAGTTGCGCGCGCACCGGCTCCCACACTGCCGCCGAATCCGGATAACCATGCACCAGCACGATCGGCGGCGCGTCTCGCGGTCCACTCACGTAGACCGCGAGACGCACGTCGCCGGCCTCGACCGACAGCGTGTCGCGTATCACGCGGCCGCCTGCACGCCGCGTCGTGCAGCCTTGCGTGCGCTCGGCGTGGCCGCGTTGGTGGCGTCGACCGCAGCGATGAGCCCGTCGATGCGCGAAAGTTGCGCGCGATTGTCGTGATCCCACGGATGGAAGCCCGGCCGGAAGAAGCTCAGCCATTCACCGGCAATACGCGGAAACACACCGTGACGCGGGCCGTATAGATACTTCACGACGTGCCACATGCCGCGGATATGGCCGCCGCGTTTGCGATCGGCGATTAGCAGACGTACGTGAAAGTCGAACACGATCAGCCAGAAGGTCAGCGTCGTGGCGAGCATCGTGCCGGTGCGCAGCAGATAGCGTCCGAGGCCGGGCTTCAGCACCGTATTCCACACGTCGTACGAAACCGACTTGTGTTCGGTTTCTTCGAGCGCATGCCACGTCCACATCTGCGTATAGCCTTCGACCGAACCGCCGATTCGCGATGCGTCCTCCAGCAGCAGGCCCGCCAGCATCGCCGTGTAATGTTCGAGGCAGACCGTGACCGCGAGTTGATACGAATGCGGCAGGATCTTGCGGCCGAAGTTGAGAATCGCCCACAGGCGCTTGTCGAGCTTATGCGCGGGCAAGCCGGCTTCCTGCAACAGATCGTTGTATTCGATGTGCTCGCGCGTATGCATCGCTTCCTGGCCGATGAAGCCGAGCACCTGCTTCTTTAGCACGGGATCGTCGATCTGGTCGCGGTAGTTGCGCACGCTGTCCATGAAGAAACGCTCGCCGGCCGGGAAGAGCAGCGAAAGCGCATTGAAGAAGTGTGTCACATGCGAGCCCTGTACGTGCCAATCCGAGGCGCGTTCGGGCGGTAAGTTGAAGCGGAGGTCGCGGCGAACCGGCATCATGGCCATTCTCCTTGTTTTCCTTTATGTCCTGTTGATCGTGCGGATCGTGTGGATTGCATTGCGCGTTGCATGCCATCGGGTGGTGGGCGGCGCATCACGCACGCCGGCCGTCCACTTGCGCGGCGCGGCGCGCGCGCTTTTCCGCAATGCGTTTCATGCGTCGCGTTTGCATCACGACCAGCGCCTGATAGGCCGCGGGCAACGTACGCGCCAGCCAGTCGGCGGCGCGCGCATCGCGGCCGATCAGCACGCGCCGCTTGTTCTTGCGCACGCCTTCGAGAATCACGCGTGCGGCTTCGTCGGCGGTGGTGATGAAAAACTTCTCGAAGTCGTCCTTGCCTTGCTGTTCGTTTTCCAGCATGAAGCCGACCATGTTCGACGAGATCCGGCTCGACTGCGCGATGCTCGTGCGAATGCCGCCCGGGTGCACGCAGGTGGCCGACACGCCGCACTTCATCAGATCGAGTTCCTGGCGCAATGCTTCGGTAAAGCCGCGCACGGCGAACTTGGTCGCGTTGTAGCCGCTCATGCCGGGCTGAGAAAACAGGCCGAACACGCTCGACGTATTGACGATGTGTCCCGCACCGGAGGCCTTGATATAAGGCAGAAATGCCTTCGTGCCGTGCACCACGCCCCAGAAATTGATGTTGACGATCCACTCCAGGTCGGCGTACTCCATGCCTTCGATGGTGCTCGACAATGCCACGCCCGCGTTGTTGAACACGAGGTTCACACGCTGATGCTGCGCGGCCGTTTCTGCCGCCCAGTCGAACATTGCTGCGCGGTCCGACACATCGAGCACACGCGTAGTGATACGCAGCGGCGAGCCGACGATATGCGGCGCGGCGGCCTGCGCGAGTTGCGCGGTTTCGGCGAGGCTCGCGGCATTGCGGTCGGCGAGCGCGAGGTGGCAGCCTTCGCGCGCCAGCCGGATCGCGAGCGAACGGCCCATGCCCGAGCCTGCGCCGGTGATCGCGGCCACTCTGTCGGTGAAGTTCTTCATTGGCTTATCTCCTGTCCTCTCTGAACGGTGCCTTGTCGTTATGTTTTTTCAGGTTGCTTCGGCGGATGTCGCGGCTGCATTGCCATGTGCATGCACGGGTTGCTGCTGCGAGCCCGCGTGGCCGACCAGCGGCTGCGCCGCGGGCGAATACGCCAGGTAATCGTCCATGCTGAAGGTGCTGGTGGCCTGGCGGAATTTGTAGGCAAATCCTGGCCACAGCGTGGTGTTCTTGCCGGTTTTCGGATCGAGATACCAGCTCTTGCAGCCACCCGTCGACCAGATCGCGCGACCGAGTTTCTGCTGGATCTGTTCGTTGTAGGCACGCTCGACATGCGGACGCACTTCGATCGCATCGGCGCGTTCCGCGTTCATCGTCTTCAGCGCACGCAGTACGTATTCGACCTGCGACTCGATCATGAACACCATCGAGTTGTGACCGAGACCGGTGTTCGGGCCGACGATCATGAAGAAGTTCGGATAACCAGGCAGTGTCGTACCGAGATACGCATGCGCGCCGTCGCGCCATGTATCGACGATATCCACGCCGCCACGGCCGCGCACCACGCCTGCCGGAAACGGGTCGGCCACCTGAAAGCCGGTGCCGAAGATCAGGCAATCGGCCGGATGGCGTGCACCGTCGGTCGTGATGACCGCATCTTCTTCGACGCGGGCGATGCCGGTGGTCGTGACCGATACGTTCTGGCGTGACAGCGCCGGGAAGTAGTCGTTCGAGATCAGAATGCGCTTGCAGCCCATCGTGTAGTTCGGCGTGAGCGTGGCGCGCAATTGCGGATCGGGTACCTGGCGGCGCAGATGCCGCTCCGCGACTTTCTGCGCGGTCTTCATGAGCGAAGGATGAATCGCGAAGCCGAAGGCGCGCGATTCGAGCATGCAATAGAGCGCCGAACGCATGATCTTCTGCGTGAACGGCAGATGCTTGAATAGCCACTGTTCGACCGGCTTCACCGCGCGGTCGGCCTTGGGCATGATCCACGGCGGCGTGCGCTGGAACAGGTTCAGATGCGAGACGCGCGGCGCGATCTGCGGCACGAACTGGATCGCGCTCGCCCCGGTGCCGATCACCGCGACGCGTTTACCTTCGAGCGGATACGTATGGTCCCAGTGCTGCGAGTGGAACGCTTTGCCCTTGAATGTCTCGATGCCGGGGATGTTCGGTAGGGCCGCGCGCGATAGTCCGCCCATGCCCGAGATCAGCACGCGCGCCGACCATTGCTGACCGTTTGCGAACGTCAGTTGCCAGCGGTGGCGGGTTTCGTCGTAGATCGCGGAGGCCAGTTCATGACCGAAGCGCAGATGGCGCTGAATGCCGAAGCGTTGCGTGCATTCTTCCAGATAGGCGCGAATTTCCGGCTGACGCGCGAACATGCGGGTCCAGCGCGGATTTGGGGCGAAGGAGAACGAATAGACGTGGGATTGCACGTCGCAGGCACAACCCGGGTAGTGGTTGTCGCGCCAGGTGCCGCCGACCGACTCGGCCTTTTCGGCAATGATGAAATCGGTCATGCCGGCTTGCCGCAGGCGGATCGCCATGCCTAGCCCGGCAAAGCCGGAGCCGATGATGGCGATATCGGTATCGACGGGCGCGGATGCGTTGGGCGCCGCGTCGTCGGGGGGCATCATGCGTGCGTTCATCCGATCCGTCTCCTTGTTGTTCGCTCTTAACTGTTACATTGAGTGATGTAACAATAGAGGCTGTCAACGGATGACGCAAGCGGGCTGTTAGACCCTGGGCTCTAAGACCGGCGCTAGAATTTTTCGCAATGTGAAATATGAATGAATGCGTCCGGCGTAAAAAAGCGGACCCGCGGGTTCGCTATTCCTGGCTGCATTGGCTATGCGCAAGACGTGCAGCCCTGCAGCATGCCAGCCCGCTGCCGCCTCACTTCGCGGCCAGCGCCGCCGTCACCTCGCGGTTCTGCCAGACGTTGTCCTTCACCGTGATTTTCTGCGGAATCAGATGTGCGCCGTAAAACGCGTCCGCGACGACCTGCTGCGAGCGCACGATCTCGTCGGTGACGGCGGTGGTGCCGTACGGATAGCGGCGCACCCAGGCTTCGACCAGCTTCTGATCGAGACCGACCTTCGGCGCGATCAGCGCGGCAGTTTCCACCGGGTGGTCATTCACCCATAGGCCGGTGGTGCGCAGTTGTCCAAGAATCGCACCGATCACATCCGGATGCTGCTGCGCGAAGTCGCGCGTCGCCTCGTAGAAATTATTGGGACTGTTGAGCTCGGAATAATCGACCAGCGTGCGTGCCTTCAGCGTTTGTTGTGCGGCCGCGTAGTAAGGGTCCCAGATCGCCCATGCATCGACGGTGCCGCTTTCGAAGGCGGCGCGCGCATCGGCGGGCGCCAGATAGACCGGGCGAACGTCTTCGTAACGCAGGCCGGCTTTTTTCAGCGCTTCGAGCAGCAGATAGTTCGCGCTGGAACCCTTTTGCAGCGCGACGCGCTTGCCCTTCAATTCCGCCACGCTATGCAGCGCGGAATCGCCTCGGACCAGAATCGCTTCGGCGTGACGCCCTGACGGCTCCGCGCCGACATACACGAAGCGCACGCCACCGGCCTGTGCGAACACGGGCGGCGGCGCACCGGTATAGCCGAAGTCGACGCTGTTCGCGTTCAGCGCTTCGAGCAGTTGCGGGCCGGCCGGAAATTCGAACCACTTGATGCTATAGCCGAGCGGCTTGAGCTTTTCGTCGAGCGAGCCTTGCGCCTTGAGGATCGCGAGCAGGCCCGACTTCTGATAGCCGATACGCAGAACGTTGGCCGGTTCGCTGACGTTGCCGTTACTGGTGCTCTGCGCGGCCGCGCTGAAAGTGGTGAGCGCCGCCAGCAACGCAGCGGCGACGTGTAGCGAAATACGGGTATGACGGGACATGCTGCGAATCTCCATTGCGTTCGATTAGTCGAAGATCGTCGCATGGACGTCCCGCCGATCAAACGAAGCAATGCAGATTTGAATATGACGCGCGCGCGAACAGCCGGGGGCATGGTAGCGCCTGTTTGCGCGCGGAAGGGGGCGGCGCTTGCCGCGCACGCGAACAGCACCGCTAGCGCGAGCAAATGAGTAAACGGCCGCGTGTAACGCTATTTTCTGGGTTTGTCTTTCTTTGCCGCGGTGCGCTCGGCCGCCGTGCCTTCGGGCGCGTGACCCAGCTTCTTTTCCATGATCGCGGCGACACGGTCGCCGAGATAATCGCCGGAGGCTTCTTCCAGCGCGCGGTTCATTTCGCTTTCCACCAGCACCATCGCCAGCGGCCGCACACGCCAGATCGCGTCGACGAGAGCAGGTACATCGGCGGGCGGCGGCAGGGCGTCGGCGTCATAGCGATCCAGTTGACGGACCACCAGATCGACCAGCGCCTTGGCGACCGCATTGAAATGCGGTCTTGCGATACCCACGGCGTCGAGCAGGTCGGCGAGCGGGATGCCTTCCTTGGCCATCGTCGCGCCTGCGGCCAGCGCCGTTGGGCTGCCGGACACGAAGGAGAGGCCGTCGCGCTCCAGCAAACCCAGATCGACCGCTTTGCCGAGGGCGCTCGGCGAGGCTTTGTCGCCGAACATTTGCAGCAGTTCGAGCAGCGAGTATTTTTTCGGCCGTTCGCGCGACCAGCGGCTGCCGATCGCGGTTTCGAGGCCGAGGATCGAACGCAGATCGTGGCCTTCGTCCACGGCCATGATCAGATCCTGGATGTTCGCGAGCGTGTAGCCGCGCGTGAGCAGATGGTTGATCAGCTTCAGACGCGAGACATGCGTGTCGTCATACACGCCAACGCGGCCGCGCTTTTCCGGCGGCTCAAGCAGGCCGCGGTCCTGATAGGCGCGCACGTTGCGCACGGTGGTGTCGGTCACGCGCGCGAGTTCGTCGACCGTGTATTCGTTGCGCGGCGTGGCGCTTGCCGGGACGCTCGGGGCGTCGGACGAGGGCGGAATGGGGGGCGGCGTTTTGGGCATGGGAGGATTTTAACGCGCCACGTCGTCCGGCACGGTCGAATCGCCCACGCCCAACGTCCGCTGCATCAGCGTGGTGTCGAGCCACCGGCCGTGCTTGAAGCCGACCGCCTTCAACGTGCCGGTCAATTCGAAGCCCAACTGCGCATGCAGAGAGAGCGAACCGCCGCTGCCGCCGTCGGCGATCACGGCGACCATCTGGCGCCACGGTCCGGTTTCGCAGCGCTCGATCAGCGCCTGCAGTAGCACGCGCCCCAGGCCGCGGCCTCGATAGGCGTCGCTCACATAGATCGAATCTTCGATCGTGTTGCGATAGGCGGCGCGCGGCCGGTACGGCGTCGCGTAACAGTAGCCGGCGACTTCGCCGTCGATCTCGGCCACCATGTACGGCAGCCCATGACTGCGCACTGACGCGAGCCGCGTGCGCAGGTCGTCGACGGAAGGTGGCGTTTCTTCGAACGACGCGACGCCGGTCAGTACATGGTGGGCGTAGATGGTCTGGATCGCGGGCAGATCGGCTTCGGTGGCATCGCGAATCAAGGGCGCGGTGGAGTCGGCTGAATGGGGCGTGGAGGGCGCGGGGCGGGTGGTGCTCATACGTGGTCCTGTCGGCGGTGAGTCTGAGGATACGTTTCACTATGCCCGCCGCGGGCGAGAATTTGAAGCGAATCAAAAATCGCCACGACCGATAGGCAGTATCCGCGTATGCGTAGGTGAGCGGCGTAATCGCGGGATGGCGCGTAGCGCCCGGCCATGCGGCAGCGCCGGGCGCTACGGATTTTCGTCGCGAAGACGCATGCACGTGGCATGCGTTTCACCGATCAGTTATGCGAGTACGTATCCGGCTGCGTCACATGCCCGCGATGATGCCTGTGATGCTTTGCCTTGTGCTTCGGTTTGGCCTTGGCTGGAGCCTGTTCCGCCGGTTGCTGTTGGGGCTGGGCTTGCATCGGTTGCGGCTGTTGGGTCTGGGCGCCGGGCGCGGGTGCCGGATGGGCATTGCCGGACGGCAGCGAGCTCTGACCTTCGCCGAAGCGAAAGGTTTGCGAGGTTTGCGCGTACGCGGTGGCGGTCAGCGTCAGGGCGGCAACCGCCACGCAAATCGAAAACTTCATGAATCCATCCTCCTTCTGAACGAGCCCGTGAGGATACCGCAATGCGGCTTGTGGCCTATTCGGCTTGCGGAAACACGGGTTCTCCAAGCGTGAGCATCAGCCGGTTGGCCCACGCGAAGATCGCGATAGCGTGGGTCAGGTCGAGAATCTCCGCCTGCGTCAGGCCGTTGGCTTCGAGCCGCTTGATGGCGGCGGCGTCAACGTTTTCAGGGTGGCCGGTCAGTTTGATCGCGTACTGGATGATCGCGCGCTCGCGCTCCGTGGTGCCTGCACTCGACGGATCTTCAAAAACCTGTTCGATCGCGTCGGTCCGCTTCGCGAGCTGGCCGAATCGTTGTGCATGCACCGAAGCGCAATACACGCAGCCGTTCACGCGCGACACCACGGTGCTGGCAAGTTCGCGCTCGGCGCGCGGCAGGCCGCCTGGCGCATACATGATCGCGTTGAAGACGCCGGAGCGCTGCCGCAGAATTTCCGCCTGCTGGACCAGCAGCAGATAGTAGTCGGAGGTTTTGGCGTGCGGATGGCTCTCTTCGAGCACGGCAATCTGCTCCAGTGTGGCGCCAGCCAGGCTGACCGTGTCGAGCCACGCGCGCCAGCCGAGCGTATCGAAGGTGAAGCCGTTGAGCCGGTCGACCGGCGATGCGCTGGTGTTCACCTGACTCGTGCTGGCTCCTGCTGCCTCCTGTGCGGCACGCAATGCCTTCAGGCCCGCTACCACGCGCAATTGATAAGTGACGAATGCAATCAACTGCGATAACGCGACGATGCCGCGCGTCGTGATACCGGCCTGCTGCAGCGTTTGCAGATGCTCGGGGCGTGCTTCGACTGGCTTGATCGTCAGCAGCTTGACGTGCGAGAGGATCGCGATCAGGCGAGCGTCGATGGTGGAGTTGAGCGTGCCCGCTTCGATCGCATCGAGCGTGGTCGGCTGTGCGCCAGTGGCGATGAGCTTCGCTACGTACGCATCGGCGAGATCGTTGGCGAGCGAGAGACGTGCGACATACCACGCGGCAAACAAACGCTCCTGCAGCGACAGGTCGGGCAACGCCGGATCGAACAACGCGTCTTCGCTGCGTTGCGTGTGCAACGCGACTTTGTCGCGGGCATGGCGGATCGCGGCGAGCGGGCTGCCGGCTTGCAGACCGGCGAGGGTGTCGATGGTGTCGCTGGTGTCGCTGGTGTCAGCGCCTGAGGGCGCGGAGGGTTGAGTCGGTGACGCGAGGTCGGTCATGTCTGCTCCGGCGGGTTAGTCTGTGTTCTCTGCGGTGTTCTCAGCGGTATTTTCAGCAGCGTTCTCTGCTTGCAGGCGAGCGCGCGAAGTGTCGGACGATGCGTCCGCTTCGGTCCATTCGTCCCCGCGCAGTTCAGCCGTGTCGAAGGCGAGCAGCGCCTGGTAGTGCCGCTCGCGGTCCGCGTCGAACAGGCGGCTTGCGATGCCACGCGCCAGCCGCTGCGCGCCATCGCTGATCGCGGGGATGTCGCCGGAGAGCTTGCCGTGGCTGAGGCTTGCTGCATGATTGAAGCAATGGATCTGCGTCAGCGCGGCACACGTGCCGGGCTCGCGCTCCTGAAACGCGAACGCAGCGCCGAGATCCGGCGACTCGGCCAGTTCGTACGAAGGCAGCGATGGGTCCGCTTGATAGCGGTCCTTCCAGCGGCGCACAAAGCGGGCGAACGGCGCGAATTCGGCGCGCGTGGCGATATCGGAATGAAAGCCGGTCGCGAAGATCAGAAAGTCGACTACGTAGTGGCCTTTCGGCGTCGTTACCGCGAGCGCGCCGTCGCGTTCATCGAGCGTAGTAATTGGGCTGCCGACGTGAAAGCGTGCGCCCTCATGCCGTGAAACCCGCAGCACGCTGTCTCTCGGCGGCGGTGTTTGTTCAGTCTGTGCGTAATGCAGGAATCGCCATTTGGACGCGTCGTCGAGATCGGCGAAACCGTGCACGAGCCCCGGACTGCCGATGCCCGTCAGCTTGTTCACGCGTGGAATATCGTCACGGCGGATAAATAGATCGACGCTGGCCGCGCCTGCTTCGAGCGCGGTTGCCGCATTGTCGAAGGCGGACGCACCCGCGCCGACGACACCGACACGCTTGCCGGTCAATGCCGCGAAATCGATCGCATCCGCGGAGTGCGCCCAGTAGCGGCGTGCAACCGTATTGGCGATCGCCGGTACTGACGGACCGCCCAAACCGTCGCGTCCGGTGGCGAGCACGACATGCCGCGCGAGCACCGTGCGCTCCCCACTCGCATCAGCAAGATCGAGTTCGAGCAGGCCGTCGTCACGCGGACGCAGCGAGGTCAGCGTGATGTCGTTTCGCACCGGCAGATCGAGCACCTCACGATACCAGCGCAAATAGTCCATCCACTGTGTTCGCGGAATCTTGTAGAGCGCATCCCACGCGTCTCTGCCGAATTGCGCTTCGTACCACGCGCGAAACGTGAGGGCCGGCATGCGCAGGGCGGGCCCTGTGAGTTGTTTGGGCGAGCGCAGCGTTTCCATGCGCGCGAACGATACCCATGGGCCTTCGCGTCCTGATGGCGCGCGATCGAACACCTGCAGATTGTCGATGCCGAGCCAGCGCAGCTCCGCCGCCGCGGTGAGACCGGCCATGCCGCCGCCGATCACGGCGACATCGAGCACGCGTTCAGCATCGGCGAAACGCGGCGGGACCCACGAGGGCGCGGGTAATTCCAGCCAGCGCAGATCTTCGCGCAAGCGGGCTTCGAGTGCGGCAAGGCGATTCATGCTGTGTGTTCCGGGTGTTTGGTGCGCGCACGGGAGACGCGGGTTTCGCGCTGCAGCAGTGCATCGTGTTGCTGAGCGGGATGTAGCACCACGCCTTCGAGCAGCTCGCGGGTCGCGTGTTCGATGGATTGCAGCAACGCGTCGACGGCGGCGCGGCGCGGTTTACCCGCTGATGTCACGACGCCGAAGAAGAACGGGATCGCGCAGTCGAGCGGCCGCGCCGTCACGCCTTCGATCGACAGGCCGAGTCCGGTGGCGGGATCCACGATCGCGACACCGGCGCCCGCGCGGGCGGCCATCACCGCGTTTAACGATGCATTGGTTTCGAGAAACACGTCGGCGGAAATGCGCGCGGCCGCGAACGCTGCGTCGATCCGATGCCGCAGTCGAAACCTGTTCGCCACGGTGACGATGCGCCGGTCCGCCAGATCGCGCAGCGCAATGCTAGGCTGCGTGGCGAGCGGGTCGCCGCTTTGCACGAGCGCCACGCAGGGCGCTTCGGCGATCCAGTGGATGTCGAGTCCCGCATGCCCGATCGGCAGCGTCACCAGACCGATATCCGCAGTACGGGTCAGGACTTCATGCACGACGTGTTCCGCCGACAAACTGCGTAACTGGAATTGCGGCGTGTGACCAAGCGGCGGCAGCGAGGCGATGGCCCGCGGCACGATCGACGCTGCCAATGCGGGCGTAGCCGCCACGCGCAGCGGTTCCGCTTCGTCGAGGCCGATGGCGCGCGCCCGTTGCTCGATGGTCTTCAACCCGATCAGCGAACGCTCGACTTCTTCGTAAAGCAGAAACGCGCGATGCGTCGGCGTCACACGCGGACCGTTGCGATTGAACAGCGCATAGCCGAGATCCGCTTCGAGTTCCTGAATCTGACGCGTGACGGCCGGCTGCGAGCGTTCGAGCAAACGTCCCGCACCGGTGATGCTGCCGGCGGACATAACCGCCGAAAATGCTTCGAGTTGATGCAGCTCCATGACTCGCCCTGGCAATTCGGTTCGCGCATTGTAGGGTCGTCTGAATGCGGGATTTATATAATGAATTCCGATATCGACAGCCGAAAAAATGCGATGCGGATTCGCAGGCGAGTGCGCGGCGCCGCAGTTTTTCTTCCATACGGTGCGAGTCGAATGAAGGAAATATCAATTGCGTCAATGGGATACCTTGGCGTGTCTGCGCATGGGCGTGAACACGGGTTCGTTGCGTTGCCATGAGCGAACGAAGGCATCTTCTTCAACGTGATAACCATATTCCCAAAACTTCGTTGGTTCGCCGGAATTCACCGTGGTTACATGGCCCCACTTTGAAGCTGACAGGCGGGGCAAACATGAAACACCTATCCAGATCGTCGCGGACCAGCTGGTCACGCTGGCTGAAAACGCTGCCGGTGCTCGCAGCAGTAGTGAGCATCGCAGCAACCTCGCCGGCCCACGCCGGCGCCGCGACGGGCGAGCCGTATCTCATCGGGGTAAGCGGACCGCTGACCGGACAGGACGCGCAATACGGCACGCAGTGGAAGCGCGGCTTCGATCTCGCGTTGGAGCAGATCAACAGCCAGGGCGGCATCAAGGGCCGCCCGCTTGCCTACGACTTCGAGGACAGCCGCGGTGACCCGCGCCAGGCCGTGTCGATCGCGCAAAAGTTTGTCGGCGATCCGCGCATTCTGCTGGAGCTGGGTGATCTGTCGAGCACGACTTCGATGGCGGCCTCGCCGATTTATCAGCGCGGACAACTCGTGCAATTCGGCTTCACCAACTCGCACCCCGACTTCACCAATGGTGGCGACTACATGTGGAGCACGGCACTGAGTCAAGCTGAAGAGCAGCCGCTGCTCGCGCACTACGCGACGAAAGAACTCGGCTTCAAGCGCATTGCCGTGCTCTATCTGAATACCGACTGGGGCCGCACCAGCAAGGACATTTTCTCGAAGGCTGCCGCGCAGGACGGCGCACAGGTCGTCGCGGCGGAAGGCTATCAGCCGACCGAAAAGGATTTCCGCGCGACGCTGGTGCGTGTGAACGAAGCGAAGCCCGATTCGCTCGTGCTGATCTCGTACTACGCGGATGGCGCGCAGATCGTGCGCCAGGCGCGTTCGTCGGGTTTGACGCAACCGATCGCGGCAGTGGGCTCGGTCTATTCGCCGAAGTTTCTCGAACTGGGCGGCGAGGCTGTGAACGGTGTGTTCACCGAATCGAATTTCTTCCCCGGCGACAAGCGGCCTGAAGTGCAGGACTTCGTGCAGCGTTATCGCGCGAAGTACAACGGCGAGCCCGATACCTTCGCCGCGCGCGCTTACGACGCGATGATCGTCTCGGCGGAAGTCATGCGCCGCTACGGCGTGACCCGTCAGGCTGTGCATGACGGCCTGAAGCAGATCAAGGACGTGCCGAGCCTGATCTTCGGCAAGGTGCAGTTCGATCCGCAGACGCGTCGTGTGGCCGGCGCGCGCAGCGTGTACCTGGTCGTCAAGGACAATCAGTTCACGCAATGGGACGGTGCGAAGCCGCTGCTCGCTTCGAAATGACGCCTGGGCAACACATAAACAACGCTCACGTGTCGGCTTCTGTGCCTGTTACTCACCGGATCTGAATGCTATGGCTTCATGGCTCGATTACACGATCAACGGACTGATCGTCGGCAATATCTATGCATTGCTGGCGGTCGGACTCGCGTTGATTTTCGGCGTGTCGCATCTGATCAACTTTGCGCACGGCTCGGTGTACATGATCGGCAGCTTCATCGGCTGGCTGTGTCTGACGCGGCTCGGTTTGCCGTTACCGTTGGCTCTGCTGGCAGTGGTGGTCGGCTGCGGGCTGCTGGGAATCGCGATCGAACGCATTGGCTTGCGACCGCTGCAGGGTGCTGCGCGCATCGCGCCGCTGCTCGCGACGATCGGTATCAGCTTCGTGCTCGATCAATGCGCGCAGCTACTATTCGGCGCCGATCCGCGGCCGGTGCCTAGTACGTTGCCCGATTGGCACTTTCGCGTCGGCGGCGCAACGATCGGCTCGCTTGATCTGCTGATCGCCGGTATTGGCGTGACGGCGGCTGTCGTGCTTTATGTATTCCTGCGTTTTACGCGTCTCGGTTGGGCCGTACGCGCCACTGCGCAGGACCGGGATGCGGCGCAGCAGATGGGCGTCAATGTCAACGGCGTCAATCAGGCGGTGTTTGCGATTGCGTGTGCGCTCGGCGGCGTGAGCGGCTTGCTGGTCGGCATGTACTACAACAGCATCGATCCGGCGATGGGTTTCCAGGCCACGCTCAAGGGCGTGGTGGCATTGCTGATCGGCGGTCTGGGCAATGTGCCGGGTGCGATTGTCGGCAGCCTGCTGCTGGGTCTCGTCGAGAGTTACGGCGTGGCGATCTTCGGCACCAGCTACCGCGATCTGTTTGCATTCGTTTTGCTGCTGCTGTTTCTGGTGTGGCGTCCCAATGGACTCTTTAGCGGCAGCCGCCGTTTGCCGCCGGAACCGATGACGGGCACGTTTCTGTCCGCCGGCAAAGCGGTGAAAGTGCCACGCGGCGTGGTGATTGCGTTGGCACTGGCTGCGGTTGCGCTGCCGTTCGTTGCCAGTTCGTCCTATCTCCTGCAAACACTCACCAATGCCTGGCTGTACGGAATGTTGGCGTTGAGCCTGACGCTGGTGGCGGGCACGGTTGGACAGATTTCGCTCGGCCATGCTGCGTTGCTGGTGATCGGCGCATACGCGTCGGCGTTGCTGTCGACGAATCTCGGCTGGTCGCCGGTCGTGACGATCTTCTGCGCCGGTCTGATTACCGCCGCGCTCGGTACGCTGCTGGTTTATCCGGCGTTCCGTTTGCGCGGTCACTACGTTTCGATTGCGACGCTCGGCATCGGCGAAGTAGTGAGTCTCGTGATCCTCAACTGGGACAGTCTGACGCGCGGTCCGCTCGGCATTGCGGGCATTGCGCCGTTGTCGGTGTTTGGCTGGACGCCGGATAGCGCGCGTGCGATCTACTGGTTCGCGCTGGGCGTGCTGATCGTGCTGGCGCTCCTGCAGACGCGGCTGTTGGGCTCGCATCTGGGCCGCACGCTGCGTGCGATTCGCGAGGACGAGGTCGCCGCGCGCTCGCACGGGATTCGCCCGAACCGTTACAAGGCGATCGCGTTTGCGTTCGGCGGACTGGCAGCCGGCATCAGCGGCGGGATTGCGGCGCATTTATACAGCTACATCAACAACCAGACTTTCGACTCACAGGTATCCATCCTCGCCCTGACGATGGTGATTCTCGGTGGCCTCGGCAACGTGCTGGGCGGCATCGTCGGTGCGGTCGCGCTGATCGGCTTGCCGGAGATCTTCCGCTGGGCCGCCGACTACCGGATGCTGATCTACGGCCTGGTGTTGCTGCTGCTGGTGCGGTTCAGGCCGCAGGGTTTGCTTGGAACGGTATGACGGAGCGCACATGACACAGATTCTTCTCGACGTGCGTGGCGTGACACGGCGCTTCGGCGGACTGACCGCGGTAAACGGCGTCGATCTTTCGATTGCGGAAGGCGAACTGGTGAGCGTGATCGGGCCGAACGGCGCGGGCAAGTCGACGCTGTTCAATCTGATCACCGGACTCGATACGCCGGACGCCGGCAGCGTGCAATTCGACGGCCGCGACATTACCGGCGTGCGGCCGGAAAAGCTCGCCGCGCTCGGACTTGCGCGCACGTTTCAACATGGCCGCGTGTTCGGCAATCTGAGCGTGCTCGACAACGTGTTGATCGGCGCGCATGCGCGTTTGCGCGCTACCCGCACGGGCTGGCCGATTGTCGGCGCCATCGCCGAAGTTGCGCGCGCACTGATCGGACCCGCTTCGATCCGCCGTGAAGACGCGGCATTGCGCGACGAAGTGCGCGAGATCATCGCGGGGTTTGGCGAACGCCTCGCGCCGCGTATCGATCATCCGGCGCACAGCCTGTCGTATGCGAACCGGCGGCGCGTCGAGATTGCCCGCGCGCTTGCCTTGCATCCGCGCATTCTGCTGCTCGATGAGCCGACAGCCGGCATGAACGAATCCGAAACCGCCGAGATGCTGGTGCTGATCCAGCAACTGAAAGCGCGTGGGCTGACCATTCTGCTGATCGAACACAAGCTCGACATGGTGATGCGCTTATCGGATCGCGTGATCGTGCTCGACAACGGCGGGAAAATCGCTGAAGGGCTGCCGCGCGATGTGCGCAACGATCCGCGAGTGATCGAGGCGTATCTGGGTCATCGCAATGTCGGCGGCGCGGCGGCTGTGCGCGTCGCGGCCTGAACTTCTGGAACATCGACGATGAGCGACGCTCTACTGAAACTCGAACACATCGAGACGTTTTACGGTCCCGTGCAGGTGCATTTCGACGTCAATTTTCAAGTGCGGCGCGGGCAGATCGTGAGTTTGCTCGGCGGCAACGCGAGCGGCAAATCGACCACCATGAAGCTGATTCTCGGCCTGCACAAGCCGCGCTCCGGCAGCATCACGTTCGAAGATGAGGCGATCACGGGACTCAGTACACCGCAGATCGTGCGGCGTGGTGTTGGGTCCGTACCCGAGGCGCGGCGGCTATTCGGCGACATGACGGTGCGTGAGAATCTGCTGATGGGCGCATATACACGGCGCGACCGTGTTGCGATCGACGAAGATTATGAGCGCGTGCTGGGCCTGTTCCCTCGCGTGAAAGAGCGTCTGACGCAAAAGGCGGGCACGCTCTCGGGTGGCGAACAGCAGATGCTGGCCATGGCGCGCGCGTTGATGAGCCGGCCGAAACTGATCTGCATGGACGAACCCACCATGGGTTTGTCGCCGCTCTACGTCGACAAAGTGCTGGAACTGATCGACACGATTAATAAGCAAGGCGTGACGTTCTTCATGGTCGAGCAGAACGCCAGCCTCGCGCTGGAAATCGCGCATTATGGCTACGTGTTGCAGACCGGCCGCGTCGTGCTCGAAGGCACGGCGGAGTCCCTGCTCGGCGATGAGCGGATCCGTGATGCGTATCTCGGTGGGGAAGCTGCTGCTACGACCGCGTCCTGATGCGATTGCGCAGCGCGGAGGCCGCCGGTAAGCCGATCGTCAATCGCGTGGCTTACCGCCAAAGCGGCTTCAAAGATCGAACTGGTCGAATTCGCTCTGCAGTTCGCGGTTGCGTGCCACGCGCTCGTCGATGCCCGGTCCGAGCCGTTCGACAATCGCCGAAATCAGCAGATTGAACAGGCACGTGAGCGGCGCCAGCGAGTCCCAGAACTGACCGACATCGGTCTTCACCTGCAAAAGATCACCGTCGAATTCGCGCGCCCACGGACAGTAAATATCGGTGACGAGCGCGAACGGCAGCCCACGGCGGGTGGCCGCTTCGCAATAACGGCGGGCGATCATCGAATAGGCGCGGGTATCGGTGACGATCAGATACGGCGACTTGAACTCGGAGTTCAGCGAATCGACATAGGAGCCCGACATGCCGTCCGAATAGAACACGCGCGGGCGGATGTACTCGAGGTAGCTGTAGAACGCGTTGCTGATGCCGCGCGTGGACTGAATACCGAGGATATACACGGCATCAGCGTTCGAAATGCGTTCGACAACGCGGGCAAACACCGGCGATTGCGCAAGCTGGTAGACATGCTGGATCGCGCCGATTTCGAGTTCGAGCGAGTGGGCGAGGGCGGGGTTGGGGGCGGTAGCGGGGTTGGCAACATCGGGCCCGCTTGCGGCCGGTGCGGCTTCGTCGTGCTGGCCGGAGGCGCGGCGAAATGCATCGAGCCGGTCGGTGATCAGCCACGGGCGCTCCTGCGCGCCGCGCAGTTCGCGCTTCAGGTCATCCAGGTTCTGGTAGCCGATGCTGCGCAAGAACCGGCCCACCGAGATGCCGCTGGTGCCGGCTTGCTGGGCGATCTGGTCGGCGTTTTCGAGGCCGAGCCGGTCGAGATTCGCCAGCATGTAACTGGCGACGCGCTTGGAGGTGGGCGTGAGTTCGGCAAAGCGGGCTTCGACGGTCTGTGCAAATGCGGTCGGCATCGTAGTCGCGGCGCGAGTGGTGGATCGATTGTCGAGATGATGACATATTCATCCGACAGTCGACCCCGAGCGGTCCCAAAATCAGGGAACGCACGCACGCACGTACGCACGCTCACGCGGGCGAGACACCCTTCAGACAGCCGGCCGCACCGGCGCGCTTCGCGAGAAGCGCCGCGCGCCCGCCACACAGGCGACCACCACGACGGTCACCAGGATCATTGCGGGCGGCACCTGTTCGTGCAGCAGCAAACCGGCGAGCAGCAGGCCGAAGAACGGCTGCAGCAACTGCAGTTGCCCGACTCCCGCGATGCCGCCGAGCGCCAGTCCGCGATACCAGAACACGAAGCCGATCAGCATGCTGAAAAGCGACACGTACGCGAGCCCCCACAGCGCTGCATGGCTCACCCCTTCAAATGATGCCGGCCGTGCCCACCAGGCGAGCGGCAGCATCACCGGCAGCGACAGCACCAGCGCCCACGAAATGACCTGCCAGCCGCCGAGATGGCGCGACAGCCTCGCGCCTTCGGCATAACCCAGGCCGCAGACGACGATCGCCGCGAGCATCAGCGCATCGCCGAGTGGCGACGCGTCGAGGCCGTGGCGCAAGGCGAACGCGACCACCGCGCCGCTACCGAGCGCCGAGAACAGCCAGAACGCCGGCTGCGGGCGCTCGCCGCCGCGCAGCACGCCGAAGATCGCGGTGGACAGCGGCAGGAGCCCAACGAACACCACGGCGTGCGCGGCGCTCACGTGGCGCAGCGCGAGGGCGGTCAGGAGCGGAAAGCCGACCACCACGCCGAGCGCGACGATCACCAGTGGGACGAGGTCGCGCTTCGCGGGCCGAGCCTCGCGAAACACGAGCAGAAGCAACAGACCCAAGGTGCCCGCGATGGTCGCGCGGGCCGTCGTCAGAAACACCGGATCGAAGCCTTGTACGGCGATGCGGGTGGCGGGCAGCGAGCCGCTGAAAATCAACACGCCCACCATGCCGCTCACCCAGCCGTTCGTTGTCTTGTCCATCGAAAGAGTCCATGCGCATTAAAAATGGAACCTGCAGCATCCGCTTTCGGGCTGCAAAGGGTAAGCTACGGATCAGTACAATTCGTACAAACTGTACCGAACATGGAGCAGTACAGATGGCGGAAAGCGATACCAACCGGGCGCCCCTGGGCGCACCAGCCGGCACGCGGGTCGGCGCGGTGATGGACAGTTTGCGCGAGCGCATCGCCAGCCGTTCGTTGATGCCAGGCGCGCGCGTGCCGTCGATCCGCGTGATGACGGAGACGCTCGGCGTGTCGAAGTCGACCGTGGTGGAAGCGTACGACCGGCTGGTCGCGGAAGGGGTGATCGTGGCGCGGCGCGGTTCCGGCTTTTTCGTGTCCGGCCATGCGCCGCCGCTTGCGCTCGCCGATCTCGGGCCGCGGCTGGATCGCGAGGTCGATCCGCTGTGGCTCACGCGGCAGTCGCTGGAGGCCGGTGCGAAGGTGTTCAAGCCGGGCTGCGGCTGGATGCCGTCTTCGTGGCTGCCGGAAGACGGCGTGCGCCGCGCGTTGCGTGCCGTGGCGCGCGATCCGCAGTCGCCGCTCGCCGACTATGCGAGCCCGCTCGGTCTGCCCGCGCTGCGCCAGCAACTCGCCTGGCGGCTCGCGCAGCATGGCGTAGACGCACCGCCCGAGCAGATCGTGCTGACCGACGGCGGCACGCACGCGCTCGATCTCGTCTGCCGCTTTCTGCTCGAACCCGGCGACACGGTCCTGATCGACGATCCGTGCTACTTCAACTTCCAGGCGCTGCTGCGCGCGCATCGTGTGCGCATCGTCGGTGTGCCTTATACGCCGTCCGGTCCGGATCTGGCGGCATTCGAGCGGGCGCTGATCGAGCACCGCCCGCGGCTCTACGTGACCAATTCTGCGATCCACAATCCGACCGGCGCCACGCTTGCGCCGGCCATTGCACATCGGCTGCTGAAACTGGCGGGTGAGCACAATCTGCTGATCGTCGAAGACGATATCTTCGCCGACTTCGAGGACGAGCCCGCGCCGCGTCTTGCCGCGTTCGACGGTCTCGCGCGGGTGGTTTCGATCGGCAGCTTTTCGAAGACCTTGTCCGCAGCCGTGCGCTGCGGCTACATCGCGGCGCGCAGCGAATGGATCGAGCCGCTGGTCGATCTGAAGCTCGCCACCACATTCGGCAACGGTCAGCTCGCGGCGAGCGTTGTGCATCGCTTGCTGGTGGACGGCACCTACCGGCGGCATCTGGAATCGATGCGCGCGAAGCTGGCGGACGCCATGGGCGAGACGATCAGGCGGCTGGGCTATGCCGGCCTTGAAGTATGGACGCGGCCACGCGGCGGGATCTTCGTGTGGGCGCGCTTGCCGGATGCGCTCGACGCCGCCGATATCGCGCGTCACGCATTAGCGGAGAGTGTGGTGTTCGCGCCGGGCAATGTGTTCAGCGCGTCGCAATCGGCGGCCGGTTTCCTGCGCTTTAACGTGTCGCAATGCAACCGGCCGAAGGTGTACGAGGCGCTGCAACGGGCGATGGACGTGTCGGCTGCATCGAAGGCGCACGCCTGAGCGCGCGCCCCGCCGCGCAACCTTACTTGCACAGCAACAGCAGACGTTCCTGATCCGTACAGGAGGCGCGCGGTTTCTGCGCGGCTTGCGCAGCCGTCGCGCTGATCGCCGCGCTCTTGTTCGCGAGACACGCGCGCAAATGTTTTTCCACCGGCCCGTAGTATTTCCATCCGCGCACGAGAGGCGGCAATTCGAGTTTCACCTGTTTCCACTTCGGATGCCCATGCTCCTGCAGATTGTCGAAGTTGGCGCAGAGCGAGTCCGCAAAGTGATTCAGATTGCCGACGGTATCGCGCAGACCGTAGTCGTAAGTGACGAGAAAGGCCTTGACCGTTAGCGTGGGGACATCTTCCTTCAGCCAGTTCGGATAGCTGGTCGCGCGTAGTGTCGTGGGAAAATACGTCTGCTTTGCACGGGTGGTTTCCGGTGCGTTGGGATCGACTCTCAGCGGGCGGATCTGTTGCAGCAGTTCGGGATTCATGTCGTTGAACAGTTTCGCCGGCTGCCCGACCACGATAATCGCAACGTCCACCTTCTTGACGATCAATGCGGCGAGCGCGTCTTCGTTGCTCAGGTGCTGGACGTTCTGCTCGGGAATCGCCTGTCCGAACATCAGGTGATAGAGCGTCGTGGCAGTTTGAGCGGTGCCGCTGCCGAGCAGACCCACGCTGATGCTCTTGTCCTTGATGTCGGCGAAAGTTTTCATCGGCGAGTCCGCGCGCACCACGACGTTAATTTCCTCGTCGTAGAGCGGCATGATGAGCCGTAGCGGCCGGATTGCCGTGCCCGCGTCGGCATTGCCCGCGTTGGCCATGTCGATGTAGGCCTGGTACACGTCGGACTGCACTAGCGCGAGCTTCACGCCCGGCTCGAAGCGCATGCGCTGCACGTTTTCGGCTGAACCCTTCGAGGCCATCACTTCCAGGTCGATGCCCGCCGGCTGCGCTACCCACTTCGACAGATCCTGGCCGATCTGAATGTACGTGCCGCGCTCCGGACCGGTGACGATCTTGTAGTGCGCAGCCTCAGCGCCTGCAAACGAAGACACGATCATCAGCACCAGCCCCAGCCATCCCGCCAGAAGTTTCGTCAGCATGGTTTATCTACCTATCGGTCAGGGTTGAACTGCCTCTCGCGTATCTCGCGTTGGCGCGAGCGAAGCACCGGTGAGCCGGCTTGCCTTCTCATGTTCAATGCGCGGCGCCCGCCATGTCCGTCTGTTGCCGCTCAGAGGACGCGCGAAACGCCAATGCAATCGGACGCGCCACGATTCATGCGCGCAGTCAGACAATTCGGTCGAGCGGGCGGCTGAAAAATTCGGTATCCAAACTTTTCCGCTGACCGCAAGGCCGGTTTACGCATGTGGCTTAAGCGGCACCCAACCTGTCTCATGAATCACGCGTTCAAGGATCGTTTTCGCGGTGTCGTTGCCGGCGTCGATCGCAAGCGCTTCATTGGCGTGCTGGCGCGCGCAGCTCCACGACTGCTGCGAGGCACACAGTTGTGCGGCTTGTAACGCGGCGTCGCGGCGCGCGGTGAGCGGCTTCAATTCAGTTTGCAGGCTTTCCGCGTCGCTATTGCCCGGTTGGAGCGTTTGCGCCGCGGAAAGCGCCGCTTGGGCCGCGGAGAGATCGTTGGCGCGGAAGGCCAGACGTGCTGCCTGCAGCGCTTGCGCGGCATCGCGGAACTGCGGCGCCGCTGGTTTTACAGGCGCTGCGGGCAACGGCGGCGCGATGGGCGTGGCCAGGATTGCCGGTGCAGGTTTGGCCGTATTTGCGGCATTGGCGGGATTGGCGGTATTGCCAGGAACAGCGGGCTTAACCGCGGCGGACTGATTCGTCGGCTGAGCCGGTGTGTACGGCGCAATCGTGCCGGTCGCCGTTCTGGCGTCCTGAGGATTGTCCGCTGTCTGCTCGGTATTGCCGTTCTGCGATTCGTGGTTGTCGCTAAATAGTGTAAAGGCGACATACGCTAGTCCGATTGCGCCAATCGCCACGATTGCGAGCAGCACCCGGCGCACTGGGAACGCGATGCGGCCTGCAGAATGCGGTAGATCGGCGAGCGGCGGGATCGGCGTATCCGGAGACGCGAGCACCGGTGTTTGCATCGGGGGCTCGACAGGGGCTTCTCCGCCAGTTACCGCAGCCGGCTCGGCGAGACCGGTTTCAAGCGGCTGTGTCGGATCGAAGCCGTTTTTCTGCGCTGTCTTGCTGACGGCACTGGCGCGGCTGCCGGGAATCACGACACGCTTGTGCGGGCCGCCGTCAAGCGGATGCACGGCGCCGCAATACGGGCAATAGTCGACTTGCCGGTACAGCGCACCGCCACAGCGTTTGCAGGGCGTCGGGAAACTATGGCCGAGTATTGTCTGGGTGGACATACTGTGGACCCACCTGTGGAAAACAGTGCCGTTACGGCATGCTCCAGATCGTGTTGAGGCAGGAGTAATGTCCGCGGAAACCACGATCCACATGCGCTGGAGAACCCTGGGACGCAAGTCCTCGCTTGCGGTGCCGCTAAATGCAATATGTGGCGTTTCGGTGAGAACGTCAATCGACGTTCTCACCTACTTTATGTGCGCTGGAGCACATCCGTAGGTACGACGAAACACTGCATATGTCGGCAAAACGAACAGACTGATGGTTTTTTTCACACCATTTGCGCAGTTACGGTGCAGAGGTGTTGGCAACGATGGCGCGTTGGCGGTATTGGCAGAACGAAATGGCGACGATGAAAGCACAACGAGGTCGAAGCGCTCGGCGTTCGACCTCGTCATCAAGCACTTGCAGAAAACGCCCGTTGGAAACGCGTTGGGGAACGATAGGGAATCAGTGCTTGCGCAGCGGATGATCCTTCAGAAGCCACGCGAGCGCAAAGGCCAGTACGACAACGCAGGCTGCCGAGAGATATACCGTGTGCAACGCACCAGCAAACGCCTGCAGATAGTCGTTGCGCAACGCCTCAGGCAACTGGTGGATGGCTGCCGGTCCGAGCGCGTGCGGCAATTCGGTGTCGGCCGGAATCAGTTTTTCCAGACGAGCGGCAAGGCCGTTCGAAAACACCGCGCCAAAAGCGGCCACGCCGATCGAGCCGCCGATAGAACGGAACAGCGTCGCGCCCGAAGTGGCGACACCCATGTGCTTGAATTCGACCGTGTTCTGCACGGCGAGAATCAGCACCTGCATCACCATGCCGAGACCGAAGCCAAGAATGCCCATGTCGATATACATCACACGAATGGGCGTGTCGATCTGCAGGCGTGCGAGCAGCACCATCGCGACGGCCACGAGAAACGTGCCGGCAATCGGAAACATGCGGTACTTGCCGATCTTGCTGATAACGCGTCCGGTCACCATCGACATGACGAACAGACCGCCCATCATCGGCAGCATCTGCATGCCGGCTTCCGTGGGCGTCGAGCCTTTGACCACTTGCAGATAGAGCGGCAGGAACGTGACTGAGCCAAACAGCGATACGCCGATGATGAAGCCGATCAGGCTGCTCAGCAAAAACGTGCGCTGTTTGAAGAGTTCGAGCGGCATGATCGGTTCGACGGCAGTGCGCTCTTCATGGATGAAACCCCAGATCGCCACCAGCCCCATCCCCAGCGTGAACCACAGTTGTGGCGACGACCACGGCAGGATCGTGCCGCCCTGGCTCGTGAACAGGATGATGCAGGTGAGCGCGCCGGCGAGAAACGCGGCGCCCATGTAGTCGATGGTGTGCTTCACGTGCCGCACGTGCGGTTTGAAGACCGCGCCGATTACAGCCAGCGAGATGAGGCCGAGCGGCAGGTTGATGTAGAAAATCCAGCGCCATGACAGGTGCTCGACGAGAAAGCCGCCGAGCAGGGGCCCGACCACCGTCGCGAGACCGAACACGCCGCCGAAAACGCCCTGGAAGCGGCCGCGCTCAGTGGGCGGAATCACGTCCGCGATGGCAGCCATCGTCACGACCAGCAGACCGCCGCCACCGAGTCCCTGCAGCGCACGCAGCACGATCAGCTGGGTCATGTTCTGGGCGACGCCGCACAGCGCGGAGCCGACGAGGAACACGATGATCGCTGTCTGCAGCACGATCTTGCGGCCGAACAGATCGCCGAATTTGCCGTACAACGGCACGACGATAGTCGAACTGAGCAGGTAGGCGGTCACCACCCACGAAAGGTTGTTGAGCCCACCGAGTTCGCCGACGATGGTCGGCAGCGCGGTCGAGACGATCGTCTGATCGAGCGCGGCGAGCAGCATGACCAGCAGCAGCGCCGGAAACAGCAGCCGGATCGGCGGGTGGTCATTCGCCTGGGGGCCGGACTGCACATCGGGCTGTGCATCTGGCAGCGTTAGCCCGGTGGATTGAGTCGTTGTCGATTGGTCCATGGCGGCACAGTGTTGAAATTAATTAATTCGGAGATTAATATATGCGACATTGTGTCACTCGTCAAATTGAATGCAATGGCAAGGATTACGTCAGATGACCGGGAAGGGAAACGCCAACCGCGCAACACGGCCGCTGTGAAGGCGGCGCGAAAGCTTTCGAAACCCGCTTCAGCCGTCGCGGGCGATCCGGCGAATGTTTCAATTGCCGCGCCGCCGTCTGCGCCCACTCGGCGACCGGGCAGACCTTCTGGCGCGGCGCGTGGCCCTGAGCAGCGCAGCCGCCTGCTGGACGCCGCGCTCGCCCTGTTCGCGCGGCAGGGCATCGTCGACACCACGCTCGGGGAGATTGCCCGTGAGGCAGGTTTTACGCCGGCGATGATGCATTACTACTTCAAGACGCGCGATCAACTGCTCGACGTGTTGATCGATGAGCGTTTCGCACCGCTGCGCGCGGGGATCGGCGTACCGTTTCAGGAAAATCCCGACGATCCGGTGGCGGCCATCACGCAACTCGCGCAGCGTTTGGTGAAGACGGCGAGCGACAATCCGTGGTTTCCGTCGCTATGGGTGCGCGAAGTGATCAGCGACGGCGGCCTGCTGCGCCAGCGCATGCATGAACGGTTCGGCGACGCGAGTCAGAAGGCGTCGCTGTTGGCGATCGCGCGCTGGCAAAAGGAAGGGCGCCTGAATGCGGGACTGGAGCCTTCGCTCGTGTTCGTCACGCTGCTGGGTATGACGATTCTGCCGCTGGCCACCTCGAAGCTGTGGCGTAACGATCCCGCGCGGCGCAACATCGGCAGCGAAGAGATCGCCCGGCATGCGGTGGCGTTGCTGGTGCAGGGCGTCGGTCCAGGCAAAGCGGACTGACACACTGCCCGACTCATACGGAATTGCTTTTCTGCCGCCACGCCTCATACGCAGCCCTGG
This sequence comes from Paraburkholderia sediminicola, assembly GCF_902859805.1. Taxonomy (GTDB): domain Bacteria; phylum Pseudomonadota; class Gammaproteobacteria; order Burkholderiales; family Burkholderiaceae; genus Paraburkholderia; species Paraburkholderia sediminicola. The sequence goes on along the minus strand of NZ_CADIKC010000004.1, from coordinate 575,904 downwards.
TTTTTTCGTCCGGCGGATAAGTGCCGGGCAGGGCGGCGCCCTCACGAATACGCTCGGTGAGAAACACTTCGAGTTGTTCCTGCTCGCTGGCGGCTTGCGCAACTTCGGCTGCCATTTTGAACGGAATGACCACCACGCCGTCGGCATCGCCCACGATCACGTCGCCGGGAAACACCGCTACACCGCCGCAGCCGATCGGCACATTGATATCCACCGCGTGATGCCGGATCAGATTCGGCGGCGCGCTTGCGCCGGCACAAAACACCGGCATGCCGAGCGCGGCGATCGTCGTGCTGTCGCGCACCGGACCGTCGGACACCATGCCCGCTACGCCGCGCACCTGCAACCGCAGCGAGAGGATCGAACCGAACGAGGCGCTGCCGCGTTCACCGCGGCAATCCTGCACGAGTACGTGACCGGCTGGAATGGTCTCGACACATTTGCGTTGTGCGTACTCGGGGTCTGCAAAGAGTTCGAGCACGTCGATGTCTTCGCGCGAGGGAATATTGCGCAGCGTGAAGGCCGGCCCAACCAGATTCGCGCCACTGTGCGCGGCGAGCGGCGCGACGCCCTGCATGAACGTATTGCGCAAGCCGCGCTTGAACAATTGGGTGGTCAGCGTGGCGGTACTGACATGGCGGAGTGCTTCGAGCGTGGCGGAGTCGAGATCGGACATGGTGTCGGGCGGCCTCAGGTTTTAGGGGCGGAGAGATGGCGCTCATATGACGTGCTGCGTCGCAACGGTTAAACGCAATGCGGTCGTTGCGATCTCGCGCACATGATCATAGCGCCGCCGAGGATCGTGCAGCAGGCTCGCACAACCATGCTGACGTAACGACGAATCTGATGAGTCCGGCGAAGCCGGCGAGGCACGCAACGTGCTACCTGAGGAGTGGATCTGAACGCCGAGCGGGAGAAATAACAACGTCGGCGTCGCAATAGAACACGGATGTCAGGGCAGCCGCTTAGGCGGGCAAGGCGATGGACATGGGTTTGCACCAGCCGCCGCGGCGAATCGGGTGTCGGCATCGGTCAGCCAGGGTAGTGGAGCCGAGGGCCGGTTTTTCATCGGCGTGCAATTTTGGCGCGTTACTGTGCGCACGCGTTGCGCCCAGGCCATGTTTTACAATCGCGGGCCTGCATGCAACTCGACGCATGAAATCGAGTCGGAGCCATGAACAGCAATATCGCAGCCGCGCAAATCGGCGGCAAACAGCAGGGTAATACGTTGGCCGAGTCTGATGGCCTAACCGGTTTTTTTGAGCAACAACAGAACATGAATGGAGTATTGAGGCTCGATCAGGCCACGATCGTGCTCGTCGAAGACGACCCGGATAGCCGGGAATCGCTGGCCTTGTTACTCAAGGCGGAAGGGGCGCATGTTGTCGCTGTGGCGGATGCGGAAGAGGGCGTCGAAGCGGCAATGCGGTTATTGCCTGACGCCGTGGTCTGCGACCTCGAATTGCCGGGCATGGATGGCTTTTATCTGATCCAGCGGCTGCGCGATCACGAGATTCGCGGTGACCACGCGCCTTCGGTGGCCGTGGCGCTCACGGGCCATACCGACGACGCTTACCGCTTACGCAGCATCGGCGAAGGCTTCCAGCATTTCATGACCAAGCCGGCATTGCCGGAAGACCTCGTGACACTGTTGCACGACGCGATCGACGCTCGCGCGGCAGGCTGAGGAAGCGGCCTCGCGGCCGGAGGCGGTTTCTTGCCGCCGGATCTTCGGCCGCAAGCTTTCGTCTGGCGAAACGATCTGCAATCAGATTGCAAACCTGATTGCAGGCGCCGCTGTTATTTGGCGGCGGCGACCGGTGCAGCAGCGCTGGCGCTGGCGGCTTCCGCTGCCTGACAGGCTGAACACAATCCCTTCAATTCGATTTCATCGCTCGCCAGGCGGTAACCCGCGTCTTCGATTTGCGCGACGAGCGCCTGGCGCAGCTTCGGCTGATGCAATTCGGTGACGTTGCCGCATTGCTGGCAAACCACCAGAATGCCGTGCTGGCATTGAGTCAGGTCGTGGCAGACGGTGAACGCATTGATCGATTCGATCCGATGCACGAGCCCTGCCGAGAGCAGAAAGTCCAGCGCCCGGTAAACCGTAGGCGGCGCCGAGCCCGGATGGATCTGGCGCATGTCGTCGAGCAGCGAATACGCTTTGGTGGCGCGCCCGGAATTCAACAGCAATTCGAGCACTTTGCGGCGGATCGGCGTGAGTTTTTCGCCGCGTTCGCGGCAATATTCTTCCGCGAGTGTCAGTGCGGCTTCCTGCGATTCACCGTGGCCACTGTGCATGTGCCCCGGCTCATGATGATGAGCGGAGGCGGCAGGCGTGGTTTTGTCGGTAGTCGCGGCGGGCTTGGCGGTCTTCATGCGTGGATTATAAAGGCCATCGTGTTCGGCTGTGCCGGTGTGCGGCGTACCTGCCGGCCGTGGCTGGACACCGCGCCGCGGCGCGACGTGGCCCGTAAAGGCGCCTGTAAAACCGCCTAATCGCCGCCGGATCGTTCAAGTCAGCGGGAAATCGATGTATTTCTTGAATCCCGGGCGTGTCGCAAGCCGCGAATACCAGCGCTCCAGATTCGGCAACGGCGGGCGTTCGACACCGTCCAGCCCGAACCAGCGTTTCGCGTACGCGCCGATCACGATATCGGCGAGCGTGAACTTTTCGCCCTCGAGGAAGAAACGGCCTTGCAGATGGTTATCTAGCAGGCGCCACAGCAGCGTGACCGCGCCGAAGTCGGTGGCGAGCTTGTCGGCGTTGCGTTCGGCGGCGGGTGTGCGCACGAGGGCCCAGAACACGGGCCTTTCCGCGGGTTGCAGCGTGGTGAGCGACCAGTCGAGCCAGCGGTCGATGCTGGCGCGCAGTTTCGGTTCGGACGGGTACAGGAGGCTCGATTCCCCGTATTGCAGCACCAGATAGCGCAGGATCGAGTTCGATTCCCACAGCACGAAGCCGTCGTCGACCAGCGTCGGAATTTTGCCGGTCGGGTTCATCGCCAGGTAGTCGGGCTCGTTGTTACGGCCGAATTGCAGGCCTGCGTCGATGCGTTCGTACGGCAGCACCAGTTCGTCGCAACACCACAAAACTTTTTGTACGTTGACCGAGTTGGCGCGTCCCCAGATCGTGATCATCCGGTAAATCCTTTCTTTATATTGACGGGTGGCAAGCCGCGCGCGGCGCGCGGCGTTCAGCCAGTAACGATACACGATGCGCATGGGTTTGCGCGCCGCCAGCCTGCAATCTTCTGCGTGAAATGTTGCCCGGAGCGTGGACAAAGCGCTTTAAGCACAGAGAGCCGATTGCCACCCGATGTGCCATGCCGGCAACGTGCGGGCGTTGCGTACAATGAGCGCACCCGAATACGACGAGGCATCGCATGGCCCGCATTGTCCCCGACGACTGGAAGAGCCTCGCCGCCACCGGCGCGGCGGCACGCGAACGCGAAACCCTCGCCCTGCTGGAAGAAGCGCTTCCTGATGGCTACACCGTCTATCACGGCGTGCATTGGACCCGCCTGAACCAGAACTTTTCGGTGTTCGGCGAGGCCGACTTCGTGATCGTCAGCCCGGCCGGGCGCGTGATGATCGTCGAACAGAAAACCGGCTTCCTGCGCGAAACGCCCAAGGGGCTCGTCAAGGTCTATCTTCAGACAGAACGCAATGTGGCGATCGCGCTTGCGCATACCGTCGAAACGCTGCATCGGCGCTTCACTGCGGCGTTCGGCGCGGGTACGTATTTCATCGAAGAACTGTTGTATTGCCCGGACCACATCGTCAAGGATGCGGCGATTGCCGGCGTGAATCCCGCACGGATCGTCGACGCGACGCGTAAGGACCGGCTTGCCGCGATCATTCGCGAAGCCTTGCCGGCGGACGAAGCACGCCTTGCCTGCGCACCGAAAATCCATCACTTTCTCGCCGACGAACTTTCGCTGACGCCTGACGCCAGCGCACTGGTCGGCCAGGCCGGCACGCTTGTCACGCGTCTGGCCGGAGGGCTCGCGACCTGGGCGCGACGGCTCGAGTTTTCCCCGTTCCGGCTGCGCGTGATCGGCACGGCCGGCTCCGGCAAGACTCAATTGGCGGTGCAGGTGATGAAGGACGCAGCGGCGCGTGGCCAGCGCCCTTTGTACGTGTGTTTCAACCGGCCGCTCGCGGATCACATTGCGCGGGTCGCGCCGCCTGAGGCCAAGGTGGCGAACTATCACCAGCTATGCGACTGGATCGCGCGCGACGCGGGCCGCGAGCCGGATTTTCAGTCCGGCGACGTCTTCAGGCAGCTTGAAACGACTTTCGCCGAAACGCCGATCGACGCGCGCTGGCAATTCGACGTGCTGATCGTCGACGAAGGACAGGATTTCCAGCAGCCGTGGGTGGCCGCACTCGAGCGTCTGTTGCGGCCGGGCGCCGCGTGGTGGTGGCTCGAAGATCCGCTGCAGAATCTGTATATGCGCGAGCCGGTCGAGTTACACGGCTGGACCACGCTGAAAGAGACGACTAACTACCGCAGTCCGCGCGACATTCTCGATTATGTGCGCGACGTGGTTGGCGCTTCGGTGCCGGTCGCGGCAGGTCTCGCCTCGGGCAGTCCGTTCGACGGCTCCGATATTTCGCTTTCCGTCTACGACGAAGCGAACGCCGCCGAAGGCAGCATCGAGGCAACCAAGCGGGCGATCACGCAGGCATTGTCGCTCGGCTTTCGCAAACAGGATATTGCGGTGCTCTCGTTTCGCGGCCGTGAAGGCTCGGCGATGACCGCGCAGGATCATCTCGGACCGCATCGGTTGCGCAGTTTCACGGGCAAGTACGATCTGTTCGGCAACCCGGAGTATCGCGAAGGAGACGTGCTGTTCGAGTCGATCTATCGCTTCAAGGGACAGTCGGCGCCGTGCGTGATTCTCACGGAGGTCGACTTCGAACTATTCGACGAGCGGATTGCGCGCAAGCTGTTCGTCGGCGCCACGCGTGCGACGCTGAAACTGATCATCGTCGCCTCGCAGCGGGCCGCGCGGCATCTGCATCTGCGTGATGGTAGAGAGGGTAAAGAGCTCAGAGAAACCAAAGAACTCAGAGAGGCGAAGGAAGCCTAGCCGCCGCTCACGTCCACGCGCGCGCACCCACCAGCATCCCGGTTTGCGTAAGCGCGTCCCACCAGATCACGCGCAGTAACGGCGCCTGCTGCGCGATCAGCAGCGCCTGCACCGGATCGCTTTCGACAAAGTGCGTGACGCCGCCGCGCAATGCCGCCGCAGCCTTGTGAGCGGCGGTGCCGGCGGCACTTTCGTCGTGGGTGCCGGGCGTGCGCATCACCAGTTGCATATGACCGAAGCCGTGCCGCGCGAGCCACGCTTCCGTGCGCGCGCGATCCAGTTCCGGCCGCCCGGTGATGATCGTGCGCACGCGTTGCAGATCGATGCCCGGCAGCACCTCGAACGGTAGCAGCGCGTCGCGTTCGGCGAGCGCCGCGGCCAGATCCTCGTCGTAGCGGGCGAGCGGTACGTCGGGTAGCAGGATGCCGTCGAGGTCGATCGCGTAGGTGGCGTATTCGTGATCGTCGGCCATGGCGGGCGCGGTGCCCGCTTCGACACGTTCCCAGTCCTCGCGATAACGCTCGGTGTAGGCCTGGCGCTCCCAGGGAAACAGTGCGAAGTAGCCGCGGGCGTCGATCGCATAGTCGGGTTGCGTGCGGCTCAGGTCGTCGACCGCGGCGGTCAGTGTTCTGACGTCGAGGCCATGATGCTGCAGGAACGCGATGCAATCGGTCAGTGTAAAGCCGCGCCCCGCGATGTCTTCGCACAGCAGCACTTTCGAGCCGGCGGGCGGAATCGGCAGCGTCGAATCCCAGGCGACCGTGCGTGACTGGCGGTCGTATCGAAGGAAGGCGACGGGCGTGCCGGCCGCATGCGAAACCATCAGCGCAAGCGGCGCGCCGCCACGCAGAATGCCGATCGCCATGGTGAAACGCTCCGCCAGCAACGCAGGTTGCAGCGACTCGATCCAGTGATCGAGTTGTTCGTACGTCAGGGGCAAAACCGGCTTGTTCATGACTCTCAGGGCGTCGCGGTGCGCGCGTAGGGCAGGTGTCCTGTAGACGGAGAGCGACGCGCGGCGCGGTGCTGCGGCAGGCCCCCGTTTTTGAGACGAAGAATTTTGGCGATATTATGCATGCGGTTCAAAGATCGCGCGTCGGGGTGACGCGTGTTGCCGGACGGGGCGTGTCGCAAAGACCGCTGCGGCCGCGGGAAAAGCGCAAGAGCAAGGGCGACCACGAGGGTGTTGCAGGTTCGCTGACCGGTTAAGCCGGCAGCGCCGCCGTCCGCAAAATAACAAACGATGGAATGACCAGACAGATGACCAAGGTGAGCATAGCGGTGAATGGCAGGAAAGGCGCGATCAGGTGCGTAGGGTGGGGGCTGGGTCTGATCCTTGGACTCGCCGCGTGGAGCATGCAGGCACACGCAGAGTCGTTGCCCTTATCGCTCGACGTGAAGGGCAAGATCAGCAAGACCAACGATGCGGCGCACCAGCTGTATCACTTCACCGAGGCACAACTGCTCGCGCTGCCGGCTCATTCGATTACGACCGCGACCACCTGGACGCCACGTTCCACCTTCACAGGACCGCTGCTCGCGGATATCCTGAAGACAGTCGGCGCATCCGGCAGCGCGGTCGAGATCCATACGCTCGACGACTACACATACACCATTCCGGTGTCGGACTGCGATCGCTACGGCGTGGTCGTTGCGTACAGCATGAACGGCCAGCGCCTGAAGATCAGCGACTTCGGGCCGCTGTTTCTTATCTATCCGCGCGACGCGTTTCCCGATGAACTCATGGGCGCGGCGGGCGATTCTAAATTCGTATGGCAGATCAAGGCACTCATCGTCAAATAACACGCCGCCCCTGGCGTCGTGTCCTCTATGTGTTGATCTGGCTGACCGCGCTTGCGGCGCCGGCCGGCGCGATCGGCTATCTGTTGTACGCGAACCTGCTGAATCCACGCGCCACCGAACCGCTGACCGGTCAATATGATGGTTTTTACTGGGACGCCGCGCAACTGCAGATCGCCTACGCGCGTTTCGAGAACCAGTTGCTGCTATATCAATCCGGCGTCGACGACGACTATCAGCGGCTCGTGCTGCGCTATCAGCTGCTGCAATCGAAGCTGCACGTGATGGCCGGTTCGACACGCAGACTGACTACTCAGCTTGCGCTGCTGCAACGGCAACAGGAGGAAATCCAGTCGCTCGATCATTTGCTGGACGGGATTCAGCCTGAGGTCGACGCGTTGCCGAAGGACCGCAGCGGCGCCGACAGGATTGTGGTGGAGTTGCGCCAGCACTGGAACGAGGTCAACGACCTCGCGTTGAGCCGCCGTTTCGCCGACGTGGCTGACCGTGAGGCGATGAACCGCGATTTCATCGATAAGCGCCGCATGCTGTTCGCGGGCGGCCTGTTGCTGCTGTTGTTGTCGGCGGCCGCGACCACGCTGCTGGTACTCAACGGCCGGCGCCGCACGCGTCTGATGCATCAGCAGCACGCGGCGCTCGACGCAGAGCATCAGGCGAGCCGCGCGGCGCGCGAGGCGAGTCTCGCGAAGGACGCGTTTCTCGGCATGATCAGCCACGAACTGCGCACGCCCTTGCATGCGATCGTGTCGTCGATCGAATTGCTGGGCTTCAACTATCACTCCGAGGCCGATCGAAAGGTCATTCAGCGGCTCGAAACCGCAGGGCGGCATCTGGAAGCGCAGATGAAAGACCTGACCGACTACGCCCGCCTCGGCGCCGGCAAGCTCGAGTTGCGTCACGAGCATTTCGAGCCGCGCGAGTTGCTGGCGTCGATCGTCGACGAACACGCGATGTCGGCCGCCGCGCGTGGCCTCAAGCTGGAAAGCGAGGCGAGCGGCATGAGCGGCCTCGTCGACTCCGATCCGCACCGCATCCGCCAGATCGTCAACAACCTGGTCACCAACGCGATCCGTTACACCGAAACCGGCACGGTGCGCGTGCAATTGAGGCAGCGGCCGGCGGTGCTGATTTTCGTCGTCAGCGATACGGGGCCGGGCGTGCCGCAGGCGCAGATTCCGCTGATTTTCCAGGAGTTCACGCAACTGGACGCGTCGCGCGCGCGCCGCTTCGAGGGCGCGGGGATGGGACTCGCGATCGTGCAGGGGCTGGTCAAGCTGTTCGGCGGCACCGTCGAGGTGGCGAGCACGGTGGGCGAAGGCACGACCTTTACGGTGACGATCCCGGTCACGCCGGTTGCGGCAGCCGCGCCGCCCGGCGTGGCGGCGCAGGCCGAATCAGGCGGTGCGCGCCCGTGCGTGCTGATCGTCGACGACAACCGGCTGATTCGCGAGTCGCTCAGCGAAATGATCGCGCACATGGATTTCGACGCGCACGCCGTCTCCAATGCCGACGATGCACTTGCGTGGCTCGACGCGCGTCGCTGTGACGTGGTATTGCTCGATCTGCATATGCCGGATCGCGACGGTTATACGTTCCTTGCGGATTTCGCGGCGCGTGGAGGACCGTCGTCGGGTGTTCCGGTGATCGTGGTGAGCGCGTATGCGCCGGAGGCGGATAGCGTAGGTAGTGCGGGTGGGGCAAGTGGGGCAAGTGGTGCGGCGGGGGAAGCGGAAGAGGCCGGCTTGCAGCCGTTCTTTGAAGCGTTATTAAAGCCAGTACATTACGAGGAGCTGCGCAGCGCGTTGCAGCGAGCCCTGGCTTCGCGGCATACGGTGTGACGTGACGCCTTGAAGAAACGCAGTTGGAGGAGGGCTCAACCTGAGCACACACCTTCAGCCGCTTACCGGCGCATGCAACCTTAAGGCCGGTTGAGGCGCTTGGACAGATCGGCGACCAGGATCGCCATACGCGCGGGCTTTTCATAACACGCGACGTCGTAATTGCGGATGACCTGGCTTATCTCTGATTCGCTGGCCTTGCCGGTCAGCAGTTCGCCGGTCAGGACGAAAATCGGCGCGTCCGGATTTTCCGACGCCCGCACGGCGCGGATCGCTGCCGCCGAGGTCTGCGAACCGAACAACCAGTCGATCACAACGCCGTCGAAGATCTGCGTTTGCAGTTGTTCGGTGAACGCCGCGAGACCGTAGATCGCCACCGCTGCGAAACCGCTGCGCTCGAGATAGTCGCGCAGGTTGTCGGCGGAGGCCTGATCGTCGTCCACCACGGCGATGGTCGGCTTGTCGGTTTCGGCGCGGCGCGGATAGATCTCGATCTTGTGGACTTCGTACGCGCTTTGGTAGAGCGTGCCGTCGTGGCGCGCCACGCGCCATTGGCCGAGCTTCGAGTACGCGACAAATTCAGGGCGGCTGCCCGGTTCGAGCGCGGCGCCGACCCATGCTGTGCAGGCCAGCTCGATTGCGCCGACGCAGAACAGCGCCTCCTGGGCGATGGCGCCGACCATGCCCGGATCGAGCGACTGTGCGCCGAATAGCTGGGCGGCAGGTTCGCCGAACACCTCGGCAACCTTCTTGATCTGCGAGAGGGTCCAGGGGCTGTTGCCGCGCAGCTTGCGGTGTCCCTGCGAAAAACTCAGATCGAGGATGCGGCATAGCTCAGTGGTCTGCTGGCGTTTGCCGATCCCATGCCGGCTCATCAACTCGCGCACGCGCTCGGCGACGGCAATGGAGTCAGGTGAGTTTGTTTCGTTGGTCATACTGCGTGAGGATCTGCCTTCTTGAAGGGTGGCTGGGGGCATGCGATACGGCACGCGCAGCGCGGCCATGCACATTGGATGCGCATTGACGCGGCAACGCGGGGGACAGCAAATGTACCGTAAAAAGTCTCACGGCCTGTGTTTTGGTATGACCGCCGCCAAACCTGTCGGTACGAGGTGTGAGCAGACAAATTCGGCGATCTGTTTATGCCTTTTGCATCGAATGCATTTTACCGATTAAACCGGGAAGAATCTGTAAGTAATTCCGATTGGATTTTTCCCTATCTGCTGTTATGTCGGCGGCATGTTGGCCAGCTTGGCCGCCGAGTTTTTCAGACCCTTGAAAATCCGCTCGGCGACCTTGCCTGGAAAGCGCTCAGGCAATTCGGCCGAGACCCGCGCGATGACCTCCGGCGTCTGCTCGATCAGCCTCTGGATCAACGGCTCGGCGTTCGCACCGTATGAACACCGTAGCGCCATGGTGTTGAAGTGGCGCCGCTGCACGTCGCGGAAGGCGTCGTGTTTGCTGCGCGACCACATCCCCATGGCGAGCCTGGCCTTGAACCATGACCACTGGTTCGGGCCGCTGCCTTCCACCGGCCAGATCGACATCACGTCGTAAAGCGGCGTGAGACGGTACTGGCCACCCGCCAACAGGCGAATGCTGAAGTTCTTCGCGTGGCCGTCCGGCGCCGCCAGCATCCAGAACAGGATCTGGCTTGCCAGCAGCGTCTCGATGTCCTGTTGCGCCGACACCGATTGCTGGAGAATCCGCGCGAGATCCAGTACGCCCGGACCGCCTTCGTTTTCGTACTTGCGATGCGACGGCACGCCGTACACCTGGCAGAAGTCTTCCTGCGGCAGGCGCAGCAGCCATTGCCCGCTCGAATGCAGTTGCCGGTCGAAGCGTTCGACGCTCAGCACCCGCTGCTTGCCGAACGTCATGATCTCGGCGTTGGCTACCGGCAGGCCATAGGCGCGCAGAATCCGCAGACACAGCCATTCGTTTTCGACCGAGGTGCTGAGGTCGGCGAGCTTGTTGCCGACCAACCCGAGCGGGAGCTTGAAAATGTGCGTGGTGGGCGTGGCGCCATGCGGGCGCTGCCACTTGCCGTCGTGCCACAGCAGGGCGGTTTTCTCCTGTGCGCCGGCGAGCGAGATGCGGAAATCGTCCGCTTCGTCGGCCGCGCCAAGGGCGGGAGTGCTGACAGTGCGCGCCAGCATGGTCTCGATCTCGCTGTCTGAGAGCGGCGTGCCCTCGATGCGTTCGACGCCGGCCGGCGCGTCGTCTTCGGCCAGCAACTGGACGGCGCCCACGCAATCGCGGCCGATGGCTTGCAGCAGATCGAAGGCATCGAGCGTATCGGTCTGGTAGCGCTGGGCGATGCGCTTTCTGATCGCCTCGCTGTCGGGGAGCAGGTTGTCGAAATAGTTGAGCACCCGTGGCCCTTTGTTCGCCGCGTTGCTCGGCGCGAACGGCAGCGAGAGCGAAAGCGGCCGGCCCGCGGGCGAGGCGACCCATGCAGGGTCGTAAGCGAACTCCATGGGGCCGCGGGTGGGCAGGTGCCAGACGCCGACGCGCTCGCCGTTGGCCCACACCGAAAGCGCCCGCGAATGCGTTTGGCGGCCCATGCTTACCACTCGACCAAAGGCGCCGGTTCAGGCGCCGGCTGGTTTTTGTCGCGTACCTGCAATTGCAGACCGTAGGCGCCGCACAGCGCCAGCAATTGTGCGAGGGTGAGGGCGGTGGCATCGGTTTCCAGTGCCGAGATGCGGCTCTGGCTGACGCCGATGCGCGCGGCGGCGTCGGTCTGCGTGAGGCCGGCCTGGCGCCGACCGGCAGCGAGCAGCTGGGCCATCTGGTCCGTCGTGGCGACAAGGTGGATCATGGCAAATTATCCGTGAGACGAATAAACGCACTTTATGCGTCTTGCAGATATTTGTCAAATATTCGTGAGACGCATATTCGGCAAATATCTGTCTGGCGAATAAACGGCAAATATCTGCACGACGAATAAATTCTATCTGCGTGTATCCCAGCTGGGCCGGCCGTGTAGCATGCTGTGAAAATATTCTCTGCCGACTCCGCGCGACTCATGAACCGACCGACACTGCGCCACACCGACGTGCCGTACCACACGCAATGGGGCAGCCCCGAATGGGTACGCCACATCGTCGAACAGGAGGGCGACCCATGCGACGATCCACACTGGCAGCAGAGCGGTTTTGCCGACCCGGAACGTTACCGTTTCTGGGCAAAACGCCTGTGCGGTCTGACCTGCCTCGAATCCGCGCTCGACTACTGGCGCATCGAACACGTGCCGCGCGCTGCCTTGCTGGATGAAGCGTTGCGCCACGGCGTGTACCGGCTGCGCGACGACGGCGGCGTCGATGGTTTGATCTACCGGCCGTTCGCCGACTGGCTTGGCGAGGCATTCGGTATTCAGGTCGAGGTGCTGCCGCAGGCGCCGCTCGAAGAGATTGCCGTGCGCATCGACGGCGACACGCTGGCGATCGTTTCCGTGAGCCCCGAGATCCGTTATCCCGAGCGGCCGAATCAGCACCAGGGCGGGCATCTGATCCTGCTGCATGGGCGCGATCGCGATGGCGTATGGTTTCATAACCCGTCGGGCATTGCGCCTCACCAGGCGGATGTCTATTTGCCGTTCGCAACGATGGCGCGTTTCTATGCAGGGCGTGGCATGACGCTCACTCGCATCGCGCGCTAGACACGGCCGCCGGCAAGCCGCACGGCGAACGCGATGATCGGGCCCGTTTTCTGCTGAAGAGCTTGACACCGACTTTTGCGATACCGGAGCCCGCCATGAAGCGAACCTATGCCGTGCTTGCCGCCGGCCTCGTAGCGTTCAGCGCCGTCACCGCAGCGCATGCGGCCACCCAGGATGACCAGTCCAGGGCCTGCCGCGGCGACGCGATGCATTTTTGCGCCGCCGACATTCCGAACAGGGAAAAAATCACCGCCTGCATGAAGCAGCACCTCGACGAACTCAGTCCGCCGTGCCGCGCGATGTTCAAGGGCGGCAAGAAAGACGACGCTAAAGCCGACGCCGCCTCGCAATAACCTTAGTGGCGGCGCGCCGCTGCTTTTCAGCGAATCACGCTAATTACTGCGCTACAGATGTAGAGGCAACCGCGTTCCCGCGATCAGGCCCCACGGTGCGCCGGGCGTCGTAGAATCGCTTGTTCCCGATTCCCGGAGTAGCCGCGTGTCTGACCAGCCACACCCGCAGTCACGCCCGCCACGTTTCCGTCTGCCGCGCCGTGCCCGCACGCCCTGGCAGGCGCCGCGCGCGCGCACGCTGTTCACGCGTCCCGCAGCCTCGCCGCAGCGCGTGCTGCTGCAGCGTATCTATCTCGTGCTCGGCTTGTGCGTGCTCGCTTTCGCCGTTCTCTATCTCGACCGCGACGGTCTGCGCGACGCCAACCGCAAGGTGATCGGCATCGTCGACCTGATGTACTTCACGATGGTCACCGTCGCCACCGTTGGTTATGGCGATATCGTGCCGGTCACCGCCCGCGCGCGGCTCATCGACGCCTTCTTTATCGTGCCGATCCGTATCGTCATCTGGTTCGTGTTTCTGGGCACCGCTTATCAGTTCGTCATTCAACGCGTCATCGAGGAATTCCGCATGAAACGCCTGCAAAAACAACTGCACGATCACGTCGTGGTGTGCGGCTACGGCTTGAGCGGTTCGGTCGCGGTGCGCGAGCTGTTGGAAAGCGGCTTCGCCGCGGAGTCGATCGTCGTCATCGATTCGCAGCAGAACGCGCTCGAAGCAGCCACGGCGTTGGGCGTGGCGGGCCTGCTCGGCGATCCGTCGCGTGAGGATCTGTTGCAGCAGGCACAAGTGCGCATTGCCAAAGCGGTGATCATCGCTGTCAGCGACGATGCCGTTGCGATCCTGCTCACGCTGACCGTGCGCAGCGTCGCGCCGGACACCAAGATCGTCGTGCGGATCCAGGAGCAAACCTACCAGCGCCAGTTGCGCCAGGCCGGCGCGGACGTCATCGTTTCGTCGACCAGGATCGGTGGCCTGCTGCTCGCCGACGCGGTGGACAGCAACTACATCGTGCCGTTCGTCAACGACCTGCTGTCCGCGCGCGGCCGGGCCAATCTGATCGAGCGTCCGGCGACGGCGCAGGAAGTCGGCCGCTGGAGCAATGCGTTGCCGGGCGCCGTGGTGGTCGGCCTGGTCCGCGCAGGGCGCATGCTGTCGTTCTACGACGACGAGCCGTGCCCGATCGAAGCAGACGACCTGCTCATGGTGATCCAGTCGTCGCGTCCGCCGCGAGCGAACGCCTCGCGCTAGCCCACACTGCAACGCGCACGACCGGGTGCGCTGAATCGAACGCATCAACTCGTCTGAACAGGAAAACCCCGCTTATGACCCGCCCGACTACGCAGATTTTCGACGCCGCCGCCACCGCGCAGCTGATCCCGTACGCGACGCTCGTCGACGCATTGAGGCGTGCGAGCATCGACTACGCGCAGCAACGCATTGTGAGTCCCGAACGGCTCGTCGTGCCGCTCAACGAGGGCGGCATCATGCTATCGATGCCGGCGACCGCGCCAGATCTCGCGATCCACAAGCTGGTCAACGTGTGCGCGAGCAATCGCGCGCGCGGCATCCCGACGATCCACGGCCAGGTGATGGCCTTCGACGCCGATACCGGCGAGACGCTCTTCATCCTCGATGGCCCGACAGTGACAGGGCGCCGCACAGCGGCGATGTCGATGCTCGGCGTACACACTTTCGCGTCGGCAAAGCCGCGCGAATTCCTGCTGATTGGCACCGGCACGCAGGCGGTGAACCATCTGGAAGCGATCGGTGAGCTGTTTCCCGACGCCCGCGTGTGGGTGAAGGGCAGTGCGCCAGCGCGAGCCGAAGCGTTTTGCGCCGCGCATGGTGCACAGGGTGCGCAGGGTGGCAGCGCACGCCAACTGCAACCGCTGGCCGACCCCAACGCGGCCATTCCCGATTCGGTCGACGTGGTGATCGCGCTGACCACCAGCAAGCAGGCCGTCTACGACGAAGCCGCGCGCGCGAACCGGCTCGTGATCGGCGTCGGCGCGTTCACGCCCGCCATGGTCGAGATCGGTGCGCGCACAATCGCAGGCAGCGCGCTGTTCGTCGACGACGAAGCCGGCGCCAGGCATGAAGCCGGCGATTTCATCCAGGCCGGTGTCGATTGGGCGCGGGTCGGTGGAATTGCCACCGTGGTGGGCAACGCTGCATTGTTGCCGTCGAAACAACCGATTGTTTTTAAAAGTGTCGGCTGCGCGGCGTGGGATCTGGCGGCCTGCCGCGTGGCGCGCGAAGCCTTGTCCGGCGGCTGATCGCGGACTGTTCGCCGCGCCCGGTGCGTTGCGGTTCGGAGGTCCTGATTGGCATCTTGCGCCAACCTGCGGCACATGTTGCCGTGCAAACAATCTCAAAACGTTGCACCATAGGCGTTTGCCAGAAAAAAGCGCCGGTCCGCCGGCGTTTTTTTGCCCTTTGTCTGTTGACCTGACGCCTACCACGACGCTGCGACCGCGCTATGACGACCCAACACGCTTCAGCTACCCCCGACCTGCCGCTCGACATGATCATCTTCGGCGGCACCGGCGATCTGTCGTTCCGCAAGCTGCTGCCCGCGCTTTACATGGCGCATCTGCACTGCAATTTGCCGCCGGATACCCGCATTCTCACGATTGGCCGCAAGCCGTGGTCGCGTGAGGAGTACATCAGCGAATTCATGGAAACGAAGGCGAAGCCCTTCATCGAAAAGAAGGCGTTCGATGCCGCCGCCTGGGACAAATTCCTGGCGCTGTTCGAGTACGTGCGCATGGACGTCGATTCGGTCGAGGACTACCAGCGTCTGAAGGAAGTGTCGCGCGAAGGCGTGCGGCGCGTGTTCTATCTCGCGACCTCACCTGATCTGTTCACAAATATCTGCGAAAACCTTTCGGCTGCGGGATTGGTCGACGAGAATTCGCGGGTGGTGCTCGAGAAACCGCTGGGCCACGATCTGGCATCCGCGCAGGAGATCAACACGGCGGTCGGCAAGCATTTCAGCGAAGCGCAGATCTATCGGATCGACCATTACCTCGGCAAGGAAACCGTGCAGAACCTGATGGTGCTGCGCTTTGGCAACGCGATTTTCGGCCCGCTGTGGCAGGCGCCGTATATCAAGCGCGTGCAGATCACCGTGGCCGAAGAGGTCGGGGTAGGCAGCCGCGCGGGCTTTTACGATAAAACCGGCGCGCTGCGCGACATGGTGCAGAACCACTTGCTGCAGCTGCTGTGCATCGTCGCCATGGAGCCGCCGGTATCGCTCGATCCGGATGCGGTACGCGACGAGAAGCTCAAGGTGCTGCGCTCGCTGCGTCCCATGACGCCCGAGGATATCGCGCGCGATACCGTGCGCGGCCAATACACGGCCGGCGCGGTAAACGGCGAGCCGGTGAAGGGCTACCTCGAGGAAGACAACGTGCCGGCAAACAGCCGCGCCGAGACTTTCGTCGCGTTGCGCGCGCATATCAACAACTGGCGCTGGGCCAACGTGCCGTTTTACCTGCGCACCGGCAAGCGTCTGCAGAAGAAGGTATCGGAAATCGTTATCGAGTTTTCCGAACTGCCGTTCTCGATCATTCCGAGCGGCGGGCGCAATTACGGCAACCGTCTCGTGATCCAGTTGCAGCCGGAAGAGTCGATCCAGTTGCAGATGCTTGCGAAGGAACCGGGCAGCGGCATGCATATGCTGCCGGTGAATCTGAACCTCGACTTGCAGCAGGCCTTCACCGAGCGTCGCGCGGAAGCGTACGAGCGTTTGTTGATCGACGTGATTCGCGGACGCCTCACGCACTTCATGCGCCGCGACGAACTGGAAGCCGCATGGGCGTGGGCCGAGCCGATTCTGGACGGCTGGGCCAAGTCGGGCGACAAGCCGCGTGGTTATACGGCTGGCACGTTTGGGCCGGCTGCGTCGACGGCGCTGATGGCGCGTGAAAACGCCGTGTGGGCGGAAGAGTCGCAGTAAGCAGAGCAGGCAGTCAGGCGTCGGCGGTACGTCGACGCTTCGAAGCGTTTGTCTCGCACCAGAAAAAGCGGCCCGTTTTTACGGGCCGCTTTTTTCATTACGCGTTGTGGTTCTGATTTACGGCAGCGAAATCGTCAACGTGGCCGATTGCGGACCGAGTTTGACCACCTGCGAATACGGTGCAAGTGTGCGCAACGTCTGATCTTTCAGGTAGGTGTTCAGGCCGAGATAGGCGAGCAGTCCAACCAGCGCGAACACCGCGCCGATCGACCACAACGGCACCTCGCGCTTGAGCCGGTGCGCGACCTGATCCGGCAGCGGCCAATGCGGTGCGAACGGTGCGCGCTTGCCCTTCATATGCGCGATTTCGTCGCCGATGCGCGCGGTCAGATAGGCGAGCTTCTCCGGTCCTTCGAGCAGATACTTGCCCTGGAAGCCGAGCAGCAGGCACATGTGGAACACTTCGAGCGACTGCAAACGCGCGGCGCCCTGCGCACGGCATTCCTCGAGATACTGGAAGAACTTCTCGCCTGCCAGTTGCTCGCCAAACAGCACCAGTTGCAACGGCCGGCGCTCCCATTCCGTGCGAATCTTGAAGGTCGACGACAACACCGATTCGTCGATCGCGGCGCAGAACGCAAACTTGGACGCGTAGACATCTTCCGCCGACGCATTGAGCTTTTTCGCGCCGCGCTCGAAGTCGCCGAGAAACTGCTGGATGCGCTGGCTGAATTCGTGCGCTTCGCCGGGCTCGCGGCCGTTCTTCAACAGAAACAGCATGAAGAAACCGTCGTACAGCAGATCGAGCAGCGAGCGGACCTGATAGCTCGGCTCGGTCATGGGGGCGGGCGTCGCGGCAGGCGTGCTGCCGCCAAACAGGGAAGGCGCGTAGCTCATGATGTGACGGCGATCAGTTCGAGTTGAAGATCGTTGATGCCCGACGGCGCGTAGATCATTGCCGATTGGGCCTGCAACATGCGGTCATACAATGCGCCGCGCGATTCGCAAGAGAAGTAGCATGCGCCCGGCCGCACCGGAATGGCGGGCGGGACTTGCGGGGTGTAGACGAGGCGCACGCCCGGCATGGCCGAGAGCACCAGCTTGTCGACGTCGTCCGGCGCGCCGACCTTGAAGCGGGCGGGTACGGCTTCGACGAGTTCGGCGGTCGGCATGTCCGCGGACACCGCGATGTAGAACATCGTTTTGTCGTCGATCTTGCCCGAGTCGAGGCGGCCCGCATGGAACGACGGGCGTACTTCTTCGAGTGCGATCGCGAAGTAACGCGTGGAGATCACCGTTTCGAGCAGATCGCGCAGGATCGTGTCGAGCCGCGCGAAGCCGGGGCCCGGATCGTCGTGCCGGTAAGCCGGCAGATCGGACAGCGCATAGCCCTTTGAAAATGTCATCAACTGGCCGGCCAGACGCAGCAATTCCTGGAACAGACGTTCAGGATGCAGCGCCGAATGCTGATACAGATGCGCGAGCGAGGCAAACGCGGCGCTCGCGGTGTGCAGCAGCCAGAACGACGCGATGTCGCCCGAGCGGAACTCGATGATGTTCTTGGTCGGCTCGCGGTGAAAGCCATACAGCGCGTTGACCTTGGCCTGCAGCGCGTCGATCAGTTGACGCAGCCGTTGATGCAGGACCGGCGACGCGTCGATCGCGAGGCAGGGCGGCACGAACGTGTCGTCGATTTCAAAACCCGAGGTGGCGGTGCGGCGCACACGCACGAGCGGTACCGACAGCAGCTGGTCGCGCGGCTCGCTATGCGCAATGAATTTGACGCTGGTCTTCAGGAAGGTGATGTCGGCTTCAGCGGCGTCGGTGAAATGATCGGCCACCGGTGTTTGCTCGCTGACGTAACGCGCTACGAAACCCGCATTGCTGTCTTGTGAATAGTTCGCGCCGGCTTCGCGCAACGGATGCAGTGCGAGATAAAAGGTAAATTCGTTGATGCCGTCTGGCAGCGTGTCGAGCGCGATGGGAGGTGGCAGGCCGTCGGCTTGCGGCGCGGAGTAGAGCGCGCCATCCGGAAACACCAGCGAGAGTTCGCTCACGCGCAGCACGTTGCTGCCGAGTGCGTCGCGGTCGAAGCGCGCCGAGCGCACGCCCCAGTTGTACGGCTGGATTGCCTGGATCGATTCGAACAGGCGTGCCTCGTGATAGGCGTCCTGACGCTGAAAATGCTGCGGCCTCAGAAACAGGCCTTCCCCCCAGAGCACTTTTGCTGAATAACTCATCTCAAACCTGTTATATGCGTTCAGCGTGTGACGCGTCCGGAGATAAACGATTCGAACGCCGCATTGTTAATTCTCTAAAAACTGTTAAATCGTATTTGCACGGCATCTTTAGCCACAGCTTACCGAAGAAAGCATATTCAACGGCTGGGCGGGCAATCCCTGTTCTGGCGGGATCACAGTGCCGTTGGTCACCGTCATTGCACAGTTATGCAGGCCGATCATTATGCCGGATTTCTCCGACTTCGCCGGGTCGAAGGCGAATTTCCAACGTTGCATGGCCGGATCGCGGAATAGAGCGACGATACCGAATGCCTGCGCTTCACGCGAGACTTTTTCGGTGACGACGTAACGTTGACCGGGGATCAGCGTCACTTCGCGCACGCCCAGCAGATCGCCGCCCAGTACGGTCTTTTCCTTGGCCGGATCGGTAAATGCGTCGAATGGCGCCTGCTGGAATGAAGTGGGGTCTTTCAGCACGTAAAGCCGCACGACCAGCGCCAATGGGCGATTGTCATTGGCGGAATTCAGATTTGGCGCGGCATATAACGTGAGGCCGACATTGCGAGGTGGCTTTTGCGCATCCGGTACGTCAGGCTTGCCGAGGCCGCTCGCCTGCAAAACCGCGTTGGCAGCGGCTCCCAGCGCCGGCACGGCGGCTGCGCAGCCGCCCAGCAGCGCGCACGCCGCGGCGATTGCAATCAATAGCGATGCATGGTGAACAAGACGCGAATTCATATACATCGACCGGCTCGGCGCCGTCCCCCGTCAAAACATCAATAACGAATTCAATCCGGCAAATTTGCAGCAACGCTATGCCGCGTAATGCCGCTTTATGCAAAGCGCATTGTTCTATGACACTCGCGTGTTGGTGGAGCGATATGCGGAAATTTTTTCCGTTCTCCACAATGCCGCTATTGCACCAGGAAACAATTTCTGCCTGCTTCGTTTAAATCATCCACATGCATTTTTTTTGTGCAATGCTTCTTCACACGAAAGTTGAATTATCGAAAATTGGCCTGTACTATACCCGCGCAGTTGAAGCAAAGCAAAAGTCCGGTTTCTCCTTGAATTAAAAAAATCGCACGTCGGTGAAAAACGATGAATGAGCGTCTGTTAGTAAAACTATCTGGGGTAGTGTTGGCATGCGGCGTGATTGCCGGTTGCGCGACACAGGGCAACAACACAGCGACCACACCGGAGGCTTTTAATAAGCAACTCGCGGACGCGGATACCGTCGCCAAGGGCGGTGATCAGGATCGCGCCATCTCGCTTTACCAGCAATTGTCTAAATCCGATCCGACCCGTGAAGAACCGTGGTCGCGCATTGCGCAGATCCAGTTCACGCAGGGTCATTACGGTCAGGCTATCGTCGCCGCACAGGAAGCGCTTCAGCGCGACCAGACGGATCGTCAGGCCAAGAGCGTGCTGGCAGTAGCCGGCCTGCGCGTGGCCACGCAGTCGCTCGGCGAACTGCGTCAGGATGCGTCGCTCGCGGGTGACGCGAAGTCGGACGCACAAGCGCTCGCCAAGCAACTGCGCGACACGCTCGGCGAAGCCACGTTGTTCCCGCCTGACCCGAACGATAAGCCGGCCGTGAAGAAGAAACGCATCATTCGCCACGTTGCCAAGGGTAAGGCCGGGGACACGCCGGATGCCACTACCAGCGCAGCGGCTCCGGCCGCTACGCCGGCGGCTCCCGCGGCGCCCGCCGCTCCGGCTGCGCCTGCAGCACCCGCCAAAGCCGCACAAAGCGGCGGCGCGTCCGACCCGTTCAGCGCACTGCGCTGAACCACACGCCTGACCTATCTGCATCCGGGAGCCGACGATGGCGAAGAAAGAAAGTATTCAGAAACGTTTGCAAAAAGTGCGGCCTCCGCGCGTTCAACTGACGTACGAAGTTGAGCGCGGCGATGCGATCGAGATAAAGGAGCTGCCGTTCGTCGTCGGTGTGGTTGCCGATCTGGCAGGGCAGTCCGAAGTCGATCAGCCGAAACTGCGCGATCGCAAGTTCGTCAACATCGACCGCGACAATTTTGACGACGTGATGAAAGCGATCGAACCGCGCGCGGCATTTCAGGTGGAAAACCGCCTGAGCGAGGCGGGCGGCAAATTTGCAGTCGACTTGCGTTTCAAGTCGATGGCCGATTTCAATCCGGATGAGGTGGTTGCGCAGATCGAGCCGCTGCGCCGTCTGCTCGATGCGCGTTCGAAGCTGGCCGACCTGCGCAACAAGCTGGCCGGCAACGACAAGCTCGAGGACCTGCTGAGCGAAGTGCTCAGCAACACGCAGCAGTTGCAGACGCTGGCGAAAGATCAGGGCAACGCAGCAGACCAGCACGCCGGCGCGCCGGATCACGATAAGCAGGGCGAATAAGTACGTACGGGGTGTGAGATGAACCAGCAAACGGCAGCAGCCCAACTCGCCAGCGCGCAGAGCGGCACGGAATCCACGCTGCTCGACGAAATCGTCGAGAAAAGCCGCGTGGCGAAGTCCGATTCCGAACACGCACGTGCGAAAGACCTGATCGGCGAGCTCGTCCACCAGGTGCTCGACGGCACGGTGGTCATGTCCGACAATCTGTCGGCCACCATCGACGCGCGCGTGGCGGAACTCGACCGCCTGATCTCCGCGCAACTGAGCGCGGTGATGCATGCGCCGCAATTCCAGCGCATGGAAAGCACGTGGCGCGGCCTTGACTATCTGTGCAAGGAAAGCAATACCGGCTCGACGGTCAAGATCAAGGCGCTGCACGCGCCGAAGCGCGACCTCGTGCGCGACTTCAAGAACGCCATCGAATTCGACCAGAGCGCACTCTTCAAGAAGGTGTACGAAGAAGAGTTCGGCACGTTCGGCGGCGCGCCGTTCGGCACGATTATTGGCGACTTCGAAGTGACGCGTCAGCCGGAAGACGTGTACTTCATCGAACAGATGGCGCATGTTGCGGCCGCGGCGCACGCACCGTTCATCGCATCGGCCTCGCCTGAACTGATGGGGCTCGAAACGTTTGCCGATCTCGGCAAGCCGCGCGATCTCGGCAAAGTGTTCGATACCGTCGAGTACGCGAAGTGGAAGTCGTTCCGCGACTCCGAAGACTCGCGCTATGTCGGCTTGACCTTGCCGCGTTTCCTCGGCCGCCTGCCTTTCAATCCGAAAGACGGCGCCACGGCGGAAGGCTTCAACTTCGTCGAAGACGTGGACGGCACCGATCACAGCAAATACTTGTGGTGTAACGCAGCGTGGGCATTTGCCGCCCGCCTGACAGCCGCATTCGACGACTTCGGCTGGTGCGCGGCGATTCGCGGTGTGGAAGGCGGCGGTCTGGTTGAGGACCTGCCCACCCACACGTTCAAGACCGACGACGGTGAAGTCGCGCTGAAATGCCCGACCGAAATCGCGATTACCGATCGCCGCGAAAAGGAACTGAGCGACCTCGGTTTCATCCCGCTCGTGCACTGCAAGAATTCGGATTACGCCGCGTTCTTCGCCGCGCAATCGGTGCAGAAACCCAAGAAATACAGCACCGATAGCGCGAATGCGAACGCCGTGCTGTCCGCGCAGCTTCAGTACATCTTCTCGGTATCGCGCGTCGCGCATTACCTGAAGGCGATGATGCGCGACAAGATCGGCAGCTTCGCATCGGCGCAGAACGTCGAAGTATTCCTGAACCGTTGGATCTCGCAGTACGTGCTGCTGGACGACAACGCGACCCAGGAGCAGAAAGCGCAGTTCCCGCTGCGCGAGGCATCGATACAGGTCTCGGAGATTCCGGGCAAACCTGGTGCGTATCGTTCGGTCGCGTTCCTGCGTCCGCACTTTCAACTGGACGAGCTGTCGATCTCTTTGCGGCTTGTCGCTGACCTGCCGAAACCGGCAAATTCATAAACGAAGTCAGAAAGCCCGTGCCGGCCGCACGGGTTAGCTGTTAAAACCACCTCTTTGGGGAGTCGATGAGTTATGAAGGACATCTATTTAAAATTCGGCAATCCGGCGATCAAAGGCGAGTCCGCCGATAAAGATCATGCTGGCTGGATCGAAATCGATTCGTGGAGCCACTCGATTACGCAACCGCGTTCGGCAACCGCTTCGACGGCAGGCGGTCATACGTCCGAGCGTTGCGAGCACGCTGACATGCAGTTCACGAAAGATATCGACGTGGTCAGCCCGCTGATCTATCAACACGCATCGGGCGGCACGACGTTCGACGAAGTGACGATCGACTTCATGCGTTCGGACGGCGAAGGCAACCGCATCAAGTACCTGGAAGTGAAACTCAAGTACGTGATCATCTCGAGCGCCACGCCGAGCGTGGTGGGCGAAGGCCTGCCGAGCGAACAGTTCTCGCTGAAGTACGCTGCCGTGCAGTGGAAGTACACGCAGCAGAAGATCGGCGGCAACCAGGGCGGCAACGCGCAAGGCGCGTGGAGCCTGACGAAGAACGACAAGACGTACGCGGTCTGATGCCGGGGCGCACGCGGCGTGCGGCCTGAAAAGGCTGACGCCCGCCGCGCGCGCCTCGCATCGAGCCGGTTTTTCGGACGCTGATGAAACGCTTCGAACCCAGCTTTCTCGACAAGCTGTTCGACGACGAACCGCATCTGCCGGCTTCCCCGGCGATGCGGCAATTGTCGTTGGACGAGTTGAAGGCCACAGTTGCACGCGACGTCGAGGCAATCCTGAACACCCGGATTGCCCTGACTGAGCACGAACTGGCGGCGCTGCCTGAATGCCAGCGCTCGGTGCTTACGTACGGCCTGAACGACTTCGCGGGCCTGAGTCTCGCGAGCCACTACGACCGCACGTTTATCTGCAAATCGATTCAACAGGCCATCGCACGGCATGAGCCGCGCTTGCAGCAGGTGGCGGTCACGCTCGAATTGAACGAACAATCCACCAACGCGCTGAATTTTGCGATTCAGGCGCTGCTGGTTGTGCACCCGGCGGAAGAACCGGTGAGTTTTGATGCGATGCTGCAGCCTTCCACGCTGCAATATTCGGTGACGCGCGCACGCGCGAAGCTTTAGTACCTGCGTTTTGGTGTTTTGAGTACCGCTTTGTCGTCGCCGTTAACGCGCAACGGTAGCGACTGTTCAGGCGGCGATGGTTCAGGTTCGGGGATAGATCGATGGAAGAATTGCTGCCGTATTACGAGCGCGAATTATCATTTCTGCGGCGCTACTCGCGCGATTTCGCCGAGCGCTATCCGAAGATCGCAGCGCGCCTCGCGATGTCAGGCGAGCACTGCGAAGATCCGCACGTCGAGCGGATGATCGAATCGTTCGCGCTATTGGGCGCGCGTATCAACAAGAAGCTCGACGACGATTACCCCGAATTCACCGAAGCGCTGCTGGAAGTGCTGTATCCGCACTACTTGCGGCCGTTTCCGTCGTGCTCGATCGCCCAGTTGGGCACCTCGGCCGCGCTTAGCCATCTGACCGAACCGGTGCTGGTTGAGCGAGGCACCGAACTCAAGTCGCGCCCGATTCGCGGCGTGCAATGCCGTTTCCGGACCGCCTACGACGTGACGCTGGCGCCAATCCGGATCTCGGAGGCAAAGTACACATCGGTAGCCATGGCGCCGAGTGCGACCGTCCTGCCGGGCAACGCTACGGCGATCGTGTCGATCACGTTCGAATCGACGGCTGCGCAGCTCGATCTGTCCGCATTGAAAGTCGGCACGTTGCGCACGCACCTGCACGGCGAACAGTCGTTTATCGCGGCGCTGGCGGACTGCCTGTTCGTCAACGCGATGGCCACTTATGTCGAAGCCGACCGCCGCGGTGTGTGGACCCAACTGCGTGAATCGCCAGTGGTGCAAGCCGGTTTCGATGAAGACGATGCGCTGATCGACTATCCGGCCAAATCGCATCCGGCGTACCGGTTGCTGACCGAATACTTTGCTTTCCCCGAAAAATTCAACTTCACCGATTTCGATCTGGCGGCGATGACGCGCGCGAGCGGCCGCTGCCAGCGTCTGACGCTGCACATCGTACTCAAGGAAGTACGCAGCGATTCTCACGTCGCGCGCTTGCTGGATTCGTTGTCCGCGCATCATTTCCGGTTGTTCTGCACGCCGGTGGTGAACCTGTTCGAACAGCACGGCGAGCCGATCCGTATCAGTCATCAGGCGATTTCGTATCCGGTGATCGCCGAAGCGCGCCGGGCGTTCGCATATGAGGTCTATTCGATCGACTCGGTGAAACTCGTGCGGCAGCAGGCGCATGAAGAATCGGTGATCGAATTCCGGCCGTTCTATTCGCTGCATCACGGCGAAGCGGCGCGTGCAGGGCACTACTGGTTCGCTCGACGCAACGATTGGGTTGCGCAGAAAAGCCCCGGCTACGAGACTGAAATCTCGATCGTCGATATCGACTTTGAACCGGCCGCGCCGCAAACCGATACGCTGAGTCTCGATCTGACGTGCACCAATCGCGACCTGCCTGCCGGCCTCGCCGTGGGTCTCGAAGGCGGTGATCTGTTTCTGGAAGGCGGTTCGTTGACGGGCAGCATCACGATGTTGCGCAGGCCGACGCCTAGCGTGCGTTTCGAGCGCGGGCGCGCCTCGCACTGGCGGCTGATTTCGCATCTGGCGTTAAATCATGTGTCGCTCGCCAATAGCGGCCTGTCGGCGCTAAAGGAAATGCTGGTGCTTTACGATTTGCGGCGCACGGCAGTGTCGGCGCGGCATATCGACGGCCTGGTCGGCATCGAGCAGCGCGCAGCGGTGCAATGGCTGCCAGGCAAGCCGTTTGCAACCTTCGTGCGCGGCATCGAGATTCGTTTGACGATCGACGAGGAGCACTTTGTCGGCACGAGTCTCGCGTCGTTCGTGCGGGTGATCGACACGTTTTTCGGGCTGTACGTGCATCTGAACAGCTTTGTACAACTGGTCGTCGTGTCGAAGCGCACCGGCGAGGAGATTCTGCGATGCAAACCGCGCAGCGGCGAATCGATCCTGGCGTAGTCGAGCAACTTCTCGACGAACCGCACCGCTTCGAATTTTTTCAGGCGGTGCGGATTCTCGAGAAGTGGTTCGCGCAACAAACGCCGTCGAATCATGGACGTCCTGGCGAAATCGTCGCGCAGCGGATTGCCTTTCGCAATTCTCTGTCGATGTCGTTTCCGCCGAGCGAAATTCACAGCGCGCAGTCTTACGACGATGAAGGCACGGCGCTGAAAGAGAAGCCGCAGCGCACCGCCGCGCTCGAAGCAGGCTCGCTCAACAAGGTCGATATCACGCCGGCGTTTTTCGGTTTGCTCGGCGGGCAGGGCGCCTTGCCGCTGCATTACACCGAACAGATCATCGCGCGCGAGCAGATCAAGCGCGACCGGGCCGCACGCGAATTCTTCGACGTGTTTTCGAATCGCGCGACTGCGCTTTTCTACGCGGCGTGGAAGAAGTACAGGTTGCCGTTTCATTACGAACTGGATCGCGATGAACGCTATCTGCCGCTGTTGCTCGCGTTGGCAGGCGTCGCCGACGACGACACGCGCAACAGTCTGCAAAGCGGCGACGGCGCGCTATTCGACGAAGCGATTGCCGGTTACGCATTGGCCGCGCGGCACCGGCCGGTGTCAGCGGCCTATCTGCAACGTACGCTGTCCGAGTACTTCAAGGTGCGGGTGCGCGTCGAGCAGTTCGTCGGCAAATGGTACGACGTGCCGCGCGATCAACTGACCGTGCTCGGCGGTGTCAACGCGACGCTTGGCGCAACGGCGCTGGCGGGCGAGCGGGTCTGGCAACGCGACATGCGCGCGCGCCTCGTGATCGGGCCACTCGACAAGGCCGACTACGAAGCGTTTTTACCTGGCGCCGACCGCGCTGTGGCGCTCGAACGCATGCTGACATTGCTCGCCGGCGTGACCCTCGAATATGAGGTCTCGCTGGTACTGCGCCGCAAGGAGGTCGGACCCAGTACGCTGAGCGGCGGCGCACGCCTCGGCTGGGATGCGTTTCTGTGCACGAGAGAAGCCGACCGTGACCGTGCGGATGCCCGCTACGAATTGCATGTGATTCACTGACTACAACGATAGAACCTGGACCCGGATCGCACGACATGAGCACGTCCCTCAATACCCTGATCGCCAAACTGAATCCGACCTGCCGGCAAGCGGCTTTGCTCGCGGCGAACAACTGTCTCGCGCGCGGTCACTATGAGGTCGACCTCGAGCATCTGCTGCTCGCGCTGCTGGATGAACCGGCGAGCGACGTCACGCTGGCGCTGCGTGCGAGCCGGGTCGACGCGCATGCTTTGCGCGCCGATATCGAACGCGAATTGCAGCGCTTGAAGACGGGCAACACACGTACGCCGGTGTTTTCGAAGCACCTCATTGATTTGCTCGAACAGGCATGGCTGATCGCGTCGCTCGATTCGCAGATCGGACGGATTCGCTCGGGGCATTTGCTGCTCGCGTTGCTCACGGCGCCGGACCTCGCGCAGTTTGCTGAGCGCATGTCGCCGCTGCTGCGCGACGTGCGGGTGACGGATCTGAAGCACAAGTTCGACGAAATGACAGCGGGGTCGCGTGAAGTCGAACGGAGCAATGCGGCGGAGAACGCTGCAGAAGGCGTGAGTGACGTAGCTGCGCCCGACTCTGCTCCCGGTGCGCCTTCTAAAACCCCTGCGCTCGACACCTACACCAGCAATCTCACGCAGCGTGCGCGTGAAGGCAAGATCGATCCGGTGATCGGCCGCGAAGGCGAGATTCGCCAGACCATCGACATCCTGATGCGTCGCCGGCAGAACAATCCGATCATGACGGGCGAGGCGGGCGTTGGCAAAACGGCGGTGGTCGAAGGCCTCGCACTGCGTATCGCGGCCGACGACGTGCCTGCGCCGCTCAAAGGCGTCGCGTTGCATGTGCTCGATATGGGGTTGCTGCAAGCCGGTGCGAGCGTCAAAGGTGAGTTCGAGAACCGCCTGAAGAATGTGATCGACGAGGTGAAGAAGAGCCCACATCCGATCATTCTATTTATCGACGAAGCGCACACGATCATCGGCGCCGGCGGCCAGGCCGGGCAGAACGACGCAGCGAATCTGCTGAAACCGGCCCTGGCGCGCGGCGAATTGCGCACTATCGCGGCGACCACGTGGAGCGAATACAAGAAGTACTTCGAGAAAGATGCGGCACTGGCGCGTCGTTTCCAGGTCGTAAAGATCGAAGAACCGAGCGAGGTGCTCGCGGCGGCGATGCTGCGCGGCATGGCTGCGTTGATGGAAAAGCACTTCAACGTCCGCGTGCTGGACGATGCGATCACCGAAGCCGTGCGTCTGTCGCATCGCTACATCAGCGGCCGTCAACTGCCGGATAAGGCGATTAGCGTGCTCGACACCGCCTGTGCGAAAGTCGCGCTCGCGCATAGCTCGACACCTGCCGCGATCGACGACACGAAGAAACGGCTTGAACGCATCGACGCCGAAATCGCCGCGCTGGAACGCGAAGTGGCGAGCGGCGCGTTGCACGACGAGCGGCTTGCGGAATTGCGCAGCCTGCGTGAAGAAGACCTGAAAGATCTCGCTGAAGACGAAGCGCGCTACGACAAGGAACGCACACTGGTGACGGAGATCGTCGGCTTGCGCGCGGAAATCGACGCCGCACGCGTGAGCAGCGCGGACGCCGCGCAGGCCGACAAGGCGCAGCAGGCACGCGAAACACTGGCCACACGTGTTGCGCAATTACATGCATTGCAAGGCGGCCAGCCGATGGTTCCCTTGCAGGTCGACGGCCATGTGGTCGCTGAAATCGTCGCTTCGTGGACCGGCATTCCGCTCGGCCGCATGATCAAGGACGAAATCCAGACCGTGCTGAATCTGCAGCCATTGCTGGCCGCGCGCGTGATCGGTCAGGACCATGCGCTCGATGCGATCGCACAACGCGTGCGCACCGCCAGCGCGAGTCTCGAAGATCCGAACAAACCGCGTGGCGTGTTCATGTTCGTTGGACCGTCCGGTGTCGGCAAGACCGAAACCGCGCTGGCGCTCGCTGACGTGCTGTACGGTGGCGAACGCAAGATGGTCACGATCAACATGAGCGAGTATCAGGAGGCGCACAGCGTGTCCGGCCTGAAGGGCTCGCCCCCGGGCTACGTCGGTTACGGCGAGGGCGGTGTGCTGACCGAAGCGGTGCGTCGCAATCCATATTCGGTCGTGCTGCTCGACGAAGTGGAAAAGGCGCACCCTGACGTGCTGGAAATGTTCTTCCAGGTGTTCGACAAGGGCACGATGGACGACGCTGAAGGCCGCGAGATCGATTTCCGCAACACGCTGATCATTCTGACCTCGAATGTCGGCTCGCAGGCGGTGATGCAGGCCTGCCTGAACAAGAGCGCCGAAGAACTGCCAGATCCGGATGAACTCGCGGAGACGTTGCGCCCGCAACTGTACAAGACGTTCAAGCCGGCGTTCCTTGGCCGTATGAAGGTGGTGCCGTACTACCCGATTTCCGACGACGTGCTGGCCGAAATCATCGACTTGAAGCTGGAGCGGATTCGCCGCCGTATCGAGTCGAATCACAAGGCGGTGTTCGAGTGGGACGAGTCGCTCGTCGACGCAGTGCTCGCGCGCTGCACCGAGGTGGATTCCGGTGCGCGCAATGTCGACCACATTCTGAACGGCACGCTATTGCCTGAAGTCGCGCAGCAGGTGCTGGAGCGTATTGCCAATGGCACCGCGATCGAACGCATCGCAGTGCGTGCGAGCGAAGCGGGCGAGTTCGAATACACGGTTGCGTGAGCAGGCAAGTCCCCGCCTGTTTGCCAATCTGTTTTAATGCCGTACCGGAACCTTATTGCTTTCTGTCATGCCGACTAATCTGAACACGCTGCTGGCGCCGATCAGCGAAACCTCGCCTTGTGGCGACGACCTGCTGTTTTCGGCGGATTTCGACGCGATTCAGCACGCGCGCCGATTCGAAGACCCGTCGCTCGACCAGGGCGAATGGGTCACGGATATCAAGGAGGCCGACTGGCCATTCGTGGTTGAGCGCTCCAGCAGCCTGCTGCAGACGCAGACTAAAGACCTGCGCCTCGCTGTCTGGCTCACCGAGGCGTTGGCTATCGAAGAGGGCGTGACCGGTCTCACGCAAGGGTATGCGTTGCTGACGGGGCTGTGCGAAAAGTACTGGGATCACGTGCATCCGTTGCCCGAAGGCGACGACACCGAGTATCGCCTTGGCAACGTCGCGTGGCTCATGGGCCGCACAGGTGATCTGCTGCGGTCGATGCCGCTCACGTCGTCGCAGGGTAACTCGTACAGCACGATCGATTGGGACGTGGCCACGCATGTCGCGCAAGCGGTCAAGCGCGATCCGGATCATGCCGACGACATCGCGCGCGGCAAGCCTTCCATCGAGCAGATCGAAGCGTCGAAACGCGCCACGCCGCCGGCGTTCTATTCGACGCTGCTGGCCGATCTGAAAGCGTTTGAGGCGGCGATGCTCGCACTCGAACAGCAACTGGACCAGCGCGCGGCCGATTCAGCGCCGAGCTTCCGTCAGGCGAAAGACGCGTACGAAAGCGTCTACCGGTTGGCTGAACGCTTCGCACGCGAACTGGGCGTGAGCGCTGAAGCGTCGCCGCCGAAAGCGCCGAAGCCGGAAGAGCACGAACGCGCCGAGCCTACCTTCAAGACTTCACCGCAACGCGAGGAACCCGTGTTGACGACCATGCCGACGACGATCAGCCCGATTGCAGGAATCCAGAGCCGTGCGCAAGCCGTCGCGCAGTTGCGTGCTGTGGCCAAATTCTTTCGCAGCACCGAGCCGCATAACCCGGCTGCTTACCTCGCGGATAAGGCAGCGGAATGCGCGGACATGCCTTTGCATCAGTGGCTTTCCTCGGTGGTGAAGGACGATGGATCGCTCGCGCATATTCGCGAGTTGTTAGGCGTGAAGCCCGAAGAAAACAGCTAGAACTTCCCTTAGCGCAAGAAAAAAGCCTGGCATCGAAATCGGTGCCAGGCTTTTTTAATTCATGAGGTCAAGCAAGCAGCAACTCAGGACCCCGCACGAAACTCAATACGTCGGTTACGCGCCCGCCCATCGGTCGAATCGTTCGATGCGATCGGCTGATCGGGACCAACTCCTGTGGTCGTCATCTGCTCGGGCGGAATGCCGCGCGCGACCAGATAACCCTTCACCGCATCCGCACGCGCCTGGCTCAGCGCGATATTCGAGGTGCGATTGCCCGAGTTGTCGGTATGGCCGATGATCGCCACCGTCTTCGTTTGCATTTTCGACAACACGGCCGCCATCTGATCGAGAATCGCGCGGCCTTGCGGCGTAAGCGTCGCGCTGCCTGTCTCGAACTCGATCGTGCGATTCGCCAAGGTCTGGTCGAGCAGGCCCTGTTCCGATGCGCTTACGCGCAGGCCGTTCTTGATCGTGTAGGTTGGATTCAGCGCGTTCGCCATATCGCTTGCGAGCTGCTGGCGCTGCGATTCGTTGTGCACTTCGCCCTTCACGTCGATCTGCGTGCCGTCGATTTTCAACTGGCCTTTGCTGATCTGCTTCAACTGCGGGCCGATGAGCTTTTGCACGTTGGCGGACCAGTTCGGCGGCGTCGCGACGTCGGCGACTTCGATCTGATCGACCACGTTGGCTGCGCCGTAGGTGTCACGCAGACGTGCGAGCACAGCCGCTTTGGTCGCTTCATCCGGCACCTTTCCGCCCACCACCACCTGGCCCGGAGTTGCATTGGCAGGCGGAGGCGCCGCGCTGATCGCACCGGTGCCGCCGCCCGTGGTGCCGCTAGCGAGCCCGGCCGTGCTGACTGCAGGACCTGCAGTGCCCGGTTGCGCCGACGAAGGCGCGGGCAGGACCGTCGTGCGAATCGCCATGCCGCTGTTGTCGACCGGCGTGACGCGTGCCGGGCCGTCATTGTCGGCATGGGCGAGGGTGCTGATCAGAAGACCTGCCAGCAGCGAGGCAATGCGCGTGTGTTTGCTCAACATCGTGTCACGCTCCCGTGAATGCTTCGCGGAACGTGTCGATGCTGACACGCAACGACAGTTGCGGTTGGTCGAGGTAGCTGACGAGCTTGCTGATGCCATGGTCGTTTTGTGCGTGTTCGTCGATCCACTCGGGATCGTCGATATCGATGTTGTGTGCCGCGTACGCCTGCGGATCGACCACGCTGTGCAGCGTTTTGGCCGAGGCGCCGTTAAAGCCGATGATGAGCCGTTCGCGCTCGGCAATCGTGCCGATAAAAATCGCCAGTTCGAAATCGGCCTGCGAGACGAACGGTGCGATCAGTTCGAGCCAGAAAGCGGCGACGAGCGAGCGATAGAACGGATCGTTCGGCAGCGGCAGCGTGAGCCCGCGTTCGAGATGCGACGAGCCGCTTTGCATCACCGGACGCAGCAGCGAACCGAGCGCGAGCATCGCGCCGCGCAAGCGCACCGGATGGCCGCTCGCAAGCAGCATCTGTTCGAGTCCGGAGAGGGTCTGATGCTCGACGAAGTCGTTAAAGGTGCCGTCGTGCGGATTGCCTGGGCCGCCGCCGATTTCGATCGGCACTTGTGTTTCGCCGAGCGCATGCAACGCACCGGCCGGCTCGCTCACGCCGAGCAAGGGCTTCATCTGCGAAGCGATGCGCGACCACAGGCGCGCAAAGGCCAGCGGACTGTGCGCGAGGAACGTCAGCGGCTTTTCTACTTCCAGCGCGGTGGCGGCAAGAAACGGAAAGCGGCGCGACGATTGATCCTGGCTCGCCACCATATGCCCGGCAATCGCCAGCTTGCTGCGCGAACCGAGGAACGCGAAGTGCATCGGCTTGGCGTTTTCGTAGACGATCTTCCAGCGCGGATCGTCAGTGAGCAACTCCATGGCCTCGGCGATCCAGCGGTCGAGCGTGGCCAGCAATTGCGGGTTATGCGCGCTTTTGACGAAGTCGCCGCGCGACGGAATCTTGCCGAAGTAGGCGATTTGCGCCTGCACGGTTTGCGTCATTGCGCACCCCCTGTGTTCGAAACCGCGGCGGCGGCCGTGGCCGGCCGTGCCGCTGGTGAGGCCGGTGCGGCGCCCGCTGTTCCTGTTGGTCCCGCTGGCCCGGTCCCACCCGCGGCCGTGGCGTTGACTGAATTCGCCGCCGCGCTCACGTCCGCCACCGACGACGGCAGCCGCAAGCCACGCAGGCTTTGCTGCTGCGGTGCATCGCTGCTGGCGCTGCCCGAGGCCTGCGACGTGCTGATGATGCGCATGCTGACCGCCACCGTGACATTGCCTTGCGTCCACGACAGATCGAAAGTGCCGTCCGGACGGCGTTTGCGTTGCGCCGAGTTGATCAGCTTCTCCAGACCGTAGCGGCCCGGCTCGTTGACCAGTTGCAGCGTACGGCCGTCGAAGGTCGTGGCGTTCAGCGTGGCGCCCGGCGAGCCCGACGGATTCGGCCACACGAAGTTGGTCCACTGCGGCGGCGTATTGCGGTAACGCATCTGCTGGCCGTCGATCGCGAGCGTGTATTCCGTGGTGCCGCTGCTCGGCTGCGGCAGGATCTGGAATACGGTCTGCGGTTCGGCCGAGCTTTGGCCACCGGAGGTCGCCGCGCCGCCGGCAAGCGGCGCCACCCAGCGCGCGAAACCGCTGGTGAAATCAGGTGTCAGCGCGAGACCCATATCGCCCCAAGTGCGTGAGGTCAGCGTGTCGCCGCGGCGCACCGCGAGCGGCCCGAGCGTGGTGCCGACGAACTTGGCGATCGCGCCGTCCGGCCCGAACACCTGAGCGATTTCGCCGGCGCCGGCTTCGACCTTCGCATCGCCTGCAAACGGATACTTGTTCGCGAGCGAGCCCTGGAAGGTCTGGTAGACCTGCGCGTTCCACACCTTGTTGACTTCGACGCTGGCCGGCTGGATCACCACCGCATATGCCGCCATCAGCGGACGCACCAGCAGCGGGCGCAGCGCCTTGCGTTGCGAATCGGTGAGGCCCGTCAGCATCTGCTCGTCGACGTACTTCAGCGAATCGGCCAACTCAGACCCGCTGCCGTCGAGCGTCTGCTGCATCAGCTGACGCGCGCCCGGTCCCGGATCGCCCTGGTTCTTGATTACGTTGAAGCGCGTACGAACCTTCGAGAGCGTGTCCATGTAGCCCTTCAACATCGAGCCGTTGTCGCCGGAGACGACGATGCGACCCAATGCGGAGAACTCCTGGCCGATCGGGCCCATCGGCACTTCGACCGGATTGCCGTTGATGTCGATGTTGGCATTCAGCTGGCCGGTCGGCGCACGCGAGAACCAGTTCTTGAACCAGCTGGTCATGCCGGTTTGCGCGCGCTTCAGGTTCGCGTTGAAGAGCGAGGGGTTGTCCCACGAAGTCTGGTCATAGGCGGTTTCGAGCACCTTGCGGATCGGCGAATCCTGCGGGTCGCCGAGACGGTTCATTGCATCCACTGCCTGACCGAAGCTGCCGAAGCTCTGCACGGCAATGCCTTGCATGAACTTCTGCCAGTGCATCGCGTACTCCGTTTTGTACATCGCAACGAGTGCCTTCTGGATCTGCTCGGGGCTGCCTTCGAGCGTCAGGTCGTCGTGCGCGGAGGTGTTGAGCACCCAGTCCTTGGCCTGCAATTCCTTGGTAGCGGCGTCACGGATTGCCGGCTGCACGTACTGGAACCACGCTTCACGCGTGAAGGTGCCGGGAATCGCGTAGCTGCCGGCCACCAGCGCCGTATTGTTTTCGCCGACGATGCGCGCAATCGTCATCGGCGCGAAGCGGGTCGACGCACGCGCCTTGATTTCTTCGTAGACACGCTGACGGGCCGGCATGCCGCGCACCACGCGGCGCAGGTTTTCGCGGGTCTGGTCGACGAGGCCGAGGTTCTGGTCGATCATCGGCCAGTCGTTATCGGACACGCGCGACAGATAGAACGTGATCATGCGCTCGGCGCTGCGGATCATCTCGTCGCGGGGCATGTTGCCGCGATTCGTCTCGAGCCAGCCGCGCCAGAAGCGCGCGACCTGATCGGTCAGGTGAGCGGTTTCCACGTGACGCTTGTCGCTCAGCATCAAGTAAGTCTTGAGCGCGTTGTACGCGTCTTCGACATTGGTCGGCGACGCGTCGCTATACAGGCCACCCTGGCTGTTCGCCGCCATCGCCGTGTGTGCGGACACCGGAATCGCCGCGGCGTCCGGCGTGCGGTTCAACGGCGCGAGCTGATCGGGGTGCGCATTGACGTCCTTCAGGAACGATGCGAGATTCTGCGAGACCGGGTCAAGCAGGATCTGGCGCACGCCGTTGTAATACTCGGTGAGCAAGTGCTGCTCGAGGCGGTCGCCCTGATAGAGCCCGAGCGACACCGCCAGCGGCTTGTCGCGGCGGAACTGTTCGAGCTGGTCGATGCGGTCTTCCAGAATATCCATGGCCTGCAAGCGCGATTGCAGGTCGTTGCGGTTCTGCTGCAGGCGCACCACGTTGTCGAGGTCGGCCTTGACGTTGTCAGCGAGCTGCTGATTGCCGATCGTCGACCACGTCCAGCCGCCGAGCGCCAACGCGAGCACCGCGACGAAGCCGAAGAACGTCGCATAACGCATGCGCGTCTTGGCGGGGCTGGCGAATTGCTTGACGGTTTGCCGGTCGGCGAAGATCACCTTGGAGAACAGATCGCGCAGGAAGAAGCCGTTCTTCGAGAATGCGCTATGCGGCTTGGGCAGACTGTCGGCGGAAAGGCCAAAACGGTTGGCGATGCGCGTGGCGGCGGCGCTGTTGGTCTCGCCTTCCTGCAACGCGCTGGTGAAGTAGAAGCCGCGGAAAATCGGCTTGTGCTGGAATGGGTTCGTTTCGAACAGCGTGGCGAGGAACGCGCGCAATGCAGGCTTGATCGTCGAGAATTCGAGCGGGAAGCTCAACTGGCCCGGCGAGAGCTTGTTGCCGCGGTTGATCGACATCTGCGCAACGCTGATTTCTTTCAGGCCGTCGTAGAGCTCTTCAAAGTGCTCGTCAAAGAGGCCCACCACGTCGCGCTTTTCGTCCGGCTCGTAGGGCAGGGTGGCGCCCCACACGCGGTCGTATTCGTGGCGGTCGCTGCCACTGAAAAATTCGGTGAAACCCGTGATCAGGTCGGCCTTGGTGAACATCACGTACACCGGCGCGAACACTTCGAGCTTTTCGGTCAATTCCTGCACCCGTTGGCGCAGATTCTTCGCGAGATTGATTGCGAACTCGGGCTTGCTGCTGGTCAACTCGGCAATGCTCGCCGTGACGATGATGCCGTTGATCGGCGCCTTCGGCCGGAAGCGCTTGAGCAGGCCGAGGAAGCCGATCCATTCAGTGCGGTCTTCTTCATGCACGGAATAGCGGCCGGCGGTGTCGAGCAGAATGCCTTCGGTCGTAAAGAACCAGTCGCAATTGCGCGTGCCGCCGATGCCGTGAATCACGGCGTTGTTCTTGTCGGCGAAAGGAAATTGCAGACCGGAATTCAGCACGGCGCTGCTCTTGCCCGCGGCCGGGTTGCCGATGACGATGTACCAGGGCAATTCATACAGCGCCGAGCCGCCGGACATCTGACCGATCTTCGAGGTCTTGATGGTTTTCACCGCGTCGACGAGGCGCGTGCGCAGCACGTCGAGTTCGGCCTGACGCGCGGGTGTCGGGGCGGGGCCGGTTTCGGTCTGTTTTTCGGCTTGCTGCTCGAGCATTTCGCCGAGCTTGTTATTCGCGCGCCGCGCGCGCAGGCGGCGCACCACCCAGACCAGCAGCCATAGCGCGATTACTGCGCCGAGCACGATGGCAGGCCACATCAGGTCGATCTGCAAGGTATCGGCACCGATGAACAAAACAGCAGCGAGCGCGAGCAGGCCGATGATCGAGAGCGTGCGTGTATGGGTCAACACGTTAAGAATGCGTCGCATAAGCCGTTCAGGTCTTGGTGATGTGTGTTGTGGCGCGTGTGTGGCAAACAGCATGACGCGAGCGCGGGCAAAGTCTGCCTGCGCCGCGTTTGAAATAAATCGAAAGCATATTCAGGTGACGGTGAATGCGGCAGGATTGTTAAATCCGCCATGAGATTTCCCGCAGATGGCGATGGAGCGAATGCCGTTATGCATGCGGCATTGCCGATTTTTGCCAGAAAATTTGCTTGAACGCCCCATTGCCAACCTCTTTATTGCCCGCTTCGCCTTAATGACCACGCCCCAGGACGAAGCCGGGTTTGTGATATTCAACGTGCCCGAGATCCATCAATTTCCAACGGCCACCCCACGTCAGGCCGACCTGTTCGGCCGTCTGTCCGTATAACTGATAGCCTCGCATGGCCCAGGGATCTTTTTCTGAAATGACGAGCTTGCCGTCGCGCAAAAACGCATTGTCAGCGGCAAGACCGTATTGGTGATAGCTTTGAAACGCTGCGGCATTGGTGACGTTGCCCCCCATTTGCGCCAGGCGGTTTTGCCGCTCCGGACTGCGATAACCTTCCAGCAATGCCATTTCATACCCATACTGCTCGTGCATGATTTTGTAAACGAGCAATAAACGCGTTCTGAAATCGGCATCGAGCAAATTCCAGTCGCGGCTCGCGTCTTTCAGCGCGGGCCGAATCTGCTCCACTTCCTGTGTTGCAAATACCTCGGGCGGCAGCGGCGGCGGGGGCACGAGCTGTTCGCCATTCAATAATGCGGCAATTTTCTCATCCGGAACCCGTGCAGTGTCATCGAATTGGAATAATTGCCGGCCGCGTAAAGCCAATGCCACCAATGGCGGCGTCGCAAGAATACCTGTGGTGGTAAAAATCAGCAAGCGCCGCTTTGCCAGTAACTTTTGCATATCGACTGCAGTCGATTGCGAAATTTTTGCCGAACGCACTAATTGACCGCGAGCACGTGAAGCACCTTGAGATGCTCCGCGCATAACGCGGCCATGAATGGCGAGTGCGGCGCCTAATAAAGAGGCGCGTACCGCCGGCAATAGCAGCATTGCGGCGATCACAACGGCGAAGGCGAAATAGGCGAGAAGTACTACGGCAATCAAAGTCGACCCCGGAAATTGGAAACAATTGTATTTTGTAATGCTTGCTCTTAGAATCAGGCCTGCTCGGAGAGGAGCCGGAACGGTATTATCACGGCGAAATAATCCAGGATTCAATGAGACAGTGAATGAGTGCGCCGGAAAGTTCGAATTCCAAAGCCCCACCTAGC
This sequence comes from Paraburkholderia sediminicola, assembly GCF_902859805.1. Lineage (GTDB taxonomy): Bacteria > Pseudomonadota > Gammaproteobacteria > Burkholderiales > Burkholderiaceae > Paraburkholderia > Paraburkholderia sediminicola. The sequence goes on along the minus strand of NZ_CADIKC010000004.1, from coordinate 537,805 downwards.
CTGTTATCCGATAAGGCTAAGGGCGCCGATGGCAATGGTTCGCGAATTCTCGCGAATCTGGAAGGCCGCGTCGAGCCGCCTACCGATAAACCACGCCGGTCCAAAGCGCCGCTGCTGCTGGTCGCCCTGCTGGTGATCGCGGCCGGCGGTTGGGGCGCATGGCATATGCAGCAGCGTGTGCAGACGGAGTCGTTGGCGTCAGCCACGCCCGCTAACGCTGCGAAAGCTGCCGTGCCGGCGTCCGCCGCGAGCGGCGCGCCGCAGGTCACTGCGAAAGCGGAGGCGCCGGCTGCGGCCTCGTCGCAAGCGGCCACGATTGTTGCTGACGACAGCGACAGCAAGGCGCCAGCGGCGTCCGCGAGTGCGCCTGCAAGTGGCGATGAAAGCCGCTTGTCGCGCGCGCTTGCCGATGGCGCTGAGCCGAGCACCGCATCTACACCGGTTGCGTCCGCAACGTCTGCGTCGGCGGTCACGGTGCCGGCGGCAAAGCACGGTAAGAGCTCGACGGCTGTCGCCAGCAATGCGAAGCACGACACGGCGGCGCACAGCAAGAAGGAGAGCGCGAGCGCAAGCAATCATCACGCGAGCGCGCCAACCGCCGTCGCTCAAACGAAGAAATCGCGCCCGGCCGGTAATGCTTCGAAAGATGATTCGGATGCCGATCTATTGGCCGCACTCGTGGCGCGCACCAAACCGGCTGACGCGAAAGCGGCAGACGGCAGCACCGCCACCAAGGTCAGCGCATCGGCGGCGCCTGGGAACGCCAAATTGGCCGAACGCGTGAAAGAGTGCGGGCAACGCGGCTTCTTTGAAGACCAGTTGTGCCGCTGGCGCGTGTGCGATGGCCATTGGGGTAAAGACCCGGCTTGTCCGGGGGCTGCGCCGCAGGCACGTCAGCCGTAAGTTTGGATAATGCGCCGTGCGTCCTGGTGGCTCGCGGCGCATGCGGTTCACGCGGTTCACATCCACTGCCGCAGCGTTTTGGGGATCTGCAGTTTGGCCGATAGCGGTGCGCGTCACTCCACGCGCATCCGTTCCACCAGAAAGTCGAGCAGCGCGCGTACACGGGCGGGCAGATGACCGCCCTGGCCAAGATAAAGCGCGTTGATTGGCTCGGTCTCGCCGGAATCGAATGCTTCGAGCAACACGGTGAGTCGGCCGGCAGCGACATCTTCACGCACCTGAAAGGCGGCAAGCCGCGCCAGACCCACGCCGGCCAGCACGAGCTGACGAAGCGTTTCACCATCGCCGACCTGCGCATTGCCTTCCACGGGTACTTCTATCCGCCGTTGCTCAGCGTCGAGCAATGGCCAGCCACTCGTCGCTCTTGCAAAGCCGAATCCCAGCCGGTTATGCGCGGCCAGATCAGCGGGCGTTTGTGGCGTACCGTTGCGCGCCAGATAGGCCGGTGCACCAACAATCACCATTTTCGCGTCGCCCAATTTGCGCGCCACCAGTTGCGAATCCTTCAGCGGACCGCTGCGCAGCGCGAGATCAGTGCGCTGTTCGAGCAGGTCGACCACCTGATCGGTCAGCACGATATCGAGCGTAATGTCGGGATGGGCAGCAAGAAATTCAGGCACGAGCGGCAGCAGATAGTGCCTTCCGAGCGGTACGTTCGCATGCACGCGCAGTCGGCCACGGGGGGCCGCGCCGGTGGCGGCACCGCGTTCGGTTTCGTCGAGTTCGGCGAGCACGCGCACGCCGCGTTCGTAAAATACGCAGCCTTCCGGTGTGAGTTGCAGATTGCGTGTCGAGCGGTTCACCAGCCGCGCGCCCAGCCGGGCTTCGAGGCGTGACACCAGTTTGCTGACTGCCGACGGCGTCATCCCCAGCGCGCGAGCCGCTGCCGAAAACCCGCCTAGTTCGACCGCGCGCACGAACACTTCGAGCTCGCCGGAACGGTTCACATCCAAACGTGCCATCGTGAGTCCAGTTCACAGGTGATATGCCATCAGGCAGTCTACCGAAAGCGCTGTTGTGCCGATATCTTTCAGTTGCCGAACGGCGTGGGCCGTCGCAACAAAAAGAGTGATCGGGAGCATGGCAATGAACGCAACAAGGAAGGTGGCGTTGGTGGTGGGCGCGCAGGGTGTGATCGGGCGCAATCTGGTTGATCATCTGGCCACGCTCGACGATTGGGAGGTGATCGGCCTCTCGCGCCGCGGCGGCGAGGCTCGGGAACGGGTGCAATACATCGCCGTCGATCTGCTCGATCCGGCCGACACCGAGTCGAAACTGCGCGCTTTGGATCACGCTTTGGATCACGCTTTGGATCACGCATTGGATCGCGTCACGCACGTGTTCTATGCCGCATATCAGGACCGTCCTACCTGGGCCGAACTGGTGCCGCCTAATCTGGCGATGCTGGTCAACGTGCTCGATGCCCTCGAACCGGTTGCTGCGGGCTTGCAGCATGTGAGCCTGATGCAGGGTTACAAGGTGTACGGTGGCCATCTAGGCCCGTTCAAGACGCCGGCGCGCGAGGACGATGCGCATTTCATGCCGCCTGAGTTCATGTTCGACCAGCAGACTTTCCTCGAGTCGCGCCAGCAGGGTAAGCCGTGGAGCTGGTCGGCGATCCGGCCTTCGGTGGTGGGCGGCTTTGCGTTGGGTAACCCGATGAATCTGGCGGTGGCGATCGCAGTGTATGCGTCGATATCGAAAGAGCTCGGCTTGCCTTTGCGCTTTCCCGGCAAGCCAGGTGCCTACGACAAACTGCTGGAAATGACCGATGCCGGTTTGCTTGCGCGCGCAACGGTTTGGGCTGCGACCGAGCCGCGCGCCGCGAATCAGGCGTTCAACATCAACAATGGCGACCTGTTCCGCTGGAACGACATGTGGCCGAAGATCGCCCGCTATTTCGAGCTCGACGTGGCGCCGCCGTTGCCTATGTCGCTCGACACGGTCATGGCTGACAAAGAATCATTGTGGAACGCGATGGCAGTCAGGCACGGCCTGCAAGCCGTTCCCTATCGGGATGTCTCGTCATGGCGTTTCGCGGATTTCGTTTTCTCCTGGGACTACGATATGTTCGGCGACGGATCAAAAGCGCGGCGTTTCGGGTTTCATGAATTTGTCGATACCGAGGCGATGTTTATCGGTATTTTCGATGATTTAAGGCGCAGAAAGCTGATTCCATGAATTACGCATTAAATCTGACGATTTTATTTCGTTAGGTTTACGTCTATCATGAGTCTCCTTATTCGAGCAGTATGACTGCATAAAATGGAGACAACCGTGAAGGGACTTTTCGTGGCGTTGACCTGCGTGGCAAGCGTGGTGGCCGTCTCGGCGCTCTCGGCATGTGGCGGGAACGATATCAATGCGCAGACGAATCCGCCCAGGGTGATTATCGACAGCGACTACAACACGTTGAGCGACGACGGCCAACTCGGTGTAATGGCTGCGCAATTGCAGGCGCAAGGTTCACTGAAAGTATTGGGTATTACGGTGGTCTCCGGCAATCAATGGCTGAAGCAGGGCGTAGCGGACGCATTGAAATCGGTTGAGCGTCTGGGCGTTGAAAATCAGATCGGTGTCTATGCGGGCGCCAATTATGCGCTGTCGCATGATTTCGCCACCATCCAGGCTGAGCAGAAACAATTCCCTGGCGGTGACGGCTATCTCGGCGCGTGGAATACGCCCGAGCCGAAATCGGATAGCGACCTCATTGCACCGCCGGACGGCTTCGCCACGCACACGAAAGTGCAGGGCAAGAGCGCAGTGGATTTCATCGTCGATTCGGTGAAGCAATATCCTGGCGAGGTCACGATTCTGGCGATCGGCCCGCTGACCAACATCGCACTCGCCACGCGTCAGCATCCTGAGATCGTTCCGCTGATCAAACAGATCATCTACATGGGCGGTGCGATCGACGTGCCTGGCAACACGACGCCCACAGCTGAATTTAACTGGTGGTTCGATCCGGAAGCGGCGAAGACAGTGTTGCGCCTGCCGATCAAACAGGTGGTGATTCCGCTCGACGTGACGGACACCGTGAAGATGGACAAAGCGCTGTACGACCGCGTTGCGCATGACCCGAGCAAACAGACCATCATCACGCAGCTATTCAAGACTTTGAACGGCTATGGTTTCGACGGTAAGAACGGTTTTGAAACGAATCCGAACTACACCACGAACATCTGGGACACGTTGACGCTGGCGTATCTGATGCATCCGTCGTTTGCGACGCAGACGGTGGACGAATGGGTGGATGTGGATATGAGCTTTGGCGCGAATGACGGCAAGTCGACCGGTTACACCAGTTCGCCGCCGGCGGGTTTGCAGAAGATGACGGTGGTGAAACGCTTCGACAATCCGACCTTTTTCAATTTCTACGTTGATCTGCTGACACGTCCGGTACCGGTGACGCTACCGAACTAACGCGTCCATGGTGTTGCGGGCCTGCATGAAACCCGCCTCAAGCGGGATGCAGGCCACGCAACAACTGACGCACTCGCGACAGGTCCTGATCGACGTGTTCGGTCTGCTCGAACAACTCCGCGAGCCAGTCGACGAAAGCTCTCACGCGAGGCGACACCCGGCGGTTTTTCACATACGCGACCGAGACCGGCATCGGCACGGGTTTCCATTGCGGCAGTACTTCGCGCAACAGTCCTGAATCGAGGTAGGGCTGTGCGGCGATTCGCGCGGGCTGGATCAGCCCCAGACCTTGCAATCCGCAGGTGAGATAAGCCTGCTCGTCGCTGACTTTAACGAAGCCTCTGACCTTGACGTTTTGCGCTTCGCCGTCCACTTCGAAGTCGAAGTCGACTTCGCGGCCGTTATGCGGCGACATGCAATTGACCGCGACGTGTCCGCGCAGATCGTCGAGGTCGACGGGCGTGCCATGTCGGGCCAGATAAGCCGGGCTCGCGCATGTCACGTGTTCGAGGGTGCCCAATTGCCGCGCGATCAGATTCGAGTCGGGCAATTCGCCTAGCTGGATACTGCAGTCGATGGCTTCCGAGATCAGGTCGACCGTGCGGTTGCTGATGCCGATGGCGAGATCGAGATTCGGGTAGCGGTTGTGGAAGTCCTCCAGTGCGGGCAGGACGATGGTGCTTGCTACCGCGCCGGGCATTTCTATGCGCAGGCGGCCGGTCAGGTTATCCGTTGCGTGACGGAGGCTCGCTTCCATTTCGTCGATGTCGGCGAGGATTTGCGCGCAGCGCTCGTAGTAGGCTGCGCCTTCCGGGGTGATGCTTAGGCGCCGCGTCGTGCGGGTTAGGAGAGGGGTGCCTAGCAGTGCTTCCAGGTTCTGGACAATGGTTGTCGCGGTCGCGCGGGGGATGTTGAGGGATTCCGCTGCGCGGGTGAAGCTGTTGGTGTCCACGATTCGGATGAATGTCCGCATTGCAGTTATTCTGTCAATCACGATTCAAACTCCTGTTAGTGAGAGAGGGTAGTTTTTTTGCCTTTTGCGGCGGCATTGTCCGTGTTCTTATGGCTTTGGCCTTTCCTTGATTTGTTAGTGGTCTATTAGCGTTGCCCCTGTGCGGGGCGGCACCTACTTTTCTTTGCCGGCTGCAAAGAAAAGTAGGCAAAAGAAAGCAGCTCAAACCGCTAATGCTAAGTGGGGCCCGTGGCCTGCCACGGGTAGTGGTGCATCTGGAATCTGGGTTCGTGCACCTACATACGCCAGTGACAAAGGCGTCATACTTCCAGCGGCGCTGCGCGCGCTGAAGCGTTATTCTTAAAACCGCTCGCTACGTTGGTGCTCTCGCGGTCGAGCCTTTGGGTTTGGGCTCTCGTGTTTTTTCGGCACCATGACTCGTTATTGCATCGCCACCGCCACCGCGAGCGATCGATCGATATTTATTTGAAGTGGGGTTCGCCCATAAGTGCGCCGGCGCATCGCCGAGGCGAAGCCGACGGCCCGCGCTGCGCAAAAGCGAAGCCGCTGGTTTCCCACGCAGCCCCGTCCGCGACGCACGCAGTGCGGAGTGGGAGCGGATGAATCCTTTGTCACTAGCGCGGAATGTGCGAGAGCACGGATTCCAGTCGCACCACTACCTGCAGCAGACCATGGTGCCCACTTAGCAGGAGTGGTTTGAGCCGCTTTCTTTTGCCTACTTTTCTTTGCGGCAAGCAAAGAAAAGTAGGTGCCGCCCCGCACAGGGGCAACGCTAATAGACCACTACCAAATCAAGGAAAGGCCAAAGCCCCAGGAACACGGCCAAAGCCACCGCAAAAGGAAAAAACAAAAAGCAAAATCACTTCCGTAAGGAATCCAGATCAACAACAAACCGATACTTAACATCACTCTTAAGCATCCGTTCAAACGCGTCATTAATCCCCTGCATAGGAATCACCTCAATATCCGAAGTAATCCCATGTTCGCCGCAAAAATCGAGCATTTCCTGCGTCTCAGCAATCCCACCAATCAACGACCCAGCCAGCCGGCGGCGCTGAAAGATCAGATTGAACACTTGCGGCGACGGATGGTCATGCTCCGGCGCTCCAACCAGTGTCATCGTCCCATCACGCTTGAGCAGATTCAAAAACGGATTCAAATCATGCTGCGCGGCCACCGTATTCAGAATGAAATCGAAGCTATTGGCATGCGCGCCCATCTCTTCAGCATTCTTCGAGATGACAACTTCATGCGCACCCAGCCGCTTGGCATCTTCAATCTTCGACGGCGACGTCGTAAACAAGACGACATGCGCGCCCATCGCACGGGCCAATTTCACGCCCATGTGACCCAGGCCGCCCAGGCCGACAATCCCGACCTTCTTGCCAGGACCGGCACCCCACGTGCGCAGCGGCGAATATGTCGTGATACCGGCGCACAGCAACGGCGCCACACCCGCCGGGTCGAGATTCTCCGGCACGCGCAGCGTGAATGCCTCATCCACCACCAGTTGCGTGGAATAACCGCCGTAAGTGATCTGGCCGTCAACCCGGTCCACACCGTTGTACGTGCCGACAAAACCGTTTTCGCAATACTGCTCGAGACCTTCCTCGCAGCTCGCACACGTACGGCACGAATCGACCAGACATCCCACGCCCACCAGATCGCCTGCCTTGTACTTCGTCACGTCCGGGCCAACCGCCGTCACACGACCGACAATTTCATGGCCCGGCACCACCGGAAAAACCGTGTTCTTCCATTCGTTGCGTGCCTGGTGCAAGTCGGAATGGCACACACCGCAAAACAGGACTTCCATCTGCACGTCATGGGCGCGCAGTTCGCGGCGCTGGATTTCGAACGGAGCGAGCGGCGCGGTCGCGTCGGTCGCTGCATAGGCGTAAGTCGTGCTCATGGGTAACTCCAGCAAAGAGGGTGATGTCGCAAGGCGCCGGCGATGAGCGACACGCGTCGCCGATGCGGCCAAACCTTGTCATGAACCGGGATCAGGGCGCAGGCGGTGGTCGACGTATTCACCGAAACGGTGAACGGGTAACCGAGCCCGGCGCAGCGTGGAAATAGATGATCCGGCAGGGTTTCCATAGTAGGGGCCGGGAGCGAACCGGGGAATACCTGAATGTCTTGAAGATTTGCCTAAAACTCCTGGCGATGAGCGCAGTAGGTCGTTTGGTGCTAAATTTCAAGCATTATTCTCTTGCGCGTCACTATACCGTCATGTCAACCCGTTCCGTTGAACCCGCTTCGGTCACTCATGATCCGGCCGAGCAGGCCCCCGCCGTTGGCTCCCCGGGCGATCCCACCCAGCAGCGTCTGGTCGATTTGTTCGATCTGCTCGCGCCCAAACCGGGCGTGACGCGTTCGAGCTTCGATGGCGTCAACCTGTTGCGCGCCAATAGTCCGATGCCGCGTATGCCCGTGATGTACGAGCCGAGCATCGTGATCGTCTGTCAGGGCCGCAAGCGCGGCTTTCTCGGCGATCAGGTGTTCCAGTACGACGCACAGCAATATCTGGTGCTGTCGGTGCCGCTGCCGTTCGAATGCGAAACCGAGGCGAGTCCGGAAGAGCCGTTCCTCGCGATCTCGGTGCGTGTCGATCTGACCATGGTGGCCGAATTGCTGATGGCGTTGAACGAAACTCAGGGCGCGACGCAGAACGAGCCGCTGGGCATTTACTCGACGCCGCTCGACCCGGCCCTCTCCAATGCCGTACAGCGTTTGATGGACGCGTTGGCCTCACCGCTCGATGCGCGTATTCTGGTGCCAGGCGTGGTCCGCGAAATCTGCTATCGCGTGTTGACGGGCGAGCAGGGCGATGCGATTCGCGCGGCGCTCACGCATCAGAACCATTTCGGCCGTATCGCCAAGGCTTTACGGCGTATCCACGCCGACTACCAGGGGCAACTCGACGTCGACACGCTCGCCTCTGAAGCCGGCATGAGCCTCGCCGTCTTTCATGCGCAATTCAAGGCCGTGACGGCAACCTCGCCGATGCAATACGTGAAGACCACGCGTTTGCATCACGCGCGTTTGCTGATGGCGCACGATGGTCTGAATGCAGGTGCGGCCGCGGCACGCGTCGGTTACGAAAGTGCGTCGCAATTCAGCCGCGAGTTCAAGCGTCTGTTCGGCCTGAGCCCGGTTGATGAAGTCAAGCGTATGCGCACCGTGTACGATGCACCACCGCCGCCGCGCGTGGTTAAACCGGTCCCGCGTTATGTGACCGCGGTATAGGCGCGCCCCAGGGAAGCGTTATAGCCCGCTAAACCAGTTGTACCCCTGGTCTTCCCAATAGCCGCCAGGGTTCGTGTTGGTCACGAAAATCGCCGCGATGTGTTTCGGATTCTTGAAGCCCAGTTTGGTCGGTACGCGCAGCTTTAGCGGGTAGCCGTATTTGGCCGGCAGCGGCGCATCGCGGAAGTCGAGCGTGAGCTGGGTTTGCGGATGCAAGGCCGTCGCCATGTCGAGGCTCGAGTAATAACGGTCAGCACATTTGAAGCCGACATAGCGTGCGCTCAGATCTGCGCCGATGCGCTCGAGGAACGTGCGAAACGGCACGCCTCGCCATTGCCCGATCGCGCTCCATCCTTCGATGCAGATATGCCGCGTAATCTGCGAGGCCTGGGGCAACGCGCGCAGTTGATCGAGATTCCACGTGCGCTTGTCCGACACCAGACCCGACACTTCCAGTTGATACGTCGAGCCATCGATATCCGGCGCATCGAACTCCGGATAGAACGCGTTGAAGGGGAACGGGTCGGTGATCTCTTTCGCCGAGTAGGTCGGCGCGAGCTTGTTGCGATCGAACAGCCACCCCTGCACGCGATCGTTCCAGCGCGACATGGCCCACAGCACCTTGTCGACCGAATCGCCGTCCTGCATGTTGCAACCCGAGAGCATCGCCAGCGCGCCGATCGAAAGCGACGAGCGCAGGAACAGGCGCCGTTGTAATTGTTCGATTTGCGGTTTGTGGTCGGCGAGGACAATACGCGTGCAGCGCGAGTCTTTGCGTTCTGCGTCGCTCATGCCTCGCTCCTTTCATGCGTGGACAGCTTGGCGCGGCCGGTCAACATCGGCGGCAACGTGCGCGGCACCAATAGCACCAGCGCCAGATGCACGACAACAAAACCCACCACGCCCGCCATCGCGACAAAATGCACGCGACGCGCGAAATCGAAACCGCCGAACACCGCGGTAAGCCACGAGAATTGCACCGGCTTCCAGATCGAAAGTCCCGACGCGACCAGCAGCACGCCAAGTAACAATACGAAGAGATAGAGCGCGCGCTGCACTGCGTTGTATTTGCCCGCATTGTGCGGTAGTTTGAAGCGCATCGCTAATGCGGCATCGTGTACGACGTCGCGCGGATAGACAGGCAATAGCTTGCGGCGAAAATGCCCACGGCCGATGCCATACGCCAGATACAGCAGGCCGTTCGCGCACAGCAGCCACATGGCCGCAAAATGCCATGCAATCGAGCCGCCGAGCCAGCCGCCTACGGTCGCCCACACCGGAAATTTGAACGGAAAGAAGGGCGACGCGTTATAGATCGCCCAGCCGCTCATCACCATGCAGACCATGGCAAACGCGTTGATCCAGTGCGTGATTCGTACGACGAGGGGGTGGACGATGAAGCGCGCTTGCGGTTCGGGCATGGTCAGCGGTGATGAAACAGGAAGAAATCTGAAAGCCGCGTCATTGAGGCACGCGGCTGTTCGAGCAGCTGAAAATTAGAGCGTTTGAAGAAACGCCGTATTACATCGGCGGCGTTACGCCGTGCTCGCCAGCGGAAATGAAATTCGCCGCCATCGAGCCATCAGCTTCCTTATGGGCGAACAACACGACCTTCGCGCCCGGCACCAGCAGCGAACGGTCGCCCGGTTCGAGCGCGACGATAGGCACATCTTGCGGAATCACGATTTTCTTTTCGCCGTCCTTGTACTTGACCGTGATCGTGCGGCCGTTGCTGACCACGAGCGAGCCCACCGTTCCGTTGGTCATCGTGCTGTTCGAGCCGAGGTCCCACGGGCGATGTCCTTCGCCCGAGCCACGCATGCTGGCCGGGAATACGTGCACTTCAAGCGCCTTCAGCGAGCCATCGGGCTGCGGGATCGCGGCAGTGCCGACATAGCTGTCCGGCTTGATGTCGTTCACGTCGGCAATCGTCACGCCGCGAATCGGCGTGTCTTTGGCGAGCTTCACGTCGACATCTTTGCCGTCGCGCGTGTGGACCTTGAGCACGTCGCCCGAGAGCGCGGTCACGGTGCCACGCACGCCGGTGGGCGCGGCGCTCTGAGCTTGTGCGACGGATCCTGCTGCCAACAATGAGGCGGCGACGAGGGCGGGGGCAACGAAGGCGCGCATCGCATTAGCGGAGACAATCTTCATGAGTCTGCTCTGGGTGGGTGAAAGGTAGCGTCAGGTTAGGCGCGCGATCGGCTCCGCCAAGTGACAGGCGGATGACAAAAACGTCATGAACGGCGCGCCGCGGCCACGTAGAATGGCCGCCATATCCACGTCCACATTCATGACCCACGCCCACGGCGGCGCTCGGGGTCGGAAACCAGGCATCATGAGCATCCTCGTCATCGAAGACGACCCGAAAACCGGCGACTATCTGAAGAAAGGCCTGCGCGAAAGCGGCTATGCAGTCGACCTTGCGCGCACCGGCACCGATGGGCTGCACATGGCGCTCGAGCACGCGTATGACCTCGTGGTGCTGGACGTGATGCTGCCCGGTATCGACGGTTGGGAAATCATGCGTGCGTTACGGGCGCGGCGCGATCTGCCGGTCATTTTTCTGACCGCACGCGATCACGTCAGCGACCGCATTCGTGGGCTCGAACTCGGCGCCGACGATTACCTCGTCAAGCCTTTCTCGTTCACCGAGCTGGTGTTGCGCATCCGCACACTGTTGCGCCGCGGCGTGATCCGCGAGAGCGATGTGTTCGAGATCGCCGACCTCAAGCTCGACGTGCTGCGCCGCAAGGTGACGCGCGAAGGCGTCGAGATTCCGCTGACCAATAAGGAATTCATGCTGTTGCATCTGTTGGTGCGCCGGCAGGGCGAGGCGTTATCGCGTACGCAAATCGCCTCGGAAGTGTGGGATATGAATTTCGATAGCGACACTAATGTGGTCGACGTGGCGATCAAACGGCTGCGTGCGAAGATCGATCATCCGTTTGAAAAGAAGCTGATTCATACGGTGCGCAGCATCGGCTATACATTCGGCGACGGCGCATGAAACTGTGGACCGAACGTTCGTTGACGGCTCGCACCACGGTGCTGTTCGCCTCGATCGCGTGCGTGGTGATCGGCACGTTGGGCATGTATTTCTACCACTCCGCCGAGCTGTCGTTGCACCGTCGCGCGGACGTGGTGCTCACTGGCCGTGTCGAGCATTTCAGCCGCATCGTGCACGATCTCTATTCGGTCAGCGAACTAAAGAGCCGGCCGTTGCTGTTCGAGAGCATGCTCGGCGCGGAGCAGGATGTGCTGTTGTTCCGCCGTCCGGGCGAAGCGCCGTTCATCGACGTGAACCCCGGCAATGTCGCGGTACCTGCGCTGCAGGCCGGCACGGCGGATCACTTGCCGACGCTCTCGGATATTCGCCAGACCACGCTGCCGGACGGCGTGCCGGTTCATTGGGCGGTCGCTACCGTCAAAGCGCGTGAGGATGGCAGCGAAGTCGAAGTGATTGCCGCGCATCCGATGACCCAGGAAATGCGCATGCTGGCCGCCTACCGCAATCGAATTGTGCTGGCCACGCTGATCGGCATGCTGGCTGCCACGTTGCTTGCTTATTACGTGCTGCGCCGCGCGTTGCGGCCGGTGCGCGAGATCGCCACGCGGGCGGCGCAGATCAGTCCGGCGAGTTTGTCGGTCCGGCTCGACAGCGAGGCCGCGCCAGTCGAATTGCGCCAGCTTACGCATGCCTTTAACGCCATGCTCGACCGTCTTGCCGACGGTTACCAACGTCTCTCGCAGTTCTCGGCCGATCTGGCGCATGAAATTCGTACACCAGTGGGCGCCTTGATCGGCCAGACCCAGGTGACACTCGCCAAACCGCGCGACACCGAGGAGTATCAGCAACTGCTCGAATCGAATCTCGAGGAGCTGAACCGCTTGAGTCACATCGCGGAGAACATTCTGTTTCTCGCACACGCTGACCATGCGGCGCTCTCCATCGACCGTGAGCCGGTCGATCTGCGCGATGAACTCATCAGGATCGCAGACTATTTCGAAGGCCCCGCCGATGAACGCGGCATGCGTTTTACCGTCGAGGCGCAGGGCGTGGTGTCGGCCAATCCGATGCTATGCCGGCGGGCGATCAACAATCTTGTCGTGAATGCGGTGCGATACGGCGCGGGCGACACGGTGGTGCGGTTAAGCGGCACACAGGACGAGCAGGGTGCGACCGTGGTGGTGGAAAACGACGGTACACCGATTCCTGGCGAGCAACTGGACCGCCTGTTCGATCGTTTCTACCGAGGAGATTCGGCGCGCAGCGAGTTCACCGAATCGAGCGGGCTGGGGCTCGCGATTGTTAAAGCGATCATGCATCTGCACGGCGGCACGGCACGCGTGGTGTGTCCGGTGCCGGGCGTGGTGCGCTTCGAATTGCGCTTTCCAGGCGCTTAACCGGCTATCTGCGTGGCTGAGGTTGTGTCCGGCGCGTGGCAGCACACGCAGAGCTTATTGCCGTCGGGATCGCGAAAATACGCACCGTAATAGTCCGCGTGATACTGCGGTCGCAAACCCGGCGGCCCTTCGCAGGCGCCGCCGTGAGCGAGCGCCGCAGCATGCGCGCGATCGACCGTGGCGCGGTCCGTGGCCAGCAGGGCCAGCATCTGGCCATTGCCGACGGTGGCCGGACGACCGTCGTGGGGTCTGCTAATTACGAACAGCGGCCGCGCTGCGTCTGCCGGCATCCAGCCGGCCCAGCACGCATCGTCATCGCGGAACTTGAGCCGCAGTCCCAGCGTTTCCATCAGCACGCCATAAAAGCCGAACGCACGCTCGAAATCCGTTATACCGACGAATACGTGGGAAAGCATCAGTGACGCTCCTTGTTTGTGTGGCGGGCCGGTCACCGTTATGGCGCAAACCGGTAATGCCGATACCGGGATGATCGCCCAACTGGTTGCCGCAGCGCGCGGCGGATACGATGAAACACCTCATCCTAACCGTCGGGAAAACCGCTATGAAACGCTTCCATATTGCTTTGGCCGTTACCAGCCTCGAGGCTTCCATCGACGATTACAGTGCCCGTCTCGGTCAGTCGCCCACGGCTGTGGTGCCGGGCCGTTACGCGATGTGGCGAACCGAGCTGCTCAACTTTTCGATCAACGAGATGCCGGATAAGGGCGGGCAGCTTCGGCACGTCGGCTTCGAGGACGACTCGGTAGAAGGCTACTCGAGCAGCAAGGACGTGAATGGCCTCGAATGGGAGCTGTTTTCAGCGGAAGAGCAGGATCGGCGGATCGTCAGCACTTACGGCGAGGCCGTGCGGACCGACCAGGGCTGACGCGCCTTTCCGCCCCGGCCCGAACCTGGCTGCTGCACGGCGAGGCGTCAGTCCTCCGGCGCGTCCGCGGACGGACGGTTCGTGTAGTGCGCGTGCTTTTCCTCATACATCAGCAGATCGGCGCGTTGCACACCGGCTTCGAGACGGTCGCCGCGCTGGCACGTCGCCGCACCCATCGAAAGACTCAGCAGAGAACCCGGATAAAACTGGTTGTTCAGATCGACCAGTTGCCGGATCGCGTCGATCATTGCCGCGCCGCCACGCTCGTCGGTGTCCGGCATCAGGATCGCGAACTCGTCGCCGCCGATGCGCGCCGCGTGAAACGGCGAGTCCGTCGCTTTGGCGAGGACTTCGCCCGCACGCCGTAACAGGGCGTCGCCGGCCGCATGGCCGAGCTGATCGTTCACGCGTTTGAGGCCGTTCAGATCGGCCATGATGATGGTCACCGGCCACGGACCCTTGCGCTCCAGCCGGTTCAGTTCATCCACGTAAAAGGAGCGGTTGCGCAGCTTGGTCAGCACGTCATGTTTGCCGAGGAACTCCAGGTAAGCTTCGGCCTTCTTGCGCGCCGTGATGTCGGTAAGGGCTACCAGCACCAGGTCCCAATTCTTTTCGTGACCCGGCAATACGGAGAACTGCAGGTGCACGTGCACCTCGTTGCCGTCGAGCGAATAGTTGAGCACTTCGCGCTGCTGGAACAGCTTGCCGTCCCATAGATCGATCAACTGCTCGCGGAAATGTGGCCGCATATCGTCGCGGAAAACGTCGGGCAGGCGCGCCAGCAGCGTTTTCTTGTCTTTTGCCACGAACATGTCGAGCGTGTGCTGGTTCACGTCGAGTACGTGGATTTCCTGCATGCAGCGCTCGACAAACTCGGGATGCACGTCAGTAAACACGCGGAAATCGCTGATGCCGGCGGAGCGCGCGTCGTCGAGCAGACGTTTGACCGCGCTGAAATCCTCCACCCACAACGAGACCGGCGAATATTCGAACAGGCCGCGCACATACTGTTCGGCAAGCGTCACCCGATGCCGCGCGCCTTCGAGTTCGGTAATGTCTTCGACTGATACCAGCACGCGGTCCCAGCGGTCTTCATGGCCGGGCAGCACGGCGCCCTTGAGCAGGACGTCGAGGCGGCGTCCGCCGAGCGTGTAGTTGACCGTCTGGCTCGTGAAATGCGCCTGGCCGGCCCACAGTTGACATAGCTCCTCGAGGTGAGTCTTGAGCATGTCGTCGCGGAACACGGAGGCGAGATTGCCGGTGAGCGCGTCGAAATCGGCGGCCTCGAATTGCGTCAGCGTTTTCTGGTTGACCTTGATGACGCCGATGCTATGCGCGCATTCGGCGACAAGGGCCGGATATTCGGCGAAATGAGCCCGCAGATCGGTCACGCCTTCTGCCCGCCATTTGTCAAATAGTGCACGCACGCCGCTGAAGTCTTCGAGCCAGAGCGAAACAGGCGCGAGTTCGAACATTTCGGAATCGTCGCTGGCGGGCGCTGAGCCGCGTCGGAGGGTGTCCTGCATGAGATTCCCGTGGTCGGAGTTCCGGCTATTCTAAAGCGGCTTGCATTCGGCTCAAAAGAAAGACGCGTGGCGCATATTTTTCGTGCCGATCTATTCACGAAGATAACGGCGTGGTTCGTGGGGACTTTAGGCTACGCGGCGGCAGGTTCGCAACAGGGTCGTTTGCTTGTGGTCGCCCGTGATCGCCCGCCAGCAGGGCCGCGGGCGCCTTGTTACACTCACTCGTCGCGTCCTCCGTCCGTCATCGTCTTTAGAAAAAACACCCGCTATGAAGCCATCCCTGCTGGTTCTGATTCCCCTGAAAGACGCAAGCCGCGCCAGCGTCGAGACTGCGTTCGACGTCGTCTACGCACCCGATGCCGCCCAACGGACCGCCGCGATTGCCACGCACGGTGAGACGATCCGCGCCGTGCTGACCAACGGCACAACCGGGCTGACGGCCGCCGAAATCGACCGGATGCCGCAACTCGAGTTTGTCAGCGCGCTCGGCGCCGGCTATGAAAACCTCGCCGTCGACCACGCCCGTTCGCGCGACCTCGTGCTCGTCAACGGCGCGGGCACCAACGACCATTGCGTGGCCGATCACGCGTTCGCCTTGCTGCTTGCGGTGGTGCGCGACGTGCCGCAACTCGACCAGGCCACCCGCAAGGGCGCCTGGCGCGACACGTTGCCGATGCACCCGAATGTGTCCGGCAAGCGGCTCGGCATCGTCGGGCTCGGCAATATCGGCGAGAAGGTCGCGCGGCGTGGCGCCGGCTTCGATATGGAAATCGGTTACCACAACCGCAAACCGCGCGAAGGCTCGCCGCTGCGCTATTTCGACAGCGTGCAGGGTCTGGCGCAATGGTGCGACTTTCTGGTGGTGGCGACGCCCGGCGGCGCCGGTACGCGTCATCTGATTGACAAGGCGGTGCTGGACGCACTCGGTCCGGACGGCTTCGTGGTCAATGTCTCGCGTGGCAGCGTGGTGGATACCGCTGCTTTAGCGGATGCGCTTGCCGCTGGCGCGATCGCCGGCGCGGGTCTCGACGTCTACGAGGGCGAGCCGCATCCGCCTGAAGCCTTGCTGACACTGCGCAACGTCGTCCTGACGCCGCATGTGGGCGGCCGCTCGCCGGAGGCGATCACGGCTTCGGTCGACAATTTCCTCGCCAACGCCAGACGCCACTTTGCTGGCGAGGCGGTGTTGACGCCCATCTGACATTTGAAGGCAAACTGAAACCATCAGCCCAGCGGATAGTTTCTCTCGTAAATCGCGATTTCCCTTGTAGGCTCGTGGCGAATAGGATGATCGGTATCGAACCCACATCGCTTCGACACAGCCGGAGCCGCGACGGAGACCCCGCATGGAACACCACGCCCGCACGCAGGACGAACGGCTCGAGATCAAGACGACCACCTGCTACATGTGCGCCTGCCGCTGCGGCATCCGCGTGCATCTGCGGGAAGGCGAGGTGCGCTATATCGACGGCAACCCCGAGCATCCGCTGAACCAGGGGGTGATCTGTGCGAAGGGCGCCTCGGGCATCATGAAGCAGTACTCGCCCGCGCGCCTGACCCAGCCGTTGATGCGCAAGGCGGGCGCGGAGCGGGGCAGTGCGCAGTTCGAGCCGGTGTCGTGGGAGGTTGCGTTCAACGTGCTCGAAAAACGCCTCGCCACGATTCGCGCCACCGATCCGAAGAAATTCGCGCTGTTCACCGGCCGTGACCAGATGCAGGCGCTAACCGGCCTGTTCGCCAAACAGTTCGGCACGCCTAATTATGCGGCGCATGGCGGCTTCTGCTCGGCCAACATGGCGGCCGGGATGATCTATACGATCGGCGGCTCGTTCTGGGAGTTCGGCGGCCCCGATCTCGACAGCGCCAAACTTTTCTTCATGATCGGCACGGCGGAAGATCATCATTCAAATCCGCTCAAGATCGCCATTTCGAAGTTCAAGCGCGCCGGCGGGCGCTTCATCGCGATCAATCCGATCCGCACTGGCTATGCGGCGATTGCCGACGAATGGGTGCCGATCAAACCCGGCACCGACGGCGCGCTATTCATGGCGTTTCTGCACGAACTGATCGCCGCCGACGCCTGGGACCACGAGTTCGTGCAACGCTATACGAACGCGGCAGAGCTGGTCGATCTCGACGAAGCCAGCGAGAACTTCGGCCTGTTCGTACGCGATCCAGACAGGCCGGCTGGCAATCCGCTGTTTCCGCAGAACCATCTCTGGTGGGACGCCGCAGCCGCGCGCGCCGTGCCGCATCATGCACCCGGTGTGACGCCCGCGCTCGACGGCCGCTATACGCTCGCGGACGGCACGCCAGTCACGCCGTCGTTCGCGTTGCTGCGCGAACGCGTGGCCGAGTGCACGCCAGAGTGGGCCGCGGAGATCACCGGCATTGCTGCGGACACGATTCGCCGCCTCGCCGGCGAAATGATTCAAACCAGCCGCGATCACCGGATCACGCTGCCGATCCAATGGACCGACGCGTGGGGCGAGACGCACGAGACCGTCACCGGCAATCCGGTCGCTTTTCACGCAATGCGCGGGCTCGCTGCGCATTCCAACGGCTTCCAGTCGATCCGCGCGCTGGCGGTGCTGATGTCGCTGCTGGGCACGATCGACCGCCCTGGCGGCTTTCGTCATAAGTCGCCGTTTCCTCGCGCGGTGCCGCCGTCGGCGAAACCGCCGAACAGCCCGGACGCCGTCAAGCCGAACACGCCGCTTGCCACCGGTCCGCTTGGCTGGCCCGCCGCGCCCGAAGATCTGTTCATCGACGAACAGGGCGGCCCGGTTCGCATCGACAAGGCCTTCTCCTGGGAATATCCGCTTGCCGTGCACGGCGTGATGCATAGTGTGATCACCAATGCCTGGCGTGGCGATCCCTATCCCATCGACACGCTGCTGATTTTCATGGCCAACATGGCCTGGAATTCGTCGATGAACACGATGAAGGTGCGCGAGATGCTCGCCGACAAGCACGCGAACGGCGAGTACAAGATTCCGTTTCTCGTGGTGTGCGACGCGTTCCAGTCGGAGATGACGGCATTCGCCGATCTGATCCTGCCGGACACGACGTATCTCGAGCGGCACGACGCGATGTCGATGCTCGACCGGCCGATCTCCGAATTCGACGGTCCGGTGGATTCCGTGCGCGTGCCGGTCGTGCCGCCGACGGGTCAATGCAAGCCGTTTCAGGAAGTGCTGATCGAACTGGCTTCGCGCCTCAAGTTTCCCGCCTTCACGACAGCCGAAGGCACGCGCCGCTTCCGGGACTATCCCGACTTCATCGTCAATCACACGACGACGCCTGATTCCGGTGTGGGCTTTCTGATCGGCTGGCGCGGCAAGGAGGGCGACAAGGCGCTGGTCGGCGAGCCGAATCCGCAGCAGTGGGAACAGTATGCAAAGAACAACTGCGTGTTCCATTACCGCCTGCCGGAGACGCTCCAATACATGCGCAACTGCAACGGGCCGTATCTCGACTGGGCTGTGAAAAACGGCTTCCGCAAATTCAACGAGCCGATCCTGATCCAGTTGTACTCCGACGTCATGCAGAAGTTCAGGCTTGCCGCGCAAGGCCGCAGGAGCGGCAGGCAGCCGCCCGAACACCTGCGGGCGCGCGTGGAAAAGTACTTCGATCCGTTGCCGTTCTGGTATGCGCCGCTCGAAAGCGATTCGACCGATCTCACACGTTTTCCGCTGGCCGCGGTGACGCAACGGCCCATGGCGATGTATCACTCGTGGGATTCGCAGAACGCGTGGCTGCGGCAGATTCATGGCGAGAACTATCTCTACATGAATCCGCTGATGGCGGCCGAAAACGGCATTGCCGACGGCAGCTGGATCTATGCCGAATCGCAATGGGGCCGCGTGCGCTGCATGGCGCGCTTTAGCGAGACCGTCGAGCCGGGGACGGTGTGGACCTGGAATGCGATCGGCAAAGCGTCGGGCGCATGGAACCTCGGCGAGGGGGCGAACGAATCGCAGCGCGGCTTCCTGCTCAATCACCTCATCACCGACGAGTTGCCCGGTCGCGACGAAGCCGCCGCACGTCTCTCGAATTCGGATCCGGTGACAGGCCAGGCCGCGTGGTACGACGTGCGCGTGCGCATCTATCCGGCGGAGGCGGACGCGCGTCATACGCTGCCGCAGTTCGGTGCGATGCCCGCGTTGCCGGGATCGAATGGGGTGATATCGCGGGTCGTGCAGACCTATTTCGCGGGGCGCGGAGAATTCGCGGCACGGCTGCGCGGTGCGGTAGGGCGCAAGTGATGCGGGTTTCGCACGCGAGCAAGGCGAAACCCGGGCGCCGCAGAACCGCGGGCAGCGCGCGAATAACGCAGTAAAGCAGCAAGGAGCCTTTGATGACTCAGATGGCCTTAGTGATCGACCTGAACGTGTGCGTGGGATGCCAGGCTTGCGTGACGAGTTGCAAGGAGTGGAATACGTCGGGTGAGTCGGGCAGTCTCGCCGATCTCAATCCGTACGACGCCGATCCGTCCGGCACCTTCTTCAATCGCGTGCAGAGCTTCGAAGCCGGCAGCTACCCGAACGCCGACACGATCCATTTCCCGAAGTCGTGCCTGCACTGCGAGGACCCGCCGTGTGTGCCGGTGTGTCCGACCGGCGCCAGCTACAAGCGCAAGGAAGACGGTCTCGTGCTGGTCGATTTCGACAAGTGCATCGGTTGCAAATACTGCGCGTGGGCGTGTCCATACGGTGCGCGCGAACTCGATGAAGCGCGCAAGGAGATGACCAAGTGCACGCTATGCGTCGATCGCATTCACGATGAAAACCTCTCTGAGCGCGACCGGCAACCCGCATGCGTGCTCGCGTGCCCGACTTCAGCGCGACTGTTTGGTGATATTCACGATCCGGAGTCGGTGGTGTCGAAGGCAATCGAGGAACGCGGCGGTTATCAGTTGATGCCTGAGTGGAACACGCGGCCGGCCAACCACTATTTGCCGCGTATTACGACATCGGCTTCAGGTTGCGGCAGCGACGGCTGCTCGTGCAAAGGCACGGGGGCGGCCATTGAGGCGCCTGAATCGCTCGACTCACTTGATGCGCAACTCGAACACGGCCAACTGCATCTTGCGTCGATGGCGACGCGTATCTAAAGGACCTCGCCATGAATCCGGCTTTTTCAGTGGTTTTTCTCACGACCTTGAGCGGTGCGGCGCAGGGTCTGCTGATCGCACTCGTCGGCGTGGAGACGGCCGCGCATCTTGGGCTCGTCACGGCGCCCGCGGATGTGTTCTATGTCACCGGCGCGGGCTTGTCGGTCGTGTTGGGTGTCCTGGGGCTGATCGCTTCGTTTTTCCATCTCGGGCATCCGGAGCGCGCTTGGCGTGCGGTTGCGATGTGGCGGACGTCGTGGTTGTCGCGTGAATGTCTGTGCCTGCCGGCGTTTCTTGCCTGCGCGTTTTTTTATGGCGTCGCGCACGGGTTCGGCTCGCCGTGGTCACTCGCGATAGGCTGGCTCGGCGTGCTGGCGAGCGCGCTGTTGTTCGTTTGTTCGGCGATGATCTACGCGTGCCTGCGTTTCCTGCAGGAATGGGCCACGCCGCTGACGCTGGTTAACTTCGTGCTGCTCGGTTGCGCGTCTGGCTTTACGCTGGCGACGGCGCTAACGGCGTGGTTCGCACCCGCGCTGACAGTGGGGTTAGCGATCTGTGCTTGCGTATTGACGCTCGCGGGCTGCGTGAGCCGCTCGGCATCGCTCATGCGCAATGCGCGCTTACGGCCGAAGTCCACCGTGCAGAGCGCAACGGGCATCAAGAATCCGAAGCTCGTGCAGATCTCGCGGGGCTTTACAGCCGGCGCGTTTAATTTGCGCGAGTTCTTTCATGGCAAGTCGGCGGGAACGCTGCGCGGCGTTAAGTGGGGATTTCTGGCGGCCGCGTTTGTTGCACCTATTGTGTTGATCGTGCTGGGCGCGGGACTGCATTCGATTGGTGCGTCGCTCGGCTTGCTGGCGGCTGCGTGTCTCGTGCAATACGCGGGGTTGGTCGCGGAGCGGTGGTTTTTCTTCGCCGAAGCAAAGCATCCGCAGAATCTGTATTACGCGCGAGTCGGCTGATAAGCCGGAAGCTGAACGGGTTCGCGAGGCCATGCGGCCGTGCCTCGCACGATCGAGTTGACCGGCACGCGTCGGTGCCGCGGTACGTTGCCGTGCGCGAGCCAACCTGAAGGGGAGCCGGGTGAGCTTAACCGCCCACCCGGTCGCCGCAGAGGGCGGCTCTCATTTGCTGCTCACCCGCACGCGCCGACTTCACCACACGCAGTACAGAAGTCGCACCCGTCCTTGCGGATCACAGCATTCGCTCCGCACGAACCGCATTTTCGGCCGAGCATGGTGTGCAAGCCTTGCATCCCGCCGGGTTGCAGCAAGGCGGCTTCGTCAGCCTCGCCAGGCGGCGGACGGATGCCGAAATCCGCCGGTAACGCAGTCTCGGCTTTCATTTGCCCGCGCGGCAAACGCGCCAGCATCCGCGACGGCACCTGATTGCCTTCGGCGTCGAGAAAACCGCGCCGATGCAGAATCTGCTGGATCGCAAAGGCGAGCGCCGCCACTTCGGAATCGTGCCAGCGCGGCGTGCGGTGACCGTCGAGACGCTGCACCTCGCCGAGCCGCACCTGCCCGCGATCCCACGACACCTTGCGCATATCCTGCAGGTTGCGCGCGACAAATCCGCCGCGTGCCGCAAGCGACAGCGAACGCATCGTCGCCGTGATCCATTGCTGCGATTCGTCGCGCTGCCCGGTCGGAATGAAGAACTCGATAGGGCGTTCGATCGTGACTTCTTCACCGCCCAGCCGTCCCGTCACTTCGATGAACGACACCGCCACGTAAAGCGACTTCTTGCCGGCTTGCGTCAGATATTCGACCTTTTCGATGATCGCCGGCAATTCACCCTTGGGCCGGTGATCGATCGCGATCCGCAGCGGATCCTGATCGGTTTCGGTCAGCGTATCGTCTGCCTGCTGCGGCGGGCTGACGCTCAGCACCGCGCCGAGCGTTTCATTCGGGCGGTAGGTGGCGAGGCCTTTGAGACCGTTTTTCCACGCGTCGAAGTAGAGGCTTTCGAACGCTTCGAACGGATAGTCCGCCGGCACGTTCACCGTCTTCGAGATCGACGTGTCCACGTATGGCTGCACCGCGGCCATCATGTCGAGGTGGTCGCGTGCCGACATTTCGAGTGCGCTGACGAAGTAGTCCGGCAGGTTTTTCACATCGCCGCCGAGTTCGCGATAAAGCCGATACGCGTAGTCTTCGACATCGAACGACTCGCGGCCGCCGTCGGCCATTACCTTCATGCGTGTGTAGGTCCACGAGAAGGCCGGTTCGATGCCGTTCGAGGCGTTGTCGGCAAACGCGAGGCTGACGGTGCCCGTTGGCGCGATCGACAGCAAATGGCTGTTGCGGATGCCATCCTGGCGGATCGCGTCCTTGATGTCGTCGGGCAGACGCGAGGCGAACGTGCCTGCTTCCAGATAGCGTGCGGCATCGAACAACTCGAACGCGCCGCGCTCGCGCGCCAGTTCCACCGACGCCCGATAAGCCTCGTCGCGCATCAATTGAGCGATACGCACCGCGAAGTCGCGGCCTTCCTGCGAGTTGTAGCGCAGGCCGAGCATCACGAGCGTATCGCCCAGGCCCGTGAAGCCCACGCCGATGCGCCGCTTGGCGCGCGACTCGTCATATTGCTGTTGCAGCGGCCATAGCGTGACGTCGAGCACGTCGTCGAGAAAGCGCACCTGGACGCGGGTGCGCCTGGCGAGGCCGTCCCAGTCGAACGAAGGCTTGCGGCCTTTCATTTGCGCGAACGGATCGATCACGAAGCGCGTGAGGTTCAACGGCCCGAGGTTGCAGCAGCCGTAGGCCGGCAGCGGTTGTTCGCCGCACGGATTGGTGGCGCGGATGGTTTCGACCGCGCGTAGATTGTTGTCCTCGTTCATGCGCGAGATGAACACGATGCCGGGCTCGGCGACGTCGTAGGTCGAGCGCATGATGCGGTCCCAGATCTCGCGAGCGGGACGTTCGCTGTACACCCACAGACCGTCCTCGCGTTGCCGCATGTCGCCGGCCGCGCGCAGCGCCGGCGACGGCTCGCCGCGGTGCACGAGTTGCCAGGGCTGATCTTCTTCGACCGCGCGCATGAATTCGTCGGTGACGCCTACCGACACGTTGAAGTTGTTCCAGCGGCCTTTCGAATGCTTCGCCTCGATGAACTCGATCAGATCGGGGTGATTGCAGTCGAGCACGGCCATTTGCGCACCGCGCCGCGAGCCGGCGCTTTCGACGGTCCGGCACGAGGCGTCGAACACGTCCATATAACTGCACGGTCCGGACGCCGACGAACTGGTGGTATGAACGCGGGCACCCTTAGGCCGGATCGCGGAGAAGTTGTAGCCGACACCGCCGCCGCGGCGCATCGTTTCGGCGGCTTGCAGCAGCGCCACGTAGATGCCGGGCAGACCTTGTTCGTCGACACCCTGAATTGCGTCGCCGACCGGTTGCACGAAGCAGTTGATGAGCGTGGCGGCGATGCCCGTGCCCGCCGCGCTCATGATGCGCCCGGCACCGAGCGCGCCGTGCCGCAGGTTGTCGGCAAAGAGCGCTTCCACCGACTCGCGCAGGGCCTCCGGTTCCGCCTGAGCGACGCCACGGGCGACGCGTTTGAATACGTCGTCGGCCGATTGCTCGTCGCCTTTGGCGTATTTCTCGAGCAGGACGTCCAGCGAGAATTGTTGCGGTGCAACTAGCGGGGCGGGAGAAACCGCTGCGGCGCGGGGTTCGTGCGTGTCTTCTGCCATGGTGTCGCCTCTCGTTTGCCGCGAGACGGCCGCGGCGCGTTCGAATGGGATGCGGGGCATTCATTTAACGCTGCGCGTCTGACCGGTGTGGTGACCTGGCGCAACGGAGATCACCTTAACGCACGTGGCCAAGGGCCGCAATCGGCCTTTTGGAGGCGGGACTGCAGAGTGGCTGCCGACCAATGGCAGAGGCCTTCGCAGCAGCCGTTATGACTACAGGCAGTGAGTTGAAGTTGAAGAGGGGCGCCGGGTGTGTGGGAGAGCGGCTGAAAAAACGGACAGCGCGGCGGAGGACCTGCGCCAGTAGATCGTGAAGAGCGCCTACGACGGCCGGGGCCGAAAGATCACGGCGGCCACATGTCGTCGAGGCAAGGGTAAAAGCAAAAAACTTCAGGCTTCAACCAGTTCGCCCAACACCTCAGCGCAAATCATTGCAGAAGCATTCGAAGGCGCCGGCCGTTCAGCCGGTTTGAACACCGCGTCGCCGCGGCGAATCTTGCGGCGCGTCACGGCGCACGTTCCCGATGTATGCGCCGAGCGCCGCCGCCAACGCTGCTCGCCGTAATGACAGCGCCCCGGTTCGACCCAGCGGATCACCAGCGTGGTGTCGGAGCGCTCGAGAATTTCGATGCGTACGCCATTGGTTCCGTCAAGGGGGATGGACTCTAAGGTCATCATCGTCGGCTCCGTAGTGTGGTGTGCCGAATGTATTCCCGCGCGCGGCAGATAGCCATTGTGTCGCGGTTGAAACACTGTTCCCCAAACAGCAACAATGAAACTTGACATTCACGCTTGCCCGAAACGGCGGGCCTTTGCGGGCGATATGCGCGGTGAATTTGCGATAGCGTGGATTTTTGCAACGCAGTGTTGTACGCAGTGCGACGAGCATGCTGCCTGCGAAGGGCGCCGGTGCTTCCTTTAAGATGTGGTTATTGATGAGCAACCGTGCGACGCAAGTGTAGCGGGTTTGGATTTTTCTGGTCGTCACGCGCGCATATTCACAAGAACTCAAGAGCCCACATGATTTCACGCCCCCCCGAATCGCAGCCCGAATCGTTGCCCGAATCGCCGACACCGCCCGATTGCCTGAAAAAGCAGAAAGCGGCTTCACTCGTCCTGTATGTCGCCCTCGTGTTGCTGGCGCTGTGGGTCGTGCGCGATTTCATTGCGGTAGCGGCCTGGGCGGGCGTCATCGCGATCGCGCTTTGGCCGCTTCTGCGAAAGGTGGAAGGCTACCGCTGGTTCACTGGTCGCACGACGCTGATCGCCGCGGTGCTGACCCTTGCGATTGCGCTGCTGGTGGTGCTGCCGGTCGGCATCGGCATTATCCAGGCGCTGCGCGAAGCCCATGACATGAATGAGTGGTTCAAGGCAGCGCAGGAAAACGGTATTCCGATGCCGGACGTCATCGCACGTTTGCCGTTCGGCGTGCACCAGATTTCAGCATGGTGGCAGGCCAATCTCGCTCAGCCGCTGCGCGATTCGGCGGCAATGAAGGGCTTGCACAGCACCACGGTGATGACGCTCGGCCGCCATTTCGGCGCGCGCGCGGCGCACGGCCTGATGGTGTTCGCGTTCATGCTGGTCACACTATTCGTGATCTTTCAGGCGGGGCCGCGTCTGTCCGGTTCGTTGATGAAAGGCGCCCGGCGCGGCTTCGGCGACGACGGCGCGCAATTGCTCGCGCGCATGGCCGCGGCAGTACGCGGCACGGTGTCGGGGCTGGTGGTGGTCGGGCTCGGCGAAGGGGTGCTGCTGGGCGTCGCCTATTTCGTGACCGGCTTGCCGCACGTCGCGCTGCTCGCGCTCGTCACGGCGATCGCCGCGATGCTGCCGTTCTGCGCGCCGCTCACGTTCGGCGTCGCGGCCCTGTGGCTGTTCTCGCAAGGCTCGGTGGCCGGGGCCATCGGGCTTGCCGTGTTCGGCTCGGTTGTGGTGTTTGTCGCCGAACATTTCGTGCGGCCGGTGCTGATCGGCAACTCGACGCGATTGCCTTTCCTGCTCGTGCTATTCGGCATTCTCGGCGGCGCGGAGACGTTCGGTTTGCTTGGCCTTTTCATCGGGCCCGCGCTCATGACCGTTCTGGTGGTGCTGTGGACTGACCTCGTGCAATAGTTGCATGCACTTGTTTGCACACGCTTGATTGCACGCACTTTTCCGCCGCAATCAGGATTGCTGATTTGCCGGCTTATTTTCCCCGGTTACTTGTCCTGATCGCGCGCCGACTGTTTGACGCAGCCCAGCGTGTATTTCAGCGCGGCAGGCAGCAGCGCGCTCCAGACGTCCCAGGTGTGACCGCCGTCGATGATGCGCAGCGCCGCCGGATTCCCCGCCAGCCGAAGGTGCGTGTAAAGCGATGACGCATCGGCCTGGATCACCAGGTCGTCGTCGCCGGCAGCGATGAACATCGGCAGGCGATACGGCTGGCTCATGTACCGCTCCCATTGCGCCGGATAGTTGAGCGCGCGCCAGACGTGCGGATCGAACTGCCGGTCGCCGAACACGCCGACGCGACGTGCCGCCGAAGCGAGCGGCGGCTCGTTTGCATAGATCGCGGGGCTTAGCAGGAGCGCGCCGCAAAACAGCTCGGGTTGCGTCATCGCATAGCGCAACGCGCCGAAACCGCCCATTGAAACGCCGCCGATCATCCGCCCGCTACGCTGCGTCGCGACCGCGTAGCGCGTTTCGATCTCGGGCAGCAAATCGCCGAAGAAGGCCGTTTCCATCTTCTCCTTGCGATCGACATACCAGTCTGTGCCGCCCTGCGGCATTACGATTGCGACCGGTGGTATCTCCTTGTGCTCGATCAGTGCGTCGGCGGTGGTTTGCAGGTGGCCTTGCGTGAGCCAGTCGTTGGCGTCGCCGTTGTTGCCGTGCAGGAGGTAGAGCACGGGAATGCGTGCGGCGTCGTGGCGATAGCCGGTAGGCAGATAGATCGTGTACACCCAGTCGCGGCCGAGCGCTTCCGAATGGAAGCTTCGGCTGATGACGGTGCTGGCGCTCGCCGGCGCGCCGACAGCGGCGCATAGCGCGAGGAGCGCGGAATGTAGGAATAGACGCATGTCAGAGTAAGAGGCCGCCGCGCAGATTGCGCGCGGCCGTCATGCTATCAGGATCGGCGGTGAAAAATTGGCAAGCGGTAGCGGGTTAGCGGCGCTGCGGTAGTTGTGCGGTAATTCGTCTGGCACGCAAGCGGCAAACAGCAAGCGGTAGCACAGCAAAAGCTCGCGCGCGCATGGGCACGCCGCTCGCTCAGGGCGACGTTCCGAGACGCAAGCTCCAGAGGTGCGTCACGAAGCGCTTGAGTGGTTCGGACGCTCTGGCGACGGCGAACAGCGCGCCGACCGCACATGCATCCGCTATCAGCCCGAGCGGATAGTTCAGATAGCCGTCGGTCGCCGCATACAGCACCGAATCGACGACCAGCGAAATCACGGCGCCCGCGATAAAGCACAGCAGCCCTTTGCGCCCGATCATCCCGACCCATGGCATCCATTGAGCGAGCTTCCTGGCCCAGCCGAGCTGGATCAGGTTCGCGACGAGCCAGGCAATCGCCAGAAAATTGACCGCGCGCAGATAGGAGAGATTTTGCTTAAAGCTGGCATCGAGCGGCTCGCGTTCGATAAAGAGCTTGTAGTAGGCCGCGGCGGCGACCACGGCGAACGCCAGCACGCTGACCAGCCAGCCGAGACGGTGCGCGCTGATCCGCTGATAAACCGGCTGGCAACGTGCCAGCACGCCGAGCACGAACAGCAATTGCCAGGCAAACGGATTGAAATCCCAGTGCATGTCCGGCGCCGCGGGCAGGTAAGCGTCGATCGCCGGCGCGCCTGCCCACAACG
The DNA here is from genome assembly GCF_902859805.1 of Paraburkholderia sediminicola. Taxonomy (GTDB): domain Bacteria; phylum Pseudomonadota; class Gammaproteobacteria; order Burkholderiales; family Burkholderiaceae; genus Paraburkholderia; species Paraburkholderia sediminicola. The sequence goes on along the minus strand of NZ_CADIKC010000004.1, from coordinate 509,720 downwards.
CGACGCTGCCGGCCAGCAGCAGCCACGGCTTGCTGCGCGCGAGTGGCAGGATCATCGGCACCAGCAGCGCGAAGAACGCGTACATCGGCAACACGGAAGCGAGATAGGGCTGGCGGCGGAACAGCAGAATGTCGCGCAGGGCGGCCACGGGGGTGTCCATCAGATCGTCGAGATCGGTGGTGGCGAGATTCGGGCCGTCGATGCTGAACGCGCTCAGCACCGCGCTGACCAGCAGCATCAGGCCGGCCGTGATGAGGAAGGCGCGATAGATTTCGAGCGAGCGGCGCAGGAAGCGGCTGCGCGCGGTCGCCTCGTTACGCCGTTCGGCGAGCGCCGCGTAGGCCGTTGCGGTGGCGAAGCCGCCGAGGAACACGAAGACTTCAGCCGCATCGCACAGCGCATAAGCGTGCAGCGTGACGCGCGACAGAATGCTGCCGCCGATGTGATCGACGACGATGATCAGGAGGACCAGCCCGCGGAAAAAATCGAGCTCGATCAAGCGGGATTGCGACTTTTGCATTGTGTGGTGCCAAAAGCAGCCCCGTGCGACGGCGCGCTAGTTCAGCGCAGCAGGCGTCTCACAAAGCTTTTTGAAATTGGATTAGGTGGCGGAGCCGGGCCGCCCGCGGATGCGCAATCCGTGGGCCGAGCCGCCGCGTAGCCGCTTGCACCGGCCATGCGAGGCGCGGCGCAGAGGCCAGTAAAAATGACCCGTTTGAGGGCGTAGAGTTCCGCTGCAGCGCCGCAAAAGCTTTCGATTATATTTCCTTCCATGACAAAACCGCTTCGAAACGCGCAAGGCCGGCGCGGCTAATGCGGCAGCCAGCTTAAGTCCCGGCGCCGCCGCGCCGTTTACCTGAATAAGCGTCGCGAAAGAAGGGGCCGCCCTAAGCAGTGGAGATTTCGCAACGTTTTGAGATATGCGCGCGACACCTGATGGACGGCGACGTAACGGCGTGTGAGGATTTCTTCAAAGCGCGTCGGGGTCGCCAAACGCCTCGAGAAGCGTGAATAAGAAAGCGGTCGGATCGAGTTGTCCCATTACTCGAGCTCAGGGAGATCTTCATGAACAAGCAAGTGTTCGCGCTGGCTGTCTCCACTGCTTTGTCCGCCACTTCGTTAGCGATTTTCTCCCTGCCTGCCTTTGCCCAGACGAGCGTGACGCTGTACGGCGTGCTCGATGAAGGCATCAACTACACCAACAATGTCGGCCGCGGCCATGTCTATGAACTCGCGAGTGGCTATGCGCAAGGCAGCCGCTGGGGTTTGAAGGGCGCCGAGGAACTGGGCGGCGGCCTGAAGGCAATCTTCCAGCTGGAAAACGGCTTCGACGTCAGCTCCGGGCGGCTTAATCAGGGCGGCCGGATGTTCGGCCGCCAGGCGTTTGTCGGTCTGAGCTCGGAGCCATACGGCACCTTGACGTTCGGTCGCCAGTACGACTCTGTGGTCGACTTCCTCGCGCAGACCACGGCCAACGGCAACTGGGCCGGCTCACTGTTCTCGCACCCGTACGATAACGACAACACCGACAACTCGTTCCGTCTCGACAACAGCGTCAAGTACACCAGTCCGTCGATCTCGGGCTTCCAGTTCGGCGGCGTCTACAGCTTCAGCAACGACACCGGCTTCGCCAACAATCGCGCGTACAGTTTTGGCGGCCAGTACATCTACGGCGGATTGCTGGTGGCCGCGGCCTATCTGCAGGCCGACAACCCCGGCAACGGCTCAAACGGCGCGATCACCGCGAACGACGCCAGCTTCATCGCCGCCCGCATGCGCGTGTTCGGCGGCGGCATCACTTATACCTTCGGCCCGGCCACGGCCGGCTTCGTGTACACCAACTCGAATTATCTGGACCCGACCGGCAACGGCTATCTTGGCGTGACGCCGCTCGTGCAGCCGGGCGTGTTGTTGAACTCGCTGAAGTATCAGAACTTCGAGGTGAACGGCAAGTATCAGATTTCGCCGATGCTGTTCGTCGGCGCGCAGTACGTGTACACGATGGAGACTTATGACGCATCGAGCGGCGGCGTGAAGCCGAAGATTCATTCGTTCGGCCTGATGGCGGACTACAACCTGTCCAAGCGCACCGATGTGTACATTCAGGGTGAATACCAGCAGGTAACCGGCGACGCTACCTATTCGATCCTGGACGATGCCTTTACACCCGGCACGCAGTCGCCGTCATCGACGTCGAAGCAGGTGGTGGTGCGTGCGGCGATACGGCATAAGTTCTAGGGGGCAGGGCGTGCCGGCAGTGGGCTGAATGATGACTGTAGTGCCCGGTGTGATGGATATCGCTTTCTCGCATGAAGGAAGATCAATTCATCACGTAGTTCTGAATCAGAATCCCCACTACCACGCCGGCGGGAATGCCGAAGGTTCTGCCGCGAATAGTCGCGGTGAGATCTTCATCGAGTACGAAGCTGCAGCGGCGTTCACGCCAGACGGTCTTATAAGCCAATGGTTTTGCATCGACGACAACGATCGAAATGAGCGCGGTCAGGATGACCTGCTCCAAAGCATGCAGTTTTGCGATAAACGGCGAAAATTCACCGGCATTGCACAGCAATACCATTACGACTGCAGCGATCAGGGCGCCGAAAAAGAAACCACCCATGAATCTGTTCGCTGAATTAAGAGAATCCACTTAAACCTCAAAGCATTCGCCGGCTTTTTGAAGCTGACGAAGTAAAAAATATACTGACGGAAATGGTTTGCCCGTTTAAAGACTGGCCTCGCGGCGAGCGCGAGGCAGGTAGGCTTTAAAGGGACCCGTAAGGATATTTTCTTGACGTTCGTCGGCATATCGTCCGTTTCCCAAAGTCGCGTGGGATCAATCTGAAATGCCGCGGCTTGTGGCAAGGCCGCGGAGAGAACGGCCGTAGCGGGAGCGGGGCGCTCGCCACATTGCGCGTCAGTGGCCATGCGCGCCGCTGGCGATCTCGCCGGACGACGCGCGAGCCGACACTTACCCGCCGAACAGATTCAACTTTGCGTACTGCAACAGCATGATCGTCTTCCCGTCGACGATTTCGCCGCGCTCGACCATCGCGAGCGCTTCGTTCACCGGCAGCTCCAGCACCTCGATATCTTCGCCTTCGTCGGCAATACCGCCGCCCGCGCCGACCTTCGCCACCGCATCATATTCAGCGACAAAAAAGTGCAGCTTTTCCGTCACCGAACCCGGGCTCATAAAGGCTTCGAATACCTTGCGCACGTCGTGTACGCGGTAGCCGGTTTCCTCTTCAACTTCGGCGCGAATCCGTTCTTCGGGCGAGGCTGTCTCCAGCAGACCCGCCGGCGCCTCGATCAGCATGCCGTGATGACCGTTGACGAACGCCGGCAGACGGAATTGCCGCGTCAGCACCACCGTGCGGCGGCGCGGGTCGTATAGCAATAGCGTTGCGCCGTTGCCGCGATCGTAGGTTTCGCGGCTCTGGCGTTGCCAGTTGCCATCCGCTCGTTGATAGTCGAAGGTGGTTTTCTTCAGCACGTACCAGTCGTCCGATAGCACTTTCACGTCGATGATCCGCACCCGTCCGGCGATTTCGTTCATGGCTCGCATCCTGTTCCATTTGTTCCATTGGGAAGCGCGGTCTGCACCGCATGCGATTCATGGTATCGTGCAATATCGTGCAAAAACAAGAAATTTCGTGCAAACTGGCGAAATGCTTTCGGACGGCCACCATGCTCACATCGCAAAGAAAACAGTTGATCCTTGAAGCGCTTAAGCGCGATGGGCAGGTGATCGCCAGGACCTTGAGCGTCGAGTTCGACGTCTCGGAGGACACCATCCGCCGCGATCTGCGCGAGCTCGCCGCCGAGGGGCAGCTTCAGCGCGTACACGGCGGCGCCTTGCCGGCGTCGCCGGCGGCGGTGGACTTTGCCGGGCGCGAGCGCATCGAATCGGCGTCGAAAGCGGAGATCGGCCGGGCGGCGGCGGGCATGATCACGCGCGGGCAGATTGCGTTCATCGACGGCGGCACGACGGCTGTGCAACTGGCGCGTCACCTGCCGCGCGACTTGCGGGCGACGATCGTCACGCACAGCCCGAGCGTCGCCGTCGAACTGGCGGAGCATGCGGAGCTCGAGGTCATCATGATCGGTGGGCGTCTGTTTCGGCATTCAATGGTCAACGTGGGCGCAGCGGCCATCGAATCACTCAGTCACATTCGCGCCGACTTCTATTTCATGGGCGTCACGGGTGTGCATCCGCAAGCGGGCCTGAGCACCGGCGATATGGAGGAGGCTTACGTGAAGCGCGCGCTCGTGGAGCGTGCCGCGGAAACGGTGGTGCTGGCGTCGGCGGAGAAACTCAATGCGGCGTCGGCGTACAAGATCGCGGACGTGTCGGCGGCCAGCACGATCGTCGTCGAGCGGAACACGCCAGAGATGCTGACCAAGCCGTTCGAAGCATTGGGGATCACGATCCTGCGTGCTTAATGAAATACGTTTTAGCAAGTACGCTCGCGACAAAATAGCGGCTATCGCTGATCAGCGACAGATAACAAAAAGCGCAATAAACCCGCTGTTATAACGATTCATACCCAATCCGTTATTTGCGAGATAGCTGACAAAAAATGACGCACCGTGCGTCTAAACAGCGAGATAATCCCGGCCCTTGGCCCCCTGTAGGGCAGGGAAAAGGCAACTCACGGTAGTTCCAGGTAGATCAGATCGACTGCGGCATCGCCGAAGGAATGGCCGCTGCACGTCGCCGGTACGCCCGCGCGCGCAAGCGCCTGCAGCTCGAACATCTCCCTCGTGGTTTACAGCCATTCAGCGCAGGTCTGCCGCGTATAAGCTGAAATGCGGCCGCGCTGCGATGGCTTGTGTTTCGCGTTTGTCCTGCCATTGGGTTGCCGCTGTGTTCACTAAAGGAGAAGTCCATGGGGAAACTCGACCTTTCGCGTCGTAGTTTTCTGAAGGCCAGCGTATTGGCGGGTGTGTCGGTGTATATCGCGCCGATGGGCAGCCGCGCATTCGCTGCGTTGTTCGAAGAAAAAATTCTGACGCCGGTTCAGTGGGACGCCGCCAACGGACAGGCGAAATTCCGCATCGACGGTATCGCCAAAGTGACGGGTTCGAAAGTGTTCGCGCGCGACATCCGCGCCACCGACATGCCGCACTGGCCGCAGCAGCAATCGCACGCTTTCATCCTGCGCACGACGCAAGCCGACCGAAGCTATGAAGGCTTCGACCTGTCGCTGCTGGGCGACGACTTGAAGCCTGACCGCGTGGTGACGGCGGCCGATCTGACGCGCGACGGTCTGATCTTCCCGGCCTTTTACGGCGACGACATGTTGCTGCCGCCGGGCAAGACGCCCGCGTATCTCGGCCAGGCGGTCGCGATCCTGATCTATCACGACTTCGCGCGCTTCCGTTTCGCGAAAGACAAGCTCAAGTTCCAGGATCAGATCATCCGTTACGGCGCGCCAACCGGGCCGCTCGAGCGCGATCCGTGGGGCACGTTCCGCTTCGTGCGCGTCGGCGGCAAGACGCCGTATGACGACGACATCTTCTCCAGCCTGAAAGACGCGCCGGTGTTCCCGAGCATGATGCGCAAGCACCAGCCGGTGTGGCCGGACGGTGTCGAACACGGCAAGCTCGACGAGCAGGGCATGTTCCACGCGGGCCAGATCCAGCAGGAACTGGATCATCCGTCGGCGGACTGGCTCGTCATGGAGCGCGAGTACAACACGCAGTCGATCGACACGGCCGCGCTCGAACCCGACAACGCGAACTGCTGGTACGACGCGGCGACGCAGTCGCTGCACATGGTCGTGCCGACTCAGGCGCCGTCCGAAGTTGCCGACAGCGCGGCCGGCATGGTCGCGAAGTGCGCGTTCCCGGTGAAGAATCTGTTCATTCACCCGTGCTACACGGTGGGCTACGGTTCGAAGGATCACTTCAACGTACCGTTCTACGGCCTCGTCTGCGCGATGTATGCGGACGGCCGTCCGGTGCGTCTTGCAAACGATCGTTACGAGCAGTTCCAGACATCGTTGAAACGCCATGCGTTCAAGATGAACTACCGGATCGCCGTCGATAAGAACACCGGTCTGATGCAATCGTTCAAGGCCGCGATGGAAGCAGACGGCGGTGGTCGCTGCAACTTCTCGCCGTCGGTGGCGATGGTCGGCGCGACGGCCGCGCAATCGATTTATTACTTCCCGAAGAACGATCTCTCGGCGGTGGCGATCGCCTCACGCGCGATCGACGCCGGTTCGGCACGCGGTTACGGCACGCTGCAAAGCATGGCCGCGACCGAGATGATGGTCGACGAAATCGCCGCGCAACTGAAACTCGATCCGATCGACTTCCGCCTGAAAAACGCGCTGCGTTCGGGCATGAAGAACACCCAGGGCGCGGTGCCCGCAGGCGCGATTCGTGTCGACGACGTGTTGCAGAAGGCGAAGGTTCATCCGTTGTGGGTGAATCGCGCGAAGCGTAAGGCCGAGTTCGAAGCCGCGCATCCGGGCAAGCGTTATGGCGTTGGCTTTGCCTGTGTGCAGAAAGACTTCGGCACCGGCGCGGAAACCTCGTTCGCCAAGGTCGAGTTCAGCGCGGACGGCAAGATTGGCTTGCAACATACGGCGGCCGAAATTGGCACGGGCATGTCGACCTCGCAGGCGATCGCTGTCGCGAAGTGGCTCGGCAAGCCGGCCACCGACGTGCATGTCGCGATCACCGATTGGCCCGATCTGCCGGTCGTCACGAGCGGCGATCCGTACATGATGTCGCAAGCAGACCAGGACAAGCTGGCCGCGAATCCGCGCTGGTCGCCGGGTTATGCGTCGCCGTCGAGCGCGACGAATTCGGCGTTTTACTTTACGCACAGCACGCGCGAAGCGGCACGCGTCGTTTTCGCGCACGGCTTGTGGCCGGCGGCGATGGCGATCTGGAGCCAGGGCGGCGGCGGCGGTCAAGCTGCGCCGCTGGTGGTACGCATGGAGGACGCGCGCTGGGTCGACGGCAAGCTGTCCGCCGCGGGGCTCGAAGCGCTGCCGTTCGAACAACTCGCGAAAAAGGCGCATGAGCTGGGTCTGGTCACCGGTGCGACCGTGCACGTGTTCAATCGCTGGCAGTGGACCGAGTCGGACTTCGAGATCGACGGCAATGTCGAGCGGCTGCCGCTCGATGGGCTTGCGCTTCGATATGGCGACAACGCTTCGGCCGATAAAAAGAAACTGCAAACCACGCCGAATCATTACCGCGTGCTCGATCGTCAGCGCGTGTTCATTCCGCCGGTTCAACGTAACAACGCCGCCGTGACGTATTACAGCGCGGTCGGCACGCTGGTCGAGTTGTCGGTGCATGAAGCGAGCGGCAAGGTGGACTTGCTCGCCCACCACTCGATCATGGAATGCGGCAATCAGCTCTCGCCGCAACTTGTGTCGGGCCAGCTGCAAGGCGGCCTCGCGATGGGCATCGGCCATGCGCTACACGAGTATCTGCCGCTCTATGAAGACGGTCCTGGCAACGGGACGTGGAACTTCAATCGCTACCACTTGCCGCGCGCGACCGACGTCGCCGTCTGGACCCAGACCGGCGAAGTGCTGCCGCCGCTCACCGAGACCGACCCGCCGAAGGGCATCGCCGAAGTGGTGATGATTCCGGTGGTCGGCGCCATCGTGAACGGTATCGCGCACGCGATCGGCCATCGCTTTACCGACCTGCCGGTCACCCCGCAACGTATTCAGGAGGTGCTCGCATGACGGCCACCACTCAAACTTCCGCTAACGCCGCGAGCGCCGTTGTTGCCTCGGGCTCTGTTTCTGGCGCTTCCGCTTCTACCGCAGCGGCTGCGGCCTCCGGTCCCGCGGGCGCTGCTAGCGGTAATGCGGGCGCTGCTGCCGGCGCGCCGGCAGCAATCGTAGTCGAGCGTCCGTTGACGCATTTCCGCACGCTGCCGGTGTCGGTCAAGGTGAACGGCGAGATCGTCGGCCCGACCGACGTGCCAGCCGGTCTGATGATGATCGACTTCCTGCACGAGTATCTGCACCTGACCGGCTCGCGCCTCGGCTGCGGCCAGGGCATCTGCCACGCGTGCGTCGTGATCGTCGACAAGCCGGACGGCACCAGCGAAGAAGTGCGCACCTGCATCACGGGCGCGAATTTTTTCCACGGCAAAACCATTCGCACAATCGAAGGCCATGCGAAGCGCAACGAAGCGGGCGAGGTCGTCGAACTGTCGCCGATCCAGCAGAAGTTTCTCGAGCACTTCAGTTTTCAGTGCGGCTACTGTACGCCCGGTTTCGTCAACGCGGCGACCGTGCTGATTGAACGTCTGAAGCGTCAGCCGATTGCCAGAGACAAGGTCGAGCAAACCATCACTGAGGCGCTGAACGACCATATCTGCCGCTGCACGGGCTACGTGCGCTACTACGAAGCCGTGAAGGAGGTGGTGATGACCACGCCTGGCCTCGTAAAGGACGCGGCATGATGACTCCTTCGATGAATGTGCGCCGCGCGCTGCTGTTGCTCGGCACGGCCGCTTTGCTAAGCGCCTGCGGTAAGCACGACGACTCTGCTGCTGCGATGCAGGCCGCTGCCGCAATGGGCCCGCAATCCACCGCGGCCGATCCGCTCGCGCGCGGCCGCTACCTCGTGAAAGCCGCCGATTGCGCGGCATGCCACACCACGTCGGATGGCGCGCCGTTCGCCGGCGGCGTGAAGCTGGCCTCGCCGTTCGGCACCTTCTACGGCACCAACATCACGCCGGACAAGGACCACGGTATCGGCAACTGGAGCGCGAACGATCTCTACAAGGCGCTGCACGATGGCGTCACGCCGACGAAGCAGTTGTATCCGGCCATGCCGTACACGTCCTACCGCCAACTGTCGCGCGCGGATAGCGATGCGATCTACGCGTACCTGATGGCGCAGAAGCCGGCGGCCGTGGCGAACCACGAGCCCGAGTTGTCGTTCCCGTTCAACATGCGCTTTGGCGTGCGCTTCTGGAACTGGGTGTTCCTGAAGGACTCGTTGCCGGATGCATCGAAAGGGCAGTCCGCAGACTGGAATCGCGGACGCTATCTGGCGAGCGCACTTGGCCATTGCGCCGAATGTCATACGCCGCGCGGCAAGTTCGGCCAGCTCGACGGCGCCAGGCCGTTGACGGGCGCGGCGCTCGGCAGGATCGCCGCACCGGACATCACGCCGCATGGTTTGGCCGCACGCGGCTGGACCGCCGCGGACCTGCAGACGTTCTTCGCCACGGGCATTGCGCCACAAGGCTCGGCTTTCGGCGAGATGTATCCGGTCGTGCACCTGAGCAGTCAGTACATGACGCATGACGATCTGCGCGCGATGTCGACCTATCTGCTGGGTGACCAGGCGCCGGCGCCGCAGCCGTTGCAATCGGTCTCCGCCGATGCCGCGCAACTCGAGGCCGGGCGCAATGTGTATCTCGCGGTGTGCGCCGGCTGTCACGGGCTGAGCGGCGAGGGCAAGCCGCACGTCGCGGTGCCGATGCACGGCAACTCGACAGTGCGTCAAAGCGATGCGCACAACCTGATCGTGGCGATGCTCGACGGTATCGGCGCGCAGGACTTCCCGGGCCTCGAGCGGATGCAGGAGATGCCGGGCTTCGCCACGCAACTCAGCGACACGGAACTCACGCAGCTCGCGAACTATCTGCGCGCGACGTATGGCGGCCAACCCGCCGACGTGACGGCCGATGTGGTGAAGGCGTTACGCTGAAGCATGCCATGCGCTGGGCGCTGGAAATGAAGCGCTTGTCGTTATGCAAGAAAGAGCCGGTGCCGATAAGGGCACCGGTTTTTTTTATGTGCTGGCCGGTGAGCCACCAGGCCGCCAGGCCGATGATTGACGTCGCTTCACGCTGATCCTCGTGTCTCCCGCGAATGACGCGCAATGAACTCACGCGTAATGGTCTGCTCAAACGGTATCGCGCCGTAGTCGTCCGGCGGCGCGCCGTATGTTCCGCCGTAGACCGATTCGATGTCCTTCACGGAGACTTCATGAGCAATCTCGCAACGCAGGTTCTTCCTCATCATAGTGACCCTCATTCGGTGGGCGCGCCGCTGGCTTGCGTACAGGGTACGATCAGCAAGGTGTTCCTCAGCCCGGAATTTCACCACGCCGCCGATCACCAGCAATTCGTCATCAAGATCGACACGGTCGTGAAGTTCGACGGCGGCACGCAGAACCTGGTCGGCACCGAAGTATTCGTTGCCGTGCGCTACGGCGACAGCGAAGGGCTCGCGCAGGAAATCCCCGGTCTGCAGGTCGGGCAGCCAATCGAGGCGCAAGGCGAATACATCGCTCAAGCCAGCGCCTATCCCACCGCCGATAACAACAACCCTGTTCTGCCGGTGCTGCATTTCACGCATCATCCGGTCGGCTTCGTGCTGTACCAAGGTCATACCTACAGCTAGGTCATACCAGTCGCTGCGGCCGGGCGGGCACACGCCTGTCTGGCCGCACGCCTGCGCATTTCCCCATCTCAGCTCCGCGTTTCGCGTACCAGTAATTCAAGTTTTCACAGTGTTCTGCCGATAAGCAAACGTAATCGTCCGGCCGTCGGGCGGCGCGGCCCTCTGCAGTCTTCGCGATCATGCGCGTAGAGACGCGAGGCCGGCACCGCGCGTGAAGCACAGACGAAGCTGTTGTGCAGGCTAATGCCGCCAGCGCGGCGGCAACTGAACCAGGCAGGGACCACCACGGCGCAGCGAAGGCTCCGGGACCCTCAGAGCGGACTGGTTGCGCATGCAACCGTGTCTGCAACACCGTACGTAAGGTTTGTATCTGTTTGTGTGGACCGGGACGTTTTTTGCAAAACGCACTTTACAATTCCGCGTGAATTTTAATCGGCAATCTGGCCCTTTTCGCGGAAGATCGGCTGTTTTCAGGCATCCGGGGGTCTGGCATCTGGGCATCCAGTAGGGCGAAAGGGATTGGGTTGGACGGCAGGGCACGGGTGGGCGCCGCACGAGGCGGCCTCGCTGTGTCGCGGCAGAAAGCAGCGCTTCGTCAGAATGCGCGCATCGCACGCGACAGGGCAGCATCCGGCTCGCCAACAATAAGCAGGAGTCGAACATGTTGGGAAAGCGTTTCGACAGAACAATGATGGCCAGTCTGGCTGGCGTGTGGGTCGCGCTGGCGGTCAGCGGTTGTGCGAATGTGGGACAGCAGGACGCACAAACTGGCGCGGCAGCGGGCGCATCGGCTGCGTCCGGTGTGCCGGCTGCGGCTGCCGCGCCGGCTTCCGGTGCGCTCGCAGGTTCGTCGGTCCAGTTGGCCGCCGACGACGGCACGCCGCTTAAGAAGTCGCCGCCACTGGTGTATCGCGTCAAGCGTGGCGACACGTTGGCGCGCATCGCGCAGCATCATCATTGCAGTGTCAGACAGTTACAGGCGTGGAACGGGCTCAAGCCGTCCTCGCGATTGAAGCTTGGGCAGGTGCTGCACGTCGCTTCGCCGGAAACGGTGCGGGCCGCAAACGCGGCAGCCGCCGCTGCGAAGGCTGCCGCTGCGTCCGCGCCAGCGGTTCCGCCTGTCGCACAGCAGGCGCCGGCGGCAACCACGTCGCAGGCAACGGCGCAGTCCGCCACGCTATCGCCCGCGCCCAGCGCCGCCGAGGCACGTGAAGTCGCGCAGCAAACTTCGCGGCATGCGAACGGCGTGTCGCTGGCATGGCCTGCAGGTGGCCGCGTAGTCGAAGCATTCCAGCCGGGCGAAACGCGCGGCATCGAAATCGGCGGCAAGGTCGGTGATCCGGTGCGGGCCGCGGCCGACGGCAAGGTGATGTACGCCGGCACCGGTTTGAACGGCTACGGCAGTTTGATCATCGTTCAGCACAACAAGGACTTTTTGACCGCGTACTCGCACAACCGCAAGCTGCTGGTCAAAATCGGCGACATCGTGCGGCAAGGCCAGCAGATTGCCGAGATGGGCGACGAGAACAACTCGCGCGTGTCCGTCGGCTTCGAGTTGCGCCGCGACGGCAAGCCGGTCGATCCGATGCCCTATTTGCCGCAAGGCCGCGGCTAGGCGCGCCTAAGAATCAGCCGGCGATTTTTCGCCAATACCAAACAGGCAGCGATCCCGGTCATTAATTTGCCAGGGTCGCTGCTTCGTCACATCCTCGCATTCGAGTCCTCCGAGTCCTCCGCGCCTGCTCCCGGGCAGATCAGATCGTCTACCCGTAACGCGCCTTCGCTCAATCGAACCAGCGCAGCGCCGCTGCGACGATCGCTTCGGGCGCATCTTCCTGCACCAGATGACCGGCCTTGGGCACCGCCTGGAAGCGCGCCTCGGGTATGACCGCCGCCAGTTGCCGGCCGCGTTCAAGCGGAATCCATTGGTCGTCTTCGCCCCACAGGATTTGCGTCGGGCAACGCATCTGCGAATAACGTGTTTCGACCGCGTCGGTGTAGCGCTGATCCATCTGGGCGATCTGGCGGTAGAACGCGGCTTGTCCCGTTGCGCCGAGCCACGGTGTCACATAAGGCGCGAGTTCCTCGTCCGGAATGTCGCGAGCAATCGCGCCGCGCACGTAGGCCTTCACAACCGCTTCGTGGATATAGGGCGGCAGCCCGGCAAACGCTGCGCCATGTTCGCGCACGTGCTGCACAAAAGGCGAACCCCATGGTGCGACTGCCACCGGATCGATCAGCGTGAGGCTGCGATAGTCGCACCCGTCAATGAGATGCGCGCGCAGGGAAGTCGCGCCGCCGAAATCATGCGCGACGATGTCCGGATTCGTGAGGTCCCAATGCGCGAGCAATTCCGCCAGCAGCACGTTCTGCACGCCGAGCGAGACGTCCTGAGCGTCGCGTTGCTCGGATTGGCCGTAGCCAAGCAGATCGTAGTAATACACGGTGCGTACTTGCGCGAGATGCGGGGCGATGCGATGCCACACATACGAAGAAAACGGCGTGCCATGAACCAGCACCAGCGGTGGGCCGTCGCCGGTCACGCGAAAACGCACGGTTTGATCACGGAACGTATAGCTTTCAGGAAGCGGCCAGTTTTGCATGATGATGAACGTCGCGAGAAAGTCTGCTTACCTTAGCAGGGTGCTCCGAAGCGCGCTGACCGGCTTTTCGTAACACGCCCGGAAAGCCTCCCGCAAAAGCTCACCTTTGTTTTATTCAGCAAAGCCAGGCAAATTCAAAAGATCGTGCCGAACGGCGTTGCCGGATTGAAGGGTGATTGACGTGGATATCGCGCACTGTTACGAAACGAGCATAAATCACCTTGAAACAAGGTATTTTTGTGTCGGCTGGATTCGGGGAGCCTGGTAATCATCGAGGGCGCGTCGAATCAGTATCCAACGAAACGACGCGTGATCGACCAGAATGTGCGCATGGCAATGGTGAGCGAATTCGGGAGCCGAAGGCGCAATCAATACCGGATGCCGCGCTGCCACGCTTCACTACAGCGACAGCCTCCGGCTAACGCCAGCGAAGCCCAACGAGCCCCAGGCGTAGTAACGCGCCGCCGGTTACTTCGCTTCAGCGCCGCGCAGCAATTGCGAAACCTGGCCGTGGTGATGCAGGATCGCCGGGTCGACTTGCAGGAGCGGCAAGTAGCGCGGCAGGAATGCGTTGTTGGGCTGGTCGGGAGAAAAGAGGCCGGAGACGGCTTCGGCTGCGGCGAGCCGATCGGCGGCGTCCGCTTCCTTGTCGTCGAGAATTTCGTCGACGTTGGCGATTACCGTGGAGAGCGGCGTGAGCCAGCGGAACGCCGAGCCGTTAATGAGCACCTGCAGGAAGGCCGCCGGAGTCACAGGGCCGAATTCCTTTTCATACGCCGCGCGCTCGTGATCGAGAATCGACTTGTGCAGCGCCAATAGCGGTTTGCGAATCTCCGAGAGGAATTGAATGCATTGCTGGTCGTTCATCGTGCCGCTCCTTCGGATAGTCATGCCGGGCAAAGCCGGGCGATCGGGTCAAGCCAGATCCATGCTAACAAAATCGCTCGCAGATCCATCAATAAGATTGATGCGCTCACGCGAAGCGCATCAGATCAAACCAATGCCGCAATGGTAACGCATTGATTTGAATCTCGTTTCACTTCCAGCAAGCATCGCCGCGAAGTCCTTTTCGCCGTGTGGATGCGCACGCGATCATTTCACGCTGTCGGCGAACTTCTTTATCCACGGCTACAATTTCCAGGTCCCTTCCAGTGCACGCGCGCTGCGCATCATTTACTGTACTCATTGCCCTGCAATTGAACTGTAGCCGCATGACGTATTAGCACGGCGTGTCGAATAAACACGGCAAGTCTTTGCGTTTTGGTTCGACGTCTCTGTCTAAACAGTCTGATAAACAATAAACCCCACCCGGAGCCGCCCATGACAACGTTCAACATCAACGGCCAGACGCATACCGTCGACGCACCCCCCGACATGCCCCTCCTGTGGGTTTTGCGCGACCTCGTCGGTTTGACCGGCACCAAGTTCGGTTGTGGTATCGCTCAATGCGGCGCGTGCACCGTGCATCTCGACGGCGTCGCGGTGCGTTCGTGCGTGCTGCCGGCGGCGGCTGTCGGCGATAAGAAAATCACCACCATCGAAGCAGTCGGCAGCACGCCGGCCGGGCAGAAGGTGCAGCAGGCGTGGCGTCAGCTGGACGTCGTGCAGTGCGGCTACTGTCAGTCCGGGCAGGTGATGTCGGCGGCTTCGCTGATCGCGAGCAACCCCAATCCAACCGATGCGGATATCGACGCCGCCATGGCCGGCAACATCTGCCGCTGTGGGACGTACAACCGCATCCGCGCGGCGATCAAGCAAGCCGCGAAGGGAGCCTGACATGTCCCAGGGATTGCTCGATTCACAAAACGGCGCGCAGCCGTTGAACGTGCGCAAGGGCGGCATCTCGCGTCGCACCTTCCTCAAATTTGGCGTCACGGTGGGCGCTGCAACCGGCGGCGGCTTGCTGCTCGGCTTCAGCATGCCGGCCGCGAGTCAGGACCAGAAAACCGGCAAATCGGTGATTGGCGGTGACGCCGACGAAGCGCCGCAAAACGGCGTGTTCGCGCCGAACGCGTTCATCCAGATCGACACCGCGGGCAAGGTCACGCTGGTGATTCCGAAGGTCGAAATGGGACAAGGCGTCTACACGTCGATTCCGATGCTGATCGCCGAAGAGCTTGAAGTGCCGCTCGATTCCGTCACGCTCGACCATGCACCGCCGAACGAAAAGCTTTTCATGGATCCACTGCTCGGCGGCCAGCTCACTGGCGGCTCGACGTCGATCCGCTATGCATGGGAGCCGATGCGCCGGGCTGGCGCGACGGCGCGCACCGTATTGATCAGCGCTGCCGCGCAGCAATGGCAGGTCGATCCGGCCAGCTGTCATGCAGAAGCCGGTCAGGTGATTCATGCAGCGAGCAGTCGCAGCATTGGCTACGGTCAGCTGGTGACGGCCGCAGCCAAACTGCCCGCACCGCAGAACGTCAAGTTGAAAGATCCGAAAGACTTCAAGGTGATCGGCACGGCGGTGAAGCGTCTCGATTCGCCGGAGAAGGTCGACGGCACGGCGATGTTCGGACTGGACGTGCGCGTGCCCGACATGGTCTACGCGGCCATCGCGAACTGCCCGGTGTTCGGCGGCACGCTTGCAAGCGTCGACGATACCAACGCGAAGAAAATTCCCGGCGTGCGCCAGGTTGTCAAAGTCGATAACGCGGTCGCCGTGATCGGCGATCACACGTGGGCCGCCAAACGCGGTTTGCAGGCGCTGGATATCAAATGGAACGAAGGCGCGGGCGCGCAGGTCGGCATGAAGCAGATCGTCGACGATCTGGCCAATGCGTCGCAGCGCAACGGCGCGGTGGCGCGTAAAGACGGCGACGTGAACAACGCGTTTTCAAACGCGAAGACACGCGTCGATGCCGTGTATCAGCAGCCGTTCCTCGCGCACGCCACGATGGAGCCGATCAACTGTACGGTGCACGTGCGGCCCGACGGCTGCGACGTCTGGCTCGGCTCGCAGGTGCCGACGCGGGTGGTGGACGCCGCGGTTGCCGTCACCGGCTTGCCTGCCGACAAGATCGTCGTGCACAACCATCTGCTCGGCGGCGGCTTCGGCCGGCGGCTCGAGTTCGACATGGTCACGCAGGCGGTCAAGATCGGCAAGCAGGTGTCGACGCCGGTGAAGGTGCTGTGGACGCGTGAGGAAGACATCCAGCACGACATGTACCGGCCGTACTACTACGACAAGATCTCCGCGGGCCTCGACGCGAACGGCAAGCCGATCGCGTGGCAGCACCGGATTGTCGGTTCCTCGATCATGGCGCGCTTCGCACCGCCCGCATTCAAAAATGGGCTCGATCCGGACGCAGTGGAAGTCGCCTCTGATCTGCCGTACGACCTGCCGAATCAACTGATCGACTATGTGCGTCAGGAACCGCATGCAGTGCCGACTGCGTTCTGGCGCGGCGTGGGGCCGACGCGCGGCACCTTCGTGGTCGAGAGTTTCATCGACGAACTCGCCGCGCAGGCGAAAGTCGATCCGGTCAAATACCGGCAGGATCTGCTGGGCAAAACGCCGCGAGCGCTGAACGTGCTCAATACTGCAACGCAGGCGGCGAACTGGGGCAGCGCGGTGCCGAAGGGGCAAGGGCGCGGCGTGTCGGTGATGCATGCGTTCGGCAGCTTCTTTTCGATCGTGGTCGACGTTGCGGTCGATCAGGGCGAGGTGGCCGTGAAACGCATCGTGTGTGCGGTCGATTGCGGGATGGTGGTGAATCCGAACACGATCGAAGCGCAGGTACAGGGCGGCATCATCTTCGGCATCACGGCGGCGCTCTACAGCGAAATCACGATCAAGGACGGTCGAGTCGAGCAGAACAACTTCACCGACTACCGGATGCTGCGCATCGATCAAACACCACCGATCGAGGTGCATATCGTGAAGAGCAGCGAGGCGCCTGGCGGCATCGGCGAACCGGGCACGGCGGCGCTCGCGCCGGCTCTGACGAACGCGATTTTTGCGGCCACCGGCAAGCGGCTGCGGCAATTGCCGGTCGGTAGCCAACTACAAACCGCCTGACTGGAGCCCGACATGAAAAACACACTCAAGGGTTTCAGCGCGGCGTTATGCGTGGCATTGCCATTCCTGACGCAAGCCCCGGCGCAGGCAGCCGATCAGGCGCTGGTGCAGCGCGGCGCCTATCTGGCGAAGGTCGGCGATTGTGTCGCTTGCCATACGGCGCCGAAAGGTAAACCGTTCGCAGGCGGCCTGCCGATGACCACGCCGATGGGCCAGATCTACACCACCAACATCACGCCGGATCAGCAAACCGGCATCGGCAGTTACACGGAAGAGGACTTTGCGAAAGCGATGCGCGAAGGCGTCGCGAAAGACGGGCACAACCTGTATCCGGCGATGCCGTATCCGTCGTATGCAAAGGTCAACGACGACGACATGAAAGCGCTGTACGCGTATTTCATGAGCGGCGTGGCGCCCGTGCTGCAGGCGAACCGCGAGCCGGACATCAAATGGCCGTTGAACATGCGCTGGCCGTTGAAATTCTGGAACATGGTGTTCCTGGAGAAGGGCGCCTATCAGGACAAGCCGGGCAAGGATGTCGCGTGGAATCGTGGCGCGTATCTGATCCAGGGGCTGGGGCACTGCGGCTCGTGCCATACGCCGCGCGGCATCGCGTTCCAGGAGAAGGCGCTGGATGAAAGCGGCAGTGCGTTCCTGACGGGCGGCCTGCTCGATGGCTGGTTCGCCGCGAACCTGACGGGCGAGCATAACGTCGGTCTCGGTCGCTGGAACGATCAGGATCTGCAGGCGTTCCTGAAAACGGGCGCCAATCGCCACGCGTCGGCATTCGGGTCGATGACCAGCGTGATCAACAACAGCACGCAGGGCATGAACGATACCGACATCGCCGCGATGTCCACGTACCTGAAATCGCTACCGCCGGCGGGCGGCAGCGGTACGCCGCCTTATACGTACGATCCACAAGCGACGAAGGTATCGCTGAACCGTCCCGCGAACGATGCCGGTGCTCGCGTTTATACGGCGTATTGCATGCACTGCCATGGTGTCGATGGACGCGGGTTTGCGCCGATGCTGGCGCCACTGGCCGGCAATCCGAACGTGCTGGAGAAGGATCCGTCTTCGCTGATCAACGTCACGTTGAACGGCACGGAGGACCTGGTGATCGGCGGCATTCCCGCGCCGTATCCGATGCCGAAATACGCGCCGGTGCTCAACGATCAGCAGATCGCCGATGTGCTGACCTTCGTGCGGGCCGGGTGGAATAACGGTGGGTTGCCTGTCACGGCGGGCGACGTGGCGAAGTTGCGGAAGTCGACCCAGGCGGCTAGATAAAAACGCCGGTCTGATAACGAAAAAACGGCAACCGTGCGAAACGGTTGCCGTTTTTTTACAGGCCCGTAAGACGGCGTTATCGGTGCTGCCCCACCTTCTGCCGCTTCTCCAGTACCCGCGCATACCACGTCAACGGAAAACACATCGCGAAGTAAATCATCGCAACCATGCCGTAGATCGGGAACGGACGGAATGCGGCGTTGGTGATCATCGTGCCGGTCTTGGTCAATTCCGTGAAGCCGATGATCGACGCGAGCGCCGTGCTCTTCACCACCTGCACAAGGAAACCGACCGTCGGCGCCACGGCGATCTTCAGCGCCTGCGGCCAGATGATGTAGCGCAGTTGCTGGCTGAACGTCATGCCCAGACTTGCGCCCGCAGCCCACTGACCACGCGGCACGGCTTCGACGCAACCGCGCCAGATATCGACCAGATACGCGCTGGTATAAAGCGTCAGCGTGACAGTTGCCGCAACCCAGGGCGACACATCGACACCCAGCAAGGGCAGGCCGAAGAACGCCAGAAACAGCTGCATCAGCAAGGGCGTGCCCTGAAACACTTCCACATACACCACCACGATCCGCCGCAACCACGGCAACGGCGACACGCGCATGGCGAGCAGGATCAGCCCGACAATGCCGCCGCCGACAAACGCGATCAACGACAACAGCACCGTCCAGCGGGCGGCGAGCAACAGATTGCGGGCGATGTCCCACAGCGTGAATTCGACCATGATCAGCGCTCCGTCGGCAAAGTGCGGGCGGCGGCGCGCCACATCAGGCGGTCGCGCCAGTTACGCGGCGCGCTGTCGCTGCTGCCGCCGCGAGCCGCGCGGCCCGCGAACAGTCCGCGGCCGAGCCGGTTCATGAGTTGCCGCAACACGATCGACAACACCAGATACGTCGCGGTGATGATCACGTAGCTCTCGAACGAGCGGAAGTTACGCGACTGGATGAAGTTGGCCGCATAGGTCAGATCGGGCACCGAGATCTGCGAGACCACTGCCGAACCGAGCATCACGATCAGCACCTGGCTCAGCAGCGCGGGAAACACGTTGGCGACCGCCTGCGGCAGCACGACGTAGCGAAACACCTGCCGCCCATGCAGGCCAAGCGCTTGCGCCGCCTGCACCTGGCCGCGCGGAATCGAGTCGATGCCGGCGCGCACGATTTCGATCGCGTACGCGCCGAGATTGACGGTCATCGCCAGAATCGCGGCCTGCACTTCGTCGATATGAATACCGAGGCTCGGCAAGCCAAAAAAGATGAAGAACAACTGCACGATGAAGGGCGTATTGCGGATTAACTCGACATAAGTCGCAACCACCCAGCGCGCCCACTTCGGTCCGGCCACCGCAATGCTCGCGCCGCCAATTCCGACGAGACCGCCGAGCAGGGTGGACACGGCGGTCAGCCCCAGCGTGACGGCGACGCCGCGCGCGAGCAGCCCCGCATAGAGGCCGAAGCCGCTGAAATCGAACGCATAAGTCATAGCGTGGCGCTCATCGTGAGGTCAAACTCCGGCGCGGGCCGGCCAGGCCGGTCCGCGCAATAAAGGTTCAGAGGTCGGCCGGCAGCGGCGCACGCAGCCATTTCTGCGAAATCGCGTTCATGGTGCCGTCCTTGCGGGCCTTGGCAATCGTTTCGTCGACTTTCTGCTTCAGACGCGGCTCGTTCTTGTTCAAACCGACGTGATCCGGCGAGCTGAACAGCGAGAACTTCTGCTCCGGATCGTTTGCCGGATGACGCGCCAGAATGGTTGCGCCGACGTCGTTGCCGACTACCATCAACTGTACCTGACCAGAAAGAAACGCCGAAATTGCGCCGTTAGGATCGTCGAATCTTTTTATGGTCGCGCTAGGCGGCGCGATTTTGGTCACGCTCAGGTCTTCCAGCGTGCCGCGCGCAACCGAAATCGACTTGCCGGCGAGGTCGGCGGCGTTCTTCACGGGCAGCGTCTTCGGGCCGAAGACGGCGAGGTAGTAGGGCGCGTAAGGCTGCGAGAAGTCGATTACCTTTTCGCGTTCCGGCGTCTGGCCGACTGAAAGCAGCATGTCAGCCTTGTGGTCGGCGAGGTAGGCCATGCGGTTGTCGCCGGTCACCTGCACGAGTTCGACCTTTGCATTGAGCGCCTTGCCGATCAGGTTGGCGACGTCGATGTCGTAGCCCATCGGCTTCATGTCCGGGCCGATCGAGCCGAACGGCGGGTAGTCCTCGAATACGCCGATGCGTACCGTGCCGGACTTGGCGATGTTGTCGAGCGCGTCCGCATGCGCGGCCGACGAAAAGGCGCACAGTGCGCCAAGGCCGGTGAAGGCGAGCGTCGCTGCGAGGGTGGCGAAGACACGGCGCGCGTTCGATTGAGCAACTTGGGGCTGATTCATGGTCTTTCCTCTGTCGAAAACTCGGTATTGGAATGGGTTTCTGTGAACGCTTCAGCGACGCGTTTCGATGCCTTGCGTCAGCGACACGTTTCAGTGCGCCGCACGGGCGGCGATCAGTTTGCACGCGTGCGGTGGCAATTCCGCGAACACCGGCATGCCGAGCGTAAGGCCCGGCGTTTCGCGCGGCGTGGTCGCGGCAGTCAGCGTGAATCCTGCGCAATCGATCGTGGCTTCCAGCGACGCCCCCACGTCACGGATAAAAGTCACCGTGCCGGCGAGCCGGTTCTGCCCGGCATCGCCGGACGCTGTTTTGACGCAGACATCTTCCGGCCGGATCAGCAGACGGATATCGCTGCTGGACTCCGGCATCCGCGTCGGTTGCGCAACCGCAATGCGCGTTCCGCCCGGCAGACTGACGCTGCCCGCGCCGTCGTAGCTGACCGGCAGGATGTTGCCGAGGCCGATAAAGTCAGCGACGAATTCGCTGACCGGATCGCGATAAATATCGAGCGGCTTGCCGACTTGGGCGATGCGGCCTTTTTCCATTACGACGATTTCGTCGGCCATCGTCATCGCTTCGCGCTGGTCGTGCGTGACCATGATCGTCGTGATGCCGAGACGCTGTTGCAGCAGGCGGATTTCGACCTGCATCGCTTCGCGCAGCTTGGCGTCGAGCGCGGAGAGCGGTTCGTCGAGCAGCAGCAGTTTCGGTTGCGAGGCGATCGCGCGGGCAATCGCCACGCGTTGCCGCTGGCCGCCGGAGAGTTGGGTGACCGGGCGGTTCGCCATGTGCGGCAACTGGATCAGCTCCAGCAGTTCGGCGACGCGGCGCGCTTGCGCGTCTTTCGCGGTCTTGCGCAGCTTGAGCGGATACGCGACGTTCTGCGCCACCGTCATATGCGGAAACAGCGCAAGCGACTGAAACACCATGCCGAAGTCGCGCTGGTTCGCAGGCAGATGCGTGATGTCGCGGCCGGCAAAATTGATGCTGCCCGAGCTCGGTGTTTCCAGCCCGGCGATCATCCGCAAGAGAGTGGTCTTGCCGCAGCCGGACGGCCCGAGAAAGCACACCAGCTTGCCGTCGGGCACGCTCAGATCGACGCTGTCGACGGCATAGGCCGCGTTGAAGCGTTTGGTCACGGCCTGCAAGGTCAGATGGGTCATCGAATGCTCCAGCAAGAAGGCGTCATCGCAGCGCGAATCGAACGGGTGGTCAAAGCGCCACCCCTTCGTCGCCGATCAGCTTTTCGAGCAGCCAGATCAGCGCAAAGTCGATCGCGACGATGAATACGGCGAAACAGAACACGGTCGGATCGAGCGACGACACCGTGCGGCTGTAGAGCCACACCGGCAGCGTCATCGTGTCGATGCCGTACAGGAAGAAGGTCACCGTGAATTCGTTGAACGAGACGATGAACGCGAACAGCATGCCGGCGAGAATGCCGGGGCGCATCAGCGGCAGGATCACGTCGATCAGCGCGCGGCCTGGGCTCGCGCCCATCACGCAGGCGGCTTCCTCGAACTCCGGGCCGATCGAGGCCACCGATGCCGCGCAATTTTTCACGGTGAACGGCAGCGCCAGAATCACGTGCGCGATGATCAGGCGGAACACGCCGAGTTCGACCGGCAGCACGTTGAACACCAGCAGCAGCGACAGGCCGAGCATCACCAGCGGATAGACGAGCGGCAAGGCCACCAGTTGTTCGACGGCGGGTTTGCCGCGAAAACGGTAGCGGCTCAACGCATAAGCGGCGGGCACCGAGACGAGCGTGGCGATGACCATCGTCGAGAGCGCGACGATCAGGCTCGTGCTGAGCGCGGCGCCCATCGAGAGCGAGTCGCTTGCGTCCGGCGAGACGAAGCTGTGCCACGCCGCGCGGTACCAGTGCAGGCCGTAGGCGTGCGGCGGGAATTCGAGCGTGTCGCCCGCGCTGAACGACATGGTGATCATCGTCAGGATCGGCAGTGCGGCGAGGAACAGCACGATGGCGGCGAGCAGCGCGGTGGCTTTGCCGAGCTGGCCGGGCATGGTGGTCGGCAAACGCGGCAGGCGCGGGGGACGCGGTGAACCCGGCCGACGCGTCAGGGGAGTCTGGATCGGCGTGCTCATGCGTGAGGCTCCTCGGCGAGACGTTGCGTGCGGCGCACGAGGCGCTGCGACAGTGCCATCACGGTAAGCGTCGCGACCATCAAGACGACGCCCGATGCGGAAGCGGCCGGCCAGTTCAGCAGGGGCGCCACCTGGTCGTGGACCAGCACGGCGAGCATCGGCACACGGCGTCCACCGAGCAGCAGCGGCACGGCGAAGGCGCTGGCGTTGTACGCGAACACGAGCAGCGCGCCGGACACGAGACCCGGCATGGCGAGCGGCAGCAACACATGACGCAGCGTTTGCCAGCGCGTTGCGCCGAGCGTGGCCGCGGCTTCTTCATACGAGCTCGACACCGCGCGCATCGCGCTCGACAACGGCAGCACAGCCAGAGGAAACGCCGTCTGGATCAAACCGAGCAACACGCCATGTTCGCGATACAGCCACATCACCGGACGGTCGACGAGGCCGCTGCCAAGAAGCGCGTGATTGAGCAAACCGGCCGGCCCGAGAATGATCAGCCAGCCATAACCTTGCAGCAGCAGATTGACGAGCAAGGGCAGCAGCACGCCCGCGAGCAACAGCCGCCGCGCAAGCCGCGACTTGGTGCGCGCCATCGCCAATGCGACGGGAATGGCCAGCAGCACGGCGCAAACCATGCTTTGAAAGGCGAGCCTCAACGTGAGCCACAGCGACTTCAGGAAATAACCGTCGAGGAGATCGGCATAGTTCTGCAGCGTGAAGCCGCGCCATTCATTGCCTTGCGTACCGAAGCTCATGCGCAGCACGACGAGCGCTGCCGCGCCGAGAATGGCCAGAAACAGCAGAATGGGCGCGAGCAGAATCCAGGGGCGCGCTTTCGCGAGCGCCGAGGATGCCTGCTCCTCCGGCGCGCGGGAAGCGGCGCCGGGCGAGCCGGAAGCCGCGCCCGACGCATCAGCCGACGCGGCGTCCGACACCGATGAGGCACGCCGCGAAAAACGCGCGAGCATCGCGGTCATGCCGAGAAAATTTCGGTGTAGCGCTTGATCCACGCAGGCTGCACGACGGCGAGCGCCTTGTCGTCATGCAGGATCGCTTTCTCGGCGATCTGCTGCGGGCTCGGTACGAATGCGCGGCTCTCGGCGGGAATCACCGCCTTCGAATTGACCGGTCCGTTCAGCACGTCGGCAGCCATGCGGCCCTGCACGCCGGCATCGAGCGAATGGTTGATGAAGGCGTGAATCAGATCGCTGTCGGCGGGATGCGACTTCGGGATCACCGTGAACATCAGTTGCGTGGCGAAGCCTTCTTTCATGCCGTAGGTCACGCCCATCTTGTACTCGGGCTTGCGGATCTGGTCCGGGAAAAAGGCCGGCGAATAGATGCCGCCGATATCGAGTGAGCCGGTGCGGAACAGATCGGCCACCTGGTTCGGGTTCTCGCCGAGCGTCATCACGTGGTCTTTCAACTGCATCAGCTTCTTGAAGCCCGGCTCGATGTTCTGCTGCGAGCCGCCGTTCATTTTCGCGGCAATGATCGCGAGGTCCACCGCTTCGGCCCACTCGGGCGGCGGCAGGAACAGGCGTCCGGCGTACTTCGGGTCCCACAGTGCTTCGTACGAAGACGGCGCCGTCTTGACCGTCGACGTGTTGTAAATCAAGCCGTCGGACCACAGCAGATAACCCACGCCGAAGCCGTTCGCGCCCGTGCGGTATTGCGGCGCGACCTCCTTCAGGTTCGGCAGCTTGTCGAGATCGGGCTTCATCAGGAGACCCGCGTCGCCGAGCCCCGCCGCGCCGACGCCGGCCAGCGTGATGACGTCATAAGTCGGGCGGTCGCCCGCGGCCTTGACCTTGGCGACCATGCCGGAGGTGCCGTCGGCGCGGTCCGCGATCACCTTGGCGCCGGTCTTCGCCGTGAAGGTGGCGGCGATGTTGCGCAAGGCGGCGGCGCCGGTGTCGTCCGACCAGGTCAGCAAGCGCAGTGTCTTGCCGGAGAAGTTGTGCTCCTGTGCCCGCAGATTGACGAACGGCATCGGCAAACTGGACGCCGCGAGTGCTGCGCCGATTGCCTTGATGGCCTGCCTTCTACCCCGTTTGATCTCTTGCATGGCGGTCTCCTGTGTTGAACGCCTGTTGCCTGGTGATATTCGCTCTGACCGCTGCCGCTGCATCGCCCATTTGCGCTGCCTGGTTTGCCCGACTGAATTACTCAACCCCACGTACCCAACCTCACGCGATACCGGATGCGTTGCGTGTTGATGCACTCTAGGTTTGCCAAAATCCCTCAACAAACGAAATATGCGCATGGAGCGCATGACTGAATCTCATGGGCCGGCGCTTGTGGGACGCTAGCGGCGGCTTGGCTGTGGTGCGTGGGAACGCCAATCCAGTGGCGTATCGGGGTTAACGTCCATGATTTTTTCGCGCGTGCGGCCCGCCAGGAGGTATGAGGAAAGCTCGGTTCTGGTGCGATGGCTGGCGGCATCTGCCCTGAGTCGGTGCAAGCGGGCGCGGCCACGCCGGAATTGACAGCCGTGTCATGAGCAAAGTGCATGCATATTCGCTCGCGCGCAACGCGTGAAAAATATTCTTATCGCGTATCCTGTGGGTTCAAGGGGCGCGATGGCGCACAACGCCAGCCGCCCACGCAATGACTTTTCCTGATCCCTGACCGGACTCAACCAGATGCGACGTCTCCCGCCGCTCAATGCGCTGCAGATTTTCGAAACCGTGGCGCGGCACCGCAGCTTCACGCGCGCCGCTGACCATTTATGCCTGACGCAGGGCGCGGTAAGCAGGCAGATCATCGCGCTCGAGGATTACTACAAGTTTCCGCTCTTCAAGCGCCACGCGAAAGGCCTGACGCTGACCGCAGAAGGCGAACTGTTGCTGCCGGCAGTCAAGGAGAGCTTCGCGCGTATCGAAGAGATATCGCTGCGCCTCACGCGTCAGCGCACCGATCTCGCGCTGAAAGTGCCGACCTGCGTGATGCGCTGGATGTTGCCGAAGATCATGCGCTTCCAGGCCGAGTATCCCGAGCTGCATGTTCAGATCACCACTACCTGGCAGCACGACGTCGACTTCCAGCTCGAGCCGTTCGACGCGGCGATCATCTATGGCTCGTCACCGGGCGCGGATGTGCAGGCAGTGCCCTTATTCGAGGAGCGTCTGACGCCGGTGTGCGCGCCGGATCTGTTGAAAGACAAACCGTTGAAGGAGGTGGCGGATCTGGCGCGCCACACGCTGCTGCATCCAACGCGCGACCATCGCGACTGGAAGATGTGGCTCGCCAGGGTGACCGAGATGGATGCCGCGAATGCGCCGGCGATCGACGCTGAACACGGCCCGAGCTTCGACACGCTCGACATGGCGACCAACGCCGCCTTGCAGGGCTTCGGTGTCGCCATCAGCGATCTTGCCCTGATCGACGAAGACGTCGCGGCCAAGCGTCTCGTGCGGCCGTTCGATACGGTGCTCAAAACCGGCTGGCGGTATTACTTCGTGTATCCGGATTCAGTCGCGCATCAGCAGAAGCTGAATCTGTTTCGCGACTGGATTGCGGAGCATTGGGAAGAGTAAGGAGCGGGACCGCTCGTTTGCGTAGAGCGTGGCCCGAGCCTTATCGTCAGGGTGCGAAAGACAGAAACAGATAGGCCGCGAACAGCGAAAGATGCACGGCGCCTTGCAGGATCGTCGTGCGTCCGGAACTGAGCGTCAGGGTGCCGACGATCAACGTGAGCATCAGCAGCACGGTTTCCTTGCCGTCGATACCGAGTATGAGCGGCTGAGCGGTCCACAGGAAGACGGCCGCGACCGTCGGAATAGTCAGCCCGATACTGGCCAGCGCCGAACCGAGCGCGAGATTCAGGCTGTTCTGCAGACGATCGGCGCGCGCCGCGCGCACGGCAGCGAGCCCTTCCGGCAACAGCACCAGCGCCGCGATGATAATGCCGACCACCGCCGGCGGCGCACCCGCGTTCTTGACCGCAGTTTCAACCACCGGCGAGAGCACTTTCGCGAGCAACACCACGGCGACTAGACACACTACCAGCAAGCCGCCGGCGGCCAGTGCGACACCAATGCTCGGCGGGGCCGCATGGACGTCCTCGTCGGGCACGCCGGCAAGAAAGTAGTCGCGATGCCGCACGGTCTGGACGAACACGAACACCCCATACAGCACCAGCGACGACACCCCCGCGAACGCCAGTTGCGACGACGACAGAAGCGGGCCCGCACTGGTCGTCGTGTAGTTGGGCATGACCAGAGTCAATACGGACAGGGACGCGAGCACCGCCAGCGCCGCCGCCGCTCCCCGGCTCTGAAAATCCTGCTCGCGATGCCGGATGCCGCCCACCAACAGGCAGATGCCCACGATTCCGTTACAGACGATCATGACCGCGGCGAACACCGTGTCGCGCGCAAGCCCGGCCTTTTCCGGCCCGGACGTCAGCATCACCGAAACGATCAGCGCGACCTCGATCACCGTGACGGCCACCGCCAGCACCAAAGTGCCGAACGGCTCGCCGACGCGATGCGCGACCACTTCCGCATGGTGCACGGCCGTGAACACGGCGGCGCACAGTGCGACTCCGATCAGCGCGAGCAGCAGCCCGTTGCCCGGCACGGCATACGCGATGCCCAGCACGATCCAGGCGACGAAGGGCGCGGCGATGGTCCAGCGGGGCAAAGCGGTCGCGGGAGCGGTCATTCAGGACTTCCTTTAGTTACGTGTTCTTGTTGCTTATACGGATTGATACGACATGCGCGCAGGAGTGTCGACAAGACCTTGGTGTGAGCGAAAATGCTAAACCATTTCGTCAACAATTCACTCTAACGCATTAAATTATAAAGGATAATTCACGGCTGACAGGATTTTGTCAGCCCTCACTACAGATTGTGCCGACGCAGTGGCGAAGATGACAAGGCAACCGGCGGCTGTTCTGCATCTGAAGGATTGAGTGACGCTGGATCGCGCGGATGATGCGGCGCGGTTTCGATGGGCGAAACGCCATCAGCAGATTAAAACTGCCGGGTTGGCAGCGTCAGGCGTCAGGGAAAGAAACCGGGTGTTTCGGTCCGGACGCGCCGCCTCGTGATGAAGCGATGCGTCCGGGTATAGCGTTACAACCGACCGACGCGGTTTATTGGCCGACCGGACGGATCGAGAGGGCGTTCTTGACCGACGTCACGCCCGGCACAGCTTGCGCGGCCTGGGTTGCCAGGTCGACTTGCGGCTGCTCAGGCACTGTGCCGGCCAGCGTCACTGCGCCGCCACGTGCGCGCACGGTGATGTTGGTCACGCTCAGGCCCTTGGTCTTCGACAGCGCGCTACGCACTTTACGACCCAGTGCGCGGTTGGCCGCCTTGGCAGACTTGGCGCTCGTTGCTGAAGAAGCAGCCGTGGGAGCCGCCGGAGCTGCCGCGTCGCTGCTTTGCGCGTACGCATTGATGGACGCCAGAACGATCAGCGCACCGCCGACCATCTTGATTGCCTGGAATGCTTTCATTCAACTCTCTCCTATTGTCATGAATACGACGGCCCCGGGATGGGCCGGTGTACTGCACCAGCGGGTACTTCGGGATCAAATCTGAATGGAACGTTGCTGCGGTCATGCGACTTCTTGCAATCTGTAAGCGGATCAGGCGCGCTTAAGCACACGCATGCCGGCAAAGGCTGTCCTGCAAGCCGGAAACACACGATACTCCAATTAGTGCCATGGTGAATGCGTCGGTGCCTGGAAATGAGGTTTTGGTACAACGAATGGGCCGATGAAGGCAGGCCGATGGCGCTCTACCGCTTGATGCAGCGCGGGTGGCGCGCCCGTTGGCGTGTCCGCTGCGCATCTATCGAACCCAGCGCGTTGCGCTTAAAGACCCGTCCGGATTGCATGCCGAATCAGCCTCTTCCCATCCTCCCATTGCTTCGTGACGATTTACCGCTCGATACCGTCGCGCTGGCGCGTTTCATGATCGGCAAATATCTGGTGCACGAGCTCCCCGAAGGCCGTATGAGCGGTCGCATTGTCGAAACCGAGGCATACCCGCTCGGCGATTCGACCAGTCACGCGTTTGCAGGCCGCCGTCCTTATAACGGTTCGATGTTTCTCGCTCCCGGCCACGCCTATATCCGGCTTACGTACGGGCTTTCGTACATGCTGAACATGTCCGCGGAAGCGGAAGAGGTCGGCGCGGGCATTCTGATTCGCGCGATCGAGCCGCTGGAAGGCTTGCCGCTGATGGAAGCACGGCGCCCTGGCGTGCCGCTGCGCGATCTCGCGCGCGGTCCCGGCCGGCTCACGATGGCCTTGGGCATCGACCAGTCGTTTGACGGCCGCGATCTTTGCAGCGGGCATGGCCTGTGGATCGGTGTGATCGAGACGGGCGATGTGCCGATCGGCGTAACGACGCGCATCGGCTTGTCGCGCGAGATGCATCGGCCGTTACGGTTTTTCGAGCCCGGCAGCGCGTTCGTCAGCGGACCGCGAAAATTGCTTCTGCCGCCGCATGCCGATGCGTTGGCGAATACGCAGAACTGACCATCAGCGTCAGACAACGTGGCAAAACACGCTCATGGGGACGTATTTTCGAACCATCAGACAGAATGGTTACGATCCCGACAATTATTACGGTAAAACGAAGCCTTCAATCAAGTTTGACGGTAAGTTTCGCCACACTCTTGCGTTTTGAACAATTATCTATCTCACAATTAAGGGTTTTCCCGCGATGATCGGGTGACTAGACTGAAATCACTCGCTTCTCACATGGTGTGGCAAGCGAAGCAAAAAACCAGATCTGGAGGTTAGTCATGAAATCGCTCATCAAGGCAATCGCTATTGCAGCCGTTCTCGCCGCCCCAGTTGCTTCGTTCGCTCAGTCGAGCGACCAGCCCACGACCCGCGCAGAAGTCCGCAGTCAGTTGATCCAGCTTGAACAAGCCGGCTATAACCCCGCCGCCAGCAACGACACGAACTATCCGGGCGACGCTCAAGCTGCCGAAAGCCGTGTGCAGGCGCAAAATCCGGCAGTCGCGCAAACGCAGGAACCCGTCGCGGATACCAGCGGTTACGGTGGCGCGGTGAGCGGTTCGTCGCAAACGGGTGGCGTCTTGCAACCGTCGTCCGGCCCGAAGTCGGTTTATTTCGGTAACTAAATTTTAAGTTTGGAGGCCGGCTGGTCCGGCCGGCAGTTGGTCTGATCGAAGCGGGGCGTGCATAAATCAGCTGAGTCAGCTGAGCGCACGTTCCGCGTCTCGCAAGCAATCAGCAGTGTTGGCGGCGAGGCACATGCGCGCTTTATGCAGCGCGCATTCTCCCGGTCCACAATTCAGGAACCTCCGCTGCCGAAAGGTAGCTTCGCCCAACCTTTTTCAAGGATTGGGCTTTTTTTGCGCCACGTTTCGGGCCCGGCCGTGCGCGACGCCCGGCGCGTGGCGCGACTCGCGATATGCCGCGAACCTCAGGGGCGTTCGCCGTGGATATAGAACTCGAGTTGCTGGATGGTGAACTGCTGCTCGGCGATGATGTTCTTCACCAGGTCGCCGATCGACACCATGCCGACCAGGCGGTCGTTTTCAATGACCGGCAAATGGCGCATGCGCCGTTCGGTCATCAGGGCCATGCAATCATCGGTGGTCTGGTCGGGGCGGACAAAGCGTACGGCTTTGCTCATGATGTCGCGCACCGGCGTCGCCTTCGACGAACGGTCCATCAGGACGACCTTGCGCGCATAGTCCCGCTCCGTAACGATTCCGGCGATGCTGTCGCCGTCCGTCACGACCAGCGCGCCGATACCTTTTTCAGCCATCAGCTTGATCGCGTCGTAGACGGAATCGTCGGCCCCGACGGTGAAGACGGTGGTGTTGTTCGGTTTAGTTTTAAGAAGCTGTGCAACGCTTGTCATGGAGCAACTCCGTTTCGCAGTGCAGCACGCCGACGCGGCGCGCTGTCGTGAGGGACAGGCTATTCCAGTATAGGCGCGGCGCGCGGCGGAAGGACCTCGGGAATACCTGTGGCGCGCGTCGGTTTCGTACGCGGCATGCGGGCATCCGGGCGCGGTGTGCCGATTAGCGGTAAACTGCCGGTCCATACCGCATCCCAATTTTGCGGGTTCATGTCAGCACCATTGTCCAACGCCATGCTCACGTCTCACGATCCGTTGCAAGCAACAGACGGCGCACCTAGCGGCGAGTGCGTCGTCCTCGACGCTACCGCCACGCTCCCCACGCGCTACGGCACGTTTACCTCCTACGTGTTTCGCGTGGCCGATAGCGGCGCCGAACATCTCGCGCTCGTGATGGGCGACGTCGCAAACCAGTCGTCCGTGTTGACGCGCCTGCACTCCGAGTGCCTGACGGGCGACGTGCTCGGCTCGTACCGCTGCGATTGCGGCGAACAGCTCGATCTGGCGCTGCGCTACATCGCGGCTGAAGGATGCGGCGTGCTGCTGTATCTGCGTGGCCACGAAGGCCGCGGCATTGGCCTGTCGAACAAGATTCGCGCGTATGCGTTGCAGGAGCAGGGCCGCGACACCGTCGAGGCCAATCTCGATCTCGGCTTGCCCGACGACTCGCGTGAATACGATTCCGCGGCCGGCATTCTGCGCACGCTCAAGGTGACTTCGGTGCGCCTGATGAGCAACAATCCGGAAAAATTCGACACGCTGTCCAAGCATGGCATTCCGGTATGCGAGCGGGTCGCGCTGGCGATTCCGATGCGCGAGGAAAACGAGCGTTATATCCGTACCAAACAATTGAAGTTTGGGCACTACTTCGACGAAAACGAATAACCGACGCATGCACGCCGGCCACCGTTTGCAAACGGTGGCCGGCGTTGTGGCGTCGGTTTTGTCAATGTAGTGCGGCGTACCTACGGCGTACGTATGGCGTATCGAGCCGAGTGGAGCCCGATTCGATTCGAGCCGCGCAGAAAATCAGAACAAGCCAAAGTCGTCGTTGCTATCCGGGATTGCGTTCAGCACTTCCCGAAGCGCTCGCCAGCCTGTCAGTCCCGCAAGACTTGCGCGGATCGCCATCCAGTAGCGAACGCTCGTGGTCGCGCGCGTTCGCGAGATTCGATGCGCCACGATTTTCCGCGATTCCGTCGATGCGCGTAGCAAAGGGCAGGTATGCATGTCATTCCTCCTGATACGGATGCCGTCTAGCGCGCATCTGCATTTACAGCTGAAGTTTCAGCGGCACGTGCCAGGATCGACGCAAACACGCTCTCCAGCGCCGTAGCGCCGTAGCGCCGCTCGCTGATCTCGGTTTCGACGTCGATGCGGCCCGCGTTATGCGCGTCGTAAAGATCCGTGATGAGACGCGCGTGGTTCTCGCTGAGTCCCGCGCCATGGAGCATGGCGGCCCATTCGCCGCGCGGCACTTCGTAGGCCGTGATCTGACGGTGCGCCAATGCACCGAGCGTGCGTGCGACGTCGAACGGGCTGACCCGCGTTTCGCCCTCGATACTCACCACCCGCGGCGATACCTTCGCCGGTCTGTCGTCGAGCAATAGTTCAGCGGCCAGCAGTCCGACATCCTCTGCAGCAACCGTCGGAAACAGCTTGCTCAACGGATGATGCAGGCTCGGCAACACGCCTCTGGCGAGCGCGATCGGCAGCACGCGCGCCCAGTTGTGCATGTGTTCGGCTGCGCGTAGAAACGTCAACTGCGAGTCAATGGGCGCGAGTTGCGTTTCGAGGAGGTGAAACAGCGTCGTGATGCCGGTGCCGCTCGGGTGTTCCGCGCCGTAGTCGGACAGCGCGAGCACGCGTTGCGGCGGATTGGCGCGCAATGCGTTCGCGCTCACGTCGATCATGCGCCGCATTGCGGTGGCGGGATCGGCGTCGGCGTGCGGCAGTGGGCACAGTATCTGTACCGCGTACGCTCCCTCGATAGCTTGCGCGACCGAAGCCGGATCGAGCAGATCGGCGATGGCAATTTCACAGCCGATTTCCGCCAACGCATCGCCTTGCCTCGCGTGGCGCACGACCGCGCGCACTTCGCGGCCCGCCCGGCGCAACGCTGCCGCACTCACTCTGCCTACATTGCCTGCTGCTCCAAAGATCACGAACACGTTGAGCTCCTTGCTGGATCGGTATGCGGCCATGTTAGGCAGACGTGGACGGAGAAGCGCGCGGGCACGGATCGTCATGCGCAGATTCGGATGATTGTTTTTCTTTGTGGCGGCGCAGCAGGTGTACTGAGGCGGTGCAAGCCAAGCGAAAGAGCGAAAAACGCAGCACAATGCACACAGGTTGGCCGCCATCCACGAGGAAAAGCAATGAACGCCGTGACACCGATACCGCAGCCGCACAGTGGCTCCCGCATCACGCTTCTCTCGAGCAGGACGCTCGGCTGGCAGGGCTTCGGCGCGGAACTGGTCAACGTGTCGGCCGGGCTGCACCGGATTCCGGCGTTTAAGTATCATCGCGTGGGTGTGCATGTCGGCGCGCCGGTCAAGGCGCGTTGCATGTGCAATGAGCGCCGCTATTCGCGGATTCAGGCGCATGGCGATGTAGATGTGATTCCCGCAGGCCTCGACGGACAGTGGACCGATGAAGCCGCCTGCACGATTTTCAGCGTATGGATCGGCGAAGACTTCGCGCAGCGGACCGTCGAACAACTCGAATTGAAGACGAGCGAAGCGCGGCTTCGTCCGCAGTTCCAGATGCGAGACCCGCGTTTTCAGTATCTGGCCTGGGCGTTGCGCGCGGAACTCGAAGCGGACGATGCATCCGATCCGCTCTACGCCGAAAGCCTGTGTACGGCGATGGTGGTGCGCCTGATCGGCAGCGCGCCGACGCTCGACAAACTCGAGAATAAACGTCGCACGCTTGCGCCGAAGACGGCCGCTCGCGTGATCGAGTTTATCGAAGCGCACCTCGATCAGCGTCTCACGCTTGACGAACTGGCGGTGCACGCTGAATTGAGCGTCCCGCATTTCAAAGTGCTGTTTCGCGAAACGCTCGGTACGCCGGTGCATCAGTATGTTGTGCAGCGGCGCGTGGAGCGGGCGAGAGCGCTATTGCTTCAAGGCACGCTGAGCGCGAGTCAGATCGCGTTGGAGACGGGCTTCGCGCATCAGAGTCATATGGCGCATTGGATGGGACGATTGTTGGGGGTTACGCCGCGAGAGCTGGTCAAGTCAAGCGCGAATTCAGACAGCATTGTCGAGCTCGACGCCTTCAATGCCCGTCGCATTGCAACACCGCGATAGACTTTAAACACGCACTGCAGCATAAGCAGTTTGGAGTACCGGCTCTATTGCCCTCGATCGATTTGTATAGCTAAATACGCGGACTTCGCAACCGGAGGCCGTCACATGTCGAAATCGAAGGGTTCTCGCATCGTCGCCTGGGCGATCGCGGCCGCTGTCGCCAATGCGCCACTCGCTGTGCTTCTCACAATCGCCACACCCGTTGCCATCGATCACGCAGTTGCCGCGACGTCGGCAACCAGTGCCGACGATTATGCGGCAACCCGCTATCCGATCATCCTCGTCCATGGTCTCACCGGGACCGACAAATATCTCGGCGTGCTCGACTACTGGTACGGCATTCAGTCCGACCTCCAGCAGCACGGCGCAAACGTGTATGTGGCGAACCTCTCGGGCTTTCAGAGCGATGACGGTCCGAACGGGCGCGGTGAACAGCTACTCGCCTATGTGAAGCAGGTCCTGGCCGCAACCGGCGCGCAGAAGGTAAATCTGATCGGACACAGCCAGGGCGGGTTGACCTCACGCTATGTTGCGGCCGTCGCGCCGGAACTCGTCGCTTCGGTCACCACGATCGGTACGCCGCATCGCGGCTCGGAGTTCGCCGACTTCGTGCAGGACGCGCTGCAAAAAGATCCGACCGGACTTTCGACACCGATCATCGGCGCGTTCGCGAATATATTCGGCATCCTGACGAGTAGTAATCACAACACGAATCAGAATGCGGTAGCCGCGCTGCAAACGCTGACCACGGCTAACACCGCGGCCTACAACTTGCGTTATCCGAGTGCCGGCCTCGGTGCGCCAGGCTCCTGCCAAACGGGCGCCGCGACTGAAACCGTCAACGGCAACACGCATCTGCTGTACTCGTGGGCGGGTAGCGCGATTCAGCCGATCTCCGTGCTGGGTATCCCCGGTGCCGCCGACACCAGCGTCGCGCCAATCGATTCCGCCAACCTTCTGGATCCTTCGACACTCGTCCTGTACGGCACCGGCACGATCATGCTGAGCCGCCAGTCGGGGCAGAACGACGGACTCGTCTCGGTGTGCAGCGCGCTCTACGGCAAGGTGCTCGGCACGAGCTACAAGTGGAACCATCTCGACGAGATCAACCAGTTGCTCGGCGTGCGCGGCGCGAATGCGGCCGACCCGGTGGCAGTGATTCGCACGCAGGCAAATCGCCTGAAGACGCAAGGAGTGTGAACGAATGCGGCGATTGGATCGGCAGCGGGGCAGTGCGCGGAGTCAGTGGCTGGTTTTCGTGGCGGTGGGTGCGGTGTCAGCGGGCGCGGCATTGTGGCTGAACCGTCCACCGCCCTCGCATGATGCGTCAGCGCTGCGTGCGGTAAAGGCAGCGAGTTCCGCGCAACTCGCGCTTGCTTCGGGCAAGGACATGGTGGCCGGCGCGTCGATGGCCGGGGCATTGCCTGCTTCGCTCGACGGTTCGTCACCACCGCTTCTGCCAACCGATGGTCGCGGCCACCTCGCGCGCACGCGTGCGGTCCGCGATTTCTTCGATTACTTCCTGACGACGCAAAACGAAATCTCTCCCGCGACGCTCGATGCGCTGGTGCGTCGCCAGATCGCTGCGCAACTCGACAGCACGCCGGCCGCCGACGAAACGGTGACTGTCTGGCAGCGTTATAGCGCTTATCGCACGGCGCTCGACCAGTTGCCACAAACCTCGCCAATCCAAAGCCAAAGCGGCGCAAAGCTGGACCTCGACGCGCTGCAACTCTCGCTTGACCAGCGCGACGGCTTAGGCGCCCGTTTGATGGGTGAATGGAACGAGCCGTTCTTCGGCGCTGAATCGCAGCAGCAACATACGGATCTGGCGCGCCTGCGCATCGCGTCAGATGGCTCGTTGAGCGCCGCTCAAAAAGCGGCGCGTCTTGCCGCACTAGACGCGGCACTGCCGCCGGAAACACGCGCAGCCCACGAACGGGCACGCCAGCAGCAGGCCGCACTCGACGCGATCAGTCAGGCGCAGAAGCAGGGCGGTTCGCTCGATACGTTGCGTGCGCAGATCACGCAGACACTTGGGCCTGAAGCGGCGCAACGCGTCGTGCAGATGCAGCAGGCTGACGACGCCTGGCAAGCCCGCTACGCAGACTATTCAAGCCAGCGCGCGCAGATCGACAAACAGGGTTTGCCGCCTCAGCAACGCGACGCGCAGATTGCGCAGTTGCGCCAGCAGTTCTTCACCAATCCGAGCGACGCGATGCGCGCGGCGTCGCTCGATCGCGGCAGCGGTTCGGCAAACTGAACCCGCTATCGCAGTGTGGCGCGACCTCTCAACCCGGCGCGGCGCCCGTCAATTGCGAGTACACGTCATGCGACAGTTGCAACAGCACCTTGCGATCGATCCCGCCTGACACCGCATAGCCAAAGTCGCCGTCGACCCAGTAGAACACGTTCACCGGCCCGTCCTGATACAGCTTGAACGCCGTGGTATTCGAATTCACCTGACGGTGCGAAATGCACAGCGTCACGCGTTCGCCATTCGGCCCGCGATACATGAACTGCGCGGTCGGTCCATCGGCGCCCGGCAGCAGGCGGCCGCCGGAGAGGTTGAAACCGCTCTTCGAGAGCATTGGCGGATGTACGTTGGTGCCGAGCCGGTTGGACAGCCACTGCACGAAATCCTGTTCGTGATCCGCAGTCATTTCGGCTGGACGGTCGACGGCGGGCATATAGACCACGTGCGCCACCGCGGCCTGCCGCGCAAACATTTCCGAACTGTCCGCACTGACCGGGCGCGTGTCCGAGTGACCGGCGACTGGCGCCACGACATCCTGCCCCATATGCGTGCCGACGCCGATGCCCACGCCCAACACCAGCGCTGCCGCCATCCCGGCGAACTGCGGCCAGTTGGCGGCTATGCGCCAGCGGCGCCCAGTGGCCAGAGGCGTTTGCAGACGCCTGGGTACGGGCTCGCTCAGCACGCGGTCATAGCGTTCATGAAACATGCTGTTCAGCGAGAAATAATCGCTGACGCGTGCGGCCAACTCGGGGTTCTGTTCGAGCGCGCGCTCCACTTCCACGCGTCGTTCGTCGGACAGCGTGCCGTCGACGTACGCGTGCAGGTCTTCTTCGCCGATCGGCGTGTGTTGCTCGCTCATCGCACCACCTGTAATTTTGCACCGGGCTGCGTGCCCGCCATCAATGCCCGAAGCCGCTCACGCCCACGCGAAAGGCGCGACATCACCGTGCCGATCGGAATGTTCAGCGCCAACGCCACGTCGGCGTAGCTCATTTCCTCGAGACCGACCAGCAGCACGACTTCACGCTGCTCCATCGGCAGGCGCTGCAATGCGTAGTCGAGGTCGCGCATTTCCAGCGAACGGGTTTGATCGGACGGCACGGCAAATTCGCTTTCGTGGACGCTGTCGTCGTCGACCGCTACGTGAACCGCACGCGCCGAAGCCTTGCGCGCCTGATTGGCGAACACGTTGTGCATGATCGTGAACAGCCACGCGCGCAAGTCGGTGCCGGGCTGGAACATGCCGGTACGGCCGAGCGCGCGTTCGAGCGTGTCCTGCACCAGATCGTCGGCGAGATCGCGATTGTTGATCAGCGCTCGTGCATAGCGCCGCAAACGCGGCACATGCTCCATCAACTCGTCACGGACATCCATTTTTCATCCCAATCGTGGGGCTTCTCGTGGGGCGCCGGGTGGGCGGCCGTCGATTGAACCACCACGCGCATTTGAGGTGCAAACACGCGTGGGCGCATTTTATTCCGTTGTTTTTGTCGTGTTGCGAAAAAATCTGACGACGGCCTAGTGCATCGTCATCACGTCGGCGGCGCGCATCAGGCCGTGGGTGCGGGCGTCCCCGGCGACCACGAAGCGCTGGCGCTGCGCCGTCCAGGTCAGCAGCCTGATTTCGCCGATGCGCAGGGCGGCCCACTGCGGCTGGGCGGGCGCCAGCAGCGCCAGCGTGGAAATCAGCACGACAGGGCGGTTGTCGCCGTTCAGATAGATGAATTCGCTGGCGCGTTGGAAGGGACCGAGTGATAGGACCCTTTG
This sequence comes from Paraburkholderia sediminicola, assembly GCF_902859805.1. Taxonomy (GTDB): domain Bacteria; phylum Pseudomonadota; class Gammaproteobacteria; order Burkholderiales; family Burkholderiaceae; genus Paraburkholderia; species Paraburkholderia sediminicola. Next base: position 471,701 of record NZ_CADIKC010000004.1, on the reverse strand, counting down.
ATCCACAAGCCGCAATCCGATGGAAGCGAGGTTGGGCGCGGACGCATCGGTTCGCGTCGGCGAAGCCGCGGAATACCGTGCGGCGTCGGTTTCCGCCAACGCCATCACGGCCGCATTGTTGAGCGCCTGCCGGGACACCTGGGTGGCGGCGAGCCAGCCGCTCGCGGCTACCAGCGTCAGAACGAGCGCCCCGAGAGCATTCACCAACTTGCCCGGGCGTTTCCCGGTCTTTAGCCGCTCGAGTACGCCGCGCCATCCCTCCGCGCGGGTCGAAACGGGTTCTTCAGTGGCCTGGAAGGCCTGCTGCATCTGCGCGTTGAGCCTGCCGTAGAACGCCACGCGGCGTGCTTCCGCCGGATCCTTGCCCAGATAGTCCTGCAGAAACGCAGCGCGCTCCGGCGTCAGCGTGCCATCGGCATAGGCCTGAATGTCGGCTTCGGAAAGCGGCGAATCGGAGGGCGGGGTGGTTGAGGTCATGGTTTCGGCATTCGTCGGATTTCAGCTATCGAGTGGCGAACACACGCAGGTATGAGTTTATTCCACCTTCGAAGTTTGTTTTTTACGAAGCGCGAAGGCAGGAATAAAAGCCGCGAACCCCTGGTTATCCCTCATGCAAACCCGCACAAAACTCTCTGGAGTTCATCATGAAGAAGATCGCTGTTGCCGCATTGTCCCTCGTCGTTCTCGCCGCTTCGTCGAGCGTTTTTGCAGAAGGCAAGACACGTGCTCAGGTGTACCAGGAATTGATCGAAGCTCAACAGAATGGCCTCGACTATGTCACTGATACATCGTATCCGGAAGTCAATCCCATCTTCGCCCAGCAGGTCGCGCACAACAAGGAAGCACTCGCCGCCAAGGCGGCCGCGAACCATGTCGCGAGCGGCGCCGCGACGGCCGGCAGCGTCAATTGACCTTATCGATAGCCGGCGCGCACGCGGAACGGACGCGCCGGACGTCGAATGGAATAGATCGCCGGATTCGGTGTTTGCCGATGAGTGCATCTATCCGAGAGTCAAGGAGTCGTCGTGACAAAACCATCCGTTCCCAACGCTGCGCCTCCATGCGTGCCATGCCGGCTCGCGGCAATTGGCGCAGTCGTCGCGGTGCTTGCCGGCGGCTTTGCCTATACGGCTGGCTGGCTGACACCCGCGCGGCTCACTGCGCCGCGAATCATCAATACGTTCGAAGCGGTGGCCGGCCAGGCTCATCCCGGCTATCGCCGCAATCATGCCAAGGGCTTATGTGTGGCGGGGTATTTCGACAGTAGCGGCGACGGTTCGGTGCTTTCACATGCCGCCGTATTCGCGCCGGGCCGCACGCCGGTCATCGGCCGCTTCGCGGTTCCCGGCGGCAATCCGTCCGCGCCCGATACGAGCTCGCCGGTGCGCAGCATGGCGTTGCTGTTCCAGTTGCAGAATGGCGAGCAGTGGCGCACAGGAATGAATTCGACACCCGTATTCGCGGTTCATACGCCCGAGCAGTTCTATCAGCAACTGGTCGCGGCGAAACCCGATGCCGCGACTGGCAAACCGGACCCCGCAAAGCTGAAAGCGTTTTATGCCGCGAATCCGGAGACCAAACCGTTTCAGACATGGGTGAAAGCGCATCCGCCGTCGTCGAGTCTGGCGAACGCTGCGTACTACAGCATCAACGCATTCCAGTTCACCGACAGCACGGGCAATACGCGCGCCGTACGTTGGGCGATGGTGCCTGAAACGCCGTATGCACCGATCACCGATGCGCAAAAGGAAGAGAAGAATTTCCTCGAAGCCGACCTCGATCAGCGTCTGCAAAATGGACCGTTGCGCTGGCATCTGATCCTGACGGTCGCGCAACCCGGCGACCCCATCGACGACGCGACGATGCAATGGCCCGACGATCGCCAGCATATCGACGCCGGCACGCTGGTGCTCGATCACACGACGTCGCAGGAAGATGGTGCCTGTCGCGATGTCAATTTCGATCCGACCATTTTGCCGGCTGGTATCCGGCCTTCCAACGATCCGTTGCTCGCCGCGCGCTCGGCTGCGTACGCGCTGTCGTACAAGCGCCGCACGCGCGAAGAATCGTTGCACCCCGAGGTTCATCAAATGAAGTCGAACGGAGAGCGTTCATGACACAGACGCGTACCCATTTCAGTCCGCTCGCGCGACTCCTGCACTGGACCATGGCGCCACTGATCATCGCGATGCTGTTTATCGGCGTGGGCATGGTCGCGACGGTGTCGCGGGCGCATACCACGCTGATCGCGATTCACAAGCCGCTTGGGATAGCGCTGCTGCTGTTGGTGATACTGCGCGTGGGCGTGCGTATCCGGCGCGGCAGTCCGCCATTGCCGGCATACATGCCAGCGCCGCAGCGTATCGCCGCCAGGCTGTCGCATCTCATCCTCTATGCGCTGATGATCGCGATGCCAGCTGATCGGCTGGGCGATGCTATCCGCGGCGGGATATCCGGTCACGCTATACGGTCCCCTGCATTTACCGCCGATCGCGCCGCATAACACGGAGTTGTTCGCGCTACTGCGCGCCTTGCATACATGGCTTGCATTTGCGCTGTTTTCTACCGTGCTGTTGCACCTCGCGGCGGCGCTGTTTCATGGCCTGATCCGCCGCGATGGGGTGTTTTCGAGTATGGCGCGCGGAGGGCGTTAGCCCTTCACCCGTTCCGAGCGCGGATCATAAGGTGCCTTCAGATACACAGTGGCCGGCAGCAGATCGCCGGCGACGTCGATCATGTATTGACCGCCGTTCAGATATGCGGCATCGGCGACGCCGTCCGGATTGTTGATATAGCCCATCGCCACCGGGCAGCCGAGCGTGTGCCCGAACGCTGCCGAACTGACGAAGCCGACCGGCTTGCCGTCACGCAGAATGGCTTCGCCACCCCACAGCATGCGATCGGCGGCGCCGTCAGCGGTGAGCACCACCATGCGGCGGCGCAGTGGCTCGGCGCGCAATTTCAGCAACGCATCGCGGCCGCGGAACGGGATGTCCTTATCGAGCTTGCAGGCGAACGACAGCCCCGCTTCGAACGGATTCGTATCCGGCGTCAGTTCGCGGCCCCACGCGCGGTAGCCTTTCTCGATGCGTAACGAGTCGATCGCGTAGTAGCCCGCATTGACGAGATCGAACGCCTTGCCAGCCTGTTGCAAGGTTTCGTACACGCTGACTGCGAACTCGACCGGCACGTACAGTTCCCAACCGAGTTCGCCGACGTAGGTGAGGCGGGTGGCGCGCACCGTTGCGTAACCGAGATCGACTTCGCGGCTCTGGCCGAAGGCGAATGCCTCATTGCTCCAGTCCGCCTTCGACACGCTTTGCAGCAACTCGCGTGAACGTGGGCCCATTACGGCAAGCACGGCGTACTGGCCGGTGACGTCGACCAGTGTGCAGTGTTTGTCGCGCGGAATTGCTTTTTCGATGGTGTCGAAATCGCGTGTGGTTTGCGCGGTGCCGGTGACCAGCAGGTACTGATCGTCGGCGAGGCGCGTGAGCGTGAAATCCGATTCGTAGGTACCGCGCTCGTTGAGCATGCCGGTATAGATCGTGGTGCCAAATGGCACCGCTACATCGTTGGCGACGATGCCTTGAAGCACGCTTTCCGCATCGCGCCCTTTGACGAGAAATTTGGAGAACGACGTCATGTCGAATAGCGCGACGCCTTCGCGACACGCACGATGTTCGGCGCCGCTCCATGGCAGCCAGTTCTGCTGGCCGAACGCGTAGTCGATCTGTGCTTCTGCGGGTGTCGGTGCGAAAAAGTTGGCGCGCTCCCAGCCCATTTTGCTGCCGAAGCAGGCGCCATCATCGCGGAGCAGCGAATACAGGGGCGAGCGGCGGAACGGCCGTGCGCTATCCAGTTCACGGTTCGGCCACGGCATCGCGTAGTGCAGGCCGAGCGTTTCCTTCACGCGATCATGCAGCCACGTGTCGTTGCCGTTAAAACGCGCAAAGCGGCGGATGTCGACCGGCCACAGGTCCATCGTCGGTTCGCCTGCGACGATCCATTCGGCGAGCGCCATGCCCGCACCGCCTGCTGACGCGATCCCCATCGAATTGAAACCCGCGCCGACAAAAAAGCGCCGCAATTCCGGCGCTTCGCCGAGCATGAAGTTGTTATCTGGCGTGAACGATTCCGGGCCGTTATAGAACTGTTTCACCTGCGCCGTTTCGAGTGCGGGCACGCGTTGCAGCGCATTTTCCATCAGGATTTCGAACTGGTCCCAGTCGTCGGGAAGCAACTGGAATTCGAAGTTGTCCGGAATGCCGTTCATGCCCCACGGTTTCGCGTTCGGTTCGAAGCCGCCCATCACGAGACCGCCCACTTCCTCCTTGAAGTAGATGAAACCATCCGGATCGCGCATCACCGGCAGATCCGGATGCACGCCGGCAATGCGTTCGGTGACGATGTAGTAGTGCTCGGCCGAGTGCAAGGGCACCGTCACGCCGCACAGGCGGCCCACCGCTTTGGCCCATTGGCCCGCGCAATTCACGACGATGTCTACGCCGATCGTGCCTTCTTCTCCGTCCTTGTTGCGCCATGCGAGGCCGCTGACTTCGCGTGCGCCCGCCGTGCTGTTTGCCTTGTCTTCGAGTGCGGTGCGCGTGTGAATCGCCGTGACGCGGGTGTTCTCGACGATGCGCGCGCCACGCGTGCGGGCGCCGCGGGCGAGGGCCTGGGTCAGATCCGTGGGATTCGCTTTGCCGTCGCCGGGCAGCCAGACGGCGCCGAGCAGGTCGTCGGTGCGCATCACCGGCCATAGATCGCCTGCTTCCTGCGGACTGATCACGTCGCATGCCACCCCGTAGGCGCGCGCGACGGCCGCGGTGCGCTTGAGCTGTGTCATCCGCTCGGCCGTGCGGGCCACCGAGAGCGAACCGCATTGCTTCCAGCCGGTCGCGAGGCCGGTGTCGGCCTCGAGTTCGGCGTAAAGGGCGGTCGAGTAACGGATCAGTCTGGTCATGCTTTCCTGCGCGCGCAGTTGGCCGACGAGGCCGGCTGCGTGCCAGGTCGTGCCGCACGACAACTGACCCTGTTCGAGCAGAACCACATCGGTCCAGCCCAGTTTGGTCAGGTGATAGGCGACCGAGCAGCCAATGATGCCGCCGCCGATGATGACGACACGGGCGTGGGTGGGGATAGATGTGGACATGTGTGGGAATTCTTTGGGTGAATGCGCACAGCTTGCCGCAAAAAAACACAGAATGCAACGATTCCGTGGATTCGTTGGGATAGCGCTTGCGTCACAAATTGGTCATGGCGAAGCGTTATGCGGCATGCGTTAAAAGGTCGTTTACATTGCACAACTGCATTAGCGGGAACGGGTCTAGCGAATCTCGATGTGTGGTTTTAATTGGCAATGTGTGGATATTCATTCCGCTAAAGTGTGCGTTTTTGATAGACTCCGTCCGTCAGTCATCGCCTGAACCTTATGTTCTCCACCCAACGCCAAGCCGAAATCCTGCGACTCGTCCGCGAGCAGCGCACCTGCACGATCACTGATCTCGCCGGCCGCTTCGAGGTTTCCGACGAGACCATCCGCCGCAATATCAAGCCGTTGATCGCGGACGGCCTGCTTATCAAGGTCCACGGCGGCATCATGCTGCCCGAGCGGCTCGATGAGCCGCCGTTCCAGCGGCGTATGGTGGTAAGCCGTGAAGGCAAGCAGGCGATTGGCGCTCGCATCAGCGAGCTGGTGCGGGACGGCGATTCGTTGATCCTCGAGGGCGGCACCACCTGCCTGCACATCGCTCAGGCGCTCGCCGTGCGCTCGCGGCTCACGGTGGTGACCAATTCCATCGAAGTCGCCCGTGTGCTGGCGCCGCGCAACGGCAACCGGGTGTTCATTGCGGGTGGTGAACTGCGTGCCGACGACTCCGCTGCCGTCGGCGAAAGCGTGCTCGCCTTCCTGCGGCAGTTCCATGTGCGCTATGCAATCGTCTCGGTCACCGCGATTGACGCGCAGGGTCGTTTCATGGACGCACTCCCCGCCGACGTCGCTTTTTCGCTTGCCGCCTTCGCACAGGCCGAGCGGCGCGTGGTCGCGGCGGATCATGCGAAATTCGGTCACAGCGCGCTGGTACATGCTTTCGGCCCGGATGCGGTCGATCTGCTGGTCACCGATGAGGCGCCAACGCCGGCGCTCGCACAGGTGTTCGCGGCGACAGGACTGGAAGTGAGCGTCGGGGCATCCAGCGACTCAGAGCGCTGAGCGAAGCCAGGCCACCTGTGCCCCTGGCACCGCCTTCAAAGCCGTCTCCACAGCGAATTGCGTCCAACGCGTAAAATGGCCGGTTACCACGGGCAACCTATGCCGGGCTGAAACTGCGCGGGCAGTCGCCATTCATCGCCTGCCGCCCCGATTCTGCGTCCGCGTGCAGTTGCCGCCGCCGGCTTGAAAAGGAATGGACCCTGATGTCGTCAGTTTTCTTCGATCGGGAACGGATTACAGAATGGCTTGGAGATCAGACTGTCGCCAAGGCGCGTTCGGTCGGCGCGGTCACGAACGTGAAATGGGACGGCGCGAGGCTCAGCGGCTATGTGCAGGGCTCACGGGTGCTGCCCTATCACACGCAGGTGCGGTTCCGTACTGATGGCGGCAGACCTTGGGCGCAGAGCGAATGCAGTTGCCCGGTCGGCCGCAATTGCAAGCATGTTGCCGCGCTGCTGCTCGCCGAGCTCGAGTATCACGACGAGATGGACCACATCACCAACGTCGACACTGGCATCGACTCCGATGAGCACCCGTCCGCCGATTACCTGCAGGCGCCGTCCGGAACAGCGATGCAGCAGCCGTCCGGCGTGCGTCCCGAACTGGTCAGCTGGCTCGAGCGTTTTCGCGCGCGCGCCGAGGCCGCCGATGCGGTCGCCCAGAAGGCGGGTGCCGCGCGCACCCAAACGCTGGCCTACCTGCTGAACTGGTCCAGGTTCCACATGCGCCACGAAGTCGTGCTGTACCGGGCGCACTGCAATCCGGACGGCACGATTGCCGAAGTCGACGAGCCTTGGGGCAATGTGGAAGCTGCCTTGCTCAAGCAACCCAGATTTGTCTCCGACGAAGACCTGTCGATCCTGCGCGGCCTGTGGCTCGGCCGCTCGCGCGAGGATTTCGGCCAGTTCATTCTGCGCGGCACGAGCGGCGCGGAGATGCTGCAAAAGCTGATCGCCACCGGGCGCCTGTTCTTCGAGTTCAAACCGGCGCCAGGTCACGAGGGGCCGACTCCGTTGTCGCGCGGCGCCACCCGGCCTGGACGGATCGAATGGGAACCGCTGGCGGATGAACGCCTGCGGCCTGTCTTGTGCACCGAGCCGCGCGCCACCATGGTGCTGCCTACGGAGCCCGTCTGGTATGTGGACGGCGTCGCGAATGAAGCGGGCATCGTCGAATCGTCGTTGCCGTTCCAGCAGTTGCCCGATTACCTCGCCATGCCGCCGATCTCGCTCGCCGAAGCGCCGCTGGTCGCCTCGGTGTTGCGCGAGATCGCGCCCGATTTGCCGCTGCCGCCCACGCACGACGCCTCCGCGATCCGCGTGATCGACGTCGATCCTGTGCCAGTGCTCACGCTCAATAGCCACGCGCTGCCGTCAACGGCCAAGACTGGGCAGCGCAAGTCAGAGGCGGTCGAGCTGGCAGGCGTCAGCTTCGATTACGACGGCGTCAGCATCAATGTCGACAGCAGCGTCACCCTCGTGCCCATGCCGGGCGGCGACGTCATCCATATCCGCCGACGCTACGAAGCCGAGAAGAAGCGCTTGCTCGAGCTGCGCAAGACCGGGCTGCAGAAAGTCCCGACCAGTCGCGTGTACGCATCGCGGCTTTTGCCTGACACGATGCTCGGTCTGCCCGATGCCGAATCCTGGTCCGCCTTTGTCAACGACGCCGTGCCTGAGCTCGTGAGCAAAGGCTGGCGCGTGACGATGGCGCCGGAGTTCCGCTACAACATCATCGAGATCGACGCGATCGACGGCACCGCGCAGCAGGCGGGCGACGGCTGGTTCGATCTGGAGATGGGCATCCGCATCGGCGAGCGCAATGTGCGGCTCGAGCCGCTGCTTGCCGATCTGTTCCGGCGCGACCGGCGCTGGCTCGGCGGCGCGCTTGAAGCCATCGCCGACGACGAACCGATCGAGCTGAAGACCGAAGAAAACAAACGCCTGCGTTTGCGCGCCGACCGGCTGAAACCGGTGGTGCGCGTGCTGGTCGATCTGTTCGACGCACTGGGCGGCACGTTGGCCGAAGGCGCGCCGCTGCGCGTGCCTTCCGTCGATGCAGGCCGGCTCGAAGCATTGAACAGCACCGGTCGCTGGCAATTCCAGGGCGACGATTCGATCCGCCAGCTGGCGCAACGTCTGCAGGCCGGCCCGGGCTTGCACGAGGTGCCGGTGCCACGTGGGCTGAAGGCGGAGTTGCGCGCGTATCAGCAGCAGGGCCTGAACTGGATGCAGTTTTTGCGCGAACATGATCTGGCCGGCGTGCTCGCCGACGACATGGGTCTCGGCAAGACCGTGCAGACGCTCGCCCACATCCTCGCGGAGAAGGAAGCCGGGCGGCTCAACCGTCCCGCGCTGATCGTCGTGCCGACCACGCTCGTGCACAACTGGCGCGAAGAAGCGCGGCGCTTCGCGCCCGAACTGAAAGTGCTGATACTGAACGGCCCGCAGCGCAAGGAGCGTTTCGAGAAGATCGGCGAGCATGACCTGATTCTCACGACTTACGCTTTGCTGTGGCGCGATCAGAAGGTGCTCGCCGAGCATGACTATCACCTGCTGATCCTCGACGAGGCGCAGTACGTAAAGAATGCCACCACCAAAGCCGCGCAGGCGATCCGCGGATTGCGCGCGCGGCATCGGCTGTGTTTGACGGGGACGCCGCTGGAGAACCACCTCGGCGAACTGTGGTCGCAGTTCGACTTTCTGTTGCCGGGCTTCCTCGGCAGCCAGAAAGACTTCACCAAACGCTGGCGCAATCCGATCGAGAAGAACGGCGACGGCGTGCGCCGCGCGCTGCTGGCGCGCCGTATCCGGCCGTTCATGCTGCGCCGTCGTAAGGACGAGGTCGCGAAGGAGTTGCCGGCCAAGACCACCATCGTCTGTTCAGTCGATCTGGAAGGCGCGCAGCGCGATCTATACGAAACAGTGCGCACGGCCATGCAGGAGCGGGTGCGTGCGGCGGTCAGCGCGCAGGGGCTCGCGCGCAGCCACATTATCGTGCTCGATGCCTTGCTGAAGCTGCGTCAGGTTTGCTGCGATCCGCGTCTCGTGCGGAAAATCAGGGTTGACGAGGCGCCGGGGGAAGCGGGCGTTGCCGAGAAGCGCGGTAGAGTGGAAAAAGCGGAAAAGGTCGAAAAGGGCGCACGCGTCACGCGTTCGGCCAAGCTGGACTTGCTCCTGTCGATGCTGCCCGAATTGATCGAGGAAGGACGGCGCGTGCTGCTGTTCTCGCAATTCACCGGCATGCTGGCGCTGATTGCCGAGGCGCTCGAGGAAGCCGCGATTCCCTATGTCATTCTGACAGGCGACACGACCGACCGCATCACGCCGGTCGAGCGCTTCCAGCAAGGCGAGGTGCCGTTGTTCCTGATCAGCCTGAAGGCGGGTGGCGTGGGTCTGAACCTGACCGCTGCGGATACCGTGATTCATTACGACCCATGGTGGAATCCTGCCGCCGAGAATCAGGCGACCGACCGCGCCCATCGGCTGGGACAAGACAAGCCCGTATTCGTCTACAAGCTGATTGCCGCGGGCAGCATCGAAGAAAAGATCGTGGAGTTGCAGGAGCAGAAGGCGGGACTTGCCGACAGCATTCTCTCCGAAGACGCCGCCGGCGCAGCCAAGTTCTCGGACGACGACCTCGACGCGCTATTCGCGCCGATGCCTGAGATTGAAAGCAGCAGGTGAGAAGTGCGGGCCGCGTGCGCCGCGGAAATTCCGATAGCGGCGTGACGCGCTCCTAAAGTGCCAGGTTCCCCGCCAACGCACCAATCTTTTAAATTCAAGCAACCGATCTAACAATTCTTAAACGATTGTGTTGCGCCTTATTCAGCGGGAATGTTGGGAGAAAGCTACGCTAGAACCTACGCAGGGCAACGTAAGGGTCTTTGATCACTTTTGTGGACTTTTAAGTTCAAAATCGCCCGTTGTCAGTTGCAACCCGCTTGTCTATAGTCCGCCACCTGAACAGGTCGGGCTAACCAGCGCGCTGCATCGCCCATGACCCGCGAGGCGGGCGAAGCAGGATGAGGTGAATTCATGGGGGCAAACGGAGGATCAAACATGCGCCTGTCAGACCACGTAAAACCAATCAGCTACCTGAAGAGCGACGCAGCGCAGATCGTCAAGGATTTGACGGTTTCTGGCGAGCCGCTGCTTATCACGCAGAATGGCGAGGCGAAGCTCGTCGTGCAGGACGTGCAGAGCTACGAAGACACCCAGCAAACGCTGGCGTTGCTCAAGATCCTGGTCTTAGGCCAGAAGGACATCGAGCAGGGAAAATTCAAGGGTGCTGATGAGTTTCTTGCCGAGCTCGCCGACCTTGATCGGAAGGAGTAAATACGCTGATGGGGCAGGCGAAGCTGAAGCTCCTGATTCTCGAAGAGGCGCAGGAGGATACGAAGGATTTGTGTCGTTACATCCTCAGAAGCTTCAGTGCAGAGACGTGGAAACAAACGTCCGCGGAATTGGCTGTCACGTTTGGCAATATCAGACAGTTCCCGCAGAGCGGTTATGTCCCGGCGGAGCTTTCAGACTTCGGCTGTCTGAATTTCCGGGAAGCGTTGAGCGGCAGGAATCGGGCTATCTATGGGGTGTGCGACGACGCGATTTACATTCACTTCGTCACCGATACACGCCGTGATCTACGAACGCTTCTTCAGAAACGACTATTGCGTTCACGCTGGTAAATTCAGCCTTGTTTGTGTTTTCACGCTGAAGTGCCGGGCCACTCGCCCGATGGCGACACATCCTTGCTTCCCAAAAAGCTCACCATAACGAGGAGTGTTAATTTCCGATACGCGGCTAACCGTCTGTCCCGACTGCATACACAACAGAACACAAACCCTTCTACAACACGACGATCGCCTGCAAAATAACGAGCACATACGTCGCCTGACGGATATCGGTATCAGACGCCGGGTGAGGCTGAACCTTTGCCTCATTGACGATTGCGCCGCTTTCGAATTCTGGTAGATTTATCGCTGAGCGGCGCAGTACAAATACAAAGACCGCGAATGATATTGTCGAGGTACGTCATGGAAGTACTTGATCATGCGCCCGCCGTCTCGCCGGACGGACGCGCCGTGGTTTTCATACTGTCGATCCGCGGCCGCGAGGTTGAGGGCGCAATTGCGTGTGACGCACTCGAACAGCACTTCTGGCTACCGCGTGGCGCCGACGTGACGCGTACGCTCAAAACATTTGAAAACGGCCGCAATCGCATCGTCGCGGTCGCACAAAGAAAGTTGCTTGCCCGGCCAGACGAGCCACTGTGGCTGACTGTCAACGACTTCCTGACCCGGTAACTGACGTTTGACTGACGATGACTGTCACGTCGACATGCGCCCGACAAACACATAAAAAAACACAACTGTTTACTCTCAACGCATAAGTGCTGCCCGTCGCTCCGCTCGGGAAGGCAGGGACAGGGCGGTCCCATACAATCGATAATAAGTAGCGCGTGCACAAGTGGGCACCGCAGCAACATGCCGATGATAGTTCGTGCACACATCCTCTTAGGTGAGTGACAAGCAGCTAAGACGGCGTCATAACGACTGTTTCCAATGGACACGTGTCGGCCACAAAGGGACATTCGACACTGCTACAGAAATCGTCGACAATCGGCAAGTCGACATAACCGGCACCTACGCTTGGTCAGCGCCTAACGTGCGGTCGTCGGAGCTCATCCGATAGTGTCTATTCCAACGATCCCTTTGGGGCGGCCTTTTCTTGCCACTGGCTTGCCGCGGAAGAGGGGCACCGCGACGATCAAGCACCGCGGTAATGGAGCAATTCCGACGTAAAAAAGCGATTTTTTGGGGGGCGGTGATCAAATGACGATTGAAGAGAACATCATCATCGCGTTGGATGTGTCGACGGAAGACGAAGCACGCAAGATAGTCAAACTGGTCGGCGCTCGTGCGAAGCTATATAAGATAGGCTTGCAGCTCCTTACCTCGTCTGGGCCCGGAATTATTCATGCGCTAACTGCCGCGGGAAAGGGTGTTTTCCTCGACCTGAAACTCCTTGAGATTCCCAATTCTGTCGGAAGCGCGGTTAAGGCTGCGGGACTTCATGGCGTGCAGATGGTGACTGTTCACGCTTTGGGTGGACTGGATATTCTCCGCGCCGCGGTAAAGGCCGCCGAACCGTTCCCGGAAATGAAAGTCCTAGCTGTCACGGTCGTCACGAGTCTACAGGACGTTGATTTGAAGCAGGTTGGGATACTGTCAACAGTCGATGAGCAGGTAGTCCGTCTTGCTCAACTCGCGGACATCGCGGGTTGTCATGGCGTGGTCGCATCAGCGCGCGAAGCCAAACTCCTGAAGGGAAAAATTCGATCAGACATGTCCATCGTTACGCCAGGCATTCAGCTTGAGGGTGATGCCGGGACTGATCAAGTTCGCGTAACGACCCCTCGTAACGCCTTCGAAGCCGGTGCAACGCATATTGTGATTGGTCGTTCGATAACGAAAACTGAAAATCCAGGTGCGGTATTTGATCGCATTTGCGTGGAACTCGGGTCTATCCAGCGTCCGGCATCCGCGGGTTCCCCAACCTGATCTCACCCCTCTCCGATGCAGCGCGTAACGATGTGATCAGATTTCTGTCGCTGTCCGTCCCAGTTCGGCCACTTACGGACGTTCAACGCTGGCCCCTAGATTGTCGACAATCGTCGCTCCGCAACTTTGCTGGAAAACACACAAGTTGCCTATTGGACGTGGACCGCGAACGCACCCTGGTCATTGTGCGCGCTGAGTGCAGCCTGGCGAACGGCGATTATTCTTCGATCGGGTTGCGCAGCGTTACGATTCAAGGTCACGAAATCGTTGGCTCCCAGACGATCGTACTAAATTGGTGGCTTGCGATTACTCTGTTTCAACATTTAAAGTAGGTTCGGCGTCCCGACCCAGATCGCAAGCGCCTCAGTGGATTGGTTATTCAACCATCCTTGGGGCAGCGTCGATTGGTAATGCGCACTGTCCCCTGTTTTGAGCACAAATGTCTTGCCCTCAAGAGTCAACGAAATTTCACCTGAAGTGACGTAAAGAAACTCTTCTTCTGCGCTGGTTGGCATATCGGCAGGTCCGCTCTGATAGGGCGGGAATCTCACAAGGATGGCCTCAAGCCGCCGGCCTCCAGACTTATGCGTAAGTCTGGCGAACGAGTTTGCGGTATCCGCGAACTCGAAGAAACTCACTTCCTCACCCCGACACACAAATTTCTGCTCGCTTGGAGCGTCAACAAAGTATTGCACGGCAACACCAAGCGCGTCGGCAATGCCTTTCAACGAGGCAATCGAGGGCATGGCCAAGCCGCGCTCTATCTGTGACAGGAAAGGTTTCGAAATCCCTGCGGCCCGTGCCGTACAGTCAAGAGTGAGCTTTAGCCGCTGTCTCAGCGCGCGGATCTTGCCGCCGAATTGCGCCGATGGAATATTTTTTTTCATTTCGGTGAACATAGAAAATGAAGTGGACTTCGAGGCCCATGGTTCCTTCTTGGCCTTCTCCAGTGTTTCCGGGTTGGCGCCCGTGGCGATCACCGTGGCCCCTTCTGTCTGGAATCGTTTCGCGATCGCCGCCCCCATCCCGGTTGTGCCCCCCCGAGATGAGCGCAATCTTGCCTTCCTATTTGTTCATTCGTGACCTCTTGTACGCCTGACTACCAGGTGGTTGAAGAACGTGATCCACGAGATCCGTCCTCACCATAGGAGTACGGGTGTCTGTTTCAACCACGTATCCTTCGCCAGTTGCTCCACCACGAACTGAGCGACATCCGCGCGTGCGACCTTGCCGCCGTTGACGTCGGCGAGGTCAACGATGGCCCTGACGCTTCCGCGGGCTGGGTCGTTGGTGAGCATCGCGGGCCGGACTAAGACCCAATCGAGTGAGCTGGTGCGAATCGCGGCTTCCTGGCGCCCCTTGTCTTTGTAGGCATGGCGAAGCAGCAACGGCTGGAATAGACGGTCGAACACGAAGCCGCCGTGGCCGCGGCTATCTCCCACCCCCAGGGCGGAGATGCAGACCAGACGGCGGACGCCGCTGCGACTCATCGCCGGGAGCAACGCGCGTGTCGCTTCGGTCAGAACGCTGACTTCGCTGAAAGGGCTAACGCCCGTGCCCAGCGAGCTGACGACGGCATCGCAGCCTTTCAAGGCGCGCATCAGGGCGCCTTCGTCGCAGGCATCCCCTTCAATGAGGTCTGTGCCTGGGAAGTCGGGCGCGCGCGCCTTCGAGCGAACTAACGCGACTACGGAATGACCCTTCTCCAAGGCGTCGTGGACGATCAGCCGCCCGGTTCCGCCCGTTGCACCCAAAACAAGAACCTTCATAGTCGATCTCGACAGTTGTTGGTGTGAACGCCGCATTTCATATGGAAGTGGGCTCTTCTGGTTGCTCTGCCAGAATCACGATGGAGTACGAATACCCGGAGTAGATTTCCAAAGTCGTATCCCATCGCTGATCCGCTGACCTATTCTGTAGCGGCCTTCAGGGCCGCCGCGAAGACATCGCGGGCAGACGTCGCGCCCGGGACGTGCTCTGTACCCTCGACGCCGAGGTCCATCCAGCCCGAGTTGACGGCGTCATACACCGCTTCGGCCGGTCCCGTCTGGCCCTTCGGAACGCCGAGCTGCTCGAACGCTGCCGGCCACCCGGCCCGCGGTACAGCAAAGGCGTTGACGTCGACCTTCAGAACTTCACCCAATTGCGTCGCTACTTCATCCGCACTGACCATCGAACCGAGCTCGATGGCGAGATGCCCTGACCATGCCGGCCCGGTCAGAAGCGCTGTGACTTCGGCGCCGATGTCGCTGGTCGCGACCATGGTCGATTTCCGATCGGTCGGGTTGTAGCAGACGGGAAGCGTGCCGCCTTGGGCAACATGCAAGCCGTAAAGGAAGTTTTCGAAAAATCCGCCGGCGCGCACATAAGCGATCGGCAATGTCAGGTCGCGAAATCCTTGCTCCAGAAGCGACAGCGCCGTGATCATCCCGAGCCCGCTGGTTCTGTTCGCCCCCATCGACGAAAGCGCAACCACTCGCGGCGGCGATGCCCTGGTGAGAGCCTCGACATAGTTTGCAATCACGCCCCTGGCCTCTTTGAAATCGGGCGACGGCGCCCAGACAGCCGGCAACATGACGAACGCGCCTTCGACGCCTTTGAGCGCGTGCCCGATGGCTGCCGAATCATTCCAATCGCCGTCTACCAGTTCCACGCCCCGGTTTGCCCAGTGAGCCGCCTTCTCGCGATTGCGGACCAGCGCGCGTACTTTCTTACCGTGCGCCAACAGATGTTCTGCCGTTGCGCCGCCTACTTTTCCCGTGATTCCCGTTACTAAAAACATATGCTTTCTCCGGATATTGAGGGACAGTCGACTGCCCCGATTGGCTTAACGAATGGCGGCAGAATGGCTCGGATACCCGGCCGGCCCACAGGGCGCGATGCAAGGTCATAGTTTCAGTCACTTGCTGTTCTCCGATGTGGGTCTCAATTTCGAAGGTTATTGTGTTTTTCAGATATGGTAAACGCCGGTAAAATGAACTGACTGTTCTCCACGGGATGAACAATACCAAGGCGCGAAAATGCAGAATCTCGAACCCCTCCTCATATTCGTAACGGTCGCGGAAATGGGGAGCTTCACCCGCGCGGCCGACAGCTTGGGCATCCAGAAAGGGAGGGTCTCAACGGTTGTCAGGAAGCTGGAAGAAGATGTCGGTGTCAGACTCCTGCACCGGACGACGCGCAGCGTGCAGTTGACAGAGGACGGACGTGCGTTTCATGCGCGCGCCCGCGATCTGCTTGCTGAAGTCGATGACCTGCACTCGATGTTCGCAGGCGAGCACGTGGCACTTCGCGGGCGTCTAAGGGTGGATCTTCCGTCCGAAGTGGCGCGCACCACGATCATGCCCGCCTTGCCGGAGTTCATGGCGACTCACCCCGAGTTGGAGCTGGAGGTGTCGAGTACGGATCGGCAAGTCGATCTGGTTCAAGAGGGATTCGACTGTGTATTGCGGCTTGGACCGATACGGGACGAGACGCTGATTGCCCGCCCACTGGGCCTGCTGCGCATGGTCAACGCTGCCAGTCCCGCCTATCTGGCGCTCCACGGCGTCCCTCGATCGCTAGAGGATCTCCAGCGTCAGGAACATCGGGCAATTCATTTTTCGCCGATGCTCGGCTCAAGACCTTATGGATGGGAATATCCGAGCGGCGACAGCTACGCGACGCTTCAGTTGCCGGGTACGCTACACGTCAACAACGCGCAGATCTACGAAGCCGCTGCGCTCGCCGGCCTCGGCCTGATTCAGGCGCCACTCCTGGGGATTGGCCGATACCTGAAAAGTGGGGCGCTTGTGGAGGTTATTCCCGACTATCGTCGCCGGGCGCTCGCGGTGTCCCTCGTCGTAGCACATCGGAGCAATCTGTCGCGCCGGGTCCGCGCATTCATGAAATGGATCGAAGTTGTGCTGACGCCGTATCTGGAATGAGGGTTGGTGGATAAACATTGATCGAGAGTGCCCTAAAATTGACTGCTCCGAAGCTGCCACTCGGCAGGGGCTGCAACGGGTCGAACTGAGCCGATCACCATCCGGCTGAGTTCGGCCAGTTTCGGACAATCGCCCGTGATTTCGGGTGGACATTCGAACGGCCGCTCCGCACTTTGAAACGGGCAATCGAGCCCATTACCACCGTTCAGGTACCACGTGCGAAAGCGCAAACGCAGAGCGGGTCAAAGGGATGCCACTCAGCGTAAGGACGGTCTCCGCTGCGCGATCAGTCGAGTGACACGGTGAGTCGTTCGATCACGGCCCGCGTCTCGGGTTGCACGCCGCGCCACCAGGTGAAGGCTGCCGCGGCCTGTTCCACTAGCATGCCGACACCGTCCGCGACGCTCTCCACGCCCGCATTGCGTGCGAGTCTCAGGAAAGGCGTCAGTCGCTTGCCGTAGGCGAGTTCATAAGCCACACCCGTGGGGCTGAAAACGCTCGGCGTAACCGGCGGCAACTCGCCGGTAAGGCTGGCCGATGTCGCATTGACCACCAGGTCGAAGCGTCCCATCGCTTCAAGCTCGCTGTAGCCGCAGGCGATCAGGGGCCCCCCGGCGGCGACTTGCGCCGCCAGGGCCTTTACCTTGGCGATGTCCCTGTTTGCGATGACCAGTTCAGCAGGGCGAGCCGCGATGAACGGTAGCAATGCGCCACGCACCGCGCCCCCCGCTCCAAGAACCAGCACGCGCTTGCCGGCCATCGGCAGGTTCAGGTTGACTTCAATGTCGCGCAGCAGGCCGACACCGTCGAAGTTCTCGGCAACGATCCGGCCGTCCTTGAAGCTCAGCGCGTTGGCCGCGCCAGCGAGTGCGGCGCGCTCGCTGCGCTCATCGGCGATCGCGAACGCCTTAAGCTTGAATGGCGCGGTCACGTTCATGCCCTTGCCGCCCGCCGCAGCGAACGCATGTACGGTCCCGGCGAAGGCATCCTGCGGCTCAACGGAACCCTCGATGGCCGTATAGGACATGTCCTGCTGTGTCTCTTGCGCAAAGAGGCCGTGAATCAGCGGAGATTTCGTATGGCCGATTGGATTACCGATCACGGCGTACTGGTCAGTCATCACGGCCTCAGCTTTGAATACAGCACACCATCGGTTTGCATTGCGTCGATTTCGGCGGCGCTGAAGCCCAGCGACCGCGCGACTTCCGCGTTGTGTTGACCGAGATCGGGCGCAACCTCGCGAATCGTCGTGTCGCAATCGGAGAATCGGAACGGCAGGTTCGGCAGACGCAACTTCCCGTAACGCGGGTGCTCCTGCTCGACAACCATGCCTCGCGCGACGATCTGTGGATCGCTGAGCACTTCGTCGATGCGTTGCACTTTCGCACAAGGCACGTCAATGCCATCGAGGAGAGCCAGCACCTGCGCGACCGGCTTGTCGGCCACCCAGGGCTTCACGATGGACAGAATCTCCAGCCGGTTCGTATTGCGTCCCGCGAGGGTGTGAAAACGCGCATCGGTGCCGAAGCCAGCGGGGCCGCCATGCGCTTCGATCAGCGCTGCGAAGCGCTTCCACGCGTCGTCTACTTGCGCGGCGATCACAAGGTCGCCGTCAGCCGCACGGAAGACACCATAGAGCGTCGACGTCGGCATGTCGTGGCCGGTCTGCTCGGGGACGATGCCTTGCATCGTATAGCACTGCACCGCGTATTCGTGCATCGACACCAGCGTGTCATACAGCGCCATATCGATGTGCTGGCCCCGGCCGCTCGTAACGCGGCCGAGCAGTGCTGCGTTGATCGCCGCCACCGCGTGAATGCCGGTGTACATGTCGCCAAGCGAGATGCGCATCAGCGGTGGTGGCTCGCCGGGATTGCCGATCATCTGCATGATCCCGCTCTTCGCTTCGGCAATCAGGCCGAAGCCGGCGCGATGCGCGTCCGGTCCCGTATGGCCGTATGCCGAGATCGAGCAGTAGACGAGGCCCGGATTGCGTGCGGACAACTCGTCATAGCCGAGCCCGAGCTTGTTCAGCGCGCCGGGCCGATAGTTCTCGACAAACACGTCCGCCGAGTCGCACAGACGCTGGATGAATTCCCTGCCGCGAGCGTCCTTCATGTTGACGCTAACGCCGCGCTTGCCCATGTTGAGCTGCAGGAAGTAGCCGCTCTGCTCATCATCGAGCACGGTGGCGTGTTGACGTCCAGCGTCGCCGCTGACCGGACGTTCGACCTTGATGACTTCGGCGCCGAGCGCCGCGAGGCAGCGCCCCACGTACGGGCCGGCCAGAAAGTGGCTGTAGTCGACGACGCGAATACCTTCGAGAGGACGGGCTTGCATCAGAACGCTCCCGGTCGGCGTGGCACCATCAGACGATGTTCGCCGTGCTGGACAACCTGGCCATCCTGATTGATCAGTTCGGAGGGCAGCACGACGATGCCCCAGTCTGGACGGCTTTTGCTCGCGCGCATCGTGCCCACGCGGAATTTCACGTGCAGCAGATCGTTGACCTTGATCGGCAGGTTGAAATCCCACGTCCAGCCGAGCGACATACCCGGCAGGAAACGGTAGGTGCTTTGAGTCTTGAGGCCATCGGCGATAGACAAGCCGAACAGGCCGTGTGCGACGATCGATCCGAAGTGGCTCGCGTTCGCGTATGCCTCGTCTACGTGGACCGGTGTGTGATCGCCCGTGAGATCGGCGTAAGCCAGAATGCGTTCCTTGGTCACCGTGTAAGTCGGGCTTACGCATTCGTCGCCTTCGCGGGCATCGTCCCAGTATTTATCGACGATCGTCATGTCACGCCTCCGCGCGCGGGTTGATGTCCAGTGCACGCGCCACGCACGAGGCTGGCTTGGCCTGGATCAGCTCGACGGCGAGTCCGTCCGGCAGGCGCAACCAGTTGCGTCCCTGCGGCATTTCGCTGACGTCGTATCGATGCGCGGCGGCGAGCGCCGCCTCCATGTCTTCGCACATCACGCCGAGATGGCCGAGCCGGCCTTCAGGCGCGTCATGGTTCGGGTTATGGATGAATTGCAGACCGCCGAGCGTCCAGTACTGCCGGGGTTCGTCGACCGTGCCGTCGACTTCGCGCATCGTCATGCCGAGCACGTCTTCGAAAAAACGGATATGCCAGTGAATATCTTTCACCCAGATGGCGACGTGCTCCAGATAGGCCTTGCTGCCGTTCATGTGGTTGTCTCCTTATGTTGTCGGTCGGTCATGGCACGCTCGATGCCCTTGATGCAGGCGACCAGCGTCGCGTTGACCGGGGTCGGCACGCCGTGCCGTTGTCCCCAGCGCACAACCGCGCCGTTGATAAAGTCGATTTCGGTGATGGAGCCCTTCTCGAGGCTTTGCAACATCGAGGTCTTGAAGGCGGGGGAGAGTCCTTCTCCGGCGAGCGTCCACGGGCGTTCGGGATCAGTGGTGGAGAGCTTCACACCGGCTGCGTGCGCGACCGCCATCGCCTCGGCGACCGCTGCGAGCGCGGTCGTCTTCAGAAGCGCTTCGTCGTAGAGTTGGCCGTACGTGAGGCCGGTGATACCGGTCAGCGCGCCAGTCGCGACATTGACCAGCAACTTGTCCCACATCGTGCCGACGATGTTGTCGCTGACCGTGGTGGCCAGTCCGGCGGCGTTGAAGGTTTCGGCGAGCGCCGTCGCGCGGGAGGTAATCCGGCCGTCGAGTTCGCCGATGTAGGTGGCCTTGCCGGTAACGCCTGACTCGATGTGGCCCGGGTTGCGCATCACGCCGCCAACGTACGTCTTGCCAGCCAGCACGCGCTCGCGTCCCACGATGCCGGCGAGCACATCTTCGTGCCCCAGGCCGTTCTGCAACGACAGGACCAGCGTTTCGGGTCCGATCAGCTCCAGTGCGCCGCGCATCGCTGCATCGGTATGAAATGATTTGACCAGCACGACGACCAGATCGACAACACCGGCCTCGGTCGCCTGCGTTGCCGCGCGGACCTTCACGCGACGGGAGCCATTCGCATGGTCCACCTGTAGACCATTGCGCCTCATCGCCTCGACATGCACTAGCGAACGGTTCAGCAACCAGACCTCGTTGCCGCCTTCGGTCAGCGCCGCCCCAATGGCACAGCCCAGCGCCCCCGCACCCAGAATCGCAATCTTCACCACTGTCTCCTTAACATGGTGAACAAGATACGAGCGGGCGTTCATTCGCGCAATTCAATGGATACAATGATGTCATTGCCATAGACAATATTGCTATGAACTCGACCGAACTTCCTGATCTGAAGCTACTGCAGCTTTTCGACCTCCTGTACGACGTCCGCAGCGTCACACGTGTGGCCGAGCAGCTCGGACAAAGTCAGCCGACAATTAGCATCTGGCTCGGGCGTCTGCGGGAGCATCTAAAGGACCCGTTGTTCATACGTACACCGGGCGGCATGGCGCCGACGCCGCAAGCCGATGCCCTGATCGGTCCGTGTCGGGAGATTCTCGAATCGCTGCGGCGTTTCGCGGCCTGGGAGATCGCGTTCGATCCAGCCACCGCGAAGCGGCGGTTCCGTATCTGCATGAGCGACGCCAGCCACATAACGCTGCTTCCACGAATGCTGGCGCACGTGCGCGCGCAGGCGCCGGGCGTACGCCTGGAAGCGACGAGGATTGACGGCAATACGGAACGGGCGCTGGAATCCGGTGAGGCCGATCTTGTGATCGGCCATGTGCCCTGGCTTGGCGGTGGAATTTACCAGCAGCAGCTATACACCCAGGACTGGGTCTGTCTGGCGAATCGCCGTCACCCAAGGTTAGGCGCCAAACTCGGCCTGAAGCACTATCGCACTGAGGGACATGTCGCGATCACGGCTGGGACGGGAGCGCAACTGCTCGAACAGGCGCTGGTGCGTGAGCATATCGATCGCGACGTGGTGCTGGAGTTACCTGGCTTCCTCGGGCTCGGAGCGATCATCAAGAGTACCGACCTGATCGCCACGCTGCCGCGACACATCGGTGAGACGCTTGCAAAGGTCAATGATCTGGCGGTCCACCCGTGCCCGGTTCCTGTGGATGGTTTCGCGGTTCGACAGCACTGGCACGCCAGATATCACCACGAAGCGGGCAACCGTTGGCTGCGTGGCCTGATGGTGCAATTGTTTGGAGCCTCGGACTAATCAGGCGCATACCTCGAAGGCTCTCGAATCGATCTATTTTCGATGCGCCGGCGTGTGAGCGGAGGTCTGCTTCACTTTAAAAACAGACCTCCGATTTCAGCAGATCGATCGACCGCTCGAGGTCGAATTGAGACAAACAAATACCGGCCCACGACGCTGGTCACCGACCTGCGCCGAACTTCCGTACCCGACCCCTTACGGCCCTTCAGGTCCCCAGGAAGCGGCCGTTCTACGTTGATAAGGCGAGACGCCGAGCGCGGGTTAGGTGAGGAGAAATAAAGCGAAATGGGCGGATGCTGCGCGACTAGCCAGCTGTAATATCAAACGGGCTTATCGCTGCAGTGGCTGGTATAGAAACTGATGCCATTGCCATCGGGATCCTGCATCGAGAAATAGTGGTGACCGTATAGTTCGCCATCCGCGATAGCTGACGGTGAATATCCTTTACAGATCAGGCCGACCCTGTAGGATTCCAGATCCGCTTTTGTACGCCCCGCGATCATCAGGTCTATTTTTTCGCTGCTGAAATCAGGCCTCTGGCCATTCTGACTGTTCAGCAAAGCGCCAGCCTGATCATCGCCCTTTTGGAACAGCAGCAAATGCGTGCCACCACGCATTTCAACGACCCCCATTCCTGGAAAGGTGCCGAATGCGCGCAGGCCTAAACCAATATAAAAGCGATAGCTCGCCTCGGCATCTTGCACTTTCATAACAAAGTGACCAAGGGTCACGGCAGGCAATAGATCTTCCTGTTCATGTTCGTTCATAACGTACCCCAGAGAGTTAGCTGAGAAACAATCTTGCGCCGCGAGCGTCGCTGCGCTAATCTGACTGGCCAGTCGAAAATATTATCCGACTGGCCAGTCAGAAAAGCAAGGGGTTGTTGTGACGCGAAAAAAGGAAATCGACAAAGACAGGGTTTTAGATGCAGCCGAGGCCGTAATCCTCGAATCTGGCGGCCGAAATTTCACGCTCGATGCCGTCGCCGAGCGCGCAGGAATCAGCAAGGGCGGTCTCGTCTATAGCTTTGCAACTAAGGATGGATTGATACACGCTGCGCTAGAACGAGAAATTGCTCGGTTTCAGGAGGCAGTGTGTCGGCGACTTGGCAGCGGGCCAACTGGGCCGGTCGAATTGGTCCTCGCGCATATCGAGGAAGCACTGGACGAGGACGACGCCTCGACGCAAATGGCGGCTTTTCTCGTAACCGCCCTGGTGCACGCGCCTGACATGCTGGGGCCGGTCCGAAACCTTTACCATGCACTGCTCGATCCGCTTCGATCCGAACATGGCGGGGTTGCGGAAGTACGTCACGCACTGCTGGCTGTTGAAGGTATCTTTCTGCTCCGAGGACTCGGGTTTGCAGAGGTCTCCTCAGACGAGCTCAAATCTGTCCTGCTCCACGCGCGCAAAGTCGTCCTTGCGGCGTTGGATAGACCCGCATAGCGCCCGCTCGGAGAATCAGAAGGTCAACGATGAGCGCGACGATCGCCCAATTCTGGCGGGCAGTTCTGATAGGAAGGGCGGGTCTTAATTTCGAGCGCCAAGAGTCCTTCGCAAACCGGGACGCGAACGCAGTGTTGCCAGCGAAATGAAGGTCGATTGTTGACAATGCAGGTCGCGTAATCGAGTGTCCCTTCATGGCCGAACCTGGCCGGATGGTGACCGGCTCAGTTCGGCCAGGAACGGCCACTGGTCCTGAGTTGCCGAGCGTCCGCATCGAGCCCCAAGGCGATCGGTCACTCGACTCTTCCAACAGTTCCTGTCCTGTTATCGTTCGGATCTTTGACTTTGGGGCGAGACCTACTCAGCAGCCGCTACGATGAAGCGACCGACCGTCGCATCGTCGGGGCTGGCTGGCGCCGGGAGTACCGTCGCTCATCCCTCAGGTATGAATCTTGGCCGCCGAAGTCCCGCCCCAGTTTCCTTGCAGGCTCCTCATGCCGAGACCTTCGTTTTCCACCCAGCTTTACGCGCTGTGGATCCTTATCGCCGTACTGTGCAGCCTGCTGACCGCAAGCGTGTGGCTGATGCTGTCGTCGGCACTCGGGGAGCGCGTCGCCGATGCGAAGCAGCAGGCCGCCACGGCCTGCGCGGCGGTCGCGTCGCGCGACGACATGTCGGTGCAGCGGCCGGGCGAAACGAATGTCGATCTCATGCACGCCGTGCTCGACCTCATCCTGATCCGCACGGAGGGTATCGAAGGCGGGTTCTGGACTTCCGCTTCCGCGCCCGGTGCACCGAGCGGTTTTCTCGCCTACGCGTTTCCCACCTACGAAGGTAGCGGTGTCAAACGCGATATACCCGAGGCTGAGACGCCGCTCATTCTTCGCACGCTGCGAAACGTGGTCAGCACCGGTCAGATGCGTGCCGACGTCGTCTCTGGAGGCGCCGACGCGGTAGTGGCCGTCGCCTGTCCGGTTCCGCGTCATGCCGGCCTGTTCGCCTGGATGCTCACTCGCGCGCGGCCGCCGCTTGGGCCGTATGGGGAGCGGGCCGCGACTTTCCTCGCAAGCGTGCTCGCGATCATCGTGGCGCTGGCGCTGCTGCTCGCGATGGCGCTCAGACGCTGGAAGCGCAACCTCACGCGGCTCGAGCAGAACGCCGAAAACGCTCAGCAGGCAAGCTCGCTCTCCGCCAACGCGTCCGAAGTGGCGCTAAAGGGCAACGAGGTAGTGAGTCAGGTAGTCGGTACGATGGGCGAGATCAGCACGAGTTCGACCAAGATCGCGGAGATCACGGGAATTATTGAAGGGATCGCGTTCCAGACCAATATCCTGGCGCTGAACGCGGCGGTGGAAGCGGCGCGGGCAGGGGAGCAGGGCCGCGGGTTCGCGGTGGTTGCAAGCGAGGTGCGCAGCCTTGCGCAGCGTTCGTCGAGCGCGGCGAAGGAAATCAAGGATCTGATCAACGCGTCCGTCCAGAAAATCCACGATGGATCATTACTCGCGAATCAGGCGGGAAAGACGATGTCGGAGGTCACGCAGGCCGTCGCGCGGGTGACCGACATCATGGGTGAAATCGCCGCCGCGTCGACGGAACAAAGCAGGGGCATCGAACAGGTCAACCAGTCGATCACGCAGATGGACGAGGTCGCGCAGCAGAACGCTGCGCTGGTGGAGGAAGCGGCGGCCGCATCCAAGTCGCTCGAAGACCAGGGGCGGCAACTTAATGCGGCTATTTCGTTCTTTCGTCTGGATGCCAGTTCCGCTTCGCTGGTACTAGATGGACAGGCATCCGCCGCCAATCGTCAAATGCCACGTTTTCTTTCGGCGTGAGGTCATAGTATCTGGCCGTGCTCTGCAAGCTAGAGTCCGTGACGTGCCTTAGCCGAAGGACCGCGCGAGGCGCCAAACTACCCCGCCGTTCGGAAGAAGGACCGTGCTTCAGGTGCAGCAGAAAAATTGCCCACCGTATGGACCCGAGGGTCCATTTTTTTCGGACGCTGCCGTTAACCGGGTCATCGGCTATCCGCGAAACCTTGGCAATTCTTCGACGCTGAATCCGTTTACCCCAACACGACTCTACCGCTGCGACTATGAGACAACGTTGTTAAGACCGGGTGCAACCATTAGAGCATTACCGTGTCTCTTTCCATAACCACCGGAAGACTGGCTGTTCTCGCAGGCCGACATCCTTTGATTGTCGGTGCACTAGGTAGCCTGATGGCATTAGGCGTGATGGCAATCAGTTTGGTCACACTTCTGGCCTCTCGTGACGCCGCTGTCGAACATGCTCATGAAACGTCCAGAAACGTTACCGCCGTTCTGGTCAGCAACATCGCCCGGACGATTGAAACGTCAGACAATTCACTTCGTGCCTTGATTGCCGCGCTGGATAAGCCGGCCGTCCAGGCTCTGGACCCGGACCTGCGTCACGAATTGCTGTTTGACCGGACCGCTGCCGAGTACGTTACCGGTATGGGGGTGACGGATAACAAGGGACGACTAATCGACGGCTGCTGCTCCAGTTCCCATATTTGGGATTTCAGCGACCGGGATTACTTCATTGCTCATCGCCAGTCGGCGAATGTCGGACTGTATGTGTCATCAGTCTACCGGGCACGGTCGCGGCCTGGCGCGCAGTCAATTGCGATGACGAGAAGGGTGAGCCAGCCCGACGGGTCATTCGGCGGAGTAGCGATTGTTGCCATTGACGTCGAATACTTTAAACGACTTCTTGCAAAACTGAACGTGGGGCCAAACGGCATCACTGCGATCGTTCGTACAGACGGTACGCTGGTGGCCAGAAATCCCCCAATCAGCCAGGCAAGGCTGGTCAATCTGGGTAACTCACCGACGTTTCCGCGTATGGTGAACCATGATTCCGGGTTCTATTCTGCGCCCTCGATCTCGGACGGGGTCCTGCGCCTGTATACATTTCAACGTGTTCCCGGGACGCCGCTCATCGCCGTTGTCGCGCCGGCGGAAATCGACGTGCTGTCGTCCTGGAAGCGACTGTCATGGATTGTCGGAGTTTCAGCCTCGTCGGTTAGCCTTGCGTTCTGCACGGTGGTCTGGCTCCTTGCTTTTGCGCTGCGGGACCACGCAAAGACTCAGGTGCTGCTTACCGAGCTAACGCAAACCGATCCGCTGACAGGGCTCAGGAACCGCCGCGCCCTCGACGAGGTCCTCGAAAACGAGTGGCGAAGACTGCAACGCGGCGATGGTTCCTTGTCGCTGCTGTTCGTCGATGCGGACAACTTCAAACAGTACAACGACAGGCATGGTCACGCTCAAGGTGACATTGCGCTGAAACATCTCGCGGAATGCATCAATCGACACGTGCGTCGTCATGGCGATCTCGCCGCACGATACGGCGGGGAAGAGTTTGTTGTCGTGCTGCCCGATACGGACAAAACGGGAGCGGCTCAGATCGCTGAAGCTATACGTCAGGAAGTTGAGCATGGGCGACCGACAGTACCATCCGGGGCAATTCCGCCGTTCACGGTTAGTATTGGGTGCGCGACCGGTCGACGCTCACTTCCATCGTCACTGGATGAATTGACGAATTCAGCTGATCTGGCGCTGTACGCGGCCAAAAGGAGTGGAAGGAACGCTGTCGTCTCCGCAGACGATACTGCTGCATCGCCTCAGCCGCAGAACTGATTGCACTCGTTGACTGTGCCTGTCTCAGTCTGACGTCCGAGCGTTCAGTCATGGAAGAATCGCGACCGGCCGATTGGGGGCGAACTGAGCCGGTCACCATCCGACTGAGTTCGGCCATCAAAAGTCGGTTAATGTCAGGACGTGGATGTCCGCTTCGCCCACTTTTCTGGACTAAAACTGCGCACAGCGGAAGCGGCGCCCTGATTACCCCGTCGCTCGACGTCCTGTGCGAGGATCTCCTGGAAAACGCCTAATCCCGGCACGCCATGCAATTGGCAGAACCCCTCAAGCACTTCAGCGATTGCACCGTTCAACGTTTCCGGTTTGCGCGTACTGGCGATATACGAACTACCCCTTACCAGTTCCAGCATGTATGTCATACGGCCCAGCGCCATCGCGGCACCGGAGATAGTTTTCTTTGCCATCCAGCTCTCCCGCTCTATTTCTGACGAGTCACTATCACCGATACAACGTACCGGCAGTGGTCCAAATTTTCCGCGCGTTGCACGCAGCATTTTCGCCAACAGCCGCCATCATCCAGACCGACTATGCACTTACGAAACGCCTGGGCCGGGCATGCGGTCGGTCAGATGTCCGTCGCAAGCAGTCGCGCGACGCAGCTTGCGATTTACCCTAAAACGTTCCGTCTCAAATGGATGGGTGGTCGGATATTGCAGCCAGAATCGACGGTAGTTGGGCAGGTTTAACAAAATGGTGATCGAAACCTGCTCTGAACGATTGGATTCTTTCGTAGGGGCCATGTAGTGCGGTTACCGCCAGCAGCAACGGGCGCGGAAGGGCGCCCATGCGCCGGATCTCTTTCGCAACCGCGTGACCGTCCATAGTGGGCATCTGGATATCGAGCATCACCACGTCGGGACGCCAGACGCAGTAAATCGCGAGCGCGCCTGGACCGTCTATTGCTGTTCGAATGTCGTAACCGTAAGCCTCGAAGAACAGCACGTAGGCATTGACCAGGTCCGGGTCGTCGTCCGCGATGAGTAAGCGCTCGGCTTTCGCAGTGGACATTGGGTTCCTGTAGGTTGCCCTATGTCACGCAATTTAGGGACCCGATAGAATCAAGGCGGCTACTTGCGCGTAATATAGATTCAGGGATCTGCCCCTACTGATTGTTTCCGTTTCTTCGAGGGTAAACATGCGATTGGCTGACTTCATCCTGCGCGACATGGAAACGATTCTGGTGCAGTGGGAGAGCTTCGCCGCTACGCTATTGCCGGCAGCCGGGGACATGAAATCGCTCGCTCTGCGAGACCATGCGCAACAGATTCTGCATGCCGTAGCGAAGGATCTGTCGACGGCCCAGACAAGGAAGGCGCAAGCCGAAAAGTCGATGGGACGAGCCCCTGTGTTGATTGGGGCTCCAGAAACAGCTGCGCAGACGCATGCCCTTGTACGGGCACGAGGCGGGTTCGACATTAACCAGTTGGCTGCGGAGTACCGAGCCTTGCGCGCGAGCGTCCTGCGCCTCTGGATGGATGAATGTCAGCCCGAAGCACCACATCCGGACGATGTCATCCGGTTCAACGAGGCGATCGAC
The DNA here is from genome assembly GCF_902859805.1 of Paraburkholderia sediminicola. Taxonomy (GTDB): domain Bacteria; phylum Pseudomonadota; class Gammaproteobacteria; order Burkholderiales; family Burkholderiaceae; genus Paraburkholderia; species Paraburkholderia sediminicola. Next base: position 443,193 of record NZ_CADIKC010000004.1, on the reverse strand, counting down.
CAGGCACTTGCCGAATCGGTCGGGTTTTTCAGTGCGCAGGTAGATCAGGCTCGCAATCTTTTGCTCGGCATGCTCGGGCACGACATGCGCAGCCCACTTCAGACTATTCTGATGACGGCCCAGTATCTGGCAGCATTGAACGCCGGGGAGCAGGTTTCCGTAGCCGCATCCCGCTTGATCAGGAGCGGCGCTCGCATGCAGGCCCTTCTGAACGATATGCTTGATTTCAATCGGACCAGGCTGGGTTTGGGGATCAATATCGCGCCGACAGATGCCGACCTGGAGACACTGCTTGCCGACGAGCTCGACCAGTTGCGCGCAGCGCACCCAGACTGTCAGATCGATCTGGAAGTGGAAGGGGACTGCCGGGGAGTTTGGGACGGCCGCCGATTGCAGCAGCTGCTCGGCAACCTGGTGACGAATGCGATGAAATACGGATCGCCCCAAGCGCCCGTGCGGGTGGTAATGACCGGCGAAGAAGGGAAAGTTCGTTTCGAGGTCAGAAACCAGGGACCTGCCATCGATCGAACGACTCTGCAACGGATCTTCGACCCGCTTCAGCGTGGCCTGAATCAACAAGACTCATATAACGCCGACGGCAACCTGGGGCTCGGTCTGTATATCGCGCGAGAGATTGCCAAGGCCCATGGAGGCGAGATCGAGGCACAATCCGATGAGACAGAAACCGTGTTTGCTGTGCGCCTGCCGCGTCGCCAATAGCGCTCGTGATGCCCTTGAATATACGGTCATCCGAATGTCTCGCTCGCGCGCTTAACATTGCCGTAAAAGTACTGCTGAAGCACCTTATTTTGGGATGACCTGAAACACCCGAGAACCAGACGTTGGGCGCGCGTTGAGTTGGACGGCAGCTCAGGGTCGACGTGAGCCGATTGCAAAAGGCCGAGGCCGGACAAGAGACAATCGGTCACTGACGCCCATCAACGATCGCTGGTCGATCAGATCGCATTCAGTGCCGCCTTTCCAAACACAATCAGTCGCTCCAACCGCCGCTGTGGATCGCTCCGCCAGCATCATCGCTCGTACTGGCCGTGCAATGGCCGGATACTGGCGGAAGATTCGGGGCTTTTTTGGGGATTTCTGTGTCGCCCGTGCGTGTCACTGTGCTGACGCTGCTTGCAATGGTGGCGTTTGCAGCGAATTCGTTGCTATGCCGGCTGGCCCTCAAGGGCACCAGCATCGATGCAGCGAGTTTTACGTCGGTCCGTATCGCGTCGGGCGCCCTCGTGCTCTCGATGATAGCGCGGCTCCGGGGCGGCAGGCTGGGCGGTGCCGGAAACTGGCTGTCGGCGCTGGCGCTGTTCACCTATGCGGCCGCATTCTCGTTTGCATACCTGAGCCTGCCGGCGTCCACTGGAGCCCTGCTTCTGTTCGGCGCCGTGCAGACGACGATGATCGGCTACGGTATCCGAAAGGGCGAGCGCTTCCATAGGTGGCAGTGGGTCGGATTGACATGCGCGTTGGCAGGCCTTGCCGGGCTGCTGCTTCCAGGTGTCTCTGCGCCATCTCCCGGAGGCGCAGTCCTTATGCTCGCCGCCGGCGTCGCCTGGGGCATCTATTCGTTGCGCGGCAAGGGCGCAGGAAATCCCACCGCGGTAACGGCCGGCAACTTCCTGCGCGCAGTCCCACTTGCCGCTGCGCTCAGCGCCGCCATGTCCGCCCACGCTTCGATTGATTGCGCCGGTTTCTGGTACGCAACGGGTTCGGGCGCAGTGGCCTCCGGCATTGGCTACGCCATCTGGTACACAGCGTTGCCCAGTCTGAAAGCTGGCAATGCGGCCACGGTGCAGTTGAGCGTGCCGGTCATCGCGACGCTCGGCGCAGTCGCATTTCTTGGAGAGAGCGTGACCATCCGAATCGTGTTGGCCTCGGCTGCAATCCTCGGAGGTATTGCCTTGGTTGTGGTGCCTCGGGGAACCCAGCACGACAGGCGGGCGTAAGAGGGCGGTTGACGACGTGGATGTATTGGGACTGACGATCGCGCTTGCCTGCTTCAACGCTCCTTCATCGGCCTTATGCGAAGCTTTCCATAAGGCGGAACCCCCGTCTCCCTATGCGGGGCGACGAACGGCCGTTGTACCTTGAAAGCCGCCGGAGATGCCGCGCCGGGTCGGCGGTCCGCAATGGGTCGAACTGAGTCGCTCGCTATCTGGCAGAGTTCGGCCATGAAGTGACAATCGCGAGGCGTAGCAAGACGGCCGGTCATAGACTCACTTCAGTTATTCGGCGTTGAACGAACATAAGAGTGAATCACCCGAGGCTCCGATTCGGTTTGTGCGCCGATCGACTGACTATGAATGGAACAGACCATCGACTATTCGACGCCCCGCGCTATAACCGCCCATGAGCGCATCTTCTTCGCTGAGAAATGGCTTACCTTGTGATTCGCCAAAACGCAGGGGGAGAAAACGGCTACTGCGTCGCCAGCCTTGCAGATCCTCACCACCGCGACATATCCAGTTTCTCCGGTTGCGGTGCGCCCGCCAGTCCGATTGAAGTCGGCCTCAACGGCCACTTCGATGTCGAATCCTTGATATTGGTATGTGCAGTTCATGGCGCCACATCTACGACCTGCTCCGACATCCGCCGCAAGCCGCCGAGTTCCACAGCGGCCACGTGCTGGAAGAAAAGCTCAACGATTTCCCGGGTCGGCACACTCGTGGAAAGCGTTCCGATCTTGACGGGCGCGAACCATTTGCATCTCGCGATTTCGTTGCTTGGCTGCGCGATCGATTGATGCACCACCTCGGCGAAGAATGCATAGTGCTGTGTGTTGAATCCGCTGAACTGAAAAAGGTAAGTCAGTTCGGTCGCAGTGAGTGTCGTTTCCTCCTCCAGTTCACGCAATGCAGCTTCGTGAGGCGCTTCGCCTCGACGGATTCGCCCGCCCGGAAGCGCCCATCGCGACCTCAGCCTGGCAACCAGCAAGATACGGTTGTCTCGGACACACAAAACGGTTGCCCTCTCTTTCATGGATGCCTGTCCGTTTGATCGCAAGACTCGAAAAGATCCTAATGATAATTTAGCCTGTTGATGACGTCTTTTTGGCCGCGTACGCTATCGCAATAGCATGCCAATGTGGAACTCACAGGCTGCGACAATCAGGAAAAATGTCGGTGCAGGACGGGGAGTATAACGATGAAAATGTCACACAGATTTGGAAGCCCCGATACGGCGGGGCCGGTGTGGGGGCTTGTCTTTGGCATGTTCATGACGGCAATCGGAATAGGCCTCTGGTTTTATGCGACGTCGTTGGCCCCCTCCAGACGACAGGATGAATCGTTGGCCGTAGCGGCCGTCATGGTCGGCCTGTTTTCTGCGGTCTACGCGGGGCGCGAACTCTGTCACAAACGTCGGTAGATCACCTGTCAGGACTATGGATGTTCTCGATCAAGTGGCGCTACCAGGTATGGCGGAGCGCGGATTTTGCCGGCGCGCGCGTCACGCTAACACTCGTGTGATCCGTTTGCTCCTTCAACACCGTACAAGGCCACTGATCTGCATGTCTTGACGGTCGAGCACGCCAGGGCGCGTCTGCCATCACCATGCGCCTAACCGCAATCGATATTAATTGACATGCGACCTGGACATTCCCCGACGCTGGTCACCGGTCCGCGCTGGCGATAGCGGCGGCAAGGCAGTCTCGCTGCGACTGAAGATTTGACCAAGAGATGATAAGCGCGTCGAGGGACGCTAGCTCCTTGTCACGAGATCCCAAAAGTAGAACGTCAAGTGGCCCGATAAATGGTCCTCCAGATCCGCTCCGGCGCACTGCCCACGAACTGCCGGTGCATAACTGCGCCGCATCGGCTGCAACGGTAGTGCTCGATTGCCACTACGCCTTCGCATTCACCGATACCGACCAACGTCATGCCACTGGCACGGGACTGGTCGGCGGAACATCCTTGAAGCTTGTCGCACTCGTCGCAGATTTCCATGATGTCATCGCATCTGTGCTTGAGCAGCACCGCAGTACTGCGGGATAAAGGAATGGGCCTGTGCTACCAGCTATCCGTGATCAGTCTGGAAACGGACAACCGACATGCCAATGCATCATTGTTTCTTTGGATATGTAGCTTAGCCTCCCTTCGCGCGCTCGATCGGCACGCCAGACGGGGCCGGCGTTTGAAAATCTGGCGCGCGTCAGAGAAAAGAACCGGCCGCGAACCGAGCCGGGCCGAAGCCATGCAGGGAAGCATGGAGGAGACGTGAAATTCATTCTAGATCGCTCCATTCCGCATTGCAACATGGTAGTAAAAACCACAAGCGTGGCAGCGACATTGCGCCTGCGTCCACTGATTGAATCCATGATGAACAGATGTCGTTCGAAACACACTGAGGAATGGCGGTTGCACCTCAGGAGCAGCCGTTGCGGTCGCGCTAGGTCGGCCGGCCGAAGTGGGTAGGTTTATGCCGTTCGCATATTGATTGCGATCTGCGATTGATCGAGGTCCGTGTCGGACCGGGTTCGGCCAACAGCGGGCATTCCCGTTGATTATTCTGAGGACATTTGAAGGTTGGCTCCACATCGACAACGGACGGTGACGTTCCACGTCGCAAGAAATTCACGTCGAACGATCGCCGTTGCCTCTGCGAGGAGACAAACAGAGATATCTCCTTCTATCGGATCTTGATGACGACCTTACCCTTTGCACGTCTCGTTTCGACGTAACCCAAAGCCTCTCGGGTTGACTCGAATGGGAAAACCCGATCGATCACGGGCTTTATTGCACCTGCCTCGATGAGCTTGGCGATCTGGCCTAGCTGGTCTCCATTGGCACGCATAAAAAGGAATGAATAGCTGACGTCATGACGTCTCGCGGCCTTTCGGATGCGACGGCTTAGAAAGCGCACCGCCGTTTTCAGGAACCAGGAGGCACCCATCTGTTTAGCAAATTCAGGATCGGGTGGGCCGGCGATCCCGATGAGCTTCCCACCCGCCGTGAGCACTCGCAGTGATCTTTCGAGCGTCTTTCCGCCCTGCGTATCCAGCACCAGGTCGCAGTCTTTCAGCACGGCGGCAAAGTCGTCTTTCTTGTAGTCGATAACGATATCGGCGCCGAGTTGCTTCATCAGTCCGGCATTCGCGGCGCTCGCTGTCGTCGCGACTGTTGCGCCCAGATGCTTGGCCAGTTGAATGGCAAAGGTGCCAACGCCGCCCGAGCCGGCATGTATCAGTACCTTTTGCCCTTTCTTCACTTGCCCTTTTTCGACCAGCGCTTGCCAGGCGGTCAAGCCCACCAGCGGGATTGAAGCCGCTTCTTCCATAGTGAGTGTTTTGGGCTTGAGGGCTACGCCGTCTTCCCTGACCGCAATGAATTCCGCGAAGGTGCCGATCCGATCTTTGTGCGGTCGCGCATAGACCTCATCGCCTGGTTTGAATCGCCGCACGCGCGATCCGACGCGGGCAACAACTCCGGCCAGATCATTGCCCAGAATCAGCGGCAAACGATAGGGCAAAATGAGCTTGAACTCTCCATGCCTGATCTTTGAATCGAGCGGGTTCACGCCAGCGGCGTGAATCTGGATCAATACGTCGTCCTCACGCAATTCCGGAACCGGCATATCGCCGGCCCGTACACCATTCTTGCGCCCATATCGATCGACGACGAATGCCTTCATCATGGTTCGTTGTTCCTTGCCAGTTTCACGTTGCGTTAAGTAATTCTGTCTACGTTGTGAGCCGCAGATCTTTGCGAATGCCGGCGTCTACCACGCCCGCGGGCGCAAATCTGCGTAGCAAACGCAGGCGGCTGGCGAGTCCGCCGGCTGTATAGCGGAGCTTCGGGCGAGCCGCGAGAGCGGCCTGCAGCACTGTCTCGGCCACGACCTCCGGACCGTCAGCACCCTCGACCACCTCTTTGACTCGCTTATTCACAGCCGAGCGTACTTCGCGGTACGCGTCGAGGGGAACGTCCGGCGCCATGAAGTTCGCGTCGAAAGGCGTCTTGATGTAGGCGGGCTCAATAACCGATACCCGGATGCCCATTGTGCGCAACTCGTGGTCGAGCGATTCCGAGTAGCCCGCGACCGCATGCTTGGTGGCGGAATAGAGCGCCATATAGGGCATGGGTAAGAAACCCAGCACGGAGCCGATGTTGATGATGCGGCCGCTGCCTTGTTGCCGCATATGGGGCAGCACGGCGCGCGTCATGCGGACGATACCGAAGAAGTTCGTATCGAAGATCGCGCGAGCCTGGTCAAGCGAACTCTCTTCAGCAGCTGCAGGGGAGACGCCGAAGCCAGCGTTGTTCACCAGCAGGTCGATGCGGCCCTGCAGGCGCAGTACTTCTTTGACGGCAGCTTCGACGGACTCTTCGCTAGTCACGTCAAGTGGCAGCATCTCGAACGTCCTCTGGCCGGCTTGTGCGCCGCGTCGGCTCGTGCCATAGACCTTGTATCCGGCCTTCGCAAGGCGGTTTGCCGTGGCTTCGCCGATGCCTGAAGAGGCACCTGTAACAAGCGCTATTCCGGTTTTCATGATGTCCTTCGGGGAGTGAGAAATGGTCTTCAGGTCTTTGGTCGAGCATTCATTCTGCCGTAAATATGATGTTAATCATATTTACGGCCCAGCAAAAACGCACGCCGGATACGCGCAGTTACTCGTCTGCGGGTGCGAATTTTTTCAATGCGGTGTCAAGAAAACTGTCCGACAGCGTGGGGTCGTCGACGGCGCGTGCCAGCACCATAGTGCCGACCATGGTGGCAAGGATCATAAGTGCCTGTTCATGCGAGCCGGTTTGCCCCCAATCGGGCAATTGGCGCGCAACGACATCGATCATCTCCTTGATGCGGCGGGTGGCCGCGCGCCGCACGACCGGCGCTTGGCGCGGCATCTCCGAGCCAAGGGCGGAGACCGGGCAGCCAGTCTCTATGGCTTCACGATGCTCCTTCGACAGATAGGCGCGCACCATCGACGGCAATGCCTGCTCCGGTGGCACAGACGCTGCGATTTGCTCCGACAGGGCCACGGCCTCAGAGCCTGCGCGATCGGCAGCTTCGGCAAGCAGCGCCTCGCGCGATGGAAAGTGCGCATAGAAGCCGCCATGAGTCAGACCAGCCTCCTTCATGATGTCGGCCACGCCTGTCCCGTCATAGCCGCTGCGCCGAATCGCGCGCGCGGCAACCTCGACGATGCGCTCGTGTGTGATTTCCTTGCGGCTGGCGGGTTTCCGATTGATCGATGGCTTTTTCATGATGATCATCATATATCACTTCGGCGCAATTTGCAGAACGGTGCAATCTCGATGCAGATTAAGCCTCCACTAGGCAGCGTCAGCGCGCAGGTCGCGTCAAGACACTGAGCCCGAGCTCGGTGTTTCATGTCCGTGGTCTTGTGGGGCCTGGTGGGTCTTGCGGTCGCGCGCTTCGCGGCTACCGCAAGCGAACTGACGATTTATTGTTGGGCTTACCCTTGGATGACCGGTTTGCCTCGGAGGCGGACGTATAGACTACGCGGTACCGAACGGCTGCTTGGGGTCGAAGAGGGAAATTCGCGTCGAGACCGAGCCGGTGACTGACGGGCGCTGGCCGAACTTCAGGGTTCGGGCCGGTTCCGGTCGTTCGACATCACGCCATCAATCCACGACAATCGTGGCTCCTTTAATGAGTAGTCTGAAAAGATTGACCGGGGCACAGATGCAGGATTTCGTCGTAAAGAAATGGTCCAAAGCGCAAGGGGCGTCGGAAGCAGCGATCAGTGCTCTTCAAGATGCGGTCGGATTCGAACTTCCCAAGGAGTACGTCGAGCTTCTTGAGTTCAGCAACGGGGGAGAAGGGCCAATGCCCGATCCGTTTGGCGTGTTTTACCTGGATCGTGTTGAGGACGCCAGCAACCCAGGACAAATCGGTCTTTATCCAGGCTGGTTTATATTCGGCGGAGATGGCGGCCTTGAGCTTTTCGCCTTTGATTTAACGGGCACCTCTCCATGGCCCGTGCTGGCATTTGATGGCGTAGATCCCAAGGGCTCTGTCCGGAAGGTGGCTGACGATTTCACCCAATTTCTCCTACTAATCGGCTCTTCGAACAAGAACCGTCATTGCGGCTAGTGCATTCGAGCGCGAATGACCGTTCCTGGAAGTCCCGGCGGGCCGCTCAGGGTCGAACTGGGCCGGTCGTCATCAGGCACGGTTCGGCCAACTTGAGACCTTTGATTCGGGCCTCGCGAACGGCCGCTTCGGATGCGAGCCGGCCAGAACTCGTGGCACCCTGGCAGTACAGCCGCTACCTCACCTCACGAATGTTGCACGACTCGTCGGCATGGCAGCCCGACGGTATGCGGCCTTCACCAGGCGCTCTTTCGGTAAAGGTCTGTCACCAATTTGCGTGTAGCATAAGTGCGCTGACCGAGCGCGCTGGCTAAACGTCTGGTTCGGGTTCACACCGTGCTAGCGGACGACAGTAGATAACGATTCGCCTGGCGTTAGCGTCTTCCGCGCAATTGCAATTTTCCTATGCCGTGCGCCGACGCCCCCATTGCCGGCGGGAAGTATCTCCCATGTCCAGGCACGGCCCGAGAAATGACGCAGGTCAGTTGACACAATGCCGTCTTGCAACTGCTACGAATAGACAACTTGTCGCGGAGGAGTAACCCATGAAACACTTGTCGATGCGCGGCTTGTTTTTATCGCTCGTCGTGGTCACGTTGCCGGTCGTTGAGGCCGAACCGGTTGCCGCAAAGAGTATCGATCCCAAAGCGCTAACCTCGACGGTCTGGCAGACCACCGCCGTATATGAGGAAAATGACCGGTCCCACAACGTGATCGAACGTTACCCCAGCGTCGTGGGCATCTCGATCTGGGACGCGGGAAGCAACCGGTTCGAATACTTCGACCCGGCCACCGGACAGTCGCGGCTTACTCAGGGCGGCGCTGGCTACTTCTTCATAACCGGCGACAGGCGCTACCAGATCAATGTCTTCGACGGGGGTGGCAACGCGCTGGTGCGCCGTCTGGAAATACTGAACCGGCACGAATTTACCTACTCAAGGGTCGTGCCGCAAAACATGGCGAACGGTAGTCAGGTCAGAATCTATGTTGTCCATACCCCATATACGGGACCGTTCAAGATTCGGCTCAGTGAACGACATCCCACACCGTGATTGCTGCCGTATTGTCCTTGTGCGTTGTGGCTCTGGTGCAAATTCTGTGTGCAAGCGAAAAACGGCGTATTTAACGCTACATCATCGTGCTGAGAGGACCGCCTCGTGCGCAGGAAGACCGGGCATAGATGAGCAGCGGTTTATGTAATGGTGTTCTCCCCAGCGAACCAGCAGTCCGCAACGCGTGGTAGAGCAAAGCGAACGGACATAAAGATCAGTGCTCGAATTGTCGGATGGCGATGCAGCGCGATGATTAGATAGTTGCCGGCAGGAACTGGCTGGCGGCCCAATGACTCGGGGCCAGACGCGTTAGCGGAAATAAAGTCGAGGCTCCGTTTAGCAGCGGCCGACAATCCTATGCATGCGGGCTCGACGCAACACAAGAGAGAGCGGTGGTGTCGGCTTTAACTCCGGTTTCGGCCACTCAAATTTATTGTCCGACTGACTCGTGTGGGTCGAACTGAGCCGATCGTCGCCGGGCCGAGTTCGGCCAGAAGCAGCCACCCAGACAAGCGTCTTGGCCGTCCGGATTTGGGCTGATATGAGACGGCCGCCGTAACGTTTCGCGTTCAACTCATCGGGCGGCAGTACACGCGAATGTGTGCGAGGTTACCGTCAGTTGGTCTGGGTAGCGTGTTGCTCGGCCAGAGCGAAAATCTTCATGCCAACGAGCATGGCGATAACGAACAGCATCGCTTTAAACTCGCCGCTGCCCGCGCTCACGAGGGCCGGTCCCGGGCAGAATCCTGCTAGGCCCCAGCCGGCACCGAACATGGCGCTGCCAGCAAGCAGGCGGCGGTCAATGCGCGTCGCGGCCGGCAGCGACATGGGCGCGTTGAACAGGCTCCGCTTGAGCCTGCGTGCAATCGCGAAGCCGACACTGCCAACTGCGACCGCGCCGGCCATGACGAATGCCAGTGACGGGTCCCAGTTGCCTGCGATATCGAGAAAGCCCAGCACCTTCGCAGGGTTGGCCATGCCGGAAACGATCAGTCCCGTGGCGAATATCAGACCGGCCAGCAGTGCGTTGAGAATCAGCATGTCAAAGCCCCAGCAGATGACGGGTAACGAAAGCGGTCAAAAAGCCCATTGCCATGAATGTTGCGGTGGCGGCAAGCGAGCGGATCGAACCGCGTGAGAGACCGCATACACCGTGACCGCTGGTGCAACCGGATGCGTAGCGGGTGCCGATGCCAACGAGCAGACCGGCCACAACGAGCACCGGCGGCGATGACGCGATCGTAACAACCGGCAGTGTCGTGAAAAGCCTGAATATCCAGGGCGCGGCAAAGAGGCCAAGCATGAATGCAGCGCGCCAGGCATGATCGCTGGATGTTGTGTCGACCAGTTCGCCAAGAATCCCGCTGATGCCGGCGATACGGCCGTTCCCGAGCACAAGCAGCGTTACTGCGAGACCGATCAGCACGCCACCGGCGAGGGCGGGAAGCGGCGCGAAGTGGATGAAGTCGATTCTCATTTCAGGCGTCCTTTGACCTTGCCGCAATAGAGATTCGACAACGTCTGCATGATGCTCAAGACTTCGACGCCAGCGAGACTGTAATAGATGTACTTTCCCTCGCGCCGCGCAGTGACGAGACCTTCTTCGCGCAGCACGCCAAGATGCTGCGAGAGGCTCGGTTGATGAAGGCCGACCGCCGCTTCCAGCTCTCCGACGTTGTGTTCACCTTCGGTCAACTGGCACAACAACAAAAGACGGTCCTCCTGTGCCATGGCTTTGAGAAGGGCACAGCATTTCGTCGCGGATTGCCGCAGCGCGTCGCGCGCGGCGGGAGATAACGGTGTACTCATCGATCAGTGTCCTTCTACCTGGCAATCAGGTTGACCTACAGTATATTAAAATATATATTGTTTTTCAATGTATTGACTGGAGCGTGCGATGAAACCACTGGTGGAAGCGTTCTTTGATCGGATTACCTGTACCGTTACCTATGTCGTTCACGCCGGAGATGGCTCTGCGTGCGCCGTGATCGATTCGCTGCTTGACTACGACCCGAAGGCCGGCCGTACCTCGACCCAATCGGCCGACAGGGTCGTGGAATTTGTGCAGGCACACGGGCTGAAAGTTGAATGGCTGCTGGAAACGCACGCCCACGCGGACCATCTGTCGGCCGCGCAATATCTGAGGACACGACTGGGAGGAAGAATCGCCATCGGCGAAAGCATTCGTGGAGTGCAGGGTGTATTCAAGCGCGTCTTTAACCTGGGTGTGGACGTGCCGGACGACGGTCAGCAGTTCGATCATCTGTTCGCTGCAGGCGAGACGTTCCAGATCGGCGAGTTGGGTGCGCACGCCATACACGTGCCCGGACATACGCCGGCTGACGTGGCGTATCAGATCGGAGACGCGGTTTTTGTCGGTGACACGATGTTCATGCCGGACGTAGGCAGCGCACGGTGCGATTTTCCGGGTGGTGACGCGCATACGCTTTATCGCTCAGCACGCAAACTGCTGTCGCTACCTGACGAGACCCGGCTTTATATGTGTCACGACTACCCGCCGCAGTCGCGTCAACCACAATGGCAAACCACCGTGGCGGAACAGCGCAAGCGCAATATTCATCTGCATGACGGCAACTCGGAAGATGCGTTCGTCGCGATGCGCACAGCACGCGACCGGACGCTTGATATGCCCACGCTCATTCTTCCCGCTGTCCAGGTCAACATTCGTGCAGGCTTATTACCTGAGCCTGAAGACAACGGCACTCGTTATCTGAAAATCCCGCTCGGCGCGTTGTAGAGCGCGCATTTACGCAGAACAGCGCGAATTTTCTGACCGTTCAGGAGAACATTGCCGAGTGGTGATTGAAGGCTGAACGGCAAGTATCTGACCGATTGGGGACGTTCATGGCCTCGCCCGAGAAGGTCGGCTCAGGGTCGATTGCGGAAGTTCGCTGTCGGACCGAGATCGGCCATCAAGAGCCGTTCGTGCACGATTTGCGAACGTCTGTTACCGGGCCGGCACGAGACAATCGCTGAAGTCGCTTGCCCCCGCTCGTCGGTGTCGATCTACCAGAAATGTTACTGGCGTTGAGATGTTCTCGACAATTGAGGTGCAGGTTCAAGCGTGTCATCGTCGCCGACACGACCTCGGGTCGCTGCAAGATCGTTCAATACTTTTGGCCTGGATCTATCTAGCATTCCCTCCACCGCTTCTTTTTCTGGAGAGATGCTTTGTTATTACAAAACGAACCAAGCGACGCTAACGCCATTGAAGCGCCGCCCGAGCCGGAGCGTTGTGTCATCGTCGTGGACGAAGCGCTCCCGCCGGGCAAAGCCTCGAACGCCGCTGCAGTGGTCGCGTTCACGCTGGGCCAGCGCCACAGCCGTCTCGTCGGAGAGCCCTTGCGAGAGCAGGACGGCACGGCGCACCCTGGTCTCATTCCCATCGGCATCCCGATTCTCAAAGCCACGGCTGATCAGTTGAGCGCCCTGCGCCTGAAATCGCTGGCGCACTGCGACGTGGTTGACTTTCCTGTGCAAGGACAGGCCACCGTCGACTACGACGCCTTTCTACGCGCGGTGCGCGTGCTGCCAGGTGAGTCCCTCCAGTACCTGGCAGTTGGGCTGGTAGGGCCAAGGAAGAAGGTCGGCAAACTGGTTGGCGGCTTCGCCCTGTTCGCATGATCGGTGCACACCTTACCGCGGAGCTCGACGGCCAGGTCTGGTCTGTGGGCATAGACCGTCCGGAAAAGCGCAATGCACTGAACGGCCCTCTGTTCGAAGCGTTGGCAAACACCTTGCGCCTGGCGCAAGGAGACGTGCGCGTTCATTGCCTGCTGCTGCACGGAACCAGCGAATGTTTTTGCTCAGGCCACGACACGGCCGAATTCGGCTCCTTGTGGCCGCAGGCGGCCGACGGCGCGGTCGCGCGCTGCATCGAGGCCCTCGTGGACCAGCCCAAGCCGCTCGTGGCAGCTGTTAACGGCGCGGCGGTTGGGTTTGGCGCCACGATGCTGTTGCACGCCGACTGGGTAGTCGCCGGCGAGGGGGCCACGTTCCGCTTTCCGTTTGCCGATCTCGGTATCGTGCCTGAAGCCGGCGCAACCGCATTGGCGGCCCGCCGGATGGGCGATCTGTGCGCACGCGACTGGCTCATGAGCGGCCGGCCGATAACAGCCGCTGAGGCATTGCAGCAGGGCTTCCTTTCGCGCGTGGTGCCAGACGCGGATGTGCGTGCGACTGCCGACGAATACTGCGCACTGCTATCCGCCAAGCCGCCGACAGCGTTGCAAAGTATGCGGCGCCTGTTGCAGGAGGGCGCCACGCTGTCAGCCAGCGAAGCCATCCAGCGCGAGCTTGCCCATCTGAACAGCTTCATTCCTGCAGCTACCTGGCGCTCGATCCCTCATGCATAAAGTTCACATTGTCCATGCCCACCCGGAGCCGCGCTCCTTCTGCACGGCTATGGCCCATGAGGCCCGACGCCTGCTGGAGTCGCGCGGCGACAACGTGAGTTTTTCCGACCTCTACGCACTCAACTTCGATCCTGTGGTGCGCGCCAGCGATTTCGCCCAGCGCGCCAACAGCGACTACCTCGTCTACGCCAAGGAGCAGCGCCACGCACTTGAGCGCAATGCCCTTGCGCCCGACATCCAGCGCGAGGTTGACGCGCTGCTGGCCAGCGATACGCTGATGCTGGTGTTCCCGCTCTACTGGTTTTCGGTGCCCGCGCTTATCAAGGGGTGGATCGACCGCTGCTTCCTGTCCGGCGCCCTTTACGGTGGTAAGCGCATCTATGGCCGCGGCGGCATGGTCGGCAAGCGCGCGGTGGTCGGGGTAAGCCTGGGTGGCCGGGAGCACATGTTCGGGCAGCAAGGAATACACGGCGAACTTGCCAGCGGCATGCTGCGTCACCTGCTACAGGGGACCCTGGGTTACGTCGGTTATGAGGTGCTCGAGCCGTTCTTTGCCTGGCACATTCCGTACTGTTCGCACGCCCAGCGAGTCGACACGCTCAAGCGTTGGGGCGACTTCATCGCTCACCTCGACGAGCAGCCGCGCGTGCCGATGCCGCGGCTGGAGGAATATGATGAAGTCTTCCAGCCACTTCTGGGAGGAGCCTCACCATGAACACCAATGGACCGACGAAGACGATCAAGCTCTGGCACGCGCCGGACGTCATGGACGCCGTCATGCTCAAGGGTCAATTCGTCGGTCACCGCTATCCGCCGCACGCGCACGATACGCATTGCCTTGCGGTGATTACGGGTGGGGCGCTGGCCGTCGAAGTTCAGGACCAACGACGCGTGTGCCGCCGTGGCGACGTGATTATCATCGACGCCGACGTGGTGCACGCCGGTTTGGCTGCGGGCGATGGACAATGGAAGATGCGCGTGGCCCATGTGCAACCCGCAGCGCTCGCCGCCTATTGTGAGAGGCTTGGCATTCCCCGGCGCGAGCGGTTCGACATGCCGAGCCCGTTCGTCGCTGACGCTGAACTGTCACAGCAGCTCTACGGTGTGAACTGGTGTTCCGAGGTGGATGAGGACCGCTTCAAACGCAGTGAAACACTGGCCCGCGCCGTCATCGGCCTGCATGCCCGGCACGCGGGCCGGTCTGCCGCACTCCCCGTAGTGCGCAGCGAGCCGGCGTTGGTGCGCGCGGTCAAATCCCGCCTGCGCGACGAACTGCACGCACATTCGACCTTGTCGACACTTGCGTGCGAGTTTGGCGTGACGCCTTTCGTGCTGCTGCGTGCCTTTGTGCGCGATGCGGGGTTGAGCCCGCATGCTTTCCTGCAACAGGAGCGCGTGCGCCGTGCGATGCCGTTGTTGCGAGCCGGCAAGCCCATTGCGGAAGTAAGCGTGCGAATGGGTTTTGCCGACCAATCGCACTTCACACGCGTGTTCAAGCAGCAGACTGGCGTAACGCCGAAGGTCTATCAGGCCGCCTTCTCGTGATGCGGAGTGTCTGCCACCGTCTTCGTGTGTTGCAGGTCGACGGCCCCGATCACCGATCGTTACGATTGCCGTGATCTCGTGAGCATGTAGGATTCGCCCCGTTCTGTGCGTGGTAGGCCAAGCCGTAGCTTGCGAACGTCTTGTGAGAATACAAGAACAGACATTGGCAAAATCGGACGGAGTGACTCAAGCGGGTCGAACTGGGCCGCTCATCATCGGGCAGAATCCGGCCATGAAGCTAGGCGATACCCCTGAACGGAGTTCTCACTGGCGCTGCATTAGATGCTCGGGGCACACCTCAAGCAGCATGCCCACATCCGCGCCGACTCCAAGAGGTTCGCCAGTCAGCAACCAATCGCCGGTGCTGGCGTACCCGACCAATACCCGGAGTCGATGGTCATTCATCCGCTTGTCGCAAATAGAACGCGTCGAGAAACTCATTCATCAGTGCCGCTATGTCATCCACTTTCTCATCAAGTGCGAAGTGGCCTGCGTCGAGCAGATGGACTTGCGCATTTGGCAAATCACGCTGGTAGGCAGCAGCTCCGGCCGCAATGAACGATCTGTCGTAGCGTCCCCACAGGATGAGCGCGGCAGGCTGTTGCGTTCTCATCCATTCTTGCCAGGCTCCATAGGCCGCAACATTCGTACGGTAGTCATAAAGCAGCGCAGCCTGGATTTCTGGCTGGCCCGGACGATTGAGAAATGCGTACTCGTCTGTCCAGGTGTCCGGGCTGTAACGTTCGGCGTTCGGGCTCTCACCGTCGTGACGATATCTTGTACTGTCGAACGATGTGAACGCGGTGAACACCTCTGGACGCGCGGCAGGATCAGCCCAGTACTCCTTGATGGCCGTCCACTTTTGCCCGAGACTTTCCTCGTGGCTATTGGCGTTCTGGATCACTAGCGCTTCAAGACGCTCGGGATGTGCCAGCATGATCCGGAATCCGATCGGACCACCGTAGTCCTGCAGATAAAAGCTATAACGGTCGATGCGAAGCTGTTCGAGTAGGCCATTGATCGTTTCGGCGAGGTGATCGAACGTGTAGGCGAACTGCGAAGGCGGCGGTGCGTCGCTGTGGCCGAAGCCAGGATAGTCCGGTGCGATAAGGTGGTAGTGTGTCGCGAGCAGCGGAATGAGGCTATCAAACATCCGCGACGACGACGGAAACCCGTGAAGAAGCACGATGGTTGGTGCATCTTTGGGGCCCGCCTCTCGATAGAAGACGCCAACCCCTTTAATTTCCGCTCGGTGATAAGTGAGGGTCGATGAGGACGATTCTCCCTGACCAGTCCTGCGTGGGCGGGAATCGGTAGGCGGACTCTTTGTATTCATGGTGACTCCGATATCAGTCAACGTTGGAGCGGCAAGTTATTCGCTTGAGCGGTTGACGCACCCAGCCGCTTCCAGACGTTTCAGAAGTGGGGTAAGCGTGGCGGAGTTCAGGAACGCTATCTCGGCGACGGTCCTCAACGTTATGCCGTCGTGCTCCCACAGCGCCGGCATGACCAGATGCTGCAAATCCTAGCTTATATTTGCGGACCAAACATTCCAGGCCGCCCCTCTGGCTAGCAGTACAGGGCGCGTAGGGCGTTAGCTAGAGCATGGCCGGGCAGAGAGATGAAATCCGGCAGCGCATGCCAAGCGAGCATTGGAGTCTTCCGGCCTTCCCATGGGTCTGAAGAATCGAGGCGCAGAGACGGATAGGACGCAAGCAACGTGCTCCGGAGAATCAACCACCCATGCTCTGCAGATAGTCGCCCCAATCCTGCATCATCCTCTGTCTCTCGGGAAGAAATTCGGCCTTGTTATACGCGCGACTCACGCGATTTCTCTCGACGTGAGCCAACTGCCGTTCAATCGCCATTGGGGAGAATCCCTCTTCGTGCGCCCACGTGCTAAATGTACCTCGAGCGCCGTGTGCCCTGAACAGACGTTCCTTGTTGAATCCAGCACGGACTAAGACCGCATTGATTGTGGTAGCTGCCATAGGGCGCGATTTGTCTCTGATGTTAGGGAACAGGTAGTCGTCAGCGCCTTTAGCCCGTGTAATTTGCCGAACTTCTTTCAAGACCTCAATTGCTTGGGCGCTTAGCGGAACGACATGCAGATGTCCCATCTTCATGCGCTCGCCGGGAATGGCCCACATCGCTGATTCCAAGTCGAACTCCTTCCACGTCGCACCTCGCAACTCGACAGTACGCACCGAGGTAAGCAATAGCAGACGCATTGCTAATCGGGTGAGCGGAGTTCCCGCAGCCGAGAGCACAGCCAGCAATTGCTTGAGTTCATTAGCTTCCAGAGCCCGATTGTGGCGCGTAGGCGGCAGCGTCACTACATCCGACGGTTTAAGTGCTGTGACAGGATTCGCGTCTACGCGGCCGCTAATAATCGCCCGCCTGAATATTGCATCAAGATGCTGACGCAGACGTATTGCGATATGTGGGGCACCCTCGGCCTTGCGTTCATCGCCTGAAAGAGTTCTGCGCTTTGCAATCGATTGGATCAGGTCATACAGGTGTGCCACTGTGATGTCACGAATTGGCATCCCACCGAGCTGCGAGTCCTTCACGTAGCGTGCAAGGAAGCGCGTGGCTTGACCGTGATAGTAGGCGGTCCAGTTTCCTCGGTTGTCGCTCAGCCATTCCTCACACACCGGCCAGAGCGTGTTCTTGTAATGGGCAACATTCTGCTGTTGAAGATGTTTTTCGTGTGCCTTCGGATGGACGCCGGACGCGACAAGCTTGGCTGCAGCGTTGCGAAGTTGACGAGCATCCGCAATAGAGAGATCGGGAAATCGCCCGAGGGTATAACTGCAATCCTTGCCATCCAACCGGTAATCAAATTTCCACACCTTCGAACCTGAGACCGACACCCGTAGATACATGGAATCGCGGTCGCGAATCTTATAGGGCTGGTCTTGCGGTTTGGCGTTCAGCAAGAGCGGGTAGGTCAGCCTCATGGAATTCTCCTTGACGGACAACTACCATGAATTTTACCCGCAATTTACCCGCAAAACTGTCGGAAGCAGGTGGATTGTCCAAGACCAAACTGGATAAGTCCCCATAAACCGGATGGGCTGTCCACGCGAACGAATAGCGCCTCAACCATTCGCTGTAACCCTTTACCAGAAAGCCTCCTGAGCGTTCTATGTACTGCTGCCGGGACGCCTCATAGACTTTCCGAATCGCAAACCACGGCACATGCGGCAAGTCGTGATGCACCAGATGATAGTTGTTGTTGAGGAACAGAAGCCGCCAGAACCAACCCGCTTCGTTGATGACGGTGCGATGCTCGTGAGCATGTGCCACCCGATGTTCCTGAAACGAGCGGATCGAACCTAACGACAACGATCCATAACCCGTGCCGACGATAAAAGTCCAGGCAGGGATTCCGCAGACACGTTGAAGCCACACCGTCAGTGCGGCTAACGCAGCCAGATGCGCGAGCCACATCGGCACATGGCGCCAATCGCCGCGTTTAATACTACGGAGTTCATCGACACCCGTTGCCGCTATGGAAAATGCCGGTCCGACGATCAGTCGGCCGATAAACGTATTGCGGAAAGTCAGCAACGCGCGAATCGCCAGGCCCGCACGTTGCCACACGCGCTGGCTGACGAAGTAGCTTTCGGGATCGCGCTCAGGAAGTGTCAGATGCGGGTCGTCGTGATGCTGAAGATGCGAATCACGATAAACGCTGTACGGAAACCACACCGCGAGCGGCGCGAATCCTAATAGTGCGTTGACGAACGGCGAACGCGTCGGATGGCCGTGCAGCAACTCATGTTGCAGAGACATATACCACGCACCCAGCAACGCCAGCAGCGCGATGGTCAGCGGCAGACCGAGTACGCGCGTATGCGTCGCCACAGCGAACCATCCACTGTAGATCGTGACGATCAGCAGCCATGTCGGCCATTGCGTGCGCCATGTCCAGCCTGAAGCCTGTTGGGCGAGTGCTTTGCGTTGCGTGTCGTCGAGGTAAATCGCCATTGGCTGGGTCGGTCGGAGTGCAGGTTTAGACCGATCCTACGGACCAATTCACGCGACTAGAACCATTTTGTTCAGCAATGCATCTGCGCATATGTGCAAAAGCGGGGGGCCATATCGCCAGCCCTTACGCTGCGCGAGGCCGCTATCACCCGGCGCGCAGAACGCCTTGCAAGATCCTCGCGGATCCTGTCCGGGCAATCAGTAAAAGAGGCTTATTTATCGTCCGCCACGCGGCACGCATGATCGAGCAGGCCTTCCGCCGAGCCGCTACCGTTGTCGACATCGAGGCCGCTATTAACGACGAGCCAGCCGTCTTTCTCCGCCGATGGTCCCGCACCCGTCACGAGGATGGTTTGCATGGCCATCGCCGCAGCGTCTTTGTTATCACGCGCGACGATGCGAAACGGATTGCTTGCCTGATCGAGCGAGGTGACGCGCATGATCCGGTAACGCTGACCGTCGAGCGTATCCCAGCGCCACTCGCCAGGCGTGTCCTTCGCGTGACGCGCCAAGGCGTCGCTCACCTTGCTGTGCATGCAATCGATATGGATATGCAGCTGGTTTTGCGTGCGGCGGAATTGCGAGTTGATCTCGAGGCCGAGTTGATTGTCGGGCAAGGATCGCTTGACTGACTTCTCGACGTACAGCCGCGATACCCACGCATCGTCCCAGTAGTCCGGTGCATTCGGCGCAAGTACGAACGGACTTTCTATGCCGGTGACGCGGTCGGTCGGAATCAGCAGATGCTGCGAGCGGCCGACAATATCCTTCAGGATCGCATAGCGTTTGTCGAGATCGACGACCGTGCATTGGCCCGGCGTGCCGGTGGCTTGTTGCGACGGCACGCAGCGCAGATCGACGATTTTCCAGAGCGCGTTCGAATCGACAGCAGCAAGGCGCGCGCAGGAGGCGGCGGTGAAGGCGACCGCCAAAGCGGCGGTGGCGCGCAGAATAGTTTGGCGAAGGTGGGCGGGTTTGGGCACTGTCATCGGCATGCGGATCGGCATTTCTTTACTGGCGTGTTTAGCGACATCTTCAATGGCACTTTCAGTGGCACCTGCAGTGGCATCTTCAGCGGTATTTTCAAACCCGTCACAGCACCGGCGCCGGCAGCACGCCGAGCACTTGCTCGAAGGCGACGCCGATCGCCAGCAGCCGCCGGTCCTCGCCGAGCGGGCCATCCAGTTCCAGCCCAACCGGCAGGCCGCCGGCGGTCATTCCCGCCGCCAGCGACAAGCCCGGAATGCCGGACGTGCTGGCCGGATCGGTATTGCGCAGGAACGCGTCCATCGTATCGATTGGCGCGGCGCCATCGATCGACACCGTCGACGAGCCGTTCAGGTCGTCGATCGGCACCGCGGCGAGGCGCGTGGTTGGGAACAGCAGCGCATCGAGACGTTCATCCGTGAAGGTCGCCGCGACATACTGCTGCAAACGCGGCCGCCATTGCTTCAGCGCTGCGTCGTAATGAGCGCCGAGTACGTCGGCGAGCACGCCGTCGTAGATCGCGCGCACGTCCGGGCTCGCGATGCGGGCCGCCATTTCGGCGACGGTCTTTACCGGCGCGTTATTGGCGACGAGCCAGGCGAGCACATCCTCGCGCGGCTCGTGGATTGCGATCGGTCCGCCAACATGACCGTTCAAGGTCTCTAGCTCGCTCATCGCGACAGGCACGAAGGTTACGCCCGCGGATTCGAGGCGGCGCAATGCGGCGTGCGCGACGTCTTCCACCTGCTTTTCGAGCCCTTCCCAGAGCGGCTCGGGCAGGCCGATGCGCAACCCATTGAGCGTGAGTGTGGGTAACGCTCCAGCTCCGGTGATCACGCCGTCGAGCAAAGCGATATCGGCAACCGTGCGCGCCATCGGCCCGACCGTATCGCGCGTATGGCTGATCGGCACGACGGCATCCGGGTCGTGATAGCGCCGTTCGGCGCCACCGTTACCGACAGAAGGACGAAATCCGGCGGTGCCGGTCAACGCAGCCGGAATGCGAGTCGAGCCGCCGGTGTCGGTGCCCAGACCCGCGGGCACGATGCGCGCGGCGATCGCGGCGGCGGTGCCGCCCGACGAGCCGCCGGGGATCAGCGTGGGGTCGTACGGATTGCGCACCGGTCCGGCGTGCGTGGCGAAGTTCGTGCTGGTGATGCCGAACGCGAGTTCGTGCATGTTGGCTTTGCCGAGAATGATCGCGCCGGCATCGAGAAGCCGTTGTACCGAAGGTGCGTTCGTCTTCGGTACGAAGCCTTCCAGCGCGGGCGTGCCCGCCGAGGTCTGCAAGCCGGCCGTGTTGATGTTGTCCTTCACGACGATAGGCAAACCGGCGAGCGGCAATTGCGCTTTTGCTTCGGGCGGCAAGGCATCGATGCGCTGCGCGGCGGCCAGCGCGCCGTCGAGGTCGAGCGTGGTGAGCGCATTGAGGCTCGAGAGCGACGCCGCGCGCGCCAGCAGCGTGGCCATATAGTCAGCGGCTTTGAGGCGCCCGGACTGGATCGCGGCGACCGCTTCGGTTGCGGTTAGGGCCAACTGTTGATCGACGGTCCATGTCATCGCAGGCGTCTCCTTTAAACGAGGTGTCGCCTATTCTGGCACAGCCGCTTAAAAACCGACGCCGCGTGGCGCAACGTGGCCCACATTTGCCGGCTCGCAAGCCAACCGGCCTTCAGGTTCTGCGTGCGAGACCAGGCGTGACCGCCTGAGTGCTATCGAATGAGCCTGCCGACGTTATTGCCGGCTGTCGATCCACATGCGTCCCCAGCGGAACGCATAGGCGAGTGCGTGCTCTTCGTCGAAGAAATAATCGAGTGCGTCGAACGAGTAAGCCTGACCTTGACTTGCAGACGTTTTCTCGATGGTCAGGTTGGCGGCGAACAGGCCGTTGGGGAGTCGTTGCGCAGCCGGTGCGACTTCGTAGCCCTTGTAGCGGATATTTGAATTCATGGTCGTGGCAGTGAGTGTGCCCGCGTGTATTGCTAAGGAGCCGGCGCGCGGGACGCAACCCTGTGCGTCAGGCAACCGGTGGGTGAGCGGGCAGGATCAAGCGTAGGCCGCGCCGCGCAGCGGGTGAACCAATCTTTCGTCGTAAGCAAATCAGCGAGGTCCGGGAACGGTCTTCAGGAGACAGGATCGGACGATAGTCGCAGTGTTCGAACACACTATCCGGCGTTGTGGGATAGCGGTCTGTTGTGTGGCGCACGGTTTGAGCGAGCGGAAACACGAACGCGTTCGAAAGCGCATCGCGTGGCCTGTCGGCCTTAAAAGTATTGTCGGAGGATGCTGCGATTAGCGGGGAGAGGGGCAAGCGCACGCATGCGTCGAATTGTTGATTCAGGCGACGGGATGGTCGCCGATCTAGCGCAAACGCGGATGCGTCGGGGACCCACAAGCGCAGGTCCTCGACGTCGTACGTAAATGCCTTAAACCGCGTGCAACAACCGCGCGGGTTGCGCTTCCTTGACCGCGTTGCCGAGCGGCGCGGCTGTCGGCGTGCGATGCGCGTTGAACGCGAGGGCGAATTGCGCGGCCTGCTGGCCGACCGTGGCGAGCTGATCGACCACCTTGGCGTCGGAACAGCTGTCGACGGTGTCGAAACGGGTTTCCAGCGTGTTGATCCCGGCGCCGAACGGCGTCGGCCAGCCGCGCAACGCGTGGACGATCGAGCGCAGCGACGTCAGCACCGAGCCGGCGGCCTGCCAGCCGTAAGCGGTGACGATACAGCCGACCGCGCGGCCATCCAGATACGGGCGTTCATCGGCGCGCAGCTCCTCGAGGGTGTCGAGTGCGTTCTTGACGAGGCCCGAGACGCCGCCGTGATAACCGGGTGTCGCGATGATCAGCGCGTCCGCATGGCGCACGGCTTCGATCAGCTCGAGCTGTTCGGCGGTGCGTTGCGGGTTTTCCGGGGCGTAGTGGGGGAGGCTATGCAGGAACGTGCCGCCGAACAGGCGGGTATTCGCGCCCGCGGCTTCCGCGCCACGCAGCGCAAAGCCGAGCGCGCGCTCGGTCGACGACGCCGCGCGTGTCGTGCCGCCGATGCCGATTACGAGCGGCCGGCGATGATGGTCGAAACTGGTCAACGAAATGCTCCTTCGGTAGCGGCTCACGGAACGCTGGCGCGGGGCTGCGCGTAGACGAACCGGGGCGAACCGGACTTTGAAGTGTCATCTTAATGACCGCCGCGAGCCGGGCGAAGCGACTTTTTGTTCTAACGATATAACCGTGCGGGGTTATCGGCGGCCCAGCGGGCTGTCCGGAGGATGCTTTGAAGCCGTTTCAGATCCCCACGCGCGGCCCTGTGCAATGCAGTTGAGGCGGCCCTCGATAAGCATATGGCGAACCATTGTTTGGGGGCGCGATGACACGCGGCTATGATCGAGTCGTCTCCTCCATGACATCTCCTTGACATGGGACTCGGCCTCGCTACGTTAGTGGCGAGGCCTTTTTTTTCGTCTGGACTTTCAGTGGCGCCCGCGCTTGCCGCTTCACGATAAAGCCGTTTTTTGCATGCTACGATGGTCCGCAACGCGAATCACGGCGAGGTCGAACAAGCAATGGCAACCCTGTATGACACGCTTGGTGTGCACGCGCACGCCACGGACGAAGAAATCAAGCGGGCTTACCGCAAGGCCGCGATGAAATGGCATCCGGATCGCAACAACGGCGCCGAAGAAGTTGCGCGCGCTACCTTCCAGGAAATCAAGGACGCGTACGCGATTCTCTCCGATGCCGCGCAGCGCAAGGTGTATGACGCCGTCTACGCCGAGCAGATGCGCGGCTGGGAAACGCAGCACGCCCGCCAGCAAAAAGCGCAGGCCGAACGTGAAGCTGCAGCACGTGCCGCAGACGAGGCGGCCTACGCCGAGATGGTGTCGCTCGCCATGCGTTTCGCCGACGACGGCCACAATCGCGATGTGCTCTTCGGCGTACTGCTAGGACGTCGATGCGAGGCGCAGCGGGCCGCGCAGATCGCCGACAGTGTCTCGGCCTTGCAAGCGGCGCGGCGCGAGGCTGAGAAGGCGGCGGCTGCCGCCGAAGCGGCAGCAAAAGCGGAGGACGTCGCCGACGTTTCAGCCGCAGCGAAGGCGACTACCGCGAGCGACGATGCCGCTAATCACGACGCCCCAGGTAAGCCCGCCAACTCAGGC
Organism: Paraburkholderia sediminicola; assembly: GCF_902859805.1. GTDB lineage: Bacteria > Pseudomonadota > Gammaproteobacteria > Burkholderiales > Burkholderiaceae > Paraburkholderia > Paraburkholderia sediminicola. The sequence goes on along the minus strand of NZ_CADIKC010000004.1, from coordinate 419,016 downwards.
AAGCGCGAAGAAAATGCCGGCGATGCTCATCCGGCCGGCGTACTGGGTGGACTCTGGTTCCAGTTCCTGAACGGCTTGCGGTTTTGAACAGACGGTAATGGCCGTTAGACCCGAGACGTAGGCTGAATTGATATAGAAGGCGGCCTTCGGCGTCGGTCTATCCGCTTCTAGAATCGAAGACACGTCCGTGACATGTGTCGCTCGAGCGCCGGAATGACGCGCGACGATTCCTCATTGCCACGCATGCGGGTGGCGAACGCATCAGCAGGCCGGGCACAGGTTGTACGTGTGCCCGCTGCTCCTCCCCTTGTTGCCGACTCTACTTCCCCCGCGAATGACCCGCTTCGCTTGACCTCCACGTTGCAGATTCCGAGAGGCTCGACGGCCATGGTTACTTTTATTTTTGTCGTTGCGGTGGCGGCGTTTATTCCGTACGTCGCGGCGCCCGGCATTGCGAACGGCGTCAAGTCGATCAGTGCGCAGCCGACGGCGATGCTGTTCGAACCCTCACCAACTGCGTCTGACGGCGCAAGCGACGCCGCAAATCGTATCGTGTCCGAGCAGCGCGACAGCGGCGCTTCCGTATGAGGAGATCCCGGCACGGAATTGTCGGCATAATGAAAGATTCGACTTGGCGCTGCTAAACTTCGTCGCCAATGCAGCGCGCGATATCCGTGGGTTGACCGCCCTGGTACAAATTCTTGTGGCGCAACAAATTACGTCATCGTAGTGTCACGAGGACGCAAGACTGGGCTGGCACAATTGCGCATAGAGAGAGATAAAAAAACTCGGGGTGAGCGTGACCAAAAAATACAAGGTGCTGTTTCTCTGTCGCGAGAATTCAGCACGCAGCATCATTGCCGAAGCTTTACTGCGCGAACTGGCTGGACACCGGTTCGACGCGTTCAGCGCGGGGCCGGAGCCAGCCCCGCGCGTTCATCCCATTGCGATCGCACAATTGCGGCCCGGTATATCGGACCTCGGCGTGCTCTGCCCGAAAAGCTGGCTGGAATTCACCGGCGAATGGGCGCCGCGGATGGACCTCGTCATCGCCCTCGACGCGTGCGTTGCCGGGCATCATGCGCCGCGCTTTCCGGGAGAGCCTGCGTTGAGTAGCTGGGTCTTTGCCGATCCGCTCGCCGATGGCATGCTCGAACCGGAGCGCGTCCGTTCCTTCGAAAAGGTCTTCTGGCAGATCGTCCGGCAGGTCAGCACGTTTATCGAATTGCCGCAGTACGCGGCGGCGCCGGCTCGTACCGGCGACGCGTCGTGTGCATCGGTGAACGACACAACCACTCCCGCCATTCAGTGCAACGTGTGAACGGCCCCGGCGCGTCAGCCAGTACGGGGTTAGGGCTCGGGGTTATGCCTTTGCTCTGGCGCATTGGCGATCAGACGGCCTAGCGGTTGTTCGGGCGCGCAAGCGGACTTCCCGCGAAGGGGTCGTTTAGCCAATCCACCTGTTTTTTCGGCTGCGGGGCAGGTGCCGGCGTGGCCGATAATTCGAAGTGGTCGATTGATTGACCAGCGCTAATTGCCTGTTTAAGCCATTGGGGCATTTCACCCTGGCCGTCCCAGCTATCTCCCGTTGCGCTGCGGTAGCGTTCAGCTTTTTGCCCCTTCGGTTCGGCCGCCAGCACGGCGGCGAGGTCTTCTGGTTTGATACCAAACTCTTCCATGCGGTGGCGGAGATACGCAATCATGCTATCTCGCTTCCTTTCGTCCATAAGATATTCGTCCTTCTAAAGCGTCCGGCGTTCTGTCAGTTACAGATTGCAAGGGGAAGCCGCGAAAGCATCGAGCCCATGTATATGGGGTCCGCTCGCGGTCAGGTTATTGATCGAAGGAAATTCCAGTGGCTGCGTCAAAAAACGTCGCCCCATACATTGCGGTACAGCATATGTCCAATAAGCCCGCCAATAAGGCTGACTGTGCCAATCAGTGAATATTCAAGCGCTCCGCCGCGCGGCAGGTACGGCTGGGTAAGCCCTACGGCCGCAATGGAAAAAACGGTGATGACAATGCAATGATTGCGAACAGTCGGTCTCATGTCCACGCTCCGTCTCTCGCCGGTGCCTCGCGCGGGGCCGATTTTTGTACGTTATGCCAGCATCATAACGCACTGTTCGGGTAACGCACGCGCCTGCCGGCCTGATTTTGTTGTTGCGTGCCGCTGATCGAGCAGCGGCGGGTGTCACCAAGGCCGCCGGCACCGCCGGGATTGCAATCCTGAGTGGCCGAGCTATAACGAAACAGCGGAGCAACAATCTGCGTTTCCAGCCTGGTGGCGACCGTTTCCGGCAAGCCGCGCGCGCACGCCCGACATCGGTTTCAGGTCTGGCAACTATTTACTCATTTAGTTCGGTGACTCGCCGCAGCAGTCCCGCATAGGCATTCGCCCGTTTGTCATTTTTCAGTTCGGCAGTTCGATTTCATGACACGACGTTTTTTCGCGGATCAATTCTTTTTTTGAAGGGGATAAGTACTGCTGCGCCGGATTCGAGGAGTCTGGACATGAAACTACGTTTACTGATGGCGTTGGCAAGCGCTGCTCTGTTTCTGGCGCCGAGCACAGCCGGCGCACTGGATAGCCAGCAGGGCCAGGCCGTATCGGGCCAGGCGCTCATGCAGAACGCAAACGAATCAGCGCAAGCCACCACCGACATGTCGTTTGGTGACACTGCGCGGACCGTGATGCCGGGCGGGCAAGCGGTGCAGAACGTCTCCTATGGCGGAGTGGCTGCAGGCGCGACGGAAGTAGGAGGCCGACAGGAGCGGCCGTGCGCTTCCGGGCCGCAATGCAGGATATATTTTGGCCAGTAGCAGGCCAGCAGTTCAGGAGGCGGTGGGGACAGAGCGCACCGCTTCCAATTCCATCCACGCACGGCACCCTGATCGGAATACCCACACGCCCGAGTGCAATTTTACGGCGTCGTCAGCGGGCGATTTAATACGATGTTAAGGTATGTTCCATTCAGGTTTTCACCCGCTGTCTTTTCCGATCGCAATCATAAGCAGGCCAATACCGCCTGCTTTTTTATTCTTGATTTGCCGTCTGCGATTTGATTAGTCCGGTGTGACTGCTCCAATCCCACCCGTTGTTTAGTTACTCGCAAACAATACTATGTTGATGGAAGATAATCTGCCGGCGAGCATTGCTTCGCCGGACGATGGGGCTTCGTCGTCCCTGCGTTCCTGGCTCGCCGTTGTGGCCGTTGCAATCGGTGCGTTCGCATTCGTGACCACGGAATTCTTACCTGTTGGCCTGCTGCCGCGCATAGCGGCGGATCTGGGTGTGTTGCCTGGCACCGCCGGGCTGATGGTCACCGTGCCGGGCGTGATTGCCGCCATCTCCGCGCCCGGTTTGATGCTGGTGGCCGGCCGGATGGATCGTCGGCGCGTGTTTTTGCTGCTCACGGCTTTGTTGCTGGCGTCGAATCTGATTTCCGCCTTCGCGCCCGATTTCCTGATCATGCTGGTCGGACGCGCGTTACTCGGCGCGGCGCTGGGCGGCTTCTGGACCCTGGCGACCGCGGCATCGGGGCGCCTCGTACAGCCGAAAGATTCGGCCAAAGCGATGGCGACGATCCTCACCGGCGTAACCTGCGCGACAGTGATCGGTGTACCGCTCGGCACCTTCATCGCCAGCTTCGCGTCGTGGCGTGCTTCGTTTATGGCAACCGGCGTGCTTGTCGCGATCGCGCTCGTGGCGCAGTTCGTTTTCGTGCCGTCCTTGCCGTCGACCACCGCATTGCGGCTGCGTGATCTGGTGGCGCTGCTGCGCCGCCCGCATCCGCGTAGAAGCATGCTGATGGTGGCGCTCGTATTCGGCGCGCATTTCTCCTCGTACACGTACATCACGCCGTTCCTGCTGCATAACGCGAGTTTCTCGATGTCGACGATTACCTGGTTGCTGCTCGGCTTCGGCATTATTGGCTTCTTCTCGAACTTCGCCGTTTCGTCGACGGTCACGCATAACCTGAAAGTGTCTCTGGGCGTGATGATTTCACTGCTCATGTCCGCGCTGCTGGCAATGCCATTGCTGGAACAATCGTCGATCGGAGTCGCTGCGCTCGTACTCGCGTGGGGTGTTTCGTTCGGCGCGCTGCCGCTGTGTTTCAGCATCTGGATTCAGCGCGCCACGCCGGATTCGCCCGAAGCGGGCTCGGCACTGTTTGTCAGCATCATTCAGGTTGCCATCGCGCTCGGGTCGCTCATTGGCGGCGTGGTGGTCGACCATGTCGGCATTTCCGCCGACTTTCTCTTCGGCAGCGGTTTGGCACTGCTGGGGCTCGCGGCGCTCGCAAGTTTCGGACGAAGCAGGCAGGAAGTGCCAGCGAAAGCGATGGCGTGTCCGGCGTGTACTGACTAGCCGGTAAGCTTCCGGCGTCACGTCAATCGATCCGCTTTTGTTATCGGCCCCTCCAATACACGGATTGTTAGCGCATCGCACCGCTCGTATATTTGCTGGACGAAAGCAGAGACAGCAGAAATACAACAACTGAACGGCAGGCCTCTCGGGCCTGCTACAGGAGCGCAGCGATGAATCGAATCGATCTGGAGGGGCGTGTTGTTGCCATTACCGGCGGCGCGCGCGGCATTGGCTACGCAGTGGCCCAACGGGCGCTGAACTCGGGCGCCTCGGTCGCGCTATGGGACATCGACGCAGAGCGGCTTGCGCGCAGCGAGCGCGAACTCAGCGAACTGGGCAAAGTCACCGCCGTCACGGTCGAACTCACTCAGGAAGCGTCAGTGGTTCAGGCGGTGGCGCAAACGGTCGCCGCCCATGGCGCGATCGACGTGCTGATCAACTGCGCCGGCATCACCGGCGGCAACGGCACAACGTGGGAGCTGGAGCCCGAGGTCTGGCGCCGCGTGATCGACGTGAATCTGATCGGCCCGTATCTCACCTGCCGCGCGGTCGTGCCGCAGATGCTCAAGCAGGGCTACGGCCGGATCGTCAATATCGCTTCGGTGGCCGGCAAGGAGGGCAACCCGAATGCCTCGCACTACAGCGCCTCCAAAGCCGGGCTCATCGGCTTGACCAAATCCCTCGGCAAAGAACTTGCGACGAAGAACATCCTCGTCAATGCGGTCACGCCCGCGGCGGCGAAAACAGAGATCTTCGACTCGATGTCGCAGCAGCATATCGACTACATGCTCTCGAAGATTCCAATGAACCGGTTCCTGTTGCCCGAAGAAGCGGCGTCGCTGATTCTCTGGCTCTCTTCCGAAGACTGCGCGTTCAGCACCGGCTCGGTATTCGACCTGTCCGGCGGCCGCGCCACGTATTGAGCCGTCATGGCGTCGCTCAAGCCGTAGCAGTTGCAGTGGCCGTTGCAGTTGCGAGCAAAAGGTAGAAAAAACGCAGAGCGCGACCCGCATGTTCTGCGAAGGAGACAAGATGAATCCGCATTCGCCCGCTTTGCTGGAGGCGATCAACAGCAAGGTCATGCGCCGGCTGTTGCCGTTTCTGTTGCTGATGTATGTGCTGGCGTTTCTCGATCGCGCCAATATCGGCTTCGCGCAGAAAGCGTTGCAGCACGATACGGGTTTGTCCAATGCGGCTTTTGCGTTCGGCGCGGGCGTGTTCTTCGTCGGTTATGCATTGTTCGAAGTACCGAGCAATCTTCTGCTGCATAAAGTCGGCGCGCGCGCGTGGATGTGCCGGATCATGGTGACATGGGGGCTCGTCTCGGCAGCGATGTGTCTTGCGCATACGCCGACGGCTTTCTATTCGTTGCGTTTTCTGCTCGGCGTCGCCGAAGCGGGGTTTTTCCCCGGCGTGATCTACTACCTGACGCATTGGTTTCCGCAAGCGGCGCGAGCTCGTGCGGTGGGCGTGTTTTATTTCGGTGCGCCGCTGGCGTTCATCTTCGGCAGTCCGCTGTCGGGGTCCTTGCTCGAGTTGCATGGCGCGATGGGTTTGGCCGGCTGGCAGTGGCTGTTTCTGATCGAGGGAACGTTGGCCTCGGTGGTCGGCGTGTGGGCGTTCTGGTATCTCGACAACCGCCCTGAAGACGCCCGTTGGCTCGATGCGCAGGAGCGCACCACTTTGCGCCGCGCGCTCGATGACGATGCGCTCGCCGCATCGGCGCATGGGCCTCGTCATATTCTCGCAGCGCTGGTTGACCGCCGTGTGTTGCTGCTCTCGGCGATCTATCTGCTGATTCAGATGAGCGTCTACGGGGTGATCTTTTATTTGCCGCAGCAGGTGGCGGCTTTGCTCGGCACGACGGTCGGTTTGCGCGTGGGCCTCGTCGGCGCGTTGCCATGGCTGTGTGCGTTGGCCGTGACGTGGTATGTGCCGCGTCGAGCGGATCGCACGGGTGGACACCGGCGCTGGGCAGTTGCGCTGCTGGTGCTCGCCGGCCTCGGCATCGGCGCCTCGGGGCTCGCGCATAACCCGTCGATCGGACTGATCGCGCTGTGCTGCGCGGCCAGCGGTTTCATCGCGGCGCAGCCGCTGTTCTGGACGTTTCCGACGCGCTACCTCACGGGTGCCGCAGCGGCGGGCGGGATCGCACTGATCAATTCGCTCGGCGGCCTCGGTGGATTTATTGCGCCGAGCCTGCGCACCGCGGCGGAACGCGTGTTTTCGTCGACCTCGGCGGGGCTGATTGTATTGGGCGCGTCGAGTCTGCTGGCGGCGCTCATGATCGGCACGCTGTTGCGTCGTGACGGCGCCGAATCAAGCGGGTCTTTCCAACATTTACTGCACCGCGCCCGCTAGGCGCATTTTCTGGCTGCACGTTCGACGCACCCATAACGGAGCCCTTTTCATGGCCATGCCTACTATCCGGCACGTGCGTGCCTTCATCGTTCGCGGTGGCGGCGCGGACTATCACGATCAACCCGACGGACACTGGATCGACGATCACATTTCCACGCCGATGGCGCGTTATCCGGAGTATCGCCAGAGCCGCCAGTCGTTCGGCATCAATGTGCTTGGCACGTTGGTGGTCGAGATCGAAGCAAGCGATGGCACGGTGGGTTTTGCGGTGACGACGGGCGGAGAGATCGGCGCGTTCATCGTTGAAAAACATCTCGCACGTTTTCTCGAAGGCCAGCTCGTCACCGACATCGAGAAGATGTGGGATCAAATGTATTTCTCGACGCTGTACTACGGCCGCAAAGGCGTGGTGCTGAATACGATCTCGGGCGTCGATCTCGCGTTGTGGGATTTGCTTGCGAAAGTGCGCAAGGAGCCGGTGTACCAACTATTGGGCGGCCCGGTGCGCGACGAACTCGTGTTCTACGCGACCGGCGCACGTCCGGACCTCGCGAAGGAGATGGGATTCATCGGCGGCAAATTGCCGTTGCAACACGGTCCTGCTGAAGGCGAGGCGGGTCTCAAGAAGAATCTGGAGAAGCTCGCCGAGATGCGCAGCCGCGTTGGCGATGACTTCTGGCTGATGTACGACTGCTGGATGAGTCTCGACGTACCGTATGCAACGCGGCTCGCGCAGGCGGCGCACGAGTACGGTCTGAAGTGGATCGAAGAGTGCCTGCCGCCGGACGACTACTGGGGTTACGCCGAACTGCGCCGCAACGTGCCGCGCGGCATGATGGTGTCGACCGGCGAACACGAAGCGACGCGTTGGGGTTTTCGCATGCTGCTGGAGATGCAGTGCTGCGATCTGATTCAGCCGGATGTGGGCTGGTGCGGCGGCATCACCGAACTCATCAAGATCTCCGCGCTCGCCGATGCCCACAATGTGATGGTGGTGCCGCATGGTTCGTCGGTGTATAGCTATCACTTCGTCGTCACGCGCCACAACTCACCGTTCGCCGAGTTTCTGATGATGGCGCCGAAGGCGGATGAAGTCGTGCCGATGTTCACGCCGCTTCTGCTCGATGAACCGGTTCCCGTGAATGGACGGATGAAAGTGCCGGACACACCGGGCTTCGGTGTGCGGCTCAATCCGGAGTGCGCGCTGGTGCGGCCTTATCCACGCTGAACGCGTTGAATGCTTGTTGAAGATGGGTTGGACCAGGTTTCAACCCGCAAGACATCTTATCGATCCAGCTATCAGGAGAATGACGTGTTGCTCAAGGACAAGGTCGTGATCGTTACCGGCGGCTCACGTGGCATCGGTCGCGCGATAGCCGTTGCGTGCGCAACCGAAGGTGCGGATGTGGCGATCAACTACTGGGGCGATAACGACGCATCGTATGGGCGCCGTTCGGCGGTTGCGGAAGTGGTCGGTGAAATTGAAGCCTTGGGGCGGCGCGTGATCGCGGTCGAAGGGAATGTCGCTTTACGCGAAACCGGTCAGGAACTCGTCCGCCGCACTGTGGAAGCCTTCGGCAAAGTCGACGTGCTCGCGAGCAACGCAGGCATCTGCCCGTTTCACGCCTTTCTCGACATGCCGCCCGAAGTATTGGAGTCGACGGTGGCCGTGAATCTGAACGGGGCGTTCTACGTCACGCAGGCCGCTGCGCAGCAGATGAAAGCGCAGGGCACAGGTGGTGCGATCGTAGCGACGAGTTCGATCAGCGCGCTGGTGGGCGGCGGCATGCAAACGCACTACACGCCGACCAAGGCCGGGGTGCATTCGTTGATGCAGTCATGCGCGGTGGCGCTGGGGCCGTACGGCATTCGCTGCAATTCGGTGATGCCCGGCACAATCGCGACCGACCTGAACGCGGAAGATCTCGCCGACGAAGCCAAAAAAGCCTACTTCGAAAAGCGTATTCCGCTGGGCAGACTGGGCCGTCCGGAGGACGTTGCCGATTGCGTGGTATTCCTTGCCTCCGACCGCGCGCGTTATGTGACAGGCGCCGCGCTGCTGGTGGACGGCGGCCTGTTCGTCAACTTGCAATAACGGGCGATGCCGACTTCAATGAACCGGTGTGGATACGATCACAGGCTCAGTCGCGGTCGCGGTGGAATCGTCGCGTGCGAGCTTGCGCGAGAAGCCACGCAGCAAATCGATAAAGCGCAGTGCGGGTTCGGCGAGGGCTTCTTCCTTGCGCGTGAGAATGCCGAAACCGGAGAGGCTCTTGCCGATTTCGAGCGGCAGCGCGACCAGCAGTTTGCCGCGCACATGATCACGCACCACCGACTCGGGCAGCATGGCCACGGCGTCGTAGTTCTCGAGCAATTGCAGCGTGGCGAAGATCGACGCGCACTCGGTCAGGTTGACGGGTGTCGCCAGACCCGCACGCGCGAGTTCCTCTTCGAACAGCACGCGTGCTGGACTGGTAACCGGTTGTGCGACCCACGGCCAGTCGATCAGCTCGTGCAACGTGATGCGCGAGCGCTGCGCCAGCGGATGTACCGAGCGCACCACCAGCATCAAAGTCTCGCGCGCGAGCGGCTCGAAACTGAAATCGTTGTGTTGCAACGGACTCGTCAGGCGTCCAAGCGCCAGGTCGACTTCGCGGCGATGCAGCAATTGCACGACCTGGTCGCTGGTTTCGCCAAGAATGCGCACGTTCAGCAGAGGGCTCTCGGTTTTCAGGGCGGCGACCGCCATGGCCAGCAGATCGGGCGCGGCGCCCATGATCGCGCCCACGGTCAACTGTCCATGTCCGCCGCGGCGTTTGACGTCGAGGTCTTCGGCGAAACGGGTCAGCTCAGCGAGTGCACGCCGCGCATACGCCAGCGTGACCACGCCGAGTGGCGTGGGCGTCATGCCGCGCGCGTTGCGCTCGAACAGCAGGAAGCCGAACGCTTCCTCGATATCGCCGAGCATGCGGCTCGCGCTGGGTTGCGCGACGTTGATGGCCTCGGCGGCCTGGTGGAGATTGCGCGCGTCGTCGAGCGCGACGAGCAGCGCCAGATGCTTGAACTTGAGCCGATTGACGAGTGCGATGACAGCTGAGTGTTGGCTCATGGTTCCGGGTGCGATTCGGTTTGTGGATCGCCCAATCCCAAACACGGATTGAGATGCTATCGACGCAGGAATTATAGTCGTACCAGACGCTTCTACGCTGCTCAGGGAAAGCGCCCGGATACGACGGGAGACAGGCCGCAATGGAAACAATCGCTTTCCGGATGGTGCTCAACCCTGGCATGCGCGAGGAATACGAACGACGTCATGCGCAAATCTGGCCTGAGCTGGTTGATGCATTGCACAACGCCGGTGTGCGCGACTATCGGATCTTCTTCGACGCAGACTCGCATCACCTGTTCGCCATTCTGACGCGCAGCACGAATCACACCATGAACGCGCTGCCGCAACTCGACGTGATGCGCAAATGGTGGGATTACATGGCCGACATCATGCAGACGGCTCCTGACCATACGCCGCTTCAGCAACCGCTGGAGCCGGTCTTTCATCTGAATTCGCTTAGCTGACTGTGCTTGCCCAATGGGCGGAGGGTGTCGCATGCAGGTTGTCGATTCGCATATCCATCTGTGGGATCTGAAGACGCATCGCTATCCGTGGCTGGAAAACCCGGGCGTGTCGTTTGTGGGGGACGCGCGCGACCTGAAGCACGACTATCTGCTCGACGATCTGCTTCGCGAAGCCGGCGATATCGAGGTGCTGAAACTGGTGCACGTGGAAGCGAATCACGATCCTGCCGATCCAGTCGAGGAAACACGCTGGTTGCAATCCATTGCGGATCGTCCGGCGTCGCGCGGCATGCCGGATGCGATTGTCGCCGCCGTGGATCTGTCCGCGGCGAACGCACCCGAACTGCTGGAAGCGCACGCGTCGTTTGCCAACACACGTGGCATCAGGCAGATCCTGAACGTGCACGAGAACAGGTTGTTCGATTACGTAGGCCGTCATTTCATGCGCGAATCGAAGTGGCGCGAACATTTTGCCCTGCTGCGCCGTCACGACATGTCGTTCGATCTGCAACTGTATCCGTCGCAGATGGAGGAGGCGGCTGCGTTGGCGCGCGCGCATGCCGATACGATTTTTATCGTCAACCATGCGGGCATGTTCGTGGATCGCAGCAGCGTTGCCGGTTATCGCGCGTGGCGTGACGGCATGCGAATGCTCGCGGGTTGCAGGAACGTGGCTGTAAAGATCAGCGGACTCGCCATGTTCGATCATCAGTGGAGCGTTGAGAGCCTGCGGCCTTACGTGCTTGAGACGATCGATACGTTCGGCGTCGAGCGCGCAATGTTCGCATCGAACTTTCCGGTCGATCGGTTGTTCGGCTCTTACCAGGACTTGTGGCACGCGTACGCAGCGATTGTCGACGGTGCAAGTGTTGCCGAAAAAGAAGCCCTGTTTTGCCGTAACGCGGAGCGTTTCTATCGTATCTGACGTACCGGTCGCGTCTGACGCATTCCCAAAAGCAAAAGAGAAGGAGACACGTAGTGCAGCAATCCCCATCCGCGGTGCCCAGGCTCGAACTACGGCACGCGAGCAAATCATTCGGCCGGGTCCGTGCGTTATCCGACGGCGATCTCGCGTTGTGGCCGGGCGAAGTGCATGCATTGCTCGGCGAAAATGGCGCGGGCAAGTCGACGGTTGTGAAGATTCTCGCGGGTGTGCATCAGCCGGATACCGGCGAACTGCTGGTCGACGGCGTGGCGCGCCGGTTCGCCACGCCTGCCGAAGCGCGCGACGCGGGGCTGGCCGTGATCTATCAGGAGCCGACGCTGTTCTTCGATCTCTCGATCGCGGAGAACATCTTCATGGGGCGGCAGCCGGTCGACCGGATCGGCCGCATTCAGTACGACGCCATGCGCCGTGAGGTGGATGGTTTGCTGGCCTCGCTCGGGGTCGATCTGCGTGCGGATCAACTGGTGCGTGGGCTCTCGATTGCCGATCAGCAGGTGATCGAAATTGCGAAGGCGTTGTCGTTGAACGCGAATGTGCTGATCATGGACGAGCCGACCGCCGCCTTGTCGCTGCCCGAAGTGGAGCGGCTCTTTGCGATCGTGCGCAAGCTGCGTGAGCGCGACGTGGCGATTCTGTTCATCACGCACCGGCTCGATGAAGTGTTTACGTTGACGCAGCGCGTGACGATCATGCGCGACGGCGCGAAAGTATTCGATGGGCTCACTGCCGATCTCACCACCGAATCCATCGTCGCGAAGATGGTGGGTCGCGATCTGGAAACGTTCTATCCCAAGGCCGACCGGCCACCGGGCGAAGTGCGATTGTCCGTGCGCGGACTCACGCGCATCGGCGTATTCAAGGACATTTCCTTCGACGTCCGCGCAGGTGAGATTGTCGCGCTGGCGGGACTCGTCGGTGCGGGACGCAGTGAAGTGGCACGCGCGATCTTTGGCATCGATCCCCTCGATTCGGGTGAAATTTCGATTGGTGGAAAACCGCTCGCCGCCGGCAGCCCGGCCGCCGCGGTGCGTGCCGGCCTCGCGCTGGTTCCGGAGGATCGTCGTCAGCAAGGGTTGGCACTGGAGTTGAGCATCGCGCGCAATGCCTCGATGACGGTGCTCGGACGTCTGGTCAAACATGGCCTGATTTCCACGCGAAGCGAAACGCAACTGGCCAATCAGTGGGGCACGCGTTTGCGTCTAAAGGCAGGGGACCCGAATGCGCCGGTCGGCACGCTGTCCGGTGGCAATCAGCAAAAGGTCGTGCTGGGTAAGTGGCTTGCCACGAATCCCAAGGTCCTGATCATCGACGAACCCACGCGCGGCATCGACGTCGGCGCCAAGGCCGAGGTGTACGGCGCGCTGGCGGAACTGGTGCGTGACGGCATGGCCGTGCTGATGATTTCGAGCGAACTGCCGGAAGTACTCGGCATGGCCGATCGCGTGCTGGTTATGCACGAGGGACGTATCAGCGCGGACATAGCGCGCGCCGAAGCCGATGAAGAACGCATCATGGGTGCGGCGCTCGGCCAACCGATTCCACCGTTGGGGAACGCGGCATGATGCGCCATTCGACGACCCATCCCGCGCCGGTTCAGGCGTCAGCTCCCAAGCGCGGCGGCAGCGCGCCGGGCGGCTTCATCGCGGGCATTGCGAAGAGCCGCGAAACCACGCTCTTCGTCGTGCTGATTCTGCTGATCGCGGGCACGGGGCTCGCGAAACCGCAGTTTCTGAATCTGCAGAATCTGCGCGACGTGCTCCTTAATGTATCGATCATCAGCTTGCTGACGGCCGGCATGACCGTGGTCATCCTGATGCGGCATATCGATCTGTCGGTGGGATCGACGGTCGGCATCAGCGCCTACGCGGTCGGCAGTCTGTACGTTGCGTTTCCGCATATGCCGGTAATCGTCGCGTTGCTTGCGGGACTGGCAATCGGTCTGGTGGCAGGCAGTATCAATGCATTGCTCGTGGCCGTAGGCCGCGTGCCTTCGCTGGTAGCGACGCTTTCCACGCTCTACATCTTCCGCGGCGCGGACTATGCGTGGGTACACGGCGGCCAGATCAACGCAACCAGTTTGCCTGACGCGTTTTCCCGCCTTGCTACCGGCACGTTCTTCGGCATACCGACGCTCGCGCTGATCGCGATCGTCGTGCTGGCCGGGCTGGCTGTCTATCTGAAGCAGTTTCGCGGCGGACGCGAACACTATGCCATCGGCTCGAATCCGGAGGCGGCGCGGCTTGCCGGCGTGAACGTCGAACGTCGCGTGATGGCGGGTTTTTTGCTGTCCGGCGCGATTGCCGGTTTCGCGGGCGCATTGTGGCTCGCACGTTTCGGCACCGTCGATGCAAGCACCGCAAAGGGCATCGAATTGCAGGTCGTTGCTGCCGCCGTGGTGGGCAGCGTGGCGATCACCGGTGGGGTAGGCACCATCCTCGGCGCCACACTCGGCGCGCTCGTGCTGGGGGTGATCAGCATTGCGCTCGTCGTGCTGCATGTCTCGCCATTCTGGGAGCAGGCGATCCAGGGCGCGCTGATCGTCGCCGCGATTACCGCCGATACCTTGCTGGCCCGCTCCGTCGCCAAACGCATGATGAGGAAACGCGATCATGGCTAAACCCGATTCCGCGCTGCTCACGCGCAAACGCGAAACGCCGTTGCAATGGGAAGTGTTGCTGGTCATCGTGCTGGCCCTGTCGCTCGTGCTCGGGCGCTTGTTGTCGCCGGTGTTTCTCACCGGTGCAAATGTCAGCAACATCCTCGCCGATCTGACCGAGATCGCGTTGATGGCGCTGCCGATGACACTGATTATCGTCGCCGCGGAAATTGATCTTTCGGTGGCGTCGGTGCTGGGTGCGTCGAGTGCGCTGATGGGTGTGCTGTGGCACATGGGCTTGCCGATGCCGGTCGTGATCGTGCTGGTATTGATTGCCGGCGCGCTGGCGGGGCTGCTGAACGGCCTCGTAATCGTCAAGCTCAATCTGCCTTCGCTCGCGGTCACCATCGGCACGTTGGCGCTGTTTCGTGGTCTGGCTTATGTGTTGCTTGGCGATCAGGCGGTCGCGGATTTTCCCGCCGCTTATACGGCGTTCGGCATGGATACGGTCGGCGCGACTTTCATTCCGTTGCCGTTTGCGATCGTGATCGTCGGCGCAGTGCTGTTTACTGTGCTGCTGCAGTCCACGGCGTTCGGCCGCAGCCTCTACGCGATCGGTGCGAATCCGACCGCGGCGGCTTTCTCCGGTATCGAAGTCGCGAAGATCAGGCTGCGTCTATTCGTGCTGTCCGGCGCGATGAGCGCACTGGCCGGAGTCGTTTACACGCTGCGCTTCACGAGCGCGCGCGGCGATAACGGCGAAGGCTTCGAATTGTCCGTGATCGCGGCGGTGCTGTTCGGCGGTATGAGTATTTTCGGCGGGCGCGGCTCGATGTTCGGCGTCCTGCTGTCGCTGCTGATTATCGGCGTGCTGAAAAACGCGCTGACGCTCGACGATGTATCGAGCGAAACGCTGACGATCGTCACCGGCGTGCTGTTGCTGGCATCGGTGCTGATTCCCAATCTGGTGGCGCGCTGGCGTGCGGCGCGTGACCGGCGTTTCATCGCGAAGTCCGCTTCTTCCTTATAACGTTCTCGTATAACCGGCTCCACAAGCAATACCCAATACCAAATACCGACAACCCGGACAGCATGTCGTCCAACAACAAGGCAGGAGACACCTCATGTTCAATCCTCTACGTCACACCGGCAAGACTGCGCTATGCATTGCGCTGGTCGCGATCAGTTGTGCTGCATCCGCGGCGGGCCTGAAAAGCGGTCTGAAGATTGCCTTCGTGCCGAAGCAGATCAACAACCCCTATGAAGTGATTGCCGACGACGGCGGCATGGCCGCGATCAAGGAATTCAACGGGGCAGGCAAGGTTGTGGGGCCGTCGGATGCAGGCGCATCGTCGCAAGTGCAATACATCAATACGTTGATCACGCAGCGGCAGGACGCAATCGTGATTGCGGCCAACGACGCGAACGCGGTCGTGCCGTATCTGAAGAAAGCGATGTCGCAAGGCATCAAGGTCGTGACCTTCGATTCAGACACGGCGCCTGAAGGCCGTCAGCTTTTCGTCAACCAGGCGAACGCCGAGGGTATCGGCCGGGGCCAGATCCAGCTGGTCGCGAAACTGATGGGCGGGGAGGGCGAGTTTGCCGTGCTGTCGGCTACGCCCAATGCGACCAATCAGAATACGTGGATCAAGTGGATGCAGGAGGAGTTGAAAAAGCCCGAGTACTCGAAGATCAAGCTCGTGAAGATCGCTTACGGTAACGACGACGACCAGAAGTCGTTCGTTGAAACGCAGGGCTTGCTGCAGGCGTATCCGAATCTGAAGGCGATCGTTGCGCCGACCACGGTGGGCATTGCAGCGGCAGCGCGTTATATCTCGTCCTCGTCGAGCAAAGGCAAGGTGCAGGTGACCGGCCTGGGTACGCCGAATCAGATGCGTGCGTTCGTGAAGAATGGGACCGTCAAGGCATTCCAGTTGTGGGATCCGAATCAGCTTGGCTATCTGGCGGCCTATGCGGCAGCGGCGCTGTCCTCGGGGACGATTGCCGGCAAGGAAGGCGAATCGTTTGATGCCGGCAAGCTCGGCAAGCGCACGATCGGACCGCAAGGCGAAATCATTCTCGGACCGCCGACCACGTTCGACGCAAGCAATATCGACAACTTCAATTTCTAGCCAGCGAGCGAGGCCCCGCAATTCGGGTACGGGATATGCGTGTGCCTCCCGGCCAAACCGGAAGCCGCTGCGCATACGCGCGGGAGGCGTCGGCGTGAACTTTAAGACCTATACTATGAATCGGTAAATCGACCGTGGGCGTGGTGGTTCCGAACTGCTATCTTGAGTGAACGCCGTTCGGACCACAGATGATCATTGACGCAGCGGTTGGCGGTCGCGATTTTCGGTGAGGACGGAGGCGAGCAGTCAGAACGGATGCCGTACACGCAGATAAATCCCTGCTTAGAGGTGCATGATGATCGGAATGACGTGGCTTGTTGTGGCTGACGGAGGCCGTGCGCGTGTTTTCCAGACGCCGGGGCTCACACTCGACTTGCATGAAAAAGAAAGTCTGATCAACACTGAATATACCGGCACGATGCTGACCGAAAAGGACCGCGAGAAATTCGCGAAGCGCGTGGCCGAGTATCTGGAGGCAGGGCGGCTCCATCAACTCTACAATCGGCTAAGACTTGCCATCGAGCCGAAATTTCTCGGCATGGTCAAAGCGGATCTCAGCGAGGAAACCCGTCGATTGATATTCGAGCAAACCAGCGAGGATCTCTCAACGCTCAATGCCCGGGAAATCGAGGCACACCTGCGGCGACACTGATCGGCTTTCACACGGACAACCCGACCTGGCCACGGATCGTGGCCTCGCAGCGCGTCTGTGTTGACGTGTTATCTACGCGCTGGTTTCCGAGCTACCCGATTCTTCGGCATCACGGAACCAGGTTTCCGCATGAGAGCGCTCGGCAACCCAGGAGCGGGACGGCGGCGTGTTGAACTCGCGATCGATAAACCGGCATCCCCATTCGACCCCGTCTCTTGCCGCCTCTTCTTCGGTCAGCCACTCGGGTTGAACGGTCATCGGACGAATATCGACGACTGTTCGGGCGCCGTGACTCACACTCACACTTGCGATCCAGGCGCCGAGCTTGTTGCGCTCAGGGCGCACGGCGATTTCGAATTCGCCGTAAGAAACAGTGCGTGTTGGCATCGTTCTCTCCTTTGCAGCGATCATGATCGATATCCGCCCGCAATGCAGCGTGCGGACTTCTCTTCTAGCGTCATCATGCCGTAACTCCAGCAGTCCGACACGCGGATTATTGAGGCTAAGTGACAATCCGGTAGGCGTATTTCACCAATATCTAGCATCGGAGAAACCCATGTTCACAGGAGCATGACTTGCTCATAGACTTCGAGTACAAAAGAATCTTGAGGCTCAAACTTTTCGGTTGACGGGAGGTTTCATGGCACAGAATGAACTTTCATACCGGCGGTTCCAGATCGCCGCAACGATCGCACCTCTGCAGGGTAACCGGGGGATCGTCACAGTCGATGTCACAACCTCGGATCAGGCGCGCATTGCCGATCTGGGAACGGCACGCTTTCTCCATGTGGAACGATGGGTTGAAAGAAATGAGCCCGCTTTCCTTCAGGTCGTTGTGGACGAATGCAAGGTGGCTATCGACCACTATGCGGACAACGTCGACGATAGTTGATTCCCCGTATCTCGCATGAGGTGCTGCCATGCAGCAGGAATTCGATTTCTACATCAACCTGAAGAAGCCGACACTCGGTCTCTATGTACGCGCGGGAGCGGGCCTCCCCGACCTCGTCGACACAAGTGACTGGCAACTCAATGGACACGTGTGGCAAAGCGAGCTGACGCCAGACATTCTGAAAGGGCTCGAGGCCAACGGCCATGCGTTTCAGGAACTGGGTGCCTGATCGTTCATGCCCCGGTGAATCAATGAGGTGAGCGCACCGTTTCGCAACGGCCGCGCACCGATTCGTTTCTGTCATTCAATCCCGATGATCACACTTGAGGCTTTGAAAATCGCAGTGGCGGATTTTCCGGCGGCGAGCCCGAGGCGCTCAACGCTATCGTTGGTGACGATGGCCACAATCTGGGCGCCGCCTGGCGCGGTGATCGACACTTCAGCGTTGACCGATCCTTTCGTGACTGACGAAACGGTACCCGCGATGCAATTTCGCGCCGACACCTTGCTGCTGTCGAAATCGACCAACAGGATCACCGAAGACGCCTTGACTAGTGCAAATGCGTCAGTACCCCGTGCGAGCCCTAGCGAGTTGGCGCTTCCGCGCGTAATCATGGCGATAATATCCAGACCGCCTCGCGTTCGAAGCGTGATTTCGTCACTGACGGCACCGGTCTTGATTTCGGCGATCTGACCGACGAAATGGTTACGCGCGCTGGTGAGCATATCGATCTCCGCTGGGCGGGTTTGCGTCCAATTGAGCAGGGAAACGAGGGTGGCGGGGGAGATGCCAATCAGTGTAGTGCCGATTCGTGAATCCACAAGATTGCCAGCCTCGCGATTCCTTGTATCGGCCGAGATAGCACTTTGATCTCTACAAATTCGTACTATTCTTGCCTTAGGCTGGCTGAAAGCGCGCTGTCGAATGATATAGGGCGAGGGAGAGAACCATGTCGGAGCCGCAGGGTACGTTGAGTGACGAGTTCATCGCGCAGCAGCGCAAGCGCCTCCTCGCGTTACGCCAGGAACTGCTGGGTGGGGAGGAGAATACGATCGCCGACGAGCGAACGGACGAGGAGGAGCACGGCGACGAAGCGCACGAGTTCGAGGACGAGGCGCAGGGCATGGCGCAGAACGAGGTCAACCAGGCGCTGCACGACGTAAACGACCAGCGCATCAGCGATATCGAACGAGCGCTGCAGAAGATCGACGAGGGGACATACGGTCTCTCCGATGAGAGTGGTGACCCGATACCGAAAGCCCGGCTCGAAGTCGCCCCGGAAGCGATCCTGACTGTTGAAGAGCAGAGCCGTCGCGAGACCGGCAAATAATGGCGTTCAACGCCGCTGTGATGTCAGAAAAACGCCGTAATGCGGTTCTGAAGCCGGGACCGCGAAATCCTGTTCCATGAGGCCCCACTGGCAGATTGCGCCAATGCCTATCATCGGAAAAACCAATGTTCCATTATTCACAAGCCCCTCATAGAATCCAATGGCGGATTCAGGGTTTCGTTATGCTAATCATGTTGATATCGACGTTGTAACCAATCCGTATTGTTCAGACAGTGCTCGTCGAGCACGAACACGTGCTCCGCGCCGATGCTTAAACCGCGCTCGATGCGCTATCACTATCACGGGTCCCCGGTTATTGAGCCAGACAAACGGACCATGAGCAGTAACGCAAGTGACATGTTGACGAAACCCGCCAAGCCTTCGCCACTCACATGACCGCGCCCCATGACCTTTTACGTAGCCGGATGCCTTAACCGAAAAGGTGACTCCCGATGCCAGCCCTCTGCGAAATCTGTAATGCCCGTCCCGCTGTCGCCCGTGTAACCGTTGTGCAAAACGGGGAGCGGAAATCCCTATCGATCTGCGACTACGACTATCGGCAATTAATGCGGCATCAAAGCATGCAGAACCCATTCGATTCACTGCTAGGGGGCGGTGGCCTGTCGCGCTTCTTCGGCGGCATGGAGGATGGGGACGAGGACGATGACGCTGACGCTGGATACGCCGAAGTGCCGCGCGAATCGGTCGATGCCACTGATGCTTTCAGCGAGCAGACACTCGAATTGTTGCAGCGCGCTGCTGAAAAGGCACACGAACTTGGCCGCAACGAACTCGACACCGAGCATTTGTTGTACGTGCTTGCGGACACCGACGTGTGTGCGGCGTTGCTGAAGGAGCTCAAGCTCTCGCCGCAGGACATCAAGGCTTACATCGATCAGCATGCGCAGAAGGGCAAGGGTGATCCTGACTCACCAGTCGACAAGATGACCGTGTCGCCTCGGTTGAAAAAGGCCTTCCAGTATGCGTTCCAGGCGTCGCGCGATCTGGGGCATTCATACGTCGGTCCGGAACATCTGCTCATTGGGCTTGCTGCCGTGCCGGACAGTATCGCGGGCACACTGCTGAAGAAATATGGCGTGACGCCGGAAGCGTTGCGGCAGAAGGTTGTGAAAGTAGTCGGCAAAGGGGCGGAAGACGGCCGCGTCGACACGCCAACCGGCACGCCCACGCTCGACAAGTTCGGGCGCGACCTCACGGCTATGGCGCGTCAGGGCAAGCTCGACCCGGTGCTCGGCCGCGCGCAGGAAATCGAAAGCACGATCGAGGTGCTCGCGCGGCGCAAGAAGAACAACCCCGTGCTGATCGGTGAGCCGGGTGTCGGCAAGACGGCGATCGTCGAAGGGTTGGCGCAACGCATCATTAACGGCGACGTACCCGAAGTACTGCGCGGCAAACGGCTCGTCGAAGTCAACATTAACTCGATGGTGGCAGGCGCGAAGTATCGCGGCGAATTCGAGGAGCGCGCCAAGCAGCTGATTGATGAGGTCACCGCGAAGCAGGATGAGCTGATTCTGTTCATCGACGAACTGCACACGATCGTGGGCGCGGGACAAGGCGGGGGCGAGGGCGGCCTCGATATTGCGAACGTGCTCAAACCCGCGCTTGCGCGTGGCGAGCTCAGTCTGATCGGCGCGACGACACTCAACGAATATCAGAAGTACATTGAAAAAGATGCCGCGCTCGAGCGGCGTTTCCAGCCGGTGTTGGTGCCGGAACCGACGGTCGAGCAGACCATCGTCATCCTGCGTGGCCTTCGCGACAAGCTCGAGGCGCACCACCAGGTGACGTTCGCCGACGATGCGTTCGTTGCAGCAGCCGAACTGTCGGATCGCTACATTACGTCGCGCTTTTTGCCTGACAAGGCCATCGACCTGATTGATCAGGCGGCGGCACGCGTGCGCATCGGTGCGACCTCGCGCCCCGCAGCCATCCAGGAACTCGAAGCCGAAATTGCCCAGATGAAGCGCGAGCAGGACTATGCGTCCTCGCGCAAACGCTTCGATGAAGCGAAGGCTTTCGAGGCGACTATCGGCGAAAAGCAGGCGAAGCTCGACGAGCAGATGGAAGCATGGCAGCGCAAGACCGGTTCGGAGACGCTCGAAGTGACGGTGCAGTCAATCGCCGAAGTGGTGTCGCGTCTTACCGGTATTCCAGTCACGGAGCTCACGCAGGAAGAGCGCCAGAAGCTGCTGGATATGGAGAAGAAGCTGCGCGAACGCGTGGTCGGCCAGGACGATGCGGTGATTGCCGTGAGCGATGCCGTACGCCTGTCACGTGCCGGACTCGGCCAGACGAACCGGCCGATCGCGACGTTCCTGTTTCTCGGACCCACGGGCGTCGGCAAGACCGAACTCGCGAAGGCGCTGGCAGAAACGGTGTTCGGCGACGAGCAGGCGGTCGTTCGTATCGATATGTCGGAGTACATGGAGCGCCACGCGGTTGCACGGTTGATCGGCGCGCCTCCGGGCTACGTCGGATACGACGAGGGCGGGCAACTGACCGAGCGCGTGCGGCGGCGCCCTTACAGCGTGATCCTGCTTGATGAGATCGAGAAGGCGCACCCCGACGTGTACAACGTGTTGCTGCAGGTGTTCGACGACGGACGGCTGACCGACGGTAAGGGTCGCGTGGTGGACTTCAGCAACACGATCATCATTGCGACGAGCAATCTTGGCGCATCGATCATCATGGACAACCTCGAAAAATCCGAGGGAGACCGCCAGACCGAGAAAGCAATCCGCGAGGAATTGATGGGCGTGCTCAAGGGCCACTTCCGGCCCGAGTTCCTGAACCGGATCGACGAGATCATCGTCTTCCACGGGCTCTCGCGCGACAACATCCGCTCGATCGTGCAGATCCAGCTTGAACGGGTC
Source organism: Paraburkholderia sediminicola (assembly GCF_902859805.1). Taxonomy (GTDB): domain Bacteria; phylum Pseudomonadota; class Gammaproteobacteria; order Burkholderiales; family Burkholderiaceae; genus Paraburkholderia; species Paraburkholderia sediminicola. The sequence goes on along the minus strand of NZ_CADIKC010000004.1, from coordinate 397,267 downwards.
GTGCGCACTGCCGCCGCGCAGGACATTACCCTCAAGATAGACGAATCGGTTGTCGATCACCTCGCCGATGCCGGTTACCGGCCGGAGTTCGGTGCACGCGAGTTGAAGCGCCAGATTCGCCAGGAACTGGAAACGCGGCTTGCGAAGGAGATTCTCAGCGACGCCTTGAAGTCGGGTGACAGCGTCGAGGTCAGTTACGACAAGGATAGTGACGAAGTGAAATTCAGCAAGAGCGAGGCGCCACCCACGCCCAAGGCAGCGAGCGCGAAGGGTAGCAACGGACGTGCGAAGAAGAAACCGTCCAAAGAGGTCAGCAGTTCCGAGGCAACTGAAAGCGCACACTCGAAGCAATGAGGTGCATAAACAGCTGGGAGCCGTCGCTACGTCATGACTGATGGTGTGCCGGCTCCCGGCCCGGGCAATGCAGACGGGTGTGGGGCACACGTACTGTGCACGCCCGCCACGTGTCGATCTGTACCTTTCGCCGCGTATCAATCCAGCTAGACTGAATCCGTGTCCAGCTTTATGCCGTGATGCGACGTAACCTCAATCCGGATAGCCATCAGGCATCCTAATAAAGGCCATGGAGTTTGAAATGACCACACGACGCGAAGTGCCTGGAATCCGACCGTATGACGGACCCGCTGGCGGGTGGGGAGCGCTCCGGGCGACAGCTCAGGCTGTCCGAACCCAAATGGAAAACATCGAGGCGCCGATCACGTTGATGCGGACTAATCAGCCTGATGGTTTCGATTGTCCAGGTTGCGCGTGGCCTGACAAGGAACACAAGTCCACCTTCCAGTTCTGCGAGAACGGCGCCAAAGCGGTCACATGGGAAGCGACGACCAAACGGGTGACACCGGAGTTCTTCGAGAGCAACACGGTGTCGTCGCTGCTGCAACGGACGGATTACGAACTGGAAGATCTCGGCCGGCTGACGCATCCGCTCGTCTACGACCGCGCCACGGACAAATTCCGGGCGGTCGAATGGGAGGACGCATTTGCTCGCATTGGTGAAGTGCTGCGCGGCTTGTCGTCGCCCGACGAAGCCGAGTTCTATACCTCAGGCAGAGCGTCGAACGAGGCCGCCTATCTCTTTCAGTTGCTTGCGCGGGAATACGGTACCAACAATTTCCCGGATTGTTCGAACATGTGCCACGAGCCGACCAGCGTTGGTTTGCCCCAGTCGATCGGGATCGGCAAAGGCACGGTGTCGCTGGATGATTTCGACAAGACCGAACTGATCCTCTCCATCGGCCACAACCCCGGCACGAATCATCCCCGCATGATGGGGACGCTCCACGAATGCTCGCGGCGCAACGTCCCAATCATCGTGTTCAATCCGCTGCGCGAGCGCGCGCTGGAGCGCTTCGCCGATCCGCAGAGCGTCTTTGAAATGGCGACCTTCGCGTCGACTCGAATCGCGTCGACCTATTTTCAGCTCGACGCTGGTGGCGATGCAGCCGCGCTCAAAGGCATCATGAAAGCGCTTCTGCAGATGGACGCGGAACAGGGCAACACGGTGCTGGACCACGAGTTCATTGCCACGCATACCCAGGGGTTCGACGCGTTTGCCGCCGATCTGGAAGCAACGTCATGGGACGATATCGAAAAGGCCAGCGGACTCACGCGTGAGGATATCGACGAGGTTGCGATTGCCTACGCAAAATCGAACGCGACGATTGTCACGTATGGCATGGGTATTACCCAGCATAACAAAGGCACCGCCAATGTCCGTCTGATTGCTGATCTGTTGCTATTGCGCGGCAACATCGGCAAACCCGGCGCGGGTATCTGCCCCTTGCGCGGACATTCCAACGTGCAGGGGAACCGCACGGTCGGCATCACCGAAAAACCGTCCGCGACTTTCCTTAAACAGATCGAAGATGTATTCGGCTTCAAGCCGCCCGCCGCGCATGGACACGATGCCGTCCAGGCAATGCAGGCGATGATCGACGGTACGGCCAAGGCACTGATTTGCCTCGGCGGAAACTTCGCCGTGGCATTACCCGATTCGGAGCAGTGCTTTCCGGCAATGGGCAAGCTCGATCTGAGCGTCCACCTCGGCACCAAGCTCAATCGTTCGCATTTGTTGGTGGCAAAAGAGACGTACGTGCTGCCTGTTGTGGGGCGCACGGAACTGGATATTCAGGCGACCGGCCGGCAATCCATTACGGTCGAGGATTCCATGTCGATGGTCCACGCTTCTTCGGGCAAGCTGAAACCTGCTTCGGAACACCTGCTATCCGAGCCCGCGATCGTCGCCGGTATTGCGAAAGCTGCGTTACCGAACAGCAAGGTCGCATGGTCGGAACTGGTTGCCGACTACGACAAGATCCGGGATCTGATCGAGCAAACCGTGCCGGGATTCGAGGCATTCAATGCGCGAATCAGGGTGCCCGGAGGATTCCGTATGCCGCTTCCCCCGACCGAGCGCGTGTGGCCCACCCCGTCAGGCAAGGCGATCTTCTCGGTGTACGGTGGGGTGAAGGAAGATGCAGACGTTTTCGGCGCTGAAAATGTGCTGCGCCTCATCACGATCCGCAGCCACGACCAGTACAACACCACCATCTATGCGATGGACGATCGTTACCGGGGCGTGTTCGGCCGGCGTGACGTGCTGTTCATGAACGAAGACGATCTTGCCGCACGCGGCCTCGAGCATGGCGATCTGGTCGACATTGAAACGATTTCAGCGAGCAGGCAGAGAAGCCTGAAGAAAATAACGGTAATTGCTTACAACATCGCACCCGGTTCCGTGGCGGCATACTATCCTGAAGCCAACGTGCTGGTGCCGCTCGACTTCATCGACAAGGAGAGTGGCACGCCTTCGTATAAGTCTGTTCCGGTTCATGTTGTGCGCTCGGCACAAGCCTGACTTTGAGCGATAGCGGGTCGATCAACCAGACGTGCGCGTCCAGTTGACCGGCCTGCAGGATAGCGGGCGTGAACGCCGCTTTACGCAAATTCTGTTGTTACCTGGAGCCATTGATCGATCATGGAAATCTTCGATGCATTCCACCTTGCCAGGCTGCAGTTTGCGTTCACCGTTTCATTTCACATTATTTTTCCCGCGATCAGTATCGGCATGGCGAGTTTCCTCGCAGTGCTGGAGTGGCGCTGGCTGCTCACCGGCGACGTCGCTTACAAGGACATGTTCCAGTTCTGGTCGAAGATCTTCGCGGTCGGCTTCGGAATGGGGGTGGTCTCGGGCGTGGTGATGGCCTATGAGTTCGGCACCAACTGGAGTGGATTTTCCAGCGTGGCCGGCAACGTCACGGGCCCGCTTCTGACTTACGAAGTACTGACGGCATTCTTTCTGGAGGCCGGCTTTCTCGGCGTCATGCTGTTTGGCTGGCAACGCGTCAGTCCACGCGCGCACTTCTTCGCCACGCTCATGGTTGCGGTGGGCACGCTCATTTCCACGTTCTGGATTCTCGCGTCGAATAGCTTCATGCAGACGCCGCAGGGATTCGTCATCGAGAATGGCCGGATCGTACCGGTCGACTGGATGAAGGTGATTTTCAATCCGTCGTTTCCGTATCGCCTCGCGCATATGACCATCGCCGCGTTCATCGTCGCGGGCTTCATTGTTGCCGCGTGCGGTGCGTGGCATCTGTTGCAGGGCCGGCGCGACAAACCCGTCACGCGCAGTTTTTCGATGGCATTGTGGATCCTGCTTTTCCTGACGCCGATACAGATCTTTGTAGGCGATGCGCACGGACTCAACACGCGCAAATATCAGCCGGCCAAGATCGCGGCAATTGAAGGGTTGTGGGAAACCGAGCACGGAGGCACCGCGCTCAATCTGGTCGGTCTGCCCGACATGGATGCGGAAGTAACGCGATACACGATCCAGATACCGCATCTTGGAAGCCTGATCCTGACTCACAGTTGGGACGGCGAAATCCGCGGGCTGAAAGAGTTTCCACCCGAGGACCGTCCGTATTCGCCGATCGTGTTCTGGACTTTCCGGATCATGGCGGGTCTCGGCATGTTGATGCTGTTGACGGCATTGCTTGGCTTACTGCTCAGACTGCGTGGCCGGCTCTACGAGACGCGCTGGTATCAGGGTTTCGTCCTGTGCATGGGGCCTTCTGGCATCGTGGCGCTGTTGGCGGGATGGGTAACGACCGAGGTTGGTCGCCAACCCTGGACGGTCTACGGTGTCCTGCGTACTGCGGACTCCGTTTCGCCAGTCAGTTCCCAGCAGGTCGGCGTGTCCTTGCTGATCTTTGTGCTGGTGTATTTCCTGGTGTTCGGCATGGGTTTCTATTACATGATGAAGATGATGAAGCGCGGGCCTGAGGAGCACGTCGAGCGCCGCGATTCCCGCCGGCATCCGGTCCTGCGTAATCGTCCGTTGGACGCACTGGAAGGGGAGTGACGCCATGCAAATCGATCTTCCTGTTGTGTGGGCCGCGATCATCGGACTCGGCGTTTTCATCTACGTGATGCTGGACGGTTTCGATCTCGGCATCGGCTTGCTGTTTCCGTTTTTCGAGGAGAAGGGCGACCGGCAAGTGATGCTCAATACCATTGCGCCGGTCTGGGACGGTAACGAGACCTTCCTCGTGCTCGGCGGCGCCGGGCTGTACGGGGCGTTCCCGGTGGTCTATTCGACGCTGCTGCCGGCGAACTATCTGCCGCTGATCCTGATGGTCATCGGTCTGATCTTCCGCGGCGCGGCCTTCGAATTGCGCGCCAAGGCCGTCAGGACCCAGCACGCGTGGGACCTCGCCTTCATCGGCGGCTCCGCGCTTGCGGGGCTCTGCCAGGGCATCGTGCTGGGGTCGCTGCTGCAGGGCATCAAGATCGTCGATGGCCGCTTTGCCGGCGGCGCGTTCGACTGGCTCTCACCGTTCAGCCTGTTCTGCGGAATCGGCGTGCTCACCACGTATGCGACGCTCGGCTGCGGCTGGCTTGTCCTGAAGACGGATGGCGAATTGCAGCGCAAGATGCGTGAAGTGATGCGGCCGCTCGTGAGCATCCTGCTGGGGGTGATGGTTGTCGTGAGTCTATGGACGGTAATCGGTTTGCCGGCGGTTGCACATCGCTGGTTCGGAAGCGGCAATCTCGGCTGGTTCCTGCCGGTGCCGATTCTTGTCGTCGCCTGTGTGTGGGGCGTCTTCCGATCGCTTCGCCAGAAGCACGAGGCGACGCCGTTCCTGCTCACGCTCGCGCTGTGCTTTCTCGGCTATAGCGGCCTGCTCATCAGCATCTGGCCGAATATCGTTCCGCCGTCGCTGACAATCTGGGAAGCCTCGTCGAGCCACTCGAGCCAGCTATTCGCGCTGGTCGGCACGGTGATCGTGCTGCCGGTCATTCTTGTCTACAACCTCATGCAGTATCGCGTGTTCCGGGGCAAGGTGCGCGAAGGGGATGCCGGTTACCACTGAGGGTGACGGCGCAGTCAGACCATTAAAAGAGCACATTATGATTGTGAGGCCAGGGCAGAACTGGTTCCGGCTGCTGTTTGTCTGGAACGGTTCGGTGTTGCAGTCGATTATTCCGCAGCTGGTTTTTATGGCCGCTGTCAGCAGTCTCGCCGTGGTGACGCAAGGGCGCATTTTTGGCGAAAAAATCCCGCTTAATACGGCGCCTTTCACGTTGTTCGGTTTGGCGCTTGCGATCTTCCTTGCGTTTCGCAACAACGCAAGTTACGAGCGCTTCAATGAGGCGCGCCATCTCTGGGGCAGCATTCTGATTTCGGCGCGCGCGCTGACTTCACAGATGCTGTGCTACGTCCCGCGGAGCGATCACCACGTTCAAATGGCTCATACGCTGATTGCGAGTGTGTACGCGTTGAAGCATCAACTGCGTGGGACCGACCCGACTTCGGATCTCGTTCGCTTTCTCGGACGCACGCGTACAGAGGCATTGCGGCACACCTGCTACAAACCGACTGCGCTGCTCAACGAGCTTCGTCGCGACTTCGCCGATCTGCAAGTTCGGGGCTTGATGTCGGACACCCAGCTCTGGATGCTGGATGCGCAGATCAACGAATTGGGAAGAACCGTGGGAGGCTGCGAACGGATCGCATCGACGCCCATTCCGTTTGCCTACAGTGTGTTGCTGCACCGCACCGTCTACGCCTATTGTGTTTTGCTGCCGTTCGGTCTGGTCGATTCGACGGAGTTCTTCACGCCGCTTCTTTGCGTTTTCATTTCCTATACGCTCATTGCGCTTGAGGCGATTGCGAGCGAAGTCGCGGAGCCTTTTACAGTCGCGCCGAATGCGCTGGCGCTCGACGCCATGACGCGCAACATCGAACGATCGGTTCTCGAGCTGTGTGGCTGCGAACTTCCCGAGGAGGTTGTGCCGGTGCGCGCGTATCAACTGACTTAGGGTGGGGTTTTCTCGAGGCATCCGGTCAGCCTGCTCAACACAATAGTGCGTCAGCCTCACCGTCGCACCCGACACGGCGCGCGAACTGTACTCCTGAAATTCGACACAGACTGTGCGTCCCGTGGGTGAGCCCAACGCACTATCCTGCCAGCAGGTCATTGACGGACCGGCGGCTCTCCCGGTCGGACAGTTCGACTACCGCCTCGCCCTTGCTCCGTTTGCCGCCGCCCACCTTCGGATAGATCGTGAACATCATCCACCAGCCCATACTCGCCGACACAGCATCCCGCCATGGCGTATCCGCCGGTGACGTCACGACCACGCTCGACACGCTCAATCGTCCACTGCGGGATTTACGCCTGTCCGTCATCGATCAATGCAATTTCCGCTGTACGTATTGCATGCCGCGGGAGACCTTCGGCGCGGACTACCGCTTCCTGCCGTCTTCGGAACGCCTGTCGTTCGAGCAGATGGTTAAGCTCGCGAAAGCGTTTTCGCTGCTTGGGGTCGAGAAGATCCGCATCACGGGCGGCGAGCCGCTCCTGCGGCGTGGGCTCGAATCCCTGATCGAGCAACTCGCGAAACTGACCACACCCAGCGGCAAACCGCTGGAGCTTGCGCTGACGACAAACGGTTCCCTGCTTGCCGCCAAGGCGCGTTCGTTGCGCGATGCCGGCCTCGGTCGCGTGACGGTGAGCCTCGACGCCGTGGACGACGCCGTATTTCGCCGGATGAGTGACGTCGACATGCCCGTGTCGCGCATCCTGGACGGGATCGAGGCCGCGCGCGCCGTGGGACTCGAGCCGATCAAGGTCAATGCGGTGATCGAGCGAGGCGTCAACGACAGCCAGATCCTCCCGCTCGTGCGGCAGTTCAAGGGCACCGGTGTGGCCCTACGCTTCATCGAATTTATGGACGTTGGCGGCGCAGGCGGCTGGTCGAACACGAAAGTGATCACGGCGCGCGAGACGCGTGACATTGTCGAGTCGGCGTTTCCGTTGGTCCCCGTCGTCGTTCGCGAACAGACGGGCACTGCGGTCAACTATCGCCATGCCGACGGCACAGGCGAAGTCGGCTTCATCGCGAGCGTATCGAAGCCCTTCTGCGGGTCGTGTTCGCGCGCTCGCGTATCGGCCGACGGTCAACTTTATTCATGTCTTTTCGCCACACACGGCACGGACCTCAGGCCCTGGCTCAATGAGGCCGCATCAGTCGAGCAACTGGCAGACGTCGTTCGCAGCCGGTGGATCCAACGCGACGATCGCTACTCCGAGCTTCGTTCGACACCGCGCCGGCCAGGATCGGGGAAAGCCTATCCCACCGTCCGCATGTCGCTGGTCGGCGGTTGAGGCCTGACGAGTCCTTGCGAAGCAGACACAGACCGGAGTTCTGCCATGACAACACCGTCATCCCGCGATCGCACACAGCCTGACAGAGCGAGCGCCAATGAGCATGCAAGCGATCCAGCGTCTCTCCAGGTCACTATCGCGTCGGGCTTCGAAGTGCGGGTCCAGCTTCAGCCGATCGACATCCAGTCGGAGATCATGCCGATCACGCGTAATCCGAATGTGGGCGCCATCGTGAACTTCCTCGGCGTGGTGCGTAACTGTGGCGATTTCGATGACGTAGTCGCACTCGAACTCGAGCACTATCCGGGGATGACGGAGCAGTCGTTCAGCAGCATCGTCGAAGAAGCCATCGCACGATGGTGCCTGGAGGCCGTGAAGATCGTGCACCGGGTGGGCCGTGTCGCGCTTGGCGAGGCGGTGGTGCTGGTAGTGGTCGCTGCACCGCATCGAAGAGCGGCATTCGACGCGTGCGAATTCCTGATGGACTTCCTGAAAGCCCACGCACCGTTGTGGAAGAAGGAAATCCGCCGTGACGGCGAAGTCAGATGGGTCGAGGCCAAGACGCGCGACGAACAATCGATGCTGCGGTGGGGCTGATGCGCGTTTCGCTCACAACGTGTGCCCACATCGCGCCGGCAACAGGAACAGACGAATGAAACTCACCATCAAATATTTCGCAAGCGTTCGTGAACAACTCGGCATCTCGCAGGAGATTGTGCACATTGACGCGCCCGAACTCCCCGTTGACTCCTTGCGCGTCAGGCTCGCGTCAAGAGACGAGCGGACGGCCGAGGCCCTGCGCGCGGGACGGCCGCTCCGCACAGCCGTCAATCACGAGATGGTCGCGGACACGTTCGTCGTGCGCGAGGACAGCGAGATAGCGTTCTTCCCGCCGGTCACGGGGGGCTGAGGCTCGTGCTCTCAAGATCGAGCCGCGCCCCGTGCCCCACACGCGCTAAGGCCGTGGCCAGCGTATCAGCGAGCCGCTACTTGGCGCACATCGCGACAAGCTTGCCCACCGTAATCACAGCCTGTTCGATCTCACTCGACCACGGGCTGCTGTAATTGAGGCGGATGAAGTTCCGATAGGTCGTCTCCGAGACCGAGAACATGTAGCCCGGTCCGATGGTGATACCTTGATCGAGCGCGAGGTTATAAAGCCGCATGGCGTCGACCTTGGGCGGCAATTCGATCCACAGCACGTATCCTCCCGCGGGGTTGGACATGCGCGTGCCTTCAGGAAAGAAACGCGAGACGGTTGCCTTCATCAGATTGGCCTGCTGCGCATACGCTCTGCGAACCCTTCGCAGGTGATGCTCATAGCCATCGCGTTCGAGGAATTCCGCAATCGCCATTTGCGGAATCGACGGAGAGGTCAGCGTATTCAGGAACTTGAGTTTCTCCACCTGATCGCGATATCGGCCCGGCAGCGCCCAACCGATCCGGTAGGCTGCCGTGAGAGTCTTCGAAAACGACCCACAGTGCAGCACCAGCCCCTTCGTGTCGAATGACTTCAACGTGCTGGGGTGCGTGCTGTCATAGTGAAGCTCGTTGTAGACGCCATTCTCGATGACCGGAATATCCCACTTCGTCAGGAATTCCACGAGTTCGCGCTTGCGCTCGTCAGGCATCAGAAAACCCAGCGGATTCTGGAAGTTCGGCATGACCATGCAGGCCGTAATGGTCTGCGACTTTACGATGGCGGCGAGCGCTTCAATATCGATGCCATGCTCGGGATGAGTCGACACCTCGATCGCTTTCATGCCCATCCGTTCGATTGCATGAAGCATCGCGTAGAACGTCGGTGATTCCACCGCGATCACGTCGCCGGGCTTCGCGACCGCCTGAAGGCACAGATTGATCGCCTCAGTCGCGCCGACCGTGATGATGATCTCGTTCGGATCGACGGCCATGCCGTTCTCGAGGTAGCGTCGCGCAATCTGCCGCACAAGGGCCGCATTGCCAGGCGGCAGTGCGTCGGTCACGCCCCAGCGCGTTTTGCCGCGTCCCGCGTCGTAAGCGTAGCGGTTGATCCTTTCGAAGGGAAAGAGGCCAGGGTCGGGGTAGGGCGAGCCGAGCGGCACGGCATCGTCGACGCCGATCGAGCGCAAGGTGGACAGCACCAACCGGCTGACGTCGACCGGCGACGAAATCGGAATCGGTTTCGATGGCCGGAGTTCGAGCGTTTTCCGTTCGCCCCCGTCGCCCCGGAAATTGACGAAATAGCCCGACTGAGGCCTCGCCGTCAGCAAGCCACGGCTTTCGAGCAGCAAATAGGCGCGGATGACCGTTGTCACGCTGAGCCGATGCTGCTGGCTGGTCTGCCGTACGGATGGGAGGCGCTCGCCATGCCCGTACACGCCTTGCCGGATCAGCTTCTCGATGTCATCTGCCAGCTTCTCATAGAGATTCATCGGACGATTCCCTTAGCGTTCCGCCGCGGCACGTTGTATCGACTTCTCACCCGGCTGGCACGCGTTCGCCTCGCCGTGCCGCCGCCCGGTGCAGGGAGCGTAGCAGAACTGTACTGACCCAAGTCGGCCCGATGTGTGCACTCAGCGACCGATGGCCCGCCCTTAACCTGTTCTCCATCGAATGCGCATTGCCAGGTCGCCCCGTAAGGAGCTTCCGATGCGCAAAAACTGGTTCGAATGACACGAGATCGGCATACAGGGAGGTTGGGCACCATGAATCTGCTAGAAGCCATGCGGATTTACGTCAGGGTGGTTGAGCGAGAGAGTATCTCCGGCGCGGCGCGGGACCTCAATATGGGGCAGCCGGCCACGAGCGAACGCATCGAGCGGCTGGAGAAATACCTGGGCTGTAGGCTCCTGCTCCGTAGCGCACGCGCTTTCAATTGCACGCCCGAGGGCGTCACGTTCTACGAGCGTAGCAAAGCGATTCTGCTCGCCGTGGAGCAGGCTATCGCTGAAGTATCGAACGACGAGGAGGGTCTCAAGGGGACGATTCGTATCGCGGCGCCTCATTGTTTTGGCGAGACGGTGGTGCCGGAAGCGTTGACGCTGGTGCGTGCAGCCTATCCGCAACTGGATCTGGAACTGGTTCTGAACGACCGGGTCGTGGACCTCGTGACGGAGGGCGTCGATATTTCGTTTCGTCTTGGGCAACTTGGCGAAGGGGCATTCATTGCGCGTCAACTTGGCCAGGTTGGGCGTGTTCTCGTCGCCTCGCCAGGCTATCTGAGTCAGCACGGTCCAATCACGGAGCCATCCGAGCTGGTCAAGCATCCGTTCATCCGGGTCCAGGGCATGTTCGGCACCGACCAGTTGCCGCTCAGGCACATGGCGACCGTTGTGGAGAGCGCACCGATCCGTACTGCGATCAAGACCAGTCATTGGCGGCCCATGTATGAAATGATCCTTTCGGGTGCCGGCATCGGCGTGCTGGAAGAGCCGGCGTGCGTCGATGCGCTTGCAGAGGGTCGGCTCGTGCGCATACTGCCGGAATTCGAGGTGCTGCCCTTCGATCTGAACCTGTTGATTCAGGCGCAACGTCCGGTGCCGCCACGGGTACGGATGCTGGTCACGATGTTGAGAAAGTGCGCGTCGGAAATTCTGGAGAGGGTGCACGTCGACTGTGGCGAAGCGACGAATCGCTTGGAAATACTTCCCGACGATGACGTGTCCGCACTTCTAACGCCATCGTTGCGGGCCTGAGCACGCAACGATGGCTGAGGCCGGGAGATCTGGCAACCCCCGGGCAACCTTCAGCAACCGATAGCAGGAATCGGAAGGCGCTTACTCTGCCTGCGTCAACGACACCGACGCTTCGCTCGTCAGCATCAGGAATGTCAGCGTCTCGCACAGATAGAGGCGCACGACGGTGTCGGTATGGCTCACGTATCCGATCGACAACTCTTCGCCGAGATGTAACTCGAAGTCGCCGCCGCGTGTGGACAACACGCTGCCGCCCGCAAGCGCGGGCGCCCAGATGATGTCGCCGTTCACGATCCGCTTGATGTGCTCGATCACCGGATAACCCTGATCGCGCGCCTCGCCGAGCGCTGTATACGCGTCAGCGCCGAGCAGCACGGAATAGGGCCCGTCGACGCCGGCAAGCCGCAGTTCTTCGAGCGCATTGCTGATCGTGTTCGGATAATCGCTGATGTCGGCCGGCAGTGCGAGCGACGGATTCGACGAGCCTTCACGAAGCCCGCCAATGCCCGCAGCCTTATATCCATCGAAAATCGCGCGATCTTCGGCGTAGGCGAGCTGTTTGGCGGCTTCCTTCGCGGGCTGCCAGTCGGCATCTTTCGCACCGCGCACGACGCTGTCGATCGCTTCGCGCTGCAGCTCGAACGGCACGGTCAACTGCACGAGGCTCTTGACCTCAGCCAGCTTCGCCACCACGCCCTGCTGCGGCGCGGCGATCGCGATCTGATGCCCAGTGCCGACGCCGGACAGTTCGGTTCCACCAGGACCCTTGACGTCGACCACACGACGGCCGGCGACGCTGCGCTTGAACGTGCGGGCCACTTCATCTTCGAGTTGCGACCAGGCGGCACGGGAGATGGGGGCAAGCTCGCGATGCAGATTATTCATGTTGAGAGATTCCCTTGAGAGAGCCAATATTCAGCGAGCCGTCGTGACGCGGCTCAGCGGATGAAGACGGTTCAGGCGATTGCTCGACAACGGCCGCGGCCGCTTGCGGATCGCGATCCGCAAGCGCCTCGAGCAAGGTGGCCGAGGGGATGAAGAAGAGGTTGCCCGTGACCGCGCGGCTATAGTCGAGCAGCCTGTCATAGTTGCCCGGCGGGCGCCCGACGAACATGTTTTTCATCATTTGCTCGATAGGCTCGGGCGAACGCGCATAACCGATAAAGTAGGTGCCGAACTCGCCCATGCCGGGGCGGCCGAATGGCATGTTGTCGCGGAGGATTTTCACTTCCTCGCCGTTCTCGGTGATCGTGGTGAGCGAGCTATGTGAACAGGTCGGTTTGACCGCTGCGTCGAGCTCGATGTCGGCCAGTTTCGTGCGGCCGATAATGCGCTCCTGGGTCTCGACGGAGAGCGAGTTCCAGCCGTTCATGTCGTGCATGTACTTCTGCACGATGACATAACTGCCGGCCTCGAACTCCGGGTCCTCGTCACCGATGCGGGTGAAATCGACAGCCTCGCGACCCTGCGGATTCTCGGTGCCGTCGACGAAGCCCACCATGCTGCGCAGATCGAAGTTGCGAAAACCGTGTACTTCGTCGATGACCGAGACGGCGGTACCGAGCCGTCCTGTCAACTGCGTGGCGAGCTCGAAGCAGAGATCCATCTGGTCCGCGCGGATGTGCAGCAGGATATCCCCCGGCGTACTCACGGCGCGACGCTCGCCTGCGCCGAATTCGCGGAACGGATGCAGGCTCGCCGGGCGCGGGGCGCCGAACAACGTGTCCCACACGTCGGAGCCAAAGCCGACCACGCACGACAGGTTGCCGGAGGGGACGCGCTTGCCGACTGAGCGCACCAGGGCAGCAACGTCCCCGCACCACGCGCGCACCTGTTCAGCGGGCTCCTGGCCTGCCGCGAGGGTCGCGACGATGAAGATCGCGCTACGTGTGATGTCATTACAAACGGCTTGCGATTCTGGGATGTCTTTGGGCATCGGATTAAATATTGATGAACCGTTATTGATTCCGGGGATGGAGCGAATGCCTTTCCGCCTTCGTCATCATCTGTCTAAGGCGCGCGCAAATTTTTCGTCCGCGTGAAGGAAGTACGTGTGCTGCTGCAATCGCCGCAAGTACACATAAAGCGTTGCTTCGTCATCAGGAGGTGCGCGGAGATACGTGACATTGTCGATGTTCAACTATGCGTCCAGAGATGTTATACCGCCCAGGCACATTATGGAAACAGTGCAAAGGATCTGGACGAGTCCGAATGCGGCATCCCGAAGCCGGGCGGGCGACCCGATTGCGTTTTGCATGCTTGCCGGCGGGGCAACGTATCAAGCGGCGTGCGGCGAGATCATGCGCCGATAAGGTTCGACATTGTTTTGTCGTAAATCTCTGCTTCTCATTCGATACTTTATATCGGACCCGGTGGTCTTTTATTCTCCTGTCATATCGTTACCATCCGTTCAAGGCTGTCTATCGCAGCAAGAAAGGCGGCGCCTGATAATTCGCATTGCGAATGGAGGTGAGGTGCGGTGAATCTGCTCGAAGCCATGCGCATCTACGTCAGAGTGGTTGAGCGTGGGAGTATCTCCGGCGCGGCGCGAGACCTCAATATCGGGCAGCCGGCCGCGAGCGAACGTATCGAGCGGCTGGAGAAGTATCTTGGCTGCCGGCTCCTGCGCCGAAGTGCGCGCGCATTCAATCGTACGCCCGAAGGCGTTAAATTCTACGACTGTAGCAAGAGGATCCTGCACGCAGTGGAAGAGGCGGTCGCTGAAGTGTCGAGCGACGAGCATGCGCTCAAAGGAACGATTCGTATCGCGGCGCCTCATTGTTTTGGCGAGACAGTTGTGCCGGAAGCGTTGACGCTGGTGCGTGCAGCCTATCCGCAACTGGATCTGGAACTGGTCCTGAACGACCGGGTCGTCGACCTCGTGACGGAGGGTGTCGATATCTCGTTTCGTCTTGGGCAACTTGGAGAAGGGGCATTCACTGCCTATCAGCTGGGGCAGGTTGGGCGCGTTCTTGTTGCCGCGCCAGGCTATATCAGCCAGCATGGTCCGATCACCGATCCATCTGAGCTGGTCAAGCACCCGTTCATCCGGGTCCAGGGCATGTTCGGCACCGACCAGTTGCCGCTCAGGCACATGGCGACTGTCGTGGAGAGCGCGCCGATCCGTACGGCGGTCAGGACCAGTCATTGGCGGCCCATGCATGAAATGATCGTTTCGGGCGTCGGCATCGGGGTACTGGAAGAACCGGCATGCGTCGATGCGCTTACAGAGGGCCGGCTCGTGCGCATACTGCCGGAATTCGAGCTGCCGCCATTCGAACTGAATCTCCTGAGCCGGACCCAACGCCAGATACCCGTGCGGGTACAGCTGATTGCGACGATGCTAAACCATTGCACGCCGGAAATCCTCGGCAGAGCACACGCTGAGGTCAAGGCGCACTTCGACCGATACCATGAATCGGAAATAAACAAATGGCGCGCGATGCGAAAGTCACTATCTTTGATAGACAACGTTGGCAGATCAAGGAGCTATCAAATGGCACAACAGTTGATCGTCGCCGTTTTCGACAGTGTGGACGTCGCCGAAAGAGCCGGTCGGGATTTCCGGAATTTTGAGGAAAAAGACCTTGGTTTCAAAATCGAGAGCGGCGTGCTGGTTCAAAAAGACGCAACAGGTAAGCTGATCCTGCTCGACAAGCAAACCCGGCCGTTTTGGGGCACAGTGATCGGTGCGCTGACGGGCGGTTTGATCGGGATGCTTGGCGGACCGGCAGGGGCGCTACTTGGCTTCACGATAGGGGCGAGCGGTGGGCTGGCCGAGCATGCGATCAGGGACACGTTCGACGACGACCTGGTCGCATCGATATCCGGCAAACTGACCCCTGGCCACGTGGCATTCATCCTCGAGGCGCAGGAGGCGTCACCGTTTGAAGTCGACAATATCGTGCTCGGTTATGGCGGGAGCGTTTTTCGCAAGCCACTTGCCTGACCGGGTGCATTCTTCAGGAGTAACCGGACATGGCCGTATCTACCGAAGAAGCGATCACCCGTGAAGCGATTGAAGGACTCTATCGCGCCTTCGAGCAGAAAAGCGTCGCGTTGTTACGAAAGGTCGTTACCCCAGATTGGGAATATATTCCCGAACCTGCCGGGGCGGCGCCGGGACCTGAGCAGATGGTTCAAATATTTGCCAACATCGCCACAGCGCTGCCGGATATGAAAATCACCATTCTCGACGTGCTGATTCATGGAGACCGGGTGGGCGTTCGCGCAGAGATCACGGGCACGCAAACCGGAAAACTACTGGGCATTGCTGCAAGTTCCAAACACATCAGTTTCGCGATTCACTCTTTCCATCAGATGCGCGGAAATCTGATTGCGAAGACGTGGCACCTCGAAGATTGGTTATCGGTGTTCCGGCAACTTGGACAGTTGCCGCCTACGCTTGAGTAATCTTGAGTTGCGCGAGGATGGACGTATAAGCGCCGCGCAAGGTGCCGATGCTAGTGACGCATTGCTGCAGCGACGAGAAGATGAAACGGGAGCACGAGTAGCGCCGTTCCGCCGACGCCAAGCAGCCACAATGCAACGAACCACAGCAGGCCATGGCGAGGTGTTTTACGGGTATCACGGCTTACTTGGGGCATGGCGTGGCTCCTGTCGGCGAGTGCTCCATTTGCCTGATTCATTCTAGGCGAATGGATTGCCCGAATCCATCTTAAAGCAAACGAGCGAGGCGCGGCGAAGGATTGACCTTCGCCGCGCCTCGCTCCGCTTTGAATGCCTGCACGCTTCGATGCGTTACCCGTTCCTGATGCTTCAGAACCGGTGCTGAATCCCCGCCGTGACACCCGTTTGCGTATCCGCCGCGCCGGTCAGATCACGCGACAGACTGACCGCATTGTCATGCTTGGCCATCGCATAACCGCCCGCCATATACAGCACCGTGCGCTTCGACAAGGCGTACTGCGCGCGCAGCGAGAACAGCGTCGGATCGGCGTCGCTCGCGTCCTTGATGTCCTGATGGTAGACCGCGGCAAACAGCGAAACGAACGGCGTCACATCGTATTGACCGCCGACCCAGTACATATCGCTGCGCAACGTCGGTGCGGCAGTGTGGAACGTGCGCCGATAGTTGCGATAGCCGGCCATTGCCTTCACCGTGCCGAAGTCGTAGCTCAAGCCTGCGTGAATGCCTTGAATGTAGTTGGTGGTATCTGCTGGCGTCACGCTGTCGTTGGCGCCGTTCTGCCGGTCGAATGTGGCGACGACGGCGAACGGACCGTTCTCGTAGCCGAGACCAAAGTCGTACTTGGAACTCGACTTCATGCTGCCCGGCACATTGCCGAAGCCGTACATGGCACCGAGCTTGAAGCCGGAGAACGTGCCGTCATAGCGCACGGAATTGGCCGAGCGCGAGAACAGACCGTCCTTACGTCCCCCGGTGGCGGTGGATGACGTCGCCCACGAGTAGTTCGGCGCGTAACCCATCGGGTCGAACTGCAGCATGTAGTCGTAGGTGGTCGTGAAATTGCGGCCGAGCGTGATTTGCCCGAAGCGGTTTTTCAGACCGATCGTGGCGCGGCGGTCGAAGATGGCGCCGGGACCGTCGTCGAACTGACCGTTCGCGACGTTGATGCCGCTCTCCAACTGGAAGACCGCCTTCAATCCGCCGCCGAGGTCCTCGACGCCACGCAGGCCCCAGCGCGAGGTGTTCTTGCCGCCCGAGACGAGACGCGTAGCGCTGCCGTCCTTGCTCGCGTGATTCACGTATTCGACGCCCGCGTCGACGATGCCGTACAGGGTCACGCTCGATTGCGCGTGCGCGGTTGCTGCCAGTCCGGCGAGGCTGGCGCATGTTACGCCGAGGGACGCCTTCGTCATACTCCACTTCATCAACAGTCTCCTGTGGTTGGTTTATTCACTTCGGTTGGGGATGCGGTGTGGCTGGGCCTATCAGCACGTTTGAACTTGCTTCAGCTCGCCTGTGCGAATGCCCAGCAATCGTTGGCGGGGAATTCGATCCAGTGACGGCCTGCCGCGCGCGGCACATGTCCGAAGGCGCGCAGGCGCAGATCGCCGCAATGGAACAGGTATTCCCAGCGATCGCCGAGATACATCGACGTGATGAGCTCCGCCTCGAGGCGGTTCGCGCCAGGGCCATCGGCGACCTGCACGCGTTCGAGGCGAATTACGGCCTGCGCGTTTTGCCCAGTGGTGAGCGCTTCGCGCGCTTGCGCCTGCAATTGCCAGCCGTCGCCGGCCAGCGTCACGCGTTCGCCGTCGACTGCGGCAACACGCGCGTCGATCCGGTTATTGCTGCCCATAAATTCGGCGGTATAGAGCGAGCGGGGCGCGCCATACAGTTCAGCGGGTGTGCCTTCCTGTTCGATGCGGCCGTTGCGCAATAGCAGGATGCGGTCGGACATCGCCATCGCTTCGGTCTGGTCGTGCGTGACGCACAATGCAGATAAGCCGAGCGATACGATCAGTTCGCGCAGCCAGGCGCGCGCTTCTTCACGCAGCTTGGCGTCGAGATTCGACAGCGGTTCGTCGAGCAGAATGACAGGCGGGTTGTAGACCAACGCCCGCGCAATTGCCACCCGCTGTTGCTGGCCGCCGGAAAGCTGATACGGATAACGCGCTGCGAGATGACCGAGGCCGAGTTGGTCGAGCGCCGACTGCACACGCTTTTTTTGTTCAGCGCTCGACACACGCCGCAACTTCAATCCATAGCCCACGTTGTCCGCCACCGTGCGATGCGGCCACAGCGCATACGACTGAAACACCAGCCCAAGCGAACGTTGTTCGACCGGCAGATCGACTTTGGAAGCACCGTCGAAAAACACCTTGCCGTCCAGTTCGATACGGCCCGAGGAAGGTTGTTCGAGTCCTGCGACCGCGCGCAGCAGGGTGGTCTTGCCGCTGCCCGACGCGCCCAGCAGGCACACCACTTCGCCGGGGTTCAGTTCGAACGACACGCCCTTCAGGATCGGGTTGTCGCCATAGCTGAGAAACAGGTTGTCGACCGAGAGCTTATCCATGCAATTTCACTCCGAAGCGCAGAGCGACGCCGAGTCCGACGCCGACCATCGCGATGTTGATGACAGAAAGCGCCGCGACCTGATCGACCGCGCCGGTCGCCCACAGCGACACGAGTAGCGCGCCGATCACTTCCGTGCCGGGCGAGAGCAGATAGACGGCAGTCGAGTATTCGCGCTCGAAGATCATGAAGATGAGCAGCCATGCCGCGAGCAGACCGAAACGCACGAGCGGCAGCGTCACGTCGAGACTGACGCGTGCCCGCGTGCCGCCGACGCTGCGTCCCGCTTCTTCGAGTTCCGGCCCGACTTGCAACAGCGCGCTTTGAATCAGGCGCATGCCGTACGCGAGCCACACGACCGTGTACGCGATCCAGATACTCCACATGGAGTTCTTCAGTTCCTTCAGGCCGGGCACGAAGAGGAAGATCCATAGGAAAGCGAGACCGGCGAGCAGGCCGGGCACCGCACGCGGCAGCAGCACGAGGTAGTCGAGCAGACGCGTAGCCCAATCGTTGCGGCGGTGGCCCGCAAATGCGACCAGCGAATAGAAGCCCACTGCAAGCGCGCCACCGATCACGCCGATGCCGAGCGTATTGAGAATCGCGCGGACCAGGTTGTCCTGTTCGAACAGTTCGGTGAAGTTGGCGAGCGTCAGTACTTCGGCCAGATTCACGCCTTCGCCCCAGTTGGTGACGAACGCGCGCAGCGTGATGCCGGAGAGCGGCACGAACACCGTGAGCAGCAGCCACAGCGCGACGATTGCCAGCGCAACCCAACGCCATGCGCCGAGCGGCAATACGGTCTGACGTCCCGCTTTACCTTTGACTGTGACGAAGCGGTTGGCGCTCTTCAGCAGGCGCCGTTGTAGCAGCACCAGCGGGAACGTAATCGCGACGATGCACACGGCCACCGCGGCCATCAGGTGATACGAGGGCACGCCGAGTTTGTTGGTGAGCTTGTACAGATACGTCGCCAGCACGAGGTGTCCTTCAGGGTCGCCGAGCACGAGCGGCAGGCCGAACACTTCGAAGCCGAGGAAGAACACCAGCACGCCGGCGAATAGCAGGGCGGGCAGCGTCATCGGCAAGCTGACGTCGAGCGCGACACGGAACGGCCGCGCACCCGCAACGCGCGCCGCTTCTTCAACATCCGAGCCGAGATTGCGCAGCGCCGCCGACGAATACAGGTACACGTGCGGCACATGCGTGAGTCCGACGATGATCGTGATCGCGAGAATCGAGTACACGCTCCATGGCGCCTCGGCGGCACCGAACAGTTCCTTCCACCAGACCGAATAGAAGCCGACCGGTCCGGCCGCGACGACATAGCCGAATGCGAGCACCATCGGCGAAACGAATACGGGGGTGAGCAGCAGCGGTTCGAGCCAGCGGCGGCCCGGCAGATCGGTGCGCACCATCAGGAACGCGAGAATGCCGCCGAGCGGGATCGAGATGAACAGCATCCCGGCCGCGATGACGAAAGAGTTTTTCAGCGCGGACCAGAAGTCGGGGTCGCTGAAAATGAATTCGAATCCGGCAAGACCGAGCGTGCGTTTAGCGTCGAAGAACGGCGCGTTCAGCACGCTCTGGAACAGAATGAAGCCGAGCGGCAGCGCCACCGCGACGGTCAGCACCGCGACGACGAGCCAGCGCAGCAGCCCCGCCAACGGCTGCAGACCGCCGCGCGGCAGCGCGCCTATCGTGCCGCCGTCGGCCGCGAGAGGTGGTGCGTCGCGGTGTCCGGTTGCGCTAGTGGAAAGCATGAGTGTCCCCCTGCAGCGTGAAAGCCGCATATCGACAGGTAGTGAAAGAAGGCGTGGTGCCCGCGTGTTTCGGCGCGGACACCGTCAGATCAGTGGAGGTTTAGCGCTTGATCGACTGTTGCCATTGCTTGAGGAATTCAAGCCGCTTGGACTGGTCGAGATAGACCAGCAGGCCGGCGCCGATCGGGATCGGTTTGAGCGAGTCGCCGAGTTGTTTCGTGAGACCCGCCATCGACGTTTCCCCGTCCACGTCCGCGCGAATCGAGAACAGGCTGGCCTGGTTCGCGAGCAAGGTCTGACCGCGTTGCGACAGCAGGTAATCGACCCACAGCTTCGCGGCGTTCGGGCTTTGCGCCTTCTTCGAAATCGTCACGAGGCGGCTTACCACCAGCGTGTAGTCCTTCGGATAGACGTAGCCGATCGACGGGTCTTTCTTCGCTTTGGTGAGCGCGTACGAACCGAGAATGTTGTAGCCGATCAGGTTTTCACCCGAAGAAATACGCTCCATCATCGCGCCGGTACTCGATTGCAGTTTCGGGCCGGTTGCGCCCATTGCTTTCACGAGATCCCACGTGACTTGCGGATTGACGCGCGCATCCTGCGTCAGATAGTTGAAGCCGACGCCGGATTTTTCGATGTCGTACGTGGTGACCTTGCCTTTGAACTGATCCGGCTTGCCTTGCAGCAGCTTGATCAGATCGGCGCGCGTTTGCGGCACTTCGCCGGCCGGCAGAAGGCGCTTGTTGTAGACGATCGCCAGCGGCTCGTACGTGGTGCCGTACGCCTGCTTCTGGTACTGCGCCCATTGCGGCAACTGCTTCGCTTCGGGCGATTCGTAGCTGGCCATCAGGCCGTCGTTGACGAGCTTGACCTGCAGGTCCATCGCCGAGCTCCACAACACGTCGGCGCTGGTGCTGCTGGCCGCGTTTTCGCTGATGTAGCGGTTGTACAGCTCTGTGCTGTTCATGTCGTTGTACTCGACCTTGATGCCATACAAGCTTTCAAAATCCTTGATGAGCGGGCGCACCAGAGCGGTGTCCGTGACCGAATACACGATCAGCTTGCCTTCCTTCTTTGCCCCGTCGACGGTGGCCTGGTAATCGCTGGGATAACCAGCCGGAAAGGCCGCCCATGCTGAGTTTGCGGCGAATGCAACAGCTACGGCGAGATACTTCAAAGAGATTTGCACGTCTTCCTCCAGAAAACATTGTGTTTGTTTTGTGTAGGCGAATGGTAAGAGACGCGTGCTTTCTGAATGCTTTCAGTTTTCGAAAGAAATGCGTCACAATGGTCGAATTCGCCTCATGGATTTCCCTGGGATTCTGTTTATGCGTGTGCTGCTCGTCGAAGACAATCCAATCCTTTCCCGCTCGCTAACCGATGCGCTGACCAGCGCGAAACTCACCGTCGACTGCATGCATGACGGCGAGTCCGCCGACCACGTGTTGCGCACGCAGGACTACGCGCTGGTGATTCTCGATATCGGCTTGCCGAAGCTCGACGGCCTCGAAGTTTTGCGTCGTCTGCGCGCGCGGCGCAACGCGGTGCCGGTATTGATGCTGACCGCGCATGGTTCGGTGGAAGAGCGCGTGCGCGGCCTCGATCTCGGCGCCGACGATTACCTCGCCAAACCCTTCGCGCTCACCGAACTCGAAGCGCGTGCTCGGGCGCTGCTGCGTCGCAGTCACGGCCAGGAACCGCTGCATGCGCAATGCGGCACGCTGCTTTACGACAGCGTCGACCGCGGCTTCACGCTCGATGGCGAGCCGCTCGCGTTGACGCCGCGCGAACGTTCGGTACTCGAGGTGCTGATCCTGCGCAACGGCCGCGCGATCAACAAGGACACGCTCTCGGAGAAAATCTTCGGACTCGATGAATCGGTGAATGCCGATGCCATCGAGATCTACGTGCACCGCTTGCGCAAGAAACTCGAGCGCAGTTCGGTCGGCATCGTCACGCTGCGCGGGCTCGGCTATCTGCTGGAAGCGAAAGACGCATGAGGCGGCCGAATCTGCGCGTTCGCGTCGCGCTCTGGTTGTTGCTGCCGCTGCTTCTGCTGCTCGCCTTCGATGCATGGCTCACTTATCAACGCGCAATGAACGCGGCGCATGCGGCCTTCGATCGCACGTTGGAGTTTTCGCTGCGCTCGATACGCGACGGCATCCGTTTGCGTGAAGGAGAGATCGAAGTCGATCTGCCGTATCTCGCGCTGGAGATGTTCGAATCGAACGGTGGCGGCAACATCTACTATCAGATCCGCGAGGAAGGTGGCCGGGTGGTGACCGGTTATCCGGATCTGCCGTCGGGTACGAAGGCGCTGGCAGAGCCCTACAGCGTGCAGTTCTACGACGACGTGTTTCGTGGGCGTCCGCTGCGCATCGCCATGCTGAGATTGCCGGTGCACGACGTGCCGTCGGCGCAGACACGCGTGGTTATGGTGCGGGTCGGCGAAACGATTGAGCAGCGCCAGGCGTTGGCGCGCGAGATTCTGACCGGCTCGCTGCAACAGGAGTTCTTGCTGGTCGTGCTTGCGCTCGGCATCGTATGGTTGGGTGTTGCGCGTGGCTTGCGGCCGCTGAACCGCTTGTCGGCGAAAGTTGCGGCGCGTGCTGAAGACGATCCGACGCCGCTTGATACCGTGGGCCTGCCGAGCGAAGTCGCGCCGCTGGTCGATTCGATCAATCAGTACATTGGGCGCACGCAGTTGATGCAGTTGTCGCGCAGGCGATTTTTTAACGACGCCGCGCATCAGTTGAAGACACCGCTTGCGGTCATTCAGGCGGAGTCAGAGCTGGCGTTGCGCGATATCGACGGCGGCGAAGAGATATCGAACGGCAATCGCCGCCAAGGCGTGCATTTGCGGCGGCTGAATCGCGCGGTGCAGCAGGCGGTGCGCATCGTGCAGCAATTGCTGTCGCTCTCGCGGCTCGATGCGGACAGCGGTTATACGGTCAAGCATGCCGCTGTGCCGCTGCATAAAGTGGCGCGCAACGTGACACTCGACTGGTCGCCGGTAGCGCGCTCGCGTGGTATCGATCTCGGCTTCGAACAGGACGTGCGTATCGACGTGATGGGTCAGGCCGATCTGCTGGCGGAACTGGTCGGTAATCTGATCGACAACGCGATTCGCTATTCGGGCGATGGGGCGGTGATTACCGTACGCGTTGCATGCGAAGCTGAGCAACCGTTGTTGCAGGTGATCGATAACGGGCCGGGGATCGCAGCAGGTGAACGCGATGCGGTGTTCGAACGGTTCTATCGCAGCGAAGCGACGCAGGCGGTCGAGGGTAGCGGGCTGGGTTTGTCGATCGTGCGGGAAGTCGCGCGGGTGCATGGCGCGCTGATCGCGTTGAGCGATGCGCCCGGCGGCGGGCTGGTGGTTAGCGCGCTGTTCCCGACGGTAAAGGCAAAGTCCGCATGACGGTGGCGCCGCAACCGCAACCGCACGCTATGCGCGGATAGTGAAGCTCTGCGCGTAAGCCTCGGATGCCGTGTCGCTACCCCACACCTTACCGTCGATTAGCACTTGAGAACCCTCATCTCCTGGCACCGCGATGCCGACGCGTGCGGCTGCCTCACGATACAACTGCGTCTGGTTGATTTGCGCGGCGATTTCAGCGTAATCCGTGCGTGAGTCGATCATGCCCCAGCGTTCGAACTGCGTAAGGAACCAGGCACCGTCGGCGGCGCGGGGGTAGTTCACCGCGCCGTTGTCGAAGAACCGCATTGGCAGGCCGCGTGGCGCCGAGGCGGCAATCTCGTTGCCAAGCCGCGCCGCGATCAACGCTTCATCGATGCCGATAAATTCAGGACGCGCGAGCCAGCGTGCAATTTCCTCGCGATGTCCCGCGCCGTCGAGCCATCTGCAGGCTTCAAGCATCGTTCGCACCAGCGCTTGCGCCGCATTCGGATTGGCACGAACAAAATCGCGCCGGCACGCCAGCACTTTCTCGGGATGATCCGGCCACACTTCGCTCGTGTAAGCGACGGTTCTGCCGACGCCTTCCGCTTCGGCCATTGCGTTCCACGGCTCACCGACGCAGAAGCCATCGAGCCTTTCTTCCGCAAGCGCGGCGACCATTTGCGGCGGCGGAATCGCGACACTTTCGATATCGCGCAACGGATGCACGCCTTGCGACGCGAGCCAGTAGTACAGCCACATCGCATGCGTGCCGGTGGGGAAGGTCTGTGCGAACACCGGCTTGCGGTCAAGCGTCGCCAGAGCCTTGGGCAGCGTGCCATGTTCGGCTAATGCGTCGGCGAGACGGTTTGACAGGGTGATCGCCTGGCCGTTGCGATTGAGCACCATCAGCACGGCCATATCCGTTTGCGGGCCGCCGAGGCCCAACTGCACGCCGTAGACGAGACCGTAGAGCACATGCGCTGCATCGAGATCGCCCGACAGCAGTTTGTCGCGCACGGCGGCCCATGACGGCTGCCGGCACAATTCCAGCGTCAAGCCGTGGGCGTGGCCGAATTCGAGCAGCTTCGCGGCGACGAGCGGCGCGACATCGGCTAGTGCAACGAAACCGAGCCGCAGATGGGTTTTCTCGAGCGGCGCAGGCGCGGACGATGGAGCGAGGGAGTTGGGAGAGTTCATGTGCGGCGCTTCATTTGAGCGAGTCGGCCGCCGCGACGACGGCGCGTGCGACTTCGGCGAGTTTGACGCCCTGGTTCATTGCGCGCTTGCGCAGATTGGCATAGGCGGCGTGTTCCGTGATCTTCAGTTGATCCATCAGCAGACGTTTGGCGCGATCGATCAGCTTGCGTTCGGCGAGTTCGTTTTCGACTTGCGCGAGGCGTTCGCGCAACTCCGATTCCTGTGCGAATCGTGCGAGTGCGACTTCGAGGATCGGCGCCAGCCGTTCCGTGGCGAGCCCTTCGACGAGATAGGCCGTGACCCCGGCGCCGACCGCGTCGCGGATCAACTGCTGGTTCGTGTCGTGACTGAACATCAGCACCGGACGTGGCGCCGTGGCGTTCATCACTGCGAGTTGCTCGAGCGTGTCGCGCGAAGGCGATTCCGTATCGATGATGATGACGTCGGGCCGCTCGCTCTGAACCACGCGATGCAATGCTTGCGGCGTCGCCGTACCGGCCAGCATCTCGTAGCCGAGTCGTGCGAGGGCATCGCGCAGATCGCCTATCGGCTTGTCGGTATCGGTTACGAGGAGAACACGCAGCATGGAGTGTGGGTTATGGGCGGCTGGATACTGATAAAGCAACCTGTATGCCAGAAGACGGGCGCTGCGATGAAAGTAGTGCAATCACGGACTTATGGATCGTGCAGAGAACGGGGGCCGCACCCGAACGGGGCATGCGAACGGGATGCACCTAAGCGGCGCATGAGGTCTGAACATTGAGCGGACAACTCGCCGTGGCTTGGGTGTCACGGCTCTGGGGCCGCCCGTTCAGGAATCCCCGGCTTTGACACCACCGGTCGTGAGGTCCAATCTCAAGGAACACCAGGTTGGGCTGTCGGGGCGTCACCCCACAGTTGCAGCGCGGCCTGCACTTCTTCGACAACAGGATCCCACTCACCCAGTTCCCGCTGCCGGAACAGGCGCATTGACGGATACCATGGACTATCGGTTCTGCTGGTCAACCATCGCCACTCGGCGTAGGCCGGGATGAGTACCCAAACGGGAAGCCCTGCCGCACCGGCAAGATGGGCGGCCGACGTGTCGACGGTAATAAGAAGATCAAGCGTCTGCAGTATTGCCAGCGTGTCGGTAAAGTCGTCGATTGCGGGTCCCAGCGTGTGCAAGTGGTAGTCACGTGCGAGGTCTTTGCTCTCGCCCTCGCGGGGGCCTTTCTGTACCGAATACCACGTTGTACCCGCAAGTGCGAACAGGGGCTTTAACGCATCAATCCGAACTGACCGGAAACGGTCGAGCGCATGATGAGGGCTGCCTGCCCAGACGATGCCGATGTGCTTGGTTTTTGTCTGCGTTTTACCTCGCGAGATGGTTTCGATTTGATCTCGCCAGCGCTGCACCTTTTGCGGCGTGGCCGTGAGGTACGGCATTGCAACAGGGAGCATGGGCAAATCGAGTTTCATATGCTCCGGCATCCTTAGCATATGGCACCAGTAGTTGTAGTGGCCGGATGGCAGGGCGGTGAATACGGATCGCACGCTCTTCATACAGGCAGCCAGTTCCGCTATTGGCCGGCTAACCAGCACATCAACCGTTGCTCCCTGCCGATGCAGCCAATCAGAGAATCTTAGGCACTGGATTTCATCGCCGTGTCCCTGCTCGCCAACAAGCAGGAACCGGCACCCGGCTACCGATTCGCCGTTCCACTCAGGGAAGGTCGGTCGAAACTGTTCTTCTGCTTTGCCGGGTAGGGCGTAGAACCATCGGTACCGTTTCCAGCCTTCTTCATATTCGCCCAGCCCAAGTTGCACGCCCGCAAGTTGAAATTGCAGGTATGGGTTGTCGGGCAGGAGGCGTGCCGCTTCCATGCTGTGCGGCCGGCTTTCCGCAAGCTTGCCCCGTATGCTGAGTGCGCGAGCCGCGTTGTGATGCAGGAGAGTGTGGTGTGGATCGATCGCGAGACCTTGCCTCGCGACACTGAGCGCGTCGTTGAAACGATCGTGGGTGTTCAATACGAAAGCGAGTGACTTGAGTGCTTCGGCGTCGCCGGCAAAGCGGATTCTGATCTGGTTGATAACGCCATCGAGTTCGCGAGTGCGGTTGGCAATTGCCAGGGCCGCGACCAGCTCAAGCGCGTCTTGCAGGCTGGCGGGGTCGAGCGCCCACGCGCGCAGCCAGTAGTTCGCGGCCTCGTCGATCCGCCCGATTTGCGCAGTGATCCGGGCCAGGGCGCGAGTCGCATGATGCAATCGCGGTTCGATTTCAAGGGACTTCTGATAGTGGATGATTGCCTCATTGATGCGACCGGTCGCGCGCAGACAGTCGGCCAGGTTTCTGCGAAGACTCGCGGTGTCGCCGGTCAAATGCAGCGCGCGACGATAGAACGCTTCAGCCGACGCATGGTCACGCTTCAATGCGGCCAGTAGTCCTGCGTGTTCCCACAACTCCGCCCGCTCAGGGGCGGCTTGCAGTGCCTGCTTCACGTAGTCGCGCGCCCGATCTATTTCGTCCGTGTGGACACAGATGAGGCACAGACGGTGCAGCGCGTGAGCGTCGCGTGGGCGCACGGTTAGCACTTGCCGATATGCGATCATCGCTTCCGTCATTCGCCGCGCGGAGAAATGCGCATCCGCACGCGCGACGACAGCGTGCACGTCTGTGTCATCGTGATTCATTGCTTGGCTCGGGGGATGGTAGTCATACGCCCCTGCGATCCGCAGCCACGACGCAGGGGCATGATTCTGGCGCAGGCGACTTATTGCGTGTAGGTAGCCAGGAGAGAAACGCCACTCAACTGTGTGCTGGCAGTAAGAATGGCGTAGTAGGTGCCAGGCGTCGGGTTGGAGATCGTGCAGGTGGCGGCGCCTCCTCTCACCATGATTGACTGGCAGTCCGGGTAGAGCTTGGAGGGTGTGCCCGCGCGTATGTACAGGCCGGCGGTTTGGCTGGCTGTCCCGGGTGTCAATGTAAAGGTCAGGCTCCTGGTGCCTGCCGGTACAGCCAGGCCATAGTGCAGCATTTCGCCGCCGCTGGCCGAGAGCATCAGCGGGGTATTGGCGCTCAGGTCCGTGACATTCGGAGGCAGCACCTGGAACGGACGCGTCAGCGTACTTGCCGCTCCGGTGCTATCCGTCACGGTGAACGTGATTTCGTAAGTGCCAGGATAGTCATAGTTCGCATATGGCGTGACCGATTGGGTGCGTACCATATCAGGACCACCCATGCCGAAATTCCAGATCCATGACTTGATTGGTGCGCCTCTGGCAGTGGACAGGTCTTTACACGTCACCTGCATGATCATGCGCGATTGCGAACATGTGAAGTCCGCTACCGCTGGAATTTTCCCGGACCTGGCGGCCATGACGGTTGCGGTCGCATCCAGAATGCCCGCCCCGATCGGCTGATCCGGCTTGCCCTTGGGAAACGGTTGCACGCTCTGCGTGAGCAGGGTTCGTATTTCCGCCGGCGTTAAGGGCGTAGGTGCCACTGACTGGACAAGCGCGGCAACGCCGCTGACCATCGGCGCGGCCATCGACGTGCCGGAACTGTATCCATACCCTTCATTGCCCGGGGCGGCGTTTCCGTTGTTATACGTTGACCAGATCGAGTCGCCAGGCGCAGCAAGATCCACGGCCGGCCCGAAGTTCGACACGACATACCTTAAGCCAGGCCGGTTATTCGCGCCGACGTTGATCACGTTCCGGCAGTTCGCCGGCGAGAAATTCGTCGCGCTGGAGCTATTATTTCCAGCTGCTGCGACGACTACCGCGCCTCGACTGGTGGCGTAATCGATGGCATTCTGAAACGTCGTGCCGCAGGCGCCGCTGCCGCCAAGACTCACATTGATCACCTTTGCGGGGTAAGCGTTACCAGGGACTCCTGCGACACTTCCACCCGCTGCCCACACAATGCCGTCAGTGATGTCAGAGGTAAAGCCAATTCCGCACGCATTCATTACCCGGACCGGGACGACCTTTGCCGCGGGCGCAACACCGGCAATGCCGCCGCCGTTGTTAGTCAGCGCAGCGGCGATGCCCGCCACGTGGGTGCCATGCCACTGGACCGAACAATTCTCCGTCGTGATGCCGGGATTGGTGCCGTTGCCGCCCCGGTTGTTCGCGGTGAAATCGTAACCGGGCAGCACGTTGGCATTCAGATCGCTGTGACTGGTGACGCCGTTGTCCACCACTGCGATCACGGAACCGGCGCCGTTTGCCACATCCCATGCACCTTCTGCCCGTATGCCCGCCGTCGCGATGCCGGGTTTCTGGTTGGAGGTTAAGCCCCATTGCTTGCTGTATTCCGGATCGTTCGGAACCATCGTCGTGGACATTTCCGTGTCGGGTTCTATGTATTCGACGTTTGGGTCCGAGGCAATGGCGCGCATGAACGCCCTCGCATCTTTGCCGTTCAGTTTTCTCCCGGTTGTCACCAGGTCGGAACCGATGCCCATGCGGCGCAAATGGCGTGCTCTCGCAGGGAATGCATTCTCCAGCCGGTCCAGTTTCGACTGAACGGCCGAGGTGGATCTGTCTTCGGCGGTGCCGGTTTTATATTTGATAATGAAGCGGTCGTTGGACCCTTCTGATGACAAACCGCTCGTGTTCATCTTCAACGACATCGGTAGTGGAACGCTGTCGGACGAAGCCGCCAACGCCGCGGTTTGTTCAAGTGTCGGTGTTGTCGTGGCGGCAGCCGTATTGGTGTAGTTGTCGCTGCCGTTGTTGCCGCCACACGCTGTGAGTACCAGCGAAAAGGATAGACAGGCCGCACTGCTCAACAAGCGGCGCGTTTTTATGTTTGACCACAGCGTGCCGATACCTGTTACGGCGTTGAGGGCGCTGTTCCGCTTGCCCCCGTGTTTCTCTTTCTGCATCTCTTTTCTACCTCGTACGACATAGAAATGATTGCCCCTGTTTGTGAGTAGTCGTACCGCGGACATAAGCCCGGATCCACGAGCGCGCGCCTATCTTTGCGCTTCTCGCACCGGCTATGTTTCGACTGTTTCAAGATTCCTGACTAACCATCGTGGGTGGCGTCTTGTGCTGTGCGCCATCCTCCGCCGTTGTCAGTTAGCTCTCTGATTTCTTGTAGTTACGCTCGTTGAATGGCGCGGACAGGATAATAAATAGCTTGAGCGATATAAGCTATCGGGCTTTTCTATTTGTTCGTCGGATAGTTTGCCGGGTGTGTAGGACCGCCGACGCGGGTTAGTCGCGCGGTCGGGCGGTCTCGCAAATCTCGCAATCTCGTAAGTCGGGGCAGGCTAACCGACCGACTCAGGTCGTCTGGCCGAGAGCGGAATTACGCCTGATCGGGCAAGGTGGCGGAAGGAAAGAAGCGCACCAGATCAATACCATTCCCCGTAACTCCGGGGCGAAAACAAACCGCTGACGGCAATCATGGCGGCGACGCCGACCGCCAGCATGACCCAGACGGCCCAGAATCCGCCGCTCCAGATCCGAGCGATCGCTGCCAGAACGGGTGTGACGGCGGCCACAATAAATCCGACTCCCTGAGTAAACGCGACCAGTTTTCCCGCGACGCGATGATCGGCCGAATGATCCATGGCCGTGACGAGCGTCAGCGAGAACGTCCCGCCAAGTCCTGCGCCGGCAACGCCGGCCCAGAGCAATGGCGCTGCATCGGGCCACAGGATCAACCCGAGCAACCCGGTGAATTGAGCGGATAACCCCATAACCAGCCACGGCCGTCGATCCCGAAACGACGCTGCGGCCAGCGGAAGCAATAAAGCCGACGCGGCCTGAAACACCGTCATGCCCGCAAGCAACGAACCGCTATCCGCGACACTCACGCCGCGTTGCTGATAGAACGCCGGCAACCACGCGATGAGCGTCGTATATCCACCGTTGACGATTCCGAAGTAGAGGCCAAGCGTCCACGCGCGCCGTTTGCGCCACAGCGGACGAGTCATCGCGTTTGCCGGAGTGGTTTGCACCGCGGTGCCGGGTGATGATCCGCGGTTCAACCCCAGCCAGCACAGCAGTGCAGCGACAGCGGGAATAGCCCATGCCGCAAGCCCGGCATGCCACGATCCCATTGCTGCGCTCACCCATGGACTCAAGCGCGCCCCGAGCCCACCGCCCCCCATGATCGATGCCGAGAAAACCCCCATCGCCAGCGGCACGCGTGCCGGGAAACGCTGCTTCATGACGGCGGGCAGCAGCGCCTGGATTGCGGCAACACCGACACCCGCGAGTGCCGCCGTCGCAAGGAGTGCTGCGCCGCTCGTGGTCGACCAGCGTGCCCCGCAGGCAAGCGCGATCGCCAGCAAACCGAGCGCAACGCCGCGCGTTTCGCCGATCGACCGGGTTAGCGCACCCGCGCCGAACGCCCCGATGCCCATTGCGACGACCGGCAGGCTGGTCAACAGCGATGCGCCGTAAAAGCTCAAGCCGGTCGCGTCGCGGATCGTCGTCATCAAGGGGCTGATCGACGTCAGCAGGGGCCGTAGGTTGATGCCGATCACCACAATCGCACACAGCCATAGCGCGTCTCGCCACTTGAGCGCGTGGGATGCGTCGTCGGTATGGGCTGGGGTCGGGCTGGCGCTGGAGTGCGAATTCACAATGGACCTGAAGGCGAGAGTGGGCGACACCTTGCAAGCGGGAAGAGGACGCTGCGGGGCGCTGCGCGACCGGCGGCGGCAAGGCGGATGACGAGGCGCGAACAGGCTGAAAAATACCGTGCGCGACTATTTTGGTTAACCATAATATCATGGCATGGTTAACCATTTTTCTGATGCCCGGTATAAGTCCGAGCGCTCGCGGATGGCGCCTGCTATCGCGCGTCGCTACAATGCCGGGCGATATCGCTCCGTTCTCCATTACTGAACTCATGGCCTCCCGTTCCTCGCGTACGCCGTCCGTCTACACCGGCACACCTATCCGCAGCGCGCCCGAAGACGACTCGATCAGCGTCGAAGAGCGCATTTATGCGTCGATCACCGCAGCCTTGCTGCAAGGCCGTCTGCGGCCGGGCGCGCAACTGGTCGAGCGTGATCTTGCCGCGGCGTTCGGTTGCACGCGCGGCGCATTGCGCAAGGTGCTTGCGCGGCTGGGTTTCGAGGGCAAGCTGGTGCTCGAGGCGAATCGCGGCGCGTTCGTGCCGTCGCCATCGGAGGAAGACATTCGTCAGGTGTATCGCGCCCGGCAGATTGTCGAGGCGGGTATCGTCGCGGCTTTGTGCGGGAGCTTGAGCGCGGCTCACAAGCGCCGCCTGCGCGCCCATGTGCGCGGCGAAGAGAAGGCATCACGCGCCGGCACCGTCGAGGAATCCGTGCGGCTCGCGGGCCAGTTTCATGTGTTGTTGACGGAACTGGCGGGCGGGACGGAATTACTCGGCCTTGTCGGGCAGCTCGTCGCGAAGACGGAGTTGTACAAGGCGTTGTTCGACCCGTCGAAGGGTTCGGCCTGCTCGGCAGACGAGCACATGCAGATTATCGAAGCGCTCGATGCGGGAGACCTGCATGCAGCTCTCGCGGCCATGCGTGAGCATCTGTGGGAGCTGGAGGAGCGGGTGGTCGAACAGGTGCGCAAAAGCGCCGCAGGAGCAGATCTCGGTGCGGTGTTCGGGGTGTAAGAAGGGAGGGGTAACGCATGCGACGCCGCGGCGCGCCGCTCAGGCTCGAGTCAACGAATCAAGCCGGAGAAGGCGCGCGAAAGGCTTCGCGAACAACCAGATAGCAACAATTGACCACGCCCGGACCGGTCATGAAACAACTCAGGAAACGGTCAGCGTGCCGCCCGCCTTAACGGCGACGGAATTGCGTATTGCGTGCGCCGCCACCACCGGTGGCGCGCTCGTCTTTGTGACGGAAATTGATCCGACCTTTGGTCAGATCGTAAACCGACAGTTCCAGCGTCACGCGGTCGCCCGCGAGAATACGAATGTGATTCTTGCGCATGCGGCCCGACGCGTAAGCGCCAACCACGACGCCGTTGTCGAGCGTCACGCGGTAACGACTGTCCGGAAGTACTTCGTCGACGATACCGTCAAGTTCAAGCAGTTCTTCTTTCGCCATGCATAACTCCTGGTCGATGGGATAAGTGGGTGTTGGCCGCGCAGTTAAGCTCGGCGCAACATCTGATACGGTTGACAGTTGGCTTTCAGGCCAGCTGCGCTGCGATAACAGCTGATTCGCTGATAGTACCGCTCAAAGATCGGCGACGGACTGGCCGTCTACACGGCCGTCGATCAATTGCTCGGCGTGGGCCATGCACGCAATGCGCGCCTTGCCCGTGCCGTCGAACGGAAACAGGTACTGCAGACGGAACACACGCCCGTCGGCTGCCGGATTGGCGCCCACGCGGCAGATGCGCACCGACGCGTCGTAACCTGCGTCCGGATTGCGGCCCGTCTGACCGTCCGCCGGGCGGCGCGGATAGACGAGCGGGTGAATTTCGTAACCCTTATACGTCTTGACAACTGAATTCATGAAGCACGTGTCCTGTATTACGTGGTCGCCGTGTCACGCGTGTTACGCGCGGCACGACAGACCCGGCAGCGCAGCACCTTGGGGCGCGCCGCCATGGAAAAAGGTTGGCACAGGCCCGATGGCAAGGGCATGAGCGCGGCCGCGCAAAATCGCGGATTCGATGGAGAAGAAACACGCTGATGTCGCGCAGACATCGGGCGCGTAAATGAACCACTCAGCTGCACAACTCGCGACGGCGAATGCAGGCGGCGCATTGCCGGAGTGACGGGATCGCTGACAGGCAGCGGTCGAACAGTCGGGGGTGGTGCGGAGACGCCGATTGATACTGTGCTTGGTACTGCCGCTTGTGTTCCCGCGCTGTATTCCCCGATAACGCGGATGCGGAATACAGCTATTCCAATATGATGCACTAAATGGGGCTAATTGGATAGCAAAAAGTTCCGCGCGCGGGCAAACCGCCCAGCCGGCGGGGCTTTGGGCGAAAAAGGGCTACCGCGAACGGTGCGCCGCGGTATGAGCGGCGCGCCGGGTGTGAATTCGCCTTGTGAGGGCGGTGGCGGGCGGGCTTCAGCGGGTGGTTTCGGCGACGCGCTTTTGCAGCTCGCGTGAAGCGGCGAGCGGGATGCGCGCATCATCCCAGCCGGCGAGCCATTCGACTTCCTTCGAGGTAAAAATCTGTCCGTGATTGCGCAGCGTGTATTGCAGCGAATCGATGATGTGATTGCGGATGATTTCGGGCGTGCCTTCGTCATCGAGCACGGCGCGAAACGCTTCGAGCGTAGCCATCTGTTGCTCCGTGAAATAGTTGGTTCTTTTATCGCACGAAAAAAAAGCGCCCGCCAAGCGAACAAAAATCCCTGGGTGCGGATGCAACAACTGGAGCGGGGCGGCGGCGCGTCGTCGGGCGCCCATCAAGGCCGGTGGCGTGATGCGGCCCCGCAATAAAATAATGGCTGCGCTGGTGCCGAGCCGTTGCGGTCGTCGCCGGCGATTGGGGTCGTTACAATGGCGAGTTGCAGCGCGCGGCCGTCCGCCATTGTTGTGCTTGCCTCGCCTGCCGGCCATAACCTCGGCGTCCCTTTTTAGCTCAATCAGGCTAAAGCGGGGCCGCTTCCCTGGAACACTGCGATTTCTCAATGCGCAAGACAACCGTCTCTCCTGTGAAAGACCTGCTGCTGGACCGCTACGCACCCATCGCAGACGGCATCGCGGCCTTGTTCTATCCGTGTGCCGAAGTCGTGATTCACGACTTGCGCGATCAAACCATCGCGTATCTCGTGAACAACCTGTCGAAGCTCGAAGTCGGTGGTCCCTCGGTGCTCGATGAAGTCCACTACGCGGCACGCGGCCGGACGATTGGGCCGTACGAGAAGCTCAACTGGGATGGCCGCCGCATGCGCTGCGTGAGCAACATCCTGTTCGACGACGAGGGCAAGCCGGCTGGCATGCTGTGCGTCAACTTCAACATCGCAGTGTTCGAAGATGTACGCTCCACGCTCGATCTGTTCATCAAAGGCGGCAATCTGACGGACGCGCCCGCGGAGGAACTGTTTCGCGACGACTGGCAGGACCGCATCAATACGTTCTTGCACACCTGGCTGCGCGAGCGGCAAATCGGCATCAATGCACTCACGCGTGAACACAAGCGGGAAATCGTTGAGGCGCTGCATGCGCAGGGCGCGTTTCGCGGCCGTAGTTCAGCGAACTACGTGGCCGCCGTGCTGACGATGGGACGCGCTACCGTCTATAAGATTCTGAAGCAGATGAAAGAGGGCGGCTGAGGGCTCTGATCACCGGTCGGCTAGTGCTGCCTACCGCGTGGCCCGGCAATGAGCCGATGATTGAACAGAGCTGCAAGCCGATACGCCCCGGAGATCAAGCTCGCACTGCGGGAAGAATCACCGCGTCCAGCTGTGCAGTCCCATTTGGGCGCCTTACCACTGCATCGTCGTGTCGATTCGTGTTCCCCGTTTGATGAACAGGGTGACCGGCGTTTTCTCGCAGATCTCGCCAAGGCGTTTGCGCTGGCTATCGTCGAGAGGCCCATCGACGGATACTGTGCGCCGAATGTATTGACCGCCGTCGCGCTCGACGTGCAATTGTGTGTCGACCTTGATCCGGCCGCCCGGCCATGCTTTCTTCTGCATGTACATCCTGAGTGTTGCAGCGGTGCATGCCGCGAGACCTGAAAGGACGAATTGAAAGGGCGCCGGGCCGCTATCCTGTCCCCCTTCGCGGGGCCCTTCATCGCCGAGCAGGCTATGTGTGCCTGCATCGATTTTGACGACATAGTTGGGTGAATCGGCGTCTGAGGTGGCGGTTGCGATTGCGAGAGTCATCATTGTCCTCAAGGGTGTCACGTCAAAAGATTGAGCGCATGCACATCCCACGGCCTGGATGGACGCGCGTAGAAATGCGCCGGGCGAAGGTTTCTCTGCAAGTGTTGGCGACAACGTAAGCCTGCATCAGTGATCTATCGCGGTCCAGCACAGGTTTACAATGGCAGCCGCAATAAAACCACGTGCTCCGCTTCGGAGGACGTCGGCCCGTTTATCAAAGATTCCGTTGATCGGGACAGGAGTAGTTGAATGGTGCGTTATCGACACTACAAAGGCGGCATTTACGAACTGGTTTGCGAGGCCACGCTCGAGTCCGATCCCACGGTCACGATGATCGTCTACACAGCCAGCAATGGTACGATCTGGACCCGTCCGGCTTCGGTATTTTTCGAGCTGGTCGAAGTCGACGGCGCCAAGGTACCGCGCTTCGCGCCGATCAACTAGGCTGCCTCGTTCAAGCAATCGGCATCACGCTTGCGCTCGAAGAACGTGTGCCGCCAGGTCAATACAAACAGGAAATCCGAATGCGTCTCTTGCTTGCCATCATTCTGCCGTGGTTCCAGTTCTTTACGATCGGCCGGCCTTTTGCCGGGATCATCTGTCTGATCCTGCAGATCACCCTGATTGGCTGGATTCCGGCCGCGATCTGGTCGGTGTATGCGCTGAGTCAGTACAACACCGACAAGAAAATCGCCCGGGCGATGGGCAACGGGCGGTAAGGCCGAATGCTATGCCGGCGGCGCGAGGCACTGTCCTCGCGCTGCTAAATTTCGACCGCGTCCGGCGCCTCGATCACCACGTCTGTTTCCGCGATCGCCACACACGGCAGGATGTAGCCTTCCGCCTTTTCTTCCCGGCTGAGACCCGGCCATTCGATCGTATAGCGCACGCGTCCCGCCGTCATTTTGCATAGGCAGGTGCGGCATGTGCCGTTGCGGCACGAGCGCGGCAGACGCAGATTCGCAAAGCCGGCGGCTTCGAGGATCGTCAGCGAATCGGGCGCTTCGAAGCTTTGGCCGAGCGGCTCGACGCGAACGAGAGGTGGGCGGGTAGAGTCGGACATCGTGTGAATCGGTGACGGATTGCGCCACACTTTACACGTTCACACCAAACGCCCAGGCTCCGGCATCGTCATTTCAATGCGTTGTGTTCCCACGCCGCAAATACCGATAGACCGTATTTCGCGCAAGCCCCAACTCGCGTGCGGCCGCGGATACATTACCGTCGAGTCGCGCGAGCGTTTGCGCGATCAGCGTGGCCTGCCATTCCTCCATCCTCGCGGGTGACGCATTCGCGGGCTCGGCTGCTGGTTTGTCGCGTCCGTTGCCGCCATTGCCACTGCCATTGCGTGATAGCGCCTCGTGCGGCTGGGCGCGGACATCGACCGGCGAAGCCTCGCAATCCTGCAGAAAGTCTTCCGGCAAATCCTCGAGTTCAATCTGCTGCGCGCCTTCAGCCATGATGCTCGCTGTGCGCAGCACGTTAGCCAATTGCCGCAGATTGCCCGGCCAGCGGCATTGTGCAAAGCGTTCCAGCACCTCATCGGACACGCGGCGCGGCAACCGCTCGCCATCCGGCTGCAATGCCAGCATGCGCTCGACGAGCGCCGCCAGATCGCTGCGCTCACGCAACGCCGGCAGGGTGACGACGAGACCATTGATCCGGTAATACAGGTCTTCGCGGAAGGTGCCGGCTTCGATCATCTCGCGCAGGTTGCGGTGCGTTGCGCAGACAATGCGCAGATCGACCGGAATCGCCCGCGTGCCGCCGAGCGGCACGACAGTGCGCTCCTGCAACACGCGCATCAGGCGCACTTGCTGGGCGAGCGGCATGTCGCCGATTTCGTCGAGAAACAGCGTACCGCCATCGGCCTGCACGATCTTGCCGACGCTTCCGCGTTTCTTCGCGCCAGTGAAGGCACCGTCTTCGTAGCCGAACAACTCCGCCTCGATCAGCGTGTCAGGCAACGACGCGCAATTCAGCGCGACGAAGGGCGCAGCCCGCCGCGGCGAATCGTGATGGATCGCGCGGGCGAGCCATTCCTTGCCGGTGCCGGTTTTGCCGAGCACGAGAATGGGAATATCGCGTCCGCGCAGCTTGGCGACTCTTCGCAGGATCGCGGAGACCGTCGCATCGCCGGTATCGAGGGTTTCGAGTGTGGCGAGCGATGCCGTCTCGCAGGCCTGAGCCGCAGCACGCGCGCCGCTGGACGTGACCGTACGCGCCGCGTCAGACAAGCCATCTGATGAGCCGACATAACGTGGCGCCGCAAATTCACCGCGTGCGACTACACGTACGCCGCTCGGCAGCGTCAGCTCGATACTTTCGCCTGGCGCGCGGGCAACCTGCTGCAGCACTCTGGCAAAGGCGACTCCGAACAGCGCGTCGAACGGTTGCCGTAACAGCTCGCCAAGCGGCTGCCCGAATTGAAACAGTGCGCTGCGATTCGCGGACAGGAAGGTGCCGTCCGGCGCGAACGCGGCGAGCCCTTCATACAGCGTGCCGATAAATTCCGCGCGCGCGTGAAAGTGAATGCGAATGGCGTCGACGAATTGATTGGAGAACAGATGATTTTCGATCATCTGCGCCGACATCCGCACGAGCGCAAGCGTGTGCTTGTGGAAGCCGCGCGTGTCGCCACTGACGTCGAGCGCGCCGATGGTGCGCCCGAACGGATCGGCGATAGGCGCGCACGAACACGTGAGAATCCGGTTCGCGTGCAGGAAGTGCTCGCCGGCATGCACGACGGTTGGCTGCCCGTCGATCAGGGCGGTGCCGATCGCGTTCGTGCCGCGATCCGCTTCGGCCCATGACACGCCTGGACACAACGCGACGCGATTGGCTTTTTCAACAAAGTCGCTATCACCGAGACTGTGGAGAATTACGCCGTGATTGTCGGTGAGCAGCACCATGCTCTGCGTGTCGACGATCTGCGCGTGCAGCGTCTCCATGACGGGGAGCGCGTGGGTATAGAGAGACTGATTGCGTTCGAGGAGTTCACGCAGGGCGGGGCGGCGCAGCGGATGGAAGTCCGGCGTTTCCGACGCTCGCAGGCCGACTTCGAGCGAGCGGGCATGAGCTTGCGCGATGACATCTGGCCGACCAACGGTGGGCGGCGTGGCAGAACGATGGCTCAAAGCATGTCTCCGGTGATCGGACCCGGCGGGTGCGTTGCCCGCCGTTGCGTTCCGCAGTGCAACATACCTGTCTGCGGCCGAACACCGATATTACAGGACGAATCAGGACCCTGGCGAAAGCCGCGCAGCACGAACAAACCGGGTCGCGTGGGAGAGAAAAAACACCTCAAAAGACCACGTCAGGCACCAAAATCAAGCAAACAAAAAGGAAAACTTGCGCAGCGGCCGAACTCGTCTACAGTGAATCAAATCACCTCCGCGGGGCGCGAAGTACGGCGCCCGCGAAACTATGGGGTGACGGACCCGCGCCACCAGCATTCGAAAAGGGGGCAAGCGCTGCAGGTGCGACCAGTCTTAACCAGCGTGCGCAGTACCAATTGACCCATGCGCAGCACCCAACCTTTCAGGTGAACTCCCATGCAGATCCTATTCCCGAACGAAACTCCTGAATATTCAGGTCGCGAACTTACCTTGGCGTTCCCGGCGATGGTTGATGGGCAAAGGGTGGAGTGCATGATCACGGCTGAGGCCCTGGAAGATCACTTCGGCGCCGCGTCGCCGCGTCTGGAGGACATGGTCGATGCATTCGACGCACACCGGGCCCGGATCGAAGCGGCCACACGGCGTCTGTTATCGGAAACTCGGGCGCAATGTCTGGTGCTGAGGAGCGGCTACGTGCGTTTCTATGAGGCGAACTGGCGGAACTGAGCGAATCCGCGCCTGGCCGGCCTCAGCCCGGAAAAGAGCGCGGAAGTCAGTCCCAAAGTAAGCCCAAAGGTGGGTCCAACGAGCGGGCAGAGCAGGAAAGCAGAATCAGCCGCGCAAGAGCAACACGAGACGCAAACCCAGGCGCGGCGTCCGCAACTCAACGGGTCTACAACTGGCCGCGGCCCTTCGCGCCGCCCAGGTCTGCACTCGCGCGGCTGTAAGTTCCAGAGACGGCAAACGCCAACGCCGCAAGCGCCGAAGACCGGAAGCCGATCAAACCATCCGCCGCAGCGTCCGATCCTTGAACACCACGTGATGCGCAATCGCCGCAAGCGCGTGCAATCCGATCACCCAGTAAAACGCATTGCCGAGCCACTCGTGCGCTGTCTTGAGCAGTGGCCGCGCAAGTGGATCCGCGCCGACCAGCGTGAAGCTGAAGTTGACCCAGGCCAGCGTGACCGGATGCCCGCCTGTGTTGATCATCAGCATGCCCAGCAGCGGCTGCGCGATGATAAAGATGTACAAGGCGAGATGCGCAGCGCGCGCCAGAAAGGCGAGCAGGCGATTGCCCACGATTTCCGCAGGCGCGCCGGCCCACAGCCGCCATAGCACGCGCAGGACCGCCAGGCCCAGCACGAGGGTACCGGCGCAAAAATGCACGCTGCTCCAGAAGGCCCGGCTGTCCGAGCCTTTCGGTCCGCGGATTTCGATTGCCAGATAAGCGAGCGCGATCAGCAGAAAGATCGCCCAGTGGAAGAAGATGGCGGGCGACGAATAACGGTCCGTGGCGCGGCTGTGGCTGTAAGAAGACATGCAGGGGACTCCCGTGTCCGGTTCGTTGGTTTTTATCAATCATCAGATGATAAAGGGTGCCCGACCAGAACGGGCCCCATCAATAAAATGATTGTTGATCCAGACCGAACCGTGACCGGACACAGCGACGATGCCGCAGTGCTTTCAGTCAGGCTGTGACGCATGGGGTTGCGCTGCGCTGTATCGCGTATCGCCAGCCGAGTCACGTGCTGTCCCGCGCTTTCACCCCAGTGCCTTCACGTTAATCGCCGCCGCAGCTCATTCGCTGCCGAGGTAGAAATAGCGGAACAGGAAAATCGCCGCGATGATCCATACCACCAGTTTCACTTTGCGCGCCTGCCCGGTCAGCAGTTTCAGACCGGCATACGAGATGAAACCGAACGCCACGCCATTGGCGATCGAGTAGGTGAAGGGCATCAACAATGCGGTCAGAGCAGCCGGTACGACTTCGGTGGCGTCGTCCCATGGCAGATCGAGCATTTCGCGCAGCATCAGGCAGGACACGTACAGCAGGGCCGGCGCGGTCGCGTAGCCAGGCACCACGCCCGCCAGCGGCGCAAAAAACAGCGCCGCGAGAAACAGCACGGCGACGGTAATCGCGGTCACGCCCGTGCGGCCGCCGGCCTGCACGCCCGACGCGCTTTCGATATACGCCGTGGTCGACGAGGTGCCCAGCATCGAGCCGGCCAGAATCGCCGTGCTATCGGCGAGCAGCGCGCGGTTGAGCCGGAACATCTTGCCTTCGACCAGCAGCCCGGCGCGATTGGCCACGCCCATCAGCGTGCCGGTCGCGTCGAACAGTTCGACGAGGAAAAACACCAGGATCACGTTCAGCACGCCGCCGGAAAGCGCGCCGCGAATGTCGAGCTGGAACAGCGTCGGTGCGATCGATGGCGGCGCGGAAACGATCCCATGAAACTGATTGCCGCCGAAGAAAAAGCTCAGCACCGTCACGCCGACAATGCCGATCAGGATCGCACCACGCACCCGCAGATAGTCGAGCGTGACAATCGCGAAGAAGCCGATCACCGCGAGAATCACATGCGGGTTATGCAGATCGCCGAGCGTGACGAGCGTGGCCGGATTGCCGACCACCACACCGGCCGATTTCAGCGAAATGATCGCGAGAAAGAGGCCAATGCCGCCGGTGATGGCAATGCGTATGGAATGCGGAATGCCGTTGACGATCACCTCGCGCACGCGAAACAGCGTAACGATCAGGAACAGGCAGCCGGAGATGAACACCGCGCCGAGTGCGGCTTGCCACGTGAAGCCCATGCCTTTCACGACGGTGTACGCGAAGTACGCGTTCAGACCCATGCCGGGTGCGAGGGCGATCGGGTAGTTAGCGTAGAGACCCATGATCAGCGAGGCCAGCGCGGCCACGATGCAGGTCGCGACGAACACCGCGTCCTTCGGCATGCCGGCGTCGCCGAGAATCGCCGGATTGACGAAGATGATGTAGGCCATCGTCAGGAAGGTGGTCAGCCCGGCGAGCACCTCGGTGCGCAGGTTGGTGCCGGCGGCTTCGAAGCCGAAGTATCGTTTTATGGAGTCCATGAGGCGGGTCTCTCGTTGTTCAAAAGCGTTTCTTGTGGTTGATACGGGCAATGCGTCGCGAATAGGCGGGCGACTCTGCCGTCCGACACGGCACCGATGCACCTCGCCAGCGCAGCCTACGGGCGGATTGTAATCATGATTGGCGGTGGCGGACCGGTTTGCGTGAGTTTGCGCGACGGTGGGCTGTGCCGAAGGGGCGAGATGATACCTTGCCAGCGCGCGGGGCGGTGCGGCAAGCGAATTTACGATGTTGCGGCGGGAGACGGTGAGCTTGCGGAAGCAAGGGGACAGGCGGAGCCTGGCGGGACGGCGTGAATTGAAACGATTCGGGCTAAAGCTGCAGCAACAAAGAGCAGGCGGGGAAAGGGCGAGGCAGACAGTTCTTGCAGGGATCTGTAGCGCAACCAAGGCCGGCGCTGCCTACGACCTTTGCAGTCGCGAGCAGCCCGGCCTGCCGCTCCAAGGCCAGGATCAGACGGATTACTGCGCCGTGCTCCCACCCATCTGCTGCGCCCGCCGCGCGGCGACGATGCGGCCCGCGCGTTGCGCGTTGTCCGGATAGTCGATCCAGTCCAGCGGATCGTAGCCGGCGGCGCGCCAGGCGGCCAGATCGGCTTTCACCTGCGCACGCGTGAGCGGCGCCGACGGGTCGTAAGGCCGCGAGGTCTGCGCAAACGCGCTGCTCATACTCACGGCGGCTAACAACGCGCCGAGTCCAACGAGAGAGACGATTTTCATGATTAGCTCCTATGGAGCGGTTAAAGACGACCCTTAAATTTTAAATTTCATGGGCATTCCGAGTAAGTCGATTGCAGGCAATGCACCATTTCACCCCGCGATCCAAAGCGGGCTAAAGTGAAGCGGCGGTGAAGCGGCGCGCCCCCCGGTTCAGGAGGCCGACGGCTTGCTGAAGCGATCCAGCACCGCGCTCAGCAGATCGATCGGCAGTGGGAAAACGATCGTCGAATTCTTGTCGGCGGCGATCGTCGTGAGGGTTTGCAGGTAACGCAACTGCATGGCCTGCGGTTGTTTCGACAGCGTCTGCGCTGCCTCCAGCAAATGCTGCGAGGCCTGCAATTCGCCTTCCGCATGAATCACCTTGGCGCGCCGTTCGCGTTCGGCTTCGGCCTGACGGGCGATCGCGCGGATCATCGTTTCGTTGATGTCCACATGCTTGATCTCGACGATCGCCACCTTGATGCCCCACGCGTCGGTTTGTGCATCGAGCACTTTCTGGATATCGGCGTTCAGTTGCTCGCGAGCCGCCAGCAGGTCATCGAGTTCGTGTTTGCCGAGCACCGCACGCAGCGTGGTCTGCGATAACTGGCTGGTCGCCTCGAAATAACGCGCCACCTGAATCACCGCCTTTTCCGGATCGACCACGCGGAAATACACCACCGCGTTGACCTTCACCGACACGTTGTCGCGCGTAATCACGTCTTGCGGCGGCACGTCGAACACGACAGTGCGCAGATCCATGCGTACCACCTGCTGCACGATTGGAATGATCAGCACGAGGCCCGGCCCCTTGACCTTCCAGAAGCGCCCAAGCATGAACACCACGCCGCGTTCGTACTCGCGAAAAATCCGT
Source organism: Paraburkholderia sediminicola (assembly GCF_902859805.1). Taxonomy (GTDB): domain Bacteria; phylum Pseudomonadota; class Gammaproteobacteria; order Burkholderiales; family Burkholderiaceae; genus Paraburkholderia; species Paraburkholderia sediminicola. Next base: position 353,923 of record NZ_CADIKC010000004.1, on the reverse strand, counting down.
ATCGATGAAGCAATCAGCGCGGCCACCAGCAGAATCAGAATGCTGCTGAAGCCGAATGTGAAACCGATCATGAGCGTTCTCCTTGTTGTTGTGCTTCCGCAGGCACCACAGTCAGCGTCAGTCCGCGGCGCGCCGTGACGCGCACCGCATGGCCGGCCGCGACCGGGTCCGTGCTGGACACCCGCCAGCGTTCACCGTGTATCTGAGCCCAGCCGGCCAGCGTGCCGCCCGCTGCGGTGTCTGCTGTTGCGCCCGCTGTTGCATCCCCCTGCAACGGACCTCCGTCGGGCGACAGGCCGCCGTCGAGCACGACGCCGAGACTGCCGATCAGCCCTTCAGAGCCCGTCACCACGGGCCGGCGGCGCGCCCGCAGCGCGAGCCTCGACACGCCGAACACGAACGCGACGCTGAACACGGTCACAGCCGCGATCAGGGGCAGCGGAATGCCGTAACCGGGCACGTCGGTATCGATCAGCATCAAGGCGCCGATCACGAACGCGACGACGCCGCCGAAGCCGAGCGAGCCGAAGGTCGGCAGAAATGCCTCGCCGATCAGGAATGCGATGCCGAGAAAGATCAGGCCGAGTCCGACGTAATTGACGGGCAGCATCTGCATCGCGAAGAGTCCCATCAGCAGACTGATCGCGCCGACCACGCCGGGCAGCACGAAGCCGGGGTTGGCGAATTCGAAGAAGAGGCCGTACATGCCGATCATGAGAAGCACCAGCGCGACGTTCGGATCGGTAATCACCGCGAGAAACTGACTGCGCCAGTCGGCCTCCAGCGTGACCACCGGTGCGTTGGCGGTGCTGAGTTTGACGTCGCCGTGGCTTGTGTTGATCGTGCGGCCGTCTACCTGGCGCAGCAGGTCGGGAATGTCGCGCGCATTTAGATCGACCACGTGCTGCGCGAGCGCTTCGCTGGCCGACAGGCTGACGGCTTCGCGTACGGCGCGCTCGGCCCAGTCGGCGTTGCGTCCGCGCATTTGCGCAAGGCCGCGGATGTAGGCGGCGGCGTCATGGACCTGCTTGCGCAGTTCGGTGGATTGGGTGTCGAGCGGAAGGGCTCCACTGGAAGCGCTGGCGAAGTTGCCAGCGCTCGCCGGCGCTGCTGAGTTGGCAGAATTCACTGGCGACGCCGGGTTCGCCGAATCCCCTGCGGTCTGTGTTCCGGGCCCGTTCTTCGGCGCGCCAGAGCCGCCTCCAGTGCCGGGCAAACCGGGCATCCCGCCGCCGCCCGCAGGTGGCTCCGCACCGCCGATACCCATCTGAATCGGCGTCGCCGCGCCGAGATTGGTGCCAGGCGCCATCGCCGCAATATGGCTGGCGTAGACGATATAGGTACCGGCGCTCGCCGCTCGCGCGCCACTCGGGGCAATAAAGGTGGCGACAGGCACCGGCGAGCCGAGGATCGCCTTGATGATCTGCCGCATCGATGTATCCAGCCCGCCTGGCGTATCGAGTTGCAGCACGGCGAGTTGCGCGCGTTCGTCGGCGGCGCGCTGCAGGCTGCGCACGATGAAGTCGGCGCTGGCCGGACTGATCGCGCCGTTCACCGGGATCACGACAACGCTATTCGGCGCGACGGCGGCCTCGGCCACGCCAACCTGCGGCGCGTTTTCGCACAATGCAAACCCGAGCGCCAACAGGGCGCCGAACGCGGTCATGCCGCGCATCAACCGGCCCACGACTCCGCCACGGATAAGCGCAAAGCGCGGACCAGACTGCCGGAACGGGAGGCGCGGATACGTGCTCATCGCTGACGGCTGCCGCGCCATGCCGACGGGTATCGGCCGGCGCGGGCCGATACCCCAAAAAGGCTGGCCTGCTCCTTACAGCTTAGTCCGATTCCGCGCGGCGCGTGAAATCCGCACGCGCTGGCCGGTAATCGGTCGGCCGCATCCCGGTCCACTTGCGAAACGCGCGATGAAACGCGCTCGGCTCGGCAAAACCCACGGTGGTGGCAATGTCGGCAATCGTGCGATCGGTGTCCTGCAGTTCGCCGATTGCGATGTCGCGCCGCAAGTCGTCCTTGATCGACTGATAGGTATAGCCTTCCTGTTTCAAACGCCGCCGCATCGTCGCTTCGGCAACGTGCAGGCGCAGCGCCATCTGGTCGGCGGCCGGCCAGCCGGCCATCGGCAGCGCGCGCAGCATCTTGCGCACGCGCGCGGCAAGCGAGCCAGGATTGCGGTATTTGACGATGAAGCTGCCGGGCGCATCGCGCAGGAACGGCTTGACCGACTTCGTAGTCTGGATCACCGGCAATTCGAGAAACGCCGGCGACAGATCGACATACGATCCGGTTTGATCGAACGCCATGTCGTCGCAGAACATCAGACGGTATTCATGCGCGGCAGGCGGTTCGGCGCAGCGAAAGCGCGCCTCGATCAGCGGAATGCGCCGCCCGACCAGCCAGCACAGCAGGCCGTAAACCACGATGAAGTAGGTCGCATAAGCGAACATGGCCGGCGGCCTCGCCCCTTCGCGTTCGACAAACCGCAAGCGCACGCGCTGCGCATCCGTTTCGATCTCTGCGCCGAGGTCGTCGAGTACGAGCCGCATGAAGCCGACCGCCCGCGCAAGCGCTTGCGCGCCGTTGCGCGCGCTCAGCGCCGTCTGGGTCATCGCGATGAAGCTGCCGCTCTTCATCCGGTGCGAGTCCTGGCCGAAGAACTCGTCGTCCAGCGCGCGGGCGATGCCGGCCCACAACGCGCCGTACTGCGCCGACGAGACCCGGCTTTTTGGCGACGCCAGCATGGTTGCCGCGATGCCGGCGGCTTCGGCGAGCGGCAGCGCCTCGAACCCGCGCGCTCGCGCCAGCGTCAGGGCCTCCTCGACAAGACTGACGGAAATCGTGCCCTTGTCGTCCCTGGCGTTCTTCATGTTTTTCATGGTTCTCTGGCAAATGCGCTCAACATTTTCCTTGGGGCGATTCGCTAAGCCCTTGAAACTGTGGCTTGAATCAGGTTTGCATGATACCGGTATGGCAAATGCGCTCAATCAGAATGATCGGGCTGAGCATCGAACCTGTCCAGTAGCTTGCCTACACTTGGCCTGAACCCATCGCGAGACGCCTTGCCCCGGAGACATCCCGGCGAGGCCGGTCATCTCCCCGCGATGAGTCGCAAATGACGAGGCAGCGCCTCGTCGCTGCGACGCGATGCATACAACAGGATCGAGCCATGGATAGCTTCTACACCGACGAACAGCGGATGATCCGCGACGCCGCCCGCGACTTCGCCACCGAACGTCTCGCGCCCTACGCCGGACAGTGGGATCGCGACGCGAAGCTGCCCTCAGAAGTCGTGACGCAAATGGGCGAGCTGGGCTTTCTCGGCATGATCGTGCCATCCGAGTGGGGTGGTTCCTATACCGACTACGTGGCCTACGCGCTCGCACTCGAAGAGATCGCCGCGGGCTGCGCCGCCTGCGCCACGTTGATGAGCGTGCATAACTCGGTCGGCTGCGGGCCGATCCTGAACTTCGGCACAGACGCGCAAAAAGACCGCTATCTGCAAGACCTCGCCACCGGCCGCCGCATCGGCGCGTTCTGCCTGACCGAGCCGCAAGCCGGCTCCGAGGCGAACAATCTGCGCACGCGCGCGGTGCTGCGCGACGGCAAATGGATTCTCAACGGCAACAAGCAGTTCGTGACCAACGGGGCGCGCGCGGACATCGCGATCGTGTTCGCCGTCACCGATCCCGACCGCGGCAAGCGCGGCCTGTCAGCCTTCATCGTGCCCACCGATACGCCGGGCTTCAACGTCGGCAAGCCTGAGCACAAGCTGGGCATTCGCGCCTCGGACACCTGCCCGATCTCGTTCGACGATTGCGCGGTGCCCGAAGCCAATCTGCTCGGCGAACCGGGCGAAGGTCTGCGCATCGCCTTGTCGAATCTCGAGGGCGGGCGCATTGGTATTGCGGCGCAGGCGGTTGGCATCGCGCGAGCCGCATTCGATGCCGCGCGTCTCTATGCGAACGAACGCATCCAGTTCGGCAAGGCGCTGAAGGACCACCAGACCATCGCCAATATGCTCGCCGACATGGCGACCCGCCTGAACGCGGCGCGTCTGCTCGTGCACCACGCGGCGCGTCTGCGCACGGAGGGCAAACCGTGTTTGTCCGAGGCATCGCAGGCCAAACTGTTTGCGTCGGAACTGGCCGAAGAGATCTGTTCGAATGCCATCCAGATTCACGGCGGCTACGGCTATCTCGAGGACTATGCGGTGGAACGCCACTATCGCGACGCCCGCATCACGCAGATTTACGAAGGAACCAGCGAAGTGCAGCGGATGGTTATTGCGCGGCATGTTTAAACGCAAGTTAGACGGCGTTTGAGCGCAAAATAGCCTGCCGGCAAGGCAATTGCACAGGTAAAAATCAGAGCGCATACCGCGCCACCAGCATGGCAATGGAGACGACGATGACTGCAGCGAAGGGCTTTCTCGAAGCGCGTGACCTGTTATTGCGCCATCGAACCGACTACGACCGCGCCTACCGCGAATTCGCGTGGCCGACGCTGGGCCAGTTCAACTGGGCGCTCGACTATTTCGACGTGATCGCGCGAGGCAACGACAACCCGGCGCTGTGGATCGTCGACGATCCGGCAAGCGAGGGTTTGCGTCTCTCATACGCGCAGATGTCGGAGCGCTCGTCGCGCATGGCGAACTTCCTGCGTGGTCTCGGCGTGGGGCGTGGCGACCGCTTGCTGCTGATGCTGCCGAATCGCGTCGAACTCTGGGACGTGATGCTTGCCGCCATGAAGCTCGGCGCGATCGTGCTGCCGGCCACCACCCAGCTTTCCGCCGATGACGTGCGCGACCGCGTGCAGATCGGTGGGGCACAGTTCGTAGTGGTCGATAGCGCGGAGCTCGCCAAGTTCGACTCACTCGACGTGCCGCTCACGCGCATCTCAGTCGGCACGCCGCGCGACGGCTGGATCGATCTTGCAGCGGCCTATGACGCATCGCCGCAATTCACGCCCGACGGCGTCACGCACGCCACCGACCCGATGCTGCTGTACTTCACTTCGGGCACGACCTCGAAGCCGAAACTGGTCGAGCATACGCATCAAAGTTACCCGATCGGCCATCTGTCGACCATGTACTGGATCGGGCTGCAACCGAACGACATCCATTGGAACATCAGCTCGCCGGGCTGGGCCAAGCACGCGTGGAGCTGCTTCTACGCGCCGTGGAATGCGCAGGCCTGCGTGTTCGTTTTCAACTTTCCGCGCTTCGTGCCGAAAGACACGCTCGACGTGCTGGTCCGTTTCAACGTCACCACGCTGTGCGCGCCGCCGACCGTGTGGCGCATGCTCGTACAGGAGCATCTCGCCGACTATCCGGTGAAGCTGCGCGAGATCGTCGGCGCGGGCGAGCCCTTGAATCCGGAGATCATCGAACGCGTCAAACATGCGTGGGGTATCACGATACGCGACGGTTTCGGTCAGACCGAAACGACCTGCCAGATCGGCAATCCGCCCGGCCAACCGGTTGTGCCGGGTTCGATGGGCCGTCCGTTGCCGGGCTACAAAATCGAGCTCCTCGATGCGGACGATCAACCCGTCACCGAAGGCGAAATCTCGCTGCCTCTGGCCGAACGTCCGCTCGGTTTGATGACCGGCTACGCGAACAATGCCAACGCGACCGCGCAAGCCATGCGCAACGGCTTCTACCACACCTCCGACGTCGCTTTGCGCCGTGATGACGGCTACTACGTCTACGTCGGCCGCGCCGATGACGTTTTCAAATCGTCCGATTACAGGCTGAGCCCCTTCGAACTCGAAAGCGTGCTGATCGAACACGAAGCGATCGGCGAAGCTGCAGTGGTGCCGAGCGCCGATGCATTGCGTCTGTCGGTGCCCAAAGCATTCGTCACCGTGCGCCAGGGCTATGAAGCCAGCCCCGAACTCGCGCGCGCGGTCTTCGCGTTCTCGCGCGAAAAACTCGCACCGTACAAACGGATTCGCCGCCTGCAATTCAGCGAGCTGCCGAAAACCATCTCCGGCAAGATCCGCCGCGTCGAATTGCGGCGCCGCGAAATGGAGCGCGAAGCCGAACCCGCGCGCCTGCCGGGCGAGTATTGGGAAGAGGACTTCCCGGATCTGCGTTGATTTTGCGTTGATCCTGCGTTGATCCTGCGTTGATCATTTTTATTCCACATCACTGTCCGGCCGCCACGCGGCCACTGCACAGGAGTTCCAGCATGAGCGCAACTGCATCGAACCAGCCCGCCACCGTCAAGCTGCTGATCAACGGCGAATTCGTCGAATCCAAAACCACCGAATGGCGCGACATCGTCAACCCGGCCACGCAAGAGGTGCTCGCACGCGTGCCGTTCGCCACCGCCGATGAAGTGAACGAAGCGATCCGCTCCGCACACGCCGCCTTCAAGACATGGAAGGACACGCCGATCGGCGCGCGCATGCGCATCATGCTGAAGTTCCAGGCGCTGATTCGCGAGCATTCGCCGCGCATCGCCAGGACCTTGAGCGCCGAGCAGGGCAAGACGATTCCTGACGCGGAAGGCGATATCTTCCGCGGACTCGAAGTGGTCGAGCACGCCTGCTCGATCGGCACCTTGCAACAGGGCGAATTCGCCGAGAACGTGGCAGGTGGCGTGGATACCTACACGTTGCGTCAGCCGATCGGCGTATGCGCCGGCATCACGCCGTTCAATTTCCCCGCGATGATCCCGTTGTGGATGTTCCCGATGGCGATCGTCTGCGGCAATACGTTCGTGCTGAAGCCGTCCGAGCAGGATCCGCTGTCGACGATGCAACTGGTCGAACTGGCGCTCGAAGCCGGTGTGCCGAAGGGCGTGCTGAACGTCGTGCATGGCGGCAAGGACGTGGTCGACGCGCTCTGCACGCACGATCTGGTGAAGGCGATTTCCTTCGTCGGCTCGACCGCGGTGGGCACGCACGTTTATCGCCTCGGCAGCGAACACGGCAAGCGCGTGCAATCGATGATGGGCGCAAAGAATCACGCGGTGGTGTTGCCCGATGCGAATCGCGAGCAGACCTTGAATGCTCTCGCCGGTGCAGGGTTTGGCGCAGCGGGACAACGTTGCATGGCGACTTCGGTGGTCGTGCTCGTCGGCGCGGCGCAGCAATGGCTGCCGGATCTGGTGGCGAAGGCGAAGACGCTGAAGGTCAACGCGGGTAATGAGCCGGGTACGGACGTTGGCCCGGTCGTCTCGCGCGCCGCGAAGCAACGCATTCTCGGCCTGATCGAAACGGGTGTGAAAGAGGGCGCAACGCTGGCGCTCGACGGCCGCGACGTGAAGGTGCCGGGCTACGAGCAAGGCAACTTTATCGGCCCAACGGTATTCACCGATGTCACCACCGGGATGGAAATCTATAAACAGGAAATCTTCGGCCCGGTGCTGGTGGTGCTGACTGCCGCGACGCTCGATGACGCGATCGCGCTCGTCAATAGCAATCCGTTCGGCAACGGCGTGGGTCTTTTCACGCAAAGCGGCGCGGCGGCGCGCAAGTTCCAGAGCGAGATCGATATCGGCCAGGTCGGCATCAATATTCCGATTCCGGTGCCCGTGCCGTTCTTCAGTTTCACCGGCTCGCGCGGCTCGAAACTGGGCGACCTCGGGCCGTACGGTAAGCAGGTTGTGCAGTTCTACACGCAGACCAAGACGGTTACCGCGCGTTGGTTCGACGACGATACCGTCAACGACGGCGTCAACACGACCATCAGCCTGCGCTGATGACCTAAGGTCGATTGCTTTGCATGGGAAATGACATCATGAAAATAGGCTTTATCGGACTCGGCAACATGGGCGCGCCGATGGCGCTCAACCTGCTGAAGGCCGGTCACGCGGTCAACGTATTCGATCTCAACGCGCAAGCGGTCCAGACACTCGTCGATGCGGGCGCCAAAGCCGCGAGTTCGCCGAAAGCCGCGGTGACCGACGCCGAATGTGTGGTGACGATGCTGCCTGCGGCCACTCACGTGCGCAGCGTGCTGATCGCGGATGACGGCGTTTTCGCCGGCATCGCGGAAGGCGTGACGATCATCGATTCGAGCACCATCGATCCGGCGAGTGTGAAGGCGTTTGCCGAACTGGCCGAGCAACGCGGCAACACCTTCGTCGACGCGCCTGTTTCGGGCGGCACCGGCGGCGCGGCGGCAGGCACCTTGACCTTCATGGTCGGCGGCAGCGCGGATGCGTATGAGCAGGTCAAGCCGGTGTTGTCGGCCATGGGCAAGAACATCGTCCATTGCGGCGACACCGGCACCGGTCAGGTTGCGAAGATCTGCAACAACCTCGTGCTCGGCATCACCATGGCAGGCGTGGCAGAGGCGATGTCATTGGGCGAGGCGCTCGGCATCGACGCGAAAGTGCTGGGTGGCATCATCAACACCTCGACGGGCCGCTGCTGGAGTTCGGACACGTATAACCCGATGCCCGGCGTAATCGAAACCGCGCCGTCCACGCGCGGCTATACCGGCGGCTTTGGCACCGATCTGATGTTGAAGGACCTGGGCCTCGCCACTGACGCCGCGAAATTCGCGCGTCAACCGGTGTATCTCGGCGCTTTGGCCCAACAGCTTTATCAGACGATGAGCACGAAGGGCGCGGGACGTCTGGACTTCTCGGCGGTGATCAAGCTTTATCGTAAGGACGGCAAGGACAGCAAGGACGGAGGCGCGTAATGATCGAACTCGACTACGCACACGACGGCGCCGTTGCGCTGCTGACGCTCAAACGGCCGCCCGCGAACGCGTTCACGCCGGACGGTTTGCTGCTATTGCAGCAAACGGTGGAGCGGCTGAATGGCGAAGCGCGCGTGCGGGCCATCGTGATTACGGGCGACGGACCCAAGTTCTTCAGCGCTGGCGCCGATCTGAACACGTTTGCTGACGGTAATCGCGAAGTCGCGCGCACGGCGGCAACGCGCTTCGGCGCGGCGTTCGAGACTCTGCAGAACGCACGACCGGTGGTGATCGCCGCGATCAATGGTTATGCGATGGGCGGTGGGCTCGAATGCGCGCTGGCCTGCGATATCCGCATCGCCGAGCAACACGCGTTGATGGCTCTGCCCGAAACGGCGGTGGGTCTGCTGCCGTGCGGCTGCGGCACGCAGACACTGCCGTGGCTGGTCGGCGAAGGTTGGGCCAAACGGATGATTCTGACCGGCGAACGCGTCGACGCCGCGACCGCATTGCGTATCGGCCTCGTCGAAGAAGTCGTGGAAAAGGGCGCCGCGCGCGAGGCCGCGCTGACGATGGCGGCGCGTGTCGCGAACCTCAGCCCGCAAGCGGTCGGCTTCAGCAAGACGCTGATTCACCAGGGCCGCAACGGCGTGCCGCGTGCGGCGGCGTTGGCGGTGGAGCGGGAACGCTTTGTCGATCTGTTCGACGGCGTCGATCAGCGCGAAGGCGTCAATGCGTTTCTCGAGAAGCGCGCGCCGCGCTGGCAGGTGACGCAAACTGAGCCGGCGGCTAACGCCGGGGAGGAGACGCATCGATGAGCGCCTTGCAGAGCGTCGCGATCGATACGGGCGTCGAAGCGGAGCGCGAGATTCTGTTTCGGGTCGTCAACCGCGTGGCGATCATCACGCTGAACCGGCCTGCCGCGCTCAATGCGCTATCGCACGCGATGGTGCGCGAGCTTGCCGTACTGGTCGAACATTGCCGTACCGACGAGGGCATCGTTGCGCTCGTGCTGAAAGGCGCAGGCGCCAAGGGCTTTTGCGCCGGCGGCGACGTGCGCGAAGTGCACCGGCTTGCGAAGAATGGCGACAGCCGGTGGCTTGCGTTCTTTGTCGACGAATACCGGCTCGACTACGCGCTGCATAAGTTTCCGAAGCCGGTGGTCGCCCTGCTCGACGGTGTCTCGATGGGCGGTGGCATGGGGCTCGGTCAAGGGGCGCGGCTGCGCATCGTCACGGAGCGCAGCAAGATCGCGATGCCGGAGACGCGCATCGGCTTTCTGCCTGATGTCGGTGCGACGCGTTTCCTGAGCGTGATGCCGGCGGAGGTCGAGTTGTATGTCGGGCTTACCGGCGTGACCTTATCCGGCGCCGATGCGTTGCGCCTGCAACTGGCGGATCTGTGCGTGCCGGCCGAGTGGCTTGGCACCTTCGAAGAGCGTCTACAGCGCATGTCGCACGCAGGAGACTTGATGGTTGCCTTGCGCGGCGTGTTCGAGCCGCCATGCAACATCATCCCGCACGCTGCATTGGGGCCGTTTACGCAGTTGATCCTGCGGCATTTCGACCGGCGCTCGAGCATCGAGCGGATCGTCGCGACGTTGCGCCACGACCTGGAGCGCGAGCCCGCGCGTGAGGTGAAACAGTGGTTGCAGTCGGCCTATGACGCGATGATTGGACACTCGCCCACGATGCTATATGTCACGCGCGAGGCGCTCCTGCGAGGCCGGCAGATGACCTTGGCGGAATGCTTCCGGATGGAACTGGGCATCGTCAAGCGGGTGATCGAGGAAGGCGATTTCTGCGAAGGCGTGAGGGCGCAGTTGATCGATAAGGATCGCAAGAGCCGCTGGGCGCCGGCGACGCTTGCTGAAGTGCGCTCGGAACGCGTCCGGCATTTTCTGAGCTCACCGTGGAAGCGGGAAACACATCCGCTGGTTGGGCTGGGGGTTGAAGAAGGCTAAGGGCCGCGCGCGCCGGCTCGGTTTTTCAGACCGCGTCGGCACGCTTGAACGTCAACCTTCTCCTACGGTGTCGCCGCTGAATACACCTGTTGGCGGCACGCTGCTTTGCGCCCCCCGAACCCGGGAAATCCAAAGCACGCCGATCAGCGCGACGGCGACTGCCACCCATCCGACGGTCCCATATCCCTCGATCTGTCCCGTCGGCGAACTGCTTAGCATCAAGCCGCCGATCCACGCGCCGCACCCCGTGCCCAATGCCTGCAGCGCACTGTTGGCGCTAAGAAAAGCACCCCGGCGGGCGGGCTCCGGCACGGTGGTCAGCAGTGCCTGCATCGGCACCATCCGTCCGGACATCAGCACCATGAAAAACGGGAAAAACATCACGAGCGCGTAGAAAGGCAGATTCGGCAGATGGGTCACAAACAGGACTGGCAGAAACGACAGTACCGCCGCAATCCGGAATACGAGCCGCGTGCCGAACCGGTCTGCCAGCCGGCCGACCCGGCGCGACGTGAAGAACGTTGCCGCGCCACCTGCCATATACAGCCACGACAATTGCGCGGGAGCCACACCATGATTAGCGACCAGCACCGGTGAGATGAAGGGGATCACCAGCATGTGCGCGATCATCATCATGAAAGTCAGCGCAAACGCATTCATATGCCGTGGGTTGCTCAACAGCCGCCACAAATCAGGCAGTACCTCGCCAAGCGCCGGCTGCCGACGGCTCAGATGCTCCGCAAGCGAAGGGACCAGTTGCCACCCCACAACCCAGACGATCACCGACAACACCACCAGCAAATAGAACGGTGCTGCCCAGGTGAAGTGCGCGCCTAGCATCACGCCAGCCGGCACGCCGGCAATCGCGGCCAATGAAAAGGCAGTCATGATCGTGCCCGTCGCGGCGCCGCGGCGCTGCACCGGGATCACGTCGCCGACAATCGCCATGATCACCGAGCCCAACACGCCACCCGTAATGCCCGCAAACGCACGCGCGACCAGCAGAAGGGGAAAGCTGCTCGCCAGTGCGCACGCCAGGTTCGACAGCGCGAACAGCGCATACATCGTCAGCAACAGACGCCGCCGGTCGAAGCGGTCGATATAGGTCGCGGCGAATAAGCCCGACAGGCCCGAACACCATGAATACGCCGATACGGCTGTCGCAAATGCTGCAGGTGTGATGCTGAACGAGTGCATGATCTGCGGGCCGAGCGGCATCATCACCATGAAGTCCATGATGATGGTGAACTGCGTCAGCGCAAGCAGCCACAGCAATCGTCGCTCGTGCTTTGTGCTAATTGAATACATCGGTCAAATCCTTGTTTTTGTTCGACGCACGCCGCTTGCAGGGCTCGCGCAGTTCATGGCGAGCAGGCTGCGGACAGTCAGTCGTCGAACGTTTCATGTACTGCTTCGGCGCCCTGTTTCCAGTAGCTGGCCGCGCGAATGCGCGACTTGTCGACGCCACGTTCAGTGCACAGGTGATAGCGCACCGCACGCATCGTCGCGGATTCGCCGGCGGCCCATACGTAGCCTTCACCGTCCTCGGGCAGATAGATTTCGCGTACCGCTTGCAGCAAGGCCTCGCCGCGATAGCCCGATTCGCTGCGATGGCGCCAGACTATGTGCAGTTCAGCCTGCGTTGCGAATTCGATCTGCGCCGACGGGTCGGCCACTTCGATCACTGCCGCGACGCGTGTGCCGGCCGGCAGCTCTTCAAGGCGGCGAGCAATGGCCGGCAAGGCGGTGTCGTCGCCGATCAGCAGATGCCAGTCGAAGCCTGTCGGTATCACCAGCGAGCCGCGCGGGCCGCCGATGCCGAGGTACTGGCCCACTTTGGCTTGCGCCGCCCACGTCGCAGCAGGGCCGGCCTCGTGCATGGCGAACTCGATGTCAAGTTCGCGCGCTTGAGCGTCGAAGCGGCGCGGCGTGAAATCGCGGGCAATCGGGCGCGGCTGGCCGGCGGGAAACACGGGACCGTTAGGCCCGGCTTCCGGCAGCACGGGTTTGTCGGCGCCGGGTTCGGGGAAGAACACTTTGATGTGATCGTCGAACGAAGCGGAGACAAAGTCGTGCAGATCCTCGCCCGTGAAGGTCACGCGAATCAGATGCGGGTTCAGCGCGTGGACCTTCCTGACCTGCAACAGACGGAATTTCAGCGGATGCCGCACGCGATGGACTGCCAGATCGGCTCGGTTGTCATTTGTCAGCATAAGGGTGCTACTCCTGTCGATTTGATTGGCATTCAAAAGCGCGCATGGGCGCCTTCGAACGCGGGTGTCGGATAGCGCGATCTCAAGCGGTCGGCTCGCCACCTTGATCACTGCCCTGGTCGCTGGCGGGTTTGCCTTCACCTTCGATTTCATTTGCCGCACGCATCAGGATCGCGGCGATGCGGCGCTGTTCGGCGGCCGGCACGTTGTCACGGCGCAGGAGCGCATGCTTTAGCGCGCGGCGTGCTTCGCTCAGTTCGGGCAGCCAGCCGCCTTCGCTAATGTCGGCGGGCTCCTCGCCGGCAAACGCGCGGCGCACGGAATCCATCTTCCGGGCGATATGCGACAGTTTGGCGAGCATCAATTCGACGCGGTCACGGTTGGTGGCCAGGTACTCGCGGCCCGCTTCCGACAGCTCGTAACGCTTGCGATTGCCTTCGAGTTGCACGGTCACGTAGCCGAGTTCTTCCAGATACGTGAGTGCCGGGTAGACCATGCCCGGGCTGGGACTGTAGAAGCCGTTCGAACGCGTTTCGAGCGCCTTGATCAGCTCGTAACCGTGGCTCGGCTGCGCGTCGATCATCGAAAGCAGCAGCAATTGCAGGTCGTCGGAGCTGAATTTGCGACCGCGCGGAAAACCGTCGCCGTCGCCGCCGAAGCCGCCTGGGCCACCGCCGCCGAAGCGTCCGCCGCGGCTGCCGCCGCGATAGTCGTCATGGCGGCCGATTGCGTGCCACAGTGCGTGAAACGAGAAGCGCTCGTAGCCGTGGTGACCGAAGCGGTGACCGTGGCCGAAGCCGTCGCGGTCGCCGTGTTCATTGCGTTCGCCGTGGCGGCCATGGTCGCGCTCGCGGCCGTGGAACTCGTGCCGGCCGCCGCGGCCGCCATGACGGCGGTCGAAGTCTTCGCCGCGTTGTTCGCCGCCGCGCTCGCCGCGAAACTCGTAGTGACGAGCGAACGCATGCCAAAGCGCATGCAGTGACGGGCGGTCATGCCCTGCGAAGAAACCTTCGTCCGCGCCACGCGAACGGGAAAAGCGATGGTGATGACGCATGTTGGGTACTCCCATTTGTGTCTTAAGATGTGTCGTAAGATATATATCTAAAGATAGTTTGTCAAACTCATTTTTTGCGTCGCTGAGGTTCGGACGGGGCTTTTCATGCCATGGAGTCATTGAGTAAATGACATTCATGCTCTCGTGAAATCATCGGAGAACGCCGAGAATCACGCTCAGAACGGCATTGGCCGTATTCAAGGAGCGATGAAGATGTATGCAATTACCGGTGTGACAGGGAAGGTGGGCGGCGCGGCGGCACGCGCGTTACTGGACGCGGGACACGCAGTGCGTGCCGTCTTACGCGACAAAAATAAGGCGGCGGAGTGGGTGGAGCGGGGCGCCGAAGTGGCGATCGCGTCCTTCGAGGACGCGGATGCGCTCACCGCCGCGTTCAGCGGTGCGGCGGGCGTCTTCGTAATGGTGGCGCCGAACTTCGCGCCGCAGCCGGGCTATCCGCGCGCCCGCACGGCGGTGGCTGCGCTGAAAGAGGCACTGGTGAAGGCCAGGCCGCAGCGCGTCGTGGCGCTCTCGTCGATTGGCGGGCAGCGCGAGTCGGGTCTCGGTCTCATCACGCAAGTACATATTCTCGAAGAAGCGCTCGCGGACCTGCCGATTCCAACGGCGATTTTGCGGCCTGCATGGTTTATGGAGAATTCGCTGTGGGATATCGCGCCGGCGCGCGAGACGGGCGTGATGTCGAGCTTCCTGCAGCCGCTCGATCGCGCGTATCCGATGATTGCAACCGCGGATATCGGCCGGGTGATCGCTGAAACGCTTGTTCAGTCGTGGCAGGGGCGCCGCGTGATCGAGATTGAAGGGCCGCAGCGCTATACGCAAAATGAAATCGCAGCGATGCTGGGCGGCGTGCTGGGCCGTTCAGTGAAGGCTCAAGCGGTGCCACGTGATCAGTGGGAAGCGCTGTTCCAGGCACAAGGCACGGCGTGGCCCGTGCCTCGCATCGAGATGATCGACGGCTTCAATTCAGGTTGGATTGATTTCGAAGACGGTGTGCACGAGCGGGTGATTGGCAGCACCGGGTATCAGACGGTGTTGGCGGAGTTGGTTGAGCGGGCGGGTTAGGCGGTCGGTCAATGGGACGGATCGCCAAGGCTGTATCTCAATGCGCTGGTTGCGTTAGTCCCAATTTGGGACTAAAATGCCACACATGCGAATCGTTGCCAAAAAAACCATTCTTTCCTTCATCGAAGGGCACGCTCAAGCCGGGCAATCTCTGTTGGCGTGGCACGCGGAAGCTTCCAAAGCGAGCTGGAAAACGCCACAGGACATCAAGGATCAATATGGCTCGGCAAGTTTCATCGGGAAAAACAGAGTGGTGTTTAACATCAAAGGCAACGATTTTCGATTGATAGTTGCGATCGCGTATCGAATCGGTGTGGTCTATGTCAAATTCGTTGGCACTCACGCCGAGTATGACAAGATCGACGCTGAAACCGTGGAATTGGAGTAATGAACATGGATATCCGCCCCCTGCATACTGAGGATGATTACAAGGCTGCGCTCGCGACCGTATCCGAACTCGTCGATGCCGACCCAGCGCCTGGCACACCGGATGGTGATCGCCTCGATATTCTGTCGATCCTGGTAGAGCGCTACGAAGCCGAAACCTTCCCGCTGCAAAGCCCGGATCCTGTTGAGGCCATCAAATTCCGGATGGAGCAGGCCGGCTTGTCGGTCCCGGATATGCAGCCGTACATCGGTAACGCGAACCGGGTTTACGAGGTTTTGAACCGCAAACGCGCCCTCAGTCTGACGATGATTCGCCGCCTTCACGCGGGATTGCACATTCCTGCTGATGTGCTGATCGGAGTGGTGTGACCGCAAAGGGAGCGGCGCCTCGCCGCGACCGGGATCGACTGTATAGATCGCATACGTCGCCTAAACGTCCACCCGACAAAATCAAAAAATCGACCGCCCAGTAATCGTGGTCAACAATTCCAGTGCCTTCGCGCCGGCAAGCGAGTTGCCGTTCGCGTCGAGCCCGGGTGACCACACGCAGACCGCCATCTCGCCCGGCAGCACCGCGACGATGCCGCCACCCACGCCGCTCTTCGCCGGCAAGCCGACGCGAAAGACGAAGTCGCCCGCGGCGTCGTAAGTGCCGCAAGTCAGCATCAGAGCCGACAAACGCTTGGTCGAACTGCTGTCGAGGATGCGTTCCCCGGTCGAAGGCACAACGCCCCCATTACTCAGAAACAACGCCGCCTTCGCCAGCTCGACACAGCTCATCGAGATCGCGCATTGCCGGCAATACGCCTCGACCACCGCGTGGACGGGCATGTCCATGTTGCCGAAGCTCGCGATGAAATGCGCCATCGCCTGGTTGCGGTCTGCATGTTGAAGCTCTGACTGCGCGACGCGCGAATCGTAGTCGATCGTGATCTCACCGGTCAGCCGCCGCATAAACTCCACCAGCGCTGTCTCGGCACGCACGAAGCGGCGGCACAGCACATCGGTGACGACCAATGCCCCAGCGTTGATAAACGGGTTGCGCGGCTTGCCTTGCTCCGCTTCAAGCTGCACCAGCGAATTGAACGGCGTGCCCGACGGCTCGCGGCCGACGCGCTGCCACAGTTCGTCGCCGAGCAGCCGGAAAGCCATGGTGCAGGCGAACAACTTGGAGATACTCTGGATCGAGAAGCGCGTATCGGCCTGGCCGATGCGGAAGACTTCGCCGGACGGCGTGACGATTGCCATGCCAAAGCTGTCAGCCGGGACTTTGGCCAGTTCCGGAATGTAATCGGCGACCTTGCCGGTACCCAGATATGGCTGAAGATCGCGTTGAATCTGTTCGAGGATGGATGCGTAGTTCATTGGGCTCGGACCGTTTGAAGCCGCGATTCTACTGGCAACCTGGCGCGAATTGTTCGTGCGGCGAGGCGCTGCCGGGTTCGAACAGCGTTTCGCGAAGGCTATGCTAGTCTTGCTGTGTTTCTTACAGTAACCGGGTAAAACAGACACTCATGGCGCAAACCTTCGATCCGGACGGCGTCGGGCGTTCGGTCTTCGTGGTCGATGAGCGTTACAGCGCGCTGGACGAACCGTGGCGCGCCTACAGCCGCGCGCGGCTGATCCACGTGAGCGCCGGCGTGCTGACCGTGCGCACCGAAACCGTGCGTTGGGTCGTGCCGCCAGGGCACGCGCTCTGGCTGATGGCGAACGTGCAGCATTACCTGTCGGCCGCCGAGCCGGTGCAATTCCATTCGCTGTATGCCGACGCGGACGCTGCGCCGCTACCCGCGCAAGGCGTCGCCCTGGCGCTCGACCCTCTGGTGGAAGCTTTGCTGGGTGCCGCAGTCGATCTGCCGCACGACAAACCGCTCGACGAGCCCGCCGAGCGTCTTCTGCAAGTCTTGCTGGACCGTCTGTCGGGGTTGCCCTCGGCCCCTCTGGCGCTGCACTGGCCGCAAGATCCGCGGATTCAGCGGATGGCCGATGCGCTGAGCGCCAACCCGGCGGAACCGGCGGTGCTCGACGATCTGGCCCGGGCCGCGGGCGTAACCGCCCGCACCGCCGCGCGCCTTTTCGTCAAGGAGACCGGACAGACATTCGGCCAGTGGCGGCAGCAACTGCGCTTGCTGGTCGCGCTGGAGCACCTCGGTGCGGGGGAGAGCGTCACGCAGGTGGCGCTCGAAGTCGGCTACAACGACGTGTCCTCGTTTATCGCGGTGTTCCGCGATGCCTTTGGCGACACCCCCGCCCGCTATTTCCGCTGACACCGCTGAAGCAGCGCCGAAAACACTGTAATCAGTGCGCGCCCGACGCGGCCGCTCCGCCGCCGCCCTTGGCCGGCTTCGTAATCCAGATCAGCGGAATGATCAGAATGAAAATGATCGCCGACACAAAGAAGATGTCGTTCAGGCCCATCATCGCAGCCTGAGTGTTCACCGTGAAATCGAACAGCGCGTGCGCCGATTGCGTATTCAAATTCAGCAACGACTGGGTCGAATCGATCTGCTGATTAAACAGCGGGTTGTTCACGGTGGCCTGTTCGGTGAGACGTTCGTGGTGCAGCACCGTGCGGTTGTTCCACTCGTTGCCGGCGATCGAGGTGCCCACCGCGCCGCAAAACACCCGCGCGAAATTCGACAGGCCAGCAGCCGCCGGAATCTTGTTCGGCGGCTGGCCGGACAGAATGATCGCCGTCAGCGGCACGAAGAACAGCGCCATCGGAATGCCTTGCAGCAGCGTGGGGAGCACGAGGTGCCACGTGTCGATTTCGATCACGTACTTCGAGCGCATATAGAACACGATCGCAAAGCCGATAAATGCGAGCGTGGCGATGATGCGCGCGTCCGAGCGCGGCAGCACGCGGCCCATCACCGGCGCGAGCAGCACGGCGAAGACGCCGAGCGGCGCGGTGACGAGGCCGGCATCCACGGAACGGTAGTTCAGATACTCCTGCATCCATTGCGGCAGCAGCACCAGATTGCCGAAGAACACGCCGTACGCCACCGAAATCGCAATCGTGCCGCCGAGAAAATTGCGCTGCTGGAACAGCCGTAAATCGACGATCGGGTTTTCTTCAGTCAATTCCCATACGAGGAAGAACGCGAAGCTGATCACCGCAGTGATGCCGAGAATCACGATCACCGGCGACGAAAACCAGTCGAGATCCTTGCCCTTGTCGAGCATGATCTGCAGTGACGCGACCCACGTCACCAGCAGGCCGAGGCCGACCACGTCGATGGGTGGCTTGCGGGTTGCCGACTCGCGGGTGCGATAGATCATCCACGTCACGCCGGCCGCGAAAATGCCGACCGGAATGTTGATGTAGAAGATCCACGACCAGCTGTAGCTATCCGTGATCCAGCCGCCGAGCGCGGGGCCGGCAATCGGGCCGACGGTGGCCGTCATGGCCCATAGCGCGAGCGCGGTCGACGATTTCTCCTTGGGATACGAACCGAGCAGAATCGCTTGCGAGAGAGGAATCAGCGGGCCGGCCACCGCGCCCTGGAACACCCGGGCGACCAGCAGGATCGGCAGCGTGGGCGCAATGCCGCACAACCACGAAGCCAGCACGAACATCAGAATCGCGCCGACGAACAGCTTGACCTGGCCGATGCGTTGCGTGAGCCAGCCGGTCAGTGGAATCGAGACCGCATTGGCCGCGGCGAACACCGTGATGACCCATGTGCCTTCGTCGACCGAGACGCCAAGGTTGCCCGAAATGGTGGGAATCGCGACGTTCGCAATCGACGTGTCGAGCACGTTCATGAAGGTGGCGAGCGCAACGGCGATGGTCGCCAGAACCAGTTTGCCGCCTTGCAGCGGCGGCGGTGTAGGTGGCGCAGGCGGGGCAGCGGCGGGCGGGGAAGAGGGCTGGCTCAAACTATTCTCCGGATGGCGATGCGACGGACGTTCTCACGGCGTTCTATTCACCCCCCGGGCAATGAGCCGGGCGGTCCATCGAATGCTCGCAAAAAAGCATACCTGTATTCACGTTTTGGCGTCGTCGAACCATGCAGATCGGACGACAGAACCGAATCCGGCAGCGTATGCTCCCGCCTGAGGCCGCATGGAGCGACACCACGCGCGGTGAAACCTAAAGTACAGCGGGTACAGAGAGAGGAATTGAATATGGCTTGGGAGCAATTCGAACACGGCTGGCGGCGCGCGCCGGCGATCACGCCGGCCAAGGCGCTCGTGGTGCTGATGCACGGCGTAGGCAGTAATGCGCGCGATCTGATGCCGCTCGCGGACATCTGGAGCGAGAGCCTGCCGGACGTGGCGTTTACTTCGCTCGACGGCACGGATGCTTTCGACGGCGGCTTTGGCGGACGCCAGTGGTTCAGTCTGCGCGATGTCAACGAGGGCAATCGGGAGACGCGTGTGGCTGCCGCCTATCCGGCATTGCGGCAGATGCTCGAGGCGGAACTGGCGCACTGGCAGCTTTCTTTCGATCGCCTTGCATTGGTCGGTTTCTCGCAAGGCTCGATCATGGCGATGCATCACGTGGCGACTAGCGCGGAAGGCGCTGCGGCCGTCGTCGCGTATTCCGGTCGGCTCGCCTCGGTGATCGTCGCGCAGAACGGTACGCCGCTCACGCTCGTGCACGGCGAAGACGACGAAGTGATCCCGGTAGAGGAACTGGAATACGCCGCGGACGCCTTCAGCAACACCGGCTACACGGTCGATGCCTACGCCTTGCCCGGCATCGGCCACACGATCAACGCGGACGGCGTCGAACTCGGCAAACAGGCGCTGGAGCATGCGCTCGGCACTTTGTCGCGCGACTGACACGGTCCCAATTGAAAAGTGGCCCTAAAGATTCTGATCTGCTTGCCGTTAACTGCTCATTAGCATGAAAATCACTCCCGCCGCGCGGATCGCGCAACGCCCATCTGGGCGTGCCAAGCGGTTCGGGTGACCGGGGGCGCATTTTCCATATTGCCCTGCAAGGGCGGATAACGACACATCAGAGCCTTCCTATGGCCAGACCGACGCCGCATTACCCGCTTTTCGATCGACTGTTCCGTCATTCCGTGGCGGTGGACCTCGGCACGGCCAACACCCTTATCTATACCGACAACGGCGGCATCGTGCTGAACGAGCCGTCCGTTGTGGCCTTCCAGAAAGAGTCCGCCGCCGGGCAGAAACGCGTGGCGGCCGTGGGTACCGAAGCGCGCCAGTTGCTCGGCCGCACGCCGGGCAACGTCGAAGCTATACGGCCAATGCGGCACGGCGTGATCGCCAATTTTTCCGCTGCCGAGCAGATGATCCGGCAATTCGTCGACATGGCCCGGCCGCGGCCGCTGTTCAGCCGGCGCGCCGCATTCACCTTGTGCGTGCCGGCGGGCGCGACCCAGGTCGAGCGTCGCGCGATCAAGGAAGCAGCCGTGGCGGCCGGCGCGTGGAAGGTCAGTCTGATCGGTGAATCGCTGGCGTCGGCGGTCGGCGCGGGCCTGCCGGTCTCGGAGGCGACGGGTTCGATGGTGGTCGACATCGGCGGCGGCACGACCGAAGTCGGCGTGATCTCGCTCGGCGGCCTCGCCTATAGCGGCTCGATTCGCGTGGGCGGCGACAGTTTCGACATGGCGATCGTCAGTTATGTGCGCAATCTGTATGGCGTGCTGCTCGGCGAACAAACCGCCGAACACGTCAAGAAGGGCATCGGTACGGCCTTGCGCGAGGTGCCGGTCGAACATATGAACGCGACCGGGCGCAGCGTCGACGACGGTTTGCCGCGCACGGTTCAGCTGAGCAATCACGATATCGCCGATGCGATCGAGGGTCCGCTGCGTCAGGTGATCGGCGCGGTGAAACGTGCGCTTGAAACGGCGCCGGCCGAACTGGTGACCGATATCGCACACAGCGGCATTGTGCTGACCGGCGGTGGCGCGCTGCTCGGCAATCTGGGCCGCCGCCTGACCAATGAACTCGGACTCGAGGTCCGCGTTGCCGACGAACCGCTCACTTGCGCGGTGCGTGGCGCGGGCGCCGCTGCGGCCGCGGGTTTGCTCGACGACTCTGCCTACGAATGATTTGATGCTGGACGTCCCGCGTTGCAGGTGACCTGGACCCGGGCCGGGCGCATCAGCCTCGGCGGATATTGAATGGCTGTGTGACAATACGTCCCTCGTCCCACTTTCAGGGACGCGAACACGCTTTGTTCTTCGAATCCATTTCTAGCCGGCACCACTGATGGTTTCAGTTGTTGCCGCGCCGTCCGTGAACCACCTGTGAATCAATCCGTTTCCGCTTCGTCCTCTCCCGCATCCCCGTCCTTTATCGAACTGCATAGCGGCTTGCGCATGCCCTATGTGGAAGCCGGGGAGGGGGAACTGCTGCTTTTCGTGCATGGCTCGCTGTGCGATTACCGCTATTGGCAACCGCAACTCGCGGGTCTGTCGAAGCAATACCGCTGCGTCACGGTGAGTCTCACGCATTACTGGCCGGTGACGGATACCGAACCCGATCAGCCGTTCAGCTGGAGCGAACATGCGGATGACGTGGCCGAATTCATCGATCTTTTCGGCGCCGGACCGGCGCACGTGGTGGGCCATTCGCGCGGCGGCTGCGTGGCCTTTCATTTCGCGCGGCGCCATCCACAGTACGTGCGCACGCTGACGCTCGCCGATCCGGGCGGACCGTTGCAGATTGCCGGGCGACCGCCCGCGACTTTGCCGGAGACCGTGAATGCATTGCGTGCAAAAGCCGCGCAGCTGATCGAAACGGGAGAGGTGGAAGCGGGCTTGCAGCTGTTTGTCGATTCGGTGAGCCGCCCTGGTTTCTGGGCGATGAGCACGCCGGGTTTTCGCAGGATGGCGACCGACAACGCACACACGCTCGCGCGGCAATTTCGCGACCCGTTGCCGGCTTATGTGCCTGAGCAGGCGGCTGAGGTGCGCTGCCCGGTGCTGCTGATTGACGGAGAGAAGAGTCCCGACATGTTCCGCCGCACCGCGACGGCGCTGCAAACATGGCTGCCGGATGCACGCCGCGAAACTGTGCGTGGCGCCTCGCACGGGATGAATCTCGCGCATCCTGCAGCATTCAATCGTTACGTCGACGAGTTCATTCGCTCAGTCGACGTTTGAATGACCGGCGCAGTTCAGGCCTTGCGATGCGCGTCTTTATCGAGCGCGAGTTCGGCGGCTTCGCCGACGAGGCCGTGGTAATACAGATGCACGCCGATTGCGAGCGAGTCGTTGCGGATTTCGTGGAAGGCTTTCCATGCCTTCACCGGGTCTTTGAACAGCAGATAGTGCGCTTCCTGCGCGATCAGATCCGCCACTTCATGCAGGCCATGACCGTGCAGCACATTCACCAGCGTATCGAGGCTGTGATGAGTGCGCGCGTCGGTACGCGGGTAAAGCATATGCAGCACTGCCACGTTTTGCGTCGTCAGCGCCGCAGACAATGCCACGACGATGTCCTGATGATTCAGCGCGGTGACGATGTTGTCTTCGGTATGGACGTGATCCGGAAACAGTGTTTCGAGTGAGGCGTTCATCTGGTCCTTCCTGTTCTTCTGGCTGATTAAAAAGGCCCGCCGTAGAACGGCGGGCCAAAGACAGCGATGTGTTCGCAGGGGAAGCAAAACACGGATTCAGTATCGCAGAGCAGCGGCGCTTGTGCAGCCTGGCGGCCGCAAAACATTGTTGCAGTAAGCGTGCTAACTTTCATTTGGCTGGCAGCGTCGCCTGACGGACTCAGCGCGTTTGCGTGCTGCGCACTTCCGCTTATTTTCGTGTGTTTCCGGCGATTACGCTCATCTTTCAGACAACGAATGTTGCGCTAGCCGAGATGGATTGTTGCTGTCAATCGCCGCAATCAAAGCACCTTCGAACCGTAGAATGCGAATCGGAGCCTGAGCATGCCACGCGGCGATCCGACGATCGAGCATGCCGGCATGTGTGCGATGTGAAAGTAAAAGGAACGTGTAGATGAACTCGAAGACACACGCAACGCTGAGCTTTTCCGACAGCGATCAGACGATTGATTTGCCGATTTATCAGGGCACGCTCGGGCCGGATGTCATCGACATTCGCAAGCTATATGGCCAGACTGGCAAGTTCACTTACGACCCGGGTTTCATGTCCACGGCGGCATGCAATTCCGAAATCACGTATATCGACGGTGACAAAGGCGAGCTGCTGTACCGCGGTTATCCGATCGACAATCTAGCGCAAAACGCCGACTTCCTCGAAACCTGCTACCTGTTGCTGAAAGGCGAACTGCCGAATGCGGAGCAGAAGGAAGAGTTCGTCAACACTGTCACGCTGCACACGATGGTGCATGAGCAGATGCATTTCTTTTTCCGCGGTTTTCGCCGCGACGCGCACCCGATGGCGATTCTGGTCGCTGCAGTGGGCGCACTTTCGGCGTTCTATCACGACTCGCTCGACATCACGAATCAGCAGCACCGTGACGTATCCGCGATCCGCATGATCGCGAAGCTGCCGACGCTGGTGGCGATGGCGTACAAGTACACCGTGGGCCAGCCCTTCGTTTATCCGAAGAACGACCTGTCGTACAGCGCGAATTTCATGCGGATGATGTTCGCTAATCCGGCGGAAGAGTACGAGGTCAACGACGTGCTGGTGCGCGCGCTCGATCGCATTCTGATTCTGCATGCGGATCATGAGCAGAATGCGTCGACGTCGACGGTGCGTCTCGCGGGTTCGTCGGGCGCCAATCCGTTCGCGTGTATCGCAGCGGGTATTGCATGCCTGTGGGGTCCGGCGCACGGTGGCGCGAATGAAGCCGCATTGAACATGCTGGAGGAGATCGGTTCGGTCGACAACATTCCTGAGTTTATTGCGAAGGTGAAGGACAAGAACTCCGGCGTGAAGCTGATGGGGTTTGGTCATCGTGTGTACAAGAACTACGATCCGCGCGCGAAGCTGATGCGTGAGACCTGTCACGAAGTGCTCGAAGAACTGGGTCTGCATGACGACCCGTTGTTCAAGCTCGCTATGGCGCTCGAGAAGATTGCGCTTGAGGACGAATACTTCGTTTCGCGGAAGCTTTATCCGAATGTCGATTTCTACTCGGGGATTGTGCAGCGTGCGTTGGGGATTCCGACTGCGATGTTTACCTGTATCTTCGCGATGGCGCGGACGGTGGGGTGGATTGCGCAGTGGAATGAGATGATTGCTGATCCGGAGCAGAAGATTGGGAGGCCGCGGCAATTGTTTGTTGGGGAGACTCAGCGGGAGGCTTTGCCGCTTTCCAAGCGGTGAAGGTTTTTTGCCTTTGGGGTGCTTGTTTGTCCGTGTTCCTGGGGCTTTGGCCTTTCCTTGATTTGTTAGTGGTCTATTAGCGTTGCCCCTGTGCGGGGCGGCACCTACTTTTCTTTGCTTGCCGCAAAGAAAAGTAGGCAAAAGAAAGCGGCTCAAACCGCTAATGCTAAGTGGGCACCTTTGTCTGCTGCGGGTAGTGGTGCATCTGGAATCTGGGTTCGTGCACCGGCATGCGTTAGTGACAAGGGCGTCATACTTCCGGCGGCGCTGCGCGCGCCGAAGAGCCGTTCATAAAACCACCCGCTACGCTTTGACGTTTGCGCCTCATCACCGGACCGTGGCTCATCATTGCTCCGCCTCCGCCTCCGCCTCCGCCTCCGCCTCCGCCTCCGCCTCCGCAATTGTGATTGTGATTGCAACCGCAACCGCAACCGCAACCGCAACCGCAACCGCAACCGCAACGGTGATCGTGACCGTGATTGCAGCACACCGACAAATCATTTGAAGAGGGGGTTCCCGGCTGAGCGCAGGGGCGCGTCGCCGAGGCGAAGCCGACGGCCCCCACAAACCTCAACCGAAGCCCGTGGTTTCCCTTGTAGACCCGTCCGCGATGCACGCAGTGCGGAGTGGGAGCTGATGAGTCCTTTGTCACTAGCGCGGAATGTGCGAGAACACGGATTCCAGTCGCACCACTACCCGCAGCAGACCACGGCCCCCACTTAGCATTAGCGGTTTAAGCCGCTTTCTTTTGCCTACTTTTCTTTGCGGCAAGCAAAGAAAAGTAGGTGCCGCCCCGCACAGGGGCAACGCTAATAGACCACTAACAAAGCAAGGAAAGGCACCAAAGCCAGAACAAGAAAAAAACCAAAACCCCAAGAACACCCCCCAAAAGCGCCGCGCAGGCAACCCCCTTGCACTTGGTGCAAAAAAAACACCCCTGCACATCCCATGCCAAACCAAAAACAAGAAACTCCTCTGTGATAAGTTCGTCTGACGCGGACAGACCCTCTACAATCGGAATCGACCAGCAGCCCTAGCAGCATCCGAACCCGAAAGCCACCGCGAAAGCGAAAGTCAACGCGAACCCGAACACATAGGAGCGACCCTGATGCAGCAGCCAGAAGCCCTCGGCGGCCTGTCCCACTCGGGCGGAATCGACCACCGCGAACCCGAGCCGGACGGCGCATTCATCCCGACGGAAAATCTCAACGTCGCGAGCGCCACCCAGCATGTGCTCAAGTCTGGCGACACCTTTATCGTCAACGACCCCCTCGGCGATATCACCGGCCACGACGACGGCCTGTTCGTCAACGACACCCGCGTTCTGTCAAACCTGCGTCTCACCTTCGGCGGCCGCGCACCTTCGTTGCTGTCGGGCAGCGTCAGCAGCGACAACACCTCGTTCACCGCACACCTGACCAACCGCCCCCTGCCGCCGCTCGGCGGCGACAGCACCCCGGAAGGCGTAATCCACGTCGAACGCGTGCGCGTGCTATCGGGCACTGTGCTCAACGAAGCAATCGAACTCACCAACTACGGCACGAGCGATGCAGTCGTGCCGTTGTCCATCTCCTTCGCCAGCGACTTTCGCGACATGTTCGAAGTGCGCGGCCTCAAGCGCGACAAACAGGGTCGCGTCGAACCGGCGCGCGTCGAGAACCGCGAAGTGCTCCTCGGTTATGTCGGTCTCGATGACGTGGCGCGCAATGTGCAGATCGCCTTCTCGCCGGAACCGGACAAACTCTTCGCCGATCGCGCGGACTACACCGTCAAGCTGCCGGCGCAAGCGTGTGTATCGATCTATCTGTCCGTCTCGGTGCAAGTGGTCGCGCAAACTGACAAGCCCGTCGCGGGCGTCGCGCAACCCTCGCACACAGTGAGCGAAGCCCATCTTTCGCAAATCGATGCGGAGCGCCCACGCGTCGGCCGCGCTGCTGTGCGCGCGGCACTGGTCGACGCCCACCTGGTGATGCGTGAGCGCCGCCGCGTCACCGCGCGTGTGCGTTCGAGCAATCCGCTCTTCAACGCGTGGATCGACCGCTCGCTGGCCGATCTCGGTTTGCTGACAACCGATCTCGCCACCGGCCCGTATCCCTACGCCGGCATCCCGTGGTTTTCAACGCCGTTCGGCCGCGATGCGATCATCACGTCGCTGCAGACACTGTGGCTGCAACCGAATCTGGCCGCGGGCGTGCTGCGCTTTCTCGCCGAACATCAGGCACGCGAGAATTCGCCGTTTCGTGACGCCGCGCCCGGCAAGATCATGCACGAGATGCGCAAGGGCGAAATGGCCGCCACCGGCGAAGTGCCGTTCGCGCTGTACTACGGCGGCGTCGACAGCACGCCGCTCTTCATCGTGCTGGCCGGCGCCTATGCGGCACGCACGGGCGATCTCGCACTGGTCGACGAGCTGTGGCCGGCGCTGGAGCGCGCGGCGCAGTGGGTCGCGGGTGTGTGCGACAAGAATCGCTATGGTCTGCTGGACTATCAGCGCGAGTCCGATGGCGGTCTCGCCAATCAAGGCTGGAAAGACAGCCACGATTCGGTCTTCCACGCCGACGGCCGGTTTCCCGACGGCCCGATCGCACTCGTCGAAGTGCAGGCGTATGCGAGTGCCGCCTTCGACACGATGGCTCACTTCGCCAAGCTACGCGGCTTGCACGATCAGGCGAAGCAATACAGTGAGCGCGCGAAGAAAATCCGTCAGTGCGTCGAAGAAAAGTACTGGATGGAAGAGTCCGGCTTCTACGGCATCGCGCTCGATGGCCACGGCGAGCTGTGCCGCGTGATGGCGTCGAATGCGGGCCACTTGCTGGCCTTCGGTCTGCCTTCGCGCGAGCGCGGCGAAGCGGTCGTGCACGCGCTCGACTCCACGCTGTTCCATACGGGTTGGGGCGTGCGTACGCTGGCCGCAAGCCAGGCGCGCTTCAACCCGATGGCGTACCACAACGGCTCGGTCTGGCCGCATGACAACGCGCTCTGCGCACGCGGCCTGTCACGCTACGGCGGCAAGGCGGCGGCCGTGCGGCTGTTGCAGGCGCTGTTCCAGGCGGCGGTCAATTTCGACATGCGTCTGCCCGAACTGTTCTGCGGTTTCCCGCGGCGACGGGGCGAGCCGCCTACCGCCTATCCGGTTGCCTGTCTGCCGCAAGCCTGGGCGGCGGGCTCGCCGTTCATGATGCTCGAAGCCTGTCTGGGTATCACGATCGATGCGGAACGGCGCGAAGTCGTCATCGAGCAGCCTATGCTGCCGGAGGGCATCGACTGGCTCGAAGTCGGCGATCTCAGGGTGGGCGATTCGTCAGTGTCGATCACGTTCAGGCGGATCGGCGACAAGGTGGTCGCGTCGGCAGCCGAGCAGGGCGACGTGCGGGTGGTCGCGCTGCTGTAGAAGCGCCTCTTCGCGAGGCACGAAGCGCACGCTGGAAGTTCTGTTGGATGCGATGCACCGGGTGGTAACATTTGTTGTCATTCTTATCGACCGTTCGCCCGGTATATCGCATGCCAGACAGTTTTGACCAGCTCGCCGCCCTGATCCGGGCGCGCTTCTCCGAACTGAGTCCGCAGTTCCAGATGGGAGCAGGGTTCCTGCTCGATCATCCCGACGAAGTCGCGGTCTCGTCCATGCGCAAAGTGGCCGAGCGGGCGCAGGTGCAACCGGCCTCGCTCGTTCGCCTGTCGCAGCAACTGGGTTTTCCCGGCTGGAATGAATTGCGCAACCTGTTCGTCGCGCGCGTGCGCACGCGGCCCGAGCCGCTCACGAGCCGCGCCCGGTCGCTCGTCAAATCGAAAGATGCGCTCGCCAACGACCTGCTGGTCGCGCAACAACACAACCTTGAGGTCACCGCCGCGCATAACGGCCGCGCAATCGTGGAAGCGGCGCGTCTGTTGCGGCGCGCGCCGCATGTGCATGTAGCAGGCTTTCGCTCCTGCTACGCGGTGGCGTTTGGTCTTGTCTACGGCTACCGGTTGTTTCGTTCGTCGGTGTCGCTGCTCAACGGCGAAGCCGGCACGCTCGAGATGCAGTTGCGCACGCTCGCGCGCGACAGCGCCACCATCGTCATCAGTTTCGCCCCCTATTCAGTCGAAGCCGCACGCGTGGCCGAAGCCGCGTTGGAAAAGGGCAGCAAGCTGATCGCGATCACGGATAGCGCGGTTTCGCCGATCGCGCTGAATGCCGACAAGGTGCTGATTTTTTCGCACGAAAGCCCGTCGTTCTTTCCATCGCTGGTGGCGGCCACGGCGATTGCCGAATCGCTGGTCGCGCATCTGCTCGCGCTGGAAGGGGCGGGCGCCGTCGAGCAACTCGGCATTGCCGAGCAGTCGTTACACGAAAAGGGCGCGTACGTACCCTGACGTTTTTCCTCTGAACTACACCACAGCGTGTCACGGAGCGCGGACGCTCCGTTTGTTTCATCATTGCATTGTTTGACAACAAATGTTGTTTAGAAGTATAAATACGTACCGATTGTTGAATGGGTGCGAGCCGTGGCGTCGAAGCAGGATTTAAGTCTCTTTCAGGTGAGCGGTGAGCCGTATGACATCGGCTACCGGCTGGGTGAACTCGCCAGGCCGGTGTTCACCGGATACATGGAGCAAAGCAGTGCGTGGCAGGCGGTTCGACACTGGCGCGGCGCTCCGTTCGTGCAGCAACTGCGCGAAGCGGCCCAGACCCATTTTCCGGCGCTGCTGGTCGAACTCGAGGGCATGGCGGCAGGACTGGGCTGGTCGGCGGAAGATATCTTTTTGTGGAATTGCCGCGGCGAGTTGATTCACAACGCGCCGGACGGTTGCACGACGTTGGCCGCCGTGGCAGGCCATGCGCGTTTCATTGCCCACAATGAAGACGGCGATCCCTTTCTGCGCGAGCGTTGCTCGCTGGTCGAGGTTCAACCTGCCGGCAAGCCCGGCTTCGTGAGCTTCTATTACCCGGGATCGCTGCCGGGTCACACCTTCGCGGCTAACCGTGCCGGTCTCGTGCAAGCCATCAACAACCTGCGCATTCGCCTGCCTGCAGCCGGCGTGCCGCGGATGATCCTCGCGCGCGCGGTACTCGATGCGGGTTCGCTCGACGAGGGGCTGCATATCCTGCGCGACACACCGGCTGCGAGCGGCTTTCATCACACGCTCGGTTGTGCGGGAGACGAGCGTCTCCTGAGCGTCGAAGCAAGCGCGCAGCGATGTTCAGTGCAAGAGGTGTCGGCTATTGCCGGCCATGCAAACCACCTGATCCATCCTGGCTGCGAAGCCGAGTCGCAAATCGTCACCGATTCTTCGCGTGACAGGCAGACGCGCGTCGAACATTTGCTGCCCAGGCTCGCCAGTCCAATTACGCCCGCCAGATTGCTCGACGTGTTGCAGGATCGTGCGCCTGCAGGTCTGCCCATCTGCCGCGACGACCCGCTCGATCCCGATGACGAAAACACGCTTGCCACGGCGCTCTTCGAAATCGGCCGCGCCGATGTCTCGATGAAAGTCTATCGACACGGGCAATGCGCGTTCGACACCGTCATCGCAAGCGTGCCGTCCGCGCAGCACCGCGTCTGAGCTGCCGTCGCTAACAGAAAGGAAAGGGAAACCATGTCCACCGTATTCCATCGTTCGCCGAAGCAGTCGCTGCCGGTAGCTATCGCCGGCGACGGCATCGAAATCATCGATTCCACCGGCAAGCGCTATATCGATGCCTCGGGCGGCGCAGCCGTCTCGTGCCTCGGCCACAGCAACCAGCGTGTAATCGATGCGATCAAGCGGCAATCCCAGCAATTGCCGTATGCGCACACGTCGTTCTTCACCACCCATGTCGCCGAGGAACTCGCCGACCGGCTGGTGGCGAGTGCACCGCAAGGGCTCGAGCATGTGTACTTCGTGTCGGGCGGCTCGGAAGCGATCGAGGCGGCGTTGAAACTGGCGCGGCAGTATTTTGTGGAGAAGGGCGAGTTGCAACGCCGACACTTCATCGCGCGGCGCCAGAGCTATCACGGCAACACGCTGGGGGCGCTGGCGATTGGCGGTAATGCGTGGCGGCGCGAACCGTTTCTGCCGATTCTGATCGAAGCGCATCACGTGAGCCCGTGTTACGCGTATCGCGAGCAGCGCATCGACGAAACCGAAGAGCAGTTCGCGCAGCGTCTCGCGGATGAACTCGAACAGAAGATTCTCGAACTCGGCGCTGACACGGTGGCCGCATTCGTTGCGGAAACCGTGGTGGGCGCAACGGCCGGCGCCGTGCCGCCGGTGCGCGAATACTTCCGCAAGATCCGTGCGGTGTGCGATCGCTACGGCGTGCTGCTGATCCTCGACGAGATCATGTCGGGCATGGGCCGTACAGGCTACCTGTATGCCTGTGAAGAAGACGGCATCGCGCCGGACATCCTCACGATCGCCAAGGGGCTCGGCGCCGGGTATCAGCCGATCGGCGCAACGCTGGTCAGCGACCGGATTTATCAGGCGATCGTCGGCGGCTCCGGCTTCTTTCAGCACGGACATACCTATATCGGCCACGCCACCGCCTGCGCCGCGGCGCTCGAAGTACAACGCGTGATTGCCGACGACAAGCTTCTGGCGAACGTGCAGGCCCGCGGCGAACAATTACGTGGCCGGCTGCGTGAACACTACGCGCAGCATCCGCATATCGGTGACGTGCGCGGGCGAGGGCTCTTTGTCGGCGTCGAACTCGTACAGGACCGCGTCACTAAAGCACCGTTCGACGCAAGGTTGAAACTGCACGCGGCGATCCGGCGCGAAGCATTCGAGCGTGGTTTGATGGTGTATCCGATGGGCGGCACGGTCGACGGCAAGATCGGCGATCATGTGCTGCTGGCGCCGCCGTTCATCTGCACCGCGCGCGACATCGACGAGATCGTCGGCCGTTTGACCGACGCGGTCGAAGGCGCGCTGACCGCCATCTGACACCCTTTCCATCTCTGCGAGATCTGCGATGACCGAGCGTTTGCCTCACTTTGAACTAGCTGATGCCACAGCCGAACAAAAGGCCGTACTCGACGAGATTCTGTCCGGTCCACGCGGCAATCTGAACGGGCCGTTTCTGGGCTGGATTCATAGCCCGGAGCTGGCGCAGCAGGCGCAGCGGCTTGGCGCGTTCTGCCGCTATCGCACCGGCTTGCCGCTGCGTTTGTCGGAGCTGGCCATTCTGGTGACCGCGGCGCGCTGGCAGGCGCAGGCCGAGTGGTATATCCACTATCCGATCGCCCTCGATGCCGGGGTGGCCGAAGCGGATGCCGAGGCGATTCGCCAGGGGCATCGCCCGTCCTTCGCGGATGCTGACGACGCACTGATCCACGACTTCGCGAGCGAACTGTACGACACCAAACGGGTGTCGGATGTCACCTATAGAAAGGCGGTCGAGCGCTTCGGCCACCAGGTGGTGATCAACCTTGTGGGCTTGCTTGGCTACTATGCCCTGGTGGCGATGACGCTGAACGTGTTCGACATGCGCGCTGTGGGGCAGGAGAGCTTGCCGTTCGCCGAGTAGCGACTGCGCCCTGGGTCCGCGGCATGGACCGCTGCACGGACCGCTGCATGAGCTGTGGCACGGACTGTGGCCCGCATCAGCGAACCGTATCCCGGCGTCGTCACGACACTGGCACACGGAAGCGCCTATGATGAAGTTCGGTCCACGCCCGCACCTCTTGCGCCGCGCGGCACGCCCCGAAGGAAGTTCCTTGGGGCACTCGCGACCGATGCCGATACTACGAATACCCGGGCTGGACCGTTGTGGGCGGCATCACGTAGGGTTGAGGAAGCGGTGCGAAGCAGGGCAAACAGGAGAGAGCAATGAAGCGCAAGGCATCAGCAGTCTGGCAAGGCGGCCTGCAAGACGGCAAGGGCTCGATTTCCACCGACAGCGGCGTCCTCAAGGACACCCAATACTCGTTTGCCACGCGCTTCGCGGACGGCATCGGCACGAATCCGGAAGAGCTGATCGCGGCTGCGCACGCGGGTTGTTTCTCGATGGCGCTTTCGGCTGAACTGAGCAAGGCCGGCATCACGCCGGAACGTATCGCCACGGCGGCCACCGTCACGCTCGACAAGGACGGCGGCGGTTTTTCGATTACCGCGGTGCATCTGGATGTGGCCGTGAAAATCCCCGGCGGCGATAAAGCCGCGTTCGAGAAGGCGACCGCGGACGCCAAGGCAGGCTGCCCGGTTTCCAAGGTACTGAACGCCACCATCACGATGGACGCGAAGCTCGAAACCTGAGTCCGCGGGTTATCTATTGCGGAGAGATGAAGGGCTGGCTGGCGGGGGTAGCGAGACCGCTGGCTGTCACTCTCCGTACATTTCCTTCATTTGCTGCTTGTTTGCCATTTAACGAACACACGACGACGATCCGGCAGCGCGTGGGCGCAAACGCGGGTCGCCGTCTTCAATGGGACGGTCGATGACAACGCAAACCGAAAAAGCACGGCAATTCCAGTCTTATCACACAGAGGGCGAGGCCTTCATCATCCCGAACCCTTGGGACATCGGTACTGCGCGGCTACTCGCGCTGACTGGTTTCAAGGCGCTCGCCACCAGTAGCGCAGGCTATGCGTTTTCGCGTGGCCTGCCGGATAACGCCATTGGCCGCGAGCAGATGATGGTGCACCTCGCCGAAATCGCGGGTGCGACCGATTTGCCAGTCAGCGCCGATCTGGAAAACGGCTTCGGCGACGCCCCGGAAGACTGCGCCGAGACGATCATCCAGGCGGCGGCTGCGGGCGTAGTCGGCGGCTCGATCGAGGATGCAACCGGTCGTGCGGACGAACCGATCTACTCGTTTGACGTTGCCGTGGAGCGGGTGCGCGCAGCAGTTGTCGCGGCGCGGGGTCTGCCGTTTCCCTTCACGCTGACGGCGCGTGCCGAGAATTACCTGGCGGGCAGGCCCGATCTCGACGACACGATCCGGCGTCTGCAGGCTTACCAGGAGGCTGGGGCTGACGTGCTTTACGCGCCCGGCCTGAAGACGCGCGAGGAGATCGCTGCGGTGGTCAGCTCGCTTGACCGGCCGGTCAATGTGCTGATGGGCTTGCAGGGTGTGCTGCTCAGTTTCGAGGATCTGCAGGCGCTGGGTGTGCGGCGAGTCAGCGTGGGCGGCTCGTTGGCGCGCGCGGCCTTGGGGGCATTTCTGCGCGCCGCGCACGAAATGCGCGATCACGGCACCTTCAACTACACGAAAGAAGCCGCCAGCGGCAATGAGATGAACCAGCTCTTCACGAGCGCCGCGCAGAAGTGGGGCAAATAGACGGCCATACCCGTTTCGAATCTCGCCTTGCTTTCTTGAACGGTTAGTCATAATATCCGTCACATGAAGCAATCTGGCAATTCGAAGCAATTCGCGAAAAAAGACGGTGAGGCCTGCCCTCGGGGGCGGCCGCGCGAGTTCGACACGGACACCGTCTTAAGCAGCGCGAGCCAGGTTTTCTGGAATCACGGCTATCACGCCACCTCGATCGACGACCTCTGCAAGGCGACCGGCCTGTTGAGGGGCAGTCTGTACGGGGTATTTGGCGACAAGCACGGCATCATGCTCGCCGCGCTCGATCACTACGCGGAAGGTTCGGTCGCGCGGCTCGCCGAACGGCTGAACGCGCCGGTGCCGGCGGAAGAGGCACTGCGCAACGCTTTGCTGCATTACGCCCGGGTCGCATGCGCGCTGACCGGCGAGCGCAGCTGCTTCATCACCAACACCACGCTGGAGATGCAACCCGGGGACGAGGAACTGCGCACCCGCGTCGCGGCGATTCAGCGCCGCATGGCGACGCTTCTGGCGGCCTCGGTGATTCGCGGCCAGGCGAGCGGCGCCTTCAATTCCACACTCGACGAAAAAGCCGTTGGCGATTTCCTCCTGTGCGTGATGCAAGGACTGCGCGTATTGGGGCGAGTCGCCCACAAGGAAGATGCGCTGATCGGAATCGTGGACGTCGCCATGCGCGCGCTCGTCTAATTTTTTTAC
This sequence comes from Paraburkholderia sediminicola, assembly GCF_902859805.1. Taxonomy (GTDB): domain Bacteria; phylum Pseudomonadota; class Gammaproteobacteria; order Burkholderiales; family Burkholderiaceae; genus Paraburkholderia; species Paraburkholderia sediminicola. The sequence continues at coordinate 319,352 of NZ_CADIKC010000004.1, read as the reverse complement.
CTAATTTTTGAACGAACGGTCATGAATAGAGATCCGATCAAGTCCGCTCCGGCGGCATTTGGTGGACCGGCAGGCGGAGCCGCCGCCGCTGTTTGTCCAGGCGTGGGTGCGGTGGCGGCCGGCGGGGCTGCCACCGGGGTTGCCACCGGAACGAAGGCCACCAGCGCTGCAAAAGCCGCGTCCGGCTTCGAGCGCCAGGGGCTCGCGCTCGCCGTGCTGTTCGTCGGCGCCTTCCTCGCGCCGCTCGACTATTTCATCGTCAACCTCGCGCTGCCGTCGATTCACACCGGCCTGAACGCCACCGATGCCCAATTGCAACTCGTGGTGTCCGCCTATGCATCCGCTTATGCTGTGCTGCTGATCACGGGCGGGCGTCTCGGCGATCTCTTTGGCCGGCGTCGCATGTTCATGACGGGCATGGCGGCCTTCGTGGTGGCCTCGGCGCTGTGCGGTTTCGCCACCAGCGGCCATATGCTGGTGATCTCGCGGATCGTGCAGGGCATCGCCGCCGCGGTCATGGCGCCGCAAGTGCTGGCCACCATCCGCGCGGTCGTGCCGCTGCATCGGCAGACCAAGGTCATGAGCCTCTATGGGTTCGTCTTCGGTCTTTCGTCGATCGTCGGACAACTGGGCGGCGGCGCGCTGATCACCTATCACCCGTTCGGACTCGACTGGCGCATCATTTTTCTGATCAACATTCCAATCGGCATCGTGGCCTTCATCGGTACGTGGAAGTTCGTGCCGGAAAATCAGCCGGCCACCAACACCGGCATCGACCTGAAGGGCGTCGCGCTGCTCTCGATGGTGCTGCTGCTGGTCATCTATCCGATGACGCACGGCCGTGAAGCCGGCTGGCCCGCGTGGACCTTCGTGATGTTCGCGCTGGCAGTTCCCGTGTTCGCGCTATTCGTGGCGACCGAGCGGCGCGTGGAGCGCGGCGGCGGCCATCCTCTGGTGGATCTGCAATTGTTCCGCAACCCGGCCTTTGCCTTAGGTCTCGTGCTCGCGTTCCTGTTCTACTGCAACAGCGCGTTTTTCCTGACCTATGGGATCTTCCTGCAAACCGGCCTGCATTGGACGCCGCTCGCCTCGGGCATGGCGATCATGCCGTTCGCGATCGGCTTCGTGATCGGGCCGTTGACGTCGCCCGCGGTTGTCAGGCGCATCGGCGGTCATGTGCTGGCGCTCGGTTTCTCGATGATGACCGTCGGCTTCACGGTCACGGGCTGGTCCGCGACCCATGCTGCTACGCCTGATCTGCTGTTCTATTGCGGATTGGTGTGCGCGGGCGTCGGTCACGGTCTGCTCCTGCCGTCGATCATGCGCATCGTGCTGCTGGAAGTCGCGCCGGAGAAGGCGGGGCTTGCCTCGGGCGTGGTGTCGTCGACTTTGCAGATCGGCTCGGCGTTCGGCACGGCAGCTATTAGCGGCGCATTTTTCGGTGTGATCGGTGGCCGCGACACGCCGGCTGTCTATGCGCACGCGTTCCAGTACAGCCTTGCGATCAACGCGTGTCTGATGTTCGTTTGTATCGGTTTGAGCGTGTTGCTGGTGCGGCATCAGCAACTTGCATTGCGCCGGGCAGCACAGCCGGTTTGAAAATAGCGGGCGCGAGATCGTTTTCAACGGTGGTCGCTAAAAACTATTATGCACTTTAAACAAAACTGGTTTTTGGAGTGGGTGCATTTACCGATGAGTTTCCCGTTCATAGGTAATTCCGAGTGTGAGTGATCGGAATAAACCCGAATCGGGTTTGTCGGTGGCAGTTTAGATATGACAAATCCAGTGCGCATTTTCTACTTGCGGACCGGGTTTGCCGCCGTAAGTTTTGCGATCGTGCAATGCCGCACGGGTGGTGGCCTGGCGTCGTTATAGAGGGTTTTCCCAGGCTTTACCCATCGACTGTCGGGACGGCAAACCTATTCCAGTCCCAATGAAAACGGTATCAATAAAAAGCGCTTGCCGTAGTTAATTTCGATTGTTAATCTTGGCCAACTTTTTAGAGTTTTCATTCGGCAGGGTTCTATGTTGCAAAGCACGGTGCGATGACTTTATTCCGCTCAACGGGTTCCGTAGGGGATTGAATATGCTGACCGCTACCATTGACGTATTCGAAACACCGGCAGCCGCACGCTTCAATGTCGGCGATGTCGTCACGCTGAAGGAAGGTGGTCCGCGCATGACGGTGACGTATGCGGGACCGGTGGCGCTCAATCCGGGCGACTGGCTGATTTGCGAGTGGTTCGACGAGCATGGCGAACTGCGCCGCGAGATGTTCGCGCACGAGAGCGTGCGGGCTGAGCCGCGCTCGATTCCCGCCGGCTCGGTGACGTGGGGCAGAATGGGCCGGGCGGCCTGAGAGAAGCGGCCCGGCGCACGTACTCGCCCCGCAAGCCGGTTTATCCATCGATCAGTTTCAATCCCGCCACTGACAGCACGATCAAGGTCATGCAGATCACGCGGGGTGTCGAAACCGGATCGTTGAACAGCATCACGCCAAGCACCGTGATGCCAAAAGATCCGATCCCTGTCCATACCACGTAGGCCGTACCGGCCGGCAAATGCTTCATCGCCAGCGTCAGGAGAAACACACTGCCGAGCGCGGCCGCAACGCCGCCGATGCTCGGCCACAGGCGTGTCCATCCGTTTGCATATTTCAACGCCAACGCCATCAGGATTTCGACCGCGCTTGCGGCGAGCAGAATGAGCCATGCCATCGTGAGCCCCATCGGTGAGTGGTGAATGAGCGGCCAGCTTAGGGCTATAGTGATGCGCTCACCATTACTTACCCACTGGTAACCATGGCATTTCCCGAGCCCGCCAACGCGTCCCTCGCCTCGACCGAACAGCCCTATCGCGGTGACGTTTTCGACGCCGCCTGTTCGTCGCGCCTCGCGCTCGAACTGATCGCGGGAAAGTGGACGTTGCTGATCATGCCGGCGCTGCTGCCCGGCCCGATGCGCAATAACGCGTTGCTGCGCAAGATCGGCGGCATTTCACAAAAGGTGCTGACGCAGACGCTCAAGGAACTCGAGCGTAACGGGCTAGTGATCCGCGAGGAGCAGCCGGGCGCGGTGGCGCACGTGGAGTATCGGTTGAGCGATCTGGGGCGAACGCTCAGTGACGCGCTGGTGACGCTCGATCATTGGGCCGAGGAAAACGCGGCTGAACTCGACGCCGCGCGTGAGCGCTATGACGCGCGGCAGCAAACGCACCGCTAGTTTGCTGTCTGAAGTTGCTACGTGAAGTTACTACCTGAAGTTGCTGCATAAGATCGTTGTTGAAATCAAGGCTGCTTGTTTTCCGGGCGATCACGCGCCGCAGACCGCCTTTGCACGCGCACCAGAAGCGCCGATGAAAACGCACGCATCCGCACGATCTTGCGCGTCTCGACCACTTCGCCGGCCACGTTCTTCGGTGGGTTGGGCTGTAGCGACCAGTAGAGGGCGAGCAGCCAGCCAAAGCCGGTCCAACCGAGGCACGCGTTGAAGAGCGCAAGCGTCAGCACGTCATGACGCTTGCGCCGGTCCGCAAGAATGCTCGGCAGAAAATACAGCGCCAGCGCGAGCACCGCGGCGATGGCCTGTACCACGACGTTGCCACCCATAGCCTGGCTCCTCAGTACGCGATCTATCCCCCGATTGTCGCGCGATTGTTTTCTTTGCGCTGCGTCGCTCTGAAACCGCATGCGAGGCGAGGGGGTTCAGCGCGTCGCGCATCAGGACTATCATGGACGTTTCGACTGAACAGAACCGCCACGGACCGCCACCATGATCTCCGACGATACGACCCAGCAGACCCAGCGCATCAACCAGGACACGCTACGTGAATTCGTAGACCGTAAATGGAATGACGAGATTGTTCCTGCGCTCACGGACTACATCGCCGTGCCGGCCAAGAGTCCGGCGTTCGACCCCGAGTGGGTCAAGCACGGCTATCTCGAGCGCGTGATTACCGACGCGGCGCAGTGGGCCGAACAGCAACCCGTGCGTGGCCTGAAACTCGAAGTGATCCGCTTGCCGGGCCGCACGCCGGTGATTTTCTTCGAAACGGCCGCGACCCGATCGGGCAGCGAAGAAACCATTGTCCTGTACGGCCACCTCGACAAGCAGCCTGAATTCGACGGCTGGCGCAACGACCTCGGCCCCTGGACGCCGAAGCTCGAAAACGACAAGCTGTACGGCCGCGGCGGCGCCGACGACGGCTACGCGATCTACGCGAGCATCACGGCACTCGCCGCGCTGGACGCGCAAGGCATCGAGCGTCCGCGCTGTGTCGGCCTGATCGAAACCTGCGAGGAATCGGGCAGCTACGATCTGCTGCCGTACGTCGACGCATTGCGCGAACGGCTCGGCAAAGTCGGGCTTGTGGTGTGCCTCGACTCGGGTGCGGGCAACTACGATCAACTGTGGCTCACTACGTCGTTGCGCGGTCTCGTTGCCGGCGACCTCGAAGTCCAGGTGCTCGACGAAGGCATTCACTCGGGAGGTTACGGCGGCATCGCGCCGTCGAGCTTCCGCATCATGCGGCAACTGTTCGACCGTCTCGAAGACTCCGCTAACGGCACCCTGTTGCCGAAGGGTTTCCACGTTCAGATTCCGGCGGATCGCCTGCGCGAAGCAGAAGCGACCGCGCAGATTCTTGGCGACGACGTCTGGAAGAAGCTGCCGTGGGCGTGCGGCCAGGACGGCCGTCAGGTGCTGCCCACCACGACCGATCCGCAGGAAGCCTTGCTCAACTCGACATGGCGTCCATCGTTGTCGGTGACCGGCGCGGCCGGCTTGCCGGCGCTTGCCGACGCCGGCAACGTGCTGCGCCCGCGCACGGCATTCAAGCTGTCGCTGCGCCTGCCGCCGCTGATCGAAGCGGAAAAGGCTGTCGCCGAACTGAAGGCGTTGCTCGAATTCGATCCGCCGTACAACGCCAAGGTCACCTTCAAACCGGACGCCGGCGCCGCGAGCGGCTGGAGCGCGCCCGATCTCGCACCGTGGCTTGCCACCGCGCTCAACGACGCGTCGCGCACGCACTACGGCGCGGACGTTGCCTATATGGGGCAGGGCGGCACGATCCCGTTGATGAACGTATTGAAGTCGGGCTTCCCGAAGTCGCAGTTCATGGTGTGTGGCGTGCTGGGGCCGAAGTCGAACGCACACGGACCGAACGAGTTCCTGCACGTGCCGTATGGCAAGAAGCTCACTGCAGCCGTTGCTCAGGTGATCGCGGCCGCGCCGTGATGAGTGTTTCGCCTTGAGCTTGCCTGCAATAACGTAGCAGGCGAATTAGCGGGCGCCCCGGGGCGCCCGCGTTTGATTATGCGGATTGAATAGTCCGTCTGTTAGCCCACAAATAAAAAACAAGCCTCTACAAGCTATATTTTCGATTGCATTACCTAATCGAAGACTATTTCTTTTCCTTTCGAATCCGGCAAGAAATTCAAGCTTTGTTCGTTCGCTAATTTATTGCGGCCGGATGCCCATTTGCGGGCTAATTTCGCCCTTCCTCAGTGCGCAAGCGTTTGCGTCCGCAGGATCTTTTACCCATCCGTTCGCCTCCCCGCAGAGCGCCGTCTGGCGGGGCTTTACGCGCGTGTTGCATTCATCTGTTGGTTACCCCGCTCCCATCCGATTCCGGTCTGCTTTAGGCTCGCATTGCTATGCCAGTGTTTAACTTTAAAAGGACCGTTCAAAATGAATCTGCATAACCACCACGCCTGCCGCCCGTTCCTTGAAGCCGGCAATTTGTCGCAAGTCTCCGCCTACTATGAAGAAGGCCGCAACATCATGTGGATGATGCTGCGGGCGCAGCCGCGTCCCTGTTTCAATCTCGATCTGGTGCATGACATTCTGGGTCTCGCGCAGGCAGCACGGGAATCCGGTTTGCCAATCGACTTCTGGGTGACCGGCTCGTTGATTCCAACCATGTTCAACGTCGGGGGCGACCTCGATTTCTTCGCCGACACGATTCGCTCCGGCAAGCGTCAGGCGTTGATGGCGTATGCGCGCGCCTGCGTCGATTGCGTGCATGCGGCGGCGCGCGGTTTCGATACGGGGGCAATTTCGATAGCGATGGTGGAGGGCACGGCGCTTGGGGGAGGGTTCGAAGCGGCCCTTGCGCATCATTTCCTGCTGGCGCAGAACGACGCTCGCATGGGCTTTCCGGAGATCGCATTCAATCTGTTCCCAGGCATGGGCGGCTATTCGCTGGTCGCGCGCAAGGTCGGGATGCGTCTGGCCGAAGAACTGATCGGCATGGGCGAGTCGCACACGGCGGAGTGGCACTACGGCAAGGGACTGGTCGATCAGCTGTTCGAGCCGGGCGACGCCTATATGGCGACGCGCACCTTCATCGATACGCTTCGGCCGAAGATGAACGGGATCCGCGCGATGCTGCGGGCGCGCCAACGGGTGCTGCAACTCTCGCGCGCCGAGCTGATGGAAATTACCGAAGACTGGGTGGATGCCGCGTTCACGATCGAGGAGAAGGACCTCGTCTTTATGGAGCGGCTGGTGATGCTGCAGAATCGCCGTACTTCGAACCTGCGCCAGACGGCCTCCAGCGCGGCCAATTTCGCCTGAATCGCTCAGAGTCTCGACCCTATCGAGCGGCAGCGGGCGTGTCCCTCAATCTCCCCGGGGGACGTGCTTTTCGGGCGCCTGGAAGCTCAGGCAATCAGTCTGAGCTTCTGCCTGTCCTGCAACCAGCGTTCGAATTCCGCGACCGGCATGGCCTGACCGTACAGGAAGCCCTGTACGTACTCGACGCCCAGCCCCCTCATGAACACTTCTTCCGATTCGGTTTCGATGCCTTCGGCGACCACCTTGAAATTCAGTTCCTGCGCGACCACGACCATGGAGCGCACGAGTGCTTGCGCTTTGGTGTCGGCATTGATCGAACGGACGAAACTGCGATCGAGCTTGATGACGTCGAGCGGAATGCGGCCCAACTGCGAGAGCGACGAATAGCCGGTGCCGAAGTCGTCCAAATGAACCTGCGCGCCGAGCTGGCGGAACTGCTTGATCAGATCGATTGCCGCCGCTTCGTCCTCGATCAGGCAACTCTCGGTGAGTTCCAGGTCGATCAGACACGGATCGAGGTTCGCGCGCTGCAGCGCTTCGCTGAAATGCCGCACTACGGCCGTGTCCACGAGTTGCCGTGCCGACACATTGATCGCGATGCGCAGGTTGTAGCCGTCCGCCTTCCATTTGGCCGCCTGCTTCGCGGCCGTTTCCATGACCCAGCGGCCGAGCACGCCGATCAGCCCGGATTCTTCCGCATAGCGAATGAATTCCACTGGCATGATCTGGCCGCGCTCCGGCGAGTTCCAGCGGACCAGCGCCTCCACGCCCTGCACCGCGCCGGTGGCGAGTACGAGTTTGGGTTGGTAGTGCAGCGTCAGCTGGCCCTCTTCGAGACCGCGACGCAGGTTGGTGTCGAGCCACATGTACTCGGCGACCTTGCGGTTCATGTCGGGCGAGAACACGCGGTAGGTACGCTTGCCTTCGTCTTTGGCAACGTACATGGCCGTGTCCGCCGAACGGATCAGCGATTCGAGGTCGTTGCCGTGTTCCGGATAGCGCGCGATGCCGATCGAGCAGCCGGTGTAGACCTCGACGAGCCCCAGGCTGAACGGCGTGCGCATGCGCTCGAGAATGCACTGCGCGGTGGCTTCCAGATCGTGGGCGGTGCCCTGGGCGGCGAGCACGATGAACTCGTCGCCGCCAAGGCGCGCAAGCACGTCGCCTTCGTTCAGGCACGTACTGATGGCCGACGACACATCGCGGATCAGCCGGTCGCCGAAGACATGGCCGTAGTGGTCGTTGACCTTCTTGAAGTTGTCGAGATCGAGGAACAGCACGCCGACCGATTCACGTGGGGCAGCCGCTTCGATCGCCGCTCTGATCTTGTCCTGGATCGCGTTGCGATTGGCGAGACCGGTGAGCGAATCGGTGTTCGCCAGTTCGGTGAGACGCTCCTGAGCGAGCCGCTCTTCGGTGATGTCGGTGCCGGAGCAGATCAGAAACTGTTCTTCGACGCCGCTGCCGCTTTGAACGAACTTGTTGCGAAACAGGAATAGCCGTTCGCCGCGAAGGGTTTTCACGCGCCGCTCGACTTCGTACGAGACGCCGCGATTGAAGAACCCCGTGATGTTCTGGCTCGACGCCGCGCCGGACTCGGTGCTCATAAACAGCGCCCACACATTGCGGCCGACGATGTCTTCTTCCTTGACCCCGGTGAGTTCCTCGGCAAGACGGTTGAAGCGCTGTATTCGACCGTGCCTGTCGACGATGACCACGACCGAATTGACTTCGGAGACGACCTGTTCGGCGAAAGAGAGACCGTGGACGAGGTCGCGTGCGACGGACTCCGTATCGTCGTAGGCCGAAGCGGTGCCTGCCCAGGTATTGCTGGCGAGTTTTTTGCCGACGAGATGCAGGCGCAGCGGTTCGCCGAACAGCCGTACGTCGAGAACGAGGTGCGAGGTGATGCCGGTGAGGCAGCGGATTTGCGAGGCCTGTTGGGGATTCAGCGGAATGGCGACATTAGCCGGCACGTCACCGGTGACGGGCGTGAGTTCCAGCGCGTTGCTGTCGTTCGACAGACGCCAGCAAGGGCTGCTTGTGCCGAACTGGGCAAACAGCACCTGATCGTGTTGGTCGTCGTTCATGAAATCCCCGGGCGGTGTGCCGATGAGCCAACCATAAAGGGTGGGGCGGCGGCAAACAGTCTTCATCATACTTAAAGACTGACCCCCATTGTAGCGAAGCGGCTGGCGTTCGGGCCTATAAACATTAACGGTCGTGATGGCCTTCGTCTTAAGACTTTTGTTTTGGCGTACGCACCGGCTTGAAGCCTCGAAATTGCATAGAAACCGCATTAAAGCGCATTAAACTGCCGCGCAATTAGCTCAGGACTGCCTCAAAACCGCCTGGTCAACGCGCTTCGGGTGTGTTCCCGCTCTATGGGAATCGCTTCCACCGAGGGGTCAAACCAGAAAATCCCCGCAACCAGCGTCGCGATAACGATTCCATCGCGATAGAGAACGCGATTCCCGGCAACAGCAGGCACACGTTCACCCACCAGCAACGTACCGGCCAGATTCAAAGGATCGGTTCCTGCGACACACACAAAAGCACCATCGTTCGCATGCCGTCGAACTTCGCGCAAGATTGGAATGGCTTCCGGTAAAGCAAACTGTTCGCCGGCGAGGCCATTCACGAATCGCCCGCCGCGAATGACGCCGCGCGCTTCGAGCCGTTGAAACACGCGCAACAGGTCCCGCCATGGCGGCAGCCACTCGGCCTCGCGTTCGAGCAAACGCCAGAACACCACGCCATAACGGCGTAGCAACGTCATGGCGACATGCTCGAGTACTTCGGCGGGCAATTGTTGACGGCGTGCCGGCGAGGCTTCGGTTGCAGCAACAACGGGTTGCCGGCTGACGAGAGCCCAGCGCCCGGCGTCGTCCATTCCTCCGATCAATGCACTCGACCTGACCCGCCGGCTACTGGAATAAGCACTGCGTTTGGCGACGGGTTTCAACAACGCCCGCAAGCCGGCGAAACTGTCGGAATTCACGAGGCCCGCCGCAACCAGTTCGCCCAGCGCGTTTTCCAGTTCCATGCGCAAGCCGTGTACTTCGGTGAGCAATTCATCGAAGAACATCGCGCCATGCTGGGATAACGTGTCATGGACACTCTGCGCGCGCGCCGATAGCTCCGGTTGCTTCGACGGGTCGATCAGCGCACGCCAGATGCGTACCTGTGCGCGCGGCAGGAGCACGATCGGCGTGCTGCGTACCGGTCCCGTTGCACCGCGTGCCCGCTCGGTCAGGCGGGTCCACACGATCTTGCCGGCGCGGCATAGTTCGTCGAGCGAAATGTTCGCGTACGCCTTTACGCGCGCTGGCAGAATATCTTCTTCCCATGCGCCCGCCGCGGCCTGAAAACCCTCCATCTGGTCGAGAACGGCGGCTAACGCGTCGCGTCCTTCGCTGCGGGTGTCAGGCGTTAAATGCTGCCACTCGAACAGAAACCGCATGAAGTCGTGCCGTTCCACCGGCTCGATTTCACGTCGCAAGCGTTTGACCGTGTAACGGTGAATCCGCGCAAGCAGATGACGTTCGCACCATTCTTCTTCGGTTGCGCCGGGCGAGAAGCGGCCGCGCATCACATAGCCTTCCGCTTCGAGGCGCGTCAGCGTGTGTTCGACCGACGTTGCGGGCAAGCTCAGTGCCTGTGCGATCGCACGCACAGGCAGCGGGCCAAAGCCGGTGAGCCGGGCGCGCAGCACGTCGAGCAGGGCGTCGTCGGCGCTCCAGGTATCGGTGTAGCCCTTCGGTGCGGTGAGCGGCGGTTCAAACCGGGCGTCAGGGTAGAGCGCCTGGAAACAGGTCAGGCGCTCGGCGGGCAGCCACAGCGCGGCGTCGGCGGCAATCCGCAGGCGGGTCGCGCGGCCGGATTCGGCAAGCGACGCGAGCCATGCCGGCCAGCCTTCGACACTGCGCGCTTCGGCCTCGGTGATGCAGGCGAGACCTGTTAGCGCTTCGTGCATCTCGTCGGCGGTGCGCGCCTGCGGCCATGCCTCGTCGCGTACGCTGTCGATCGCGTCGGCATCGAGTGCGCCGAGGTCGTCGGCGCTGGACGGATCGGTCCAGCGGCGGTTCTGCACGGCTTGCGTGCGGCGCTCTTCGATCGGCGCATCGTCGAGATAGGCGTAGGGCTTGGCGGTGAGGATTTCGGCGGCAAGCGGCGAGGGCGCCGGCAGATCGCGGGCGATCAGTTGCACCTCGCCCTGTTCGATACGACGCAGCAAGGCGATCCAGCTTTCGCTATCCATCGCGTCGTGCAGGCAATCGTCGACGGTTTGGTCCACTAAGGGATGACGCGGCAATTCGCGCTCGCCGACGATGTTTTCCAGGCACGCGGCCTGTTCGGGAAACACGCTGGCCAGCAGATCTTCGCTACGCATGCGCTGCAATTGCGGCGGGGTTTTGCGCCCGCCGGTATAACGCGGCAGGCCGAGCGAGGTGGTCGCGTTCCAGCGCCAGCGCACGCCAAAGAGCGGCGCGTCGAGTAGCGCCTGGATCAGCAGATGCTCGGCACTGTTCGAATGGAGGTATCGCCATACTTCGTCGAGTACGAAGGAATGGCTGCCGGTCAGCGAGAGGATGATCGCGTCTTCGGTGGCGGCGGCCTGCAGTTCGAAGTTGAAGGTCCGGCAAAAACGTTTGCGCAACGCGAGGCCCCACGCGCGGTTCACACGACTGCCGAAGGGCGCATGGATCACGAGTTGTGTGCCGCCGGATTCGTCGAAGAAGCGCTCCATCACGAGCGTGTTTTGCGTCGGCAGCACGCCGAGTGCGGCGCGTGCGCGGGCGAGATAGTCGGCGATCTGCCGCGCGGCGGCTTCGTCGAGGCCGAGGGTGTCGACGAGCCAGTCGATTGCGCGTTGGATGCGCACCGTCATGGGCTCTTCCCCATCGAGCAGGCGCCCGATCTGCTCACGCAAGCGTGCTACGCCGAACGACAGTTCATCGCTGCGCCCCGGCGCCTCGCCGAGCCAGAACGGAATATTCGGCGGCTGCCCCTGCGCGTCCTCGACCCGCACGCGGCCGCTCTCGATCCGCAGAATCCGGTATGACGCATTGCCGAGCTGGAACACGTCGCCAGCCAGACTCTCGACGGCGAAATCCTCGTTGACGGTGCCGATATTGATCGCCTGCGGTTCGAGCACCACCGCATAGTCGGCGTTCTCGGGAATCGTGCCGCCTGAGGTCACGGCGACCAGTTTGCCGCCGCGCCGGCCGCGCAAGGTGCCGCTCACCACGTCGCGATGAATATAGGCGCCACGCGGTCCGTTGCGGCTGGTATAGCCTTCAGCGAGCATGCGCAGCACGGCGTCGTATTGCTCGCGTTCGAGGCCCGCGTAGGGGGCCGCGCGCCGTAGCATCTCGAACAGTGCGTCTTCGCTCCATTCGGCGCTCGACACCTCGGCCACGATCTGTTGTGCCAGCACATCGAGCGGCGCGCGCGGAATCCGCAACGCGTCGAGTTCGCCACGCCGCACGCAATCAAGCAGCGCGGCGCACTCGATCAGATCGTCGCGCGAAGCCGGAAAGAGCCGGCCCTTCGGCATGCCGCCCACATGGTGGCCCGAGCGTCCCACGCGTTGCAGGAACGGCGCGATCGCGCGCGGCGAACCCATCTGGCAGACCAGATCGACATCGCCGATATCGATGCCGAGTTCCAGCGAAGCGGTCGCGATCAGCACCCGCAACTCGCCGCGTTTCAGGCGCTGCTCGGCGTCGAAGCGATGCTCCTTGGCGAGACTGCCATGATGCGCGGCGACTGCGTCCTTGCCGAGCCGCTCGGTCAGATGACGCGCCGCGCGTTCGGCCATGCGGCGCGTGTTGACGAAAATCAGCGTGGTGCGATGCATCGCGATCAATTCGGCGAGGCGATCGTATACGCGCTCCCACACTTCGTTCGGCATGACCGCTTCGAGCGGCACGGGCGGAATCTCCAGCGCGAGATCGCGCTCGCGAATGTGGCCTACGTCGACGATCGCGCAGTCCGCCGGGATGTCGCTTTCAATGCTGGCGCCGCCCACCAGAAAGCGCGCGACCGCGCTGACGGGTTTTTGCGTCGCCGACAGGCCGATTCGTGGCAGGCGCCGCTGACATAGCGCGTCGAGCCGTTCGAGACTGAGCGCCAGATGACTGCCGCGCTTGCTGCCGGCAAGCGCATGAATTTCGTCAACGATCACCGTGCGCACCGTCGACAGCATGCGTCGGCCGGAATCCGAACCGAGCAGGACGTATAGCGATTCCGGCGTGGTGACGAGAATATGCGGCGCGCGTTTTTTCAGCGCGCTGCGCTCCTGCTGCGTGGTGTCGCCTGTGCGCACCGCGGTGCGGATGTCGAGCGGCGGCAGGCCGCGCGCCTCAAGCTCCGTGGCGATGCCTTGCAAGGGCACTTGCAGATTGATGCGGATATCGTTGGAAAGCGCTTTTAACGGCGAGACATAGACCACCAGGGTTTCGTCGGGCAATGTGCCGCCGTTGGCGAGGCCCTGCTGGACGAGTTCGTCGAGCGCGGACAGGAAGGCGGTGAGGGTTTTGCCCGAACCGGTGGGCGCGGCCACCAGGGTCGAGCGCCCGCTGCGAATCTGCGGCCAGGCGGCAGCCTGGGCGTCGGTGGGGGCGGGGAAGGTCTTCAGGAACCAGCTGGCCACTGCCGGATGGAAGTCATCCAGCGCGCCGGGCGTGAAGGTACCCGAAGCGTGGGCCGGCGCAGCGTCTGAAGTCGCCCGCAATGCTGGATCGACGCCCGAAGAATCAGGGCGCTCGTCTAACGCGGCGGTGGATGTCGAGGACGAAGTCATGCCGGCATAGATGGGGACGCGATGTGCCATATCCAGAGGACGGCAAGCGCCGGCCCGTTTCGAGGATCAATGATCAGTCTGGCAGGTTTTCGGCGGTTTTGCCGATGCCTGGGTGGCGGCTATCGCGCGAAATAAAGCGGCAGCACAGTCCGGTGCAGAACTACCAGACCCAGCGCACGCCTGCGTCGCCCGTCACCGTTCTCTGGTGCGCGCCACCCAGATTCGTCACCCAGCCGAGCGTCGCGAACACGCTGCCCGACGTGCTGAATTTGCCGACCACGCCCGCGCCGAGTTGCGCCGCCGTTTGCCCGACGGTGCCCGGAATCACGGTCCCGCCGCCGAAGGTGACTTTGTCGTCGGAGCCGAATTCGCGCAGGAAACTGACGCGCAGATAGGGCCGCCAGGCGATCGCGAAGGCATCGAACTGAGCTTGCAGGCGTGCGCCGATTCGTCCGACGAAAGTATTGCCGCTATTGAAGCCAACGCTCGATACGCCATCGTTGAAATCGGACAGCGAGAGGTGCTGCCACACGAGTTGCGCTTGCGGCTCGAGCGTGAGCCCCGCGCCGAGCGGAATCGGCAGACCGCCTTCGAGCGAACCGGTCACTGCGTTGCCATGTGTCGTCGTATTGAGGCCGTCGCGCGAGACCGGATCGACGGTCAGCGAACTTCCCATCAGCACGGCGTCCGTGTACCAGCCGCTCGGGCCGATATGCGTCCAGTAGCCGCCGAGGCTGTATGCATTGATCGCCAGGTGGCCGACGGCGAGATTGGGCATGCCGAGCGCGAAGCCGTCGACGTCGCCGGTGGCCCGCGCAAAGCCGACGAACAAACCGTAGTGATTGCGCTGACCGCTCGCGCTGCGATCCGCGTAGAGATCTTGCCCGGCCTGGATGCCATACACGGAGCCGTCGAATTGCGGACTGACCGCGCCGTTCTGGCTCAACACGCTATGGCCGCCCCACACGCGACCCCATGCGGCAGGTAGTTTGCCGCTTTCGCTCAACAAGGCCTGATCGCCTTGCCGGTCATGAAACGTATCGATCTGCATCAGGCCGAGTTCACGCGCGACGCCGGGCGCTGCGGCGTACACCGGCACTTCGACGCGATACAGCGGCGTGGCGGCCGAGCCCGCAGGCGGCGCGGGAGGCAAGGGTGGCGTGCCCTCGGCCGCAATCGGCACGCCGGTCTCGCCAGGGGCGCCCGGCGTCGTGACCGGCTGGCCGGGTGTGGTTGCGGGCGGCAGCGGCGCAACCGTATTGCGCAGATACCAATTGTCCGTCGTGCCGTTGCTCACACCGCCTTTGGCGAGATAGTAGGAATACGCACCGGCCTTCACCGGCGCGGCCAGCGTAAAAGCGCTCGCGGCGGTGGTGGCGCCGTTGGTCGCCTGAATCACCTGAATGCCGTCCGCTACCGTTTGTGCGCCCTGGCCGCCGACGTTCGTGACTTGCAGATGCGTTGAGCCAGTCGCCGTTCCGCCGCTCAGCACGAGGCGATCGGACGCCGCGCCGTCGCCGGCGACGACCGTGTTCAGGCCGATGGTGCCGTCCTGGCCGGTGTAGTTGCCCGTCACATTCAAGCGGTTGCCCACACCGCCTGCAGCAGGGCCGCCGATCTGCACGAGTCCGGCATTCACGAGCGAACCGTTGATCGAAAAGGCGCCGTTGACCGCGCTGGCAAACGACGGCAATGCATTCGCCACCGCGAGCGTGCCGTTATTCGTGACCGCGCCCGTTACGCTGCCATAGCCGCCGAGCGTCGCGCCCGAGGCCACCGTGGTGGCGCCGCCGCCCGTCAGCGCGGCGCTGGCATGAGTGGCGTCGCCGATTGCGAGGGTGCCCGCCGCGACCGTCGTTGCGCCGCTATAGGTGCTCACGCCGGTCATCAGCAAGCTGCCGCTGCCGGCTTTCGTCAACGCGCCGGGTCCGCTCACCGCCTGGGAGAGCGTGGTATTGAACGATTGCGTATCGATCGTGCCGCCGCCCGCGGCCAAGGTGATGGCGCGCGTGCCGGCGAGGTCGAAGCTCGTTGTCAATTGCAGCGTGCCGGTGTTGAACGTGAGGCCGCCCGTGCTCGCGCCGAGCGCATTGTCCGCACCGGCGGCGATGGTGCCTTGATCGATCGTCGTGCCACCCGAGTAGGTGTTGCCGCTCGCCGCAGCCGGTGCAAGCGTCAACACGCCGGCACCGGTTTTGTCGACTGCGCCTGTGCCGCTGATCGATCCAGTGTAGGTGCCCGCACTATCCTGGGCAAACCGCACGAGTCCGTTGTCGGTCACGGTGGAGGGCAGATTCTGCGCGGTCGCCTGCAAGGTCGCGCCGCTATCGACGAGCGCTGTTGCACTCGCGCCTAACGTGCCGGTGAGATTGAGCGTGCCGGTTTGCACATGCGCGAGCGTGAAGGTCCCGCTGCCGGTCCAGTTCCACAGCGCGCCTTGCATCAGCAAGGTCTGAAAGTTGGTAAACGCGTTCGACGCGGTGCCCGAGCCTTGCAAGGTCACCGTATTCGATCCTGCGCCGCCGTCGGCCGTACCGTTGATCACCGAACCGGTTTGCAGAATCAGCGAATCGTTACCGTTGCCCATCGTGATGGCCGTGCCGATGCCGCTCTGCACGAGCCCGGCATTGATGATGGTGCTGTTGCCGTTGAGCGTGCGGATGCCGGAGCCGTTCTGGCTGATGATGCTGCCACCCGCGAGGTTCTGGATCGTCGCCACGAAGCTCGATCCCGCGGTGTTGGAAAACACCGCATCCGAACCGCTGCCGCTCGCGCTTATCGTGCCGCTGTTGATCAACTGGTCGTTATTGCCCTGCAGATAAGCGGTTGGACTGGCCGAGCCCGTGGTAGTCAACGTGCCGCTGTTGTTGATGGTGCCGCTGCCGCCCAGAATCGATGCCGCGCGCGCGTTGCTGCCCGAGGTCGTCACGCTGCCGCTGTTGATCAACGTGTTGTTCAACTGGCCGACGTTCGTTTGTCCCCACGCGGCCGTCATGCCGTATGCGTTGGGGCCGCTGGTGGTGATCGAGCCGCGATTGATCAGCGTGTTGCCGCTGCCGTTGGCGGCCATGCCGTCGTTGAAGGCGCCGGTCGTGGTGATGACCGCGCCGCTCGCATTGGTGATCTGATTGCCGTTGCCCACGCCGAGCAACACGGCGCCGCGTGCGGTGCCCGTACCGCCGCCGCCTGTCAATGACAGGTTGCCGCTGCTATTGATCGTGCTGTTGGTGTCGACGCTGAAGACAACTGCATTGGTGCTGTGCACGAAGCTGCCGGAGGCGGTGCTGTCTGCATTGATCGTCACACCGGTGCTGCCGGTTTGCGCAATGACGGCGGCAAGGCCGCTGCCCGTGCAGGTGACTGTGGTGTTGCTCGGCGGTGCGGTATTGCTGCACGCGGCCATCGCGGAAGGGGTGAATGCCTTTGTGAGCAGCACAACGCTGCCGAGGCCGATTCCAAACCTTTTCTTCTTCTTCATACGCACGGTCCTTGTTAAAGGCACTGCACCATACGAGAGCGGAATGGTCCGACTTATACACGCCTTACCGAAACTTTCCAAATGACTCCGGCATAGCATTACGAATATGTTGCGCATCGCCGACGCTTGCCGGAGACCCGCATGGAGCCTCGCTCCTGGCAGGAGAAGGCATTTTTTCCGAACCGAAAAAAGCGCTGCGGTAACTACTGCGCGAACCGTAAGTGGTTTGAAACATTCGTTCGCCGGCCGATTGACCGGGACTCGCGCCGGGCCCTGCCGAAATTTGCCAGGTGCAGTACTCTGTACGGCTCACCGATCCACGAATCCACGATGGAGTTTCGACGATGCGATACAACCAGTTAGGCCGTACCGGTGTGTTTGTTTCGGAGCTGTGCCTGGGCACGATGACCTTCGGCGGTGGCGAGGGCATCTGGAAGCAGATCGGCGATCTGCAGCAGGGGGACGCGGAGCGGCTGGTCGGCCGGGCGCTCGACGCGGGCATCAATTTCATCGACACGGCCGACGTTTATGCCGATGGCCTGTCCGAACAGATCACCGGTCAGGCGTTGAAGAACCTGAAAGTGCCGCGCGACAAGGTTGTCGTCGCAACCAAAGTTTTCGGTCAGACGGCGGAGTTTCCAAACGCGCGTGGCGCGTCGCGCTATCACATCATCGACGGGATCAAGGCGAGCCTGAAGCGCCTGCAACTCGATCACGTCGACCTGTATCAGATCCACGGTTTCGATCCGGCCACGCCGATTGAAGAAACCGTGCGCGCGCTCGACACGCTGGTTCAGCATGGCCATGTGCGCTATGTCGGCGTGTCGAACTGGGCCGCGTGGCAGATCGCGAAGGCGCTGGGCATTGCGGAGCGTCTCGGCCTCGCGCGCTTTGAATCGCTACAGGCGTACTACACGCTGGCGGGCCGCGATCTCGAACGCGAACTCGTGCCGATGCTGCACAGCGAAGGGCTTGGACTGATGGTATGGAGTCCGCTCGCGGGCGGCTTGCTGAGCGGCAAATATGGACGCGAGCAGCAGGGCGAGGCGGGCAGCCGTCGCACGACATTCGATTTCCCGCCGGTCAATCGCGAGCGCGCTTATGACTGTATCGACGTGATGCGCGATATCGCGGAAACGAAGAAAGTGTCCGTGGCGCAGATCGCGCTTGCGTGGCTGCTGCATCAACGCGTGGTGAGCTCGGTGATCGTCGGCGCGAAGAAAGTCGAGCAACTCGACGACAACATTGCCGCCACGGAGGTCACGTTAACCGCCGATGAGCTTGCGAAGCTCGATAAGGTCAGCACGCTGCCGGCTGAGTACCCGGGCTGGATGCTGGAACGTCAGGGCGAGGTGCGCCGCAAGCAGCTTCAAGAGGCGCGTCATCCGGCGTAACGCCAGGTGCGGGCTGCGGCGCGCGCCGGATAAGTCGTGGGTGAATGGTGTAACGGCGTGCCATCACGTCGCTACACCGCGCGCCTCACGCTGCTGGCTTGCTGTCCGCCTGATAAGCGGCGACGGCGTCCATCGTGCGTGCCGAGTACACCATGGTCGCGCCCGCGTTCATCGCGACTGCCACGCCGAGCGCTTCGGCGATCTCTTCACGTGTCGCGCCGTGTTTCAGCGCTTCAGCGGTGTGCACGGTAATACAGCCGTCGCATCGCAAGCTCACGGCCACCGCGAGCGAAATCAGCTCGCGCGTCTTCGCGCCGAGAAGGTCGGCCTTCTGGCCCGCGCTCGACATGGTCTGATAGGCCTTCACCGTATCCGGCGACAGTTTGGCGATTTCGCCGATGCGGCCGAACAGTTCTTTGCGGTAGTCGATCCAGTTCAACATGACAGTGCTCCTTGGTTTGTGACGCCCCGGCGGGTGCCGGTGTCGTTAGGCAAAGTATTGCGCTGTGCCGCGATATCCTGAATACTCGATTCGCTCAACTTTTAGCGCGACCGTCTCATGGATACGCTCAGCCGACTGATCGACCTCGCCCGGCCGCAAGCCAGCCTCGATCTGCGTTGCCTGCTCACTGGGGGCTTCGACATCGATCACACGCCGATGGAGGCCGGCATTGCACCGTTTCATCTGGTGCTGGACGGCGAATGCGTCGTTGAGACTGCGGGTGGCGCGCAGCTTGCGCTGCACGCGGGGGATTTCATGCTGTTCCCGCGTGGCGCCGCGCATCGGGTGCGCGATATCGGGCGGGCAACGGCCACCGCGCCGCTGACGTTGAGTCATGACGGCATGCTGCCGTTGCGCCGCAATGGTGAGCACCCGGGCAGTGCCGATCTCGATCTTCTATGCGGCCGGTTCGTCTACGCGCCCGGCTCCTCGGCGTTGCTGCTCAACGCGCTGCCGGATCCCTTGCATGTATCGCTCGGCGGCGTGCAAACGCTCGGCGCGTTGCAGACGGTGATCGCGCTAATGCGAACCGAAGCCGAACAACGTCAGCCCGGCGCGCTCGCGATCGTCACGGCATTGAGCCACGCGCTCTTCGCGATGGCCTTGCGCGTGCATGGCGAACGGAATGCATCGGGCGCAGGCGTGCTGGCGCTGCTGGCCGATGCGCGTCTGGGTGCGTCCGTGCAGAGCATGCTGAGCGCCCCCGAACGGGCGTGGACGATAGCCGAGCTCGGCGAACGCGCGGCGATGTCCCGCGCGACTTACGCACGCCATTTCAACGAGCGCGCGGGTATGACGGTGATGGACTTCCTCACGCAGATTCGTATGACGATCGCGTGCGATCTGCTGCTACGCACGCAGCGCAGCGCCGCGGAGATCGGCGAGGCCGTGGGGTATCAATCGGAAGCCGCCTTCGGCAAGGCGTTTCAGCAGAGCGTCGGCGCGACGCCGGGACGTTACCGGCGTCAACCGCAAGAGAACGACCAGGAATCCGGCTAGGCTTTATCGGGGCGGCCGAACCAGTGCTTCTCTATCCGCGACATGATCAAGGTCACCAGCAGCGCGCAGACGGTGCCCAACGTCACTTCGCCGAGGCGCAGCAAGGCCCTGTCCCACGGCGAACCGACGCCCGGCACCAGCAGCATGATGGTCGCCGTAATGCCGCCCAGACGCGCGGCGCTGCCCACGTTGACCACCCAGCAGATCACGATCGCCGCGGCAACCGTGGCCGCGTAAGCGGCAAGATAGCCACCGCCAAGGGTCGCGCCGACAAGCCCGCAAACGGCCCCGACCATCGCACCGATGAACTGATCACGCGACAGATTGCGGGTGTCGATATAACTGTGCTGGCTGACCGCAATCGCTGTGATCGCAGCCCAGAAGGCTTGCTCCGTATGCAGCCAACGGCCGATCACGAAGGCGAGGCTGGCGCCGGCCACCGCCTGCGCGGCCATCACGCTGCCTTCGGCCAGCCGGTCGCCCAGCGGCAGCGCCTTAAGAAAAGCGAACAGCGAATTGGCGGCGTTCGTCCGCGCTTCACGTCTTGATTCGTCGGGAGCGGTCATCGAATGGGGAGGAGCTTGTCGCAGCACGAGGGATTCGTATTCTAGCGAGTCAACGGCGGACATCCTGCTTTTCGCTGCTGCGCAGGCTGTGGTACCAGCTCATCAGAGGCGTAGCCGAGACGCCGTGAATCACGACCGAAGCCGCAACGACTGCCAGCGCGAGGGGCACCAGCGGCACGACGTCGGACGCGGCACCGTGTTCGAGCGCGTATGCGAGGTAGTAAAACGAACCGATGCCGCGGATGCCGAACCAGCTCATCAAACGCCGCTGTGCGGGCGTCGCGCTCGACCCCAGCAGTGACAATTCGACTGACACCGGCCGTACGAGCACGAACAGAGCGACCGTGAGTGCGGCTGTCTGCCAGGTGAAAAGCGGTGCTTGCAACGTGGCGAGCACATTGCCGACCATCGCCATCACCGCCACCTCGGCGATGCGTTCGAGTTCGATCGTGAAGCCCATCACCGACTCCGTCATAAACGCGTGGGCTTTGCTCGGGTTTGCCGCGGTTGCTTCGACGTCTTCGGAATCGACCGTGCCGATCGCCTCGCGAGGTGAAGCGCCGCCGCTCGCGCGATGCTCGGCGCGGCGCATCGCGACGCCCGCGGCAAACACCGCCAGAAAGCCGTACGTATGTACGAGTTGCGCGGCGCCAAACGAGAGTTCGATCAGGCCCAACGCGAAGAAGCCCTCCAGACCGAGCGCCTGCGCATGGCGCGTACGCAGCCAGGTAACGGTATGCGTCGTGACCCAGCCGAGCAGGCCGCCGATCGCGATTGCGCCGACCACGCCCCATACGATGCTGCCGGCGAGCTGGAAACTCAGTACGTCGCCGACTGGAGCGGCAGGCGCCGCGCATATCGCGAGGCCGAGCATGACGAAGGGGAGTGCGACGCCGTCGTTCAGGCCGCCTTCGCCGGAGAGCGCGAAGCGCAGCAGGTCGTGGTCGCCGGGATTGTGCACCTGGACGTCATGGGCCAGCACCGGATCGGTCGGGGCGAGGATTGCCGCGAGCAGCAGCGAGGGCCCCCAGCCAAGATGCAATACGTAGACGCCGAACAGCGTGAGCAGCGGAATGGTCGCCAGCATGGCGAGGAAGCCGAGGCGCAGCGGCACGGTCCAGAGCTTCTCGAATACGCCGAGCCGCAAACGCAGGCCGATGGCGAACAGGGAGACCAGCAGCGCGACTTCGGTGACGATTCGCAGCAAATGTGCATCGGCGACGATATCGAGGCGCAACAGGTCGATGCCGGACGGCCCGAGGGCGTAGCCGATCGCGAGGTAGAACATGGCGGCGCTAACGGGCAGGCGCCGCAGCGTCGTCGCTGCCACGCCCATAAAAACAAGCACGACGCCGACGATGAGAAACCACAGTGTTTCGTGCATGAGGATCCGGTTGGGGCCGGCATGCGGGTGAGGCATGCGCGGCCGGCACATCACGGCAGATTCGGCTCGAAACAGGGAGCCGGATCTGTCCGCAACCTGTGTGCGAATGACAGGATCTGAAGCTGGATCTACAGCTTCAGCCCGCCGGCCTCCGGTGCATCCGACGAGCCTGCGGGAATGTCGCCAACGCCCAGGTCGTCGCGCCGGTCATACGGATCACGCCCCCAGTAGGGCTCGCTGCCGTAGTACTGATGTACCGACGTGGCCCATGTCTGGTCCGCCATGGCAGGCCAGTGGTCCTTGTCGAAGCCCGGTGCGTTTTTCACGCGCTCGGCGATCATGTCGAGGACGAAACACTTCTCTTGTGTATCGAGCGTGAGGGCGCTCCACGGAATCGCCAGCAGTTTGTCACCAATGCCGAGAAAGCCGCCGCTCGACAGCACCGCGTAGGCGATACGGCCAGAGCCGACGTCGAGCATGATGTCCTTGATCTTGCCGATGTCTTCGCCATCGCTGCTGATCACTTTGTCGCCATCGAGGGTGGCCGCCGCCATGACGTCCGGGCCGGGACCGTCGGCGCTCGCGCTGCCTTTGCCGACGATACGCGCACCTTGGCCCTGCCGCATGCCGCCTTGGGTTTGTGTCTGGTTGATCATGATGTTTCTCCTTACCGGTTCGATGTAGGGAGAACTGAGCAACCGGCGTTCCTTCGATTTTCGGCACTGCTTTATAGGCGGTATTGGTGCGGCGCGGGCTTCGGTCGAACGATGCGTCCGACGATGCGCTTAAGCAGCACATAAGCGGCACGTAAAAGGTGCTGAGCGTTTGAAATAGTTTGGTCAGTATCGGCGAGGACAACTGAAACCGTGCGACGGAGCCCGTTGGAATGCTCAGCCCGGTCATGAATGGATCGCGCGGCATAGCCCTTGCTGCGCCTTTCGCCGACAGCATGAGTCCCTGCGCTCATCTCGAGCGGCAACGCCGAAGCCTGAATCGAGCAACAGCACGGATTGGACAAGCTCGCGCTGCAAGCGGCAAACGCCGTCCATTCACTTAGGGAGATTTCAATGAACTATTCAAAGGCATTGCTAGTGTCGGCATTGGTCGCGATGTCAGGCGCCGCTTTCGCGCAAGCGGGCGGCAACGGTAACGGCGGCGCGGGCGGAGGCGGATCCGCTGGCTCGGGCAACAACGCCGCACATGATGCGGCATCCGCAGGGGCGACTACGGGGGCGATGAGTGCCGGTGGCTCGAAAATGCATCACATGTCCAAGTCGAAGGCGAAGACGAAGAAACCGATGAGCGATTCGACCAATACGTCGGGTGCGGACGCAAGCAGCGGCACGAACGGCCAATAACGCAGGCGATGAATGACAGCGATGACAGGCGAATCCGAGCTCGCATCCTGCGGTCGAGGATTCACCTGTCCGATGAGGGAGGAGAAAGATGAACTATCTATCCAGACAGAGCGCGAGCAAGCAGGCGCTCATCGTGGCGGCGGTGGTGTTATTGACCGCTGCCGCAGGCTGCAAACGTTCCGATAGCACTGGTGCGGATACGTCCACTGCCGCCAGTTCCGCGCTGGCCAGTAGTGGGGTAATGAACGGCAACGCCGCCACCGGCAGCATGGCGGATACGAGCAGCGGCGCGGCGGCCGCTGCGGCCACCGAAGCGGCGAGTATGCCGGGCGCGGCCTCAGCGGCCTCCGGCGCCAGTCAATAAGGCCAGATCTAAGATCCGCGATCTTCAGTTTTGCTCAGCGAGCCGCGTGCTTGACGTCACGCGATGCGGCGACCTCTCGCGACGCAGCCGACCGTCGTGCGGTTTGCGTGCCGGACTTCGCCACGGCGTCCTTACGCGCCACTACGCGCGATTTTCTCAACAGGCTGGTGAGCGAGCCGTTGATGCTGTCCGTCACCGCCGTCTCACGTACCTTGCGGCCCTTGGCTCCGGCCGTGCGCGCCAGCTTCGCCGCACGTTTTTCCGCATGAGCAAGCAGCGCGGCAAACGCCACTTCGTCCACTTTCAATCCACGGCGTGCCTGACCGGGTGGCAAGCTCTGCAACTCCGCCGCCTCGAACGCACTGATCACCGCCGGATGGATGTAGCAGCGCCGGCAAACCGCGGGGGTATTGCGCAATAACGCCGCCACATCCTTGACGGTCGCAACGACATGCCGGCGCGCCTCCGTTGCGCTGCTGCACACCAGCCGCCGCAGCGCGGCCAACGCGTAGACGCTGCCGGCCCACGTCCGATAGTCCTTCGCGGTGAAGTCGGCGTCGCTCGCGCGGCGCAGATAGTCGTTGATGTCGGCTGACCCGACCGTGCGGCGTGTGCCGTCTTCGTCGAGGTACTGGAACAGGTCGTGGCCCGGCAGTTCGGCGCAGCGGCGCACGATGCGTTTGATGCGTGGGTTGTCCACGGTGACGTCGTGCTCGATGCCGCTTTTGCCGCGAAATTTGAAGCGCAACTGGCCGGCTTCGATCTTCACATGCTTCTTGCGCAGCGTCGTCAAACCGTACGACTGGTTCTCGCGCGCATATTCCACACTGCCGATGCGAATCAGCGTCGTATCGAGCAACTGCACGATCGCGGCGACGACTTTGTCGCACGGCATGCCCGGCAGCTTCAGGTCGCGTGCGACGCGCGCGCGGATTTTCGGTAACGCGCGACCGAACTCTGCCATGCGTTCGTACTTGTCGGCGTCGCGTGTCTCGCGCCAGCGCGGGTGATACCGGTATTGCTTGCGGCCGCGTGCGTCGCGGCCCGTTGCCTGGATATGGCCACGCGCGTCGGGACAGATCCAGACGTCTTCGTAAGCGGGCGGAATGGCGAGGGCATTGATGCGTTTGATTTCATCTTCATCGTCGATGCGCTTGCCGCCTGAATCGACGTAGATGAAGCCGTCTTTTTCACGCTTGCGTGTGTAGCCGGGTTTGGTGTCGTCGGCGTGGCGCAAGCCTCGCGGCATGTCGGCGGGAGACGCTTGTTGGGCGACGGTCTCGTCCTCGCGACCAGTGCGTTCCGTGCGGCGTTGCATCGAATGGGTCGTGGCAGCCATGGTTGCAGGTAGAAGTTTCAAGCATGAAGCGCGTATGCGCCGATGACTGGCCGTGAGCAAAAGCGATGCCCGCAGCGCGCGTTGCGCATGGTGGATTGCGCCGGCGGAACAGTTTTCGCGGGTCTTGCTACGGGCACTGGGGGCGGCGGTCAGGCATGGGCACGTCTTTTGCTGACCAGGAACGTAACGAACGGACAGGCACAAGGCACAGGGACGCTAAAGCGGTTCTGAAATAGCGCATCTCGTCGCTCAGCCCGCTTCGGTAGACAGGTCGATCAGGGAGAAAACGTATGAAATGCCGATATTCCGTACAAGTGATGGCGATTGCGCTGGGGCTCGGCGCGGCGTCGATCGGAGCTGCCTACGCGCAAGCCAGCGATGCCCCCGCGAGCGATGCGCCGATGAGCGGCACGAAGCTCTCGCCGGCGGACCAGCAGTTCGTGCAGGATGCCTCGCAGGCCGACGCCACCGAAATCGCGGCAAGCAAAATCGCGCTCACGAATTCGAGTGATCCGCACGTCAAGAAATTCGCGCAGCAAATGATCGCCGACCATACGAAACTCTCGCACGGCATGACCGCACTCGTCGCGAAGAAGGGGTTTGCCACGGCGCCCGCCGCCGATTCGGCGCTGGTCGGCAAACTGCAGACGCTCAAGGGCAGCGAATTCGATCAGGCCTACGTCGAGCAGATCGGTGTGGAAGCGCATCAACGAGCGGTCGACCTGTTCCAGCAGGAGAGCCGGAGCGGCACGGATTCGCAGTTGAAAGCGGCCGCCGCGCACGCGCTGCCGATTATCAAACATCACCTCGCGATGGCGCAGCAACTGGCCGGTTCAATGAAAGGTGCGTCATGAACGCGATCCTGCCCCGGCCGGCCTATGAGGATTCTCTTATGCAGATCACTTTTCCCGACGACAAGCCGTTCTTCGACGGAGCGAATCTGACTGTGCGCTTTATGGCGCGCGTCGACGGTGAAGCAGTTGTGTGCGCAATCACGGCTGAGGCGCTGGAAGATCACTTTGGCGCCGATTCCGCGCTCGAATCCACATTGATGGCCGCTTTCGACAAGGGGCGCAATCGCATCCGCTCGGTTTGCGCGGAAGCACTCGACCAGAGCGCCGGGGAAGGCGTAGTGTTGCATAGTGGACTGTTCAGAGTGGAAGGCATGGAGCCCGATCGCGGCACCGCCGCGTAGTCCGGGCGCACGCCTACTGCCCGCGCGTATTTTTTGCAGCGCGATGCCGTGCGGCGGCAGGGTCCGCAAAACGCGATTCAACGATGTAAGGAGGCCTTATGTCACTCATCGTCGCAGCACGGTTTACAACTTTCCCCGCCGCCGAAGACGCGGCGCAAAAGCTCTTCAACGCAGGTTTCGTCGAAGAAGACGTCACGCTGTTTTTTGTCAATCCGCGTGGCCAGCACGCGCGTTATCCGATCGGCGGCGATACCGGCACGGACCCGGGCGCGAGAGAAGCGCCTAAGGGCGCCGGCATGGGCGTGACGATCGGCGCGGTAGTGGGGGCCGTCGTCGGCGTCGGGATATTCGCAGCGTTTTCGGCGCCGATTCTCGTCTCGCTGATCGCGGCCGGCGTCGGCGCATATGTCGGCTCTCTTGCCGGGGCGATGGCGCGTACGCGTGAAGGGGGCGAGGCCGGCCACCCCCATTTGCGCTTCCATCAGGAAATGCGCGACTCCGGCGTGCTGGTTGCCGTGCATGTTTCGCCCGACAATCAGTTCCACGCTGCTAGCGTATTGCGTGAAGCGGGAGGCCTCGCGATCGAACGCGCGAGCGGGCGCTGGCAGCAAGGACGCTGGGCCGACTTCGACCCGCTCAAAACGCCCGAACCGCTCAACGAATTCGGCGAATTCAGCGAACGGCATGCTTGAGTGAGGCGATGGTTTTCGTTTGAGTGAAGACGTTGCAAACCACAGAGCGGCCCGGCAAATGTCGGGCCGTTTTGCATTGATGCCGGACTATTCGTACGCCGGCCACGCCGGGCACGCCTCATGCGCATAGACATATGAACCCCGTAGCTACATGGAAGTACGTAGCGGCGGATTCCTCGATTAACGAAACCCCTGGAGGTATTGAATGGCTACGAACGTTGTTTCCGTGCTGAACGATCTGGTCGAAACGTCGAAGGACGGCGAGAAGGGCTTTCGCAAGGCGGCAGAAGACGCGCATGACGCGCAACTGAAATCGCTGTTTCTGTCGCGCGCCGAAGACTGTTCGCGTGGTGCGCGTGAATTGCAGGATGCGGTTCAAACGTTGGGCGGCAAGCCTGAAACCGGCGGCAGTATGAGCGGTGCGCTGCATCGCGGCTGGGTCGACGTGAAGTCGGCCGTGTCGGATCGCAGTGATCACGAGATCCTCGCCGAATGCGAAAAGGGCGAAGACGTTGCGAAAAAACGCTATCACGACGCGCTCGAAAAGGAGTTGCCGCTGGACGTGCGGACGCTGGTTGAGCGTCAGTACCAGGGCGTTCTGCAAAACCACGACCGTGTGCGTGACCTGCGCGATCAGTACGCTGCGGCCAGGCCGTAAATACAGGTAGAAAACTGCGGGTAGAACTGCAGGTAGAAAAGGAAACCGGCGCTCTTACGAGCGCCGGTTTTTCGAAGCGGGACAATAACAGCAGCGAAGACGCTGCTGTTATTCCGTTGCCTTATTCCGCAGCGACCTTCAGATGGTTCTTCACGCTGGAGACGCCATCGACGCCTTTCACGACTTCTCCTGCTGCGGCCTTGTCATCAGACGAAGGCACCGAACCCGTGAGCCACACCACGCCCTTGCGGGTCTTCACGTGGATGTGAGTCGATTTGACGTTTTTCGCGCTGAGCAGTTCGGCCTTGGCCTTGGTGGTGATGGTGCCGTCGTCGACGTGCTGACCGATGGTTTCGGATGCTGCCGACGGGGCCGAAGCGCTGGTTTGCGCCGTAGCGTTCAGTGCGAATGCGACACAAGCAATGCTGCCTGCGGTCTTCAGAAGTTGGATGGTCTTCATGGTTTCTCCTTCGGGTGTTGATAAAAAATGCGGTCTTGTTACCTGCGGTCGATCGCGGCTAAAGCCGTTGATGACTCGCGTGGGATCGTTGCCGCTACGGTTCCGTCAGGGCCCGTTATCGACACCGGACGACGGCCTATGCATGCGTTTCGTTTGCGTGGCTAAGTCGCGACATGAGTCGCGACCTGAGTTGCTACTTGCGCCACCTCGCGATCGATTCGCGTGCAAAGACCCACGTCCGTCCACATTGTGTTGATCCGCAAGCTGTGTGCCCGCTACGGCGCACGAATGCCCGATGTCGGGACAAGCCGTTGCTGCACATGCGTTTAGGCTGAGGAATAGCGGGGCGCTCACGTGCGGCGTGCTGTGCGAAGGCCCGTCAGGCCGGCGGCCGGAAATTGCCGGGTCCTTGTAAAAAGGGCGCGCGCCCCCTGCGCAATTGGCGGGCCTGAAAAGGCAAAACTTAGAAAAAACAGTGTGTTGGGCGAGCTGGTATGACAGTTGCTCTATTGGAGGCCAGATACCTTTTCTCAGCTTTTAACGGGACCTCACTACAATGCCGTCAATCGAACTACGCGCAAGGCAGTCCCTCGCACTCACGCCGCGTCTGCAGCAATCAGTGCGTCTGTTGCAGTTGTCGTCTCTTGAGTTCCAGCAGGAGTTGCGCACCGCGCTCGACACCAATCCGTTCCTCGAGTACGACTCGACCGATACGGAAGACGTCGCGCTCGCCACCGCAACGCCGGGCGATGACGCCGGCATGACGCCCGCCACGGACACGGTCGCCACGGCCGAAGCCGAATCGTCACCAGTCGACAACAGCGCTGGCGACACAATGGAAAGCGCGGGGCAGGACGACGTACCCGGCGACTTTTCGGGCGACTACAGCAGCCGTAGTTCGACGCGCCAGAACGGTGACTCCGACAGTAGCGATCCCGCGGAATGGGCGCGTTCCCAACCGACCTTGCGCGAGCAGTTGCACGACTCGCTGCGTCTCTATCGACTCGACGACCGTGACCGCGCGGTGGCCCGCTTCATCATCGAGGCGCTCGACGACGACGGCTATCTGCGTCAGGAACTCGCCGAGCTCGCCGATAGTGTCGACCTCGAACCCGAACTGACCGAAGAAGAATTGCTGGTGGCGCTGCGCCTCGTGCAATCGCTCGATCGTCCTGGTCTGGGCGCCCGTTCGCTATCTGAGTGTCTGTCGCTGCAAGTCAACGCCTTGCCCGCTGACACGCCGGGACGCGATGTGGCGCGGCAAATCGTCGACCATCATCTGGAGCGACTCGCACGCCGCGAACAGGCTGAACTGCAAAAGCAGATCGGCTGCAGCGCCGAGGAACTGCGGGTAGCCTGCGCGCTGGTGCGCAAGCTCGATCCGAAACCGGGCAACAACTACGGACGCACCGAAGACAACTACGTGGTGCCGGACGTGATCGTGCGTCAGGTGCGCAACAAATGGGCGGTGACGATCAACCCGGCCGTGCAGCCGCGCGCCCGCATCCATCGCATGTATGCCGAGCTGTTCGCGCAGTCGGCCGGTGCAAGCCGCTCTCCGCTCGCGCAGCAATTGCAGGAAGCGCGCTGGCTGATCCGCAATGCGCAGCAGCGCTTCGATACGATTCAACGCGTGGCCGAATGCATCGTCGCGCATCAACGAGCCTTCTTCCAGTACGGTGAAATCGCGCTCAAGCCAATGGTGTTGCGCGATGTGGCTGAGGAGCTCGGTCTGCACGAGTCCACCATCTCGCGCGCGACCGGCAACAAATATATGGCCACGCCGCGCGGCATTTTTGAATTCAAGCACTTCTTCCCGCGTGAGCTCGGCACGGAAAGCGGCGGCACCTGTTCGGCCGCGGCGGTGCGCGCGCTGTTGAAGGAGATGATCGCCGCGGAGAACACGCACGATCCGCTCTCGGACGTGACGCTTGCAAAAATGCTCGCGGATCAGGGCGTGCTGGTGGCACGGCGTACCGTGGCGAAATATCGTCACTTGATGAAAGTGCCGCCGGCGGAATTGCGCCGCCAGGTTTAAACGCGTTGCCCTTCGGGGCCAGGGCTTCAGCGAAGCGCCACGCGAGACTCAGTGCTCGCGTGGCGCTTTTTCGTATCTGGACGTTTCGCACGCGCCCCATTACATTGGCGGCTCAAGTCGACACGGGGTGAGTTCCATGAAGTATTCGAATCTGGTTGAGCGTTTGCAGGGCAGGCGTACGTCGGCGTGGGAAATCCATCGTGTCGCCCAACAGGCGCTCGCCAACGGCGAAGACGTGATCGTGCTGAGCGTCGGTGACCCCGATTTTGCGACGCCCGCGCCGATCGTCGAGCGCGCCATCGAGGCGTTGCGTAGCGGCGATACGCATTACAGCGCCGTGTCCGGGCGTGAGCCGGTGCGCGCGGTGATTGCCGAAGACCATGCGCGCACCACCGGTTGCGCCGTAAGCGCGGCCAATGTGATCCTGACGGCAGGAGCGCAGAACGGCGTGTTCGCCACCTCGTTGTGCCTGCTGGAAGCGGGCGACGAAGTGATCGTCCCCGAGCCGATGTACCTCACATACGAAGCCTGTGTGCGCGCCGCGGGCGCCACGCTCGTGCCGGTGCCGGTCGATCCGGCGCGGGCATTCCACCTCGATTGCGATGCGCTCGAAGCGGCCGTCACGCCGCGCACTCAGGCCATTTTCTTCGCGACACCGTGTAACCCGACCGGCGTGGTGATGCCGCGCGCCGATCTGGAACGCATCGCGCGGATCGCGTGCGAGCACGATCTGTGGGTGCTCTCGGACGAGGTCTATGCGGATCTCACATTCGAGCGCGAGCACGTGAGCATCGCCGCGTTGCCGGGCATGGCGGAGCGCACGGTGACGCTGGGTAGTCTGTCGAAATCGCATGCCATGGCGGGGTGGCGCGTGGGTTGGGCGATTGGGCCTGCCACGCTGATCGAGCATATGGGGCGGCTCGCGCTGGCGATGCTGTATGGCTTGCCCGGTTTCATCCAGGAGTCTGCAGTGACGGCGCTGCAGAACAAAGCGCCAATCGTTGCCGAGATGCGCGAGATTTACCGGCGCCGCCGCGACGTCGTGTTCGAGCGCTTGCACCGCGTGCCGGGCTTGCGTTGCCTGTTGCCGGAAGCCGGCATGTTCATGATGGTCGACGTCAGCGGCACGGGCCTCGATACGGTCGATTTCACCTGGCAACTGTTTCGCGCAAAAGGCGTGTCGTTACTCGACGCCAGCGCCTTCGGCGAGACCGCGAATGGTTTCGTGCGGCTGGGTTTCGTGGTCGACGAGGCGAGCCTGATCGACGCGTGCGAACGGATTGCGGCGTTCGTCGGCGGATTGCCGGTGCGCGCGACGGCGTAGACCGGGAACAAGGAAGGCCGCCTCAATCGTGAACGCCAGAAGAGGTTCTCGCGGCGTCGCGATAGCAGAGCGGCTTTCTTAAGTATTTCGTATTGCTTTCGTTTTCCTCGAGGAAACGATGCGGCTTGGGAGCGGTGCGCGTTAGAGCCCGTTTTCGATTGACGTCTTCGATGCTTGCGTCAAGAATCGGTCGCCTGATTCGTCTTAAGCAGGACAATCAGGACATCGACGCCTATCGACCCGCAGCCGGATACTCCATGGCCATTCGCTTCTACCTCTCGTTGCGCCGATCACTGATGGCCGGATCCATGGCGGCCGCGCTGGTGGCAATGGCGCTGGTCCTTGCCGTCATCGCCACGTTCAGTCAGATGTGCGCGGCGGCGGAACTGGACGACTCATCCGCTGAACCTGCCAGCACGGAAACAGGTTCCGCGCCGGCGAGCTCGGTGAGCGTGCCCGGCGCGCGCGGCGTTCAGGCAAAGACTTCCAGCCAGTCCGTCGATGCAAACGGCCAGCCAGTCACCGAGCCGCGCGCAAATCCACCTCGTACCGGGCATTCGCCACGGGTTGCCGCAGTCGCCCAGAACGACACGCCAGACAACCCGCCGCACACGGCCAAACCCGAGACCGCGCCGATTCCCGTACCGCCGGAAAGCACTGCCGTGACGCAGCATTCGATCCGGCTCGGCGGCCGCAAGATCGACTACACGGCGACGGCGGGCAACCTGCTGCTGCGTGACAAATCCGGGCAGGCCAACGCGAGCGTCTTCTATACGGCCTACACGGTCCCCACCAAGTCGCCTTCGACACGTCCCGTCACGTTCCTTTTCAACGGCGGACCGGGTGCGGGCAGCGTGTTCCTGATGATCGGCTCGTTCGGGCCGAAGCGGGTGCGCACGGCGAGTCCCGCGATCACACCGCCCGCGCCGTATGTGCTGGAGGACAACCCCGATAGCCTGCTCGACACCACCGATCTGGTCTTTATCGATGCAGTCGGCGCGGGCCTGTCGAGAGTTGTCGGGCATGGCACGGGGAAAGACTTCTGGGGTGTCGACAAGGACCTTGACGCGTTCGCACAATTCATTGACCGCTATCTGACGGTCAACCAGCGCTGGAATTCACCCAAATACCTGCTCGGCGAATCGTACGGCACCGCGCGCGCCGCGATGCTCGCGTATCAGTTGGGGCAAAACAATATCGCGCTGAATGGCGTGATCCTGATGTCGTCGGTGCTCGATTCCTCGGCGTTTTCACCCGGCTTCGATTTCCAGAGCGAAAGCTACTTGCCGAGCTTCGCGGCGATCGCTTGGTATCACGACAAGCTCGTGCCGAAGCCGGCCAGTCTGCCGGCCTTTCTCGACGAGGCCCGCGCGTTTGCCCGCGGGCCTTATGCGCAAGCGCTCGCGCAGGGCGACGCGTTGCCCGATGCGCAGCGCGACGAAATCGCCGCACGCGTCGCGCAGTTCACCGGGCTCGACGTCGATTACGTGAAGCGAAGCCGTCTGCGTCTCTATCCGTCGCGTTTTCGCGATCAATTGCTGCGCGATCAATCGCGCAGCATTGGCCGTTTCGATGCACGCTTCAAAGGACTCGAGTACGACGGCGTGTCCGAGCGCCCCGATTACGACGCATCGGTGAGCAGCGTGGCGAGCGCTTTCGACGCTGCGCTTCATCAGCACTTTGCGCAGGACCTGCACTTCACGCCTGCTGACCGCTATCGCGTCTTCGATGACGACGCGTTGAAACAATGGGACTGGAAACACCGTGAGTGGTGGGGCGAACAATTGTCCGTGCCGTATGCGGCGGGCGATCTCGCCGAAGCGATGCGGCAGAATCCGCACCTGCGCGTGATGTCGGTGAATGGCTATTTCGACCTCGCCACGCCGTTCTATGCGACCGAGTACGCGCTCGCGCACCTGGGCATTGATGCGTCGCTGCGCGCCAATGTGCGCATTGCCTACTACCCGACCGGGCACATGATCTATCTCGACGATGCCGCGTTGCATGCGCTCAAGCGGGACCTGGCGAGCTTCTATGCGGCGGACGGAGGCTAGCCTGGCAGGCCGCGGCAAGTCGTTGAACGGTATAATTCTTGCACTTTGACGCACCCGCTCGAAGGTGCGTCCATGCCGATGTCCACGGCTTCGCCAACCAGAGTGCAGTAACCAGGCTTCATCAACCAGGATTCGCCCCGCGCCGCCCATGCCATTTCTCCCGATCCAGTCCTTCACGCGCAAACGACTTTCCGACGTGGTGTCCGACCAGATCAAGCAACTGATCTCGGACGGCGCGCTGATGCCCGGCGACCGCTTGCCGGCCGAACGCGATCTGGCCACGCAGCTCGGGGTGTCGCGGCCGTCGTTGCGGGAAGCGCTGATCAGGCTGGAAGCGGACGGTTATATCGAAACCTCGGGGCGTGGCGGCTTCACGGTCGTCGACGTCACCGCGCCGATCATCTCCAAGCCGCTCGCCGAGCTGCTGCTGCAAAATCCGCGCACCAGTGCCGATATTCTCGAACTGCGCCAGGGTCTCGAATCGATTTCGACGGTATACGCGGCCGAGCGCGCCACGGCAGCCGATCGGCAGAAGATCACCGAGGCGTTCGAGGCATTGAAGGCCGGTTCGCAGTCGCAAGACCGCGTGAACCTCGCAGAACTGGACGCCGCGTTTCACCTCGCCATCGCGGACTCCACGCATAACATCGCGCTCGCGCATGTGATGCACGGTATCCATACGCTGATTCGCGAAGGCATGCGCCAATACCACCGTCTGATCGACTACGACGACGCGATGGAAAAGCAGTTGATGAGCCAGCATCAGGCTATCTACGACGCGGTCATGGCACGCGACGCGCAAAAGGCGCGCAAGGCCGCCGAGCGTCATCTGGCCTATGTGCGCGAGATGTACAAGGAAGACGCGGCGAGACCTTCGCCGAGCGTGGTTTCCTGAGTTGCTGTTTTCCGACCGCCCCCGATTCCCTGATTCGCTGATTCCCTGACCGCCGCTTGCGCCCACGGGCGGGCGGCGGGGCGCGCGTACCCATTGCCGCGCCAAAGCCTGCGCAGTCCGCTTCACTAACGTTTTCGCGGTTGACACCGCCCGGCGACTTCCTTATATTTCGTGGTCAGACCAACAAGACCAGTCTTACTGACCGGCCGCGAACACGCTGCCGGCAGGAAACGCCTGCGCCGCCACGATTCCGCACTAAAGTAAGTGAATCAGCGGCCGCCGCTTTTCATTTCAACGAGCCTATGAAAGTCGCCCTGTTTATCCCGTGCTTCATCGACGCGTTCTATCCCGAAGTGGGGATCGCCACGCTCGAATTGCTTGAACGCTTCGGCATCGAGGTCGACTATCCGCAGGAGCAAACCTGTTGCGGCCAACCGATGGCCAACAGTGGCGCGCACACTGAGGCAGCCGGCGCCGAGCGTGTGTTTGCGCGCAACTTCGCCGGCTACGACTACATCGTTGGACCGTCGGCGAGCTGCATCCATCACGTGCGCGAGCATTTGACCGCGCTCGAGCAGACCGATGACGTGAGAAAGGTCCGCGCCAACGCCTACGAACTCGTCGA
This sequence comes from Paraburkholderia sediminicola, assembly GCF_902859805.1. Classification (GTDB taxonomy): domain Bacteria; phylum Pseudomonadota; class Gammaproteobacteria; order Burkholderiales; family Burkholderiaceae; genus Paraburkholderia; species Paraburkholderia sediminicola. The sequence goes on along the minus strand of NZ_CADIKC010000004.1, from coordinate 284,644 downwards.
GTTTCTGCATGACGTGGTCGGCGCGCGTGAGTTTCCGTGGGCTGAGTTTCCGCATCGCGTCGGTCTGCATAACAGTTGCAGCGCGCTGCGGCATCTGAAGGAAGCGTCGGTCTCCGAGATTGGCGCGCCGCCGTTTTCGAAGCCGCGCACTTTACTCGAAGGCGTGAAAGGCATCGAGTTCGTCAAACCGTCTCGGCCCGACGAATGCTGCGGTTTCGGCGGCACGTTCTCGGTGACCGAAGAGCCGGTGTCGGTGCGCATGGGGCAGGATAAGGTTCGCGATCATCTCAACGCGGGTGCGGAATACATCGTATCGGGCGACATGTCGTGCCTGATGCACCAGCAAGGCTGTGCGGAGCGGATGAAGGCCGACGCACGCTTCATCCATATCGCGCAGGTTCTCAACGGAGCACGCGCATGAGCCGCATCGATCACGCGAAAGCCGCGGGCGCTTTCATCAGGAAGACGGAGCACGTCGCGTTTCACGACAAACGTCTGTGGGATTTGCGTGAGAAGCGCGATGCGCAGGCGCACGGCATCCCGGAATGGGAGACGCTGCGCGAACTCGCATCGGGCATCAAGGAACACACGCTGTCGCATCTGTCCGACTACCTTGAGCAGTTCGCTGCCGCGGCTGAAGCAAATGGGGTCGTGGTGCATTGGGCCGCGACCGCCGAAGAGCACAATGCGCTGGTCCACAAGATCATGTCCGGGCGTGGCATGACCACGCTCGTCAAAAGCAAGTCGATGCTCACCGACGAATGCAAGATGCGCGAGTATCTCGAACCGCGCGGCATCACGGTGATGGAGACCGATCTCGGTGAGCGCATCCAGCAGCTCGATCATCAGGACCCGAGCCATATGGTGGTGCCCGCGGTTCATAAACTGCGCGCCGATGTAGCCGAACTGTTCGGCCGAACCATCGGCACCGATCCGCAAAACAGCGATATTCACTACCTCGCGGAAAGCCAGCGGATGAACACGCGGCCGTACTTCGTGCGCGAGAAAACGGCAGGCATGACGGGCTGCAATTTCGCGGTGGCGGAGACCGGCACGGTGGTGGTGTGTACGAACGAAGGCAATGCCGATCTCTCGGCGAACGTGCCGCCGTTGCATATCGCGTCGATCGGTATCGAGAAGCTGATTCCAAAGGTGGCGGACCTCGGCGTATTTATCCGCATGCTGTCGCGCAGTGCGCTCGGTTCGCCGATTACCCAGTACACCTCGCATTTTCGTGCGCCGCGTCCGGGCGCCGAGATGCATTTCATCCTCGTCGATCATGGCCGCTCGGAGCGGCTTGCGATGGAGGACTTCTGGTATTCGCTCAAATGCATCCGCTGCGGCGCCTGCATGAATACGTGCCCCGTGTACCGGCGCAGCGGCGGCTTGTCATATGGCGGCACGTATTCGGGGCCGATCGGCGCGATCATCAATCCGACCTTCGACCTGAAGCGTTATAGCGCGTTGCCGTTCGCGTCGACGCTGAACGGCAGTTGCACGAATGTATGTCCGGTAAAGATCAATATTCACGAGCAGATCTATAAATGGCGCACGGTGATCGCCGAGCGTCACGAGGTGCCGTTCGTGAAACAGGAAGTGTTGAAGATGGCGGGGCGTCTGCTCGCGAGTCCGACGCTGTATCGGGCGACGGTGTCGTCGATGGGCGGCGCGCTGCGGCGCTTGCCGAATTTCATGCTGTATAACCCGCTCAACATCTGGGGCCGGCAGCGTGAATTGCCGGAGGCGCCGAAGCTGACCTTCCACGCCTGGTACAAGAAAAATCGTGGAGGTGGCGATGGCAACGCGTGAAGCTTTTCTGGCGAAGGTGCGAGAGGCTCAGCCGTCGGCGCGTCCGCGGCCCGATGTGCCGTTGTTTGCTTCGGCGGCTGGGGACTTGCGGGCGCGCTTCACGACAGCATTGCAGGCGATGGGCGGCACGTGCGTCGAAGCGTCGGCTGCGGGTGACGTGCTTGCGCTGATCCGTGAGCGGTTCGGCGATGCGGCGTCGGTGGCGTCGGCGACGCCCGAAGTGCCCGGCACGCGCGAAATCACTTCCGAAACCGAACCGGCTTCGTTGCAGGATATCGAGGTGGGCGTAGTGCGGGGTCGCTTCGGCGTGGCAGAAACCGGCTCGGTGTGGTTCAGCGAGCGCGAGTATGTGGTCAACTCGCTGGGGTACATTGTGCAGCATCTGGTGGTGCTGCTCGATCCGGCGCAGTTGCTCGACGGCTTGCAGGACGTGTACCGTCGCGACGACTTCCGCGATGCGCGCTATGCGGCGCTGGTCACAGGCCCTTCGGCCACCGCGGATATCGAAGGCGTGCTGATTCGCGGCGCGCAGGGCGTGCGCTCGTTGACGGTGGTGTGGATGGCGGCGCCGTAAGGAACCTGGCGAGTGAGCGGGCTCACGCTGCCTTGGCTTTCGCCGATCTCAGCAGGACCTCTGCGGCAGCCCCCCGCCTGCAAAGCCGGCTCAGGATCACTGATGAGCGAATCCTCCATGCGCATACCGTGCGGGTATCAACGTGTAGTTATATTTTGATATCATCACTGTATAAGCATACAGGTTTCGTGAAAACGCCGTGGCGACAGATGCTCCGTCAGACCTCCGTTCTGATGTCCCTTATTACCTGCAGAACTTCGAGCGTGCGCTGGCATGGCTAACCGAGCGCTACGACGATCTGCTGGACGCACACGAACACGGCTTCCTGCGCGATTTCGCGGCTTTGCCACAGCCTTCGCGCGCGTTGCTGGTTCGCATGCTGATGAGGAAGGGCACGTTGTTCCGCGCGAGCCGCCTTTCTTATGACGAGATCGGTTGCCCTTTGCAGGCGGTCGCACCCCTGGCAATGCTCGGTTGGGTCGACACAGAACCCGTTCTGACGCTTGACGATCTGTTCGCGCTCACCACGCGCCCCGAATTGCTGCTGATCTTTGCGGACGCCATTGCGTTGATACCCGGCGCGAAAGGCTTGCGCAAACCCGATCTGCTGGAAACGCTGCGGCCGTTTTACGAAGCCGCAGAGGAGGGTGAGGGCGACGACCGAGGCCCTGTCGCGCATCCGTTGTCCACATGGCACGCCCAGACCGCCGACCGCGTCTTCCACGTCGCCATCGCGCCCCTTTGCGAGCGTCTGCGCCTGATGTTCTTCGGTAATCTGCAGCAGGACTGGTCGGAGTTCGTACTCGCCGATCTCGGCGTGTTCCAGTACGAGACGGTTGCGTTTGCGCCGTCGTCGCGCGCATTCCAGCAACGCGCGGACGTCGACGTCTATCTTGCGTTGCATGCATGCCGCGAAGCGCTCGAATGGCTCTCCACGGGTGACGCGCAGTCAGAGGCGGTAGACGCGATAGACGCGATAGTCGCCGCGATTGCTGCGATCGAAACCTCGAACCCCTGGCTCGAAACACGTCGCGCGAAACTGCTGTTTCGTATCGGCCAGCATTGCGAACGTCAACAGAACTGGGCTGCAGCACTCGCTGTCTATGAGCGTTGTGCGTGGCCCGGCGCACGCCATCGGTGCTTGCGTGTGCTGGAGCGCAGCGAACGATTCGACGAAGCCTTCGCCCTCGCTTCGCAAGCCGCGGCCAAACCTGAAAGCGAAGAGGAAGCGCAGCGCATCGAGCGCATGTTGCCGCGCTTGCAGCGCAAGCGTGGCGAGCGGGTGGCGCGTGTGGCTGCCGCTCGCCCGGTCGAGCGCAGCACGCTGGTTCTGCCGAGGCCAGAGGCGCCACAGCCGGTCGAATACGTCGCCCGCGACCATTTGACTTGCGACGCGACGCCGGTTCATTACGTCGAAAACGCGCTGATCAACTCGCTGTTTGGCTTGCTGTGCTGGGAGCCGGTGTTCGCGGCGCTGCCCGGGGCGTTTTTTCATCCGTTCCAGCGCGGACCGGCCGATCTGCATGCACCGGATTTTCATGCGCGCCGTGCCGCGCAATTCGCCGCATGTCTTGCGCAACTCGAGAGCAGTGCCTACCGCGAGACGATTCTGCGGCATCTGCAAAGCAAGGCAGGATTGCAATCGCCGTTCGTATTCTGGGGCTTGCTGACGCCGGAACTGGTTGAGTTGGCGCTCGATTGTCTGCCTGCCGCGCATCTGAAACTATGGTTCGAGCGTCTGCTGCGCGACATCCGCGGCAACCGCTCGGGTTTGCCGGACCTGATCCGGTTCTGGCCGGCCGAGCGCCGTTATGAATTGATCGAAGTGAAAGGCCCCGGCGACCGCTTGCAGGACAACCAGATCCGCTGGCTCGCGTATTGTGCGCAGCACGGCATGCCGGTGCGCGTGCTCGACGTGCGATGGGCTGATGAAGAAATCGTCGCGTCCGAAGCTGCGATGGGCGTGGCCGCAGCAGTCGCCGCCGAGGTCACCCCAGTGACCACAAAAGAAGCCGCCACCGAGGCCCGCACGTGACCTACGTGGTCGCCGTCCGGGCGATGTGCGAATTCACCGCGCGGCGCGGCGATCTGGATCTGCGCTTCACACCCGCGCCTACCTCGCTGGAAGGCATGGCCGGCCATGTGACGGTCGCCGGGCGGCGCGCGAGCGGCTATGAAGCTGAAGTGACGTTGACCGGCACGCATCGTGGTTTGACCGTGCGTGGCCGCGCCGACGGTTACGACCCGGTATCGAACCGGCTGGAGGAGATCAAGACCCATCGTGGCGCGCTCGAACGGATGCCGGCCAATCACCGCACCCTACATTGGGCGCAGGCGCTGGTGTACGGTCACCTGTTGTGCCAGGCCCGCGGGCTCGCTGGATTGACGGTTGCTCTGGTGTACTTCGATGTCGGCAGTCAGAAGGAAACCTTGCTGACCGAAACGCACACTGCGCGTGAGCTGGAGATTTTTTTCGTCGAGCAGTGCGAGCGTTTTCTCGATTGGGCCGTGCAGGAAGAGGCTCATCGCGCCGCGCGCAATGCCGCGCTCAGTGCGTTGCAGTTTCCGCATGGCCGGTTCCGCAGTGGTCAGCGCGAGCTGGCTGTGTCGGTGTATCGCGCGGCGCGTGACGGCAAGCCCTTGATGGCGCAGGCGCCAACCGGCATCGGCAAAACGCTGGCGACGATTTTTCCGCTGCTCAAAGCATGCGCGTCGGATCAGATCGACCGCGTGTTCTTCCTGACCGCGAAGACGCCGGGCCGCGCGCTTGCCCTCGATGCCATCGAAACGCTCCATCGAAGCGCCGAGGCGACTTCTGCGCGCTTGCCGCTGAGAACCCTGGAACTGGTCGCGCGCGACAAGGCCTGCGAGCATCCCGACAAGGCGTGCAACGGTGAGTCCTGTCCGCTCGCACGCGGCTTCTACGACCGGCTCGACGCAGCCCGCAGCGCGGCGTTGGCCGGGCCGAGGCTCGACCGGGCGTCGGTGCGCGAAGCGGCGCTCAGGCACGACGTCTGCCCGTACTATCTCGCGCAGGAATTGGCGCGCTGGTCCGACGTGGTGGTCGGCGATTACAACTACTACTACGACAGCAGCGCGATGCTGTACGCGCTTACGCAGATCAATCAATGGCGTGTCGGCGTACTGGTCGACGAGGCGCACAACCTGCTCGAGCGGGCACGGCGCATGTACAGCGCGTCGCTCGATCAGGCGGCGTTCCGGCTCGCCCGCAAAACCGCGCCCGCCACGCTGAAGAAACCGCTTGAACGGCTTCAGCGCGAGTGGAATGCGGTGAAGCGCGCCCAGACCGACGCGTATCAGGTCTACCCCGACGTCCCCGGCAAACTGCTTTCGGCCGCACAGAATCTGATCGGTGCGGTGACGGATCAACTTGCCGAAGCACCGCTTTCCATCGACGAAGCATCGCTGCGATTTTTCTTCGACGCCATGCATTTCGTCGCGCTGGCGGAGCAATTCGGCGAGCATTCGATTTTCGACATCACGCTCACCACGGATCGCTACGCGCCGCGCGGCAAAAGCAGCAGCACGCTGTGCGTGCGCAACGTGATCCCGGCGCCGTTTCTCGCAGGGCGTTATGCGGCCGCGCGCACCACGGTGATGTTTTCAGGCACGCTCAATCCGCATCATTTCTATCGCGACACGCTGGGTCTGCCGGAGCAGACGAACTGGCTCGAGGTCGTTGGGCCGTTTCGCGCCGAGCAGTTGCAGGTGCGGGTGGCCGGCAACGTATCCACGCGCTGGCGTGATCGCGAACGCTCGCTCGTGCCCATCGTCGATCTGATCGCCACGCAATACGCCGCGCAGCCAGGCAATTATCTTGGGTTCCTGAGCAGCTTCGAGTATCTGCAACAGGTAATGGGCCTGATGCGCTCGCGTCATCCGGAACTGCCGGTATGGGCGCAGGAACAGGGTATGGACGAGGCGGCGCGCGACGCGTTCCTCGCGCGCTTTCGCACCACGAACCAGGGCGTCGGCTTCGCGGTGCTAGGGGGCGCGTTCTCCGAGGGTATCGATCTGGTCGGTCAGCAGCTGATTGGCGCCTTCATCGCGACGCTCGGCCTGCCGCAGATGAACGACGTCAACGAGCAGATGCGCCGCACGATGGACGCGAAGTTCGGCAACGGCTACGACTACATGTATCTGTATCCTGGCTTGCAGAAGGTCGTGCAGGCCGCCGGCCGCGTGATTCGCACGGAGCAGGATCAGGGGGTGGTGCATCTGATCGACGACCGGTATCGGCGGCCGGAAGTGCGACGGCTGTTGCCGCGCTGGTGGCAGGTGCAATAAGCCGTTGCGCTGGTGCAGTAAGTCGTTGCAATAAGCCGGTACAACAAGCCGTTCATCGCCGGCTCGCGAGCCCATCTCTTTACCTCCTGGGTAATCGACCTGCCTACACCCGCCAGGCAAAGTGGCGGCACGGCACAACGATTCCCACCCAAGGTAAGGAGGCTTCCATGAACGCGACCGCACCGTATCTCACCGACGACCCCAACACGATCCGCACCGCCGACCACACGCGCCTGTTCTATCGCGACTGGGGGCAAGGCGCGCCGGTGGTGTTCCTGTCCGGCTGGACGCTGAATTCCGACATGTGGTCTTATCAGATGGAGCCGCTGTCGCGCCTCGGCTGCCGCTGCATTGCTTATGACCGCCGCGGCCACGGCCGTTCGAGCGATCCCGGACGTGGCTACGACTTCGACACGCTCGCCGACGATCTCGACAGCGTGCTCAGCACACTCGATCTGAGCAATGTGACACTGGTCGCACATTCGATCGCGAGCGGCGAAGCGGTGCGTTATCTGACGCGGCACGGTTCGGAACGCGTGGCCCGGATCGCGTTCATCGCGCCCGCAGCCACGCCGTATCTGCTGAAAACTGAAGACAACCCGAACGGGATCGACGCCGCATTGTTCGAGCAAGGCCGCCTCGCGCTGAGCCGTTCCTTCCCCGACTGGATCGAGGCAAATGCCGCACCGTACTTCGGTCCGGGTGTGTCGCGCGCGCCGCTCGACTGGACGATCCGTATGATGCTGCAAACCTCGCATCAGGCCATGCTCGAGCTCGCTCGAATCCAGACCATTACCGATTTCCGCGCAGAGCTGGCCCGCATCCGGGTGCCGTCGCTAGTCGTGCAAGGCGACCGGGACGCCTCTGCGCCGCTCGAGCTGACCGGACGGCCGACCGCGGCGCTGATCGAAGGCGCTTCACTGAACGTCTACGAAGGCGCCGGCCACGGCCTGTACTTCACTCATGCGGAGAAGTTGAACCTGGATTTGCTGGCGTTCCTGGGCCACCGGCCGGCTTAGGGTCGACCGGCACCTGATCTTCAACCGGCGCGTCGGCCTTGCCGGCCGCGGCCTTCAGCGAGGCGTCGGCAGGCGCCGTTGAAGGCGGTTCGGCCTTCGCTGCAACGTTGGGGCCGTCATCCGGCGCACCGCTCGATTCGACTCTGGCCGGTACGCTCTCCGGGTCCCACGTCAGCAGATGCCGCTGCGGGTTCGCGATTTCGATGCCGCGCGCGCTGAACTGGTCGAGAATGCGCCGGTTGAATTCGCGCTGCACGCCCCAGCGCGCGGTGTCGCGGCATTGGATCTGGCCGGCCAGCGTGACCGCCGAGCCATCCACGCCATCCACGCCCCAGAAGCTGAAGTCGGACAGAATGCCGTCCTTGAACTTCTCGTCTTCGCGCAGTGCTGCGCCGATTTCCTTCAGCGTGGCGATCGCCAGATCGACGTCCTCGCCGAACACGATGTTCACCTTCACCGCCGCATTGCCGAGTCCGCGATTGGTGTTGTTCACCGTCGTGACCGAACTGAACGGCACCGTGAAGAGCGAACCGTCGCTGCCGCGCAGGCGTACGGTGCGGATCGACAGATATTCGACCGTACCGGATACGCCCGCGAGCGTGACCCAGTCGCCGACCTGCATGGCGTTTTCCATCAGCAGGAACATGCCGGTGATGAAATCCTGCACCAGTTTTTGCGAGCCGAAGCCGAGCGCCACGCCGAAAATACTCGCGCCCGCCAGCAGCGGCCCGATGTTCACACCGAGTTCGCTCAGGCCGGTGAGCACCACCACCAGTGCGATCACGCAGAAGAGCGCGCTGCGCAGCATCGGCAGCAGGGTACGCAGACGTGCGGCGCGCACGAGGTCGCCGCTGGTGGTCCAGCGGTCCAGCCGCCGTTCGATCGACACGTTGGCGCCTTCCCACACTACCAGTGCGATTACCGCGGCGACCCCGATCGTAACTAGCGCCGAAGCCAGCCGATGGCCGATCGACCCGCTCCGGAACAGCTCGCCCACGTCGACGCCCCAAACCTGCAGCAGCGCAAGCGCGGTGACAATGCCGATGATCCACGCGACGACCCGCCGCAGCAGCGGGTAATAGCGGTAGGCGTGCTGTTGTACGAGCGACTTCTCCGCATCGCCCTTTACGTTGAAGAGCCGCGCCATGGCGCCGAAAATCACGATCGCGACGACCCGCGCGCCCACCAGGATCGCCAGCGAGATGCCGCCGAGATGCAGCAGGGTGCGATAGCCGTTCTGCACGTCGAGCGCCCAGATGAACCACAGCGCCATCACCACGAACGCCGCGAATCCGGCCCACGCATCGGCGAGCGCGTTGCCGAACATTTCCAGCGATTCGCTCGCGGCAAAGCGTCTGCGGATCAATTCGCCGACCGGCTTCCTGCATTTCAGAATCAGAATCGAGATCATGATGTGGCCGGCGAGCGCGACCACTTTCATTAGCGCGAGATGCGCCGCGTCGTTCAGGCCGAGCGACTGCGCGATCTCCGCGATCGCCGAACCGGCGCCGACCACGGCCACGATCCGTACGATCCAGCGGTGCACGAATGCGGCCCACGCATCGCTCATGCGCAACAGGCGCAGGCGCGGCGCGCTCGGCTGCAGGAAGAAGCCGCTGACGATCACGATCAGGCGGCACAGCACGTAGATGTCGATCAGCGAATCGAGCGCGCGGTCTTGCGGCGTGCCGTCTTCGGTGAAGATCGACATCAGCGCGCTCGCCGCGCCGACGAACACCGCCAGCGGCAACAGGCGCAACACCATCGTCAGGAGCGCGCGCGGCAGGCGCTGCAGCAGCGTCAAGTGATGCACGGCTTTCTGCTCGACTTTGGCGTCGGTGGTTTTGCCGACAATGGGCGCGGCCGTTGTGATGGACGCGCTGGGCTTCGCCGCCTGGGCCGTTGCATTGGGCGACGCGGGAGAGGTGGGAGAAACGGGCAGCGGCGGTGCGGCATTCGGCGTATCGGCCGGTTGCGGCAGGACATCGACGGGCAGGTCGGCTTGCGCTGCACTGTCTTCCTCGTCACGTTCGCGGCGCGCGGCAAGGGCCGCGTATGCGCGGCGCAACAGGCGGCGCGCGAGCCATTCGAGCGCGAGCGCGGGCAGCAGTGCCGCCAGCAGCGACCATGCGACCTGGCCGAGCACACCGCGCGCTTGCGGGCTGGTCGATTGCCAATGCCACCAGGCACGCACCGAAGCGACGTCGAGCAGCGCGGCGACCGAACTGCGTAATGACTTGCCGAGATGCACGGCCCAATGCGCGCCCTGACGCGCCAGTTGCGAGGCGAGGCCATTGGACTGGAAGGCGGCTGGGACGAGCGCGCTGGCGCTGCTGGCGGCGGCGGGCGCCGACGCAGCCGCGGCCGCCGAGGCAGGTGGAGCGCTGAGTGCGCCCGCTGCGGCGATCGCCTGTAGCGTGTCGCTGACTTGCGCGCGGCGTGTGGGGTCGTTGAGGACGCTGAGCGCTTGGCGGGCCTGCTCGGGCGTCAGGGTGGGCACGGCGCCGGATGCAGCGGACGCGGCGGTGGGGTGCGCCGCGGCGGCGAAGACCGGCGAGGCGCTCAGAAGGAGAAAAATGACAAGCCAGGCGTGGAGTTTTTTGCGCATAGGGTGTAAGGCGGGGTACCAGGTGCGGACGGCGGTGCCGGGACGCGTGGGTCGACGCGAAGGTCGATTCGGCGGCGTGACCTTGGACCGACACGCGTTTAGTCGTACAAGTTCCATCCGCGGCGGCTATTGGTGTTCAAGCGGTGTTCACGCCGTGTTCACGCGGAGGTTCGGCCAGTTGGCCCGAATTGTAACGTCAGGTAGCAGAAAGCTTGCCTGGTAGAGGCGCCGGTGAAGGCGTAGCGCGCAAGATCGCGCGGCTTGCGGCCTATAGAGGCTGCGGGCGCTATATGACAGGGGGCTATGGGCGATGCAAGGACGCAGCCCCGTGGGGGCTGCGTCGGCAAAAGGGCGGGCGCGAAAGCGCTCTGGCCCCGCACCACAGGGGCGCTCAGGCCCGGCAATACCTATTCCGTTGCTTCCACCGAATCCCTCGCCGCCACGCCGAGCGTGCCTTCGACCACCTCGGTGAACGTGCGCTCCTCGCGCAGGATGAAGCGCTTCGTCTGCGCAAACAGGAAATTCTCGCGGGCTTCGGCGTCGGAGCGCAGCCGCGCCCGATATGTTTCGTACGCGGCGAGGCTGTCGAATGCGATCAATCCCCAGGCAACGTCGTTGGTCCCTTCGTGGGGCAGAAAGTAGCCGATCAGATGGCCGCCGCAGCGCGGAATAATGCGGCCCCAGTTGCGAGCGTAATCGTTGAAGGCTTCGCGTTGGAACGGGTCGATCTGATAGCGGATGAAGCAGGTAATCGTCATGTGCAAGCTCCCGATCGGGTGGGGTGGTTTGAAGCAGATGAGTATCAGTATGAAGACTGCTCGACTGCGACGTTTCATTGCGTTCTGAACTGTCGTTGAGCGGGGCGGGCGGCATTCAATGGCGGTATGAAGGCCCGCGCAGATCGCAAGCAACGCCATGCCTCCGGGCCTACCTCTTAACCTGGTGCAGCCGTTTTTCCACTAGCTTCGCGGATCGTCAAAACCGCGAGCGCCGCGCCGGCCAGTGCGCACATCGCCGATACCAGCGCAACCGCCCGCAAAGCCGCCCCGAGTGCCTCGGCTTGCGCGCGCGCTACTTCGTCTCGTGTCGCGGCGTCCGTTGCGCCCGCCGCCGCCGGGCTCTCATTCATCGTGTCCTGCGTCAATCGCGCCGTCGCACGCGCCGCTTGCGGCACGTTCAATGCATCGAGCCGCGCGTCGAGCGCCGCGTCGTGCGACCACACGAACACAATCCCGAGCACAGCGATCGCCAGCAGACTCGCCACCCGGGCGACGGCGTTATTGATGCCCGAGGCGACACCCGTGCGGGCGGCGGAGACGGATGTCATCACCGTCGTCGTCAACGGTGCGACGGTAATCGTCATGCCGAGCCCGAGCACGACCAGCGCCGGAAAGAAGCCGCGCCAGTATTCGCCGCGGACCCAGGGCAGCGCGAGCATTGCAAAACCGACCGCCGCGATCACCGGCCCAGCGCCCAGCAAGGCCCGTGCGCCGTAGCGGCTGGTCAGGCCGCCGGTGAAACGCGACAACAGGCCGATCGTCACCGGCACCGGCAGCAGCGCGGCGCCTGCCTCGGTCGCGCTATAGTCATATGCGCGGATCAGCGTGAACGGCAGGAAGAACAGCGCGCCGCCGAGCCCGAAATAGAGCAGCAGCGTGACGAGATTCGCGCCGACGAAGTCGCGCGAATGGAACACATCGAGCGGCATCATCGGATTGCGGGTCTTTGCTTCGAGCACGACAAAGCCGGACAGCACGACGAGGCCGCCGAGGATCGACGCCAGCACCCAGCGGTCGCCGAAGCCGCGCGCCGAGGCGATGGTCAGGCCGTAGGTCAGCGCGGCGAGCCCTGCGGCTGCTGTGACGGCGCCCGGCCAGTCGAGCCTCTGCAGCGCTTGCTCCTTGTGCGCCGGGTCCGGGTCCGATGGATCGTCTTCCTGCCGGCTGTCCGGCACGGCGACGACCGCCAGCGCGATGGTTGCGCACGCGATCGGTACGTTCAGAAAGAAAATCGCCCGCCAGGAAAACGCGTCAACGAGCCAGCCGCCCGCCACCGGCCCGACCGCCGACGTGATCGCGCCGACGCCGGCCCAGGTGCCGATCGCCTTGCCGCGCTCCTTGTCGTCGAATACCGAGCCGATGATGGAGAGACTGCTCGGCACCAGCAGCGCCGCGCCGATGCCTTGCACGGCGCGTGCCGCGATCAGGGCGCCGACGCCTGGCGCCACGCCGCAGCCAATCGAGGCGAGCGTGAACAGGCCGATTCCCGCGATGAACACGGTGCGCCGGCCGAGCTTGTCGCCCAGCGAGCCGCCCACCAGCACCAGCGAGCCGAGAAACAGCAGATACGCGTTGACCACCCACTGGATTGCCGCGACGCTCGCGCCCAGTTCGGTCTGGATCGACGGCAGCGCGACGTTGACCACCGAGCCGTCGATGAACGCCATGCTCGAACCGAGGATGGTCGCGGCGAGCGCGAGCTTTTTACGTCGGCACGGGTGAGCGAAGCTGAGGGGCTGAGCGCGGATGGCGAGCGCGTCGCACGGGCTCGCCTGGGCGGGGAGCGTGGAGGAAGGGCGGCGCACGGGCGCCGGGGCGTGCTGATCGGCCAAGTCCACTCCGGGGTGGATGAACGGCTTTCAGCATAGCAACGCCGGGAGAGAACCGATAGGCGGTTACAACGCCAGGCCGGCCGCGCCGCGCGAGGCGGCGGGGTTGCGGCACTATTTGCGGCCCTGTTTGCGGCTGTTTACCGCCGTTTGCCCGTTCAGACGGCCTCAGGTCAAACCAGCGAAGTCAAACCAGTGAAGGCGCCTGCCGCTCCGCCTCGTCGTCGGCATCCGCACCGCCGTCGGCGTTCGACGCGCGTCCGGCCGCCGGATCCTGATGCAGCCGGCTCGCATGCATCAGGCGATACAGCGTAGCCCGCGAAATGCCGAGTTCGGCCGCGGCCTCGGACAATTTGTAGCCGTGCCGCTGCAGCGCGTGCTCGATGGCGTCCTTTTCAGCCTTGCTGCGGATTTCCGCCAGCGTCACGGCCGGCCCGTTGTCGGTTTCCGGCAGGCCGAGGTCGCTTGCGGTGATAAAGCGGCCCTCGCTCATCACTACGGCCCGGCGCACGCAGTTGATCAGCTCGCGTACATTGCCCGGCCAGGGATAGTTCGACATGGCGACGATCGCGTCGCTCGACAGCCCGCGCAATTTGCGTGCGCCGTCCTGCCGGTACATGCTGAGCGCGTAGTTGGCGAGCAGCTTGATGTCGCCGCCGCGCTCGCGCAAGGGCGGCTCGACGAGCCGCAGCACGCACAGGCGGTGATACAGGTCAGAGCGGAAGCGGCCGTCTTCGACGGCTTTGTCCAGATCGACGTGGGTCGCCGAAATCACCCGCACGTCGACGTTGATCGGCCCATTGCCGCCCAGCCGTTCGATCGTGCCTTCCTGCAGGAAGCGCAGCAGCACCGCCTGGCATTCGTGCGGCATGTCGCCGATTTCATCCAGAAACAGGGTGCCTTCGTTGGCGCTTTCGATCCGGCCGATCTTGCGTTGCAACGCGCCGGTAAAGGCGCCGCGCTCATGGCCGAACAATTCGGCTTGCAGCAGGCTCGGCGGAATGGCCGCGCAATTGATCGCGACGAAGGCCCGCCCGGCGCGCGGCGAGCGCTCGTGAATCGCACGGGCGGTCAGTTCCTTGCCGGTGCCCGATTCGCCGGCGACGAACACTGGCGCATCGGTCACGCCGCATTTGTCGATGCGCCGGTACAACTGCTGCATCGCCTCGCATTGCCCGACCATGCCGTGCCGGCCGAGCGAAGGCTCGGGGGCGGCTGGCGCATGCCGCAGGCTCGACAGCCCGTGCGCGTGGCCAAGCGCGAATACCAGCCGCTCGTTCAGCCAGGGCCGGGTCACGAAATCGAAGCAATAATCGAGGATGAAGCGGCTGACCAGTTCGTCGTCCGACTGGCCCGGCGCGATCTGCGCGACCCAGTTGGTTTCGACGCGGCGCATGCAGGAGGCGAGAGCGGACAAATGCTGGGACGTGCACTCACCCGGCAACTCCACGAGGCCGACCTTGATATTGTCGCGCTCGATCATGCGTTCGGCGATTGCCGTGCTTTTGGCGTGCACCGCTTGCCAGCCGGATGCAGCCAGGAAGCTGGCCAGATCCCGGTCGGGCGAGTTCGACACGTAGAGAACGGTGCGTTCGGTGTCGACAGGCGTGCAAGTCGTGTTCATGTAACCCCCGGATTGTTGCTGCCCTCAGAACTGCTCTTCGACGAACTGGAAGACCGGCAATGATAAATCCACGGTAGCGGCAATGGCGGGGACGTAGAGCGGCGGTATGAACCGCGAGGTGCTACACGTCGGACAGATAGCAGGATGGCATTTAACGGTGAGACCGCCTGACTATTTCATCCCCGAATCACAAAAGCCGTTTTCTACCCTGGTGGTCTGGCAGACGCGCTCTACGTGGCGCATGGCTTAACGATAAGCGAAAGTGATTTCGAGCGCCATACAAACAAATCTGGATTCAGAAACGTTTTTCCGCTTTAGCGTGCGTATTTGCCGTTCAAAAATGGCCGGTCAACCGCGGATATGTGCGAAATCCCACACAGCATTGCAAATCGCATGGCGGTCATCCTGCAACGGATGCCGCGCCGTCGAATCACCGTGTCTCAGGCTTGCGACATTTTGGGCGACGGCTGCGGGAGCCGTTTCGTGGCCCGAAGCATCGGCACATTTGACCGGGCCACACCGCAAAGCGCGGCCGGATCGGGGCCGACCGGGCGTGCGTCCAGGCCCGCCAGCAGGTAGATCCTTCTGCAACGCGTTGGAGGGTGAACGCAACGCGTGTCAAATCCGAATCAACGTGTGCCGCAAGGCAGGATCGGGTGCCGTGCGCTGCAGCGAAATTCACCGTGCATCAAGGGGTTGAGAGGACATGGCACAGCCATTGCAATAGGAGCGTTACAAGCGAATGCATTGCCGCCCGCGCCGGTAGCACGGGGAAAGCAGCCGGAGCCCGGCGGCAAACATCGTCTTCGTAAGCGCGGCCGGGGAAGCCAATGTGTCTTACGAGGGTGCGGCGGGGCCACTAAAAAAACGGACGTCAAAAAAGCGGGCTGAATGGTCGATGCGGCGCATCGGTCATTCTTCACCGGACGACACAAAAAAGCTGACCTCGCCATTTTTCCGTCCGACTGGACGGACCTGGCGTTGATGGCCGAAATTAAATTGATCGCGATAGCGACAGGTACCGTGCTCGAGCAGATTGCGGGCGCGCGACGCACAGCACAGGACAGGGGCGGGGCAGCGTACGGTCAGGACCAGCCGGCGCGACGATGCGGGGAGGGATGGCCTTAGTCTCCATAGAGGGGCGCGCTTTGCGAGGTGGACCGGGCGCCGTGCCGGCGCGATTGCGCGGGCACGGCCTACCTGGACGTAGCCTTGAAATGGCTCACCATTCGGGGGTTGTCATGAAAACGATTCGCAAGTTGGCCGCAGCGCGGCTGGACCGCAACACCACGGCGCACGGCGCCGTTCTCTCCTATCAGCGCCTTGTCGCCGGGCCACGCAGCCTGTTCGCCGCGCCGCCGGTCGATCTGCTCACGCTGGTGATCGCCGAGGCGGTAAAACGCAAGGCTCAGCCTGAAATTCAGCGCGATGCGCTGCGCGACGCGATCCATGAGATGCCGCCGTCGCCCGAACGAGGCTACGAGCGCGGCGTGGACGTCGATCCAGCCGGACCGGACGATTACATCTGACTGCCGACCGCGGTTGACGTGGCGTTGCCGGCCGGATAATTTCAGGCCGGCCGTCGCCGCGCTCTACGAGGGCATGTCCGGCCGCCTGCTGTTTACCAGGCGGTCGAATTGCCAGGCGGTCGACTGCGTCGCCGCAACTCAAGTCCAGCCGCTGAACCCGCCCAATCACTGGGGTTAGTCCGCCAGAATCGAATCCAGGCGGGCGTGGCATGATATGGACATTCGTCCGGTGTGACTGCTACGCTGCGACACTGACGGACCGCAAGCCTTCATGCAGCAGGCTTGAAAAATAATTCGCATATCGAAATGAGCGTGCCATGACAAAGACCACACCCTCGCGGGAATTCGATGGTGAAGGCCGTCTCCAGGATGCCACGATCGTGGACCCGGCGAGCGTGACGTCCCGCGCCGATGGCGGAGAGGGCGTGGCGCCGGCCGGCGGCATGCGCGAGGCGTTGACCGAAATCCTCGCGCGCGTCGCCGCGGCGCTCATGTTGAGCATCTTCACTTACGCCGCGGTCAAGCAATGGCTCGCGGCGCCCACCCGCATCACCTTGCTGCTGCTGGTGGTAAGCGCGTTCATGACCTTGGGGTTGTCGCTATTTGCGCGGGTACCCATCCACCGTGACTGGACGCCTTTCGCTTTTATCTGCTCGGTGGGCGGCACGTTCTATTTTCTTGCTGTGCGGCTTTCGCCCGGCACCCAGCTTATTCCGGAGGCGGCCGGCGCGTCGTTGCAACTGCTGGGGATTTTCTGGCAACTGTTCGCGAAGGTGTCGCTGCGCAGGTCGTTCGGCATTTTGCCCGCCAATCGCGGGGTTGTTTCCCGCGGCGCTTACCGGTTCGTGCGTCATCCCATGTACCTGGGGTATTTCGTGACGGACGTCGGGTTTTTGCTGGCGAACTTCGGGATCCAGAACGTGATTGTCTACGGATGCCAGTTTGCGCTGCAGGTCGGACGCATTGTGCGGGAGGAGCGACTCCTTTCCGATGACGAGCGGTATCGGACCTACAGGGGTAAGGTGCGGTTTCGGGTAATTCCGGGCGTGTTTTGACGGTGTATCGTGTAGTTTTTCTTACGGTATGAACCGAAGTGAGCCGCAATGAGCCGCAACGAGCGGCGCTAAACGGCAAACCCCAACCTGCCGGATTACCTTTGATCGATCCGCAAGCGCGCCACATCATCCATGCAAAGCGATACAAACCCGTTCCACGACATGGCGTCGATTCTGTCCAATCCGATACTCAACACGGATTCGTACAAGGCGTCGCACTACCTGCAATATCCGCCGGAAGCGTCGGCGATGTTTTCATACATCGAGTCGCGCGGAGGACGCTACGACCGCACGCTGTTTTTCGGCCTGCAGATGCTGATCAAGGAGTATCTGTGCCGCCCCATTACGCCGGCCATGATCGACCAGGCGAAGGCGTTTTTCACAGCGCATGGCGAGCCGTTCAACGAAGCAGGCTGGCGCTACATCGTCGAGCACCATCGGGGCTATCTGCCCGTGCGGATTCGCGCGGTGCCGGAAGGCTCGGTCGTGCCCACGCACAACGTTCTGGTCACGGTCGAATGCAACGATCCCGAGGTGTTCTGGCTGGCCTCGTATCTGGAAACAATGTTGCTGCGCGTGTGGTATCCGATTACGGTCGCGACGCAAAGCTGGCATCTGCGCAACACGATTCGCGCTTATCTGGAGAAGAGTAGCGACGACCTCTCTCAATTGCCGTTCAAGCTGCACGATTTCGGCGCGCGCGGCGTATCGAGTGCCGAGTCGGCGGCGATTGGCGGCGCGGCGCATCTGGTCAGTTTCATGGGCTCGGATACGGTGCTCGGTGTGGTTGCGGCAAACCACTACTACAACGAACCGATGGCGGCGTTTTCCGTGCCGGCCGCGGAGCACAGCACGATCACGTCATGGGGGCGCGAGCGCGAGACAGACGCATTCCGCAACATGATCGCGAAGTTCGGCAAACCGGGCGCGATCGTTTCGGTAGTGTCCGATTCCTACGACCTGTTCGCCGCGCTCGAGGTATGGGGCACGACGTTGAAGCAGGCGGTGCTCGACTCCGGCGGCACACTGGTGATCCGGCCTGATTCCGGCGATCCGCTGACGATCGTTCTGCAGACCATGCGAGCGCTCGAGGTGTCGTTCGGTTCGACGGTGAACGGCAAGGGGCGGCGCGTGCTCAACAACGTGCGCGTGATTCAGGGCGACGGCGTGAATCCGGATTCCATTCAGGACATTCTTGCGGCCATGGATGAGGCCGGCTTTGCGGCGGACAACATTGTCTTCGGCATGGGCGGCGCGTTGTTGCAGCAGATCAATCGCGATACACAGCGCTTCGCCATGAAGTGTTCGGCCATCCGGCTCGGCGATGAATGGCACGACGTACGCAAGGACCCGGTCACGGATGCCGGCAAACGTTCGATGAAAGGGCGGCTTACCTTGCTGGTGAATCGTCACTCAGGCGAGTATCGGACGGTGACGCTGCCGGTGGTGTGGGACGACCGTACCGTTGCAGGGGATTGGGACGAGGCGCTCGTCACGGTTTTCGATTCTGGAAAATTGCTCGTCGACGCGGCGTTTTCTGAAATCAGGAAGAGGGCTCACGCGGCCGAGGGTTAGTCGGCTGTTCAGCCCAACGTGTCAGTGCACATGCCAGACCGACACGCCGCCGGCATCAACGTCAATCCGGCAAGGGCTGCCTTCCCGCAACCGGGCATCTTCGTTCGCGACGTCGAAGCGCACCCCCGCGATATTCAGACGGACATACCGCTCGCCGCGCCGTAATTCGACCGCATCGACCATGCCCGCATAGGCGCCACCGGGCGAAATAACCACGGCGTGGGACGAGATGCGCCACATCACCCGTTGCCCCGCAGGAATCGCAAATCCGCTATCGCCGGTCGCGATCGTCAACCCTTCGCCAATCTCGACTCGCCCAGGCGCAGTCATCAAACCTTCGCCGACGTTGTGCAAGCCGAGCAACTCCGCAACCCGCATCGAAGCCGGCCGCTCGAACACTTCATCGATGGAACCCGCCTGCAGCACGCGCCCCTGTTCGACAACCAGCACTTCATCAGCGAGTAAAGCCGCTTCGTCGGGATCGTGCGTGACGATGATCGTCACCGCCGCAATCTCGCGCTGCAACGCACGCAGCGACTGCTGCAAACGCCGTCGCCGGGGCGTATCGAGCGCCGCGAACGGCTCATCGAACAGCAGCAATTCGCTATGACGCGTGAGCGCTCGCGCCAGCGCCACGCGTTGCCGCTGACCGAACGACAATTGATGCGGCAAGCGCGCAACCAGTTGCGCGAGGCCGAGATGATCGAGCCAGTAACGCGCACTGGCGACGTCGGCGTCGACGGGAAACGCGAGTTGCTGCGCCACCGTCATGTGCGGGAACAGGCCGTAGTCTTGCGGCATGTAGCCGATCTGGCGGCGCTCGGGTGGCAGTGTGCTCAAGTCAGTTGTACCGAGCCGGACGGAACACGCTGCGTTGGATTCGAGCCCTGCGATCAGACGCAGCGCGAGGGATTTGCCGGAGCCCGACGGGCCGATGATCGCAAGCCGCCGCGTCGCAGGGGACCATGCGATGTCCAGTTCGAAGGCGCCTAATCGGCGCTGCAAACGAAAGGCGAGGCGAAGGTCGGAAGTTTCGCCCCGGCTCGCGGTCAGATCGGTGCCGGGTTCCAGCGCGTCGTCGCCGTTTTCGGTCTCTTCGAGCGAGGTTTTCTGCCGAAGGCTGTATATCGACAACGCCGCGCAGACAATCGCAATCGCGAGCGTCGGCAGCAATAACGGCATCATCGCCGGCAGGCCCTGGCCACCGAATACGACGTATGTGTACACCGGCAGCGAATACGGGTGATAGGCCACCATCACCGTTGCGCCGAATTCGCCGAATGCACGCAACCACGCCAGCGCGAGTCCCGCGCGAATCGCCGGCCACGCAACCGGCAGCATCACGCGGAAGAAGCGGCTGCTGGCATGATGGCCGAGCGTCGCGGCCACGTCGTCGAGCACGGGGTCGACGGCGGCGAACGCCGATTTCGCGGCGATGATCAGGAAGGGCGCGGCCACGAAGATTTCCGCGAGCACGATGCCGGCAAACGAATCCGTCAGCGCCCCGTTAGTGAAGCGGCCGACCCAGCTATAGGGCCCAAGCAGAAACAGCAGCAGCACGCCGCTCGTGAGTGGCGGCAAGGCGAGCGGTAACTGCACGACGAAGCCGAGCAGCGCCATCTTGCGCGAGTTCGAGCGCGCCAGAAGATAGCCGAGCGGCACGCCGCCGAGCAGAATCACGAACGAGGCCACGCTGGCGCTCGCCGCCGAGATGCCGACCGCCGACCACACCGCGCGCCAATCGACATTCGGCCAATCGGCCGCGCCGAGTTGCGGCACGCTCGCGATAAACGGCGCGCACAAATAGACGGCAAGCAACGCGGCCAGCCACAGCAGCGGCCGCGCGGCCGATCGCTTCACCGCCTGTTCTACAGCCTGTTCCACCGCCTTATTGCGCGGCGGCGTCGATCACGGCTTGCACCGAAGGCGGCATGGCTTGCACATTGCCGGTAATGGTCGGTTTGACGACGTCCACGCCGTGTTGCTTGAGCAACGTGCGGCCTTGCGCGCTCAGCAGGAAGTCGACAAAACTGCTTGCGCCCGCACGGTTCGGTGCGTCGCTGAGAATCGTCAACGTGTAGCTCGCTTTGGCCTGCAATTCGGGCGCCGGACGGAGCGCCGGAATCTTCAGGTCGGACGTTTCTGTCGAATAGAAGAAGCCGGCATCGAGCTGGCCGGATTGCAGGCGGCCCACCAGCGTTTCTTCAGGCAAAACCTGCGCGGGATTTTCCGCGTCACCCAGCGTCTTCTCGACGAGATCCGGCTGATGGTAAAGCTCCGCAGCCTTCGTCATCATCTCGACGGTGAATGCACCCTTCGGATCGAGCTTCGGATCGGTGCGGCCGATGCGGATGCCCGGCTCCTGCAACACCTGATCCCAGCGCTTGCTCTTGAAGTCCGCCGCGAATCTGCTTTGCGGGTTGTAGCCGATCATCAACGGCGATTCGGCGAAGTTCACGTACCACGTGACGTGATCGCCATTCGCCTGACCCATCAGGCTGGTGTTCACTTTCGGGCTCGCGCTGATGAACACGTCGCCGCGACGCAGCTTGCCCTTGATTTCGTTGGCGATCTTGTTCGAGCCCGCCGCATAGCCGCGGAAGTGCTGGCCGGTGGCCTTTTCAAAGGCCGGCCCCACGCTGCGTTCCATCAGATTGACGAGCGAACCGGCGTACAGCACGTTGACCGTGTCGTCCTGCGCGAAGGCGGGCGCGGCTGTCACCACGCCAGCGACGACCACGAAAGAAGCAAGCAGCTTGCGAATCATGCGATTAACCCCGATGCGTTATTAAGAGCGATATATTACGACGCCATCGCATTGCGTTGTGGGCCGCTACGCGCTCCGTGTGATCAATTAATTGAGCGGGAAAATCCGTACGTAGCTCGTGCCGCCCGTGCTGCCGGCGCGGTCGATGGCGTACAGCAGGTGCCGGGGCGTGTCGACGGCCACGCCGCGCGCGTCCTGAAAGTCGTTTGCAAGCACGCTGATGGTGCCGTCCGGCGCGATCCTGCACAGACCCGTGGCGTTGCATTTCGTGTAGAGGGTGCCGCTCGTGTCGACGGCCATGAGGTCGGGGCTGTTGATCTGCGCGAGCGTCGCGCTCGGCGCCACGGCTTGCGATCCACCGAGCAGCGTGCTCAGACTCGCTTTGACGATGTTGTTGTTCGCCTGATCGGAGACGTACACAGTGTCGCCCGACACCGCAACGCCGACCGGTTTGCCGAGGCCTGTCAGCAGATCGCGCTCGAGCGCGGTGTGGGCATTCGGATCGTAAGTGATCAGGCTCAGACCACCCTGCGGCGGCGCGCTGCCGTTTTTGATGAACCACGTCGACAGCAAGCGATTCGCGCCGATCGAGATCAGACCGAGGCGGCGTCGCGCCGGATTGGGGCCGCTCAGCGGCACGATCGTGTCCACACCCGTGATGCTGAACACCGCGCTCGCGGTGCCGAAGCCGAAGCGTTCGATCATCAGCGCGCCGGCGTCGGCGAAGCTCAACTGACTGAGACTGTTGGCCTGGCCAGCTACGACCGGCACAGTGGCGTAATGCGAGAAAGTGTGGCCATCGGGCGAGGAGAGCACGCCGTTGGTTTGATCGTCGGTAATGAAGAGGGCGCCATCCGCCGCGCGCACCGCGATGCCGTTCGGCGAAGCGCTGACGGCGACCCGCTGCGGGACAGCCGTGACGCTATCGCCGCCGCAACTCGCCAGCAAGGCGATCAGGCCACAGCTAACGAGCGCGAGCCGGGTGCTGCGTCGCAGAGCGGGCGAGAGAGCGGGTGAAAAGCGCATGTGATCTCCTGAGCGGCCGGGTTGAAGGCCGGCCGCGAAGCCGGCGTGTCGACGCGAGCCGTGGATTTTTATAGAGGTGGACGCCAACCGGCGCAGCGGCCGATATGCCTGGCGATATATTGCGTATCGATGCGCTTTTGCACCGAGGCGGCCATCGCAGCGTAATATACACACGGAAATAACGGGTGAACAGTCTGGTCAGGCTGCAATGCTGGAGATAACCGCGTATGGATAGTGTGAATATGATTGCCGCGCCTGCTGTCGAAAGCGCGCTCGTCCTGAGCGGACGGTTCCAGCGGACGCTGTCTTTCGACCTCGAGCGGCTCAAGAGTTACGAAAGCGTGCTGGCCAGACCATTCGATCTGCGTTGCTACACGACGAATCGTTTCATTCGCAGCGTTGAGCCATACCGCGGCGTGCGTCTGACGACCTTGATCTCGGAAGCGGGTTTGCCGAACGAGGTGCCGGGCGAGTTCAAGCGGACGGTGTTCGTGGCGGTCGGGCACGATGGCTACGTCGTGACATTCTCGTGGCACGAACTGTTCAACACGCCGATCGGCGAGAACGTGCTGGTTGCGTATGAATGCGATGGCCGCGCGCTCGATGCTGAAGACGGTGCGCCGATTCTGTTTTCCGGTTCGGACATTCTGCCCGCGCCACGCCACGTCAAACGGCTCGCGCGCATCGAGGCTCATGTTTTGGAGCCCTTGGCATAGGGGATTCGAATGACGGGCGTAATATGGTTCGATGTTCTGCATCGTGCTGCCGCCATGTCTGACGAACCGCTTTCGCCTATTGCGGCACTTGCCGCGCCCAGCCCCGAACCGCTGTCGGCGTCGCTCGATGCGCGGGTTGCCGAGCGCACGGCGAAGTGGCTGGCTGCGGCCACGGACTCCGCGTCACCCGATACTCGATTGTTCGCCAGGCTGATTGCCGCGCGCGATGTCCGGGACGAACTGGTGTTGCTTGGGTTGCCGCGACCTGCGTGGCGTGCGCTACTGGAGCGGCACTTTGGGCGCGCACCTGAGCCCGTGTTTGCGTCCTTGCCCGCATTGCCACCCGTCGACACCAGCGAACACGCGGCATTCGTCGAAACGCTGAACGCACTCCTGCTCACTTACGCCAGCGCCGCCGTCGACACGAACGACGCTCGCTGCCTCGCCTCAATCATCGCTCACGCGTGCTTGCGGCCGGATCACCTCTGGCGTGACCTTGGTCTTGCGGGTCGGGAAGAGGTCACATGGATGCTGACGCGCTACTTCCCCACGCTCGTGCTGCTGAATGTCGATAATCTGCGCTGGAAGAAATTCCTCGCCCAGCAACGCGCGCTTTCCTTAGGGCTTCAGCCCGGCCCGGCGCCCGGTTGCCCGGGCTGTGAAGACTACGGGCATTGCTTTCCCGGCCACCCCTGAAAGCCATTCGGCCAGGGTGGCAGCGCGAGGCGGTTCGTGTATGCTTTCGCGCATGGCTGATACCGCTAAAACCAAACCAAGCCCCGCGACAAAATCCGCGAAACCACGCCCCGAAGTGCGCTTCAGAATGCGCATCCGCAGTGGCGACGCTGTCGCGCTCGGACCGGGCAAAGTCGAACTGCTGGAAGCCGTGCGGGAGTACGGCTCGATCTCGGCTGCGGCGCGCAGCCTCGGCATGTCGTACCGGCGCGCCTGGCTACTGATCGACGAGCTGAACCGCTCGCTCAAAACGCCGGCCACGCACTCGGAGCAGGGCGGTCAAAGCGGCGGCGGTTGTACGTTGACGCCCGTCGGCGAACGCATCATTCATCTGTACCGCAATGTTGAAGATGAGGCCCAGCGAAGCTGCGCGAAACAGATCGCCGAATTGACCCGGCTGATTCGTTCCTGAGCACGGCCGCTCGCACGCGCCGCTCAGCCGTGGCGCAGGCAAAACGCCGAGGGCGGCGGATTGCCCAACTGGGCAAGATGCTCGGGCCGCAGCCGGTCCACCAATTCCACAAAGCTCGCCACGCTTGCCGTGCGCAACGGGTGATAGTCGATCTGATGACGCTCGCACACCCGCTTGAGCGTATTCATCGAATCAAGATCGACGCAGTCGACCGGAAACACAACGATATCGGCGCCCGGCAGCGCGGCGGCCAGCAGACCTTTCCGGTCTTCCACGCCGCCGTCGTGCACCACGAAATCGCCGCCGGCGGCCTCCACCAGCCGCTTGAGCGCGGCATTCGAGCCGGGGCGGCCGCCCACGTAGACAATCCGTTTGCCGCGCACGCTGTCGAGGCTGGCTTGCCGCATCTGCGCGCTATGACTGCTGTCCGCTGAATCCACCGTCGCGCGTTCCAGCGCGTCGCATTCGTTCTGCACCAACAGGAGCTGCGCCAACGCCTCATCACGGCTCTTGCGCAACGCGAGTGCGGCGCCCTGTTCTTGCAGCACCCGCTGTTCAGCGGCCTCACGGCGGCTCGTATGCAGCGCCACCCGCTGGTCGCTGTCGGCGAGCTTGTCGCGCAGCCTCGATATCTCCGCTTCGAGATCGGAAGGATCCGTCGGCGTCTGGCGCATGGCCAAGGCGGTGAGTTGCGCGATCTGCTCGTTGAGCGCGGCGATCGCTGCGTCGCGCTGCGTGCTGAGTTGCTGCAAGCGGCTTTGCTGCCGCTCGACTTTCTCTTTCAACTCGGCGTTCTCTGCTTCGAGCGCGACCAGCCTGCGGATGTCCGCGCGATTCGCCGCACCGACCAGATGCGACAGCATGTGCAATTCGCCGAACGCTTTCTGACGCACATGCAGGGTCGCGCACGGATGTGTCATCAGAGCCCAGTAAGCGGGCGGGATCTCGCCGCTTTTCAGCGCTTCGTCCCAGAGCTTCAGCAGCTCGACGTCGTCGGCGGCTTTGTCGAAGCGGCGGATCGCCACCGCATAGTGCTCGTCGAGCAACTTGTGCAGGGCCTTGGCGCCTGCGCCACCATCGATCGCGAGTTCGACTGCCGAGTGATGAATCTCCAGATCGCTCGCGTCCCTGCGATCGAGACCGGTGAATTTAGGCACCAGCTTGCGCAGTTCGTGCGTGCTGAGACAGGTGCCGATGATCGAGCAATGCAGTTGGCCATCGAGCTCGGCGAGGCGCGCGCGGCGTTTGGTGTTCGAGGACGACTCTCTCGCGGGTGTGCAGCACGGACTGGCCACGCGCAAGCCGGTGCCGGCAAGCTCGTCGCCGGACAGTTTGAGACGCGAAGGCTGGGCGAGACGAAAAGGCGGCGTGTGCATGAGGACCTCGAATCCGGATCTGGCGTCAGGCTGACTGAATGTGCGTGCTGGACATCTGCGCCATGCGGGCGCTGCTGGCGATATATTCAAAAAGATATAGCGATCGGCAAAAGAAAACGTTCATATGTAGCAGTGACGAATTAGTCGTTCGGGTGGACGAGCGTGCGCTCAGCGCGTGATTTACGCTGAGTGATCGTGGTAGACGCGGCGGCAGAAACTGTGACAGACGCAGTGGCGGGAACTGCTGCGATGGTGCGGCCGGCGGCGCGACGGACGACGGCCGGCGTCGTACCGCCGGTTGTCCGTGCATGCTGATCCAGAACATGGCCGACGCACAGGCCGACGAACGCGGTATCGAGCCGTTCGAGTTCCGCCACCACCTTGCGTAACGCGGCGAGGTCGTTGCTTAGCGCATCCGAAAAGATCGCGTCGCGAACCTGCTCGGCCGAGCGCGCTTCTTCAATCGACGCTTTGAGATCGCGCAGACGGGCAAAAGCCGCCGTCCTGGCCTGTTCCGCCAGGATCGACAGCAGCTGGTTCAACGAGTGCGAACCCGACGTGCCCACCGACGCGAAGTTCAACTGGTCGCCCGTCAGCATCAGTACGAAGCGCTGCACGCTCCCGTAAAGCCGCCGGTAAGCATCGACGACGTCGCGGATCAATTCGGCGCGGCCACGTTCGGACACCGGTTTCACCGCGACGATGGTTGACGGAGGTCCTTTCGGGCGGCGTCCCGTCGGGGCGGACGAGGTGGGTCGCACTGTGGATCGACTAGGCACTGCTGCTGGCTCCTGCTTGCTTGTTTCGCTTGGTCGTATGCGATTGACGGGCGGGTCGCTGCGCTGCACAAAAGCATACCGTGATATTCGACAGGATATAACGAAAGGCGGCGTGAGGGTAGCGCGAGCGGTTTTACCGGGCGCAGCGCGCCGCCCCGGCGGCCCCATTTTCCGATATCGTGTGCGGCGTGCGCGCCCAACTCAAATTCCGGCGCGCGCTCCTTTCCGGGCCGTTTCCATGACCGGCCGACCGGGTAACGCATACGCACAAGAAAATGAGCCATCCCAACACCGAACTGATCGAGCGTTTTTACACCGCGTTCCAGCAGCGCGACGCCGAAACGATGGCTGCCTGCTATGCCGACGACGTGGTCTTCAGCGATCCGGCCTTTGGCGAGCTGCGCGGCGAAGAGGCCCGCGACATGTGGCGCATGCTGGTGTCGCGCGCGCAGGATTTCTCGCTGACGTTTGAAGGCGTCGAAGCGGACGAACTCAACGGCCGCGCCCATTGGGTGGCCCGTTACACATTCAGTCAGACGGGCCGCACGGTGGTGAACAGCATCGACGCCCGCTTCGTGTTCCGCGACGGCCGCATCGTCGAACACCGCGATACCTTCGACCTGTGGCGTTGGGCCCGTCAGGCTTTGGGGCTCAAGGGCCTGCTGCTCGGCTGGACACCGTTCGTGCAGGGCGCGATCAGGGCGCAGGCGAGAAAAGGCCTCGACCTTTATCGACGCCGGCAGGGCCGCGCATAACGAGTCGACCTGGGTTCAACCCGGGGGCAGCCCGGCGCATTCCCCCAGTCTTGCTATGAACCGGCCAGTTGATGCAGTATTTCGTGATATCGACAAGCGGGGAGTTCTATGCCGGTAGTGGATGCGTCTTGGGAAGCGTGGCTGAGCAGCAACGTAGCGCGCGGTTGCAGCGTCGACTCGATGATCGACGCGATGGTGCAAGCCGGCTTCGCCACGGAAGCCGCGCGCGCGGAAGTGCGCAGAGCGTTCGGCATGAACCCGGCCGACGCAGGAGCGGCCCCGGCGGCCGAAGCGACCGAGGCCGCCCTGGTCAAAACCGCGCCGCAAACCTACCAGTACGACGAGTCGCCCGTTGCGCGCGGCAATGTGATCCGTGCGCACGATCGCGACGTCCGCGTGTTGATGCGCTGCGAGCGGCCCCAGGTGATCGTGTTCGGTGATGTGCTTTCGCCTGACGAATGCGATGAGATGATCGAGCGCTCGCGCCATCGGTTGAAACGTTCAACCACGGTCAATCCCGCCACCGGCAAGGAAGACGTGATCCGCAACCGCACCAGCGAAGGTATCTGGTACCAGCGCGGGGAAGACGCGTTCATCGAAAAGATGGACCGCCGCATCTCGAGTCTGATGAACTGGCCGGTTGAAAACGGCGAGGGGCTGCAGATTCTGCATTACGGCACGACCGGCGAATATCGCCCGCACTTCGATTATTTCCCGCCCGATCAACCCGGCAGTGCGGTGCACACCGCTCAGGGCGGCCAGCGCGTGTCGACTCTGGTGATCTATCTGAACGACGTGCCCGACGGCGGCGAGACGATCTTCCCGGAAGCGGGCATGTCGGTCGCCGCGGTGAAGGGTGGCGCAGTGTATTTCCGCTATATGAACGGCCAGCGTCAACTCGATCCACTGACCTTGCACGGCGGCGCGCCGGTGCTCGGCGGCGACAAATGGATCATGACGAAGTGGATGCGCGAGCGCGCCTACGGCTGAGGCGCGCGCTATTCAGCGGCGTGCGGTGCGGCGGTTTTCCCATGAGCACCGGCTGACAGTTGCTTCAATGCGCTGCGCGCGCCGACACAGCCCATGCGCATGATCATCAGGCCGATTGCCGCGCCGGCCACGTGGTCGAGCATCGGCATGCCCGCGATGCTGCCGGCCACTCCCAATGTTGCAACCAGCGCCGACACCGCATCCATCCGCGCGTGCCATGCACTTGCCAGCAGAATCGCCGAGCCGGTGCGCTGGCCTTCGGCGCGCATGTAACGGAACAACGCCTCCTTGGCGATCGTGACGAAGCCGCTAATGGCGAGCGCACCGACTTGCATCGTCGTGTTGCCGCTCAATGCGGCGGTTTGCCCGATGCTGTGCCAGAGCATTTCGGCTGCCGTGACAATCAGCAGGGCGGCAATGAAGAGAGATGCAAAGGCTTGCGTGGTGCTGCCGTCCCCTTCGCGCGGCGCTGCGTTCAGGTGTTTCGAGCTGAGATACAGCGCGATCAGCACGACGCCGTCTGCGGCTAGGTCGCTGAAGGTGTGGACGCCGTCCGCCACCAGCCCGTCCGAATGCGCTGTCAGGCCGATGGCAATCTGCAGCGCCATGAGAAAGGCGTTGAGCAGCGCGCTGGTGGAGGCGGCTTTAAGCAAGGCGGCCGCCTTGTGTGGTGCGGCTGTAGCTGTCGCTCTCGCGCGCGGAAGGCTGTGGCATCGGGTCGGGACGGGTTATGTTGTCGCAGAAAATTACCCGTCGAACGTGGCGCGCAGATGACAGTGCTGTAACGGCTGCCGGCGATCAGGATCACCTCGTCAGCCCGGACGTAGGCGAGCAGGTCGCTCGGCCTACACGTGCTACATCGACAGGCGGCTCCGTCACCAGCCGCCCG
Organism: Paraburkholderia sediminicola; assembly: GCF_902859805.1. Taxonomy (GTDB): domain Bacteria; phylum Pseudomonadota; class Gammaproteobacteria; order Burkholderiales; family Burkholderiaceae; genus Paraburkholderia; species Paraburkholderia sediminicola. Next base: position 255,490 of record NZ_CADIKC010000004.1, on the reverse strand, counting down.
CGCCGCACTCAAGCCGTTTTGTAAACGTCCGGATTGTGCATTTCCATGTAACGCTCCGGCGTTGTCAGTCCCTTGAAGCCGTGCGGTTCGTAGACGTGGTGAGCGTCGCTCGTCACGAGCACGATTCTGCGCAAACCGGTCAGCGATGGGCTGCCGAATATATGCTTCATCAACGCCGAGGCGTATCCCTTGCCACGGTATGGCGGCAGCACGAATACATCGCACAGGTACGCGAATGTCGCCTGGTCCGTGATCAGGCGGGCAAATGCGATCTGCCTGCCTTCGATATATGCGCCGAAACATAGCGACCCCGCTATTGCCCGGTCGAACGTCTCGCGCGGCATACCCTTCGCCCACGCCGTTTCCTGCGACAGAAACGCGTAGACCATCTCTATGTCGAGGTCGGCCGTGTTGCTCGAAATCGTCAGATTGTTTGCTTGCACTGCGTGTCCCCGCCTGTTCTGATCAAGCCATCAAAGGATGCGGCGCCGGTTGGGCACCGCGCCGCTGCTTCAACTCCGCTTCAAACCTTGCCACCCTTTCAGCCCGCGACGAGCTCAACCCTTCGCCGGATCTTCGGTGCCGCGCGAACCGCCGCCAATGCTCTGTCCGGCATCGCGCGCGAGACCGAGGTAGCCGGTCACGGACACCAGCGTCAGCACGCCGGCAAACAGGAACGCGAGGCGGAAATCGTCCAGGGTGAAGACACGGCCGGTCGTCTCGCCGTTGAAGAACGCCGCTGCGCGCAGCGAGACGGCGCCGAACGCGATGCCCAGACCGATCGTCATTTGCGCGGCGGCGCTCCATAGCGTGCTCGCCGCGCTCATCTGCGGCTGTGCGACGTCGGCGTAGGCGAGGGTGGCAAGCGTCGAGAATTGCATCGAGCGCGCCACGCCGTAAATGAACACGACGAACAGCACCAGCGCGAGCGGCACGTTCGGCGTTAACAGCCCGCAGGCAATGATGAAAACGCCGGCCACCGCCACGTCGATAATCGACACCATGCGGAAACCGTAGCGTTGCAGAATGCGCGTGGTCAGCGCCTTCATGCCGAGATTGCCGAGCGCGCTCGCGAGCAGCAACAGGCCGGACTTGAACGCCGACAAGCCGAAACCAACCTGGAACAGCAGCGGCATCAGATACGGCACCGCGCCAATGCCGATCCGGGTGAACGAGCCGGTCACCACTGTCACGGAGAAGGTCGGAATTTTTAGCGTGGAGACGTCGATCAGCGGATGCGGATGACGCTTCGCATGCTGGAACGCCACCACGCCCATCAGCAATCCGCCGACGATGAACGCGCCCGCCACCCAGGGATTTTCGCCGGGCTGGCTCGCCAGTTCAGCGCCATACAGAATCGCCGTGAGCGTCGTGGCGCTCAGCAGGAGGCCGACGATGTCGAGTGGCTTGCGTTCGGTGCCACGCAGGTTCGGCACCAGCGCGAGCGCAACGGCCATCGCCGCCAGGCCGAACGGCACGTTCAGCAGAAAGATCCAGCGCCAGGATGCATAGGTGGTGATGAACCCGCCCACCGGCGGACCAACCACCGGCGCGGCGATGGCCGGCCAGGTGATGGTCGAGATCGCCTGCATCATCCGGCTCTTTTCCGTGCTGCGGACCACGATCAAACGGCCCACCGGCACCATCATCGCGCCACCCATGCCTTGCAGCAGCCGCGCGGCGGTAAATTCGGTCACGTTCTGCGACAAGCCGCACAACACCGAAGCCACCGTGAAGACACCGATCGCGCTGAAGAACACCGTGCGCGAGCCGCAGCGGTCGGCAACCCAGCCGCTCACGGGGATGAAAATTGCCAGCGCCAGCATGTAGGCCGTCATGCCGAGACTCAGGCTGTTCGGCCCGACGCCGAACGAGTGCGCCATCTGCGGCAAGGCAGTGGCGATCACCGTGGTGTCGAGATACTCCATGAAGAAGGTGGCCGCGACGATGTACGGCAGCCAGCCGACATGTGAATTGCGTGTGTCGGCGGTCATGGCGCCGTCCTCGAGACCTGGCCGTTGCGGGTGGATTCGATGACGCCGTTGGCGTCTTTAGCGTGCCGGCGTGTCCCGCGCGATTGTGATGACTTCATGTTCTTGCGACAACCTTTCGAAAACGTGTTTCCGGCATCCCTCGATGGACGGGCAACGAGGTCGCGGCCTGTCTGGCGTCGGCCAGCTCTGCATCGTAACGCAACAAGCCGCTGCAGACAGCGGCGCGCCACGCCAACGTAGCGAGGCCGCGCCGGAAACACGGCTTTCTTGCCGCTCAGTCCTTTGCCGCGTATTCGCGATCGAGCTTGTCGTACAGCGGTTTGTTCACAAGACGCTGGCGTTCGCTGAACGGCGCGACCAGCGTCGCGTCTTCATCGAGACGCCCATTGCTCTTCAACGTGCCGAGCGCGCGTTGCATGCCGAGCACCGCGCCTTGCAGTGCCGCGTTGGCATATAGCACGATGCCGTAGCCGAGCTTGGCGAGCGCTTCACGCGATTGCACCGGCGTCTTGCCGCCGATCACGATGTTGATCAATTGCGGCTTGTCGAACAGTCCCGGCAGACGCTCGATGTCGGCAAGCGATTCGGTCGCTTCGATAAACAGAATGTCCGCGCCGGCTTCGATGAAGCGATGACCGCGCTCGATCGCGTCTTCGATGCCGTGGACGGCGGCCGCATCGGTGCGCGCCATGATCTGCAGGTTGCCGTCTTCGCGGGCGTCGACGGCGGCGCGGATCTTGCCGACCATCTCGCTCGTGCTGACGACTTCCTTGCCGGAGAAGTGGCCGCATTTCTTCGGCATGATCTGGTCTTCGAACTGGATCACGTCGGCGCCGCTGCGCTCGAGCACGCGCACGGTCTGGCGTACGTTCAGTGCGTTGCCGAAGCCGGTGTCGGCGTCGACGATCAGCGGCAGCGCGACCGCGTCGCGAATCCGTGCGCAGTGCTCGGCAACTTCAGCGAGACCGATGAAGCCAAGATCGGGCAGCCCGAGCGACATATTCGTGACGCCCGCGCCCGTGATGTAGATCGCCTCGAAGCCGGCGTCTTCAATCACGCGCGCACTCATCGCATTGAAGGCGCCCGGCACGAGCAGGCCCTGGCGTTGGTTGACTTTGGCGCGGAACGCGGCGCGGCGATTAGCGGAAGTGCTCATGACGATGTGTCTCCAGACGGAAAGTGGGTGATAGAACGCTGAGCTGAATTTGCAGGAAGCATGCCATTTGCCGCGCTTCACGGTTTGTGCCGAACAATCAAAAGCTTAGGCGGAAAGGGGCCGCGCCGCGGTTCATGGCAAAATAGCCAGTATGTTCCATGAAACGTTTCATGGAACGTTTCAGCTACGAGCGGAGTGTCGCAGTGTCCACGTTCACGTCATCCCTTGCCAATTCCAATTCCGGCCGCCCAGGTGTCGCTCTCGTCAGTATCAGCCGGTTGCAATCGCTTTGCGAGACGGTCGCGCCGCGCTATACCGAACGGGCCAGATTTTTTTCGGTCCGGGAGGGCTACGGCGCCGCCGTCACCGCCTTGCAAGCCTATGTGGACGCGGGTTCGGTCGATGTCGTGCTGGCAGCCGGGTCGAACGGCGCCTATCTGCGCGACAACCTGAGCGTGCCGGTGGTGATGGTCAAGGTGAACGGCTTCGACGTACTGAGCGCGATCACCCGCGCTACGACGACCTGGCCCGGTGCAAAGATCGGCCTTGTCCTGCACGAAACCATCTCGCACGAACTCGCGGACCTGAGCGCGTGGCTGAATGTCAGCCTGAAACAGCGCGCCTACCAGTCAATCGATGAAGTGCGGCTCGCGGTCGCGGGCCTCGCCGCTGAGGGCTGCAGCGTCATCATCGGCCCGGGCATGGCTTGCGATTTTGCCCAGCAAGCCGGTCTTGATAGTGTGTTTCTGTACTCGCTGGGCGCCGTCGAAGAAGCGTTCGAGCGCTCGGTCGAGCTGGCGCGCGTGAGTCGTCAGAAGGAATCGAAGCGGGTACGCCTGAACACGATCGTCGCCCATCTGCGCGACGGCGTGGCTGCTTTCGACGACGCCGGTCAACTCGAAGCAGTCAATCCGGCCATGCTCGATCTGCTCGGCCTCGACCGCGAACAGGACGTCCCGGCGCAGCTGACGCGCGCTGTCGGCCCGTTGCTGCGCGAGACGCTTGAGCATGACATGCCGGTCGAGGAGCGTATCGAACAGATCGGCGGCCGCGCGCTGATCGTCAATTGTGTGCCGATCCTCGAGCAGGGCGCGCGTTCGGGCTCGGTCGTCACGGTGCAGGACGCGCTGGTCGCGCAACGTATCGACCGCTCGCTGCGCACCAGCCAGCGGCCGAAGCACCTGGTCGCGCGGCACCATCTGGATGATCTGATCGGCAGTTCGGCGGTGCTCGAGCGGGTTCGGCGGTTGGCGCGCGCAGGCGCGGCTCACGACGCCACCGTGCTGCTGAGCGGCGAAAGCGGCACTGGCAAGGAGCTGGTCGCGCAGGGCATCCACAATGCCAGCCGGCGGCGCGGCAATCCGTTTGTCGCCTTCAATTGCGCGGCACTCCCTGAAGGGCTGATCGAGAGCGAACTGTTCGGTCACGAGGAAGGCGCGTTCACCGGCGCGCGCCGGGGCGGCAAGCCGGGGCTCTTCGAAATCGCCCACACCGGGACGATCTTCCTCGACGAAATCGGCGAAATGCCGGCGGCGCTGCAAAGCCGGCTGCTGCGGGTGTTGCAGGAGCGCGAAGTCATGAAGCTCGGCTCCGGGCGTGCGACCCCCGTCGACGTGCGGGTGATTGCCGCCACGCATCGCGATCTGCACGCGCTGGTCGAGCAGGGTGCGTTCCGCGCGGACCTGTATTTTCGGCTGAATCTGCTTCAGATAGAATTGCCGCCGCTGCGCGAAAGACGCGGCGATGTCGCGCAACTGGCGCGGCACTTGTTGAACCGCAGCGCGCTCCAATATGGGCTGTCGGGCGCCGCGCTCGAGCGAGTATTGGCGTTCCTCACGCCTTTGTTCGAGCACTATGCGTGGCCCGGCAATGTGCGGGAACTGGAAAATCTGCTGGCGCGCGCCGCGATTTATCTGAGCGATTCGGCCGGCGAGGGGTGGCAGGACCTGCAGGCAGTGTTTCCGGAGTTCGGGCGGATGCGGCAGACAGCCGCGGACGTGCGGGGGGCCGTTGTTCCCGCCCACGCCGCCGGTGATCCCTCAGCCCGTCGCTCACTCACCCGCGAGGATGTCGTTCGCGCCCTTGAACAGGCTGGCGGCAATCGCGCTGCAGCAAGCCGGGCGCTGGGAATCGGCCGCACGACCCTCTGGCGGCTCATGAGAGACTGATCCCGGAATTGGTGCGACGCAATAGTCGCCGGTAGTCAGTCAAATAGTAATAAACTATCGAAATAATTTAAACACACCGCTTTACCTATTAAGTAACGTCTGACATACTGACTCCACTTTCCAACCACTCCGAAAGAGGACTCAGTAAATGCCGATCATCAACAGTCAAGTCAAACCGTTCAAGGCGCAGGCTTATCACAATGGCGACTTCCAGACCGTCACTGAAGAGAGCCTGAAGGGCAAGTGGTCGGTTTTCGTTTTCTACCCGGCTGACTTCACGTTTGTTTGCCCGACCGAACTGGGCGACCTGGCAGATCGTTACGCCGAATTCAAGAAGCTCGGCGTCGAAATCTACAGCGTTTCGACCGATACGCACTTCACGCACAAGGCATGGCACGACACGTCGGACACGATCCAGAAGATCAAGTACCCGATGATCGCTGACCCGACCCTGGCAATTTCACGCAACTTCGACGTGCTGATCGAAGAAGAAGGCCTGGCACTGCGTGGCACGTTCGTGATCAACCCGGAAGGCGAGATCAAGCTGGCCGAAATTCACGACAACGGCATTGGCCGTGACGCTGGCGAGTTGCTGCGCAAGGTGCAAGCAGCGCAATACATCGCGGCTCACCCGGGTGAAGTTTGCCCCGCCAAGTGGACGCCGGGCGCAGAAACGCTGACCCCGTCGCTCGACCTGATCGGCAAGATCTAAGGTCTAAGCCTCACGCAGTACGCGCCTCACGGCGCATTGCCGTGCGGACCGCTTGATACAGCGGTTCGCGCGTGCCCGGACTGCGCGCCTCCCATCCGGATGCGCGCGGCGCCCGGGATCCAACACCCCTCGTCACGGAATCGAATAGCCATGCTGGACGCCAATCTCAAGACTCAGTTGAAATCCTACCTCGAAAAGGTTAGCAGGCCTATCGAGATCGTCGCCTCGCTCGACGACAGCGCGAAATCGCAAGAGCTGCTGGCATTGCTGAGCGATATCGCGACGTTGTCGGAACGCGTCACCGTGATCGAACGTCGTGGCGACAGCGAACGCAAGCCGTCGTTTTCGATCGGCGAGCCGGGCAAGGAAACCGGTATCCGTTTCGCTGGCATTCCGATGGGGCATGAATTCACATCGCTCGTCCTCGCGCTTTTGCAGGTCGGCGGTCATCCGGTCAAACTCGAAGACGCAGTGATCGAACAGATCCGCAGCCTCGACGGCGACTATCAATTCGAAACGTATTTTTCGCTGTCATGCCAGAACTGCCCGGAAGTCGTCCAGGCACTGAACGTGATGGCGCTGATCAACCCGCGCATCCGCCACGTGGCGATCGACGGCGCATTGTTCCAGAACGAAGTCGAAGCGCGCCAGATCATGGCGGTACCGACGATGTTCATGAACGGCGAAGTGTTCGGCCAGGGCCGCAGCGGTGTGAAGGAAATCCTCGCGAAGCTCGACACCAATGCGGGTGCGCGTGCGGCGAAGGAACTGGAAAAGAAGCCGGTGTTCGATACGCTGATCGTGGGCGGTGGCCCGGCAGGCGCGGCTGCGGCGATCTACTCGGCGCGCAAGGGTATTGCGACGGGTGTGGTGGCGGAACGCTTCGGCGGCCAGGTGCTCGATACGCTGGCGATCGAGAACTTCGTCTCCGTAACGGAAACCGAAGGACCGAAGTTCGCCACGGCGCTCGAACAGCACGTGAAGAGTTACGAAGTCGACATCATGGACGTGCAGCGCGCTGAAGCGCTGATTCCGGGCCGCATCAACGAAGTGCGTCTGGCGAACGGCGCGGTGCTGAAGGCGAAGACGATCATTCTGGCGACGGGTGCCCGTTGGCGCGAAATCAACGTGCCGGGCGAGCGCGAATACCGCAACCACGGCGTGGCGTACTGCCCGCACTGCGATGGTCCGCTGTTCAAGGGCAAGCGCGTTGCGGTGATCGGCGGCGGTAATTCCGGCGTCGAAGCGGCGATTGATCTCGCGGGTATCGTGCGTGAAGTGACGTTGTTCGAATTCGGCGCGCAATTGCGTGCCGATGAAGTGCTGCAACGCAAGCTGCGCAGCCTTGCCAACGTGACGATCGTCACGCAGGCACAGACTACGGAAATCACCGGCGACGGCAAGAAGGTCAACGGTCTGGTCTACAAGGACCTGCGTTCAGGCGAAACGAAGAACATCGAACTCGAAGGCGTGTTCGTGCAGATCGGTCTCGTGCCGAATACCGAATGGCTGAAGGGCACGGTGGAATTGTCGAAACACGGCGAGATCGTCGTCGATGCACGCGGCGCAACGTCGGTGCCGGGCGTGTTTGCTGCCGGCGACGTGACCACGGTTCCGTTCAAGCAGATCGTGATTGCAGTGGGCGAGGGCGCGAAGGCATCGCTCTCCGCTTTCGATCATTTGATCCGCAGCAGTGATGTGGATGAAGTGGTGAGCGAAGTGGAAACTGAAGCGACAGCTTGATGGTGTTGCGTGCGTAGTGGACGGCGGCCTGCGGGCCGCCGTTTTTGTTTGTAGTTGGGACCGGAGCGCGTCAATGCGAGCTGAGCCATTTGGGGAGCAAGACTGATCACAAAGCTGGCGCCCTGGGGTGCACTGCAGCAAACTACCCAACACCCGTTTTATTCACCCGCTCGACGCCCACCCCAAATGCCCCACCAACAGTCCCTTCGTTTGGAGCCTCCCCCCTAGGCTAATTCCTTGGCTATCCACCCGTCAGGCCATATAAATCTGGAAGTCGGGCACGGTCCTGCCGACATGCGCATTGGCTCGCGAGCGCGCAGCTTGCCGATACCAGGCGACATAAAACAAGGAGGGAGACAATGGCAACATCGCAGGCGGCCCCCGCTCGGTGGGTCGACAGCAAGCGCTATCTGTGGCTGCTGGGCGCACTCACCATCACTTTGCCGCTGCATGCGGCCAATCTTGCGTTGCAGACTGGCTGGCATATTTTCTGGTGGTTCGGGCCGATTTTTGTGTTCGGCATTATCCCGGTGCTCGACTATCTGATCGGCGACGATCCGAGCAATCCGCCCGAGGAAGTCGTCCCCACGCTCGAACGGGAGCGCTATTACCGCCGCGTCGTCTATCTGGCCACCTTCATCGAATACGTGTCGTTCTTCGGCGCGCTGTGGATCGTCGGCACGCACGCTTTGACGTGGTACGACTATCTGGGTTTTGCGCTATCGCTGGGCGCCGCGACTGGCGTATCGATCAATACCGCGCACGAACTGGGTCACAAGACGGATGGTTTCGAACGATGGCTCGCCAAGATCACGCTGGCGCCGGTCGCCTACGGCCATTTCTTCGTCGAACATAATCGTGGACACCACGTGCGTGTCGCTACGCCGCCCGATCCGGCGAGCGCGCGCTATGGCGAATCATTCTGGCGGTTTCTGCCGCGCACGGTATTCGGCAGTATCGCGTCGGCGTGGCGCCTTGAGAAACATCGGCTCGAACGCCTCGGCAAATCGCCCTGGACATGGCGCAATGAAGTCCTGCACTCGTGGGCCATGACCGTGGTGCTGTGGGGCGCGATGATCGCGCTGTTCGGAAAAACGGTGATTCCGTTTCTGCTGATTCAGGCAGCGTACGGGGCCTCGCTGCTCGAAGTGGTCAACTATCTCGAGCATTACGGGCTCGGCCGCAAGCAGCTCGCGAGCGGCCGTTACGAGCGCTGCCAGCCGCAGCACTCATGGAACAGCAATCGTATCGTGACGAATCTGTTTCTGTACCAGCTGCAGCGTCATGCCGATCATCATGCGAATCCGACGCGCTCTTATCAGGCGCTGCGTCATTTCGATGGTGCACCGCAATTGCCTTCCGGTTACGCGACGATGATCATGCTCGCGTATGTGCCGCCACTGTGGTTCCGCGTGATGAACCCGCGGGTGGTCGCGCATTATCAAGGCAACATGGCGCAGTCGAATATCCGGCCGGCCATTCGTGAGCGCGTGCTGGCGCAGTTTGCCGGCTAACGTGGATTGCTTCTTGCAAGGAAAAAGCCGCCCGGGCAGTGCCGGGCGGCTTTTTTATCGTGCTTGTCGAACAGCGGCAGTCTGGCCTTAACGTCGATCGATCGAGTACTTGCCCGCACCGGTCACGCACAACAACAGCAGTCCGCCCATGATGCTGATGTTCTTGTAGAAGTGGATCATGTTGTCGTACTGAACCGCACCTGTCATGTTCCAGTAGTGATGGCCGATAATTGCCGTGCCGAGCGTATAGAGCGCCAGCAGCAGCGCAAGCGGACGCGTATAGAAGCCCACCAGCAGCGCAATGCCCACAACAAACTCCATCACGACGGCGATGGCCGCTGACAACTCAGGCGCAGGCGCGCCGGTCGACGTCATATAAGCGACAGTGCCGGAAAAGCCGGTCAGCTTCGACCAGCCGAACATCACGAACAGCACCATCAACAGGATACGGGCGACGAGAATGACTGTGTCTTTCTGGTTTTCAAATAGCGTATAGCGCATGATTTTTCTCTGTAGGTAAGGAAGGGTGCGGTTCGCCGCAAACTTCGCGGCGAGCCACGCCTAAGCCGGACAGATCTAACGACCCGATCGAGCCGCTTAAGCCCACAACTCCGATACTTCAATGTTACGCAGATCGAACACCAACACCTCCGCGTCGTGACCTTGCGTGAAGGTCAGGGCTTCTTCGCCGCGGACCCGCGCGCCGTCGCCTTCGCCAAGCTCGACGCCGTTCACCGTGACACTGCCGCGCGCCACGTGGATATAAGCATAGCGATTACTGGCCAGTTCGAGGCGCGCAGTTTCGTCACCGTCGAAAAGACCGGCATAGACCCGCGCATCCTGTTGCAGCACCAGCGAATCGTTCGCACCGTCCGGCGACATCACGAGGCGCAGCGCGCCGCGTTTCTCGGCCGCGCCAAAGCGACGTTGCTGATAGCGCGGCGTGGTGCCCTTTTGCGCCGGCGCAATCCAGATTTGCATGAAGTGCACCGGGTCGGTCTTCGAATGGTTGTATTCGCTATGCGCAACGCCTGTTCCTGCGCTCATCAACTGGATGTCGCCAGGCACGATCACCGAGCCGGTTCCCATCGTGTCCTTATGTTCCAGCGCGCCTTCCAGCACGTACGAAAAGATCTCCATGTCGCGGTGCGGGTGCTTGCCGAAACCCTGCGCGGGTGCGACGCGGTCGTCGTTGATCACAAGCAGATCGGAAAAACCGTTCTGCTTCGGATCGTGATAATTCGCGAAAGAAAACGTATGACGCGAGCTAAGCCAGCCGTGCTCCGCGCGGCCGCGTTGATTGGCGTGTCTGATTTCGAGCATCGTATTTCTCCTTGTTTCCGGTTGTGCGGTCCGGCCGGATGTTTGGCCGCGATCCATGAATGACAGTGTAGGTCAATCAGATTGCTTATAATCGGTTGCAAATAGGAAACACTGTCTCTACATGGTGGACAATGCGATGCAACTCGATGATATGCGGATCTTTGTCGCCACGGTCGACGCTCATAACTTCACCGCCGCGGCAAAGCGGCTGGCGCTGTCAAAGCAGTTCGTGAGCCGACGCGTGATGGCGCTGGAAGAGGCGCTTGGCGTGCAATTGCTGATCCGCAATACGCGCAAGCTGGCGGTGACCGAACTCGGGCAAGAGTTCTATGAACGGGCGCGGCGCATTCTCGGTGAGGTGGAAGACGCCGAGCAGGCAATGTCGTTGCGGCGTGCCGGGCCACGGGGGCTCTTGCGGATCAGTGCGCCGATGTCGTTTGGGATGACGCATTTGTCGCCCCTGGTGGCGGCCTTTCTGCGCGAGCATGGGGATGTGCGCTTCGATATGGAGTTGAGCGATCGTACTGTCGATGTGGTGGGAGAGGGGTTCGATATGGCGATTCGGATTGGCGCGTTGCCGGATTCCACGTTGATTGCGCAGAAGCTGGTGGATGTGAGGATGGTGGTGTGTTGTAGTCCGGGGTATGTGCGGCGGCGGGGCGCGCCTGTGGTGCCTGCTGACCTTGCTCGGCACTCATGTCTGTTGTATGGACATGGTGGGGTTGTGAGTTGGGATTTTGTTGTCGATGGAGTCTCGAAGGGGGTGGAGGTTAATGGGCCGCTTCGGGCTAATAATGGCGAATTGATTCGCGATGCGGCCGTGGCGGGGTTGGGGATTGTTCGGCTTCCTGATTTTATTGTTGCTGAGGCGGTTCAGGTTGGGAAGCTGGTGGCTGTGTTGGAAGAGTTTTTGCCTGCGGCGACTACTGTTTATGCTGTTTATCCGCAGCATCGGCAGAGCTCTGTTGGTATTCGGGTTTTTGTTGAGTTTTTACGGGGGGAGTTGAGGAAGAGGTTTGTTGCTTGATGTTTTTGCCTGGCCGGCGCTTGTTTGGCCGTGTTCCTGGGGTTTTGGCCTTTCCTTGATTTGCTAGTGGTCTATTAGCGTTGCCCCTGTGCGGGGCGGCACCTACTTTTCTTTGCTTGCCGCAAAGAAAAGTAGGCAAAAGAAAGCGGCTCAAACCACGCCTGCTAAGTGGGCACCGTAGCCGGCTACGGGTAGTGGTGCATCTGGAATCTGGGTTGGTGCACCTGCATACGCCAGTGACAAGGGTGTCATTCTTCCGGCGGCGCTTCGCGCGCCGAAGCGTATTTCTTTAAACCGATCGCTGCGGTTTAGTCTTCGGGGGCGCACGCTGTTTCGCGACATTTCGCGGAGCGGCGGCGGAGTTTGTCGCGGCAGTTTGACTGCCGTCCGCCACTCGCCGCTCACCACTCGCGGGCTTGCCGCTGCTTAGCCGTTCCGGAAAATGAAGCTGTAGCCGTTCAGTGCGGGCACGCCGCCCAAGTGTGCGTACAGCACCCGTGAGCCTTCCGGGAATTCGCCGTTTCGTACCATGTCGATCATGCCGTGCATCGATTTGCCCTCGTATACCGGGTCGGTCAGTACGCCCTCGAGGCGGGCGCACAGGCGGATTGCTTCCAGCGTTCCTTCGTTCGGCAAGCCGTATTCGGGGCCGGCGTAGCGTTCCTCCAGAACCACGTCCTTGCTCGTGATGTCGCGCTCCAGGCCGACTTTTTCGGCGGTCTGCCGGGCGATTCGGGTGATCTGCTCGCGCGTTTGTGCCGGTTTTGCGGAGGCGTCAATGCCGATCACGCGCTCGGCGCGGCCGTCGGCGGCGAAACCCACTACCATGCCGGCCTGGGTGCTGCCCGTCACGGAACACACGACGATGTAGTCGAATTTGAAGCCCAGCTCGGCTTCCTGCTGGCGTACTTCTTCGGCAAAGCCGACGAAGCCGAGGCCGCCCAGCGGATGGTCGGAACAGCCGGCCGGGATCGGGTAGGGCTTGCCGCCCGCAGCGCGCACGCTCTCCAATGCATCCTCCCAGCTCTTGCGAATGCCAATGTCGAAACCGTCGGCAACCAGGCGGACGTCCGCGCCCAGAATGCGCGACATCTGGATGTTGCCAACCCGGTCGTACACGGCGTCCGAATAGTTGACCCAGTTCTCCTGTACCAGCACGCACTTCATCCCCAGATGCGCCGCTACCGCCGCCACCTGGCGGGTCTGGTTCGACTGGATGCCGCCAATCGACACCAGCGTGTCACAACCCTGCGCCAACGCCTCCGGAATCAGATACTCCAGCTTGCGCGTCTTGTTGCCGCCGAAGGCAAAGCCGCTGTTGCAGTCCTCACGCTTCGCATAGAGATGCACCTTGCCGCCCAGGTGGTCGCTCAAACGTTTCAGCGGTTGGATCGGCGTGGGCCCGAAAGTCAGCGGGTAGCGAGGGAAACGTTGCAGGTTCATGGCAGCTCCGAATTTGTAGGTTTGACGCGCGCAGCAAGCAGTCGCGTTACAACAAATGGTAGGGAAAAGCGCTAGAAATGAGCTTGCAAATAAATTCTGTTCCGCATACTTTTAAAACTATCCAATCAAGAATGACCTAATAAAAATCCGGACAGGAACCCATGAGTGCAACAAAAGTTCGTAGAGCATCTATGACTGCCACCGGGGCTGCCGCCGCCTCATCCGCGGAAGCCGATCCGCTTCACGCGCTCGATCGCATCGACCGGGCGATCCTGCGTCAACTGCAAACCGATGCGTCGATCTCGAACGTCGCGTTAGCGGCCAAAGTCAAACTGAGTGCGCCCGCATGTCTGCGGCGCGTCGAGCGGCTGAAGGAATCGGGGCTGATTCGCGGCGTCGTCGCGCTGATCGACCCGAAGGCGGCGGGGGCGGGCATGCTGGTCATCATCGGCGTGGTGCTGGATCGGTCCACGCCGGAGTCGTTTGCCGAGTTCGAGAAAGCGGCGCAGAAGGTGGCGGGGTGCATGGAATGCCACGTCGTGACCGGCGAGTTCGACTATTTCATGACGATCCGCACGCGCGATAGCGACAGCTTCAACCGTTTGCATGCGGAACAGTTGCTCTATTTGCCGGGCGTCCGGCAAATCCGCTCGTTTATGGTGCTCAAGGAAATCCTGTCGACCACGAAATTTCCGCTGTAGTCGCTGCCGTCACCGAAAAAGACGAGCATGCTGTCATAAATGCGCTGGCCGGACGACTAAGTGTCGGGACCACTCGTGGGCGGTGCGCTTGGCGCCTGAACGGGCGGACAGTACGGACTTTCCGGGGCGATCATCATGGCGTGCAACAGACGGACATTCTTCAGGTTAATCGGCGCGGCTTCGCTTGCCGGCAGCACCGCGGCATGGCGTACGGCAGGCGCGGCGGAGTTAGGCACAGCAGCGGCCTACGAGGTCGCGCACAGCGACGCCGAATGGCACAAGCTGCTCACGGACGCGCAATTCCGCGTGTTGCGCGAAGCGGGCACGGAGCGCCCATTCAGCAGCCCGCTGAACGACGAGCACCGCGTCGGCACATTCGCGTGCGCCGGCTGCGCGCTGCCGCTGTTTTCGTCGAAAACAAAGTTCGATAGCGGCACCGGCTGGCCGAGTTTCTGGCAGCCGATGGATCACGCGGTCATCACGCATACCGACAAGTCGTTCGGCATGACGCGCGACGAAGTGCTGTGCCGGCGCTGCGGCGGCCATCTGGGTCACGTATTCGACGACGGCCCCAAACCGACCGGCCTGCGCTATTGCATGAACGGCCTCGCGTTGACTTTCACGCCTGCCGCGCACGGCACGAGTTGATCGGATCAGGACGGACATCATGAACATCGAGAAACGTATCACCGGCAAACCGGCCCGCTCGCGCGGGGCGGCCATCGCGATTTCGGTCGGGCTTGGCGCGCTGGCGCTGCTGCTGGCGCAGCGCATGGCATTCTCGTCGGAAGCCGGGGTTGTCATTGCGCCGCCCGCAGTTGACGAACCGATCTCCGCCACGACCGCGCACGAAGAAACCGCCGTATTCGCGGGCGGCTGTTTCTGGGGCGTGCAGGGCGTGTTCCAGCACGTACGGGGCGTCACCAGGGCCGTGTCGGGCTATTCGGGCGGCCAGCGCGACACCGCACAGTACGAGACCGTCAGTGGTGGCGAAACCGGCCATGCGGAATCCGTGCAGGTCACGTTCGACCCCACCAAGGTCACCTATGGACAGTTGCTACAGGTCTACTTTTCAGTGATTCAGGACCCGACCGAGTTGAACCGTCAGGGGCCGGACAGCGGCACGCAATACCGCTCGGCCGTGTTTCCGTTGAATGACACGCAGCGGCACGTCGCGCAAGGCTACATCGCGCAACTCGAGAAGGCGCATGCCTTCCCGGCGCCGATCGTCACGAAAACCGAGACGTTCAAGGGCTTCTATCCGGCCGAGTCCTACCATCAGAACTACCTGACCTTGCATCCAAACTCAGCGTATATCGCCATCAACGACATGCCGAAGGTCGCCAACCTGAAGCGTCTGTTTCCGAATCTCTATCGCGACAAGGCCGTGCTGGTCGAAGCGGCGCAGTAAAAGACGAGCGCCGCACCGGCGGTTATCTTCCCTTGCTTTGCTTGCCGGCGCCGCATCGCGCGGCGCCGGCCACTCTTTTTTTGTGGTTGTATTCTGCCTGTCATCATTGCCACGGCACGCTTGTCAGCGTCCGTCGGTCCGTCCTTCCGTATCTCCGATCAGAGTCGACTCCCCAGCGACCAGGCCCGCATTTTGCACAGGAGCGTGCGTCGGCAAATCTTTCGCACGTATCTGTTCATACAATTGCCCCATTGACAGGGCGGCATCAGGACCGAGCGGTGCGTTTTGCCGGGCAATGTGTGTCGTTTGCTGAAAAAATTACATGCCGTGCGTAGTAATGCGGCGGTTGCCCGAATGGTGTTCAATCCGTTGTGGACTTCGGGCGGGAACATAAACCTCTTCGCGATACGCGAGAAACGGAGGCTTCTGGTGTTGATCAGCCGTAGAAAGCGAATTGGCAAGATTCGCAATAAACAAACAAGCATCGCGGCAACATCTCTGGTCGCCGTGACCCTCGGCGGTATTGGCATTCTGCCGGGTTCGGCTCAGGCCCAAACCCCTTCGCCACTGGGCGAATGGCAGTACTCCGTGGGTATTCCGCTGCAGAAGATGTGGCAGCCCGACATTCCGGACTGGCAACTGCGTGTCGGCGCGGCGACGTCGTTCCAGCCGCGTTACGAGGGCTCCGACCGGTATCACGTGATGGGCGGTCCGAGCATCGACGTGCGCTACAAGGATCTGTTCTTCTTTTCGAGCGGCGAAGGCCTCGGGGTCAACTTCGCCCAGGGGCAGAACTGGCGCGCAAGTCTCGCAGCCGTCTACGATCTCGGACGTCGTGCGCACGACGATCCGCAGGAGTTGAACGGCCTCGGCAACATCAATCCGGCGCCGGGCGTCAAACTCTCTGGCGAATACGTCATATCGAAAGACTTTCCGCTCGTGCTGCGCGCCGACGTGCGGCGCTATTTCGGCGGTTCGAACGGCTGGATCGGCGATCTGGGCGCCTACCTGCCGATGCCGGGCAGCACCAAGAAATTCTTCTGGTTCGCCGGGCCGAACGTAACGCTCGCGGACTCCAACTATATGAACAGCTGGTACGGCGTGAATCAGAACCAGGCGGCGCACTCGCAATACTCGCAGTATCACGCGAGTGCCGGTTTCAAGTCGGTGGGTTTTGGCATTAGCGCGGTGTGGCTGTTCGACAAGCACTGGTTTGCGACTGCCGACGGCGCATTCGAACAACTGGTCGGCAGCGCGGGCAATAGTCCGATCACGCACACGAGGGCCACCGGCGTGGCAGACATCTCCATCAACTATCGCTTCTGATTCAGCGGTTCTCTGGTTCTCTGGTTCTCTATTTGACGATGTTGACGGTATGGACGCAGGCGCGCGATTCCGGCGCGCCGCCTCTTCTTTAGTTCCTCAGTCATCAGTCTGCTCCAGCAGCAAATCCAATCCGCGATCGAGTGTTCGCGGGTACATCGCTTGCTGCCTTCTTCGGGTGCGTTAAACCGGACATTCCCCGGCGCGCCCGAACGCGAGGAGCAGATCTCATGGCAGGAAAGACGAACACGCAGAAGACCGCAACGAAGCCCGCAACGAAGCCCGGACAAGCCAACGATCCGAAGTCGAAGGATCTCGAACAGTTTCGCGTCAGTCCCGAAGGTGAGGCGCTGCGAACCAATCAGGGCGTGAAGATCGCCGACAATCAGAACACCTTGCGCGCCGGTCCGCGCGGCCCCTCGCTGCTTGAAGATTTCATCATGCGCGAGAAGATCACGCACTTCGACCACGAACGTATCCCCGAGCGCATCGTCCATGCGCGAGGATCGGCAGCCCACGGCGTGTTCCAGGTGTACGAGTCGATGAGCGAGTTCACCAAGGCTGCGTTCCTGCAGAACCCGAACGAGCAGACGCCGGTCTATGTCCGTTTCTCGACGGTGCAGGGCCCGCGCGGTTCGGCCGATACCGTCCGCGACGTACGCGGCTTCGCGGTGAAGTTCTACACGCAGGAAGGTAATTACGATCTGGTCGGCAACAACATGCCGGTCTTCTTCATTCAGGACGCCATCAAATTTCCGGACTTCGTGCATGCGGTAAAACCGGAAGCGCCAAATGAAATGCCGACCGGCGGCTCCGCGCACGATACCTTCTGGGACTTCGTATCGCTCGTGCCTGAGTCCGCGCATATGGTGTTGTGGACCATGTCGGACCGTGCGATTCCGCGCAGCCTTCGCACTATGGAAGGCTTCGGCATTCACACGTTCCGTTTCGTGAATGCGCAAGGCAAGGGGCGTTTCGTCAAATTCCACTGGCGCCCGGTGCTGGGCTCGTATTCGCTGCTGTGGGACGAAGCGCAGAAGCTGGCCGGCAAGGATCCGGATTTCCACAGGCGCGACTTGTGGGAATCGATTGAAAGAGGCGACTTCCCCGAGTTCGAACTCGGCGTGCAGATTGTCGAGGAAAAGGATGAGCACAAGTTCGACTTCGACCTGCTCGATCCAACCAAGTTGATTCCGGAGGAACTGGTGCCGGTGAAGATCATCGGCAAGATGACGCTCAATCGCAATCCGGACAATTTCTTCGCCGAAACCGAGCAGGTTGCGTTCCATCCGGGGCACATCGTGCCGGGTCTGGACTTCTCGAACGATCCGCTATTGCAAGGCCGTTTGTTCTCGTACACCGACACGCAGATCAGCCGCCTCGGCGGACCGAATTTCCACGAGATTCCGATCAACCGGCCGGTATGTCCGTTCAATAACAATCAGCGCGATGCGATGCACCGCCAGACGATCAACGTCGGGCAGGCTTCGTACGAGCCGAATTCGGTGAGTGGCGGCTGGCCGAAGGAAACCGACCCGGCGCCGTCGGATGGTGGCTTCGAAAGCTATCCGGAGCGCGTGGAAGGTAACAAGATTCGTGTGCGTAGCGAGTCGTTCGCCGATCATTTCTCGCAGGCCGCAATGTTCTACAACAGCATGTCTGAACCAGAGAAAGACCATATCGCCGCGGCTTACCAGTTCGAACTCGGCAAGGTCACCAAGCCGGAGATTCGCGCGCGCGTGGTCAACGAGATTCTGGCCAATTTCGACGCGGGGCTTGCTGCGAAGGTGGCCGAAGGTCTCGGCTTGCCCGCGCCGAAGAAGGGCACGGCGAAGCTCAAGGGGACTAAAGCGTCGGCTGCACTGAGTCTGCTCAATCGCGTGAAGCCCGGCATCAAGACCTGCAAGATCGCTTTGCTGGCTGCGCCGGGTTCCGATGGCGCGGCGATCAAAAAGCTGCAGCAGGCGTTGCAAGGCGAGGGCGCGGCGCCGATGTTGATCGCGCCGACCCTTGCCGCCATCGACGGCATGGCGCCGGACGCAACGATTGCCGGCTTGCCGTCGATCATGTTCGACGCAGTGATCGTGGTGGGTGGTGAGGCGGGCGCGAAGAAGCTGGCGCAATCGGGCGACGCACGGCATTTCGTGCTCGAAGCGTTCAGGCACCTGAAGGCGATTGCGGCCATCGGCGCGGGGCGTGACGTGCTGGCTGCGGCGCACTTGCCGGCCAATGCCGATGGCGTGGCAACCGGCGACGACAAGCAGGCTGCCGAGGTGCTGAAGACCTTCATCAAGGTGGCGGGACAGCATCGCGTGTGGTCGCGTGCCGCACAGGCGGAGACGGTGCCGGCGTAATTCAGCCAGCCCCGTCCTGCATCTGCACGGCGGGAATGTCAGCGTCAGCGCTGACGAAACGATCAGGGCTGTGTTTACGATTGGATTGCCGAGGATGGTGATGTTGGTGCGCGGGTCCTTCAACGGGCGAGAGTGAATCCTTTCTGCAGTCGTTGTGCATACAACGAGGCCACCGTCTGGTTCACGAGATCGATGATGCGCCTCATCCGCGCGAACTGTCGCGCAGATGCAGCCCCGCTGCCGCCGCGAAAAAGCCTAGCGCAGCGACACAGACACCCGGCCATCCCCAATGCGCGAGCGCCGGCCCGGCGATGGTGGCGCCTGCCGCGCTGCCGACAAAAAAGAGGCCCGTATAGAGCCCATTCACCCGGCCACGCGATTCGGGTGCGAGCAGATTGATTGCGCGCCTGCCGAGCGCCTGATCGGCAATCACGCCACCGTCGATAAAGAAGGCAGCCACGGCCAGCATGGCGATCGATGCGACGCGCGACACACCCGAAGTCAGCGCCAATGCCGCCAGCAGCGCGGCCACGATGGTGACCGCATGAGCGAGCAGGGTAGCGGGCTTCGACCAGCCCCTGTCGCCGGCACGGCCCGCCAATGGCGCGATGAACACGCTGCCGCCGCCGGCTAACGCGAACAGCGCGACAGAGGTGCTGTTCAACCCGAGCGGCGCACGCGTCAGGACGATGGCAACGCTGCTCCAGAATGCATTGAAGCCGGCCATGAGCAGGCCCTGATACAGCGCCCGGCGGCGCAGCACCGGCTCATGCGCCACCAGTCGCACCATCGACGCCAATAACGCGGCATAGGGCGGCGCGCCGACAGGGCGGCTATCCGGCAACCGTGGCAGCACGGCAAGCGTGACTGCGGCGAGCAGCATCGCATCGGCTGCGTAGAACGCGCGCCAGCCGAGTGCGCCGCCGATCACACTGGCAAGCGGGCGCGACAACAGAATGCCGAGCATCAAACCGCTCATCACATTACCGACGACCTTGCCCCGCGAAGCCGGCGGCGCAAGCGCCGCTGCTGCGGGCACCAGCATCTGCACGACACTCGATGTGACGCCGACGGCGAACGACGCCGCCAGAAACACCGGTGCGAGCGGCGCAACAGCGGCCAGCGCAAGGCACGCGATCTGGGCGAACAACGTCGCCGCAATCAGAGGCCGATTGGGCAAGCGGTCGATCAGCGGTACAAGCCCGACGAGGCCGACCGCATAGCCAAACAGCGTCAATGCGGTGACGAGCGTGGTCCATGCGCCGAGATGCAGCGAGACGTCGAGCGGGCCGATCAACGTTTGTGACGCATACAGGGGCAGCACGGCGACCGCGACCATGGCGGCGAAGCGCGCGGTCGGAACGCTCTCAGCCGGCGGCGTGGCCGTTTGGGCGGCCGTCGGGCATTGAATCGTGGATGAGTCCATCGTCGCGCTACCCGTAAAGTCGAAGTGAATCGATGCTACTCTCACGTCAGACAAACACAATTCGCACTGAATTGGATACATCCTCACGATAAATGGGAGAATCGCCGATGGATGCATTGCGCGATCTGGAAACCTTGGTGGCAGTGGTCGAGGAAGGCAGTCTGACGAACGCCGCGCGCCGGCTTGGCCGGTCGCTGCAGGCTGTCAGCCGTTCGCTTCAGGTGCTCGAACGGGCGCACGGATCGACCCTGATCGTGCGAACCACCCGCACTTCCCAGCCGAGCGAGGCCGGTATGCGTTTTTACGAGCGAGTCAAAGGCGCGCTGACCGAACTCGAACTGGCGCGCACCGAACTCGCGGAGGAATTGCACAGGCTCACCGGGCGATTGCGCATCAATGCGCCCACGCTGTTCGGACCCAAATTCGTCGCGCCGCTTGCCGCGGAGTTTTTGCAGCGTCATCCGCAACTGGCGTTGTCGCTCGATCTGAGCGACGAGTATCGCGATCCTGCAGAGACCGGCGCAGACGTGACGATCCGCATTGGCGAAATACCTGATTCACGGCTGGTGGCGCGACGGATCGGCACGCTTCGGCGGGTGGTGTTCGCCGCGCCGGCTTATCTTGCGGAACGCGGTAGGCCATCCCATCCGCGGGATCTGGCGAGACACGATTGTGTCGTTCGAACGGGCGCGCGGCATCCCGTGCGGTGGATATTCATGTCGCCGGAGGGCAACGAAATTGCGGTGAACGTGGCGGGGCGCTTTGACAGCAATCAGGTTGCGGCGGTGAATGCGGGCGTGCTGGGTGGTATGGGGGTTGGGATCGCTGCCTTCTGGCAGATTCAGGAGTGGATCGAAGCAGGCAGGGTTGAGGTTCTGCTCACGGATTTTCCGCTGACACCTTTGCCCTTGCATGCGATGTGGACGAGGACGCGGCGGCTGCCACAGCGGACGCGGCTACTGGTCGATTTCCTCGCCGTCAAGTTGGGGACGTTGTAGTTTTATCGGCAGCCGAAGGCTTTGCGAGGACTCGGCGGCGTGAGAAGGTTTCGCCGCGAAGGCAGCGCGGCATCAGGTGTAATGCTCCATTGTGCTACGCTTGCCGGACCAAACTCCATGTAGCGTGACCTCGCCATTATCATGCGTTCCTGGCGTATATCCACACCGGCCCGCAGCGGGCAAATCAACACGTCGCGTGTTACCGACCTCGTCGTGTCGATCTCACATGACGACCCGGATGCGCTTGCTGCAAGCATTCTGAAGACGGTTGGCGACACGCTTCCTGTTTCGCAGTGCACCATCTTCGCCTATGAGTTCGATGCGAGGCCGCGCACCGTCTCCGCCGCCGACCATCGCGGCGGCCGCTTCCTGCGCGATGTCGCCGATCGCTACGCCACACACTTCTATGCGCTCGACGGAAACCGAGCGATCGTCGGCCGCCCGCAAGCGAAGCAGGCGCACGCGGCGTTAGTGCTGCATCAGCAGCAAAGCGAAGAAATCGAAAACGAGGCCTACCGCGCCGCCTGCTACGCGCAGCCCAACGTGTCTGACCGGCTGTCGCTGCTTTTGCAACCCATGGAAAGCGTCTGGCTGTCGATCAATCTGTATCGTGACAGCGCATACGGCATGTTTCAGCCAGGCGAACTGGAGCATGTGGAAAGCATGGCGCACTTGTTCGCGCACGCTGCAAAAAGCCATTACGCGCTCAATGGGCAGCATCATCAAGGCACGGCAGCCGCGATGCTGGCACGGGTGAGACGTGCCTGCCCGGCGCTGACGCCGCGCGAGATCGACGTGCTGCGCGGCACGCTCGAAGGCGCAAACGCTGCCGAGATCGCGGAGCAAATGGGCGTCAAAGCTACCAGCGTAATTACGTATCAGAAGCGTGCTTACGCGCGGTTGGGGATTTCCAGCCAGCGCCAGTTGTTCGCGCTATGTCTGCAGCCTGAGCAGTCTTGAGCGGGCGCGCCGAAATTGCAGCCGTAGAAGAACAGCCGAAGCGCCGTGGAACTCGCACCAAACGATCATCCGCGCTTTGCCCGTGCATCAGCCTGTGTCTCGCGATCCCAGCGCTTCAGCCACGGCATGATGAATTCCGCGAATCCGTCCGCGGGCGGTGACAGCGCACGTTCGGTCGAACGATACACACACACTTCACGGATCGTTTCAGGATCGACGATCCGCTTCATCACCAGCCCGAAGGTTCGCGCGAGCGGCGCCACGTACGCAGGCGCGAGTGTCACGGCAAGCCCCTGCGACGCCAGACCGAACGCTGTCGTCACGTTATCCACCACGTCCACCGGAATGATGCGCGCCTCGGCCGGCAGATTAGCCAGCATCTGTTCGACCGCACGCTCGTGGTCGCGGCCGGTGGCAACAATGGGCACGCCGCGCAGGTGCTGCCACTCCACCCGGCGCCGTGTGCTCAACGGATGTGCCGGTGCGCACCACATCACCCATGGACTCGCGAAGGCTGGATCGCAACGCACTCGCGTACCGCTCTGACGATCCGGGCCGATCGCGAGATCCACGTCGCCACTTTCCACACGTTCCACCAATTGCTCGACCACGGTGTCGCAAATGCGCACGACCACTTTCGGTTTATCGCGCGCATATTCGGCGATGGCCGCCGGCAGCGCGGTCGCCGCGAGTACCAGCGGCGCGCCGACTCGCACGATCCCGGCCGCGCGATTGCGGATGTCGTCGGCGGATTGGGCGGCGGCGCGCACATAGCGCAACACCGACTCGGCCGACGACAGAAAATCCTGCCCCGCACTCGACAGATTGACGCGCCGCGTCGTACGGTCGAAGAGGCGAAAGCCCAGTTCCGTTTCCAGTTCGGCCAGCAACTGACTGACCGCTGACGAGGTCAGCCCGAGCCGTTCCGCCGCCGCGCCGATGCTGTGCAAATCGACGATGGCGAGAAACGCTTCGAACTGACGGATGGTGACGCGTGTGAGTGGCATCAGGCGATTCTAAAGAAAAACTTACGAATCGTGAAAAATCGATTGATTGTGCGCAGCGAGCCATTGACCGACACTCGTCCCCATCGACGCGAAGCTGGAAACCCGCTTAGACTTCCGACTCGCCCACGCTGCTACGACCAGGCTGCGCCGGTTCACACTCAGGGTATACGCAGGCCGCAATCAAGCCGCATGCAGGGCTCCACTCAAGGAATTGCCATGTTCGACCACATTCCCGCCTATCCGGGCGACCCGATTCTGAGCCTGAACGAAGATTTCCAACTCGATCCGCGGCCCAACAAGGTCAACCTGAGCATCGGCATCTATTTCGACGACGCCGGCAAGCTGCCGGTGATGGACGCCGTGCGGCGCGCGGAAACCGCGCTGCTCGATTCGATCGGCCCGCGCTCCTACCTGCCGATGGCGGGCCTGCCGCTCTACCGCGACGCAGCACAGGCGCTGGTGTTCGGCGCGGACAACCAAGCGCGCGCCGCAGGCCGCATTGCAACCTTGCAAACTATTGGCGGTTCGGGTGCGCTGAAAGTCGGCGCGGATTTTCTGAAGCGTTATTTCCCGGCCTCGCAGATCTGGATCAGCGATCCGAGCTGGGAAAACCATCGCGTGGTGTTTGAAGGTGCAGGTCTCACGGTCAACACCTATCCGTATTACGACGAACACACCGGCGGCTTGCGTTTCGCCGACATGCTCGACACGATTAGCCGCTTGCCGGAACAGAGCGTCGTGCTGCTGCATGCGTGCTGTCACAACCCGACCGGCGTTGATCTGAGCCCGGCACAATGGGCGGAACTGGTGCCGGTATTGCAGCGCCGCAAACTGATTGCGTTTGTCGATATGGCGTATCAGGGTTTCGGCGCGGGCCTCGAGGAGGACGCGGCCTGCGTGCGCCTGCTCGCCGATGCGGGTGTGCCGTTGATCGCTGCGAATTCGTTTTCGAAGAACTTCTCGCTGTACGGCGAGCGCTGCGGTGCGCTGAGCGTGGTGTGCAAGAGCAAGGAAGAGGCGGCCCGCGTGCTCGGTCAATTGATGTCGACGGTGCGCGCCAACTACAGCAATCCGCCGACGCATGGCGCGCGCCTCGTCGCCAACGTACTGTCCGACGCGTCCTTGCGTGCCTTGTGGGAAGCAGAACTCGCCACCATGCGCGAACGGATTCTCGCCATGCGCGGCACGATTCACGAAGGCCTCGCAGGCCGTGTGGATGAAGTGATGCGCGCGCGTTACGTCGCGCAGCGCGGCATGTTCACGTACACGGGCTTGAGCGAAGCTCAGGTGGAGCGTTTGCGCAACGAATACGCTGTGTACGTACTGCGTTCGGGGCGCATGTGCGTCGCCGGATTGAATGCGCGCAACGCCGGCTATGTGGCGTCGTCAATCGCCGCTGTGGTGGCGGGCGCATAACGGCTGCGATTCGCAACGGCTTGACGATAACGAATGATAAATACGGAGACCCTGATGACGACTCTTGAAATGCAGGCGGCGAGCCCAGCGAAGGCCGCCGCGATGCACCCCGACGAATGGCAGGCGCGCGCGCAATTAGCCGCGTGCTACCGGATCTTCGACATGCTCGGTTGGACCGAGATGATCTACAACCACATCACATTGCGCGTGCCGGCGAGCGTGAGCGGCGGCGAGCGGCATTTCCTGATCAATCCGTTCGGCCTGCACTACAGCGAAGTGACGGCGAGCAACCTCGTGAAGATCGACGCGCAAGGCCGCGTGCTCGATAACTCGCCGTATCCGGTGAACCCCGCGGGTTTCGTCGTGCATGCGGCGATTCACGAAGGCCTGGCTGATGCGCACTGCGTGATGCACACGCACACCACGGCAGGCGTCGCGGTGGCCTGCCTCGAAAATGGCCTTGAGCAAACCAACTTCTATAGCGCGCAATTGCATGATCGCATTGCGTATCACGACTTCGAAGGCATCACGGTGCATGCGGAGGAAGGGCCGCGTCTGCTCGAACACATCGGCCACAGGCAGGCGGTGATCTTGCGCAATCATGGCCTGCTGGCATGGGGCCACACGTTGCCGCAGACTTTCGCTATTCTGTGGACACTCAACCGCGCGTGCGAAATCCAGATGGCCACGTTCTCGATGGGCCGCGCACGGCCGGTGCCGGAAGACGTGGCGATCCGTTGCTCGCGCGACTCCTTGCAATTCGATCCACGTCACGGTGCGGGGCAGGATGTATTCGATGCGCTGGTGCGGCGGGTGGATCGCATCGACGCGAGCTACAAGGATTGACGCGGATATTGAGGCGAAGCATTGACCGAGGGATTAACGCAAGGATTGAAGCAATGAAAGTAGGTATCTACGGTGCCGGCGCGATCGGCGGCTGGATGGGGGTGAAGCTCGCACAGGCCGGCCACGACGTGAGCGTGGTGGCGCGCGGCGCGACACTCGGTGCTTTGCAGCAGCACGGCTTGCGTCTGATCGAAGGCGGCGTGACGCACACGGTGAAGGTAAGGGCAAGCGAACAGCCGGCGGATCTCGGCGTGCAGGATCTCGTCGTGGTGGCGGTCAAGGGACCGGCAATGGCGTCGGTCGCCGCGCATATTGCACCGCTGCTAAGCCCGCAGACGATTGTGCTCACAGCCATGAACGGTGTGCCATGGTGGTTCTGCGAAGGACTCGGCCGTGATTTCGCCGGCAAGCGGTTGAAGTCGATCGATCCTGAAGGCGCGATCGCCGCCGCGATTCCGACTGCGCAGACAGTGGGCTGCGTGGTGCATGCCAGTTGTCTGATCGAGTCGCCGGGCGTCATCAGGCATCACCAGGGCAATGGGCTGATCATCGGCGAAGCGTCGGGGCAAGCGAGTGAGCGCGTCAAAACGCTCACCGCCACGCTGGCCGCAGCGGGATTCAATGCGTCGATGTCGGAGCAGATTCAGCGCGACGTCTGGTACAAGCTGTGGGGCAACATGACGATGAATCCGATCAGCGCCATCACCGGTGCGACCACCGACCGGATTCTCAGCGATGAACTGGTGCGCAACTTCGTCACGAGCATCATGCTGGAAGCGAAGGAGATCGGCGCGCGCTTCGGTATTCCGATCGAACAGGCGCCGGCGGATCGTCACGAGGTCACGCTCAAACTGGGCGCGATGAAAACCTCGATGCTGCAGGATGTACAGGCGGGCAAGGCGGTCGAGCTCGACGCGCTGGTGGCTGCGGTGCGTGAGCTCGGGCAGCTTACCGACGTGCCGACCCCTTGCACCGACGCGTTGCTCGGCCTCGCGCGCCTGCATGCGAGTACGTTGGGGTTGTATCCCCGGCAGTAAAGGTTGCGACGACCTCCGAAAAGAAGCCGCCCCACGTGATCAACGGGGCGGGTTTTTTCGTCTTACGTTTTGCGTCTTGAGCACAGGGCTTTCAGCATCACGCAGTCACTGCCGAAGAGGCCGGCAGCTTTGCCGCTTCGATCAACGACAGCGCGCGCTGCGTATCGCCGAGTTCCGTCATGCACAGCAGCGCAAGGCGGGCGAGATACAAGGGTGCTTGCGCTTCGCCTTCAGCGGTCAGTGTCTTGCAGAGCGTCGTGTAGACGAGGTCGAGTTCGCTATCGGTCATGGTGTGGATTCCTCTTGCGTCAAATCGTCAGGCTGGCCGTCACGGCGCTTTGCACGTTCGTCGCGTTGCCGTTGCGCCAGCGGGCGAGCACATGACCGTCCGGCCTGATCAGATAGACGGTGCCCGGCGTGGCATCGAGCATCTCGTGCAGGCGTCCTGCCGGATCGAGCACATGCGGGACGCTGGCGCGCGGCACATCGCCTTTGACCAGCGTGATCGCTTTGAACGGAATGCTATGTTCGCCGAGCGCGTGGTGCAATTGCTGCCATGCTTCGTCTTGCGCCGTGTCCGCGCCGAAGCGAAGTGCAGTGAAGCAGGGCCCTAGCAGATCGGTGAGATGGATATCGACTGGTACGCCGTCGCACAGACGTTGAAGTCGGCACTCGGGTAGTACCGTGCCCGGCCCCGGACCCTTGGCGAACGCGCCGGATGCAACAGCGGCGATCCGATTGAGCGGCGACTCGGCATACGCAATCGCGTGCGTCTGCCGCGGATTGATCAGTGGCCGCACGGCCGGATGATGCAAGGCAAGTCCCAGCACTGCCTGGCGCATCAGGTCGAACGCGAACGAAGGCGGCGCCATGAATTCGGTGCTCTTCATGCCGTAGCTCAGGTTCTCACGCGCCGCGAACACGCGCTCGTCGCTATAGCTGTCGAGCAGACGATCCGACGCAATGCCGTTGACCACGCAACTGAGTTTCCAGCCGAGATTGTCGGCGTCGTCGATGCCGGAATTCGCGCCGCGCACGCCGAAAATTGGCACGAGATGCGCGGCATCGCCAGCGAACAGCACCGAGCCATGGCGGTAGCGTTCGAGCGTCAATGCGTTGGCCTTGTAGACCGTAATCCAGATCGGCGACCATTCGCCCGTTTCGCCCATCGAGTCGAGCACGCTCTGCACGCGTGGCATCACGTTCTCAGGTTTGACCGCGGCCTCCGGATCTTCATCGTCGCGAAGCTGATAGTCGATGCGCCAGACGTTGTCGGGCTGCTTGTGCACCAGCACCGTCGAGCCGGGATTGGAAGGCGGATCGAAATAGGCGAGGCGCTCGGTGGCGCGTTCGCTTTCCAGTTCGATATCGACAATCACGTAGCGTCCCTCGTACGTGGTGCCGGTGAGCTTGAGGCCGAGCGCCTCGCGAATCGTGCTGCGGCCGCCGTCGCACGCGACGACCCAATCCGCGTGCATTTGCCAGGCGGCGTCGCCGGTGCTCAGGTCAAGCGTGGCGCCGTTGCCGGTATGGTGTTCAATGCCGGTCACGCGGGTTTGCCAGCGGATGTCGATCAGATCGGCATGTTGTTCCACTTCGTCGAGCAGCAACTGTTCGATCTGGTACTGCGCGATGTTGATCATCGGCGGCAGCGATTGCTCGTCGTCCTGATGCATGGCGAAGCGGAACACTTCGGCATCGCGGTAGAAACTGCGCCCGCCGGTCCATGGCAAACCCTTTTGCAGGAAGCCCTGCACCACGCCCAGGCGTTTGAAAATCTCCAGGCTGCGGCGTGAGATGCAGATCGCGCGGCTGCCGGTGCATACGCCGTCGTCGGCTTCGATCAGCACCGAGCGTACGCCCTGGCGCGCCAGCGCAAGCGCTAGCGTCATGCCGACCGGACCGCCGCCGACAATCGCCACGGCGCGCCGTACAGGGTCACACCCGTCGACCAGCTGCGGCACCTCGCCCGCATAGTGACGCGGCGTGAATGGATAGGGTTTGAAACTGCGGCTCATGCGTGTCTCCTGGCTCTTCGTTACCGATGGATTGCCCGCCGCGGCTTGAGTGCTCTCTGGAGGCGGTGCGAATCGATAGGTGAAGTATGAAGGAGGGGTAGCGCGTGGCTGTCCTCATTTTGGGTACAAGAACTGGGCGTTCCGGCGATAAAAAACCAGCAGGGCGCTTACGCACCCTGCGGGTTTTCTGATTCGTGCAACGCAATGCAATGCAGACCGCGCAGACCTGCTAATCCGCCCCGGCCAGATGCGAAGCCTGGCGCGAGTGCTGAACGCTCGCGCCGACCTGACATTCCTCGATCATCGCGCGGAACGTCGGCGCCGCGTGCGAAGCGCCGGTCGCCCCCATCTCCGGCCCGCTTTCCGGTGCGCCGCCCACGCCCACCACCAGCGTCGCTCGCGGCCGCCATTCCCGCGTGCGCCGCAGCATGTTGCGCAGATACGGCGGCGATTCCGGCGCGTCGAGCGAGATGATGCAGATGATCGGCGCGTCCTTGAAGCTCGGCTCGTCGGCATGTGCGCTGCGATAGCCCGAATGCGTAGCCATCATTGGCGCGAGACCCTGGCGGCCGAGCAATTGCACGGCGATTGCGGCGGTGACTTCGTCGAATGCGCCGCGTCCCGGCACGCATAGCACCGACGTCTTGTCGGTTTCATGTCGCTTCGCCGGATGGGCCGCAATGTGGCTGTCGTGGCGATCTGAAAGATCGGCTGTCGCCGATGCCGAGATTATCCCGGCGGAGTCGGCCGGTTCCGTGCGCGACAGGCGATCGGGCAGTCCGTCGGCGATTTCCAGGTTTTCGACGATATCGACCAGCGCGTCATTGATTCGCGCAAGTTGCTCAGGCATCAGCACCCCGCGCATCGCATCGTTGCGCGCAAGCTTGAGGCCTTCCAGCGCGACATTGTCGTAGTAGTCGATCAGCGACATCTCGCGCAGCAGGCGCTCGGCCTGCACGATGGCTTCATGCGGATCGTCCGCCAGCAGCCGTTGATAGAAGTTCTGCGCAGGCGTGAGAGCAGGCTGGTCGCCGAGCAGCACCGTGAGAAAGTTCAGACGATCCGCGTAGCGGCCCAGCGTGACGACGCACAGCGTGAGCGGCGTGGACAGTACAAGGCCGATCGGCCCCCACAGCCAGCTCCAGAAAATCGCCGCCACGACCACGGCCAGCGGCGACAACCCCGAGCGATGACCGTACAGCAGCGGCTCGGCGATCTGCCCGGCTACTACATCGACCACGATAAACAGGATCAGCGTATAGACCGCCATGGTCCATTGCGGCTGGATGGCGGCCGCGAGAAACACGGCGAGAATCGCGGCGATCCAGATGCCGATGTACGGCACGAAGCGCAGCAACGCAGCAATCACGCCGAACAGCAACGCACCCGGCACGCCGATGATCGCGAGACCGATGGCGATGATCCCGCCCGCGCTGAGATTCACGCCCAGTTGTGCGACGAAATAGCGGCTCAGCCGCCCGGCGGCGTCGTTGATCGCGGTGGTGGTGCGGTGCAGATCGCGCGAGCCGAAAAGACTGATCAAACGGTCGCGCAGATCTTCGCGCTGCAGCAGGATGAAGATCGTGACGACCAGCACGATAAAGGTGGTCTCGATCGGCGCAATGGCCGGTGACAGCGCGCGTTGAGCGAGTTGGATCGGCGTGGGCGACGGCTCGTGCACTTCCACAGGCGTCGGCACAGCGGGTGCGTTGCGCGCGGCGCGTCCGGTGAGGCGCGGCGGGCTCGGCTTGGTCGGCGCGACGCGTTGTAGCGTGGCGGCGGCGCGGCTCATCAGCGAATCGGCCCGGCCGACGGTTTTCTCCTGCACCGTCTCGATCTTTTGCTCGATCGCTGCCTGATACTGCGGCAGATCGCCCGCCAGTTGCACCAGTTGCGCTCCGATCAGCCCGCCGACGGCCAGCAAGGTGGCGAGGGCGAACAGCACCGCGATAAAGATGGATGGCAACTGGCCCATATGCAAGCGCCGCAGCGCCTGCACCAGCGGTGCGAGCAGAAAGCTGAGCAGCACGGAGAGCGTGATCGGGATCAGCACCTCGCGGGCGAAGTACAGCGCGCAGACCACCACGACGCCGGTGATGACCGAGGCCAGCCCATGCAGACTGGGCGTGCCCGGTGGGTATACGCGGTTCGGCCGCCCGGGTGGCGGTAACGATATTTTCATGGACACACTTCTCGATGTGGTGGCGCTGACGCTTTTACTGAGGGTTCGCGCGGCTGGAACGGCGGCGGTCAGTTAAAGCGGCCGAGCAATTCATATGCCCGGATTGTAGGCGCTTTGGCGTGCGGCGGCCGTATCCTTAGCCCATGTGCAAACGCAACAGCTCGAACAGCTGTGAGCTCGCATACAGCAGCAAGCCGATAAAGCCGCCCACAATCGTCCCGTTGATGCGGATGTACTGCAAATCCTTACCGATGTTCAACTCGATTTGCCGTGACATTTCGCGTGCATCCCAGTTCTTCACTGTATCGCTGATGTGGCGCGTGAGGAACTGGGCAAAATCCGGCGCCATGGCGCGCGCCGCTTCTTCCAGATGGTCGTTCAGCGACTGACGCAGCGCGGGATCGTGCGCCAGTTCGCGACCTACCCACTGGCCCATCGCCATCACCCGCGCGTGCAGGGCCGAATCGCTGCTTTGCAGATCGCGTTTGAGCCACGCGCGCAATTCGCCCCACATGTCCTTCACATACGTACTGAGTGCTTCGCCTTCCACCAGATAACGCTTCAGTTCCTCGCCTTTCTGCAGGAATGCCGGATCGGTCTTGAGTTTGACGATCAGCTTCTGCGCCGCGTCGTCGAATTTCTGGCGCAACTGATGAGCGGGGTTCTCGCTGATCTGTTCGAGCATCCGGTTCACCGCGTTGGCGATCGCTTCGGCGCCTTTTTCGCCGAGCCATGCCGACGGCAGGATCATCTCCATCTTCGGATATTCGCTCTTCACCCAGTCGACGATGCGCTCAGCGATAAACTCGCGCGCCTGCGGTTCGCGCAACAGCGCCACGACCTGCTCGATGCCGGCGTCGAGCAGCTCCTGATGGCGGCCGTCCCTGGTGAGCGTGTCGAGAATCGAACCCATGGATTGCGACAGATCGACCTTGGCCAGCACGTCGCGCAAGGCGTCCTTGATGAAGACCTGGATGCGCACGTCGTCGGTCAGTTCGAGAATTCCGCCCGTCAGTTTGACCACGTAGTCACCCAGACGGGCGGTATTGGCCGGTTTCGTCAGCCAGCCGGTGATGCTTTGCGCCGGGTCGTGTTTCTGGATCAGGCCGACCAGCGACGGCACGTCCAGAAATTTGTCCTGCACGAATACGGCGAGGTTGTCGGCGATCTTGTGCTTGTTCTTCGGAATGATCGCGGTATGCGCGGAGACGATCGGGATCGGCACGCGGCGAAACAGTGCGACCACGGCGAACCAGTCGGCGAGCGCGCCGACCATGGCGGCCTCGGCTACCGCTTTGATGCCGTCCACCCAGAGACCGCGCGGCATGAAGGCGGTCACGAGGAAAACGCAGGCGGCGGCCGCCAGCAGCAGTAGCGGGGTGCGCTTGGCCTTCTTCAGTTCGGTTTCTTTGTTCATCGGCAGCAGGGCAGCGGGGTTCGATTCGATTGGAATGGTGCGGCGCGATTGGCGTGCTGGTCCAGAAACGCGAGTGTAGCGCCGCTGTTCCGGCCGTGTGGCGTTGGCGTAGGACGTTCTTTAAGCGCAGGCGCGGTAACATGAGCGCCGAATGAACATTGAGCGACGACGCAATTGAACAGAATGGAGGCACAGTGATCAGGTTTCTGCACACCGCGGACTGGCAGATAGGCACGCAATTCGGCCAGTTCGAGCCGGACGAAGCCGCGCATCTCGCGGAAGCGCGCTTCGAAACCGTGCGCCGGATCGCTGAGGAAGCGGCGGCGCGCAAGGTCGACGCCGTGCTGGTTGCCGGCGACGTATTCGACCTGCAGACCGTCTCGGATACGGTGATCCGCCGCTTGTTCGGTGCGTTGCAGGCGTTCTCCGGACCCTGGATCATGCTGCCGGGCAATCACGATGCCGCGCTGGTCGAGAGCGTCTGGACCCGTGCGCAACGGCTGAACTGCGTCGCGCCGAATGTGCGGCTGGTGCTCGAACCCGGTGTGGTGACGCTCGACGCCTGCCAGTGCGCGTTGCTCTGCGCGCCGCTCACGCAACGCATCACTTACGACGACACGACGGGCTTCTTCGACACGACGGAGACACCACCCGGCTATCACCGCATCGGACTCGCGCATGGCAGCGTGAGCGGAATCCTGCAGGAGGGCATCGATTCGTCGAACCCGATCGCGCCGACGCGCGCAGCGAGCGCGCGTCTGGACTATCTCGCGCTCGGCGACTGGCACGGGCATTTGCGCGTCGACGAACGCACCTGGTATGCCGGCACGCACGAGCAGGACCGTTTCCGCGCGAACGATCCAGGCTTCATGCTCGACGTCACGCTAGCTGAGCCCGGCGCCGTGCCGTCCGTTGAAGCGGTGCGGGTCGGCAAATATCAATGGCATCGTTGGGAAGAGACGATCTCCGTGCCGACCGACGTCGATTCGCTCAAGCTGCGGCTCAGCGCGTTAGGCAGCCACGACGTGCTACGGGTGACCGTAAGCGGCTCGACCGCACTGGCCGAGGCCGAAGCGATTCACGTCGCGGTGGAAGAAACACGTGCGCGGGTGCGTGCGCTACGCGTCGATCTGAGTGGCCTGCAGGTGCTGCCCACCGCCGACGACCTCGCCGAACTCGGCGCGCAGAGCGGCTACCTTGCCAAGGTGGTAGCACGCCTGCGAGGCTTGCAGGAGGACCCGCAGTCCGACCCGCAACAGGTTAAGCGCGCGGCAGAGGCGTTATTGCTTCTGGCTCGTTTTCAACGTGAACTGCCGCGCGAAGCGAGGTCCGCATGAAGCTGGAAAGCATCGCGATTCAGGAGTTCAAGCAGTTCACCGGACGGCTCGTCATCGACGATCTGCAGCCTGGACTCAATCTGTTCACCGGCCCGAACGAGGCCGGCAAGAGCACGATCGCCGAAGCCGTGCGGGCGGTGTTTCTCGAGCGCTACAAGGCTTCGCATCTGAAAGACCTGCTGCCTTGGGGCAAGGCGAGCGGGCAGCCGTCGGTTGAAGTGACGTTCGATATGGACGGCACGGCATGCAGGTTGTCGAAGCAGTTCGTCACCCGGCAGCGCTGCGAATTGAAGATCGGTCAGACGGTGTTCGGCGAGGACGAAGCAGAAGACAAGCTCGCCGCGCTGCTCGGTTTTTCGCGTGCCGCACGTGGGCCGCTGAAGGCGGAAAACGCCGGTGTTCCCGGATTGTTGTGGGTGCAACAAGGCGGCACGCAGGAGGTGCGCGATTCCACGGGACATGCTGCGCAGTATCTACGTGATGCGTTGTCGCAACTGTCGGGCGGCCATGAATCGGCCGGTGAGGATGCGCTGATCGCCGCGGTGCAGCGCGAACTCCGGCAACTGCTCACGGCGCGTACGCAGAAGTCCACCGGCCCATTGGCCGAAGCCGAACAGGCGTTGACGGCGCTGATCGAAGAGCGCGATGAGCTGGAGCAGCAGCGCCAGCAGTTCGACGAGAACATCGTGCGGCTTGCCACGCAGCAGGAAGCCTTCGACGACGCGCAACGCAAGCGCCCCTGGGAGCTTCATGAGCAGAAGGCCGTGCAGGCGCAACAGCGCGCCGCCGCCGCGGCCGAACTCGAACGCAGTCTTCAAGGGTTGGCGCAATCGCTGCAATTGAAGGACGCCGAGTTAGCGCTTTCGTTACAGCAGGAACAGGCGGCGACTGAACTGGAAGCCGCTGTTACGCGCGAGCGGCAGCAACTTGATGCCGCACGAGCCAATGTTTCAACGGTTCAGAACGAACATGCACAGGCTCAGGCGAGCGTGGCGCAATTTGAGCAGGCGTCTGCCGATGCTAACCGTGCGCACGAACTGGCGAACGCCGCGGTAACCGCGGGCGATTTGCGCAGTCAGATTGCTCTGCACCGCACCGAGAGCGAGCGGCTCGAAGCGTCGATCACGGCCGCCGGCAAGGCGAACGAAGCCGTGCTGGAAGCGACGCGCGCAGCGGCCGCGCTCGAGATCGACGGGGCGCAACTGAAGCGGCTCCAGTCGCTCGATGCAGAATTGACCGTGCTGCGTGCCCGGACCGAAGCGGCGATGACGCGCATCGAATACCGGTTGAATGGCGCGATCACCGTCGGCGATGCGAAGGTGAGTGGCGAGGGCGTGCTGCGGCTCGACGAGGAGAAATTGATCGGTCTTGGCGAGATCGGTGAGTTGCGCGTGATTCCGGGCGTTTCCGATCTTTCGGCGCGATTGTCCGAGTTGGCGTCGCTCGAAGCCCAGCATGCGCAGCTGTTGCAGACGCTGGGCGTGGCGTCGCTGGGTGAGGCGGAGGCCAGGCACGAGCAGTGGAAGGCGCTGGTCGCGCAGCAGAAAAGCCAGGCGAAGATTCTCGAGGTGCATGCGCCGCAGGGTATCGACGCGCTGCGGGCCGCGTTGGCTTCGGCGGATGCGCGATTGCAATCGGCTAACGGACGCCTCGCGGCCTTGCCTGATGTCTCCGCCGCGCCCCCGCTCGACGAGGCCCGCCGCAACGCCGACATCGCGCGTGATGCGCGGGAGGCCGCCAGAAAAGCATTGGAGCAAGCGGCGGAAAAGCGGTCGACGGCTACGGCCACGACAGAATCGCTCGCCGCGCAGCTGCAGCGCAAGGAAGCGCAACTGGCCGACGAAGCGTTCTGCCGCAACCGCGCGCTGTGGCAGACGAAAATCGTAGAGCAGCGCGTGCAAGTCGAGGCATTGAAGAAACAGCTTGAAGGGCGCGAGCGTGAGTTGGAAGCTGTGCGTCTCGACGACCCGGCGGCTGAGGCGAAGCGCTATCGGGCGTCGGCGGAACTTGCGCGCAACGAGCAGCACGAACGGCAACTGCGGATCGCGCAGTTGCGCAGTCAGCTTGAGACGGTCGGCGCGTCCGGGCTCGGCGAGCGTCTCGCGGCAGTGAACGCTTCAGTGGAGCAAGCCACGCGTCGTAAGGAAGAACTCAGCTTGCGAGCAAGCGCTTTGAGCCTGCTCGACGAAGTGCTTGTCGACGAACGTGATGCGGCGGTGGCGCAACTGCGTGCGCCGTTGACCGAGCGGCTCGGGCACTATCTGAAGCGGATTTTCCCGCAGTCGACAATTGCGCTCGGCGACGATCTGAGTCCGGCGACACTAGACCGTTATGGCCGGGCGGATACGCTCGATGCGTTGAGCTTCGGTACGCGGGAGCAACTCGGCATTCTGACCCGGCTGGCCTATGCGGATCTTTTGAAGGCGTCGGGCCGCCCAACCTTGCTGATGCTCGACGACGCGGCCGTGCATACCGATGCGACTCGGCGCGATGCGATCAAGCGCGCGCTGATCGATGCGGCTACGCGTCACCAGATTCTGGTGTTCACGTGCCACCCGGAGCTTTGGGACGATCTTGGCGTCAGGCAGCGGGCGATTGAGGATTTGAAGGTGGCGGCATAGAGCGCCTTGCGACGCTTTGATTTGGTTGAATGACTCGGGAACGTCATGACTCAACTCTTTCGCGGCATGGATCAGGCGGCGCTGCGTGCGGCCTACGACAACGTGGCGGCTGTGGCCGACGTCGCTGAACGCATGCTCGGCTTTCAGGAACGCAGCGCGGCGTTGTATGCCGCTCTACCGTGCAGGCGTGATGTAGCGTACGGTCCACGGCCCCGGCAACGTTTCGACTGGTTTCCGTGCGAAAGGCCTGACGCGCCGATTTTCGTGTTCATACACGGCGGCTACTGGCAGGCACGTAGCAAGGAAGATTTCGCGTTTGTCGCCAGTGGGCCACTTGGGCGTGGCTTCAATGTTGTGCTCGCGGAGTACACGTTGGCACCGGATGCGTCGATGACGCAGATCGTCGACGAGGTCGATGCGCTGCTGGCCGTACTGGCGGCCAATCGTGATGGGCTCGGCACGCGTGGTCCCGTTTGCCTTGCAGGGCATTCTGCGGGCGGGCAGTTGAGTGCGCATTATCGTACGCATGAGTCTGTCGTACATGCCATGCCGATCAGCGCATTGGTGGACCTGGAGCCGATTGCGATGTCATGGCTCAATGAGAAGTTGCAGCTAACGCAGATGGAGATCGATGCGTATAGCCCAATGCGGCATATCGGCAAAGGTGTGCCGATGACGGTCAGCGTCGGCACGGCCGAGTTACCTGAACTGGTTCGGCATTCGGAGGAGTACGTGGCGGCGTGCCGGCAAGCGGGTGAACAGGTGGAGTTCGTGCCGCTTGCCGGGTGTAATCACTTTACGATTCTTGAGGACCTCGCGCGGGCCGATGGCGTGCAAATGGAGGCGTTGGTCAGCGGGATGGGGCGAAAATAACCCACGGTGCTCACTCATACCACCGTGGCGTGTAAACCCATTCACCGCCATCGATGCCATTAGCAAACGCGCGTGTCGTCGACGACCCCACGATCACCATCGTGCGCATGTCCACATCGGAAGAACGCAGTTCACCGAGCGCGATCGTGCGTAGTGTGCTGCCCGCTCTGCCGATATCGCGGCCGAGCACGACTTTCGTA
This sequence comes from Paraburkholderia sediminicola, assembly GCF_902859805.1. Taxonomy (GTDB): domain Bacteria; phylum Pseudomonadota; class Gammaproteobacteria; order Burkholderiales; family Burkholderiaceae; genus Paraburkholderia; species Paraburkholderia sediminicola. Next base: position 218,283 of record NZ_CADIKC010000004.1, on the reverse strand, counting down.
GTCGCAGCGCGGAATTCCCGCACGATGTCCAGCGCTTTATCCAGCTGGCACGGGCGTGCGCGAGAGATCGGGTTGTAGAACGCCATCACCAGATCCGCTTCGGCCGCATGCCGAAGGCGTTTTTCGATGATGCTCCACGGTTTCAGATTGTCGGATAACGACAGCATGCAGAAGTCATGGCCCAACGGCGCGCCGGCTTGCGCTGCGGTTGCCATGGCCGCGGACACCCCTGGCACGATGGCGAGCTGGACCGCGCGCCAGTCAGCGTTCGTCGACGCGCCTTCTTCGAGCGCCTCAAGCACCGCGGCCGCCATCGCGAACACGCCGGGGTCGCCCGACGACACCATCACCACAGAACGTCCTGTGCTCGCAAGTTCGAACGCGTGGCGCGCGCGCTGCATCTCTTCGCGATTGTCCGTGCCGTGTACGCGTTGGTCGGCACGCAGGGGGCCGGCCATTTTCACGTAGGTTTCGTAGCCGAGAATATCGGTGGCTTCGTTCAGTGCCGTTCGAGCGGCGGGCACCATCAGGTCCGCGCTGCCGGGGCCGAGGCCGATCACGGTCAAGCGGCCGCGTGCACGGCCAATCGTGTGCGGGTCGATTGCCAATGCTGCCAATGCGAGCGCGACGCCTGCGTCCGCGTCGTCATGCAAGGTTTGATAAGGGACGCGCAGCGCGGCGTGCAGCAAATTGCTCGGCGGCTCGCCGTCCTCCGGGCCCGGCTGGGCAAAACGCAGCGGCACGTTCAGGTTAGCTGCGGCAGAGGCAAGCGCCGGGTTCGCCATGTGTTCGGAAGGAACCAGCAATGCTGCGAGTGACAGCGGGGCGAGACCGTGCGCGTCCAATGCCTCGCGCACAACCGCGGCGATTCGCGCGCCGGAAGCTGTCTGCCTATCAGCACTGGAATTTGCGCCGGAGTCCGTATTCGTATCTGTATTCGATTGCTCACCGGCAGCCGGAACGGTCACGGCCGCCACCACACTCCGCGGATGAATCACCAACTCATCGTCGCGCCCATCCCACGCACGCGGCGTCACGCGGATCGCGAGACGTGCCGATTCCGAGCGAGGCAATTGCGCATCATCGAGCCACGGCGCCTCACCCTCGATGCGCGTGCTTTCTCCGGCAAGCAGATCGGACACGAAGCGCTTACCTTGCGCTATATCGGCAAGCGCATATCCCTCAGGCGGATTGAGCACACATGTGCCGAAACGCAATTCTCCACTCGTCGTAATCGCCGGCGATACGGTCAACGCAGCCGCAATTTCGCGAGCCATCACGTTGACGCCAGCAAGGCCGCCGAGCAAGGGCACGACCGCGCTGCCGTCTTCTGCAACGGCCAGCACCGGCGGCTCGACGCCCTTATTCGACAACAAGGGCGCGACGCAACGAATCACGATTCCGGCAGCGCACAACGCGATGATCGGCGTGCCGCGCGCGTACAGATCACACAGATGCGCGCGGAGTTCCGTGTACGGGACGTCAGCCTCGACTCGGCCCTGCAAGGCATGAACCTGGCAGCCTGCATACAGCATCTGGATACGCCGTGCGGTCTCCAACGCGCCCGCACCGAGAATCACGATTGCGGGTGGCGTCAACCTTGCCATTTTTCCCCCGGCACCACGAGCAGCGAAAAATATGGCGAGGCCATCGGGTCGACCTCGTCGAGCGGCACGATGCGCTGATTGCCCATCGTCGCGCGTTCCACGTAGAGCGCACGATGCGCGAGCCCGAGTTCACCCAGCACGCGCCGCACCTTATCGAAGTTGCGGCCGAGTTTCATGATGACCGCGGCGTCGGCATCGGCGAGACGCCGGCGCAGTTCGTCTTCGGGCAACACGCCGGAGAGCACCGACAGACTCTGATTGCGATACACCAGCGGCGAGCCGAGTACCGCTGCACCGCCGAGCATCGAGCACACACCGGGCACGACTTCGGCTTCGAAACGCGCCGCGAGGCGGTCGTGCAAATACATATACGAGCCGTAGAAGAACGGATCGCCTTCGCAAATCACCGCGACGTCGCGGCCCGCATCGAGATGGCCGGCGACGATCTCCGCAGCGGTGTCGTAGAAGTCGGCGATGATCGCCTCATACGAAAGCGGCGGTTCGAGCGCTTCGGTCGTGACGGGATAGACGAGCGGCAGATGCTGTTGAGCGTCATGCAAATGCGCCTCGATGATGCTGAAGGCGTTGCCCTTCTTACCCTTCGCGACGAAATACGCGACTACGGGTGCCGCTTTCAGCAAACGCAGCGCTTTCAGCGTGATGAGTTCCGGGTCGCCGGGGCCGACGCCGAGTCCGAACAAACGTCCTTGCACCGTCATTTATTCGACCTCCGTCGCGAGCGCGTTTACAGCAGCGGCGGCCATTGCGCTGCCGCCGCGTCGCCCGTGAACCACGACGAAGGGCACGCCGCGGCTGTCTTCGGCAAGCATCGCTTTCGATTCGGCCGCGCCGACAAAACCGACCGGAAAACCGAGGATCAGCGCAGGCTTCGGCGCACCGGCATCGAGCATGTCGAGTAGATGAAAGAGGGCGGTCGGCGCATTGCCGATCACGACGACGCTGCCGGCCAGCTGCGGTCGCCACAATTCGAGCGCGGCAGCCGAGCGCGTATTACCGAGTTCGCGTGCGAGCGCGGGCACGTCCTGATGCGTCAGCGTGCAGATCACCTCGTTGTTGGCAGGCAGCCGTGCGCGCGTGATGCCTTGCGCCACCATGCCGGCATCGCACAGAATCGGCGCGCCTTGCGCCAGCGCCGTACGGCCCGCTGTGCCTGCGCCTTCGGAAAACTGAAGATCGTCAACGACGTCGACCATGCCGCAGGCGTGGATCACGCGCACCGCGAGTTTCTCGAGGTCGACGGGGATGCGCGATAAGTCCGCCTCCGCACGTATTGTCGCGAAGGATTGGCGATAGATCTCCTGACCGTCGCGAATGTAATCAAGCATCTGAGGGGCTCCGGGCCGGGTGTGCCGAGTGTGCCAGTAGGTCGAGCATATCGGCGGCCTGTTCGATCGTGAGTTGGTGCGCGACGCACGAGCCGAAACCCGGCTGGCCGTCGCGGCGATAAAGGTCGTAGATGCCGGGCGCCGCGGCCAGCAGCGTGTACGGCGCGCAATGTGCGGCGGCGCATGAGCGCGGACAGCCGCTCAGATGGACATCGACGCCATCGGGTAAGCGATCCGCCAGAAGCAACGCGTCGGCTTTGGTGTCGGCGAGGCTTTTCGCGCATCCTGTGGAACCGGCGCAGGCGATCAGGCGTGTCATCGGCTGGGTGGGATCGCAGGCGAGGCCCAGCGCGTTCATTTCAGCGAGCACGGCGGCCGCGGTATCGGCGGCGATATCGGGCAACAACACGCTTTGCCACGGCGTCATGCGCAGCGTGCCGTTGCCGTGCTGTTGCGAGAGCGTGGCGAGGCCGCGCAAAGTCGCGGCGTCGAGGCGTCCGAGCGGCGGTTGGCCGCCTACGTGCAGCATTCCCATGACCCGCTGTGGATGCGCGCCGAGTCGCAACGTGGCGTCGGCAGGCGTGGGGCGCTGCCAGTTTGCGAGCGACGTGTCGCGTGACAGCGGGAAATCGACATACGTTTGAGCGTGCTGCAACAGCGCGTCGATGGAATGCGTGGCGAGCAGGTGACGCATGCGCGTGGCGTCCGGGGCGGCCAGATCGAGAAACGTGTGCAGCAGCGCGCGGACGAGGTCGGCGACTTGCGAAGGCAGCACTGCGGCGAGAGCGCCGGTGTCGTTCGGACTAGGATGGTCAGCGAAGCCATGCGAGCCGGTACGCGCGATATGCTGGAAGGCATCGGCATCGGCATCGGCATCGGCATCGGCATCGGCATCGGCATCGGCATCGGCATTCGCGCCTGTGTTCGCGTCGGCCATCACAGGCGGACAACCCGCCATTCCGAACACAAACCGCACGCCGTCTTCGGCCTGCGTGGCTGCCAGCCAGACATCATGCGGATGATCCAGCCTCGCAAGACGCTCACCACCATCGAGCAGAAGCGCGAATTTCGGCGATAGCGCCGCGAATCGCGCTTCGGATTGCAGCAAGGTGAGCAGTTCGACGCAAAGCGGCCTCGTATCGAACAGCGCAAATGGATCGCGTCCGGCAGTCGGGCTCACCATCACATTGCGCACATCGTCCGCAGCGGATGCAGAAATTGAGTCAGGCGCGTGTTGTGACGTCGCGAGCAGCGAGTTGTCAACGTCTACCACACCGCCCGCTGGAATCGGCCCAAGCCCCGCATCGACCAACGCCGCGATCAACGCCGCCTCATGCCCGCTTCGCACGCCACGCACCTGCAGATTCGCGCGATTGGTCACTTCAACCACACCCGCCGCATGCCGCTCGCTTACGTCGGCAATCACCGCCGCCTGGGCCGCGCTCAACTCGCCGCCTGGCAATTTGATCCGGCAAATCCCTCCATCGCGCGCGGCAACGATGCGCAGCAGCCCCGGACACGCCGAAGGCCGCGGCACGAGAGCCGCGTCATGCAAAGCAGTGGAGGGCGAAGCTTGATTCAAGACGGACACCGGGTTGAGCGTCGCGCGACGGCCCGAGCAAGCCGCAAAACGGGCATTGCTGCGGCATCGGTACACCCCGCCCGATGTAGGCTGGCACGAACAGTCTGGCCGGCAGGTCTCCTGGCTGGCAGGTCGTGGTCCGCCGCGGCCTTCCCGGTCTAACCAGTGGCGCGGAGCGCAGGCGGACTCGCTGCATACAGTTGCGGGGGCAGCCACAGCGACACTGTGTTCCCTCTTCGGCCCCGAAGGGCACCGGCGGCTGTATTATGCCTTTTTTCGAACAGCACAACGAGGCTGGACGCTTTGATCGGCGTGGCACAGCGCAATATTTGACGATACAGAATGAGGATGGATGCATGCCGGCGTGGCTGACCGTGGTGGGCATAGGCGATGACGGCTTCGCCGGCTTGGGCAGGCCCGCGCGGCGTGCTTTGCTGGAAGCATCGGTGGTTTATGGCGGTGAGCGTCATCTGGCGATGCTGCCCGCACGCCTCGCCGCGCGCCGTGCGGCATGGCCGAAGCCGTTCGATCTCGCGCCTTTGCTGGCGGAGCGTAAGGGGCCGGTGTGTGTGCTGGCGAGTGGGGACCCGATGCTGTTCGGCGTAGGCGCGACGCTCGCGCGGCAGTTGCCGGCAGGTGAGTTGCGGGTACTGCCCGCGCCCTCGTCGTTGTCGCTGGCGGCGGCGCGGCTTGGCTGGCCGTTGCAGGATGTCGCCGCGGTTTCGCTGGTGGGACGGCCGTTGCCGACGCTGAATGCTCATCTGCACGACGGCGCGCGCGTCTTCGTGCTGAGTGCCGACGGGCGGACGCCCGCAGCGCTGGCCGAACTGCTGAATGCGCGCGGTTTCGGCGCGACCCGGATGACCGTGCTGGAGCATTTGGGTGGCGATCTGGAGCGGTGTATCGATGGCCGGGCGGACCAGTGGCCCGCGAGCGAAGTGGCGGCGCTGAACCTGATCGCGCTCGAATGCCGTGCAACGGAAGGCGCCCCGCGTTTGCCGCTGACCGTCGGCTTGCCCGACGATGCCTTTCGCCACGATGGTCAGTTGACCAAGCGCGACGTCCGCGCGATCACGCTGGCGCGCCTTGCGCCGACGCCCGGCGAATTGCTCTGGGATGTGGGCGCGGGCAGCGGCTCGATCGGCATCGAATGGATGCGCGCACACCCGACCTGCCGCGCGATCGCGATCGAAGGGCACGCGGAGCGGCAGCGGTTCATTGAGCACAATCGCGATGCGTTGGGCGTGCCGGGTTTGCAACTGGTGGCCGGCCGCGCACCCGATGCGTTGGAGGGGTTGGCTGTGCCGGACGCCGTATTCATCGGCGGTGGCGTGACGGTGCCGGGCGTGCTCGACGCCTGCTGGGCGCGCTTGCGCGACGGCGGGAGGCTGGTTGCCAATGCCGTGACCTTGCAAGGCGAGGCAGCGCTGGCGGCGTGGCGTGAGCAACACGGCGGCACGTTGACACGCATCGCGCTGGCCGATGCACAGCCGCTTGGCGGCTTCGATACGTGGCGCCAGGCGCTGCCGATTACGCTGCTGGAGGTTACCAAGCTGGCCAGCGGCACGAGCGGCACGAGCGGCATGAGCGGCACCGACGGCACCTCAGTCACGAGCGCCACATCCAGCAAGTCAGCCAGTTCAGCCGGCTCACCACCTCACCCGTAATGCGCGAAGAAACGCCCGAACAACCCGCGCCGCTGCGTAGCGGCTACACGACCGGCAGTTGCGCCACCGCGACGTCGCTCGCGGCCGCGCGTCTGTTGCTCGCGGGTATTGTCAGCGAGGTCGCGGAGATCGTGTTGCCGAAGGGCCAGCATGTGCCGATGCCGCTGGTGTTCTGCCGCTTGACCGCCGATGGCGCGGAAGCCGGCACAGTAAAAGACGCAGGCGACGACCCCGACGTGACACACGGCGCGATCGTATTTGCCCGCGTGCGCCTGCTTGCCGAACCGGGTGTGATATTCCGTGCGGGGCCAGGCGTTGGCACGGTGACGCGCGCCGGTCTCACGCTGCCCGTCGGCGAACCGGCGATCAATCCCGTCCCGCGCAAGATGATGACCGAGCATCTGACCGAGCTCGCAGCGGAACATGGGTACACCGGCGGCTTCGAAGTAACGATCGGCGTGGAAGGCGGCGAAGCACTCGCACTGAAAACGATGAATCCGCGCCTCGGCATTCTCGGCGGCCTGTCGATTCTCGGCACCACCGGCATCGTGCGGCCGTTCTCGTGCTCGGCCTATATCGCGTCGATTCATCAGGGCATCGACGTCGCGCGTGCGAACGGTTACCTGCATCTCGCGGCCTGCACCGGCAACGCAAGCGAAGACGCGATGCGCGCGCATTACAGTCTGCCGGACATCGCACTGATCGAAATGGGCGACTTCGTCGGCGCGGTGCTCAAGCATATGAAGCGCGCACCGGTCGAGCGTTTGAGCGTGTGCGGCGGCTTCGGCAAACTCAGCAAGCTGGCAGCCGGCCATCTCGATCTGCATAGCCGGAATTCGAGCATCGATCTGGAACGGCTCGCAACGTGGGCCGCCGAATATGGCGCCGACGACGCATTGCAGGCGGCGATCCTCGCCGCCAATACGAGCCAGCAGGCGGTCGCGTTGGCGCACGCGCAGCACGTGCCGCTCGGCAACATTGTCTGCCAGCATGCGCTCGCCGTAGCGCGCGATATCGTGCCGCCACAGGTTACCGTCGAAATGTTCGCGATCGACCGCCAGGGCAATCTGATCGGGGTCGCGCAATGACGCGAGTCCTGCTGCTCGGCGGTACAGGCGACGCTTTGCGGATCGCCAGACAACTCGGCCCTGAGCACGTGTACAGTCTCGCGGGCCTTGGCAAGGTGCCGGACGATCTGTCATGCGAGGTGCGCGTGGGCGGCTTCGGCGGTAGCGAAGGGTTGGCGCGTTATATCGAGGACCAACGCATCAGCCTCGTGATCGACGCGACACATCCGTACGCCGCGCAGATCAGTGCCAATGCCGCGAAAGCAAGCAATGCGGCGCGCGTACCGTGCTGGGCGCTGCGTCGCGCGGGATGGCAGCCGCAAGCCGGCGACGACTGGCGCATGGTCGACGATTGGACCGAACTCACGGCCGCGCTCGTTGCATTCAAGCGACCGCTGTTCACACTCGGACGCGAACCGCTCGCGCATCTCGACGAAATCCCCTCGCAGCAATTCTGGACGGTACGCTGCCTCGATGCACGCGAAGCCCATCCACGTGCGCGGATTCTGGCGACACGCGGCCCGTTTACGCTTGAGGGCGAGCGAGCGTTGTTCAGCGCTGAAGCATTCGATGTCGTCGTCAGTAAAAACAGCGGCGGCAACGCCACCGAAGCGAAACTCGAAGTCGCGCGTGAACGCGGCTTGCCGGTCGTCATGCTGCGGCGTCCTGCATTGCCCGCAGTCGATCGCGAGTTTGCAACGGTGGCCGACTTGCTGGAAGCATTGCAAGTCTCAGGTTAAATGGCGCATGCATGTCATGCCGGCCAACGAATCATGGAGTAGTGAATGACGGTGTTTTTTATCGGCGCGGGTCCCGGCGATCCGGAACTGATCACAGTGAAAGGGCAGCGCCTTGTACGCGGGTGCCCGGTGATCCTGTACGCCGGCTCGCTGGTGCCGGCCGCTGTGCTCGAGGGGCATAGCGCGGAGCAGGTCGTAAATACCGCCGAGCTCGACCTCGATCAGATCGTTGCCTTACTCAAGGCCGCACACGACAAAGACCAGGACGTGGCGCGTGTGCATTCCGGCGACCCGTCGTTGTACGGCGCGATCGGCGAGCAGATCCGCAGACTTCGCGAACTCGACATTCCCTACGAGATCGTGCCTGGCGTCACAGCAACCGCGGCATGCGCGGCCACACTCGGCTGCGAACTTACGCTGCCCAACATTTCGCAGACGCTGATCCTCACGCGCTTCGCAAGCAAAACGACCATGCCGGAAGGCGAGCAACTCGCCGACCTCGCGAGACATCGCGCGACGATGGCAATTCACCTCGGTGTGCGCCATCTCGCTCGCATCGTCGATGAACTACGGCCGCATTACGGCGGCGCGTGTCCGATCGCGGTGATCTATCGCGCTAGCTGGCCGGATGAAGAAAAAATCACCGGCACGCTCGACGATATCGTCAGCAAAGTGCAGTCCACCAACATCGAGCGGACTGCGCTGATCCTGGTGGGACAGGTGCTGGCGGCAGAAGGATTCGCGGAGTCGACGTTGTACGCGAAAGGCGACTGACCCGCACGCCGCCGACTCAGCCGATCCGTTATCCGCCAGTCTTCAACTGTGCCCATAGCCTGCCCTCCAGGCGTTTGATCTGGGCAGGCAAGGGCTTGAGCAGAAACAAGGTTTTCAGCACGGACTCAGGCGGATACACAGTCGGATCGTTGAGAATTTCCGGTCGCACGAATTTGCGTGCGGCGGCGTCTGCATTCGGATAGAACACCGCATTGGTGATCCCGGCATGAACCTCCGGGCGCTCGATGTAGTTGATCCAGTCGAGCGCCGCCTCCGGATGCGGCGCATCTTTGGGGATCGCCATCATGTCGAACCACACCGGCGCCCCGCCTTGAGGAATGAAGTATTTGACCTCGTAGCTCTTGTTGGCCTCGCGCGCGCGATGGCTCGCCATCGACACGTCGCCCGACCAGCTCAACGCGAAACAGATGTCGTCGCCGGCGAGATCGTTGATATAACTCGTCGCATTGAACTGCGTGACGTACGGACGGATTTTCTTCAGCGCGTCGTACGCGGCCTGGTAGTCGGCCGGATTCACGCTGTTCGGATCGCGGCCGAGATAGTGCAGCGTGACCGCGAACACATCGGTTGGCGCATCGAGTATCGACACACCGCAACTCTTCAGCTTGCTCAGATATTCGGGCTTGAAGAGGATGTCCCAGTTGTCGAGCGGCGCATCGTTGCCGAGAATCTTTTTGACCCGCGTGACGTTGTAGCCGAACCCCGTGGTGCCCCATGCCCACGGCACCGCGTACTGATTGCCGGGGTCCGCATCGGCGACCAGCTTGAGCAGACTGCGGTCGAGATTCACCAGGTTCGGCAGTTTCGATTTGTCGAGCTTCTGGTAGATGCCGGCTTCGATCTGCTTGGCGAGAAAGTTTGAGGTCGGCACCACGACGTCGTAGCCGGTCGAACCCGTCAGCAGTTTTGCCTGCAAGGTTTCGTCGCCGTCGTAGACATCGTATTGCACATGAATGCCGGACTCCTTCTCGAAGTTCGGCACGGTGTCTTTCGCGATGTAGTCGGCCCAGTTGTACAGATTGAGCTGCTTTTCGTCGGCGTGCGCGGCGGTGCCGAACGCGCAGAGCGCGCAGAACAACGGCGCTGCGAGCAGCGGCGCGGCCGGCCTCGGCTTCATGAAGGTGTGGGGCATGATGGTCGTCCAGAGAGGGTTCAACAAAGCGGTCGCGGCCTTACATACGCTGATGGCGTTGCAGCTTCTGATTGCGCATCAGGCACAGCATGTCGGCGGCAAGATGGGCCGCGGCGAGCGCGGTGACGTCGCTGTGGTCGTAGGGCGGCGACACTTCCACCACGTCCGCGCCGATCAGATTCACCGCGCCCAGCGCGCGAACGATTTCCAGCGCCTGTGCCGAGCTCAGGCCGCCCGCCACCGGCGTGCCCGTACCGGGCGCGAAAGCCGGATCGAGACAGTCGATGTCGAAGGTGAGGTAGGTGGGCGCATCGCCGACAATCGACAGCACTTCGTCGATGGTTGCCTGTGTGCCATTGCGATGGACCCACGGCGCGTCGAGAATGCGCACGCCCATGAAATCCTCGTTCCAGGTGCGAATGCCGATCTGCACCGAGCGCGCCGGATCGATCAGCCCCTCACGGATCGCCTTGTAGAACATCGTGCCGTGATTGAGCGAATCGGGGTTGTCGTCCGGCCACGTGTCGCAATGCGCGTCGAAGTGGATCAGGCTCAACGGTTTGCCGTACTTTTCAGCGTGCGCGACCAGCAGCGGGTAGGTGATGTAGTGGTCGCCGCCGAGTGTCAGCATGCGGGTGCCCGTGGCGAGAATCTCGCGAGCGTGGGCGATGATCGCGTCGCGAATGCCGAGCGGGTTGTGGGCGTCGAACCAGCAGTCGCCGTAGTCGACCACGTTCAGATGATCGAAAGGGTCGATACCCCACGGAAACGCGCCCAGTTCGGCCAGTTGCACCGAGGCTGCGCGCATACCCGCCGGGCCGAAGCGCGTGCCGGGCCGGAAGGTGGTCGCGAGATCGAGCGGAATGCCCGATACGGCGACGTCGACGCCGGTGAGATCGCGTGTGTAGGGGCGGCGCATGAAAGACAGCACGCCTGCGTAGGTGGGCGGATGAGGTTGGCCGGCCACGTCAGTGCTCGCGGCAGGCGTGGTCGAGGCGGGGTGCAAAGCGGTCAGATTCAGGGTCATACACGTCGATCCGGTCAGTTTCGATAAGCGCCGTCACACAAATATTTCTCATGTCTGCGGAAACAGCATGCGGTGTGTGTAGGGCAACTGGCGCTATCATTGCGAGGCAATATTCCGGCGAAAAGCGAAGAATCTTGCTGGAAGTATCGATATTTTTAATATCTGTCCGTGCCCACGACCCTGGCGACCGATGCGTAGACTTCCCCCTCTGCAGGCCTTGCTCGCTTTCGACGCCGCCGCGCGCCTCGGCAGCTTCACGCGCGCGGCGCAAGAACTCGCGCTGACCCAGTCGGCGATCAGCCATCAGATCCAGCAACTCGAGGAGTGGGCAGGCGTCCCGCTGTTCCGGCGGATCGGGCGCGGCGTGGCGCTGACGGCTGCCGGCGCGCTGTTCGCGCAGACCGTGACGTCGGCGATGACAACCCTCGCGGATGGGCGCGATCGCATCGAGCCCTATGGCAACCCCGACTCGGTGATCATCTATTGCGCGCCGCAGTTTGCGACGGGCTGGATCATGCCGCGCATGCCGGCGTTTTCGGAGGCCATGCCGAACATCGAGATCTGGCTCGTCACCGGGGACGAGGTCAACGAGATCGATCGCGTCGATGTCGACCTGATCGTTTCCGCGAAGGAGATCCGCACGCCCGAAGTGATCTGCGAGCCTTTGCTTGACGAGGAGGCGGTCGCCATCTGCGGACCGGTGACCGCGCGCCGTCTGCGTTCAATGCCCTTTCCCGAGGTGTTGACGCAGGCGCCTTTGCTGGTGCTGGAGCAGCGTCCGGAATGGGCGCCGTGGTTGCCTGAGCTAAGGCGCGGCGGTTTGCGCACGCGGCGCGCGATGACGGTCGACGACCCCCGCATCCTTGTGGCGGCAGCCGAGCAGGAAGCGGGCATCGCGATGGTGTCCCGGCTCACCGCCGGCGACGCGTTGACGAGCGGGCGGGTCGAGGTCTTGCCGCAGGTGCCGGGCTTCGCACTCGCGCCGCTGTGGCTGATGCGCTCCGCCCAGCCGGCGCGTTCCGCTGCGGTGGATGCGGTTTATGCGTGGATGGTGAGGCTCTGCCGGGATGGTGGTTGAGGCGCGTCTCACGCGCGCAGCACCCCGGAAAATATCGCAAGCTCTGCACCATCTTCCGTCATTGAGGCAGCTATCCTAGCGCGATGATGAAGCCCAGCACCGAACGCGATTACCGTCGACGGATTGCCCGCGTAATCGAGGCGATCCTGGTGGAGCCCGGCGCGCCGCACACGCTCGAGAGCCTTGCCGCGGTGGCGCATCTGTCGCCATATCACTTCCATCGCATCTATCGCGCATTGACCGGCGAGAGCGTGGTCGAGACCGTGCAACGCCTGCGGCTCGCTCAGGCCGCGCAAAGGCTTACCGATGCTGCGGCGCTGGTCACCACCGTCGCGCACGACGCCGGTTACAACAGTCCACAGGCCTTTGCACGCGCGTTTCGCGGTTTCACCGGGGTTACGCCGAGTGAATTCAAGGCGCGGCAGAAACGCCTCGCCGCGCCGTCCAAGGCGCGCCGCACAAGTGAGCTATGCGAGGCCGCCGCGACTGAAAGCCGGATGTCGGTTTTGCCTGCCGTCGAACTCGCCGAGATCGCACCGATCGATCTCATGTGCCTTCGCCACGATGGCCCCATCGCGACAATCGGGCAGACCTACCGGTCGCTGATGGACATGCTGCGCTGCGAAGGGAATTCGGCGAAGGGGCAACGCGTTGGCCTCTGTATGCACGATCCCGCGCTAAGCGGTGGCTTCCAGTATTACGCCGGCATCGTCGCCAAGTCTCCTAGCGTGCCGCGAACGGTGGAGGGCGAGGCAATCGAGGCGGTGCGCGTGGAGGGCGGCCTGTATGCGGTCCATAGGCTGATCGGTCCGTATGCGTTGATCGCGCCGACCTTCCGGGCTCTCTACGGTGGCTGGCTGCCGCAAAGCGGCTATGCGCACGACGACCGTCCGGGGCTCGAGGTGTACCGGAACCTCATGGTTGCCGGATTGCAGCACGCCTGCGTCACGGATCTGATGATCCCCATTCGCAAGGACTGAACATGTTTCGTCGTTACTGCGCCGCCTTCGCAAGCGCGGCTGCGTTGTGGTCGGCGGCGGTTGCCGCGCCGGCAGATCAGACCTTGCATGTGGGCGAGGCGACGCGTGTCTTTCATCCTGCTGTGGCGCGTTATTGGCGTGGGGCCCAGACGCAGGCGCTTGTGACGACCATCTGGTATCCGGCCGATCTGACAAACCCGGAAGTCACGCATGACATTGGCGCGCACGATCGTCCGTTTTTCCACGGACATCCTGCTGCTGTCGATGCGCCTCTGTCGAGCGCGCGCGCAAAATATCCTCTGCTCGTACTCTCACACGGCACCGGCGGCACGGCGGACAGTCTCGACTGGCTGGCATCGGCGCTCGCGGCCGAAGGCTATATCGTCGCCGGTACCAACCATCCAGGTAACAACGCATTCGAGCCGATGACCCTCGACGGCTTCATGCTCTGGTGGGAACGCGCCACGGACGCAAGCGAGGTGCTCGATGGCGTGCTTGCCGACCCGATGCTGGGTCCGCATGTCGACCGGGACCGGATCGGCGCGGTGGGTTTCTCGCTCGGTGGATACACGGTGCTTGAACTGGCGGGCGCGCGCACCAATCTGGCGGCGTTCGAGCGCTTCTGCGCGTCACCGCAGGCCGATGCCATCTGTCATCCGCCGGAAGCCGCCAGGATCCATGAGGACCCAGGCGCGCCTGCCTTGACGCTCGCCACGCTTTCTCCTGAGACGAAGGCGTCACGAGCACGCGCCGGCAACTCGTATCGCGACCCGCGCATCAAGGCAGTCTTTGCGATCGCGCCGGCCTTGGGCGAGGCGTTCGATAGCACTTCGTTTGCCGACGTCAGCATCCCCGTGTCATTACTCGCAGGCGAGGCCGATGTGACCGCGCCGGTGGATACCAACATCCACCGCATCGCGGGTTTTATGCCGAAGGCAAAGGTCACGATGGTGCCGGGCGCGGCGCACTACACCTTTCTCGATACCTGCTTGCCCGCAGGCTTCGAACGTCTTGCGACCATCTGCAAGGACAATCCGGGCGTGGATCGCGACGCGATCCACGCGCAGACGGCCCAACGGGCGATCGATTTCTTCGCAGTCACGTTGCCTGCCGGCGGCACGTAGCGGAGCTCAGTCCTCAAGCGGCGACAACGCTTCAAGTGGCACCTGCTTCGCCGGCCCGATGTTGATCGCCGGCACGAAGCCCAGCAGCACGACCACAAAAATCGCAATCGCGAAGATCGAGATAAAGGTCAGGTGCAGCGATTGATGCAGCACCATGCGGATCATGTCGCTATCGGCAAGACTCGCTACCTGATTCTGCAACAGTGCCTTCAGTTGATCGGACGTGACCACGGCGACGTCCTTCGAGTGACTGAGCCCGAAGTTGAGCACCGCGCCAAATAACGTCGCGCCCAGTGTGCTGCCAAGATTGCGCGAAAAGAGATTCGATGCGGTGGCGCTCCCGCGCTCGTCCATCTTGACGATCTCCTGGATCAGCACCAGCGAACTGACGCTCGACGTGCCCATGCCGAAACCCATGATGAGCGAGCCGAACGCCGCGATGAGCGGCGAGCCGCCAGGCTGCAGGAACAGCAACAGCACCGCGCCGATCGGGATAAACGCGCTGCCGCCGATCAGAATGCGCCGCAAGCCGATCCGGTGAAACGTTTTTGCCGCGAGCGTCGCGCCTGCGGGCCAGCCCACCATCATCATCGTGAGCGCAAGGCCGGCGACCACCGGCGAGCGGTGCAGCACGCCCTGAACGTACATCGGCAGGAAGGTGGTGGAGCCCATCAGGATCATGCCGGACAGCACGGTTGCTGCATTGCACGCGGCAATCGGCCGGCGGCTCCAGAGCGCGAAGGATATCATCGGCTCAGTTGCGCGGCGTTCCTGAAACACGAACAACAGCAGGCACAGCGTGAACGCGCCACCGGAAAGCAATGCCTTGGCGATGTCGTCGTCGCCTGCATAAGTCAGCGCCATCATCAGCGCCGCGATCGCCGCCATGAACAGCGCCGCGCCCGCGAAGTCGATCGACGGACGCGCATGCCGTTCCGATTCGCGCAGGAACGCGATGAAGCCGGCTGCCGAGGCAAGACCGATCGGCACGTTCATCCAGAAGATCCATGCCCACGACAGGTTGTGAATGATGAAGCCGCCGACCATCGGGCCGACCACCGCTGAAATGGCCCATACGCTGGCGAGATAGCCTTGCACCTTGCCGCGTTCGCGCGCCGGATAGAGATCGGCGACGACGGTCAGCGTGACCGGCTGGATCGCACCCGCGCCGACGCCCTGGATCAGACGGAACACGATCATGGCCGGCATCGACCATGCGAAGCCGGCCAGCACCGAGCCGAGCAGAAAGATGGCGATGCCGGCGAGTATGACCGGCTTGCGCCCATACAGATCGGCAAGCTTGCCGAACACCACGGTCATCGCGGTTTGCGTCAGCAGGAACGACGAAAAGACCCAGCTATACAGATGCAGATCGCCGAGTTGAGCGACGATCTGCGGCATGGCGGTGGAAACGATGGTGGCTTCGATGGCGACCATCGCCATTGATGCCATGACTGCGGCAATGACTAAGGGACGCGACGATTGCGGGCTGCGGGACATGGGGCGGGTAGTATTAGGATGTTGGAGGCGTCTGATGGCGTGACAGGTGGCAGGCATGCCGCGACGCAAAAGCGCGGCCGCACGAAGGCGGCCGATGTCGAGTATGCACCTTGCGGAGAATGTGTGCTGAACACGCTCGGCGATGGTCAGGCTTAAGCGGTTTTGATCCGGCTTCAAAGCCTCAGCCTGGCACAGCCTTTGCGCGTTCACCGCTACTTTCGCCAAATGGAGGGTCATTATGAGGATCGAATTCACCGGACGCCGTGAAGTGGTGGCAGCGGCGCGCGTAGCCTTCGAAGCTAATGTCGATGGGGCTGACGTCTGGTGCAGCGTGTCGCTGGATGCGCTGAACGACCATTTCGGCAACGAGGGCCCGTCGGCCCACAATCTGGTCGGTACCTTCGAGGCCAATCGCGCGCGGATTGAAAATGCTACGCGGCGGGTCCTCGAAAAAAACGGGGGACAATCCGTGGAGCTAGAAACCGGGGATTTTAATTGAGGCCTGAACGTCCCAGGCCCTGACCTGGGAGGGCGGTCCGGCATCTGCGCGCCGGGCCTGCTCCGATAGCTTTTCACCCGCAAACCACCTACGCTTCAAAGCACTCGATCCAATCCGCACTAGCGAAGCGCAATGGATTCGTCTGACCTCACGTCTCACGTCCTCGCGCGCGTGGAGAGTGTCATGAAATCAACTTGCCAGGTTCTCGCCGTCATCGTGATCGCGCTTGCAGCATGGTGCGCGCCAGTGCGAAGCGCTTTTGCTCAAGCCGCGGACAGCCTCGTGGGGTCGTGGTCGCTTGTCTCGCTGACGGTGGCGAGGAGCGGCAACGAAGTGGAATTGCTCGGTCCGCATCCGCAAGGGCAACTCATCTTCGGCAATGACGGCCGTTACGTGTTGCTCGTGCTGAGTTCCGACCTGCCGAAGTTCGCTTCTGGTGACAGGCAGCAAAGCACGCCGGAAGAAAACGCGAAGATCGCGCGCGGCAACGTCGCGCATTTCGGCACGTATAGCGTGGACCCGGCGGCGCGGATTATCGCCTTTCATATTCAGAAGAGCACGTTTCCGAACTGGGACGCGGATGTTCAGCAACGGCCATTTACGCTCGACGGTGACCGGCTGACGTACATCACGCCCGGCGCCTTCGGCTATGGATCGTCGAAAGTGGTGTGGCAACGAATCAGATAGCGTGCCTTGCCCGCAATCACAGCGATAATCTGGACTGCCCCGATGTGCATGAGCAATGCCATCGAGTACGACACAATCAATTGCAACGCCGTCAGGTACATGAACGTGAGCTACGGCTTTTTTATGTGCTGCGGTATAGTCGCGCCAACCGATCGCAGACACGCCTTGAACCTTGCCGCACACTGGGCAGGGTGAGGCTTTGACTATCCGGAGAATGTCGTGCAGGAAATCATAGAAGGGCTCATCCGCTTTCAACGCGAGGTCTTCCCGCAGCAAAGCGCATTGTTCAAACGCTTATCGGTCGCGCAAAGTCCGCGCACGCTGTTCGTGACCTGCTCGGACAGCCGTGTCGTTCCCGAGCTATTGACTCAGGTGGAACCCGGTGCGCTGTTCGTGATCCGCAACGCGGGCAACATCGTGCCGTCTTACGGTCCGGAGCCGGGCGGCGTATCGGCTACCGTCGAATATGCGGTGGCGGTGCTGGGTGTGCGGGATATCGTGATTTGCGGTCACTCCAACTGCGGGGCGATGACGGCGATCTGCACGTGCACGAACCTCGACCATCTGCCGGCCGTGGCGGGTTGGCTCCGTCACGCCGACGCGGCGAAAGCGATCAACGCATCGCGAACGTATGCGTCGGATGCAGAGCGGCTCGACGCGCTGGTCAAAGATAATGTGATGGCGCAACTCGCGAACATTCGCACGCATCCGTCAGTGGCTGTGGGCCTCACGAACAAATCGTTGCGACTGCACGGCTGGATCTTCAATATCGAAAGCGGCGTGATGCTCGCACTCGATGGGCGCACAGGAGAGTTTTTGCCGTTGGCGGACAACACTGAAATTTACGCTGTCTAGCCGCGCACGGCTGTCCCACGAAGAGCGGGTGCGGTAAGCCGGAAACATCTTCGGCGTTCCAGATAGCCGCCTATACTGCCAGAGCGCCTGGAGCCGGCGGCATCGCTCCAGCCTGTGTTGCAACACGCGCCTCTAACGCCGCTCGATGGCCCGGTGCAACGCGAATTGAATCTGCTCGCGAGGTTGCCATGAAGATTCTGGTGGTACTGACTTCACATGACCAGCTCGGCAATACAGGCCGGAAAACCGGCTTCTGGCTCGAGGAGTTTGCCGCGCCGTATTACGTGTTCAAGGATGCAGGCGTCGAGATGACGCTCGCTTCGCCCAAAGGCGGCCAGCCGCCGCTCGATCCGAAGAGCGACGACCCCGATGCGCAGACCGACGCGACCCGGCGATTCAAAAAGGATCCGGACGCACAAGCCGCGCTGGCGAGTACCGTGAAGCTTTCAACCGTGTCGGCTGCGGACTATGACGCGGTGTTCTATCCGGGTGGTCACGGTCCGCTATGGGATCTCGCCGAAGACACACATTCCATTGCCCTGATCGACGCGCTCTATGCCGCCGGAAAGCCCGTCGCCGCGGTATGCCATGCGCCGGGTGTGCTACGCCATGCAAAGGGCCCGGACGGGACGCCACTCGTGCGCGATAAGCCTGTCACCGGTTTTACCAACTCCGAAGAAGCGGCGGTAGGTCTGACCGACGTCGTGCCTTTCCTCGTTGAAGACGTGTTGAAGAAGAGCGGGGGTCGGTATTCGAAGGGGCCGGATTGGCAGTCGCATGTTGTGGTCGCGGGCAATCTGATTACGGGGCAGAACCCGGCGTCGTCCGAAGCCGCGGCTAAAGCGTTGCTCTCGAAACTCGGCGTGACGTGAAAGGCCGGCGAAACTCGATTGGATCTTTTTCAAGGAGCCGTCATGTCTACCGAATCCGCGCACATCGATAGTTACCTGTTCGAACCGGTCGCGCTCGGGCCGCTGCAGTTGCCCAATCGCATCGTGATGGCGCCGCTGACGCGCAGTCGCGCGAAGGAAGCCGACGTGCCGAGCGAACTGGCCATCGAGTATTACGCGCAACGTGCAACGGCCGGTCTCATCATCGCCGAGGCGACGCAGATTTCGCCGCAAGGCAAGGGCTATGTGTTCACGCCTGGTATTTATGACGACGCTCAGGTGCAGGCGTGGAAACTTATTACCGATGCCGTGCATGCGAAGGGCGGCCATATCTACCTGCAACTGTGGCATGTGGGCCGTATTTCTCATCCGTCGCTGCAGCCGGGTAATGCGTTGCCCGTAGCGCCTTCTGCGATCAAACCTGAAGGCCAGGCCTACACCGACGAAGGCTTCGTGCCGCTCGTCACGCCGCGCGCACTTGAAACCTCGGAAATGCCGGGCATCGTTGACCAATATCGTCTGGCCGCGCACAACGCGAAGGCCGCCGGTTTCGATGGTGTGGAAATCCATGCGGCAAACGGCTATCTGCTCGATCAGTTTCTGCGCGACAGGACCAATCAACGAACCGATCAATATGGCGGCTCGATTGAGAATCGCGCGCGCCTGTTGCTGGAAGTGGCCGATGCCGTGACGGAGGTCTGGGGCGGTGAGCACGTCGGTGTGCGTATTTCTCCGCTCAGCAGCTTCGGCGATATCGCCGACAGCGATCCCGAACCCCTTTTTACCTATGTGGTGAAGCAACTCAATGCCCGCAAGCTCGTCTACCTGCATGTCATCGAAGGCGACACGGGCGGCACGCGTGACGTCGAGGGCGGCTTTGATCTGCAGGTGTTACGCCAGGCATTCGATGGATTGTTCATGGCGAACAATGGCTATGACAGGGAGCTCGCGCAGAAGACGCTCAAGGCAAAACGGGCGGATCTGATCGCGTTTGGCCGGCCTTTTATTTCGAATCCGGATCTGGTCGAGCGGCTCCGGGTCGGCGCGGCGCTGAACGAGCCGGATCAGAGCACGATGTACGGCGGTGGCGCAGAAGGCTACACCGATTACCCGACACTGGACGAAGACGCGATGCGCTGAGTGGACTCACGCTTCGTCACGCAACGAATCATAAGGCCGATTTCGTAATTCGCACTTGCGCGCACACGCCGCTATGAGCGACGTGTGCGCCTTTCTGTATTGCTACACCATGCCGGTCAGTCGCCCGGGCTATACAGATCGAGTAGCTTGAGCGTCACGCCGTTGGTCCATCCAAAGCCGTCCTGCAGCGGATATTCGCCACCTCCGCCACCGCCGGTGCCCGCGCCTTCCACCACGTACTTTTCGACCAGCTTGTTTTCCGACGCGTAAACGCCTTTCACGTCAGCCAGAAAGCGCGTGCCGATCTGCTGCGCAAGCGCATCCTGACCATAGCGCTTCAGGCCTTCGATCGCGACCCAGTGCAAAGGCGCCCAGCCGTTCGGCGCATCCCATTGCTGCGTGGTGTTGTAGGTGGTCGTCGCAAGGCCGCCCGGCTGCAGCAGGACGGACTGCACCTGCTGAGCCGTCTTCTGCGCGCGATCCGGCCACGCCGCACCGACCCACAACGGAAACACCATCGCCGCAGTCTTGTTGTCGCGCGGCTTCGCAAGCGTCCAGTCGTAATCGCCGTAGTAGCCCTTGGCGTTCCACAAGTACCGGTTGATGCCGAGCGCCCGTTTGGCGGCGCGCTCAGCGAACTCGCCGACACAACGGAAATCGCGCGTCTCGCCGCAGCCTTTCGCAATGGTGATTTCAAGGTGGAACATGAGGCTGTTCAGATCGACCGGGATGATCGACGTGGTGCGCACCGTCGCGAGCGTCATGTTGTCGCCGAACCAGCGGGAGCTGAAATCCCAGCCGCTCTCGGCGGTCGCCCGCAATTCGCGGTAGACGTCGTTCGGATTGCGGCCCGTTGCCTGCTGGGCGGTCTGAATGTCCTCCAGATAGGACTCGTCACGCGGCGTATCGAGTTCATCCCAGTAGCGGTTGAGCACCGTGCGATCCGGCATCACGACGACGTTGCGGGTTGCCTGACCGGGCTGCGTCGAGCTTTCTCCCTGCATCCAGTACGCGTACTCCTTGCGCAGGGCAGGCAAATACTTCTGATAGACGCTGCGGCCTTCAACTTTCGCCGCGAGTGCCACCATGTACGAGAAGAACGGCGGCTGGGAACGGTCGAGATAGTAGGTCCGGTTGCCGTTGGGGATATGGCCGAACGTATCGATCTCATAGGCGAAGTTGTCGAGCATGTTGTCGACGAGATCCTCATGCCCCGACTCCTGCAAGCCTAGCATCGTGAAGTACGTGTCCCAGTAGTAGCCCTCGCGGAAGCGGCCGCCAGGCACCACGTATGGCTTCGGTAACGGGATCAGCGAACTGTTTGCCGGCGCGCTCGTCGTGGTGCGGGTGAGGGCAGGCCACAGCCAGTTGATGTGCTCGCGCAGCGTCTGATTCGCGGGCGGCGTGATGACGGGTTCACTCGGCGGCGTGAAGTACTGGTTGACGAAGTTCGCCAGCGAAAAACCGGGATTGTTCTTCTGCTGTTCGTACAGTTGCACGATCGCGGCAGGATCGGCGTTCGGCGTTGCGTCGACGAAAGTCTTCTGATCCGGATAGATCTGCGCGGTTTGCACGGCTACGAAAAGATCGCCGTATAGCTTGTCGGGAGCGGGGGGAAGGGTGCCGCCGACCTGGGTGTCGGCGTGACACACGCCGCTGAGACTGGTGAGGAAAACGAAGCTGGAAACGGCGCCTGCTTTTCTTAAGCTGGCAGCGCCCAACGGCGGGGCGAATGACAGACGGGGGGCGAGGCCGATGCGGCGCAATTGCGATGACACAATCATGTCTCCTCCTGAGGAATGGACAACAGGATTGGTCTGCCTCGCGCCCGTGTTCTTCTCGTGATTGCCGTGGCGCGGCTAGCATCGCACAAAACGGAGGGTGGTTCAAACTATGCGCGAGGAATGCGCCGAGGTGCGCTGCGCAAGCCGATGGCTTACGGCTATGACCAAGCGCCCGGCAGCTTGCGTGCTGCCGGGCGCTTAATCAAGCCTTCTCAAGCCACTTCAAGCCTCCGTCAGTTCGACGTCACAAGCGAATCCGACGGCACGATTCTCAGTGCCCCGGGGCCCTGCGCTGCCGGGCTCGACCACGACAGATGCATGCTGGCCGGACCCGTGCCGTGCACGTACTCCACCTTGATCGCGGCGCGCTGCTTCGCGTTGAGCCAGGTCGTGCCGCTCACGGTGGCGAGCGTCGAGGTCTTCTTGTTGATGACCTGCACCCCATTGATCCACAGACGCGCAACGTTGTCGCTATTGATCGAGAACGTGTAGAGCCCGGTTCTGGCGGCCTCTATCGCGCCGGTCCATCGCACGCCATAACCGGTCGCGTTGACGCCAGCGGAGGCGTCAGGCGAATCGGTGCCGCGTTCGGTGTTCAGGTCGAAGTCGATCAACGGCGCAATCGATGTCTTGACCGGCGCGCTGCTGAAGGTCGGATCGTTGTAGTAACCGACCTGCAGCACCGGCAGCTTCACATCGAATCCACCCGTCAATGCCTGAGTCTCCGACGTCTGCCACGGGTGACCGTCCGGATAGATCGTCCCCTGGAAGGGCGTTGCCGGTTCGACGGTGGCAGGCGCGCTCGGCACCTGGCCCCAGTGGAAGCGCGTATTGGTGCGACCGATCATCAGTTCCCACACGATGAAGCCCGTCGTGCCGCCGTAGTTCGACACAATGCCCGGCATCGTCTGCCCCGTTGTGCCGGGGAAGCCACGCTGCAGCGTTTCGGAATTCAGCGCGCTGACATTGCTGCCGTTCACCGGACCCGTGTACGGGTTGTTGTACGGATGGAATGCATAGAAGTCCGAGAAATACGTGCCTTCGTCTTCCTGCACCTGCGGCGAATTGATCGGCTGCGTCGCACCCGCATTCAGAATTGCGATGCGCGCGTCGTTCATCATCACGGCGCGTGTTTGCTGTAAGGAGCCGTTGCCGCTGCAGCCCGGTTCGTTCATCGGCTCCCAGAAAATGATGCGCGGGTCGTTGCGGTGCGGCGCGACGAAGTCGGTGATGTAGCTCGCGAGACTCGCCTTGTACGTGGTGCCGGCATTAGCCGCCGTCGGCTGGAAATACGCCTGCTCGACCGGTGTGCCCGGCGACTGCACCCACTGGCTGTTATGCACGCCCCAGACCGGCGCGGGCTGCGGACCATACGCGGGCGTCGGGTTCCAGCAGTCGTCGTAGAAGATCGGCGAGACCTTGATGCCATGCCGCGCGGCGATCTTCAGCAGGTTCTCGAACTTGCTCAGGAATGCGACGCGATCGTTCGCCCACACGAGGTAGTGCAGATACACGGCAATCGTGTTCATACCGTACGTTTGCGCGTAGGTCAGCTCACGATTGACGATCTCGGGATCGTAGTTCTCCCAGAAGTCGATCGCATTCACCGCGTTGGACGGCGTGTAGACCGCACCGACAACCTTGGAGAAATCGAAGCTGGGCGACGTAACGGTCGGATACGTGTGGATCGTGATGTTGCTGAAGGTCGCGCCGACGCCGAATCGCCGCAGCCCGAAGCTGCCCGACTGGAAGGCCACCGGGAGCGCGTTGGTGGCGTCGTTGACGCTGATTACGCGCTGCTGGTCGAAATCGACGGTGATGGCCGTGCCGCTCGTTGTGACCTTCAGGTGGTGCGTGCTGCCGCCCACGATCGAGCTCATCGGATACGCGATGAAGTTCGTCCAGTTGTTGTTTTCGCGGCCGACCTGCAACACGTGCGAGCCGGTGTCGAGGCCGATGTAGTAGCCGGTCAGGCTATCGGGGCCGCCGGCGGTGGGGTTTGTCGTGCGCACGATAAAGCCTGCGTTAGCGGCGCCGTTCCCGACGGGCGCACTCACCGTCACATCCGCTTCATAAGACGCCGTGGCGTAGGTGCTTGCGAGCGCAACGGTTTTGTCGCCGGCGCCCGTGCCGTTGGTGGCCGGTGGGGCAATCGTGATGGTCGAGCTGCTCGTGCCGGGCTGCCAGCCTTGTGTCGATCCGGGCGCGAGGTAGCTCGTGAAGTCGCCGAAGTTGAGCGTCGTCGTGGAAACCGGGGTGGGCGGCGGTGGCGGAGTGTACGGCGGAAGGTTGAGGGTGGGGTCGGCGATCACGAGCGGCGGTGTCGTCGTTTTCATCCCCAATGGAATGGTCTTCGCGGCCCTGAATTCGGCTTCGACGTTGGCGGTGTCCGCGAGAGCCGCCGCCGACGCTGCCGATGCCGCTGCGGAATCGACTGCCGCGATCTGCTTGTTCGCTGACGCGGTCGCGCCCGGTGAACCGTCATTGCCGCCGCACGCGCCCAACATGGCGAGCGCCGCTAGCACAAAGTAATTGCGCACCTGTATCTCCTGATGTCCCCGCTTAATTGATGGTCATAATTATTATTAAATCTGCATAGGGCCGTAGAAAGCTCGTCTTGGCCCTATGGATACGGAAATCGATATGAATAATATTATTAGTTGACGAGACCTGTATCGGTACTTACCCGGAATGGCGAAAACGAAGGGCAGGGTGTGAGGCGGGGACGCGGGCCCACCTGGCGGTGCGGATGCGGAATGGGTGAGCGCAGTTTTTCCAGTCGATCGCGCGAGGCGCAGCAGGCATAATCCGTTCTCCGATTACGCCTCCCTTTCACCGGAGGCGGAACCTAAGCGACGCGCTGCTTCGCGCGTTCCCAGGAAAACTCATGCCGCCCATCACCGCCGTCCGGAGTGCCGGCGTGCCGCTGCGTAGCGTCGCGCTGATTCTTGTTTCGATGTTCTGCTTCGCCGTCGTCGATGCCCTTGCGAAATCCGTGGCGCTCGCCTATCCGGCCAATGAAGTGACGTTCTTCCGGATGCTGTTCGGCCTGTTGCCCGCGGTGGCGGTTTGCTTGCGCGGCAAGCCGCTGATCGAGCGTTTCAGGCAGATGGATGTGCGTGGACAGACCTTGCGCGCGTTGACGTTGCTCGGCGCGTCGGGGCTGTTCTTTGCCGGGCTGCCCTATGTGCCGCTCAGCGAAGCGGTGGCGATCGTGTACTCGGAGACCTTGCTGGTGATCGTGCTGGCACCGCTGCTTCTGAAGGAAACGCTCAAGCCGCGCGATGCGCTTGCCGCTGCGGTCGGTTTTGTCGGCGTGCTGTTCGTGGTACGTCCGGACGGTTCACATTCGAACTGGCTCGGTCCGGTGTTGCTGATTTCGAGCGCGTTTTTCGGTGCTTTGTCGATCATTCAGATCAAGCGGATTCGCGCCACCGACGATTCGGGCACCACGGTGCTGTACTTCACGATGATCGGCACGATCGTCACGGGCGCATCGCTCTATTTTGCGTGGCGCGCGCCTTCGATCGAAGCACTCGGGGTGATGGCGCTGCTCGGTGGGTTTGCCACGGCAGGCCAGTTGCTGATGACGATGGCATTTCGACAGGCCGACGCCGGCGCGCTCGCGCCGTATAACTACACGAGCATCGTGTGGGCTGCACTGTTCGGCTACATCGTGTGGGGCGAGACGATCGGCAGCATGTCGCTGTTCGGCATTGCGCTGATTGTCGGCAGCTCGATTGCGGTCGCCGTGCGCGGCAAGCAGACTGAAGGTCCGCTCGTATAGGCGCGCGCCGCCTTTGTCGAATTCAAACGGCGGATTAAAACCCACCTTCATTGCTTCGCAGTTCAAACAATCGTCCTAGGAAAGCGTGGTCAGTAAGCTGGCTTTTTCGGACAACACACCCTGCATGCGCGGACTAATCGACGTTTGGCGACTATAAATGGTGGATAGCACGCATCCAGTTTGCACTCTTATTCGTACGTGACTGCACCGGCCCGAATTCGCGGTCGTTGCGGCGGCATCGATTGATTCGCTGCGAACCCTCTGATGAATTCGGGCCCGTTTGCGTTGAGGCAAACGCGGGGCAAGCACGCGGCAAACGCGTATGTCCACGATTTGAGAGGGAGACGTCATGGTTGTCGAACCCAGGAAGATAGTTCTCACGAGCCTCTTGGTCGGCGCGGTTGCGATCGCGGCTTATATTTCGCAGTCGGACAAAGGCTGGCTGCCGACGGACGAACTCGGCCTGGAGCGCGACAATGCATCTCACGCCACACGCGGCGACACGATAACGGGCTCAGTAAGTTCCGGGCCGGTCGTTGCACGCAGCGATTCGGCGGCGGCAATCGCAGGGGATCTGCAGGCGGCGCGCAAAAGTCTACAGCGCAACGATCTTGTTTCCGCGCAGGCACAACTGGACGCGGTGCGTTCAGCACATCGGGACGACGATCAGGTTCTTGCGCTGCAAAGAGAAGTCGAAGCACGCGCGAAGCAGACGCAGCACGCGCTCGCCGTTGTGCATGGGGATAGGCCGACGCAGCACGGGGCGAAATCGGCGCTATCTTCGGCGACGTCTTCCGGGAAAACAAGCCGCTCGCACGAAAGCTACGTAGCGACGCGCGAACATTCGAACCGTGCGTCTTCCCGCTACTCGACGACCCAACATCCTCCCGAAACCGCAGTAGCTGCCGTTAGCGCGGGTAGCCTGCTGAGCGGGAAAACGGGTGGCGTTGGCACACCTGTTGGTGCGGGTTCGGTGTCATCTGTTCCGGCGGAGGTGAAGGTGCGCTCCAACGTAACCAGCGTAACCAGCGTGCCTGCCGTGTCAGCGCCGATACGGCTGATACAGCCAACAGAGCCGACTGAGCCGATATCAGCGCCACCAGGCCCGCAAGCCCAGCAAACCCCGCAAGTCATACCGACGCCATCGGCACCTCAGCTCGCGTCCTCTGCCGGCACGCTGGTTAAATCGACGAGCGGGCCAAAAACCCGCGCAGAAGTCCGTGCGGAAATCGCCCGCGCTCGCGCCGACGGCAGCCTTCCCGCGTTCGGCAATCCGGACCCGGCAGGACCCGGCGGCGCACCGAGCATGACGGTCGTGCCGCGCCCCTGAAACTGCGCAGACGGCCAGCTAGCGCAGCGATGCAGCGAGCCGGGCAGAACGGAGTTTCTCCAGGCAATGCGATTTCTGCGTGGCTTTTAAAACTAACAATAACTATTTTCAATTATCGCAATAATGGATTGAATTGCTTTGTTTTCCTATCAAGATATTCCAATTAATTTCCATTTGAATTAATTGGAATTATAAATCGACCATGATTCGTTGTTGGCAGAGATTTGCCATGCTATTCTGCGTCGGCTTGATTCTCCGAGAGAAGCATTAAATCAGGCACTTGGGGCGTACTCGCGAGAGGAGTACGCCCCATTTCGTTTTTTGGCGGCAGATCGGCCATTACATGAAATGATCGGCAATCTGAAGAATTAGCGGCGTCGCATAAACACAACGTCGTAATTAACTGAAAAACAGTCTTGTGATTAGTGAGATATTCTCGGCCGCTCGATAGCATCCGCTATTCGAATCAGGAGAGAAATCCATGAATAAATTCGTATTGTCGGGCCTCTCGCTCGCACTCATCGGCGCCGCGGGTGCCGCCCACGCGCAAAGCTCGGTCACCCTGTACGGTTTGATCGATACGGGCCTCACCTACACCAGCAATTCGGGCGGCAGCAGCAACTTTCAGCAAGCTAGCGGCATGCTGAACGGCAACCGCTGGGGCCTGCGCGGTTCGGAAGATCTGGGTAACGGTCTGAAAGCGATTTTCGTGCTGGAAAACGGCTTTAATCTGTCGAACGGCAAGCTGGGACAGAACAGCCGTGAGTTCGGGCGTCAGGCCTTCGTCGGTCTGTCGAGCGACCAGTTCGGCTCGGTCACGCTGGGTCGCCAGTACGACAGCCTGGTCGACTATCTCGCCCCGCTCGCGCTGAACGGCACGCAATACGGCGGCACGCTCGCCTCGCACCCGTACGACAACGACAACCTGAACAACTCCGTGCGTATCAACAACTCGGTGAAGTTCCAGAGTGTCAACTACGGCGGCTTCAAGTTCGGTGCGTTGTACGGCTTCTCGAACGCAGCGGGCAGCTTCGCGGATAGCCGTGCCTACAGCGTCGGCACGTCGTACGCATTCGGCGGCCTGAAATTCGCTGCAGGCTACCTGCAACTGAACGGCGGCGGCTCGACGACCAACACGAGCGGCGCCGTGGCAAGCGGCGATTCCACGTTCAACGCGGGCCTTCAGCGCACCTATGGCGCCGGTGTGAACTATTCGTTCGGCGCGGCCAACGTCGGCCTCGTGTTCACGCAGACGCAACTGCACAACGCAACGTCGATCGGATCGTCGGCGTCGGGCACGACGAGCGGATTCGCGCTGACCAGCGGCAGCGCGCGCTTCACGAACTACGAAGTGAACGCACGTTACGCATTCACGCCGGCATGGACGGTGTCGGGCGCGTACACGTTCACCGATGCACGTCTGAACGGCGCGAGCCCGAAGTATCAACAGCTTACGTTGCAGACCGACTACGCGTTGTCCAAGCGTACCGACGTGTATGTTGAAGCGGCATATCAGCATGTCGGCAGTGTGGGTGACTCGGGCATCACGGCGGATATCGTCGGTGTGAGCCGCTCGGCGACCGATTCGCAAGTGGTCGGCACGGTGGGTATCCGTCACCGCTTCTAAGCGGCTGGTGTAGGCAGTAAGCTGAAAAAAAGCCCGCATTTCGCGGGCTTTTTTGTTTGCCGTAGAGCCACAGGGGCTGCGACCATGATGGTCTTGGTCACGGTCTTAGCCGCGTCAAACGAGAATCGCGTTCATTGTGTACCATGCAGATTGCTCCGTGCTTGCCGTGGGCTTCGTGCGCTCCGTGCGCTTCATGCGCGCTTCGCACCTTGGCCCCTGCTGGATTGCCGTGAACAGCGCTATCGAATCCGAAGCGCCTGTTATCCCCACACCCTGTGCCGGATGAACTGACATGCAGATAGAGCCGTTTCAGATTGCCGTGCCTGACGCTGACATAGACGATCTTCGCCGGCGGATCCACGCGACACGTTGGGCACCGGCGACGCCGTCGCCTGCCTGGCAGCAGGGCGCCGACTCCACCTGGCTGCGCGAGCTTGCGCAGTACTGGGCCGAGCGTTTCGATTGGCGCGAGGCTGAGCGCAAGTTGAATCTGCAGCCGCAATTCCTCGCCGAGGTCGACGGCCAGCGCGTGCACTTCGTGCATCGGCGTGGTGTCGGTCCTACGACTTATCCGCTCGTGATCACGCATGGCTGGCCGGGATCGTTTTTCGAGTTCCACGCGCTGCTCGACCGCTTATGCGACCCGGCCGCGTTCGGCTGTGATCCCGCCGATGCGTTCGACGTCGTCGCTCCATCGCTGCCCGGTTTTGGTTTCTCGCAGGCTCCGGCGGAGCCCGGTACTTCGGCGTTTCAGGTGGCGGATTTGTGGGCTTCGCTGATGCGTGGTCTCGGTTATGAGCACTTTGGGGCCCAGGGCGGCGATCTGGGCGCCGGTGTCTCGATCGCGCTCGCGGCACGGCATCACGAGCATGTCGACGGCATTCATCTCAACTTCCTGCCAAGTTCATACGAGCCCGCGAGCGGTGCCGCGCAAACACCGCTTACGCCCGCGGAAGAAGCCTATCTGCGCGAGAAGAACGATTGGGTCGCCCTGGAGGGCGGCTATGCTCATATGCACGCCACGAAACCGCAAACCGCGGCGGCGTCGCTGAACGATTCGCCGGTGGGCCTCGCGGCATGGATCGGTGAGAAGTTTCGCGCGTGGAGCGATTGCGACGGCGATATCGAGCGGGTGTTTTCGAAAGACGAGTTGCTCACCAACATTTCGCTCTACTGGCACACGCAGAGTATCGGCACGTCGATGCAGATGTATTGGGAAAACCGTCTGCAGCCGATGCGCTTCGCTGAGGGGCAACGCGTCGTGCCGCCGGTGGGCTTCGCACGTTTCCCGAAGGAGATCAATCACCCGCCGCGCACGTGGCTCGAACGGACCTTCGACGTCGTGCAATGGACCGATATGCCGGGCGGTGGCCATTTCGCCGCGATGGAAAAGCCTGATCTGCTCGCTGCCGAGATTCGCAAGTTTTTCAGGAAGTTTAGGCGCTAGGCCGATAGCGACGGTAGCGACTCCGATACGCCGCGCGGTGCGCTTGCGAACTTAATATTCAAATAAGGTCAGGACCCACCACGGCGACCGTGCAGCCGCGTATGATCGACGGTCGTTGTCGCATCCGTTTTTTCGTCAGCCGACGTCTGCAGCGCCGCCGGCTCGCCGAAACCCGATGCACCATCAAATGGCAGCTCCCGGTACGCGCCTGATTCGCGAGGACAGGCATCCGCGGCCATGGAGCAACAAGAACAATGTCGCGCGAGGGGCCTGGCCACACCAGGTTTCAGAGCAGGCCTGGCGGGAAAACAAAAACAATGCAGAAAATGAAGGCCATCAAGCGGCGTGTCATCTACTTCACGCGCGATCCTTCGCCGGCGCTATTGGCGAGCTTCGAGGAGCGCGATTGGGACGTTGACGTCATCGGCTCGGTTCGTGACGTGCGCCAGGCCGTGGATGACGGCTCGCTGGCGGCCGGGCTGGCCGATCTGTCGAGCGTGTTCGATCCCGCTGACATCGCCGCGCTGGAAGCCTGCCTCGCGATGCCGAACATCGGCTGGGTCGCGATGACCGCAGCGCCGGAACTCGATGACGCCGTCATCCGCAGGCTGGTGCGCGACTACTGCTTCGATTACGTGACGCTGCCCACCGCGAACGCCAGAGTGATCGATACGGTAGGCCATGCCTGCGGCATGATCTCGCTCGGCGAACCGGTGTTCGTGGATACGTCTACCGCAGAAGACGAGATGATCGGCACCTGCGACGCCATGCTCGCGTTATTCCGCTCGATTCGCAAAGTGGCCGCAAACGATGCACCCGTTTTTGTCTCCGGTGAATCGGGTACGGGCAAGGAGCTGACAGCGGCGGCGATTCACGCGCACTCGCCGCGCCGCAATGCGCCGTTCGTCGCCATCAACTGCGGTGCGATTCCGCCGCACCTGTTGCAGTCCGAGTTGTTCGGCTACGAGCGCGGCGCCTTCACAGGGGCGAATCAACGCAGAATAGGGCGCGTCGAAGCCGCTCACGGCGGCACGGTGTTTCTCGATGAGATCGGCGATCTGCCGTTCGAAAGTCAGGCGAGCCTGCTGCGCTTCCTGCAGGAAAGCACCATCGACCGCCTGGGCGGCAACGGTTCGATCGATGTCGACGTGCGCATCATCTCCGCCACGCACGTCGATATGGAGGCCGCGATCGAAGACGGACGCTTCCGTGCCGACCTGTATCACCGCTTGTGCGTACTGAGAATCGACGAGCCGCCGCTTCGCGCACGCGGCAAGGACATCGAACTGCTCGCGCTGTACACACTGGATCGCTACAGGAAAGATGCGAGCCGCCGGTTATATGGTTTTTCTCCCGATGCGATCGCGGCGATGCATCAGTATGACTGGCCCGGCAACGTGCGGGAATTGATCAACCGGGTTCGTCGCGCCATTGTGATGTCGGAGGGGCGCACGATTACCGCGGACGATCTCGAACTGGCGAGTTACGTTGCGACCGCGCCCTTGACGCTTGCACAGGCACGTGAGACAGCGGAGCGGCAGGCCATCGAACTCGCGCTGCTGCGCCATCGCGGGCGGCCCGGCGACGCCGCGCGCGAGCTCAGCATTTCACGCGCGACGTTGTACCGTTTGCTTGGCGCGCATGGCATGCGATACGGGGAAGACAGCGCCGCTGAAATGTGACATCTGACGCAAAGATTGCGTACGGCAGTCAGGTAACTTGTTCACTCGAATGTTAAAGCGCCGGATATTTTGGCGTACTTTCGACCGGCCGAAAGCCGATTGACGGCAGCCGCGTTGCGTCTTGCTGACTCTTGCTGAGTTTTGGCGGAAAGGCAATGCAGGGACGTGAAACGATAGCCCATACCTGATATCCGCGCCCCGGTTCATCCGATTCCATCGCCGCGGATCATCACCCGGCTCGAGCGTGACGCAATGAACGCGCGAGCCGCGGCACGATGGCTGCGCGTCTCGCGCGGACTTCTGACTTAGCCCATGAAAGGAGAGGCGGATCAATCCGCAAAAAAATAGCGGCAACGCTGGAAAAAAGCGAACCGTCTCTCACGCATGGTGAGGAGCAACGTGAATCTTTTTCCTTGCACGCTGGTTTATGTGGATGTCGACGCGAGTCCGGGTCCCAACTCGACGAATCGCGATCCGCTGTCGTATGTGAGTCAGGCGATCTGCCTGAACAACAGCTTGCGCCAGGCCGGCATGCCGACGCTGACCATCATGACCAACGCGCCGGCGGTGGTCGCGCAACGGCTCGAAAGCCTCGCGAAGGCGCACCGTCCCGCACTGATGACGTTGAAGGCGACGATCGAGTTGCCGAAGAGCACGCCATTCTATGCCGCGCATTTCAAGCTGGATCTGATGGACCAGATGGCCGATTCGCTGCCGGCCGACACGATGCTGTTGCTGCTCGACGCCGACATGGTCGCGCTGCGTCCGCTCGAGCGTAATCTGATCGAGCGTTGTGCTGAAGCAGGGCTCGGCGCATTCGATATTTCGGATCAGGTGTTTCCTCCGTACGGCAGCGAATGTGTTGCTGCGGATCTCGAGATCGTGGCGGATAGGCGGCTCAGAAATCCGCGTTGGTACGGTGGCGAGTTTCTTCTGGCGACGCCCGCCGCATTACGCCGGCTGGTTCCGCGCGCGCGTGCCAGTTACGCGCGCTACGTCACCGAAATTGGTCGCCTGAGACATCACGGTGACGAAGCGTTCATTTCCGCGGCACTCAATGTGCTGGTCGACGAAGGGCAGAGCCTGATCGAGGTGGGGGCTTATCAGGCTGTCGGCCGTCATTGGCCCGGCAATAATTATCGCGACCTGCGCTGGTTTCGCTGCTGTTCGTTCGTTCACCTGCCAGGCGGTAAAGCGTTGCTGGAACGCGAGGCGCGTTTTGCTGAATTCGCACCGGACCGTTTCTGGCGCCAGATGCGCGTGGCGCATCTGCGCGGCCGTGTGCGTCACGCGTTGAAACGGATCGCGCGGTTGCTCAGTGTCGAGCGCCTCGCGACGCTGTCTGCTTACGCCTTGCGCAGCGTAAAGAGCTAGGCGTTCACATTTTTACGTCGATGCGTCCGTAGACTCCATCTGCTTCGTCGTTAGGCCCCGCAGCAAAAAACAGCGTGTTGGTCGGCTGATTATCGAGTCCGTTGCCGAATGCGATACCCCAAAGCCCCGGTTGCACGAACGTAGTTCCGTTCGACAGGTTGACGGCGCCGAGCGATTGCCCGCTTGCCGGATCGAAAGCGTTGATCGTGCCGTCGCCGAAATTCCCGACCAGTATGTCGCCGCTGAAGCGGCCGAAATTGCCCGGCGCCTGTGCGACGCCCCACGGCGCGTTCAACGCGCCCGCTGAGGCAAAGTGCTGCAGCAGATTGCCGGCCGTATCGAATACGTCGACGAAGCCCAGGCCGGAACCGTCGACATTGTCATGCGCGGCCGCGTCCTGTTTGGCGTAGGTCACGAAGAGTTTTGAGCCGATCGCCTGAATGCCGAACGGCGCAAAGCCTGCCGGCAGCGTTGCGTCCTGAAACTTGCCGGGCATCGCAACTTTCGTGAAGTTCGTGTCGAATACGTCGATCCTGTTGTTGTGGAAATCGGTGGCATAGAGGAAGTTCGCCGAGCCATTGCTTGCGAGGGCGAGGCCTTTATAGACCGCGCCGGCACTGCCGCCGTCGAACATGACGATCGCGTTCGTGGGCGCGACCGCCGGCGCCCATGCGGTGATCGTGCCGCCTTCGCCGGAGAAGATAAAGGCGCCTACACCGGACTTGCCACCCTGAGTGACCGTGAAATTCGTCGTGCCGTTGAATACGATGCCGGTCGGATTCGCCGGGCCGCTAGTTCCGTTCGGAATGCTGACGACCAGCGATTGCGGCACACCGTTGCCGTCATAGAGCGTGGCGACGGAGGTCCCGTTATCGGCGACCCAGACGAAGCCCTTTGGATTGAAGGCGACACCCCATCCGTTTTTCAGATTAGGGTCGGTGTGCGGCGCGGAGACCGCGCCGTCGGAAACCAGCACTGACGAGGTAAACGACTGCGCGTTGATAGATCCGGAACTGCCGCCGCATGCGACAAGACTCGTCAAAGCCGCGGCGCCCACCACAGCGCTCAATACCTTAAGCACAGAATTCATGACCGCACCTCTCTCAAGACCGATGGTCGTTGCGGTTATTGAACGAGGCAGGTGGTGGGTTTATTCCTTTGGTGCTTGAACAATTTTGATTTGATCTGAGGCGGTATTCAGTTGGCCTTCTTTCAGATCGTGCCGAACAGTGCCCGGGGGCGATCCTTCAGCGTGCCCGTCAACAGCCGTAACGCACTCACCAGTTGATCGCGGCTGGTCGCGCATGCGAGGTTGATCCGCACGCCGTGCTCGATCTCCGACCGGTCAACCGCAAACGCCGACGACGGCATCACCACCACGCCACGCGCCTTCGCATTCGCCGCAAAGTCATCGGCACGCCATGGCGGCGGCAGCTTGAGCCACACGAACATGCACGCCGGGTCGGTCTGCAGCAATTCCTGTGGCAACAGCTCGCGCGCCAGATCCTGTCGTGCGCGGATTTCGGCAAGCTGTGCATCCATGATGTGGCGCGCGGTGCCGTCTTCGATCCAGATTGAAGCGATCAGCATCGACATCGGCGCGGGCATCCATGCGGTGGTGCGCACCGCCTCCGCACATAGCGCGGAACTGTCCGGCGGACTCAGCAGGTAACCGAGCCGCAAACCGGGCGCGAGAATTTTCGAGGTTGCCGCGAGATGGAACGTCAGTTCTGGACACAGGCTCGCAATGGTCGGCAGCCGCTGCGAAACCAGTGGCCCATACACGTCGTCTTCGATGATGGCTACGCCATGCCGGCGTGCAATGTCGACGAGCGCCATGCGGCGTTCGAGACTCATTGTCGTCACCGTCGGGTTTTGCAGATTCGGAACGGTAAAGATCGCCTTCACCGGCATACGGCGGCAGGCACGCTCCACCTCGTCGGTCAGCAAGCCGTCACGGTCGCTCGGAATACCGACGATCTCGAACTGGAACACGGGAGCCAGCGCTTTCAACCCGTAGTAGGTGAGTTGATCGGCGAGGATGACGCCATCAGTGCCGATCAGGCTGTTCAGCACCGCATATAAGCCGTGCTGCGCGCCGCTCGTGACCACCACGTGGTCGGGCGCCGGCGCGAAGCCCGGCGCGGCCATCCAGCGTGCGCCGGCGGCGCGCGCCCAGGCGGGGCCTTGCGGCGGCTGGTACTCCTGCAATTGCGGGTAACGCGGATCGCGCGGCAATTCCGCCAGCGTGCGCGCGAGGCAGTTCAGGAATTCGCCGGTGGCCGGCCGGTTGACGGTCAGGTCGATCGCCGCGTTGCTGGCCGGCTGGGCCGGTTCGACGCTCGGCATGGCGCCCCCGGTCACGAGCGAGCCGCGCCGTTTGCTGCCGATCACCAATCCGCGCAACTGCAGTTCCTTGTACGCACGGGACACCGTCGACACGTTGATGCCCAGTTCGGTGGCCAGTTGCCGCTGCGGCGGCAGGCGGCTGCCCGGCGGATAGATGCCGCTGCGAATCTCGTTCTCGATCGAGCTGGACACCTCGACATACGTGGAGCGTTTCGCCTGCGCCGGCGCGCCGTTGGCCCCACGCGCTGTGTCTTTGCCAGAAGCCATAAGAACTGATGTCTCCATACAAAATCGACTTTGTCCGCAATTGTGCGGAATTTTGCCGATTCTATACCAGACAAGCGCCGCCGCAATGCCTAAAAACGGCGCGCCGTAACGGTTGGCGTCCGGCGCGCCCCTGTTTGCAAGGACTGCGCCATAGACCATCCAGGGAAAATGCCAGGGCCACACAATGTGAGTTTTAATTGCACACAAAAAAATATTGTGTGATTCTGATTGCCAGAGTTTGTCTGGTGGCGAGTGCGCCCAGATGTCGCCGGACAGTGTCCGGATTCTGTCCCCAGGAGTTTCCCGATGAGTTTTCCGCAGTTTCCTCAGGCCCCATCCGCGCCGAAACCCGGCGCGCTGGCGAGCGAGCGGCATGCCACGATGCACGCGCTCACCGGCGACGGCTGCAACGGCTGCGGCGGCTACGACTTGCAAGGACGCAAGTGATGCCGGAGATTGCCATCATCGGTGCGGGATTCATCGGCCTCGCGAGCGCTGCGGCGCTGATGCGCGACGGCCATCGAGTCACGCTGTTCGATCCGGCAGGCGTTGGGCAGGGCGCGTCGTTCGGCAACGCGGGGACCTTCGCGCACTACGCGTGCATTCCGGTCAACAACCCGTCCGTGTTCCGCGATCTGCCGCGTTTTCTGCTATCGAATGACAGCCCGTTCAGATTGCGTTGGGGGTACCTGCCGCACCTTGCCCCGTGGCTTGCGCGTTTCATGATGAGCTCGCTGCCGCGACGTTACGCGGCGAGCGCCACCGCACTCGCGGCGTTGCTCGATCGCGCGCAAGACGGCTATGCGCCGCTGCTGGCAGACGCGGAACTGGCGCGTTTCGTCCGGCCCCGCGAATGTCTCTATCTGTATTCGAATGCGGCTTCGTTCGATGCCGCGCGTCCTGCACTCGATCTGCGCCGGCAATTAGGCGTTGCCTTCGACGTGCTGGGCGGCAACGACATCCGTGCGCTCGAACCGTCGCTCGCACCGATATTCGAGCGCGGAGTGTTGTTCAGTGACAGTTGGCATTTCTCTAATCCACAAGGCTTTCTGCAGACGCTTTATCTGCAGCTTGCCGATCAGGGGCTGACACTGCAGCGTTCGAGCGTCGACGCGGTGCAGCCTTCGGCCGACGGCGCGAGTGTGACGATCGAAGGCGCGACGCGCCGCTTCAGTCACGTTGTGATCGCCACTGGCGCGCGCTCGGCTCAATTCGCGAAACAATGCGGCGATCCGGTTCCGCTCGACACGGAGCGCGGCTATCACGTCCGCTTTCCAGGCGCGCAACAACTGGTCTCGCGACCGGTCGGCTGGGCCGAGCGCGGCTTCTACATGACGCCGATGAGCGACGGCCTGCGCGTCGCGGGCACGGTCGAACTGGCGGGTTTCGGTGACACGCGCAACCGCTCGCTGATCGATCTGCTGACGTTTTCTTCGAAACGCGCGTTACCCGCGCTCGATACGCCGGATAGCAACTGGCTCGGGTTCCGGCCGACGTTGCCGGACGGTGTGCCGGTACTCGGACGCTCGCGCGCGAGCGAACGGGTGATCTACGCATTCGGCCACCAGCATCTCGGACTGACGTTAGCCGGGGTGAGCGGGCGCATCGTCGCCGATCTGATCGCGCAGCGTGCGCCCCCGCTTGATCTCGCGCCTTACTCGGCTACGCGTTTTTGATTTCGTAGAGGTTTTGACCGCACCGATTTTCCTGTTTCACCACTAGCACCGCAGGACAGATTCGACGCGTCGCGCATCGGATCGGCCAACCTACACATCGCGCGACGTTACATCTCGCAAGGAGCGCATCATGAATCGCCGCAATTGGCTGTTGAGTGCCACAGTTTGCGCACTCGTCACATATCTACCGTCTGCGTGGGCGGCCGATCCTGAAGTCGTCAAGATCGGTTTTGTCGGACCGTTGACCGGACCGGTCGCGCGAGTCGGGAAAGACTTGCAGTACGGAGCGCAACTCGCGCTCGATGAGGAGAATGCGAAACATCCGGTGATCGGCGGAAAGCCGGTCAAGTTCGAGCTCGATGTGCAGGACGATCAGGCAGACCCGCGCGTCGCGATTCAGGTCGCGCAGAAACTGGTCGACGACGGCGTGGTTGGCGTGATCGGCCACTACAACTCAGGGTGCAGCATTCCTGCTTCGACGGTCTATCACCAGGCGAACGTTGCGATGATCACGCCGGGGTCCACCAATCCGCAACTCACCAAGCAAGGCTACAAGAACGTGTTTCGCACCATGGGGCACGACGGCATCGGCGGTGTCGTGGCGGGGCACTTCGTGGTAGAGCAGATGAAGGCGAAGCGCATCGGCATCATCGATGACCGTACGGCATTCGGACAAGGGCTCGCAGATGCGTTCGAAAAAGGCGCTAAGGAAGCGAACGGCAACATCGTTGATCGTGAGTTCACGAATGACAAGGCCGTGGATTTTCGCGCCATCCTCACGACGCTCAAGAGCAAGAACGTCGATCTGATTTTCTTCGGCGGCCTGGATGAACAGGGCGCGATGCTGGTCAAACAGATGCGTTCGCTCGGCATGCAAGCGCAACTGTTCGGCGCGGGCGCGTTGAAGAGCAATGCGTTCCTGCAGATCGCCGGCACGGCGGGTGATGGCACGCAGGATCTCGAGCCCGGTCCGGCGCTCGACAAGCTGCCTGCCGCGCAGGAGTTCGGCAAGCGCTACAAGGCGCGCTTCAATCAGGATGTCGAACTGTACGCGCCGTTTGCCTACGACGCCGCGCTCGCCATGATCAAGGCGATTCACGGCGCCGACTCGCTCGATCGCGCGAAGATCGTCGACAGCCTGTCGAAAGTGAAGGTTACCGGTGTGACCGGCAATATCACCTTCGACCCGTATGGAGATCTGATCAAGCCGCCGTACACGCTGTTTCAGGTCCAGCAAGGACAATGGAAGAGCATCAAGACAGTGGGCGGCGGAGCGTAGTCTCTGTGAGACGCAGCGGGCGGTTCTGCGTCTATGAGGGCAGGAAAAATCCGTGATACCGGGAATTGCCGGCAGCGGTGGGCTCAGCGAGGTGACCGGTGGCGCCCACCGAAAGAAGCGTCTCAAGGGTTCCCGCCCGATTCGACACAAATGTCCACTGTGCGTTTGCGTCTTGCGATTCCGGCGCCGCGTGAACATGGCGCAGGGCAGTCAACAGCGCATCGCTATCCGGCGAAATCATGACAAAGCCTTCGTTCGCGAGCGCGGCATGATTTAGTCCCAGCTCGAGGCATACCTGCATGCGCAGCGGCGCCTCGAGCTGATTCGCGCGACGCGACTGCCCGACCTGTTCGACGGTCGCAGCATCGACAAGAATTCCGTGTCTTTGCAGCGGCGTCTTCTGCCACGCATCTGAAGGACACGCCTTGTTTTCCGGTGTCAGGACGACGAAAGGATTGATTTCAGCGGGATAAATCCGGCATACCAGTGGTCTTTCTTCGTAGATGCCGCAGCGCATGTCGGCGCCCAGATTAGGGCAGGCTCCATTGAACGCCGCGGCGAGAACGATCGAGATACGGACCGGCAGGCTTCCGCTCATTGCAGGCGAAGAACGCGCCCGTTTGTACTCAGCTTGCGCATTGCCCGGCTCGGGTTCGACCGGCCACGGTATGGCCTCGCAGATGAGTTCCATGTGCCCGCCGCGCTCCAGCCAGACGATCGCCTCGGCAATCGTCAGTGCCAGGCGCAGATCGTGGCAGCATTTGCCGCACGTAGTGCATTCGAAATTAATGTCGTTCACGCTAAATCCCTTGTCACAAAAGTCTACGCGGGTCTTAGTCGAGGCAAAGGGGAAATTCTGACTGCGAATCCGATAATTTTTTTGCTGCGGACTCGCCGCGCTGCCTAAGCTCTCCGCCTGGCGGCGGTTTGCGTCCGTACGCTTGATCTCTTTTCGTTCATGCGGCGCATGGCGTCGCCGGCTGGCCGAGGCACAATAGAAACAGATCGTCGTCCGATGGCCTACAGTCGGATGGCATGTTCATTTCTAGAAGCTTTCGATGCGAGGCCGACAGCATGACTGCATCCATCACGCTGGTCCTGTTCGACATGGAAGGTGTTCTGTCCCACTA
Organism: Paraburkholderia sediminicola; assembly: GCF_902859805.1. Lineage (GTDB taxonomy): Bacteria > Pseudomonadota > Gammaproteobacteria > Burkholderiales > Burkholderiaceae > Paraburkholderia > Paraburkholderia sediminicola. The sequence continues at coordinate 178,835 of NZ_CADIKC010000004.1, read as the reverse complement.
CGATCGTTCGGCGCGGGTCGATCGTCTGGCGGCGATTTGCGGGCAAACGCCCGAGGCCGTGCGGCACGCGATCTGGGGATCAGGGCTCGAAGCGCGTGCCGACGCGGGGCAGATCAGCGACGACGACTATCTGGCCGCGCTCGGCGAACTGCTGAATTATCCCGTCAGTCGGGAAGACTGGCTGAGCGCGCGCCACGCATCGATCACGCCGAATAAAGAAGTGCTCGCGCTCGCTGAACGCGTCGCCGAACACCGCCGGATCGCCGTGCTCACCAACAATTGCCGTCTGCTCACCGACCATATCGGCTTTCTCAATCCACCCGTCGCGCAACTGTTCGGTCCGCACGTGTATGCGTCCGCTGCGTTTGGCGCAGCGAAGCCGGCCGCTCAGACCTATCTTCGCTGTGTGGAGCAACTGGGTGTTCCCGCGTCCGAAACGCTCTTCATCGACGATACGGATGCCAACGTGGCCGGTGCGCGCCACGCCGGTCTGCAGGGATATCAGTTTGTTAGTACAGCAGCGTTGTACGCGGAGCTGGAGCGTTGTGGATTGATCGAACCGATGTGAAGTGATGTGACTCGGGCGCGATGCATGGTGCGCGGTTAAGCGTGCAGCTAACCGTTGAGGTCCGGATTATTCTGCGCGAGTTCGTGAATCCACTCGCTGAATACCCGCACGCACATGCTCAGCCGACGGTGCGGATACAGCAAGGAAAGGGGCAAGGACGGACATTGGTAAGCGCTAAAGAGTTCACGCAACGCGCCGGCCTCAATTGCCTTGGCGACCATGAAACGGGGAACCTGAATGATGCCCATGCCTGCGGTTGCTGACATGACATACACCAGCCCTTCGTTGACCGCGATGATGCCGTTCACGGTTTTTCTGATTCGCGTTCCATCCACTTCAAACTCGAATGGATAGACACGTCCGGTGCGCGCGGAAAAATAATTGACCGCACGATGGCGGTCGAGATCGTCGGGCGTGGTGGGTTCGCCCATTTGCTCGAGATACGCGGGCGCCGCGCAGATGGTTGTGCGCACACTGCCGATCGGTCGCGCGACGAGGTTCGAGTCGTCGAGAACACCGATCCGTATCACGCAATCGACGCCTTCCTGCACGAGATCGACGTTGCGATCGGCCAGCCCAAGCTTCACCGTGATTTCGGGGTAGCGCGCATTGAAATCGGGCATGGCGGGCAACAGCACATTGGCCGCGAACGTGGCGGACGTGTCGACACGAATCGTGCCGCGTGGGTTGAGCCGCTTGTTCGATAACGCGGATTCCGCGTCGGAGACCTCAGCCAGAATGCGCGAGCAGTACTCGTAGTAGAGCGCGCCGTCCTCCGTAACCTGCACGCTGCGTGTCGTGCGATTCAGCAGGCGCACCCCCAGATGGCTTTCCAGATTCTGCACGAGGGTCGACACCGACGCGCGCGGCATCTCCAGTGAATCGGCCGCCTTCGAGAAGCTCGATGCATCGACGACGCGCTTGAACACTGCCATGCCTTGAAGAATGTCCATACCGGCTTGCCCCCTCGAATGTGGCCGATCCGCAGTCTAGAACGGACTGGCGATGCGCCGCAAACCGGAGTGCGCGCGCTGTGGCTCGCTCACAAAAAATCTTGACACCGTTTGTTCACTGCCTATAGTTCACCATATGGCAAAGTCTCCAGTCAGTCAACTCGACCGCACGTTTTCCGCCCTCGTGGACCCGACACGCCGGGCGATCCTCGCTCGCCTGGAGCGGGAGCCCGGCCTGTCGATTACGGAAATCGCGCGGCCGCTGCCGCTCAAGCTTCCGGCGGTCATGAAGCACCTCGACGTGTTGAGCGACGCGGGTCTGGTGGCGCGCACCAAGAACGGACGGACCGTTTCGGTCGACCTGATCGCAGGGCCGATGGAGGAGGCGATGGCATGGTTGAGACGCTATGAGCGCTTCTGGTCCGCGAGCCTCGACCGGCTTGCCGATTTTGTGGAGGGACACGAGGAATGACCCAGGAAAAGCCGAGCCTGACTATCGTGCGGCGCATGAAAGCCCCGCCAGCCCGAGTTTATGCAGCGTGGACGAGACCCGAACTGATGGCGCGCTGGTGGGGGCCTGACGCGGGGCCGGTGCTCAGCGCCGAAGCCGATCCGCGCGTGGGCGGCCACTTTCGCGTGGTGTTCCAGACCCTGGACGGCAAAACGCACGACTGCCGCGGCGAATACCTGGAAGTCGAAACGGATCGCAAGCTCGTCTTCACGTGGGAATGGGTCAGCATTCCCGAGTGGCTCTCGCTCGTCACCGTCAGGCTGCGGCCCATTGACGGCGGCACCGAGCTCACTCTCACGCATGCGCAGTTCCTCGACGAGGCCGAACGCGACGCTCATCAGAACGGCTGGAGCCCCGCACTGGACAAGCTCGACGCATTCGTGGCTCAACCGGACTGAAGGCGCGACCATGTGCTGCGCGATCGTTGCACTCGCCATGACCTTGCTTGCCAGTTGGCGTAGCGTGTCGGGCACACTGATTGGCCGTGCCGGGCGTCTGCGCCGCATCGCAATCGTGTTGATTGCGATCGGCGCCGCTGCCGGCTCCGCGTTGGCGGCCGATCAATTCGCGGACGTTCGCGGCGGACAGTTATCGTTCTATGCGGGCCTGAATGCCATGCCGATTTGCGGTCACTTCATTCGCTAGTGGTTTATTTTCTTTCGCGAACTCAACAGCGGGTTAATTTTAAAGACATTGGCTGCCGCCGCGTCTGATAGCACACTCCGCACTGCAATAAAATAAAGTTTCTCGTAGAAATGTGCGCGTATCCCGTCTTTAGAGTATTAACTCTGCCGATTACTCCATCCATTCGATCTGCATACGCCATGCGCTTATTTCGGAAAGATTGTGAAAGGAAGTTGACACGATAACGTTTGCCAATCTAGGCTACGCACTGTCGCTAAAAACTGACCCGGTTTTAGTCCACCTGCTCGGAGACGCAGGCAAGCCGCCGCTTTGTCCGTCAGCCAGGCGATCGCATGCAACTGCAGAAAGAGGGCTTATGTCGTCTTTCTGAAAGTATTGTAATAATCAGGAAGCGTAATTCGAAAATCAGCCACAAGTGCTGAGGTAGTAACACGTCCATTTATTCTCGCTAGCAATCCGGCGCTAGTGCGGGAGACCTTTTGTGCTGAAAAAACAGAGAAACACAGCTTAAGCACTCATCGCACTTTCTTTATGCCGATTTTGTCAGTCGAGGATTAACTATGCGTATAAATTTCCGATTGCAGATACAGTGCCTGGCGTTAGCCGGAATAATGGTCCTGGCGGGCTGCGGCGGTTCAGATGGCTCGTCGACGCTCTCGAGCAAGTCCGCCCAGACGCCGTCCGCTGCCTCTGAAGTGGCGCTTGCGCCGCCCACGGCGCCGATCGTTGCGGACGCATCGATCAACAAGAGCGTGCCGCCGGTCGAATTGCCCGATACGGTCACACCGATCAACTACAAGCTATGGTTCCGGCCGAACCCGGCGCTCTCTTCATTCGATGGCCGGGCAGATGTCCAGATCAAGGTGCTGAAGGCCGTCAATGCGATCACGATTGCCGGGCACCGCATCAAGTTCACGAACGGCACGATCACCCTGCAGCCAGGCAACATCCAGCTGATCGCCACGCCGCAGGATGACGGTGATTTCTACCAGCTTCGGCCAGTGAGCGGGCAGATCGCTGCCGGCAACTATTCGCTCCACATGGAGTGGAGCGGCATCATCAACTTCAAGACCTACGACGATCCGGTCGCCAAGACCGGCGGCAGTTGCGGCGACGATCCCTATCCGGGTTGCTCCGCAGCGGAGGGCGTGTTCCGCGTCGATCTCAAGTCGACCGACGGCACGACAAGCGGTGCGATTCTCACGCAAGGTGAGTCGAACCTGGCGCGCCAATGGTTCCCGGGTTGGGACGAACCGGCTTTCCGGCCGACCTATGAGGTGAGTGCGGAAGTCCCGCAGAACTGGAACGTCGTCTCGAACGCGGCGGAAAAGTCGGCGGTGAACGTGGACAGCGGCTACAAACTGGTGTCGTTCGAAAAGACCCCGCCGATGCCTTCGTATCTGCTCTTCTTCGGCGGCGGCCAGTTCGACATTCTTGAAGACGACTTCTCGAGCCCGCTGCCTGATCACAAAGGTCTGCATCTGCGCATCTTCACGCCGCCCGGCATGCGCGACTGGGCGAAACCGGCCATGCAGCAGACCAAGCAGGCACTCGATTACTACTATCGCTACACCGGCATTCCGCTGCCGCTCACCAAGTTCGACACGATCGCCGCCAACGACGCGTTCAAGGAGCAGAAGGACCTGAACTTCGGCGGCATGGAGAACTGGGGCGCGATTCTCGAATTCGCCGACGATATTCTGCCGGCGCCCGGCACCTCCATGTCCGACTACGGCGTGACGGTTTTGACGCATGAGGCCGCGCACCAATGGTTCGGCGATCTGGTCACGCTCGACTGGTGGGACGACGTGTGGCTGAACGAATCGTTCGCGACGTTCTTCGAGAACAAGACCAAGGTGCGCTTCTTCCCGGACCGCTTCAGCTGGGTCGATGACGTGAAGAACAAGTACGCGGTCATCAACGCCGATCTGAAATCCACAGCGTTCCCGGTGCAGCCGAACTTCAACGGTTGGGCCTCGAACGACTTCGTGCTGAGCGCAAGCGCCTTTACCTACGACAAGGGCGGCCACGTGCTGAAGATGCTGGAGAATTATCTGGGCGAGGACGTATTGCGCAAAGGGCTGCAGTCGTATCTGGCCGACTATGCACTCGGCAACGGCACGCCGAAGCGGTTGTGGGACGAACTGGCCAAGGCGAGCGGCGAGCCGATGGTCGCGATCGGCGACAGTTTCGTGCGGCAAACCGGCGTACCTTTGCTCTCGCTCGACACCCAGTGCGATCTGACGACCAATCAGACCGTGGTCACACTCAAGCAGCAGCCGTTCCCGAACCAGAACCAGTATCCCGGCACGCAATGGACCATTCCGTTGACACTCGCCTATGGCGACGGACTGACATCGCGCAAGACGGTTGCGATGAAGGACACGCAAATGCAGGTGCGCCTGAACGGCTGCTCCGCTGTGCTCGCGGATCCGAGCGGTCTCGACTACTACGTGACGAACTACAGCAACAACGCGTGGAGTCAGTTGCTGGCGCAGGGGAACGCGCTGAAGGATCCGGTTTTGCTGACCAGCCTGCAACTCGAGGCCAAGCTGCTGGTGAAGAACGGTCTGGCGGATCCGTCGCGGGCAACCAGTATCGGCTCGCTTAGCCCGACGGCTACGCCGCTTGCGCGTCAATTGTTGATGACCGCGCCGACGACACAGTCGCTGCGTCCGACGATCCGCTATCAAGGTAAGTTCAAGCTGAAGCCGCAAGCGCAGCAAGGGCAATAAACCTGGTAAGCCCGTAGTTGTACCGGGCCGGAGAAAAGGGCAGGGACGTGGCCCGCATCGTCATACGATGCGGGCCACGGCACGTCTGATGGAACGAGCAGGCGCCGCTTCTTCAACCATGCTTTGGCATCTGCATCCGGGTAGACAAGCGAGCGAATGCCGGTGTCGTTCAGGCTGAACTCGGTCGACGCTCCAGCCAATTCCGCAACAGACCCGCTAAAAGCGCGCTGACGATCACGGCCAGGTAAAGCGAGACGAGACTGTGGCGCCACGTATCGAGTGCAAGCTGGTGCATCACCAGTTTCGAATCAGGCGCGGGGAGAACGACGTGCATTGCCACGACGGCTTGCTTCATCCGCAGAAAACCCACGGCGGATAGCAATGGCAAACCAACGAGCAGGGCCAGCAGGGCGGGCCTCGCGCGTTGCATCGCCGGATAGTGACGCAATCGGAACCACACGCCGAGGCAGCCATGAATCCAGCCTGGCGCGAGCAGCGCAAGTTGCAGACCCTGCGTGCCACTCGTGATCAGCGATATGACGATGCGCTCGTAGTTCGGCTCGAAGCCATACAGCGATGTCGCGAGGCGCGTTGCTACGGCATGCCGGATGAGCAGCAGGGGCAGGCTGAGTCCTGCCCACAGCCGGATCCATTCAGCGGGCGGGAGCACCCAGTGACGACGTCCGTAAATCGTACGCACAGCCAACGCGAAATGGATCAGGGCCGCACCGTACAACATGATCGTGCCGGGCACGCTGTGCCAGATCCACAGGGCGAACGTCAGTCCGCGCCCGGCAAGATCGAGTGACCAGATTCCGAGCGCGTGATTGACCAGGTGCAAAAACAGATAAATGAGCAGCATCACCCCCGATGCGAGTTGCAGGCGGCGCAGAACGGGCCACAATTCCGGTCGCACATTATTCTCCTTTCAATTTGTATGCTCGGAAGCGGCATGGGCGGCCGCACTCGAATCGCGTCGGGCATGCGGCCGCGCCGGCCTTTTCAAGTTCCTCACGCTCCTCATGCTCCTCATGCTCTGCGAGTGGGCGGCGGTGCGTGCCTGATGTCCGCTTTGTTGTGCCGCGCCCTGACGCACCGCTTCGGCAAATCGCTGTAACGCGGATAGCGAGCCGCACACGCTCTGGTATTCCTCGCGGCCAATCCTGCCGTCGAGGGTGATTGCCATGCCCGAGGCGCGGGCCATGTCGATGATGTCCATGTTAGCTACTCCTTTCAGGTTCTCTCACCTGCATGACCGCCGCCGTGGCGCGGCTATTCCCGCATTTACTCTGGCAGGCGTCACATCGGCGTGCGCGGTTGGATTGGCCTGCCCGCACTATTTTTCTGTGCCGGGAATAAAACCGGCGGCACGCCAGTATTCCTGATGAACCGAGTCGTGTGGCCCGCCGGATGATCCTGCGGTTTGCCTGCGAATCCTTATCGTGAGGTCAACATGTCGTCACATCATTCATCCGATCCTGCATTTAACCCGTCACGGCGTGGCGCCTTGAAGTGTCTCGCTTTCGGCGGCGTCGGCACGGTGTTCGTTCTTGCCGGCGGCATTCTCACACCGGTGGAACTGGCGCTCGCGGCCGACGCGAAATCATCCGCGACGTCAATGGGCGTGCCGCTTTTCCTCCAGATCAGCGATTCGCACATCGGCTTCAATAAAGAAGCCAACCCGGACGTCGCGGGCACACTCAAACAGACGATTGACTACGTCAATGCCATGCCGGTCAAGCCCGCGCTGACCATCCACACGGGCGACATCACGCATCTTTCCAAGCCGGCGGAGTTCGATCTGGCGGCGCAGTTGATGTCCGGTCTGAATATCACGGAACTCCATACCGTACCCGGCGAGCACGACGTGACGGACGGCCCCGGAACCGAATACTTCAGCCGCTTCGGCAAGGCTTCGGACAACAAAGGCTATTACAGCTTCGACCACAATGGCGTGCATTTCGTGGCACTCGTCAACGTGATGCATTTCAAGCCTAACGGCCTGGGCGGTCTCGGCGACGATCAACTCGCCTGGCTCGAAAATGACCTGAAGGGCCGTTCGTCCAGCACGCCGATCGTCGTCTTTGCCCATATGCCGATGTGGACGATCTACGAACCGTGGGGGTGGGGCACGGGCGATGCCGGTCAGGCCATGAGCTATCTGAAGCGCTTCGGCTCGGTGACCGTGCTGAACGGCCATATTCACCAGATCGTGTCGAAGGTCGAAGGCAATATCACTTTCCACACGGCCCGCTCGACAGCCTATCCGCAGCCGACCGCCGGCAACGGTCCCGGCCCGGGGCCGCTCACCGTAGCGAGCGATGAACTGCCGAAGATGCTAGGGGTGACCAGCATCAAGATTGTGCGTCATCCGCTCAAGGCGACGCTTGCCGATACGACACTTGTTTGATTTCAGAATTTTTTCTTTCGCAGGAGATCAGTTATGCAAACTAAAATTATTCGCCGCACGTTTTTCGTGTTGCTCGGGAGTTCGATGCTGATCGCAGCGTCGGCCGGATTATCCGTTGCGCGGGCAGAAACGCCGAACGCCGTGGTCATCAAGAACTTCATGTTCAATCCGATGGCGATAACGGTCAAAGCCGGCTCGACGGTGACGTGGAAAAATCTCGACGGCGAACCGCATACGGTTGTGAACGACGCGGGCATGTTCCGCTCCGCCGCGCTCGATCAGAACGACACGTTCCAGTTCAAGTTCGACAAGCCAGGCGTCTACAAGGTGTTTTGCGGTATCCACCCGAATATGAAAGAAACGATCACCGTGCAATAGGTGACGGATCGGGTGCGGGGCGTTCTGCGCCCCACCTGGCATGCATGGCGTTTTAAGCGCTCGCTGCCGATAAGCACGCGCCACATAGGCGTGTTTATTGCGTGACGCAGAACTGCCGTGCATGCCTTCATCGTCGCCTCCAGCCCCCGCGTGGAAGCGCCCTGCAAGCGCTAGTGGCATAGCCCGCGGATACGCGCGGCGTTGAATCTTTTACCTGTCTCATCGACGCAAAAGCGGACTCGCAAAGCCGGCGTTTAAAGCGCAGCATTAGCGTGTTGTCGCTACCCGTCGAGCGGGAAAAGTTCTTCCGACAATAACGTCAGATCGACCTCGCTGAATCGTATGAACAATGTCTGCCGACCTGCCAGACATGTGAGGATTCCGGAGAGTATTGCGATGCTCAACGATACCGAATTTTCAAAACCTGCCGTAGAGAACCCGGATACTGACTTCAACGCGGGCGCTGAGCCGCCGGCTGCGGCGCCGCCCATCCGGTTCGGACGTCTTGCCCTGTGTGTCGCAACGGCAAGCGCGTTGGCTCTGGGCGTAGTGGGTACGGTCGCTTACGGTGTCTGGTTCAACCACGATCAACAGGCGTATGCGGACGCCATGGCGCGTGCGCGGCAAGCGCTCGGCACAGCTGCGTCAGCGGCAGCAGGGCCGGCGTTGGCAAAATCGATTGCACTGCCACGATCGGCAGCTTTCGCGGCAGCGCCGCAATCGGCGCCCGCAGCGGGCAGTATGCAAGCCCCCGCAGTTAAACCGGTGGCAACCGGAGCGCAGGTAACAGCAATTGCGTCGGCAACCACGGGTGCGCAGGCAACAGCAGATCCACCGGCAACAACCCAAACCCAGGCAGCAGCCGCAGCGCCGGACGGAGAAGAGGGCGGAAAACTGGCTTCCTGGTCCGGTCCAGTCACGCGACTCCCGGAGCCTACGGTTACTGAAACCGTCGTGGCGGATGCAACAACCGCTCTGGCCGCGTCGTCTGCCCCTGCGGTGGCACCGTCCAGTCCTGCTCCGCAGCAGTTGGCGTCCAGCCGTCCCAGCAGAGATGCGCGTCTCGCGCAGCAGGATCGTCGTGCGACTTCGGCGGCAAATGCCAGGCACAAAGGCAGTCTGTTTGCCCGGATGGGTTCGTTCTTTCGTCGCGTGAGCTACCGCCAGCATGACACCGGAAGCCGGCAAGACATCTATTCCCATCCCTGAGCGGACGCGTACCCAGCGCGCCGCTCGCGGGCGCGCTCTCGCGAACCGCTTCAGGCTGGGCCCGGCTGCGATCGCCGCCGCCGCGCTGGTTTGTCTGCTGGTCGGCCTTCTGTATCTGGCGCTGCAAATCCGAACGATCTTTTCCGATCAGTTGAAGCAGGAATACGCGGGGCTCGTTCTCGAAGCGGTCGATCGGGCGGAAGGCGCGCGGGATCTGGTCAACGTCTGGCAGCAACTGCCCGACGCCACGCAAGCCAAGGCCGCCGGGTATCGGCATGCGCGAACCGAATTCGCCCATCGCCTCGCGTCACTTGCGGCGCTGGTGGATGCGAGCCCGTCGTCGGCGCCGCGTCTGCCGCCAGCTTCGCTAACGCCCGACGCCGATCTGCGCGACACGGACGCCATGCTCATTACCGTGTCGGCCTGGTGGAGGGCGCAGCGCGACGCCGATAGCGCCGATGTGCGCGTGCGGATCGCCCACGTCGCGCGCACGCTGATCGCGTCGGCGGCATTGCTGTTCTGCATGCTGATCACCGCGCTGGGGATGTATGCCAAGCGGAATCGTCTGCTGGCAGGGCAGTCGCATGAATTCGAATGGGCGGCGCTGCACGACGCGATGACCGGCTTGCCGAACCGGCGCAAGCTGTTTGCCACGCTCGAAGCGGCGGCGACGAAACTGTCCGCACGCACCGCGCCTTCCAAAATTGCCGTGCTGTATATCGATCTGGATGGATTCAAGCAGGTCAACGACTCGCTTGGTCACCGCGTCGGCGATGAATTTCTGATCGCGGTGTCGAAACGCTTTCGCGAGTCGGTACGCAAAGTCGATGTGGTTGCCCGGATCGGCGGCGACGAATTCGCTGTTCTGGTCCGTGAATTTTCGACGAATGCGGAGCTCGGTGAAATCGCCCGGCGGCTCATCGCCTGCGTGGTTCAGACTGACCAGGCGATGGGCGTCGGGCTGGTGCGCGCCAGCATCGGTATCGCCAGTTTTCCGGATTCAGTCGACGATTACCATCGCCTCGTGGCCGCAGCCGACGAGGCGATGTACAGGGTCAAGCGCAATGGCAAGAACAGTTATGCGTTCGCTGATCAGGCGAACTGACTGGCGTCTTTACGACGTTTGCGTTTCCGGTGTTTCAGGCGTTTCAGGCGTTTCCGGCACCGGCGGTTTCACCTTGGCCTTGCGGCGCAAAGCGTCATTGATAACCTGATGGCGCCGGTAGTCGGTCATGTTTTTCCACTCACGAATCTCGTCACGGGTGCGCAGGCACCCGATGCAGAAGCCCGTTTTGCCGTCGATTTTGCAAATGTCGATACAGGGTGATTGAATTGCCATCTTCAGGCGATCAGCTCCGTTGGGTTGACTTCGACGGTAACGTGCGAGAGTCCGTTAAAGCGCTTTAGCAACGCATGATAGAAACGCGAGTCATGCCGCGTTTCCTGGGTCGCGACGGATATTACCGCACTCATATGACCGGGACCCACGCGCCAGACGTGCAGGTCGAGCACCTTGTCGCCGTTGTCTTCGATAGCGTGACGCACATTCTCCGTCATGCGCTGGTCGGGGTTGATATCGAGCAGGATCGCGCCCGTGTCGCGCATCAGCCCGTATGACCAGTTTGCAATCACCAGCGCACCGATGATGCCGGCGAGCGGGTCCATCCAGAGCCAGCCGAATTCACGCGCGAGAACGAGACCGATGATGGCCAGTACCGACACCGCGGCGTCCGCAATCACGTGAATGTAGGCCGAGCGGATGTTGTGATCCCGCTGCGCTGCGCTTTCGGCATCGTGATGGGCCGCGTGAGCGTGGTTGTCGTGCGCGCCGTGAGCATGGCCTTCTGCGTGAGCGTGATCCTCGTGGCCGTGAGCGTGTTCGTCGTGCTCGTGACCGTGACCGTGATGTCCGTGTTCATGACCATGCCCATGACTGTGCCCGTGATGATCGCCACGCAACAGCCACACGCTGGCCAGATTCACCAGCAGCCCGGCCACGGCAATCGGAATCGCTTCACCGAAATGAATGGGCACCGGCGAGAGAAAGCGCGACACGGCTTCGTAACCGATCAGCAGCGCAATCATGGCGAGCGCAATGGCGCTCGTGAATCCCGCGAGGTCGCCCAGTTTGCCGGTACCGAATACAAAGCGTGAGTCGCTCGCATGCTTGCGCGCATACGTATAGGCGAGCGCCGCGATCAGCATCGCCCCCGCGTGCGTCGACATGTGCAGGCCATCCGCCACGAGCGCCAGTGAGCCGAACAGGCTGCCGCCAACGATTTCGGCAACCATCATCACGGCACACAAAGCGATCACCGCCCATGTTCTACGTTCGTTCTGTTCATGGGCCGCGCCCAGAAAAATATGATCGTGTCCCGCGCCGAAAGCAGCGTTTCTGAAGTCACTCATGTCCTGCTCCGGTTTACTTGAAATAGCTGTGAACAACTTCGATGAGTTGTTCGGTTGCGCTGCCAGCAGGGTCTTCGTCTGTATGCGCATCTACCAGGTGATTTCTGATGTGGTCCTCGAGCACGACCGCCAGCAGACCATTCATCGCGCCGCGGCAACTGGTGATCTGCTGAAGGACGTCGGCGCAGCCGCGTTCGTCTTCGAGTGCGCGTTCTATGGCCTCGATCTGCCCCTTGATGCGGCGAACGCGGTTGAGAAGTTTCTGTTTTTCCCGAATCGTGTGACCCATGACTGTTCCAGAAAATACCCTAGGGGGGTATATGTTATCAGATCGAGCGGAGACGATTCAGTTCGTCTGCTTCCGGGCCGCACATTCACGCGCCAATCCGTTTCGTGTTAAAAAATCGAAGCTTGCCGACGCAGGGTGAAAAACGCGTTGGTACGGCCGAAGTCGTTCCGAAGTCATCCGCAGCGGAAGGGTTAATGTCCAGATATTCGTTGATGCGCGCCATCGAGCGCGTAAGCCGGCCTGAGTGGATTGTTGTTGTGCTGACGGCAACACTGGCGGCCTGCGCGCCGCTGCCACCAGCCGCAAATCAAGTCACGGATCAAACCGCGCATCAAGATACGCATCAAGCCGCCGCAGCGGGCATGGCGCGCGCAGCCGACGGGCCGCTGCCCGTCCCGCCGAACCTGATCGCGCTGACGCAGTCAACTGGCCAGACGCGCTTGATAGCCGCCACCCATAACCAGTCGTACTGGCCGCTGTCGCAGTACTTCGAAACGCAGCGCAACGAAGCCTATTGTTCGGTCGCGACTTCGGTGATGGCGCTCAATGCATTGGGCATTCGGCGTCCCGAGTCGACGCAGTACCCGGATTTCCCCTTCTTCTCGCAAGAGGATTTTTTTCGCAGCATCGATCCGCAGGTGGCCAACGCCGCGCGAGTATCGAGGGAGGGCATGACGCTCGACCAGCTCGGCACAGCGCTAAGCGCGTTTCCTGTCGAGGTGAGGAAATTCCATGCCGGCGACCTGACACTCGGTCAGTTTCGCGATCTGATTCGTGACACGACGAGTCACAGCGACCGCTTTGCGTTATTGAACTTCAGGCGAGTGGAGATAGGCGAAGCAGGGGGCGGTCACTGGTCGCCACTTGCCGCCTACGACGCGGCGAGCGACAGCGCGCTGCTTCTCGACGTGGCGCGCTACAAGTATCCGGCGGTCTGGGTACCGGTCACGCAACTGTACGCAGCGGCGCAAGCGGTCGACAACGTGAGCGGGCTGTCACGCGGCATCGTGATCGTCGGCACGCGGGCGAACTCGAACTAATCGACGCTGTTCACACCCGCGCAGTCATGCCAACCCAACCGCCGGCGAGCGCAAACTGGTCGCGCTCGCATCAATCATCCTGGTTGCGCCATTCGGTAAGCCCTTCTCGCGCATTCAATTCGATGAACGAGGGCAGCGCCCGCAACCCGCGGATATAGCGCGCAAGATGTGGCCAGCCGAGTGCGGGGCGCGGCATATTGCGTGTCCAGCGCATTATCACGACCGCGAGGAAATCGGCCGTGCTGAGCTTGCCGCCGATCAGATAGTCACGTCCGTCGGCGAGACCGGCGTCGAGCTGGTCACAGGCTTCTTCGATGCGGCGCCGCGCAAGCGCTTGAACGCCTGCGGCACCGGCAGGGTCCCCGTCGACGTCTGCGTAGAACCAGTCACGCATGGCGGGCAGCAACGTGTTGGCCAGATAGATCATCAGTTCCAGCCACGCAGCCCGGTCGGCGGAACCCGGCACTGGCGCGAGGGCGGCTTCAGGATGCCGCTCGGCGAGCAGCATCAGCAATGCGGTTGACTCGTGGCGCGGCGCTCCGTCGACCACCAGCGTGGGCACGCGGCCTGCGGGATTCAGCTGCAGATAGTCGGGGTTCCGCTGATTGCCGGCGTCGATGTCGACAAGCTGGACGTCGAACGGAATGCCCATTTCAATCAGCATCCAGTGAACGGCCATGCTTGCCGCGCCCGGCGAGTAGTAAAGACGATAGTCCATTCATTCGCTCCGCATACTCATTCGATTCGATCGACTTCAATTCGGGCGAAGTCTAACGCGATTCGTGAAAAAAAGGGGCTGGCGCCCAAAGCGACCAGCCCCTTCAACTGCTATTCAGGACAACAGCTACAAAGAAACCCTCAATGCACCGGCGCGTGGGTCTGCTCAACCGAGCGCGGCTGCGTCACAGCGCTCACCAGGGCAAAGACAATCACGTTCACGGCCAATGCGAGGAAGCCGATATTGATGTCCTTCAGCGCGTCGGGCAGGAACGGCATTATCTGCCCGATACTCAGATGCATGGTCGTCGTTACCGTGACGACTGCAACGCCTGCAAGAATGCCGCAAAACGCGCCGTACTTGGTCGCCCGGTTGTGCGGCAGCAAACTGCAGATCACCGCTGGAAACAGCTGGGTCACGAAGCTATAACCCATCAGCAGCAACGCCACGATCGTCTCGCCGCCATGCAACGTAAAGCCCACCGCCACCAGCGCCACCACCGGCACCAGGAGGCGTGCGAGGTTCGCCACCGTTGCATCCGAGGCATTGCGGCTCACCATGCCGCGGTACACGTCGTTGGCGAGCAGCGTGGACGCCGACGTCAGAATCATCGAGCCCGGCACCAGCGCGGTCAGAATCCCGGCCGCGCCAATCACGCCGACAAACCACGGATCGAAGGTCTGCAAGGACAAACGGAACAGCGAGAGGTCGATGTCGCCACCCTTCAGGCCCGGCACCTTCAGCGTCGCCGCGAAGCCCACGAAGAACACGAACAGCAGAATCAACTGGTACAGCGGCAGCACCATCGCGTTGCGCCGGAAAATACGCTCGTCCTTCGCTGTGAAAATCGAACCGAACGTATGCGGCCACATGAAGAAGCCCAACGCGGTCAGAAGCACGGTCGACTGGAACCAGGTCACGCTCGAACCCTTCGCCGGGAAGGTCAGGAAGCCCGGGCGCGCGGCGTCGATGGCATGGAACATCTCGCCGAAGCCGCCGTAGTAGTGCAAGGGCAGATAAATGCCGAGGAACAGCACGATCGCCAGAATCAGCAGATCCTTCACCACCGAATTCCACGCGGAGCCGCGCACGCCGGAGACGATCACGTAAGCCGTCACCACCGCGGCGCCGATCCATATAGCCGCCGTCGATGAAATCGCGCCATACGAGGCGGTCGCGACGATGATGCCGAGTCCCTTGAGTTGCAGCACGAGGTACGGAATCAACGCCGCCACGCCGACCAGCGCAACCAGGGTGCCGAGCGCAGGGCTATCGTATTTGCGCGCGAAGAAGTGCGGCTGCGAGACGAGATGGTGATTCTTCGCGTAACGCCAGATGGGCGGCAGCATCCAGTACGAGAGGATGTACGCGAGCGTGCCGTAGGCAAGAATGTAGTAGACCGGCGCGCCCTTGCCATAAGCAAAGCCACTGCCGCCGAGGAAGGTGAAGGTGGTGTAGATTTCGCCCGCCATCAGCAGGAACACGAACGCGGTGCCGAAACTGCGGCCGCCCACGGTCCATTGTTCGAGACTCATGTCGTGGCCGCGCCGCGCGCGCACGCCCAGGTACAGCGCAAACAGCGTAATGGCCGCAATGATGACGAGTGCGCTCATGACCGGACCTCCTCGGCATCAGTGGCAAGCTGCCGGTTGCTCGGGTCCAGACGGTAGATGATCGCCATGATGATCGAGCTCAGCACCACCCACATGACGATCCAGGCCAGCACGAACGGCATGCCGAGCACCAGCGGCTCGACACGATTCACAAACGGGACGCCGAGCAGAATGCCGATGAACGGCAGCGCGGCGAGTACACGAAGCAACATAGGGGCGACTCCTCGAACCGGTAAGTACGTCTCGTTGAAAGTGCGGCTTCGCTGGGGACTGTATGCCTGATGGTTCTGTTACGTAAAGTAAGTCAAAAAAGTGTAGGCTTTTCGAAAGTTGCGCGCGCATCTTTCGGCGCTCGTCTGCTGCGGTGCAGCGCCGCGCGCTGTTTGCATCGCCCTGTTTTTCGCCAATTTGCGTGCCGCGCCGCGATATCATCTGAGCCACGCAACGCGAGCAACAATCTGGACCGCCCGAAGGCGTCCGGCATTTCAACCTGGCGTGGCGCGCCGGTGGGCAGTCAGTCGATCAGCCCGCCCGCGCCGCTGCCCGAAACGGATTGCATATGGTCGAAAGTCTGATCTCGGACATTCTCTTTGGCTTTACCGGGCTGATCAGCATCATCAACCCAATCGGCATGGCGTTCGTCTTTCTCGACCGGACAGCATCGCTCACTACGGAAGACCGCACGGCGCTCGCCAAGAAAATCGCCTTCAACGTCATGTGCGTGTTGCTTGTCGCCTTCTTTGTCGGCACCCCGATTCTTCATTTCTTCGGCATCTCCATGGAGGCCTTGCGCATCGGCGGGGGCCTCGCGGTCGCGGTCGGCGGCTGGCAGATGCTCAACGCGCCCGACACGCAACCGGCCGAGCAGCCGGCGGTCAAACGCGTGGACGCGGATAACGCCATGTCGAAGGCGTTCTTCCCACTCACCATTCCACTCACCACCGGGCCGGGTTCGATCGCCACGGCGGTCGCGCTGACCGCGAACCGCACGCATAAGCTCTCGGCGTTCGTGCTGTCGAGCATCGCATCGGTGGTGATCTCGCTGCTGGTGGCGGCCACCGTGTATCTGATTTACAGCCGCGCGGTGGTGTTCGCCAAGTATCTCGGCGTGGACGGCACCAAGGTCGCGATGCGTGTCTCGTCGTTTCTGCTGCTGTGCATTGGCGTGCAGATTATCCTGACCGGTTTTTCGGAGTTCCTGATACCGATCGCGCAGATGCAACCCGTGGTCAAATAGCGGTCGGCGGCACGCGAGCCCGGTCGAGGCTGTGCGAGCTTCGTCAGACATTTCGTCGCCTTACGTCGCAACCGGAGGGGAACTCATGTGCCGCTGGCTCGCTTATACCGGTAACGCGCTGCAACTCGAAACCGTGCTGTTCAACGCCAAACACTCCCTGATCGACCAGAGCCTGCATTCGCGGCTCGGCCAGACCACCACGAACGGCGATGGGTTCGGCATCGGCTGGTACGGTCATCCCACCGACATCCCGTTTCGCTATCGCTGCATCCAGCCCGCGTGGAGCGACCGCAATCTGCGCGAGGCGGCGCGGGCGATCCGTGCGCCGCTGTTCGTCGCGCACATCCGGGCGGCCACCGGCACGCCGTCGCAGGAGACCAACTGTCATCCGTTCCGTTACGGCCGATGGCTGTTCATGCATAACGGGCTGGTGCGCAACTTTCCGCTCGTACGCCGCGATCTGATGCTGGCGATCGATCCCGAGCTGTTCCCGTCAATCGAAGGGTCAACGGATTCCGAGGTGCTGTTTTTTCTCGCGCTGACTTTCGGTCTCGAACTCGCGCCGGTTACCGCGCTTGAGCGGATGGTGGGTTTTGTCGAGGACATCGGGCGCAAACACGATGTCGATGAGCCGCTGAACATGACCGTGTGCGCCACGGACGGCGAGCAGATCGTCGCGGTTCGCTATTCGAGCGAAGGGCAGTCGCGCTCGCTTTTCCACAGCACCTCGTTCCGGCATCTGCACGAGCTGTATCCAGACGACCCGCGCATCGCGGCGGCGGGTGAAGATGCGTTCCTGGTGTTGTCGGAACCGCTCTCGGATCTGCCGGACTGGTGGGAAGAGATTCCGGAGAGCACGGTCGTGGTCGCGCGGAACGGGGAGATCGATCAGTATCCGTTCGAGCCGCAACTGGCGTAGGCGCGTTAGCGCGTCAGCAGCATCGAACTCAACACCGAGAAAACGGTCGACGGCAATTCGGCCAGGCGGCTCACCACCACGTTGTGCGGATAGAAGTCCTCGACCGCATCGGTCAGCACGCCGATCCCCAGCAGTTCGATGCCGCGTTTCTGGATCGCCGCGACGCGTTCGCGCAGATCGTGGCGCAATACCTGTGGATCGCCGTCGCCGGTCGACGGATAGCCATCCGAGAACACGATCAGGATGCGCCGTTCGGCCTGCTGGTCCGCGAGCCGCGTCGCAGCCCAGGCGAGCGCCTCGCCGTCCGGATTCTCGTGACCGCAATCGATCGTGGCGATCCCGCTTGGATCGATCGAACCAAAGCGTTTGTAGACTTTCAGATCGAGTCGCTCGACAAAGCGGTTATAGCGCTGCAGATCCGCGCCGGCCGCGAGTTGCCGCTCATACAGTTGCTTCATCGGCGCGGACTCGAGCGAGCAATAGCCAAGCACTTCGCAGTCGAACGATAACTGCGTCAACGCATCGCACAGCGCGGTCGCGCACAGGCGCGCGAGCTCGATCTTGCGCCCGGCCATCGAGCCGCTGCGATCGATCAGCAAGCTCACGGCAACGTCGCGCCCTTTGGCTGCCCGCTGCGTGCGAAACGGCGTGCGGTAACCGGGCGAGGTCGCCAGTTTGGCGAGCGCGGTGCGGTCGATCTCGCCGCGTTCCTGTTCGCGGCGCCAACGAATGCGTTCGTCGGCGCTCAGCGCACGCTCCAGTTTCTCCTTGAGGGGCGCGGTGTCTGCCCGGGCCTGCGCGCGAAGCTCGCGCCACGTCGCGCTGTCGCCTTGACCGGTGACGTCGGTGATCTCGTCGAATTCGGTGGCGAGCGGAATCGATAGCCGCGCGCGGGTGGTGTCCGGTACCACACCGGCTTCGCCTTCGGAACGTGCCGACGCCTGCTGTGCATCGGCCAGCGATTGCCCCATGCCCACCGCATTTTCCGCTTGCGCGCCACCGCCTTTATCGGAGGGCGGTGAGGCAGCGTTGTCCTGGTCGGGCAGGGCCGCGTCGTCATCGTTGAGTGGCGCTGAGGAAGACGCGGCGGTTTCCGTGTCGATATCTTCAACCGGATCCGCGGTGAACACCATGCTGTTGACGTCGCCCGCCGATAAAGCCCGCACGCGCGCCACCAGGGCCTGCGCTGCGGCAATGCTTTGCTCGGTCGAACGGCTTCTGCGCGACTCGTCCAGCAGATCCTGGGCGGCGTGCAGCGCGGCCAGCAGGGAGTGGCTCGCTTCGGTACGGGTCGGCTGTTCGTCCCACAGCGCTCGCTCCACCAGCCAGACCAGCCGGTCACGCCAATGCAGCTTCGGCCAGCGCTGCCGCGCCTGCTCGGCGGCATGCACACGCAGTTTGCCGACGAACCAGCGCGCGCCCGGATACTCGTCGAGCAGTTGAGCGCAAACGCGGCGATCCTCGATGACCTGCGCGAGATTCGCCTCAACGCCTGGCGGCAGCGCGTCCATCTGCGCGAGCGACGAATGCTTGGCGCGTGCCACCAGCAGATCCAGGTAGCCGATCAGCACGTCGCGCTCGACGCCGCCGCTCAACTCGTAGTCGGGAATCACGATGCGACCGGGTTCCACACGCGGGCCATCCGGACTGAAAACGACCGTCACGCCGTATTGCCCGGTCAGCACGCGCGCCACTTTGCTGAGCGTCGATTCAAACGCAAAGCCTCGCGTGTCGCGCACCTGGTGCATGGCGTTCATGTGGGTGTTGTGGGTGTTGTGGGTGTCGTGGTCAGCGACCGTCAGGCGGCCGGCGCAATGTGATGGCGAACGATGCCGCGAATCAGCGCCGCGTCTTCGGGACTGACCTTCGCGTAGATCGCCGGGCCGGCGGCGCGTTCGGGGTCGCCGGTGCGCAGCATCAGCTCGGCCCAGTCGAGCAGGCGCCGTGTGGAGAATGCGCTCGACAGGTCTTCGCGGGCGAACGCCGCACGGCAGTCGGCGGCAATCGCGGCGAGCGTGGTGGCGAGCGCGCGTGTCATATGCGGGGCGAGGGTGCGCATCAGCACGTCAGCTTCTTCGGCGGGCGTCAGGTAGTCCAGCATGTACACGCGCCAGCGATCGAGAAACGCTTCGTTCATCAGATTCGCGCCCTGATACAGATGACGGAACTGGCTCATCGCACCGACCGCGTTCGCCGTAGCGAAGAGCCGGAACGCGGGATGCGGGGCGACGATCTCATTGCCTTTCTCTTTCAGCACGAGACGCCCGTGCGGTTCAAGCACGGCGGTGAGGGCGGCGAGAATCGACGGTTCGGCGAAATCGATTTCATCGACGATCAGCCAAAGGCCCTCGCGCATCGCCGTGGGCAGCACGCCGTCCACCCAGATCGTCTCGCCGCCCTTGACTGTCCAGAAGCCGACAAAATCGCCGACGGTGGTTTGCCCGTTCATGTTCGAGCGCAACACGCCATGATGCGAGCGCGCGGCAACCTGTTCGATCAGGCTCGTCTTGCCGGCGCCGGTATGACCGATCAGCATGACGCGCCGGTTCTCCACGATATCTTCGACGATGTCGTTAAAGCGCTCGGAAAACAGATAGGCCGGATTGATGCGCGGCACAAGCGGATTGTCGACACCGCACGGCACGTCGACACGGCCGATGCGCACCGTTTCGCCCGCGCCCGCGCCCTCTACCTGCGAATGGCGCTTCGCCGCCGAGGCCAGCGCCGCGACGCGCTGCAATTCCGGCATGAAGGCCACCCGTTTTGCCGCACCGGCTTCGTCCGCGGCATCGGGCGTATCGATCGCGAAGCCTTCGCGTCGCCACTTCTTCAGCTTCGCGCGCAGGTTTTCCGCATCGACCACCAGATCGATATCGACCGATCCGGTGCCGTTGCTGTCATCGACACCATGTTCGAGCCGATAGTTCTCCGGCCGGTCCGCCACGCTGACGCGCCACCATTCCGCGCCGTTCTCCGTCGCACGTTGGTAAAGGCCAAGGTTTTCGTCTTCGGTCAGTTCAGGCACGTTCATGGCGAGTGGCAAAGAATGAATGGGCAAACGATCAATGCGTTTCTATTTGGCTGATGCCGAATGACCGACTATCTTATCGTGAGTACCTTTCGATCTCATCGATGAGGATTTCTTTTGAGGCGCGCCAATTCCACTGCGGATTTTCAAAGCCGGGCGCGCAGCCCGCAAAAGCTTATTGCGTCAAACGGATAGGCCAGGAAGCACCGATCACCTATAGTTCGTGCGCGAAACGTGTAGTTTTACAACATTCTATTCTCGACAGAAGAAACTCACGGCAAAACAATGATGAGACTACATACAAAATTAGTGGCCGCTCTGGCGGTGATCAGTCCGCTGGCATATGGTCAAACCAGCGTGTCGTTATATGGCCGTCTCGACGGCGGCGTGGAATATCTGAATCACATCAATAATGGCGCGGGCGGCAGTTCGACCCGTTGGAGTGCTGAAGGCGGCGATTGGGGCACCAGTATGCTGGGCCTCAAAGGCAATGAAGATCTGGGTGGTGGGTTGAATGCGATCTTCAACCTCGAAACCGGTCTGCAAATCATGAACGGCACCACCAGTGGCGGACGGTTGTGGTCACGGCGCGCCTTCGTCGGCCTGAAGAGCGACCAATGGGGCACGCTGCAAGCCGGGCGCAATCTGTTTATCGATAGCGACGGCGTGTGGGAATTCGACCCGTTCGTGCAGCAGGCGTTTTCGTCGGCATCGCTCGTGCGCGGACGCAACTGGCAGCAGACCAGCAACAACGTCGAGTATCACAGCCCGGTGTTCTGGGGCTTCGACGTGCAGGCGCAATACGCCTTCGGCAATCAGGCGGGCGCGTTCAACAGCGGTGCATCGGGCGAGTTTGGCCGCTCCGACGGCATCATGCTGAGCTATCACTCACCGCTCTTCGACGTGCGCGGCATCTACGACGAACTGCGTGACAGCAACGGCCGCTTCACCAACATCTTCCAGGCCTCGCGCGAATATTTCGCCGGTGCGAATGTGCATTTCGATGCATGGAAGATCCAGGGTGCGTATACGCATTACTCGGCGCCGGATTCACCAGTGGGCGTGGCCGACACTGCCGATCACTACTGGCTCGGCGCCACGTACAACGTCCAGTCGCGCTGGGCGGTAACGGCGGGCGGCTATTACATCAAGGTCGGCGACGGCGGCAGCGATGCCGCGCACGACCCGTCCGGCCACGCGCTGATGTACGTGCTCGGCACGACCTACAACCTCTCGAAGCGGACCTTCGTGTACGGCACGGTGGGCTACGTGCACAACGGCAGCAACTCGAATTTTTCGCTTGAAGCGTCGCCACGCGATGCCACCAATAACACGAGTCCGCTTGCGGGCGAGTCGCAAACCGGCGCGTATGTCGGGATGCTGCATCAGTTTTGACGCAGCTTTAGCGGCACGTTCGGACGCAGGTCGGCAAGCTGCATCATCAACGCTTTCGACTCGCGTTATCACGTCGTGACCGAACCGGTCGCGCGTAACGGCTGTGCACGCGACAGCCGCCGCAACCCGTTGCGGCATCAACAACCGCATGTCGATTTTCCCTGGCGCACTGGAACCGGGTTCACCGGATTTCCAGTGCGCGCCGTTTTATTCCCCCGATCCCCCCGACTCTCGCGCTGAACCCATCCCGCTTCGGGTGGAACAGGTATTGCTCAACGCCGGTACGCAGCTTGCTGCCATTGGAATTGACGCACCGGACCACAGGTGCAGGGATAAGGGACATGCACATGGCGCGCCATAAGGCCGACGTGGCTGACGACGACTTCGAGATTTACGCCAGCTATCACGGAACAGGCGACGGCCGTTACATAGGTGGATTGAAGGTCGTCAGAAAAGCTGACAGGCGGATTCTGTTTCCATTCGATGGCGCACCCGAGATCGGCCCCTATGCGACTGCCGATGAGGCGCGCCGCGCGGCGATCGACTACGGCCGCGAGATCGTGGCCGCAGATCGTGCGGCCCCCGAAAAGTAACGGCAGGTAAAGCCGCAAGCCGTTTGAAAGAACTACCTCCAGTCATCAGCGCAACGCGGCACAGGATGTAACGCGCCGTGCAGATTTACGCGCATCGGCGCATTATCGATGAGCCTTGTGGTCCTCAAGCGTTCTTCCACGTTCTTCCAGATGAACACCGGTCGCCGACCACGCCGTTTCGATACGCGTCCCGGCGATGCCTCCAACCGCCGAACAAGGAGTGTCCCCATGCAAAACGATCCCGCCCTCGACCAGTTGTGCATCAACACGATTCGCACGCTGTCGATGGACGCTGTGCAAAAGGCCAATTCCGGTCACCCCGGCACGCCGATGGCCTTGGCGCCGGTCGCCTACCATCTGTGGCAAAACCACCTTGTTTATGATCCGGACGAGCCGCTGTGGCCGAATCGCGACCGCTTCGTGCTCTCGGTGGGACACGCGTCGATGTTGTTGTATTCGCTGCTGCACCTGGCGAACGTCAAGGCCGTGGACCACGACGGCAAGCCGACCGGTTCGCCTGCCGTCTCGCTCGACGACATCGAACATTTCCGCCAACTCGACAGCAACACGCCTGGCCACCCCGAATACCGCATGACTACCGGCGTGGAAACGACCACCGGGCCGCTCGGCCAGGGCTTGGGCAATAGCGTCGGCATGGCGATGGCGGCACGTTGGCACGAAAGCCACTTCAACAAGCCCGATGCGCCGCTGTTCGATTACCGCGTCTACGCGCTATGCGGCGACGGCGACATGATGGAAGGCATCTCGCACGAAGCGGCGTCGCTGGCAGGGCATCTGAAGCTGTCGAATCTGATCTGGATTTACGACAGCAACCGCATCACCATTGAGGGCCACACCGACCTCGCTTATAGCGACGACGTGGAGAGCCGTTTCCGTGGCTACAACTGGCATACGCTGCACGTGAACGACGCCAACGACGCCGCGGCGCTCGAAGCCGCGTTTGTCGAAGCGAAAAGCATCACGGACCGGCCGACGCTGATCGTGGTCCATAGCATCATCGGATGGGGCGCACCGCACAAGCAGGACACGTCCGCCGCGCATGGCGAGGCGCTCGGTGTCGAAGAAGTGGCGCTGACGAAGAAGTTCTATGGCTGGCCCGAAGACAAGTTTTTCTATGTGCCGGACGGCGTGCATGAACGCTTCGCCGAGGGTATCGGCGCGCGCGGCAAGGCGGCGCGCGAGGCATGGCTCGCGAAGTACGACGCATACAACAAGCAATACCCGGAACTGTCACGCGAATTCGCGCAGATGGAAGCGCACGAATTGCCGGAGGGCTGGGACAGCGGCATCCCCACGTTCGATGCCGATCCGAAGGGCATCGCCTCACGTGATTCCTCAGGCAAGGTGCTCAACGCAATTGCCGCGCGCGTGCCGTGGATGATCGGCGGTGCGGCCGATCTTTCGCCGTCTACGAAGACCAATCTGAAATTCGAAGGTGCGGGCAGTTTCGAAGCCGACAACTATGGCGGGTGCAATCTGCACTTCGGGATTCGCGAGCACGGCATGGGCGCGGCAGTGAACGGCCTCGCGTTGTCGAATATGCGGCCGTTCGGTTCGACCTTCCTGATTTTCAGCGACTACATGAAGCCGCCGATTCGCCTTTCCGCAATCATGGAAGTGCCGGCGATCTATGTGTTCACACACGATTCGATCGGCGTCGGCGAAGACGGTCCGACCCATCAGCCGATCGAGCAACTGGCTTCGCTGCGTGGCGTGCCGGGACTGACCGTGCTGCGTCCGGGCGACGCGAATGAGGTCGCCGAAGCGTGGCGCGTGGCGATGTCGCATCCGCGGCGGCCGTCGTGCATCATCGTGTCGCGTCAGGCGCTGCCGACCCTGGATCGTACGCGCTATGCGTCGGCGAAAGGCGTGCAGAAGGGCGCTTATGTGCTTGCCGATGCGCCTGACGGGAAGAAGCCTGAAGTGATTCTGCTCACCACGGGCAGTGAATTGTCGCTATGCGCCGACGTCTACGAGAAGCTCAAGAGCGAAGGAATCGCGGCGCGGGTGGTGTCGATGCCGTCGTGGGACATCTTCGAGCAACAGGACGAGGCCTATCAGGATTCCGTGCTGCCGCCCGATGTGGATGCGCGCGTGGCGGTCGAGCAGGCGGGAACGCTCGGTTGGGACCGCTATGTCGGGCGCCACGGCGCGCAGGTGGTGATGCATACGTTCGGCGCGTCCGCGCCGCTTGCCGATCTGAAGAAGAAGTTCGGCTTCACGCCAGACCATGTGTATGACGCGGCGAAGCAGCAGATCGCGCGGGTGAGGGGCAAGAGCGGCAAGGCGTAGGGTGTGTCTGCAGAGGGTCGTTCACGCCGTTGTCACGGCTGGGCGACCGTCTGCGTTGCCGCGATTTCGATCCTGCCGGCCATGTTGTCGAGTGTGCTGCGATAGCTGCGCGATTGCATTTCGGCGAGCCTGCTGAGCGTTCTCGACAGATCGTGCGCGCCTTCGAGTCCGCTCAGCGCTGCCTCGATCGGCTGATCGGACGCGATGAACAGCGCGCATTTGCGGTCGTAGAAGATATCGACAAGCCATATGAGACGCTGCAGCGTATGCGCCTGAGCAAGCCGCTCAGTGTGCACATGGTCGAGAATCAGGCCGTGCCAATGCTCGGCGAGGTCCAGGTAGTCAAGGTGCGAACGGCTCGCCACGCACAGGTTTTCGAAGTCCGCCCATAGCAACGCGGCTCCCGCTGCGCGCACGGCGAGCGGCCTGCCTGCCGCGCTGACGGTGGCAGGCTCCAGTGTCTCGTTGCCTTCATAGCGCTCGAAAATTTGCAGGAGCGCGTCGCCGGTTGCCGCGTCGAGCGGCGCAAAAAAGTGCGACAGCGCGGCTTCTTCGCCGCCGAAACGGTAATCGCGTGCGCCGTCGAAGTGAATCACCGTGAAGCAGCGTTTGATCTGCTCGATCGTCGGCAGGAAGCGCTCGTGAAACTCCGGGTCGGACAGCAGGCCATCCGGTGCGTAGTTCGAGGTCAGCACGATGCGTGTGCCCAAACTGATCGCGGTATCGAGAAACCGGCCCATCAGGAACGCGTCAGCGATATCGTGCACGTGAAATTCGTCGAAGCACAGTAACTCCACGCCATCGAGCCATTGTCGCGAGACCGACCCCAGCCGGTCGTCGCCGCGCGGCTCATTTACCAGGCGCCGGTTCATCTCGCGTAGAAATTCGTGGAAATGCAGGCGCCGCTTCCGGCAGCTTGCCAGCTCGAATACCGTGTCGCTTTTGCCCCGGCCGGGCAAGCCGTGGCAGTAGACGCCCTGATGTGCCGGCGTGGCGCTGTGTTTTGTGCGACGCCCGTGTGGCCCGCTTGTCCCATTTGCGCCCAGTAACGTGACGAGCGCCGCGATGGCATCGCGTTGGGTTGCATCGGGAACGATGTCGCGCGCGGCGAGGGCACTGACTACCTGAGCATCGAGCATAGGCTGAAGGTTCTTTTCATTAACGGCTCAATACGCGTTGTAATTCCCGCGGATCGACAGGCTTGGTGAAATGATGGTCGAAGCCCGCTTCTTCAGCGGTTTGTTTGTCCTGCTGCTGACCCCAACCAGTAACGGCGATCAGCAGAATGCCGGCGTCATGGTGCTCGTGGCGAATGCGCCGCGCCAATTCATAGCCGTTCAGGCGCGGCAGGCCGATGTCGAGAATCACCGCCTGCGGCGCGAATTCGCCGATCAGTTCCAGCCCGGCGATGCCGTCGCCGGCAGTGCGCACCTCGTGGCCTTCGAGTTCGAGCACCATGGCGAGGCTATCGGCGGCGTCCGCATTGTCGTCGACGATCACGACGCGCAAGCCTGCCGTGCGTGGCATCTCGGCCGGCGCATTCTCCGATTGCTGCGGGGTCGCTTTCGATAGCGGCAGACGGATTACGAACTCGCTGCCGCTGCCTGGACCGCTGCTGAATGCGGCGACCGTGCCGCCGTGCAGTTCGGCGAGACCGCGTACCAATGCGAGACCGATACCGAGACCGCCTTGCGAGCGATCGAGCGCCGGGGCGAGTTGCGAGAACATTTCGAACACGCTGTCCAGATGCTCACGCGGAATACCGATGCCGGAATCGCGTACGACAATCACCGCTTCATCGCCTTCGCGCTCCGCGGCGAGCGAGATGCTGCCGCCGGGCGGCGTGTACTTCGCAGCGTTGTTCAGCAGGTTCAGGATCATCTGCGACAGGCGCGTGGGGTCGGCGTCGAGATAGAGCGGCTCGCGCGGCAAGGTCATACTCAGATGATGCGCCGAGGCCTGCACGGTGGGCTGCGCCGCTTCCATGGCGGATTGCATCGCACGCGCGAGTTCGAGCCGCTGCTTGCGCAATTCGAGCTTGCCCTGCGTGATGCGCGACACCTCCAGCAGGTCGTCGACCAGATGCGTCATGTGCTGCAATTGCCGGTCGAACACGTCGCGAGACCAGCTCAATTGCGGGTCGGCGAATTCTTTCAGACGCAAAATTTCCAGCACGTTGCGCATCGGCGCGAGCGGATTGCGCAGCTCATGCGCGAGCGTGGCGAGAAATTCGTCCTTGCGGCGGTCGGCCTTTGAGAGTTCCAGATTCAGACGCTGCAATTGCTGTTCGGCACGCCTGCGCCCGGTGATGTCGCGGCTTACGCTGACCGCGCCATAGGTGTCGCCGCGCGCATTTGCCAGCGGCTTGACCACCGTTTCGCACACGCCACGCGAGCCGTCGCGCCGCACGAAGGTCAGCTCGCTGCGCCAGGTGCCGTCTGCAGCGAGGCCGGCGAACGCTTCTCGCCGGATGCGTAGCGCATCTTCCGGCGGATGGAACATCGAGATCGGCTTGCCGAGAATCTCGCGCATGCGATAACCCAGCATGCGTTCTCCACCAACGTTGAAATCAGTGATGTTCCCCCTGAGGTCGGTGATCACGATCGCGTCGCTCAGATGCTCGAAAATCGCCGCCTGGCGCAGCAGCACGGTCTGTGCTTCCTTGCGCTCGGTCACGTCGATGCCGAGACCATAGATCATCATCGGCTCGCCGTGGCTGTCATAAGTGGCGCGGCCGCGGCCTTCCATCCAGCACCAGTCGCCGCTCGCATGCAGGAAGCGGAACTCGGCGACGTAGTCGTCACCGCTTTTCACCGCATGATCGACCGCCTCGTTGAGCGCAATCAGGTCGCCGGGATGAATCAGTTCGAAAAAGCCATCGGGTATTTTCGCAAACCGTCCCTCGGCGTAGCCCGCGAGCGCTTCGAGCTCGCGGCTCCACCAGAACTTGCCCGACTTCGGCTCGTGCGACCAGGCACCCATACGCGCGCCGCGCATGGCGAGGCTCAGCACATCGCGGCTTTCCTGCAACTCTTTCTGCGCGAGCTGATGCGCGGCGACAGACGCTTCCGCATTGCGACGCGCGAGCAACAACTCCTGCTCGTACTTGTGGCGATCCGCAACGATCAGCACCGCCACTTCGACATAGGTGGCTTCGCCATGACAACGGCGTACGGCGTTGAGCAGCATCGGCACCACGTGGCCTTCGCGATGCATCATGTTCAGTTTGACCTCGGCCACCGAGCCTTGCATCTGCAGAAGCGGCGCCCAGTGCGTCTGGTAGAACACTTTGCCGCCGGTGGTCAGAAGGTCCTGAATGTGCTTTGTGGTGGCGAGTTCAACCGCCTGATAGCCGAGCCAACCGCAGAACGTCGCGTTCACGCGCAGGATGCAGCCGTCGGTGTCGGTCACGAGCAGGCCGCAGGCGGCGTGCTCGAACAACGCATCGGCAGACGGCAGCGGACGGTCCGTGGTTTGCATTGTCTTACAGACTCATCGGCTCGAGGAAGGCGCGCATGGCCGCGGCGCTAGCGCTGGGGGAACTCAGATGCGGGCAATGGCCGACGTTCTCGATGATGTGCAGCGTGCTGGCGGGCATCATTCGTTTCATGTATTCGCCGACCGAGCGTGGCGCGATGATGTCGTCGCTACATTGCAGGATCAGCGCAGGCGTGACGATGCGCGGTAGTAGCGCGCGGTGATCGGAGAGAAACGTGACACGGGCGAAGTGCCTCGCGATCTCAGGGTCGGTGCGACAGAAACTGTTGGTCAGCTCGACGCCGAGTTCGGGCTGCTCGGGCGCGCCCATGATAGCCGGCGCCATTGTGCTCGACCAGCCGAGGTAATTGCTTTCGAGCGTGCGCAACAGGTCTTCGATATCTTCGCGCGAAAAGCCGCCGACATAGTCGCCTTCATTCACATAGCATGGCGACGGACCTACCAGGATGTGCGCGGCAAAGAGGTCCGGCGCTTCGAGACCGGCGATCAGGCCGATCATTGCGCTGACCGAGTGGCCGACGAACACCACGGGCCCCTCGGCGGCGACATCATTGACGATCTCGATCAGGTCGGCTGCATAGCCGTTCAGCGAGCCGTACTTGTCGAAGTCATAGGCGGACAGATCAGAAGCGCCACTGCCGACGAGGTCGAACATCACGGTTCTGTATTGGCCATGGAACGACGGCGCGAGGTAGCGCCACATGCTCTGATCGCAGCCGAAGCCGTGCGCCATCACCATGGTCCGTTGGCCGGAACCGGAAACTTTCACGTTATTGCGCTTGCCGATGCTCATTACCGAGTCCTGAGGCCTGCGGGCCTAAGCGGCGGATACGCCAGGCCCCGCAGGTAATGGGGCAATGTTACCGCAGTCTTGCCGTTAGGCCGCGCAGGATGTGCAACTGCAAGCGGCGATATCCCTCACGCCGTTTTGATTTCCTGGGGCGGTGCGTCAGCCGGCTCAAGCCCAAATCGTTCGTATTGCGAAATCACCTGCGCGCCGAACAGCAGCAAGGTAGCGAGCCACTCCAGGCTGAACAGGATCACGATGGCCATGGTCAGCGACCCATACACCACACTGACCTGCGACAGCGTTGCAAAATACCAGACCAGCACATGCCGGGTGATCTCCCACAGCACGGCGGCAACGATTCCGCCGAACAGCGCATGCTTGAGGGAAGGTCTTCCAACGGGCATGACCATATAGATCGACGTCAACACGAAAACCTCGCCCGCGAGGCCGAGCAGATACAACACCACGCGCGACAATCCCTGCAATGAAACATGCAGGCCGAATAGTTCGACACCTTCGGCCCCGACGGCCTCCAGACCACTCGACACAAACGTTACGATCAATAATCCAATGCCGAGAAAGAGAATGTAGCAATAGGGCAGCAGCGCAGAGAGCAGGAAGTGTCGTCGCCGAACCACCACCCGGTGTACGAAAATCAACGACATTGCATTCTCGAGCACCGTGAATGCGAGCGAGCTGAAAAAAATCATGGTCAGCAACAACACCCAGCCGATCACCGCGCGATGTGCCAGAAAATTGGCCAGCTCGCGTACCAGCGCAGTGGATTGCCCCGGCACCAGCCACTGCAACAGATGCCCTAGCGCTGCAAGCAGCACGTGCTGCGGCACGAGCCGCGACAATACGATCACGATAAGAATCATCAGCGGCACAATCGACAATAGCGCGTAATACGCGACCGCCCCCGCGAGCAGCAAACCCTGGTTCGCGCGGAAGGCTTTCAACGTCTGCAGCACAAACGTGCCGGGATGTTTCGCCACATACAGCGCGTGCTCATCGATGATGGTTGGCATGGGTCCTCACGGTGTGCGTATCGGGCTTGCGGCGGGCTTTCCGCGGACCTGCCGGCAAGGTCAGCACCTACCGTATATTCGTAGCAAGAACGCAGCCACCCCGGCGACCGTGCGGGATAACCCGCAGCCAGGGTTATCAATGCGACGCCGTTTTCCGACAAAATTTCGCGTTTTTCTTCAACTCAGGCTTGCGTGTTTTCCCCAACTCGACGTGACTATATTCGATCGTATACAACGGGCCGATGATGTCGCGGTGAATACGAAGCTACGCGCAATGCACGCAGCAAGGGCGGCATGCACGGGGGAAGTGCGTTTCATCTGTATTTCAACGCAATATCCCGTGCTTGCGCACGATGTGTCGGGGGGCGTCAAGACAGCATAAATCAGGAAGCGGCATTTCGCCCGTTGCGCTATGGTGAGGTGGTAGCGCATGAGCAGCGGCGAATCGGGCGCGGCGTGGCGAAAACCGAAGCGTATGCCTGGCGAGCGATAAGCGTTTGCCGCGCGGTGGGAGCGAATCTTGCTCCCATATTCCTCGATGCCCAGAAGCGGCACCAGAAAGAAGCCAGGAGACCAGGGTGACGTTCGACGACAGGATGGACGAGAGCGATGACGTCGTGGTTTGGCGGACTATTCAGTATGCGATGGCGTCAAACCGTCGCGTGCTCGTGGTCGACGATTACCGGGAAGCGGCCGAAGCTTTGCAGATGCTGTTGAACGCCGACGGCTTCGAGTGCCGCGCGCTCTGCGATCCGCTCGCCGTTTGCGGCATGGCCTGCGAGTGGCAACCGTTCGCCGTTCTGCTCGACATCAAGATGCCCGGCCTCGATGGCCTCGAGCTGGCTCGCCGCCTGCGGGCCAACCCGTTGACTTCGGACATGCTGCTGGTGGCCTGTACGGCGTTTGCTTCGCGTGAAGACAAGGTGCGCGCGAAGGCCGCTGGTTTCGACGCCCATTGTGCCAAACCGCTGACACCGGAGCGGCTCTTGCGCGTGCTCGAGTCGGCTGCCGCGTTGCATACTGTGGGACCGCAGTAAAGACGGTGCAATCATGCCCGTTGCGTTATTTTCTCTTCGAAGTTCTCGCCGGTTAACCGGTTCTGCGGCCGCTCTTTAGTCCGCGTCATTCCCGTCTCCATTCATGCACGGCAAACGCGTCGTGTGCCGTGCTTGCACACGACGTCCCTGCGTTTTTCCGTAGTCGCCTGAAGGGCGCCTTGTTCCAGCTGCGTTCCGCTGCACAACGCTCGGGTCCATAACTTGCTGACGAAGCACGCTCGCGCATTCAAAACGCGTATCCGAGCGCCCTAAGCTTTTACAGGAATCCCTATGTCATCCCAAGCCAGCTATTCGACGCGCATCGCGGAAGGCACGCCTTTCCCGCTTGGTGCGACGTGGAACGGAAGCGGCGTGAACTTCGCGCTGTTCTCAGCGCATGCAACCGCCGTCGAACTCTGTCTGTTCGACGAAACCGGCGAGACGGAAATCGAACGCATCGAGCTTCCGGAATACACCGACGAGGTCTGGCACGTGTTTGTGCCGAACCTGAAACCGGGTGCGGTGTACGGCTATCGGGTCCACGGTCCCTATGAACCGGAAAACGGACATCGCTTCAATCCGAACAAACTCCTGCTCGATCCCTACGCGAAAGCTCATATTGGGGAGCTCAAATGGGCGCCGGAAATTTTCGGTTATACGCTCGATTCGGAGGAGGGCGATTTGTCATTCGACGAGCGCGACAGCGCGCCCTTTGTGCCGAAGTGCAAGGTGGTCGATGCCAACTTTTCGTGGAGTCACCCGGAACGCAACGCGCTGCCCTGGGAGCGCGTGATCTTCTATGAAACGCACGTGCGCGGTTTTACCAAACGTCATCCCGATGTACCGGAGAATTTGCGTGGCACATTCGCAGGACTCGGCCAGCAAGTGGTGCTCGATTACATCAGGAGCCTCGGCGTTACGTCGGTCGAACTGATGCCGATTCAGACCTTCGTCAACGACAGCCATCTGCTCGACAAAGGCCTTACCAATTACTGGGGCTACAACACGATTGGCTTCTTCGCGGCCGATCCGCGCTTCTTCGCATCGTCGATCGATTCGGTCGGCGAATTCAAGGAGATGGTGGACCGTTTTCACAATGCCAACCTCGAAGTCATTCTCGACGTGGTCTACAACCACACCGCGGAAGGCAACGAGCGTGGTCCGACGATCTCCTTCAAAGGCATCGACAACGCGTCTTACTATCGCCTGATGCCCGACGAGCCGCGTTACTACATCAACGATACCGGCACCGGCAACACGCTCAATCTGTCTCATCCACGCGTGCTGCAGATGGTTACCGACAGCCTGCGCTACTGGGTGACGGAGATGAAGATCGATGGTTTCCGTTTCGACCTCGCCACGATTCTCGGCCGTGAAACGCACGGCTTCGACGAAGGCGGCGGCTTTCTCGACAGTTGCAGGCAGGACCCGGTGCTCTCCGCCGTGCGCCTGGTCGCCGAGCCGTGGGACTGCGGCCCGGGTGGCTATCAGGTGGGCGGCTTTCCGCCCGGCTGGGCCGAATGGAACGATCGCTTTCGCGATACGGTGCGCGGCTACTGGAAGGGCGACGAAGGGGAGGTCCCCGACCTTGCCAAACGCCTCACCGGTTCGGGCGACAAGTTCAACCATCGCGGGCGCCGTCCGTGGGCCAGCGTCAACTTCGTCGCCGCGCACGACGGCTTCACGCTCAACGATATGGTCTCGTACAACGACAAGCACAACGAGGCCAACGGCGAAGACAACAAAGACGGCCACTCCGACAACAAGTCATGGAACATGGGCAGCGAAGGGCCGACGGACGATCCGGAAATCCGGCAGCAACGCGAGCGCCAGAAACGCAATCTGCTGGCTACGTTGCTGCTCTCCCAAGGCACGCCGATGATCCTCGCGGGCGACGAATTCGGCCGCACGCAGAAGGGCAATAACAATGCATATTGTCAGGACAACGAGATCAGTTGGGTCGATTGGGAGGGCATCGACGACGACGGCCGCACACTGATCGAGTTCGTCAAGAATCTGACCACGCTGCGCCATCGACTGCCGGTACTGCGTCGCGGTCGTTTTCTCAGCGGCGAATATAACGAGGCGCTCGACGTGACCGACGCGCGTTGGCTTTCGCCGGACGGCACGGATCTTTCGCAGGAACAGTGGGACGATCCGTCGATGCGCTGCTTCGGCCTCGTGATCGACGGACGTGCTCAGGAGAGCGGCATTCGACGTCCCGCGTCGGATGCGACCTTGCTGCTAGTGCTGAACGCGCATCACGACGTGGTCAATTTCACGCTGCCCGACGTTCCCGAGGGCGATGTGTGGACCTGTCTGCTGGATACGAATATGCCGGTGCGCGCAGAGTTGCCGCAATTCAGCGCCGGCGACGCGTATCAGGTGACAGGCCGTTCATTGCTGCTGTTCGCACTTGACGCGCCAAGCCGCGCAACACAACGCGTGTTTGATCGCCTGGAAGAACAACTTACCACTGACGAAAGCGAACATCCGCCCGGAACGTGACGAGGCTGGAGCTTCGCTTAAGTGGTCGTACCCAGGTATAGCGCTTGCTCGATTCCGGATAGCTGTGCGCCCGTCGTTCCCCTCGACGGGCGCGCGGTACAGCCGATATCGGTCTTCGTCAGCTCTAACCGAGGGGTGATCAAATGGAACAGGAAACACAAATGGAACAGGAAGCAACGTCTAAAGAAGAACAGATTCGCACACGCGCTTACTATCTTTGGCAGCAGGCGAGCGATCCGAAGGGCACGCCTGACGAGTACTGGGAACAGGCGCGCGATGAGATCGAGAAGGAAGCGCCGCCGACAGAAAGCGGGCCGGTGACTGGGGCGTCGAAGAAGTGACAATGCGCCGGTTTACACGTCAACGCGGAAGTGGCATTGAAACACAATGCTGAGATACAGAAGCGAGTTGCATCGTCGACGCCCCGCGGACGTCGACGCGTGCGACTTACGTGATTTGTTACGTCTGACTAAATGAGATCTACCCGGAATCAACCACCTGAATGTTCCGCGCACCGTTGCCAGCTATATCGGCAAACACCCTATATTCGCCGCGCTGCAGCACGCCGTGAACGGCCTACCAATGGATGCCCCCCGTGAGCAATGCGTGTGCCTGACTATCGCTAACCGTACGTGCGTCGTTTTCGACATGAGCCACGCTATGGAGAACGGCGGAAGTGCGGTAAATTCCGGGAGATGAAATAGCGCACGAACAACGCGGGGCGTGTTGTGCGCGACCGCCCGACCTGTACTCATTTTTCATGGAGATCGTGACCTTGCAACGTGCCGAACGTGTCGCAGTCGATTTCCCCATGCCGTCGCGTAATTTCGCGGCGACACGGCGCGTGCTTCTGATCGTGCTCGCGGTTTCGATTGCGTTTCCTTTGGCATGCCTCGCGGGTTACGGGTATTTCGATTATCAGCGCCGGATTGCCGATTCGAATGACATGATCGACCGGCTCGCGCGCGTCACCGAGGAACAGGCCGTCAAGGTGCTGGACCTCAACCAGCAGATGGCCTCGCGCATCGTCGATTTGCTCGGCAACGACAATGACGCGCAGATTCGCACGCAGGAGGCCGGTTTGCACGACCGTCTGCGGCAGATCGGCGGCGACTTTCCGCAGGTCGCGTCGATCTATCTGCTCGGTGCGGATGGAAAGTTGCTGGTGTCGAGCCGCGCTTATCCGGCGCCGGCCATGTCGAATAGTCAACGTGAAGATTTCACTGCTGCCAAGGCCATGCGGCCGCAACCCTATTTCTCACTACCCTTATTCGGGCCGCTGTCGCAAACCAATGTGTTCAACACCGCAACCGGTCGCTCAGGCGAGAACGGACAATTCCTGGGCGTGGTATCCGTCGCGTTGCGCACCGATTATTTTTCACGCTTCTACCGTGAACTGACGAATGGCGATACGTCGCTCTCGTTAGGGCTGTACCGCCAGGACGGCAGCTTGCTGGTGCGTTATCCGGCATGGCCGAGCGGCGCCAAACCTACCCATCAGAGCGCGTTCTCCGCGGCATTGCGCGACAAACAGCTATTCGGCCACATCCGTCTGACGTCAACCGTGGATGGCGTCGAACGGCTGCTGGCATTTCGGCGCGTCGGCGACTACCCGCTCTATGTGATGAGCGCGTACGAAACAGGCTCAATCGGCGCCGCGTGGCGCGAACACTTCATGGCGATCGCGGCGATCACGGCCGTGCCTTGCGTCGCGATCTGGTTGCTGGTGTTTTTCTCATTGCGCCAACTTGCCGACGAGCGCCGCGCATGGGAGCGCTGGCAAGGCGAAGTGGCCATGCGTCTTTCGGCCGAAGCGTCGAGCCGGCAATTGCAGCGCATGGGTGCGCTCGGCAATCTCGTCGCAAACGTCGCGCACGATTTCAACAATCTACTGATGGTGGTGTCGGCCAACACCGAACTCGCGCGTTTGAAGCGCTATAACAACCTGGAAAAAGAAGTGCAAGCCGTTGAGCGCGCCACCGCCACGGCGGAATCGTTGACGCGGCGGCTTCTGAGCGTGGCGAAAAAACAGCCGCTCAAGCAGGAACCGGTCAACCTTGCCAGATGGTTGCCGAGCGCCGCGCCACTCATCGACGCGGCGCTCGGCGACAACATCGAAATGGCCTTGAACATGGTCGATAACGTCTGGCAGGTGCTGGCCGACCCGACCGACCTCGAATTCGCAATCATGAATCTGGCGGTCAACGCACGCGATGCGATGCCGCGCGGTGGCCGGTTTGTGATCCGTTGCCAGAACAACCGTCTGGTGGGCAGCGACACCTTGCTGCCTGACGGCGAATACGTGCTGATTGCCTGTTCCGACGACGGCGAAGGAATGCCCGAAGGCGTCGCGCGTCGCGCGTTCGAGCCGCTGTTCACCACCAAGCTGCGCGGCTCGGGCTCGGGCCTTGGCCTCGCCCAGGTCCTTGCCATGTGCGAACAGGCCGGCGGCACGGCCAAAATCGACAGCGTGCCGGGCAGCGGCACAACGGTCAGACTGTATTTGCCGCGCTATCGCGATCGGCAGAAGGCGACAGTGCCCGACGTAGAAACGGCGCAACAGCCGGCACCTGCGCCAATGGGCGTCGTGTTGCTGGTGGAAGACAACGAAGATGTGGCGGCCGGCGTAGCCGCCGTGCTGGAAACCTTCGGTTGCGAGGTGCGGCACGAACCGACCGCCGACCAGGCGCTCGACGTGCTGAGCGGCGGCGCGACGTTCGAACTCGTGCTGTCCGACATACAGATGCCGGGCAAGCTCAACGGCATCGACCTCGCGGAGAAAGTACGCAGCGCGTGGCCGGCGCAGAAGATCGCGCTGATGACCGGCTACGCCGACGAACTCGAACGGGCGCGCCGGCTCGGCGTAGCAATACTCGCCAAACCCTTCAATATCGACGAGCTGCACGCGCTGGTTGTTTGCGAACCGTAGGGCCGCTTTGACAAGCGCGGCACTGGCGGACCGCTCGTCGTGGGACTAGCTCTTTTCCTGCGAAGCGTCGTACTTGCCGAGCGCCGCCGCGCTGTTCAGACGGGCGCGCTTGAGCAGTGCCGCCTGGGCTTCCTTGACGTTACTCGCTTGTCCTTTCCACGCTTGCAGCGGCGGTTCCTGCAACGCGCGACCATACGAAAAGCTCAGATTCCACGGCAGCGGCCCGAGGCGATTCATTGCATCGAGATTGGCCGTTGCTTCTTCCGGCGTTTGCCCGCCGGACAGGAACACGATGCCCGGCACCGCCGAGGGCACCGTGCGCTTGAGTATCCGCACCGTGTGCGCGGCGATGTCCGCGGTCGACGATTGCTGCGCGTGTTCAGAACCCGCCAGCACCATGCTCGGCTTCAGCAGAATGTGTTCGAGCACCACGCGATGCCGGTGCAGTGCGTTGAAGACCTCGTGCAACACGGCCTCGGTCACTTCAGCGCTGCGCCCGATGGTGTGATCGCCGTCCATCAATACTTCGGGTTCGACTATCGGCACGATGCCCGCTTCCTGCGAGATGGCCGCATAGCGCGCGAGCGAGTCGGCGTTCGCTTCGATGGCGAGGCGGCTCGGCAGGCTCGCCGTGATGTTGTAGACCGCGCGCCATTTCGCAAAGCGCGCGCCTTGCCGCTTGTAATCGACGAAACGTCTGGCAAGGCCGTCGAGGCCCTCCGTGATTTCGTCGCCCGGGGCAAGCGCGAGCGGAATCTTGCCGAGGTCCACCTTGATACCGGGCACGATGCCGTTCCTGGCGGAGAGTTGCGGAAAAGGCGTACCGTCGTCCGCTTTCTGGCCGAGCGTTTCTTCGTAAAGGATCACGCCGCTCACGAATTCGCCGAGACCCGGCGTGGTCAGCAGCAGGTTGCGATAGGCACGGCGGTTTTCCTCGCTGGATTCGAGGCCGATCGTCTTGAAGCGTTTGGCGATGGTCGGGCCGCTTTCGTCGGCGGCGAGAAGACCTTTGCCGGGTTGGGCCATTGCATCGACGGTGGCTTGCAGCTCGCTACGGGTATCCATGAAGTGTGCTCCCAGTAATCCGGTTAGCGGATGAAGTCTTGTCAGACCGACGCGAAAGCCTCGGCTATCTCGGTGGCGTTCGCCGGGCGCACAATGCGTGCGACTTCGGCGCCGTCGCGCATGAAGATCAGCGTGGGCCAGAGTTTCACCTTGAAGGACCGGCCCAGCGGGCGGCCAGGACCGTCTTCGATTTTCAGATGCCTGATGCCGGCATGCGGTTCGAAAGCTTTCGCGATCGATGCTTGTGCGCCCTGGCAGTAGCCGCACCAGTCCGTGCCGAATTCTATGACCGTGACGCCCGGGAAGGCGTCGACCTCGGCTCGTGCGGGCGCTTTGGGGGAATAGGCGGTTCGGGTTGCCATGAGTGCTCCGGTGCTTTTTTACCTGTGCCGGCAGGGCTTTCCACTGTCGCGGAGTTTCGCTGCCCGTCGATTTTTGTAAGAGTAGCAGCTATGGTCAGGATCGTCAGTGCGGGTGGCAGTTCTCTGTGCGCAGGCAAACCCACGAAGCCGCCCGAAGCGCAGAACCTGTTACCTCGTGCATTGCGTGACCGCCTGAGCCAAAGCGTCCTGACCCGCGGGGTTCTGGAAAAAGTCCTCGACGCTTACGTGTTGTTCCTCGGCTAGCGCCTGCAAACAACGCTCATTGTTGCTGCGTACTGCAGCGGGCGCGCAGGCAATCGCAATACCGAGCAGGACACAGAGCGCAATCCCGATCACGCCGCCAAAAATCCAGTTTGCCGGCCACCGCACATGGCCGGCAGAAACCCTTGCACCCTTACGGATCGCTGTGCAGTGCTGACTCGCCAGATCATCCATTTACGCCTCTCGTTATAGTTAGCAAGACAACTATCTGGTTAAAAAAAAGCGCCTTACCTTATCCAAGCGCTTTTCGCACGCCGTGCATGGAGCTAACGGCCGCTCCAAACAACTCGGGCCCAATCTTCGCCCGAAGATTCTTGGCTATTTGCGCGCTGGCCTCGTTGATCGGCCGGTCCAGCGCCTTGCCGGCCCGCGTGGCATACACGCGCCATTCGCGGCCGTCGGTTTCGCCCTGACGGCGCTCGATCAAGCCCTTGTCGCTCAGGTTATCGATCAGCCGCGTGGCAGTGGGGCGGGCGATGCCCAGCAGATCCGCGACCTGGCTGCTCAGGCAACCGGGCGTGGCCAGCACGACGCGCAGCACGAAACCCTGCGGCGGCGTCAGCCCGAATTCGGCGTACACCAGACCCCATTCGCGCTCGGCAAGCCGCGCCAATGCGGATGAATTGAAGTAAAGGCAATGATCGAACATGGCGCTATTGAAACTCAATATGGTTAGCAAGGCAACTAAAATTTGGTGAGATGTATCTCGCTGTTTGAGAGCGACCTGCGGGTGCTTCTTCGCGCAAATTTCACACAAACGCATATTCTTGCAAGCGTGACATGTTAAACGTCATGATTCGCTCTCAAGGCATCATCGTATTCAGGAAAGGACATGGCAGAAAAGATCTACCTTCGGCACCCCGGCAAGGATGAAACCGTCGCGCTCGCCACGGGTTTCAGTTGGGGCGCGTTGCTGCTGGGCTTCGTCTGGGCCATGTCGAAGAGAATGTGGTTTGCCACTTTCATCATGCTGGCGGTCAACACGTTGCTGTTTTTTTCGGGCTTGTGGGGTGAAACGATCGGCACGATCGGGCTGGTGCTGTCGGTGCTGTTCGGCGTTGCCTGTGGTGCTTATGGCAACCAGTGGCACCGTTGGACGCTCGAGCAGCGCGGATACGTTGTTGTGCGTCCGGCGGGCGAGGGCGGTTCGGTGGGAGCAGATAGTGCTCAAGCTCAAACCACTCATGCACGTCCCCCTGAGCAGATCCCCTGAGGCAGGCCGCCAGGACTTCTCACCCTGTCATGGAGATATTCGATGCAGATCGGAATTGCCGTAAGGACCTCCACCCCGTTGGCCATGTCTGCCATGTTTGCCACGTTTGCCCCGTCTGCCACACCTCGCGCCATGCTCCGCCGCGGCCTGTTATGCGCGGCGCTTATCTCGTCGCTTTGTGCCGCGCCGTTCGCGCACAGCGCCGATCCGGCGGTCGCACCAACGGCTGACCCTGGCACAGCGGTCGCGTCAGGCGCACAAGCTGCCATGCCATCCGCCGCGTCGGCCGCCACTCCCGACGACACCTTTCTGCTCACCATCTTCCTGCGTCACGACGAATCCAGGCCGCTGCCGAAAATCAACGATCAGTTGCGCGCGCAAGGATTTTTCAAGACCTTTCCGCCACCCGGTATCGAGGTGGTGTCGTGGTACGTCATGATGGGCATCGGCCAGGTCGTCACGCTGCGCGTGCCGGCAAGGCGTCTGCGTGAAGTCAACCGGGCCATCGAGACGACAGCGTGGGGCGGCTATCGCACCGAGTTTTATCCGACCTACGATTACAAGGCGCAAGCACAGCAAATGCGCTCAACGGACGGCAAGTAGCGTCGTCCATGCCTTCAGCGTGTCCGCAACGGCGCGCAACACAGATTTGGGATGCGGAGGCGCAGGTTTACGCGTCCGCAAGCTAGGCCGATAATGCCCCGGTTGTTCCGGCCACGAGGTCTGCGCCGCACACCACGCGTCGCAGACTCGCTTTCCCTGATCCACCGCCACCCGTGTTGAAAACCTCCCGTTTTTTCGACCTGCTGCATATTCCTGGCTTCAAGCCGCTGGCCGCCGCCACGCTCATGCTCGGTGTGGCCATGTCGTTCACCGCGCCGTATCTGTCGCTGTTCGGCGTAGAGCGCGCCGGTATGACGCCGCTCAAACTTGGCATCTTCATGACGCTGATCGCGGCCAGCGGCGTGCTCGCCAGCACCTTCGCCGGCCGCTGGAGCGACGCGAGCGGACGGCATCGGCCGTTGCTGCTGGCAGCACTGGTGGCCGCCGCTCTCGGTTATCTCTGTCTATGCGTAGTGCGTGACTACCGGCTGCTGCTGGTGGTCGGCATTGTCTTCATCGGCGCGGGCGGCTCGGCTATCTCGATGGTGTTCTCGTTCAGCCGCGCGGCGCTGCCGGTGCCGGACCCTGCGGAGCGCGCGTTCGCCAGCGCCACCTTGCGGACCATCCTCTCCGCGGCGTGGGTGTTCGGGCCGTCGGTGGGCGCACTGGTGCTCGCCGGCGCCGGCTTCTATGGGCTCTTCCTGTTCGCCGCGGCAAGTTTCGCGGCCTGCGCAACCATCGTCTGGCGCATGCGGGAGCCGCAAGGCCATCTGGGCGATCACACGGTGGAAGACACGGCCTCGGAGCCGTCGGCCTCGATCACGGTGCCGCCGTTGACCGCGCCCGGTGAAGAGGCGCATGAGGACTTGCCGGGCGTCGCCTCGCAGAACGACATCCGCCGTGCCGTGGCCGCGCTCACCTTGCTCGGGCTTGCCGCGAACGCCACCATGATCGTGCTGCCGCTCTACATCGTGCACGGCCTGAACGGCACGCATCTCGACGTGTCGGTGATGCTCGGCCTTGGCGCCTTGACGGAAATTCCGATGATGCTCGCGCTCGGCGCGAAGTCGTCGACGCTGCACAAGCCGAACTGGCTGGCTGCCTGCGCAGCGGTTCACGCGCTG
This sequence comes from Paraburkholderia sediminicola, assembly GCF_902859805.1. Classification (GTDB taxonomy): domain Bacteria; phylum Pseudomonadota; class Gammaproteobacteria; order Burkholderiales; family Burkholderiaceae; genus Paraburkholderia; species Paraburkholderia sediminicola. The sequence goes on along the minus strand of NZ_CADIKC010000004.1, from coordinate 137,430 downwards.
TATTTCGTCGCAATGTCGATGGCGGGGAGCGTCCACGTGCTGATTCCGATGCAGATACTCAACGCGTTCGTGGTTGCGGTGACGTCGTGCCTCGGCATGGTCTATGTGCAGGATCTGATGCCGCACGCGCCGGGCCGCGCGACGGCGTTGTTCTTCAACGCAGCGCGGGTCGGCTCGATTCTCTCAGGCGTGTTGTCGGGTTTGCTGGTCGAGGCATTCAGCTATCGCGGCACCTTCCTGTTCTGCGGATTGCTGGCGCTTTGTGCGCTGGTGCTGTTTGCCGTGCCGGGTTATCGTTATCCGCTCATGTGGCGAGCGGTGCGGCGTTTTGCGCGCCAGCAGTACGAGAAGGTCCAGGCGCGGCGGCGATAGGGCTTGCCGTTCGCACGTGCCACGCCCTTCGTGCGCTCAAACCGATCCGATCCATTGCCCACATGCGACGACGCCCGCGAGAGCATCCCGCTTCATCCTGTGTCAGAAGTGTAAGAAGGCAGTTAGCTAAATCCAAGCCTGCGCGATGACTACAGCGCGCACCGATGCACGTCCGGAACTTCTGGCCGCGCAAAACCTCTGCAAAGAAGCGTATCGTCGTTCGATGCACACGGGCAAGCGCGATTCACTGCATGAACGGTGCGACCCTGCTACCGTGTGTCCGTCGCATCACCCGAAACGCAACTACAGTTAGGAGAGCCACTTGCCGCATGCCAAGCGCGCGGCATGGCCGCAGCACACCGAGCCAGATCGAGCAGCGCAACGAGACACTTTCCGGAGCGAGATATGCAGCTAGGCATGATTGGATTGGGACGCATGGGCGCGGACATGGTGCGCCGCCTGACAAAGGGCGGTCAGCAATGCATCGCTTACGACGTGCAACCGGCGGCGGTGGAAAAGCTGAAACAGGACGGCGTCGCGGGTGCCGCCTCGCTGGAAGACCTCGTCGCGCAACTGCAAAAGCCGCGCGCGGTGTGGCTGATGGTGCCCGCCGCGGTGGTCGACAAAACGCTCGAGAACCTCGTGCCCTTGCTGGAGCCCGGGGACATTGTGATCGACGGCGGCAACTCCTATTACCATGACGACATTCGCCGCAGCGCAGAACTGGCGAAGCGTCAGCTTCACTATGTGGACGTGGGCACGAGCGGCGGGGTTGCGGGACGTGAGCGCGGCTACTGTCTGATGATCGGCGGCGAGCCTGAGGTGGTGAAACGGCTCGAACCGATTTTCTCGACGCTTGCGCCTGGCGCAGGCGCGGCGCCGGCCACGCCGGGGCGTACAGCCGGCAGCAGCACGGCCGATCAGGGCTTCCTGCATTGCGGCCCGCAGGGCGCGGGGCACTTCGTCAAGATGGTCCACAACGGTATCGAATACGGCATGATGGCCGCTTATGCCGAAGGCCTGAACATTCTGCGTCACGCCGATGCCGGCAAACACGCGCGCGAAGCCGATGCCGAAACGTCGCCGCTGCGCCGTCCCGAGCTTTACCAATACGATCTGAATCTCGCCGAGGTCACGGAGGTGTGGCGGCGCGGCAGCGTGATCGGTTCGTGGCTGCTGGACCTGATCGCAGGATCGCTTGTCAGCGACGCCGATCTGCAGAGCTACGCAGGGCGCGTATCGGATTCGGGCGAAGGGCGCTGGACGGTGGCGGCAGCGATCGACGAAGGCGTGCCCACGCCGGTCCTGAGCGCGGCGCTATTCGCGCGTTTCAGTTCGCGGGGCGAGGCGGATTTTGCGAACCGGGTGTTGTCGGCCATGCGGCACGACTTCGGCGGCCACGTCGAGAAAGCGGCCACGCCGGCCGATGGACACAAGAGCTAATTCAGGGGAGCCGCGATGCCAGCCTCCAATACCAAGCCTCACGACGTCGTCTTTCTGTTCGATTGCGATAACACGTTGCTGGACAACGATCATGTGCTGGCCGATTTACGTGCTCACATGATCCGGGAGTTCGGTGCGCAGAACAGCGCGCGTTACTGGGAAATCTTTGAAGATTTGCGCAAGGAACTGGGCTACGCCGATTACCTTGGGGCGTTGCAGCGCTACCGGCAGGAGCACACCCGGGATACCCGTCTGTTGTTGATGTCGTCGTTTCTGATCGAGTATCCGTTTGCGAACCGGCTGTATCCCGGCGCACTGGATGCGATCAAACATGTGTCGCAATGGGGCCCTGCGGTGATTCTGTCCGACGGCGATGTGGTGTTCCAGCCGCGTAAGATCGCCCGCTCGGGCCTATGGGAAGAGGTCGGGGGGCGGGTTTTGATCTACATCCATAAGGAGCAGATGCTCGATCAGGTGATGGAGTGCTATCCGGCCCGGCACTATGTGATGGTGGACGACAAATTGCGGATTTTGACCGCCATGAAGAAGGCCTGGGGCGAGACGCTGACTACGGTTTTTCCTCGCCAGGGGCACTACGCATTCGATTCCAGGGAGATTTCCAGCAATCCGCCCGCGGATGTGACCATCGAAAGGATTGGGGAATTAGCTGATATCGACGTCGATATGCTTCTCAGCGGCGGGGCAGTTGGGGGCGCCTAGACTTTCTGCCTTTCAGCGCCCCCCCTTCAGTGGCTTGCTAGCCAAGGCCCGTAAGTTTGACCAGCAGGCCGAATATGCCCACCAGAACGGCGACGCCGGCACACAACAACACGAGCGAAAGAAGGAGAATCAGGGGCCCTTTGAGGCGGCTGGATGTCGACATGATGGCCGTTCAGATAAAGGGCGAGCAGCAGGGCACGCGCCAGATGCGGCTCGCCGTCGCGCATTTAGCGTAAAGAGCTTAATCGCATTCACTTAATGCTCACTTAAAGCCTGGCGCAAGAGCGGCAAGTTCCGCCGCGCCAGCGCGCCCGTCAGCCGGACGGTCCAACATCGTACAGACACGGCGGCCAATTGAGCGCATGATCCTTGCTTGGCACGCGTCATAACCCTATTTGATCAAAATCGGCTGCGTGCTCAATCGGATGCCCAGTTTCACGTCGCAGGCGATCAAACGCAGTGCGGCCGGCGGGGCAAGGAAAAATCATGACATCCGCAATCTGGGGCATCGTAGCAGGCATGGCGCTGATGTTCGGCGCTTCGATGTACCTGCGTCAGCTTCGTCTCCTGCACCGCCCAGACCGCCGTTGGACTGGCAAGAAACGTTGATTTGTTCCACATCCTCGAAAAGGGAGGCACCATGTCACCAGTACCTGCTCCGCGACGCTCGCCGTCGCCGTTGCGTCAGTCCGATTCGCCTGGCGCCGTGCGCGACCGCCGCGCTGAGCTGGGCCGCGCCGATGAAGCGCGCGCCGAGCAACGCGAACGCGACGACACGCGCAACGATCCCAATGCGAGCAAATGGCGCTACCAGCCACCACAGCGGAAAGAGAAAGAGCCGGTCTAAGGCCTTCAACTGGAACATCCGCGAAAGAACGAACACACCATCGAACGGGCGCTAGCCAACGTTCGGGTCGGCAATCGGATCGGCCATTTCCCTATCGACGCTTCGTGTGCCTACACGAAAGCGACGCATACGTGTCGCAAGCTCATGCTTTGGACGATTGCGCCGAACCATGACGCGCGCTTCCTGTCACACCCCTGACGATCACCGGCACGCCCCTCCAGAGCCTTGCACAACGGATCTTCGCCCTACGCCTGCGTTATGTCATGAGCATGACAATGCGGCCGCCATTGCCGGTTTTTCTTCACTGATCGCATCTCGAACCATCGCTGCAGCACCCGCTAACCTGCCTGACAGTCCTTTTCAAGGAGTGGCGCCATGGCCGAAGCAACCTCCCGTCCGACCCCGCCGAAAACATTGGAGCCCGAAACGTTGCGCAAGATGGACCGCTACTGGCGTGCCTGCAACTACCTCTCGGCCGGCATGATCTACCTGCGCGACAACCCGCTGTTGCGTGAACCGCTCAAACCCGAACACATCAAGAACCGCCTGCTGGGCCACTGGGGCTCAGACCCAGGGCAAAGCTTCCTGCTGGTGCATCTGAACCGGCTGATCAAAAAACTCGACCTGAACGTAATCTATATCGCCGGCCCGGGTCACGGCGCGCCTGCCACGCTGGCCCATTGTTACCTCGAAGGCCATTACTCGGAAATCTATCCCGACCGCAGTGAAGACGAAGCCGGCATGCGGCGCTTCTTCCGCCAGTTTTCGTTTCCCGGCGGCATCGGTTCGCATTGCACGCCCGAAACGCCGGGTTCGATTCACGAAGGCGGCGAGCTCGGTTATAGCCTGTCGCACGGCTACGGCGCTGCGTTCGACAACCCCGACCTGATTGTCACGGTGATGATCGGCGACGGCGAGGCGGAAACCGGACCGCTCGCCACCTCATGGCACTCGAACAAATTTCTCAACCCGATTCGCGATGGCGCAGTGCTGCCGGTTCTGCATCTGAACGGCTACAAGATCGCTAATCCGACCATCCTCGCGCGGATTCCCCGCGAGGAACTCGAAGCCTTGCTGACTGGCTATGGCCACAAGCCGTATTTTGTCGAAGGCGACGATCCGGACACCATGCATCAGCAGATGGCCGCGACGCTCGAACAATGCGTCGGCGAAATCCGCGCGATCCAGCAGCATGCACGTGAGGCCAATGACGCAACGCGGCCGCGCTGGCCGATGATCGTGCTGCGCTCGCCGAAAGGTTGGACTGGGCCTAAGGAAGTCGACGGCCATCAGGTGGAAGGCTCGTGGCGCGCGCACCAGGTGCCGGTGCTCGATCCGGTCACCAATGGCAAGAGCCTGAAGCTGGTCGAGAGCTGGCTGCGCAGCTATGAACCGGAATCGCTATTCGACAAAGCAGGGCGTCTGGTCGACGAACTGCGCGAACTCGCGCCCGAAGGCACGCGCCGCATCAGCGCCAATCCGCATGCGAATGGCGGCCTGCTGTGCAAAACGCTCGACCTGCCGGCGTTCTGCGACTACGCGATGGCGGTGAAGAAGCCTGCCGGCTCGTACACGTCGCCCACTGAGGTACTCGGCACGTTTCTGCGCGATGTGATGCGCAACAACATGACGAACTTCCGCGTATTCGGCCCCGACGAAACCGCGAGCAACAAGCTGACGGCCATCTACGAGGCCTCCGAGAAAACCTGGCTCGCCGAAACCATGGCTAGCGATGCCGACGGCGGCGAACTCTCGGTGGACGGCCGCGTGATGGAGATGCTGAGCGAGCACACGCTCGAAGGCTGGTTCGAAGGTTACGTGCTGACCGGACGCCATGGACTTTTCGCGACCTATGAAGCGTTCGTCCACGTGATCGATTCGATGTTCAACCAGCACGCCAAGTGGCTGGAGAAAGCGAAGCGCGATCTCGGCTGGCGGCAACCGGTGCCCTCGATCAACCTGCTGATCACTTCGCTGGTATGGCGTCAGGATCACAATGGCTTCACGCACCAGGACCCGGGGTTTCTCGATGTCGTGACGAACAAAAGCCCGGACGTGGTGCGTATTTATCTGCCGCCGGACGCGAATTGTTTGCTGAGCGTCGCGGATCATTGTTTGCGTTCGCGTGACTACGTCAACGTGATCGTGGCCGACAAGCAGCCGCATCTCCAGTATCTCGACATGGATTCGGCCGTCACGCATTGCACCAAGGGCATCGGCATCTGGGATTGGGCGTCGACGGATCAGGGCGTCGAGCCGGACGTGGTGATGGCGTGCGCGGGCGACATCGCGACCATGGAAGCGCTTGCCGCCGTGCAGATTCTGAAGGAGCGCTTTCCTGAGTTGAAGATCCGCTTCATCAACGTGGTCGATCTGTTCCGCCTGATGCCTGAACATGCGCATCCACACGGTCTGTCGGATCGCGATTTCGATTCCTTGTTCACCACCAGCACGCCGGTGATTTTCAATTTCCATTCGTATGCGTCGCTGGTGCATAAGCTCACGTACAACCGCACCAATCACGCCAATCTGCATGTGCACGGCTACCACGAGAAAGGCAACATCAATACGCCGCTCGAACTGGCGATCATCAATCAGGTCGACCGTTTCTCGCTGGCAATCGACGTGATCGATCGCGTGCCGGCGCTGCGCGGCGTTGGCGACCACGCGAAAGAGTGGCTGCGTGGACAGATCATCGAGCATCTTGCTTATGCGCATGCCGAGGGCATCGACAAGGAAGAGATCCGCAACTGGACGTGGAAGGGCTGAGCGGAGCGTGCTATGGCGACTCATGAGAAGACCGACGACGCGACTTCGACGATTCTGGTGTTGAACAGCGGTTCGTCGTCGCTGAAATTCGGACTGTTTGCGCGCTCCCTGCATGCTGGCGGCGATGAAACCTTGCTGCTGGAAGGGAGTGCCGAAGGTATCGGACGGGGCGACGGAAGCTTGCGAATCAAGTCGCCTGACGGCCGCGTGCTGGTGCAGGAGGAGCATGTGCTGGAGTCGCAGACCGACGCGTTGCAGAAGCTCGCAACCGTGCTTGCGGAGCAGAAGCACGGGCGTCCTGCTGCGGTGGGGCATCGCGTCGTGCATGGCGGGCCGCATTTGCGAACGCATCAACGCTTGACACCTGAAGTCCGGCAGCGCTTGCAGGACGCCGTGCACTTCGCGCCCTTGCACATTCCGCCGGCGCTGGCATTGATCGACGAGGCAACCAGGATTTTCGGCGATGCGGAGCATTTCGCCTGCTTTGATACGGCGTTTCATTCCACTTTACCGGCGCGTGCGGCGCAGCTTGCGCTGCCGCGCCGTTACGCTGAGGCCGGTGTGATTCGCTATGGCTTTCACGGGCTGTCGTATGAATCTCTGGTGACGCGGCTCGGCGCTGACTTGCCGCCGCGAGCGGTGTTCGCCCATCTGGGCAACGGCTCGAGTTTATGTGCATTGCAGAACGGCAAATCCGTCGATACGTCGATGGGTCTCACGCCGACCGGCGGGGTGCCGATGGGCACACGTAGCGGCGATCTAGACCCGGGCGTGCTGCTGTATCTGATGCGCGTGGAGAAGCTCGATGCCGATGCGCTGGAGAGGCTGTTAAATCGCGAGAGCGGTCTTGCCGGTTACGCCGATGGCGAAAGCGATATGCAGGCGCTGGAAAAGCGCGCTGCGGCGGGCGATGAGAATGCTTCGCTGGCGCTGGATGCGTTTGCTACCGCCGTGCGAAAGACGGTTGGCAGCTATGCGGCTTTGTTGGGCGGGATCGATTTGCTGGTGTTCACGGGTGGAATCGGTGAACACAGTGAAGAGATTCGTAAGCGGGTGTGCGAGGGGCTTGAGTTTTTGGGGCTAACGGAAGGGGATTCAGCGGGGAAGGTGAGGGCGATTCGTACCGAGGAGGAGAAGCAGATCGCGAGGCATTGCCGGAGACTGTTGCAAGCCAGCTCCGGCTGAAGTTATTCGGTTTTGATCGTGGTGAGGTCCGAGACGCCGGTTACGCCGAACAGGCGGGTGACATCTTCGAGTGCCGCGGTTCTTTGCTGCTCACGATGAAGCTCGCCTAGCAGCGTGATGCGGCCGTGCGAGACCTTTACCTTTATCGCGTCTTTAGGCACAGCAGCGTCCCACGCTAGTCGCGTTCTGGCTTCAGCCGCGACCTGTCCATCACTCAGGCGTGAACTGCCAGTAACGCCTGCGCTGTGCGCCGCCTGGCGGGATTTACGCATGTGAGCTCCATCGAGGTGCCAAGTCAGAGAACACTAACAGATGCGGACGACTCTGCCTTTGGCCGCCGCGATGGAAACTGCCACCTGATACCGCCCTTAAAATCGCCGCAAGTATTCAGGCAATAGCACAATCAATAGTGAATCCAATGTGAATTGATTATGAAATTGTTAAAAATTGCGACATCGCGTTCGTTAATTCACAAGGCCTTGCTATAGTGACCGCCGTCATGCGGTGTCAGATTAACTCCTGAAAAAGAAACCTCCTGTGTATCGCTTTTATTGGCGATAAGGCTCCCCAATAACCTGGTGGGGTAAATCATGAGTTTTGCATCAATTGGAAGTGGTAATGGCGCCGGTGGCAGTCCCATCGGATCGCTTGCGGCGGGTAGTGTGCTGGGCGATATCGGCTCGATCGCAGGCCTCGCCGGTCAGGCGGGTTCGCTCGCCGGCGTGCCCGGCGCGGGCTTGATGGGCAGCGCCGCACGCGCTGTGCAGCTTGCCCAGACAGGCATGTCGTTGCTCGGGCGCACGCCTGCATCGATTGCCGATTCGATCAACGGTGCTTCCGGTGTGCGGCCCCAGCTGACGCAGGAGAACCGCTTTATCAAAATCGAGTCGCCGCTTGGCGGCAACGTGTTGCTGGTCAGTGCGCTGGTAGCCGATGAATTCGTCAGCCAGCTTCCGGAAATTCATCTCGATCTGCTATCCCACCAGAATAATATCGAGATTGAAAAGATCGTCGGCCAGCGCGTGAAGATTACGCTGGATCCGCAGAGCGCCAATACGAATATTCTGACAACGACCGTTGCGTCTCCCGACAGCAGTCGCCGGTATTTTCATGGATATTCGGCATCGTTCAGCCGTGTGGGCAATTCCGGCACGGTCACCCGTTACGAAATGACGGTGGTGCCGTGGTTCTGGTTTCTCACCCGTTCGTCGGACTGCCGGATTTTCCAGAACGAGACCGCGCAGGACATTCTGACGTCGATCTTCAAGGAGCTGGGATTTTCGGATTTCGAGTTCCATATCCAGAGCGGGCGTCCGCAGCTCGAGTATGTGGTGATGTACCAGGAGTCGTACTACAACTTCTGCGCACGTCTGATGGAGCAGGAGGGTTTGTTCTGGACCTTCCGCTATGAAAAAGACAAGCACGTGCTTGTGATCGGCGACTCGAATTCGACGTTTGCGCCGATCGACAATCTGAAGACGATTCCTTACTACGCAGACAGCTCCGCCAGCGAGTTGAACGGCATCGACCGCTGGGACGAAGCATTCAGTTTCCGCGTGGGGAAAGTCACGTTCCGCGACTTCAACTACAACGCACCGTCATCACCGTTGATGCACGTCGAAGTGCCGACCGCCGCGTTGAAGAATCCGAACATCGGCAGCACGGAACGGTACGAGTATCACTCGCTCTACGATCAGGGCAACGACGGCGAGCGCTACGCCCGCTATGCGATGGAGGCCGAAGAGGCGCAGGCCCGCCAGTTCACCGGTAGTGGCTACGCTTCCCGCATGACCACGATGGGCCGCTTCACGTTGGTGAACCACCCGGTGTCCACGTACAACAAGGATTTCGCGATCCTGCACGTGCGGCACCAGGCGGTGAACGACTACTCGCGGCATGAGGCCGAGATGCCTTATCGCAACACCTTTACGTGCCTGCCGCTCGATGTGCCATTCCGTCCCGAGCGACGTACGCCCAAGCCCTACATGCACGGCACCCAGGCGGCGATCGTGGTCGGACCGAAGGGCGAAGAAATCTACACGGACGGCAGCCGCGTGAAACTTCACTTCATGTGGGACCGGCGCGGCAAACAGGATGGTTCCGATTCGATGTGGGTCCGTGTGTCGCAGCCGTGGGCCGGGAAAGGCTGGGGTGGCTCGGCGATTCCCCGCATCGGTCAGGAAGTGATCGTGGCATTCAACGAGGGCGACCCGGATAACCCCGTCATCGTTGGGCGTGTGTTCAATGGCGAGTCAGGCAATCCGTACCACGGCAGCAGCGGGCAGACGATGGGCCTCAAAAGCCAGACGCACAAAGGGGACGGCTCGAACGAACTGCGCTTCTCGGACGTGAACGGTGCGCAGGAATTCTTCATGCATGCGCAGAAGGACATGAATACCGTGGTGGAAAACGCCCAGAGTACTCAGGTGCTGAAGGGCGACAGGTCGATTGCCGTGGCTAAGGGCGACCACCTTACGACGGTGTCGGTTGGCAATCTGCAGGACGCTGTGACGAAGGGGAATACGACCCAGCAGACGCCTGCGGGGGTGCATACGATCGAGGCGAAGGAGTTGTGGATCAAGGTGGGTGGGGAGGGTGGGACGAAGATTCACATGACAGCTGATGCGATTGAAATCTACAAGGGTTCGTCAGTCATCCACATCGACGACGGGCAAATCAAGGTTCAGGCCGGTAACACACACATCAATCCCGATAACGGCTGATTCCCGACGCTTACCAATCTCTGTGTCACTGGAAGAACAACATGTATCAGATACAGGAAGGCTCACTGTCGTTGCCGGCCGACTGGCATGACAAGACGATGAACGTGTTTGTGTCAGCCTCCACGGGAACGGAAGGCGTGAGCTTTGTCGTGACCCGGGAGAGCCTGCCATGGGGGATGAAGTTTCACGAGTACACAGCCAACGAAATTCAGAAACTCTCGAAACAGGTAGCGGGTTACGAGCTGGTTGCCGGCGCGGAGTCCGAGGTGTCGGGCCGTGCTGCCTACACGCACGAATTCAGATGGCTCAATAACGGCAAGCCGATCCAGCAACTGCTTACGATGGTCGAGTATGGCAAGCGGGTCCTCATGCTGACGTTTACCGCTCCGGGCACGATAAGCGAAACGCAGAAAACTCAGGTACACGCGATGATCGAGAGTTTTTCGCTTAACGAGCCAAACTGAGCACCGCAAGACCATGGCCGACCAGGACAGCGACATTCCCGTTAGCAGCGGCGAACCAACTGGTACCGCTAGTGAACGGCTGGCACATCTGCAGACACTGGAGGATGGCGAAGCCGTCAAGCAGCGGCAGATGGAGTGGGTCGACGGCGCGAACTATGGGATGCTCGGCGCCGACGTTGGTTACGGCGCATACGCCGCAGGTTCGGCAGCCATTGGGGCCGGCGCGACCGGGGCGGCGGCAGCAGGCGCCGCTGCGCTTGCTGCGGTACCCGCGGTCGTCGCTCTGGCGGGGTCATGGGCGCTGGGTAAGCTGGGCGTCACTGGAGCGATTGCCGAGGGTGTGACGAAAGTTGGCGATGCGCTCGGCCTGACCATCGGTCGCGGCGATCCCCACCCGGCGTGCGTCGGCGACGATATTGCACACTCGTCCGGTTTCCTCGGAATGATGGCTGGACTCGCGGTGGGCATCGCCATTGGAGCAATGGTCGCCGCGACGGTGGCGACCGGGGGACTTGCAGGGGCACTTATCGTTGGCGTCTGCATGGCCGGTGGGTTGAGCCTGGGCAGCGCACTCGCCTCGGCAAGTCAGAGTATGGGTAGCAATTGCGGGAAGATCACGAGCGGATCGAGAAACGTCACATTTGAGGGAAAAGCTGCCGCTCGCGTCACCGATGTTGCGTCATGCTCCAAACATTCGAGCTCCCCGGAGCCACTGGTCGAAGGCAGCAGGACCATCACGATCAATAGCCTGCCGCTCGTGCGCATCGGCCATTCGACTCATTGCAGCGCCAAGGTCAATTCGGGTCGTAAAAGCGTTTGGGTTGACCGAACGACGGGGCAGTACGGGCCGAAAAATCCCGAGCTTACGGCCGGTGAAGAGTTCTTCGCGGGTTTGCTTGGCGGCCTGCTTGGCGCAAAGCTAGGCGGCATGCTCGGGGATGCGCTCCCGAAACGGGAGCCAACCCAATCTGCTGAGGTGTCTGGAAAGAAGGACGAAGTCTCCACGTGCAAGGAAGACCCGGTCGACGTAGCGACCGGTGAAGTGGTCGACGTCCGCACTGACATTTCAATTCCGGGTGTGCTGCCTTTGCAGCTCACGCGGCGTTACCGCACGCGCTCGGAAGACAAAGGGCTTCTCGGACCTAAGTGGTCGAACAACTGGTCGCAGCGCCTGTCGTTCGACGGCGGACACCTCGTGCGATTCCATAACGCGGGCGGACAGACGATTACCTTCGTTGCATCGGAGGTCGGTCTCGATGGCATTAACCTGCGCGAGCCTCGTTATCGCCTGATCGGCAAGCGGGACGAACCGCGGATTTTCGATCACGAGACACGACAGGTATTGGTGTTTGCGCCGCTTGCCGAAGCTCAAACTTCGAGGCTCGAGCGGATCGAGGACCTGAGCGGCAATGCTTGTACCTTTACGTACGCTGCGGACGGCCGTCTCGAGGGGCTTGTGCATACGGACGGCTACAGGCTCGATATTCTGTATCGCGGTGCGAAGCGCGAGGTCGACCAGATTGTCCTTTACGATGTGTCGGGCAAGCCTCGAACGCTCGTCGAATACGGATATGACGGGGCGATGCTGGCACGCGTCGCGAGCTTCCAGCACGGCCATTTCAATTACACGTACGACCGCAATGGATGGATGACTGCCTGGCGGGACACCGATCAGACCGACGTCCACTACCTGTACGACGAAGTTGGCCGTGTGGTCGAAACGGGTACGCGGCAGGGGTATCACACCGGGCAATTTGTCTACGAGGACGGTCGCACGCGCGTCATCGACGGCGACGGCGAATGGGTCTACGACTACAACGCCGACGGCCTGGTCACTGTGGAGACAAATCCGCTCGGCCACACCACCGTACGGGAGTGGAGACTCGGACGGCTGTTGACTCAGGTGGATGCGCTCGGCCGACGCACTCAATTTCTCTACGACGATACGGGCGATCTCGTGTCTGTCGAGGAACCAACCGGCCGCACGACACGGTTTGAATATGACGACACCCGTCTGATGACCGCGGTCGTACTGCACGATGGAGTGCGCATCAAGTTTGAATACGACCATCTGCAGCGCCTGATAGCTCGCACGGAGCCCGGCGGGACGATCAAGTGTTACCGATATGGAGAGCGCGGCGAACTCTTGCGTGTCATCGATGGCGTTGGCGAAGTGCGGCTCGACTACGACGCGCAGTTGCGGCTGACCATGACTCGACTGCCGACCGGCGCGGAATTCCGTACGGCATTTGATGTCCTTGGGCGTCTCATCGAAGAAGTTGATCCAGACGGTAACGTCACTCGGTATGACCATTCGGTGGGCGATGAAAATCCACGTGGCTCGGTCGCAAAGATTATCCAGCCGGACGGCGCCATTGTCCGTGCGCGGTACAACACCGAAGGTCTGCTCGTCGAGCAGAACGATCAACTCGGACGCGTTACCCGGCGCGAGTACGGACCGTTTGACCTTGTTACGGCGTCGATCGATGCTTCAGGGCACATTACTCGCTTTGAGTACGACCACGCTACGAGGCTGACCAAGGTCGTTAATGCGCTGCGCGAGACGTGGGAATATCGTTACGACGGCGCAGGTCGGCTCGTTACTGAGATCGACTGGGGCGGCCGCACGACGCACTACGAACGGGATGCGATTGGTCGTTTACTTGTAAAGACGCTGCCTGACGGAGGTAAATGGCGTTACGAGTACGACCCGTCTGGGCGCCTGACAACGGTCGACGCCGGCGACGTAGAGCTGGTCTATACCTATGACGATGCGGGTCGGCTCGCTACGGCCGAAGTTCGGGGAGAGTCCGCCCACGTTACGCGCTTCAGCTATGACCGACAGGGGCGTCTGATTGGAGAGGACCAGCACGGTGATCTCCTGAAACACATGTACGACGCCGAAGGTCGACGCAGTGCGCGAGTAACGCCACATCGGCAAACGCAGTATGAATACGACGCGCTCGGCGCACTGACTAAGGTCGGCCCGATATCGATCCTGCGCGATAGTCAGGGGCGGGAGACCAGCCGGCAGGCTGGCGAGTTCGTCATGCAGCGGCAATACGATGCGTTGGGCCGTGTGCGCCGGCAGGTCGCGGGGCCGCGATCGGCGTTCGACGAGATGCAGTCGAACCCGGTTCACGCGTTGGAAAACCTCACGCGTCAACTGTATTCGTACGACGCGGCCGGGCAGTTGGAGCGGATAGACACTGATTCTGACAGCGTGACGTATCAACGCGACTTACGTGGGCAGATAGCGTCCGTGCATGGCCTCCGTCAGCCACCGGAGCATTACCGCTATGACGCGAACCTCAACATTGCAGCGCACGGCCAGCAGGGGCCAACCGACGCTCATCGCTACCTGCCAGGCGGGCTCCCAGAACGTGTCGGCTACGCACGCTATCGTTACGATGCACGCGGGCGGGCGATCGAAAAGACGGTGGAGCAGCCTGGGTTCAGGCCGAAGACCTGGCAATACACGTGGGATGGGTTGAACCGGCTGGTGAAGGTGAGTACACCAGAGAGAGGGGTTTGGATCTATCGGTACGACGCGTTCGGCAGGCGGGTAGAAAAGAGGCTGGTTGGTGCGCGAACAGCGATTCGCTTTCTTTGGGACTGTGGACAGCTCGCGGAACAGTGGCAAGACAAGGACGGAACTTGTGCGTTTGTTAAGAGCTGGCACTTTTCTGAGAACTTTGACCCGCTAGCACATGAAACAGATCGTGGTGTCTTTCCAATTCTGTCGGATCAGTCCGGCTTACCCAAGGCCATATTTGACGGCAGTGGCGCGAAAATCTGGGACGCTTCCTACACGATTTGGGGGCGGCATCTCACGTTAGATCGGATCAACAATCATGTTGGGAACGACGAGCCGGCAGAAGTAAACCTCAGATTTCCCGGGCAATGGGACGATGAGGAAAGCGATCTGTTCTACAACCTGCACCGATTCTACGATCCTCAAACAGGGCAGTACCTGACGGTCGACCCGCTTGGACTCGCTGGTGGCCTGCGCACCCATGCTTATGTGACGGTCCCGGACACGTTGATTGATCCGTTCGGGTTAGCATGCTGTCCGGTTCGAGAAGTCAACGGAGCGAAAATACATGGCACCGGACAAAAAGACGGAACGCCAGGCCACGATCAATTTTCCGAGGTCATAGCAAACAAACTCGCAATGAGCGGAAAATTCACGGATATCTATTTGAATCGCTCGTACAATTACGCGAACGGTGGGGATGTGTCGCTCAGACGCCCCGATATTATGGCGGTCGATGTCAACGGCCAGACGCATGCAATAGAGCTCGCGTCGAGAACTGATATGGGAGCCAAGCTCCCAACGTTGACTGCTCGAAACAGGGCTGCCATGGGCAATCTGCCGGCGTCAAATCGCGGCGAAATTATCGTTCTCGATCATCCGTACAACGCGTCCGATATCAAGAGCGTTTTGGATGACCTTATTTCCGGAATTTAGTGGGCGAATCATGTGCACAGGAATGGCGTTATATGGGACAGATCGAATAAGTCCGCTTGAGGCATACAGGGCCGGCCATGAGTTCTTTTCAGAGATGTCGGTCGGCATAACGACCGCGGGATATACGCGTTACATTGAAGTAGCAGGCGAAAGGGACGTCGAACTTGTAGAGGTTCCTTTCGATGAACTCAAGAGCCTGATTGAATCTGGAGTCGCAACCGATTTCCGGATATACAACAACTCAGGTGGCCATGTACCCTGGCTCGCTTCGTTCGGCTACAACACGCCGTCCTTTGGTGGTTTTTTTAGTATTGATGCACAGCTCGACGTTCAACTTGCGGATAATGCCGGCAAGCTTACCGACTGCATCAAGCGAATAGCCACGAGTCTGCATGCCTCTTATGGAATAGCATATGAAGCGCCGAAGATGACCTCCGCGTTTTACTATGCAGCCGGAACCAATCTCGCAAAACTGAAACCGTACGAGAATCCGTCAGCCTTCGGCAAGGAGGTGCCAGGCGGGTCTTATGGAGCGGCTCGCTATCAAGAAAGCATGCTAAGGATGGTGTATCCGATCAATGTTATAAACGATCGTCATCTGAACATCGTGGTTGGTGGGGTTCCGCTTAAAGAATGGATTGTCGCGGAAGACAGTCGTGGATCCCTGCAGCCCATAGGGAATGACCTTTGGCTTTGGCTGGTGCCGGAAGCCGCGGTGGATTCAATCAATCAACTATGCGGGGAAGCGGGGATCCTGATTTCATGGAAGCCGCAAGCAGTTCAGCGTGCAGGTCGAAAATTGCCGTGAAGACATTGGAAACGGTAGAAAAAGCAGCCGATGTCCTTGCGGACACCGGGCCTGCCGCAAAAAGCACCTACTGAATCACCCCCGCCAAAACCTGCGCCGTAGCCGCCGACAACGTCCACCCCAAATGCCCATGCCCGGTGTTATAAAAAACCCCACGCCGTTTTCCACGCCCAACCTTCGGCAACATACTCGGCAACATAGGCCGTAACCCCGCCCACGGAATCACCTTCGAAGTCGACACCTCAGGAAAATACCGTCGAGTCCAGTCGACCAGCGGCGCAATCCGATCCGACCGGATATCCCGATTGAAACCATTGATCTCCGCCGTCCCCGCAACCCTGAACCGATCCACACCGAGCCGGCTCGTCACGATCTTCGCGCTGTCGTCGAGCAAACTGACCCACGGCGCGTTCTGCTGACTCACTTCATCGTCGAGACATACGGTGATCGAATAGCCTTTAACCGGGTAGACGTTCACGTGATCGCCAAGCATCGCCGCGAAGTCGCGGCTCTTCACGCCGGCGCACACCACGATCCGCTCGAAAGCAAACCGTTGCGACTCGCCTTCCAGATTGACCATCAACGAAAAGCGTCCCTCGGCCGGCTGCTCGATTGCGGTAATTTCCGCGTCGTAGTGAAACTCGACACCGTGCCGCACGCAAGCTTCAGCCAACCCGCGAGTGAACTTGTGAATATCGCCAGTGGAGTCGGATGGCGTAAAAAACCCGCCAAAAAAATCGCCGTGCAGCGTGGGCTCGATCGCGCGCAACTCGCTCGACGTCACCGGATTGCGCTCCAGTCCACCTTCGCGCAGCAATTCATTCACCTTGCTGGCCGCATCGAATTCCTTGCGCGTCTTGTAGATGTGCAAAATGCCGCGCCGCTCCAGATCGAAGTCGATCCCTTCGCGCTCGGCAATCGAAAACAGATGCTCGCGCGCCGCAATCGCGAGCCGCACCGTTTCGACCGTGTTCGTCCGGTAATGCGGGATCTGCCGTAGAAACTCACCCATCCACGAATACTTGTGCCAGGTGGGCATCGGATTGAGCAGCAGCGGGGCGTCGCGCGTGAGCATCCAGCGCAAGCCCTTCAGCACCGTGGCCGCGCTGTTCCAGACTTCGGCATTGCTGGCAGACAACTGGCCACCATTGGCGAACGAGGTTTCCATCGCCGCATAGCGATGGCGTTCGAACACGGTGACGTGGTGGCCGCGCTGCGCCAGGGCGTGCGCAGTCGTAACGCCGGTAATGCCGGCGCCGATAATGGCGATTCGTGACATGACATGGTCCAGAGTAGTTGAGCATCACCGGTGTCGATTTCGTGTCGAAACCGGCGTCGATGCCCCATCTGTCCATGTACCTGAGAGTTTCTTCCTGTGAGCATACGCATCGCGATGCATGCGGTATGCAGGGAATCCCCTTCGGTGGGCGCGCATGGCGCCGCTCTCCAGATGTTCCAGCTGCGCGGTCCTTTTGCCTGAGAGTTTCCGGGGCGGTTGCTCCGTCGGCGTCGTCACAATCCTCTGACGATCTCTCCCGCGCTGCATTGCAGAACGGCTAGACGATACCGGGCAATAAATTTCGCCGCAAGTGTTTCCTGCGATGCAACGCACAATCGACCCACCAGGGGTGGGAGCAAGGCGCAGTCCGGCGAACTCGAATAGCGCGGCAGCCCTTGTGGTGAAATTCCTGCAGGCGGGCGGATCGGCATCAGCGATCCGCCCTGATTTTCACGACTTCAGCACACCATTGCGCTTGGCAATATGTGTGGCGATCGCATCCATCAATGGCGGGTTGAGCGCGTCGTACGGTGGGAGTCCAAGCTCAGTGAGCCGGGCGCGCACGCCGTCCATCTGTTCCGGTTTCGCGCCACCGCCTTCGATTACCGACGAGACGTAAGCCGCAAAACGTGGCTCTTCCCAGCCGCTCTCGTCAGAGAGTTCGACGTGAATGAAATCAAGACCGTAGAACGGATGGTCACGGTTTTCTATCCGGCAATACATGTGCGCTCCGCACCCCTTGCAGGCATGACGCTGGATTGCCGCATTCTCGTCGACGATCTGGAGCTTCTCGGCATGAGCGGTAACCGTAACCTTATCGCGCGGGGCCACGGCGATCATCGCAAAAGCCGAACCAGCCGGTTTCCAGCACTTCGTGCAGCCGCAAACGTGGTTGTGCGCGACGTTGCTCTCCACCCGGACTTCGACTTTGTCGCTCTTGCATTGGCAGTGGAGCGTACCTCCGGTGAAACCAGGCGTGCCCTTCCTGACACCAGCGTCCACTGACGGGTGTATTGTCAAGGTACTCATTCTGTATCCTCCAATGTTTCTGAATCAAAGTCGGCGCAATGACGTTGCACCGAAGACGGCGCACGGTCGTGTTTTAGTAGTTGATCACCGTGCGAATCGATTTGCCGTCGTGCATCAGATCGAATGCTTCGTTAATCTGATCGAGCGGCAATTTGTGCGTGACGAAAGGGGCAAGCTGGATGTCGCCTCGCATGGCGTCTTCCACCATGCCCGGCAGTTGTGAGCGCCCCTTCACGCCACCAAATGCCGAGCCTTTCCATGTGCGGCCCGTCACCAGCTGGAACGGGCGTGTCGAGATTTCCTGGCCGGCCCCCGCGACACCGATGACGACGGACTGTCCCCAGCCGCGGTGTGCGCACTCGAGCGCCGCACGCATGACATTGACGTTGCCGATGCATTCGAACGAATGGTCGACGCCCCAACCGGTCATCTCAACAATGACCTGCTGGATCGGCTTTTCATGGTCTTTCGGGTTGATGCAATCGGTGGCGCCGAAGACTTTCGCCAGATCGAACTTCGAAGGATTGGTATCGATCGCAATGATCCGACCGGCCTTGGCCTGGCGAGCGCCCTGAATGACAGCGAGCCCAATGCCACCGAGCCCGAACACGGCGACGCTGTCGCCTGGCTGCACCTTCGCGGTATTGTGCACAGCACCGATACCCGTCGTGACGCCGCAACCCAGCAGGCAGACCTGTTCGTGATTGGCCGCCGGATTGATCTTGGCAAGGGAGACTTCGGCGACAACGGTGTACTCGCTAAACGTCGAGCAGCCCATGTAGTGGTAGATCGGCTGGCCGTTATAGGAGAAGCGGGTTGTACCGTCAGGCATCACGCCCTTGCCCTGGGTGGCACGCACGGCGACGCACAGGTTCGTCTTGCCCGACTTGCAGAACAGGCATTCGCCGCACTCCGCGGTGTAGAGCGGGATCACATGGTCGCCTGGCTGAACTGACGTGACGCCTTCGCCGATTTCCACTACAACGCCTGCGCCTTCATGCCCGAGCACGCAGGGAAACAGGCCTTCCGGGTCGTCGCCCGAAAGCGTAAAGGCGTCCGTGTGGCATACACCTGTATGGGTGATTTTTACCAGCACTTCCCCTTTCTTAGGCGGCGCAACGTCGATCTCGACGACTTCCAGGGGCGTTCCTGGGGCGAATGCAACTGCAGCACGTGATTTCATGACGGATCTCTCGATTGATCGACGAAGGCAAGGAATCTCTTTGGTCTGCCAATTCGTCATGCTCTGGTTCATATCAGTAGTCCGACCGAATGCCGGGCTACGGCGAGTTCACCTTCTGGTGCAGGCGCATCACGCGGTTCGATATGCGCGAAGAATTTGTATAGACAAGTTTGCACAATTAGAAAATGCATCGCAAGCGGTTTTGATCAGAATTGGCCAATCCTCGGGAAACTCCTTATGTATTAAGAGTACTGATCATCATGTTGGGATGCGTTACGCGAAGCGAACTGAAGTTCTCTCGAGTGAGACTTTAGAAAAACTAAGCCTTGCCTGTAGTTCTAATCGTTTGATGATCCGCTGCTGTTTTTCCTATCCTAGTGCCGACTGGACGATTGATTGAACACGAAAGGGGGCAGGGAATGTATTTGCGGAACGCGTGGTATGTCGCTGCCTGGAGCGACGAGATCGAAGACAAGCCGGTGAGGCGAATTATTCTGGAGGAGCCGGTCGTACTCTATCGCGGCCTGGGGCATGCGGTGATCGCGCTTGAGGATGCGTGTCCGCATCGCAAGCTGCCTTTGTCGATGGGCCAGGTTACGGGCGACAACCTGCGCTGTGGCTATCATGGACTGGAGTTCAGTCCTGACGGCGTTTGCGTACATGCGCCGGGTCTTGCGAGGATTCCGCCGAAGGCCTGCGTGCGGCGCTATCCGGTAGCCGAACGCTACGGATTGGTCTGGATCTGGACGGGAAATCCTGAGTTGGCCGATCCGGACGAAATACTGACGGTTGCGCACTACGACGATCCGGCATGGGGCGTCAATCTCGGCCCTGCGATGGACGTCAGCTGCGGCTATCAGTACATGACGGACAACCTGCTCGATCCGTCTCACGTCACATATGTCCACAAGACTTCGCTGGGTAACGCCGCCACCGCGGATGTGCCGGTCAGGATGACTATCCTCGATAACGGCGTGCTCGCCTCGCGATGGATGCTGGACTGCGAACTTGCACCGTTCTTCCGCCCGTATGTGAGCTTCGCCGGTCATGCAGACCGCCTGCAGCATTACGAGGTGCGCTACCCGTCGCACGCGATTATTCGCGACATCATTGCGCCGGCGAATTCAGGCGCGCCGCAGGGGCAATTGCATCCGGATGTGTTCCTCCTCGATTCATATAACTTCGTTACACCGGTGACGGAACATAGCTGTCGCTACTTCTGGTTTCAGGTGCGCAACTTCCGCCCTGATTGCGAAGCAACTGATCAGGCGCTCACCAACGATTTCATCAGCGCATTCAATGAAGATCTGATCGTGCTATCCGCAGTTGATTACGGCATGACGAACAAGCGAACGCCCAATACGGACATCGAAACCGATGCGGCGCCGCTGCGTTTTCGCCGCATGCTGCAAAAGATGATAGAAGCCGAACATGCGCCAGAGCATCTCGTTTCGTGACTTCCCGGGAGATATTGCCATGAGCGCCGGTACAGATACGATAGAAGTGCACATCACGGACGTTAGTGCAGCCGCCGACGACACCCGCGTGTTCTGGCTGGCCCGCACAGACGGCACGGCGTTGCCGACGTATGCGCCGGGCTCGCATATCGACGTTCGTCTTCCGATTGGACTGGTGCGCCAATATTCCTTGTGCGGCGCCGACGCCAGTGCACCGGTGTACCGGATCGCCGTCAAACGCGAACCTGCGTCCCGCGGCGGATCCGCATGGCTGCATAGCGCCGCGCAAGTCGGCACGAGACTGCGGATCGGGACGCCGCGCAACGCGTTTTCGTTGAGCGATACGGCAGATCAGCACCTCCTGATTGCTGGCGGAATTGGCGTCACGCCGATTCTCTCGATGGCGTATGCGCTCGCGGCATCGCGCAGGCGTTACACGCTCGCGTATTTTGCGCGCAGTGACGCGTCGGTGGTATTCCGTACAGAGTTTGGACGGTCACCTCTTGCAGACGAGGCACATATCCACGTCGGCCTCTCGCCGACCGCGACTCGCGGGCGCATTGCCGGTCTGCTGTCTGCAGCGCTGCCCAACACGCATCTCTATGTTTGCGGACCGCCAGCCTTCATGGAGATGACGGTAAGCCTTGCTCGCAACATGTTGGGCGAACAGTTCGTGCATCAGGAGTCGTTCGACCCAGTGGTGCGGGTTGCCGGCGACGAGCACGAGTTTTCGGTGCGGCTCAAAGGCAGGAGCGACGCAATACCCGTCCCGGCAGGCAAGACCGTACTGGCGTCTCTGCGCGAGGCGGGATTCGACCTCCCATCGTCGTGCGAAGTGGGTGTGTGCGGGACTTGCATGATGCGCGTTGTCGCGGGCGAGCCCGATCATCGCGACACCTATCTGACCGATGACGAGCGCGCGGCCGGGACCTGTTTCCTGCCGTGCGTATCGAGGTCGAATTCATCGGTGCTGGTACTCGACGAGTTGGCGTGAGCAGCACATGTTTTTTCATTCAAATCATAGGTACGGAGGCATCAAATGAACCTCAGTCGTCGGGACCTTGTAAAGGCGGTGGCTTGTGCGGCGTCCGTCATGGCCGTCGCGTTTTCTTCAACCGGCTACGCGAAGGAGTGGAAGACCGTCACCATTGCCCTCGAAGGCAGCTATGAACCGTGGAATCTGACGCGTCCGGACGGCACGCTGGACGGCTTCGAACCAGAGCTGGCGAAAAATCTCTGCACGCGTATGCACGTCCAGTGCAAACTGATCGCGCAAGACTGGGACGGGTTGATTCCCGGGCTGACCTCCGGAAAATTCGACGTGATCATGGATGCCCTGTCGATCAGTGAAGAGCGTAAGAAGGCGATCACCTTCTCGAAGCCGTACGCGAATACACCGGCTGCTTTTGTCTCGGTTGGGTCGGGGGTGTTGCCGAAGCTGCCGCCGGGCACGGTACCCGTCAAGCTGACCGGCAATCCGGCGGTCGACAAGCCGACCGTCGACCTGTTGCGCGTCAGCCTGAAGGGTAAATCGATCGGGATCGTCACGGGGACGGTCTATAGCAAGTTCATCAACGAGAACTTCAAGGATATTGCGAACATTCGCGAATACAAGAACGCACCCGAACACGACATCGACCTGATTGCAGGACGTATCGACGTGGCGTTCGACGACGCGTCCTACTATGCATCCGCCTTGTCGAAACCCGCCAACGCGACGCTGGGATTCACCGGTCCGAAGATTGGCGGTCCAATCTGGGGGGATGGTGAAGCGCTCGGTTTGCGCAAAACCGACACGGACCTGAAAGCCATGTTCGATCAGGCAATTGCCGCGGCGCTCGCTGACGGGACCGTGCACACGCTCAGTCAGAAGTGGTTCAAAACGGACGTCACGCCCTGAGGCCGGAATTTCTGGTCGCTACGTAGTTTAGTGTTACTGATTGAATGAGCCGTCGATATCAACGAAATCGACGGCTCATTTGCTATTGGTGAGGCGATTATTCGTGCAGCGCGCCAGTGATGTTTTCGACGATGCTCAACAGGTCGCCTTGCGTGACCAGTTCGTGAATGTGCACCATGTCCGGATGGAAGAAGCGATCGTCCTCCACTTCAGGCACCGTCTGCCTGATCCGGGCGTAGACTGCTGCCGTCGCAGGCGAGGCATCTGCCGGGTCGAAGAAATCCAGCGCCTGCGTTGCAACCATCAGTTCGATAGCGAGGACATGCTGGAGTTTCTGCGACGTTTCGTAGGCCTTGCGCGCGGCAAGATACGCAAAGCTCACGGGGTCTTCCTGATTGCCACTGGTGGAGACGCTATCCACGGTCGCAGGATGAGACAGAATGCGCATTTCTCCGAGCAGGCCCGCGGCGGTGTACTGAACGATCATGTAGCCGCTATTCAGGCCGGGACGCGGCGCGAGGAACGCCGGGAGTTCGCTGAAGTGCGGATTCACCAGCCGATCGGTCCGGCGTTCGGAGATTTTGGCCAGATTGGTCATCGCGATACAGAGCAGGTCGCTCGCGATGCCAACGAACGTGCCATCGAAATTCGCGCCTGAAATGGCGAGGCCGTCGCCCTCGTGGGGATAGATGACTGGGTTGTCGCCGCAGGATCCGATCTCGTCGAGAATGGCCTCGCGTGCGTCGTTGATGGCCCGCTTCGAGGCACCATGGACTTGCGCCATGGCTCGCAGACTGTAGGTATCCTGCAGCCGGTAATCGACAAAGCGTTCGGTCAATGCGCTGCCGGCGAGAATTCGTCGCAGATTGTCTGCCGCGTTGGACTGGTCCTGGTGTTTCTTGACCGAGTGGTAGCGCGCGTCGAGCGCGCGCGTTGTGCCTTTGAGCGGCTGCAAAGACATGGCAGCTGCAATGTCGGCGACTTTAGACGCTTCCAGCGCGTTATGCAGCGCGAGCATTCCGATAGCGGTCACCGAGGTCGTGCCGTTGACCAGTGCAAGCCCTTCCTTGCAACGCAGGGTATGAGGTTTCAGGCCGGCTTTCTCGAGCGCCGCCCGGCCGCTCATCCGCTCGTCGCGATAGGTCGCTTCACCTTCGCCAATCAGGACGAGGGCCATGTGCGCTTCGGGTCCGAGGTAGCCGACCGAGCCGTCACCTGGCGCAACCGGCGTAATGCCGTTATTGAGCAATTCTGCAATCTGCTGCAGCAAAGCGAGCGTGACACCGGAATAGCCTTTCCCAAGGCTTATCAGAATCATGAGCTGGGTGGCCCGGACTACCTCACGCGGCAGCGGAGCGCCCACCGAGACCGCGTGCGAGCGCACGATATTGCGTTGTAGTGCCTCTGCTTCTGCCGGTCGGATCACGCGGGTGGAGTTGTCGCCGAATCCGGTCGTGACACCGTAGACGAGGCGATTTTCCTCGAGAAACCGCTCGACCAGCAGGCGGGAGTGCGACACGCGCTCGCAATACTTTTGCGAGAGGCGGATCTTCGCACCATCTCTGGCTACCGCGATAAATTCCTCGATCGATATTTCGTCATCGCCGAGCAGCACGTCGCTAATGTGCTTTGGACGAGCCCGCAGGCTATCGTGCCCTGTGTTCATGTTCATGCGTGATCCCTATGATTTGGCTGGTTAGCTGAAACCATGCGGCAGGCATGCACCGGCAAACACCTACGGCTGGTGCGCATGGATTCGCTTTCGAGCATAGGGTGGCGCATAGACGCCGACAAACCATTTAATCTGCGCAGTCTCTGTAGTTTTTCTAAAACTCGCACGGCGCCGTCGGGGTGCGTAACGACGCGGAGGTCAACCCAATATTGCGTTGATTTCGCGTTGTGTCTGTGCGGCTTCCTCAGTCAGCCAGTCAAGGAATTGCCGTGCGTCCGGCGTATCGAGCGCACCGGGTTGCCACACCAGGTAGTACGGGTACGGCATGGGCAGCGAGATCTTCAATGGTGCAATCAGCAGTCCCTGCTTCAGGCTATCGGCAGTGAAGAGACCCTGACCGAGCGATATGCCTCTGCCACGTAGTGTCGCGTCGACGGCCATTCCCGAAAGCGAGTAGGTCAACGGAGCAAGTGTGTCTGGCACAGCGACGCCGGCTGCGCGCAACCAGTCGTCCCAGGCCGGCGGCGACCTCTCGTCCCAGCCCCACTCGACATGGACAAGGGGGTAGTGCAGCAAATCTGCGGGCTGCTCGATCGGGCTGTCCGCCCGCAGCAGTGACGGCGAGCACACGGGTGTCACCCGGTCAGTGAAGAGGGGGCGGCAGTGGGCTCCGTCTGCAGGCGGCGATCCATACGTCATACGGATATCCCAATTGCTTTCCCCGCGCTTCGGCTCGCGATCGGTGGCCTCGACATGGACGCGCACGCCGGGTGATAGCGCGTGCCACTTATCCAGCCGGGACGCAAACCAATGCGTTGCAACCGAAGGAAACGTGCTGAGTGTCAGGTGGGTACCATGCTGCGCCGCCTCCAGGGCCGTGTGCGCAGCATGAAAGCATTCGAAGCCGCGGGCCACGTGCTCGTGGTAGATCTGGCCGAGCGCAGTGGGGCGCAGGCCGGTACTCTCGCGGTCGAACAGCGCGACGCCGACGAATTCTTCGAGCTGGCGGATCTGTTGACTAACTGCTCCGGGCGTCACGTGCAGTGATTCGGCGGCGGCGACTACATTCTTGTTGCGAACCACGGCATCGAATGCCTGGAGGGCGCGCAGTGGCGGCAAACGGTTCATCTTCAGGGTTCCGGAACTGGCAGCACGCTGGTCATTCGGATCTGACGCCAGCTGCCCGATATTAGTGCAAAAAGACGGCCCGAAACTGCTTGCCAAAATAATCAGGATGCAGCTCGCGGATGTCCTTATCGTCGGCCTGGATCGTTCGTCTCCTACCACTGCGCCATATGCGACGGAGCGTCGGCCCCACTGGCGCAATCAAAACCATCCAACTGCCTATAGGGACTTTTCACGTGTGGGTTTAAGGTCTGAACCGGTGGCATCGGCTATATTTGGCGGCATTGCCCGACTTCAATTCCCACAGGAGACTGCCGTGCCCGCTGCCACAACGTTGCTCGCCTTTGCCCTGGTCTCGCTCGGCATGGTGCTCACGCCCGGCCCGAACATGATCTATCTGATCTCCCGATCGCTCTGCCAGGGGCGGCGAGCCGGGCTCGTGTCGCTCGGCGGCGTCGCGCTCGGCTTTGTGTTCTACATGTTTTGCGCGGCGTTCGGTATCACCGCATTGCTGTTGACGGTGCCCTACGCGTACGACGCGCTGCGTTTCGGCGGCGCACTCTACCTGCTGTATCTGGCGTGGCAGGCGGTCAAGCCGGGAGGCCGCTCGCCGTTTCAGGTGCGCGACCTGCCGCACGACAGCCGCCGCAAGCTCTTCACCATGGGCCTCGTCACGAACCTTGCGAATCCGAAGATCGCGGTGATGTATCTGTCGCTGCTGCCGCAATTTATTTCACCGGAGCACGGCAGCGTGCTCACGCAGTCGATCGCGTTGGGCTGCGTGCAAATCGTCGTTTCCGTCACGATCAACGCGTTGATTGCGACCATGGCAGGTTCGATCGCCGGGTTTCTCGCTGGGCGGCCGGTGTGGTTGCAGGTACAACGTTGGTTGATGGGCACCGTGCTTGCCGGTCTGGCTGTACGGATCGCGCTCGATTCGCGCCGTTAAACCACGCAATGCAGACTCGCTGCGTCACGCTCCTAGCGTCTTGTACATGATGGTGGTTGAATCAAGCCGCTCCTCCAGCGTGTCGCGGCAAAACTGCGGAATCACACCAGCCGTCTGATAACCGAGCGCGGCATAGAGCGGCTCGGCCTTGTCGCCGGTGCGCGTATCGAGCGTCAGCAGGCTGCGCTGCAACTGGTGCGCACGATGTTCCAGTTCCGTCATCAACGCTTTGGCGATACCCTGGCGTCGGAACGACGGATGGACCAGCAGCTTGCGCACCTCGGCGCGATGACGCTGGTTCGGCATCGTGTCGTAATCCAGTTGCACGGTGCCGGCGATCGCTTCGCCATGACGAGCAACAAAAAGCACCAGCGCGCCCGCACGCAGCGACGGCAGCACCTTGCCACTCCAGAACGCTTCACTTTCCTCGACGCTATACGGCAATACAAAGCCCACGCTCGCACCGTCATGGACGCAGGCACGCAGCAGCGCGCCGAGTTCAGGCAGATGACGAACGAGGTCGTCGGCGGAAAAAGTCGTGATGATGGTCGCGGTCATGGTGGCTCGAACTCAGACGATGAAGAGGATGTAGCGCGCCGCGCTATGCGAGGGCGTGACGAACGCGCTGGCGCCGAACAGCTGGTAGCGCAGACAGTCGCCGGGTTGCAGATCGTGACTTCGGCCGTCGACGGTGATCTGCAGTTGCCCTTCAAGCAGGATCAGATGATGTTCGAGGCCGGCTCTCGGCGACGCGTCGTAGGTGATGCGCACACCTGCATCGAGTTCGCACTCCAGCGCCTCGCCGCTCAGCGCCTGCGCCGGTGGCGACACGGAGCGGCGCCGGAAGCCGACACTCGGGTCGGTCCAGACCGACTGCTCGTCGCGCGGCACCAGCGGCGCAAAGTCTTCTTCGACCATGTGCATGAGACGCGACATAGGCAAGCCGTAGGCAACGCAGAGCTTGCCCAGCACGCTCGCCGTGGGGCTTACGGCGGCATTCTCGAGGCGCGAGAGGGTGGCGCGGCTGACGTTGCTCAGCCTGGCGAGATCGTCGAGCGACCAGTTACGTTCGGCGCGTAATCCGCGCAGACGCTGGGCGATGCGACGATCGATGGCGTTGTCATCGGTTGGCGTGTTTTCCATATTCGGGAAATTATCTCGAATATGGGAATTCGTCAACGAAACAAAAATGCGCCGACGCGAGTGCGAATGCGAATACGCTCCGGGCAAGCGTTGCCATTGCTGAGATTCGTACACTGCGGGCGGCCGGCCCGTTTATCATAGTGGCCACAAACTAAAACCTGCCGCCCGGCTGTGCAACGGTAAGGCACACCATTCACGAGACCCGGCGGCGCATGCCGCGACATCTTCTATGAACTCCACTCCCGACGCTGTTTCCCGTCCCTCCATCCGCGCTTTGACCTTGCTTGAAGGGCGCGTGCTCGGCGTGCTCGTCGAAAAGCAGCACACCGTGCCGGACAGTTATCCGCTTTCGCTGAACGCGCTGACCTTGGGTTGCAATCAGAAAACCGGCCGCGCGCCGGTGATGAATGCGACTGAAGCCGAAGTGCTGACCGCCGTCGACGGATTGAAGCGGCTAAGCCTCGTGATGGAAGGCAGCAGCAGCCGCGTGCCGCGCTTCGAGCACAACATGAATCGGGTGCTGGGCTTGCCGAGCCAGTCGGCAGCGTTACTGACCACGTTGCTGCTGCGCGGTCCGCAGACCGCGGCCGAGTTGCGCCTGAACAGCGCGCGCCTGCATGGATTTGCCGACATCTCGTCGGTCGAGGCGTTTCTCGACGAACTGGCTGCCAACGATCCGCCGCGCGTGGCGAAGCTGGCCCGCACGCCGGGCGAGCGCGAAAATCGCTGGATGCATCTGCTATGCGGCGAAGTCAGCGCAAGCGATCTTGCGCAGCCGGGCGGAGACGATGAGGTCGTGCCGCTGTCGGCGTTCGAGGCCGTCAAAGCTGAACAGAAGCGGCTTGCCGACGAGGTGAGCCGGCTTCAGGTCGTCGTGCGACGCATGGCTGCGGAGTTGGGGATTGAAGTTGAAGAGTTGCGTACGGAGGATTGAAGCGCGATTTGCGTCTGGTTTCTCGCACGGTGCGAGCGTGGGAACGTGCAAGCGCGCGAGAAACCAGAAACTAGAACTTGTAGTTCACCGAAGCGAGCGTATTGAGCTCGAATCTCTTTTCGGTAATCGGGCTATTCGCCGCATCGTGCTCCAGTCGCCCGAAGGTTGCGGAAACCGACCCATTCCAGTGCTTCGAAAAGTCGTAAGTCACCTGGGCGTTCATATGGACGTCGCGCACGCCTGCACTGGTGCTGTACGTAGGCAATCCTGACGCCGCGCTCTGCTGCCCGGACACGCCGAAAAACGTCCGCGTATAAGTGCCATTCGCCCACGTGAATCCTGGTCCCACCGAGAACAGCCAGCCGCCAACCGGCGCGGACGCTACGAAATCCGTGCTGACTGTGGTCCCCTGGTGGTGCCCGGCGATATCCTGGTACAAGGCCACCGATCCGGTAAACGCCCACCACGTGTAGTCGGCGAAGAGCTTCAGTTTGGGCCCGCCATTCACATTGCCCAGTCCATGCAGGCGTGGATCGTCCGACTCCTTGCGCGTCTGGAAATCGAAACTCAATGCCGCACCCACGTGATAGGCAGGACCGCGCAGCACGTTCACGCCGAGCACGTCAGGGCCCTGCGAGAAAATCCGGTCGTCGTATGAGATGTCCAGCGCAGGGAACGGGAATACGCTCAACTGGCGGGACCCCGGGTACTTCGGCGTAATCACCACGCCAGGGCCCACGCCGATTTTCCATTTGCTGTCGGTGGCCGCGCCGGTGCTGGTGTCAGTGGTCGTGTTCGGAGTCGCATCGTCCGCGTAGGCAGCGCGTGCAGCGCAAAGGCCGAGCGCAGCGGCGAGCAGCAGCGAAGCGCGAGCGGGCTTGCCGAATCTCGGCCTGGTATCCGCCGTCATGCGCGCTCCTTGCCAAGCGCCGCAAGTTGCCTGAGGCGTCGCGCCAAAGCCTTCGAGACGACCTGTTGTTTGCCGTCGTCGCCGCTATGGACGGCTTCGCTTTCGCGCAGGAACAGGGCGGTTTCGCGCGCGACGATTTCGCGTTCGTTGTCCGACGTAATCATGTGATACGAATCATCCAGCCAGATTGTGCGTAAGAAGGCAGCGCCGATATTCGTGGCGACAAAGCGGGCATTGCGCGGGCTCGACGTCTCGTCGTCGATCGCGTGAACAATCAGGCAATCGGTTTTGATGTCACGTACCTGCGTGCGCACGCTCGCGGCGAGGCGGCTTGCCTGGTGCAATGCCGGCAATGAAATTGTCGACGGACCGACCTCACTGAAGTCGCTGCGCTGCATCGCGCGGGCGATCTTTGCCCGAAGCGCTTCGTTGCGCAGGCCGAACGGCGCCTCCTCGCGGTAGCGCCAGCGTTTGCGCATCGGCGTGAAGTACGCCCAGTTAAGCAGGAAACGATACCAGGGGATCGCCCACCCGTCGTACGAGAGCGTGAGCGACAGCAACACGAGCGACTGCGCCCCTGGACGGCGATGCGCCAGCGCCAGCGCCAGGGCCGCGCCAATCGACAGGCCGCAGATCGAGACACGGGCAAAGCGCTCGGCCAAAGCGTCGTACTCGCGCACGGCGGCTTCGAGCCACATCTCCATTGCCTGTTCTTCCGAGCCGGCGCTGTAGCCCGGCAGGACAGGTGCGCAGGCAGTGAAGCCTTCAGCGTTCAGAAAGCGGGCGAGAAAACGCAATTCGAGCGGCGAACTCGACAGGCCGTGCAACATGAGCACGGCGTGATCGTCGCCGGGTAAGAAGAGACTCGTCGGTTGACTCATGGATCAGGCTCCGATCCGAAGGACGAGAAACTCGCCGGCATGGGTAGTGAACCGTTCGCACATGCACTCAGTCAGCTTCGACGGACCATCGCCACTTTTCAGGCGCACGCGATGGTGGCCGGGCCACATCGCCTTGCTAAGCCGCTGGATGTCCTCGGGATGGACATCGGCGAAGCGCGGGCCTGGTGCAATCTCGTTGGGCAGGCGCGGCAGCAAGCCTTGTGGCTTGACTTCGTTGCCCGGCTGCAGGGCATTGCGCTCGAGCGCCTGAATAAAAATGAACGTCCGGTGGTGATGGGACAGGTGGCGCAGCAGCCGGTGCGTTTCGTCGACGCCGCGGCGTGCCAGCATGCGTTCGTTATCGTGACGCAGCAGCATTTCATAGCGCGACTGCGCAACCGACGCGATCAGTTCGGCACGAAACTGCGAGCGGCGCAGGCGTTCGATCAGCACGATGACAATCAGCGTCACCAATGGATACGAGACCAGCAGGACGAGGTCGGCGCGATCGAACACGGCGATGGTGGCGTAGGGCGGGACGAACAGATAGTCGGCGATACCCAGGCCGAGCACCATGACGGTGAGCGCCGGGGCCAGCCCGCAAAAGTACTCAACCAGCGCCGCCGCGATACAGAACGCGGTACCTGGCATGATCGGTCCCAGCAACGGATGGAGCAACAGGCGTACTCCGCTCGCGATCGCCAATGCAGCGGCCGCGGTGAGCCAGACGCGAGTTCCCCGTGGTGCCCAACGACGGGCGTTTTGGACTTCCATAATCTTTTTTTTAGGGAGCGATTGCGCTTCCCGATTGAGTGTGGCAATGCGCATCAAAGCGCAGGTCGGACGATACCATAATCGGGCGGAAGCAAAGGCCCGGAAAGACGTAAATACCGGAAGGCCGGGCGGGACTATCGTGTTTCGAATGCGCGGTGGAAAAACATACCCGTGAATAGGGGTATTCTCATCACCATGTATTGTGCAGGCAATGTCCTTAAGTGAGGCTTAAGCGCCGCGAGGTGCGGCCCATATGGGCTGCGAGGCACCTGACCAGAAATAGTGGCCGATTCCTGCAATCCAGATTGCATGGGCAAATGACACGCTGCGGGCTTCGTGCATATACATCAGCGGCTACGTCGCTTCAATTGAAGTTAATGCCATTTACAAATGACACAGAACATTTACGACGACCCCGCATTCTTCGACAACTACAGCCAGTTGGGTCGCTCGAAACAGGGCCTTGAAGGCGCCGCCGAATGGCCCGCGTTGCGCGCGATGCTGCCGCGAATGCGCGGCCTGAATGTGGTCGATCTTGGCTGCGGGTATGGCTGGTTCTGCCGATGGGCGCGCGAGGCGGGCGCCGCCGCGGTACTCGGTGTCGATGTCTCGGAGAAGATGCTGGAACGGGCGCGATCGTCGTCGAACGATCCTGCCATGACCTATGTGAGAGCCGATCTCGAGCATCTCGACTTGCCCGAAGCAAGCTTCGATCTCGCCTATAGCTCCCTCGCGTTTCACTACATCGCCAATCTGCGTGGCCTGTTCGACACGGTGCACCGCGCGCTGGTGCCGGGCGGGCGCCTCGTGTTCTCCATCGAGCATCCGATTTTCATGGCGCCGCAGCAGCCCGGCTGGTCGGTCGATGCGGACGGCCGCAAGCACTGGCCGCTCGACAGCTACCAACTGGAAGGGCCACGCGTCACGAACTGGCTCGCCGAAGGCGTCGTCAAGCAGCACCGCACGATCGGCACCTTGTTGAACCATCTGATCGGTGCAGGCTTCACCATTGCCCATGTCGACGAGTGGGGGCCGACCGACGCCGATCTTGCCGCGCGCCCTGAACTGGCCGAAGAGCGCGAACGGCCGATGATGTTGCTGGTGTCCGCCACACGCTGATTATTAGGCGAGTGGCGTGGCGGGTCGCTCAGGCGTCGCGGCTTCTTCGCGGTTCGGCGGACAGGGTTCGCTGGGTGCGATAGAAAATGCGCGGCGGCACGTTGGGTGAATCTTCCGCAAGCCGGTCGAGCTCGTCGCGGATCGCGGTGAGATAGTGGCCATCGCGTGCGTCGGCGTCACCTGCGAAAATCGCTTCCAGCCTGCGCCGCACAGCGCCATAACGGGCTCCCGCCGCGCGATGCTTTTCCGCACGCTCCGCGTATCTGAGGAAGGTTTGCAGCGCGGCTGAGACCGCCGCCGCAACGCTCACGAAGCCCACAAAGATTCTAAGCGCCGGCGAGACAGCGGGCGAACTCAGCGACGCAAACACGGCCGTCCCCACGAACGCGGTCAACGCAGTGACCAGCCAGCCGACGCTGCGATCCCGCGCCGATAACAGGTCGGCCATGTCGTAATGGCTCATCTGGGATTCACGCGCGCGCCGGATCCACTTCAGCAGAAGCTGGTCTTCGTCGACCGGGGGCTCGTACGCAGTCGGATTTTTCATCTCGCTCATCGGGGCTGTCCAGTATCGCAAGCGTAGCGCATGCGTTTGACGATACTGTGCCACATGAGGATGGCGTGCTGGAAGCCGCAGACCTCGCCCGGATCAACCGAGCAGGCGGCGTACCCGCGGAATCACTTCTTCGGCAAAAATGCGCATGTCAGTCTCGAACGGCTGGAATTGCAACATGAACAACTCGATCCCGGCACGATGAAAATCGGCGATCCGCTGCGCGACCGTGTCATAGCTGCCGACCAGTCCAGCCGCCGTGCCGCCGTTCGAACCCACGCGCGGCGTTTGCGCGAAGGTCTGGAACATCACTGCCTTGGGGTCGATATTCGATTTCTGTTGCTCACGCAGCGGAGCATCTTTTGCGGCCAGTGCGAACAGATGGGCGAGGTGCTGATCAGCGGCCTCGCCGGATTCGCGAGCGATGACAAAGGCCGACAAACCAAAACGCAACGGTTCGTGCGGAGTGGGGCGCTTGCGGCCCGAGACATCCGCGATCAACGTTTTGACGGCGTCCAGTGGCTGGCCGTTGATGAACCACACGTCGCCCATGTCGGCGACCAGCTCCCGCGCCGGTTCCGATTCGCCGCCCACATAGATGCGCGGACGGCTGCGAAACGGATCCGCGGGACGCAATAGATAGTCATCCACATTAAAATGCTCGCCGCGAAAACGCGTACGCTCGCCGCGCAACAAGGAGTCCACCACCGTGATCCACTCACGTCCGTATGCATAACGCGCGTCGTGCTCTGCAAATCCGATACCGGCGCGCTCCAGCTCCGGACGATTCCATGCGTTGACAAGATTGATCGCGAAGCGCCCGCCACTGATGTGTTCGATCTGCTGCGCCATCTTCGCCAGCACGACAGGGTGATACAGATACGGCTTGATGGCGGCGATGATCTCGATGCGCTCGGTCAGCGCCGCGAGCGCGGCCGAGGCGGACCACGCTTCGAGCTGATCGAAGTCGGGATTGTGCGGATTGATCGTGTGCTGCGCGACCAGCACGGAGTCGTAGCCGAGTCGCTCGGCTTCGAAAACGAGGGTTTTGTTTCGCGCCCACGACGCGTCGTACGGTTCATCGGGGTCCTGCAGCGCGGCGCGGCTGCCATGAACCAGCGCCCAGATACCGAAGCGGGGAGGGAGTGTCGACATAACGCAGAAATCTCCACGGTGAAAGCGTGCGCTTCAACTCGCATAAAACCTCGAATGATGAGCGATACCGCCGCCGTGCGTTCCAATTTCTACCCATATCGATCGATGAAATCAGTCTTTGACCGTGTGTCGTTCTTTTATATATTCAGCGATTCCGCATACCCCCATCACATGGATCTCGATCGATGCCCCTCGCTTTCTCCGGCTCCCGAAGCCTGCGACGCCTCTGCGTATGCCTGACGTTGATCGGCGGCGCGCTGTCGACCGACGTGGCGTATGCCAACGAAACGGTGTCGATCAGCTACCAGCGTTCCTCGACGCTATTTATTCTATTGAAGCGAACTGGCGCACTCGAGAAGAAGCTCAATGCGCTCGGCTATGACGTGAGCTGGCACGAGTTCTCGACGGGCCTGCTGCAGTCGTTGAACGCCGGCAGCGTCGATCTGCATGCGGATGTGGCGGACGCCTTTGCGCTCTTTACGCAGGCCGCCAACGCGCCGCTGACCTACTACGCAGAAGAGACTTCTGCGCCGACCGCCCAGGCGATCATCGTGCCGCCGGATTCGCCGATTCATTCGGTGGCGGACCTGAAGGGCAAACGCGTGGCGGTTTCCAAGGGATCGGGTTGCAACTTCCTGTTGCTGAGCGCGTTGGCTAAAGCGGGTCTGACGATCAACGATATACAGGTGCGCTATCTGGAGGCGCCGGATGCGCTTGCCGCTTTCCGCGGCGGCAATATCGATGCATGGGCCATATGGGATCCCTTTCTCGCCGCCCAGCAACGTGAGGCGCATGTTCGCGTGATCGCGGACGGCAGCGGCGGCGTTGCTCAATACAACCGTTTTTACACGGCGACAACTGCCTTTGCCGATAAGCATCCGGATGTGCTGCGCGTCGTATTCGACGAATTGAACACTACGGGCAAGTGGATCAAGGCGCATCCCCAGGAGGCCGCACAGATTCTCGGGCCGGTGTGGGGCAACATTCCTGGACCGACGGTCGAGTTAGCCAATAGCCGCCGCAGCTACGACATCGTGCCGGTGAAACGCGATCAATTGGCGGAGCAGCAGCGCATCGCCGACACGTATCGCGCGGCAGGGCTGATCCCCGCCACCTTGAAAGCGACGGACATCCGTATCTGGACGCCCTCGGCGAAATGATCCGGAGAACCCGCTGCATTTAGCAGCGGCGGTGCAACTAGTAACTAAGGCCGCGTGAGCGGCCTTTTCATTTCAGCGCGCCGAGTGCGCCGCGGCATGCGCGGGCACCTCGACCTGATACTTTTTACAGCTGGGCAACCGCCGTGAGAACTTCGGGATTCCGCGCCACACCAAACCGCTCCTTGTGCGCCGTCCCATTCAGATAGAAGTCGCCGATTGCGGCTTCGCGGATGATTGCCGGATTGTGCGATGCCAGCACACGTGCATTGCGCCAGTAGCGATCGAAGCGGCGCGTCTCGCTGGTTGCCGATGCACCGCCCACTTCGAACAACAACGTCGCCGCTTGCAGAGTTTGTTCGATGACGATTTGCTGCGCCTGAAAAGTCTGGATGTCGAGGCGCACATAGGTCTGCTCGTCAGTACGGCCTTCCTGGCGCGCGACCGACACTTCATCGATCGCACTGGCTAGCGAAGCGCTGATGCTCTGCGTCGAGTAAGCCAGGCTCGCGAGCCGGCCGACTACACGATGCACCAAGGGATTGTCGCGCGGGTTCGATTCACCCGGAATACCGAAGGTCCGTGTTTTACGCTGCGTGAACGCCACCGCATCGCGCAGCGCCGCACGACTGATACCGGCAAGGTTCGCCACATGCAGCGCCTGATAGTACGCAGTAAGCAGACTATTGCGGCGTGGTTCGGAGGCGTTATACCGGCGGTACAGATTGTCGAGTGAGACCGGCACGTGATCGAAACGCGCCGTACCGCTACCGGTCAGACGCTGCCCGAAACCATCCCAATCGTCGATGCGAGCGAGACCTGGCGCATCGGTTTTGACGAGTACGCGGACGTCGCTTTCGCCGTCGTGCGCGGTAACGTCGACCCAATCCGCGTAGAGCGTGCCCGTGGTGTAGTACTTCTCACCGTCGAGATACCACGTACCGTCGTTCTGGGTGAGACGTACGCTGTTGTTGGTCACGCCGGTGCGTTCCGAAACGGCGCCGCCGATAATCTGACCTTGTGCGATACGCGTGAACCATCGATCGCGCAAGGATTCATCGCCGTTTTCCAGCAGCGATTCAATAAACCCGCCGTGCACGCGCAGGATTTGCGGAAGGTTCGAGTCTGCTTCGCCGAGACGCGTGACTAACGCAAAGAACGCTTTTAGCGAGATGCCTTCGCCGCCGTAGCGTTTGGGCACGCGCAGTTTGGTGTAGCCGGCTTCGCGGAGCCATTCTACTGGCGCGTAGGCCAGCTCCCGATTCTGTTCGCGTTCTACCGCACCTTCGGCGATGCGGGCGAATATGGGTGCGAAGCGGTGGGTTAGTTCGTTTTCGTTGAATGGGTTTGCTGCGTCTGCGGTTGTTTGATTTGCGGATGCGTGCGATTCGGATGTTGACATGAGTTCTCCATAGCGGGGCGGGCGCCGGGCGCAATCTGAGAACGGTACGGGAGGGGGAAGGGGTGGGCAACCAAGTATTTGGTTGATTCTTAGAAGGTTTAGTGAAATGGGGGCTTTGCCTGCTCGGCGGTTGTTCCTCTGTTTGCCCTTGCCCCCTTGGGCTTTGGTTTTTCCTTGTTCTGGCTTTCGTGCCTTTCCTTGCATTGTTAGTGGTCTATTAGCGTTGCCCCTGTGCGGGGCGGCACCTACTTCTCTTTGCCGGCTGCAAAGAGAAGTAGGCAAGAGAAAGCAGCTTAAACCGCTAATGCTAAGTGGGCACCGTGGTCCGCCACGGGTAGTGGTGCATCTGGAATCTGTGTTCGTGCACCTGCATGCGCCAGTGACAAGGGCGTCATACTTCCGGCGGCGCTGCGCGCGCCGAAGAGTAGTTCATAAAACCGATTGCTTCGTTTTGGCGCTCACGCCGCGACACCGACCCGCAGCTCGTCACTGCATCGCCGCCGCGATTGTGATTGGAACAGCAACTGCAACCGCCTACTGCAACTGTGAATGTGAATGTGAATGTGGCCGGGACTGTGGTTGCAGTACACCGACATATGATTTGAAGTGGGGTTCCGGGTGAGTGCAGGGCGCCTCGCCGAGGCGAAGCCGACGGCACCCGCAAACCTCAACCGAAGCCGGCGGTTTCCCACGCAGACCCGTCCGCGACGCACGCAGTGCGGAGTGGGAGCTGATGAGTCCTTTGTCACTAGCGCGGAGTGCGCGAGAACACAGATTCCAGATGCACCACTACCCATAGCAGACCACGGTGCCCACTTAGCATTAGCGGTTTAAGCTGCTTTCTCTTGCCTACTTCTCTTTGCAGCCGGCAAAGAGAAGTAGGTGCCGCCCCGCACAGGGGCAACACTAATAGACCACTAACAAAACAAGGAAAGGCACCAAAGCCAGAACAAGGAAAGGCCAAAGCCCCAAGAACACGAACAAAGAGCGCCGCGCAGGCAAAAAACCCGTTAATTTACCCTCCGTCGCCCCAACCCCCGCACGACAAACAAACAAAAAACCATAACCGAAAGCGACAAAACCGTAGTCATCGTCCCAAGCGCATAAATAACAGGCGTCGTCACCGACGTAGTAAGCCCCTGCAATTCGAGCGGCAAGGTATTCTGATCCCCAATAGCCTGCGAGGTACGAGCAATCTCATCCCATGAAAGCGTGAACCCAAACATCGCGACGCCGACAACCGAAGGTCCGATGATAGGCAAAACAACATGCCGGAAGCTTTGCCACGGCGTGGCGCCCAGATCCCGCGAAGCCTCCTCATAAGCAGGATTGAACCGGTTGAAAACCGCAAACATCACGAGCAAACCAAACGGCAGCGTCCACGTCAAATGCGCCCCCAACGCCGACGTGAACAAGCCCATCGACGTCGTATACGTATCGGCAAACGACTGATACCCCCACGCGGAAGCGAGATACTTCACCCCGTTATCGAGCAACCGGAACGTCAACCCGATCCCCAGCGAAACAATAATGGACGGCATGATCAAACTGGCAACCGACACGTAAAAAACCGCCGTATCCCCGCGAAACCGCCGGCGAAATGCTAATCCGGCCGCCACCGAGAACAGCACCGTCAAAACGGTTACAGCGAACGCGAGCCGCACTGATCGCCAAAATGCCCCCCAGATGTCGACGTCGCCGACGCCGTCACGCAGCGCGGCAAACCAGTGCAACGACACGCCTCGCATCGGAAACGTCAGCCCGCCCTCGGGTCCCTGAAACGAGAGAATGAAAATCGTAATGACCGGTCCATACAGGAACAGCACGAACAAGCCGAACAGCAGCGCGAGCCAGTAAAAGCTGGCCGGCCGGCGCTCCCGATGTTTGTGGCGAATGGCCTGCATCTTTACAGCTCCTTGCGGATGTCGACGACCCGCGTCAAACCCCACACGATCATCAACACGACAGCCAGCAGAATGATCGCGTTGGCCGCCGCGGCAGGAAACTGCAGGTAGCCGGTCTGCACCTGAATGATCTTGCCGACTGATGCGATCTGCTGGCCACCCATCACACCGACGGTCAGGAAATCGCCCATCACGATCGTGATCACGAAGATCGAGCCGATCACGATGCCGGTCTTCGACAGCGGCAACACCACGTCGCGAATCACTTGCCAGCCGCTCGCGCCGGCATCGCGCGCCGCTTCGAGCAAGGAACGGTCGATTCGCATCATCGCGTTGAAAATTGGCACGATCATGAAGAACGTGTAGAGATGCACGAACGCCAGCACGACCGAGAAGTTCGAATACAGCAGCCATTCGAGCGGCTGATCGATCAGATGCGCGCCCAGCAGTGCCTGATTGACGAGCCCGTTACGGCCCAGCAATGGCATCCACGAAATCATGCGGATTACGTTCGACGTCCAGAACGGAATCGTGCAGACGAGGAACAGGATTGTCTGCATGCTCGTCGTGCACACGTGGAACGCGAGGAAGTAAGCGATCGAAAAACCCAGCAGCAAGGTCACGGTCCATACGATTGCGCAGAACTTGAGCGTCGACCAGTACGTTTTCAAGGTCACGCAGACGTCCGTCATCGACGAACAGCCGTTGAAAATCGCGGCGTAGTTTTTCAGTGTGAAGGCCGGGATGATCTGGTATTCGTTGAAGTCCCAGAAACTGACGATCAACGTGATGACCAGCGGCACGATGAAAAACAGCAGGAATGTGAGCGAAAGCGGCGTCGCCTGCAACCATGCAGGCGCGCGCCGGTGTTTGACGGGCTCATCCTGCGCGTGAGAGGAAAGGTCGATCGTTGCCATGGGCGGATATCAGTGGAAGCACTTTTGCGGCATGACCGCGTCATCGAAGAACTGCCGGCATGTCATGCACCGGCAGTCCGGCATGCGATTCAGTCGCCCAAGTCGCGCTCAAGCCACACTCAAGTTACATTCATGCCGCGATGAACTCGTTCCACTTCTGAACCATGTAGATGTTCTCGTCCATCACCGCGTTCCAGCAGGCAATCGCGCCCATGCGCTGGTTGTACGAGCCGCCGTCGCGCACGGTGCCGGCTTTTTCGAGCAACTGGCCATCGGGGGCCTTGATGTCCTGCGCGGCAGCTTTGCCTTCGATCCAGTAGTCCCATTCGTAAGGCTGCATGTGAGTTTTCGCCGTCTCGAGGACGCCGGAATAATAGCCCTGGCGCATCAGATAAGCGCCGGCCCAACCGTCCTGAAACCAGTTGACGAACTCGTACGCAGCGTCGAGTTTCTTGCCCTGCAGCGAGCGCGGAAAGCCGAAACCTGACGCCCACGAGCGATAGCCTTCCTTGAGCGGCTGGAACTTGCAGGCGACACCCATGGTGCGCACCTTGGTCACGGCCGGCGACCACATCGACTGGATCACCACTTCGCCCGACGCCATCAGGTTCACGCTTTCGTTGAAGTCTTTCCAGAACGCGCGGAACTGGCCGGCACGCTTGGCTTCGATCAGGATCTTGATGGTCTGGTCGATTTCGGCCTTGGTCATGTTGCCTTTGTCGCCGTACTTCACATGACCCATTGCCTCGATCGCCATTGCCGAATCCATGATGCCGATCGCGGGAATGTTCAACAGCGCCGCCTTGCCCTTGAATTGCGGATTGAGCAGTTCGGCCCAACTGTCGATCGGCCGCTTGATAAGGTCGGGACGGATGCCGAGGGTGTCCGCGTTGTATGTGGTCGGGATCAACGTCATCCACTCGGTCGGCGTTGCGGAAAACTCGGTGGAGCGCGGGCCGGTCAGGAACATCACCTTCTTCGGCGCGGTGCCCTGATCGCCGATCTTCTTGCCGTTCACTTCACCGCGCGTCAGTACCGGCGTGATTTTGTCGGCGAGCTTGATGCGTTTCGCGTCCATGCCCGCGAGTGTGCCGGCCGGAATCAGTTTCTTGAGCGCGAAATATTCTGTGTCGACGATGTCGAACGAGTTGGGCTGCGTAATGATGCGCTTGGCCACGTCGTCAGTCGTCACCGGCACATATTGAATGTCGATGCCTGTGTCTTCCTTGAATTTCTTCGCGATGTCGGCGCTCTGATTCACTGCCGTGCCGAGGTAGCGCAACGTGATTTTCTCCTGCGCATGCACGTACGGAAAGCCGGCAATGCCAGCCGCCGCCACAGCGCCCTTGATGAACGTGCGGCGCGACAGGCCCTTTTCCTTCAGATCGGATGCGGCCGCTGCCGGGCTCTCGTTCGCTTCACTCATTGCCTTCTCCTCAGTTGACGTTCGTTTGATCTGCGCCTGATGTTCGATCAGCGCCTGTTTGTCGTTCAGTTGAAGCTCAGTTCACGTTTCTCGTTCAGAGACGTTCTTTGCGCCGCCATGTCGCGCAAGGCAGAACACAACCGCTCACCGCTCACGCCGCCAGCGGATGCGCGTCCTGTTCGTTCCACCAGACCACCACGCGCGCGTCGGGGCCGAGTCGCGCCGGGTCGTAATCGCCGTCGCTCACCAGCGAGATCAGTTCAGGCGAGCCGTCGAGCGGATCGAGCGTCATGCGTAAATGGGTGCCCTGGTACTCCGCTTCGCGTACCTTGCAGGGCACGCCGCCGATCCGCGTCAGGCCACTCTCACCGGTTGCCGTCTGGACAGGCGTGACGCCGTGCGGCACCACCCGCAGATGATCGGCGCGCACGGTAAACGCGCGGCCGTTCGTATTGAATACGTTGTGGCCGCCGAGAAAACGCGCGACGAATTCAGTACGCGGTCGATTGAAGACTTCGTGCGGCGTGCCGCTTTGTTCGATCCGCCCGTGGCTCATCACGACCACCAGATCGGCAAGCGCCATCGCTTCTTCCTGCGAGTGCGTGACGTGTACGAACGTGATGCCAAGTTCTTTCTGCCAGCGTTTGAGTTCCGCACGCATCTGCACGCGCAGGAAGGGGTCGAGCGCAGATAGCGGCTCGTCGAGCAATAGACAGCCGGGTTGATTCAGCAGCGCCCGAGCGAGCGCCACACGTTGCTGCTGGCCACCCGACAGTTGCGCCGGTTTGCGCTCTGCATACGCGGACATCGCGACCAGTTCCAGCAACTCACCGGCACGCTTGCGGCGCACATCCTTCGGGACGCCGCGCATCTTCAGGCTGAATGCGACGTTATCCAGCGCGTTCAGATGCGGGAACAGCGCGTAGTTCTGAAAGACCATTGCCGTGCCGCGGGCAGCGGGTTCTTCCCGTGTAACGTTGCGCCCCGCAATCAGAATGTCACCCTCGGTGACCGATTCATGCCCGGCGATCATGCGCAAGGTCGAGGTCTTACCGCATCCCGAAGGCCCGAGCAGGCAGCAATACTGGCCGCCGGCAATGCGCAGATCGATGGCGTCGACGGCAAGCGAGTCGCCGTACTGCTTCGACACGTGCACCAGTTCGATATCGGCGGCTGTAGTTTCGAGCACCGTTGAAGCAGGCTGAATCATGGAGTGGATGTCCTCGTGAACGGCGAAGTGCTGACGCAGGCTAAACCACACGCGATGCCTCGGCGAAGTCATCCAAATGCAAGACATGTGCCATCCGTCGATTCGTGACGGTCGAGGATTGCAAACACGCCGGTGTGCTTAACGTCGACGAGTTGGCTCACATATTGCAAACGATCTGCAGCATCGATCGTCAGCGATCAAAGCGTTTCTTTTGCGCAATCGCGGTGCGTCTTCGGTCCGTCCCGGGGCATGATCCGGCCAACTCGGTTCATGCGGGGCGCCACGCGTCGCCTTTCGTCACCTACGGCTTCTTTACATGAACGACACACGGAACATGCCCGCAGCAAAGAATCGCGCCCGTCAATCGATCGCCGCCCATGGCCGCTTTTCCTATCGCCCGATCACGGATAGCGACGCGTTCCGCTGGCCCGGCGATAGCGGGCTCGCGGTCTATCTCGGCTTCAATATCGAACACTTTGCGTTCGGCGAGGGACTCGGCGCCGCGCTCGGCCCGATTTCGCCGCAACCGGATGTGCTGAACCATAGCTGGCGCGAGTATGGCAACCGGGTGGGCGCGTGGCGCTGCATCGAACTGTTCGACCAGCTTGAAATGCCTGCGGGCACGCTCATCAATACCGCGCTCTACGACCATTGCCCGGAGCTGATTGCGGCCTGCGTGGCGCGCGGCGACGAACTGATCGGTCACGGGCACACCAATGCGCATCGGCAAAGCGACCTCGACGAAAATGGCGAACGCGAACTGCTTCTGCATTGCCGCGAACGTATCGCCGAAGCGTCCGGCACGCCGCCGCAGGGCTGGCTCTCACCGTGGATCTCCGAATCGCACCTGACGCCCGATCTGCTGGCTGAGACCGGTTATCGCTATACGCTGAACTGGTGTCACGACGATCGTCCGGTACGCATGGCTACGCGCAGTGGGTCGTTATGGTCGATTCCGTACCCGCAGGAACTCAACGATCTGCCG
Organism: Paraburkholderia sediminicola; assembly: GCF_902859805.1. GTDB lineage: Bacteria > Pseudomonadota > Gammaproteobacteria > Burkholderiales > Burkholderiaceae > Paraburkholderia > Paraburkholderia sediminicola. Next base: position 94,564 of record NZ_CADIKC010000004.1, on the reverse strand, counting down.
ATGATGGTGGGCCGCCATATGGACGGCCGCGCGTTCGCCGACATGATCGTCGATCAGTTCGACGAGATGCTCGAACAGGCTAATCGCGGTACGCAGCCGCAGGCGCTGGTGATGGGTATCGCACTGCATCCTTATCTGGTGGGGCAGCCATATCGACTACGGCATCTTCGTCGCGCGCTCGAACACGTCGCCGCGGCACGAGCAAAAGGCGATGTGTGGATCACGACGCCGGGTGCTATCGCGCATCACATGGACGAACTGGAGCGGGACGGCGTGCTGCGCCCGGAGGTCGCATGAGCACGAGTGCGCGCACGAGCACCAAGCCGAAAGCCGGCCCAGCCAGCGCCAGAAAAACGCCCAAGGAAGAAGCGGACGTCGACGCGCGTATCTATCAGTCGATCTTCGACGGCGTGCTGAACCATCGTTTGACGCCCGGCACGAAACTGCCGGAGCCTGAGCTGTGTCAACTGTTCGGTGTGGGCCGCGCGGTCGTGCGGCGGGTGCTGGAGAAGCTCGCCTACGACGGCATCGTCGTGCTGCGGCCGAACAAGGGCGCGGTGATCGCCGAGCCGACACCGGAGGAAACGCGCGAGATCTTCGAGGCGCGGCGCTCCGTTGAACGCATGCTGGTCGAGCTGGCCGTACAGCGCGCGAGCGCCCAGGACATCAAGGCCTTGCGCCAGCAACTGGCGAGCGAGCACGAGGCGATGCATCGCTTCGACCAACCTTCGTGGGCTACGCTCGCCAGTGGCTTTCATATGCGCATCGCCGCGCTCGCGGGCAACTCGATTCTGCAAAACTATCTGAAGGAACTGGTTTCGCGCTGCTCGCTCATTGTCGGTGTGTATGAACCGCCTGGGCACGCGCCATGCGAGCACGCGGAGCATGCGACGATTGTCGATTGCATCGAAGCACGCGATGCAGCGGGCGCAATGGCCCACATGGAAGCGCATCTTCGCGACATTCAGGAGCGGATCGAAACCTCGCGGATGCGCGGCGAGAAAAGCCTGGGCCAGTTGCTCGGCATCACGAGCTATGCCAATGCGTCAGCGCGGGAAACTACGTGAGTACCGACACGTGACCGCTTGACGCCTGGCCGACTCAAACCCCAAGCGCACGACCATCGCTGCGTGGATCATGCGCGCCTGATGCAGCACCGTCCGGCTCGATGCGGATCACGCCTGGATGGCCCGCCAAAGGACTCTGCGCCGGAATGACACTCACCTCATGCCCACGTGCAGCGAGTTCGACGAACACGTCGGCGCCGGCGTCCTCTTCGAGCTTCAACGCATCGCGTGTATCGGAGAAGGTCTTGCCAAGCAGAAAGCGCGGACGGGCGAGGGCAGTGAGCGGGTCCATCCCGTAGTCGATCAGCCGCGTGAGAATCGCGGCCAGCGTTTGTGGCTGACCGTCGGCGCCTTGCGTGCCGAATAGCAGATGTGGCCGGCCATCCTTCAGATACATGCCGGGGTTGAGCGTGTGGAACGGCCGCTTGCCCGGTTGCAGCGCGTTGTGATGCCGGGGATTCGTGCTGAATGAAGCGCCGCGGTTGTGCCACAGAATCCCCGTATCGCCCGCCACCACGCCGCTGCCCCAGTCGAAGTAAACCGTTTGCAGAACACTGACGCTGCGGCCTTCGCTATCCGTCGCGCCGATAAACACTGTGTCGCCCGGGCGGAACACGTGGGGCCATGCGCGCGCTTCATGCCGATCGATCGAGCGTGCATGCGCATCGAGCGCGGCGGGCGACAGCATGTCGTCGACCGGCACCCAGTTGAACTCAGGATCGGACACGAAGCGGTCGCGGTCTACGAACGCGCACTTCACCGCTTCCACCAGCAGGTGGTAGTAGTCGCCGCTGCCCTCGGCAATCTGCGCAATATCGAAACGATCGAGCATGCCCATGATCTGCAGCGTCGTCACCCCTTGAGTCGGCGGCCGCATGCTGACCAGTTCGCCACCACGATAGGCCACCCGCAATGGCGCCTCATCACGTGCTTGGGTTCGCGCCAGATCGCTCAACGTCAGCGGCGAACCGGCTTCACGCAAACCGTGCGCGATCCGCTCTGCAAGCTCGCCCTCATAGAATTCGCGCGCACCGAAGCGGGCAATTCGCTCGATGCTCTTCGTCAGCGCAGGTTGCACGAAGCGTTCGCCGATGGCAGGAATTTGGCCGTGCGGCGCGAAAGTTGCCGCAAAGCCGGGCAGGGCGTGCAATTCGTCCACCCGCATGCTTTGCCAGAAATGCTGCGAGGGCGTGACCGGGAAGCCATCGGATGCGTATTCCAGCGCACGGTCGAACAGCGACGACCACGATTGCGTGCCGCCCCATGCCTCTTCACTGATCTCGTAGGCCTGACGCCATGTATCGACGGTCGCGGCCGTGGTGAGTGTCGAGGCAGCGCCGCGCAGTGGAATGGCGCCGGTGAACGCAGGCAGTTGCTGCGCGGCCTGGCCGATGCCCGACACCGTGCGCAACATCCCTTGCCGGTCGCCGATCACCCAGAAAGCGTCGCCGCCGAGTCCGGTGAAATGCGGATACGTCACGCAGAGCGCCGCGCCGATGGCAATCGCGGCCTCGATCGCGTTGCCGCCCGCACGCAATACGTCGCGCCCCGCCTCGCTCGCCAATGCATGAGGGCTGGTGACCATGCCGGCGGTCGAACGGGCGAGTCGGGTGTCGTGCATCGATGCTCCGCTACGGGGATGAGCAGTGAGTGAGGTCGTCGGAGTAGCGAGTATAGGTTCGCGCACGGCGCCGAAAAAAATCGGCGCATGGCGGCAACGTGCGATCGCGACGCGCCACTCCTGGCCAGGCTCAAATGCAGGGCGCAGGAGCCCCGAGTTGGGGAGCGCTGCACCATGACGCATTGATCGAAGGGCGGCAGCGCGGCCCGTCCACGCCGCCGGAAACCTGCCAAAAAACCAGACCTGGTAAGGCTGACAGCGTGTTCGGGCGGCCCTGAAATACACCTGGCATAGCTCCTGCTTATTTGAGTCCAAACTTGTATTCAAGATTGAACTCAAGGAAAAACCAGTGCCAATTTCGTCGCCCCTGAAGGTCCGCAGTCTCCTCTCGGCGTATGCCGCCAAACGTCTCACGCCGACCGAGGTCGTGACGTCGGCGCTTGCTCGTATTGCCGAAATCGACCGGCCGGAAGTCTGGATCCTGCGCGTGCCCGCTGCAGACCTGAAGGCTCGCGCCCACGCGCTCGAAGCGCTTTATGAAGCACAGGGCTGCGCCGTCTTCGAGCGGATGCCGCTGTTCGGCGTACCGTTCGCGGTCAAAGACAATATCGACGTTGCCGGCCTGCCGACTACTGCCGCGTGCGAGCCTTTCAGCTATACGCCGGAGATCTCGGCATTCGCCGTACAGCGCCTCATCGACGCCGGCGCGATCCTGATCGGCAAGACCAATCTTGACCAGTTCGCAACCGGCCTCGTCGGCACGCGTTCGCCTTACGGCGCAGTGCGGAACACAGCGTTTCCCGAGCGCGTGTCGGGCGGGTCGAGCTCAGGCTCGGCGGTTGCCGTGGCCGCAGGTTGCGTGGCATTTTCGCTTGGCACCGATACCGCCGGGTCTGGGCGCGTGCCGGCCGGGTTCAATGGACTGGTCGGCCTGAAACCGTCGCTTGGACTCGTCAGCAAGCGCGGTGTCGTGCCGGCGTGCCGCAGTCTCGACACGATCTCGGTGTTCGCGCACGACGTTGACGACGCATGGCGCGTGTTCAACGAAATCGCGTGCTTCGATCCGTTCGACGGCTATTCGCGCAAGGTCCCGGGACTCGGGCTCCTGCGTGGCGCGCCGCGGATCGGCGTGCCGGATCATCTCGAGTTCTACGGGGACGCAGCGGCGAATCAGGCCTTCTCGGCCGCACTCGATACGCTCTCAACCCATCTGCATCTCGCGCCCACGCCGATCGACTTTCAGCCGCTCAAGCAGGTCTCCGCGCTGCTCTACGACGGCCCCTGGGTGGCGGAAAGGCGCGCCGCGCTCGGTTCATTCTTCGAGACGCATCACGAAGCGGTCGATCCGGTCGTCGCCACGGTGATCGGCAAAGCGGATCGCTACAGTGCCGCTGACGCATTCAACGGCCAGTACGCGCTCGCCGATCTGAAGCGGCACGCCGAGCAGCTCTTCGAGACGATCGACATCCTGATCGTCCCGACCACGCCTACTCATCCGCTGATTGCCGACGTGCAGGCTAATCCCGTCGAGTTGAACAGCCAGCTTGGTTACTACACGAACTTCGTCAACCTGCTCGACCTGTGCGCGCTGGCCGTGCCGTGCCAGCGTCGCCAGGACGGCTTGCCCGCCGGCGTCACACTGATCGCACCGAGCGGCGCGGACCGGCGCCTCGCCGAGCTGGGCGCGCGGATTCAGGCGTTGTTCGCGAGCGAGGGTGCGGACGCGGACGGGACCATGACCGTGACCGACAAGAAAACCGCGCCCGTGGCAAACACGATCGCGCCATTGCCGTTTCAGGAGCCGACTGTCGCGCTTGCCGTGGTCGGTGCGCATCTGCGTGGCCTGCCGCTGAACTGGCAGCTTCAGGAAGCCGGCGCGCGTTTTGTTGTGGCGACACAAACCGCCGCCGATTACACGCTTTACGCGCTTGCCAATACGCAGCCGCCGAAACCAGGCCTGGTGCGCGTCACCGGCCAGCAAGGCGCACCCATCGCCGTGGAAGTCTGGGAAATGCCGCTGCGCAGCTTCGGCAAATTTGTCGCCGACGTGCCCGCACCGCTCGGTATCGGCTCAGTGCAACTCGCTAACGGCCTCACGGTGAAGGGCTTCATCTGCGAGCCGTCGGCGGTGAGCAACGGCAGCGGCGCACTAGACATCACCTCGTTTGGCGGCTGGCTCGCTTATCTCGACAGCCTGAATGTCAACTGAGGGCCAACGCTCTTCACCTCTCCACAAGGAATTGGACACCATGACCAGTCGCCGCAATTTCATCAAGAGCGCCAGCCTGTTGACGCTCGGCAATATCCTGCCGATTCAATCGGTGTTTGCCGCGCCGAAGACGACAGTCGGCGTGATCTACGTCGGCGCGCGCAGCGACTACGGGTACAACCAGGCCCAGGCGACCGCTGCCGCCGTCATCAAGAAGATACCTGACGTCAAGGTGGTGGAAGAGGAGAACGTGCCGGAAACCATCGCCGTGCAGAAAACCATGGAAGCGATGATCGAACAGGACGGCGCGACGCTGATTTTCGCGACCTCGTTTGGTTACTTCGATCCGCACGTGCTGAAGATGGCGGCTAAATATCCGAAAGTGCGTTTCGCGCATTGCGGCGGATTGTGGAAACAGGGCAACCCGTCGAACATCACCAGCTACTTCGGTTATATCGACGAATGCCAGTATCTGAACGGCGTCGTCGCGGGCCACATGACGAAGAGTAAGAAGCTTGGCTTCGTCGCAGCCAAACCGATTCCGCAGGTGCTGCGCAACATCAATTCGTTCACGCTCGGCGCGCAGTCCGTCGATCCGTCGATCACCACGCAGGTGATTTTTACGGGCGATTGGTCAATGCCGGTGAAGGAAGCGGAAGCCACCAACAGTCTCATCGATCAGGGTTGCGATGTGCTGACCTGTCACGTCGACGGTCCGAAGGTCGTCGTCGAAACGGCGGAAAAGCGCGGGGCGATGAGTTGCGGTTACCACGCGAGCCAGGCAGCGCTCGCGCCGAAAGGCTATCTGACCGGCGCGGAATGGGACTGGGCGACGCCGTACAAGCAACTGGTCACGGGCGCACAGGCTGGCACGCCACAACCGAATGTGTTGCGCGGCGGCTTGAAAGAAGGCTTCGTGAAGATGTCGCCGTACGGCGCGAAAGTCACCGCGCCGGCTAAGCAGAACGCCGACTCGATCAAAGGCAGCATGGTGGCCGGCAATTTCGTGATCTTCAAAGGACCGATGAAGGACAACAAGGGCGGAACGGCGATCGCCTCCGGCGCGAGTCACATACAGACCGACTACACGCTCGAAAGCATGAACTATCTGGTGGCGGGCGTCGTTGGCCAGATCTGATCGTGGCCTGCGTGATTGTGTGAGTGTGCGTGAGTTTGCATGAGCGAAGGAGCCGTGATGCGCCTCAATGCTTCTACCGCAAGAGTGATGCTTTCGCTCTTGCCCGCGCTGCCGACCGCGTTGGCGGTGCTCGGCACGCTGTTGCTGTTTTCGCTATTCCTGCTGGTTCAGGGGCAGCCGGCGCTCGATGCAATCGGGCTGATTTTTGAAGGCGCTTTTGGCTCGTCGTTCGCGTGGCAGAGCACCTTGCTGCGCGCGTCGCCGTTGATGCTGACCGCGTTATGCGTCGCGCTGCCCGCTCAGGTCGGGTTGATCGTGATCGGCGGCGAGGGCGCGCTCGCACTCGGCGGCATGTGCGCGGCAATCGTCCCGCAGATGCTGCCGAGCGGCACGCCGTGGCTGGTCGCCACGCCGTTGATGGCGGTGGCCGGCATGCTGGCCGGCGGGTTCTGGATCGGTGCGGTGGGCGCATTGCGACAGTGGCGAGGCGTCAACGAGACGATCAGCAGCCTGTTGATGTCGTATATCGCAATCGCGCTTTTCAAACATCTGGTGGAAGGGCCGCTACGCGACCCGGCGAGCCTGAACAAGCCGTCTACCTATCCCGTGCCCGACGCGATGATGATCGGCTCGATCCCCGGACTCGACACACACTGGGGACTGTTCTGGGGCGTCGTCGCTTGCATCGCGGCGTGGGTGTTCGTGAAGTTCAGCACCAAGGGCTTTGCGATGCGCGTGGTGGGCGGCAGTCATCGCGCGGCACGCCTGGTCGGCTTGCCGGTCAATCTGCTGGCTCTTGCCGCTTGCGTGTTGGGTGGCGCCGCAGCCGGCCTCGGCGGCATGTTCGAAGTGGCGGCGGTGCAGGGCAGCGCAAATGCGTCCTTGCTCGCGGGTTATGGCTATGCGGGCATCCTGGTCGCGTTCGCCGCCCGGCAGAATCCGCTCGCGATCATCGCGTGTGCGCTGATGATCGGGGGCATCGAGGCGAGCGGCTCTCTGCTGCAACGCCGGCTCGATCTGCCCGACGCCACTACGCTCGTCTTGCAAGGTCTGCTGTTCGCGAACCTGCTCGCGTGGGAAGCGCTTGGTGGGCGTATCGCCGCATGGCGCGTCAAATTGCAGGCCGCAGCGCTTGCCGATCTTCCCGTGCAACTGGAGCAGACCCATGCCTGATATGCACTCGCCCATCGTGATCCTGTTGCTGTCGCTGTTCGCCGGTGCGATTCGCGTCAGCACGCCTTATCTGTTCGTCAGTCTCGGTGAGTGCTTAACCGAGAAGGGCGGGCGCGTGAATCTCGGCCTCGAAGGCATCCTCGTGTCGGGCGCGATGAGCGGCTATGCCGGTGCTTTTCTGAGCGGCTCGCCGTGGGCCGGTGTGCTTGCTGCCGGTTTCGTCGGCTTGCTGCTCGGTTGTCTGCACGGTCTCGTGTGCTCGTTGCCGCGCGTGTCGGACATTGCGTTCGGCATCGCGTTGATGCTGCTCGGCACCGGACTCGCGTTCTATCTCGGCAAGCCTTTCATCGAACCGCAGGCGCCGATGCTGCCGTTCATCGATCTCGGCACGTGGACCTCGTCGCCACAATTGCATAACGCGCTGCATATCAACCTGCTGTTCGTGATCGGCGTGGTGTTGTCCTTCGTTCTGCAGTGGGGCTTGCGCAATACCCGTTGGGGGATGGTGCTGCGGCTTGTCGGCGATCACGCCGAGACGGCGCGCGCCATGGGCTATCCGCTCACACGCGTGCGCATCGCCGCGACGGCGGTGGGCGGTGTGTTCGCGGGCATCGGCGGTGCGTATCTGTCGCTGGTGTATCCGGGGAGCTGGAATGAAGGGCTCTCCAGCGGGCAAGGACTGATGGCGGTCGCACTGGTGATCTTCGCGCGCTGGCAGCCCCTGCGTTGCCTGTGGGCCGCGTTGCTATTCGGTGCGGCCGGCGCGCTCGGGCCGGCGTTGCAGGCGATCGGCGTGACGAGCGGCTATTACCTCTACAACGCGGCGCCGTATGTGCTGACGCTCGCGATCATGATCGTCAATTGCCGTCCGGATCGCACGCTGGCTGGCGCGCCGGGCGAGTTGAGCCTGACTCGCTGATTTTGCACCACTGATTTTTGCCCTGCCATGCGTGCCTTCAAAGACCCCGCCAGGACCTAACAAGGATCTCACCGCCATGAACCGATTCATCGAAGCGAAACCCTACCCGTGGCCGTACGACGGCGACCTGCGCCCGGACAACACGGCGCTCGTGATCATCGACATGCAGACGGATTTCTGCGGCCACGGCGGCTATGTCGACAAAATGGGCTATGACCTGTCGCTGACGCGCGCGCCGATCGAACCAATCAAAAGCGTGCTGAAACCGATGCGCGAACTGGGTTTCACGATCATTCACACGCGTGAAGGGCATCGCCCGGACCTCTCCGACCTGCCCGCGAATAAACGCTGGCGCAGCCGGCGTGCGGGCACCGACGGCGTAGGCATCGGCGACGACGGCCCCTGCGGCAAGATCCTCGTGCGCGGCGAACCGGGCTGGGACATCATCGACGAACTGAAGCCGCTGCCAGGCGAGATCATTATCGACAAACCCGGCAAGGGCTCCTTCTGCGCGACGGATCTCGAACTGATCCTGCGCACGCGCGGCATCGTCAATCTGGTGCTGAGCGGCATCACCACCGACGTCTGCGTCCACACGACGATGCGCGAAGCCAACGATCGCGGTTTCGAATGCACAGTGCTGGCCGATTGCTGCGGCGCGACCGACAAGGGCAATCACGACGCCGCGTTGCACATGATCACCATGCAAGGCGGCGTGTTCGGCACGGTGTCGGATTCGCACGCGCTGCTGGCTACGCTACTGGCCAGGACGGCTGCGCCAACAGCGGCGCTCGCCACTTCAGGCAGATAAATCATGACCACGGCGCCGAAGGCATTGGGTGTGGAAGTGCTGAACGCAAGCAAATCGTTCGGCGCGTTTCGCGCATTGGATAGCGTCTCGATCAAGGTCAAGGCCGGCACGATTCACGCGCTGCTCGGCGAGAACGGGGCGGGCAAGAGCACGCTCGTGAAGGGACTGGTCGGCTACGGCGTGCTCGACGACGGGCAGATCGTCGCCGACGATCGTGAAGTCCACATCGCATCGCCGCGCGATGCACAGGCGCTCGGCATCGGCATGGTGTATCAGCATTTCACGCTGGCGTCCGGCCTCTCAGTCGAAGAAAACCTGTTGCTTGCGCGCGGGCGTATGCCGTGGAAAATCGACTGGAAAGGCGAGCGCGCTGCGCTTGCTGCGTTCATGCAGCGCATGCCGTTTCGCTTGCCGCTCGACGCACCGGTGGCCATGCTTGCCGCCGGTGAAAAGCAGAAACTCGAGATTCTGAAACAGCTTTATTTGCAGCAGCGCTTTCTGATTCTCGACGAACCCACTTCGGTACTGACACCACAAGAAGCGGACGAAGTGCTCGGCCTGATGCGCGATCTGACGTCGCGAGGCGAGTTGACGGTGCTGATGATCACGCACAAGTTCCGCGAAGTGATGGCCTATGCCGACGACGTCACCGTGTTGCGCAAGGGCAAGCAAGTCGGCACGAGCGCGGTTGCCAACACCAGCCGCGACGAACTCGCAGCATGGATGATGGGCACCGTCGCCACCCATGCGCCGAACGACGTTTCCTTGAAGGACGAAGCGCCGGTGCTGGCCGCGGTGAGCGTGGAACGCCTGCCGCGCAGACCCGTCGACGACACGGCGCAAGTGCGTCTCGCGCTGCGCGACGTTTCAGTCGAAGACGATCGCGGCCACACAGCAGTCAAGCACGCGACCCTGTCCGTGCGCGCGGGCGAAATCCTCGGGCTTGCGGGCGTTTCCGGCAACGGGCAGAAAGAACTGGTGGAAGCGCTGGTCGGTCAACGTCGCGTGAAAACCGGCGACATGGAGGTGGCAGGCAAGGCCTATCATGCAACGCGCGAGGAGATGACCCAAAGGCGCGTGTTCGCGATTCCCGAGGAGCCGCTGAAAAACGCCTGCGTCGCTGCGATGAGCGTGGCGCAGAATCTCGCGCTGCGCGATTTCGATCGCGAGCCGTTGCGGCGCGGCGGCTGGTGGCTCGACCGGCGCGCCGTGCGTGAGCGCGCCGCGCAACTGATCGCCGAGTTCAACGTGCGTCCGCCGCTACCCGAACGAACCATCGGCACGCTGTCGGGCGGCAATGTGCAGCGCGCGGTGCTGGCGCGCGAACTCGGACAACCGGTGGATGTGCTGATCGTCGCGAATCCTGTGTTCGGTCTGGATTTCGCGTCGGTCGCCGATATCCATGCACGTTTGATGGCCGCGCGCGATGCCGGCGCGGCGGTGTTGCTGGTTAGCGAAGACCTCGACGAACTGCTCGAACTGGCGGACCGCATCGTGGTGATCGCGGAAGGCAAGCTGGTATTCGAGACGCCGGCGGCGCGCGCGGATCGGGCCGTGCTCGGTCAGCATATGGCAGGGCACGGCGACACTCCGGCGCATCGCACCGTGCCCGCAGAAAGAATGAAGGAAGCCATCGGATGACACAGCCAACCCCGTTGACGATCGACGCCCAACCGGCCCCCTTCACATTGGACCCCGCGAAAACCGCGCTGGTCGTGATCGACATGCAGCGCGATTTCATCGAACCGGGCGGCTTCGGCGAATCGCTTGGCAACGACGTGTCGCTGCTGGCTGAGATCGTGCCGACTGTCGTGGCGTTGCTGGCTTTCGCGCGCAGGCATCAATGGCTCGTGGTGCACACGCGTGAATCGCATGCGGCGGATCTGTCGGACTGCCCGCCGGCGAAACGGCTCAGAGGCGCGCCCAATGCCCGCATCGGCGATGCGGGACCTATGGGGCGCATCCTGATTCGCGGCGAGCCCGGCAATGCGATCATCGAGCCGCTCGCGCCGCTTGCCGGCGAACTCGTGATCGACAAACCCGGCAAAGGCGCGTTCTACGCCACACGCCTCGGCGAAGAGCTTGCGATGCGCAGCGTCACGCATCTCGTGTTCGCTGGTGTGACCACTGAAGTGTGCGTGCAGACCTCGATGCGTGAAGCCAACGACCGCGGCTACGACAGTCTGCTGATCGAAGACGCAACCGCGAGCTATTTCCCCGCGTTCAAGCAGGCGACGCTCGAGATGGTGCGCTCGCAAGGCGGTATTGTCGGCTGGACTGCGCCGCTCTCTTCATTGACGAAACTCGACGAGACGATCCCGGCATGGAGATAAATCAACCCGAAGTGGTCGCTCAAGTGCAGGCAGCCTTTATCGAATACGAGCGGGCGCTGGTCGACAACGATGTCGCGGCAATGAACGCGCTTTTCTGGCACACGCCGGAGACGGTCCGCTATGGCATCGCCGAAATCCAGCATGGCGGCGAAGCGATCCGCGCATGGCGCGAAACCTGCGAGCCGGTGCCGAAGTCGCGCAAACTGCATCGCACTGTGGTGACGACGTTCGGCATCGACTTCGCCACGGTCAGCACTGAATTCACCAGCGATGCAACGCCTTTGATCGGCCGTCAGATGCAGACATGGGCGAGGCTAAGTCCCGCCGACGGCTGGAAGATCGTCGCGGCTCACGTCAGCCTTATCGCCATGCCATGAAACGCCGATAATAAGAAAAAAGGGGATGTGGCATCAATGAACGACGATACGACGAATCTGCTCGAGACTCCCGCAGCGCCTGACACGCCAGGCATGCCTGCCGTTCCAGCCGCCGCCAATCCGCTCGCCGAGCAGGTGTACCAGCAATTGAAGAACGATATCTTCAGCTTCCGCCTGTTTCCCGGCGACCGGTTTTCCGAAAACGGCATCGCGCAGCACTATGGCGTGTCGCGCACGCCGATGCGCGACGGCCTGTTTCGTTTGCAGCGCGAGGGCTATCTGGAAGTCGGCTTCCGGCGAGGCTGGAAAGTCTCGCCGATCAATTTCGACCAGCTCGATCAGCTCTACGATCTGCGCATCGTGCTGGAGGTGGCGGCCGTCGAACGCGTGGGGGCGGGCGGCGATGTCGCGCATGCGGCCGTCGAAGCGTTAAAGGCGATATGGTGCGTCGAGCCCGAATTGCGCGAGAGCGATCCGGTGAAGATGTTCGGCATGGACGAGAACTTCCACCGTCAACTGGTCGCGGCGACCGGCAACGCAGAGATGCTGCGTGTGCATAACGAGGTGACCGAGCGCATCCGCATCGTGCGTCGACTGGACTTCCTCAAACCGCACCGCACGAGCGCCACCTACGACGAGCATTCCACCATGCTGAACCTGATCGAACGCAACCGGGTGACGGAGGCGATCATCCTGCTGCGCGCGCATATCACGCAGAGCAAGCTGGAAGTGCGCAAGATCACACTTTCCATGCTGGCCGCCGCGCGCGATAGCAAGTTGCCGTTTGTGTCATGAGTGTCGTGAGTGGCCTCAGTAAATAGCAATCAACGCGGCCGTCAGGCAGAGCGCCTGTTTTCCTCGTCCTGGTAGCACGGGTAGTCGATGTAACCGACGTGCGTGCCTCCCCAGAACGCCGCGCGATCATAGGGGGTGAGCGGGAGCCCATGTTGCAAACGACGCGGCAGATCGGGATTCGATGTGAAATGCCGGCCAAATGCGACCAGGTCGGCATCACCCTTGTGCAGAATTTCTTCTGCGCTGTCGCCATTGAAGCCGCCTGCGGCAATGATCGGGCCATCGAAAACGCGGCGTAGCAGAGCGGCCGCCACGGGCTTCTGGTGTTCGTCGAGCGTTTCGACGCCTTTGACGCGCGGCTCGATAACGTGCAGATAGGCGAGGCCAAACCGGTTCAATTGCTCTGCCGCATAGGTAAAGGTTGCTTCGGGATTCGAGTCGGATATTGAACCCCACTGTCCGCTTGGCGATAAGCGCACGCCCACGCGGTTCGCGCCCCACACCGATACGAGAGCGGTAACGACTTCGATCAGGAAGCGCGCGCGTTTTTCGATGGTGCCGCCGTACGCATCCGTACGCTTGTTGGTGCCGTCCTGCAGGAACGTATCGGCCAGGTAGCCATTCGCCGAGTGCAGTTCAACCCCATCGAGACCAGCAGCCAATGCGCGCTCGGCGCTCTTCCGGTAATACTCGATCACGGTCTGGATTTCGGCGACATCGATCGCGCGGTGCATCGAGACCGGCACCCAGCCGTTCTGCGTCAACGCTTCGCCTTCGAACGGCACTTCCGACGGCGCGATCGGCGCCGCGCCGCCTGTCAGGTCGACGTGCGACTGGCGTCCGTCGTGCCCCAACTGCATGAAGATGCGGCCGCCCTTTGCATGAACGGCGTCCGCGATTTTCCGCCAGCCCGCGATGTGTGAGTCTTCATAGATGCCAGGTGCACCGAGGTAGCCGCGGCTGTCGTAGGACACATGTGTCGATTCCGTGATGATGAGGCCACCGTCGGAAGCGCGTTGGCTGTAGTACTCCAGCATCATCTCGCTGGGACTGTCGTCGCTGTTTGCGCGAAGGCGCGTGGTGGGTGCGTGCACCACGCGGTGATTCAATGTGTAAGGGCCGAGTTGAAGCGGCGAGAAGAGTCTGGTCATCGTCAATCCTTGATGAATGTCGAGTGCAATTGGCGTCGCGCTGAATTAGCGCTGCTGCCGTTGTGAGGTAGCGCGATCCAGCTCGCAAAATTCGCGGTCGGACAAGGTGATCGCGCCGGCTGCCACGTTCTCTTCCAGATGCGCGACGCGGGAGGTCCCCGGTATCGGCAGGATCACGGGACTGCGCTGCAATAGCCACGCGAGGGCGATCTGTCCAACGCTCGCCTGATGGTTGCGCGCAATGGTGTCGAGTAACGAGCCGGGGCGGGTCAGCTCGCCGGCGGCCAGCGGAAACCACGGGATAAAGCCAATGCCGTGAGCCGTGCAGTAATCCAGCACGTCTTCACTGCCGCGGTCACCGAGGTTGAAGCGGTTTTGCACGGTCGCCACCTTGAAATGTTTCGATGCCGCCTTGATGTCGGCCACCGAAACTTCACTCAGGCCGGCGTGACGGATCACGCCGCTGTCGATCAGGTGACGCACGGCGCCAAACTGCTCATCGCGCGGCACCACTGGGTCGATGCGATGCAACTGCCACAGACCGATCTGTTCGATACCGAGCCGCTGCAGGCTGCCGTGCGCTTGCTGAATCAGGTACTCAGGCCGGCCGTGCGGGGTCCACTGGTTCGGACCTGCGCGCGCGAATCCCGCCTTGGTCGCCACGAGCATCCCGGCGCCATATGGGTGCAGCGCTTCGCGGATCAACTCCTCCGAGACGTTCGGTCCATACGAGTCCGCCGTGTCGATGAAATTCACCCCGAGTTCGGGCAGACGGCGCAGCACGCGAATGGCTTCGGTACGATCGGTGGGCGTGCCCCAGATGCCCGGGCCGGTGATTCGCATTGCGCCAAAGCCTAGCCGGCGGATTTCAGCATCGCCGCCAATTTTGAAAGTACGGCGAGAGATAGTCATGCTTCACCTCATGCGGCAGTGACCGCACCGTTTTGCGCCCGAACCAGGTGCTTGCCGATGCTGGCGGTCAGGATCAGCGCCGCGACTTCGCAGAGCGCGGCGGTCCAACCGAGGTTGTTCACCGAGGTGAAACCCAAGGTCAGGGAGCCGAGTGCGGCGCCGAGCGAAAACCCGAGATACATGAACGAGGCGTTCAATGACAGGGCAATCGGCGTGCCGCGCAACCCGGCGAGATTGATCAGTCCTGCTTGCTGGGCAGGGTAGAAAGACCAGTGAGCAACGCCCCAGGCCACGACACCGATCAGAACGGGCACCAGCGCCAGCGTCACTGGCAGCCAATGCGCGCTCGCCGACATGAGGGAGAACGCGAGAATCGACACGCTCAGGCAGGGAATGATCACGCGGCTGGGACCGAGGCGATCCACCGCCTTGCCGCCGATGAACACGCCGATCGCTGCCGCAACGCCCCACGTGAACAGCACGTAGCCGATTTGCGCACCGTGCAACGGCGTGGTCTTCGCAACGAACAGCGCCAGGTACGTATAGACCGTGTAGGCGCCCATCGCCCAAAGCGTGGTGACGAGCAGGGTCATCAGGATGACCGGCTGACGCGCAACCTGAATACGCTCGCGCAGCGTGGCAACCGGCAATCCTGCGCCGATGCTCCGTGGCAGGCCGAGCAGCAAACCTGCCGTAGCCGCAGCGGATAGGGCGGCGACGCCCGCAAAGGTCATGCGCCAGCCAAGCCGGTCACCGACGAATGCGCCCAGCGGCACACCAAATGCAACCGCGATCGTGATCCCGCCGTTGACGATAGCGAGCGCCGTGCCGCGCCTCTGCGGGCCAGCGATGGCGCCGGCCAGCGCGTTGGCGCCGGGCACATACAGACCGGCGGCCGCGGCGAGCAGGATGCGGGCCGCCATCAATTCCCAATAGTTATGGGCAGCCCAGGCGATAAGATTCGCCACCGTGAAGGCAGAGAGCGACAGGATCATCAGCGTGCGCCGATGGAACGCGCCGGTCAGTGCCGTCAGAACGGGCGAGCTAAGTGCGTAGGCTAAGGCGAACACCGTGACGAGCTGGCCTGTAGCGACAATGCTGGTATGCAGGTCCGTGGCAATGTCGGGCAACAGGCCGGCAATCATGAAACTCTCGGTGCCGACCGCGAATGTCCCTAACGCCAGCCAGTAGAGTGGCGCAAGAGAAGTTGGCTGGGTGGTGCTGTTCATCGTGTGCTCCGCTTACGCTGCAACAGCGTCCGTGGTTTCGGTGCTGTAGAACGGGTAGTCGGTATAGCCGACATCGGTGCCGCCAAAGAAGGTGGGGCGGTCATATGGATTCAGCGGCAGTTGAAGGCGCAGGCGTTCGGGCAGATCCGGGTTGGCGATGAAGTCACGGCCAAATGCGACCAGGTCGGCGTCGCCTGCCTGCAGGACGGCTTCGGCGCTAGCGGCCTTGAAGCCGCCCGCGGCGATGATGACGCCCTTGTAGTGCTTGCGGATCAGTTGCGCGGCGACCGGGTTCGGGTCCTTGCTGTCGTCGTCGACGTTGCCCAGCACGCGCGGCTCGATCAGGTGCAGATAGGCGAGGTTCAGTTTCGCCAGTTCCTGCGCGACGTAGCTAAAGAGTCCTTCCGGATTGCTGTCCGACATATCGCCCCACGTGCCGCTCGGGCCGAGGCGCACAGCCACGCGGTCGCTGCTCCACACCGAGATGACGGCACGGGTGGCTTCGATCAGGAAGCGGGCGCGGTTTTCGAACGAGCCGCCGTAGATGTCGGTGCGCTTGTTGCTGCCGTCCTGCAGGAATTGATCGAACAGGTAGCCATTGGCGGCGTGCAGTTCGACGCCGTCGAAGCCGGCTTCCTTGCCGCGAATCGCCGCGGTACGAAAGCTCTCCACCAGTCCGGCGATCTCGGAGATGGTCAGCGCGCGACTCGGCGTGTTCGGGATCCAGCCCGCTTCGGTGTAGGCAACGCCGCCATGCTGCACGGCAGAAGGCGCAACCGGCTCCACGCCGCCAGGCTGCAACTGGCTGTTGGACTGGCGCCCGGCGTGATACAGCTGCAGGAAGATGCGGCCGCCTTTGGCATGCACGGCGTCTGTCACCTGCTTCCAGCCGGCGATCTGGCTATCGTCGTAGAGACCCGGCGCGCCGAGGTAGCCGTTGCCGTTGGGTGCGGCGATGGTGGCTTCGCCGATCAGGAAACCGCCTTCCGAGGCGCGCTGCGCATAGTACTGGGCCATCAAGGGGCCGGGCTTGGCGCCTTCTTCGGCGCGCATGCGGGTGAGCGGCGCCAGCACCACACGATGGGAAAATTCGTAAGGACCGACTTTGACTGCGGAATGGAGCTTGGACATGATTTCCTCGAGATTGAGTGGCTGGTGACTTTCAATCAACAGCGGGCTTTCGACCTTGAGGAGCAGTGTATGGACAGACGGAGATAAGAAAAATAGGCTAAGGTTCCGAATATATCGGACATAAAAGTCCGCAATTGAGTCGTCACCGGGTCTCGAACGCTCGCCTGCGTCGACCGGCCGGCGCAAATCGGCCTCGGGCCTCGGGAAGCGGCAATGGACAGCCTCAGCGGTATTTCGGTCTTTGTGCAGGTGGCGGAAACGCGCAGCTTTACCGAGGCGGGCCGGCTGCTTGGCGTATCGTCTTCGGCGGTCGGCAAAAGCGTTGCGCGTACCGAGCAGCGCCTCGGCGTGCGGCTCTTTCACCGCAGCACGCGCAGCATCACGCTGACGGCCGAAGGCGCGTTGTTCCTCGAACGATGCCGGCGCATCCTCGGCGAGCTCGAAGCGGCGGAGGCCGAACTGTCCGACGCCGCCGGCAGTCCACGCGGCAGGCTGCGGATCAGTACGCCGCAACTGTCCGAGCTGATCATGCCGGCGCTGGACGGCTTCATGCTGCAATACCCGGATATCGAACTCGAGGTCGATCTCTCCGATCGCATGGTGGACATCATCGAAGAAGGCTTCGACGCAGTGATACGCACGGGTGAGCAGCACGATTCGAGGCTGGTGTCGCGGCGCCTCGGTTCCTGCGGGCAGGTGCTGGTCGCTTCGCCCGGCTATCTGGAGAAGTACGGCGTACCCAGGCATCCGTCCGAACTCGTGCAGCATGCCTGTCTGCTACATAAATTTCCCGCCAGCGGCAAACTGGAACGCTGGCCGTTCCAGCTCGCTGCGTCGGAAGCGGAGCCGGAGTTGCCGCAAACCTTCGTCGCCAACACGATTGAGGTGCTGGGCTTTCTGGCGCTTCGGAACAAGGGGCTTGCCTTCGTGCCGACCTTCCTTGTGCGCGATGCGCTGGCGAGCGGCGCGTTACAGATCGTGCTCGACGATTTTATCGACCAGACCGTCACCTTCTGGATCTTATGGCCGGCAAGCCGCTACGCGTCGCCGAAGCTGCGCGTCTTTATCGACTACGTTAGCCAGAATCTGCAGATCTGATAGCGCCAGCAAAGAATCGTCCGGGAGTCGCAATATCGGACTCAAGTGTCCTGAATGATCGGATTCACAGCCCGTTTATCTTCAATCGCCTGAACTCTACTATTCGCCTGTCGCTGGGCAGATTGGCTGCGCAGCCTCGATCTGGAGAGTTCTTGTGAACAGTATCGTCAGGCGAGCTACAGGCTCCGGCAAAATCAGGGTAGGCGTTGTTGGGCTAGGCAACTGGTCGGAATATGGACACGTGCCTTCACTGAAACTGCTGCCGGAATACGAACTGACGGCGGTATATAGCCGTAGCGCGGAAAAGGCGGCAGCGCTGGTCGCGCGTCATGGATTCAAGTACGCGGCAGCCTCGTTGCAGGAACTGGTATCGCATCCGGAAGTCGATCTCGTGCTCGTATTGACGCCCGCGTTCCAGCACGAAGAGGGCATCCGCGCGGCCATCGGGGCCGCTAAGGACGTCTACTGCGAATGGCCGCTGACGCCGAGTACAGCGTTGTCGAAGGAGTTGCTCGCGTTGGCTGACAAGGCGGGCGTGCGCACCATCGTCGGCCTGCAACGACGCCTCAATCCCGGCTACCGCTATGTACGCGATCTGCTGGAGCAGGGCGAAATTGGCGAAGTGCGTTCGGTGCGCCTGCACGTGAGCGTCGAATACTTCCAGCGCGAACGGCCCGCTTCGCTGTACTTCACGATCCCCGAAGAGAATTTCTCCAGTCTGCTGTCGATCTACGGCGGCCACTTCCTCGACGCCTTGTTCACGACGATGGTTGGCTATCCGCAGAGCTTGTCGGCGCTGACCGTCAACCAGTTCAAGGAAGTCACGCTGATCGAAACCGGCGAAACATTGCCGCATACGAGTGCCGACCAGGTCGTGCTGGCAGGGACTTTCGCCAATGGCGCCGTGCTGACAGTCCATATCGAGGCGGGAAAGCGCAACAACTTCGGTATGCAACTCGACGTGACAGGCAGCAAGGGCGACCTGAAAATCTGGAATACCACCAGCTTTGGCGACGCCTTCAACCGCTTCGAAATCGCGCGCGGCGACCGCCAGCCGCTGACTCAACTGACGATTCCTGCGGAATATGACTGGCTGCCGCCAAGCGAACTTGGCGCGAGTGTGCTGGAATTGGCGAACCTGTACGCCGCCCATGCACGCGACGTCAAGACCGGTTCAACGCTTGCGCCCACTTTCGCGGACGCGATCCGGATGCATGAGCTGATGGACCAGATCGCAGAGTCGAATCGCACGGGCCAGCGTGTCCCGCTTTCGTTCAGCACGCCTGGTTAAGCGGGGCGGCCGGTTTCAGTCTCTGAGCGGCTCTGTCGTCCGCTTTCGCAAACTTCATCGAGGAAACGCAATGTCTACCCATCCCGTCGTTCTGATCACTGGCGCGTTGACAGGCATCGGCCGCGCCACCGCGCTGGCTTTTGCCCGTGAAGGCGCCCATGTCGTCGTCTCCGGACGTCGCGCGGACCAAGGCCAGAAGCTGGCTGAAGAGCTTCGCACACTCGGCGCGCAAGCCGAGTTCATCCAGTCCGACGTCCGGTTCGAAAACGAGGTGCGCGAGCTCGTCGACAAGACTGTTACGCGCTTTGGCCGGCTCGACGTCGCGGTCAATTCCGCGGGTACCGAAGGCCAGAACGGGCCGGTAACGGAGCGCACCCCTGAGGGCTATGCGGCCGTATTCGATACCAATGTGCTCGGCACGTTGCTCAGCATGAAGCACGAGATGCGCGTGATGCTGGCGCAGGGCAGCGGCAGCATCGTCAATATTTCATCGACGATGGGTTCGCGCGGCGCGGCGAACGCATCGCTTTACGTGGCAAGCAAGCACGCGGTGGAAGGTCTGACCAAATCGGCGGCGATCGAAGGTGCCGCGTCAGGCGTACGCGTCAACGCCATCGCGCCGGGTCCGGTCGAGACCGCGATGCTCGAGCGGCTAACCGGCACCGCCGAGCGAAAAGCCGCTTTTCTCACGAACGTTCCGCTCAGGCGCGCGGGAACGCCCGAAGAGATCGCCGACGCGATCGTGTTCGTCGCGTCTGACAAGGCGAGCTTTATCACGGGCGAAATCATCCGGGTCAACGGCGGGAAAACGGCCTCGTAGGCCGTCGTTCGCGAGCCGGGGCTTACGCGCACTTACTCGTACTTACTCGTAAGAGAAGGCCCCGCCGAACTTGTCCATCCGCTCCAGCGCCATGCCCGAGCCGCGCACCACGCAGGTCAACGGCGCTTCGGCGACGAACACCGGCAGCCCGGTTTCTTCCGCGAGCAGGCGGTCGAGATCGCGCAGCAGCGCACCGCCGCCCGCGAGCATGATGCCGCGCTCGGCGATGTCGGCGCCCAGTTCCGGCGGTGTCTGTTCCAGCGCGATCTTCACTGCGGAGACGATCTGGTTCAGCGGATCGGTGAGCGCTTCGAGAATCTCGTTGCTGGACACCGTGAAGCTGCGCGGAATGCCTTCGGACATATTGCGGCCCTTGACCTCCATCTCCTTGACTTCGGAGCCCGGAAACGCGGAGCCGATTTCCTTCTTGATGGCCTCGGCGGTCTGCTCGCCGATCAGCATCCCGTAGTTGCGGCGGATGTAGTTGACGATCGCGTCGTCGAACTTGTCGCCGCCTACGCGCACCGAGCCTTTATAGACGACACCGCCGAGCGAGATCACGCCCACTTCGGTCGTGCCGCCGCCAATATCGACCACCATCGAGCCGGTGGCTTCCGAAACAGGCAGGCCGGCGCCGGTCGCGGCCGCCATCGGCTCTTCGATCAGATAGACCTGCGAGGCGCCCGCGCTATGCGCGGCTTCCTTGATCGCGCGGCGCTCGACCTGAGTCGACCCGCAGGGGACGCAGATGATGATCCGCGGCGACGGCGCGAACATCCGCGACTCGTGCGCCATCTGGATGAAGCGCTTGATCATCTGCTGGGTGATGTTGAAGTCGGCGATCACGCCGTCTTTCATCGGGCGGATCGCCTCGATATTGCCCGGCACCTTGCCGAGCATCTGTTTCGCTTCCTTGCCGACGGCCAGAATGATCTTCTTACCGTTCGGGCCGCCTTCCTGACGAATCGAGACCACCGAGGGTTCGTCCAGCACGATGCCCTTGCCACGCATATAGATCAGCGTGTTCGACGTGCCGAGGTCGATTGCCAGGTCGTTGGAAAAATAGCCACGCAAAAAACCGAACATGCAAATTCCTGTCTCGCTGATGCCGGGCGCGTGAACGCGCCGCTTGGGATGCCGCCCGGAGGCGGCAGGCGACCGGGTGATGGCCGGAGAGAGGGAAGAATAACAGCTTCGGGCGCCGGGCTACTTCGGCGGGCGTGCGCGCAGCAGATTGTCGGCCTGCCATTTGATGCGGTCGCAGTTGCTTTTGACCCGCACTGCGAATTCCGGTGGGGAGTTGAGTTGCAGCGAGCGCATCTGGATCGCATCGCTATCGCCGCGCTGCCAACCCGCCTGCCAGCGCGTATCGAACTGGCTGGCTTCAGTGAGGATCTTCCTGAGTTTGTCCTTGTATTCGACCACGTCCTGCTCGGAACCTCCGCAGAATTCCCTGGCAAAGCGGGCACGCTGGCCCGCGGCTTCCGCGCTGGCGTTGTCGCTATCTTCGCTGGCGAATACGGGTCGTGGATGGGCCAGCAGCAGAAGCGACAAAAGCAGCGCCAGTATGGGCGCCAGCGCGAGCAGGGCGTGATAGCGAGACTGTTTTTTATACACGATTGCCTCCTGGTGGCCGTCCTCCGGCGCCGCAAAGAAGCGCTTGTGTGCAGCGACGGAGCGTGCTGCCCCCATATTACCGTGTATAGCTATAGACGCCCGGCTGGCGCTACTTACGGCGCATTGGTCAGCGCCGGATCGAGATAGGCGCTCACGTTCTGCGATTGCTTGTAGACCGCGTTGCGTACATTGAACTTGTCCGCGTTCACGCTCGAACCGTAGACCGAGTCCAGCCCGTCACCCTTGACGAAGGCCTTTCTCGCCGCCGCTGCGTCGAGCAGGTGCGTGCCTTTCAGCAACGGCAGATACTGGGCCGGCGTCAGGCCGACGCGCGCGGACATGATCTTGACGGCATCCGGTTGCGTCTTCGGATCGTTGATGTAGGCCACGCAGCGATACCAGACCTTGATCACCTTGGCCCAGTCGGCTTTGCGTGACTGCAGACTGACCGGATTGACCGTGATCGCGTCGTAGATCAGGCCCGGCGCGTCGGCCGAGGTGAAGATCGGACGTGAACCCGGCACACGCTTGAGTGCTTCGCCCGCGTTCGGTTGCCATGCGCCGACCGCGGCGACATCGCCGGACGACGCCAGCACTTGCGGCAACTCGTTCGTCTTCGCGTTGACGAGTGTGATGTCCGATTCCTTGAGCGCGTGCTTTTCGAGCGCCGTGTCCAGCAGCAGGTGATCGACCAGACCCATTTCGACACCGACCTTCTTGCCCTTGAGTCCCGCCACGGTACGAATGGGCGGCTTGGCCACGATCATGTCGTTGCCGCTCGAGTAGTCGGTCAGAAGGATCATCACGTTTTTGGCGCCGCTTGCGCCGGTGACCAGCGCATCGCCGTTGGTCGCGCCGACTGCGTCGAGCTTGCCGGCGGAGAACGCGTCGAGCGAGGCCGAGTAGTCGAACCATTGGAAATTGACATCCACGCCGGCTTCCTTGAACCAGCCTTTGTCGATGGCAATCTGGAACGCGACGAAGCCGGGCCAGTCGCTATAGCCGATGGCGAGGGGCGTGGCCGCTTGTGCAGGCGCGGCGGCGAAGCCGATAGCAACTGCAGCGGCAGCGCAGGCGATCGCGCCACGCACGCGGCGCGACGAGGCCAGGCTGTTCAGTAAGGTGAGGGACGTACGGGCGGATTCGAAGCGTTTCATCGTTTTCTCCAGGAGACCGGTCAATTGCGATTGTTGAGTTGGATCGCGCGGCGACTGCGCGATAAAACAACGTGACCGGTTCCCGCGAGAATCCGAATGATGCGGACACTGCGCGAAAACTGCGGGAGACAAACGCCGGCCACGGAGAGGCACGATAGGCATCGCTATCGCCAATCTCCCGGGCTTTTGTCCCGCCGTGTAGTGCGGCCAGCTCGTTCCCGGATCAAGTCCGGATCGAACGAACGGGTGCACCGGGCTGCTCTCGGACCAGACATTCTCGCGAACCGGAACCCTAGCATCCCTAAGATGCGACGCTGCCGCACCTCTCGGAATTTAATCTAGCGAGAAATATGCCAGCCGGATTGCGCGATGCGCCGAGATGCCTGTTATGCGAATGCCTCAACGTAGACATGACGCTAAAGGCTCAATCCAGGGTGGCAAAACGCTGATGCACATAGGCGAGAAACTGCTCCAGACGTTCCTCGATCGAGACCGCGAGACTGACCCGTTTGATGCGGCGATCCGCCTCTGAACCCGTCTCCAGCAGCCAGCCGGCGTCGATCAGTTCCTGCACGTAGCGCACCGCCGTGCGGCGGCTCACGCCAGGCATGAACTCGTAGAGCGCCGTCTTGGCGAAGTCATCTTCCGGCTCCACCCACATCCGGCAAAACAGATCGCTGTAGTTGAGATCGTTCAGCCCCAGGTCGCCGAAATGCGAGGACCATTGCCAGTCCATGTCGAGAATGGCGCGCGCGACGGCTTGCCCCTTGTGACGCGCAAGTTTCTTCTTCATCGATTCACCACGAGGAGGAGGGGTGCACAGTTTAAGTGCTAATCGCGCCGGAAATCGGGCGCGCCGGAATTATGCATGGCGAGGTCGAGATATTTTATTGGCGAAGGAATTTCGTGTGTACCATTGCATGCAATTTTGCATGCACTTGGAGCGGCGATGAAATTCGAACTGTTCAAGACGTTCTGGGGATTCGATGGCGGTCCGCACGATGCGGCGCCACTGGTACGCGCCGCCGGGTTCGACGGTATCGAAGCGCCCGTTCCGGCCGATGGAGTTGAGCGTGAAGCGTTTGCGCAGGCAATTGCGGATGAACGTCTCGAGTTCATCGCGGAAATTACGACTGCGGGCAGTTATGTGCCGGAACGGTCCGCCACACCCGCGGACCACCTGCGCGACTTCGAAGAAAAGATCGCGTGGGGCAAGCCGCTCAAGCCACGCTTTTTCAATGTGATGGCGGGGTGCGACGCATGGCCGGCCGCCACCCAGGTGGATTTCTTCGCGCGCGCAGTGGAGATTGCCGCGAAGCACGAGGTGACCTGCAGCTTCGAGACGCACCGCGGCCGCTCGTTCTACAACCCGTGGATTACCCGCGACGTCGCGCGTGCTGTGCCGGACCTCAGGCTGACTTGCGATTTCAGCCATTGGGTGTCGGTGTGTGAGCGTCTGCTCGACGGCGAGTGGGAGACGATTCTTGAGCTTGCGCCGCATGCGCACCATCTGCACGGGCGTGTTGGCTATCCGCAAGGTCCGCAGGTTCCGCATCCGGCTGCACCCGAATACGCGGACTGCCTCGCCTCGCACCAGCGGATCTGGGAGGCGTTGTGGAGCGCACAGATCGAGAAGGGCTATACGACAACGACGATGACACCCGAATTCGGCCCCGACGGTTATCTGCACACTTTGCCGTTCACGAATGCGCCGGTGGCCGATCTGTGGGAGATCAATACGTGGATGGGGCGTGAGGAGCGACGTCACATCGCGGCGTTTCTCGCCGGACGCGAGGCGCGTGGCGGCCTGCAAGCCGAATCGCAAACGAACCTGCCCGCGCAAACGCATTCGCCGATTCAATCGCCCGCTGAACCACTGCACGCATAGGCCAAACTCATGAGCCAATCCCACACCTGTTTCGACCGTTTACCGGTTGTCGACGTCAGCGGCCTCTTTAGCGACGACCCGGACCAGCGTCTTGCAACTGCACGCGAACTCGACCGCGCGGCGCGTGACGCGGGCTTTTTCTATGTCACTGGCCATCAGATCTCACGCGCACAGCAAGCGGCGCTCATAGAACAGGCCAAGCAGTTTTTCGCCGCCCCCGACGATTGGAAAATGCGCTACTACATCGGCAAATCGATTGCGCATCGCGGCTATGTACCCGAAGGCGAAGAGGTTTTTGCAGGCGGCAAGCGCGACAGGAAGGAAGGCTTCGACACGGGCCGGGAGTTGCCGCTCGACGAC
This sequence comes from Paraburkholderia sediminicola, assembly GCF_902859805.1. Taxonomy (GTDB): domain Bacteria; phylum Pseudomonadota; class Gammaproteobacteria; order Burkholderiales; family Burkholderiaceae; genus Paraburkholderia; species Paraburkholderia sediminicola. The sequence goes on along the minus strand of NZ_CADIKC010000004.1, from coordinate 69,467 downwards.
CCGGATGTCCAGGCCGGCACGCCGATGCTCGGGCCGAATATGTGGCCCGAGCAGCCGGGCTTTCGTGAAGCCGTCAGCGGCTATTACGAGGCGGCGTTCGCGCTCGGCCGCGCGTTGTTCCGTGGCTTCTCGCTCGCACTCGGCTTGCCGGAGACGCATTTCGACAGCTACTTGCAGAAGCCCCCGAGTCAATTGCGCCTGCTTCACTATCCCTTCGACCCGTCCGCGGAAGACCGGCCGGGCATCGGCGCGCACACGGACTACGAGTGCTTCACGATCCTGCTGCCGACAGCCCCCGGCCTCGAAGTGATGAACGGCGAAGGTGAGTGGATCGACGCGCCACCGGTCGACAACGCATTCGTCGTGAACATCGGCGACATGCTGGAGGTGTGGACGGGTGGCACGTATGTGGCGACGTCACATCGCGTGCGCAAGGTGAGGGAAGAGCGCTATTCGTTTCCGCTCTTTTTTGCCTGCGACTACCCCACCGTGGTCGCGCCACTGCGGCAGTTCGCGACACCCGAAGCGGTAGCGAAATACCCGCCGGTTTCAGCGGGCGATCATCTGTTTGCGCAGACGGCGCAGAGTTTTACCTATTTGAAGCAGCGTCTCGAACGCGGTGAGTTGACGCTGCCGGAGGGATCGAAGGGGTTGGCGAGCTTTGGGCAACAGGCTCGTTATGCGGGCACCGAGCAGGATGTTGTCTAGCAGGAACCGCCTGCACTAGAACTACGCCGCCGCCTCGTCTACGAGCGGCGCCGTTGCTTTTGCAATTCGATGAAACGTGCCGACATCAGCGTGTAGAGCGTGCGGCGAAGCGTGGCAAGCGTGAGCATGGTCAGATGAGGGAATGGTGAGTGTGGCGTAATAGCTTGCACACACCGTGCCATCGTGCCGAGCGCCTACACATCGTCAGACACGTGATTACGCAGCCCAATCATGGTGCTTCACGCATTTAACTGGTGCCGATTTGCCATCAGCCGTGGTGCGTGTGCCATCACGCCAATGAACCTCTGCATGCTGCATTGAGCCGCCAATACCATTCAAACCCTTGCGCACAATGCGCCGGCGGCATCAGCCACATCACGCTGGCACGCAACTCGCTTAGCTATGCAGCGAGAGGTGCGAAGTAATTTGCATCATCTTCAGGATCGCTAGGGTTCCGGTCGTATCGCGTTAGAGGCTTCCAGAAGGCTTAAAAGCGCGCACACGATGTCTGGTCCGAGAGCAATCCGGTCTTGCCGTTCACCTTCTTTCAAGGCGCCGGCGAGGCTCCACGGAGGGATAAAAGCCCGGGAGGTCGCGATGTCGGTCAATCGCCCTCTCATGCTTTTTCCCAACCGATACCTGGAGCCTCCATGTCGACGCAAATCTCAGTCGATCTCGCACCGATCCCGCATGTGTTGTGGGAAACCGTGATTCCTGCCGGCACGCATTGGTCCGGCGTGCTGCGCCGTGGCATGGCGCTGCGCATCGTCGATCCCGAGGGCGGCGCCAATCTGGCCGCCGTGTTCTACCGGCACGACGAACCGCTCGAACGCTACAACATGGCCGATACCTTGAAGGCGCAGCACACCGCGCATCTCACGCGCGGCCACGTGCTCTATTCGGATATGGGCCGCGTGATGGCGTCGATCACCGCCGATACGCTCGGCTGGCACGATCCGCTGGGCGGCCTCGGCGACGCCGAACTGTTCGCCGACAAATACGGTGCGGCGCGCTATCAGCAACATCGCAATGCGATGGTCCGCAACGGCCGCGACAGCCTGTTGCTCGAACTGGCCAAGCACGGTCTGGGCACGCGCGATCTCGTCGCCAATATCAACTTTTTCAGCAAGCTCGCGATCGGTGAAGATGGCTCGCTCGACTTCGTAGCGGGACATTCCGCTGCCGGCGCCGCCTTCGATCTGCGTTTCGAAATGGACACGCTCGCCGCGTTTTCGAGCGCACCGCATCCATTGAACCCTTCCTCCGAATACGAACCGGGCCCCGTCAAGCTGATCGCGTATCGCGCGTACGCCGCCGACGCCTCCGTACCGGCCGACGATCCTTGCCGCGCCGCCTGCCCAGAGAACGGGCGCGGCTTCGTCAACACCGATCGTCTGTTCGTTTAAGGAGACCCGCGATGCCTATCATTGAAAGCAAACTCGACATCCGTCACGCGGTCTACGACCTCACGCTGCCGTCAGGCGAGCCGTGGCTGCATGAAATCAAACGCGGCCAGCTGTTCCGCATTCTCGACCTGGAAGGCAATCAGGCCGTCGACACGCTGTTCTATAACAGCGGCGATCCGCTCGAACGCTACAGCGCGCAGGACACGATTCGCGCGCAACGCAATCTCTATCTGTCCGCGGGCAGCGTGCTGATGTCGAACCTGGGCAAGCCGATGCTGACCATTGTCGCGGACACCTGCGGTCGCCACGATACGCTCGGCGGCGCCTGCGCCGCAGAGAGCAACACAGTGCGTTACGCGCTCGACAAACGCTATATGCACAGCTGCCGCGACAGTTTCCTACATGCGATTACGCATTGCACTTGCGGCGTTGGCACGCAACTCACCAAGCGCGACATCGTCAGCAATATCAACTTTTTCATGAACGTGCCGGTGACACCGCTCGGCAAACTGACTTTCGAAGACGGCATCTCGGCACCGGGCAAATATGTCGAAATGCGCGCCGAGATGGACGTGACGGTACTGATCTCGAACTGTCCGCAGTTGAACAATCCGTGCAACGGCTACAACCCTACGCCCGTGCGGCTGACAATCTGGGACGCCCAATGACATTCGATAAAGTCCTGATTGCCAATCGCGGTGAAATTGCCTGCCGCGTGATTCGCACGCTTAAACGCCTCGGCATTGCGTCGGTGGCAGTCTATTCAGAGGCCGATCGCCATGCCATGCACGTGATGCTCGCCGACGAAGCGGTCTGCATCGGCCCGGCGGTGGCGGCCGCCAGCTATCTGAATAGCGCGGCGATTCTCGAAGCGGTGCGTGCGACCGGCGCGAACGCCGTACATCCCGGCTACGGTTTTCTCTCGGAAAATGCGGCTTTCGCGCAGGCATGCGAAGACGCGGGCGTCCGTTTTATCGGGCCACGCCCCGCGCAGATGCGCGAATTCGGCCTGAAGCACACCGCACGCGAGCTGGCACGAGCGAACGACGTGGCGCTGCTCCCCGGCACCGGTTTACTGCCTGACGTGACTACCGCGCTAGGTGCGGCCGAGTCGATCGGCTATCCCGTGATGCTGAAAAGCACCGCAGGCGGCGGCGGCATCGGCATGTCGCTGTGCCGCGATGCGGGGCAACTGGAGAGCGTGTTCGCATCGGTTGCGCGGCTTGGCGAGGCTAACTTCGCGAACGCGGGCGTCTACATTGAGAAATTCGTCGAGAACGCGCGTCACATCGAAGTACAGATTTTCGGCGACGGCCAGGGCGGCGTGATCGCGCTCGGCGAACGCGACTGCTCGGTGCAGCGCCGCAATCAGAAAGTGATCGAGGAGACGCCCGCGCCGGGTTTGACCCACGCAGAACGCACGGCATTGCACGCAAGCGCCGTGCGCCTCGCGCAGGCCGTGAAATATGAATCCGCCGGCACGGTCGAATTCGTATTCGACGCTGATACGCGGCACTTCTATTTCCTCGAGGTGAACACGCGGCTGCAGGTCGAACATTGCGTCACGGAGGAGGTGACGGGCGTCGACCTGGTCGAGTGGATGATCCGTCAGGCTGAGGGCGCGCTTGCGCCGCTCGACACGCTGGCTCCGACGCCCAGTGGTGCGAGCATCCAGGTCCGCTTATACGCTGAAGATCCCCACAAACAGTTTCAGCCGAGCGCGGGCGTGCTGACCCACGTCGCTTTCGCCGCCGATGCGCGGGTCGACACCTGGGTCGACGCCGGCACCGAAGTCAGCGCGTTCTACGACCCGCTGCTCGCGAAGATCATCGTCAAGGGCGCAACACGCGATGCCGCACTCGCCGCCATGCGCGCCGCGTTGGCGCAAACCCAGCTTTACGGCATCGAGACGAACCTCGACTATCTGCGCGCCATCGCCGGTTCGGCGACCTTCGCACGCGGCGAGCAAACCACCGCCTTCCTCACGCGCTTCATGTTCGCGCCGCACACCATCGACGTGCTCGACGGCGGCGTGCAGACCACCGTGCAGCAGACGCCGGGACGGGTTGGTTACTGGGACATCGGCGTGCCGCCGTCGGGCCCCATGGACGATCTGTCGTTCCGGCTCGCCAATGAACTGCTCGGCAATCCGGCCGACGCGGCGGGACTCGAATGCGCGATGGTCGGCGCGACGCTGCGCTTTAACACCGCGACGCTGTTCGTGCTGGGCGGCGCGCCGCTCGCCGCCACACTCGACGGCCAGCCGGTCACGCTCTGGCAGGTCACGCGGGCACCGGCGGGCTCGGTGCTCAAGCTCGGCGGCGTGACCGGTGCGGGCATGCGTGCCTGTCTCGCGCTCAAGGGCGGCTTGCAGGTGCCGGATTATCTTGGCAGCAAGGCCACCTTCACGCTGGGCCAGTTCGGCGGCCACGCGGGGCGCGCCTTGCGCAAGGGCGACGTGCTGCATCTTGCCGCCGACGCAGGGCGCGGCGAACCTGGTGCGCAACTCGATCCGGCGCGTGTGCCGACGCTGACGCACGATTGGACCCTCAGTGTGCTCGACGGTCCCCACGGTGCGCCGGACTTCTTCACGCACGACGACATTGCGATGCTGTACGGCACGCGCTGGACGGTTCACTACAACTCCAGCCGCACAGGAGTCCGCCTGATCGGCCCGAAGCCACAATGGGCGCGTACGGACGGCGGCGAGGCCGGGCTGCATCCGTCGAATATTCACGACAACGCGTATGCGGTCGGCGCGGTCGATTTCACGGGCGACATGCCGGTGATTCTCGGCCCGGACGGTCCGAGCCTTGGAGGCTTTGTCTGTCCGGTGACGGTTGTGGGCGATGAACTATGGAAGCTCGGGCAACTTCGGCCGGGGGATACGGTGCGGTTCGAACCGGTGCGCTTGCAAACGTCGTTGACGGCGTCGGCAGCAACCGAAGCAACCGCGGCGACGATGGACCGCAACACTCACGACTGCATTCTCTACAGCGATCCATCAGCGGGTGAGGGCACAGGCGTGGTCTACCGCCGCTCCGGCGATCAGAACGTGCTGGTCGAATACGGCCCGCTCATGCTGGACCTGAACCTGCGTTTTCGCGTGCATGCGTTGATGAACTGGCTCGATGCACACCGGCTGCCCGGCATCGTCGATCTCACGCCGGGCATTCGCTCGCTGCAGGTGCATTTCGATCCGCGCACGCTGTCGCACGACACCTTGCTCGCGCATCTTCAGCAGGCCGAGCGCGAACTGCCCGCCGTCGACGAGATGCGCGTGCCGAACCGCATCGTGCATCTGCCGCTGTCGTGGGACGACCCGTCGACGCGAATCGCGATCGAACGCTATATGCAATCGGTGCGGCCCGATGCGCCCTGGTGTCCGAGCAATATCGAGTTCATTCGCCGCATCAACGGTCTGGATAGTATCGACGACGTGAAGCGCATCGTGTTCGACGCGCGTTACCTGGTTATGGGCCTCGGCGACGTCTATCTCGGCGCGCCGGTGGCGACGCCGCTCGATCCGCGTCACCGGCTCGTCACGACCAAATACAACCCGGCGCGCACCTGGACGCCGGAAAACGCGGTCGGGATCGGCGGCGCCTATCTGTGCGTGTATGGCATGGAAGGGCCGGGCGGCTATCAGTTCGTGGGCCGCACCGTGCAGATGTGGAACCGCTATCGCACCACGCGCGAATTCGAAGCCGGCAAGCCGTGGTTATTGCGGTTTTTCGACGAGATTCGCTTCTACGAAGTCAGCGAGGCCGAGCTGGCTGAGCTGCGCGCCGACTTCATTGCGGGTCGCACGAGTCTGAAAATCGAGGAATCGGTCTTCGACCTCGGCGCGTACAACCGCTTCCTGAACGATGAAGCCGAATCGATCTCCGCGTTCAAGCGCCTGCAACAGGCAGCGTTCGACGAAGAGCGCGAACGCTGGAATGCCGCGGGCCACGCCGAGTATGTCGGCGAGTCGGGTAGTGGTGCGGGTTCGGCCACCGGCAACGGGGCGGACGACGCACTGGCGGCCGGTCAGCAGAGCATCGTCGCCGATGTCTCGGGCAGCGTCTGGAAACTGCTCGTCAGCGAAGGCGAGCGTGTGAGCGAAGGCCAGGTGGTGGCAATCGTCGAATCGATGAAGATGGAAGTGTCCGTTGCCGTCACCGAAGACGGTGTGATCGAAACGATCGATTGTGCGACCGGTGCGGCGGTTGTCGCGGGTCAGCGTTTGATGGTGCTGCGTGCCGACGTGGCGGCCGGGACCACCAAGGAGGCGACGTGCAAATGAAGCAAGCCGACGAACTGTTCAAATCGATGTTGCTTGTGGCACTGCAGTCACGCCGCAACTCAGGCGCATCGACTTCCGATACCGAACGCTGCCCCGGAGAACCCCATGACCGTCATTAACAGAAGCGACTGGTTCGCAGTGCGCCGCGAACTCTCCTCACGCGGCAAGTGGCTATTGGGCTTCGGCTCGTTTTTGCTGCCGGTTCTCGTGTGGTGCATCGTCAGCTACGTGCCGTTCGTCTGGCATCCGCAGGTGCTCGTCGAAAGTCCGGGCAGCGTCGACTATTTTCAGCCCGGCATGCGGGTCGACAAAGAGGTGTTCGCCGATGAACTGAGCCACGCGCAAGCCTGCCACACGTCGTTGCCGACGGGCGAGCCGGTCAACCCGGTGTACCTGCCCGCGCCCCACGAAGTGCTGCGTGCGTTCTACACCGCGTTCACGACGCCGCCCGCCTCGCGCGACGGCGTATGGCTGCATCAAAGCCTGTGGCACAGCATCCAGGTGATCTTCTGGGGTTTTGTGCTGTCGTCTGTGATCGGCGTGCCGATCGGCATTGTCTGCGGGACTTACAGCGCGATTGCGCGGCTGCAGGAGCCGTTTTTCGAGTTCTTCCGCTACTTGCCGGCACCCGCGTTCGGTGCGTTGATGGTAGCGATCCTCGGCATTTATGACGGTCCGAAGATTGCCATCATCGTGATCGGCACGCTGTTCCAGCAGGTGCTGATCGTGGCTAACACCACGCGCAAGCTGGAGTACGGCCTGTTCGAAGCGGCGATGACGCTTGGCACGAAGAAACTCAAACTGCTCACGCACGTAGTGATTCCCGGCATCCTGCCTGATCTGTACCGCGATCAGCGCATTCTGCTCGGCTGGGCGTGGACTTATCTGATCGTGGCGGAACTGGTCGGCACCAGCTCCGGTATCACGTGGTACATCACGCAACAGGCGCGCTATGAGCATTTCGACAACGTCTACGCGGCGATCATGATGATCGGGATCATTGGACTAGGTACCGACCTAGTGCTCGCCTATGTCGGTCGGAAGCTGTTTCCGTGGGACCGGACGCTCAAAGCGTAGCGGGACCGTTCGGGCGACGGCCTGTCGCCGTACATCGCACAGCACAGCACCACACTGCACCGCATTCAAGGGATTCAATCATGTTAAATCCGCAACCGATTCCGTCGTACCTTATCCAGTCCGAAGCGGTGCGTGAGCGTTTCGACCGTCTGAAATCGCGCGAGGTGATTCTCGAAGTTCGCGATCTCGACAAGCGCTTCGAGAGCGCGCAGGGCGAGTGCACCGCATTGAACGGCATCAACTTCAAAACGCACCGGCGCGAGTTCGTCTGCGTGATCGGGCCGTCGGGCTGCGGCAAGTCGACCTTGATCCGCATTCTTGCGGGCCTTGAGCGGCAAACGAGCGGCAGTGTGTTGCTCGACGGTAAGCCGGTGGAGGGGCCGGGCGCCGATCGAGGCATGGTGTTTCAGGGCTATACGCTCTTTCCCTGGCTGACGGTCAAGAAGAACGTTATGTTCGGTTTGAAGATGAACGGCCACAGCACCATGCACGCCGAGCGCGACGCGCTGCAATGGCTCGATCTGGTCGGTCTGACGAAGTTCGCCAACGCGTATCCGCATCAATTGTCCGGCGGGATGAAGCAGCGCGTGGCGATTGCTCGCGCGCTCGCGAACCGGCCGCGGATTCTGCTGATGGACGAACCGTTCGGCGCGCTCGATGCGCAGACCCGCGCGAAGATGCAGACGCACCTGCTCGATATCTGGCGCAACATCGACGTGACCGTGCTATTCATTACGCACGATCTGGACGAAGCGATTTTTCTCGCCGACCGCATCCTGGTGCTGAAGGCCAATCCCGGCGAGGTCCAGGAATTGATCGAAGTGCCGGTGCCGCGTCCGCGCGACTATTCGCAGGCCACGTCGCCGGAATTTCTGGCCACCAAGGCGCGGCTCGAAGCGCTGATTCATCCGCCCACGGCCGTCGACGAGGAAGACGATGTCGTCAGGCCGCATATGGTCCGGATGACGGATGTGACGGACAACGTGGAGTAGGAACGAGGCGCGTTTGAGCCGGGAAGGGGCCATTCGCCGTTGTGCGAACGGGTATGACCGGCCGCTCGCCGCACCCAACATTACCGAATCGTAATCATCAGACGCTCCGCTTGCCGGTATGATTTAAGGGTCAAGCACAGCGGAGCACTCCCCATGCGAATCCTGGTGATCGAGGATGAGCTCAAAACAGCGGCTTATCTGAAGAAAGGCCTGGAAGAATCCGGCTACGCGGTCGATGTCGCGAACGACGGCCCACAAGGGCTCCTCCTCGCGCAGGAAGAAGAATACGACGTGATCGTGCTCGACGTGATGCTGCCCGGCATGGACGGCTGGACCATCGTCAAGACCTTGCGTAGCACGCGTACCACACCGGTTCTGTTTCTCACCGCCCGTGACGACGTCGACGACCGCGTGCGTGGCCTCGAACTCGGCGCAGACGATTACCTCGTCAAGCCCTTCGCCTTCGTCGAATTGCTGGCCCGGGTGCGCACGTTGGCGCGCCGTGGGCCACCGCGCGAAAGCGAACTGATCAAGGTGGGCGATCTGGAAATGGACGTCAACCGCCGGCGCGTGAAACGCGGCGGCGTGCGTATCGATCTCACGCCGCGCGAGTTTTCGCTGTTGCAACTGCTTGCGCGCCGCCAGGGCGAAGTACTGAGCCGCACGCAGATTGCGTCGTATGTGTGGGATATGAATTTCGACAGCGACACCAACGTCGTCGAAGTCGCGATCCGCCGGCTGCGCACCAAGATCGACGATAACTTTCCGGTCAAGCTGATTCATACGGTGCGCGGCGTCGGCTATGTGCTCGAAGTGAAGGACGCCGGGTGATGCGCGGCCGCTCGCTGGCCGCGACGCTCGCGCTGGCCTTCGGCGTCACCACGCTCGCGGTGTTCGTGCTCATCGGGAGCTTCTTGTATCTTGCGCTGGAGAAACAGATCAAGGCGCAGGACGACCTCGACATCGTGTTAGCCGCACGGCATGCGCGGCGGCTCGCCGAGGAGCTCGATACGTCGAAAGGGATTCGCGAACATGGCGACCGGTTGACCAGTACCGTGCTGGGCAATGAAGCGATGTCGATGGAGGTGTTCGGTCCCGACGGGCGCATGGCGATCGAGCACAACGCCGGTGAGACTTTCGCGACTCAGGGCGGTGCTGCTGGCGCCGCCGCCTCGGCAGCTTCAAATGCGTCTAATACTGCTATTGCGGCGAATGGCGCAAGCGAAACGGACGAAGCAGGCACGCCAGACGATTTTCACGACCCCGGCGAGACCGCTGAAGCGGGCGGTGTGGAGACGATTGCCGCGCTACCGCCGCTCACGCGCATTCCCGCTGCGGCACGCATCACCGACGTGGATATCGGCAACTGGACCGGCCGCAACGGCGCGCCGATCCGCGGCATCCTCGCGGACGCGCGGCTGCGCGACGGCGATACGGCGACCGTGCTGATCGCGCGCAATATGAGCGACCGCTGGCGGCTGCTTGACCGCTATCGCGACAAGCTCAACCTGGCAGGCACAGCCGGCGTCATGCTGGCGATGCTCCTGAGCTATCTGCTGATTCGCACCGCCCTGCGGCCCTTGCGCGATATCGCGGCGAGTGCGGGCCTCGTCACGGTCAATCGCCTGAACACGCGGATTACGGTGGCGCGCGTGCCGAGCGAACTCGAAGCGCTGGTAAGCTCGCTCAATGCGATGCTCGAACGCGTCGAGCACGGCTTTCAACGTCTGTCGCGCTTCACTGCCGACCTTGCGCACGATATGCGCACACCGATCAGCAACATGCGTGGCGCTGCCGAAGTCGCACTCGCCCGGCCACGCTCCACCGACGAATATGAATCCCTGCTCGCATCGAATCTGGAAGAGTGCGACCGGCTCTCGCGAATGATCGAAAACGTGCTGTTTCTTGCGCGCGCCGAGCATCCGCAGTTCGTCAAACATATGCGCGCGTTCGACGCGGCGCAGGAACTAACGCGGATCGCCGAATACTTCGAGGGCATCGCAGACGATGCGAACGTCAAGGTTCAGGTCACCGGTGCGGCGACGCTGACGGCGGATCTCGAACTGTTTCGTCGCGCCGTCAGCAATCTGCTGGCCAACGCGATCCGCTATACGCCAGGCGGCGGCGAGATCGGGCTTGATGTTCAAGCATCCGCGGACGCGGTGCGCGTCACCGTGTCGAACCAGGGGCAGCCGATCGCCGCCGAGCATCTTGAACGGATCTTCGACCGTTTCTATCGCGTCGATCCTTCGCGCAGCGCCTTGCCTTCGTCCGGTATGTCGCAAGGGTCCACAGGTTCGACGGGGCTCGGGCTTGCCATCGTCCGCACGATCATGGAGCTGCATGGCGGCACGGTGCATGCGGAGAGCGATGTGCAGAGCACGCGGTTTGTGCTTACGTTCCGGCGGGTTTAGGGCCATTCCACGTCCCGCCCAACGCCTTCAACAACAGCACGCTGGACTCCAACCGCCGTGCCGCAATCTGATCCGCGGTGCGCTCGTTCGTGAGCGCAATCGTCTGTGCCGTCACCACGTCGAGATAACTGACCGCGCCCGCGTTGAAGCGGTTTGTCGTCAGCCGTAGCGACAGATCCGCGGCCGTGGTCGCGCGCTGCTGGCTGGCGGCTTCGTCGGCGAGCGAATGCAAGGCGGACAGATTGTCTTCGACCTGCTGGAACGCGACCAACACCGATTGCCGGTAATCCGCCACCGCGCCGTCATACTGCGCCGTCGCGCCATGCAGTGTGGCCGTGCGCTTACCGCCGTCGAACAACGTGCCGACCAGTTGCGGGCCGAGCGACCAGAACAAACTCGGCGCGCTTAGCCACGGCGCGAAGAAGGTGCTTTCCAGCCCCGCGCTCGCCGACAATATCAGATCGGGGAAGAAGGCCGCGTGCGCCTCGCCGATCTGTGCATTCGCCGACGCCACGCGCCGTTCGGCGGCGGCAATGTCGGGGCGTCGTTCGAGCAGTTGCGACGGCACGCCGACGGGGATCGCAGGCGGCGTCGCAGCCGAGCCGTTCGGCGGCAGTGTGAAGGTGGAGGCCGGCTCGCCGATCAGCGTGGCAATCGCATGCTGCATCTGCGCGCGCGTCACGTCGATGTCCGTGTCCTGGGTGCGCGTCGCTTCGAGTTGCGTGGTGGCCTGAGCGACCGCGGACGCATCGATCGCGCCGTCTTTCAGTTGCTGCTGCAGCAGCTTCAAAGCGGCGGCGTAGGCGGTCACGCTGTCGTCGAGCAGTTTCTTTTGCGTGTCGAGCGAGCGAAGCGAAAAATAGTCGACGGCGAGGTCGGCGCTCATCGACAGGCGCACGGCTTCGAGATCCGCTTCGCTCGCCTGGGCGTCGGCCTTCGCGCTGGTCACGCTATCGCGCACGCGGCCGAACAGATCCGGCTCCCAGCTCGCCGACACGCCGGCCGAGTAGTCCGGCACGGTCTTGCCCGCGAGCGATTTGCCTTCGACGTTCTGCGAGGTCCGGAAGCGGTCCTGCGCAGCGCCGGCGGTGATGGTCGGGAAGAAACCGGCACGCTGATAGTCGACCATCGAGCGCGCTTGCTGGACCTGCGCCACCGCCTTGCGCACGGTCTGGTTCGAGACGTCGATGCGCGCCTCGAGCTGGTTCAGCACGGGATCGTTGAAGATGGTCCACCACGGACCCCGCGGTGCGGCGTCGGCGGGTGCCGCCTGGGCCCAGCCGGGTGCCGCGCCGGCGTATTGCGCGGGAATTTCAGCGCTGGGGCGCTGGTACGGCGGCAGTGTCGAGCAGGCGCTCAGCAGCGCGCCGATCAACGTGGCCACAATCGAACGCCGCAACAACGGGCGTGGAAGAGATAGGGGAGACATTCGGCTCATCCTTTCGATGACTGGCGCTCAGCTATGCGCGGCCGGTGCGATCTGCACCAACTGGCCGGTACTCAGCGAATCGCCGGGGTTATCGATCACGCGGTCGGTCGTCGCGAGGCCCGTGGTGATTTCCACATGCGTGCCGAAATCGCGGCCAATGTGCACCGTCCTGAGCGCTGCACGGCCATTGCCATCGACCACCGCGACCGTCACGCCGTCGGGACGGAAGAGCAGCGCGCTCACCGGCAGATCGAGCGCCGGTGTGCTCGACTGCAACTGCAGATGCACCTGCACGTAGGCGCCCGGCATCAGAGCGCCATCCTTGTTATCGACGTCCACCTCCACGCGCAGCGTGCGGCTCGACGGATCGATCGAACCGGTCGTACGCGCCACCTTTGCGGCGATGTGCCGCCCGGGATATTGCTGCGCGCTCAGATACACGCTGGTCGCGGGTGTGACGTAGGGCGCGTCGTTCTGCGGCACGTCGACGAACACGCGCAGCACGCCGGTCTGCTGGATATGAAACAGCTCGCCCGACATGCCTGCCGTGCCGGGCGTGCCGCCGGCCGTCACCAGTGCACCGACATCGACGTTGCGCGCAGTGATCGTGCCGTCGAACGGCGCGGTGATCTTCTCGTACGACACCAGCTCGGCAAGATGCGCGACATTGGCCTGCGCCGAGGCCAGCATCGCGCGACGCGCCTCCATGTCGCTCACTTTGGTATCGGCGTCCTGCTGCGCGACCGATTGGGTTTTCAGCATCTCCTGCCAGCGCTGCGCGGTCGTCTTCGCGTAGTCGAAATTGGCCTGCGCCGTGGCTTCGTCGGCACGGGCCTGGCGAAGTTGTGCGTCGAGATCGGGCGCGTCGATCGTGGCGAGCGTCTGGCCGCTTTTCACCTGGGCGCCGATGTCGGTGTTCCAGTGCGCAAGATAGCCGCTCGTCCGTGCATAAATCGATGCTTCGGCGAATGGCGTCACCGCGCCCGGTAGCAGTAGCTCGTTGACGGCCGGCGCGGGGCGGGGCATGACTACGGATACGCTGAGCACGCTTTGCGCTTGCGTCTGTTGTGTCAGCGCGGCGCTTGCGTGCAGACGCGGCACGATACCGACGATCAGCAACGCCGCGGCGAGGCCGGCCAACGCGAACGGCCACACGCGGCGGCGCGGCTTCGGGCCTGGCGCCGTGTCGGCGGAGCGTGCGGTTCCGGCGGTGTTGGAATGCGAGTCGTTGCCGCTCGCGGGCTGAGCGGACGGAGCCGCTTGAGCGGTCTCAGTGGCATGCACGGTATCGGTGGCTCGGGCTGCTTCTGCGGCTCGATCAACCTCAACAGCCGGTTCAGACCTGTCGCCGAGGTCCGGCGGAAGTGATGGATTGTTCATGAGCTAGTTCTCGTCGGAGTCAAAGTGTGCGGGCGGGAACGCGGGATTCTTCTGCGGCGGTGCGAGCTGCGCGGCGTTTGTCGAGCCACGCATGCACCATTCCGTAGACGACCGGAACGAACAGCAGCGTGGACACCGTGCCAAGCGCAAGGCCGCCGATCACCGCGCGGCCGAGCGGGGCATTCTGTTCGCCGCCGTCGCCGAGACCGAGCGCCATCGGCAGCATGCCGATCAGCATGGCGAGCGCGGTCATCAGCACCGGACGGAAGCGGCTGAAGCCCGCCTCGAGCGCGGCCTGCAGCGGCGGCCTGCCGCCGTGATGGAATTCACGCGCGGTGTTGATCACGAGAATGCTGTTGGCCGTGGCAATGCCGATACACAGAATGGTGCCGGTCAGCGCCGGCACGCTCACGGTCGTGCCTGTGCTGAACAACATCCACGCGATGCCCGCGAGCGAACCCGGCAGGCCGCTGATGATGATGAACGGATCGAGCCACGACTGAAAATTGACGACCATCAGCAGATAGACGAGGGCGATCGCGAACACGAGACCGCTTGCGAGGCCGCCGAACGAGTCGTGCATCGCCTGCACCTGGCCGCGCACCACGATCGATGCGCCCGGCGGCAATTGCGGCCGGATCTGATCGACGAGGCGATTCACGTCGGTCGCCACGCCACCAAGATCGCGCCCTTGCGCAGACGCGAAAATATCGAGCACCGGTTGGACGTTGTAGTGCGAGACGACGGCTTGCTGGGTGGCGCGTGTCAGCGTGCTCATCGCGCCGAGCAGGTTCTGCGGAGCGGGGCCATTGCCGTTGGCCGCAGCGGACGCCGTTGCGCCACCCGCACCTGCGCTCTGCGCGACCGGAATATTGGCCAGCGCCTGAAGCGAGTTGATGTCGTACTGCGGCATCATCGCCATCAGCGGATAGCTGACGCCGTTGTGCGGATCGAGCCAGAAATTCGGCGTGGTCTGGGAGCTGCCTGAGAGCGCAATCAGCAGGTTCTGCGACACGTCACGTTGCAACAGGCCGGCCTGAATGGCGCGCGTACGGTCGACATTCACGTTGATCGCCGGTTCGTCGCCCGGTTGCTGGATGCGTGCGTCGCCGAGGCCGCGCACACCGCGCAGTTGAGCGAGCAAGCGGTTCGCCACGACGCGATTGGCGTCGAGCTTGTTGCCGACGATCTGGATATCGATCGGCGCAGGCAAGCCGAAGTTGAGAATCTGACTGACGATATCGGCGGGCAGGAAGGCAAACGTAACGCCGGGGAAATCTTTGGAGAGCGTGGTGCGCAGCGTGGCCACATAGGCGGCGGTGGGCTTGTGTCCGGCTGCGAGCGTGATCATCACGTCAGCGTCTTCCGGGCCGATCGGGTCGGAGGAATCGTAGGTCAGGTTGATGCCGCTCACCGGCACACCGATGTTGTCGAGCATGGCCGCGAGTTCCTGCTTCGGGATCACGCTGCGCACACGGGCTTCAACTTCATCGGTAATGCGTGCGGTGTCTTCGATACGCGTGCCGGTCGGCGCACGCAGATGCAGGCGGATCTCGCCAGTATCGACAGCAGGGAAGAAATCGCGGCCGGAGAATGGCACCAGCGCGAGCGAGCCGATACACAGCAGCAGAAAGATCGCGATGAAACGGCGCGGGCTGGCGATAGCCGACGCGAGCACGCCGCGATAGCGTTCACGCAACAGCTCGAAACGATGTTCGAAGGCAGCCTGAAAGCGGATCAGGCGCGCAATCGGACCGTTTCCCGTGACGGGCGCGTTGCTGCGCGCACGCATCAGATACATCGCGAGGGTCGGTACCAGAGTACGCGAGAAGAAATACGACGCGATCATCGCGAACACCACCGCTTCAGCGAGTGGCACGAACAGATAGCGTGCTACGCCGGAGAGCAGAAACATCGGCACGAACACGATGCAGATGGACAATGTCGAGACGAACGTCGGCACCGCGATTTCGCCCGAACCGTTCAGAATCGCGTCGTGCAGCGGCTCGCCGTTCTCCAGATGATGCGTGATGTTTTCGATGGCGACGGTGGCGTCGTCGACGAGAATACCTACCGCGAGCGCGAGCCCGCCAAGCGTCATGATGTTGATGGTCTGGCCGAGTGCGGACAACGCGATCAGTGAGGTCAGCACCGCGAGCGGAATCGACACCGCGATGATCAGCGTGGCGCGCCAGCTGCCGAGAAACAGCAGGATCATCACCGCGGTCAGGGCCGCGGCGATTACGGCCTCGCGCGCTACACCCACAACCGCCGACTTCACGAACACCGATTGATCGGACAGCGCGGTGATATGCAATGCGCTCGGCAAACCCGCCGCGATATGCGGCAGCATCGCCTTGACCTGCTGGATGATGGTCAACGTGGACGTGCTGCCTGATTTCTCGATGGTGAGGAGCGCCGCGCGTTTGCCGTCGCTGCGCACAATGTTGGTTTGCGGCGCATAACCGTCGCGCACGTGGGCAACGTCCCGCACATACACCACGCCGCCGGCTACCGTCTTGATCGGCAAGTCGTTCAGCGCGGCCACCGTGTCGGTGCTGCCGTTCATCTGCACGTTGTATTCCTTCGTGCCGATCTTGGCGGTGCCGCCAGGGAGAATCAGGTTCTGCGCGTTGACGGCGTTGACCACGTCGAGCGGGGAAAGGCCTTTGGCTTGCAGCGCGCGCGGATCGATATCGACCATGATCTGTCGCACCTTGCCGCCGAACGGCAGCGGCACTGAGGCGCCTTGCACCGTTGCGAGTTGCGTGCGGATCTGGCTGTTGCCGAGGTCGTAGAGCTGCTGTTCGGAGAGCGTGTCGCTGGAGAGTCCGAGCTGCAGGATAGGCACCGTCGACGCGTTGTACGTGATGATGTTCGGCGGCAGCGTGCCCGGCGGCAATACGCGCAGGATCGACGCGGAATTGGAGGCTGCTTCGGCAATCGCGCGATTGATGTCCGCGCCCGGGTGGAAAAAGATCTTCACCACCGAGACACCGTTCAGCGATTGCGACTCGATATGCTCGATATCGTCGACGTCGGAGGTCAGCGCGCGCTCGTAGTTCGACGTAATGCGGTTGGCCATGTCCTGCGCGGAAAAGCCGTTATACGTCCAGACGATGCTGACCACCGGGATGTCGATGTTCGGAAAAATATCGGTCGGCGTGCGCAGTATCGCGAGGGGGCCGACGATAAAGATCAACACCGCGAGAACCACGAATGTATATGGGCGGCGCAGCGCGAGCTTGACGATCCACATGACGTTTTCCTGAAAAGAGGCAGAGGGAGGCGCGCGGTTTCCGACGCGTCTGGTAGCGCGGGGCGCGGGCTTCTTCGTTGGTCAGGAGTGTGGGGGTTGGGCACTTACCGGGTGTGGTCCGGTAGATTACCGTTCTGTTATCTCGGCGTTTTTGGGTTTGCGGTCAGGCCCGGTGTGTAGATAACAGAACGGTAATCTCCGGGTCAGTGCTCCGACAGCTGAAATGACAAGAATGGGAAGCGTGGTTCAAGCCACTCACTTCTTGCACTTCATCGGAGAGACATCATGAAATTACTTACCGCTATTGCTGTTGCTGCTCTTAGCCTGCCGTTTGGGGCTACTGCGTTTGCTCAATCAAATCCGTCAGGGTTGACCAGGGCTGATGTTATTGCTCAGTTGAAGCAGGCTCAGGCTGAAGGGGTCGTGCCTACGTCTAATAATGACTATCCGCCTACGGCTAAGGAGATTGCCCGGAATCGGGAGATTTATGCTATTCAGCATGGTGACGATGGCGCTGGCGCTTTGAAGACTGCTGGGGCTTCTGTGGCTGATCAGGCTGCTGCGGCTTCTAATTGATGTTGTGTCCGGACTTCTGCGGTGTTGGCCTTTCCTTGATTTGTTATTGGTCTATTAGCGTTGCCCCTGTGCGGGGCGGCACCTACTTTTCTTTGCTTGCCGCAAAGAAAAGTAGGCAAAAGAAAGCGGCTCAAACCACTCCTGCTAAGTGGGCACCATGGTCTGCTACGGGTAGTGGTGCATCTGGAATCTGGGTTCGTGCCCGTGCGCCTGCTTGTGACAAGCGTGTCATGCTTCCGGCGGCGCTGCGCGCGCCGAAGAGGCGTTCGTAAAACCGGTTGTGCGGTTTTGTGCTCGTTTTTTCCGGCGCTTTGGTTTTTGTTCTTCAACTTAGGCCGGTCGCCCAGTCCACTGCTGCGTCGAAGAGGTTGTTTCCCGTCGGCGACAAGTTGGTGAAGGTGTCGTTGTTCAGGAAAAACATCACGCGGCGCGCGGGGGCCAGTGATTCGTAGTCCATCGTCGCGCCTTTCTCGTACGCGAAGATCGCCGCCTTTTCCGGTTGGCCATACAGCGTTGCAATCGTCGTTGCGCCCAAGCCTGGTTTGCCCCAACTCATCGCGGCCTGTTTGACATAGACGTTCGTTACGCCTGCCGGCAAACCAGCCGCGATCGGGTGCGGTGCGTTGACCAGCCACAAGTAACGCTCCTTCTCCGCTTCGCCGAAATCGACGTCGTGACGCTTGCCCGTCATCGCGAAGTCGTCAAGTAAATCGTTCTCCCATGTCAACAACGGTTTGGCCAGGTAGCGCCAGCCTCCCACGACCTGTTTCGATGAGACCGTGGATGAAATGACGACGAGATCCGCGTCGCCAACTACCTCCGGCGGTTGTGCCTGGTCCAGCATGCGCACGTTATAACCTCGCGCTTCCAGGTGTGCCGCGATCTTTTGGTCGATAGCCAGGCTCGGTCCGTTGAGTTGCACGACCATCACGATCTTCTTGCCCGTGCGTGGGCCGCTCGTTGTCGCGCGCGCCGCAGGTGTCGTGACAGCCAGCAGGGCGCCAAGGCCCGCTGCTGCGGTGAGAAATGTCCGGCGTTTACGTTTGGGCGCTGAGCTTTGTTCAGCGCGGTGATTCTGATGTTTCATGACGATTCCTGTCCCGTGCCGATCAAGTGAATGCGTGTATTGCGTGTGAGGCGCGATGTCGGCGTGGCCTAGAACTCGAGCGTCGATAGTAAAGAGACCTGACGTGCGTCGCCAACCGATACGAAATACTTGTTCACGCTCGACGGGTAATAGGTCTTGTTGAACAGATTTTTCACGTTGAGCTGGAACGACAGATGCCGATTGCCAAGTTTCGTCTCGTACGTGGCGAAAGCGTCGGCGACGGTGTAAGCCGGTAGCGTAAAGCTGTTGGCCGAATCGCCCGGGCGCGGGCCGACGTAATGCGCGCCGGCGCCGACTCGCAACTGATCGCCGCCGAAGATCGTGCCGAAGTCGTACACGGCCGCAAGCGATGCGGTATTCTGCGGCGCATTCCATAAACGCTTGCCGGCGTAAAGCGGGTCCTCTGTGGTCTTCGCGTCGATGTACGCGTAGCTCGCGATCAGGCTCCAGTGCTGCCCGATCTGGCCGGCCACGTCGAGTTCCACGCCGCGCGAACGCGCTTTGCCCGCCGTACGCCAGTCGGTCTGCTTGGTGGCGTCGTTGTACTGCTGGACCAGCACGTTCTTTTTGTCGATATTGAACAACGCCAGCGTGCCGCTCAGGCCGTTGGGCATCGCCACTTTGGCGCCGAGCTCCCACGAAGTGGCTTCCTCAGGCAGCACCGATGAATCGATCACGACGCCCGAAGACAGCGGCGCGATTGTCGAAGTGGGTTTGAGCGACTGCGTATAGCTGCCGTAGAGCGACACCGTGTCGGTCCATTTGTAAACTACGCCCGCGCGCGGCAGCCATTTGGTGCCGTTAATGTCCGTATTGACGACAAAGGGCCGGCCCTTTCCCGCAATCTGGTTGTAGCTTAGAAAGCGCGCGCCGCCGATCAGAATCCATTTGTCGGTGAGGTGCAAACTGTCCTGGAAGAAGAGCGAGCGGTCGTGCAGCGTGTCGGTCTGATCGCTGTCGCTCGCCGACACCGTGGTCGACGGACTCTCCAGCCCGTAGACCGGATGGAAATAGTTGAACGGATATTTCGTGGCCTGGCGCAGCAGATCTTTGCGATAGATGCGGCGGTATTCGTCGTCGACACCGACCTGCAAATCGTTGCGCAAACCGGCAATGTCGAAATGGCCGTCCACATAGGCGATCGCGTAGCTGTCCGTGCTGAGCGCGCCATGCGTCGCATCGTTGCTGCGCGACACGGCGCCGGTCGTGCTGTTGATCCCTTGCACGCGTAACTGTCCCGCATCGTAGGTCTCGCGGTTGTAGCTGTAGCCGAAGTGCGCCTTCCAGTTGGCGTTGATCTGATGGTCGACGCTGATCTGTGCGAGGTTCGATTCGCCGTCCATTTCGTTGAACGGTTCGTCGAGACGTTCGCGGCTCGAGATGGCGAGCGGCTTGTTGGTCTTTGGGTCGAGCGCTGTGCCGCGGTCGAACGGATAGAGAAACTTTCGATATTCGTACGACACCACCACCTGCGTATCGCGCCCATACCAAGCGAGCGACGGTGCCACGAGTGTCTCGCGATGTTCGCCGAAGTTGCGCCAGTATTGTTCGTCGGTCTGATCGACGACCAGCCGGTAGGCGAGGCCGGAGTCGCCGATCGGCCCGGTCGTATCGAACGTCGCGCCGGCTCCATTGCGGCCATGCCCGTAGGTCGAGCCGAGCACGGAGATCGCGTGATACGGTTTGAGCAAGGGTTGCTTGCTCACCACGTTGACAACGCCGCCCGGATCCATGATTCCGTACAGCAACGAAGTCGGGCCTTTGAGTACTTCGACACTATCGGCGGCTGCGTTCAGCGCGCGTCCCTGCACGAGCGGCATGCCGTTGTGCATGATCGAACCGTCGCGATTGCCGCCAAAGCCGCGCTTGAGCAAGGTGTCCTGGGTGCCGGCCAGCGTATTGCCTTGTACGATCCCGCTCACGTTCGCGAGCGCATCGTCCAGATTGCGCGGACGCTGATCGTGCAATACCTGGGCCGGCACGATATTGACGGCCTGCGCCGTGTCGAGCACCGGCGTATCCGAACGCGTCACCACTGCGTCGACAGGTGGGCGGTAGCTGCCGGCTTTCACGGTCGACGAACTGACGGTCACGGCGGGGAGGGTGGGGCCGCTCCCGTTGCCAGTGTCCGCCGACGGCTCAACGCGCTGCACCAGCGTATAGCTGCCATTGGACTGCTGCACCGCGACGAGCCCCGTGCCACGCAGGATTCGATCGAAGCCGTCCCCTATGCCGTACTCGCCGCGCAGACCCTCACTCGTGCGGCCGTCCGTCAGCGCCGCTGGAAACGACAGCAGCAGTCCGCTCTCGCGTCCGAAGCGATTGAGCGCGGCTTCTAGCGGACCAGCCGGGATGTCGTAGCTCTTGCGCGGCGACGCTGCCGAAGCGGATGGCGCATCGGCGGCCAGCGCGATATTGAACGGCAGTCCCGCCGAGATCAGAGCGGCCGTTGCAATATGCCGCGCGAAGTGTGCCGGCTGTCGCCCGCGCAACGCGCCACGGCTGCTACGGCTGCCATTGCCGGCGCCGGTCTTTCGATGCTGTCCCATGTTCAAAGCTCGCAGGAAGGTAGACGATGTGTTGCTCTCATCTCCCTTGTCACGCGAGATTCGAAAACAGCTCACAACAGACGAAAAAATTTCGGCGCCGGTAGCGCAAGCCGGTTTTAAGAGCGAGCCGCGCGCACGGTGCCCCAGTAGCGTGTGATGAATACGACCTGAACCGGCAAGGTTCTCGCCAGGGTGTCGAGCACGAGGTCGGTGTCGGCGAGCGGGAAGGTGCCCGAAAGCCGCAAACCGGCCACAGAGGGATCGCAGCTCAGATGCCCCGCGCGGTAACGGTCGAGCTCGTTCACGAAGTCGCCGAGCCGCATGCCGCTCGCGACGATCAGGCCATCCGTCCATGCTGCATCGTTCTCGTTGATTGGTTCGACCGCGCTGATGTCATCACGTGTAAAGCGGGCGCGTTGGCCGGCATGGACGACCGGCGCGAGACCGGGCGCGTCGAATGGATTGATCCGCACGGCGCCTTCGAACACATCGAGGCGGCAGAGCGCACTCTGTTGTCTGACGGCGAAGCGTGTGCCCAACGGCTGCAAACTGCCTTGCGCGGTCTCGACGATGAAGGGCCGCCGCTCACGCTCGCTGTGACCGGTCGCGATCATGATTTCACCTTGGATCAGGTGCACGCGGCGCTCGGCATTGCTGAAACGGATATCGACAGCGCTGTCAGTGTTCAGTGTCAGGCGGGTGCCGTCGGCAAGCGTCATGGTGCGGCGTTCACCGAGCGCCGTGCGCGCATCCGCGTTCCATGCGCGCCACGGCACGTGTTCACCGGCAATCCATGTCGCGCCGCCGGCGAACAGCAGCGTCGCGAGGACTTTGACACTTGCGCGGCGCTTCGCCGAGCCGGGACGCGTCAGCGCAGCGCGTGCGGCCGCCGCGCGACCTGCGCCTGCGTTGCCCTCGCCGGTTTCAGCGAGGCCCCGGAAGCGGCTGCTGACGCTGCAGATGTGTTGCCAGGCACGCTCATGATCGGGATGCTCCGCGCGCCAGCGCGTCAGCGCGAGTTGCTGCGCGCGCGTGGTCGCGCCGGATTGCAGTTCCATCCACCACTCTACGGCGCGCAGGGCGATGTGCTGCGGAATATCGGGTCGCGCGCTCGCGTTCATCTGTCGATCCGTCAGGCCGCGCTGAGTGCAAAAAAGCACTGCGCGCCGGCGCGCACCAGATGGCGTTTCACGGTCGAGACGGACAGCTTCAGTTGCGCGGCGATCTCGGCATGGCTCAAGCCGTCGAGTTGGGCGAGCAGAAACGCACGCTTGACGGCGACCGGCAGCCGTTCCAGCAGACTGTCGATTTCACACAGCGCTTCAAGAAGCAGCGCGCGGTCTTCCGGTGAGGGCGCAAAACTTTCGGGGGCGAGCGCCAATGCTTCCAGATAAGCGCGCTCGATCTGCTCGCGACGCCAGTAGTTGGCTATCACGCGTTGCGCGACGGTCGTCAGGAACGCACGCGGTTCTTCCAGGGCGAGCGGTTCATCGCGGGCGAGCAGACGAACGAAGGTGTCGTGCGCAAGGTCGGCCGCACGATGCGCGCAGCCGAGCTTCTTACGCAGCCATGCGTGGAGCCAGCCGTGATGATTGCTGTAGAGCGCCTGCATCTCGTGATGCAGAGCCGATTCGTTTGCCGCCATGGCCTACCGGACGCGCCGGATCGATGGATGCGGCGTCTTTGTAAATGAGAATGATTCGCATCATAGCATGACAAAATGTAAGGCGGGAATGAGACCGTGCACGGCGCTACGACCGGTCGCGGTTACGGGCCCGCGTGGCGCCCGTGATCACCGCAAGGCCGAGCATGATGACCGCGACGATCGCGATCGTATGTTGTGCAACATGCAGCGCCATCAGTCCCCACGCCACGCCGCCTATCAGAATGATCCAACCTACGAGATAAATGAGCAGGGTCATCGTTTTTCTCCTTTTCGTTCGACGGACGGGACCCGCTTGCCTGCTAGGGAAAGCGTTACCGGTCGCCCCGTTTGGGCCGTTGAAGTCGCGTGCCTGAACCGGCCTGCAGCAGGGCGAATCCGGCCTATGCGATCAACGGGTCTATCGAGCAGCAGATTTCGCGCCTGAGGTCGATGCATCCGCGTTTTTTCCACC
Source organism: Paraburkholderia sediminicola (assembly GCF_902859805.1). Lineage (GTDB taxonomy): Bacteria > Pseudomonadota > Gammaproteobacteria > Burkholderiales > Burkholderiaceae > Paraburkholderia > Paraburkholderia sediminicola. Next base: position 46,164 of record NZ_CADIKC010000004.1, on the reverse strand, counting down.
GGTTCACGCCGGTAATGATGGTGGACGAGGACTCAGACGACCCACCACGCGAGCAGCGCCGTGAGCAGCACCACGGCCCATGAAGGAAGGCGCCACCAGCCGAGCAACGCGAGCGCCACGATAACCAGCGCGAAATCGCGCCCACTGTGCACCGCGCTGGTCCATACGGGATCGTAGAGCGCGGCGAGCAGAATGCCGACCACGGCAGCGTTGATGCCGGCCATCGCCCGGCGCATCGAAGCGAATGCCCGCAGTTCGCCCCACAGCGGCAACGCGGCGCCGACCAGTAGAAACGACGGCAGAAAAATTGCGACAGTGGCGATCAGCGCGCCGGTTATACCCGCCGGATAACCGGTGCTGGCGGCGCCTAGAAACGCCGCGAAAGTGAACAGCGGCCCCGGTATCGCCTGGGCTGCACCGTAGCCGGCCATGAAAGAATTGGTCGAGAGCCAGCCGCGCGGCACGACGACCGCTTCGAGCAAAGGCAGCACGACATGGCCGCCGCCGAACACCAGCGAGCCGACCCGGTAGAACGCCGCGAACAGGTCGAGTGGATACGCATGCAGCAAGGCGGCCGCGGCGGGCAGGCCGAACAGCAACAGCCCGAAAACGGTGAGGCAAATAGCAGCGCCGGTCTTCGTGCCGGGCATGCCTAGCGGTGCGCGCGGCACCTCGGTCGACGATTTCAGAAGCAGGGCGCCGGCGACGCCCGCCACGACGATCGATGCGATCTGTCCATAGGTTGCGCCGAGCACGATCACCGCAATGGCCGACGCCACCGCGATCGTGACGCGGGCACGGTCGGGGCAGAGCGTACGTCCCATCGACCAGACTGCCTGTGCAACGACAGCTACCGCTGCAAGCTTGAGGCCGCGCAGCAGATGAAGTCCGTTCGCCTCTGCCAGATGGGTAAAACCGTAGGCAAACGCGACCATCAACAGCACTGACGGCAGCGTGAAGCCTAGCCAGGCCGCGAGCGCCCCCGCGATGCCGCCACGAAAGCGGCCGATCGCGATACCGACCTGGCTGCTGCCGGGACCCGGCAGAAACTGGCACAGCGCGACCAGATCGCTAAACGTGTGTTCGTCGAGCCAACGACGGCGCTTGACGAACTCGTCGCGGAAGTAGCCAAGATGTGCGGCAGGGCCGCCGAACGAGGTCAGGCCGAGCCGCAGGAAAATGCAGAAGAGGGTCCATGGCGAACTGTGTGTGGGCAGATCGAGGGGCGTATCGGATTCCGTGTTCTGCATCAACATGTTCCACACCCGCTCACAGCAAGGATTTTCCCTGGGCGAGAATCTTGTCGCAGACCTGTTTCGTGACCTGTTCTTTCAGACCGCCACCGCTCAGGTCCAGTTGCTTGCCGTCGCCGCTGCTCAGAATGCCCTTGGCGCCGCTGGTATAGCCGCTGTCCGTCGAGGCCGAACTGGAACCGCCGGGAAGTTTGCTCATCAGCGAGTCCTTGACTGAAGACGCGCTGCCGCCGCTGAGATAGTTGTTCTTGATGCAGAACTCCAGCACACCCGCGACGTTGCTGGTGCTGCCGGAAGTCAATGACTGGCCTGACAAGGCACTGCCCATGCCGCCGAGGCTCCCGAGGCCACCGGACGACCCACCACCCGAGCCCTGATTAAGCAGGTTACCGAGCTGCGCCTGGGCGGCCGGGACAGGTAGCAATGCTGCGATCAGCATCCCCGTAGCTGCGATGCGATAGGTGCGTGCTTTCATACTCGAACTCCTTCTGCTGGCTGGAAGTCCTCTCTACTATAGTGCCTTTCAGACGGACGGCAGACGGGGTTGTCAGGTTAAATGTTGTCATGCGCGGTGGATCATCCGCGGCAGTTTCCCGAGATTGTCATGTTGATCGAGCAGACGTACGAGGTAGGTCGGCGGGCAGCTGTCACGCCCGTCCGGGCGCTGCGTCAACTCGGAATTGACAGATCACGTCCGAGCTCTCGGCGAGGACTTCGATCTCGGACGCTGTCAACGAACAGATCCGTGTTGCCATCGAATCGGATAGTCCGAGTGCACGTTTTGCCTGCTCACGATCTTCCGCAAGCATCCGCTGCGCGAGCAGGAGATACGACTGGTTGAATGCGGCGATCGCCTGCAGGCTATCTGATTTCTTGGTCAATGTTCTGTCTTGCATGCGAAGGTTGACGTTTCATCACCGACCACTTCCCGGCGATATACCTATGCGAAGCTTACCCGCGCGGACATGCTCGTCTGTGACAAAAGCTTGATTCATTCCGCCAATGTTCGGTATCAGCCGTGCCTGTTTCACGGGTCGATTTGCGAGCGAATTTTTTTGAGCGCAATTAGCGGCTCTGTTAAATGACATTACTGTAGCGTTCCGTCAATTGCTCAGTGTGATCCGACAAGACCCCACACGATCCGGCTACTGGCAGACGATACTTGTCCGGGGTTTGCCGCGCCCGGCGAACTCTACATGCCTCGGTTAAACCTGCCCGGATTCTGGCTTCATGCGGGCAGGTTCTTTTTACGGCCGGGCGCCCATATTCCCGAATTAACGCCTGATCATTCCACACGCGAGATTCAAGTCCCATGCTTAAAGTAACGAAAGCCGTTTTTCCCGTGGCGGGACTCGGCACCCGCTTTCTTCCTGCAACAAAAGCAAGCCCGAAAGAGATGTTGCCCATTGTCGATAAACCGTTGATTCAATATGCAGTCGAAGAAGCGATAGCGGCAGGGATCACCGAAATGATCTTTGTGACGGGGCGCAGCAAGCGGGCCATCGAGGATCATTTCGACAAGTCCTACGAGATCGAAGCGGAGCTCGAGGCACGTGGAAAGGAGAAACTGCTGTCGCTCGTGCGTAGCATCAAGCCAAGCCATGTCGACTGTTTCTATGTTCGCCAGGCCGAAGCGCTGGGTCTGGGGCATGCCGTACTGTGTGCCGAAAAGCTCGTCGGCGACAGTCCGTTTGCCGTCGTGCTAGCCGACGACCTGCTGGACGGCAAACCGCCTGTCCTGCGGCAGATGATCGACGTATTCGACCATTACCATACGTCGGTACTGGGTGTCGAAGAGATTGCGCCGGACGAGTCGAAGTCTTATGGCGTGATCGACGGCAAACAATGGGAGGAGAATATCTTCAAGCTGTCGGGTATCGTCGAGAAGCCCGCACCCGCGGACGCGCCCTCGCGTTACGGCGTGGTGGGCCGCTATGTGCTGAAGCCCAGGATTTTTGAGCATCTGCGTGCATTGCGGCCAGGCAGCGGCGGCGAGTTGCAACTGACGGATGCGATCCAGTCATTGCTCCACGATGAGCAGGTTTTAGCCTATCGATATGAGGGTGCGCGCTTCGATTGCGGCAGCAAGCTCGGCTACTTGAAGGCGACCGTGGAGTTCGCACTGCGCCATCCCGAGGTCTCGGCAGACTTCAGCGATTATCTCGCCAGCCGTATGGCCGAACTGCAAGTATAAAAGTCGCTGGAGTGGCGATGCTGGGGAGAGAACCATACGCTCCCCTGCGTCGCCACGTTTTCGATCCTTCAGCCAGTGTGTTTCTTTGCGTTGCCGATAGCGGAGATGAACTGCGTGAACTGGTCGAGATGCCATCCAGCGTTCGAATATCGTTGCTTACGGCCGTCACGCGAAAGAAGCTCCGTGACGTGTCTCACGCATACGTCCTCCGGCGGTTGCGGTTCCTGAGGTCCCGGCAATGCATTGTCCAGCAGGAATTCCACACACTTGCGCTGATAGCAGAACAGCATGACAGGAACGTCGTACACGAAGCTGACAATAGCGCCGTGCAACTTCGAGGTAACGACACACGTGGCCGCGGCAAATAGATCGACAACCTCGGTAATCGAATCGCCGTATTGAAAGCGGCTCACAGAGACGTTCGAAGGCGAGAACAGGCGAGCAATGTCTCCAGTTACCGCAACGCTCTCGTCGTCCAGCGAGACGAACAGTACTTCATCAACGAGGTGCAGGCTGTCGACCCTGGCGAGGATGGCCAGCGCTGCGTCCATATACTGCCGCAGATGAATGGACACGATCAGGGTACGTCGATCCTGCTGACTTCGCTTTGGCGCATAGAGCGCCGGCAACGCGAACGCAAGGTCCTTAAGGTTGGCAGGCGGCGATCCCGTCGCGTCGGCGACCGCCCGGACCGAGGCTTCGTCGCGGACCGCAATGGACGGCATCGCGTCAAGAACACGCGCAAACGCGTGGCGCCGCTCCGCCGATTCGAATGGTCCAACCGACACCCCGAGCGCGGCGACGGGCCTGTTGAGCCGCCGCCCCGCATTGACGATCAGTTTCGCAAAGGGCAGCGACGCATTGGCGCCGAATAACGAGCCGCCGCCGAAGATCGCCGCCCGGGCTCGCAGGATGGCCGCCACATAGGTCACCGACCGTGCCACCGCGCCGATTGCCCCGGGGCGCGCCCACAATGCTCGCGCAACCGGCAAGTGGAACGGATGCGTCAATTCACACGCGGGCGATGCGCCGACTATCAGTGGGCGAATCCCCGGTGTTCTGATCGACATCGATTGCAGCAGATATCCGAACAGGTCGTCGCCGAAGTTGTGCCGTCCATAGAATCCGAAGAACGCGATGCATGTCTCGCGACGGACGGTCGCAAGTGGCACGTTGCCGACCTGGGACGATCGAATAGGAGGAGAACTTGATGCGACGACGGGAGCGGCTTCGGTTTCACGCGCGTTCATTTTGGAACCTCATGGGAAAGACCATGCGTCACGGCCGGTAAGCTGTGACCTTGTATCGGCGTCAGCAGTCGCCGGTAGATCCCCACGTAAGAGCGGAAGAGCTGCGAGTCGCCAAAGCGGGCCCGGGCGTGCGCGCTCGCGGCGGCACCCATCCGTTGCCGCAGATCTGCATCGTCGATTAAACGTTGGGTGTAGTGCGCCAGCTCTTCATCATCGTTCGCGAGAAAACCCGTCACGCCGTGGACGATGACATCGCGGTTGCCGACGATGCGACTCGCCACCGCAGGGAGTCCGGCCGCCTGCGCTTCGATCAGTGCGATCGGCATGCCTTCCCATAGCGAAGGCAGCACGAAGATATCGCACTGCAGAAGTCGTCGTCGAAGGTCCGCTGCGGGAATCCAGCCACTCAACTCAACGGCGTCACGGTCGATCCAGTTGTCGATCGCGTCGGCCTCACCGTCGCCAAACCACATGAAGCGAGCCTTCGATGTGCCAGAGAAGCGTTGAGCCAGGCGCGTGAATCGCCATGGCGCCTTCTGATAAGTGACGCGCGCCGACGTGCATACGACCACCTGTTCATCCGCCTTTCTGCGACCGTCCAGACGGAATTCATCGAGCTTCACCGCGTTCTCGACAAGGCTCGTGCGTTCTGCACGCAACAGCAACATCCGCGCATAACGCAATTCACTCTTCGAACAGGCAACGATGTGGCCACCCGCTGCATGCAGCATCCGTTCGATCAGCAAAAACAGCGAGATCTTGAGCGGCGAGATGTCTTCCTTGAGAAAGGCGAATCCGTGCGGCGAATAGATGGTGCGCGACGTGATGCCGAGAACGCACGCCGCGATCCGCCCCAATGCGGCGGCTTTCGACGAGTGAAGATGAACGATGTCCGGGCGTTCCCGAAACAGTTCGATAAGGACCCGGAACACGCTCACAATATCGTGAGCGCCGATACGGGTGCGCATGTCCACGACCTGCCGCCGCACTCTCGGATCGAACAATTCATTCAGCTTCGCAGCCGGCGGCGTGTCCTGCCGCACGGAATGCAGCACGACGACATCGTCGCCTGCCGCTGCCTGACGATTGGCCAGCAGAGCAACGCAATGCAGCACACCGCCGCCCAGTGCTTCCGTTACGTGTACGATTTTCTGTCGCATGATCGCTCACCCTAGTTGCTGGATTGCTGGAGCCGTCTGATACGGCAGGAATGGAGACTCGCCGTGTCCTTCTTCATCGGTCATGTTGTGGATGCGTCCCGCGAGCGCGATCAGTCCGATGAGGAACAGCCACGTCGCGAGATTGGTCCGCATGCGTCCCGTCGATGGAGAAAACTGACGCCAGAGCACGACCAACATGAGGAACACGAGGATCAGCTGGAAGCGGATGCCTGCATAGGTCACCTGAGTCATGCCGTACAGCGCGGCTGCCAGCACCGTACAGATCAGCCAACCGATGGGCGGAATGGCGAATTGCCGCCGGTACACGATCATCACGCCCAGCATCAGTATCTGGATCAGCAGAAAGAGCAATCCCGACGTGGCGTTCGGGGCCGATATGCCGGTGTAGAGACTGGTCTTGTCGGCGAAGTAGTCGGGCATCAACAGTGAGCCGGCGATGACGGCAACCGCCACGCCGACAAACATCAGCGTGTGACCGCGCCGGGTCGTTGCAATGAAAAGCAGAAACAGCAGCGCCGAAGAAAAATGCACACAGGTACCAATCAATGCGTAAATGACGTATCGAAGCGGCTTCTGGTGAGGCGAAACGCGAGTCGCAAGCAGAAAGATTGCCGACGCCAGACCGAATCGCATGACATTCATGGTCAACTCGTAGAACATGCCGGGTACGAGCACGAGTCCGCCGAACCAGATGCCAAAGCGGCTGCTGGAGATGGACCACAGCAATAGCAGCGCCGTCGTCATGGAAATGCTGTTGACGACAAAGCGCGGGTCGGGATCGATGGCCCAGAGAAACTGCGCATACGCGTTGAATAGCGGTTCAGCGCCGTAACCGTTGCCCTGGCCGAGGTCCGTGAACGCCTGGTAATACGCTGCCGTGTCGGTACCGGTATGGCCGCGCAAAACGGCCAGCGCCACCATCGGAAACGCACACGTGAGAACAACGGCGGGATTGGTCCCGCCATAGGCGATGCATAGCGCCACGCCGAAGTAAAAGATCAGCAGGGGAATGAGGTAGTAAGTCATTTCGCTCGCCCGGCCGGTTGATGCGTTGCGGTGCCTGCGGGTGCGTGGGTTGCGGGACGATTCCTCACGTGAACCTCCGCGCCACCAGGCAACGTCGAAAATATTTGACTGCGCTCAATAGGGAAAAACACAGCCATTCGACATTGCTGATCGCTCTGCGTCTGCGGAACTGGAGGTAGTTGTCCTGTTCGCCTTTCTGGATTTTCCAGAGCTGAGCGCTCAGGCCTGTTCGCGCGCCGAACTGCGCCTTGTAGATGTACGAAAACGGCGTTGAAAACAGGTAGGCCTGGCCTGCATCCACCAGCACGACTTCGAGCAGCATGAAATAGTCTTCGGCATGTCGCTTCGTCTCATCGAAGCGGGCGCCGACATCTGCGCGCATCAGAATGCTCGACGGTGTGAAGCGGTTCGAAAACAGGACACGCTGACGCGATACACGGTGCGGCGCGAAGACTGAGGGCCGTGGTTGAGATTCAGGGCGTTCGCCGGATTCGAGGTACGCCACGGGATGACCGGTGATCGTCGCCTTTGGATGAGCGCGCATCCATCCGTACTGGATCTCCATCTTTGCGGGATGCCAACTGTCATCCGAGTCGAGAAACGCGATGTAGGGCTGTGTCGCTGCTGTCCACGCCGCATTACGCGCCGCGCCCGGTCCGGCATTGCGCGGCTGCAACAGCACGTGGATCCAGTTGGCCGGATACATCCGTACCAGGTCGGCGAGAATTTCACGTGTGCCGTCGGTGCTGCAATCGTCGACGAGGATCAGCTCCCGTGGCCGGCACGTCTGCTGGAATACCGATTGGACAGCTCGCTCGACCGTATCGCGGCAGTTGAAACATGGAATGATCACGCTGACCGGAATCTGTTCGGATAGCAAGGGAGCCGCATCATCGGCGTCCCGCTCAACCTCGGCGACACGCGCCGGCTCGCTCCGTGCACGAGCCAGGAAGTGACGGGCGCACAGCACGGACAGCACAGCCCACACAACTTCGCCTGCAATCGATGCAAGCGCCGCACCTACGATGCCCGCGAACGAAACACCAATGACCCCGGCAATCACGCTGAAAAGCAGGGCGGCGAATGCACACCGGTTGCGCACGCGAATCAGATTGCGGGTTGTCATCACCGAGGAGGCGCTGACCGTCAGAAATCTGAACGGGGTGCTCAACGTCATGAGCACGACCACATCGACCGATTGCCCGTATTGCTTGCCAAATACCAGTGGAATCACGACCGGCGCGAGCAATGCCGCGATGCCGGCCAATACAACGCCCGAGACGAACATCCATTTATTGCCGTCCCGGTACATCCGTTCGAGACGCTCATCGCCCGACGCGGCCCAACGATGAAGGCGCGGCATCAGGAGCTTCTGGAACAGAACGGTTGGCAACAGATAGAGCGCGGTCAGAATGGTTACAGCGACGCTGTAGACGCCGACGTCCTGCGGCGCGCCGAGGTGCGAAACGATCACAAGCCCGCTTTGCCCGTATGCATAAAAGAGGAGGCTAGCCATACCGAAGGGCATGGCGTTGAGCCAGAGTTCATTGATCGACGGTGCCGGCACACTCCCGCTCGTGCTTCGCGCTGGGGATTCCGGCCCGTGTCCGATCAACGCCACCGCGCCACGGCGCAGCGCGGCGACCGAGCGCCAGGCGCCGAGTGTCACGATTGCGCCAATGCAGCCGAAACCAAGCGCAATCGCCTCGCTGCTGGCTCCCAACTGCCAGCAAGCCAGCACCAGGGCGAGACGCCCCGCATGTTGCAGCGCCTGCCACATGGCAACCCGCCCGAACCTTTCTTCGAGCTGTAGTTTCGCCGAGGCCATTTCGATGGCACCCTGGGTCAGCACCACGGGAAGCATCGACAGCAGTAGTTGGGCGGTGTGCGTGTCGGCCGTGCCGATCCATGCCCAGAGCGCGGCGGCGACGAGACACATGAGTGCGCTGCGGGCGATGAAACGAACCGACGCCTCCATCCAGCGCTTCGCCGCCCATCCTTCGGTGCCGTATGCCTTCAGCCAGAAGGACGGCACGCCAAAGCCGACCGCCGGTGCAATGATCGTCACCACCGCGAGCGCGGCGGCGAACTGCCCGTATTCCGAAGGTGACAGCGAACGCGCCAGCGTCGCCTGCACAGCGAACGCCAGCCCGGCTGATCCGAGCGCACTGACGGACAGCAACGATGCCGCCCAGGCGTCGCGGCGTCGCTGCGTCATTGCGCCACCTCGTCCATCACAGGGCGCGCGTCTTCGCCTCGCGAGCGTGCGTAGCGATAGCTCCCGTAGGTCGTGCCGTAACGGAAACGTCCTGCGTGCCGGTCGATTCCGTTGAGCACCACGCCTTTCACGTCGACGCCAACCTGCCGCAGGCGGCGCGCACATTCTTCGAGTTCCGCCGGCTTGGTGATGGAGGCGCGCGCCACCAGAAACACATTGCCGCTGGAATAGGGCGCGAGAATGGCGGCGTCGGGCACCGGGAGGAGCGGGGCGGTGTCGACGATCACTACGTCGTAGCGCGAGGCGAGTGCGCTGAAAAGTTCGGGCACGCCCGGACTGCTCAGATGGTCGGCCGCATTCGGCGGCATTGATCCGCTCGGGAGAAAGTCGAGCGTCGACCGCTCGATCTTACGGATCGATGCGTCCAGCTGGCTGACATCGGCGATCACATCAGATAGTCCGACAGCCGAGTGGCATCCGTAGGCACGGCTCAAGCCGCAGCGCCTGAGGTCACCGTCGATCAACAGGACGCGTTTGCCGGTCCGCGCGAGAACCGCGGCCACATTCGACGCGATAAACGATTTGCCGATGTTGGGTGACGGTCCGGTGAACATCACGACCTTGTTGCCCGAGTCGGCCAGCGAAAACTGCAAGGCCGTGCGAAGACTGCGCAAACTCTCGATCGCGGGGTCGGCTGGATCGACGAACGCCAGTGGGCGCCGCGCAGGCGTTTTGCGGCGCAGGTAGCCCGTCCATCGGAAGCCCCGGCGGTTCGCCATCGGCACCACCGAGAACACGCTGAGATCGGTCTGTTCTTCGATCTCGTGTGAATCGGAAATCCCACGGAACAGCAGATCGCGGATAAACGCGGCGGCGGCCGCTGCAAACATGGCGAGCACGATCACGACGAGGCACAACACGGGGCGCCACAAGCGGATCGGCTGGTCAGGCAGCAACGCGTTATCGAGAACGCGGACGTTCCCGATTCGTCCCACCTCCAGAATCTGCAGTTGCTCGATGTTGTTCAGCAAGCCGACGTACAGGTCATTGCTGATCTTGACGTCACGTTGTGCCGTGACCACTTGACGTTGGGTCTCCGGCAAACGGTCGATGCGTTGATTAAACCCGGCCGATTGCGACTGGAGCACCTTGATCTGATGATCGAGGGCGACCACCGTCGGATTGGTCGGTTCAAAGCGGGTCAGTGCCTCAGCGCGTTTTTGCAGAAGTGCGCTGATCTGCGTCTCATTGTCGGCTGATTGCTGCAGGATGGCGCGCGCCTCACCATCGAGATCCACCGATCCCAGCTTGCTCCGAACCACGGCATAAGCACTTTCCGTCGTATCGAGTTTCTGACGCAAGTCGGGCACCTGACTGCGCAGAAACGTTAGCGAGCGCGCGGCCTGTTCCGCCTTGCGATCCTCGTTCTGGCCGACATAGTGGCGCGCGATATCGTTCAGGATCGCCGTGATCAGCACCGGATCGCTGCCACGCAGTTTCACCTGCAGAACGTTGGAATCCTTGCCCAATTCACTGATGGATAGACTGCGTTGAAGCGTGTCGATCGTTTCCAGACGCGATTGCCGCGTGAGCTTGAAGCGGGCGCCCGGGGCCGCGTGGATTGCACTTACCTGCAAGGTGATCGGGCCATCGTCGGTGACGAAGGTCTCGGTCTTGCCGATCCGGCCCACAACGTCCTGGTCGAGACCGGTTCCTGAAAGCCGGTAGGTTCCGGCGTCCAGAATCGTCATGCGATAGTGTTCTCCCTCGAATTCCGGAGGAACGTCAAAGCGTTCGACGCGCGCGTTCTCGTCACCCCACGTATAGCCGCCCATGCCCAGAAATCCCGGGTGAGACAGCCCCTTGCTGGATCTTGCGATGGCGCGGCCGATGATCGGAAAACGGGCGGGCTCCGCCTCGATATCGAGGCGCAGGTTGTCGACTGCCGAAGCCACCACAAGCCGTGACTGGAGCACCTGCATTTCCGTATCGGCCGACGACTTGACGTCGAGCATCGACGAAAGATCCTGACCCAGCAGCGACGACGCGGTGGTCGCGGCCGAACCCTCGTCGACCTGCGTGATGATGTTGACCTGGTATTGCGGATCCGACAGCAGTACCGCCGCGATGCCGAGAACCGCCAGGGTTCCAAAAATCCACAGCATCATATGCCGGTAAAGCACGAAGACATCGAGCATCGCCGCCAGGTTGAACTCTTTCTCGGTGGCGGCGACTTCCTGCGGCGCATAGGGCGGGTTCACTGTGCACCTCCGCCAACGCAGAGCGCTTCCGGATACGCGCGCTCGCCTGAAGATCCGTTCAGGTTTTTCAGTCGCCGTGCCCAGTAATCGATGCCGTCTTTCAGGGCGTCGAGACACACGCGGAATGCGGAGATGGGCAAACCCATCGGGTCGTCGATATCCGCATCGTCGAAGCCGCGGATGGAGAAGATACGGCCGCGCATCAGCGGATAGAGCGACTGCAGACTTCGTGTCTGCGCCGCGGTCATCGTCAGAATCAGCTCCGCGTCGTTCGCGAGCTGTTGGGTCAACTGCGTGGCGCGATGCGCCTGAATGTCGATACCCATTTCGGACAGTACCGCGACGGCCTCGGTCGCCGCCGGTTGCCCCACCTCAGCCGCAAGGCCGGCAGAACAGACGCGTAGCCCCTCGACGCGTTGCTGAAGAAGCGCCGCGGCCATCGGGCTGCGGCAAAGGTTTCCGTGGCAAACCATTAGAACGTTGGAAATCATCTGGTTGTCTTTCTATGTGTTGAGACGTTGCTGACTCGGATGGATGTCTGCGCACCCAGGCTCATGACGAGCGCCATACCGCCAGTTCGTTGATCTCGAGCTTTCCCGTCCAGCCGATGAAGGTCGTCTTGAGGACGGCCTGAACGGCACCGGCAGGAACGGCTGCTTGTGCAGATGGAAGTTCATTCGCCGTGCTCTGCGATTCGCTCACGCTTAGCGGGACGCCCCCCGCGGCGTAGAACTGGAACGCGAATGCCGTACGACCTGTTGTGCCCGCGGAGGTCGCCGCGCAGGCGGCAAGGACGGTTTCGCCCGCGTTCACCGGGAAAGGTGTTCGCGTGGTCACCGAGAAGGGTGCGTTGTCCTGATCCGGCGAGGCCAGCCGCAATGCTTGCCTCGATCGGGTCGTTGCGCCGTTTCCCGTAGCCATGTCCATCGCGACGATTTCGCCTGCGGCTCGCCCGGATGCAGCGGATGACATGCTCCAGTGCGTAAGTGAGCCCACTGGTGTGCCCGGGCTATCCAGCGTGAAGAGACTGTCCGCGTTGATCACGCTTCCGCGCCACGGCAGAGCCTGAACTTTCTGGAAGCTCATTGCACTCACCGATTCGACCGGCACCTCGTCGCCGATCAGCGCCGTCAACGCGCCCTGTTGCGGAGACTCGAAACGCCACTCGACGCCGGAAGCAGAGAATTTCGCCGTGCCGGCTACCAGTTGACGCGGCGCATTGTCGAGATCCTTGCGTTTCCAGCGCCTCGGCAGCACGATCGAGTCGCGGAACACGGTGCGAAGGTTCTTGCCCGCGGCCGTCCCGTTGACGAGCAGTCCGTCGATACCTTCGATGTGACAGTGGTTGAACGCCACCGTACCGAAACGCGCCTGACGGCCGAAATACACCACGTCACCGTTGAAATCGAACGAGCAGGCATCAAAGACGAAATCCATGCTGTCCGAATTGATGTCGATGGCGCGGGCTGAGCCTGCAAACGTGCAATCGAAGAAGGTCATCCGTTCGCCGCTATTCACGCTTCTGCCAACGCCTGGCGCCACGTAAATGCCATCCTCGCGGTTCTGTTCGAAGCGCGACGAAAACCACGCAGTCAGATACGTATTGACCGGATCGATCCGCAGCGCACCACGCCAGCCCGTGACCACGACATTGCGGCCGCCCGCGTCTCTCACCGCGCCCGAAAATCCGGCTTGCCGGTTGCCCATCACGATGCCCCATCCCTCGGACTGTGCCTTGCCGGGGCCAAGTATCGAGATCGTGCCGCCTGTGCCGTCGAGAAATGGCGAACGGTCCCCCGGAAAACGCAACTCGGTCGCGGGGAGGGTGGTTTCGTTTCTGCAGGTCAAACCGTTCCAACCGACGGGCAACAGGGAGAAGTCGAGCAGGACGCCGCCCACCGAGCACAACTTGATCCAGGGCGCGGTGTCGATCGTTTCCGTGAGAACGTAGCGGCCCGCCGGAATCAGCAATGCGGGTAAACAGGACGTGTCGCGCGTACGCAGTGCGATATTGCGTACGTAGTCGATCGCGCGCTGGAACGTGCCGGTGTCGTCGCTCGCACCCTTGCCCCTGGTGGCGAAATCGCTGAGCCAGCGAAATCCGTTCTGCGATTGATTCCCGGTGGATTCGCCCCATCCACGCGAGACCGCACCGGCACCCAGTATTGCCGCGCCGGCCGAGAGGCCCATGACCGAACGGCGATTCACCATGTCGTCACCGTCATGCGCTGGTTTCGGAGAAGTTGCAATGTCATGCTCATTTCGTCACCAGGCCGGCAGTGAGGCCGGCGTTGATGCCCGGAAGCAGCAAGCTCAACACACGGCTGAAGCGGACCAGCCCGTTGCCGTCGACATAGACGATGTCCTTCGGTTGCAGCTCAAAGCGATTGGCGAGGATCATCGAGACGGGCGACGCCGCATCGAGGTGAAACACGCGCGCGTCCTTGCCCAGTCCGCGGATCACATACAGTTGCGCGGCGTCCGCGGTTGCCGAATTGATGCTGCCCGCCTGAGAAAGCGCGTCGCTCAACGTCAACTGACCGTTGCGTAGCGGCAGGGCGGTAACCGGTTTTGTCACTTCGCCCAGTACGAACACGCCGTTTTCTTCGCGGGCGGAGACGCGAATCAGATCGCCGGGGCGCAGCATGATGTTCGAAGGATTCAACCCACGCTGCAGCATCCCCGTGAAGTTGATGTCGTACGAACGGCCGTTGCGCGTCAGCGTAATGCGGCTCTGGTCCGCGGCCGGGCTGAAACCGCCGGCATGACTGATCGCGTCGTACAGCGTCGTCGGGATATCGTTGATGGATTGCGCGCCCGCAGTGCGGACTTCGCCGTCGACGTACACCTGCTTCGCGCGATACGACGCAACGCGCACTGTCACCTGAGGATCGTGGAATGACTTGCCCAGTTCCGCCGCAAGCTTGTGCTGGACTTCGTCGACTTTCATGCCTTCGACGCGGATATTGCCGACGAAGGGAAACCGCAGATAGCCGGTGTCATCCACGATGAATCCCGGCGGCGGGTCGTAGACGCGTGCATTCGCAGGCGGCTGCGAGCCCAAAGCCGCGGCCAGCTCCGGGTGGTCCCAGACCGTGATCTGGAGCACATCGCCAACACCGATCGTATAAGCCTGGCTGCGGCCGAGCAGGGCGCTTGCGCTCTCATCGCTGCGCCGCTCAGCTTCGCTTCTGATCTCGTCGATTGACGACAAGGTCACTTCGGTCATCGGCACAGGCAGTTGCTCAGCCGGCGCTTGCTCAGTCGCACTGGTGATCGGCAACGTAGCCGTCCCTTGCATTTTCATGCCGGGCGCAACCGAACAGGCTGACATAACGAGTGGGAGCGCCGCAATCCATGCAAGCCGACTCATCGAAAACACGTTGACACCGTCGCGACGCAGCGCGTTGGACCTGACTTTCAATTGCTTCACTCCGATTCCTTTTATTGGGCTCGCCGACCTCCGTCTCGCGGTCCGCGGCTCCACATGGTGATTAGTACGCCTGCTTGCTGAAGAACCCGCGAACTACGGTGCGCAACACGATCTTGATATCCATCCAGAACGATCGATGACGCAGGTAATACAGGTCGTACTCGACACGGCCCGCCATCTTCTCGAGCGCATCCGTTTCACCTCGATAGCCGTTGATCTGCGCCCAGCCGGTAATGCCCGGTTTGATGCGATAGCGGTCGAGGTAACCCGAGATCAATGGCTCATACAGGTCGTCGTGTTCAAGCGCGTGGGGCCGGGGGCCGACGATCGACATTTCGCCGCGCAGAACGTTGATGAACTGCGGAATCTCGTCGAGACTCGTTCGGCGCAGAAAGCGCCCCACCTGCGTGATCCGGTTATCGTTGCGGGTTGCCTGACGCACGACACCACGCTCTTCCGAATGAACCCGCATTGAACGAAACTTGTAGATCGAAAACGGGAGTCCTTTTAGTCCCTTGCGACGCTGCCGGAAAAAGACCGGGCCGGGCGAAGAGAGCTTGATGGCGATGGCGATCACCGCGAATAGCGGCGCAAGCCCGATCAGCGCAACCAGTGCGAAAGCCCTGTCGAAGATCTCCTTGCCCGTCATCGCCTCGCCCGAGATGGCCGACGGAGAAAGACTCAGCGAAGGGATGTCGAGTGCGTCGAGCGACGCTACGCCGGCGTATAGCCCGAGCGGCATGAAATCCGGCATGAGCCGTATTTCCACCAGCGTGCTCCTGAGCGCTTCGATGCAATGTGCCGCCACCGCATGCGCGGACAACGGTAAGGCGAGCCATACCTCGTGAATGCCACCGGACTCCACCAGCCGCGCGAGGCGGGCGAGTTCCGTCTTGCCATGCTCTCCCATGCCTGCGCTGAGGCGTCCGTCTGCGGTCTGCAACTCGACAACATCTGCAACACGAAAATTCTGATGATTACTGGAGTCGACCTTTGCAACGATTTGCTTGAAGTATTCGCCGCTACCCACGACGACGACATTGCGCGCGCTCAGTCCGAACAGCCGCAAAGAGGAACGTGTCGCGTAAGCAGCCAGTCGCCATGACGCGAGCAGCACGACGCCAACACATGTCCACCAGGCGATCCAGGACACGAGCGTGGCGTCCTGGCGGTGAATCGAAAGCAGAAGCAGAAGGCCCGCGAATTGCAAGGCCAGCCATGCCGGCAGAAGCCGGGTACATAGGCGATATATCGAGCGCATAGGCAATACGGCGTAAGCACGGACAGCCGGCAACAGAGCCGCTGACGACAACATGATGACGATGGTGAACAGCAACTGAAGTGGACCGTTTTCATGGCCCTGCACAGGCGCGATGTAGGCCGCGATGACAGCCGCGAGCGCAATGCACCCGCTATCGATCAGGCGTGCGACAGCTTGTTTCATGAGAATCTCCGTAGAGCCGGGTGAGGAACGATCCAGCTAACTCCGCCCCGTTACGAAACGGGGCGACGTGCCCGCTTGATGACGCCCGGTTCCGCCAATCCGTTCTCGGCCAGACGGTTGCGCTCGAGCGTCCGGTACTCCGTGGGTGACATTGATAAGTGCTGGCGGAACAGTTTGGCCAGTCGGTCGCCGCTACCCAGGCCCGTGCGCCGGGCTATCTTGTCGGCGGGCAGGTCGGTATCCACCAGCATGTGGCAGGCTTTTTCGAGGCGGACTCGCAGCACAAACTCCGTCGGTGTCACGCCGATCTCCTGCTTGAAGCGACGCAGGAAGTTGCGTTCACTCATCGCTACAGCCTGAGCGGCATCCGCAATCGATACGCGGTTCTCGCTGCTGACCCGCAACTGATGCGCCGATGTGCGAATCAGGTCACTGGCGCGCGCCTCGCGGGAATTGAATACCGAATGAGTGAACTGTTTTGGCGTGACGGGCAACAGGTCGTGGGCAACCTGGCTGGCTGTCTCGTAGCCACAGTCACGTTTCACAACGGACAACGCACTGGTTAGCGCAGCGCCGGCGTCGGCGTCGATACCAGCCGTTCTGGTTGCAGATAGCGCACCCGTCGTCATCGCGCCGCCCGTTGTGTCCGTCACCGCAACATCTTTCGACTCAAGTCCGGCCAATTCGAGAACGCCATACGCTCCGCCGATCCCCTGTACCACCTGCGCATGCGGGTGGGTGTGACGCAACCACGAGAGCAGCCGTTCGTCGCTTTCGACAGGCACGTTCGCTGCGCCGAGCGCAAACAAGGCATGGACGTCTTTGGCGTAGTGAGAGTCGACCGCGTCGGTCCAGATCAGCACACCCGAGGAAGACCGTATCGCGCCGCCGCTGGCGGACACGAGGCGCAGGTCGT
This sequence comes from Paraburkholderia sediminicola, assembly GCF_902859805.1. Taxonomy (GTDB): domain Bacteria; phylum Pseudomonadota; class Gammaproteobacteria; order Burkholderiales; family Burkholderiaceae; genus Paraburkholderia; species Paraburkholderia sediminicola. Next base: position 28,988 of record NZ_CADIKC010000004.1, on the reverse strand, counting down.
AATAGTTGTGTAGCGCGTTGTCCGGATGACGCAAACGGTTAGCAAGGCTGAATGTTTCCGCCAGGCGCCCCATATGAATCAGCGAAAAACCCTCGAACAGGAGAATCACCACCTGTCTGCGGCGGCGCGCTAACCCAACGCTCCCGCCCACCATGAGATGAATTGTTTTCCTCGTTATATCAGTCGCACATTCCATACCGCTGGCCCCCGGCACTATTAGCGAAATTGAGTTTTCTGCAGCGCATCATATTCGCGAGGGCGCGCCGATCAGACTGCGGCGTCCGATTCAACCATGCTCTTGGCGGAATCGATCAAGACCATCCGGAGCGGTAATTTTTATGCACCCAATGCGGTGCTTTGCGACCAGTGCACGCCAAAGAATTTCCTGTTCGTTGTGCATCCGGAAATTGAATGTTTTTCGAACGTTTTTGGCGCGGAGAGTCTTCGGTACGGTGATTTTTTCGTGTCCGCAGCCCGCCTTCCAATCGATTCAAATGTGGGCAAATCGTGGCGAAATGATGATCTTTCTGGATATCTCCGCGCGTGTGGGCACCAGTCCATTTATACGCAATGCATCATTTATGACGCGATAACGGAATCATGCGAATCATTCTTCGATGTGGAAAGCGCATGGCACGGAACGGCGTGATTAATTGACGTCCGCTATTGCGTCGATTGGAGTTCGCTATTGATGGCTTAAAATAAAAAATGGAAGTCGTAAATTTTTTAATAAATTACGAATTATTTCGAATGCGACCTGTTTGACGAATGCCCACGGCGGGGTCTCATCGATGTGACGGACCCAACCGTTTCCTGGCTGCTGGAGTGTGCGTGACGTGTGTGAGGAGGGCGCAGTGTCGAACAGGATCGCTTGTGGCGACGTATCGATGCATCTGCGATGCGTGGCCAGTTTCTCCGTGAGGCGGTACCGCCGCGCGCGGATAGTCGCTTTGAGGGTGAGCCGGACTGCGCGCTCAGATGAGACTGATAGGCGAGGCTTTTTTGCTCAGCCGATAGTCGGTGGGCGTGGTCGCCAGATGTTTTCTGAACAGCTTGGCCAACTGGCCGCCGCTGCCAATTCCGCAGTGCCGCGCGATCTTGTCGATCGGCAAGCGCGATTCGACGAGCATCCGACAACTCAGGTTCAGACGCGCGCGAAGCAGAAAGTCAGAGGGCGTCATGCCGATCTCGTTCTTGAAGCGCCGTAAGAAGTTGCGCTCGCTCATGGCTGCGAGACGCGCCGCATCGTCGATAGAAATGGGACGATCGACGTTCGCCTCCAGCCAACGGACCGACGCCATGATTTTCTCGCTAACGTGCGGCGCGGTGCTGCCCGCGACTGAAGCACTGAAGGGGGTCTTGTGCTGTGGCGCAACGGATTCGGCAACTTGACGCGCCAGTTCGGGCCCGAGGTCTTCTTCAATGACTTGCAATGCCGTACGCACGGCCGCCGGCGCTTCGCCACGCGAGCGCGCCGGGCGACTCCCGCATGCTTCGGTGCCGCTACGCAGTAGCGGGCAATAGCGGCTGGGAAGCCCGGCCGCTTCCAGAAGCAGCCGGCCCTCCGCGATAGGGTGAACGATTTCGCTGAGCGGATGCCTGTGACGCAGCCAGTTGCGCAGGCGCTCATCGCAGCGCGCTTGCTGCGCGCCCGCGCCGCCTGCGACGAATATCAGGTGCTTGTCGTTCGTGCCTTTGTGTGTGTCAACGCTTTCCGTCCAGACGAACACCGACGACGAGCTCGCAATGCGGCCGCCCGCGGCCGAAAGCAGCGACACGGCGTAGCGCGCGCGCCCCGATCGTTGCGACACGGCAAGCGCGTTGGCCTTATGGAATATCTCGATGAGCGCTGCGACCTTCGGCAGCGCAAAGCCATTGAACAGCGCTATGTCGACGCGAGTCATTGCGCTCGCTTGCGTCGGCACGGCACTGTGCCGCGAACTGAGCGGCGCAGTATGTACCAGCTGCATTGGTTTTTCCCCGGAATGTTGTGGCCTGCAAAGCCTCTCTCAAGACCCTGTGTTTTTTTGTTGACGCATGTTATGCGAATGATCCTGGCGCCATTATTATATGGCCGAATTAGCCAGGACATTGTCAGCTGGAGACATTGAGCGGGCAAAGGCGCGGCCAGTTGGGCGGGCGAATTTTAAACGACAAATTCGAATACGGCGAGGAGATAACCCGAGGGAAACTGAGACTGGAGGTATAGAAGAATTGCGAAAATCGTTTATATCGAACACAGAAAAGTCGCATGTGAGGTGTCGATACTACCGCAGCACGCGCACATTGGGTAAGGTACGGTAAGAATTTCATCTCAACGCAATGTCCGATCCGATCTCCCCCGATAGCAGAATGAGCAATCGACCGTCTGTCTGTGATTTCTGAAATCGGCACAAAAATGATGAAGAAAACGTTGTCGTGGCGTGGCAAGTTTTGAATTGAACGGGATATGCGTCCGTCAAGCGATTTAGTGATGGGGGTATGCGCAGACAGAATCTTTCCGATAGCCGCCACAATGTGGTAGCTCAAGCCGACATTGATAGAATCATATCGGCAATTGGCGCGCGGCTTCATCCTGATTTCGGCTTGCTGTTGCGCAGCGCTAGTGCGTTTGCCATTGATCCGGGATTGTCGAGAGAGGCTCGCCTGGGTCATCTTTGAAAGGTGAGACCCGTATCATGCTGTTCGTCACCTGGGGCACGTTTGCCTCACGGGACCGGTCGCAGCAGCGAGATTCAGACAGGATTGTGCCGAGCTCGGTCACACTTCAAGCAAACGATTGCGCGAAAGCCTAAATAAGCCCGCCGCGCAGCCGATAACCCGTTCATGCACAAACAAGACATTAAGACAATCGTTGATGCCGCCAGCGAAACCGCCGACTCCATCGTCGGCGCGAGACAGTGGACGACGGCCGAAGACGCAAGCGCGATGCACGATGTGATCTTTTGGGACGTGATCTCCAAGCAATTGCCCAATATGAGCATTGCCGATCTGCTTTCGATCCTGAATTAGATGCCTGGTGCGGGGCTTTAGCTGGACTCGCGTCGGCTATCCCCATCGGCCGCCGAAATCACGCGGGTTACCCGTCATTCAGCCCGATTACTGAAAAGATTTTGACGACCGCGCCTTGCCGCGGTTGACGGCCGCCTTGTTGTTGAATAAAGACTTGCACGGCGCGCATCATCTCTTCCCGGGACAGTTCGCGATAGGCACAGATGTTGTATGTGATGCCGTAATGCTGGTCTTTGACAAAATTATCAACGCTCGGTAGCTGCATGGTTTCCTCGAATGCGGCGCGCGATTTTCCAGCTGGGACGAATATCCTTTAACCATGGCAATGGCCGGCAGATGCGCTGCAAGACCACGCCCGCTAACGCCTCTCACTAAGACGCAGTCGGTGGTTCCCCAAGATCCTGAATGGCGAGCGACGCAGACAGAAATACGTCTTCAATCGTTGCGGCGTACTCGCCCGCTGAAGCGCGACTCTGTTCATCCATCGGGTGGAACGTGGCGCTGCGTCGAATCGCCCGCCGCATAAATTCCAGTTCCTTGATGGTAGGAGAGGTTCTCGCGAGGAGCGCTGCAATTAGCGTCTGGTACGCGAGAAGTTGCATCCGCATCTGTTGAATGTCTTCCATGAGTGGCTCTTTCATAAAAGTGAAGTGCAGGAACAGGTTAGTCGCTGAGCGATCCTAAACGACCGTATGAGACAGACTCAGAATGACGGTCAATGCGCCCGATCTGTCATAGTCGAAGAGTCGTGACTTCACCTTCAGAACGCCATCGAATCCCAGTTCGTCGACCTTCATGGTTACGTTGTCGCCGACAAGGGGAAGTTGATGCGCGGCCCGTGTACCGGTAGTACGGTATGTGCCAAAGCCACCTGTGTACTCGTACACATAAGTCACTTTCTCGTCCATGTGCGCCCCGCCCGTGTGAATCATGTGTTCAATCTGATAGAAGTCTCGCACAACTGCGTCCGATTCCGCTGGGCTTCACTGGGTCGCGTCGAAAGGGTGTTGCGATCACGTCGACACGACCTGAAGAAAGATGTGAAGAGGAGGGAATGCCTTGCCTATCAAGACATGGGCCGGGACGGGCACTTCGCATGGCGTGCTCCATTGGCTCGACGGACCATTCGCTCAAGGCCGAAACACGCCTGTCGCGTGGCGGATGCAACCATGCTTTTGGCAGTTCCGCCCAACAAAAAACGTGACGCGGTCAATTGCCGACGAGATGGGGAGCGCGTCGACGAAATCGACGAAAAAGAGCCTGCCGCCCGAGGGAGCGACAGGCTTAAAGATCGAGGGGTGGGGTTGCTTGAGAGAAGCCCCCTCGAAAGACCGGACCTGAGTTTAGTCAATCGAGAGAGGCAGCGAACGCAGACGGCGGATTGGGTCAAGTTGTTGACTGAACAGGATGTGAAAAAGGGGGCTGGCTGAGTCGTTGGCCGACGTTTGATGAGCGTTGCGCGCGTAGTGACCAGAACGACATTGCGTCGTTCGAAAGCTCGTGACACTTCTCAGCCTTCTGCCGACAGTCAGACCCGACAACAGTCGTGGTACTCATCGCCGTATGGTAATGCCTACATTATGAAATTTCTATTTTTTGCTGTAAGCAAATCCTGATTTACATATAGGGATTTCCTTATTTTTTATTGAATATTTTTTCTCCGTGCATCTCTCTAAATAAATTATCTTCATCTATAGAAGCAACCTGCATTTCACCCTTCAGACTGAATTAAATCGGCCGTATACCTTGAGGATGCTGGGATAATCGGTAGGCGTGGTGCCCTGGTCGATACCAATTTCATTCCGCATTCTTTTCATCATCGATCGAAATTAATCAGATAGCGACGACGCATGTTTCACGAGGCGCGCGAAGTCTTTAATAGCGCTCATTGAACTGCAGCAGGGAAAAAGGCCGCAATGATGTTATCGGCACTATGAGTGCGGACGGCACACATCGCGGTCGCAAAAGCAAACGTTTGCCAACCACTGACGGCCCCGGAATGGCTCCATAAATCAACCATCGGGTCCGTCTCATCCGGAGAGAAGAAGCGCATGACGAGGTCGAAATCGAGCAAGGTCGATACACAACGAGTACACATAAATTCAAACGCGCCTGAAACACGGTCCGAACATTCCAACACCATAGCGATGCAGGAGCAAATCGCTGAGGGCATCTCGCGCCGCACATTTCTCTACAGCCTGGGCGCGTTGGCTCTGTCCGCCTGCGGCGGCGACGGTGGGGGAACGTCGTCGGCTCAGGCGTCCCAGTCGTCACTATCGGCGGCCGCATCACGAGCTGCTGTGCTGAGCAGTTCGTCGTCCAGCGCGTTTGTGCATCCAGGTCTGCTGCATACCCAGGCCGACTTTGATCGGATGAGCCAGAAGGTGGCGGCACAAGCGTCTCCCTGGATCGATAGCTGGAACATCCTGACCTCGAACAGTCATGCAAGCCTGTCGTGGACACCGCGCCCGCAAGCGGTCGTCTATCGGGGTAGCGACGGCGTGCATTCGCAGAACTACTCCTTGCTGTTCAATGACGTCGCGGCGGCATACGCATGCGCATTGCGCTGGAAAGTCTCAGGCAACACCGCTTATGCCGACAAGGCGGTGCAGATCATGAACGCCTGGTCGTCGACGTTGACCGGGATCGGCGGCGATACCAACGCCGATCTCGCGGCCGGCATCTATGGCTATGAATTCGCCAACGCCGGTGAAATCATGCGCGGTTATTCAGGCTGGGCGGCGGCCGACTTCGCGCGCTTTCAGAGCATGATGCGCAGCGTGTTCTATCCGATCAATCACGATTTCATTAATCGGCACAACAACACCGAGGTGACTCACTACTGGGCCAACTGGGATCTGTGCAACGTGGCATCCATCATGGCTATCGGTGTGCTATGCGACGACCAGTCTCTATTCGACGAGGCTGTCACTTACTTCAGGAGCGGCGCGGGCAACGGCGCGATCCTGCAGGCCGTCTACTATGTCCACCCGGGCTACCTGGGCCAATGGCAAGAGTCGGGACGCGACCAGGGACACGCCACGCTCGGCATCGCGCTGGGCGGAGCGATCTGCGAAATGGCCTGGAATCAGGGTGTCGATCTCTACGGCTACGACAACAACCGGTTCCTTATGGGGGCGGAGTACGTTGCGAAGAGCAACCTGATCGAGTCGGGCACGACCTTTTACACCGTGCCTTATGTCCGCTACAACAATGTAGACAACGTGAACCAGACGGTGTTTTCGACTTCGGCTCAAGGGACGTTGCGACCTTGCTGGGCACTCGTCTACAACCACTACGTCAATCGCAGGGGATTGGCCGCGCCTTACACGCAGAAGTTCGCGACACTGGTCCAGCCCGAAGGTGGCGGAGGCAACTATGGACCGAACAGCGGCGGCTACGATCAACTGGGCTACGGGACGCTGACCTGCACGCTGGATGCGATCGCAAGCGGTGTAGCGCCTGGCGCGCTCGTTGCAATTGCAAGCGCAGGGGCGGTTGTCCTGTCGTGGTGGGGCACGGCGTACGCGACGAGCTATAACGTCAAACGCGGCACTACGTCCGGTGGGCCCTACACGTCCATTGCGAGTGGCGTTACCGATCCGCTCAGCTACACGGACAGCGGACTTGCGGCCGGGACCTATTACTACGTAGTGACTGCTGTGACACCGGCCGGCGAATCAGCCGCGTCCAACGAGGCCGTTGCGATCACTGCGGTGCAACTGCAGACCTACCTGGCATTCGACGAAAGCAGTGGCATCAGTGCGGTGGATTCGAGCGGAAATGGGCATTCCGGCACGCTGGTCGGCGGTGCGAGCAGGGCGGTTGGCAAGAAGGGCAATGCCGTGTCGCTCGACGGCAGCACGGGTTATGTCAGCCTGCCGGACAACATCGTGGCCGACGTATCGGACTTTACGATCGCGACGTGGGTGTACTGGAACGCAGCGAAGACCTGGGAACGTGTATTCGATTTCGGTTCCGGCACGGGCCGCTACATGATGCTGACCCCGCGCGCCAATAACGGACTCGCGCGCTTCGCCATCACGCTTAACGGTGGTGCGGGCGAGCAGGACATCAACGGCAATGTGGCCCTGCCTACCGGGCAGTGGGTGCACGTCGCGGTAACGTTATCGGGGAGCGTCGGAACGCTGTATCTGAACGGTGCGGAGATCGGCTCCAACACGGCGATGTCGTTTGCGCCGTTCCGTGTGGAAAGCACGAGCCAGAACTGGATTGGGCGATCGCAATTTTCAGCGGATCCGTATTTCAATGGATTGATCGACGAGTTTCGCATCTACCGGAATGCGCTTGGTGCGGAGCAGATTGCGGCGTTGATTTCGGCGTAGTGATGGGTTGGCGGATGCTGATGTGCTTGTGGGTACGTTGGCATCCGTGCACCCGAACTTCAGTCTCAACTCCATGTCACCTGGATCACCTTTAAACGGTCGCGTTCGCGCATCGTCACGGTGATCGTCCCGGATCTCCTCGTGCGAGCCGCGTGCGCTCTGTCCGGCCGCGCGCGGCTAGGGCTGGGAAGCAGGCGAGCTCGCCCTGTAAATCGACCCCGCACCTGATTTCAGCCCGTTTGACCTCGGCGCCCTCGTCGAACCGTTCAAAGCAGCGGTGTTTATCCGGGTAACTCCTAATCCCGCGGCCATCCAGAATAGGTTGCAAAAACAACTGTTGTGGAGTTTAATTCACCCATGGTTTGGTTGCTTTTGCAATAATTGTAGAGGTGGCAGGGGTGACGTCGATTTTCGGTGTCATCGAGTCGCAGCCCGCATCGGCCGTCTTGGACGTGTTCGCGCGTCGGCCGCATGCCGCCAAACAACTGCGGCCGCGCCACGCAAAGCGCGCGCAAGGTTGGACTCAAGAATGGAGACGCGAGAGTGAGTTTTGAAATACTACTGAAGCCAAGCGGCAATCGATATGTCGCCGAAGAAGGCGAAACGGTATTGGCTGCAGCCATGAAGGCGGGTCTGTTCGTTCCATATAGCTGCCGTTCCGGCGCTTGCAGCGCATGCAAGGGGCGCGTCGTGGAGGGGCGGGTCGCGCATGGGCACATACTCGAACGAGCCTTGCCGCCCAAGGAGCAGGAGGACGGCTATGCATTGCTATGCTCCGCGAAGCCGCTTTCCGATCTGACCATCGAGGTGGAGGAGTTGACCGGCGTCGATGTGGTCAAGGCCTCGACCTACCCCTGTCGCGTGACTGACATTACGAGGCCCGCGCCCGATGTAGCCGTTCTGAGGTTGCGCCTCCCGCCGAACGAGAATCTCTTCTTCCGCGCGGGTCAATACATAGACGTACTGTTGCCGGACGGCGTGCGCCGTAGCTATTCGATCGCGGTACCGCCCGATCCGGTGTCGCTGACGCATATCGAGTTGCACATTCGCCATCACCCCGGTGGTCGCTTCACGGAGCACGTTTTCTCGGCGCTCGCCCCGCGCGAGATGCTTCGTTTCGAAGGGCCCTTCGGTGCGTTCTTCCTGCGCGAGGCTACCGAAAAGCCGGTCATTCTGCTCGCGGGCGGCACCGGCTTCGCGCCCGTAAAAGCCATCGTCGAGTATGCACTGCAACGCGGGAGCGCTCGTGAATTCCACATCTACTGGGGCGGCCGTCGACGGCGCGACCTGTATCTGGCGGATCTGCCGCGCAAGTGGGCGGAGGATCATCCGAACGTCCATTTCGTGCCGGTGCTGTCCGAACCGGAAACGGATTGCGACTGGACCGGGCGCACGGGCTGGGTTCACAAGGCGGTGGTCGACGATTTTCCGGACCTCTCCGGATATGAGGTCTATGCGTGCGGCGCGCCTGCAATGGTCAACGCAGCGCGGGAAGACTTCACGAGCACGTGCGGTCTTCCGCCAGCGGCTTTCCACGCTGATGCGTTCCTGACGCAGGCCGAGACCGCAGCGTAAAGGCACGCAATAGCCGATCGATATCGACACAACGGAGACATTTTATGACGCTTGAAATCCCTGACAATGCGGTCGTACCGCTGAAAAACAGCAACGCGATCAATCGACCCTACGTGCTCGGACACGGCACGCTGGAGTGCCGTGACATTGCCGAAACGCGGCGCTTCTACGAGGAGTTCCTGGGCCTGGAAACCGTGCGCCATGCAGCCCCCGCATTCGCGTTCCGGCTGGGTTTGAAGTTCCACGTGTTCTGCGTCGAAGTGGGCGACAAGATCCATGACGTCTCGTTCCTGACCCACTGGGGACTGGACGTGCGCAGTCGTGAAGAAGTCGACGCTGCTTATCGTTCGGCGCATGAGTACAAGGATCACTACAAGATTCGCCAGATCACTGAAACGACGCTGCAACACGGCGTGTACTCCTTCTATCTGCAGGACCTCGACTACAACTGGTGGGAATTTCAGTATTACGAGGGGTTCCAGGACGAGGACATCTTCGATTTCGGCGACCGCTTCTGAATACCAGGATCTTTCGAAATGAACGACCGTTACCATCTGCTGAGTTTCAACGACGAAGGGCGGGCGCGTTCCGGCCTGCTGATTGGCGAGCGTGTTTATCCATATGGTCCGGAGCTTGGCGCGTTGCTGCAGCTCGACATGCAGGACCTGACGGTCACTGAACTTATCGGCCGTTGGGACAAATCTGGTTCGCAATTGCGCGAAGCCGTCGCTCGCATCAATGCATCGACGACATCGTTGCCGAGCCTCGCGCTCGATGCGGCAAACCTGCTGGCGCCGCTGCTACCCGGAACCATCTACGGTGCGGGCGCGAATTACTATGATCATGTCGCGGAGATGGACCGCGCGTTCAATATGCCGCCGTCACCCGATCCGCACTCGGTATCGGGATCGCCCTGGCATTTCATCAAGGCGCCCGCGTGTTCGGTGGTCACGGGTACCGGCGCGCAAGTCACGTTGCCGCCGTACAGCCGCAACGTTGATTGGGAAGCAGAGCTCGCGGTGGTAATCGGACGTCCGGCACGCAACGTCGCCGTCGAGGACGCGCTGTCATATGTTGCCGGCTACACCGTGGCCAACGATCTCTCCCTGCGCGACGTATTCGTACGCGACTACATTGGCGTGCATTCACCGTTCCACTTCGACTGGATCTCGCAGAAATGCTGGGAGGGGAGTTGTCCGCTTGGACCCTGGATCACACCAGCAGAAAACATTCCGGATGTTCAGTCACTTGGAATCCGTCTCTGGCGCAATGGCGAGTTGCGTCAGGATTCGAGCACAGCGGAAATGATCTTTAGCGTTGCCGAGCAGATCGCTTTCCTGAGTAGCCGGGTAACGCTGCACCCTGGCGACGTGATCCTGTCCGGAACGCCCGCTGGAGTCGGCATGCCGCATAAGCAGTTCATCGAGTCCGGCGACGAGATCGAAGTTTGGGTCGAAAACATTGGCACGCTCAAAAACACGTTCACGACTCACGACACCTCAAGAACGGATAGCTGAGGGGAGAAGGCAATGAAGGTTGGCTCGGCTTTCCGCCGGCGAGGGGCCGCTGGTTACGCAGCCGCCACCTTTGCCTGCTGAGCGGCAACCCAGGTTGCGGGCGATACCGTTCACGCCTTACCCTTCCTGCACTCGTAGTACGGTCGCCGCTCAGCCCTCGCGCTAAACGCCGCGCCCTGAGGCATGTCTTGCGTGATTGCCGCGAAATGTCGCTATAGCTGCACACTCACGCGCTGCGCAACAGCCACATTGAGACGCAGGCGGGCGTGTGACAGCCGATCGTGATGACACATGTTCAGACCCTTGCTGCATCTTCCTGAGATTTAAAAGATAAGTTTTCCTAATAATAAAACAAGCTTACTTGTCTGCGCTTTCCTTAGTTTTTTATAACCAGGCATTGCGCCACAAAAATGGAGATTTGATCGTCATGGAAACGAAATGGAGCGCGGCGTTGCTCGTCGCAGTGTCGGGGTTCGCGTGTGCCCAAAGCAGTGTCACGCTATATGGAATCATCGATACGGGGCTTTCGTACTACAACCACGCGACAGCCCACGGTGGATCGGAGGTTGGGGTGCCAACTCTGACTGGTGAAGTACCGTCACGCTGGGGCTTGAAGGGTATCGAGGACCTCGGCGGCGGCTACAAGGCATTCTTTGTCCTGGAGAACGGCTTTCAGCCGGGCACCGGCGCGTTGAACTATGGCGGGCGTCTCTTCGGCCGTCAGGCGAATGTGGGGATAAGCAGCGACTACGGCTCACTCACGCTCGGCCGGCAAATGAACATGACGATGTACGCGCTGACGAACGCGGACGTGATTGGCCCTTCGATTCATTCGATGGCGAGCTTCGACCCGTATCTGCCGAACTCGCGCAGCGACAATGCGATTGGTTATCTCGGCAAATTCCATGGCGTCACTGTCGGTGGTACATACAGCTTTGGTCGTGACGCGGCCGGTCCCGCGGGCCCGGCGGCGACCAATTGCGGCGGACAGGTGCCGGGCGACTTCGTTGCGTGCCGGCAATACACCGCGCTGCTTGCCTATGATTCGGCGAGTTTCGGTGTGGCAGCATCGTACGACGTGATACGCGGTGGTGCGGGCGCCTCTGCGCCGCTGAACAACAGCGCGTACACCGATACGCACAACATCGTCGACGGCTACGTGATTTTAGGTCCAACCAAGATCGGTGCTGGCTGGATCAGAAACAATCTGGCAGCCGCGACACATTTGCAGACCGATATCTTCTTCGTAGGGGCAACGTACTATGCCACGCCAGCGCTTTCCTTCGACGCTGAGGGCGTACGCAATCTGCAACGCGGACCGGCGGGAAAGAACGACTCGAGCGCGACTTTGCTGATCGGACGCGTAAATTACCTGCTGTCGAAGCGCACGATGGTGTACACGTCGGTCGGGTATATGTTCAACAGTGCGCTGGCTGCTAACCCGGTTGCAGCTGGGGGCACTGTCGAAACTGGCACGAATCAGCTTGGTGTCATGATCGGACTGCAGCAGAAGTTCTAACTTCAATTTACTGCGCTTGTCAGGAGGATTTATGAGTAACGCTATAGCGGATGTTGCGCTCGATGTTCTGTTTCGTGAGGCTCGTTCGTACCGGGCGTGGCTGGCCGAGCCCGTGTCGGACGAAATCCTGCGTGAGGTTTACAACTTGATGAGATGGGCTCCAACCAGCGCCAACGGCAATCCCGCACGGATCCTTTTCTTGCGCACCAAGGAGGCGAAGGAGCGACTGTTGCCGGCACTTGCTCCCGGGAACGTGGACAAGACAATGAGCGCTCCGGTGACCGCCATCATCGCTCACGACCTGAAATTCTACGAGAAGCTGCCGCAGCTATTGCCTCACGATCCTGGCATGCGTGACCTCTTCGCCAATGCGCCGGAACTCGTCGACGCTACGGCGAAACGCAACTCCAGCTTGCAAGGCGCTTACATGATTCTGGCTGCGCGTGCGTTAGGACTGGATTGCGGACCGATGTCGGGGTTCGACAACGCGAAGGTCGACGAGGAATTCTTTGGTGCTGGAAAGAGCGAGCCGAATTCCACTCAGGAATTTTTTCCCGAAGGTCATATTAAATCGAACTTCCTTTGCAATCTCGGGTACGGCGACAAATCAAAGCTGTTTGCGCGCTCGCCGCGCCTCGAATTCGACCAGGCCTGTACGCTTTTATAGGTCTGTTCGTCGGCCGCACAAAACCAGAAAAACCAGACTGCCGCTCGCCGTCTTGCCGGGATTTGGCCCGAAGGCGACGCGGCAGTTCTGCTCGGTAGCGTTCGATGTGGCTCCCACGTCAAACCCATGTCAAACGCTAGCCAGGTTTTCGGCAATCTGTCACTTCAGACCGAGCCATGCGGCCGCGTTTTTCCATCGTAAGGCGTCCTGCGTTGCGGCGCTCAAGCCGAGGCTGGCGACGCGCGCTGCCGGATCGGCGTCCATGATCGCAAACGGGTAGTCAGTTCCGATCATGACGCGATCCTCGCCGACGGTGTCGATGAGGGCGTGGATAGTGGTGGCGCTGTAGAGCAGATCGTCGTAATAGAGTGTCCGTGCCGCTTCGACCGGCGCTACGGGCATGACCTCCCGCAGTGCGTCCAGTGTCTCCCAGGCAAACTGCATGCGTGGCAGCAACGTCTGGATCGCACCGCCGCCGTGGCTCAGAGCAATGCGCAGGCGAGGGAATTTTTTCAGCAAGCCACCTGTGATCAACGATGCCGCGGCAAGACCAATCTCGCCGGGGAACGCGACGATCTGCTCCAGCGATGCAGGCCCAACCAGCCGGTCCATCCCGGCCGGGCGCAGCGGGTGCACGAAGATCGCCGCATTGAGTGCTTCGGCAGCCTCGAAGAACGGGAAGAAGCGTGGATCACCGATCGGCACGCCGCCCACATTGCTACCCACCTCAATCCCGGCCAACCCCAGTGTGCTGACCGCAAATTCAAGCTCCTGAATCGCGCGGTCGATGTCCTGCAGCGGCGCGGCTCCGAGTGCGCTGAAGCGGTCGGGGGCGTGGACCACCATGTTCGCCAGCGTCTCGTTCAGATAACGCGCCAGTGTTGCGCCATCCGCGGGATCAAGCCAGTACGACAGTAGCTCAGGCATCGGGGAGAGCACTTGCCGCTCAACGTCGAGCCGGTTCATGTCGGCGCGTCGGACATCGATGGCCCACGCCTGATGCGAGACCGTCCGATACACCCTCGATGACACCACCACGTGCCGGTGGCAAGCGTGGCCTTCGCGCATCGAGGGCCATAGTGCGTCTGGATGACGCCCCACGTAGGCGGGGAAGTCGTGCGGAACGACGTGGGTATGGATGTCGATGCATCCGCATGGCGAAGGCTGGCGAGGCGTGTTCATAAGGGTAACTCCTGGTATTTGCAGACCTCAAAAACAGTTGCAAAAACAACTTTAGTGAGCTTTAATTCGATCACAGATTAGTTGTTTTTGCAATAAATATGGAGGTGACAGAAATGACCACGACTTCGAGTGTTATCGAGCGACAGTCCGCATCGTTGAGCGATGCGGGATCTGACGACGCCTTGTTTGCGCGTTTGCTGGAGGCTGCTTTAGAACTGCGGCCGCTGGTCGCCAAACGCGCCCGCCAGACCGAGCAGGATCGACGCGTTTCGTCTGACGTGACGGATCTGCTCAGGGACGCGGGGCTCTACCGTGTGGTGCAGCCGCGGCGTTTTGGAGGATATGAGTTGAGCCTGGAAGCGTTGCGCCGGCTCGCGTTCGAGCTCGGTCAGGGATGCGCCTCGACCGGCTGGTGTTACGGATTGAGTGCCGCGGCGTCGTGGGTGGTCGGCATGTTTCCGGAACAGGCGCAAATCGATGTATGGGGTGAATCGCAGGACGCGCTGATTGCCTCCTGCATTGCACCGACGGGCAAGGCCACGCCAACCGAGGGCGGCTTCCGCCTGAAGGGCCGTTGGAGCTTCGGTAGCAATAGCGATAACGCTCAGTGGCTGTCGCTCGGCGCGATGGTCGAACAGCCCGAAGGGGCGCCCCCCCGGCCGATCTTCCTGTTGGTACCGCAGGGCGAATACAAGATCGTCGACACGTGGTTCACGGTGGGTCTCGCAGGCACCGGCAGCAAGGACATCCTGATCGATGAGGAAGTGTTCGTTCCTGCGCATCGCACCGTCGCGTTTTCGGAGGTGCTTGAACAGGAAGCACCGGGCGCAGACGTTCACGGTTCGGCGCTTTACCGGGTGCCTTTCCTGAGCGGCTTCCCGCCGCTGTTGGCGAACCCGGCTGTGGCGGCCTTGCGCGGCGCAATCGATGAATTCGTCGAGAGCATCGCTGCACGCTCCACGCGCGGAGCCTTTACGGGTGGCGGCGCTTCGATCGCCCAGTTCGGGCATGTCCAGTCCGCGGTGGCGCAGGCCGAAGCTGCGGTCGACGCCGCACAACTCATTTTGCAACGTGACCTGCAACAGATTACCGAGTGGGTGGACGGCGGCCTCAAGTTGAGCAAGGAGCAACGCATCACGCTACGGCGCGGCCACGCATACGCAGTGCATCTATGTGTTGACGCCATCAACGGACTGTACGACGTAGTAGGGGGAACGGGCATCCAGTTGGACAGCGGCATCCAGCGTGCGTGGCGCGATATCAACGCCGTTGCGCACCACATCAGCGTCAACTGGCACGCGGTGTCCACGATGTATGGGCAGATGCGGCTCGGCCTGCCGCCGCGCGGCCAGTACTGAAGGGGAGGGTGTAATGGTCCGATACGGGAAGCTGGGGCGCGTGGAACTTAACGTGACTCATCTGGAAAAATCGCGCCGGTTCTATGAAGAAGTGGTGGGGCTCCAATACGTAGACACGGGTGTCGATGGCGAGATCCGGTTGCGCTGCGATCACGATCACCATAACGTGGTGTTGCATGCGGCACCGGAAGCAGGGCTGCGGTGCGCCGGTTTCGTGCTGGAGGATGTGGCGCAGTTCAAGCCGCTGATCGAACGGCTGACGCGCGCCGGCCTCGAAGTGCACGAAACGGCGACGAAGATCTGCCGGGAACGGGCGCAGTTGCGGGCCATACGGGTATTCGAACCGCTGATCGGTGCAACGGTAGAGTTTTACGTCCCGTTGCCAGACGTGGAGCGTCCATTCCGGCCATCGGTCACGCGCATCCAGCGGATCGGGCATGTCGTCTTCAACACCCCTGATGCGGCGCGTGCTATCGAATTCTGGCGCGATGTACTGAATTTCCGGGAGTCGGACTCGATCGGTGAATTCGTCACCTTCATGCGTGTCTGGCCAAACCCCTATCACCACGGAATAGGTATCGCACGCTTCGATCGCCACTGTCTGCACCACGTCAATTACATGGTGACGGAGATTGATGACATCGGTAAAGCGCTAACGCGCCTGAAGACTGCGAACTCCGACGTGGTGTTTGGACCTGGCCGGCATCCCGCTTCCGACAGCGTCTTTCTGTATTTCCTTGACCCCGATGGATTGACCATGGAGTACAGCTTCGGGATGGAAACATTTACTGAAGCCCATCCGCGTGAGCCACGGCGGATGGAGCCGTCTCCCAGCAATCTCGACTCCTGGGGTTCCGTGCGCGATCCGCGCTGTTTCACGGGTGCCGGTGCGAACACCACGCCCACTTTGACAGGACAAAAATCATGAGCGCAGTCTCTATCGATGGCCGCGAACTCCGCAACGCAATGGGACGTTTTGCGACGGGTGTTTGTGTTGTCACGACGCGTACCGAGGACGGCCGGCAGGCGGCACTCACTGTCAATTCGTTTTGTTCAGTTTCGCTCGATCCACCGCTGGTGGCGTGGTATCTGAATGACAGGTCGCCCAGCCTGCCGTTGTTCAGGGAATCGGGATATTTCGCCGTGCATGTCCTGGCCGCCGACCAGCAGGACCTCGCGACGCACTTTGCGAGGTTCGCGGAAGACAAGTTCGCGCCGTTCGGCGAACGCTTGCAGGCGGGGCTCGGCGACGTGCCGGTGCTCGGCGACGTACTGGCCTGCTTCGAATGCAAGACGTCGCGCATCGAGCCTTACGGCGACCACGTCATGATTCTGGGCCACGTCGAGCGTTTCGCGTACGGCAGTGAATCGCCGCTGCTGTTCCATGCCGGCCGCTTCCTTGAGCACAGTGCCGCCGCATGACAGCGAACCCGGATTCGCCGCCACGGGTCGGTGGATACCCGAAGACAACAAAGACAACTGGAGACGATCGTGCAATGGATGTTCAGAAGCCGCTGGTGGATCGTGTTTGGCTCGCTCCTTGGACTGACGGTCGGTAACGTCACCGTCCTGCAGTTTTCGACATCGGTGCTGATGAAACCCATCATGGCCGAGTTCGGCTGGAATCGCAGCGTGATGTCCGTCGCAGTCATGCTGGGGTCGATCTTCGCCGCGATCGCCACTCCCGTCGCCGGCAGGCTGATCGATAGGCGAGGAATCAGGCGGGTCACGCTGATTGCCATTGCGCTCTTTGCGCTGGCGATCGCCGCCATGTCGCTGGCGCCGGCCATTCCCGCGGCATTTGCGGCCATGTTCGCGGTGATGGGCCTGTTTAGCGGCGGACAGGCGCCGCTGCCTTATGCCAAAGCGATCGCCGCGGCATTCGATCGGCGGCGCGGTCTCGCAATGGGCATCGCCATGACGGGCGTAGGTCTGGGTGCCGCACTCGTGCCTCGGCTCACGCAGTTTTATCTCGACAGGTTCGGATGGCGAGGCGCGTACGTCGCGATCGGCCTGACGGTGTTCGTCATTGCGTTTCTCGCAGTCGGGCTGTTCATCCGCGATCCAGCTGGCGCGCCTGACATAACGGAGGCGCACGAGCACGGCCCCGGCTTGCCAGGGCTCGAAGCGGGTGAGGCCGTGCGCAACCAGGATTTCTGGAAGCTCGCGGTGGTGTTCCTGTGCATTCCAATCGTTGTCAACGGCACCGTCGTGCACCTTGTGCCGTTGCTGACTGACCGTGGCATTCCGGCGGGCCAGGCGGTAGCCGTGTTTTCGGGCATGGGGGCGTCGTTGATCGCAGGGCGTCTGTTGTGCGGTTTTCTGCTCGACCGGTTTTTCGGCCCTTACGTCGCGATCGCGTTCGTGATCCTGCCGGCCATAGGTGTGATTGCACTGCTGGCCAGTGCCGACGTATCGCTCACGACAATCGGTGCAGTGCTGGTCGGCCTCGGCATGGGCGCGGAAGTGGATCTCATTGCGTATCTGCAGAGTCGATATTTCGGACTGCGCGCGTTTGGACAGATCTACGGCTATCTGTTCGCAGTGTTCACTGTCGGAACCGGACTCGGGCCTTTCGCGATGGGCGCTGCCTACGATGCCACGGGCTCCTACCGCCCCGCGTTGATAGCGTTTGTGGCTGTGCTCATCTGCGCCGGATGGCTGTTGCTGAGACTGCCGCGCAGTTATCCGTATCCCGTTCAGGCTCCTGCACACGGCGACACATCAGAAGATCCACCGCGTACGCGCCTGGCCTAATCCACTTACTTTTGATATCTATGAAACTCGTTACTTACCAACACCACGCAAACATTTCGATCGGCAAGGTGGACGGCGATCTTGTGATTGACCTGCCACGCAACGATCCGAGCTTGCCCGCCACCATGAAGGCGTTGCTCGAGGCCGGTCCGCAAGCAATCGCGCGTGCACGCGCTGTGCAGGCCGGCCACGCCGTTGCGCTGTCGGAGGTCACACTGCTTGCTCCGTTGCCGAATCCGTCCAAATACCTTGCGATCGGCATGAACTATCGGAAGCATGTGGCGGAGGCGGCCAAGGTCGGAGTGCAAACGCCACCCACCCAGGTCTGGTTCAACAAGCAGGTTTCCTGTATCAACGGCCCGTTCGGCGATGTGCACCTTCCGGCAGTGTCGAATCAGCTCGATTACGAAGTCGAACTGTGCGTGGTGATCGGCCAGCGCTGCCGGCACGTGAGCCGCGAAGCAGCGAGCTCGGTTATCGCGGGCTTTATGGTGTGCAACGACGTGTCGGTGCGCGACTGGCAACTGGCCACGCAAACGATGACGATTGGCAAGTCATTCGACACCTGTGGGCCCACCGGTCCATGGATCGTCACCCCCGACGAACTTGGTGACCCACACGCCCTGCGTTTGCAGATGTGGGTGAACGGAGAGCTGCGTCAGGACGATATGACCGGCGCAATGATCCACGATATCTACGACCAGATTGCTCATCTTTCCACCGCCTTTACGCTCGAACCGGGTGATCTGCTGGCGACGGGCACGCCGTCGGGCGTGGGCGTCGCGATGAATCCTCCGGTGTACTTGAGAGCAGGCGATGTGATGCGGGCCGAAATAGAAGGAATCGGTTCAATTACCAATCGCGTCATTGCCGAACCGATGTGAAGCAGCCGCGTACGCTGAAATCGGCGGTGTCGTCGCTCAACTTTCAGATAAGACGAGATCGCCCGCATGAACCACGAAGCCGGGCAGGGCGTGTGCGGTATTAGTCTTAGTCGGGCGCTTTGCTGCCCGCTTCACGTCGGCGTACGCGACGTGCGACGGCGAGCTTACGATTGACTGCGGGCGCGTCTTCGCAGTTATCGACAAGATTGGAGTAGACCGCCCGGAGGGTATTGAGCGTGATTTCCAGTTCGCGCGCCGATACGCCCTTTACTGACGCGCGTTCGATTTGCCAGGCGCGTGGTGCGAGTTCGCTGACGATGTCAGCGCCTTCGGACGTCAGGGACAGACGGATCGTCCGGCGGTCGGAGGCCGACTCGCTACGGCAGATATAGCCCTTTGTCTCGAGGGCGCTCACAGCGCGTGAAAGATAGGATAGTTCAGACCCGGTGCGACTTGCGAGATCGGACAATGTTTGATTGTCTTCGTGGCGGAGCGCCGCGAGTACGCGCCAACCCTGAAGGTTGATCGCGTAGGACTTGAGGTCGTCGCTAAAGCGTGCGGCGATGATGCTCGCCGCGAGATTAAGCAGATATCCGACCGAGTTGTCGAGGTCGTGATCGGGACGTTCCGCAGGTAACGGCTGCGTACTCCGTTTTCGGGCGAGCGGCTGACGCGTAGTGGGATCGGAAGTGGTCATGAATCGCGTTCGTCGGTTGGATTCGAATCTGAATGATAGCTTAAGCTACTGTTTTTTAGGAGCTGGCGTGTGCAATTAAAGGTGATGTTATGTAGCTGCGTGCGATGTTGATTGCGTGGCGTGGGTTGCAAGAATCAGGCGTCGTGTCTGCTGTGTCGTCAGACTGAGCCGCTGCGTAGCGCGCCACGCTTGAGCCTGCCGTCGGCAACATCCTGAATGACCTTGAACCGGTCGAGTTCGCGCATGTTCAATGTCACCAGTGCAGCTGCATGCATCGCCGACTCCGCAGTCCCACGAGGAACCGGCAAGCATACAGAGCTCCAAACACGACATTTCTAAATGGCTAGAACACGACATTTCTATAAAGCTACTATACACAAACTGTTGATAATTTATCTTATGTCAAATAGAAAATATCCGATGACACCATCACACAGGTCCGGTCCAAGCATCCGCCATCAGCATCCCCCCGACTCATATAAGTGCTCGAGAGCAAAACTCTGTTGAAAAGACCAAAATTGAGCCGTTTTGGTATTTCGACATATCATTGCTCGGCGAATCGTTTTTCAACATATTATTGCCGGGCCGGTTTAGCTTCCTACCTTTCAACATAGTTTTGCTCCCAAGAGTCCTTACTCACATGTCAGCCTGCAGGCCGTTACTCTAGGCTTGCGCTGGGACTGATAGGCACGATTCAATGCCCATCTTTCCATTGCTGCCACGCGTGCTTCATTCGCTCCGCCGTCAATATGGTCTCAAAACCGAGTGCGGACGCAACCTCGCGCGTCGTGTGACCCGACTCAAAGAGCTCTGCCATGAAGCTGTTGCGCAATGTTTGGGGACTCGTCCGCTCCGTGCGCGAGTCGGACAACCCGCTTGCACATACGATCAATGCCGTATTCCTCAAAGGTGTGATCGGGTGTAATCGTCCGCCATATTGGTGCGCAGGAAAGAGGAACTCTGACTGATCGCCGCCATCGCGAGTCAATTCCAATCCCGTCATCCGCTCGGCCATCCAGTGCCTCAAGATCCTCACGGCAAATGGCGCAGGCAAGACGCGGCGCGAATACTGCGACCTAGGTACACCGATCTCCACCCATGCGTCTTGATCGGTTTCCGCCATACAGTGAACAGTTAGACGCGTGGCCTCGGCGACTTTCAGACCGGCCCCAAGAAATGTCGCTACTAAGGCTCTGTTACGGAGTTCTCGCCATCTGTCCTCCGGTGCCATCTTGTCCATGGGGCTCTGCAGATACCGGATCAGGACCCCGCGTTCCGCAGGCGTAAGAAAGCTAGTCGGCAAGTTGCCGGCCACCCTCGTCCATTCTGCCTCAGGCTCTTGATGCTCAAGGGCGGCAGGATTGACATAGCCCGTGGATGGATTCCCATCATGTATTGCGGCGAAGACTCGTTCAAGCAGCTGTCTGTACCTCTCTCTCTGATCTCTATTTTCCGAGTGCAGACTGCTCAAGAACGAACTTACGTCAGTGGCGGTGACTTCTGTTAGCCGGCGCCCCCTCTCCTGGTTGTACTTTACAAAGCGGCGCCACTGGACCGTATAAACCTCCAGGGACGAGCTCTTGAAATCGGTCCCTCCCCGTCCGTCAACTCTGACCAGCCAATTTCTGAAAGCCTGTTCGGGATAAGCATCCCAGACGGACGGATCGGATCGCATGAGATCGAGTGTGTCGGCGTTGCCATGGGGCCGGAGGCTGCAGTTGATCAGCGAACGCTAGCAGTCATCAGATATCGGCTGACGGAGATCAGCCTGTGCTGTCGGTCAAGCAAGATTAAGCCGCTATTGCGCTGCAATCCTTGATGGTCGACGACGAAAACCCAGTTGACCACGGCATTTACGGCCTTTGGCTGCCTCACAACAGTATTTCGTGCATGCGGCTATTCGTCTAACTGCGGTCGTCGTAGCCCATAGCGTGGTCAGACGCGTCGATGGGGCATGCTATCGTCGAACAGCCTAACCAGGATATTCTTGATAACCAGTCTATCTCGAACTGGCCTGATTAGGCGGTTGTGTGGCCTTCCGGCCGGTGGCCGCCACTGTTTCGAGTCAAGGAGGATCAACGATGTCGTCGCTTGACTTCGTCGAAATTACCAGTAGAGGCGAGATTCCCTTCGTCGCAATGGGTCACGTGAACGTTCAGGAGGTGGTCGCCGCAGAGCCACCTCGCGGCGCGCGACTGCGGGTATTCTCGCATCGGTTGCCTGGGCAACCGTCAGTTTCCTTTTCCTTGGCCTGTGTGTTCATCTCCATCGTGCGCCACATGGCCAGCCCTGATTCCGAGGTCCGGAATTATTTGACGCATTCGGACTGCGACATCGCGCGTGGGAAACATCTGCTGTTCTTTCGCGCCAAGGCCGGCGGTACTGAACGAGTTGAACCCATGGCTGTCTGCAATTGGAGCGACGTCGGGTCGCTCTGGGGGGACAGTTTTGACCGTGCGCTCTGGATTGCCGTCGAGGGGCCTCACCGCGACGTTTTGAAACTCCTCGACTCAATTCGCGAACAGGAGCAGGACTGTACCCCAGTCTCAGCTGAAGCCTCACCCCCAGCCGCAGACGACGCTCATCAGGCCGCTATCGATTTTCGCAATAAATTGTTGGCCAAGAACTGGCCGGACGGCAAACGCGTGGCTGAAATCGCTGGCAGCGGCTCGGCTAGTAACCCCCATCAGTACGCAACGCGGCTGCGGTCAAACGGAGCCCTTCTTGGAGTATGGGTGGCAGCAGAGCGGACCTATCGGCATCCGGACTTCCAATTCGATGCACACGGGACGATACGTCCAGACGTTGCCAGTTTGTTGAAGGTCCTGCCCAGCAACGGCGAAGATCCGAATGGCTGGCGCCGTGCATTTTGGCTCTATTCTCCCCATGCGATGCTTGACGGCGAAACACCGGCGGCGGTCTTTGCTCGCGCCCCACAGCAAGTAGTGGAAGTGGCAAAGAGGGAATTCTGCGAAGATCCGAGCGCACACTGGTGAGAACGACGTCCTACACGGATCGAGTTCGGGGTAATTAAAGCGGGGGACCTACTGGCACTTCTACCGTCGTCGATCGTCCGCTCGTGGCCGCACCGTTCCGAGGCAGCCCTTGATCAATTGCTGAACGCGGTAGATATACATCCGTGCGGTTTTCGTTTGTCAAATGCAGGAGTGGTAGATTTGCCAAACCACATAGGAGACCAGCATGGGGAAGCTCCAGCTTGAGCACTTCGAAATCTCTCACGATGTATGGAATGCGGAGTCAGAAGAGACACGCTATGCCGTGCTCCTGCTTGGACACATCTTCAACGAGGTGATGACCCTACAGAAGCTGGCGATAGTCTCTACACCCCATCCGGGCGATCCTGAAACGCCGGAGAAAATAGGCCGGGTTTCACGGACGCTGTTCATAACCCGCATGCTTAGCGGCAAGCTGCACGAAGCGAAAGAGCGAATCAACAAGCCCGAAATGAACAGTTTCCTGCGCGAACGGTGCTATCCGCACATGCCGAACGGCATGGGTGAAACACTAAAACGCACATTCAACAAGATGGCAGGCGACTGCAAATGGCTATCGGATGCACGAAACTCGCATGCCATGCACTATCCAAGCCTCAACGATTTTCGGCCAGCGATGGAACAGATGATGACTAAGGATAGCAGCTATGTGTTCCTCAGGGGCCGCGTTGCAGGGAACTACCTATATCAGACGTCTGCGGAAGTCGCAGTTCAGGCCTATCACATGGAGTCGGACGATGAATGGACCGAGGCCGTACGGAAGATGACGAACACCGTTAATGAGCTTTCGGCTGCGCTCGTGGAATTCATCGTTGAGAATTTGAATGCTTATCTCGGAAGTCTGTACGCGAAGCACAAGGACACACAAGCGAAAATAGAAAGTGCCGAGCCGTTCGACGCTCCGCCAATACGCGGATTCCATCTGCCTTACTTCTACACCACAGATGCCCCACCCGCTTAATCATCGTCGGTAGGTGGAACGGTAGCCTTGACTACCACAGAGAACGCTGTGATCTCACCCCAATCGGGAAACTGGTCGCCCTGCTGCAACCACATGTGGCGGGCAGCATTGTGCATCTCTAGCAAGAACCGATGGTAGCGTGTGAAGAAGTCGGAAAGACTCAACGTATAGCGATGGTGCTTGGCGTGACCGTTTGTCGTGTTGCGAGCCGTACGAAACGCCTTCGCGAACTCAATCAGCACCGGGAGGGGTTCGAAAGGGCGTGCGCCGAAGGCATGTTGGTTGTATGCCTGCCGCCTCACTCGTATGGCTCGATCAGCATGAGAAGCAATCAGTCGGTCGGCTTCATCGTTCTTCGGCTGAAATGACGTGTCGTGAAAGTCTCGCTGCGCACATGCGATGTTGAACTCGTACAGATGATGGATGAACCGGGCGTAGGCGTTATAGGTTGCGTAGGACAAGCGCCTATCATCGCCCGTCGCCATCATCTGCTCACGCAAGCGTGCGAACTCGTGCAAAGCATCATCGCAACGAAGATACTCGTGACTGATCGTCGCGCACAAGGCGCGGTCTGTATCATCTCCCGCCGTGAACTTCATTGTTCGACTCCTGTCGAGTCGAACGGTGCTCGATAGCTAGGATGCCCCGGAGTGGATTCACCTCTCACACTCTCCCAAAAGAACCGGGCATAGGTTTCGTAGACGCCTTGCGTATCGTTCATATCGAGTGCCGTAGCGTGAACGGCATGAAGCAAGCACTCCACGATAGTGCGGGTGTCTCGATAGAAAGCCTCGATTTCGTCGTCCCTTGCGTCTTTGCCCTTCACACGTTGGGGTGCGAGTTGGTTATGAGCCAGCATCGTGTTTCTGAGCACATGTAGATGTTGCATGACGTGCGAGGCTTCGCCCTTCTTCCAGTACTTGTCGAACAGATCGCCCGCTTTCTTGATGTAATCAGTACAGGAACCGGCAATATGCTCGGCCAGTATCTTGTCGAATGCTTTCGAACCCGTGCGGTCCTTTGTGCGCTTCTCAATCAGCGCATCGAGAACAGCGGGGATGCGCAACGCTTCGAAGGTACGCCGGAGACTCAAAGATTTTTGCTGATCGTCCCAGACTCGCAGCAGGGCCAAAAGCATTTCACGCCGTAAAGCCTGCCGAATCACTACGAAGGTTCCCGCCGCGAACGAATTCCCCATGCGCTTGTGCAGTTCTTCGTCGTATGCCATGGGTCGCCACGACTCATGAAAAGCAATCGCCCTGCTCGCCTCATCCATGGCGGCATTAACTTGCGCTTCTATCTCGGCAATGACCTTGGCGGAATCCATTTCGGTGTCTGGTCGTGGGACTGATGCAATCATAAGCCATGCTGGAGTTGCCCCCGTAACTCAGAGTTGCTTCTGAGCAATTCACAAGTTGGCTACTGGAGTCACAACGTCTCAAGAATAGCGTGCGTTTTGCGCTCACTAAAGGCGCCCAGCCCGGTTCGTCCAGACAGCGTTACACTGAGATCTGCAGCTTTTTATCTACAGTGGACTGTACGCGGAATCACTGATGATCCGCATGCGGCATGTGCGAGGAGTTCAAGATGGCTGACAATAAATTGACACCTGTGTCAGGCCACCACATTCGGGCAATTCTTGACGAATTGCGCTCGGACGTCGATACGGCCTTCTCCGACCTTGAAAGTAATCCCAGCTCGCAAAGCGGCCGAAGACGTGTGATCAATGCAGCGATCTCCTATTTGGAGGCAGCTTGCATACTAATCGATCAGGTGGCACAGGATCGATGTATGAAGCGACCTATTAATATTTACGAGAGGGAAGCTTTCGCCGTTCCCGAACCCGAGAGCGAGGAGCGGAGTATAAGCAGAACGCTTCTATCTGCAGCAAGGGTATCTCGCCTAGACACACAAAGCTTCTCTCCCGGTCGCAACATCTCCGAGGCGCTGGTCAGTGTAGCCACCCTACGTGCAAGGCTGCTGGCGCCTCGCACACTGTCCAGTCTAGAAATCACGAAGCACGAGTTACAGAGCACTTCGACCATTGTCACTTGGGTACACGCGAAGGCACACCAACTATTGACGGTTGCGTCCGAGAGCCCTGCGCAAGAGCTCAAGCGGAGACGCAGACTCCGCGAAGTCTATGACTTGAGACATTAAGGGTAGGCGCTACGGTCTCCGTAAGTAAGCCGCACGTGGTGACAGGCAGCCAACTCACGAATCCCCCGATTCCGCCGCGTCCGGACGTCGGAATCTGGTTCGGGCGCGCCAAAATTTCGCTCACTTTGCTTATACATAACATAACTTAAGAGACGTGACGATAAGCCACTTCGGCCGTCTGACGCCCTGCCTCAGCTCGTTGTGCGAGCCTTACCTTTGTTGGACGATCGAGCATGAGCCATGTTGCACGTGGTGAAGTGGGCGACGCGCAACCTACGCCACGACGTGCTGGACGAGTTTTTGAGCCACTGCCACCGCGTGAAGGTTGTCAGGCTCGTGCACGACCTCGGGCTTGAGGCCGATTTTTCGTGGGCTCGGGGAATTCAGAAGCATGTAGACCGTCTCGGCGCCGGCAAAAGATGGTCGAATCAGACAAAAAATGGCCGGATAACACTCAAGCCATGACGGCCACCCGCCAACCCAGCAAAGGACAAATGCCATGCGCACAACCATCAACATCGACAACCACCTCATGTCCGACGCTCTCGCCGCCACCGGCCTAAAGACAAAGCGCGAAGTGGTCGAATATGCCCTACAAAAGATCATTCAACTCAAGCGCCAAGAAAACATCCGCAACCTGCGCGGCAAGATCAAATGGCAGGGAAACCTCGACGAAACCAGAACCGACTGACCACCCTACTATCTAACAGCTAGCCGTTAGGTAACAACCAATATTAAACAACCGCCACGCGAAGGGGTGACCATGCAACTGGATGAAGTAAAAATAACGAATTTCAAGGGCTTACAGAATGTCTCGTTCAGACCGACGGCGTTCGCCTGCCTGGTCGGCGAAAACAATGCCGGAAAATCTTCTGTCCTACAGGCCATCGTCTACGCCCTGAATCGTCCCGCGCAGTTACCAGAAAACCTGTTCTACGATCCAGCAACCCCGGTGGAATTCACGCTCCGGTTCGTTGACGTGACCGTTCGCGATCTTGCCCGCCTTGCGCCGGAACATCGCGACCGAATTGTACCAATTGTAATAAATGGCGTGCTTACGCTCATCGTTCGTTACGTTCTCGGCCAGAAAGTGGATGTACGCGTTATCAGGCTATTTCCGAGAGATGTACGCTACCGTTCAGAAGCAATTGATGTCGCGTTCGCTGGCTCCCGAGGCGCGGCTGTGCTCGAAATTCTGCAACAGCAGTACCCTGAGTTTGCTGACGAAGCAGACGCGATCCGGACGATTGCTGCAGCAAAGGCGCACGTTGCGAATCAAGTATCGCGCTTACCCATCGAGTCGTTCGTTGAGGAAGATGGGCCGTTGCCGTCAGGAATCGCCACTTCCATCTCCACCCTGCTTCCCGAGGCAATCTACATCCCGGCGGTTAAGAATCTCACGGACGACCTGAAAACGACGCAATCGACGCCGTTCGGTCGCCTCCTGGGACTGCTGCTTGAAGACCTCGAACCGAGTCTTGCACAGATCAACGATGCACTGCTGCAGCTCGACCGCATTTTCAATCGCGTTGCCGC
The DNA here is from genome assembly GCF_902859805.1 of Paraburkholderia sediminicola. Classification (GTDB taxonomy): domain Bacteria; phylum Pseudomonadota; class Gammaproteobacteria; order Burkholderiales; family Burkholderiaceae; genus Paraburkholderia; species Paraburkholderia sediminicola. The sequence goes on along the minus strand of NZ_CADIKC010000004.1, from coordinate 1,803 downwards.
TGGCGAGGCGGATGTTGACAATCGACATCAATGTGTACGCGATCTTGAAGGCCTCGTTGAATCAATGTTGGCTCAGAATTTCCCCAGAGCCAGAATCGAACTTCGCATCCCGCCTCCAGAGCTGAAGACGATCCTCAGTTCCGCGCAAATTTACATCGATGACGGGTCACGTGACCTTATCGACAATAAGGGAGACGGAATCAAGCGATCGCTGACTTTCGCGCTTCTGCAGGCGTATGTCCATCAGTTGGAGTTGCGGCGCCAGCGGCAGCAGGAAAATCAGGAGCAGCAAGCGCAACAGGCCGGTGGAGTCGTTGTCCCCGCACACCAGCCGCTCCTTTTTCTTTTTGAAGAGCCTGAGCTCTATCTCCATCCGAAGTCGCAGAGGACCTTATTTGCGACCTTGGCGCGAATTTCAGCGGCTCACCAGGTGATGGTGACGACACACTCACCGCTTTTCTTTGAACCCGGGGTGACGGCGGCATTCGTGCGCGTGTCAAAAGAGGACCGTGCTCCAAACAAGCCGGTAGGCCGCCTCTACCCAGTGAACTTTCTACTTGACCAAGCCCTAGCAGAAACCTTCCGTCTCGCGCGGTTCGAAAACGCCGACGCTGCGTTCTTCAGTCGGCGCATCGTGCTGTTTGAGGGTGAATCGGACGATGCGTACTGCCGGCACGTCGCCAAACTCATGAACCCCCAATGGGATTTCAACGAGAAAAACGTGGCCATGGTGCGCGTCTCGGGCAAGGGAAACTTTTCGAAGTTCCGGGATTTCTTTTCCGCTTTTGGAATTGAAGTAAAACTGGTTGCAGACTTGGATGCGCTCTTCGACGGCTATCAACACCTTGGCGGTAGCCGCGCGGCCGAAGCCATCAGGGGCGCCGTCCTGCAAGCGGTTGACGCGCGGATTAACGCAGCCGAAATCAAGGCTGAGCCAAGCAAAAGACAGATTCAGTCGCGCGTCAATCAGGATTCATGGCGAAACAGATACGAAGCAGCAAAGACTACGCTGAGGACGATGCAGCAAACAAGAGTCATCGATGACGCTGCGCTCGCAAGCCTGGATGAACTGTTTACCTGGGAACAAAATATCGCGCGTGTCCGGGCATGCATGGAAGACGCCTTGGCAGCAGCGGCCCTTGTACCGTTGCTCGACGCTCTTAGACATGAAGGAATTTGCGTGCTCGCTAGGGGCGCTATCGAAGACTACTATCCCGCGAATGCCCCAATATCTGGACCGAAACCCGAGCGCGCGCTGGCTGCAGCGACAATCGTGGAAACGGCCGAAGACGCTGGCGGACTGTGCGCACCGCTTGGCCACGGACGCGAAAGTGAACTGCACGAGGTCTTCGATGAGCTATTTCGCGGCATCTGAAATGTTGTCGGCGGGGGCGCGGCGGCCGCGCGCCTCTACTCATTACAAGCAAAATCCGTCGAACATCGTCAGTCGGCCAGTAGCCAAGCAGTCAGCTCACAGAGAACGATGCAGCTATTGATCCGGATTGGGAGGGCCGCCAGGACGAGGTAGCCTGCCTAACCAGCTTCGCTACCTCAATCAGTAAAGACGTCGGGATTTTTCTTCCAGTCGTCCCAAGTCGTCCCTGCGTTGTCTGTAAGCGCGCAATTGACGACGCGGCTTGAGCTTCTGGGGGGCATACGCATTAGGCCAATCCGAGTGGCCTCGCACAGAATACCCCCGGCGTCATAGTAGTTGTCGCCTCTGAATTTCTTTATCAAGAAGAGTCAGAGGTGCAGGTTGAAGGCGAAACAAATGTATTCTGTCGAGTTCAAGGAGCAGGCGCT
>NZ_CADIKC010000003.1 GCF_902859805.1 Paraburkholderia sediminicola | reverse complement strand
CGACCGCATCTTCCTTGAACTGCTTCGAGAATTCCCGTCTTCCCATCTGACACCTCTCTGTCCGGGTATAAGTCTACCTTTTGAGGTGTCCAGGATTATTAGGCCACTACATGCCGCCCCGCACAGGGGCAACGCTAATAGACCACTAACAAAACAAGGAAAGGCACCAAACCCAGGAACACAGAAAAACAAGCGCCACGCAAGACCCAATCTTCACTCAGCGCCCCGCGCAAAAGCATACTCATGCAACGCATCGATCACCCGATCGAACTCGAACGACTTGTCGTAGAAGTGCCGAACGCCATACTGTTCACAACGCTCCCGATACGCCGGCAACGCATGATTCGTCAAAACCGCAGCAAAAATCGACTCAACCATCCCCTCGCGCTGCAAGTAAGCAAGCACCGGCACCCCTGACCCCTGCTTCAACTGCAAATCCACAATCACCGCATCAAAAGCTTCATCGCTCAACAAAGCGATCGCCTGATCAGCAGAATCTGCATACGCGGCCACCCGCAGCAAACCCGACGCATCGATGGCCTCAACGAGACTCCTGCGTATGAGCGGCGAATCCTCGATCAGCAGCACGCGCAACGGCGCGCGACTGGCTGGTCCGGCATCAATGTTCGATTCGCTGTTCATCGGTGTATCTCGATCGTCCATTATTCGATCAAGCCGTTCTTGATCGCGTAATACGTCAGATCGGCATTGTTCGCCAACCGCATCTTCTCCAGCACACGAGCCCGGTAAGTACTCACGGTCTTCACCGACAAATGCAATTCCTCCGCAATGTCAGTCGGAATCTGTCCCGCCGCAAGCTTGCAGAATATCTGGAACTCGCGCTCGGAGAGCGCTTCGTGCGGCCGCCCCACCGCCGGCTTGTCGAGGTTGTCGGCCAGCGTGTCGGCCACGGCCTCGGACAGATAACGATGCCCGCGCGCCACCGCGCGGATCGCCCGCACAATCTCCTCGGGCTCGCAGTCTTTGTTCAGGTAACCGTTGGCGCCCGCGCGCAGCAGGTTGATCGCGTATTGGCTCTCAGGATAGCCCGACAGAATCAGTACGCCCTGCTCCGGGCGCACCTGCCTGATCACACGCAACGTGTCGATGCCGTTCTTGTCCGGCATCGCAATGTCGAGCAACACCACGTCGAATGCCTGCTCCCGCACGAGGCTAATGGTTTCGTCGCCAGTCGAGGCCTCGGCCGCGACGCACATGTCCGGCTCGTCAGCGACGAACTGCCGGAAACCACCTCGGACGATCGCATGGTCGTCAGCTATCAGCACTCGAATCATCAGTTTGGCGTCCGTGCAACAGGATTGCTCCAAAGCAGACATTGTAATGATCTCCGTCACCGTCCTTGCCGAAGACCGATGCGCACAGCGTAGCGGTGCATAGAACCATGCCGGCGCGGGAAACCATCCAGCCCTTCCCGCGCCGCCCATGCCGCCATACCAGGCGCCGTAGCCGAAACAACATATCACCCAGCAGCCGGCGGACGTCGTCAGACGTCCGCGCCTCGACTCCGCTTTCAACCATGCTTTTTTACTATGCTTACTCGCGGCCCTCAAGCAAGTCCGCCATGTCATCAGCATGCTCTTCTTCGACAGCAAGGATTTCTTCAAACAGGCGACGAGTCGTCACGTCCTTCCCGCCGAGATAGTGCACGATCTCGCGATACGTATCGATCGCAATACGCTCGGCAATCAGGTTCTCGCGAATCATGTCCGTCAGATTGCCGCCTTCCTTGTATTCCGAATGCGAACGCGTCTTCAAGCCGTCCGGTGCGAAATCCGGCTCGCCACCAAGCTGCACGATACGCTCGGCGATGCGGTCGGCGTGCTCCTGCTCTTCAGCGGCATGCGCCGCGAATTCCGCCGCCACGCCCTCGGAGTTGATGCCCTTGGCCATGAAATGATGCCGTTTATAACGCAGCACACAGACGATTTCAGTGGCCAGCGAATCGTTGAGCAGTTTCAACACCGTCTCGCGGTCCGCACCGTAGCTTTGGGTGACCGGACCATCCGACATATGCTTGCGGGCGTCTTCGCGGATCTTTTTGATGTCCATCACGAACGAACCGCTGGATTGAGATGCTGCGCCCTGGGCGCCAGAAGCCTTCGCCATTGAGATTCTCCTTTATCCGGTATTGGGGGAACTGCGTATCCCGCACGAATCGCGCCTGATACGCCGGTTTAAGGAAGGCGCATTCGTCTACGTTCGGAATACGCCGAGCAGCAGCGTGACCACGAACACGACGAGGAAGATGTAGAACAGGATCTTCGCGATTTCGGCCGCACCCGCGGCGATTCCGGTAAAACCGAACACGGCTGCGATGATCGCAATCACGAAAAAGACGATGGCATAGTGAAGCATGGCGACTCTCCTTGCTGGTATCTGCATCAAGAGACTCTGAGGCGAATCCGAAGCGAAACGCTCCCTCACAACCGACGGGAAGCGCACGCAAGCGCCTCATCGAACGACCCTAATCGACGATCTTCTTCGTGACCACGAAGCCGAGCACGAGGAACACCACACACAGAATCACGAACACGATAAACAGGAACTTTGCGATCGCCGCAGCGCCCGCAGCTACGCCGGTAAAGCCAAGAAGGCCGGCGATCACCGCCACGACGGCGAAGAACAATGCCCATTTCAACATGATGGCTTCCTCCAGAATCAGTCAATGAACGATCAGGTTCATCCTATCGACCGTCGACACTGGGCGCATTCCGACGCGCTCCGTTTTTCGTGTGAGAATCCGCTTACATGGGATTACGGCAGCGTTACGCCGCCTGCTCCATCGTCGAGCCCGGCGGGCGTTACACTGATGCCCACCTCAGGAGCCAAAAGTGCTGAACGTGTCGAACACGCATAGATCAGGGGCCACCGTGCGGCTGAGCGACTGGATGCGCAATCGCAGTTGGGCGATTGCGATGACCGTGGCAATCGTCATCACCGTGGGTGGGCTCGTGATTCTCGAAACCGCGCGGCAACGCATCGCCGCTGAGTACGAAACGGCACTCGAAGCGCGCGACGTCACAGTTCAATTGAGCACGCTCGCAAGCCAGCTCTCCCGCCTCAGCACCCACCAAAGCGATTTTCTTCTGACAAAGCAGGACTCGTCCGCCCAAGGTTTTTGCGCGACCGCCGTGCAGATACGGCAGAACGAACAGCAGCTGAGCAGGTTTTACCGCAGCGGCAAGGCGGACAGCGCCGAGCTCGTGAGCTTCACCCAGATCGTCGCGCTGATCGACGCGCGCATCGGCGCGGGCGCTGCTGCATTGCAACGCGCAACACCGCATTCGCTCGATCTCTCCGCGTGCGGAAGTGCCGGCGAGGCCAATCCGGCCGATGCCACGCTGGTCGACAGCACGCTCACACTGCTGCGCGACAACGAGGAGCGCCGCGCACAGCACGCGCTCGACGCAAGCCGCGCCGACCAGCGCATCTCCACGCTGTGCGCGGCGGCGCTGTCCGCGCTCAACATCGTGCTGTTCATCCTGCTGTTTCGCAATCTCGGCATCCAGATGAACCGGCAGGCGCGCGTGCAGCGTCAACTGATCACGCAACAGGAAGAGCTCGACCAGCTCGTCAACGAACGCACGCGTCAGCTTGAAGCGCTGGGCTGGCACTTGCAGGCCGTCAGCGAAAACGAAAAGACGCAGCTCGCGCGCGAACTGCACGACGAACTCGGCGCCATTCTGACCGCGAGCAAAATGGATGTGGCCTGGGCCAACCGCAAACTGAAGGACAGTGCCCCGGATATCTCCGAGAAACTCAAACGCGCGCTTGCCAATCTCGACCAGGGCATTGCGCTGAAGCGTCGCATCATCGAAGACATGCGGCCCACCGTGCTGGCGAACTTCGGGCTCGTCACCGCGCTGCGCACGCTTGCCGATGAAGCCGCGCAGCGCAACAACTGGACCCTCGAATCGCACTTGCCCGCCGACGATATCCAGCTCGACGAGCAAACCGAAATCGCGCTCTTTCGCGTCGCGCAGGAGTCGCTCACGAACGCCGCCAAGTATGCGCGGGCCTCGAAGGTATCGATCGCCTTGCAGGTCGGCGACGGCGAGGTGGCGCTGCGGATCGCGGACAACGGTGTCGGCATCACGCCCGCCGATCTGCAGCGTACGCACACCCATGGGCTGCTCGGCATGCGCCAGCGGGTTGCCGCGCACGGCGGGCGCTTCGATATCCAGCGCGGCGTGCCGAACGGCACCGACATCCATGTGGTGATGCCGAGTGCCAGCACGGCCACGCCGTCAGTGGATCTGCCACCGTCAACCCCGTCGCGAACGGCTGTCTAGCAGGGCTTTGCCGCACATTGCGCTAGCGCATGTAGGAGTGCGCCGACGCAAACACCGGAGCACGCCTACAACAAAATCGCAGCGCAACCGACAGCGCTGCCTCCGCCCTTTTTTTAACATGCAATCAGACCGGATCGACTGGCGTAAGCCCCGGTCGGACGACAGCTAGCCGGGCTAGCGCGTGCCGTACAGCATGGGCACGTCAACCGATGCATTCTCGACAAGGAGAACTTTCATGAATCGACTGATCGCTTTGCTTCTCATTGCAGGGACGGCTGCGCTCGCCGGTTGCAACACGATGGCGGGGGCTGGGCAGGATATTTCGAAGGGTGGCAACGCCATCACGAATTCAGCGGAGCAAGCCAAGTAATTTAGCGGCAACGCATCGACTGCGTGGCGCCTCACGGCGCCTTGCCATGCAGGAACTCCACAGCCCGTCGCGGGAAACCGCGGCGGGCTTTTTTTAGTCAGCCGAGTAAACAAAAAGAGCGCAAACAGCGCGCAAACAGAGCGGCGACCCACTTGCGTGGATCGCCGCTCTGTCCTCCCTGAGACTGTCGCTTATCGTATCTATCGCGTGCTATGCGCGCACGCGGGTCCGCGAGCTTATTGCCCAGTCAGCGTATTCGTCAGCTCGACGCTCGGTGTGCCGGTGTTGCCGTTCTGTGCGATCAGCAGATGGATCTGCCCCGGCACGAGCTGGCTCAGCGTACCGGCGATCGGCACTGACGTCACCAGCCAGTCGGCGTTGTTCGACAGCGAGAAAGCCGACGACTGGAAGATCGGCGTCTTGCTGCCCGCCACCGTCGCGATCAGCACATACTCGCCGCCGGACACATAGATCGAATCCTGACCGCTTGGCGGCACCGCGTTCTTGAACGACACGCCCGCCATCGTCGGGCTGACACTGCTGATGTTAGTGTTGGTCGACTGAACCAGATACAGGTCGAGATTGGTCGCGTTAGCCGATGCGTTGAAGCCGCGCAAACGTGCGCTGTTCGAGAGCAGCCCCTTGTCGAACGGGTCGTCGATCAGGCCGATATCCGGCGCTGCCGCACCCGGCAAAGCCAGCACCGTGTATTCGTGGCCCTTCGCTACATCGGGGAAGTTACCGCTCGCCAACGCGGTCGTCGTGCCGGTGGCCGAGTAAGCGACCGTGGTTGAACCTGTGTTGATGTTGGTGAAGTTCGTCACGCCCTTATAGCTGATGTTCGTCTGCCCCGAGGGTGCGCTGCCGTTCACGAGAAAGTCGACTGCCGGGCCGCCAGGAATTGCGTGGATGAAATGGATCTCCGGATTCGTCAGACCGAGTTCCTTGCCTACGTCACTGCTGCCGCCGCCACCGCATGCTGCGAGGACAGATGCGACAGCGGCCACAGCCGCCATGGTTCGGATCATTTTCATTGTGTACCACCTATATCGATGTTGGGCTCTCGAGCCGTTAATTTGCGAGCGCCCGGCCTCGGACATCGCGCCGCCTGGAAAACTTGTTCGTTGGTCGTTAGAACGGTTCCAGGCCGGCTCTCCGAAATGAAGCGCCCCCTCCCTATCCCTGCTGCACATCGCGCCCGTGCTGGCGGGCGGCGTGGTCCGTGTCAATGGACGCCAGCATTGAGCAAAGCACGTGCCGCGGGTTCGATATGGCTTCCGGCGTCAGACGGATGTCTTACGGAGCAACGAGTTGCGCGGATTAGAATTTTTCCTCGGAGGGTTGGCACGTTTCGCAGTGTATTGTTCGCGCACAACCCATACTTACACGGCCCCTGCATGTCTTACCAACACTTACTCGCTGAACTCGACCTCGGCTTCACCCGCTTGCGCAATCGCGTGGTGATGGGTTCGATGCACACCGGCATGGAGGATCGTTTCTGGAATTACCCGAAACTGGCTGCGTACTTTCGTGAGCGCGCGAAAGGCGGTGTCGGCCTGATCGTCACGGGCGGCATCTCGCCGAACCGCGAAGGCTGGCTGCTGCCCTTCGGCGGCACGCTGAACTCGGTGTTCGATCTGCGCAATCACCGCTTGCTGACCGAAGCCGTGCATGCGGAAGGCGGCAAGATCGCGTTGCAGATCCTGCATGCGGGCCGCTATGGGTACCAGCCTTTTGTCGTGTCGGCCTCGGCGCTCAAGTCGCCGATCTCGAAGTTCAAACCGCGCGCGCTTACCGAGGCCGGCATTGCGCGAACCGTGCGCGACTATGCCCGCTGCGCGCGCCTCGCTCAGCGCGCCGGCTACGACGGCATCGAGATCATGGGCAGCGAAGGCTATCTGCTCAACCAGTTTCTCTGTCCACGCACGAACCGGCGTACCGACCGCTACGGCGGCAGCATCGAGAACCGTATGCGTCTTGCGCGCGAGATTGTCGAGCGCGTGCGCGCGGTGTGCGGCGAACGCTTTATCGTGGTGTACCGGCTTTCGCTGATCGATCTGGTCGAAGGCGGCAACACGTGGGAAGAAACCGTGCAGGTCGCCCAGGCGCTCGAAGCCGCCGGTGTCACGATGTTCAACACGGGAATCGGCTGGCACGAAGCACGGGTGCCGACTATCGTGACCTCGGTGCCGCGTGCTGCATTCGCCGCGTTGAGCGCGCGCTTGAAGGCGGCGGTCAAGGTGCCGGTGATCGTGTCGAACCGCATCAACACGCCCGAGGTCGCCGAAGAACTGCTCGCTCAGGGAGCGGGCGATCTGGTGTCGATGGCAAGGCCGCTTCTCGCCGACCCCGAGTTCGTACAGAAGACCGCCGAAGGACGCGCGCACGAAATCAACACCTGTATTGCCTGCAATCAGGCCTGCCTTGATCACACGTTCAAGAACCAGCGTGCGAGTTGTCTCGTGAATCCACGTGCGGGACGCGAGACCGAACTGGTCTACCGGCCGATCGCAGGTCAGCAGGCCGCGCGCTCGGTGGCGGTGGTCGGCGCGGGTCCGGCAGGACTTTCCGCCGCGACCGTTGCGGCCTCGCGCGGACATCGCGTGACCTTATTCGATGCGAGCGCAACGATCGGCGGCCAGTTCAATCTGGCGATGCGCGTGCCGGGCAAGGAAGAGTTCAGCGAAACAATCCGCTATTTTCAGAGCCAGTTGGAGCGGCATCGCGTCGACGTGCGCCTCGATACGCGCGTCGATACTGCCCTGCTCGCGGCAGGCGGCTACGACGATGTGATCATCGCCACGGGCATCGTGCCGCGCAGCCCGGCGATCACCGGTATTAACGGGCCCAACGTGCTGTCTTACGTGGATGTATTGCGCGGTGCGCCAGTGGGACGCCGCGTCGCGGTGATCGGTGCGGGTGGGATCGGCTTCGATGTCAGCGAGTTTTTGCTGCATCGTTCCGGCGATCCTCTGCCCGTGCCGCGCGATGCATGGCTCGACGAATGGGGTGTCGATCTTACTGTGCGGGAACGCGGCGGTTTGAAACCGCCGGCGCCGGCGCAGCCGGTTCGCGAGATCTGGTTGCTGCAGCGTAAGGCGGGCAAGCTCGGCATGGGGCTCGGCAAGACCTCCGGCTGGGTGCATCGCGCGACGCTGGCAAGAAACGGCGTGAAGATGCTCGGCGGCGTGTCGTATCAGGAGATCAGCGAACGTGGTTTGAAGATCGCGCGTGAAGGGGTCGAGGAATGGCTCGAGGTGGATACGATCGTCGTGTGCGCGGGACAGGAGTCGTTGCGCGATCTGCACCCGGAAACGGTGGCAGGTGCTGCGGACAGGTCAAATGGCGCGAATGGCGTTAGTGGCGCGAATGGTGCGAACGGTCCGCGCTATCACGTGATCGGCGGCGCAAAAGTCGCGACCGAACTGGATGCGAAACGCGCGATTCGCGAGGGTGCGGAGGTGGCAGCGGCGCTCTGACCCAGCGAAGGGCGGAGGTGGCGGCGGCGCTCTGACCCAACGGAGGGCGGAGGTGGCCGCGCCGCCCTCCTTAAGCGAGCCCCTTCTTCTGGTAATCGAACCAGAAAGACAGCCCCACGCTGGCCAGAATCACGATCGTCGCGATGACCGTCGAACGCGTCACGGGTTCGCCGAGCAGCAATGCGCCGAGCGCCACCGCGACCACCGGATTCACGTACATGCAGCTGCTGGCGATGATCGGACTCGTATGCCGGATCAGGAAGCCGTACGCGACGTAGGCCGTCATCGTGCCGATCAGCATCAGGTAGACGAAGGCCAGCACCGGCAGAAAATGCACTTCCATCATCCGCTCGCCCGACACCCAGGCGACCATGGTCGACATCGCGCCGCCGAGGCCAATCTGCAGCGACGTCGACAGAAACAGGTCCGACGGCAGCTTCAACCGCCCGGCCAGATGCGCGCCGCCTGCCCAGAAAAGCGCACCGCACAGAATCGCCAGACTGCCGCCCGCCGATCCCGGCGCGGTATCGCCGTGACTCAGGATCGCGATGCCCACCAGCCCGAGGCCAACCGCGAACCACTCGCCTCTGCCGATCTTGCGCCCCGCCACCGCCGCGATCACCGTTGCGAAGAGGGGCACGGTCGCGACCATCACCGCTGCGGTGCCGGTGCCGACCGTGCGCATGCCATAGGCCAGCATGCCGCTCGACAGGCCAACCAGCATCGTGCCGACAAGACCGGCATTGCGGATTTCACCCGCACTCGGCCAGACCGGATTGCGGCGCGCGGCGAAGATGAAAAGCCCTATCCCGGCAAACAGATTGCGCAACCCTGAGAGCAGCAAGGGCGGAAACGAACCCAGCGCGACGTGCACGGCGAGATACGTCGAACCCCATACGAGATAGACGACGGCGAGCGCGAGCGCGATCTGTCCATTGCGGGACTGCGGCAAGCGGATGGGGAAACCACGCAGAAAGCGGCTGGGGAGTTGCGGCGCCATACGTTCAAGCCGCCCATGCCGCTCGAGGTGCTGCGCCCCCGCTGAAGACCCTGTGACGGGATGGCGGACACCGCATCGGCGATGCGGTCTGACGGGCGAGGCTGGCGGACATGTCGGTGGAACGGAAGGACGATAGATGGCCAATGGGGCCACAACACCGCGGCAATCGATGGAAATCGATGGAAATCGAGCCACGGCTGACACACGCCAATTGTTGGGCGCGCATCGCATTATGCAGTAAGCGCCCACCGCGTCGCCTGAAAGAATCGTAACTTTTTTGCGTGCTTGCAACAGAAAAGCCGGGGACATATCCCCGGCTTTGGGCTCGCCTGCGACACCGGCGTTCAAGCTATGCAACCGGCATCGCCGGCAACACTCAGTTGGCCATGGCGCCCGATGCTTCGTGCTTCATGCCCATTGCGTCGCTGCCCTTTTTCATCTTGTCGTGCTTCATCGTGTTCTTCTTCATGCTGTCTTTCGACATGGTGTCTTTGGACATCGAATCCTTCGACATCGTGTCCTTGGACATTGCATCGTTGGACATTGCGCCGCTTGCCTGCGCGAACGCGGCGCCGCCGCTGGTCAGAAGAGCGACGGCCATTGCTGCGATTGCGAACTTTTTCATGGGATGACTCCGTTTTGTAGTGGATAAACCTGACCCGGCCTCCAAGTTGTGCCGGGGTACTTCCGAAGCTTCTGCCGCCCGGGGTCGCGCGTCCGTCATTGCACGCGCCGACCCGCGCGCGTCAGGAGCCTCCGAACCAGTTGTAGCCCTGGTCGACCCAATAGCCGCCGGGATACGTGTTAGTGACGAACATCTCGACGATGTGCTTCGGATTCTTGTAGCCGAGCTTGGTCGGCATGCGCAGCTTCATCGGGAAGCCGTATTTCGCGGGCAATCTCTGGCCGTCGTATTCGAAGGTCAGGAGCGTTTGCGGATGCAGCGCGGTCGGCATGTCGATGCTTTCGTAGTAATCGTCGGCGCATTTGAAGCCGACATACTTCGCGCTCGTGTCCGCGCCGATGCGCCGCAGAAAATCGGCAAACGGCGTGCCGCCCCAGCGGCCGATCGCGCTCCACCCTTCCACGCAGATATGCCGCGTGATCTGCTCGGCATGCGGCAGCGCGTACAACTCGGGCAAGGTCCAGACGCGCTGACCGGTGACGAGGCCGCTGATCTTCAGCTTGTAGTCGGAGGCGTCGACATCGGGGACGTCGTCGATACCGTAGAACGCGTTGAACGGAAATGGCCGCGTGATTTGCGCTTCCGTGTAGGTCGGCGCGAGTTGCTTCGGATCGAATAGTGCGGCCTGCGCGCGGTCGTTCAGGCGCGACACGGCCGTCAGGAATGCGGTGACCGAATCGTTGTCGGTGAGCGAGCAACCCGTCAGCATCGACAGGCCACCGAGCGTCAGAAGCCGCTTGCCGAACAGGCGCCGCGACGGCATCGCGAGTTCGCGCCGGGCGTCGATCAGGATCGATTCGCGGTCGAGCTTGTTGCCGGACATAACCGCAGTTTTGCGATCGGGTTGTGTATCAGGTCGGGTCATGATTCGATGTCCTTAGGCTTTGCGTATCCGCTTGTCCGTGTATCTACGGCCTAGCGTCCGCGCAGCATCGCCAGCAGCGAGCGCGGCACGAGGGCCACCATCACCAGATGCACGGCAATAAACGCGGCCATCAGCGACATGGCGCAGAAGTGGACGATGCGTGCGTTGTCGTAGCCGCCCATCAGCTCGCGGAGCAGCGGAAACTGCACCGATTTCCAGATCGCGAGGCCCGAGAGCACCAGCACGATCAGATCGCAGACGACGAACAGATAAGCAAATTTCTGCACCGCGTTATAGACACGCAGATCGGCATGCGAGAGCTTGCCGGTCAGCGCGGCGATGAAGTCGTGCAGCACGGCGCGCGGCGAGACCGGCAGGAACTTGCGCATGAAGCGCCCGCTGGCCAGGTTCAGCGCGAGATACAGCAGACCGTTGAAGACCAGCAGCCACATCGCCGCGAAGTGCCATTGCAGCGCGCCGCCTAGCCAGCCGCCGAGCGTGATCGCAGGCGGAAACGTAAAGCTTTTGAAGATCGGCGAGGCGTCATAAATGCGCCAGCCGGACAGCATCATGAGGATGGCCGCGAGTGCGTTGAGCCAATGCGTAACGCGCACCCACACCGGATGAATCGTGCCGCTCTTCGGCATGACGGGCGGAGCAGTTTTGCTAAGAGCGTGGGGGGTGGCCATGAGAATCTCCGGTGAAATGGGCGAGCGCTGCGGGGGCGTCGCGCGATCAGTTGCAGGCAGCGAGCTCGCCCACTTGCAGCACGTCGCCGGTCGCGGCGTTCTCGACGAAAGCGACGACGCCGAAGTGGTCCGCCGGGGCATTCGCATCGACATCGTCGATACGGATATCGCGGCGGATTTGCGCATTACCGGCAACCAGCGGCACGGGGCCGATCCATTGCCGCACGACGCGCTCGTGATGCAGCGTTGCGCCGCTGTTTTCCCCTGCCCTGACCTGCGAGTTCAACGCGTTCTGGTAGACCGCGACGTAGGCATTCAGCGGGGCCGTAGGGTTTGCCGCCTTGCTGGTGAATTGCGCATCGACATTGAAGGCGCCTTTCGCCTCAGGTTTCAGTTCAAGCGCCACGTTCGCCTGCGCTGGTTCGGCGACGACCTGGCCGACGCGGCTCTGGAAACTGTCGCGTTGCGACCAGCTGCGCAGTTCGCGGCCCGATACGAAGATCTCGGGCGTATAGACGGTGTGGCCGCCTGCGAGGTCAGTGAGGGTTTGCTGACGCTCGGTAAAGCGATGTTGCGAGAAACGGTCGGTCCAGCCGAGGCTATTCCAGTAGTCCACATGCAACGCCAATGGCACGATGCTTTGGCTTGCACCACTGTTTTTCCATTGGCTCAGCCAGTTGTCGGCGGGCGGGCAGCTATTGCAGCCTTCGCTGCTGTAGAGCTCCACCAGCGCCACGCGGTGCGATGGGCTGTGCGACGCGCACACGGCGCCGGCCGCGCTTGCAAGGCCGCTGGCTGAGAGGGTTGTCAGCGCTACAGCTAGCGCGATTGCGCGAGTGACATACCGATTGTCTCGGCGGGTTCGTGTGGTTTGCATGGCGTGCTCCATCAGGATCTGCACGTTTGTCGAACCACAAGCCCACTTATGACAGCCGGTTTTGAATTTTTATTTTGTCTGGGTTGTTCGCCTACGGTCGAGACCGCTCCATGCAGTTTATCGCCGCGGGGCGCGGTGTGTCTGTACGCTGGCGCGGGCAAACCGCCCCAGAGCGCCCCGCGGCGGGTGTCTCAGTCGTAACTCACGACGACCGTCACCCGGGTATCCTGCCCGGCACTCTTCGGTGCAAGCGACAACACCCCGCCGTCACGGCCAACGCGGTAGTGGCCGTTACTGGCCGCGCCAAACGCATGTCCACGGCTGTCGACAAAACGCTCAGTCAACGCATCGCCCGGCGCATCGGCATTACGCGCCGTCGCGCCGCTGTTCACCTGGAGCGCGACATCGGCGCCCGTCGCCACGCCTGGCTCAGCGCTAAAGGTCAGCGTGACCGCTGACCCCGACTGACCGAGCCGAGCGCCGCCGGCATCGACACGCGCCCCGGCGGGCGCCACCGAAATCTCCAGTTGCGGCGCCACGATCGCTCCCGAAAAACTGATCGTTCCTCCATTCGCGGCCACCGCCGGCACTGGTGCTGCAACGAGCGCAACCAGCGCTGCCATCGCCGCGACCCCGCTGAGCCCATCAAACCGCCCCATTTCCGTTTTCATCAGCACCTCTCCTTGAGCCGTCTCAAATCGCATCGCGCCATTGACGCGCTGCCCACCGCCGGTCATCCGGCTGGGCAACGGCCGCCCCTACAGGCGGATTAACGGCAGCGCGACGGCGGCCTTGAACGACCAGATGCGATATCGACACGCCGCAGCGCGTATCCACGGCCCCTCCCGGCGGCAATTAAGGAGACGCCCGGCCCGTGCTAACATTCACCTTTCGATTGCGTCGATCAAGCTTTCCTTTCGACGCTCCCCCACTACTTTTCGCACTCTGCCGGCTACCCGATGCGCGTTCCGTTCTCCCGAGCCCTCACCCGCTTGCGCCCCCGCCGCGCAACCGGTTGTGCGCGCGCGGACATCGCGACGCCACACGCCGGCCAGCCGTCCCGAACGCTCCCGCTTCCCGCCGCCCGGCGCCCGATCTGACGCAACTCCCCTTCATTGCCGGGGCCGCGTCGTCGGGCTCCGGGCCGATCTCATCCGCACGCAGTCCCCTTACATGCAGATCGAATTGGAGAACCCGTCATGAAAAAGACGAAAACCTGTTACCTCACCGAACTCGACGTCGCCCGTCTTGAAAAGCACGCGGCTGCGCCCGGCGCTGACGCCAAATTGCAGGACATGCTCGACGACGTCCTGGAGCGCGCTGTGATCGTCGAATCGCGCGACATTCCCGCGAACATCGTCACGATGAATTCGCAAGCCACGCTGGTCGATGAAACCAGCGGCGAGCAGATGACCTGGACCGTTGTCTATCCGCCCAACGCGGACTTCGCACACGGCCGCCTGAACGTGTTTTCACCGGTCGGTCTTGCGCTGCTCGACGCCAAACGCGGCGAGCGCATTCGCTTCACGCCGCCGAGCGGCACGGAGAAGGTCCTGAAGCTTGAAAAGATCCTGTTTCAGCCCGAAGCGGCCGACGATTTCACGCTGTAAGCCCAAGCGATTCACGACGCAGAACGCTGCGCCGCATCATTCCCGGCAGCCCTATCACAATAAGAATAGTGCGTGGCTGACGGGCGTTATCTCGAACATCTGACTTTTTCAAGACGGGTTGCCAAGCAGCGCCTGGGCGGTGTATCGTGTGCGCTGCTAACGCGGGGGTCCTGCGTGGCACGGAGGTTGGAGGTCCGTGTTGCGTGGGTGAGAAATACCCTTTGAACCTGATCTGGATAATGCCAGCGCAGGGAAGCGTACGGATTTCGCACCTGGTCTACCGTTTCATCTCTCGCGAATTCCGACAACTTCCGTCTCGTCTCCTGCTTAGCGGCCCCACACATGGGACCGGAGTTAGCGCTGAAGCGCCAACTCCCGTCGACCGCAACAAGTTGCATGGGACCGGAGTAAGGCGCTAAAGCGCCAACTCCGGTCGACACAGGAGATAACGCATGAACGCCAACCCGAAGTTCCTTTCCGCCGACGCCCACGTCGATGCCGCCGCTGTCGCGCCGCTGCCGAATTCCCGCAAGGTCTACGTGACCGGCTCGCGGCCCGATATCCGCGTGCCGATGCGCGAAATTTCCCAGGCGGATACGCCGGATAGCTTCGGCGGCGAGAAGAATCCGCCGGTCTATGTCTACGATACGTCGGGCCCCTACTCCGATCCGGAAGCGAAGATTGACATCCGCGCCGGTCTGCCCGCGCTGCGTCAAGCCTGGATCGAAGAACGCGGCGACACCGAAGCGCTGACGGGCCTCTCGAGCGACTTCAGCCGCGAACGCGCCGCCGATACCGCGACCGCCGATCTGCGTTTCAAAGGTCTGCACCGCACGCCGCGCCGCGCCATCGCCGGCAAGAACGTCTCGCAGATGCACTACGCGCGCAAAGGCATCATCACGCCGGAGATGGAATACATCGCGATTCGCGAGAACCAGCAACGCGCCGCGTATCTGGAGACGCTGAAGACGAGCGGCCCGAACGGCGAAAAGCTCGCCGCGATGATGGGCCGTCAGCATCCGGGCCAGGCGTTCGGGGCGAGCGCCTTCGGTCCCGACGGCCTGAAGGAAATCACTGCGGAATTCGTGCGCGAAGAAGTCGCCCGCGGCCGCGCGATCATCCCGAACAACATCAACCACCCGGAAAGCGAGCCGATGATCATCGGCCGTAACTTCCTCGTGAAGGTGAATGCGAACATCGGCAACTCGGCCGTGACCTCCTCCATCGGCGAAGAAGTCGACAAGATGACCTGGGCGATCCGCTGGGGCGGCGATACGGTGATGGATCTCTCCACCGGTAAGCACATTCACGAAACGCGCGAGTGGATCATCCGCAATTCGCCGGTGCCGATCGGCACGGTGCCGATCTATCAGGCTTTGGAAAAGGTCAACGGCAAGGCAGAAGACCTGACGTGGGAAATCTTCCGCGACACGCTGATCGAACAGGCCGAGCAAGGCGTCGACTACTTCACGATTCACGCGGGCGTGCGTCTGCAATACGTGCCGCTGACGGCCAAGCGCATGACCGGTATCGTCTCGCGCGGCGGCTCGATCATGGCGAAGTGGTGTCTGGCTCACCACAAGGAAAGCTTCCTGTACGAGCACTTCGAAGACATCTGCGAAATCATGAAGGCGTACGACGTGGCCTTCTCGCTCGGCGACGGCCTGCGTCCCGGCTCGATCTACGATGCGAACGACGAAGCGCAACTCGGCGAGTTGAAGACGCTCGGCGAACTCACGCAGATCGCGTGGAAGCACGACGTGCAAACGATGATCGAAGGCCCCGGCCACGTGCCGATGCAGTTGATCAAGGAGAACATGGACCTGCAACTGGAATGGTGTGACGAAGCGCCGTTCTACACGCTGGGACCGTTGACGACCGATATCGCCCCGGGCTACGACCACATCACCTCGGGCATCGGTGCGGCGATGATCGGCTGGTTCGGCACGGCAATGCTCTGCTACGTCACGCCGAAGGAGCACCTTGGGCTTCCGAACAAGGACGACGTCAAGACCGGCATCATCACGTACAAGCTCGCCGCGCACGCCGCCGATCTGGCGAAGGGCCATCCGGGCGCTCAGGTGCGTGACAATGCGTTGAGCAAGGCGCGTTTCGAATTCCGTTGGGAAGACCAGTTCAATCTCGGTCTCGACCCGGACAAGGCACGCGAATTCCACGACGAAACGCTGCCGAAGGATTCGGCCAAGGTCGCGCACTTCTGTTCGATGTGCGGCCCGCACTTCTGCTCGATGAAGATCACGCAGGACGTGCGCGAATTCGCCGCGCAACAAGGCCTCTCCGACGACGACGCGCTGAAGAAAGGCATGGAAGTGAAGTCGATCGAGTTCATGAAGAAAGGCGCCGAGATCTATCAGCGGCAGTAAGGTAGGGATCGCGGGCGCACTAGCACGCGCCCGCCATTCGAAGCTTCTGCGTCACGCTATTGCAGCACCGAAGCCCGCCACTGGCGGGCTTTTGCGTTTCTGCGCGAGCGGGCACGCCGCATGCTGACAGATGGGAAACATTTGATTACGAAACCGACACCTTGCTGACAAGCTCACACATCCGGATACGGGCTGCGGCGATAAGATCAAATGTAAGGACGGGGTGATTCATCCATTTCCACGAATTTGCACGAAGCTTTGTCCAGACACAATGAATGGAGTCAGCATCATGAAATCGATTCGTCAACTCAGTACGTTCGCTGCGATCGTCGCGGTTGTCGCCAGTCTTTCCGCGTGTGACAACATGACCACGCGGCAACGCGATACAGTGATCGGCGCGGGTGTGGGCGGCGCCGCAGGCGGACTGATCGGCGGCAATGCACTGTCGACGATTGGCGGTGCGGCTGCGGGCGGCATCATCGGCAATCAGGTCGGCAAGTAAGCGCAAACAGGACCAGCGCCATAGTGGGTGCTTCGCGAAATGCTTTGCAATGACGTGAAATAAGCCGTTACGGTTTTGCAATCCTGTTGGCGCTGCGGCGGCGTAAGCTCAAGCCACTACGCTGCGGATGGCGGCGTCCGATGTAACCAGGAGCACGTCATGAAGTCCCCCGTCATCAAGTCTCTTTGCGCAATCAGCCAGCGGCTGCCGCGCGGCTTGCCCCGTCTTTCTCAAACCGGCATCGCGTTAGCCGGCGTGGCCTGTGTGCTGACGCTGTCCGGCTGCTACTACCCGTACGGCTACTATCCAGGCTACTACCCGTATTACGCTTACGGCACTGTTCCGGCGAACGGCGCCCAGCAGGATGTCCCAGTCGGGACGGCCGGCGATTCGGCCACTTCGCAGCAGCAGGCCCAAGCCCAAGCTCAAGCGGCGCAGCAGGCGCGAGCCAATTCGCAATCCCAGCCGGCCACCTACGCGGTGGCCCAGCCGCCCGTGTACGTTGCCCCCGCTTATCCCGTCTACTATCCGCCGCCGGTCTATCCGGCCTATTACGGCTATCCGGGCTGGTATGGCCCGTCGGTTTCGATCGGCGTCGGTTTCGGCTGCTGTTGGGGAGGCCGCGGTGGCTGGGGTGGCCGCGGTCACTGGCACTGAATCCCGCAGCCGGAATTTGCTGATGTGCTTTGACCGTCCCGTGCCCGCAACTATCGGGGCGCGGGGCGGACTGCGTGCGTTGCAACGTGCGTCCGCCGTTGCCCGATAGTCGGCCTTCCCGCCAGCACGCGCCATGCCGCGCCGGACAGGCCTCACGCGCATCATGCCGTGACGATCCCGCCACGCAAGACGCGGCGTTCACTTCGCTCCTTCGCCCGTACTTTCCCTTCTTGACGCGCTCCAATCGGGCCCTATGCTTGGGGAAGCCACACGCAGTACCTGTTTAAATAAGCGACCCGGCACGTCTTCGACGCGCCGCCGGCGCCCATCCGTCCTGCCAGAGCGACGCGCCCCGCAGTGCGTAGTCCCGCGTCGAATCGAACAACAACGAAGGAGACGTGATGTTTCACCAACTACTCACCCCCGTCGGCAATTCGCTACCGCTCTCGTTCCTCGTCGCCGCCTTGCCGATCATCGTCGTGTTGCTGTTGCTCGGCTGGGCGCGCCGGCCGGCCTGGCAGGCCTCGCTCGCGGGCCTGATCGTCGGGCTGATCGTGGCGATTTCCGTCTGGCAGTTCCCGGTTGGACTCGCGGCCGCTTCCGTGGCCAACGGCGCGGTGTTCGCCTGCTGGCCGGTGATGTGGATCGTGTTCACCGCGATCCTGCTCTACAACATCTCGCAGCGCTCGGGCCGCTTCGCCGCTTTCCGCATGTGGATGATCGATAACCTGCCGAACGACCGCCGCGTGGTGCTGGTGGTGATCGGCTTTTCGTTCGGCGCGCTGCTCGAAGGGATCTCCGGTTTCGGCACGCCGGTCGCGATCACCAGTTCGCTGTTGATCCTGCTCGGTTTTCCCACCCTCGAAGCACTCACCTTCACGCTGATCTTCAACACCGCGCCGGTTGCGTTCGGCGCGCTCGGCGTGCCGATCACGGTGCTCGGCGCGGTCACGCACCTGCCGGCCGATTCGCTCGCCAAGATGGTCGGCCGCCAGTTGCCGTTCTTTGCCTTCCTGCTGCCGTTCTATGTGATCGGCGTCTATGCGGGCTTTCGTAACATGCTGCGCGTGTGGCCGGTTCTGCTGGTGTCCGGTGCGAGCTTCGCGCTGACGCAGTTCGTCGCGTCGAACTACGTGAACTACAGCCTGACCGACGTGTTGTCGTCGATGGTGTCGCTGATTCTCACCATCGCGTTCCTGCGCGTCTGGAGGCCTGCTGCCGATCCGAAGTTCGCGGTCAACATCGATCGCGTGGGCGAGGTGCGCGGCAAGATCAGCGGCGGCCAGGGCTGGTATCCGTGGATCATCGTCTCGGCGGTGGTGATCGTCTGGACCGTCGCCAAGATCTTCCTGATCGGCGACGTCAAACTACCGTGGCCGGGCCTCGACAAGGCCGTGTTCATCACCCTGTACAACACGCCGTACGGCGCGGTATGGGACTTCCAGCCGCTCGCGACCGGCACGGCGATTCTGGTGGCCGCCATCATCACGACGTTCGTGACGGGCCTGAGCGCGCGCGAATTCGGCAAGGCCGTTGCCGACACGTGGGTCCAGACGCGCATCGCCATTCTGACGGTGGCGACCATCGTCGCACTCGCCTATCTGATGAACTATTCGGGGCTCACCTACACGCTCGGGCTCGGCGCCGCATCGGTCGGACCGTTCTTTCCGCTGGTATCGGCCTTCCTTGGCTGGGTCGCGGTGTTCCTGTCCGGCAGCGACACCTCGGGCAACGCGCTGTTCGGCAATCTGCAGGTGGTAGCCGCCCATCAACTGAACCTGAACCCGATCCTGATGGCCGCAACCAATTCGTCGGGCGGCGTGATGGGCAAGATGATCTCGCCGCAAAACATCTCGACCGGCGTGGCGACGACCGAGCTCAAGGGCAAGGAAGGCGTCGTGTTCGCCAAGACCTTCAAGCATTCGATTCTGTTGACGGTGGTCCTCGGCGTGCTGGTCTGGCTGCAGCAGAATTTCCTGCAGGGAATGATCCCGCACTGAGGCGGCATCTGGCCCATCGACGTAACTGTTCGCACCTGCTAATTCCTTGAAGCGGCAGTTGCGTGGTGGACCAGGATCACTGGTGCGTTGCCGCAATATAATTCACGCTCCACATGCGCTTACCCTGTCGGGTCTACACCCGGGGCACTCACCGCATCGATCTCATCGCAATTTTTCTCACATTAGCGTGAGAATTGCTCGTTTTGCAGCCGGCGCGCCCGCGCTTACGATAGCGGCTATCAAACGTCCTCCATCCCCGGATCTTGCCGTTTCATTCCAGCCTGAAACGTTTCGCGCAATCGCGCTGCTACGATGCTTAGGCGTCTCGACTCAACCGCGCGCGGCGCCACGACAATGAATGCCAAAAACCTGCTGCAACTGCTGATCCTGGCCGCCCTGTGGGGCGCCTCGTTTCTGTTTATCCGCGTCGGCGTGACCGACTTCGGCGTCGCGCCACTGATGGCGTTGCGCGTCGGCATCGGCGCGGCGTTTCTCGCCGTCGTCCTGATTGCGCGCCGGCCGCTGCGCGAGTCCGCGACAATCCTGCGCACACGCGCTTTTCCATTGCTGGTGGTCGGCATCATGAATTCGGCGGCGCCGTTCTGCCTGTTCGCCTATGCCGAGTTGACGCTGTCGGCGGGCGTGACGTCCGTGATCAATGCGACCACGCCGCTGTGGGGCGGCCTCGTCGGTTTCCTGTGGCTGCGTGACCGCCTGAGCGCGCTGCGCACGCTCGGTCTCGTGATCGGTTTTCTCGGCGTCCTGATGCTGGTATGGGATCAGATCGCCGCACCCAACGGCTCGGCCGCCACACCGACGAGCACCGCGCTCGCAGCCGCCGCCGCGCTCGGCGCCACGCTGCTTTACGGCATCGCCGCCAATTACACGAAACGCCATCTGACTGGCGTCGACGCATTGACCGTCGCGACCGGCACGATGACCGGCGCCACCATCGTCCTGCTGCCGCTCGCCGTGATCTACTGGCCGGCCGCGCCGATCTCGCTGCACGCGTGGGCCTCGGTTATCGCGCTCGGTATCGCGTGTACCGGCGTCGCGTACATGCTGTTCTTCCATCTGATCGCGGTGGCCGGGCCGGCACGCGCGATTACGGTGACCTTCGTGATTCCGATCTTCGGCATTCTGTGGGGCGCTCTGTTTCTCGGCGAAACCGTGTCGCTGGGTATGCTGGAAGGCTGTGGCGTGATTCTCGTCGGCACCGCGCTTGCCACTGGCGTGGTCAAACGTCTGCCGTGGGTCGGGCCGCGCCGCGCCGACACCTGAGAGCCGCCTCGCACGATACGTTCGGCGCGATCCGGCCCCCGCCTGCCGCCTCCGCGAGGGTCGCGCCGACACAGAACACCACCTCCCGCGATACCTTCAAGGTCGCCGCCCTCCTGTCTTGCCCCGCTCGCCGCTTCAGCGGCCTCGCAACGCATTCCGGTCACCCAAAAAAATAGCCCGCACTCCGTTTGGAGTGCGGGCGAAACCGTCGCCCTACGAGGATAGGCGACGGGGCCACCGAGGCCGCGCGCCGTTCGCGCAGGCCATCATCGGGCTAAGCACCGGTTCGTTCGCCGGTGCTGAAAGGGTCTGGGAATCGCCGATTGAACACTCGCCGCAAACTCACGTCGGATGTTACGAATCCGGCCCCATGAGTCTTTAAAAGCAGCTTGCGTGCCAGTTATAGAGATTTACAAGAAATTGTTCGCAAACCATTGATTTTTATTACATTATTTTGCGAAGAAAGGATGCTGGCAGGGTCTGAGGAGGGGGCTTCGCGAGTTACGTCACCGGGGTAACGTCACGTTACATGCGGCCGCACAAGGGCGGCCGCATGGACTCGTTTCATGCGTTTGAAGCGAGCCGACCATCACCGCACCGGCCATTTCGTGCGTTGCGCGGCCGTATGCCGGACCCGCAAACCCGTTGGCCGCTGCGTCTCGCGCCGCTCCAGGGCCGCACCGCAGACAAGCGCCAGGACGAGCAAGCTCGCCGCCCACATCCAGTAAGGCATCACGTCGAACATGGTCATCTCCCCGTTAAGCGTCGCCGGTTCATACCGGTGTTTCAGACGGAAAGCAAAACACGTGCGCGCCGTGATAGCGGTCTCCGGCTTACTGCGCCGTCGATAAATTGCGGACATAAAAAAACCCGCCCGGAATCGCCTTCCGGGCGGGTTTTCAGACAGCGTTCGCTGCTTGGCTACAGCTTCGTTCAGTGCAACTGGTCGACCATCAGACCCATGATCTGCTTGGCCTGCGAGCTCTGATCGATAGCCCCCTTGTCGTCGACCACCGCCACGCGGGTCTGGTCAGGCGTCACCGCGCGCACGTTCACGAGATACTGCTTGGCGACCTTTTCCTTCTTGCCGTGGAACACCTGGCTCCAGAAGCCCTGCTCCGCGGATGTCAGATCCTTCGGATCGACGTAGCGCACGAAGTACAGGCCGCGGCTCGCGTCGCGATCGTCGACCGTGAAGTTGCTGCGATCGAGCGCGAGGCCCACGCGCAGCCACGCACGGTCATACGGCTCGCTGAGCGTCAGCTCGGTGGACGAGAACTGTGCCGCGGTGGTGTTTGCCGAGTCATCCGGCATGGGTTGTTGCGCCGACAACGCCACGTTTTGCGCCGCCGTGGCCGCAGCCGCCGATTTCGCACCTGCCGTAGCCGCGTTCGGCGCCGTTTGCGCCCCCGCCGGCGAGAGATCGGCGCTTTGCGTGCTGCGCGAATCGGCCAGCGCCAGCGCTGCCATCAAGCGCTTCAGATATTCCTGTTCGAGGCCCGGATCGTTCGGCTTGGCTTCCCACTTGGTCGACTCATTGTTCGTACCGGTGATCGCCTCGCGCATGCCCTTCTGACTAATGAACACATAGGTGCCGCCGTTCGGCGCCGTTTCGAGACGCGTGCGGTACTTGTTGCGCTCAGAACTCACGTAGCTGTTGCCCATTGCCTTGGACAGCGTGTCGCGAATCAGCCCCTCGTTGATCGAAGCGTGCGTTTCGTTCCAGTCCGTTTCCATCACGCCCTTGTCGCGCTGGTCGACTACCAGCAGGAAGCCTTGTTCCTGCCAGAAACGGCGGATTGGCGCCCATGCCTGGTCGGGCGCCTTGTTGTCGATGACGAGCCAGCTTTCCGTGCCGTCGCGCTGAATGTGCATGCCGGTCACCTGCGGCACCACCGTCAGGGTGTTGCCGGCCGGTGCTTGCGCCTGGACCTGCTTGAGCGTGGACAGCGAGGTTTCGCCGCCTTGCGGGGGCAACGAACGCTGATCGGACGTCTCATCGATCATGTTCGGCGGTACGGCAAGTGACACTTGCTTCGATTTCGAGTCGCTTTTGTAGTCGATTTTGGTCGGCGACGAGGTGCCGCAGCCGGCGACCAGACCGCCTGCCATCAGCATTACTGCAAACCGCTTGGTAAGACGAAGATCAGTCATGTTCGGGGAATCCTTCCGCTACGCCACGGCAAGTTTCCGTGGATCAACCCAACATTTTACCGATCCCGGCGAGTCATGTGCAAAAACCCGGGTTTGCCCGTGAATTGAGCAGCACGCGGACGGCAAAATTCGGGCGGCGTCGAAGGGTCTGGAAACCGACGAATCGCAGCGAAGCGCGTCCCTTCCATCTCGGAAAAACGCCACGCTTCACGGTGACGACCATGTCCCTCCGTCGCAAATTTAACAGTTCACAACATTTCTCAAACGCCTGTAGGGCGTGATCTAGCTCCTTGTCAGATCATTGTTTTAAAAGGCACTTTCCACTTTCGCTGCAGACCATTTTCGAGATTCGCCGAAGCGCCGCGCGCCGCTCCTGACAACGATCAGGAAACCTGAGTGTTATCTTGAATTGGACGTCTCAATAAAAATTGAGCGTTCCAGGTTTCCCGATACTGAGACAGGTTGCCATGCCAAATTCCTCTTTCTTACCAGCCTTCGCGCTCCCGGCAATGGCGGCCGCCCTTTTGTGTGTCAGTGCCGATGTGCGTGCCGAATTGGGCGGCACGATGCCCAGCCAGGCGATTTCGACGGCCGCGGCGCCCCAAACCTTGCTGAACGGCGCCTTACACCTGCGCACAACGACCGACGCAGGCAGCACCACCATCAACGAGTACGCGACGAATAGCGGCCAGATCGTCGCTTACACGTGGCAAGGCCCGACCATGCCGGATCTGCGAGCACTGCTGGGCGGGTACGCCGACTCCTACAGGACGGGTGCCGCCGCATCGGCGCCGGACGGCAATCTGCACGCCTCGCGGGTTGTCAGGCCGGATGTGATCGTGGAATCGGGTGGTCCGATGCGCGGCTATGTCGGTCGCGCGTGGCTGCCGGCGGCGCTGCCCGCCGGCGTCACCGCCGACGACCTCCGCTAACGCGGGCAAGCCGGCAATAAGCCGCCCCGAATACTCGCCCTGACACGCCATGAAGACCTCTTCCCGTCTCCGCACCCTGCTTCTGACTTGCGCCGTGCTCGCTGGCTGTGGTGGCGGCGGTGGCAGCAGTACGCCGGCTGCCACCACCCAGGCGGGCTCGACGAGTCCGAGCACCGCGAGCCCGCCGTCCGGAAACACGGGCGTCAGCGTGACGAACTCCGTGCCGCAATCGAACACGCCGAATGTCCAGCCGATCACGGTCAGCGCCGCGCCGGGTCTGACGCGCAACATGCTGACCACGAGCGTTACCGTCTGCCAGCCCGGCACCAGCAATTGCGCGACGATCGACAATATTCAGGTCGACACCGGCTCGCAGGGATTGCGAATTCTCGCCTCGGCGCTGCCGGCCAGCCTTCCGCTGGCGGCCGTGGCCTCGGGCAGCGGCGTCGCGGGCGAGTGCGCGGTATTCGGCGGCGGCTATACATGGGGCGCGGTGCGCGGCGCGGACGTGCGGATGGCCGGCCAACTGGCCGCCTCGATTCCGATCCAGCTGATCGCCGACCCCACGCTGCCCAATGTGCCCACCGACTGCGCGGGTTCAGGCCGCGCGATGTTGACCGTCGCGAACCTGCGCGCCAACGGCATTCTCGGCGTCGGGCTGTTCTCAGCCGATTGCGGCAGTGGTTGCGTCAATTCTGCCCTGCCACGCTGGTATTACAGTTGCGACGCCAGCGGCGCCTGCCTCGCGAGCACGCAAGCCCTCGCCCAACAGGTGACCAATCCGGTCAGCCGCTTCGCGCTCGACAACAACGGCGTGGTGATCGACCTGCCGGCGATCGCCGACGCGGGCGCGCCCAGCGTGTCGGGCTCGCTGATATTCGGCATCGGCACTCAGGCGAATAACACGCTGGGCGGCGCAACCGTCTTCAGGACCAACACGCAGACGGGCTATGTGCGCA
The DNA here is from genome assembly GCF_902859805.1 of Paraburkholderia sediminicola. Taxonomy (GTDB): domain Bacteria; phylum Pseudomonadota; class Gammaproteobacteria; order Burkholderiales; family Burkholderiaceae; genus Paraburkholderia; species Paraburkholderia sediminicola. The sequence goes on along the minus strand of NZ_CADIKC010000003.1, from coordinate 773,543 downwards.
CGACCAGCGCCGGCCAGACTTATGGGCAGAGCTACCTCGACAGCGGCTCGAACGGCCTGTTTTTCAACAATAGCCAACTGCCCCAATGCGGTTACTGGTACTGTCCGAGCTCCACGCAAACAGCAAGCGCCTCGATCGCCGGCACGGATGGCGTGTCGAGCACGGTATCGTTTTCGATCGGCAATTCGAACGCACTGTTTGGCTCGTCGAATAACGCCTTCGCCAACCTGGCCGGCATTGCCAGCAACAGCTTCGGCTGGGGCCTGCCATTCTTCTTCGGACGACGCGTCTACACGGCGATTGCATCAAGCGTGACGTCAGCTGGGCCGGGACCGTATTACGCGTTCTAAGTGCCCGACGCCGGAGCCACCTTGCACGGACAATCGCGGTGGACGGATTCGAGTGAGTGCCCGAGCAGGCCTGACGTATATCGAGCGCCAAACTCCCGCCTCAAACAGAAAGATCCTACAGACCGATCGGCTTTCTCCGCGCGGAAAATTCCCAAAACTCTCATCCCCCGCTTATTTGATATGCCCTGACTGCAATAATCGTCGTTTCCGGCTAGCGTCGTCTCGATATCGTTAGCTCTGCATAATCTAATAATAGTGAAACGATGGAAGTCACCTTTTCGCTCGACGATTTCGAGCAACTCGTCTACACGCAGCAGCATACGCAAGCCTCGCTTCAGCTCATTGCGGCACTCGCACTGCTCCAACAAACGCGCGGCGAACTGAACGAAAGCTTCAGAGCCTCAGGCATGATCGGCCTGACTCCCAACGAGCAGCGCCAGCGTTTCTGCACGCGTCTGACAAGCGCAGCGTCTACGTTGTTCGCCGATCCGGATTTCCGGCCGCCCACCGCCTACGTCAAATTGTTTTTCACGCTGCATGAATGGATCGGCACGCTGTTCTCGGCCGCAGCGTTCGGCAATGCTGACCACGTCATCCGTCATCTGAATCCTCGCGGCGCGGCGGACGCACAGTTTCTGCCGGGAGACAGCTTCATCGAGAAGCTTTGCGTGCTCTATTCGACCGAATCCGAACTGGAACTCGACTTCGCCTCGCTCTGGGCGTACGACAAAACGATCGCGGCCTGCCTCGCCCTCGCTTTGCTGGCGCCGGTCTTCAATGGCTCGCCAGGCGCGCATCTCAAGCGCGAGGCGCTGCTGGAGTGGCTGCCCGGCAAGCTGCAGCACATCGACGATCTCGACGATCTGCCGTCGGCCGTGCTGCACAACGCCTATATGTTCTGCAGCTATGCCGATACGCCGCGGCGGCATGCGATCAAGCAGGACATCAACGTACTGGTGCGCCGCAAGCTGGAGCAACTCGGCCTGATCGACTTGTCCGCGCCAAAGCGCGCGCCTGCCAAAGGCAAAACGCGGCGCGGCAAGAAGCCGCTGATGGTGGTGGTGCTGGAATGGTTCAGCGGCGCCCATTCGATCTACCGCACGCACTCGCGTACGCTCGAAGCCGCACGCGAACATTTCGAGGTGGTGGGTTTCGGCTTCGATTACGCGCTCGACGAAGTGGGGCGGGACGTCTTCGACCGCTTCATCGAACTGGAGCAGCCCGACTACATCGGCGAATGCCTGAAAACGATTCGCGACTTCGCCGAGGCAGAGCAGCCGGACGTGTTGTACATGCCGAGCGTCGGCATGTTCGTGCTCACGGTGTTCATGTCCAATCTGCGTATCGCGCCGTTGCAGATCGCGGCGCTCGGCCATCCCGCTACCACGCATTCAGACAAGATCGACTACATCAGCGTCGAGGAAGATTATGTCGGTGACCCGGCCTGCTTTAGCGAACGTCTGATGAAGCTGCCGAAAGACGGTCAACCGTATCGCCCGTCCGTCGCGTTGCCGGACATCGTCGCGCAGATCCCGTCGCGGCGCGAGACGCTGCAGATCGTCATCACCGCCAGCGCAATGAAACTCAATCCCGGCTTTCTCGACGCGTGCCGCGAGATCGGCGCGCGTGCCGCGACGCCCGTTGAGTTTCATTTTATGACCGGTGTGCCGTCGGGTCTGCCATTCGACCGTCTGCGCGACGCCATCGTGCGTGCGGTGCCGGGCGCTGTCGTGCATGACTTTCACGACTACGCGGCGTATCTGGCGCGCGTCAACCAGGCCGATCTCTTCCTGAGCCCGTTTCCGTTCGGCAATACCAACGGTATCGTCGATGCCTTGACGCTTGGCTTGCCAGGTGTGTGCAAACGCGGGCCGGAAGTGTTTGAGCGGATCGACGGCGCACTGTTCGAGCGCGTGGGCATGCCCTCGTGGACTACCGCGGATAGCATCGAGACGTTTGTCGCGGCGGCTGTACGCATGATCGACCAGCACGACGAGCGTACAGCCCTGCGCCAACGTCTGATCGATACGCAGGCGGTGCAGCGCTGCTTCGAAGGGCGGCCGCAGGCGTTCGGCGAAAGCGTGCTGAAACTGATGCGCGCAAACAAAAGCCGCCTCGCGGATGGGGCGGCTTTCGGTTTGTGACTCGCGGTTTACGATTTGCGGTTGAGCAGGCGCTAGCTAAGGCTGGCTGCGCCCGTTGCGAGCAAGGCTTTATTCGGCAGCTTCGCTCGCAGCAGCAGGGGCAGGCGTGGCGAGCTTTGCAGGCGCCAACCAGCTGAATACGCTCAGCGCGGAGCCGTGGAACGTGCACTCCGCTGCCGCGGCCGTATTGACCTTCTTCGGCTTGGCCGATTTGAGCGAAACTGTGGCGCCCCCCGAGGCAGCGAGGCTCGCCGAAGCTGCCGTCGCACCTGAAGCTGCCGCAGCCGTCACGCCTGAGGCAGCCGCCGCGGCCGAAGCCGAGGAAGCCCCCTGCGCCACTGACACACCGGACGCCGCGCGCACGCCGGAAGCCGGCTGAGGCGCATTCGCCAGTTTCGCGGCGGATGCCGCCGCGGATGCCGCCGAAGCAGCCGCAACCTCCGAAGCCGTCATCACATGCTCGATCGATCCTTCGACGACCACCCGGGAGCCGTCGATAGCGGTGCCCGTATGGGCAATCTTCAACGTATCCGGCGACGACGTTTCAGCCAGCTTGCTTCGCATCAACTGCTCGCATGCATCCGAGTTCTTGTAGACGGCCGTGCAGGCCGCCAGCAGCGCTGCAGCAGTCGTGACGCAGGCGATAGAGAGAATCCGAACTTTCATTGATGTTCCGTTTTGCAAGCCGTCGGCAATTGTAGCTTACGGGCCGACGGATCGGCACCGCCGCCGCCCACGGAGCGACACAGGCAGAAGGCCGGAGACCGTGACGCGGCACCGCGCAAGGAATGGCCGATCCGCGCATCGCACAAGACAAAGAGACGACAAAGAGACGGCTTGACCGCGGCGCCCTGGATCGGCATCGTGTTGACCGGCCGCTATGCTGCGGCGCGCCGCCGCCTCTTCAGCCTTGTCCACATCATGGGTAAGGATCCGTTTTCCCACTGCGCATTGACCGGCTTTCCCGCATGTTCAGCCTTGCCCTGCTCGCCGTCGCCGCCTACGCCGCGACTAACATCGACAACCTTTTCGTGCTGCTCGCCTTCCTCGCGGAAACGGGCGGCCAGCGTCGGCGCGTGATCGCCGGGCAGTTTGCCGGTTCGCTGATCTTGATCGTGGGGTCGATTCTGCTCGCCGCATTGTTGACCCGCTTACCTGCCGGCTATGTCGGGCTGCTCGGTATCTTGCCGATCGGCGTAGGTCTGAGCAAAGCATGGGCTCGCTTTCGTCCCGGCAACGCGGATCAGGTGCAAGAGGCGCAGGCCACGGCGCACACGCGTTCACCAGCCAGCCCGGCTACGGCGGCTACGGCCGGCCCAGGCTCGTCATGGTGGACAGTCGCGTGCGTGGCGGTCGCCAATGGCTCGGACAATCTGGCCGTCTACGTGCCCCTGTACGCGAGTCATTCGCATAGTGAGGGCATGTTCATTTCGCTCGTGTTCGTCGTCATGATCGGCCTGTGGTGCGCAGGCGCGGTGTGGCTGGTGGAGCATCCGTTGCTGGGCGCGCCGATCCGCCGCTACGGTACCGCGTTGCTGCCGCTGATCCTGCTGGTCATTGGCGTCTCGGTGATCGTGCAGAACGATACCTTACGGATCGTGTTCGGTATCTGAGGCGGACCGCGATCCAGTCGCCGGGCAGTGAGGTGGCCACACCTGAACCTGAAAGCCTGCGTGGCCTGAATCCGGGTCCAAACCAGAAATCCTGCAGTCCGTGCCGGGATGCGCTGCTGCCAGCGCGCGATGCAGCACGACCGACTGTCGCCGGCGCGAACGCTCAGTTCGACGGCATTTGCGGCTGCACGTAGGTGCGTACGCCGGCGAGCGGCGAACCGTAACCACCCGACTGGGTGTTGTTCGGCAACCCATTGACCAGTTGCGCGCGCGGATCGGTCGGATTCAGATTCAACTCGCCCGCCTGCTGGTTACCGTGCGTGGGATATTCGCTGCCACGCGCCGCGTTCGGCATCACACGGGTACTGTTTTGCGGCGCGTTGATGTCGTCCTGCACGCTCAGGCCCTGTGCGCCAACCTGCGTGGCGACGCCGCAAGCAACCGCGCACAGCAGAACCCCCACTACTCTCGACGACCTCGATGTTCGTTTCATACCGACCTCCGGCTAAGTGCAAAGTGAAATGAAAGACAATCATGTCCGCGATTCCAGTACAGGCGCACCAGCGCGCGGCAGACGCTGATCACATCATTTATACGCGCTACCTCGTCTTTCGGATTCGGCAAAATCTGCCCGCCCGCCGCAAAACTGCCGAACCGGGTGCCCCGTGCGCTGAACTAAGCCGCGAGGATGCGGGACTACCAGGACACAGCAAATACCTCAAGCGCATATCGTTATGCCGATTGGCGATTTCTTTCCAGGCGGATCGCGCCCGATAATGGCTGCCATGAATACCCACTCCACTCCCCAGGCCCGCGCGCTGCGTTCCACGCTCGTGGCACTGAGCGCGGCGCTGCTGCTAGCCGCCTGCGCCGCTCCGACGGCACCGGCCTCGTTCACGGCGGCCGATTCCACCTCGCTCGATGCCGCCATTTCGGGGCCACAGCGTAGCGACAGGAACCGCGCACGCGATGTCTACCGCCATCCGAAGGAAACGCTGCAGTTCTTCGGCGTGACGTCGTCGCAAACCGTGCTGGAGATCGCACCCGGCGGCGGCTGGTACACGGAGATACTCGCGCCCTATCTGCACGACCACGGCAAGCTGTACGAGGCGCAATACGACAGCCCGGACGCTGCGTCGGCGGCGGAAGAGCAGGCTGGCCGGGCGTCATTCGCGCACAAGCTGGCAGCCACGCCGGCTATCTATGGCAACGTGGTGGTCGGCACGCTGCGAGCAGGCCAGTTCAGCGGCTTTCCGGCCGATGGCAGCGTTGACCAGGTGCTGACCTTCCGCAATATCCACAACTGGATCAAGGACGGGCAGATCGACGCCAATCTGCGCGCCTTTTACACGGCACTCAAACCCGGCGGCATCCTCGGCGTCGAGGAACATCGCGCGGCGCCGGGCACGTCGCTGCAACAAACCATCGACAGCGGCTACGTGACTGAAGCCTATGTCATCGAACATGCGCGAGCGGCAGGTTTCGAACTGGCGGCCCAAAGCGAGGTGAACAGCAATCCGCGCGACACGAAAAACTATCCGCACGGTGTGTGGTCGCTGCCGCCCACGTACGAAGGCCACGACGTCGACCGCGCGAAGTACGCCGCAATCGGCGAATCGGATCGCATGACCTTGCGCTTCGTGAAACCCAGGTAACACGCACGACCGGCCCGGGTTTCAGCGCGCGCCAGCCGGGATAGGCCGTTCCGGCCGGTACGCGCCTCACCTCACCGGCGCTTGACGCGATCCTAATAATATGTTCCTATTGCGCACTATGTACCGCGCCCAGACCATCCTATCGCTACTACTAGCCCGCTCTACCGGGCTAGGTCTGCTGCTGCGCGCTTCCATCTGATACACCCGAAGCACCGCTCAATTCCCCAGTAACTGACCCAGCCCCGGTTTCCGACCGGCGGCCATGCTTTGTCTTTTCGTCGTCCGGTCGACAACCCAGGTTGATCGATCCCAAGGATGATGAAAATGTTGAAGAACCCTGCTACCAAGTACCACTCGTTCAAGCCCATCAATTTGACCGACCGCCAGTGGCCGTCGCGCGTCATCACGCGTGCGCCGATCTGGATGAGTACCGATCTGCGTGACGGCAACCAGGCGCTGTTCGAGCCGATGAACGCGCAACGCAAGATGCGCATGTTCAAGACGCTGGTGCAGATCGGCTTCAAGGAAATTGAAGTCGCATTTCCGTCTGCCTCGCAGACCGACTTCAATTTCGTGCGTGAGTTGATCGAAGGTGGGCACATCCCCGACGACGTCACCATCGAAGTGTTGACGCAAGCCCGCGACGACCTGATCGAACGCACCTTCGAATCCTTGCGTGGCGCACCACGCGCTATCGTCCACCTGTACAACGCCACCGCACCGGAATTCCGCCGCATCGTATTCGGCCTCGAAAAGAGCGGCGTGAAAGAACTCGCGCAGAATGCCGCGCGCACGATGAAGCGTCTCGCCGACGCCACGCCGGAAACGCACTTCACGTTGCAATACAGCCCGGAAGTATTCAGCGGCACCGAGCTCGAATTCGCTAAGGAAGTATGCGACGCCGTATTCGACATCTGGCAACCGACGCCTGAGCACAAAGCGATCGTCAACCTGCCCGCTACCGTCGAAATGGCTACGCCGAACGTCTACGCAGACCAGATCGAATGGATGCATCGTAATCTCGCGCGTCGCGATTCGTTGATCGTTTCCGTGCATCCGCATAACGACCGAGGCACAGCCGTGGCTGCCGCGGAACTGGCGGTGATGGCGGGAGCGGATCGCGTCGAAGGGTGTTTGTTCGGCAATGGCGAACGTACCGGCAATGTCGATCTCGTGACGCTCGCGTTGAATCTGTACACGCAGGGTGTGGATCCTGAACTCGACTTTTCGAATATCAATGAAGTCGCGCGGACTGCTGAGGAATGCACGCAGTTGCCGGTGCATCCGCGCCATCCGTATGTCGGCGATCTGGTGTTCACCGCGTTCTCCGGTTCGCATCAGGACGCAATCAAGAAGGGTTTTGCCGTGCAAAAACCGGATGCGGTGTGGGAAGTGCCTTATATGCCGATCGATCCTAGCGATCTTGGCCGCACCTATGACTCGGTGATTCGGGTGAATAGTCAGTCAGGCAAGGGCGGAATTGCTTATTTGCTCGAGCAGGGTTACGGGGTTGTGTTGCCGCGGCGCCTGCAGGTTGATTTTAGTTCGGCTGTGCAGCGCTATACCGATGATAGCGGGCAGGAAGTGACGCCCTCGCAGATCTGGGAATTGTTCCAGCAGGAGTATGTGCATAGCGCTGAGCCGATTCATTATGTTGGACATAGTCTGTCGGAGCGCGGCGATCGGGAACATATCAAGCTCACCGTCGATATCAATGGCTCGCGGCGCGTGTTGAGTGGTGAAGGGAATGGGCCGCTTGATGCGTTGATGCATGCTATTGGGGTGCCGGTGCGGATTCAGCATTATGAAGAGCGTGCCTTGACCCAGGGCGCTGATGCGCGGGCTGTTGCTGTCGCTGAGATGGCTGGGGCTGATGTGGCTGGGAGTGCTTTCGGAGTTGGGATTGATGCCAACCTGGTGACTGCTTCTATTCGGGCTGTTATTAGTGGGGTTAATCGAGCCTATGCTCGGTGTGGTGCTGATGCGCAAGGGCGGTTTTTTGAGGTCGCGCTTGCTGGTGACGCGGAGCGGTTGGCGGTTTGAGGTTTTTTTTCCTGATCTGGGTTTGGTGGCTTTCCTTGTTCTGGCCTTCGTGCCTTTCCTTGTTTTGGTAGTGGTCTATTAGCGTTGCCCCTGTGCGGGGCGGCACCTACTTTTCTTTGCTTGCCGCAAAGAAAAGTAGGCAAAAGAAAGCGGCTCAAACCACTCCTGCTAAGTGGGGGCCGTGGTCTGCTGCGGGTAGTGGTGCGACTGGAATCTGGGTTCGTGCACCTGCATGCACTTGTGACAAGGGTGTCATTCTTCCCGACTCGCACCATGTGCTCGTCGGAAGAGTCTGCTGGGAAACCAGTGGAGCAGTTTTGTATTTTTCTTGAGGGGCGCTTTGGCGTCCCTCTTTTTTGTGCTCCGCTGCTGGAGATCGATACACAGAATTTGCTCCCGCTCTTCCCTCTCTTCAGTTAGCTTCGCTCTGTCCATGCGTCTGGCAAGCTGTGTGTCAGCGTGGATACGAAGCGCTCCGTTTCCGGTTCCCGCGGATTCATGAAGACGTCCCGTGATGGGCCCGCCTCGACTATCACGCCGTTGTTCAGAAACACTACGTCTCGTGCAATCGTCGCAGCCAGACGCAAATCGTGTGTCGCCATTAACATCGTCATGCCTTCTGTGGCGAGCTGCTTGAGTACGTCTACTACCTCCGCGGCCAGTCCGGGATCCAGTGCCGAGGTGGGTTCGTCGCACAACAATACTTCCGGCGATGGAGCCAGCGCTCGCGCTATTGCTACGCGCTGCTGCTGGCCGCCGGAAAGTGTTGAGGGCCATGCGTCCGCTTTTTGGGCGATGCCGACCTTCTCCAGCAATTCGTCTGCTCGTACTCGCGCCTTTTCCTTGTCCCACTTCTGTACGGTCAGCAAGCCTTCCATGACGTTCTGGCGTACCGTCAAGTGCGGAAACAACTGGAAGTTCTGGAATACCATGCCGGTGCGGCGGCGGATCGTCAGCACCTCCTCGCGCGGTGGCTTGTGGTCACGGCTGAATTCGAGGCGCTGGTCGCCAACCTGAAGTGATCCAGATTCCGGGATTTCCAGCAGGTTCACGCAGCGCAGCAGCGTACTCTTGCCGCTGCCGGATGGGCCAATCAGCGCGGTGACGTTGCCCGAGGCGAGTTGCAGATCCACCGAGTTCAACACCCGATTCTCGCCGAAGTACTTGTCGATTTTTTCCAGTCGAATCATCAGTTGCCCGCATGGAAAAGTGCGTGACGGCCGAACTTGCGCTCGAGCCGGACTTGCGCCGACGACAGTACCGAACTGAACACAAGATAAACCAGCGCTGCCTCTGTATAGAGAATCAATGGTTCATAGGTCACGGATGCGATTCGCTGCGCTGCCTGAAATACCTCGGGCACCGTCAGCACCGCGGCAAGCGAGGTGTCCTTCACCAAGGCGATGAACGAATTCGACAGCGGTGGCAACGCGACGCGCGCGGCCTGCGGCAAGATCGCGCGGCGCAGCGCCTGTTCGCGCGTCATGCCCATCGAGTACGCCGCTTCCCACTGGCCCTTCGGGATCGACTCGATCACGCCGCGTATCACTTCCGAGTTATACGCGCCAACGTTCAGCGAAAAGCCGATGATCGCCGCCGTCAACGGATCGAGCACGATGCCCACGTTCGGTAGTCCGTAGAAAATCACGAACAGTTGCACGAGTAACGGCGAGCCGCGAAACAGCCACACGTAGAAACGTACGCACGCGATCGCCCACCGCGGCCCGAATAGCCGGACCAGCGCGACGATAAACGCGAGCACGATTCCGATCGCAAACGATGCCAGCGTGAGCGGCACGGTAAAGACGAGCCCCGCATACAGCAGGGGCCACAGCGACTGCGCCATCAGATGCAACCATGCCGGCATGATTCAGACTCGCAGATGACGCTTATTGGGAGACGTCTTTACCAAAGTACTTCTGCGAAATCTTCGCGTAAGTGCCGTCTTTCTTGATGTCGGCGAGCGCCTTGTTGATGGCCGCCTGCAATTCCGGACTGCCCTTGCGGATCAGCACCGCGGACTTGTCGCTGCTGTCAGCCGACGTATCGAGCGCGGCGATCTTCACCTTCGCGTCCGGCTTGTGCTTCTTGAAATCAAGGAACGACAGCGAATCGTTGACGGTCGCATCGACGCGGCCCGAGGTCAGCAGGTCGACCGATTCGTTGAAGCCCTGGACGGGAATCACTTCGGCACCGTGTGCGGCCGCGATCTTGCCGAAGTTGCTGGTCAGCGTATTCGCCGACTTCTTGCCCTTCAGGTCGTCAAACGTCTTGATCGTCGTGTTGTCCGAACGCACGATCAGCGCCGCGTGCGAGGTGATGTACGGGTCCGAGAATTCGTACTTCGCCTTGCGTGCGTCGGTGACAGCGACTTCGTTGATCACCGCGTCATAGCGGTTCACGTCGAGACCGGCGATCAGGCCGTCCCATTTGCCTTCGACGAATTGCGGCTTGACGCCCAGGCGCTTTGCGATCTCAGTGCCGATCTCGACATCGAAGCCGGTCAGCTTGCCGGATTCATCGTGGAACGTGAACGGTGCGTAGGTGCCTTCGGTGCCGATCTTGAACACGCCCGCGGACTTGATCTGCGCGAGCTCGTCAGCAGCGAATGCCGGGCTCAGGGTCACCGCTTGCAGCAGCGCGATCAGCAGAATGGAACGAATCGACTTCATCTGGAGGCTCCGTAAAGTTTGCTACGTCAGTTGCATGGTTTTGTGTGCGGCATCCCGCCGGCGGTCTGGCCCGGCAGAGTGGGCGGACTGTAGCAAACGGTTTGCGTTTTTACAAAGGATCAGGTTTCCGATCAATATGCGCTTGCGTGCTAAGCGGACAGCCAAGGTGGCTCATACAACGTCGAATTCGACTCTACAGCAGATATGGGAGACGCGGCATGCATCGCACCACGGAATACGTGCCGGGCGCCATCGGGGAAAACGCGGGAGGGGTATCGCCGCGGCGAACGCGCGGCGTTGAAAAATAGTCGGTACGGGCGGCATTGCGAGGCCGCCCGTACAGTTTGCAAACGGCTTACCGTTCCACCGGATGCGGCTCCTTGCGCTTGTTGGCCACCCGGATCGCGTCGAAGTAAGCCGGATTCGGCGGGCGCTTCAGATACCGCCCTGCGCCACGCACTGCCCGCAGTTCGCCATCGGTCCATGCCAGCGCGCCGCGCGTGAGCGTGTGCATCGCCACTCCCTGCACCGTCATGCCTTCGAACACGTTGAAGTCGACCTTCTGGTGATGCGTCTTCACCGAAATCGTCCTGCTTGCCTGCGGATCCCACACGACCAGGTCTGCATCGGCCCCCACCTGGACCGCACCTTTACGCGGATACAGGTTGAAAATCTGTGCGGCGTTCGTCGAGGTAATGCGTACGAATTCGTTCGGCGTGAGACGCCCCGAATTCACGCCGTGATGCCAGAGCACCGCCATACGATCTTCCACGCCGCCGCAGCCGTTCGGGATCTTCGTAAAGTCCTCGCGGCCCATGGCCTTCTGCGACGCGCAGAACACGCAGTGATCGGTCGCGGTGGTGTGCAGTTGGCCCGCTTGCAAACCGCGCCATAACGCCTCGCGATGCTCCGCTGAACGGAACGGCGGGCTCATCACGTGCGCCGCCGCGCGGGTCCAGTCGGGATCGCGATACACCGCTTCGTCGATCACCAGATGGCCCGGCAAAACTTCACCGAATACCCGAAGACCTTCACTGCGGGCGCGCGCGATCGCGTCGACCGCATCTTTCGCGGACACGTGGACGATATACACCGGCACGCCTAGCACTTGCGCAATGCGGATCGCCCGATTGGCGGCCTCGCCCTCCACTTCAGGCGGTCGCGACAGCGGATGCGCCTCCGGACCCGTAAAGCCTTTTGCCAGCAATTGACGCTGTAACTGAAACACCAGTTCGCCGTTTTCCGCATGCACGGTGGGCAGCGCGCCGAGTTCGAGCGAGCGCGAGAAGCTGTTCACCAGCACTTCGTCGTCGGCCATGATCGCGTTCTTGTAGGCCATGAAGTGCTTGAAACTCGACACGCCGTGTTCGTGTACCAGCGTACCCATGTCGCGATAGACCGAATCGTCCCACCACGTCACCGCGACATGAAAGCCGTAATCTGCCGACGCTTTTTCAGCCCAGCCGCGCCATTCCTTGAAAGCCTCCATCAACGATTGCTTCGGACTCGGAATCACGAAGTCGATGATACTGGTCGTGCCGCCGGATAAACCCGCGGCCGTACCGGTGTAGAAATCGTCGCTGGCCGTGGTGCCCATGAACGGCAATTCCATATGCGTATGCGGATCGATGCCGCCGGGCATCACATACTGCCCGCCCGCATCGACGATCGTGGCGCCGGCGGGCGCCTCCAGGTCCACGCCGATCTGCAGGATCGTGCCGCCGTCCTGTGGGTCCGCACACAACACGTCCGCACGATACGTGTTCTCCGCGTCGATAATCGTGCCGCCGCGAATCAGGGTCGTCATGGTGCCGCCTCCTTATGAACTGCTGGTTTCGGTGCTAGTACTTCGTTTGCTTCGTGCGTGGTTTGTGAACACGCTCAGGCACTCGCCACGCGCGCACTCGGTCCTTTGCTCAACTTCATCCACGCGCTATATACGATCGACGCCAACGCGAGTCCGACAAACCAGGCATACGTATAGAGCGTGTTGAAAATCGCCGGCACATTCGGAAACGATGCCGGAAACGCGGTATGCAGGAAACCCGGAAGATTCGGCAGCACGCCGATCACAAGCGCCACCACCGCGCCGATATTCCAGCCGCCCGTATAGCTGTACTCGCCATGCTCGTCGAACAACTCACGCGGGTCCAGCCGTGTGCCGCGAATCAGGAAGTAGTCGACCATCAGAATGCCCGCCACCGGACCAAGCAAAGCCGAGTAGCCGACCAGCCACGTGAAGATATAGCCCTGCGTGGTGGCGAGAATCTTCCACGGCATCATCACAATGGCGATGGTCGCGGTAATCATGCCGCCGACGCGATACGAAATACCCTTCGGCCACAGGCTCGAAAAATCATAGGCCGGACCGACGAGATTCGCCGCCAGATTGCAGCACATCGTATCCAACGTCAGGATGATCAGCGCAAGGCCGACGCCGATGCCCGTCATGCGGCTCGTCAGATCGATCGGGTCCCAGATTGCCTTACCGTAGATCACCACGGTCGCCGACGTCACCACCACGGAAATCACCGAGAGCAAGGCCATCGGCACCGGCAACCCAATCGACTGGCCGATGATCTGGTCGCGCTGCGTTTTGGCAAAACGCGTGAAGTCGGGGATGTTCAGTGCGAGCGTCGCCCAGAAGCCCACCATCGCCGTGAGGCCGGGCCAGAACGTCACCCAGAACATCCCTTCTTTCTTGCCGCCCGGTACGAACTGCGACGGCGCCGACAACATCGAGCCGAGACCGCCCGCCTTCGAGGTGGCCCACCACACCAGCGCGATACACATCACGATCTTGATCGGTGCAGACCAGCTTTCGAGCCAGCGAATCGAGTCGGTGCCGTGCACGATGAAATAGATCTGCAGCGCCCAGAACACGAGGAAACACGCGAGCTGCGTGAGTGAAATGTCGAGGAACGGCAAGGCCGCGCCGTGCAGCGCGTTGCCGGTCAGAATGTTCAGCAGCGTATAGATCGCACTGCCGCCGAGCCATGTCTGAATGCCGTACCAGCCACACGCGACGATCGCCCGCAGCATCGCCGGCAATTTCGCACCTTGCGTGCCGAAGGAGGAACGCACCAGCACCGCATACGGAATGCCGTGCTTCGCGCCGGCATGCCCGATCAGCAGCATCGGCACCAGCACGATCAGATTGCCGAGCAACACAGTCGCCACTGCCTGCCACGGCGACATGCCCTCCTCCGTCAAACCGGCCGCGAGCATGTATGACGCGATGTTCATCACCATCCCCACCCACAGCGCGGCGAAGTGATACCACCGCCATGTGCGCTGTGCGACGCCGGTCGGCGCAAGGTCGTCGTTGTAAAGACTGCTGCCCTGCGCGCCGGCCGCAAACTGCGGATCGACGGGTTGCGCTGTCTGCTTCATCGAAAGATCTCCACTGATCGTTGCGGCCTGCGCGGCTTCTGATGGCGCGTCAGGCCTTAAGGGAAAATTACAGGTTCAGTACAAGCGCTTCGTTTCTTCTCTTTTCCTGCAGGTAGCTCGCGTTTCAGGCTGCTTTTACTGCGTGGGCATCGGCATGCTCCGCGGCTTCAACGGCGTCCGACTTGCCGCCTTCAGCGGCATTCACCCGCGCAGGGTTGTTCGGATGCGTGGTCCAGTTCGCGTACTCGCCACTGTCCACGCGCTCCATCGTGATGCACTGCTCGACCGGGCACGCATGCATGCACAGATTGCAGCCGACACATTCGGAGTCCATCACTTCAAAATGCCGGACGCCATCTTTTTCTTTCATGATCGCCTGGTGTGCGGTGTCTTCGCACGCGATATGGCAGAGACCGCACTGGATGCACTTGTCCTGATCAATGCGCGCCTTGATGTCGTATTTGAGGTTCAGGTACTTCCAGTCGGTGACGTTCGGCACGGCGCGGCCGCGAATGTCGTCGAGCGTCGCGTAGCCTTTCTCGTCCATCCAGTTCGAGAGGCCATCGGTGAGATCGGAGACGATACGGAATCCATAGTGCATCGCCGCCGTACAGACCTGCACGCTGCCTGCGCCGAGCACCATGAATTCGGCCGCATCGCGCCACGACGAAATACCGCCGATGCCGGAGATCGGCAGATTGGGCGTTTCAACGTCGCGCGCAATTTCGGCCACCATGTTCAGCGCGATCGGCTTGACCGCCGGACCGCAATAGCCGCCGTGCGTGCCTTTGCCGTCGACCATCGGCAACGGCGACATCGCGTCGAGATCCACTGCGACGATCGAGTTGATCGTGTTGATCAGCGACACGCCGTCCGCGCCGCCTTTATAGGCCGCACGCGAACCGAGGCGGATGTCGCTGATATTCGGCGTGAGTTTGACGAGGCATGGCAGCTTCGAGCCCTCCTTGACCCAGCGCGTGACCATCTCGATGTACTCGGGCACCTGACCGACCGCAGCACCCATGCCGCGCTCGCTCATGCCGTGTGGGCAGCCGAAATTCAATTCCACCGCATCGGCGCCGGTATCTTCGACGAGCGGCAAAATCCACTTCCAGTCGCGTTCGTTGCACGGCACCATCAGCGAGACGATCATCGCGCGGTCCGGCCAGTCGCGTTTGACCTGAGCGATTTCCTTAAGGTTGACGTCGAGCGGACGGTCCGTGATCAGTTCGATATTGTTCAGGCCCGCGATGCGCTGACCGTTCCATTGCACTGCACCGTAGCGCGAGCTGACGTTCACTACATGCGGGTCGAGGCCCAGTGTCTTCCACACAACTCCGCCCCAGCCCGCTTCGAACGCGCGGTTCACGTTGTAGGCTTTGTCGGTCGGCGGCGCGGAAGCGAGCCAGAAAGGATTCGGCGATGTGATGCCGGCAATCGTACAGCGCAGATCGGCCATGTTCGGCTCCTTGGGGACTGCTTGTTTTATCCTGGTGTGATGCCTGGCTTAAGCGGCTTTGACTGCTGTGCGGGCGAACTGGGCGTCAATCGCGGCGGCGGCAATCTTGCCGTCCTGCACCGCTTGTACCGTCAGATCGATCCCGCCAGTCGCCGCGCAATCGCCACCCGCCCATACGCCTGGCAACGAGGTTTGTCCGTTGGCATCGACTGCGATACGGCTGCCGTCCAGCGTCAACAGTTCGCGCTCGATGCCGACCGGCACCAGCGTCTGTCCGATTGCCTTGAGCACCATGTCGGCTTCGACCACGAAGCGCTCCTGACTGCCATCGCCTGACGCACGCTCGAATTCGACAGCCGTCACCACGCCGCCTTCTCCTATCAAACGCATCGGCTTTGCATGCGTGACGAGCGTGACGCCGTTGGTCTGCGCGAAATCGCGCTCGGCCCACGTCGCGCTCATCGACTCGACGCCGCGCCGATAAACCATCGTCACCGAAGTCGCGCCGAGCTTGTGGCTTTGCACGGCGGCATCCACGGCCGTATTGCCGCCGCCGATCACGACAACGCGCCGGCCCACCGGCACCGTGCCGAAGTCACTCGCCGTACGCACCTGTTCGATGAAGTCCACTGCGTTCATGACGCCGCTCAGGTCCTCACCTTCCATCGCCAATGCACGCACGCCAGTGAGACCGATCGCGAGGAATACAGCATCGTGCTGCTTGCGCAGCGCGTCGAGTTCCACGTCACGTCCAAGCGCCACGCCGTGTTTGATCTCGATGCCGCCGATCGAGCACAGCCACGCCACTTCGCGCTGCGCAAAATCGTCGACGGTTTTATAGGCAGCGATGCCGTATTCGTTCAGGCCACCCGCTTTCTCATGGGCGTCATAGATCGTCACGTTATGACCGGCCAATGCAAGCCGATGCGCACACGCAAGTCCGGCCGGTCCCGCACCGACCACCGCCACGTGTCGGCCCGTTTCAGCCGCACGTTTGAACAGCCCCTCGCCGCGCGCCATCGCCCAATCGGTCGCATGACGTTGAAGCGCGCCGATCGCGACCGGCTTCGCATCCTGATGGTTGCGCACGCAAGCACCCTCGCAAAGAATTTCGGTCGGGCAAACGCGCGAGCACATGCCGCCCAGCGGATTCGCCGACAGAATGTCGACAGCCGCGCCCTTCAGATTGCCGTTACTGATCTTGCGAATGAAACTGGGAATGTCGATTTGTGTCGGACACGCGTTCACGCACGGCGCGTCGTAACAGTAATGACAGCGGCTCGCTGCTGCGGCCGCGGCACTCGCGTCGAGCAACGGTGCGATATCGGAGAACTCGCACGAGAGTTGATCGGCCGATAGGCGCTGAGGCGCAATATCGCCGGTTTGCTTGATGGCCATACACGTTCCTTCTTCGATGTGAGGACGTAGCCGTTCCCGCCGGCTGCGCAGAAGCGGAGCCGGGGCGGCATCTTTTATAGGCACTACGGTGAGGCCGGGGATTCACCCAAAGCCCGCAACTACAACCGCTACCGCTAAAGCGTTATGAAACCGGCTCGCAGGCTCGTCCGAGCATGGCGTGCAGCAAGACGTTCGCGCCCGCTTCGATCCATTCGAAGGTCGCGTCTTCGATCTCGTTGTGACTGATCCCGTCGACGCACGGCACGAACACCATCGAAGTCGGCGCGACTTGCGACAGGTAACAGGCATCGTGTCCCGCACCGGACACCATGTTGCGATGCGGATAGCCGAAGCGTTCGGCCGCGGCGCGTACGGACTTCACGCAGGCTTCGTCAAAAGCAACCGGTGCGTAGTAAAAGATCTGCTCGAGTTCGGTTTCCAGACCGATGGTGCTGGTGATCTTCTCGACGCCTTCACGTAACGCGGCATCCATCTTCGCGAGTACCGCGTCGTCCGGATGACGGAAGTCGACGGTGAAGAACACTCGGCCCGGAATCACATTGCGTGAGTTCGGATAGACCTGCATCATGCCGACCGTCGCACAACCGAACGGCGCGTTGTCCAGCCCGATACGATTGACCAGATCGACCACGCGTGCAGCGCCAAGCAATGCATCGCGACGGCGCGGCATCGGCGTCGGGCCCGCGTGTGCCTCCTGTCCCGTCAGCGTGATCTCGTACCAGCGCTGACCTTGCGCATCGGTCACCACGCCAATAGTTTTGTGCTCGGCTTCGAGAATCGGCCCTTGTTCGATGTGCAATTCGAACGCGGCATGCAAGGGACGTCCGCCGCAAGGCAGATCGCCCGCATAGCCGATACGTTTGAGTTCCTCGCCGATGGTTTTGCCGTCCACATCCTTGCGCGAGAGGCCGTAATCCAGCGTGAAAACACCGGCGAACACCCCCGAGGCGACCATCGCAGGCGCGAAGCGCGAGCCCTCCTCGTTGGTCCAGATCACCACTTCAACCGGATGCTCGGTCTCAATGCCGTGATCGTTCAGACTGCGGATCACTTCGAGCCCGCCGAGCACACCGTAGATACCGTCGAAGCGGCCGCCGGTCGGCTGCGAGTCCGCGTGCGAACCGGTCATGACCGGCAACGCATTGGGGTTGCGCCCGGCGCGGCGCATGAACACATTGCCCATCTGATCGACACTGACCGTGCAACCGGCTTCCTTCGCCCAACTGACGATCAGGTCGCGCCCCTGTTTGTCGAGGTCGGTCAGCGCCAATCGGCAGACGCCGCCTTTGGGCGTCGCGCCGATCTTCGCCATCGTCATCAGGCTGTCCCACAGCCGCTTGCCGTCGACCTTGATCGACGTAGCGGGTTCTGCGTGCTTCAGCGCTTCGGATACCGCGTTCATTCGTCTCGCTCCTTTCGGTGAACCGACATGAAACTGGTGCATTGGCGGCGGGTTTTGGGGCGTGGCCGCACGGCGGCGGTGCACACTCGATGCCTTCGATCGCCTCTTATACAGAGGGCAAACCCTAGGGCATCTCCCGCTCTCTCAATCCTGTCCAGTTGGACAGGTTGTAGACGATTAAGCCCGCCAAATCAACACCTTTCGTACGGTGGGAAACATAGCGAGAAGCGTGCCATTGCACCGCAGCACGCATTTTTCGACGGCCTCGAATGCGCGTGTCCATCCGCGCTCAAACGACTAGAATGAAGCGCGACGCGGCACACATGCCGATGAAAGCCAACATGAGAGACGACAACGTGGCTGCCGACATCACGGAAAACGACGAGACACTGGACGAAACTCGCGCACCTTTGCGGCGGCGCAAGGCGCACATTCGCGAGTCGAATGAAGCGCATTTGTTGGCGTGCGCCGAAGCGGTTTTCGCCGAGCGAGGACTCGACGGAACCAGCACCGCGATGATCGCGGAGCGCGCAGGCTTACCGAAAGCTAACCTGCATTACTACTTCCCGACAAAACTCGCGTTGTACCGCCGCGTGCTGGAAGACCTCTTCGAAGACTGGCACCGCGCGGCGGATACGTTCGAATGCAGCGACGATCCGGTCGAAGCGATTGGCGGATACGTACGCGCGAAAATGGAGTTGTCGCGCCGCCGGCCGTTAGGCTCGAAGGTATGGGCGAGCGAGATCATCCACGGCGCGGAGCATATGGAGGACATTCTCACGGGGCGTGTGAAGCCGTGGCTGGACAGCAGGGTGAAGGTGATCGACGACTGGATCGCGCGCGGGCTGCTGGCACCGGTGAATGCGCAGACGCTGATGTACATGATCTGGGCAACCACCCAGCATTACGCCGACTTCGACGCGCAGATCCGCGCGCTTAAAGGCAAACGTGCGTTGACGCAGAAAGCGTTCGAGGTGACGACGGAGGAAGTCGTGCAGTTGGTGATTCGTGCGTGTGGAGCGGTGTCGCCGGCGCAACACGAAGACGGCGCGGACCCGTCGAGATAAAAAAACCCGGTTGCGTTCTTTAAAGCAGCCGGGTTTTCGCACGTTCGTCTGATGCTTCTCTTGAGACTTGGCGATTCAGTACGTCTCCAGATGCAGCCGCCCTTCCCGCTTCAGCTTCATCCATAGCGCTTCCCAATCGAGCTGGTGCTGTTCGCCGATTTCCTTGAGCGCTTGCAGCACGCCGTCTTCCATCCCCTTCAACCCGCACACGTAGATATGCGTGTTGTCGTCCTTGAGCATCTGCGCGACGTCGACCGCGCGCTCGCGCATCGCATCCTGCACGTAGCGTTTGGGCTGACCCGGCGTGCGCGAAAACGCCAGATTCGTATCGATGAAATCCTTCGGCAGATTCGTCAGCGGCCCGAAGTACGGCAACTCTTCTTTCGTCCGCGCGCCGAAGAACAACATCAGCTTGCCGGTCGCGCCTTTCAGACGACGACGTCTGCGATATTCGGTCATCGCGCGCATTGGCGCCGAGCCTGTGCCCGTGCAAATCATCAGCAGATGCGAGTTCGGATGATTCGGCATCAGGAAGGTGCCGCCAAACGGGCCGATTACGCTGACCACGTCGCCCTTCTTCAGATCGCACAGATAATTCGAGCAGACTCCATCGAGCGCGTCGCCGTGCTGCTGGGACACGCGCTTCACGGTGAGAGAAACATTGTTGTAGCCGGGCCGTTCGCCATCGCGCGGACTCGCAATCGAATACTGCCGCGCGTGATGTGTGCGGCCATCGGCGGTCGCGCCCGGCGGCAGAATGCCGATCGACTGCCCCTCCAGCACAGGGAAAGGCATCGACCCGAAATCGAGCACGATGTGATGGATGTCGCTATCGGTCGAGCCGTCGGTAAGCCGGTAATTGCCGACCACCGTCGCGGTAGTCGGCGCCTTGTGCGTGTAAAGATTCACGTACGGTTTCGCCGCGGACCATGGCGGGACGACCGACCCGCGCACGGTATCGACTTCAATACCGCTTGCATCCGTCGGCGTATCGCCTGAGGCTCCGGCCGCGGCCGATTCATCTTCAGCAGCAGGCACGGCCATCGTGTTCTGCTCGGGCAACACGTCCCACTTGAACTGCTCGTCGATGGAATACGCGTCGGCTTTCAGCACGGTGCGCCAGTTATCGATCGAGCCAGTCGGACACGGTGGCACGCAGGCCATGCAGCCGTTGCAGACATCCGCCTTGACCACATAATTGTTCTCGTCGTGCGTGATCGCATCGACCGGGCAAGTCTCTTCGCAAGTATTGCAGCGAATGCAGATTTCCGGATCGATCAGATGCTGCCTGAGAACTTCGATCGATACTGGGCCGTTCATGACATCCTCCACCAGATATTCGTGCGAATACAACGCCGCACGTTTTCAATCGTCGTGCTCAGTTAAAGCGCACGTATTCGAAATCGACCGGCTGACGATTCACACCCATTGCCGGCGGCGCAATCCAGTTCGCGAACTTGCCGGGCTCCGTGACGGGCCCCATCAACGACGCGACATATGCACGGTCTTCCGGCGTCGCAAGCCACTTTGCTTCATTCGCGGCCCATTCGGTCTCGCTGACAACACGGCCATCCGGTGAGACACGGGTACCTGCAAACGTGCCGATCTGCCGATTGAACGCTTTATGCGGCACTGTCATGCGGAAATCGATGCCGGCCTTTTCGAGCACCTTGTTCCAGCGGCCGACGCCCGCCACCGAATCCTTAATGTAATCGTCGCGCAGCACTTCGTTCATGGCGTTAAGCATCGGCACTTCACGCTCGACCAGTTTGCCGTCCTGCACGTCGAGCAGCTTATAGCTTTGACCGTTCAATTGATGATCGTCGTCGCGCTTGTTCTCTTCATAGCGACCCTTCAGGCCCGAGCTGTAGAACGTGGCCGCATTAGACGAATGATCGGCGCCGAACAGATCGATCGTCACCGAGTAATGGAAGTTCAGATAGCGCTGGATGGTCGGCAGATCGATCACACCGGCCGCGCGAATCTTCGCGACGTCGTCCGTGCCCAGTTCGTTCATCACTTGCGCCGTGCGCTGAATCACGCGTGACACACCCGATTCTCCAACAAACATGTGATGCGCTTCTTCGGTCAGCATGAACTTCGTAGTGCGCGCCAACGGATCGAAACCCGACTCGGCGAGCGCCGACAACTGAAACTTACCGTCGCGGTCGGTGAAATACGTGAACATGTAGAAGGCGAGCCAGTCCGGCGTTTTCTCGTTGAAGGCGCCGAGAATGCGTGGATTGTCTTCATCACCCGAACGGCGGCCGAGCAGTGCCTCTGCTTCCTCGCGACCGTCGCGGCCGAAGTAGCGATGCAGCAGATACACCATCGCCCACAGGTGGCGGCCTTCTTCCACATTCACCTGAAACAGGTTGCGCAGGTCGTACATCGATGGCGCGGTCAAACCCAGATGCCGTTGCTGCTCGACCGAAGCCGGTTCCGTATCGCCTTGCGTGACGATAATGCGGCGCAGATTCGCGCGATGCTCGCCGGGCACGTCCTGCCACGCAGTCTCACCCTTGTGCTCGCCGAAATGAATCTTGCGGTCCTGCTCGCCGGGCGTGAGGAAGATGCCCCAGCGGTAGTCCGGCATCTTCACGTGATCGAAATGCGCCCAGCCGCCCGCGTCGACGCTCACCGCCGTGCGCAGATACACGTCATAGCCATGTGAGCCTTCCGGGCCCATATCGCCCCACCACGACAGAAAATTCGGCTGCCATTGTTCGAGCGCGCGTTGCAAGGCGCGATCGTCGGCGAGATTGACGTTGTTCGGAATCTTTTCGCTGTAGTTGATCGTTGACATGGTCGGTTCCTTGGTCGGAAACTGCAGTGCTTGTGTATGGGAGGCGCGTATCAGGCAGGCGGCGTCGGTTTCAGTTACGTTGCGTCGCGTCGGGTCGAAAGAATCAAACGCGCGAGACGTCGAATTGCGCCTTGCTGCCCTTGCCGTACACCTTGAGCGCGCCCTTCTCGCCCACTGCGTTCGGCCGGTTGAAGATCCAGTTCTGCCATGCGGTGAGACGCCCGAAAATACGCGTCTCCATCGTTTCCGGGCCGTTGAAGCGCAGATTCGCTTCCAGTCCGGTCAATGCATCCGGCGACATCGCCGCACGCTCTTCGAGCGCGATGCGGATTTCGTCGGCCCAATCGATATCGTCGGGCGAGGCCGTCACGAGGCCAAGGCGTTCAGCTTCAACAGCTTTGATCGCCTGGCCGATCTTCGAACGCACGGCGTCGAGCGGTTCGGTTTCTTCATAGAATCGGCGAGCGAGGCGCGATTGATGCGTGACCATCGGATAGAGACCGAAGTTGACTTCCGACAGCGTGATCGCCGGTTCTTCGTCTTCGTTGCTCGGCAGTGCCGCCATATAGCTGCGGTCGCAGGCAAACGCGAGTTCCGCGAAGGTGCCGGCAAAACACGAACCCGGTTCGATCAGCGCGAACAGCGAACGCGACGACACGTCGATACGTGCCAGCGTGCGGCGCAGGAGGCCGATGGTCTCGCGCACGAACCAGTGATCCTTGTGCTGCATCAGCGTGGCGTCGGTAGCGAGCAGGTTACGGGCGTCGCCTTCGGTCTTGAAGACCCAGGTGCCGACCTCGAGCTCATTGGTGCGCATCGACAGGATCGCGTCGTCCAGTTCGCGGGCGAACTGCAGCGGCCACCAACTCGTGCCGGCGGCGACGATCGCGTCGATCTCGGTAGGTTGTCCGGCTTGCGGCGCTTTCGCCGTGAAGGTAGCGATGCGTTTCGCACGATCGATCGTCACGTCGAGCGTTTTATAAGTCAGGCCGTCTTCGCGGTTGGTGCGTTCGATACGCGTGAGCATCACGCCTTGTGCGTCCGACGGGCGATCGCTTTGTTCGGCGAGTTCGAGCGCACGGGCCTGAATCGTCTGATCGAACTGATTCGGCTTCACCACCTCATCCACGAGACGCCACGCTTTCGCCCGCTCACCGCGAATACCTTCGACCACCGTGCAGAAGATGTCCGCACGATCGTGACGCACCTTGCGTTTGTCGGTAACGCGCGTCAGGCCGCCCGTACCCGGCAGCACGCCCAGCAGCGGCACTTCCGGCAACGATACCGACGACGAGCGGTCATCCACCAGGTAGATTTCGTCGCAAGCAAGCGCGAGTTCGTAACCGCCACCAGCGCATGCACCGTTCACGGCGGCAAGAAACTTCAGACCTGAATGACGCGACGAGTCTTCGAGACCGTTGCGCGTTTCGTTGGTGAACTTGCAGAAGTTGACCTTCCAGGCATGCGTGGACAGACCCAGCATGAAGATGTTTGCGCCCGAGCAGAACACGCGGTCCTTCAGGCTCGTCAGCACCACCGTTTTGACTTCAGGATGCTCGAAGCGGATGCGCTGTATTGCGTCGTGCAGTTCGATGTCGACGCCAAGGTCGTATGAATTCAACTTCAGCTTGTAGCCGTCCCGAATCCCGCCGTCCTCGGCGATATCGATGCCAAGGGTCGCGACAGGACCGTTGAAACTCAGCTTCCAATGCTTGTACTGCGAAGGATCGGTGCGGTAGTCGACCGGAGCGATTGCGGTTTCTGCTGTGGACATGGGGCGTCTCCTGACTGGACGATGCAAAATTTGTTTTTTGAACAATAGTGCATCTCCACCCCCGAGTAAAGCACTTTAATGCATGTTTTCTAGTAAACCCTGGGCTCGCACTGAATTTCAGCTCACCCGAACTTCGTCCGGCGATTCTGCCGCGAGCCTCGCAGCCAGCCGGTCGCGCAGCTGCAAATAGGCGTCGGCCAAGGTTTTTTCGCTGGTGTCGAAGGTCATGTCGGCACGGCCGTATAGTTCGCTACGCCCTGCCAGGATGCGCTTCAGGTCGTCCATCGCCTCCTTGTTGCCGGACATCGGCCGCAGATCGCCTTGCGCCACGACGCGGCGCATATGCTCTTCCGGCGTGGCCTGCAGCCATACGGTAAAGCAGTGCGACAACAATGCGTTGAAGGTGCCCGACTCCGACACGAGCCCGCCCGGCGACGCGATCACGGCGCGCTCGTGCTCATGAATCACGGCCTCCAGCGCACGGTGTTCATAACGCCGGTAAGCGCTCGCACCGTAAAGCGAATGAATCTCCGAAGGCGGGCAGCCGGCGAGTTGCTCGATCACGCGCGTCAGCTCGACGAACGGCACTTTGCGCTCCTGCGCCAGCATCCGGCCGAAGGTCGATTTGCCGGCCCCGCGCAGGCCGATCAGCGCGATCCGGTCCTTGCGGTGCGGGTCGCGCGGCGCCTGCGCGAACATCTCGGCAAGCGCCACGCGTGCGCGTTGCAGCGCCGCCTGGTCGCGCCCCTGCAGCAGTTCGCGGATCAGCAACCATTCGGCGGAAGCTGTGGTTTCGTCGCCGATCACTTCGGCCAGCGGGCAGTTCAGCGTCGCCGCGATCTGCCGCAACACCAGCACCGACGCGTTCCCCACGCCCGATTCCAGATTCGCCAGATGACGCTCCGACAAGCCGGTCTCGGTTGCCAGCGTCTTACGCGTCATGCCACGGCGCGCACGTAGCAAACGCACGCGATCACCCATCGCCGTCAGAAAAGGATCGCGCTCCGCCCCACGCTCAGCCGCGCTGTCGGCCCCGCGGTTGGCTCCGGCGGCGCGGCTCGCGTCTTCATCGGCGGGATCGTCCAGCGGCGCGGAAGAGTAATTTTGGTTCATGTTTAACTGCCTATTGAATACGTTACATGTACTATAGTGCTTGACAGGGCTCGGGTGAACAGTTAATTTTCGCCAAATATTGATCCAATAACAAACGCTGTCGAGGTTTTTCGGCGGCGTCACGGAGACCGCGCAACAGCACGCATGAATTAAGGTGCGTGCGCGCGCTGATCTGGAGGCTTGCATGTCCCCACATGACTTTCAGCGCCTGATTGCGGGCGTGACAGAGCAAATCGCCGGCCGCCCGCTCGACGGCACGCTGGCCACGTGGCTCAACGACACGTATCCCGCAAACGGCGCAATCTTCCGCGAGCTGGCGGATGCCTGCCGCACCGGCGTGGCTGAAGGCTGGCTGTGCAACCGGGAAGGCGGCGGCATTCGTTATGGCCGGATCTTCAAGGCCTTGCCGGAAACCCACGGCTTTTCCGTCGACGTGGTCGATATGAAGGATATTGCCGGTCCGCATCATGTCCATCCGAACGGCGAAATCGATCTGATCATGCCGCTCACCGAAGGCGCCACCTTCGACGGTCATCCGGCCGGCTGGTGCGTGTACGGCCCCGGCAGCGCGCATCGGCCAACCGTTGCGAATGGCCAGGCGCTGGTGCTGTATCTGCTGCCGCAAGGCGCAATCGAATTCACACCCTCCTCACCCTCCGCCTGAGACTCGCCATGACCGAACTATTGAAGAACTACGTTGCAGGCCAGTGGGTCGCGGGCGGCGGTGAAGGCGTCACGCTGAGCGATCCGATCACCGGCGAAGCGCTCGTGCGCGTATCGAGCCAAGGCCTGGATCTCAACCATGCGTTTGGCTTCGCCCGGGAACAAGGCGGTACGGCTCTGCGTGCGATGACCTACGCGCAGCGCGCCGCCAGTCTTGCCGGGATCGTCAAACTACTGCAGGCGAAACGCGACGACTACTATGCAATCGCAACCGCGAACTCGGGCACCACGCGCAATGATTCAGCGGTCGACATCGACGGCGGCATCTTCACGCTGTCGTACTACGCGAAACTCGGCGCGTCACTTGGTGATGTACATGCGCTGCGCGATGGCAACGCCGCTTCGTTAAGCAAGGACCAATCGTTCAGCGTGCAGCACGTGTTCACGGCGACACGCGGCGTCGCGCTCTTTATCAACGCGTTCAATTTTCCGTCGTGGGGCTTGTGGGAGAAAGCAGCGCCCGCACTGCTATCCGGCGTGCCCGTCATCATCAAACCCGCCACGGCGACGGCATGGCTCACGCAACGCATGGTCGCCGATGTGGTCGACGCAGGCATTCTGCCGCCCGGCGCGTTGTCGGTCATCTGCGGCAGTTCCGCAGGTCTGCTCGATCAGATTCAGGCATTCGACGTGGTGTCGTTCACCGGCTCGGCCGAAACTGCCGCGACACTGCGCGGGCATCCGGCTTTCGTCGAGCACGGTGCGCGTCTGAATGTCGAAGCCGACAGCCTCAACAGCGCCATTCTCTGCTCCGATGCAACACCCGATACGCCAGCCTTCGAATTGTTCATCAAGGAAGTGGTACGCGAAATGACCGTGAAGTCCGGTCAGAAATGCACGGCGATCCGGCGCGCGTTCGTGCCGGAAGCATCGCTCGAAGCGGTGCTCGATGCACTCAAGGCAAAGCTCGCGAAAATAGCCGTCGGCAATCCGCGCAACGAAACCGTACGGATGGGTTCGCTCGTCAGCCGCGAGCAATACGAGAATGTGCTGGCCGGCATCGCCGCGTTGCGCGAGGAAGCGGTGCTCGCGTATGACGGCTCGGCTGCGCCGCTTATCGATGCGGACGCAACGATTGCGGCTTGCATCGCGCCGCATCTGTTCGTGGTCAACGATCCCGATAGCGCAACGCTGCTGCACGACGTCGAAGTGTTCGGGCCAGTGGCAACCGTCGCGCCCTATCGCGTCACCAACGCAGCAAACGGCGCTCTTCCCGAAGCGCACGCCGTCGCACTCGCGCGACGCGGCCAAGGCTCGCTCGTCGCCTCGATCTATTCGAACGACGACGCGCATCTCGGCAAGCTCGCACTGGAACTCGCCGATTCGCATGGACGTGTCCACGCGATCTCGCCTGCAGTCCAGCAAAGTCAAACCGGCCACGGCAACGTGATGCCGATGTCGCTGCATGGTGGTCCGGGCCGCGCGGGTGGCGGAGAAGAACTCGGCGGCCTGCGCGCACTGGGTTTCTATCACAGGCGCTCCGCCGTTCAGGCATCGAGCGCTGCAATCGACGCACTGACGCAAACCACGCATTTGCCCGCAGCGTAGCAGCACGAGACAAGCTTCAAGCAATCAGACAATAAGCATCGAGCGGATCAAGAGCACATAACCGCCAGACCGCCCCCACCCGATGGAGGAGACATATGGAAGCCCTGCTGGAAACGGCTGCGAGTCGGCCCGCGCCGAGTGTCGAACCGCCGCCCGCGATATTCAATTTCGCGGCCTACCTGTTTGGCCTGAATGAAGCGCGCGCCGCCAAGACCGCCTATATCGACGACACCGGTAACACCACCTACGGCGAACTCGAAGAACGGGCCCGGCGCTTCGCGAGCGCATTGCGCACACTCGGCGTGCATCCGGAAGAGCGCGTGCTGCTGGTAATGCTCGATACCGTCGAACTGCCGATCGCCTTTCTCGGTGCGCTCTATGCTGGCGTCGTGCCGGTCGTCGCGAATACGCTGCTCACCACCGCCGACTATGTGTACATGCTGACGCACAGCCATGCGCGCGCCGTGATCGCATCCGGCGCCTTGCTGCCGAATGTCACGCAGGCGATGGATACCACCGAACACGACGGTTGCCAGTTGATCGTCTCGCAACCGCCTGAAGGCGAACCTTTGACGGCGCCGTTGCTTAAAGATCTGATCGATGCAGCCACACCGGCCGTCAAGGCGCCCACGACCGGCTGCGACGATATCGCGTTCTGGCTGTATTCGTCCGGTTCGACCGGCAAACCGAAAGGCACCGTCCATACGCACGCGAATCTGTACTGGACTGCCGAGTTGTATGCGAAGCCGATTCTTGGGATCGTCGAAAGCGATGTGGTTTTCTCGGCGGCCAAGCTGTTCTTTGCATACGGTCTGGGTAATGGGTTGACGTTCCCGCTTTCGGTTGGTGCTACAGCCGTATTGATGGCCGAGCGGCCCACCGCCGACGCGATTTTCACGCGCCTCGTGCGATATCGCCCGACCATTTTCTACGGCGTGCCGACGCTCTACGCGAGCATGCTCGTCTCGCCCAACCTGCCCGCGCGCGCCGATGTCGCGATGCGCGTGTGCACGTCAGCGGGCGAAGCGCTGCCGCGCGAAATCGGCGAGCGCTTCACTGCGCACTTCGGTTGCGAAATTCTCGACGGCATCGGCTCGACCGAGATGCTGCATATCTTCCTGTCGAATCGCGCGGGCGAAGTCGAATACGGCACCACGGGCCGCCCCGTGCCCGGCTATGAGGTCGAACTGCGCGACGAAGCCGGTCATCCGGTGCCCGATGACGAAGTCGGTGATCTGTTCATCAAAGGACCAAGCGCGGCACTCATGTACTGGTGCAATCGCGAGAAATCGCGCGCGACGTTCCTCGGCGAATGGATCCGCAGCGGCGATAAATACCGTCGTCTCGCGAACGGCTGCTACGTGTACGCGGGCCGCAGCGACGATATGCTGAAAGTGAGCGGTCAGTACGTATCGCCCGTTGAAGTGGAGATGGTTCTGGTGCAGCACGACGCGGTACTGGAAGCCGCCGTGGTCGGCGTGGATCACGGCGGCCTCGTGAAGACCCGCGCGTTCGTGGTGTTAAAGCGTGAATTCAAACCGTCTGAGATACTCGCGGATGAGTTGAAGAATTTCGTCAAGGGACGGCTCGCGCCGCACAAGTACCCGCGCGATATCCTGTTCGTCGACGATTTGCCGAAAACCGCTACCGGCAAGATTCAACGCTTCAAACTGCGCGAACTGTCATAAGGTGATCCATGCAGAAGCCGGCAACCGCAACCCTTGCTAGCGAATTCGCAGAACTGCCCGCCACGGCATCGCACGGGCCGTTGCGCATCGAATATCGTTGGATGAATGAAGCGGCGGCCAATGCACCGATCGCCGTCTTCCTGCACGAAGGACTCGGCTCGATTGCGATGTGGCGCGACTGGCCGCAAGCTTTGTGCGAGCGGCTCGGCATGCGTGGTCTCGTTTACTCGCGCCCCGGCTATGGACTATCCACGCCGCGTGCGCACGACGTCAAATGGCCGGTCGACTTCATGACCGCACAAGCGCGCGATATCCTGCCCGCATTGCTCGATGCGCTCGATATCAACACGCAGGAACGCAAGCGCATGTGGGTGATCGGCCATAGCGACGGCGGGTCGATCGCGCTGCTCTACGCGGCGCAGCATCCGGATGAATTGGCCGGCGCGGTAGCAATCGCACCACATGTGTTCGTCGAAGACATCTCTGTGCAAAGCATCGCGCAGACCAGGCAACTCTACGAAACCACCGATCTGCGCAGTAAGCTAGGCCGCTATCACGCCGACGTCGATTCCGCGTTCTATGGCTGGAACGATATCTGGTTGAATCCGGCGTTCAGGGCGTGGCGCATCGTCGATGAACTGGTTGCAATCAGGCAACCTTTGCTCGCGGTGCAGGGCCACGACGACAACTACGGCACGATGGCCCAGATCGATGCGATTGCCGAGCGCGTGCCGCATGCGCAATTGGTCAAGCTCGACGCGTGTGGACACTCGCCACATCGCGATGCACCGGACGCGTTGAATGACGCGATCGCGGCGTTCATTGCAAAACAGCGCTAACCGGAAACGAGCGCACCGAAACGCTGTACAACTGCGCCGCCTCCGGCGCAGTTTTTTATGCCGCATAAATAGAAAAGTGTGCTGTTCGAAAAGCACCCCCACGATCAAGCGCTTTAATCCCCGTCTCTAAAAGATACCGTTGCGCAAGCATTCAATATGCTTGTAGACTTCGCCACACCTTCGCTGATTTCTTTAATCGCCAGAAGCATAAACAACAACAAATTCGCTTAATGATTTAGCACCGCTTCAATGCAAACGAACAAACTGGCGTTCTTTGATAACACTCGGCCATACGGTCTATTGTGTGCGCTCATCGCGCTGTGCCCGACGGCCCAGCCAGTTCGTTCCCATTCCAGATTTGCCAAACACTCTTTCAGCTTTCCGCCACACCTCCGCATGGGGCCGGTCGAACAACGTGCGTAACCAACCGGTCTTTTTTCTTCTTTTGTGTTCTCTCACCTGATAGATCATCGACATGGGCCAGATTATTGTTGTTCTTTTCTTCGCCGCCATTATCGGCGCAGCAGCCGTATTCGCTTCTAAATCACTTCGCAAAGACCATGAGCCGCAAATGCGCTACGGGGTCGTCACATTTGTCCTGGTTGTGGCTGTCGGCATGCTGTTTTCGTGCTTTACGCAGGTTTCGCAATCGCGCATCGGCGTAGTAACGACTTTCGGGCATATCGAATCGGACACGCTGTCCGAGGGCCCTCACCTGGTCAGCCCGGTATCGCGTGTGCATGAAGTATTCATCGGACTCGACGTCGCCAAAGTGGAAGGCGCGCAAGCTGCATCGAAGGACCTGCAGTCGGTGCATACCGACCTGACGATGAACTATCGCGTCGATCCCAACAAGGTTCGCGCACTGTTTGCGATGGCGCCGTCGCTCGAGTATGAGGCGTCGTATGTGCAACCTGCGATGTTCGAAGTGTTCAAGGCGGTCGCCGCGCGCTACACCGCGGAAGAACTCGTCACAAAGCGCCAGCAGGTGTCGACCGATATCATGAGCGGCCTGATTACCAAGCTCAAAGGCTACGGCTTTCTGATTCAGGATATCAACATCACCAACTTCAAGTTCAGCGCCGCATTCGATCAGGCGATCGAGGCGAAGGTGACCGCCAGCCAGCGCGCCGAACAGGCCGAACGCGAACTCGCGCGCGTGAAGTTCGAAGCGGATCAACAGATTGCCAAGGCACGCGGCGAGGCCGAATCGATCGCGATTCAGGCGCAGGCCGTCAAGACCAACGGCGGACAGGAGTATCTGCAGTTGCAGGCGATCAATCGCTGGGACGGCAAGTTGCCGACCTATATGGGCGCTGGCGCACCGCTGCCGTTTCTGAACATCGAGAAGTAAGGTGCAACGGCCGCTGCCCAACGGGTGGGCAGCGGCGTTCCTACCTCTCCCCGCTTAAATCACGGTCGAGAGTCCCAACGTCAATACCAGTGCCGTCACTGAAATGATCGTTTCGCAAACGGTCCACGTCTTGAAGGTTTGGGGCACAGTCATACCGAAGTACTCCTTCACCAGCCAGAATCCGCCGTCGTTCACGTGCGACAGAATCAGTGAACCCGCACCGGTGGCCAGCACCAGCAACTCGGGCCGCACACCGCCCGCCGTACCGACCGCCGCTGCCGCGATCGGTGCAATGATGCCGGCAGCCGTTGCCATTGCTACAGTCGCCGAACCGGTCGCCACACGAATCAACGCCGCCACCAGCCAGGCAAGAATCAGCAGCGGCACATGCGCGCCCGTCGCGACATCGACGATCGCCTTCGACGCGCCGCTATCGATCAGGATGCGCCCGAAGCCCGCGCCCGCCCCCACCACCAGCGTGATACTTGCAGTCGGCGCAAGACACTCGTTGGTGAACTTGAGGATCTGCTCGCGATTAAAGCCACGCGACTTGCCGAACGTGTAGAAGCTCAACAGCACGGCCAGCAACAAAGCCATGTCCGGATGGCCGATCAGGCGCAGCGCGTTGTTCATCGACGATTTGGCCGGCACGATCACATCGGCCCAACTGCCCACCAGCATCAACAACACCGGCAACAGCACCGTCAACAACGTGATGCCGAAGCCCGGCAGTTCCTGATGCGAGCGCTTCGCGTCCTGTTCGATGAACTGCTGCGCCATCGGGTTAAAGCCGTCGAGCACGACAAAGCGCGCGATCAGCTTCGAGAACAGCGGACCAGCCACCGCCGCGGTCGGAATGCCGACAATCAGCGCGTAGAAAATCGTGTGACCGATATCCGCGTTGTACGCAGTGACCGCGAGCAACGCAGCCGGGTGCGGCGGAATCAGGCCGTGTACGACGGACAATCCCGCCACCATCGGAATGCCGACACGAATCATCGACGTGCCGGTCCGCTGGGCGACGTTGAATGCGATCGGGATCAGCAGCACGAAACCGACTTCAAAGAACACCGGCAAGCCGACTAGGAACGCGATGCACATCATCGCCCAATGCACGTTCTTCGGCCCGAACAGGTCGATCAGCGTACGCGCGATACGTTCGGCGCCGCCCGATTCGGCCATCATCTTGCCGAGCATCGTACCGAGCCCGACCACGATGGCAATGTGGCCGAGCGTGCCGCCCACACCGGTTTCGAACGACTTGAGAATCGACGTCGCGGGCATACCGACGGCGAGCGCCAACGCCACCGACACCATCATCAACGTGATGAACGGATTCATCTTGAAGCGCGCGATCAGCACGACCAGCGCGATGATGGCAATCAATGCATAGACGAGTAACAGACTTCCTTGAACGGTCGCCATAGGTGCTCCTGAAGAGAAAGAACCGCGCCGCAGCTTCCGTTAAGCGGAATGTTGTATGCGCAGCGGCGCGGGCGGCAGACTTAGAACTTGTGGCGGATGCCGGCGACGGTCACCAACTGGCCGTTGTTGCTCGACGGATTCGAAATGCCCTCGACCCACGCGTGCGATCCGGATGCGCGTTGGTAGATGCCGTTCAGGTAAAGGTCGGTGGTCTTCGACAGGAAGTACTCGCCGCCCACGCTCAGCTGGTTGTAGTGAGCGTTGGTCGCCGTGGTGCCGCTGGTGTTCTGCGTCGTGTAGATGTAGCCGAGCGCGAGCAACGTAGCCGGCGTGAACTGATACTTCACGCTGGCTTCATAGTTGGCGAAACGCAGGCTGCCGCCGCTGATCAACTGGAATTGCGAGTTCGTGTACAGCAGCGCGACGGTTGCCGGGCCGAACACGTACGAACCGCCCGCGCCCCACACCTGGTTGCGCTTCACGCCGCTGATGATCGACGAGCTGGTGCTGTAGTAGTTGTCAGACGGCGCCGCGCCCGTGGTGTTCGTAGCCGGCTGATTGACCAGCGAGTAGGCCGCGTCAAGGTGCAACGGACCGTTCACATAGTCGGCACCGACGCTCCACGCGCGGTTGTTGGCGAACTGGCCCGCCGTGTTCGAGAACGCGTACATCGCGTTCGCGGTGAACCCTGCATACGTCGGCGTGGTGTATTTGACGGCGTTGTCGGTACGGTACGTGTTGTTGATATCGTCGTTGTCGTAGATCGCGTTGCCATACTGGCTCATCGCACCGACGCCATTGATCTGCATGTTCGACAGATAGTCCTGCACGCTGTTGTACTGACGGCCGAGCGTAATCGTACCTGCCGTGCTGTTCGAAAGCGCGACCCATGCGCTACGGCCAAACATGCGGCCGCCCTGACCGGCTGCGCCACTTTCCAGGCTGAAGCCGTTTTCGAGCTTGAACAGGACCTTGTTGCCGCCGCCCAGATCTTCGCTGCCGAGCAGGCCCCAACGCGAGCCCTGCACGTTGCCCTGCGTCGCCTGATAAGCCTTCTCACCCTTCTGATTATTGGTGAAAGTAAAGCCGGCATCGACAATGCCGTACAACGTCACGCTGCTTTGCGCGTGGGCGGCCTGCGCGGCGAGTCCGGCGGCAGCGAACGCGATGGCCGTACGAAGAATCTGCTTGTGCATCATGGTTTCCTCAAGTCGAAAGAAAAGCGAACGCCGGTCACACGATGGTGTTCCGGCGATATGAGTAGTACTAAGCGGTCAAGTCAAAGCGGCGCCGGAAGGGAATCCGGCGCTACGGTCAAACAACGGTCATCGATCAAACGATATGAACCGGGAGAGAATCAATCCGGCCAATTGCGGCGCGCGGCAACGCGGCGCGCGTCGCGCTGGTAAAACGGCGTAACCACGGGTTCGGGCGACTGTCTTGCGCGCTCGAGCTCGGCAGTCAGCCGCGCCAGTACGATCTGTTCTTCGCCCGGGTGCAGATTGCAGGGGTCGATGAAAAAGAAATGCAGTTCTGCTTCATGATCGCGCACGATCACCGGCGCCTCGCCTTCGGGCGGCCGCGCGAGCGCATCGGCGAGATCCCACGCAGTGATACGGGCCTGTCTCGGATCGATATGCAGTTTCAGACGATCAAGCGGATTGCCGGTCGGGTCGGCGTCGATCTCAGCCCAGACGCCGTCGCAACGATTCAAGGTCTCGCGCCACAGCGTGAGGTAGCCGCGTTCGCGGGCGCGAACGGCGACATGGTCGCGCTGCTGCCATTGTTCGAGTGCGGCAATCGCGCCCACAATGCCTTCCTTGCCGACTTTCATGCCGCGGCCAATACCGCCGTTCTGGAAATATGCGGCACGTACCAGCGTTTTCTTACCCGCGACGATGCCGGCCGTCAGCCCGCCGAGAAATTTGTGCGCTGAGTAGAGCGCGAAATCGGCGCCGGCTTCGATAAAGCGTTTGAGGTCGTATTCGGAAGCCGCATCGACAATTACGGGCACGCCCTTCGCATGAGCGAGCGCAATAAATTCTTCGAGCGGGATCATGCCGAACTGCACCGTATGATGCGAAACCACGTAAAGTGCCGCAGCCGTGCGTTCGGTGATGGCGGTATTCAACTGGTAGCCGTGCGCTTCAGTTGCCGCGCCCACCGGCACGACGCGTGCGCCGGACAGACGGATCGCCTGGTCCACCGGTGCGCCATAATTGACGAGGTGGCCGGTTTGAATCACGACTTCGTTGCGTTGCAGCGCACTCGTGTCGGGCAGCCGCTCGATCAGGCCGTGGTCGTCGCCCGTCATGGTGGCGGCGATGCAGAGCGTAATGGCCGCTGAGCAGGACGCGGTGATATACCCGGCTTCGCTGCCGCATGCCTCGGCAATCGCCGCCGAGGCTCTGCGTTGCAGATCGTCGATCTCGACGAATTGCGGCAACACCTGCGCCACCGCGTCGATTACCGGCGCGCTGACAATGGACGCGCCCAGACTCGTCATCGTGCCTGATGCATTGATGACAGGGCGTAAGCCAAAGCGAGAGCGAATGTCCATGAAGCGCCTCCGACCGGGTATTTCTTAATTATGGAATATATGTTGTAATTGCGGATCAGTCTAGCATACAATCACCCTGCGTCAACTGGACAAAAACATCTCGCGTCAGAGGAGCACGATGGCTCGCACGTCCCGACCTTCCGCGTCCGAAGCAGTACCCGCAGCGCCTTCAACCGCCGCCGAAGCACAGGCTGAAGCTGCCGCGCCGCGCACGCGCACCAGCGCGATCGAGCGCGCCGTGCAGATTCTCGACGCGCTCCAGCAGGCAAACCGTCCCGCCACTGCGTATGAAGTTGCACGCATGGTCGGCGCGCCGCTCTCCACCGTGTATTCGATCATTAACGATCTGGTCGAGAAGAACCTGTTGGCGCGGCGCATGGACGGCACGATCTGGCTCGGCTCGCGTCTGTATGGCTACGGTTTGACGTACGCCAGCTCGCTCGACTACCTCGCGGTCGCTCATGAAGAAATGCAGCGGCTCTCCGCCGAAGTCGAAGAAACCGTCCAGGTTTGCGGACTCGAAGACGGCATGATGGTCGTCCAGCAAATGGCCGAAGGGCCGGGGCATTTCCGTGTGACCTCGCGAGTGGGCAGCCGCGTGCCACTCAATTGGACCGCGTCAGGACGCTTGCTCGTTGGGCACCTGCCGGATGCCGAACGGATTGCGTTTTTTGCGCAGCACGCGCAAAGCTCGCCTACCGGTCGTGCGGAAACCCGGCCGCAAGTGCTCGCGCAGATTGCCCGCGAGGCGCTGGAGGCGCGGCTGTCGATTCAGATCGGCGAATCGGATGCGTCCGTGGCGTGCCTCGCAGCGCCCGTGCTCGACAACACCGGTGCGTGCGTCTTCACGATTTCGATCGTGATGCCCGAGGCGAAAGCCGAGCTTGGCACCGAACGGTTCGCACAAGCTGTGCAGGCGGTGGCCGCCCGTATCGAAGCGCGTCTCGGCTGGCGGCATCGCGAGCAGGAACCGGCGGCGTAAGGCTGCCCGGCCCCCAAGCACGAAGAAGCCTTGACTCCCAACCCGCGCGCAACGCTGACTCCTTAAAGACCGCTCACCATCACTTCCCCATCGATGAACTGCTACGACCGGCTGCACACGCGCGGCCTCAAGCTCCCGCAAGTGCCGACGCCGATCGGCAATTTCACGCACTGCACGCGCGAGGGCAATCTGCTGTTTCTATCCGGCCAGGGTCCGCTCGACGAATCCGGCTCGCTGATGACCGGCAAGGTCGGCGCCACCGTCAGCGCGGACGAAGCGTACCGGCACGCGCAGATGGTCGGCCTGAATCTGCTCGCCGTGCTGCATAACGAACTGGGCGATTTGCGGCGCGTGAAGCAGGTCGTCAAGTTGCTAGGTATGGTCAACGCAGCGCCGGATTTCACCGAGCATCCGCGCGTGATCAACGGCTGCTCGGATCTGTTCGTCGATGTATTCGGCGATGCCGGTCGGCATTCGCGCTCGGCGGTCGGCGTGGGCTCCTTGCCGGGCAATATTACAGTCGAGATCGAGGCAATCGTCGCGATCCAGGATTGACCGCCGCCCAATTCTCAACAAATACCCAAATTTCCACATCTTCACAAAAGTTACACAGGTAAGCGACTATTCTTGCGCATCGCTGACCTGGGCGCGTGGATGCCCTGGCGCATCCTCCCCGTGCCGGAGACATTGTCATGTCTATTGTGTCGAAGCCGTCCATTGCCTTTCATCGCAAACGTTTGGCGGGCGCACTGGCCGCCGTGTCGCTCTGCATACTGCTCGGCGCTTGCGGCAACGACGACGATAAAGCACCGGACCCGAGCACCACCAGTTCTACCGACGGCGCCGGCGATAACAGCGGCGCTTCACAGGTCCTGTCCGCGAATCCTTCTTCCGCTTCACCAGCCGCATCTGCCTTACCCGCAGTCACGATTCAAACCCCAGCACTGCCCGCATCAAGCGCCGACGCGGCGCTATCCGCTGCCGCGTCGACGCCGCTCGCCACACCCGTCATCCACACCGTAGATTGAGTTCCGCGCCCCATGAGACGCGTGGCTCACGCTCGCGCCGCATGGTTCGTTCCTCTTATGAAGATCGAAAGCCAAGACCATGACTTCAAAAAATCGCCGTGATTTTCTGCGCTCCGCCGCGCACGCCGCCGGTTCCGCCACCGCGCTGAGCATGCTGCCGCTGGGCATTCGCAACGCACTCGCCATTCCCGCCAACAACAAGACCGGCACGATCCGCGACGTCGAGCATATCGTCGTGCTGATGCAGGAAAACCGCTCGTTCGACCACTACTTCGGCACGCTCAAGGGCGTACGCGGTTTCGGCGACACGCGCGCGATCAACCTGCCTAACGGCAAGCCGGTGTGGTACCAGCCGCTTGCCGCGGATGTCGGCTATGTGCTGCCGTTCCGCCCTACCGCGCCGAACCTCGGCCTGCAATTCCTGCAAGATCTCGCGCACGACTGGACCAGCACGCACGCAGCATGGAACGGCGGCCGCTACGATCAATGGGTGCCGTCCAAGGGCACCACGACGATGGCCTACCTCACGCGTGACGACATTCCGTTTCACTATCAACTCGCCGACGCCTTCACGATCTGCGACGCGTACCACTGCTCGCTGATGGGCCCGACCGACCCGAACCGTTACTACATGTGGAGCGGCTGGGTCGGCAACGACGGCAACGGCGGCGGCCCGGTAATCGACAACTCGGAACTCGGCTACGGCTGGTCGACGTATCCGGAAGTGCTGCAAAACGCCGGCATCACCTGGAAGATCTATCAGGACATGGGTACGGGACTCAACGCCAGCGGCTCGTGGGGCTGGACGCAGAATCCGTACATCGGCAACTACGGCGACAACTCACTGCTCTACTTCAACCAGTACCGCAACGCGCAACCGGGCAACCCGCTGTACGACAACGCCCGCATCGGCACGAACGTGGCGAATGGCGACGGCTACTTCGACATCCTCAAGCGCGACGTGCAGAACAACGCGCTGCCGCAAGTGTCGTGGATCGTCGCGCCGGAAGCGTATTCCGAGCACCCGAACTGGCCGTCGAACTACGGTGCGTGGTATGTCGATCAGGTTCTGCAGATTCTCACGTCGAATCCCGAAGTGTGGAGCAAGACCGTACTGCTGATTAATTACGACGAAAACGACGGTTTCTTCGATCATATGGCGCCGCCGTTCGCGCCGGCATCGAGCGCAAACGGTTTGTCGACCGTCGATACCAGCAATGAAAACTATGCGGGCAGCGGTAGCACGCCGGCGGGTCCGTACGGGCTCGGACCGCGTGTGCCGATGCTGGTGGTTTCGCCGTGGTCGAAAGGCGGCTACGTGTGCTCGGAACTGTTCGACCATACGTCGGTGATCCGCTTTATCGAAAAGCGCTTCGGCCAGCAGCACAATCTCGGCGAATCGAACATCACGCCGTGGCGTCGTGCAGTGTGCGGCGATCTGATGTCGGCGTTCAACTTCAGCACCCCGAACGACGCGTTCCCGACGCTGCCGAGCACGAGTGGCTATGTGCCGCCCGATCAGAATCGCCATCCGGACTATGTGCCGCTGCCGCCGCTCGTGCAGGCCGTGCCGAAGCAGGAACCCGGCGTGCGCCCGGCGCGCGCGCTGCCGTACGAACTGTTCGTGCGCGTGCACGGTGAAGGCGCGGAGAACAAGTTGACGATGCGTTTCGTCAATTCGGGCCGCGCGGGCGCCGTGTTTCTCGTCTACGCAGCGAATGGTCTCGCTGCGCCGCTGACCTATACGGTCGAAGCCGGCAAGCGGCTGCAGGATCAGTTGCCGCTGAATATCGACGGCACGTACGATTACACGGTCTACGGCCCGAACGGTTTTCTGCGCCGCTTCGCGGGCAAGCCGGTCGCGAGAAGCTGGTGGCACGGTTCCGATATTGCACGGCCGGAAGTTGCTGAAGGCTACGACGTCGCGAACGGCAATCTGCAATTGCGGCTGGAGAACGTAGGCAGCGCGCGCTGCCAGTTCACCATCGTCAATGCTTATGACGCGGGCAATGTGGTCAAGCATTCCGTGCGCGGTGGCGATACGGAACAGTTGTACCTCGATCTGCGCAACGCGTACGGCTGGTACGACCTGGTGATCACCGTCGACACGGATCCGTCGTTCGCGCGACGCTTCGCCGGACACGTAGAAACCGGTAAGAGCAGCATGAGCGATCCGGCGCTGGGAAGCTAAGTTTCAATTCGGTTCACGCTAAAAGAAACGGCCGCTGCGATAAAAAGCAGCGGCCGTTTTTTCATGCATTCGAGTCGTGATATGTAAGTGGTAATCTCAAGCCGCCACAGCTGCCCTCACCGACTCACGCTCGCGCGTTTTCTCGCGAATCGCCTGTACGACGAACTCGGCATCGCGCGCGACGCCTGAGAAACGCCCAGAACCCCACGTATGCAGCCACGGCAAGCCGACGAAATACAAGCCGTCGATCGGTGTAATGCCACGGGTATGCGCCGGATAACCGCGACCGTTGAACACTGGCGCGTCGAGCCAGCTGAAGTCCGGCGTAAAACCGATGCACCAGATAATTGCCGAAATGCCACTGGAGTGGAGATCGAGCGTTGCACGTTCTTCAACCGGCCGCCAGACGGGTTCGTAGACTTCACCTGTTGGTGCGACGATGCCATGCTTTTCAATGAAGCCATCGATGCTCGCGTTGATTCGGTTATACGTATCGTCTGCGGCGTCGAGATTGGCTGCGAGTGTCGGTGCGAAATGGAATTGCCCGTCGAGCAGATCGTCGAGCCTGCCGTACAGCTCCATGCCTTCAGCGGCGAACTTGCGCAGGTCGATATCGCGTCCGCCGTCGCGCCCCGTCACGTAGTGATTGGTGTTGTCGCGCACGCCTTCACGTAACGGATGTTTCTCGACCGGCATGTCGTAGTACTGCATGTCGGCGAGCCAATCGACCACGTCACGCCCTCGATAGAAACGCGCACAGCGTGGCGCCTCGCCAACCGCGAGCACCACCTTGCGTCCAGCCAGATGCAGGTCTTCCGCGATCTGTGCGCCGGATTGCCCCGTGCCGACCACCATGACCGCGCCCTCGGGCAAAGCCTGCGGATTCCGATACGCAGACGATTGCAACTGCACGATGCTTGCCGGCAAACGTTCGGCGAGGCGCGGCACGATAGGCGTGTGATAGCCACCCGAGGCGACCACGATCTGATCCGCAGTGAAATCGCCCTGCGTGGTCACAATCGTATAGACGCCATCGTCGCGCTGCTTCACGCGCTTGACTTCCGCGTGCTCGATCACCGGCGCTTCGACGTGCGCGATAAAGCCGTCGAGATAATCGATGATCTCGTCCTTCTTCATGAAGCCATGCGGATCGTCGCCCAGGTAGGGGTAACCGGGCAACGCACACTGCCAGTTCGGCGTCACGAGACAAAACGCGTCCCAGCGTTGCTGGCGCCACGTATGCGTCACCGTGTTCTTTTCCACAACCAGATGGTCGATGCCGGCCTGCTTGAGGTAATAACTAACCGACAAGCCCGCCTGCCCGCCGCCGATGACGAGCACGCTGTAATGCCCATCAGCGCGCCCAGGATGGGTTGGATTCGACATGACGCGTCCTCTGCAAAAAATAAACGCCTAGCTGAATTCGATGACCTTGACGGTCGCCTCGGGCCGATCGCGAAAGCGCTCGGCATCGCGTTCGATCTGTGCGAGCTGATCCATCGCCGCCGAGCAGGCAAAGCCGTACTTCTCGCGCACGCGTTCCGAAGCGATCCCTAACGCCTGTCGCGAACGTTCGACGAAATCGTCCAACGGATAAGCCTCGCCAGGTTTGAAGAAATCACCAATGACGAGCGACGGCGAATAACAGTTCGCTTCGTCGCCATCGGGCCACTGAATCCGAAAGTGCATGACAGGCATCGCAAATCCTCAATCGATCAATGAATAGCTAACGCGCGCGTTTCCAGCATTTGGCGGTACACATCGACGTGACGCCGTGCGCTTTCCGCCCAGCTAAAGCGTGCAAGTAACGCGGGCACGGCATGTTCGAAATCAATACGACTACCGCGGCCGTTGAGAGCACACAGCAAGGCCGTCGCTATCGAATCGACATCCGCCGGATTTGCCCAGTAGCACGTAGAATCGTCGAGATACTCGGTGAATGGCGCGATTGCCGAAGCAACCACAGGGGTGCCACTAGCAAGCGCCTCCAGCACCACCAGGCCGAAGCCCTCGCGCAACGACACCATCGACAACACGTCCGCACTGCGAAAGAGCGCGGGCATGGCGGCGTCTTCGAGCGGCCCGGTCACGACCACGCTTTCGTCTGGACCTATAGACAGCCCCAACTCCGCCGCTCGTTTGAACACGCTGCGGGCGTAGGCGTCGTGGTCGAGCAGGCTTGCGCCGCCGGCAATCACAAGTTGGGCGCCCGGCAATGCGCGGCGCACAGACGCGAACGCTTCCAGCAGTGCGAGTGTGTTCTTGCGCGCTTCGATACCGCCCACTGAAAGGACGATCGGGCCGCTCTCAATTCCCAGACGTCGCCTGATCTGCGCGTCGTCCGCGTCCTCATCAGGTGTGAAACGCACGATGTCGACACCGTTCGGCACCGTCAGCGCCACAATGCCGAAAGTCGAGCGCATCTCGCGCGCCCATGTATCGCTGACACACAACACCTGCTCCGCATCCTCATACGCCCGCCGCTGCCATGCAGCGAGACGGGGATCGTCGAAATGATCCAGGTGATGAACGGTGCGCACGAAACCGCGAATGAGCCCTTGGGCTCTCAGCTCGGCAAGTGCGTTGCCGCTGATACTGTCCTGCGCGTGCAACACATCGAACGACCACGCATCGTGCTCCATCAAGGTCTGCTTGAATGCTTGAATACGCGCCTCCACCATGGCGACCGTGCTGGTCTGCGATAGCGTGATCGGCGCATAGAGCACGCGGCATGGCGACAGGCGGAACAGTGTCTCGCCCGGCACGGCCGGTGCAAAGACGGTCACGTCATGACCGAGCGCGGTCAATGCGCTCGCCAGTTCAAGCGTATGAACGACCCCGCCACGCGGATTGACCGAATGCGTCAGCAACGCGATACGCAACGGGTTCATCGCGAACCGTCCTTCGCGACCATGAACGGCTCGCGATTGAAATCCCACAACACCGCCGCCTCATCGTGGTGATGCAAAACCACTTCAGACGACGCATCGACCGTACCAATCACGGCACATGTAAGTGAACGCGAATCGAACTGCGCCTGCACTGCGCCCACTTGCTCTTCGCGAACCGATAGCAGGTAGCCAAAGCTCGGAAATGCAGTGACCCAACGCTCCAAGGGGACGTCCGCCGGCTTTGGAATACGCTCGAGATCGATTCGTGCGCCCATCCGCGAGCACTCGAGCAACATCAGCGCCGTGCCGAGCGTGCCGGCCATACTGATGTCTTTCGCCGCATCGCATAAGCCACTTTCCGCTAGCTGAGGAAGCAGCTCGAGATCCGCTCTCAAACGTTCAGACGGCGCACCCACCGACGCATTCCAGAACGGATACGGTTCCTCAAAATGCCCGCGCAAATCGACGGCCATCATCAAGCGGTCGCCGACCTTCGCATTGAAGCTCGACAAGAGCGTTTTCGCGCGGCCCACTATCGACACCGCCAGTTGCGCCGCATCGCTGCGCGTATTCGTATGACCGCCGACTATCGGTACGCCATAAGCAACGGAGGCCGCCGCCATGCCCGCAAGCACCTCCTCAGCGGAGCTGATACCTCGACTCCATAGCGCATCGACCACCGCCAGCGGCCGTCCGCCCATCGCGTAGATATCGCTGACGTTGACCATCACGCTGCTGTAGCCCGCGAACCATGGCATTGCGCTCGCGAAATCGCTGACCATCCCTTCGATTGCGAACAGCAGGTAGCCTTCACCATCGGTAATGGCCGCGCAATCGTCGCCAAGTGCAACTGC
This sequence comes from Paraburkholderia sediminicola, assembly GCF_902859805.1. Lineage (GTDB taxonomy): Bacteria > Pseudomonadota > Gammaproteobacteria > Burkholderiales > Burkholderiaceae > Paraburkholderia > Paraburkholderia sediminicola. The sequence goes on along the minus strand of NZ_CADIKC010000003.1, from coordinate 730,550 downwards.
CTGTGCGAGATCCTGCGTGCCGCCCGGCAGCCGTCGGGCGAGTGAGCCGACCACGTCGACGATATCCGTCTTGTGCCGGAACCCGCGACTTTCGCGCAAGCTGGCGACGAGATCGGCCACGCTTCTCACGCCGCGCTCCGTGCGGAGACCACGCCATGTGGTTGCGTATGAGTCACGAAGCCGCTATACGGCGTCACGCATCGTGGATACCAATCCAGTTGCGCCTGCATCAGATGATGCGGCCTACCCAACAACGTTTCCTCGGCAAGCACGTCCCAATGCATCGCGCAAAAGAGCGGCACGTTCTGGCTCTGCACATGGGCGAGAAAGGTCTCACAACCTAGCGCGTGAGCACTGCTCACCGCGAGACGAATCAGCGTCGCGCCGATCTTTCCGTAGCGGCGAAACGCGGCATGTACGGCAAGACGTGAACCGAACCACACGCTGCCTTCATCGCGATGAATGCGCACCGTGCCGACCACCTGCTCCGGCATGCCGGCAACACAACTCACGGCCACCAGTTGCTGAGCGTGCGTGTCGATATCATCGAGATCATCGCCGACAAAAATGCCCTGCTCGATGCAGAACACCGCACGCCGCAACTTGTACGCTTCGTCGGCTTCCCAATCCAATGTGGTCCACTTGATGCGGAATTCGCTCGGCGCATAGGGTGCAAAACCCATGTTGCCTTCCAGTGCCTCGCCTGCAATCGCTTCACCGAACATGATCACTCCTCGTACGACGACAACGACGAACATGCGCCGCATTTTCCGCAGCCGGCCTTGATGTCGCTCGAGCGCATCGCGGCCACGTTCAGCATTGCGCCAAGCGGTTGCAGAATCGACTTCATGAATTCCGGCGTAGGTGCAGGATGATCTTCGAGCGGCGTGCCGCTGATCGGCACGAACGGCACAACGAACGGATAGACACCTAGTTCGATCAACTCGCGCGACATGGACAGAATCGCTTCGGCGCTATCGCCAAGACCGGCGAGTATGTACGTACTCACCTGACCTCGTCCGAACACCGCAACTGCCGCTTTGAACGCATCCATGTAGCGCGCCAGCGGCACACTCGCCTTGCCCGGCATGATGCGTTCGCGCAATGCAGGCGTCACCACTTCGAGATGCATGCCGAGCGTATCGATGCCGCTTGCCTTCATGCGCGCGAACCAGCGATCGTCGTCGGGTGGCTCGCATTGCGCCTGGATCGGCAGATCGACCGCCGCTTTGATAGCGAACGCGCTTTCGCACAGGATCTGCGCGCCGCGGTCGGACGTGGGCGGCGTGCCGGTGGTCAGCACCATATGCTTGACGCCGTCGAGCAATACAGCTGCACGTGCTACTTCGGCTAATTGTTCCGGTGTCTTGCGCGCAATCGTGCGGCCTGCTGCCAGCGATTGCCCAATCGCGCAGAACTTGCAACTCTTGCGGCGGCTCTCGTAGCGAATGCAGGTTTGCAGCACCGTCGTGGCCAGCACGTCCGCACTATGCAGCGCGGCAATGTGCGAGTAAGGCACGCCGTCGAGCGTCTGCATGCCGTAAAAGCGCGGCGCTTTCGGAAAGCTGATATTGGCAATCGGAATCGTGCCGCGCAGCAAGGCACTCGAGCCGTTTGCATCCGGCGTCTGTGCGACGAACGGCGAGTGCCAGGCCGTGCTCGTATGCACCGGCACCATGATCGTCACGCCGTCCACGGTCACCGCCTTGTGGTCCGAGGGCCCCGCGCCGCCACGCCGGCTCGCCGCGCCCGCATCCGGCGACACCAGCCGCAAACCGGCCGACTGCAATTCAGTCATCAATTGCCGGCTCGCTGCCGACAGTGTCTCGCTGGAGTTCATCGCGCCATCCTTCGTTTGAATTGAAACCCATGCCCGCGGCACTGGACCAGAACGGCATCGGCGCGACGGTTTCCGCCGGTCGCCGGTTGATCGCAAGACTCAGCAATTCCGGCCGCGCGTAGTGGCCGACCGAATCCATCATGCGTTTGCGCTTGGTAATCAGCGTCATGTCGAGATCGGCAATCACCATGCCTTCACCCTCGCGCAGCGGCTGCGCCAGATGCTGGCCTTCCGGCGACACGATCGCGGTGTTGCAGCCGCCGCGCAGCGCTTTCTGCAAGTTCGTATCGGGTGTGACCGATGCAATCTGCGCTTCGCTCAGCCAGCCCGTCGCATTCACCACAAAGCAGCCCGACTCCAAAGCGTGATGCCGGATCGTCACCTCGATCTGGTCAGCGAAGATCGGTCCCACCAGCGAGCCAGGAAACTGGCTGCAATGAATCTCTTCGTGCTGCGTCATCAACGCATAGCGCGCGAGCGGGTTGTAATGCTCCCAGCACGCGAGCGCGCCGACGCGCGCCACCGCCGTTTGCGCGACTTTCAGGCCGGCCGCGTCGCCCTGCCCCCAGATCATCCGTTCGTGAAACGTCGGCGTGATCTTGCGGCGTTTGAGCAGCAGCTGGCCGTCCACGTCGAAGATCAATTGCGTGTTGTAAAGACTGCCGTGATCACGCTCATTGACGCCAAGCACCACCACCATCCGATGCAAACGCGCTTGCTCGGCCACCGCCTGCGTCACCGGGCCGGGCACGATCACGGCTTCCTCGTAGAGCTTCATGTGATCGGCGCCGGATGCAACCGGCGGACGCACGAAAGAAAAGTACGGGTAGTACGGCACGAAGGTCTCGGGGAACACGATCAGTTCCACGCCTTCGCGCGCTGCCTTCTCGATCGCCTCGCATACCTTCTCGAGGGTGCCGCCGCTGCGCTCGAAATCCGGTGCGATCTGGACCGCGGCGGCACGCACGATGCGTTTGTCGGACATAGTGGTCACCCGCCTCTCGTCAAACCGTCCACGTGTGGATGATCAGCGCGTTGTCCTTGCGATGGAGCAACTGGATGTCGAGCACGTCGAGCGGGCTGATCGGCCGGATACCTTCGATCAGCGAAGCTTCGCCGTGCCCGTACAAGGCTTGCAGCGCGAAGCGGCAGGCGTACACCTTGCCGCCCTCTTCCATGAACTTCATCAGTTGCTTGTTGAAGTTCAGATGGCCGGGGAACGCTTCGTCGCCAAGCGTTGGAAAGCCGCGTTGCAGACCGAGCGTGACACCTGGCCCGTAAAGCAGCACCGAGGTCTCGAAGCCCTTGCGTTGCAAGCGCGTGGCCTGCAAAAGATTGACGAAACCGATCGACCCCTCGAACGCGACCGTATGGAACGTGACGAGTGCCTTCTCGCCCGGTTCGGCCTTCACGTCTTCGAAGACTTTCTCTTCGTAGTCGACAAGGTAATCGCCTTTCTGATGCAGCGGTTTGTTGACGGCTGGCATGACACTCTCCGATCAGGGTTGCTAAGTAAAAGATGGCGCGTTCAATCCGTGCGCACTTCTCTCAATGCAACGGCCGTGCCATTGATCGGTCACGCAAATGCGATCAATCAGCAATCAATTCCGCCTCGATTCGACATGCGACTCGAAAAATTTTTAGGCGTGAAGCTTGCATATAGCCGGGACGTCGTGGCCCGGAGCCCCCGACCCCGCGATATCGCACCAGCCAAGTGCGATTTGCGTGCCGGGACGAGTCGGCGTGGTGCACTCATTCACCACAGACGATCAATCCGATCATTGATCGCATCCGGATGCGATCAATGATCTTCACCCCCAGCCGAAGGCTACAAATGAGCAGCCCGACACATCACTGGATCAAACGCCTTGCCGACACCCGCAAGCCGGCCTACCTCGCAATTCCCGATCTGATCGAAGAAGATCTCGCCACCGGCCGCCTGCGTCCACGCGATCGCTTGCCGGGGCTGCGCGATCTGGCCGAAGAACTCGCGCTGAACTACACGACCGTGGCGCGCGCATATGCGGAAGCGCGCAAGCGCGGCCTGCTCGATTCGCGCGCGGGCAGCGGCACCTTTGTGCGTGGCCGAACCGCCACCTTGCCGCTTGCCGGCGGCAGCAGCATCGAGATGTCGATGAATACGCCACCCGAGCCGCCCGATTACGCGGCCCGTTTGCGCGATTCGGCAGCGCGCCTGATGAGCGGCAGCGATCCGTATCAGTTGCTGCGCTATCAGGACTTCGGCGGTTCGGCCGCCGACAAGGACGCGGGGGCCGAATGGCTGAAGCGGCGCGTGCCGCATTGCGACGCGCAGAACGTGCTGGTGTGCCCCGGCATTCATAGCGCGCTGGTGGCGCTCGTCTCGCAGTTGGCGCGGCCCGGTGGCACGATCTGTCTCGACACGCTGGCTTACCCCGGCATCAAGGCCATTGCCGCGCAGCTCGGCGTGCGTCTGCAGGCCTTGCCACGCGACGACGAAGGTCCGCTTGCACACGCCTTCGAGGCGCTCTGCAAAACCGACAAGCCGAGCGCGTTCTATTGCAATCCGACGCTGCAGAATCCGAGCACACTCACGCTCACGCACAAACGGCGCGAGGCGCTCGCCGACGTCGCGTTGCGCTACAGCGTCCCGATCATCGAAGACGATGCGTATGCGATGCTGCCGCAGAGTGCACCCGATGCGCTTGCGAGCTTCGCTCCCGAACTGACCTACTACGTAACGGGTTTATCGAAGAGTCTCGGCGCCGGTTTGCGGGTCGCGCATCTGCACGCGCCGACTGCCAGGCAAACGCAGCGCCTCGCCGGCGCGTTGCGCGCAACAACGGTGATGGCAAGTCCGTTCACCGTTACGCTCGCAACACAATGGATCGTCGACGGCACCGCGCTCGATATGCTCAACGCGATCCGCAATGAATCTCGCGCACGCCAGGCGATTGCATCGCGCATGCTCGAAGCGTGGCCTTACGACGCGCACGCGGACGGCTTTCATTTGTGGTTGCCGGTGCCCGCCGAAAGCGGCTGGAGCGCTTCCGAACTCGCATTGCAACTGCGCAACCAGGGCATCGCTGCCGTTGCAGGAGCGGCGTTTTCCACCGACGGCAATCCGCCGAATGCAATGCGTGTGTGCCTCGGTGGTTCGAAAACGCGCGACGAATGCGAAGAGGCACTGCGCATTGTGGGCGAGACACTCGACCACCCGCATCATCTGCATTCGCCGGTAATGTGAAACCATCTGTACGGATCGGTATATAGCGTCATCCCCGGCGTTATCGTCATATGAATACAGCGCTTGCAACTCAATACAAGGGCGCTGTTTCGGCATCCATTGAAAAACCCGCAACGCGCGAAAAATTGTGTAGCATCGCGCCGCGCCGCCACGAGCGGCGTTGCCGGCCGCCGCCAGAAACTGAAAGCATTACCTGCTCAAGTCCCCACTGCCGGCGCCGTATACCGCGTATGAGGCCCCCGCCTCACCGACTACGGCTCACTGCTTACTCCGAAAGACTCCCAACATGTTCTCCTCCATTCGCGCGCGCATTGTCGCCCTGTGCGTCGCCATCGTTGTGGTTGCGCTCGCTGCTAACGCGGTTCTCAACTATGTCGTCGCCAACTCGTACAACGCCGATGCGATCGAAAGCAGTTTGAACGCTGTCGAAAGCGGTCATGCAGACGGCATCGAAGACTGGATCGCCTCCAATAGCCAGATGATCAACTCGCTGCAGGACGCAGTGCTGCAACCTGATCCATCCGCCGCGTTGAAGCAGATCGCCGCAGCCGGCAAGTTCACCAACGTATATGTCGGCTACGCGGATAAGACCGCCAAGTTTTCGGACCCGACCGGCATTCCGCCCGACTACGATCCGACCGGCCGTCCCTGGTACAAGCAGGCCGCCGCAGCGGGCAAGCCGGTGGTGACGCCGCCCTACGTGGACGTGGGCACGGGCAAGCTGGTGGTCGCATTCGCCGCGCCCGTGGTACGCGACGGCGTGGTGAAAGGCGTGGTGTCCGGCGACGTCGCGATGGACAGCGTGATTGCCAACGTCAAGGCGATTCATCCGACGCCGGCGAGCTTTGGCATGTTGATCGACGCCAGCGGCCATATCGTCGCGCACCCGGATGCCAAGCTGACTTTGAAGCCGGTATCGGACCTCGCACCCGCGCTCACCAGCGACAAGCTGACTGCGCTTTTCAGCGCCGAGCATCCGGTCGAAGTCGACGTGAGCGGCAGCACGAAGCTGCTGCGCGCCGAGGCCATTCCTGGCACCGACTGGTACGCGGTCGTCGCGCTCGACAAATCAGAAGCGACGGCGGGTATGCGATCGCTGTTGACGGCTTCGGTGATTGCCTTGATCGTGATCGCCGCGATCGCCGCCGCCATCGTGGCCGCGGTCACCGCCGTGTCGTTCCAGCGCCTGTCGAAAGTACGCGATGCGATGGACGCCATCGGCTCGGGTGAAGGCGATCTGACACAACGTCTGCCGGCCGTCGGCAACGACGAAGTCGCGCAGATCGCGCGCTCGTTCAACACCTTCATCGACAAACTTAGTCACGTGATGCGCCAGATTCGCGACGCCAGCGAATCGGTGCGCGTGGCCGCCAATGAAATCGCCGCGGGCAACGTCGATCTGTCGGGCCGCACCGAATCCGCAGCAGCCAGCCTGCAACAGACCGCTGCATCGATGGAAGAAATCACCTCGACGGTTACGCAATCCGCTAGTGCCGCGAAGCAGGCCGACGATACGGCCGTGTCCGCATCGCAGGTCGCCTCGCGCGGCGGCGTAGTGATCTCCGACGTGATTACGACAATGGGTGAGATCGAACATGCGTCGGTGAAGATCTCGGACATCATCGGTGTGATCGACGGCATTGCATTCCAGACCAACATTCTCGCGTTGAACGCAGCGGTGGAAGCCGCGCGCGCCGGTGAACAGGGTCGCGGTTTCGCGGTGGTGGCCGGCGAGGTGCGCAGCCTCGCGCAACGCAGCGCGCAGGCCGCGAAAGAGATCAAGGCGCTGATCGAAGCAACCGTGGCGAGCGTGACCTCCGGGTCGGGCCAGGTGCGCCAGGCCGGCGAGACGATGACGGAGATCGTGAGCAACGTCGCCAACGTCACTACCATCATTTCCGAAATCACCCAGGCAGCCAACGAGCAAACGCGCGGGATTCAGGAAGTGAATCGCGCAGTCAGCCAACTCGATGAAATGGTTCAGCAGAACGCCGCGCTGGTGGAGGAATCCACAGCGGCCGCTGCCGCGTTGCAAAGCCAGGCCGTGAGTCTTGCCGGTGCCGTGACGCAATTCAAGCTGGACTGAGGTCCGCCAAAGGAAATCGCAGTGACGTTCTATAGAAATCTGAAAATCGCCGTCAAGTTGGCTCTGCTCGGCGCGGTGCTGCTCGCCGCAACCATGGTAGTGGGCCTTGAGGGGTGGCATGCGTTGTCGAATACGCATGCACTGCAAATCCAGTCCGCTCAAACGCTCAGCCAATACGCGCAAGCCGCCGACACGGCGCGGGTTGCGCAGGTCGAATTCAAGAAACAGGTGCAGGAATGGAAAGACCTGTTGCTGCGCGGCGCGGACCCGGTTGCGTTCGCCAAGTATCGTGACGCCTTCAGCAAAGAAAGTGGCACGACACACGCGGCCCTGCTACGACTGAAGGATCAGCTGAGTGCATTGGGCGCCAACGTAGACGGCGTCGACAAGGCGCTCGCCACGCACGCCTCGTTGCAGGAGAGTTACCTCGACGCGCTCAAGCACTACGACGCGGCCGATCCGAATACGGCGCACGTCGTCGATGGTCTCGTCAAAGGCATCGACCGCGCGCCGACCGCCGCTATCGACGACATCGTCGCCATGGTAATGCAGCAGGCGCAAGACTCCAGCGTGCGCACGGGCGAAGCGGCAGAACACGCGTACACACTCGCCTGCGTGCTGTTATTGTCGGTCGTGATCGGCTCGCTCGGCGTGGGCACCTTCGCGGTCTGGTTCCTGAGCCGCAGCATCACGTTGCCGGTCAGGCAGGCGGTGGGGGTCGCGCAAGCGGTTGCGGCAGGTGATCTGCGCGCGGATGTCGCCGTGGTGAGCCGCGACGAAACCGGGCAGCTGCTGGTCGCGCTCAACGAAATGAATCAACGCCTGCGGCACATTGTCAGCGAGATTCGTGAAGGCGCGCACACGATTTCCTCGGCGACGCAGGAGATCGCCGCGGGTAACCTCGACCTGTCGGCACGCACGGAACAACAAGCCGCCTCGCTCGAAGAAACCGCAGCGTCGATGCAGCATTTCACCGACTCGGTTCAGCGCAACGCCAGCAACGCACGCGAGGCCACCACGCTCGCACAAACCGCGGCGCAAGCGGCGCGCGACGGCGGTGTGGTGATGACCGATGCCGTGCGCACCATGGGCCAGATCGACGCAGCGTCCAAGCGGATCGTCGATATCATCGCGGTGGTTGAAGCGATTGCCGCGCAGACCAATATTCTGGCGCTCAACGCAGCGGTTGAAGCGGCGCGTGCCGGCACGCAGGGGCGCGGTTTCGCCGTGGTCGCGAGTGAAGTGCGCAGTCTCGCTCAACGCTCGGCCGATGCCGCGCATGAGATCAAGGCGCTGATTCGTGAGTCGGTGGCCACAATCGACGCCGGCACGCAGTTGATCAATCACGCGAGCAATACGATGGACGGCGTGGTGGAAAGCGCGGGCAGCGTGACGCGCATCGTCGAGGCAATCGCGACCGCCAGCGTCGACCAGGCTGCGGGTATTGCGGAGGTGAACGATGCAGTCACGCAGATGGATCAGGTGACGCAGAGTAACGCGGCTTTAGTGGAGCAGGCGGCTGCGGCGGCCGATGCGGTGCAGAGCAAGGCTTCAGGGTTGGTGCAAAGTGTGAGTTTCTTTCGGATTGGGGTGGCGGCTTCCTAGCTTCCTGGTTACGACTCGAAGTCGAGGCCACCGAGTAATACCGTTGGCTCGGCCTGGGTGTGCGAGACGAAATCCAGTTCACGCACGTGGCGCCAGGCTTCGAGCTTACGGGGTAACGCGGCCAGGTAGCCGGCGAAACGCGTAGGCCCCTCCGCACCCATCAGCCGCTCGATCTCGTCGCTATCCCAGGTTAGAAACAGATTCAATGCATGCGGGTAGTGGCGCAGGTCTTCGATCGGTGTTGCATGGATCCGCACGCGCGTGGGATGCCCTTGCCCGCCGTAAGGGAGCACTTCAGTATGCACGGTGGTGGCGAAACATGCGGCGATCGCCTCGGCAATGCGAGGCGCAAACTGTTCATCGAAACGGGCGGCACTCTCTGGACGCATCTGGGTCTCCGATGTTCTTTGCAACGAGCAAAGCATCGTAGCATGCGGAATCGGCCCTACCGCCCTCTTCCGCGGCGATCGTGCCAGACGTGGCAACCGGTCTCGCCAAGGCCGCCTTCAGCTTCTCGCGATCCAGCTCTTTCTCCCACGCCGCAATTACGATCGATGCCACGCCGTTGCCCATCGTGTTGGTCAGCGCGCGGCACTCGGACATGAAACGGTCGATGCCGAGAATCAGCACCATCGCCGTCACCGGCACGGTCGGCACGACCGAAAGACTGGCAGCCAGCGTGATAAAGCCGGCCCCTGTCACACCGGTCGAACCCTTCGAGGTCAGCATTGTCACCGCCAGCAACGTGATCTCCTGAGCAATCGTCAAATGCGTGTTCGTGGCCTGGGCGAGAAATAGCACCGCGAGCGTCATGTAGATATTGGTGCCGTCGAGATTGAACGAGTAGCCAGTCGGCACGACCAATCCGACGATCCCGCGCGCGCATCCCAGCCGTTCGAGCTTCTCCATCAACTGCGGCAAAGCCGCTTCGGATGTCGACGTGCCGAGTACGATCAACAGTTCGTCCTTGATGTACACGACGAAGCGCCACAAACTGAAACCGCATGCCCGCGCAATCAGACCAAGTCCGCACGAGACGAACAGGAATGCGGTCAGATAGAACGTGCCGATGAGTTTCATCATCGGCAGCAAGGAGACGATGCCATATTTGCCGATCGTGAACGCGATGGCGCCGAACGCGCCGATTGGTGCAAGGCTCGTAATCATGCGCACAATACGGAAGAAAGTTTTCGACAGCAGTTCGATCAAACCGATGACGGGTTTCGCGGGTTCACCCATCACCGCGAGCGCGGTGCCGAACAACATGGCGATCAGCAGCACAGGCAGAATATCGCCCTGCGTGAACGCGCCGACGAATGTCTCCGGAATGATGTGCATGAAGAAGCCCGAGAGCCCCTCGCCGTGTGCGGCTTGTGCGGCATAACTGGATATTGCGCCCGCGTCGAGCGTAGCGGGATCGACGTTAAAGCCCACACCGGGTTTCAGCACGTGCGCGGCCAGCAAACCGATGGCGAGCGCGAGCGTCGACACCACTTCGAAATACAGCAACGCTTTGCCGCCCACGCGGCCGACCTTGCGCATGTCGTGCATGCTGGCGATGCCAGTCACGACGGTGCAGAAGATTACCGGGCTGATGATCATGCGCACGAGTTTGATGAATGCGTCGCCGAGCGGTTTCATCGCCACCGCATCCGCTGGCAAGAAGTGACCAACGATCACACCGATAACGATCGCCACGATTACCTGCACGTACAGCACCTTATAAAGCGGTTTGCGCTTCATGTCTCCTCCGTTTTTAAAAGACCAAGCGCGTCCCTTCCCTTCTGCCGGGGAATCGGTCACACGCGTTTCGGTTGAATGGCGGCGCAAGTGCCGCCAGGGGATTTACAGCACGGCGGCCCAAGGTTGCCGTTCGAAATGGGTACGCTCGAACGCTTCAATTGCGGGGAGTGAAGCGAGCGTGAGATCGATGGTGTCCATGCCTTCGATCACCATCTGTTTGTGACGCGCGCCAAGCGGGAACGTGAATACGCGACCACTGGCGGTCGTCACCGTTTGCTGCTCGATGTCGATATGCAACTGCGCGGCAGGATGTGTCGCCGCGTCTTGCAATAGAACATCAACTGCTTCGCGATCCAGTTGCACCAGCAACAGGCGGTTATTCATCGCGTTTGAATAGAAAATCTCCGCGAAGCTAGGCGCGATCACTGCTTCGAAACCGAATTGCTGAAGCCCCCATACAGCGTGCTCACGACTCGAACCGCAGCCGAAATTCGAGCCACCAATCAGGATGCGCGCGCCGCGATACGCCGTCTGATTCAGCACGCAATCCGGGCGCAGCTCGCCTTCTGCGTCGAAACGCAAGTCGTACAGCAAGCCCTCGCTCAGCCCGGCCTTGTCGATGATGCGAAGAAATTGCTTCGGCATGATCTGATCGGTGTCGAGATTTTCGATCGGCAATGGCGCGGCATTCCCCTCGATTTCGGTGAGTCTCGTTAGCATGATTGCGTCTCCAGCGTGCGGACGTCGGTGATGCGCCCGGTTAGTGCAGCGGCTGCGGCCATCGCGGGACTCATCAGATGAGTACGGCCACCGCGTCCCTGACGTCCTTCAAAGTTGCGGTTGGTCGTGGATGCGCAGCGCTCGCCTACCGCAAGAAAATCGTCGTTCATCGCGAGACACATCGAACAGCCCGGTTCACGCCATTCGAAACCGGCATCGCGCAACAGCGCCGCAATGCCTTCGGCCTCGGCCTGGCGACGCACACTACCTGAGCCCGGCACAATCATCGCGCGCACACCTTGCGCAACGTGGCGCCCTCGCACAATCGCTGCCACCACGCGCAGATCTTCGATACGTCCATTGGTACACGAACCGATGAACACGCGATCGATCGGCGTGCCTGCAATCGGCTGGTCCGCATCGAGCCCGATATAGTCGAGCGCGCGACGCAATGCGGCGGCGGCCTCCGGCGTCTTTTGCGCGGCTGCATTGGGAATGCGCTGATCGACCGCAATCGCCTGATCGGGGCTCGTGCCCCATGTGACGAACGGTGCGATATCGTGTGCGTCGAAATGATGTTCCGCATCGAAACTCGCACCCGCGTCCGATTTCAGTTCGCGCCAGTCGTTCATGGCAGCAGCCCACGCAGCATCGTCCAGTGAAGTTGCGTGCGCGCGGACGTAGTCGAACGTGATTGCGTCGGGCGCGATCAACGCCGCTCGCGCGCCGGCTTCGACGGTCATGTTGCATAAGGTCATGCGCGCTTCGGCAGACAGCGAGGCAATCGTCGAGCCTGCGAACTCCACCGCATAACCGCGCGCACCCTGTGCACCGATGCGGCTGATGATCCACAGAATCACATCCTTCGATGATGTGCCGTATGGCAGCGCCCCGTCGATCGTGATACGCATGGTTTGCGCAACGCGATAGACCAGCGTTTGCGTGGCAAGCACGTGCTCGACCTCCGAGGTGCCGATGCCGAAGCCCAACGCGCCGAGCGCGCCATACGTAGTCGTGTGACTATCGCCGCACAACACGACCATGCCCGGACGAATCAAGCCGCGTTCTGGCGCGACGATATGTTCGATGCCCTGCAGGGGATCGTTCGCCGCGTGCAATTCGATACCGGCCTGCTCGCAGTTGCGCGCGAGATTGTTCGCCTGCAATAGCGAAGCGGCATCGCGAATCACGCGCGGCGATTCCGCATGCGTCGGAATGATGTGGCTGACCACCGCCAACTGCTGCCGCGGACGACGCACGGGCCGCGCTTTCGCCGCGAGCGCGCTGAACGCCTGCGGGCTGGTGTATTCGTTCATCAGATGCAGATCGACATACAACAGCACGTTTTGCTCGTCGATACGCGTGACGACATGCGAATCGACGAGTTTCTGGTAAAGAGTTCGTTTTGACATGATGGGTCAACCGGCGACTAGGACTGCAAGAACGGCAGGAGGCGTTCGAGCAGCAACTCGGGCGCTTCCTCGGGAATGTAATGGCCGCACGGGAGGGCCTCGCCGCTCACGTGTGCCGACCATTGACGCCATTCGGCGAGCGGCTCGAAACATTGCTCGATGACGCCCTGCGCGCCCCAAAGCGCCAGGAAATCACCCTCGATCTTCTGCCCTTCAGCGAGCGACGCACGGTCGTGATCGAGGTCGATCGTAATGCTAGCGCGGTAGTCTTCGCAGATGCCGTGCGCGGTCGCAGGGTCCGACAGACAGCGCAAATACTCGGCATAGGCGGCGTCGGTGAACGGCGCCAGCCCGGCGCTGCGTGCGCCTATGGTCTGCTTCAGATAGAGATCGGGATCGGCGCGAATCAGCGTTTCGGGAAACGGAGCGGGACGCACGAGGAAAAACCAGTGCCAGTAAGCGCGCGCAAACGCAAACGAGGTTTGCTCATACATGGCGAGTGTCGGCGCCACGTCGAGCGTGACCAGCTTCGTCACAGCTTGCGGATGATCGAGCGCCATGCGAGCGGCAACGCGTCCGCCCCGGTCGTGGCCGACCACGGCAAATTGTGTGAAGCCGTGGGCGCGCATCAACGACACCTGATCCGCAGCCATGCGGCGTTTCGAATAGTTGCTGTGGTCGGACTCACCTTCCGGTTTGCCGCTGTCGCCGTAGCCGCGCAGATCCGCAGCAATGACCGTGAAGTGCCGGGCCAGCGTGGGCGCAACCTTGTGCCAGATCGCATGGGTCTGCGGATGGCCGTGCAGCAGCAGTAAGGCCGGGCCGTTACCGCCGCGGATTGCGTGGATATGGATGCCGTCGACCTGGATCGACGCGTCAGTGAAACCTGTAAACATCGTTGCCTCCCGTATCTGAATGCAGTCTAGTTGAAGCCTGCAACGATAGGGTTTCCAGTGAGGCAATCCGAAATTAACTTACAGGAACGAATCGACGGGCGATTTTCACCTTGCGACGCGGAGTCAGGGTCGCCAAGGCGGGCGCGGACGAAACTCCCGTTGCAGGTGCTGCAGAAAGGTCTTGATTCGTGCGGGCATGCCCGTTCTTTGGTGAACAAGCGCGATGACATCAGCATCCGGTAGCTTCCAGCCCGGCAGCAGCCGGATCAGCGAGCCATTTTGTAATTCTTCCGCCACGTCCCATTCCGACCGAAGCATCACCCCTCGCCCTTCGCGAGCCCACTGGTGAATCACATCTCCGTCGTTCGAACTCAGTCCAGAGGAAACACGAACGCCCCGTGAAGTACGCCCCTTCGAAAAATGCCACAACGTCACGTCCTCATTGTTTTGACGAAGGGCGATGCAGGGAATATCCGCGAGGTCTTCCGGGTTCGCTGGGGAACCGTATCTTTTCAGGAAAGCGGGGGACGCGCAGACGTAGCGGGCGTTAGGCGCAATTACGTACCTGACAAGGTTCGAAGGACCCAACTCGCCGATATGAACGACGATGTCATAGCGGTCATATTCTTCAATGAGTGGGCGGTCGGACAATGTCAAGGAGACGTCCACATCCGGGTGGGCATCCTTGAATGCAGATGCGATGCGGGCGACGTATCGACGGCCGAAGCCGAGCGGTGCGTTGACTTTCAAGCCGCCAACCAGTTGCCCTCTTCGTCTACCCAGCTCGGCAAGCAGCGAATCAAAGTCCCGAAGAAGCTCTGCGCCTTTGGAACAGAGCAGTTCGCCCTCTTCCGTAAAACGCAATTGTCTCGTCGACCGGTCCAGCAAATGGACGTCAAGCTTCGTCTCAATCTGCTGCAACCGTTTGGTTACCGCCGACGGCGTGACGCCCAGCTTCCGCGCTGCGCCCGCAAGGCTGCCGGCTTCGCGAATGCTGAGTAGAAATCTTATGTCGACGGCATCATTCATGAAGAAACGAGCTTACTGCTTCTCGGTTTTATGAGGTGGGATGGTAGTCAGTACGGAGCGTGTCGCGACCGTCTTGTGAGAAGCATTGTAGCAGCGGCGAAATGCGGGCTACGGTCAACTAATTAGCCTCGCAGACGGCATCACAAGTCCAGACGCAACCGTGGTCCAACCTCTACAAAACCCGCGGACAGATAGAACGCAAGCGTCCGGGCCCACCGTGGTTGATCAGGCGCACCGACGTCGAGTCGCTTCCATCCTCGTTCCTTGCCGAACTTCGTGGCCTCGCGTATCAGCGCTGCGGCGACTCCACCCGACCGGTACTCCGGCCGAACGTATAGCTCCGTGATCTGTCCGAAGGCTCCTCCCGCGTATATCGCCACGCCTTCTGTCATGAGAAGTATGCCCATCGGACTCTCACCTTCGAGCGCCATATATCCGAAGCTGCGATTCGTTTGGTTCAGAACGGCTTCGGCGATAGACACCCGGTCAGCAAATTCCAGCTCACCATTGTGAAGCTCCGTCAGAAGCCCATCCACAAGGTGTGCAACGGAATGCGCATCGGTCGATGCAACAGGACGAATATGCATCATGGTGTTCCCTTTTGCTATCTCTCGCGGTGCTGCCAAAAAGCTGTTGACCTGGCACTCATCCACAGCAATGCCTCATATAATGACAAAACGTAGTCATCTTTGAACTGTTCCTTCACTGAAGGCGCCATGCCAAAATCTCAGAACCAGCCGCCCGCTGGAGAATCTCCGGACATTGAGGTAGCAGAGAAGCAGATCGACCCGGCAGTAGAAAAAGTGTCCCGTGCTTTGTCTGCGCAGATTCATGCCTTTCGAACGTCAGCAGGAATTGCTTCGGGCACGCTCGCGAAAATGGCCGGCATTTCGCATTCGATGCTCTCGAGAATCGAAAAGGGAACCGCAACGCCGTCGATAGAAACGCTCACGCGGCTTGCGAATGCTTTGGGCAAACCGGTGTCGCGGTTCTTCGTCGACCAGAGTGAACGCCACGACTGCTCGTTCGTACCCGCTGGGCAAGGCGTGACTGTCGACCGGGAAGGTTCGTCGTATGGTCACATCTATCGGCTCATCGGCCACGTATTGTCAGGTAACCTTTCCGTTGAACCGTATGTCGTTACGCTCGACGAAAAGTCCCAGCCCTGGTCAACCCACCAGACAACTGGAATCCAGTTCCTTCACGTGCTTGAAGGCAAGATGAAATACCGGTACGCCAATCGGCTCTACGATCTGAAGCCTGGTGATAGCTTGCTGTTCGATCCGAATGCGGCGCATGGTCCGGAAGAAATCGAGAGCGTGCCGGTTAAATTTCTCGCCGTATTCTTCAACATCCGGGAATACAGCTAGAAAATAGAGGCCACGTCCTTTTTGCACTGGCCCCTCCCACGTACCGGTTTATCGTCGCGACCGCTGCAGTTCTGCGAATTGCTTTGCCACGACGCTTTCCCGACTCGCGACAATCTCCCCCGCCCCAACACGCTCCCGGCCATACACAATCCACGCGTCATCAGGCGAACCGATCGTTGCGTCTACTCGCAGCTTCTCTGGTTGAGAATCAAAATAGTAGCGATAGACAAGCGCTGAATCGCATTCTCCCTTCATCAACCGTTCGAATGCCACTGGAATTGAGACCGCCGGAATCAGCTGCGAATACGAACTGAGGTCCGCGTATTCATCGGTTGCAGGGGAAACAAGCGAGATTGTTTCCGGCTTGCTCACATCTTTCCGCGTGAGAATCGCCAATGTCTGACTCGGCGAAATGAAGGTATCGACAACGAACCGCTCGCGAAAGTTACTGCCCATCACGCGCGGCGTATCGGGGTGAACCGCGCACTGAACGAGATAGTCAATTTCGTCCGCGTCAAACGCGGCCAGCGCATCGTCGAAATTACCGAAGAGTTTGACTTCAGCCTCAAGCCCGTGGAATTCAATGTAACGACGAGTCACGTACTCGTGGTTCGTCCCCGATGGGCCGAGCGTGCCAAACCTGATTGTGGCCATGCTTTACTCCTCAAAATTCGCGCGCATCTTCAACGTCGCGCATTCATTTTTGAATCATCTGACTGAGGAAGCGCTTCGCGCGCTCAGTTTTCGGTGCGTCGAAGAATTCAGCAGGCTCGCTGTCTTCCACAATTTCGCCCTGGTCCATGAACAGAATGCGGTCAGCGACTGCCCTTGCAAATCCCATTTCGTGCGTGACACAAAGCATCGTCATGCCGTCTTGCGCGAGCAGCGTAAGCGTATCGAGCACCTCTCTGACCATCTCAGGGTCAAGCGCCGACGTCGGTTCGTCGAGAAGCATGATGGTCGGCGACATGCACAGCGCTCTGGCGATGGCAACCCGCTGCTGCTGACCACCGGAAAGCTGCGCGGGGTATTTCGCGGCATGGCTCGCAACGCGAACCCGTTCGAGCATTTCGAGCGCCCGCGCTTCGGCCTCCTTCCGCTTCAGTCCGCGAACGCGCATCGGAGCCAAGGTGCAGTTTTCCAGCACCGTCATATGCGGGAACAGATTGAAATGCTGAAACACCATGCCGACATCCGCACGTACCATGCGCACATGTTTCGCGTCGTCGGTGAGCTCGATTCCGTCGACGTGAACATCTCCCGAATCATGCTTCTCAAGCCGGTTCACGCAGCGAATCAGTGTCGATTTTCCGGAGCCTGACGGACCGCACAGAACAATCTTTTCACCTCGTCGGACATGCAGTGAAATAGAGTTGAGTACATTGAACGCGCCGAAACTCTTTGAGAGTCCCTTGATCGATATCGCGAGTTCGTTGTTCGGTACCGTGTTCATAGCGGAAGTCCTGTGCAGTTCGTGCTGATCAAGTGTCAAGCCGCGTGGGTGTCTGGGCGTGGAATGCTCGAGCTGCCGGGCTCTCCTTCCAGGCTACAACCTGGCCGTCGGACAATCGCTCGCGACCATAGACAATCCATGGGTCGTCAACGGTACCGATTCGCTCGTCGATTCTGAACCGCGTGGGGTTCTCGATTGCAAGAGACGAGTACGTCAGACCACTTTCGTATTTACCCGAGAGGAGTCCATCTGCTACCGATGCAGTCGATGTCTCCGGAATAAGCGTCAGTCCATCGGTATTGACATAGTCGCGGGTGGCCGGCTGAAGGGCGAGCGTTCGAGGTGTGCCGATATCAACCCGGGTCACCACCGCCATGTCCTTGCTGGAAGAGACGAAGGCGTCGATGACGAACAATTGCTTGCGGTACTTCGCGACGATGTCGGCCGTCGAAGGATGCACTGCAACTTGAACGATATAGTCGGCCTCGCCGTCGATCACCATGCGTGCAGCCTCGTCAAAGCTCAACACCAGAGCCATCGATGTTTTTTCTTCCAGACCGTGATGCTGAATGTATCGAGCAGTCACAAACTCGTGATTGCTACCACTGGGTCCAAGTGTCAGAAACCGAAGCAATTTGCGTTTCTCCATTAACTTTTCGTAGGGGACACGGGAACATGAGTCCACCTATAAAAATGCGCTACACGGTCACTAGGCTATGTGGGTGTCGCCAGAATCCGAGGACTTCAGCATCGCGGGTTGCTTAGGTTTTCGAGCATTGGCGACTTTGACGTCCTTGCCCGTTCTGCGTGCGATGTTCGTCTCGAGAATCCGGAACGCGTACGACAGGAAGAATGTCATCGCGAGATAAATCAGTCCCGCTCCGACGAAAATCTCATAGGGCGCGTAGGTTTCACTCACCAGCAACTTCGACGTTCCCGTCAACTCCATGATGGTCACCGTCGATGCCAGCGACGTCGCCTTCAGGTTCAGAATCGTTTCGTTGGCGTACGCAGGGATCGCAATGCGAATGGCAATCGGTGCTTTAACTCGGCTGAGTATCGATGCCCGACTCAGCCCGAGTGCCTCGGCAGCTTCAACAATGCCTTTGGGCACCGCAGACAACGCCCCCATCAGAATGCGCGCCGTGTACGCGCCAGAATTCAATCCCAGAGCAATGACAGCGCAGGTGAATGGGTCGCGCAGGAGCGGCCATAACACGGAGTGTCGAACAAAAGCGAACTGTCCGAATCCGTAGTAGAGAAAGAACAGTTGCACCAGCGCGGGCGTGCCGCGGAAAGCGCCAATATAAAACTTGACGCAACCGCTCAGAACCTTCGACGAACTCAATCCCACGAGCGCTGTCGGCACACCCACAATAAGACCCACAACCACGATGCAGACAAACAACTCAAGCGTGACGGGCAACGCGGCAAGCAGACGCGGAAGACTCGAAATGAGCAATGAGAAATCAAACATGGCTCACCTCGCCAACGCGGTCGACGTCTTGCGTCGAACCGTACTAAAGGCATTTGTCAGGGCGAAGCTGAGAACAAAGTACAGCACGCCAGCAACAAGGTAAAAGAAAAACGGGCGATTGGTCGCTTCAACGGCGAAGCCTGTTCGGCGCATCAGGTCCTCCAGACCAACCAGCGAAACCAGTGCAGTTTCTTTCAGGAGTACGGTCAGTTGATTCCCGAAAGCCGGAACGGCGAGGCGCCACGCCTGGGGTGCAATAACGTGGACAAAGCTCCCCGTACCCGTCAGCCCCAGCGCTGCGGCGGCTTCAAACTGCCCGCGCGGAACTTCGAGAATCGCACCCCGAAAGATCTCCGTCGCATAGGCGCCAAACACCAGCCCGAGCGACACCGCACCCGCACCGAATGCATTGATTTCAATGGATCGGCCGAGGATATGAGAAAGCGTTGCGCTTCCGCCGTAGTACACCAGGAAGATGACCAGCAGGTCCGGAACACCTCGTATCGTGGTTGTGTACGCCCCCGCGAAATGGCTGAGAATCCGCATGGGAGACAACTTGGCAGCGGCCATCAGGATCCCGATGACCGAGCCGATCGCTGTGGCCGCGAGCGCGACCAGCAGCGTCGTGACGGCCCCGAGCAGAATCAGTCCGCCATAACCATTCAGAGTGAAATCGTCCATGCCGGCTCCCGCTTTACATCAGAGAGAAAGGGAAATACTTCTTTCTGATCTGGTCATAGGTGCCGTTCGCCATGATTGCGGCCAGCGCAGCGTTAATACGATTGCAGAGCTCGGCATTGTCGAGACGAACGGCAATTGCATTTCCGTCTCCGAGTACGCCGCCTTTGAATTCAGGTCCGACGAATGCAAAGTCCTTCGAGTCTGGCCGCTTGAAGAAGTCGGAGTAGAACGTCGCCTTGTTGCCGATGATGAGGTCGACACGGCCTGCGACGAGGTCCAATTCCGGCTGACGGGTATCGTCGTACAGCACGAGTGATGCCGTCTTGTCGTAACCGTTAGCGACCAGCCACTGGTGCTGGGAAGCGCCGCGTTGAACGCCGATGCGTTTGCCTTTCAGACCCGCCGGCGACACGTCCTTGATCCCGCTGTCTTTTGCCGCGATAAAACTGGACGTCGTGTCCTTGTACTTGTTGGTGAACAGCACCTGTTTGCGGCGCGCGGGCGTTGTCGACAGCGACGCAACGATTGCGTCATACCGATTGGCCTGAAGACCGGGAATGATGCCGTCCCACGCCTGCGCAACGATCTGGCACTTCACCTTCATCTGTGCGCAGAGGGCATTCGCAATGTCCACATCGAAGCCCTGCAACTGGCCGGAGGCATCTTTAAAGCTCCACGGAGGATAGGTGCCCTCCGTTGCGACTCTCAGCACGTCGCCCTCGGAAAAAGCGGGTGCCGACATGACCAATGACGTCGCCGCCAGGGCGCAGGTGATCAATCCTCGAAGACGTTGAAACAGGCTGTGTGACATGGCAACTCTCTCGTCGCGATTGCTGCGCCCCGGATGTTCCGTCGCATTGGAAGTAAAGGTAGCCCGTCGTTAATTTAACGTCAATATTTTAATTTTATGCAAATTCCCTAATCGGGTTTACGCGTAGATTGACATCGGAGGAAGGGTCGAAGGTCGTGCGGTTCACGAAGCTCGGGACGTGCGTCGACCTTCCCGGCGACGAGTCGGAAGCAGATCTTCGATGGATTCAGCGAGCAGACGGGAAGCGAGGCACTGCAGGGCCGTCACGCGGTTCGGGTGAATACCCGCCGCGTGTGTTCATGTTCAGCCAGCGCGCCTGTTTCGTTGAGCGCGATTTGCTCGCCAGCGAATCAGGAAGCCGACCAATGCGGCGAAGGCCGCAGTAGCCGCATAGCCGGCGAGGCGAATGGCATCCTCACTCGGGAGACATGAGACCATCGCAATGACGATGGCGATTGCAAGTAGCGCGATACATGCGATTGCCCATTTCATCTCCGTCTCCCCTGAAGTTTGATGTGCTGCCAGATGCACGGCTATCTCGCCGTTTTGTTAAGCATACCCGCGAGTGAGGCACCGGCGCTTCGTTGCAATTCAAGCGGCTACCCCTCTGCCACTTCCGTGCGCCTGCGCGAGGATGAACTCGATAAAACTCGCCGCCGCCCGGGTGTGATGCCGATTCGGCATGTAGAGCAGGTACATGTTCGTGCCGAAGATGCTTAGACGCCATTCATCGAGCGCCGTCACCACGTCTCCGCGGCGCAGGTCGTCCTGCACCACGTAGTCGGGCACCAGACCAACGCCTAGACCAGCCAGCACCGCCTGGCGCAGGAACAGGAAGTTCTCGGAGATGATCGTCGGCTCAAGCAGCACCTCGTGGCGTTCGTCGCGCAGATACGCCGCCACCCGCAACTGCCTGCCGACCACCGCCGCCGTAATCAAGGGCGCAGTACGCAAATCGTCGAGACGTATCGGCATGCCGCGGCTTGCAGCAAATTCCGGCGACGCACACGCAACGTATCGCACCGGCCCCATGTCTCGTGCGACGAGATTCTGCGGCGGCTCCGACATGACCCGAACCGCGATGTCGACCTCGTCGCGCATCAGATCTTCGACCCGATTCTCGAACAGCACGTCCAGCACGATGCCCGGATAAAGACGCTTGAACGCGATCAGCCAGTCCGACATCACCAGTTGCCCGTAACCGCTCGGCACACTCAAGCGCACCCGCCCCTGCAAGCTCTGCCCGAGCGTGGTGACCGATTCGCGCGCGGCCAGCAGCGCATTCTGAATGGTGCGGCCATGCTCGTATAACTGCAGGCCGATTTCAGTCGCTTCGACCCGGCGCGTGGTGCGCCTGACCAGCTGCAGCCCGATTGAGCGCTCCAGCTGGTTCAGGTGGTAACTCACGTTGGCGCGGCTCATTTTCAGCCGGCGCGCGGCCTCGCTCAGATTGCCCGCGTCGAGGATATCGACCAGCAAGGTCAGCGAATTGACGTCCATGGCACAGCCTTTGTCAAAGTATCTTTGACAGTCTGTCAACCGCCTATGTAATTGTCAATAAACCTTGACCAACCGACAATCGGAGAATTCGCCAGACTAGGTATGCCCTATCTGCCCCGATATCAATCAGGAGACGACACGATGATCCTCAACCCTTCCGCCGACGTTGTGACGCGCGAATTGCGCGGCAAAGTCCTGCTGGTGACCATCGACCACGCACCGGTCAACGCCTTGTCCGCCGACGTGCGGCGCGGCCTGCTGGCCGCCATTGACGCGGCGGATGCCGACAAGGCCGTCGAAGCTGTGCTGATCGTCGGCGCCGGGCGCAACTTCATCGCGGGCGCGGACATTCGCGAGTTCGGCAAGCCGCCGGTGCCGCCCTCGCTGCCGGACGTGTGCAATCGCATCGAGGCATGTTCGAAACCGGTGGTGGCCGCCATTCACGGCGCCGCGCTCGGCGGCGGCCTGGAAGTGGCGCTCGCGGCGCACTACCGGCTCGCCGTGAATGGCGCGAAACTCGGTTTGCCTGAAGTGCAACTGGGCCTGCTGCCAGGCGCGGGCGGCACGCAGCGTACGCCGCGCCTGATCGGCGCGCAGGCCGCCCTCGACCTGATCCTGAGCGGCCGCCACGCCGGCGCGAAAGAAGCGCTCGCGCTTGGCCTCATCGATCGGTTCGGCAGCAGTGACGACATCCTCGCTGAAGGACTCGCCTACGCGCAGGAACTGCTGGCCGCTCACGCACCGGTACGCCGCACGCGCGATGCCGCTGCACTCAGCGACCGCGCAGCGAGCCTCGCCGCCGTCACCACGGCGCGCGCAGAAACGGCGAAGAAATCGCGCGGCCTGTTTTCCCCGCTAAAAATCGTCGATGCCGTGGAAGCCGCCATCGAACAGCCTTTCGAAGACGGCCTGCGGCTCGAGCGCAAACTGTTCCTTGAATGCATCGACAGCCCGCAGCGTGCCGGCCTGATTCACGCGTTCTTTGCCGAACGTGAAGTGCTCAAGGCCCCGGAAACACGCGAAGCAAAACCACGCGCACTGAACAGGATCGGCGTGGTGGGGGGCGGCACAATGGGCGCGGGCATCGCCGTCGCCGTGCTCGATGCCGGCCTGCCGGTGACGATGATCGAACGCGACGCTGAGTCGCTCGCGCGCGGCCGCGCGCACATCGAAAAGGTCTACGACGGCCTGATCGCCAAAGGCCGCATGAGCGCGGAAAAGAAAGCCGACGTGATGACGCGCTGGCAAGGCAGCACGTCATACGACGCACTCGCTGACACCGATCTGGTAATCGAAGCGGTGTTCGAAGACCTGTCGGTGAAAAAGGCCGTGTTCGCCGAACTCGATCGAGTTTGCAAGGCGGGCGCGGTACTCGCCACCAATACGTCGTATCTCGACATCGACGCGATCGCGGCCAGCATCTCACGCCCCGCGGATGTGATCGGCCTGCACTTCTTCTCCCCCGCCAACATCATGAAGCTGCTGGAAGTGGTGGTGCCGAAGCAGGTCAGCGCCGACGTGGTCGCCACGGCGTTCGAACTCGCGAAGAAGCTGCGCAAGACGCCGGTGCGGGCCGGCGTGTGCGATGGTTTCATCGGCAATCGCGTGCTGGCGGTGTACCGTAGCGCGGCCGACGCGATGATGGAAGACGGCGCGTCGCCGTATCAGATCGATGCGGCAGTGCGTGCGTTCGGCTTCCCGATGGGTCCGTTCCAGGTGGTCGATCTGGCCGGCGGCGACATCGGTTGGGCTGCGCGCAAGCGGCGCGCAGCCACGCGGAATCCCAACGCGCGCTACGTGCAGATCGCCGACCGTCTTTGCGAACGCGGCTGGTTTGGTCAGAAGACCGGCCGTGGTTTTTATCTGTACCCCGAAGGTTCGCGCAGCGGCGCGCCCGACCCTGAAGTCGAGGCCATCATCGACGCCGAACGCGAGCGCGCCGGCATCACGCCGCGCACGTTCACCGACGAAGAAATCATGCGCCGCTACATGGCCGCGATGATCAACGAAGGCGCCAATGTCGTGCATGAAGGCATCGCGCTGCGACCGCTCGATGTCGACGTGACCTTCCTCTATGGCTACGGCTTTCCGCGTTATCGCGGCGGTCCGATGAAGTATGCCGATAGCGTGGGCCTCGCCACGGTTCTCGCGGACATTCGCGAGTTCGCCAAAGAAGACCCGCTGTTCTGGCGTGCGTCGCCGTTGCTGGTCGACCTGGTCGAGCGCGGCGCGGATTTTGCGAGCCTCAACCAGTCAGCTTGAGAGCGCACGTTATTTGGAGCATTCTCGACCGGCAGGGAGCGCGCCCGTCTGCCCGCTCACCCGCCGGTCCGGTAAATATCTAGGGAAGAACCCGCTATGGATCTGAACTTCACGCCTGACGAAGAGGCTTTTCGCACTGACGTGCAGCGTTTTTTGCGTGACAAACTCCCGCAACGTCTCGCCGACAAAGTACACGGCGGCCGCCGCCTCACACGCGAAGACATGGCCGAGTGGCACGCAATTCTCAACGCACAAGGCTGGCTCGCCAATCATTGGCCGAAGGAGTACGGCGGCCCGGGCTGGAACGCCGTGCAGAAATTCATCTTCGAGAATGAATGCGCATTGGCGGGCGCACCGCGCGTCGTGCCGTTCGGCGTCAACATGCTTGGGCCCGTGCTGATCAAATACGGCAACGAAGCGCAAAAGCGTCACTGGTTGCCGCGCATTCTCGATGGCTCGGACTGGTGGTGCCAGGGCTACTCGGAACCCGGCGCGGGCTCGGACCTCGCATCGGTCAAAACCACGGCTGTACGCGGCAGCGACGCGCAAGGCGAGCATTACATCGTCAACGGTCAGAAGACGTGGACGACGCTCGGTCACTACGCGAACATGATCTTCTGCCTCGTGCGCAGCGCCACCGACGTGCGCAAGCAGGAAGGCATCAGCTTCCTGCTGATCGACATGAATACGCCAGGCGTCGAAGTGCGCCCGATCATCACGCTCGACGGTGAGCACGAAGTCAACGAAGTGTTTTTCACGGACGTGCGTGTACCCGTTGAGAATCTCGTGGGCGAAGAAAATAAAGGCTGGACCTACGCCAAGTACCTGCTCACGTATGAGCGCACCAATATCGCGGGTGTCGGCTTCTCGGTCGCCGCGTTCAACCGGCTGCGCAAGATTGCCGCGAAGCAGCAACGCAACGGCCGGCCGCTTGCAGAAGATCCTTCGTTTGCGGCACGTATGGCGCGAGTCGAGATCGATCTGGAGAACATGAAGACCACCAATCTGCGCGTGATCGCAGCGGTGGCCGGAGGCGGCGTGCCGGGCGCCGAGAGTTCCATGTTGAAGATTCGCGGCACCGAGATCCGCCAGGAGATCTCCTCGCTCACGCGCCGTGCGATGGGACCGTATGCGCAGCCGTTCGTCGAGGAAGCCTTGCACGATGGTTTCGAGGGTACGCCCGTCGGTCCAGACGAAGCCGCCAGCGCTGCCTCTCTCTACTTCAACAACCGCAAGCTGTCGATCTTCGGCGGCTCCAACGAAATCCAGAAGAACATCATTTCCAAAATGATCCTGGGACTGTAAGGGGCGCACATCATGAATTTCCAGCACACCGAAGATCGCCGCATGCTGGCGGATACGCTCAACCGTTTTGTCACCGAACAATACGCCTTCGAAACGCGTGACCGCATCGCAGGCTCGCCCGAAGGCTACAGCACCGACCTGTGGAACCGCTTCGCGGAACTCGGCATTATCGGCGCGTTGTTCGACGAATCGGACGGTGGTTTTGGCGGCGGCGGCTTCGATATCGCCGTCGTATTCGAGAGCCTGGGTCGCGGCCTCGTGGTCGAACCGTTTCTCGATACGCTGATCGTCGGCCAGGCGATCGCGCGCGGCGGCAATGCAATGCAAAAGGCCGCGCTCGGCGAATTGATCGACGGATCCCGGATCGTCGCGCTCGCGCATGGCGAGCCGGACGGCCATTACGAACTGTCGCGCGTCACAACACGTGCTCAGCGTGTTGGCGACGCATGGCGGTTGGATGGTGCGAAGGCCGTGGTTCAGCACGGCGAGAACGCTTCCGTTTTTCTGGTCTCCGCACGCACCGCGGGTGCTGACGACGCCGAAGCCGGCATCACGCTCTTTCTCGTCCCACGCGACGCCGCGGGTGTCAGCGTGCGCGGCTATCGCAAGATCGACGGCGGCCGCGCGGCCGAGGTCACGTTCGACAACGTCATGCTCGCAGACGATGCGCTGCTCGGCGCAGTTGGAGAAGGCTTCGCAACGCTCGAGTACGCGATCAGCTGCGGCGTGCTTGCGTTGTGTTCTGAAGCGGTCGGCGCGATGGATGTTGCAAAAGACTACACGCTCGAGTACCTGCGCACGCGTAAGCAGTTCGGCGTGCCAATCGGCAGCTTCCAGGCGTTGCAACATCGGATGGCGGATCTGCTGCTCGAGATCGAGCAGGCACGATCGGCGGTGATCAATGCCGCGGCAGCGCTTGGCGCTGAACGCACGGTGCGGGAACGCGCGGTTTCAGCCGCGAAATACAGCATCGGCCGGATAGGGACGATGGTTGCCGAGGAATGTATTCAGTTGCATGGCGGTATCGGTATGACGTGGGAGCTACCGATGGCGCACTATGCGAAGCGTCTTGTGATGATCGACCATCAGTTGGGCGATGAGGATCATCATCTCGAGCGGTTTATCGCGCTTGGTAGAGGGTGAGAACGGGTTTCCAGGTTTGCTTTGAATCAAGGGTGAATGGGCGCCATCAATGGATTACGCGCGGTAAGAATGAGGTAACTTCCGATAAGTTAGACTGCTAAAAAGTACCCGTGAAGGAGACATCTAAATGGCTCAGTTTCACTTCATCGAAGATTACGAGAGACACGTAGCCGATCTGATCGCAAACCATCCACTCGACAAGGCGATGGCGCTAGCAGTGGGTGGCCTCTATGAGGAAACAGGCGCATTGCAGCTCGCGGTGCTGCGCGAAAACGGCCTGAGAGACGGCATGAGCATCTTCGATCTGGGGTGCGGTAGCGGGCGGCTCGCGCACGCGCTTGGAAAGTCCGGACTTGATCTTGACTATTGCGGAACGGACATCGTGCAGGCGCTGCTCGACTATGCGAAATCAAAGACGCCCGCGCATTACCGCTTCGCGCGGCATACTGCCTTGTCGCTACCTACCGGCGACGAAGCGATCGATATCGCCTGCGCGTTCAGCGTCTTCACACATCTGCTGCACCACGAGAGCTATCTGTATCTGCAGGACATGCGACGCGCCTTGAAACCAGGCGGACGAGTTATTTTCTCATTTCTGGAGTTTGCGGCACCGACGCATTGGATTGTGTTTGAAAACACCGCCAAAGCGCTACGCGCCGGAAACCCCGGGCCTCTCAACACTTTCATCGAACGCCCGGCGGTCGAAAAATGGGCGGCTGAACTGGGATATCGGATCGAGCGGTTTATCGACGGAACCGCGCCGATTGGCAATCTCGGCATCTTCGGTCAGTCAGTCGCCATTCTGATCAAGGACTAGCCAGTAATCACAACCAGGTCGCGCATGAGTGTGCTCCTTCCCACGACTCAGTCGCCCTCAAGCAGTTGCTCTTCGTTTTTCCCGCTGGAGCTCGCCGCAATATGGGGACAAACGTGAGGGTAAATCCACCGCAAAACGAAAAAGGCCCTATGGAACACACTCCAGTAAAGACACAAGACTACTTTTCTCTAATTTAAAGACGGAGAGCGGCGCGGCCTTGGGAGAAGTGATTGGAGGAATATAAGAGGCTTTTCTACTCTCCTTGGCCCGTCAATCTGACGGCGCGCTCGGCAATCTGAGCGGCACGAATGTGACCACGCTTGCGCAGGGGTTCCTCCACGAACCGGAAGTTGAGGTCGGCGAGGATTAGCGTGACGATGGTCGCGGTCAATGCGTAGCGCAGCGTGAAGTTCGCTCCGATATGCGTGCCGGCCGGTTCGAACTTCGGCCAGAATTCGCGGGTGTACACGTAGACGGGAAAATGAATCAGGTAGATCGCGAAGGAACGCTCGCCGATCCACACCAGCGCGCGACGCAGTAATGTCGGCCCGAGGAAGTAGCCACGGTCATATGAGCACATCCAGACGATCAGCGCGGACACCAGCGCGGACATGCCCATGAAGAATGAAACGATCTCGTAATGGGGAATCGCGAACAGTGCTGCGAACAGAATCGAGGGGATGATGAACCGGAAGCGGGACGCAAGGAGGTTCGGTTCCAGCATCCTGTAGGCGTCTGTTCGACTGAAAAACGCCAGTAGTACGCCAAGCAGAATCGCATCAGTGCGGATGAACGAGAGTAAGCCATCCCACTGATTGCGATGAATGAAGAACTGCGCCGCGACCATTATGCCGAGTACTATTGGCAGGCGTTTCCTGAATATCAGGAAGAGCAGAGGCAGCAGTACATAGAACTGCTCCTCGAGCGACAGCGTCCAGTAATAGCCGAAGTTGCCGCACGCGCTGTCGCCATTCAGGCAATTGACAACATGGAAGTTTTCGATGTGCATCGCTACAGCGATAACATCAGGCAGGTTTTTGTGCGGGCTGTAGTAGCCGGAAAAGAACGGGCTCACGGCCATAGCGATCATCATCCACAGCCACGCCGAGGGAGTTATACGGTACAGGCGCCTGACCCAGAAACTACCGACCTCGGCCCAATATGCTGATCCGGTTTTCCCTTCCAGGCGAGGGAGCAACGCCTTGGCGATCACGTAACCCGAAATGCAGAAGAACAGGTCGACACCGACCCATAGGCCGTGCCCGATGCGATTCCAGCGCGCTCCCTCCCATGTGAACAGGAAAACCAGATGGTGGACCAGAACGGCCATCACGGCGATTGCGCGAAGTGCCTGGATTTCGTTGTTGTAATGTTTGCCGCTGTCGGTTTCCACGGTGGCCTCGGTTATTTTGGCGGCCATCGTCCTTCAAAAACCGTTTCCGGTCAAATCAGGCTATCGCGCCGGCAATCGCCTGGACGCGCAGCTGAACGCGCGACATGCCGGTGTCGAACATTGTGCTCAGTCTGCCGGCCAGGAAGTCGGCTTGAATATTAGGGAGTCTCTAATAGAATCTCTAAGATGATGAAAAAAGCGGCAGACAATGAAAAAGCCGCAACACCTTACGGCGTGCGGCTTTGATCTTGGTCGGGGCGAGAGGATTTGAACCTCCGACCACCTGCACCCCATGCAGGTACGCTACCAGGCTGCGCTACGCCCCGAACAGCTAAAAATTATAACAGACACTTCAATCGATTAGAACCGCTCTGCGCTAACAAAGAAAACTAGTGACCCAACAGGTCGATCACATGCAGCAATTCCTTGCGCAATTGCTCCACATCTACCGCAGCCGTTGCTGCGGCCGGAATCGCTGCGCCCTCGCCTTCCTCGACCAGATCAGCCGGCCCACCTTGCGCACCACCGCCATGCGAATCGAGCCGATTGCGTGCACCGTTGATCGTGAAGCCTTGCTCGTACAGCAACTCACGAATCCGCCGGATCAACAGCACCTCATGATGCTGGTAGTACCGGCGATTGCCGCGCCGCTTGACCGGCCTCAACTGCGTGAACTCCTGTTCCCAATAACGCAGCACATGCGGTTTGACGCCGCATAGTTCGCTGACCTCACCAATCGTGAAGTAGCGCTTCGCCGGAATCGGAGGCAAGACGACTTTTTCGATCGTCGCTGTCATCGTCAGTTAGCCGTCGTGGTGGGTTGCGCAGGGACGCGCCAGTCGATCAGCGCGCGAAGCTCGCTTCAGCGCCGTTCTCGACCAACGCTTTCAGCTTTTGACTTGCATGGAACGTCACAACGCGGCGCGCGGCGATCGGAATCGCCTCGCCGGTCTTCGGGTTTCTGCCGGGACGCTGGGGTTTGTCGCGCAACTGGAAGTTGCCGAACCCCGACAGCTTCACGCTATCGCCACTCTCCAGCGCATCGCGGATCACCTCGAAGAATGCTTCGACCATGTCTTTCGCTTCCCGCTTGTTGAGCCCGACATTGTCGAACAGCAACTCGGCAAGTTCAGCTTTGGTAAGCGTCGGCGTTTCGGTGGAAACGGCCGCGGGTGATGTCGGAATATCGCGAATCATGGCGCTGCGTTGCGCCGTAAGAAGGGCTTCGAAATCACTCGAGTTCATTTCATTCATATCTATCAAATGGCGCGCCAAGCAGAAACGGAGGTTGCGAAAAAATGCCGTGCAAATGTTAAATGCGGGTTATCCACGCAACCGTGCGCCATATACTCGAGCCAGACGTTCCACCAGAGTTTGAATGGCCAGATCGACCGTTTCATCCTGAAGGGTCCCGCCAGTATCTTGCAAGGTCACACGGAACGCAAGGCTTTTCTCGTGAGCAGCCAAACCACCGGAAGTGTTTGATTTTGGACGGAATTCGTCAAAAAGCACAACCTTCTGAACAGTCTTGCAGGCCTCTTCGGACTGGGCCTTCTGGAGCTCGTCCAGCAGCGCCTGCACCTCGATTTTCTGATCGACGACCACCGCGATATCGCGACGTACCGGCGGGAATTTAGACACATCCGCCGGAATCGGCAATACGCGCTGCATTAATGCTTCCGATTCGATTTCAAACAGAATCGGCGCATGCGGCAAATCATATTTCTGCATCCAGCGCGGATGCAATTCACCAATCCAGCCCACTGCGCGATCATTCAGTTCAATACGCGCGCTGCGGCCCGGATGCAATGCCGGATGCTCCGCTTTCACGAAGCGTGCCACGGCCGGCGCGAGCACGGCTTCCAGATCGCCCTTCACGTCGAAGTAGTCGACAGTGCGTGTTTGTGCGCCCCACTGCTCTTCGAGCACGGGACCGTAGGCGAGGCCGCCGATCATCTTCGGCTGCGCAAAACCTTCGACGGTCAATTCACCTGCCTTGATCGACGGATCGTGCAGGAACACGCGGCCGGCTTCGAACACGCGCACGCGATCGGCCGCGCGGCGATTCAGGTTCGTGCGCAGGACCTCGATCAGGCTGCCGAACAGCGTGGTGCGCATGACCGACAACTGGCTCGCAATCGGATTCAACAGACGAACAGGATTGTCGTTGCCGGCGAAGTCCGACTCCCACTCGGCATCCACAAAGCTGAAGTTAACCGTTTCCGCGTAATCGCGTGCGGCGAGCGCATGGCGGATCACGTGAATCGAGCGCTGCGTTTCGTTGGTCGGCAGCATTTCGCTGGTTGCAACCGGCGGACGCGCAGGAATCTTTTCGAAGCCGTAGATGCGCGCGACTTCTTCGATCAGGTCTTCTTCGATTTCGATATCGAAGCGGTACGACGGCGGGATCACCGAGAACGTATCGCCGTCGCGCTCGAACGTAAGACCGAGACGCGTGAAGATCTGTGCAATTTCGTCCGCGTCGATCTTGATGCCGATGATGCGGTTTGCACGCGAAACCCGCATCTTCACCGGCTCACGCTTCGGCACGTTGACGATCTGATCGTCGACCGGGCCGGCTTCGCCGCCGCAGATATCAAGGATCAATTGCGTGATGCGTTCGATGTGTTCGACAGTGGTCGCGTAATCGACGCCGCGCTCGAAACGATGGCCTGCATCGGTCGAGAAGTTGTACTTGCGCGAGCGGCCACGAATACTATCCGGCCACCAGAACGCGGCTTCGAGATAGATGTTGGTGGTGTCGAGCGTGACGGCCGTGCTGTCGCCGCCCATGATGCCGGCGAGGCTTTCGATGTGCTGTTCATCGGCGATCACGCCGACGGTTTCATCGAGTTCTACGGTGTTGCCGTTCAACAGCTTGAGCGTTTCGCCCTTGCGGCCCCAACGCACGTCCATGCCGCCGTGGATCTTGTCCAGATCGAACACGTGCGACGGACGGCCCAGTTCGAGCATCACATAGTTCGAGATGTCGACGAGCGCGGAAATGCTGCGCTGACCCGAACGCTCGAGACGCTGCACCATCCATTGCGGTGACTTCGCACGCGCGTTCACGCCACGAATCACGCGCCCCGAGAAGCGGCCGCACAGATCGGGCGCCGAGATTTTGACGGGCAACGTTTCGTTCAACTTGACTTCGACAGGCTTGATCTCAAGCGGACGCAGCGGCGCACCGGTGATGGCCGACGTTTCGCGCGCCACGCCGAACACCGACAGGCAGTCCGCCTTGTTCGGCGTCAGCTTGATTTCGAAAACCGTGTCGTCGAGATTGAGCGTTTCGCGGATGTCCTGGCCGATCGGCGTAGCTTCCGGCAAGATCATCAGGCCGCTATGATCTTCCGAGAGCTTCAGTTCACGTGCCGAGCACAGCATGCCCTGGCTTTCCACGCCGCGCAGCTTCGAGAGCTTGATCGCGAAAGGCGCGCCGCCCTCTTCGGCCGGCGGCAGTTGCGCGCCGACCAGCGCGACCGGCACCTTGATGCCCGGCGCGACATTCGGCGCACCGCACACGATGTTCAGCGTCACGCCCGTGCCGGCGTCGACCTGACACACGTTGAGCTTGTCCGCGTCCGGGTGCTTGACGACTTCCAGCACCTGGCCGACGACGATCTTCGAAGTCGGCGGCGCGGCCGGCCGCAGGTCTTCGACTTCGAGACCCGCCATCGTCAACGCGTGCGACAGCTCATCGGTCGTCAGTTGCGGATCGACAAAGGTTCTCAGCCAGGATTCCGGGAATTGCATGGTTCTGTGTACGTTCTGATCAGGTTAGGTCCAGGTCCGGCAGGCGGCCCATTGATTCACTGGGCACTACCGGGGACGCTGCTGCGGCACTGCGTACAGTGCCGCGCTCTATGCTTGTCGCGTTCGTACGCGCCGGTTCACGCGAATTGACGCAGGAAACGCAGGTCGTTTTCGAAGAACAGACGCAGGTCTTGCACGCCGTAACGCAACATGGTGAGCCGCTCGAGGCCGCTGCCGAATGCAAAACCGATGTAGCGCTCGGGGTCGAGACCCATGTTGCGGATCACCGTGGGGTGCACCTGGCCGGAACCCGAAATTTCGAGCCACTTGCCGGCGTTCTTGCCCGTTTCGAACAGCATGTCGATTTCAGCCGACGGTTCGGTGAACGGAAAGTACGACGGACGGAAGCGCACCTGAATATCGTCGCGCTCGAAGAATTTCTTGAGGAAGTCGGAGTAGACGCCCTTCAGGTCCGCGAAGCTGATGTTCTCGTCGATCCACAGGCCTTCGACCTGGTTGAACATCGGCGAATGCGTTGCGTCGCTGTCCACACGATACGTGCGGCCCGGCACGATCACCTTGATCGGCGGCGTGTTGGTACGGGCGTAGCGCACCTGCATCGGGCTGGTGTGGGTGCGCAGCAGCAGTTGACGGCCGTCGGCATCTTTGCCGTCGACGTAGAAGGTGTCCTGCATTGAACGCGCCGGATGGTTTTCCGGGCTGTTCAGCGAGGTGAAGTTGTACCAGTCGGTTTCGATTTCGGGGCCGTCGGCCACGTCGAATCCGATCGTACGGAAAATCTGTTCGACGCGTTCCCACGTGCGCATCACCGGGTGCAGACTACCTGCGCCGGTGCCGCGGCCGGGCAACGTGACGTCAATGGCTTCAGCGGCGAGGCGCTGGTTCAGCAACGCGTCGGCGAGCGCCTGACGGCGGGCCGTCAACGCGGCCTCCACTTGTTGCTTGACGAGGTTGATCCGTGCGCCTTCGGTCTTGCGCGTTTCGGGATCGAGTTTGCCAAGGCCCTTCAATAGCTCGGTCAACGCACCCGATTTGCCGAGAAAGCGCGCTTTCTCGTTCTCGAGGGTGGTGACGTCGGAGGCTTCTGCGAAGGCTTTTTGCGCGTCGGCGACAATCTGGTCCAGATCCATTGATCCCATCATTTCAACGTCAGTGTTCTATCGAAGCAAATCCGGTTCTACCAACAAAAACGGGGCTCGGTGAGGAGCCCCGTTTTTGCTGCAGCGTCACCGAGACTACCGGATGTTCGCTGCAACGAACCACGCAGTTTAATTGCCCAAAGCGCAATCAGGCTGCAACGGCGGCTTTCACCTGCTGAACGATCGCAGCAAAAGCAGCCTTGTCGAACACAGCCATGTCGGCCAGCACCTTGCGGTCGAGTTCGATCGAAGCCTTCTTCAGGCCGTTGATGAACACGCTGTACGTCATGTCGTGCTGACGCACCGCCGCGTTGATACGCGTGATCCACAATGCACGGAACACACGCTTCTTGTTGCGGCGATCGCGGTAGGCGTATTGGCCTGCGCGCATGACCGCCTGCTTGGCGATGCGATAGACGTTATTGCGACGGCCGCGGTAACCCTTGGCCAGCTTGATGATCTTCTTGTGACGGGCCCGTGCGGTAACCCCACGTTTTACTCGAGGCATGTCTTGCTCCTATGAGTGTCGGTTAAGGGTTAAGCGAACGGCAGCATTGCGCGCACGGAGTTCATATCTGCATCATGAACTGCCGTCGAACCGCGCAAATGGCGTTTGTTCTTGGTGGTCTTCTTGGTAAGAATGTGGCGCTTGAAGGCTTGACCGCGCTTGACGGTACCGCCCGGACGCACCACGAAGCGCTTTGCAGCACTCTTCTTGGTCTTCATCTTCGGCATGACAACTCCATTATTAGATGGATATGGGTGTGCGGTCGGCCAGATGGCCATTACCCGCCCTTCGAAACCCATTCCACTTGGTATGCAGACCGCCGTTACCGCCGGCAGCCGCTTTTCAGGAAGCGGCGCATATTTGCACATGCGCCATTCCGAAACCTGCCGATCCCGCACCGGACACCCGGCACAGCATCGTTTCAATCTTTCACAACCGGAGCGCACACCACACGGTGCGCCGCTGCCCCAGCGGCTTACTTCTTTTTCTTCGGCGCGAGCACCATGATCATCTGGCGCCCTTCCATTTTCGGCATCTGCTCGACCTGACCGACTTCGTCGAGGTCAGTGCGCAGGCGCTCGAGCATGCGCATACCGATTTCCTGGTGAGCCATTTCGCGGCCACGGAAACGCAACGTGATTTTCGTCTTGTCGCCGTCGTCGAGGAAACGAATGAGGTTGCGCAGCTTGACGTTGTAGTCGCCGTCATCAGTGCCCGGGCGGAATTTGACTTCCTTGACCTGGACAATCTTCTGCTTGAGCTTGGCCTCGTGTTGCTTCTTCGCTTCCGAGTACTTGAACTTGCCGTAGTCCATCAAACGGCAGACCGGAGGAACCGCTTGCGGAGCGATTTCAACCAGATCCACATCCTGCTGTTCCGACATGCGGAACGCATCAGCGAGTTTCACGATGCCGAGCGGTTCGTTCTCGACTCCGACCAGACGCACCTCGGGTGCTGTAATTTCACCGTTGATGCGGTGCGCAGACTTATCAGTAGCGATGTTACGTTTCCTCTAAAAATTAAAAAAACGAGCCGGGCTGCCAAGTGGCTCAGTTGAACGACTGCACATCCTGGCGCAGACGCTCAATGAAGGTATCGAGAGGCATCACACCCAGATCGACACCACCACGGGCACGCACGGCTACCGTTTGGGCTTCACGCTCTTTGTCGCCGACCACAAGCAGGTACGGCACCTTTTCCAGCGTGTGCTCCCGTATTTTATAGCTAATCTTCTCGTTGCGCAAATCGGCCTCTACTCTAACCCCTTGTTTTTGCAACGATTGGGCTAGCGACTGCGCATATTCGGCCTGACTTTCCGCGATATTCATCACCACAACCTGCATCGGCGCAAGCCACGACGGCATTGCACCAGCATGGTGCTCGATCAGAATGCCGAGGAAGCGCTCCATTGATCCGACGATTGCCCGGTGCAGCATGATCGGGCGGCGGCGGCTATTGTCTTCGGCGACGTATTCCGCGCCCAGACGCTCCGGCAGCACCATATCGAGCTGCAACGTGCCGCACTGCCACGACCGGCCGAGTGCGTCCTTGATGTGGTACTCGACCTTCGGGCCGTAGAATGCGCCCTCGCCCGGCAGTTCTTCCCACGTCACGCCGCACGCCGTCAGCGCGTCGCGCAAACCCTGCTCGGCACGATCCCACGTCTCATCGGTACCGGCACGTGAATCCGGGCGCAGCGACAGCTTGATCTCGACATTGTCGAAGCCGAAGTCCTTGTAGACGCTCATCGCCAACGTGTTGAACGCGATCGATTCGCTGATGAACTGGTCTTCGGTACAGAAAATGTGCGCGTCGTCCTGCACGAAGCCACGCACACGCATCAGGCCATGCAGCGCGCCCGACGATTCATTGCGGTGGCACGAGCCGAATTCCGCGTAACGCAACGGCAGGTCGCGATACGAGCGCAAGCCGTGGTTGAACACCTGCACGTGGCCTGGGCAGTTCATCGGCTTGATCGCGTAGTCGCGCTTTTCCGATTCCGTCGTGAACATGTTTTCACGATAGTTCTGCCAATGGCCCGACGCTTCCCAGAGCGAGCGGTCCATGATCATCGGCGTCTTGATTTCGAGGTAGCCGGCATCGTTCACGCGGCGGCGCATGTACTGCTCGACCTGCTGCCAAAGCGTCCAGCCACGCGGATGCCAGAACACCATGCCCGGCGACTCGTCCTGCATGTGGAAGAGGTCGAGTTGCTTGCCGAGCTTGCGGTGATCGCGCTTTTCCGCTTCCTCAAGCATGTGCAGATACGCTTCCTGGTCTTCCTTCTTCGTCCAGGCCGTGCCGTAGATACGCTGCAATTGCTCGTTCTTCGAATCGCCGCGCCAGTAGGCGCCTGCAAGCTTCATCAGCTTGAAGACCTTCAGCTTGCCGGTGGACGGCACGTGCGGGCCGCGGCACAGATCCGTGAAGCCGCCGTGCGAGTACAGCTTGATTTCGTCGGTAGCCGGAATCGATTCGATGATCTCGGCTTTGTATTTTTCGCCGATGCTCTTGAAGTAGTCCACAGCTTCGTCGCGCGAGACCACGCGGCGCGAGACCGGCTCGTCTTTCTTCGCGAGGTCCTGCATGCGCTTTTCGATCTTCTCGAGATCTTCCGGCGTGAAGGGACGGCTGTACGCAAAGTCGTAGTAAAAGCCATTGTCGATCACCGGACCGATCGTGACCTGCGCTTCCGGGAACAGATCCTTCACCGCGTACGCGAGCAAGTGCGCCGTGGAGTGACGAATGATGTCGAGGCCGTCGGCGTCTTTCTCGGTGACGATGGCAAGCGCCACGTCGTGATCGATCAGCGTGGACGTATCGACGAGTTCACCGTCGATCTTGCCGCCGAGCGCAGCTTTCGCGAGGCCGGGGCCGATCGAGGCTGCCACTTCGGCGACGGTCACCGGATGCTCGTACTGTCGAACAGAACCGTCAGGCAAACGTATCGAAACCATTGCGTTCTCCGTGGTGCCGACCGGCGGCGGCACATACAACCAGGTCAAAAAACCAAAAAAAATGCGGCCCCGCTTTCGAGGGGCCGCATTCACATTTCCTGCTAACTACAGTGGCGAAAGTGGTCCTCGACTAGCGTCGCTCCGAAGTAGTTTCGGTCAACGTTCGCGGTGCCATAACCGTATTTGCCTTTTGCGCCGAAGCGCTTACTGCAGTTTGCGAAACCCCGGCAAAACCGGAATTTCTCTTTCGTTGGTAGGCTCGATTGGACTCGAACCAACGACCCCCACCATGTCAAGGTGGTGCTCTAACCAGCTGAGCTACGAGCCTGAAGAAACGAGATTATATGGAGCCCCACACCGCTTGGCAAGTACTTTTATGCACCGACTTTAAATTTCTACTCGCACGCACGGGCGCATCGAAACGATGCCTGCCGTGCGCCTGCACGCACCCACAGGCACCCGCCGCCTCGTGCGCGCATCAACTCTTGCGTGAAGCGCGCACCACGCCGATTACTTCACCGAGCAGCGTACACGCGCGCTGAATTTGCGCGGCGCTCGATACCTCGACAGTAAATTGCATGAACGCGGCATTGCGGCGCGACTGCGTCTTCACGCCGATCACGTTCATCTTCTCGCGCGCGAAAACTTCGGAGATATCGCGCAGCAGACCTTGCCGATCCGTGGCCTCGATGCTGAGGTCGACAGGATAAACCGACTGACCGCGGCCGCTCATGACATCTGCCGACCATGCGGTTTGCAACACACGTTCCGGCGCGCGATCGGCCATGCGCACGAAGGTCGGGCAATCGCTGCGGTGA
The DNA here is from genome assembly GCF_902859805.1 of Paraburkholderia sediminicola. Lineage (GTDB taxonomy): Bacteria > Pseudomonadota > Gammaproteobacteria > Burkholderiales > Burkholderiaceae > Paraburkholderia > Paraburkholderia sediminicola. Next base: position 692,579 of record NZ_CADIKC010000003.1, on the reverse strand, counting down.
ATCGACATGCCCTTGCCGCGCGTGACGAAGCCGCTGATGTCGTCAGGCGGTGCGGGACGGCAACAGCGCGCGAGTTGCGTAAGCAACGCGTCGACGCCGACCACGAGCACACCCGTAGAAGCCCCGCGGGCGACGCTCGCGCCGCTACTGCGCTTCTCAAACTGTTCCGGCGCTTCGACTACCGGCTCGGGCGGCGGCGCATCGTGCAGCGCCTGCTCGACGAGCCGCAGACTGAATTCTTCTTTGCCGACCACCGAGAACAGGTCGTCGGTCGTCTTGAAACCGAGCTTGGCGGCAAGCTGATCGAGATTGACCGACGTCTTGCCCTCGCGCTGCAGGGTTTTTTCGACCATCGCACGGCCGCTCGAGATGTGCTCCTGCACTTCGACCGCGTTGAACCACGCGCGCACTTTCTGCCTCGCCCGATGGCTCTGCAGATACCCGAGTTGCGGGTTGAGCCAGTCACGCGACGGACCGCCCTCTTTCACCGCGACGATCTCGACCGTCTGACCGTTCTGCAACGCCGTGTTGAGCGGCACCATCGCGCCATCGACACGCGCACCACGGCAGCGATGCCCCAGTTCGCTATGCAGGTGATACGCGAAGTCCACCGGTGTCGCGCCGTGCGGCAGCGGAATCACGCGGGCTTGCGGCGTGAGCACGTAGATGTGGTCGTCGTCGAGCGTAGCCTGGCGCAGTTGCTCCCACGGCTGCGCGGCCCGCTTCTCGCCGTGCTCGCCTTCGGAGACGTCGTCTTTCCACGCGAGCAGTTGACGCAACCACGCAATCTTCTCGTCGTACTTCTCATTGGCGCTGAACTGGCCGCCGTAGCCACGCGTGCCCGCTTCCTTATAACGCCAGTGCGCCGCCACGCCATACTCGGCGAACTGATGCATTTCCTGCGTGCGGATCTGTACTTCGAACGCGCGGCCATCGTCGCCGATCACGACCGTATGCAGCGATTTATAGCCGTTCGGCTTCGGCCGCGAGATGTAGTCGTCGAACTCTTTCGGCACCGGTTGCCACAGGTTGTGCACGATGCCGAGCACGGTGTAGCAATCCTTGATGTCCTGCACGATCACGCGAAACGCGCGCACGTCGTACAGTTCGGCGAAATCCAGCTCCTTGCCGTGCATCTTGCGCCAGATGCTGTAAATGTGTTTTGGCCGGCCGCTGACTTCAGCCTGAACATGCGCCGCAGCCAGTTCCTGCTGCAGCCGCTCGATTGCCTGCGCAACATAGCTCTCGCGCTCGACGCGCTTCTCGTCGAGCAGCTTGGCGATGCGCTTGTAAGTGACCGGCTCTTCGAAGCGGAGCGCGAGATCCTCGAGCTCCCACTTCAGTTGCCAGATGCCGAGCCGGTTGGCGAGCGGCGCGTAAATATCGAGCGTTTCACGCGCGACGTCGGGCGACGGCGTGATTTTCGCCGCCGCGTAATAACGCAGCGATTGCAAGCGCGACGCGAGCCGTATCAGCACCACGCGAATGTCCTGCGCGAACGCGAGCAGCATCTTGCGCAGCGCCTCGACCTGCGCGCGGCGCGCGGCTTGCGCATCGCGCCCGGCTTCGGGCATCGCATTCTGCGCCGCGCGCAAGCTCACCGTACCGAGGCGCAGCAACTTGCGCACGTCGCCCACCAGCTGCGCGACTTCTTCGCCGAAGTTGTCGGCGATTACGCGCTCGGGGTCTTGCAGATGCGGCGTCAGCGCAAACAAGGCCGCCGCCAGCACAGCCGGCGGATCAACATTGAGCTTGCGCATGATCGACGCCGTACCCGCCGCGTGATCCGCCAGCAACTCGCCCGATGAGAGCCGCACTTCGCCCGCATGTTCGCGCACGAACGCCATCGCTTCGTCGAAGGAAGGGATGGGGGTCGGCGTGCTCGTAACGATTTCGGTAGTCATGGTGCGACGGCCCACCGGGCCAGACGGATCAACGGATTTTCAACAACAACTGCGAGACGACGCTAAAGCCAGGCTCAGCGAGGCTCAATCGCGCTGCGCCGCGACCACGACGATTTCGACGAGGCACTTCGGGTTAGCGAGCTTCGCTTCGACGGTAGCGCGCGGCGGCGTGGCGCCTTGTGCGACCCACTCGTCCCACACTGCGTTCATGCCGGCGAAGTGCACCATGTCCGAAATGTAGATCTGCACGGACAGCAAGTGCGACTTGTCGCTATTCACTTCTTCCAGCAGACGGTCGATGTGGCCGAGCACTTCGCGCGTCTGACCCGTGATGTCCTGATCCGCGTCTTCAGCGATCTGGCCGGCGAGGTACACGGTGCCGTTGTACACAGCGGTTTCCGAGAGACGCTTGCCGACGTGGTGACGAATGACTGCCATGAAGAATCCTGAGGTTGGTTGAAAATTGATCGCAGATGCGTTCCGCATTGCACCTACGCAATGCGCCCAATAAAGGACGCCGCGCGGAACTCGATATTATGACGCGTCAGCGGCCGGCCCGATAAAGAACTGCCTCGCGAGGTCGATCTGATCGGCCGACAGAAACGCCGGCGCATGCCCGACGCCCGCAATTTCGGCGCTGGATACAGCGCGCCCGGTTTCGATCATCTTTGCGACGGTCTCGCGAGAAAGCAGATCCGATTGCTCGCCGCGCACCACTAACACCGGCCCCTGAAACGCTGCCAGCGAGTGCCACAACGCGGCCTCGCCGAGTTTGGCCGCCTCTTCGGTTGTCGCGGTAAACGGCTGTGCGATCCGCGGGTCGTAGCGGAACAACCATGCGCCGTCCTGCTCGTGCAAAAGCGGCGTATTGATCTCGCGCCACTCGTCCGGCGTGAGCGGACCGAAGGTTTGCGCAAGCAACGCGGCGTAGTCGATGCCCTGCTGCAGCGTTTCGAAACGCACGGGCTTGCCGAGGTAATCACCGATGCGCTGCACGGCCACCGGCTCCAGATGCGGTCCGACGTCGTTCAACAGCATTTTACGAATCGGCGTTTCCGGCAGGCCGGCCAACGCGAGCCCGATCAAACCGCCCATCGAGGTGCCGAACCAGTCGACCGTTTCGACGTTCAGGCGCGCGATCAGCGTGACCATATCGGCGACGTATTGCGGCACGCTATAGAAGTTGGGGTTCGCGAGCCAGGAAGACAAGCCCCGCCCCGCCACATCCGGACACACCACGCGGTAAGTGCCGGCGAATTCCGCCGCGAGGCGGTCGAAATCACGCCCCGAACGCGTCAAGCCGTGCACGCACAGCAGCACACGTGGATTAGCAGGGTCGCCCCATTCGGTATAAGCGATCCGGTGCAGGCCACCGGCGCTCGCGCATTGCACATAACGTTGGCGCGGCGCGGGCCGCCCGGCGGTGGAAGCGGACGTCTCGGTCATCTGGGTTCCTTGCAAAAGCGCTATGGGCTCGGCGCAGACCAAGCGGCGGGAAATGAACGTCGAATCTTCAAACGATTGTAAACCGCTTTGCCGCGCGGCAAGGATCGGCCAAACGGCCTAAGACGCACCGGGGCAAAAACCTCAACGCACCCATCCCGACGCAGGCAGCGCAAAACGGCCCAAAAAGACGGCACCAAAACAAAACGGGCGAGACTCGCGCCTCGCCCGCCAACAACCTCGCTTCAATTCGCTTCGCAAGCCGCCCCAACACCCGCAAGGCAGCTCGCGTTGCCGCCCGCTTCCGTCACAAAGACCTGGGCGGGCGGCTCACAACACCACTCAGCTCACCGCGCTCACATCCAGCGGCGCGCCCGTCTTGGTCTGGATTTCCTCGACGCTGACGCCCGGCGCCAGTTCAGTCACCTTCAGACCGTCTTCCGTGATTTCGATCACGCCGAGATCGGTGATGATCTGGTCGACAACGCCCACGCCCGTCAACGGCAACGTGCATTCTTCGAGAATCTTGTGCTGGTCGCCCTTCGCGACGTGCTCCATCAGCACGACCACGCGCTTGACGCCCGCGACCAGATCCATCGCGCCGCCCATGCCCTTGATCATCTTGCCCGGGATCATCCAGTTGGCCAGATCGCCCTTCTTGCTGATCTGCATAGCGCCGAGAATCGCCAGGTTGATGTGGCCGCCGCGAATCATCGCGAACGAATCCGCCGACGAGAAAATCGACGAACCCGGCAGCGTAGTCACTGTCTGCTTGCCGGCGTTGATCAGGTCGGCATCCACTTCTTCTTCGGTCGGCGACGGGCCGATACCGAGCAGGCCGTTCTCCGACTGCAGCCACACTTCAACACCCGCCGGCACGTGGTTCGCCACCAGCGTCGGCAAACCGATGCCGAGGTTCACGTAGAAGCCGTCCTGCAATTCCTTCGCCGCGCGTGCGGCCATTTCATCACGAGTCCATGCCATGATCAGTCTCCTTTCGCGCGGACGATGCGTTGTTCAATGCGTTTTTCCGGATTCGCATTGAGCACAATGCGCTGCACGAAAATGCCCGGCGTGTGAATCGCGTCCGGATCGAGTTCGCCCACTTCAACGATTTCCTCGACTTCCGCGACCGTGATCTTGCCGGCCATCGCGCACATCGGGTTGAAGTTGCGTGCGGTGCGGCGATAGATCAGGTTGCCCGATTTGTCGGCTTTCCATGCCTTGACCAACGCGACGTCGGCCGTCAGCGAATGTTCGAGCACATAGTGGTTTTCGCCGAACTGGCGGGTTTCCTTGCCTTCGGCGATCAGCGTGCCGTAGCCGGTGTTCGTGAAGAAAGCCGGAATGCCCGAGCCGCCGGCGCGCAGCTTCTCGGCGAGCGTGCCTTGCGGCGTGAATTCGAGCTCGAGTTCGCCGGCCAGATACTGGCGTTCAAACTCCTTGTTTTCGCCCACGTAAGAAGAAATCATCTTCTTGACCTGGCGCGTTTCGAGCAGCAGACCGAGGCCGAAACCGTCGACGCCCGCATTGTTGCTGATGCAGGTGATGCCCTGCACCTTCGAATCGCGCAGCGCTCCAATCAGCGCCTCAGGAATGCCGCACAGCCCGAAACCGCCGACGGCGAACGTCTGCCCGTCCTTGACGATGTCTTTCAGCGCCTCGGCGGCGCCTGGATAGACCTTGTTCATCAGTATGTCCCTTCCTTTATGGAAACCCGAAAACGGAATTCGGATCGTTGCGACTTCGATATGACGCAGAGCGGGCAAACGCCCGACACGTCATTCTAGTCATCCGCGGCCGGCTTTGCGCTCAGTCTGCCCAGCTTCGAGCCAAGGCCTGCTGCGAACGCTTCGCCGCGTTGTCATGTGCCCGAAAGAGTACGCTGGGCGCGCCATGCGGCACAATACGCAAAAATACATAAGTACTTGCCGCCAGCCCATGCCCGCACTGGATTACCAAACCGCGTTTCACCTCGCCCCGATCGGACTCGTGCTGTCACGCGAACGGATCATCGAAGACTGCAACGACGAGCTGGCGTCGATATTCTGCTGCACGCGCGAGGCGCTGCTCGGCCAGTCGTTCCAGATCCTGTATCCGTCGACGGACGAATTCGAGCGGATCGGCGCACGGATTCCACCGATCATGACCGCGCAAGGCAGCTACGCGGACGACCGGATCATGAAGCGGGCCAACGGGGAATTGTTCTGGTGCCACGTGACGGGCCGCGCGCAGCAGCGCATGGACCCGCACGCAGCGGGTGTCTGGACTTTCGAGGATTTGAGCGCGACACGGCGCGTGGCGGTCGAACTGACGCCGCGCGAGCGGGAAATCGCCGCGCAACTGGTGACGGGCAAAACCAGCAAGCAGATCGGACGGGCGCTGGATATCAGCCCGCGCACGGTCGATGTCTACCGCGCGCGGCTGATGCGCAAATACGATACGGGGAATGCGACCGAACTGTTGCAGCGCTTGCTCGGGCATTGAGAAGGTGCTGGGAGCGCTGGGAGCGTCAGGCGCTATCAAGCCGCCTTGACCAGCGCCGCACTCTCGATGGTCGCGCGCAACATATCCGGAACCGGCACCGACTTGCCTGCGGCGTAGTCGATCCACACACAGCGCGCAGCACCGCGGGCATAGACGGTGCCCGGATCGTCGGCGCGCACGAGCTCGAACGCCGTGTCGAAACTGCTGCGCCCAGGCGTAGCCACGGACATCCGGCCGATCACATCACCCGGATAGTGCAACTGCTTGAGAAACTCCATCGATGCGTTGACGATCACCGGCCCGTGCCCGTCGGCGTTGCTGCCGGCCAGACCCAGTTGTTCGAACCAGGAAATCCGCACCTGCTCCATGTAACGGAAATAGACCGTGTTGTTCACATGGCCGAATGCGTCCATGTCGCCCCAACGGATCGGCATCGACATCTCGAAAACTGCGTGAAAATCGCTCATCGTACTTCTGCTCATCGTACTTCTTTAACGGGTTGAAACGAGGGTGAAACCGGCGCATGGGCCGGGGCAAACGTGACAAACAACAAACGGCAGCGCAAAGCCGCGTTCAGGCGAGACCGAATCCATCGTCGGCGGCAATCACCGAGCCGTTGATGAACTGCGATTCGTCGGCCGCCAGCAGAAGCAATAGCCCGTCCAGATCCTCCGGCTTGCCGACCCGATGACGCGGCAGTAGCGACACCAGCTTCTGCCCTTGCTCGGTCGACCAGTGATGATGGTTGATCTCGGTATCGATATAGCCCGGGCAGATGGCGTTCACGTTGATGCCGTGCTTACCCCACTCCAGCGCCATGGCTTTCGTCATATGGACGACAGCGGCCTTGCTCATCGAGTACAGGCCGATCTGCGGCAACACCCGCAGGCCCGCCATCGACGCGATATTAATGATCCGGTATGACGGCTTCTGCGCGCTATTGCCGCGCATGATCATGCGCTTGGCGACTTCCTGGGCAACGAAGAACGCGCCGCGCGTGTTAGTGTCGAACACGTATTCGAAATCGGCCGGCGTGACTTCCGAAAGCTTCTGCGTGGTCGACACGCCTGAATTGTTCACCAGAATGTCGATCGTGCCTGCCTCGGTTTCCGCGTGGGCGACAGCTGACTTGATGCTTTGATAGTCCGTGACGTCGAGCGAAACGACGTGCGCAGCGCCCCCGGAGGCCTCGATCTCGGCGCGCAACTCCTTCAGGCGCTCAGTGCGGCGGCTTGCCAACACGACCTTGGCGCCAGCCTGCGACAATACTTGAGCGAAGCGCTTCCCCAACCCGCTCGAGGCGCCGGTGATCAGCGCGACCTTGCCTTCCAGATTGATCGAACGGCCCATTGTCGTTCCTTGTTCGGTTGTTGTTACAGACGCGGTTGACAGGTGCGGTAGGACCGTCACTGCGGGTCATACCGTATCACAGAAATAGAACGATCGTGCTAATCTCTGCTCATCTGGTTGCAGTGGCGGAGACCATCGCCCACAATACGATCCCGAAAAAAGCATTCTAACGGTAAGAAGAGGAGCATCAATGACCCCCGCAAGCCTCATTGAGCAATACGGTCCACGCGAGTCGATGGAATACGACGTTGTGATCGTCGGCGGCGGCCCGGCTGGCCTGTCCGCAGCGATCCGCCTGAAGCAGCTGGCGGCGGAAAAAGGCGTCGAGCTTGGCGTGTGCGTACTGGAAAAAGGCTCGGAGATCGGGGCTCATATCCTGTCGGGCGCGGTGATGGATCCGCGCGCCATCACCGAACTGATCCCGGACTGGAAGGAAAAAGGCGCGCCGCTGACGGTGGACGTGACCGAAGACAAATTCCTGTTCCTGACCGAAACCGGTTCGAAGAGCGTGCCGACCTGGGCGCTGCCGGACAACTTCAAGAACCACGGCAATTACGTGATCAGCCTCGCGAATGTCACGCGCTGGCTGGGTCAGCAGGCTGAAGCGCTCGGTGTGGAGATTTTCCCCGGCTTTCCGGCTGCTGAGATTCTGTACAACGACGATGGCTCGGTTAAAGGCGTCGCCACCGGCAATCTGGGGATCGGCAAGGACGGCGAGCCGACCGAGAATTTCCAGCTCGGCATGGAACTGCACGCGAAGTACACGCTCTTCTGCGAAGGCGCGCGCGGGCACCTCGGCCGTCAACTGAACGACAAGTTCAAGCTGCGCGATGGCGTCGATCCACAGGTCTACGGCATCGGCATCAAGGAATTGTGGGAAATCGATCCGGCGAAGCACAAGCCGGGTCTGGTGATGCACACCGCCGGCTGGCCGCTGGAAAACGACACGTACGGCGGCTCGTTCCTCTATCACATGGACAACAACCAGGTGGTGGTGGGCTTTGTGGTCGGCCTCGGCTACACGAATCCGTACCTGTCACCGTTTGAGGAATTCCAGCGCTACAAGACGCATCCGGCGATCCGCGCGATTCTGGAAGGCGGCAAGCGGGTGTCATACGGCGCGCGGGCGATCACGGCGGGCGGACTGCTGTCGTTGCCGAAGCTCGTGTTCCCGGGCGGCGCGCTGGTGGGTGACGATGCGGGCTTCCTGAACGCATCGCGGATCAAGGGTTCGCATGCGGCGATCAAGACCGGCATGCTGGCGGCTGAGGCTGCTTTCGAGGCAGTCCAGGCTGGCCGCACCAGCGATGAGCTGACGGCCTATCCGGAGTCGTTCAAGACCTCGTGGCTGCACACGGAACTGCATCGTGCGCGCAACTTCAAGCAGTGGATGAGCAAGGGTCTGTACCTCGGCACGCTGATGGTCGGCATCGAGCAGAAGCTGTTAGGCGGCAACGTGCCCTGGACGCTGCATCACCAGCATTCCGATCACGAGATGCTGAAACCTGCGTCGCAGTGCAAGCAGATTACGTATCCGAAGCCGGATGGGAAGCTGACGTTCGATCGGTTGTCTTCCGTGTTCATTTCGAACACCAACCACGAAGAGAATCAGCCGGCTCACCTGACGCTGAAAGATCCTTCGGTGCCGGTGAATGTGAACTGGCAGACGTATGCCGGTCCGGAGTCACGCTACTGCCCGGCCGCGGTGTATGAGTTCGTGAAGAACGACGACGGCAGCGAGCGCCTCGTGATCAACGCGCAGAACTGCGTGCATTGCAAGACCTGCGATATCAAGGACCCGACCCAGAACATCGTCTGGGTGACGCCTGAGGGCGGCGGTGGTCCGAACTATCCGAATATGTGATTCGGTGTTTGTTTGCCGTGCGCGGAGTTTGTTTGTCCGCGCACGGCAAACAGGTAAAAACAAAGCGGCATTCATTGCAGACGTACTGCCGACACCGCCGCAAAGCAACAAGCTCAAACGCCCCGCATCATTCCAATCCGCTCCCGCACTTTAGCCAGCACCGGCGCCCATGCGCCAATCTCAGGCTGTCGGAAAAGCTCAATAGAATCGTACCAGGCCGTAGTGCCCGATTCGTCGCCCCAAAACCATGCCGACACATGATCGATCATCAAACACGTCGGCACGCCGAGCGCCCCCGCCAGATGCGCGGGCCCGCTATCAATCGTGACGACCAGATCCAGATTCGCCAGTAGCGCAGCGACGTCGTCGAATCCGGACTGAAAATGGTGGGTCAGGTCGACAACATCGAACCCCTTGGCCCGCCACTGCGCGACTGTCTCGCTGCGCCCAGGCGACAACGCAAACCAGGTCACGCCCGGCACGCTCAATAGCGACTCGAGTTGCTCGACAGGCACCGACCGCCGCGTATCGCGGATATGCTCGGGATTGCCGTTCCACACCAAACCGACGTTGCGATTGCCCTTCTTGCCGGCCGTGTGCGCATGAACCCGCTCGCGCCATGCCTGCACGCGCGCGGGCTCGGCGCTCAGATACGGCGCACCCCACCCGGTCGCATCGAAGACGCCGAGCCGCAGCGGCAAGCTCATCAACCCGCAATGGAAATCCGGCCGCGTTTCAAGGCTCGTTTCGAGCGGCAAGTCCGCAGGTAGCATCCGTTCGAATAGATGCCGCAATGGTCCGTCGTGACCGAAAATTACCCGGCCGCCTTCGCGTCGCGCCCGCTCGGCCAGGAGCGGCAGAAAGCGCACCGCCCAAAGGCAATCGCCGTTACCTTGCTCGCCGTACACGATCAGCGTTTTACCTTGCAGCGATTCGCCCTGCCAATGCGCGCTGATCTCAGCGAGCGCCTGCTGCGCGTTATTCAGATCGTCGCCGAACGCGACGCGCGACTCGTAGTGCGCCCAGCCTTCGGCGAAACGTCCGGTGCGGATTTCAAGTTCCGACAGATCGAATAGCGCATGCATGTTTTCCGGCGACAAGGCCAGCACCTGCCTGAGCAATGCTTCCGCTTCAGCCAGCCGCGCCTGCTCCTTGATGCACAACGCGAGCTTGTGAAGCGCAACCGGATTGCCAGGCACAACACGCACCGCTTCGCGTAGCAGTTGCTCGGCCATGTCGAAGTCGTTGCGTTGTTGCACGGCTGCCGCACGCCAGATCAGCGCGTTGGCGTCTTCGGCGTTTTGCGCGAGCAACAGCGCCGTGGCGGAGTCGACGAGCGACCAGTCGCGCACGATGAAGGCCGTCTGCGCGATGGTGTGAAGCAGCGTAGGTTCGCAGGAGGGATCGAGCTGGTAAGCGCGCACTAGCGCCGCGAGCGCCTCGCGCCGAAGGGACTTGTCGCGGCCAGCGCGTTCCAGCAACAAACGTCCGAATGCAAGGCAGTCCGCGAAGCCTGCGTGCGGCGCGGCGGCACGTGCGCGCAGGTCTGCGAGTTGGCTATCTGCCGGCTCGATATTCGTATCTGTCATTGAGACGAGGCCGCACGCAATACGAGGACGCTCAGAGAGCGCCCCTTACGGCGCGCTCGCCGCGATCTTCGGCGTGCTGACGGCGACGTCGCCGCATTGCGCGCGGTGGCGCAACGCATGGTCGATCAGCACCAGCGCAAGCATGGATTCGGCGATCGGCGTGGCGCGGATGCCGACGCACGGGTCATGACGCCCGAACGTTTCGACAACAACGGGCTGCCCCGCCTTGTCGATTGAGCGGCGCGGCGTGCGGATGCTCGAAGTCGGCTTGATCGCGATCGACACCGTGATGTCCTGCCCTGTCGAAATACCACCGAGCACACCACCCGCGTGATTGCCGACAAAGCCTTCCGGCGTCAATTCGTCGCCGTGCACCGAACCGCGTTGCGCGACGCTGGCAAAGCCCGCGCCGATCTCGACGCCCTTCACCGCGTTGATGCCCATCATGGCGTGCGCGATGTCCGCGTCGAGCCTGTCGAACAGCGGCTCGCCAAGCCCAACCGGCACACCGGAAGCCACGACGTTAATGCGTGCGCCGATCGAGTCGCCGTCTTTACGCAAAGCGTCCATATACGCTTCCAGCTCCGGCACGATCTCCGCATTCGGCACGAAGAACGGGTTCTCACGCACATGCGCCCAGTCGACGAACGGCACGTCGATCTCTCCGAGCGCCGCCATGTAGCCGCGGATCTCAGTACCGAATTTTTCACGCAGCCATTTCTTCGCAACCGCGCCGGCCGCTACCGTGGGTGCGGTCAGACGGGCCGACGAACGGCCGCCGCCGCGATAGTCGCGAATGCCGTATTTCTGCCAGTAGGTATAGTCGGCGTGACCAGGACGGAAGGTGTCGGCGATGTTGCCGTAGTCTTTGCTGCGCTGGTCTGTATTGCGGATCAGCAGCGCGATCGGCGCGCCGGTAGTCTGGCCTTCGAACACGCCCGACAGGATCTCGACCTTGTCTTCTTCCTGGCGCTGCGTGACATGGCGCGACGTGCCGGGTTTGCGGCGATCGAGTTCAAGCTGGATGTCGGCTTCGCCAAGCGCCATGCCCGGCGGGCAGCCGTCGATCACGCAGCCGATAGCGGGGCCGTGCGATTCGCCGAAGGTCGTGACAGTAAAAAGCGTACCGAGCGTGTTGCCGGACATGGGCGTCGTCCAAAGAAATGCGGGGAAAGCACCATTATGCCAGCCCTGCAGGGGCTGAGTCCCGGCCGCCCTACTTCCGCGCCCCGCGCAACTCGGTGACAATCTGCTGCAGCACCTCGGGCGTCGCCTCATCCGGATCGATCGGCTCACCCACCGCCAGCGTCAGCCGGCTCATCACGCCCTTCTGGATCGGTCGCGGCAAGCGCGCGTCGTTGGCGCGCGAAAACACGCTCCCCCACAGCCCGCGCAGCGCCATCGGTATCACCGGCGCCGGTGTGCGGCGGATGATCTCGGTCACACCGTGGCGAAACGGATTCATCTCGCCGGTCTTCGTCAGCTTGCCTTCCGGGAAAATGCAAACCAGCTCGCCCTCGGCGAGCGCCTCTGCACAGCGCTCATAGGCGCGCGTCAACAGCTCCGGGTCCTGATGGGCGGGCGCGATCGGAATCGCCTTCGCATGGCGGAATACCCAGCCGGCGAACGGCGATTTGAAGATCTGATGGTCCATGACGAAGCGGATCGGCCGCGGGCTCTCGGCCATGATGACGATCGCATCGACGAAGCTCACGTGGTTGCACACCAGCACGGCCGCGCCCTCTTCCGGAATCCGTTCGGCGTGCACGAGGCGAATCCGGTAGAACGTATGCACCAGCACCCAGGCGATAAAGCGCAGCAAAAACTCTGGCACGAGCGAATAAATGTACGTCGCGACGACAATGTTCAGCAGCGCGGTGACGAGGAAAATTGCCGGAATACTGAAGCCCGCCGCGGTCAGCCCCATCGCCATCAATGCCGAGACGATCATGAACAGCGAATTCAGAATATTGTTCGCGGCGATGATGCGTGCGCGGTGGGTCGGCTGGCTGCGACTCTGGATCAGCGCGTAAAGCGGCACGCTATAGAAGCCGCCGAACATGGCCAGCAGGAACAGATCGGCCAGCACACGCCAATGGGCAGGCCGCACGAGGAATTCGCCGACGCTCAGCAGATGCCCGGCGGCCGGCAACGCATGGCTCGCGAAGAACAGATCGATCGCGAACACGCTCATGCCAATCGAGCCGAGCGGCACGAGGCCGATTTCGATGCGCCGCTTCGAGAGCTTTTCGCACATCAGCGAACCGAGGCCGATGCCGATCGAGAAGGTGCCGAGCAGCACGGTCACCACGTCCGGGTCGGCGGACAGCACGTTTTTCGCAAAGCTGAAAAACGAAGACAGAAAAGTCGCGCCGACGAACCACAGCCAGGAAATCCCTAGCAGACTCAGAAACACCGTCCGGTTTTCGCGCGCGAGTTTCAGGTTGCGCCACGTCTCGCTGACCGGATTCCAGTTGATGCGCAGATCGGGCTGCGGCGCCGCTGTGACAGGCACGAAGTTCGACACCAGCCGCCCCACCAGCGCAATCCCGACACAGGCGCAGGCCAGCACCACCGCGCCATGCTCGACGAAACCCGCACCCACGCCGCCGACGATCGTACCGATCAGAATCGCGACGAAGGTGCCCATCTCGACCATGCCGTTACCGCCGACCAGTTCCGACTTCGACAGATGCTGCGGCAGATACGAATACTTGACCGGTCCGAATACGGTCGAATGGACGCCCATCAGAAACGTGCACAGATACAGCAACGGCGCGCTATGCAGCCAGAAACCCGTGCCGCCGATCAGCATCACGACGATCTCGAAGCTCTTGACGAAGCGCGTGAGCATCGCCTTGTCGTACTTGTCCGCGATCTGGCCGGAAGTGGCCGACAGCAGCACGAACGGCAGAATGAAGATCGCCGAGATCAGGAACGCCGCCGTTTTCGGATCGACGCCGGAAAAGCGCGCCGCCTGATACGTGACGAGCGACGTGAAGCCGATCTTGAACACGTTGTCGTTCATCGCGCCGAGAAACTGGGTCCAGAAAAACGGCGCGAAGCGGCGCTGGCTGAGCAGGCGGAACTGGGACTCGTGCCTCTCGTGGGAGCGGGCGGCACGGCGGGCGGCAGGTATCGGACGATCGCTCATGAGGGTCTGAGAACAGGCTAATAGAGCAGCAAAGGGGAAAGGGCCGGGCACAAAAAAAGCGCACGCTTTCGCGCGCGCCTTGATCGCATTTTCATACTCACGGCAACGGCGCGAGCGCCGCGGTGAGCCACCGCGCGTGAGTTAACGCGGCGCCGGTTGTTGATCCTGCGGTTCTTCCGGCCAGTCGCGGATATAGGCCTTGAGCATGCGGTTTTCGAAGCCCTGCTCTTCGACCACCGCCTTTGCGACGTCGTAGAACGAGATCACGCCCATCAGCGTGCGGCTTTCCAGCACCGGCAAATAGCGCACGTGATGCTCGAGCATCATGCGGCGAACCTCGTTGACATCCGTTTCGGGCGTGCAGGTGAGCGGATGGTCGTCCATCAGCTTGCGGATCGTGGACGTACCGAGGCTGCCGCCGTGCTTGCTCAAGGTCAGGATAATTTCGCGAAACGTCAGCATGCCGACGAGGTCGCCGTATTCCATCACGACCAGCGAGCCGATGTCGTGCTCGGCCATGGTATTGACTGCGTCGTGCAGCGTGGTATCCGGCGTGACCGTGAAAAGGGTGTTGCCTTTGACTTTAAGAATGTCGCTGACTCGCATGTTCTGTCTCCGTGATACCCGCTAAGCTGATATTGCCTGAATGACTTTCGATCCTAGCGGAAAGGTCCATAAAAGGAAAGCGGCCCGCCCACCAAGGCGCAACGGGCGTTTGCAAGGTCAGCCCGGCGCCGTTCAGCGCGCCCACATTGGCCGACCCGCGGGAAAACCGCGCTTGAAGCGATCCATGCCGGTGATAGGATGGCCGCCACTTTCACCTTTCGCGAGGCCGTCCGTGGCCTCGCCGTCCAGGATGTCCGCCAACCGTTTCGATACGCTTGCGCTGCACGCCGGCGCCGCGCCCGACCCCACCACCGGCGCGCGCGCCACGCCCATTTACCAGACTACCTCGTTTTCGTTCCGCGACTCTGACCACGCCGCGGCGCTCTTCAATATGGAGCGCGCCGGCCACGTCTATTCGCGCATCTCGAATCCGACCGTGGCCGTTTTCGAAGAGCGCGTTGCCGCGCTGGAAAACGGCGCGGGTGCGATCGGCACGGCCAGCGGCCAGGCCGCGCTGCATCTGGCGATCGCCACCTTGATGGGCGCCGGCTCCCATATCGTCGCCTCGAGCGCGCTGTACGGCGGCTCGCACAACCTGCTCCACTACACACTGCGGCGCTTCGGCATCGAGACGACCTTCGTCAAACCCGGTGACATCGACGCGTGGCGCGCCGCGCTGCGCCCGAACACGCGCCTGCTGTTTGGCGAGACGCTCGGCAACCCGGGCCTCGACGTGCTCGATATCGCCGCGGTAGCGCAACTCGCGCATGAGCACCGCGTGCCGCTGCTGGTCGATTCGACCTTCACGACGCCCTATCTGCTCAAGCCGTTCGAGCATGGCGCCGACTTCGTCTATCACTCGGCGACCAAATTCCTCGGCGGCCACGGCACCACGATCGGCGGCGTACTCGTGGACGGCGGCACGTTCGACTTCAACGCGTCCGGCCGTTTCCCCGAATTTACCGAGCCGTACGAAGGCTTTCACGGCATGGTGTTCGCCGAGGAAAGCACGGTCGCGCCGTTCCTCCTGCGCGCACGTCGCGAGGGCTTACGCGATTTCGGCGCGTGTCTGCATCCCCAAGCCGCCTGGCAACTGCTGCAAGGCATCGAGACGCTGCCGCTGCGCATGGAACGGCACGTCGCGAATACGCGCAAAGTGGTCGAATTCCTGAGCGCACACCCTGCCGTCGAAGCCGTCGCCTACCCGGAGCTGCCGTCGCATCCGGACCATGCGCTCGCGAAGCGTCTGTTGCCGCGCGGCGCGGGTGCGGTGTTCAGCTTCAATCTGCGCGGCGACCGCGCCGCCGGTCGCAGCTTCATTGAAGCGCTTTCGCTGTTCTCGCATCTCGCGAACGTCGGCGACGCGCGCTCGCTGGTCATCCATCCCGCATCGACTACGCACTTCCGCATGGACGCTGCCGCGCTCGCCGCAGCCGGCATCGCCGAAGGCACGATCCGCCTGTCGATCGGCCTTGAGGACCCCGACGATCTGATCGACGACCTCAAACGCGCGCTGAAAGCCGCGCAGAAAGCGGGTGGAACGACCGCGCCTGGGAGTGGAACATCCAGTCCGTCCAGCACGGCAAAAACCAGCCCCGTCAGCTCATCCGCCGCTCCGGCCAACGGCGCCTCATCCGCCTCGCCTGCCGATGCTGCCAAACCCCGCCCGGAGTCCGCATGATCCTCACCGTTCAAGGCAAGCCCGCCTACGCGTACACCGGCGGCAAACCCTTCGATTCCAGCCTGCCGACCGCGGTGTTCATCCACGGCGCCGAGCATGACCATAGCGTGTGGGCGTTGCAAACGCGTTACTTCGCGCATCACGGCTTCAGCGTACTGGCGGTCGATTTACCCGGTCACTGCCGCAGCGCCGGCCCGGCGCTGACCACCGTGACCGCAATGGCCGACTGGCTGGCCGCCCTGCTCGACGCCGCAGGTGTGCAACGCATCTTCGTGGCCGGCCACAGCATGGGCTCGCTGATCGCCCTCGACTTCGCCGGCCGCTATCCGGAACGCGCGACGCATCTGGCGCTGCTCGCCACCGCCGTGCCGATGGCTGTCTCCGACGCCTTGCTCGACGCCGCCCTGCATCGCGAGCCCGATGCAATCGGCATGGTCAATCAATGGTCGCATTCCACGCTCGCCGCCAAACCGTCGTGCCCCGGCCCGGGCTTCTGGCTGCATGGCATGAACCAGCGGTTGATGGAACGCGTCTCGGCAAGCGGCGAGCCGCAGCTGTTCCACACCGATTTCACCGCCTGCAATAGCTACGCGGACGGCCTCACACGCGCCACGGAAGTGCGTTGCCCGACGCGCCTGATCGTGGGCCGGCGCGATGCGATGACGCCGCCGCGTGCAGCCAAGGCGCTCGCTGCCGCGCTCGCCCAAGCCGGCGTACCGGTCGACACCGTCACGCTCGACGCCGGCCATGCCTTGATGACCGAACAGCCCGACGCCACGCTCGACGCGCTGTTCAGCTTCGCCTCGAAAGCCACAGGCGCGGTTGCAACCGGCGTTCGATAGTCGCTGCGAGTCGTCACGATAACCGGGCAGGCTGAGGCGCGCCATCGGCCGAATGGCCTGGTTGCGCGCACGGTCCGATAGCCGCACAATGGGTCAAGCCTGTCCTGTTTCGAGCGCGTTCCAAGCATGTCCGCGCGCGGCGAAGCAACCTGGGAGCGACGGGCACGGAATCGAGTAGCGTCGACATTCGGAGGCCGTGATGGCTCAAACCGCGCACACCGATCACTTCGCGAGTTTCGCGGAGTTCTACCCGTACTACCTGAGCGAGCATCGCAACACGGTATCGCGGCGGCTGCATTTCGTGGGTTCGCTCGGCGTGATCGGCTGCCTCGCCATGGCGCTCGCCACCGGTGACTGGCTATGGCTGCCGGCAGCCGTGATCTGCGGATATGGCTTTGCCTGGGTCGGGCATTTCTTCTTCGAGAAGAACCGGCCGGCGACCTTCCGGCATCCGTTTTATAGCCTGATGGGCGATTGGGTGATGTTCAAGGACATCTGCGTGGGGAAAATTTCGCTGTAGGTTTGCCGCCGCTTCGGGCGGCCTGCTTATGTAGCCTGCTTATGCGGCTTGATGCGGCATTGAAGAAGTACCCTGCTCACTTTCCTGCGCGCGCGCTGCCCGAGCGGCAGCACGCGCCGCCAGCAGCACGGCGAGCGTCACTTTCAGCTTGTCGTTTTCCAGCGCCGCCAGAAGTGTCTGGCCATCCACGCGCGTAGAGTTCAGTTCAAGCTGATATTCGAGTTCCGCGCGGTCGATCACGAACAGGTCGAACAAACGCTCGACCGTGATCTGCGCCGGATTTGCCAGCAGCAGGAAGTGCGGACGCGTGTCGTCGTCCTGCAAGCGCGCGATCCACTCGATCT
This sequence comes from Paraburkholderia sediminicola, assembly GCF_902859805.1. Lineage (GTDB taxonomy): Bacteria > Pseudomonadota > Gammaproteobacteria > Burkholderiales > Burkholderiaceae > Paraburkholderia > Paraburkholderia sediminicola. The sequence goes on along the minus strand of NZ_CADIKC010000003.1, from coordinate 674,795 downwards.
CCTCGAGTTTTAGCAGCAGCCTGACCGTGGTATCCATGTCGCGGCGAAGCATTCGCGAGATCTCCGGCATCGTGTAGCCGCGCTTACCCGCATCGCGTGCTTCCGAAAGCCGCGCGAGCAGTTCAAGCGAATCGAACAGGTCGCTGCCCTCGAAAGTCGGCCGGTGAAACTGGCCGATGCGGATTGCCGGCAACGCCGATGCGATCATCGCGCCGGCCAGCGCAATGAACCAGCACAGGTACATCCACAGCAGGAAGAGCGGCACAGCGGCAAACGCGCCGTACACGGCAGTGTAGGTGGGAATTCGGCGCACGTAGTAGCCAAAGCCGCGCTTGGCGAGTTCGAAGGCGATCGCGGCAGTAATCCCGCCGATCACCGCGTCGCGCCACTCCACCCGGCAGTTCGGCAGAAATACGTAAAGCATCGTGAAGGCGAGCGCCGTCAACGGCAGCGCGGCGCCGGTCAGCGCCCAGTCGATCACCGACGGAATATGCTGGACGGCCGTGACCGCCATGGACCGGGTGAACAGATAGGAAGAAATCGACAGGCTCACGCCGATCAGAATCGGGCCGAGCGTAATGATTGCCCAGTAGACAAGGATGCGCTGCGCAATCGGCCGCGCCTTGCGCACCCGCCAGATCACGTTGAAGGCGGATTCCACGGTCATCATCGTCATCACGGCGGTGACGAACAGAAAAATCATGCCGATGGTCGTGAGGCCCTTGGCCTTCGACGCGAACTGATTCAGATAATCGAAAATCTGACTGTTGAGCTGTGCAGGCATCAGATGGTCGGCGAGGAAAATCTGCAGCGACATCTGAAACGAGCTGAAAATCGGAAACGCCGTGAACAGCGCAAACGCGACCGTGGCGAGCGGTACGAGCGAGAGCATGGTGGTGAACGTGAGGCTGCCGGCCACCTGCGGAATGCGGTCTTCGCTACTGCGCTTCGCCGCAAACTGCGCTAGCCGTTTAAGCGTGTCGAGATCGAAACGCACCCTGGACAACAAACCCACCTCCTTGCTTCATAAAACGGTGTTTCAGGACCGTGCCCGAGGCCTGGCCGAATGGCTATGGATGGCCTGTGCAGCGGACCCAGCCCCTATAATACCCGTTCACCGATGAGGCCTATGAAAGACATTCTCGTGCTCTATTACAGCCGTCACGGCGCCACGCGCGAGCTCGCGCTGGCGATCGCGCACGGCGTCGACAGCGTCCCCGGCATGCAGGCGCGCGTGCGCACCGTGCCGGCGGTTTCCACCGTCTGCGAAGCAACCCAGCCGGACATTCCCGCTGAAGGGCCACCCTACGTCGAACTGCGCGACCTCGAAGAATGCGCCGGTCTCGCGCTCGGTTCGCCCACCCGCTTCGGCAATATGGCGGCGTCGCTGAAATATTTTCTCGACGGCACCACGCCGCAGTGGCTGTCGGGCGCGTTGTCCGGCAAACCGGCCTGCGTGTTCACGTCCACCGGCAGCTTGCACGGCGGCCAGGAGTCCACGCTGCTATCCATGATGCTGCCGCTTCTGCATCACGGCATGCTGATCGTCGGCATTCCGTACACGGAGAGCGCGCTCTCCACTACGCAAACTGGCGGCACGCCCTACGGTGCGTCGCACTTCGCGCGCGCGGGCACGGCCGAACAAGGCATCTCCGCCGACGAAAAAACGCTTGCGATTGCCCTCGGCGCCCGCGTTGCCCGCACGGCGGCCTCCATGAGCGAGCGGCCGTGAACGGAACCGCCCTGCCCGTGCAGCAAAAACGCGCCGCCGCTTTCGGCGCGAGCGCCGCCCTGCTCGCGCTGATCGTTTTGTCAGTCGCGTGGGAATGGTGGCTCGCGCCGCTGCGTCCGGGCGGCTCGGCGCTGGTGCTCAAAGCCGTGCCGCTGCTGCTCGCCCTGCCCGGCGTGTGGCGGCACCGGCTTTACACGCTGCAATGGGCGTCGATGCTGATCCTGCTGTATTTTGCCGAGGGCATCGTGCGCGGCTGGAGCGACCGTGGCCTGAGCGCACGCCTCGGCTGGCTCGAAGCCGCGCTCGCCGTGGTTTTCTTCGTCTGCACGCTCGCGTATGTCGCCCCGTTCAAGCGCGCGGCAAAACGGGCAGCGAAACTGGCTACAAAACAGGCGGCACAAGAGAACGCACAGCAGAACACCGGGCAGGCCGAGGAAAGTACACGATGAGAACAGCGCTTTTCACGTCGTTTTTCGCGTCGCTTTTCACACTGACTCCCGCGTAATCCATCCGCCGCCGAACACCCTGACCGACCAACATGACTCAAGCCGCCTTCCTCACCGCTTGCCGCAACGCCATCGGCGCCACGCAGGTGCTGACCGACCCGCACGACACTGCCCCCTATCTCACCGACTGGCGCCGCCGCTACACTGGCGCAGCCTGCGCGGTGCTCTGCCCGGCCACGCCTGACGAAGTCGCTGCACTCGTCAAACTTGCCGTCGAGCATCGCATCGCGCTGGTGCCGCAAGGCGGCAACACCGGTCTGGCCGGCGGCGCCACGCCGGATGCAAGCGGCGCGCAGGCGGTCATCAGTCTGCGGCGCCTGAATCGCGTGCGCGACATCGATCCGCACAACAACACGATCACCGTCGAAGCCGGCGTCATCCTCGCCGAAGTACAGAGGCACGCCGCAGAAGCCGGCCGTCTGTTTCCCCTGAGCCTCGCCGCAGAGGGCAGTTGCACGATCGGCGGCAATCTCGCCACCAACGCGGGCGGCACCGGCGTACTGCGCTACGGCAACACACGCGAGCTGTGTCTGGGTCTCGAAGTGGTGACCGCACAAGGCGAACTGTGGGACGGCCTGCGAGGCCTGCGCAAGGACAACACCGGTTACGACCTGCGCGATCTGTTCATCGGCGCGGAAGGCACGCTCGGCATCATCACCGCGGCCGTGCTCAAGCTGCATCCGCAGCCGGCCGCGCGCGTCACGGCGCTCGCCGCGCTCGCGTCGCCGCATGCGGCGCTCGATTTCCTCTCGCTCACCCAACGCGTCGCCGGACCGCTGCTGACCGGCTTCGAACTGATGTCGGATTTCTGTCTGCGGCTGGTGGGCCGGCACTTTGAGCAGATGCGCTACCCGTTCGCCGAACCGCATGCGCAAGTCGTGCTACTGGAGCTGTCGGACAGCGAGAGCGAGGAACACGCGCGTGGGCTATTCGAGCGCCTGATGGAAACCGCGCTCGAAGAAGGCCTGGTCGAAGACGCGGTGGTCGCGGAAAACCTCACGCAATCGCGGGCATTCTGGAATCTGCGTGAACACATCCCGCTCGCGCAGGCTGAGGAAGGCCTGAACATCAAGCACGATATCGCGGTGCCGATTTCACGCATCGGCCACTTCATCGAGGAAACCGACGCGGCAATCGCGCAAGCCGTGCCGGGCGTGCGCATGGTCACGTTCGGTCATCTCGGCGACGGCAATCTGCATTACAACGTGCAAGCGCCCGAAGGCGTCGACGCAAAAGCGTTTCTCAAGACCTGGCAAAGCCCGATCAACCAGCTCGTCTACGACAGCGTGCACAGGCATCGTGGCAGCATCAGCGCGGAACACGGTCTCGGCCAGTTGAAGATCGACGAGGCGATGCATTACAAGCAGGACATCGAGGTGCAATTGATGCGCGCCGTCAAACACGCGCTGGACCCGCTGAACCTGATGAATCCGGGCAAGGTGCTACGCTAAGGTTTGTAGAAAGCCTTCGCCATCGGGTGCAAGGCCCATTGCAGGAGTCGCTGTCGTGAAGATTCGAGTGCTGTCCGATCTGCATCTGGAGAACGATGAGCCCGAACTGATCCCGCATGCAGAAGCGGATCTGATCGTGCTGGCCGGCGACATCCACAATCACGCGGCCGGTCCGCGCTGGGCCGCGCAGACTTTCGACGGCGCCGTGCCGGTGGTCTACGTACCCGGCAATCACGAGTACTACGACGGCGAATTCGGCGCGCTCGACACGGCGCTGTACGACGCAGCGGCCCAGGTCGACAACGTGCATGTGCTGAACAATGCCGCGCTGGTCGACCCGCAAGGCCGCTGGCGCGTGCTCGGCACCACCTTGTGGACCGACTTCGCGTTATATGGCGCGGATCCGGACACGCTCGCCGAGTCCATCGACGCGTCGCGCCGCGCGATGCTCGACTTCCGCGGCCTGATCCAGATGAACTGGCCGCACGACACGCAGGACTCGCCCCGCGACTTCACCCCTGACGATTCCCTCGCGCTGCACCGGCGGGCGCGCGCCTGGCTCGAAAGCGAGCTGGCGAAGCCGTTCGACGGCAAGACGATCGTCGTCACCCATCACGCGCCGCATCGGCTGAGTCTGGCCGAGCGCTACGCAGAGGACCGCGTCTCAGCCGGTTTCGTCAATCATTTGCCGAACCTGGTGCGCTCGCCCATTGCACTGTGGATTCACGGGCATACGCATACGCCGTTCGATTACACCGTGAATGGCACGCGCGTGGTCTGCAATCCGCGCGGCTATTTCGACCGGCGCACCCGCCAGTGGGAAAATCCTCAGTTCGCGTGGGATAAAGTCGTCGAGATATAGCGTCGGCTTGGGGCCGATCTGGGTAGCGCGGCCTGGCGCCACGCACTACGCTGTTGTTGTCGTTGGATTCGGGTCTTCGACTCGGCCAAGCCCGCCAGCCCGGTTATCTCCGGAGGTCGCTCATGTGTGGTCGAATCAGCCAGTACCGCGATCCGCATCTGTACGCACGGCAGCTCGGCCTAGCCGATCCGCTCATGCTATTCGACGAGGCCGATCGCCGCCCAGGCTACAACCTCGCGCCGGGGACTCACCCGCTCGCGATTTACCCCGACCAGACGCTGCACGCGATCCACTGGGGTTATTGCCCGGACTGGGCACGCGAGCAGCATCTTCCGCAGACAATCAACGCGCGCGCCGAAACCGCGCCGCATACGCGCTACTTCAAAGATCTGTGGAAAACCGGGCGGGTATTGGTGCCGGCGGACGGCTGGTTCGAATGGCGCATGGAAGCGGCGCCCGTAACATCGCACGGGGATAACGCGGCGCAAGCCGACGCGACGGTCCGCCAACCCTACTTCGTGCACCTGAAAAGCGACGCACCGATGTACCTCGCGGCGCTATCGAGCGTACGCGGCACGGAACCGCAAACGGAAGGCATGGGACTGGTAATCGTGACGGCCACCGCCGACAAGGGTCTGATCGACGTGCACGGCCGACGCCCATTGGTGTTCGCGCCGGAGGCGGCGCGCAGATGGCTGGATCCGGCCCTGCAGTTCGACGAACTCGAACAACTCGCTCGCAGTGCCTGCCTGCCCGCTGCGCGGTTCCGCTGGCACCGGGTGAGCCCGGAGGTGGACCGCACGCTCAATGACGAGCCGGGTCTGATTGAAGCGCTGCACTGAACGTGCGGAGCGCGGATAGAAATTGATCGGCTGCTGAAGTGCAACGGCGCGACAACGCACGCGCAGGCCACACCGAAAAACTACAACAGCAAGCTAAATTGCCGCGCGCCCAGTAACCCGGCGCGCCGGCCAGCTTCAACGATCGCGCTGCTGCCCTTGCAGATCAGGGCGTTCGACCTTGATCGGCACCAGTTGCGGCTGCTGGTCACGCAGGCGGCGCAGCAGATCGCGCGATGCGGCGATTCCGATCAGTCCCAGCATGACGGCCACGCCGATCATCAGATGCGTATCCATGAATCCCTCTTCCTTCGATTGTTGCGATTGTTGCGGTTCTTGCGATTTGCCGAACAGCGGCTAATTGAACGCGTCCGGCTGAATGCGGCAGCGCATGAACCACACGTTAGCAAATCGACCCGGGCGCAGAAGTAAGGAAATGTTGCGACGCGGCACTTATGTAACAGTCTGTCACGCCACCGCCGCCTGGAACCGTCAACAATGGTCAACCGCCCGCGTGGCCCCGCTTCAGCTGCGTGCGAACTGGCGCAACTCTTCCTGGTCGACGGCCAGCGTGACGGGCAGTTCGTCGCGCAAAAATTCAACCCAGGTCCGAATTTTCGCGTCCAGATACTGCCGGGACGGATACAGCGCATACAGATTCATTTCCTGCGACGTGTATTCGGGCAACAGCCAGACGAGATCGCCGCTGCGCAGACCGCTAATCGCCGAGTAGATCGGAATCAGTCCGACCCCCATGCCGCTGCTCACCGCGACCGCCATCGCTTCGGCGACATTCACCTGAAAAGTGGTCGGGCCGAGGTTGATGGTTTCTTCGCCGTTAGGGCCGTCGAAGATCCATTTGTCGGTCGGAAACACCGGCGTCACCATTTGCAGACAGGTGTGGCGCGCGAGATCGGCGGGCGTTTGGGGCACGCCGTGCCGCTCCAGATAAGCCGGCGACGCGCACGCGATGCTGAACGCGCTGCCCAGTCGCTGCGACACCAGCCCCGAATCCGACAGGCCGGTTGCCAGTGTCAGCGACACGTCGAAACCTTCGTCGAGCAGATCGGGCATGCGCTGCGCGAGCGTCAACTCGATGCTCACGTCCGGGTAGCGTTGCTGATAGCGGCCCACCGCCGGCACCACGTAGTGCTGGCCGAAGCTCGTCATTGCGTGGACTTTGAGCTTGCCGGACGGGCGCGCGTGCGCGTCGCCGGCCTCTGCTTCCGCCTGATCCACATACGCGAGGATCTGTTCGCAACGCTGCAGATAGCGCTCGCCCGCCTCGGTCAGCGCGATACGGCGCGTAGTGCGGTTCAACAGACGCGTGCGCAGGTGCGCTTCCAGGTCTGAAACTGCGCGCGACGCGTACGCCGTGGTCGTGTTCAGGTGTTGCGCGGCACCCGTGAAACTGCCCGCTTCGACGACGCGGACAAATACGCGCATGTTTTGAAGCGTATCCATACTTTTTCCTGTTGATCCGCCGCGATTGTTACACGATTCGCAAAGGCGATTATCTCATATCGCGTAAAAATCCCTTGCATCTTTACCGGTTATTCCCCAATCAATCGAAAAATATAATGACGCACATGCTTCTATAGCCAATTTTGGAGGAAATCGTGCAGTCTCCGGTACAGAAAGGGGTCGCCGCAGCCGCGGTTCTTACGATCCTATTAACAATCGCCGGCTGTGCCAGTACCGGAGGCATCGCGCCGCAGGACCACGGAACGGAGCCCTCCTCGCTCGACGTGGGCAACGCCATCCGCGCCGCCAACGCGGACGCCCAATGGCCTGCCGCCGACTGGTGGCGCGCCTATAACGACCCGCAGCTCAATGAGTGGATCGAAGCCGCGCAGACGGGCAACCCGAGTCTCGCCGCCGCCCAGGCGCGTGTGCGCGAAGCCGTGTCGATGGCGGGTGTCGCCCGTTCGGCGTTGTCGCCGCAAGTGAACGGCAGCCTGTCGATCCAGCGTCAGAAATGGGCCGACAACCTCTACTACGGCCCGGGCCCGCTCGCAGGCCAGCAGTCGTGGAACAACACCGGCACGCTGGGTCTCTCGTACAACCTCGATCTCTGGGGCAAGGACAAGAACGCCGCCGAGCGCGCGCTCGACGCCGCCCACGCCAGCGCGGCGGACTTCCGCGCCGCCCAGCTCGAACTGGAAGGCAACGTGGTGCGCACGTATATCGAACTTTCGATGAACTACGCGTTGCTCGACATCGCCAAATCCACGCTGCAGCAACAGCAGCAGATCGTCGACCTGGCGAACCGGCGTCTGAAAGGCGGTATCGGCACCCAGCTCGAAGTGAGCCAGGCCGAAACGCCGATGCCGGAATACGAACGCCAGATCGATGAGATCGAGGAAAAGATCGCCCTCGGCCGCAATCAATTGGCCGCACTGGCCGGCAAGGGTCCGGGCGCGGGTGATGCGATCCAGCGTCCGACGCTCTCGCTCGACAATTCACCCGCCGCTCTGCCGAGCGCGCTGCCCGCGGATCTGATCGGCCATCGGCCGGACGTGGTTGCGGCGCGCTGGACGGTTGCGGCGCAAGCGCGCGGCATCGACGTCGCCAAGGCCAGCTTCTATCCGGACATCAACCTGCTGGCGTCGATCGGCGGCTATGCGGCAATGGGCCCGCTGTTCCAGTTCCTGAAGGACCCGTCGCATAGCTGGAGCGCGGGTCCGGCGCTGTCGCTGCCGATCCTCGACGGCGGGCGTCTGCGCTCGCAACTCGGCGCGGCGTCGGCCGGGTACGACGAGGCGGTCGATCGCTATAACCAGTCGATCGTCGGCGCGCTGAAGGACATCTCCGATCAGGTGATCCGCATCCGTTCGCTCGCGACCCAGGCGCAAGACGCCGACCGTTCGGTCGCAGCGGCGCGCAAGAACTACGACCTCGCGCGCGAAGGCTATCGGCGCGGCTTGACCGACTATCTGAACGTGCTGATCGCGCAAAGCCAGTTGCTGCGCGCGCAGGAAGGCGTCGCGAAGATTCAGGCGGAGCGGCTCGCCGCGCATGCGTCGCTGGTCACCGCTTTGGGTGGTGGACTCGACGAGTCGGCCAACGGTCCGCAGGCGAACGAGACGCTGCCGGCGCATGGGAAGGGCAACGCCGCGGCAGCTGGTTCGAACACCGCGGCCAAACCCGCGGACGCGCCGGCGCAAAAAGGCACCGCCAGTCACGCGGATAACGCCGCGGCAAGCACGAACCACGCTTCCGCCAGCGTTAACGCCAGCGCCAGCGCCAGCGCGGCTGAGTGAAGTAGCCGACCATGTCAGCCTCCCCTTCTCCCGCCTCGCGCTCGTCATCGTTCGCCGCGCTCTACTCAGCCGCCGCCGACTGGGCGCGCACCGACGGTCTCACGTGGGTCTACCTGTTCAAAGCGCTGGCCGCCTGCTTCCTCGCGCTCGGCATCGCGATGAAACTCGACCTGCCGCAGCCGCGCACCGCGATGACCACCGTATTCATCGTGATGCAGCCGCAAAGCGGGATGGTGTTCGCGAAGAGTTTCTACCGGATCTGCGGCACGCTGGTCGGCCTCGTCGTGATGCTCGCGTTGATCGGTCTGTTCGCGCAGCAGCCGGAACTGTTTATCGTCACGACCGCGATCTGGGTCGGCATCTGCACTGCGGGCGCCGCGCGTAACCGCAACTTCAAGTCGTACGGTTTCGTGCTGGCTGGCTACACCGCCGCACTGATCGGCATTCCCGCTTCACAGCATCCGGATGGCGCATTTCTCAGCGCGCTCACGCGGGTGGCCGAAGTGGTGGTCGGCATCATCTGCGCGGGCGCCGTCAGTGGCCTCGTGTTTCCGCAGTTCGCCGGCTTGCAGATGCGCAGCACCGTGCGCGCGCGTTTCTCGGCATTCGTCGAGTATGTGTCGGCCTCGTTAGCCGGTCGCAACGATCGCGCGCAGATCGAAGCGACCAATGCGAGCTTTGTCGCCGATATCGTCGGTTTCGAAGCCGCGCGCAGTGTCGCCGTGTTTGAAGGTCCCGATTCGCGGATGCGCGGCGGCCGTCTCGCGCGTCTGAACAGCGAGTTCATGACCGCCTCAACGCGCTTTCACGCGCTGCACCAGTTGATGAACCGGCTGCGCGATTCGCAGACGAGCGGCGCGATGGTCGCGGTCGAAGCCCTCGAGCCGTACTTCAAGGAAATCGCCCCGTTGCTCGCGAAATCCGGCGAACCGGTATTGAGCGCCACGGATGCCGCCCACGCGGCCGCGCAACTCGACGCGTACAAAGCGGAACTGCCGAGGCGGGTGCGCGAGACGCGCGCCGCACTGGAAACACAGCCGGACGCACCGCTGCTCGACTTCGACACCGGCGCCGAACTGCTGTATCGCTTCATCGACGACCTGCACGCATACGCGGCCACCTACGCATCGCTTGCCGTCGACACGCACGAGCGCGAGCGCTGGATCGAGCGTTACGAACCGAAGACGAATGGCATTGCAGCGGGCGTCGCCGGCTTGCGCGCGGCCATCGTCATGATCGTGCTCGGCGTGTTCTGGATCGCGACCGCGTGGCCAAGCGGCTCGACCTTGACGCTGAACGCCGCCGCGGTCTGCGCGCTGGCGTCAGCATCGCCGAATCCGAAGCGCACCGCGTTCCAGATGGCCGCCGGCACGCTGGTCGCTTCAGTGATGGGGATGATCGCGGTGTACGGCGTGTATCCGCATATCGACGGTTTTCCGCTGCTGTGCGCCGCGCTCACGCCGTTCCTGCTGCTCGGCGTATTCATGACGACACGGCCCGCACTGGCCGGCTACGGCGTCGGCTACTGCATCTTCTTCTGCTTCCTCGCCGGCCCAGACAACCTGATTCATTACGACCCGAGCGGCACCATTAACGATGCGATTGCGCTGGTGCTGTCGATGCTGGTGTGCGCGGTTGCCTTTGCCGTGCTGCTGCCGCCCTCGACACCCTGGTTGCGCAACCGCCTGCTGGTGGATTTGCGCCGCCAGGTGGCGCTGGCGAGCCGCGTTGGCATGCGCCGGGTGCGTTCTCGCTTCGAAAGCGGCGCACGCGATCTGATGTCCCAGATCAACTCGCTCGCGCAGAACGAACCCGAGGTGAAACGCGACACCTTGCGCTGGCTCTTCTCGGTGCTCGAAGTAGGCAACGCGATGATCGACTTGCGCGACGAAGTGGCGGCGCTGCCGCGCGACGCACGCTACGCGAAGTCGATGCCGTGGCGCGTCGCATTGCGTGCGATGCGTGATGCGGTGACCGCGCTGTTCGAGCGGCCGCGTGAGGACCGCTTCGACCGCGCGCTCGCCGCCACCACCGATGCGATTGCCGCCGTTCAACTGATGCTCGCCACCTTCACGCCGCCGCGTGAGGATCGGCATCGGCTGCAACGCATTCTGAGTCAACTGCATTTCATTCGTACCGCGCTGCTCGATCCGCAATCGCCGCTTGAACCGCTGATGAGCGGACGTGCCGACGCGTCAGAAGGAGTTCGTCATGCCACGTGATATCGCCGTTTTCGACGCCTACGTGCCGGCCATTGTGCTGCTGTTTGTCGCGGGCGCCGTGCTTACCTGGATGCTGGACCGCGTAATCGCCTATACGGGCCTGTATCGCGTGGTGTGGCATCCGTCCTTGTTCCGGGCCAGCTTGCTCGTATGTGTGTGCGGCGTGCTGGGTCTCGCCGTTTATCGTTGATCAGAGTCGAAACATGACCATCCGAAATGTTGTGGGCTTCGTCGCGACAGCCGTTATTTTTATCGTCGCGATTTTGATTGGGCGCGTGTTGTGGGTTCATTACATGGATGAGCCGTGGACACGTGATGGGCGCGTGCGCGCTGAAATTGTGAATGTGGCGCCTGATGTTTCTGGCGCTGTTGTGGATTTGCCTGTTAAGGATAATCAGCTGGTCAAGAAGGGGGATCTGTTGATGCAGGTCGATCCTTCGCATTATCAGATTGCTGTCGAGCAGGCTGAGGCTGCTGTTGCTGCGCGCAAGGCGGAGCTGCAGATGAAGCGGGATGATGCGCAGCGGCGGGCGGATATGGATGCTTTGGTTGTCTCGAAAGAGAGCCGTGAGAATGCGACTCATACTGCTTCGGCTGCTGAGGCTTCTTATCAGCAGGCTTTGGCCGCGCTTGATGCTGCCAAGTTGAATCTGGAGCGCACTCGGGTTGTTGCGCCGGTTGATGGGTATGTCACTAACCTGAATGTATTTCGCGGGGATTATGCTACTGCTGGGTCAGCTAAGCTCGCGATTGTTGATAGTCATTCTTTTTGGGTTTATGGGTACTTTGAAGAAACCAAGTTGCCGCATGTGCGTATCGGCGATAAGGTTGAAGTTCGGTTGATGAGTGGAGGCACGCTGCAGGGGCATGTGGAGAGTATTTCTCGCGGGATTTACGATCGGGATAATCCCGAAAGCCGTGAGCTGCTTGCTGATGTTAATCCGACCTTTAATTGGGTGAGGTTGGCGCAGCGCGTACCCGTGCGGGTGAAGATTGATTCTGTGCCTGATGGGGTTGTGTTGGCTGCTGGGATTACTTGTACTGTTGTTGTTCAGCCAAGCTGAAGGTTTTTGCCTTCGCGGTGCTTTTTTCTTGTTCTGGGGTTGGTGCCTTTCCTTGCTCTAGCTTTCGTGCCTTTCCTTGCATTGTTAGTGGTCTATTAGTGTTGCCCCTGTGCGGGGCGGCACTTACTTTCTTTGCCGCCGCAAAGAAAGATAAGCAAAGAAAGCGGCTTAAACCGCTAATGCTAAGTGGGCGCCGTGGTTTTTTACGGGTAGTGGTGCGACTGGAATCTGTGTTCTCGCACATTCCGCGTTAGTGACAAAGGGCTCATCCGCTCCCACTCCGCACTGCGTGCGTCGCGGATGGGGCTGCATGGGAAACCATGGGCTTCGGTTTTGCGCAGCGGGAGCCGTCGGCTTCGCCTCGGCGGCGTTGTGCGCGCCGAGGCGGTGGTTCGGTCTCGTTTCTTTGGTCGCGGTGCTTTAGCGTTTTATAGCCTGAACTTTCCGACCATCTGCTTCAGGCCGCGCGCCTGGTCATCCAGTGATCTGGCGGCTGCTGTTGCCTGCTCCACCAGTGCGGCGTTCTGCTGTGTGCCGGAATCCATTTGCGTGACGGCGAGATTGATCTCCTCGATTCCCGCGCTCTGCTCTGATGACGCCGCCGAAATCTCGCCCATGATGTCGGTTACGCGCTTCACTGCCTTCACCACTTCGTCCATCGTTTGTCCGGCATCCTGTGCCAACGTCGAGCCGTTGCTCACCCGCTCCACCGATGTGCTGATCAAACCCTTGATCTCCTTCGCGGCAGCCGCGCTGCGTTGGGCAAGGTTGCGCACTTCTGCGGCGACTACCGAAAATCCTCGGCCTTCTTCGCCGGCTCGGGCGGCTTCCACCGCCGCGTTCAACGCGAGAATGTTGGTCTGGAACGCAATCCCCTCAATCACGCCAATGATGTCGCCAATGCTCCGCGCGCTGTCGTTGATCTCGTTCATCGTCGCCACCACGCGGCTCACTACGTCACCACCCTTCTCGGCTATCTCCGAGGCGTTGTTGGCCAACGTGCTTGCCTGCTTCGCGTTGTCGGCGTTCTGACGAACCGTCGAGGTCAGTTGCTCCATGCTGCTCGCGGTTCGCTCGAGCGCCATTGCCTGTTGCTCGGTGCGTTGCGACAAGTCGAGGTTGCCCATCGAGATTTCGCCCGATGCGGTTGCGATTGCGTCCGCGCTGGATGCGATGTCGGACACCGTGGTCGCGAGGCCGCTTTGCATGTCGTGCAGCGCGTACAGCATGCTCGACTTGTCCTTGCGGCCCAGCGCGATCTGGTTCGATAGGTCGCCAGCGGCAATCCGGCTCGCGATTTCCTTTGCGTACGCCGGCTCGCCGCCGAGTTGGCCAGCGAGGCGTCGCACGACCCACTCGCTAATGCCGAACGCCAACGCGATCAGCGCGATCGTCATTGCCGCGAGCATCACGAACGACGAATGGAAGATAAAACCCGATGCCTCGATAGTCGCCTTCGCAGCCGTGCCGCGCTGGGCAACGAGCTCGTCGACGAGTTTTTCGAGCTTGCCGGTCTCGACCAGCAACGAGACGTCCTGGGTGCCGACCTGCCAGTTCATCTGCGAAAGATCGAGCGGCTGCGCTTTTACGAGCGTCACGAAGTCACGCAAGTGGCCGCTCCATACCGCGACGGCTGCGGCGAATTTCTTTTGCTGGTCGACAGCCTTTGCGTCGGATGTGTCGACGTACTGTTGCAGTGTGCCGAGCTCTCTGGCGAGGCCGCTCAGGCCTTTGTCAATGTCGGCGCCGAGCTCGTCGCGCTCCTTGGCGGTGGTCGCGGTCAGCAGCATCTTTTGCGCGCGGCTTGCGCGCAGCATGTGGCCACGCGCCTCTTCGGCCGCGCGGCTCGCCACGTGGCCCTGGTCGTAGATCGATTGTGCGGAAGCATTCAGGCGGCTGATCTGGGTCAGCGAAAACACGCCGATCGCAAGCGTGCCGATCAACAGTACGGCAAACGCCAGCCGCAATGTCGCCTTCACCGACAAGCCCTTGAGCCGCACGGCCCGCGAACGGCTGCCCTGGCCACGCGATGGCGACGGTTTGCCCGCCGCTTCTCCTTCCGGTACGAACCCCGCGCCCGTCTGGCCACCCAGCGAAACTGCTTTCATATTCCTCGTCCCCACGTTTCGAACTGCCGGAAAGGTCGGTTCCGGCATTAATACTTATCTCTCCGGGTCTACGGCATAAACGTCTGCGATCTTTAACGCCGCTCGTCTCATGCCGACTGTCGCGCCCGGTCCTCGACGCGTCGCTTTGTAAGCTTCGCGCCCGCGATCGTTTTATACATGGCCAAAAATCCCCGAATCGCATTTATCAGACGACGTGCCAGCCACACGTCGCCATGCGCAGAATGCTTGACACACGCACCGCCGCAGTGCATTGCCTCGGGGGTTTCGGCACATCCATGACGCATGGGGAGCGCAATATCACGCAATACCTGTCCGATTCTCGACAAAACTTGTCCTTACAATTCGCGTGAGCCACATTAAACTTCGACAAATAGTTGACATGACCCGGCGCCGCGTCGAAATGCCGCGGCAACCCGGCAGGTCGCGCACAGACATGCGAACGCCTGAAATCATGACCGCAGACCCTTTCTCCTCTCTCATCTAGCGTATGGAAACGAGCCTCGATAAAAGCGCCCTCGCCGGCGCATCAGCCTCCCCCGCGGGTTCAGCCAACCCCGCCGGCGCGCAACCGGCCGCCAAGGTCCAGCGCACGGTCTACTCCGTGCTGGGTGCGATCAGCTTTTCGCACCTGCTCAACGACATGATCCAGTCGTTGATCCTGGCGATCTACCCGATGCTGAAAGACAACTTTTCGCTGTCGTTCGGGCAGATCGGTCTGATTACGCTGACTTACCAGATCACCGCGTCGCTGCTGCAACCGCTGGTCGGCAGCTATACCGACAAGCATCCGAAGCCGTATTCGCTGCCGGTCGGCATGGGCTTCACGCTCGCCGGCCTGCTGCTGATGTCGGTCGCGCCAAGTTTCGGCGTGCTGCTGGTCGCGGCGGCGCTGGTCGGCTGCGGCTCGTCGGTGTTCCATCCGGAATCGTCGCGGGTGGCGCGCATGGCCTCGGGCGGCCGTCATGGTCTGGCGCAGTCGCTGTTTCAGGTGGGCGGCAACGCGGGTTCGTCGCTCGGGCCGTTGCTCGCCGCGTTGATCGTGATTCCGCACGGCCAGCGCAGCATCGCGTGGTTCTCGGTGGCGGCGCTGGTCGCGATCGTCGTGCTCACGCAGATCGGCCGCTGGTACAAGCAGCATCCGGCCGTAAAAAAGGCGCGCAGCCAGACCGGTCACGCAACCCTGTCGCGCAACCAGGTCATGTTCGCAATGGGCGTACTGATGCTGCTGGTGTTCTCGAAGTACTTCTACCTCGCCAGCATCAACAGCTACTTCACGTTCTATCTGATCGACAAGTTCCACCTGCCGGTGCAGGCCGCTCAGGTCCATCTGTTCGTGTTCCTCGCGGCGGTTGCGGCAGGCACGGTGATCGGTGGTCCGATCGGCGACCGGATCGGCCGCAAGTACGTGATCTGGGTGTCGATCCTCGGCGTCGCGCCGTTCACGCTGCTGCTGCCGTACGCCAACCTGTTCTGGACCGGCGTGCTGACGGTGATCATCGGTATCGTGCTGGCTTCGGCGTTCTCGGCGATCCTCGTCTATGCGCAGGAACTGATCCCCGGCAAGGTGGGGATGATCGCGGGCCTCTTCTTCGGTTTCGCGTTCGGCATGGGCGGGATCGGCGCTGCCGTGCTCGGGCAGTTGGCCGACGCCACCAGCATCACCTATGTGTATAAGGTCTGCTCGTTCCTGCCGCTGATCGGCCTGTTGACGGTGTTTCTGCCGGATGTCGAAGGCAAGCGCGCGAAAGCGTGATGGGATCTCTTCTGGTTGCATGAAGAAAAAGGCGCTACGGCGCCTTTTTTCGTTGGGCCGCCCCCTCATGGTGAACCCGCGTTGTCCGCAAGGTGACGCCTGCTCTATGCTTGTGCGGATGTACGCACTGCACTCTCGCCGCGCCTCGCAGCCGTACGACCCGACATCCGTTCACTCACGCAGCAGAAGGATCGCCGCCGATGACCACCTACCGCGACTTCCACCGCCGTTCGATCGAGCAAGCCGAGGAATTCTGGCGTGATGAGGCGCAGCGGATTCATTGGCAAACCCCGTTCGATACCGTGCTCGACCGCTCGAATCCGCCGTTCGCGCGCTGGTTCGTCGGCGGGCGCACGAACCTGTGCCATAACGCGGTGGACCGGCATATGGCCGAGCGCCCGCAGCAGAATGCTCTCGTGTACGTGTCGACGGAAACCGGCATCGAGCGGCGCTACACCTACGCCGAGCTGTACGCGGAAATCAACCGCATGGCAGCAGTGATGCGCTCGCTGGGTGTGAAGCGCGGCGATGTCGTGCTGCTTTATCTGCCGATGATCCCCGAAGCGCTGTTCGCGATGCTCGCGTGCGCGCGACTCGGCGCGATTCACTCGGTGGTGTTCGGCGGCTTCGCGGCCCCCAATCTGGCGGCCCGCATCGACGATGCGAAACCTGTGCTTATCGTCACCGCCGACGCCGGCGCGCGCGGCGGCAAAGTGATCGACTACACGCCGCTGATGGACGAAGCACTGGCGCGCGCGACCCACAAGACACCGCACGTGCTGTTGATCGACCGGCAACTCGCACCGGAGCGCCTGAACGCGAGCTACCTCGTCGCCTACGAGCCGCTGCGCGAGAAATTTTTCGACGCTCACGTGCCGTGCGAATGGCTCGAATCGAACGAACCCTCGTACGTGCTGTACACGTCGGGCACCACCGGCAAGCCGAAGGGCGTGCAACGCGATGTCGGCGGCTATGCGGTGGCGCTGGCGGCATCGATGGAACACATCTTTCAGGGCAAAGCCGGCGACACGATGTTCACTGCGTCGGACGTGGGCTGGGTGGTCGGCCACAGCTACATCGTCTATGCGCCGCTGATTGCGGGGCTCACTACCGTGATGTATGAAGGCACGCCGATCCGTCCGGACGGCGGCATCTGGTGGCGCCTCGTCGAACAGCACAGGATCAATCTGATGTTCACCGCGCCGACTGCGTTGCGCGTGCTGAAAAAGCAGGACCCGGCGCTGCTGAAAAAATCCGATCTATCGAGCCTCCGCGCGTTGTTCCTCGCCGGCGAGCCGCTCGACGAACCCACCGCCGCATGGATCGCCGACGCGCTCGGCAAGCCCGTGATCGACAACTACTGGCAGACCGAAACCGGCTGGCCGATGCTGGCGATTCCGCGCGGCATCGAAGCCCTGCCCACCAAGCTCGGCTCGCCGGGCGTACCGTCGGCGGGCTTCAATCTGACCTTGCGTAACGAACTGACCGGCGAGCCCTGCCCGCCCGGCGAAAAAGGCGTACTCACGCTGGGCTATCCGCTGCCGCCGGGCTGCATGTCGACGGTATGGGGCGACGACAGCCGCTTTGTCAGCACGTACTGGTCGAGCATTCCGAACCAGCAGGCCTACTCGACCTTCGACTGGGGCATTCAGGACGAAGACGGATACGTGACGATCCTCGGCCGCACCGACGACGTGATCAATGTGGCCGGTCATCGGCTCGGCACGCGCGAGATCGAGGAAGCGTTGTCGAGCCACGCGGCGGTCGCGGAAGTTGCGGTGGTCGGCGTAACGGATGCGCTGAAGGGTCAGACAGCAATGGCCTTCGTGGTGCTGCGCGACGCGCAAGCCTATGCGGGCGACAAATCGCGAGCCAAGCTGGAAGCCGAACTCACCGCAACGGTCGACCGCCAGCTCGGCGCGATTGCGCGGCCGGCACGGGTGGTGGTGGTATCGATGCTGCCGAAGACGCGCTCGGGCAAACTGCTCCGCCGCGCGATTGCGGCGCTGGCCGAAGGACGTGAGCCGGGCGATCTGCCGACGATCGAAGATCCGGCGGCGCTGCAGCAGGTGCGCGAGGCGCTGGGTTAAGGATTACGCCGCGCTACGTGCCGCTAAAAACCGCGTCAAAATCGCGTTCGAATAGGTCCCCGCGATCTCCGTGAGAAACGACACGAACGATTGCGGCGCGTGATCGTCGGCGGTGTCGGAGATGGTGCGCACCACCGCGCATGGCACGCCGTACTCGTAACAGACTTGCGCGATCGCCGCGCCTTCCATCTCGACCGCGAGCGCATCCGGCAGTGCATCGCGCAAGGCCTTGACGCCCGTCGCACTTGCTACGAACTGGTCGCCGCTGATAATCAATCCACGATGCACGCGCGGCTCGCGAGTTCCGAAGCGCGCTGCCGCAGCAGCGCCCTCTTCCGCGACAAAACGCTCGCACGCGGCGGCGAGTTGATCGGCAAGCGCCGCATCGGCTGCGAAACGCGACACGCCGAGCAACGGCACCTCGAAGCGCGGAAACAATGGCGACGCATCGAGATCGTGCTGCATCAGCACGTTGGCGACGACGATATCGCCGACCCGCACCTCAGTCCCCACGCCACCCGCCACGCCGGTGAACACGACCGCTTCGACATCGAATGCATGAATCAACGCGCTGACCGTGGCCGCCGCCGCGACCTTGCCGACGCGCGCCAGCGTCACGACACAAGGCGCGCCGTGCACGGTGCCAAGATGGTAGTCACGCTGACCATGCGTGATGGTGCGCACGCCGGATTCGGCGCGCATTGCTTCGATCAGATCGCCGAGTTCCTGCGGCAATGCCGCCAGAATGCCAAGCGGACGATGCGAGACTGTCGCACCGCTGCGGTTTGGATCCATGCCAGCCGTGCTGGCAGCGGCCGCGCCTGAACCTGCTGCGCCGACGGCAGCCGAGCCTGACATGGTCGCGCCCGCGCCGTCCGCCCCTGCCCCGTGTATCCCGCTCGTGCTCATTCGACCGCCTGCAATTTAGCGACCGCGAGTGCCAACCACTTCTCGCCATGCCGCTTGAATTTGACCTGGGCCTTGGCATCCGTGCCACCGCCTTCCAGCGCCGTAATCGTGCCTTCCCCGAACTTGGTGTGGAACACCTGCTGACCAATACGGAAACCCGTTTCAGCCGCACGCTGTTCGTTTGCGAAGGCCGGCAACGGCGCCGGCGTCGACGACGCAGGGCCCGTGTAACCCGGCCGCGCGAACCAGTCGCGACCATAACCGGCGTTGTCCGAACGCCCGCCCCAACGCGCACCCGCCTCGACCTTCGGCGTGAGCCATTTGAGGGTTTCCTGCGGCAGTTCGTCGAAGAAACGCGAGCGGATGTTGTAGCGCGTCTGGCCGTGCAGCATCCGGCTCTGCGCAAACGACAGATACAAACGCTCCTTGGCCCGCGTGATCGCCACATACATCAGGCGGCGCTCTTCTTCCAGACCATCCGATTCCATCGCGCTGTTTTCATGCGGGAACAGCCCTTCTTCGAGCCCGGTGATGAACACCGCCGTGAACTCGAGCCCCTTGGCCGCGTGCACTGTCATCAACTGCACGGCTTCCTGACCGGCTTGCGCCTGGTTGTCGCCCGCTTCCAGCGATGCGTGCGACAGGAAACCGGCGAGCGGCGTCATCGTGTCCGGGTTTTGCGCCGGATCGGCAATGCCCGGCGCGTCCAGCACGACGGTATTCGGATCATCCGTGGCGACAGCCAGTTCGGGCGCCGTGGTCGCGCCCGGGCGCAGCGGAATCGAGCGCGCCGGCGTATCCATGCCGTAGCCTTCTTCGCTGACGAAAGCAGCGGCCGCGTTGACCAGTTCCTGCAAGTTCTCCAGCCGGTCCTGACCTTCGCGTTCGTTCTGATAGAACTCCGTGAGACCGCTCGTGCGGACCACGTATTCGACCGTTTCCGGCAGGCTCATCTGCTGCGTTTCCGCGCGCATCCTGCCGATCAGGTTCGCGAAACTCGCAAGACTCGACCCCGCCTTACCCGCGACATACGGAATCGCCGCGGCCATCGAACAGTTGTACAGACGCGCCGCGTCGGCAAGCTGCTCGATCGAGCGTGCGCCGATGCCGCGCGTGGGGAAATTGACGACGCGGGCGAACGCGGTGTCGTCGTTCGGATTGTCGATCAGGCGCAGATAGGCGAGCGCGTGCTTGACTTCCTGACGCTCGAAAAAGCGCAGACCGCCGTACACGCGATACGCGATGCCCGCATTGACCAGCGTGTGTTCGATCGTGCGCGACTGCGCGTTGCTGCGATACAGGATCGCGACTTCGCTGCGCGAGGTGCCGGTGCTGATCAGCGCCTTGATTTCCTCGACGATCCAGCCGGCTTCCTGCGTATCGGTAGCGGACTCATAGACGCGCACCGGTTCGCCGTGCCCCGCATCGGTCCGCAGATTCTTGCCCAGACGCCGCGAGTTATTGGCGATCAGTTGATTGGCCGCGTCGAGAATATGGCCGTGCGAGCGATAGTTCTGCTCGAGCTTGATCATGTGCCGGACGTTGAACTCGTGTTCGAAGTCGCGCATGTTGCCGACGTTCGCGCCGCGAAACGCGTAGATCGACTGATCGTCGTCGCCGACCGCGAAGATCGAGTTGGTCTGCCCGGCCAGCATCTTCAGCCACGCATATTGCAGCTTGTTGGTGTCCTGAAACTCGTCGACGAGAATGTGCCTGAAACGCGCCTGATAGTGAGCGCGCAGCGGCGGATTGTGCGCGAGCAGTTCAAAGCAACGCAGCAGCAGTTCCGGAAAGTCGACGACGCCTTCGCGCTGGCATTGCTGGTCGTAGGCTTCGTAGAGCTCGACGAATTTGCGGTTGAAGTTATCGGTCGCGTCGACGTCTTTCGGGCGCAGGCCTTGTTCTTTGGAATTGTTGATGAAGTACTGGAGATTTTTCGCCGGGTACTTTTCATCGTCGATGTTGAGGCCCTTCATCAGACGCTTGATCGCGGAGAGCTGGTCCGCGGTATCGAGGATCTGGAAAGTGGCGGGCAGGCCGGCGTCGCGATGGTGCGCGCGGAGCATGCGGTTACAGAGGCCGTGGAAGGTGCCGATCCACATGCCACGCGTGTCGATGGGCAGGAGCGCCTGCAGGCGCGCCATCATTTCGCGGGCTGCCTTGTTGGTGAAGGTCACCGCGAGGATGGTGGCGGGCGACGCCAGACCGTGCTGGATGAGCCACGCGATGCGCGTGATGAGGACGCGGGTTTTGCCGCTGCCCGCGCCGGCAAGGATGAGTGCGGGCTCGTTGGGGAGCGTGACGGCGGCGTGTTGTTCGGGGTTTAGATTGGCTAGCAGATCGGGCATTTTTTGGGAGGACGGCGAGGGCGTTCGACATTATATGCCCCTCCGGGGTTAGGGTTTTTTTGGGGGTTTTTGCCTTCGCGGCGCTTGTTGTCTGTGTTCTTAGGGCTTTGGCCTTTCCTTGCATTGTTAGTGGTCTATTAGTGTTGCCCCTGTGCGGGGCGGCACCTACTTTTCTTTGCTTGCCGCAAAGAAAAGTAGGCAAAAGAAAGCGGCTCAAACCGCTAATGCTAAGCGGGGCCCGTGGTCTGCTATGGGTAGTGGTGCATCTGGAATCTGGGTTCGTGCCCCGGCATACGCCAGTGACAAGGGCGTCATACTTCCGGCGACGCTGCGCGCGCCGAAGAGTACTTCTTAAGACCATCCGCTGCGTTTTTGCGCTCGCGTCTCGCCACTGGACCGTGGCTCGTCATTGCGCCGCCACCGTGATTGTATTTGGAGCGGCAACTGCAACCGCCTACGGCAGCCGCAGCCGCAGCCGCAGCCGCGACTGTGACGTGACCGGGACGGTGATTGCAGTACACCGACATATCATTTGAGGCGGGCTTCCCCGGAGAGTGCTGAGGCGCCTCGCCGAGGCGAAGCCGACGGCCCCCCGCTGCGCAAAAACGAAGCCCGTGGTTTCCCATGCAAACCCGTCCGCGACGCACGTAGTGCGGAGTGGGAGCGGATGAGTCCTTTGTCACTAACGTGGAATGTGCGAGAACACGGATTCCAGTCGGACCACTACCTGCAGCAGACCACGGTGCCCGCTTAGCATTAGCGGTTTGAGCCGCTTTCTTTGCTTATCTTTCTTTGCGGCGGCAAAGAAAGTAAGTGCCGCCCCGCACAGGGGCAACGCTAATAGACCACTAACAAAGCAAGGAAAGGCACAAAAGCCAGAACAAGGAAAGGCACCAACCCCAGAACAAGGAGAAACCCCAAATACCACCGCAAAAACCAAAAAACCCACCCAACAACCGCCCGTTAGGGCCCCCACCTGCAGCGCCGCTTATAATCGAGCATTCTTTGCATCCACCAGCAGACGGACAGAAATGAGCGAGACCCCGAGCGACCCGACCTCCACGCTTGCCAAAAGCTTCGAGCCCCACACCATCGAGGCCCACTGGGGCCCCGAATGGGAAAAGCGCGCCTACGCGAAGGCCACCTTCGACGAAAACAAGAAAGACTTCTCGATCCAGTTGCCGCCGCCGAACGTCACCGGCACCCTCCACATGGGCCACGCGTTCAACCAGACGATCATGGACGGCCTCACGCGCTATCACCGCATGCTCGGCGAAAACACGCTCTGGGTGCCGGGCACGGACCACGCGGGTATCGCCACGCAAATCGTCGTCGAACGCCAACTGGATGCGAAAGGCGTCTCCCGTCATGACCTCGGCCGCGAAAAGTTCACCGAACGCGTCTGGGAATGGAAGCAGGAATCCGGCTCGACCATCACGAATCAGGTGCGCCGCCTCGGCGCGTCGATCGACTGGTCGCGCGAGTACTTCACGATGGACGACAAGATGTCGACCGCCGTGCGCGATGTGTTCGTACGCCTGTATGAACAGGGCCTGATCTACCGCGGCAAGCGCCTCGTGAACTGGGATCCGGTGCTGCTCACCGCCGTCTCCGACCTCGAAGTGGTCAGCGAAGAAGAAAACGGCCATCTCTGGCACATCCAGTACCCGCTCACGGACGGCTCAGGCCATCTGACGGTCGCCACCACGCGCCCGGAAACCATGCTCGGCGACACCGCCGTGATGGTCCATCCGGAAGACGAGCGCTATGCGCATCTGATCGGCAAAACGGTCACCCTGCCGCTCTCCGGCCGTGAAGTGCCGATCATCGCCGACGACTACGTCGACCGCGAATTCGGCACCGGCGTGGTCAAGGTCACGCCCGCGCACGATTTCAACGACTATCAGGTCGGCCTGCGCCACAAGCTGCCGATGATCGAGATCCTCACGCTCGACGCGAAAATCAACGAAAACGCGCCGGAAAAATATCGCGGCCAGGACCGTTTCGCGGCCCGCAAAGAGGTCGTGGCCGACCTCGAAGCGCTCGGCGCGCTCGAATCGGTCAAACCGCACAAGCTGATGGTGCCGCGCGGCGACCGCACGGGCGTCGTGATCGAACCGATGCTGACGGACCAATGGTTCGTCGCCATGAGCAAGCCGGCGCCGGAAGGCACCTTCAATCCGGGCAAGTCGATCGCCGAAACGGCGCTCGACGTGGTTCGCAGCGGCGAAATCAAATTTGTGCCGGAAAACTGGTCCACCACGTATTACCAGTGGCTCGAAAACATCCAGGACTGGTGTATCTCGCGCCAACTCTGGTGGGGCCATCAGATCCCGGCGTGGTACGGCGAAAACGGCGAAATCTTCGTCGCCAAGACCGAAGAAGGCGCGCGCGAGAAAGCTGCGGAAGCCGGTTACACGGGCCCGCTCAAGCGCGATGAAGACGTGCTCGACACGTGGTTCTCGTCGGCGCTGGTGCCGTTCTCGTCACTCGGCTGGCCTGCCGAGACGCCGGAGCTGAAGCACTTCATGCCCTCGTCGGTGCTGGTCACCGGTTTCGACATCATCTTCTTCTGGGTCGCGCGCATGGTCATGATGACCACGCACTTCACGGGCAAGGTGCCGTTCGACACGGTCTACGTGCACGGTCTCGTGCGCGACGCCGAAGGCCAGAAGATGTCGAAGAGCAAGGGCAATACGCTCGACCCGATCGATATCGTCGACGGCATCGACCTCGACGCGCTGGTCGCCAAGCGCACCACCGGCCTGATGAATCCGAAACAGGCTGCGTCGATCGAAAAGAAAACCCGCAAGGAATTCCCAGACGGCATTCCGGCGTTCGGCACGGATGCGCTGCGCTTCACGATGGCGTCGATGGCCACGCTCGGCCGCAACGTCATTTTCGACCTCGCGCGCTGCGAAGGCTATCGCAACTTCTGCAACAAGCTGTGGAACGCCACGCGTTTCGTGCTGATGAACTGCGAAGGCCACGATTGCGGTTTCGGCAAGCCGGAGCAATGCGGCGAATGCGGTCCGGACGGCCACCTGAATTTCTCGGCGGCCGATCGCTGGATCGTCTCGCGCCTGCAGCGCGTGGAAGCGGAAATCGCCAAGGGTTTCGCCGACTATCGTTTTGACAATGTGGCCAACGCCCTATACAAGTTCGTATGGGACGAATACTGTGACTGGTATCTCGAACTCGCCAAGGTTCAGATCCAGACGGGTCAGCCGAACCAGCAGCGCGCAACGCGCCGCACGCTGCTGCGCGTGCTCGAGACGGTGTTGCGCCTCGCGCATCCGGTGATTCCGTTTATCACCGAAGCGCTGTGGCAAAAAGTTGCGCCGTTGGCTGGGCGTTATCCCGAAGGCAAGGCCGAGGGCGAAGCGTCCATCATGGTGCAGCCCTACCCCGTTGCGGAGCCGTCGAAGATCGATGAAGACGCGGAGCAATGGGCGGCCGACCTGAAAGCAGTGATCGATGCGTGCCGGAATCTGCGTGGCGAGATGAACCTGTCGCCGGCGGTCAAGGTGCCGTTGCTCGCTACCGGCAACGCGGAGCGCCTCGCAACCTTCGCTCCGTACGCTCAGGCATTGGCCCGTTTGTCGGAGGTGCAGATCATTGCCGACGAGGCAACGCTGGACGCGCAGGCAGATGGCGCGCCAATTGCTATCGTAGGGAATGACAAGCTTGTGCTGAAGGTGGAAATCGACGTCGCGGTGGAACGCGAGCGTCTGTCGAAAGAGATTGCGCGGCTTGGCGCGGAAGTCATCAAGTGCAATGCCAAATTGCAGAATGAAAGCTTTGTGGCGAAGGCGCCACCGGCAGTCGTTGAGCAGGAGCAGAAAAGGCTGGCAGAATTCGAAACCACTATCGGCAAGCTGAAAGCCCAACTGGCGCGTTTGCCGGCCTGATCGACGCGCCTTGTCCGCCCCGTTGCGGGCTGACAGGGCGCAAAGCTAAACCAGAGGATTCAGGGTAATCACATGCTAAAAGTTACAAAAGCGGTTTTTCCGGTAGCAGGTCTTGGCACCCGGTTCCTCCCTGCCACGAAGGCAAGCCCGAAGGAGATGCTGCCGATCGTCGACAAGCCGCTGATTCAATACGCGGTGGAAGAGGCAATGGCGGCCGGCATCACCGAAATGATCTTCGTGACGGGCCGCAGCAAGCGTGCGATCGAGGACCATTTCGATAAGTCATACGAAATCGAGGCCGAACTCCAGGCCCGTGGCAAAGACAAGTTGCTGGAATTGGTGCGCAGCATCAAACCGAGCCATGTGGACTGTTTCTACGTGCGTCAGCCGGAAGCGCTGGGTCTTGGCCACGCAGTGATGTGCGCCGAAAAGCTGGTGGGCGACAACCCGTTCGCCGTCATCCTCGCGGACGACTTGCTGTACGGTAAGCCACCCGTCATGACGCAGATGATCGAGGTGTTCGACCACTATCACAGCTCGGTGATCGGCGTGGAAGAGATCCCGCACTCGGAGACGAAATCGTACGGTATCGTCGACGGCAAGGAGTGGGAAGACTCGATCATCAAGATGTCGGGGATCGTCGAAAAGCCGGAACCGGACGTCGCGCCCTCGAATCTCGGCGTGGTGGGCCGTTATGTGCTGAAGCCGCGTATTTTCGAACATCTGCGCGCGCTGAAGCCCGGCGCAGGCGGCGAATTGCAGCTGACCGACGCGATTCAGTCATTGCTCGCCGATGAACAGGTGCTGGCGTACAAGTATCACGGCACGCGTTTCGACTGCGGCAGCAAGCTGGGTTATCTGAAGGCGACGGTCGAGTTCGCGCTGCGTCACCCGGAAGTCGCAGCCGATTTCGAAGAATATCTGCGTACCCGTTCGCCGGTGTTGGAAGGCTGAGCAACGGGACAGCCGCGCAGAGCCCATTTGCGCTGTTAGCCTCTCGCAATAAGCATCCGAGTCAGACGTAAAAAAGGCGCTGTGCCCCGCAATCGCGGGCACAGCGCCTTTTGTTTGGTATTTCTGTTTGCGTTTCAGCGGCGCTTCATCAAAAACGTGAAAACCTTGTCGTGCGCTGAGCTTTCGACGATTTCGTTGCCGGTTTGCTTCGCAAATGCGGCGAAATCGCGCTGCGAACCGGGATCGGTGGCGAGCACCTTGAGAATCTGGCCGCTTTCCATGTCGGCGAGCGCCTTCTTGGCGCGCAAGATGGGCAGCGGGCACATCAGCCCGCGCGCATCGACTTCCTTGTGAACCTGAATTTGCATCGACGATGACCTTCGGGATGAGGCGTCGTAAGCGACGCCGGACAGAGGGTCAAATTCTACAGCAGGTGTCGTTTAGCCGCCGGAAGTGACGCTGTCATGTCGAATATCGCAATCCGGCGGCGCTTTGGCGCCTTGAGCGCTATAACGTGACCGCCTCCCCGCTCTGCAGCGACTGCCGCAACGCCATGCCGATTCGCGTCGCTTCGAGCGCGTCGGCCAGCGTGGCGCCTGCTTGCGCATTCGACGCGGCGCCGCCCTGCACCGCCGCCACGAAGGCGCGCGCCTCATGCAAAAACGCATCCTCGAAGCGATCGAAAAAGTTCGGCGTGCATTCGTTGCGGATGCCCGTGGCGTCGTAGATGTCGACGCGATTTGCACGCGGATTGTGGCCAATCGCCAGCGCGCCGGCCGTGCCAATCACCTCACTATGCGTGTCGTTACCGTGGGCTTGCGTGCGCGACGCATAGAACATAGCGAGCTTGCCGTCCTCGAATTCGCAGATCGCCACGCCGTTATCGACGTCGCCGAATTCCCGCAAGCCCTCGTGTAAAGCGACCGCGCCCGCCGCGAACACGCGCTTGGCGCGCGGCTTACCGAGCAGCCACCGCGCGACGTCGATGTCGTGCACTGTGCAGTCCAGAAAAATGCCACCCGATGTTTCAGAGAAACGCACGAAGAAACCATCAACGTCGTTTTTGTCGGTGGTTTGCGAGCGCACCAGAAACGGTCGGCCGATCTTGCCTGCTTCGATCTTGTCGAACGCATCCTTATAGCTCGGATCGAAACGCCGCATGAACCCGATGGTGGCCTGCAAATGCGGATAGCGCGCGGCCTCAGCCAATACGCGCTCACACTCCGCTAGATCCAGCGACAGCGGCTTCTCGCAGAACACGTGTTTGCCTGCACGCAACGCATCGATAATCTGCTGCGCATGCAAGGACGAGGGCGTGACGAGCCACACCGCATCCACGTCGCGATCGGCGAGCAGGTCCGCATAATCGGCGTAGAGGCGCGGTTCGGGCAACGTCTCGCGCGCCCACGCCCGCTCCTCTTCCAGCGGACTGCAAGCGGCCACGAGCGATGCCCCCGGCACGCGATACGCCAGATTTTCCGCGTGCCGTTTGCCCAACCGCCCCAACCCGACCACACCCAAACGAAGCCGCCCAGTCGTCGCCTGCATCACAATGCCTCCCCGAGTTTCACCGCGCGACCCTCGCGCCACGAGCGCGTTGCAGCATCTGCCAGTTCGAGCGCTTTCAGGCCGTCGGCGACGGTGGTTCGCACCGGCTTGCCGTGCGTCACCGCATCGAAGAAATGCGCGATTTCCAGGGCGTACGCCGCACGATAGCGCTCGAGGAAAAACGCCTCGGGCACGTCGCTCGATACTTCGGTTTTCGAATACGCAGTGACCTCGGTGGGCCGCACATTCCCCGCCTGCAGCATGCCGCTGCTGCCGAGCACTTCGAAACGCTGATCGTAACCATAGGCCGCACGCCGCGCGGTATTGATCTGGCACAGGCGGCCCTTTTTCGTGCGAATCGTCACCGCGGTCGAATCGATATCGCCTGCTTCGGCAATCGCCGGATCGGACAGGCAACTACCGGTGGCATGCAGCGTGTCGGCTTCGTCGTCGAGAATCCAGCGGAAGATGTCGAAGTCGTGAATCAGCATGTCCTTGAAAATACCGCCCGAGTGCTTGATGTACTCGACCGGCGGCGCACCCGGATCGCGGCTCGTCACCACCAGCATTTCCGGCGTGCCGATTTCGCCCGCATCGATGCGCGCTTTCAACGCGGAAAAGGTCGGATCGAAGCGGCGCTGAAAACCAATCATGCAAACCACGCCCGCGCGCTCCACCGCTTCGGCGCAGGCACGCGCACGTTCCAAAGTCAGATCGACAGGCTTCTCGCAGAACACATGCTTCTTCTGCGCGGCTGATTTCATGATCAGATCCGCGTGCGTGTCCGTGCTCGAACAGATCACCGTCGCGCCGATCGACGCATCGCCCATCGCGCCGTCGATATCCGCCACCTGCGCGCCATGTTCGGCGGCGAGCGCTGCAGCCGCCTCGCGATTCACATCGACCACATACTTGAGCCTCACGCCCGGTTGCCGCGCAAGATTCGCCGCATGAATCTTGCCGATACGTCCCGCACCGAATACTGCTACGTCGATCGTCTTTACCGCCTCAGTCATCGTATCCTCCAGTCTCTTTGGATTCTTCCACGTTCAGTTCGAGCTTGTACGCGAGCGCGATAAACAACGCCTGGCACAAACAGATCGTGCTGGTCAGCGAGCGGAACGCAAACGCGCTGCCCTCTTTCACATACAGTTGGGTGGTTGCATAACGCGACAACGGAGATAGTTGGCTATCCGTAATAACCAATGTCTTCGCCTGATGGTGATGCGCCACGCGCAGGCAGTACTGCGTTTCCTTGCCATACGGTGCGAAGCTGATCGCGATCACCACGTCGCCCTTCTTCACGCTGCGAATCTGTTCGCGGTACATGCCGCCGAAACCGGACACCAGATGCACGCGCTTCGGCGTGTGCTGCAACGCGTAGACGATGTAGCTCGCCACCGGAAACGAACGACGCACGCCGATCACGTAAATGTTGTCGGCCTGCTGCAGCATCTTCACGGCGGCGTCGAACTGCTGGTCGTCGAGGCCGGCTTCAAGCTCTTCGAGACCGCCGCGCGAGGCCGCAATGAATTCGCGTGCAACAGAGCCGCCGGACAACGCGCCAGGCTTCTCGTCGATCAGCTTGCGAATTCGCTGCTGATAACTCGGCGAGGACGTGCCCTGCCCCGTGTACGCCTGACGAAACACCGCCTGCAGATCGGAGAAGCCGGAAAAGCCGAAGCGCTGTGCAAAACGCACCACCGCGGACGGATGCACGCCGCAACTCGCGGCGATATCGCTGGTGCGATCCACCATCACGCTCGAGCGATGCTGCTCGATATACGTCGCCACATTCTTCAATTGCCGCGGCAGCGCCTCGTAGTTTTCCGCGATGCGCTGCATCAATTCTTCGACGCTCGGCAAGTCTTCGGTGCTCTCTTCCGCCATGGCTCTCTCTTCGTTGCTTTATTGCAGTGCAGAAGACGCTTCCAGCGCGCGCCACACAGCATCCTGACGCTGCCGATTATAGGCAGGCGCCCTGTCAAATGGAATGTATTTTCCATTTTTATTTGTCATGAAATTTTCATTGCAACGCTTCGGAAGATGGCCTAATCTTGGTCGTGAGCGATGGTGCATCGGCTGACGTCTGCCGCAACGCACGCAATCGGAAAGCCGCCCGCCAGACGCTCCCTTCAATAACGACAGACCGAGAAAGGTGGAGACAATGAGACTTTGCAAGGGCAAGGCTACGCTCAGGATTCTGGTGGCGGCATTGACGTTGGCGACGGGATTCGGTGCGGCGTCGGCCGCCCGCGCGGCTGACGCTCACTTCGTGTTGATCAGCCACGCGCCGGATTCGGATTCGTGGTGGAACACCATCAAGAACGCCATCAAACAGGCCGACGAAGATTTCAACGTCGAGACCGACTACCGCAATCCGCCGAACGGCGACATCGCCGATATGGCACGTCTGGTCGAACAGGCTGCCGCGCGCAACTACGACGGCGTGATCGTTTCCATCGCCGACTTCGACGTGCTCAAGAGTTCGCTCGCCAAGGTCACCGAGAAACACATCCCGCTCGTCACGATCAATTCCGGCACTGAGGAGCAAAGCGCGCAGCTCGGCGCGATCATGCACGTCGGTCAGCCTGAATATGCCGCGGGCAAGGCGGCGGGCCAAAAGGCGAAAGCAGCGGGCATCAAGTCGTTCCTGTGCGTGAACCACTACGCGACCAACCCGGCTTCGTTCGAACGCTGCCGCGGCTTTGCCGAGGCAATCGGCGTCGACTTCAAGTCCTCCACGCTCGACGCGGGCCAGGACCCGACCGGTGTGCAATCGAAAGTGAGCGCGTATCTGCGCAATCATCCGAACACCCAGGCGGTGCTCACGCTCGGTCCGCTCTCGGCCGCGCCGACGATGAAGGCGCTGCAGCAAATGGGCCTCGCCGGCAAGGTCTGGTTCGCGACATTCGACTTCGACAATGACATCGCCAAGGGCATCCAGGACGGCACGATCCAGTTCGCCATCGACCAGCAACCCTACCTGCAGGGCTATATCCCGGTTGCCGTGCTGGCCATCGTGAAGAAGGAACACACCACAGATCCGGCGAAGATCCGCCAGATCCTGCAGGCCAATCCGAAGTTCCAGCAACGTCTCACCACGTACGGCCTGCAACCCGCCTATGGACCGCGCAATATCGGTTCCGGCCCGGGTTTCATCACCAAGGCCAATATCGACAAGGTGGTCAAGTACGCAGGGCAGTACCGCTAACGCATTTCGCTGGACGTACGGACACGGGAGAACCGTTCCGGCAGGTATGAGTAAAGTGGACGCGGCCGGCCGCAACCGGCCAGGCCGCCCCACGCCTGCATTCACCACGTTTTACGTGCATTACGCGCCATGCGGTCCGATTGCAGTCCTTCGATGACTGCGAAAAGCCGGGCGCATCAAGGAGAGCTTCAATGGGCGTAGCCAACCCCTTCCACCCTCATCCCCGCAAGCAGCCCCCTTCGAACACCGCGACGACGTCAACGTCCGGCGGTGCGCCCTCGGCGGCCGATGAGCGCGTACGCCAGGAATCGTGGTTCCGGCATCTGCTGAACCGTCCGGAATTCGCCGCCCTCGCCGGCACCGTGATGGTGTTCCTCGTGTTTGGGATTGCGGCCGGCAACTCCGGCATGTTCAACCTCGACGGCGTGATGAACTGGTCGCAAGTGGCCGCGTATCTCGGCCTGATTGCGGTCGGCGCGTGCCTGCTGATGATCGCTGGTGAATTCGATCTGTCGATCGGTTCGATGATCGGCTTCTCGGGCATGATGGTCGCGCTGCCCACGATGTATTTCCACTGGCCGATTGCCTTGTCGATCGTGTTTGCATTCGCCGGATCGATGCTGCTCGGCGCGCTCAATGGCTATCTGGTGATGCGCACGCGACTGCCGTCATTCATCGTGACACTGGCGTTCCTGTTCATCCTGCGCGGGCTCACGCTGGCCCTGTCGGTCATGTTCGCCGACCGCACGATCATCTCCGGCGTGGGCGACGTCGCCGCTCACGACTGGCTCGCCCATACCCTCTTCCAGGGTGTCGCGTTCAAAGGCCTGTTCGTCTGGCTCGGCCACATCGGCGTCGTGAAAATGCTCGATAACGGCAATCCGCTCGTGCCGGGTATTCCGAAAGTGCTGCTCTGGTGGTTTGCGCTGGCCGCAGTCTGTGCATTCACCCTCGCCAAGACCCGCTTCGGCAACTGGATTTTCGCGGTTGGCGGCGACGCCAACGCGGCGAAGAACGTCGGCGTGCCGGTGCGGCGCGTAAAGATTTCGCTGTTCGTGCTGACCGCGTTCTGCGCGTGTCTGTTCGCCGTGCTGCAAGTGTGCGACATCGGCTCGGCCGCTGCCGACCGCGGGTTACAAGCCGAATTCGAAGCCATCATCGCAGCGGTGATCGGTGGCACGCTGCTAACCGGCGGCTACGGCTCGGTGATCGGCGCCTGCTTCGGCGCACTGATCTTCGGCGTCGTGCAGATCGGCATCACCTATACGAATGTGGATTCCGACTGGTTCCGCGTGTTCCTCGGCGTGATGCTGCTGATCGCCGTGCTGTTCAATCACTACGTGCGCCGCCGCGTCGCGCAATCGTAACGAGGAGACGACCATGTCCGATACGAATACCGTGAACACCGCGGCCAAGCCGCAGGACGACGTGATCCTCGCACTCGAAGACGTCAGCAAGTACTTCGGCCAGGTGATCGCGCTAAGCGGCGTGACCTTGCGTCTGAAGCGCGGCGAAGTGCATTGCCTGCTCGGCGACAACGGCGCGGGTAAATCGACATTGATCAAGACGCTCGCCGGCGTGCATCGCCCCTCCTCCGGTCAATATCTGGTGGACGGCAAGCCGGTGCTGTTCGAATCGCCGAAAGATGCGCTCGATCTCGGCATCGCCACCGTCTATCAGGATCTGGCGCTGGTGCCTCTGCTCTCGGTTGCGCGCAATTTCTTCATGGGCCGCGAGCCTCAGAAGAAACTGTTCGGTTTCATCAACGTGATGGACCTTGAAACCAGCGCCATCACCGCACGCGACAAGCTCGCCGAAATGGGCATCAACGTGCGCGATCCGCATCAACCGATCGGAACGATGTCTGGTGGCGAGAAGCAATGTCTCGCGATTGCGCGGGCGATTCACTTCGGCGCACGCGTGCTGATTCTCGACGAGCCGACTGCCGCGCTCGGCGTCAAGCAGAGCTTCAACGTGCTGAAGTTGATCCACACGGCGCGCGCGAAAGGGATCTCGGTGATTTTCATCACGCACAACGTGCACCACGCGTATCCGATCGGCGATTCGTTCACGTTGCTCAATCGCGGCAAATCGCTCGGCACGTTCACGAAGGACACCATCAGCAAGGACGAAGTACTCGACATGATGGCCGGCGGCGCCGAAATGCAGAAGATGATCGGCGAACTCGACGGCGCGACGATCTGATTCATTCGCGTGGGCTTGCGGCGCTTGTTGCGCCTCACGCCCGCGCTCAGCTATTCAGGAATATTCATGAATCATTCCAGCACATCCAGCGGGACCGGGATTGTGAACGGTGGCGGGCTCACTTCCGCTTCAGCGGCAACGTCAACGGCAACGGTCAGCCGTTTCGCACCGGCCCGCAGTCGCGACATTGTCTGTCTTGGCCGTCTTGCCGTCGATCTGTACGCGCAGCAGGTCGGCGCGCGACTCGAAGACGTGTCGAGCTTCGCGAAGTATCTTGGTGGTTCATCGGCGAATATCGCCTTCGGTTGCGCGCGGCTCGGGCTTGCATCGTCGATGCTGGCGCGTGTCGGCAACGATCATATGGGGCGTTTTCTCACCGAGACCCTGACGAAGGAAGGCTGCGACGTCAGTCATGTCCGCGTCGATCAGGAACGTCTGACCGCACTTGTTCTGCTCGGCCTGAAAGACCGCGATACTTTTCCACTGATCTTCTACCGCGAGAACTGCGCGGATATGGCGGTAGATGAAGCGGATTTCGACGAGGCGTACATTGCGTCGTCGAAAGCGCTGCTGATTACCGGCACGCACTTCTCGACCGAGCAGGTGAATCGCACGAGCCGCCGCGCGCTCGATTACGCACGGCGCAATAACGTGCGGACCGTGCTCGATATCGACTATCGCCCGGTGTTGTGGGGTCTCACAGGCAAGGCGGATGGCGAAACACGCTTCGTCGCGAGCGAAGGTGTGACCGCGCATCTGCAACGTATTCTGCCTTTGTTCGATCTGGTGATCGGCACCGAAGAAGAGTTTCGTATTGCCGGCGGCAAGACCGAACTCGTCGACGCACTCGCGATGGTGCGCGCCGTAACGCCGGCCACGCTGGTTCTGAAGCGCGGACCGATGGGCTGCCAGATCATCGACGGCAAAGTACCCGCAAAGCTCGACGATTTGCCGATTCATGGCGGAGTCGAGGTGGAAGTGCTCAACGTACTCGGCGCGGGCGACGCATTCGCCTCGGGCTTTCTCTCCGGATGGCTGCGCGATCAACCGCTCGAAGCGTGCGCGCGTTCGGCGAATGCGAGCGGCGCGCTGGTCGTTTCGCGTCACGGCTGTGCGCCCGCCATGCCGACGCCCGCCGAACTCGACTACTTCCTGCGCGAAGCCAAGGCCGATCCGCAACGCATGCGCCGCCCCGACCGCGATGCAACGCTCGCACGCCTGCATCGTGTGTCCCCTGCCCGCAAACAATGGGACGAAGTACTCGGCTTCGCGTTCGATCATCGAAACCAGTTCTTCGAACTCGCCCAGCAGACCGGCGCCGACGAGGCACGTATCGTGCAACTGAAGGGCCTGTTCGTCGAGGCCGTCGCGCAGACGGAAACCGCGTTGGGGCTGCAAGGCCGCATCGGCATCCTGAGCGACGACCGCTACGGTCAGGACGCATTGAATGCCGCCACCGGACGCGACTGGTGGATCGGCCGGCCGGTTGAACTGCCCGGCTCCGTGCCGCTCGTGTTCGACCACGGCCGCTCGATCGGCACGACGCTGATTGCCTGGCCGCAGGAACACATCGCCAAGTGCCTTGTGCAATTCCATCCCGACGAACCGGTCGAACAACGCCTCGAACAGGAAGCACAACTGCGCGCGCTGTACGATGCGACGCAAGCGAGCGGCCACGAATTGCTACTGGAAGTGATTCCGCCGAAGCACGCGCATCTGCCGCAAGCACCGGACATCGTCTATCGCGCGTTGAAGCGGCTGTACAACATCGGCATCTATCCGGAATGGTGGAAGCTCGAACCGATGGACGCCGCGCAATGGCAAGCCGTCGACGCCCTGATCGCCGAGCGCGATCCGTACTGCCGGGGCGTGGTGTTGCTCGGTTTGTCTGCGGGCGTCGATCAATTAGACGAGGGATTTCGCGCGGCGGCGCAATCAGCGACATGCCGCGGCTTTACCGTCGGCCGCACGATCTTTCACGAGCCGAGCCATGCGTGGCTCGCCGGTGAAATTGGCGACGATGAACTGATCGCGCGAGTGCGCCGCACATTCGAAACGCTGATTGCGTCGTGGCGCGCAACACGCGGAACGACAAGCACGCAGCCCACCACGGCGGACCATGCACATCAGGAGCAGGCGGCATGAACCAGCGCGTATTGCATCACGATGCGGCGTCCGCCAACGACGCCACTCAGGCCCACGCGCCGTCGGGAGGCACCGTCCGCCTGACGACCGCCCAGGCGCTGGTTCGCTACCTCGCAGCGCAACGGGTCACGACCGAAGACGGCAGCGGCACCGAGCCGCTCTTTGGCGGCGTATTCGCGATCTTCGGGCACGGCAATGTGGCCGGAATAGGCGAAGCCTTGTATCAGCACCGCGAAGCATTGCCCACGCTGCGGGCTCACAACGAACAGGCGATGGCGCACAGCGCGATTGCCTATGCGAAGGCGCATTTCCGTCGCCGCATGATGGCCGTCACGACGTCGATCGGCCCCGGTGCGACCAATCTGATCACCGCGGCCGCGCTCGCCCATGTGAACCGTCTGCCCGTGCTGCTGTTACCCGGCGACGTGTTCGTTTCGCGCGCGCCGGATCCGGTGTTGCAGCAGGTTGAAGATTTCCATGATGGTGGCGTCTCCGCTAACGATGCATTCAAACCCGTCTCGCGCTACTTCGATCGCATCGTGCATCCGGCGCAATTGCTCAATGCGTTGCCGCGCGCCTTGCGCGTGCTCACCGATGCGGCGCTGTGCGGTCCCGTCACGCTCGCACTGCCGCAGGACGTGCAAGCGCAAGCATGGGATTTCCCCGCCGATTTCTTTACGCCGCGCGTCATCACGTTCCACTCCCCCGCGCCGCGCGCTGAAGATATCGATGCGGCAGTTGCCCATCTGCGCCGCGCCAGGCGTCCGTTGATTGTCGCTGGCGGCGGCGTGCTCTACGGCCACGCGACCGACGCACTGCACCGCTTCGCCGCCGCGCACGGCATTCCCGTAGCCGAAACGCAGGCCGGCAAGGGTTCGCTCGCGTGGAACGATCCGCTGAACGCCGGCGCGTTGGGCGTGACCGGTTCGCCCGCCGCCAATGCACTCGCTCACGATGCCGACTGTGTGCTCGCAATCGGCACACGCTTGCAGGACTTCACGACCGGCTCGAACACGTTGTTCACCCAGGCCGACGTGATCGGCATCAACGCGAATCCGTTCGACGGCCTCAAGCATCGCGCGCTGGTGGTCGAGGCCGACGCGCGTCTTGCGCTGGACGCGCTCGCCGAATCCCTGCAAGGCTGGCACGCGGACCGCACATGGACCGCTCGCGCCCACAAACTCTCGGCGAGCTGGCGCGACACGGTGAGCACGCTCACGCATGCGCCGCAACGCGATACCGTGCTCCCGTATGAAGGCGACGTGATCGGCGCGGTGCAGCGTTCGAGCGCGCGTTCCGCGACGGACGATATCGTCGTGTGCGCAGCGGGAACCTTGCCGGCCGAGCTGCATAAGCTCTGGCGCGCGAGCAAACCAGGCGCGTATCACGTCGAATATGGCTACTCGTGCATGGGCTACGAGATCGCCGGCGGCCTCGGCGTGAAGCTCGCGCGGCCCGCACGCGAAGTGATCGTGATGCTCGGCGACGGCAGCTATCTGATGATGAACAGCGAGATCGCGACTTCGGTGATGATCGGCGCGAAGCTGATCGTGGTGGTGCTCGACAATCGCGGCTACGGTTGCATCAACCGCTTGCAGCAGGCTTGCGGTGGCGCGCCGTTCAACAACCTGCTCGACGACTGCATGCAGGGTCCGCTCGGCGCGCCGAAGATCGACTTCGCCGCCCACGCACGCGCGCTCGGCGCAGAGGCCGAACACGTCGCGAATATCGCAGAACTTGAAGACGCGCTGCAGCGTGCGCGCGCCGCCGATCGCACCTACGTGATCAGTATCGACACCGATCCCGCCCGCACCACGAACGACGGCGGCTGGTGGTGGGAAGTCGCCGTGCCCGAGGTATCGGCGCGCGACACCGTGCGTGCTGCGCGCTCGCAATACGACGCGCAACTCGCCGCCCGCGCGGCGCCGGCCGACCCCAGCGACCGCCCCGGCCACATCGATAACGAATGAGGACGCCCGCATGACTGCTTTCGACGTACGTATCGGCATCAACCCCTTATCGTGGATGAACGACGACCTGCCTTCGCTCGGTGGCGAGACGCCGCTCGAAGTTGCATTGACCGAAGGGCGCCAGATCGGCTACCAGGGTTTCGAACTCGGCAACAAATTTCCGCGCGAACCGCAGGCGCTGAAGACGCTGCTTGCCCAATACGACCTGGCCTTGGTCTCCGGCTGGTACTCCGGACGACTCGCGCGGCGCAGCGTGGAAGAGGAAATCGCCTCCGTCGGCCCGCATCTCGAGCTGCTCGCGCAGAACGGCGCGACGGCGATGGTCTATGGCGAAGTCGCCGATTCGATCCAGGGCGCACCGCAACCGCTGTACCAACGCCCGCGTTTTTTCAGCGAGGCGCAATGGGCCGCGTACGCGGCGCGCGTCGATGAATTTGCGCGCTACACACTAAGCCGCGGCGTGCGCCTCGCGTACCATCACCACATGGGCGCGTATGTCGAAACGCCGGCTGACGTCGATCAGCTGATGTCGCGCACGAGCGACGCCGTCGGCCTGTTATTCGACGCAGGACACATCACATTTGCCGGTGGCGATCCGCTCGCGGTGCTCGACAAACATATCGATCGCGTGTGTCACGTCCACTGCAAGGACGTTCGACCCGCGGTGATGAAACTGGCGCGCAATCGCAACTGGAGTTTTCTCGACGCCGTAATCGCCGGTGCGTTCACGGTACCGGGCGATGGCGCGGTGAACTTCCCGGCGATCATCGATCGATTGAAGCGGCATGGCTATCGTGGCTGGCTGGTGGTTGAAGCGGAACAGGACCCGGTGGTGGCGCCATCGTACGAGTATGCGCAAAAAGGATTCCGGACCTTGCGAGCGCTGGTCGATGCGCCGCTCGACGCCGGTGGCGGGACTGAGCAGGAGGCAGCATGAGTTTATTGGTCAAGGCGCAGCGCGAGGGCCAGACAATCGCGCGGGTGACGCCTGAGTCGGCGTGCTGGCGGTATGTGGGATTTGCTGCTTACCGGCTGGGCGCGGACGAAGTCGTGCATGTGTTTGAGCCGTCTCGCGAGGTGTGTGTTGTCGTGCTGACGGGCGCGGTGGATATTGAAACTGCTGATGCGAAATGGAGTTCGCTGGGTTCACGCGATAGCGTGTTCGAGGACTCCGCGCCGTATGCGGTGTATTTGCCGCCTGGCGTACGGGCGACGGTCCGCGCGTGTCGCGATGCTGAGGTTGGTGTGGCGAGTGCGCCCGGCAAGGGCATGTATCCGGCGAGGTTGATCGAGCCTTCTACGATGAAGCGTTCCACGCGCGGGAAGGGGCTGAATACGCGCTACGTATGCGATATTCTTCCGCAGACTGACCTTGCGGAGTCTTTGCTTGTGGTTGAGGTTCGCACGCCTGGGGGGCATGCTTCAAGCTATCCGCCGCATAAGCACGATACGGATAATGTGCCTCACGAGAGTTCGCTCGAAGAGACTTACTATCATCGGCTCGATCCGCCGCAAGGGTTTGCTTTTCAGCGTGTGTATACGGATATGCGGGATATCGATGAGTCGATGGCCGTCGAGAATCACGACGTTGTGATGGTGCCGCGTGGGTATCATCCGGTTGTTGTTCCCTATGGGTATGAGTCTTATTATTTGAATGTTATGGCGGGGGGGCAGCGGACGTGGCATTTTCGCAATGATCCTGCGCATGAGTGGATTATTGATAAGGATAGTTAAGGGTTTTGTCTTGCGGGGCGCTTTTTTGGCCGTGTTCTTGGGGCTTTGGGGTTTCCTTGTTCTGGCTTTCGTGCCTTTCCTTGTTTTGTTAGTGGTCTATTAGCGTTCCCCCTGTGCGGGGGGGCACCTACTTTTCTTTGCTTGCCGCAAAGAAAAGTAGGCAAAAGAAAGCGGCTCAAACCGCTCATGCTAAGTGGGCGCCGCTGTCTGCTACGGGTAGTGGTGCGACTGGAATCCGTGCTCTCGCACATTCCGCGCTAGTGACAAAGGTGTCATCAGCTCCCACTCCGCACTGCGTGCGTCGCGGATGGGTCTGCC
This sequence comes from Paraburkholderia sediminicola, assembly GCF_902859805.1. Lineage (GTDB taxonomy): Bacteria > Pseudomonadota > Gammaproteobacteria > Burkholderiales > Burkholderiaceae > Paraburkholderia > Paraburkholderia sediminicola. Next base: position 635,628 of record NZ_CADIKC010000003.1, on the reverse strand, counting down.
TGGGAAACCAGGGGCTTCGTTTTTGCACAGCGGGGGCCGTCGGCTTCGCCTCGGCGACGTGCTCCTCCATTCACCCGGGAACCCACTTCGACTGATTTGTCGGTGCCCCGCAATCTCGGTCTCGGTCTCGGTCTCGGTCTCGGTCTCGGTCTCGGTCTCGGTCTCGGTCTCGGTCTCGGTCTCGGTCTCGGTCTCGGTCTCGGTCTCGGTCTCGGTCTCGGTCTCGGCTGCGGTGGCGGTGGCGGTGGCGGTGGCGGTGGCGGTGGCGGTGGCGGTGGCGGTGGCGGTGGCGGTGGCGGTGGCGGTGGCGGTGGCGGTGGCGGTGGCGGTGGCGGTGGCGGAGCAAAGACGAGCCACGGCCCGTTGCTGAGGCGTGAGCGTTAAAACGTAGCGATTGGTTTTATGAACGGCTCTTCGGCGCGCGCAGCGCCGCCGGAAGTATGACGCCCTTGTCACAAGCACATGCAGGTGCACGAACACAGATTCCAGTCGCACCACTACCCGTAAAAAACCACGGTCCCCGCTTAGCATTAGCGGTTTGAGCTGCTTTCTTTTGCCTACTTTTCTTTGCAGCCGGCAAAGAAAAGTAGGTGCCCCCCCGCACAGGGGGAACGCTAATAAACCACTAACAAATCAAGGAAAGGCCAACGCCCCAGGAACACGGCCAAATGCCGCCGCAAAAGGCAAAAACCTTAACTATTTCCTAACAGCCAGATCCACATCCAACCCCCCATCTCCCCCCATCCTCACAGTCCCCTTGGAAACATCCCCCCTATATCCATAAAGATCAAACCTCATAACCCCAGGATTAGAACTATCCCGAATAAAAGTCCTGGTATTCGTGACCAACGAATTAAACATCTTCACATCACCCGACTCGATCCAGACAAAACTCTTCGCCGCCCCAACAGGCGGCCTCGCAGCAGCGATAGAAGCATCACGCTTGAACTTCAACACCAACCCCTCGTCGGTCACCGTCGCGCTCGCCAGCCGCCCCTGCAAAACGGGCGGCGGAAACACGGTGTACTGATCGAACACAAGCTCGTTCCCCTTCAACGCGACACCCTTGCGCGTAAACGGCGTCAACGACGCCAACGGGATGTCCAGTGCCCTCAATAACCCCGCCTGCGGCACACCCAGCACCTTCACCGAGGTCGGCTCATAGACAAGATGCCGCTCATCCTTAGCCACGATCGTGCCGCTCATCGTCGTCGGCAGCCACACACCAGGAAAGTGATTCCACAATTTGATGCCGCCCGATACTTCCAACTTGCCATCCACCGGCTTCAGCTGCAAATCGTTCAGCGAACGCGGCTCGTAGTCGAGCAGATAGTCGTTGAACAACGCCGCCATCGCAGGCCACGGCTCGACCACTTCGCCACCGATGATGCGAATGTCGTACTGGTCAGGATCGTCGAGATCGACCGGTTGACCCGGCTTCTTCGGCACCATCTGCGCATCCAGCGAACGCACATGAAAGCCGATTCGGCCCGATACGTAGAAGTCCACATTCTCGACGTGAATCAATGGCGCGGGTCCGGACGAGTGCCGCTCGTCGTTGATCGCGGAGCCGGGTGTCGCCATGCTCTGACCGGCAAATGCCGCCCGTGTACCAACCGGGATCGCGCGTGCAACGGATGCCGTCCGCAACGTCTGCGGCACGTGTTGCCAGACCTGGCGCGCCTGCGCGAGCGACGCCTGCTGCGCGCGAATGAAGCTGTCGTTAAAGCGCGCACCCGCGCTGCCCACCTGCGTCGGCGCATCTTTCGACGCGCTGGCTAGCGTCGGATATGACGGCAAGTGCACGTCCAGTGCACCCGCTTCGTCGAAGGTGAAGTAGCCGGCCGCCATCTGGTCGCGGTAGTGGTACAGGTCGAGCACGAACGGTGCGTTCGTATCAAGCGGCGTTAGCGCCATGTCGATGTTCATCGGCATCGAACGCATGAACTTCACGTCGCCGCCCTGCACCAGCATGCCGCGCGGTGGCATCGTCGCGGGCCACTCGATCTTTTGCACCGTGCGGTCGTCGAGCGTGAAACGCACACCTGCTGCACTGGTGCTGATCTGCGTGATGGTCATGCGCAACGCGGGCGGTGGCGTGAGTTTGGCCACCTGCATCACGACGTCGTCGCCATCGAGACGCGCGATCGGCGTGTCCACCTTCAGCAGGTCGGCCATCTTCACGTGCGCGGCCTGCATCAGCTTGTCGGCGCCGACGCCGGCCACTTCGACGTGGTCGGCATGGAACACGAGGTCGTCGGCGTTGCGCATCGATAGCGACCCGACCAGCACGATCGGCACCCACGTATCGCGATGCATCTCGCCCGTGATGCGCAAGGTGCCGCCGTCTTGCGGCACCACTCGCATATTGCGCAGCGGCGAGCCCTGATACTGGAACAGGTAGCGATTGAAAATCGCGGTCAGCTTGGCGCTGTCGAGCGTGACGTCGCCGCGGTGGACGTTGATCGTCACGCTGGTCGGATCGTCGAACACGATCGGCTGGCCGGCGCGCGCCGGAGTCAGCGTTGCCGCCATGTCGTGAATCATGAAGCCGATGTCGCCAGTCACGCGAAAGTCGACGTCGCGCGCGAACATCAACGAACCGTCGATGCCGGAATCACGCAGCGTCAACGAACGGCTGCGCCTCTCTGTCATGCCACTCGCGGCTGGCACGCGTGCGGCGATGCGCTGTTCGGCAGCGAGCTGCCTGGCCTTGGCAAGTTCGAGCGAGGGGGGCAATGCGGAGGCAGGTTGATCGGCGCTCGCAACGGCGGTGCCGCTCGATGCGGTAGCGACGCCGTTCGTGGCGTCAGCAGTGGGTGCCAGAGCACCCGGTTGAGATTTTGCCGTCAGCGGGCTGTCGTTATTGCTCACCGCGTTCGCTGCCGCGCTCGTTTGTGTCGACGGCGCGGACGCGGCGTCGCCGGTTGTGGAGCTAGCGTCGGCACACGCGGACATCAGCAGTGCAGCCGTCACCAGCGCGGCACCTGCGCCGGCTCGCGTGCGCCACGTTTCTCCGAGCGGCGTGCGCGCCACGCGACGCAACGACATTCTTTGCAGCCGTCGCAGCGCGGGCTCCGCCTGCGCGCCGTCAGCCGACGTTTCGCCCAATGCGCCTGTCCGTTTCATGATGTCTCCTCCTGAGGCCGCGGCGCGTCTTTTGCGCGTCCGGCACGACATGGTCGGTCGCACATACGCCGGCTTTAAACACCGTGCCGCCGTTGCGCGCCTTTGACCTGATTGTCTTGATTTGTCAGCGCGCTGCCGACAAGATTTCTGGAGGACGCTCACCAAACGATCAAGCGTTTGAATCGCTACAACAAGTCACGGGAAAGCCCCACGCATCAGGCTTGAGCGCGCTGTACGCAAACGGGATTCAAACGGCATCCAAAGCGCGATTTGGGCGTGGAACGAGGGCCGCGTACATCGCGCAGTGCGTGACGCGCATGTCAGGACAACAAAATGGCCGCCAATTCGAATGCGGCGCTGCAATAAAACTGCAGCGCGATGGCTGCCAGGGATGCTCAGGTTCGGCTTTGCGAAACCAGGCTTGGGCGCCCTATCGGAGCTGTCCTTGAGTGAGCTGCTCGTTTGCGCAACGTGCAAAGTGACGCCGGTGAACTAACGGCTACGTGCGACTCCGCCACACATCGCGGCTAGCCCACGCCGAGCCATTCCTGCATCACGTCCGGCCGCTTCACAAACGACGCGAGCGCATCATCGAAGACAATTTCGCCGTGCCCCATCACCGCGACCCTGCTGGCGATGTCTTGCGCGATGACGAGCCGCTGTTCGATCAGCAGCATCGCCACGCCACGATCACGCAGCGTCCGCAAGCACCGCGCGACCTGCCCCATCACGAGGCTGGCCAGCCCTTCGCCGGGTTCATCGATGACCAGCAGGTCGGGGTCGCCGAGCAGTGCCCGGGCGAGCGTCAGCATCTGCTGTTCGCCGCCCGATAACACGCCGGCACGCGTGCGCCTTCGTTCGCGCAGGACGGGGAACAGTTCATAGGCGTCGTCGAAGGTAAAGCGCGGTGCACGGCCGCGCGTGTGCGGCGCCACCCCGAGTTGCAAGTTCTCGTGGACGCTCAGCGTCGGAAACACGTCGCGATGCTCAGGCACGTAACCGAGTCCCAGGCGGGCGATCTCGAAGGTGCGCAACCCGCCGAGCGCCTGGCCGGCAAAACGCAACTCGCCCTCGCTGCGCACGAGGCCCATGATCGCGCGCGCGAGCGTCGAGCGTCCTGAGCCGTTGCGGCCGACCAGCGCGACGACTTCACCGGCGTCGATCTGCAAGTTGACGCCGTGCAGGGCCTGGCTCGCGCCGTACCAGGCGTTCAGTTGTTGAATGTCGAGCAAGGTGGTCATGCGCGGACGCTGTCGCCAAGATAGGCGGCGCGTACGGCCGCATCCGCGCGAATCGCCGCCGGCGTGCCGGTCGCGATGATCCGGCCTTGCACCAGCACCGAAACACGGTCGGCAAGTGCAAACACGGCGTCCATGTCGTGCTCGACCATCAGTAACGTACGGCCGGCGGTGGTCGCGCGAATCAGTTCGATGGCGCGCGCCGCTTCGGCTCGATTCATGCCGGCAGTCGGCTCATCGAGCAGCAAGGTATGCGCGCCGCCCGCGAGCGCAAGGCCGAGGTCGAGCGCGCGTTGCTCGGCATAGCTGAGGGTGCCGGCCTGGATATGTCTGCGTGCGTCCAGCCCCACGGCTGCGAGCACCTGCTCGGCGCGCTCATCGACCGTGTTTGAGCCGCTGAAACGCTGCCACCAGCGCGTGCGATCGCGCTCGGCCAGCATGGCCGCGCAGCGCAGGTTGTCGAATACGCTCAGGCGTGCGAACACGCTGGTTGTCTGGAAGCTGCGCGCGAGGCCGCGGCGCGTGATGGCGGCCGGCGCGAGGCGCGTGATCTCCGCACCGAACAGATCGATGCGCCCGGCGTTCGGGCGCGCGCCGCCGGCAATCAGATTGAACAAGGTCGACTTGCCCGCGCCGTTCGGACCGATCAATGCATGGCGCTCGCCAGGCTCGATCGCAAGATCGACGCCGCGCAGAATCCGCGTGGCGCCGATGCGTTTTTCGACACCGTAGACCGCGAGCGCCGGGATCATGGCGCGTCTCCGGTGATCGGCGTGGCGCCGGCGCGCACGGCAAGACGTGCTTGTGCACGAAGCGCATAGTGCGCGGAGAGTGCGCCTGGCGCGGCCAGCATAACCACCACGACGCCGAGCCAGAGATGCGGCGAGGCCGGCTCCAGCGGCAGGCCGATAACACTGAACGCCGCGCCATCGCCCGCGCCGAATTGCACGGCATAAGCCCACTGCACCGCAAGCACGACGGCCAGCGTCCAGAGCATCGCCGAGGCCGCGCCCCATAGGTACGCCTTGCCGCACACACGCCAGCCGTAAGCAGCGACGCGTGCCGCGTGCCGTTGCATGAAGCCCGCCAGTCCATCCGGCGACGCCACCACGATCACGATGAAGAACAGGCCCAGATAGAACAGCCAGGCCCGCGTCACGCTCGCCGCCGCAACGCTGAAAAACGTCAGGACAATCGCGCCCGCGATCGGCCCGAAAAACGCGCCTGTGCCGCCGATCACGGTCGCGATCAGCACAGCGCCCGAGCGCATCATGCCGACGCTTTCCGTCGACACGAGTTCGACATTGATCAGCCCCAAGGTGCCTGCGATACCCGCAAAAAATGCCGACATCACCACGACGCCATAGCGGATGCGGCGCGGATAGCAGCCGATCGCGGCCGCGCGCGCCGGGTTGTCGCGCACGGCGTTGGCGAGCCGCATAAACGGCGTGCGCGACAACCCGAACATCGCCACGCTCGCCAGCACGCACCACAGCGCGATCAGCGCATACGCCTCGCGCGCCGGGCCGAAACTCCAGCTTGCGAGCATCGGTCCGGCCGTGCGATCGATCGGCACGCCGGCCTCGCCGCCGAACCAGTCGGGCAGCGTCCACGCGGCTGCGGCGACGAGTTCGCCGATGCCGAGCGTAATCATCGCGAAGGCCGTCCCGGCGCGCCGCGTCGACACGAAACCGAACAGCACGCCGCACAGCGCGCCGCCGATGCCGCCGATCAACGGCAACAGCACCAACGGCACACCGATGCGATTGAACACTTGCGCCGCAATGAGTGCGCCGAGGCCGGAATAAGCGGCATGTCCGAAAGACAGCAAACCCGTTTCGCCGAGCAACAGGTTGTACGAGAGCGCGAATACGATCATCGTCGCGGTTTGCGCGAGATAGGCGAGCAACCAGCTTTGCGGCCAGACAAAGGGCGGCACGGCGAGGAACAGCACGAGCGCGAGCCACGGCGCGAACCCGCGCAACATCGGGCGCGGCTTGACTGCCGGCACAGCAGACTTTTCAGGCGGCTCACGCATGATCGTCGCGCCGTCCGAACAGTCCGCGCGGGCGCAGCGCCAGCATCGCGACAAGCAGCAGATAGGGAATCAACGGGGCGAGTTGCGCGAGCGTCAGCGTGTCCCACGCGTCAGGCAGCATGCCGCCGAATACGGCTGTGAGATCGCCCAGCGAAACGTCGCTCGCCACCGCGAAGGTCTGCACGCAACCGACAATCAGCGACGCCGCCAGCGCCCCGCTCAACGAACCGAGTCCGCCGATCACGACCACCACGAAGACGATCGAGCCGAGCGATTCCGCCATCGACGGCTCGATCACGAAGAGCGGCGCACCGATCACGCCAGCCAACGCGGCCAGCGCCGTGCCCGCCGCGAACACGCCGGTGAACACGCGCGGCACGTTATGGCCGAGCGCCTCGACAGCGCTCGCATGCGTGAGCGCAGCGCGAACGATCAGCCCCGCCTTCGATACGCGCAGCACCAAGTAAAGCACCGCCAGCATCGCCAGCGACACTGCCATCATGAAGGCCCGATAGCGTGCAAAGGCCGCGCCGTAGAGGGTGAACAACGGCCCCTCGAGCACGGCCGGAACGGTCGCGCCAAGCGGACTCAAGCCCCAGCCGAGCTTGACCAGTTCACCGAGCAGATACGCGGCGCCGAAAGTCAGCAGCAACTCGGGGAGATGGCCATGCACACGCACGCGCCGCAACAGCCAGCGCTCCAACGCCGCGCCGATCAAGCCGACGATCAGCGGCGCGATCACGAGCGCACTCCAGAAACCCGCATGTGCCGCCACCGAAAAACCGACGTACGCGCCGAGCATGTAGAAGCTCGCGTGCGCGAAATTCAGCACGCCGAGCATGCTGAAAATCAGCGTCAAACCCGCCGACAGCATGAACAGCAGCAGGCCGTAACTGATACCGTTGAGCAGATTGATGACGAACGACTGCACGCGCCTATTCCGCCTGCACAGCGACGGTCAGCGGTTCGAGCACCGCGCGCAGATCGGCGGGCAAGGTCACCGGCCGCCGCGTGACGCGATCCACATAGACGTGCACGAAATGCCCTTGAGCGGCGGGTTGATCTTCCCCCGCCTTGAAGAGGCCCACTTCGTAGCGCACGCTTGAGGTGCCGAGCCACACAACCCGCAAGCCCGCTTCGACGCGCTCGGGAAACACCAGCGGCGCAAAGTAATTGCAATGCGTCTCGACCACAAGGCCGATCGTCGCGCCATGCTCGAAATCGAGCACGCCGGCGCGGATCAGATACTCGTTCACCACCGTGTCGAAGTAGCTGTAATAGACGACATTGTTGACGTGGCCATAGACGTCGTTATCCATCCAGCGCGTGGTGATCGGCAGAAAATGCGGGTAGGCGTTGCGCGTGGCCGGTGCGGGTTTGTTCATCGCTCACTGCCCCGGTTTTTCGACAAACTCGAACGGCAAGCCGCGCCGCCGCATCCATTCGCCGAGCGCCTGACCGGTGCCCGCGCGCCACGGACGCAATTTGGCCGGCTCGACCAGCCGGTATTCGAGCAGTTCCGGCGACAGCGCGACGGTGCCATACGCCTTCACGTGATACGCGATGATCAATTCGTTTTTGCGGATGAATTCGTACACGCCGATCAATTCGACCGTCTCCGCGCGCAGCGACGTTTCTTCCAGCACTTCGCGGGCAATGCCCTCTTCCGGGGTCTCGCCGTTTTCCAGAAAACCGGTGATCAGCGCGAACATGCCTTCCGGCCATGCGGCGTTGCGCGCGAGCAGAATCTTGCCCTCGTACTCGACGATCGCGGCCACCACCGGCAGCGGATTGTTCCAGTGAACGTAGCCGCATTCCGTATCGGGGCAGATCTGGCGGATCCGGCCGCCTTCATGTTCGGCATCGGCGCGCTCGATCAAAGGCGTAGCGCAGCGCGGACAAAATCGGTGTTCGGTCATGGCGAGTGGGTCGTCTCTTATGGTTTGTGTGCAGCGTTGTTCAGTGTTGAATGTCGTGCCGCGGCTGGTTCAGCAAGTCGTGCTGCGGTGCTGTTTGTACGCCCGGCTCATGGTTCCAGCTTCCGGTTCAAGCTCACGGAGCCAGCCTGGTCGCACGCACGCAGCCGACGCCGTTTCAGGCCAGGCACAAATCGCGCACTTCGGCGGCGAAACGCTCGACAGTTTCAGGCTGTGTGTCCCAGGCGCACATCAGCCGGCAACCGCCCGCGCCGATGAATTCGTAGAACTTCCAGCCGCGCGCGCGCATTGCCTTGGCGGCCGGCGCCGGCAATTGCGCAAAGACCGCGTTCGATTCTCGCGGAAACATGATGCTCACGCCGGGAATTTCCTGCAAGCGCGATTCCAGCAAGGCCGCCATCGCGTTCGCATGACGCCCGTTGCGCAGCCAGACGTCGTTATCGAGCAGTCCGAGCCACGGCGCGGAGATGAAGCGCATTTTCGAGGCGAGTTGGCCGGCTTGCTTCAGACGGTAGGCGAAATCGTCGGCGAGCGAGCGGTCGAAGAACACCACCGCCTCACCGACCGGCAAACCGTTCTTGGTGCCGCCGAAGCACAGCACGTCGACGCCCGCGCGCCACGTGATCTCGGACGGATGCACGTCGAGCGCCGCGACCGCATTCGCAAAGCGTGCGCCGTCCATGTGCACTTTCAGATGACGCCGCTTGGCGATCGCCGCGATCGCGCGCACTTCCTCGACGGTGTAGACGGTGCCCACTTCCGTCGATTGGGTCAGCGTGACGACCTTCGGCTTCGGGTAATGAATATCGGCGCGGCGCGTGACAACCGCTTCGATCGCATCCGGCGTGAGCTTGCCGCCGACGCCCGGGGCGGTCAGCAGCTTCGAGCCGCCGGAGAAGAATTCCGGGCCGCCGCATTCATCGGTTTCGATGTGCGCGAGTTCATGGCAGATCACCGAGTGATACGACTGGCACAGCGACGCCAGCGCCAACGAATTGGCGGCCGTGCCGTTGAACACGAAAAACACTTCGCAGTCGGTCTGGAAAAGATCCCGCAGGCGGTCACAAACCTGATTGGTCCAGGAGTCGTCGCCGTAAGCGGGTTCGTGCCCGCTATTGTTGGCGGCGATCAGCGCGTTGAGCGCTTCGGGACAGATGCCGGCGTAGTTGTCGGACGCGAAATGTTGCATGGCTGGCGACGCGCCCGGCGACGGGTGCGCTGAGATGACGGGAAAGCCGTCATTTTAGTGCGCCGGGGAGTTATTTGTTTTTTGGTCCGGAATTTGCCTCGTGGGCGGTTCAACGGGCCCATGCGTTCTTCGCAAGGCGGGGGACGAACTTGCCTTGCCTTGCCTTGCGCTTGCGCTTGCGCTCGCGCTTGCACCCGCGGGATCTGTTGACGCCGAGGAATGCGCTACCCGGAACTACCGTCAGTTGCAGCCGCAATCGGGCATGCGCCCACGGCCTCGCGGCATGTGCGCCACGATGATCAGGCCAGCCGCGCCCAACAGTAGCGTCCCCGCCGCCAGCCACAAAGCCGGCGAAAACGACCCCGTGTGCTCGGCGATCGGCGCGGCCACCAGCGGGCCGACGATCTGGCCGACGCCGTACGCCGCCGTCGCATAGCCCATCAGGCCGGCCGCTTCGTCGCCAAGCAGACGCCGCGCCTCACGCATCGCGAACAGGGTGATGGCCGTAAATGGCAGGCCGATCAGGATGCTGCCGAGCGAAAACCCGCCCGCCGTGGGCCAGACGATGCCGAGCGCAATACCGGCGGCTTGCAGCACGTAGCAACCGGCGAGCAGAGTGCGATTGTCCCAATCCACCGGCAGGCGTGCCGCGAGCAACGCGCCGACAATCAGGGCCGCGCCGAACATCGGCCAGAACAGATCGGGCCAGGACGAACCCGGCAGCGCGTGGCGGGCGATCACCGGCAGGAACGTCGCGGTGATGATGTAGCCGAAGCCGGGCACGCCGTAGAGCAGGATCAGCCAGAAGGCGTCGGCGCGGTGCCAGGCGTGGTTTGTCGAGGCGCGGTGACCTGCGGGCGCGGATTGGCGAGCGGCGGTGGTTGCGCGGCCTGCGGTGCGTGTCGCGCCTGCTGAGTCGGTCCGGAACACGGGCCAAACCACGATCGAAAGCACCGCCCCGATGAGTCCGAAGCCGATCCAACCGACCGTCGCGCCATAGCCGCCCGCAGCGCTGACCAGCAGACCCGTTCCGACAATACCCATGCCCGGGCCCGTATAGATCACCCCGCCCCACCCGTGCGCGCCGAGTTCGGCGAGCCGCCGCAAGCCCCACTGCGAGGCGAACACAAAGGTCCAGGCGCTGACCGCGCCAGCGATGAACCGCACGACGGCCCACACCCAGAATTGGCTTGTTACGCCCATCGCAAGCGTCAGCAGGACCGTTGCGACAAGCCCCGCGCGCACCATGCGCGCCGGCTCGACCCACAGCGCTGCGCAAGTGATCGCGCCGACGAAATAGCCCGCATAGTTGGCCGATGCGAGCCAGCCGCCGTGCTGGATATCGATCTGCGGCTGACCGGGCGCGCTGCCGTGAAGCATCAGCGGCAGGAGCGGCGTGAACGCAAAACGGCCGATGCCGAGCACCACGGCCAACGTGATCATGCAGGCAAGCGCCGCGCGGCGGGCGGCGTGACGTTCAGCAACGGTGTCTTGCGCGCCGGAAGCGAGATCAATCATGAGCATCACCGATAGTGGAAGCGGGCCGGCAATTGCCAGCCTGTTTAATCCATATTAGCTTGACCTTTCAATCACGAAAAATGAATAATTAGGATATCAACCATCGCCAGGAGAGAATCGTGGATCTGGCCGCTTTGACTATTTTTCGTGCTGTCGTGCGGGAAAACGGCGTGACGCGCGCCGCTGCCAAGCTTAATCGCGTGCAATCGAACGTCACGACGCGCATCAAGCAACTTGAGGAGCAGCTGGGCACCGACCTGTTCATCCGTGACGGCCGGCGCCTTGTTTTGACCCCGGCCGGCGAGACACTGCTGCCCTACGCGGAGCGTTTGCTCGCGCTCGCCGACGAGGCGCGTCATGCCGTACGCGAGGATCGTCCGAGTGGACGCCTGCGTTTGGGCACGATGGAAAGCGTCGCGGCGACGCGTCTGCCCGGATTGCTCGCGAGTTATCACCAGCGGTGGCCCGATGTCGCGCTGGAACTCGAAACCGGCACGACCGGCAAGCTGATCGAGCGGGTCCGCGAATTCGAAGTCGATGCAGCGCTAGTGGCGACGCCGCAAGATCCTGCCGCGCTCGGCGAATTGTTCGAGACGGTGCCGGTTTTTCGTGAAGAGCTGGTGATGCTGTCGCCGCGAGGCCATCGGCCGATTCGCGAAGTAAGAGATATTGCTTTATCGACGCTGATTGCGTTCGAGCGCGGCTGCGCTTACCGCGCGTATATCGAGAAGTGGTATCTGGAGCATGGCGTGAGGCCGGCTCGCGTTCTGGAGCTCGGTTCGTATCATGCGATCGTGGCTTGTGTCGCCGCCGGCGCGGGGGTGGCCGTGGCGCCGCGATCCGTGCTCAATCTGCAAACGGATGCGAGCAATATCGCGGTTCATGAGCTTCCCGATATTGGTGTGATCGAGACGCTTCTCGTCTGGCGACGCGGGCATTTTTCGTCGGCGCTCAATGCGCTGCGGCAGACGCTGGTGTCGGGAGAGGATGCGGCGGAGCTACATGCCGCTGTGGCGGTAGGCGCTGCTTGAGGCTTGAGGCTTGAGGCTTGAGGCTTGAGGCTCTGGGCTCTGGGCTCTGGGCTTTGCCTGCGTGCTGGAGAACGCTAGCCGTCACCGCACCCGGCCTGTTCACCGCGAACCCTGCGATAGTCACCTACTCCTGCTGCAGAGGGAGGCATCGCGAAGAGCGGTTACTTGCACCGGCGCCCGGCCGGGTTAACGCACAGCCGCCTACACGAAACGGCCAGAAACAACTTGGGCCATATGGGACGCCAAAACCACCAGCGCCCCGCATGGCCCAATCAAACCCGAATCAAAGTTGGGCTTCGACCCAACCCTTCACGCCTGCCAGTGCCGCCGGCAGATTCGCCGGTTCGGTGCCACCCGCTTGCGCCATATCCGGTCGCCCACCGCCCTTGCCGCCGACTTGCTGTGCAACGAAGTTGACCAGTTCACCAGCCTTGACCTTCTTGCTGGCGTCCGCCGTCACACCGGCGATCAGGCTCACCTTGCCGCCCTCGACCGAAGCCAGCACGATCGCCGCGCTCTTCAGCTTGTCCTTCAGCTTGTCGACCGTTTCGCGCAGCGTTTTTACGTCCGCGCCCTCGAGCGTGGCAGCCAGTACATGCACGCCGGCCACTTCGATTGCCTGGCCAGCAAGCTCGTCGCCCTGGCTCGAAGCCATCTTCGACTTCAACGCGCTCAGTTCCTTCTCCAGCGACTTGACCTGATCCTGCACCTGCACGATCCGCTGTGTCAGTTCCGAAGGCTGCGCCTTCAACACGGCCGCTGCCGCGTTGATCCGCGCGTCGAGGTCCTGCACGAAGCGCACCGCGTTGTCGCCCGTGATCGCTTCCACGCGACGAATACCGGCAGCCACGCCGCCTTCCATCACGATCTTGAAGAGGCCGATGTCGCCCGTGCGATGCACGTGCGTACCGCCGCACAATTCACGCGAGAAACCGAGGTCGAGCACGCGCACTTCGTCGCCGTACTTTTCGCCGAACAGCGCCATCGCGCCGCCCTTCACCGCTTCATCGAACGGCATCACGCGCACGATGCCCGGCGCGTTCGCCAGCACTTCCGCGTTCACGATCGCCTCGACCTGACGGATCTGCTCGTCGCTCATCGGCGCGTTGTGCGCGAAGTCGAAACGGGTCTTGTCTGCATCGACCAGCGAACCCTTCTGCTGCACGTGCGAACCGAGTACTTCGCGCAGCGCCTTGTGCATCAGGTGAGTGGCCGAGTGATTGCGCTCGGTGCGGGCGCGACGCACCGCATCGATTTCCGCCTTCACGACGTCGCCGACTTTCAGCGTGCCCTGCTCGAGCATGCCGTGATGGCCGACCACGTCCGCCTGTACCTTCAGCGTATCGGCTACCGCGAAGCGCACGCTCGCGTTCGCCAGCACGCCCTGGTCGCCGACCTGACCGCCCGACTCCGCGTAGAACGGCGTGTGGTCGAGCACGACGACCGCTTGTTGGCCGTGATTCACTTCCTTCACCGACGCGCCGTCGACATACAGCGCGATCACTTTCGCGTCGTCGAAGATGATTTCTTCGTAGCCGTGGAACGTGGTCTTCGCGCCGGAGTATTCGAGGCCCTGCGCCATCTTGAACTTGCCCGCCGCGCGCGCCTGTTCGCGCTGACGCGCCATGGCTTCGTCGAAGGCGGCTTCGTCGACCGTGACTTCGCGTTCGCGGCAGACGTCTGCCGTCAGATCGAGCGGGAAGCCGTAGGTGTCGTGCAGCTTGAACGCGAGTTCGCCGTCGAGCGTCTTGCCGCCCTTCGCTTCCAGATCGGCCAGCGCGCTTTCAAGAATCGACATGCCGTGCTCAATGGTCTCGAAGAAGCGCTCTTCTTCCTGACGCAGCACGTCGGTCACGCGTTGTTCCGCGTCCTTCAGTTCCGGATAGGCGCCGCCCATTTGCGCGACGAGGTCCGGCACCATGCGGTGGAAGAACGAACCCTTCTTGCCCAGCTTGTAGCCGTGGCGGATCGCGCGGCGCACGATACGGCGCAGCACGTAGCCGCGGCCTTCATTGCCCGGAATCACACCGTCGACGATCAGGAACGAGCAGGCACGGATGTGATCGGCGATCACCTTCAGCGAGTTGTTCGTCAGATCGGTCACACCGGTTTCGCGGCCCGCAGCCTTGATGAGCGCCTGGAACAGGTCGATCTCATAGTTGCTGTGCACGTGCTGCAGAACCGCGGCAATACGCTCGAGACCCATGCCCGTGTCGACGCATTGCTTGGGCAGCGGCGTCATGTTGCCTTGGGCGTCGCGGCTGAACTGCATGAACACGAGATTCCAGATCTCGATGTAACGGTCGCCGTCTTCCTCAGGAGACCCCGGCGGGCCACCCCAGATTTCCGGACCGTGGTCGTAGAAAATTTCCGAGCACGGCCCGCACGGCCCGACGTCGGCCATCTGCCAGAAGTTGTCCGACGCGTAGCGCGCGCCTTTGTTGTCGCCGATGCGAATGATCCGCTCGACCGGCACGCCGACTTCCTTCGCCCAGATGTCATGCGCTTCGTCGTCTTCGTGATAGACGGTGACCCACAGCTTGTCTTTCGGCAGCTGGTACACGCCCGTCAGCAATTCCCACGCGTAGTGAATCGCGTCGCGCTTGAAGTAGTCGCCGAACGAGAAGTTGCCCAGCATTTCGAAGAACGTGTGGTGACGCGCGGTGTAGCCGACGTTTTCCAGATCGTTGTGCTTGCCGCCGGCGCGCACGCTGCGCTGCGCGGTCGTGGCGCGCGCATACTGACGCGACTCCGCGCCGAGGAATACATCTTTGAACTGCACCATTCCCGAATTGGTGAAGAGCAGTGTCGGGTCGTTGCCGGGCACAAGGCTCGACGAGCGAACGATCGTATGGCCCTTCGATTCGAAGAACTTGAGGAATTTCTCGCGGATTTCGGCGGCTTTCATAGCGTGCGGGGGACGGGTTTGCCAGTTCCCTGGCTGTTACCGGCGGCATCATGGAGATGCGCCAACTGTTTGTTTCTTAAACGACTGATTATACGGGATCGGCGCCCCTGCGCGGCGGCGGCCCTGTCTCCGCCTTGATCCCGATAGCCATTCGGCCAGGTTTGGCCGGGTAGCAAGTGACATGGCAAGGCGCGCCGCGCGTCCTATGACGTTCGGCCGACTGCGCCGGCGCGCGGGAATCGCTTAAGATTGCCCCCATCCGCGGCGCCATGCGCGCCGCGTCAACATCCACAAATCTTGCATGGGACCGAAGTAAGCGCCAAAGCGCTAACACCGGTCGACCGCTGATGCATGGGACCGGAGTAAGCGCTAAAGCGCTAACACCGGTCGACACAGGAGACATTGAAAAATATGGGCGCTCTCAGTCATATCCGCGTGCTGGACCTCACTCGCGTGCTCGCCGGACCCTGGTGCGCGCAGACACTCGCCGATTTCGGCGCCGACGTCATCAAGATCGAACGCCCCGAAGTCGGCGACGACACGCGCCACTGGGGGCCCCCCTACCTGAAAACGCCCGAAGGCGCCGACACGCGCGAGGCCGCCTATTACCTCGCCGCGAATCGCAACAAGCGCTCGGTCACCGTCGACATCGCTTCGGCCGAAGGCCAGCGGATCATCCGCGAGCTGGCCGCGCAAAGCGATGTGGTGCTGGAGAACTACAAGGTCGGGCAGTTGAAGAAGTACGGCCTCGATTACGCGTCGCTGAAGGAAGTGAAACCCGATCTGATCTACTGCTCGGTGACCGGCTTCGGGCAAACCGGCCCGTATGCACAGCGCGCCGGCTACGATTTCATCGTGCAGGGCATCGGCGGCTTCATGAGCATTACCGGCGAGCGCGATGGCCAGCCGGGCGGCGGCCCGCAAAAGGCCGGCGTCGCGATCGCCGATCTGATGACCGGCATGTATTCGACCATCGCCGTGCTCACGGCGCTTACGCATCGCGACCGCACGGGCGAAGGTCAATACATCGACATGGCGCTGCTCGATGTGCAGGTGGCCATGCTGGCCAACATGAATTCGAATTACCTGGCGAGCGGCCAGCCGCCCGCGCGCTGGGGCAATGCGCATCCGAACATCGTGCCCTACCAGACCTTCCAGACGAGCGACAGCTGGATCATCGTCGCGGTCGGCAACGACGGCCAGTTCCGCAAGTTCGTCGAAGCGGGCGGGCGCCCCGAGCTCGCCGTTGACGAACGATTCGCGACCAATCCGGCACGCGTACGCAACCGCGATATCCTCGTGCCGATTCTCGCCGACATGGTGCGTCTGCAGGGCAAACAACAATGGATTACCGCCCTCGAAGCAGCCGGTGTGCCGTGCGGGCCGATCAACGATCTGGGCGAAGTGTTCGAGAACGAGCAGGTGGTGGCGCGCGGGCTGCAGGTCGATCTGCCGCATCCGTCGGGTGGCACGGTCAAACTGGTGCGCAATCCGATCAATATGACCGGCACGCCGCCCGAAGCGCTGTCCCATCCGCCGACGCTCGGCGAACACACCGACAGCATCCTGCGCGATGTGCTGGGTTATGACGAGGCCAGGATTGCGGCGCTGCGGGACCAGTCGGTGATTTGAGGCCGGCTGCCTTGCGGGCGAGGGGTTTGGAGCCGGCTGAAGCGGTGGCAATTTTCAACGAAGCTGGCGGTGGTGCCAGCTCACTCGCCACCCTGCTGTGTTGGCGAACCGGCCACTCTCGCCTCGGGTATCCGCCGGCAAATCGGCCCCTGCACCGAGAGCGAGACAGAGCGCGGTGTGGGCGTCGAACACCGGCCGAATCAGCGCAAATCAGGCCGTCACCGCCGCTCGTCTAACGAAGCCAGCCAGCGCCGCCCCTCGTCCCAATCGCCGAGGCCGCTGTCGGCATTGATGTGGCCGCGCGGCCCGATATCGATCCAGCGGCTGCCCCACGCGCTCGCACAAGTCTGCGAAAACGGCACGCCGCCGTATGGATCGTCGCTGCTCGATACGACGATACTCGCGAACGGCAGGCGCGCAAGCGGCACCGGCGAAAAGCCGCTGGCGTCCTGCGGAAAATGCGCCTCGGAGGGATCGGGCACGGCCACCAGCAGCGCGCCCGCCACCTTCGCCAACTGTGAAGCGCTTGCGTATTGCGACGCCCAGAAGGCGGTCGTCAGACAGCCCAGGCTGTGCGCGGCAAACACCACCGGCGAGGCGGCCGCGGCCACTGCGGCGTCGAGCGTGCGGCACCACGCGTCGCGCGTCGGATGGTCCCAGTCAGGCATCTGCACGCGCACGAAGCCGGGATCGAGCGCTTCCCAAAGCGTTTGCCAGTGGCCCGTGCCGGAGTTCTGGTAGCCCGGCAGCACGAGTACGTTTAGTTTTTGTCCGCTCATTGCGTTCCCCGTCGCAGTTCGTTTTTCAAGTTCGCTTTCGCGATATGTTTCCGCGGTTTGCGTCTGCAATTGCTGCTGCGGTACGTTTCTGCGGTACGTTTCTACGGTACGTTTGCGGCATGTCCACGCAGTTCGCCCCCGCAGCCCGCTTCCGCAACCACACCCTACTTCGCCCGACCGAAGCCTTGCTTCAATGCATCACGCGGCCCACGCCCACGCCGCGCGGATCAGCCGCCGGCTCAGGCGTCGTCCCCTCAACGCGGATCATCTGCACGTCACCGTTAAACGACTGCCCTTCCAGCGTGTAACCCCTGGCTTTCAGCTGATCGGCCAACTCGCCCGTGATCGGATGATACGGCTCGAAATAGATCGTCTTCGGCGGCAGCAACTGATGATGGAACCGCATCGCGGCCAAAGCGTCGGCCGGCGCCATGTTGAAATCGTACAGGTTGGTCATGACCTGGAAGATCGACGTGAGGATTCGCGAGCCGCCAGGCGTGCCGATCACGAGCGAGACCTTGTTGTCCTTCAACAGAATGGTCGGCGTCATCGACGAAAGCGGCCGGCGTCCCGGCGCCACCGTATTCAGGTCGTCAGCCGTGGCGCCGGGCGTGCCGGCGGTTGCCGGTTTGGTGATGAAGTCGTCCATCGCGTCATTGAGCAGGAAGCCGCCGCCGTCCACCACCACGCCAGAACCGAAAGACCCGTTCAGCGTGTAGGTGTTCGACACAGCATTACCCCACTTGTCGACCACCGAAAAATGCGTGGTTTGCGCTTTCTCCGGCATCGCGTCGCCGAGGCCGCCTTTGACGGGCGTGGCGCCCGGCACTTCGTCGGGTTTCACTTCGTCGGCGCGTTGCGCGAGGTAGGCGTCGCTGGTCAGTTTGTCGACCGGCACCTTGTACGAATCGGGGTCGCCGATGTATTGCTGGCGGTCGGCGAACACGCGGTCTTCGATTTGCGCGATCAGATGGATATACGGTTCGGAGTTCAGCTCGAGGCCATCGAACGCCGGCTTCAGATCAGCCTTCATCTTCAGCATCTGGATCAGCCCGACACCGCCCGAACTCGGCGGCGGCGCGGTCACGATCTGGTAGCCGTTCCAGTCGGCGGTGAGCGGCTGGCGCCAGACAGCCTTGTATTGAATCAGGTCCTGCTTCGTGACCAGACCGTGGCCGTACATCTGCTGGGCGATCAGATCCGCGGTGCGGCCTTCGTAGAACTCACGCCCGCCGTCGCTGGCAATGCGCGAGAGGGTTTGCGCGAGTTCCGGCTGGCGATACATCACGCCCGCCTTCAGGTTCGAGAAGTAGGCCTCGAAATTGGTCTTGCCGGCGAAACTCTTCGCTGCCGCGTCGTGACGCTGCTGCAACCCCTGGTCGACCTGGAAGCCGTCGGTGGCGTAACGGATCGCGGGCGCCAGCACCTGCTTCCATTTCAGCTTGCCGAAGCGCTGCTGCGCTTCCCACATGCCCTCGACGGTGCCCGGCACGCCCACCGCGCGATGGCCGACGAGGCTCATACCCGGCACGAGGGTGCCTTTATCGTCGAGGTACATGTCGCGGGTCGCCTGTTGCGGCGCGCGCTCGCGGTAGTCGAGAAAATACGGCTTGCCGTCCATGAACACGGTCATGAACCCGCCACCGCCGATATTGCCCGCGTCCGGACACGTCACGGCCAGCGTGAAGGCGATCGCCACCGCGGCGTCCACCGCGTTGCCGCCGGCGGCGAAGATCTGCTGGGCGGTGTCGGCGCTGTAGCGATCCGGCACGGCCACCGCCGACGCATCCAGCACGGCCTTTGGCGGCGGCGTTTTCGCGAGCGCTGGGGCCGGCGCGATGAAGCTGCCGGCGAGCGTGGCGAACACGGCCGCAGCCGTCACGATCCGTGCGAAAGACAAAGAGGCGAAAGGCGCGCGAGGCGCGTCATGTGAGGGGATGGACATCCGAGAAACTCCGGGAACTAGGAGCGCCATGTTGCACGAACGGAAAACGTCCATGCCAGGGCGGCCCAATGGGTGAGGCGGCCTGCGCGCCCGGCAGCGCTGCGCTGGGCGCTACACGGCAGGGCGCAGGCAGCGCAATCCGAAACGGCTCGAGCGGGGCGCGGGTGTGCGGCGAGGCTGACTGGCTTGCGCCGCACGGGCGCAAAGCGGTGCCGGGAAAAAAATCCGTGGGCGAACATCATGTTGCCCGTGCGCGGCGCGTGGAGAGTGCGCCGCCCGCATCGTAAGTCGCCATGGACCACGCCAACAAAACGTTTTACCTCCTGTTACAGCACATTAAACGCAGCTTGCGGGATCTCGTCCTGCCCCCAAAAACCGCCCGAAACCGCTCAAACGTTGGCTGCGCGCCGCACTCGCCTGCCGCGAGCGAACGCGTCAGGTAGAATTGACGGATAAGTGGGCGCATTGCGCGTCCCCGACAGACTTTCACCTTCTCGCATGAATACCGAACGCAACGACGCGCCAGCGGCATCCAATTTCATCCGCAACATCATTGACGAAGACAACCGCACCGGCAAGTGGGAGCAGCGCGTCGAAACGCGCTTCCCGCCGGAGCCGAACGGCTACCTGCACATCGGTCACGCCAAGAGCATCTGCCTGAACTTCGGCGTGGCGCGCAGCTACGGCGGCGTGTGCCATCTGCGCTTCGACGATACGAATCCGGAAAAGGAAAGTGTCGAGTACGTCGACTCGATCATCGACTCGGTGCGCTGGCTCGGTTTCGAGTGGGAAAAAGGCGGCAAGGAACAGCTCTACTTCGCAAGCGACTACTACGACAAGCTGTACGAATTCGCCGAACTGCTGATCGAACGCGGCAAGGCGTATGTGGACAGCCAGTCGGCCGAAGAAATGCGCGCGAACCGCGGCTCGGCGTCCGAAGTCGGCACACCGTCGCGCTTCCGCGACCGTTCGGTGCAGGAAAACCTCGACCTGTTCCGCCGCATGAAAGCCGGCGAGTTCAAGGAAGGCGAGCACGTGCTGCGCGCGAAGATCGACATGTCGTCGCCGAACTTCAACATGCGCGACCCGGTCATCTACCGGATCCGCTTCGCACATCACTACCGCACCGGTGACACGTGGTGCGTGTACCCGATGTACGACTACACGCACTGCATTTCGGACGCGCTGGAAAACATCACGCATTCGCTGTGCACACTCGAATTCGAAGACCACCGTCCGCTGTACGACTGGATTCTGAACGAGCTGGCCGAAGCCGGAATCTTCACGCGCCCGCTGCCGCAACAAATCGAGTTTTCGCGCCTGAACCTGACCTACGCGATCACCAGCAAGCGCAAGCTGCTGCAACTGGTGACCGAAGGCCACGTCGAGGGCTGGGACGATCCGCGTATGCCGACCATCGTCGGTGTGCGCCGCCGGGGTTTCACGCCTGAAGCAATCCAGTTGTTCTGCGAGCGCATCGGCATCACCAAGGTCGATTCGTGGATCGACATGAGCGTGTTCGAAGGCGCGCTGCGCGACGATCTGGACGAGAAAGCGCCGCGCACTGCAGCCGTGCTCGATCCGGTCAAGCTGATCATCGACAACTTCCCTGAAGGCGTGACCGAGCCGTGCAACGCGCCGGTCCACCCGCATCATCCGGAAATGGGCGTGCGGGAGTTCCCGATTTCGCGCGAACTGTGGATCGAACGCGAGGACTACAACGAAACGCCGCCGAAGGGCTACTTCCGCCTGTTCCCGGGCAACAAGGTGCGCCTGCGCTACGGCTATGTGATCGAATGCATCGGCGCGGACAAGGACGAGAACGGCAACATCGTCGCAGTCCACTGCAACTACTTCCCGGACAGCAAATCGGGCACGGAAGGCGCGAACACCTATAAGGTCAAGGGCAACATTCACTGGGTCAGCGCGGCAGGCGCGGTCCCGGCCGAAGTGCGCATTTACGACCGTCTGTTCAAGGAACCGCAACCGGACGCCGGCGGCCGCGACTTCCTCGAAGCGCTGAATCCGGAGTCGAAGCGCGTGGTCAACGCCTACCTGGAACCGGGTGCGCGCGACGCGCTGCCGGAACAGCGCTATCAGTTCGAGCGCCACGGCTATTTCGTCGCCGACCGCGTCGATTCGAAACCGGGCAAACCCGTATTCAATCGCATCGTCAGCTTGCGCGACAGTTGGGGCAAGCCGGCGTAAGCTGGAGCCACTACGGCGCGAAGCGCATCTGACGTTGCCTGGCCGACGTCAAATACGGCGTGCATTTCGCGAGCGGGATGCACGCCGTTTTCGTTACATCATGTTCCATCGACAGTGACAGCGCGGCATTCGTGCAGGCGCGAGTCCGGGAGGCCCGATGAAAGTTGCAGCCCGTCGCGGGGTATGTGCATGGGACACAACACCCGGCGCAGGTCATACGCGTGCCGTTCATGTTAGGCGCATAACCCGCGCTGCACGCGTCGCGCGTAGCATGCGCCGCGCACTCGTGGCGATGGGCGCGTTCGGCGCGGCATCGCTCGCCTGCCCCGCTCATGCGGACGAACTCACCGGCACGCTGAAGAAAATCCACGACGACGGCGTGGTTGTACTCGGCGTGCGAGAAGCGTCGATTCCCTTCTCATACTTCGACGGCACGCGCACGGTCGGTTATTCGCAGACCATCGCGCTGCAGATCGTTGATGAAATCAAGAAAACGCTCGGGCTGCCGCAACTGAAGGTGCACGAAATCACCGTGACCTCGTCGAACCGCACGCCGATGTTGCTGAACAACCAGATCGATCTGGAATGCGGCTCGACCACGCATACGGTGGAACGCGAAAGCGTGGCCGCGTTCTCGAATAGCTTCTTCCAGTACGCGGTGCGCATGATCGCGCGCAAGAGCAGCGGCATTACGGATTTTTCGGACCTGGCCAGCAAGACGGTTGTGACAACCGCGGGCACCTCCGACGAGCGCCTGCTACGCCGCCTGAACACCGAGAAGCATCTGAACATGCGCATCACGAGCGCGCGTGACCATGCGGAAGCATTCACCGCGCTCAAGGATGACCGGGCCGTGGCCTTCGTGATGGACGAGCCGATCGTGTACGGCTTCAAATCGACCGACGCGCATCCCGAAGACTTCGTAGTAACGGGCACACCGCTCGGCTATGAGGTCTACGCCTGTATGTTCCGCAAGGGCGACGAGCCGCTGCGTACGCTCGTGAACGGGGTGATCGCACGCGGCCAGCTTGCCGGTGACGCCGAGCGTCTATACAACCAGTGGTTCACCCAGCCGATTCCGCCGCACGGCATCAATCTGAATTTTCCGTTGTCGGAACAGAACCGCACGCTATTCGCCCATCCGAACGACCGCGCGCTCGACTGAGCGCGTCGGCAGCTCGCGTGGCGGGTACGGGTATCCGCTGCTGCCGGCACCACAGGCCAAACACAACCCATTCACCGCTATAGCGTGCGATGCAGTTCCGCGAGTGAAAGCGTGGTCTGAAAAAGCCGAGTGAGACTGCGGCTCGCATACCGCTCGACTTCGTCCGGTGCGGTCCAGCGATATGCGTCCATTTCGGGAATCAGCGTGCCGTCAGAACGGCGCGGAAACAGCGACGTGCAGATGCAAGAAGACAGATCGAGTTCGTCGGCCGTTGCGCGCGCCGCGAACAGATGCAGATCCTTGTCGCGCCGGTAGACGAACAGTCCGAGATCCTTCAGGCGACCGGCTTCGATCACGATACCGGTCTCTTCGACCATCTCGCGCAACGCCGTGACGTGTGGCGCCTCACCCTCTTCGCCATGCCCTTTCGGAACGTCCCAGTGCGACGTTTCGGTGGCGTGCGCGAGCAGCACCCGGCCGTACGGGTCGAGCAGCACGACGCCGCACGAGACGACCCGCGCGCTCATCGACGCAACGCGCCGAAAGGACTCACGGCTTCAGGCTGCGCCGGCGGCAAGCCGGCGCGCGTTGTCATACCCACCCGCACGCTCAGTGCTTTTTCTGCAATTGCCAGTTGCCGCTGCCCTGTTTGCAGAACTGCGGACGCAGGTTCATGGACTGCCCTTTCGCATTCAGCACGACGCCGACGTCACGACAGGTGCGCTCACCATCTTTCGCGGTGCTGGCGATGCTGATGGTCGCGTCGATCTTCACGCTGTTGCCGGTGCCTTCATTGACCCAGCTCACGCTCTCGCCGTCCTGCTTGTCGTTCAAGGCCGTGAACACGGCGCTCTTGATCGAGTCGACGTCGCGTTGCTTCATGTAGCTGATCGGCGTGTCGTTCAGAAACCCGAGGTTCGCCGCTTGCGCACCGATGGCGCCGCCAAGCAGCAGGCCACCGACGGTCAGGTGAAACAGGGCACGGGGTCGCATCGACATGAAGGGTTCTCCTCGAAGAGTGGTTCGGCGGTCTCGAGTGCGCTCACGGCATCTCGTGATCTGGACCCCAAAAGCATAGCATGTCGCCCTCGAAGTGGCCGCCCGGATGCGGCCTCGCAACGACCCGCGGCGTCTAGCGGCTAGCTCCCTGCCATGGGGAACGAACTGGCGCGAAGATAGCTCAGACTTTTTAAGACGCGTCTCATATCTTCATCTGAAACGTCTTCTTAAGATAGCTCCATTGCGCTGTAGCGCCGACCAAGCTTCCAACGCCGCTTTATGGACATCTCGTTTGCTCTAGAAACCTTCACCGTCGCGCTCGCGCTCATTTGCGTCGCGCTGGTGCCGTTCGCCATCGGCCGCGATCCGGGTCTTGCGCGGCGCATCGTGCGAATGGACAGTCTCCCTCGCCCACGCTGGCCGAATCTGCTGACACGCGCCGGCATTGCATGCCTCCTCGTGTCGTTCGCGCTTCTGCTGGTCGGCTGCTATTACATCATTACCGGCGCAGGCTACTGACCACGCCCGCGGCGGCGCATGCCGCCCCAAACGGCCGCTCGCCCATCGCCCATCGCCCGGAGATCAATTCGCGGCTGCCTGAATTCCCGCTTGAATTCCCGCTTGAATTCCCGCTTGAATTCCCGCTTGAGTTCCCGCTTTATTTCCCACCTTATCTCCCGCCTTGTACCCATCCGTGAGCGTATTCAAAAACGCCACCACGTCCTTGATTTCAGCCTCGTCGAGCACCGGCTTGTCACCCGGCTTGCGATCGAACGGCGGCTCGGTATTCAGATTCGCCCAGTAACGCTGCGGCAGATCGTCGAACTTCTGCACTTTGCCCTTCACGACCGGATAGAACTTTTCCGGGTTCGTGTCGCGTTGCGCATAAAAACGCACGGCCTGATCCAGCGAGTGATAGATGCCGTTGTGGAAGAAACTCTTCTTCAACGCGACGTTGCGCAGCGTCGGCGTGCGGAAGATGCCGCAAAATTCGGCGCGACCCTTCAGGTCGGTACGCTCCGGCCCGCATGCGCCGAGGTCGTAGAAATGCGGATCGCGATTCACCGGCAGTGCGCGATTGCGCGGCACGCCGATCGCAATCAGACCGAAGTCGCTGAACTGCGGCGGCGCACCGTCCATAGTGCGCTGGCTGATGTGGCAACTCGCGCAATTGCCCTTCTTTTCGTCGTTGAAGACTTCCAGACCGTGTAGTTCGGCCTTGGTCAGTTGTGTTTTGCCGGCCAGATACGCGTCGTACTTGCTGGTGTACGGATAGAAAATTTCGGGCGCCTGCTCGAAGGTTTCCAGGGCTTGCAGCACGGCGTTGAAAGTGGCTTCGTCGCTATCGAAAATATGCGCGCCGAACGCCGTGCGGAAAGCTTCCGCATACGGCGCGGCCTTCACCGCCGCCGTGACCTTCGCCGGCGTGCTGCCCATT
Source organism: Paraburkholderia sediminicola (assembly GCF_902859805.1). Taxonomy (GTDB): domain Bacteria; phylum Pseudomonadota; class Gammaproteobacteria; order Burkholderiales; family Burkholderiaceae; genus Paraburkholderia; species Paraburkholderia sediminicola. The sequence goes on along the minus strand of NZ_CADIKC010000003.1, from coordinate 610,474 downwards.
TCGAACGACGACAGCAGCGGAATACGCGCCTGATCCGAGCCACGGTCGACCCGCCCGTCCCACGTCAAGCCGCCGGTCGGCCCGGCATCCACGCTTTCGTCGCCTTCGTCGTCCGACTCGTGATAGTGCTCAGCGAACGCCGGCACCGATTGCAGGTACTTGAGCGTCGGCGCGGCGCGCATACCGGTGCGGTGCATGTCGTTGCCGCCCAGTTGGACCGACAGCGAATTCGCCGGCGAAAAACCGTGATCGGGGCTGTGGCACGACGCGCAGGCCAGCTTGCCCGAGCCGGATAGCGACGCGTCGAAGAACAGTTGCTTGCCAAGAGCCGTCATCTGCCGCACGGATTCGTAGACTTGCGCGCGGGTCTGACCGGCTTCATGGGCCGCCACCTTGACCGCAGAAGCCGCTGTAGGCGAAGACGCCGGCGACGCACTCGCCTGTGTCCCGACGCCCGCATTAGCGTTGGCGTTCGTATCCGCCCTGGCGCTCACTTGTCCGTTGCCGCTCCCATCCGACTTTGCGCCCGATGTCTGGGAGCCTGCGTCACACGCGGCCAGCGTCACGGTCATGGCCGCGAGCGCCGTCGCCAGCATCGCGCCAATGCCTGGCGTCCCCGCGCGCCGCCACGCCTGCGGCCGAACCGTCGTTTTCCGAATCCCCGCCAGACCAAGCCGCATATGAATGATGTGAGTTTGCGATATTGAAGTCCGCGAGCGTATTTCATCGACATGTCGTTTAAATGACATACAGCCGACGGAAATATCGAAACACAAGCTATTCGTAATTAGTTACATGTTTCTGTCAAATTCCTTGTTCAAACTTTCGCTCGCGGCCGCTCGTGTAAGCAATGCACGCGGCCCGTCCCCAACGCGAGAGAGAGAACACATACCAAATGAACAAGAAACTGATCTGCGCGGCGCCTATCGCGATCGCGGCAGCGTTGAGTCTGTATGCGTGCGGCGGCGACAATGTCACGGCGCCACCGGACATCACGTCGATCAAGACGGTCGTGGTGATCTACGCGGAGAATCGCAGCTTCGACAATCTGTACGGCAACTTCCCCGGCGCCAACGGTCTGCAGAACGTGACGGCGGCGAGCGCCACACAGATGGACCGCAACGGCACGGCGCTCGCCACGCTGCCGCAAGTGTGGAACGGCCTGACGCAAACCGGCGTGACGCCGGTCGTGACGCAGGCAATGACGGCCAACCTGCCGAACAGCCCGTTCGCCATCGACGATCCGAATGGTTTCAACACGCCGATCACGGCCACGACGCGCGATCTGTATCACCGTTTCTATGAAAACCAGATGCAGATCAATGGCGGCAAGAACGACAAGTTCGCCGCGTGGGCGGATTCCGGCGGCCTCGTCATGGGTCACTACACGCTCAACGCCGACAAGCTGCCGCTGTGGAAGATCGCCCAGCAATACACGCTGGCCGACAACTTCTTCATGGGCGCGTTCGGCGGCTCGTTCCTGAATCACCAGTGGCTGATCTGCTCGTGCACGCCGACCTATCCGAATGCGGACAAGAGCCCGGCAGCCGCCTCGATCTCGTCGGTGGAAAGCGACGGCGTCACGCTGAAGCTTGCGACCAACTCACCGGCCTCGGCGCTGAGCGGCCCGCCGAAATTCGTGCTCTCGGGCAACCTGACGCCTGACTTCTACGCGATCAACACGATGCAGCCGCCGTATCAGCCGAGCGGCAACAAGGCGGCTTCCGGCGGCGACGCCAACCTGGCCGACCCGAGTGCGGCCACCACGTTGCCGGCGCAAACGCAGCAGCACATCGGCGATCTGCTGAACAATGCGAAGGTGTCGTGGGCGTGGTACGGCGGCGCGTGGGGTGCGGCGGTGTCGGCGGCGCAAACCGGCACGGCGAATGTGATCTACGGCGCGAACCTGACGGCGCCGAACTTCCAGCCACATCACCAGCCGTTCAACTACTTCGCCGATCTCGCACCGGGCTCCGCGAACCGTTCGCAGCATTTGCTCGACGGCGGTCTGGCAGGCTCCGAGTTCATCAAGGCGATCGACGCCGGCACGCTGCCGCAAGTGTCGTTCTACAAGCCGCAGGGCAACCTGAACGAGCACGCGGGTTACACCGACGTTGCCTCGGGCGATCAGCACATCGCCGACGTGATCTCGCATCTGCAGAAAAGCCCGCAGTGGAACAACATGCTGGTGGTCGTGACATACGACGAAAACGGCGGCTTCTGGGACCACGTCGCGCCGCCGAAGGCCGATCGTTGGGGCCCGGGCACGCGGATTCCTGCGCTGATCATTTCGCCGTACGCGAAGAAGGGTTTCGTCGATCACACGCAGTACGACACGACGTCGATCCTGCGTTTCATCACGCGCCGTTACTCGCTGCCGACGCTGCCAGGCATCGCCACGCGTGATGCCGCGTTGGTCAGCAACGGCAGCAAGCCGATGGGCGACCTGACTGCCGCGCTGAACATCAGGCAGTAATCCGTTAGCAACGGCCCGCCTGACGGTGGGAGTTTGACGGGGCAGCTTCGGCTGCCCTTTTTTGTTTTCGTCGCGGACCACCCCACGGCGCATGCAACTCGTCATCGACGCAAACAGCGACGCAAACAGCGACACAACGCGTTTGCATGACCGGCGTATGCTTCGACGCAGGACTCGATCATTCCCGCCGATGGCGGCTCGAAACCCATAGCAACGTGTTGCAGGCTTGCCCACCTATTCAGGAGCTCGACAGCATGACGGAAAAAATCATCAAGGTACCCGGTCCCGATCATCCGATTACGATCGAGCCGGACAAAGCCCACGTGGTGGTGACGGTGGCCGGCCGCGTGATCGCGGACACGCGTAATGCGCTGGTGCTGCGCGAGGCGGCGTATCCACCGGTGTATTACATCCCGCGAAATGACGTCGAGATGACACTGCTGGAACGTACCGATCACGCGACGTATTGCCCATACAAAGGCGATTGCGCGTACTACAGCATTCCGCTTGGCGGCGAGCGTGCAGTGAATGCAGTCTGGACCTACGAATCGCCCTATGCGCCCGTGAAGGAGATCGCACAGCATCTGGCGTTCTATCCGAACCGGGTCGATTCCATCGACGTGCAGCCGGCGGAGTAAACGGCCACGCGCGCATCGCAGCGGTAAGGCTTCGATGCGCGGCGCAAGGCTTTTGAAGTACGGCAGGAGGGACTCGAACCCCCCACCCTCGGCTTAGAAGGCCGATGCTCTATCCAGCTGAGCTACTGCCGTATTGACGTGAGGCGATGCAAACACAAACGTGACAACCTGCATCGCCCGCAATGAGAACCCGTAACGGGCATTGGAACCTGTGCTGTATGACGGCCACAGGGTTCATGGGATACCGAAATTCTAACTGACCGTGCGGGGGACTGTGGAAATCCGGTCCGGCACACGGCAAGCCTGATCGGCAATCACCAGACAGCGTCACAAAACAAACGGGCCCGACGCGTTGAGCCGGGCCCGGATTATAACCGATCGCTTCTTGCCCGCCAGTCGCACGCCAGCATCTGGCGGGCTGCGCGGGCATTTCGAGCGCAATCAGACCGGCTGCGGATGCAGCATGAACCAGCCGAGGAACACGATCCCCGCGATCACGCAGTAGACGCCGAACGAAGCCAGACGCCCGCGGCCTTCGAAATAACGCATCAGGAAACGCACGCTGAGATACGCGGCGATTGCGGTCAGCACGCCGCCGAGCAAGGCATCGGCGAGCTGGTCAGGCGCGTGGAACAGTTTCGGCAATTCGAGCACGCCGGCCGCGAAGATGATCGGCGTGCCAAGCAGGAACGAAAACTCGGCGGCCTTCTCGGTCGTCAGGCCGGCCGCGTTACCGGCGATCATTGTCAGACCGCTGCGCGAGAAGCCCGGAATCAGTGCGCCGATCTGCGCGAGGCCGACGAAAAACGCCTGGCGGAAGGTCAGCTTCTCCGGTGCCTGATGCGCGCGCGAACGTTGCAGGCGATCGCCGAACCACAGCAGCACGCCATTCACGATCAGCGCGAACGCGACAATGCGCAGGTCGTGAAAAATCAGCTCGAGACGTTTCTCAAGAATCAGCCCAACGAGGCCCGCCGGAATCGTGCCGATGATGAGCGCCCACATCATGTGCGCGTCGTCGTTGCGACGACCGCCGAACGAAGCGAAGAAGCCACGCACCAGTGCGCACCAGCGCTTGCGGAAGTACCACAGCAGCGCGAACGCGGTACCGAGGTGCAACGCGACGAGGAATGGCAGCAGCTGCGGCGCGTGCTTGTCGATATGCATGCCGAACAGGCCAGGCACGAGCAGGGTGTGGCCAAGGCTGCTGACCGGAAACAGTTCGGTGACGCCTTGCAGCACGCTCAGGAAAATCAGAAACGACAGGTTCACGCGGCGGTCCTTGTAAGGAAAATGTCGGGGAACAGCGCGCCGCACAAGGAAATCGACGGCGCGTCAAAAGCGCACCGATTATGCCTGGCTGCAAAGTCAGCGCCAAGCGTTTGAACCGCATTCGGGGAAATATTGATGCGCTGCGTCACAACTGGAAACCGTTGTTACGTCGCAGCAAAAGAAACAGAGCGCCGCCGGTGGCCGCCCTGTGATCATGAGAAATTCAATGTACTGATGCGCGAAACTTGTGCCGGGCCCGCCGTACCAGGCCCGTCATACCAGGCCCGCATTGACGGCCCCGGCAGAAAGCGAAGCAGACGACTGGATCAGCGCTCGAGCTTGTAGAAAAAGTAGACCGTGCTTGCCGCGAACATGCCGAACAGCGCCACACCCATTGCCATTGCGAGATCCATAAAGCCTCCAGAGCCGATCTCGCCCGGTCGTTGATTGACCGGGCAGTGCGTGGATTATCGACAAGGATAGTGCTTCCCGGCCACCCGCAATTTCCCCAGAAGGGTTTCCCCGTAGCGTAAAGCAGCGCAAAATCGTTGCTTCGCGAGCCGTTATGCGGGGCCGTTCGAACGCTCACAACCCGCATTCGAGCCGCGCTCAACTCACGTTTGTCGTGTTTGTCGCGTTTGAACCGTACCCAACCTTTTATCAACCAGCCCATCGACCATGCCCCTCTCCCCGCAACAGGACATTCTCGAGATCGCCCAGGACGCCTCCGTGCTCCGCTTCTCGCCGCAAGCCGGCGGCCGTCTTTTGTCGTGGATCATCGACGGCGAAGAGGTGATTCATTGGCCAGAGAACGCCGACTGGAGCCAGCCTGCCAGGATTCGCGGCGGCAACCCGCTGCTGTTTCCGTTTCTGGGCCGGCATCGCGTCGACGGCAAGATCGGTTTCTGGCGTGACGCACAAGGCACGGTGCGCGAATTGCCGATGCATGGTTTCGCGCGCGACCTGCCCTTCGAAGCCCACGCCGACGTAAACGGCGCCGATTTGCGCATGACGCTCGCCGACAGCGACGCCACACGCGGCGGCTACCCGTTCGGCTTCCGTTTCGAAGCGACGTACCGGCTCGTTGATACGCATACGCTGGAAGTCACGCTAAGCACCACCAATACTGGCGACACGCGTCTGCCCTACTACGCCGGCCATCACTTCTATTTCACGCTGCCGCACACGCAGCGCGCCGAGACCTCGCTGGAGCTGCCGCCCACCGAACGGTGCTACCAGCAGAGCGACGGCTCGATCAGCGCGACCGAGCCGGGCGCGGCGCGCTACACACTCGACGAGGCGCGCATTCTCGACCGCTTCCATTGCCTCGTCGGTGTGCCGGACCAACCCGTGCGAGTCGTCGCGCCCGGACTGAACCGGGTCATCACGATCGATCTGCAACGGCCGGACTCGGTGCCCTGGTACGCGGTAACCACATGGACCGAAGCCGCTGAGTCAGACTTTTACTGCGTCGAGCCGTGGCTGGGTTTGCCGGACGCGATCCACAACGGCCAGGGACTGCGCTGGCTCGAACCGGGACAAACCGAGACAGCCGCATTGCGCATCAACGTCAGCAAGCTGCGCTGATTGCGCTGATAGCAGGTTTTCCACTCATCGCGACGTGACGGGTTACGCGACTTTTTCGCCGCGTAACCGCCGCGTTCCCGGCGCGCGCGCCCGGCTCTGTATCCGTTTTTCGGATGCTGCAGCGCAAAACCGTTAGAATCGGACGCTTTGCATCTACCTGCCGCGTGATCGGGATCGGCGCGTGGCAGCGCTTTGCGAGGTCCAATGCTTAACACAACAAGAATGATGAAACGGCTCGCCTGCGCGTCGTTGCTGGCGGTGCTTGCCGCCTGCGGGTCCGCTCCGGTGGGGCCAGGCTTTTACCGCGTCGAACGGGGCGATACGCTATCGAAGATCGCGCGCAGCAATCGGCAACCGGTGCAAAACATCGTGCGCTGGAACAACCTGACCAACCCGGACAGCATCGAGGTCGGACAGGTGCTGCGTGTCGCGCCGCCGGGCAATGTGGCGTCCACGGGCGGCGCTGCGGGTGGTTCAACGCGTAGCAGCGGTGCAGGAAGCGCGAGCGCTTCGACGGCGCCCCGGCCGGCGCCAGCCGATAGCGCACCGTCGTCGGCACCGGCTTCGGCGATCTCGCTGATATGGCCGGCTGACGGCACGGTGATCCGGCGCTTCGACGGTTCCAATTCGAAGGGCATCGATATTTCGGCGGCGGCGGGCACCCCGGTGGTTGCCGCGGCGTCCGGCACGGTGGTCTATGCGGGTAACGGCTTGCGCGGTTACGGCAACCTGCTGATCCTCAAACACAACGCCGACTATCTGACGGCCTATGCGCACAACCGCGTGCTGCTGGTGAAGGAAGGCCAGTCGGTCGCCCGAGGTGAGAAGATCGCCGAAATGGGCGACACCGACACCGACCGTGTCATGCTGCACTTCGAACTGCGCTATCAGGGCCGCTCGATCGACCCGTCGCGGGCATTGCCGGCGCGCTAGCCGCCCGGCTTCAGGCACGCGCCCTGCAACAGCAGTCGAGGGAACCGCGCGTGCTATAAAACGCCCAATCCTATGCATGACGCGGCTTCGCGCCGCGTCTTCCTCTGTTATCTGTAAGGAACCTGCAATGAAGAGCGCACTTGCGTCCTTAACAACAGCCGCGGCGATCGGCCTCGGCCTGCTGACGCTCGGCAGCCTCGGCGGCTGTTCCAGCACCACCACCATGACTTACCTGCCAAGCGGCGATACGGGCTTTGCGATCAACTGCAGCGGCAGTGACGCGAGCTCCAGTTGGGCCGAGTGCTACAAACGCGCGGGCGAAGTCTGCGGCAACTACGGCTACGACGTCGTTTCGAAGGACGTCGACAACGGCGCGACCTCAGGTGGCTCGGTCGGCGGAATTTTCGGTGCGAACGTCAAGAACCGGTCGATGGTGGTTCGCTGCAAGCAGTAGAAGCAAACTGGCGACGCTATAACGTAGGCGCAGGGCCGCTCGAGATGGCGACGGCGCCAGCGGCCGGAGCGCGGATCGACGCGCACGGCGAACGCGAATAGCGCGCCGAGCGCAAGCGGCCAGATGCCAAGAAAAATAATCAACCAGGTCATAGTCATCGAAAGGCAAACGTAATTTTCAATGATCCATACTGTGTGTGAATCCGCAGTGACTCCGGATTGATTCGGCAATCAGCGGGCGAAAAAAAAGCCCGGCACGAGGCCGGGCTAACGGGGGTTCGGCGCATATCGGCAAAGGACCGGTTCACCATGCGCCAGAAGGAAATCTAACAACCCCCTTTTACAAGCGCAATCTATTAATTGCATGGGCAATGTGACGCGGCGTACGGAGTCCGCATTACGTGAAGAGAAAATGTCGGAAATAAACGAGATAAATAGCCTCGCCTGCTCCGTATGAAACCTCATAAAAGCGGCAAGTCAAAGTCGCGTGCGCGGTTCGGCAGGCCTTATAAATCAAGCACCTACCCGCACACCACCAGAAAAGCCTGATGAAAGCCCATTGGTCGATTCCCGCCAGCCCCACCCAGCATGATCCGGACGCTTTATGTATTGCGAACCTTTAGTGCGCCAACGCACCATACAGATGCATTAGCGATTATCGAGCGGTACGAATAAGCAATCGCGTTTCTTCATAACAAATTCGCGAATGGCGAATATATTAAAAATATTCAAATCCGCTGACAAATTGCGAACCTGAAAATCGACCGCTGTTATTGAACCAATAGATTAGATGATAAGCACAGGCCTTGATTCGTTCAAGCTGGTCGAATGGCTAAAATCGGCCAGCTTGCAGCGCAATCACATGACTCGCAGACCGAGCTCGGTCACGAGCACCGCCGCCTGCTGATGCGAAATCGTCGCGCCCTTGAACAACGCCGCATCGACGAGCCGCACGCCGCTCAGATCCGCCTCGCGCAGGTCCGCGCCGTCAAAGCGCGCGCCTTTCAGATGAGCATCCTTCAGACTGCCGCCGTCGAAGATCGCCTCGCGGAAATCGACGCCGGCCAGATCGGCGTCCGAGAAATCGAGTTGCTGAAGCGTAGCCTTGCGAAACGACAGGCCGCGCAAATGCGCGCCCACCAGCAAGGTCTCGACGAAGCTCAGGCCGAGCGCCGTACAGGCTTCGAAATTGGCGCCCGTCAGCTTGCAGCTATGGAACGACGCCGAGGCAAGTTTGGCACGCCGCCAGCTCGTGTTATTCAGATCGCTCGACTGGAACGCCGCATCGACCAGATCGGCCGATGCGAAATCCGCCTGGCGGCCACGGCAACGAATCCAGCGCGTGTGCGACAACGTCGCGCCAAAGAACGACGTCTCGACGATCGTGCAGCGATGAAACTCAGCGCCGCGCAGATCGAGTCGCGACAGATCGGCGCCTTCGAAATCGCAGTCGGTGAAATGAAGCGGCTCTCTATTGCCGGCCAGGCTCGTAGCAACGAAGCGCTCCACGTCGGTGCGCGTGAGCGTGGCATCGGCCACCACGTGAGCTTGCGCGCCCGCAGCGCGCGTCGTTGAATCCAGTGACATGAAGGTTCAGAATGAATTGTGCCGAAAGACCTCAAGCGTACCGGAACGCGCGCCGCCCTGGCGATCCGCGCCGATGGTTTATAGTAACGGCCCCGTCAGAACCCGCTCACGATGACTTCCAACGACGCCACTCATAGCCCGCTGTACGCCAAGCTGCTCGCCGAAACCGCCAAAATCGGCTGGGCCGAACTCGAACGCTTTTTTGCGCGCGGCATGCTGCTGCGCGTCGCGCGCGACATCGATCTGGTGAGCGTCGCCGAAGCAATCGCCAGCGACGACACCACGCAGGTCACGCAATGGTTGTCTTCGGGCCTCGTCGAACGCGTGCAGGCGGAAACCGCCGCCGATTTCGCCGCGCGCGATCCCGATCTGTGGGCAGTGGTCGTCTCGCCATGGGTGTGCGTGCAGGAACGTAATTGAGCGACCCTGCGCACGCCCCGAACGAAATCCCCTCGGGAAACGGCGCGAGCGCGACGGCTCCCGCCGTCCCCGTGCACTGGCACCGCCGGGTGCTGACGCTGGCGTTTCCAATCGTCCTCGCCAATCTCACCCAGCCGATTCTCGGCGCAGTCGACACCGCCGTCGCCGGTCATCTGGACGGTGCGTCCTATCTCGGCGGCGTCGCGCTCGGCGGCCTGTTCTTCAACTTCGTGTTCTGGGGCTTCGGCTTCCTGCGCATGGGCACCACGGGCCTCGTCGCGCAAGCGCACGGCGCGGGGAATCAGGCTGAACTGCGCAACAACGTCGTACGCGCGCTATTGCTCGCGGCGGCGATCGGCGCGGCGGTGCTGATGCTGCAAGCGCCGTTGATCGATTACGCATTGCGCGTGATCGGCGGCAGCGATGCGGTGCAGCGCCACGCGCAGATCTACTGTCACGCGCGCATCTGGGCCGCGCCGCTCGCGCTCGGCAACTACGTTGTGCTCGGCTGGCTGCTCGGTACGCAGCAGGTGCGGCTCGCGTTGCTCTCGCAAGTGTTCATCAACAGCGTGAACATCGCGGCGGTGCTGTTGTACGTGTACGTATTCGATTGGGGCGTGGCCGGCATCGGCGCGGCCACGGCCACCGCCGACGCGCTCGGCTTCGTGCTCGGCGCCGCGTTGTTGTGGCACGGCCGGCCGCGCGGTTTGCCTGCGCTAAACCGCGCCGCCCTCTTCGACGCTGCCGCCCTCAAGCGTCTCGTGGTGTTGAATCGCGATATCTTCGTGCGCACGCTCTGCCTGCTGTCGTCGTTCGGCTGGTTCGCGCATCTCGGCGCGAAGCAAGGCGACGCCACGCTCGCCGCCAACGCGCTGCTGCTCAATTTTCAGACCTTCATGGCATACGGCCTCGACGGCTTCGCGCACGCGGCCGAAGCGCTGGTCGGCGCCGCGATCGGCGCGCGCGACCGGCACGCTTTCGCGCAGGCCATCAAGGTAACGGCGCTATGGTCCGCGCTCGGTGCGCTGGGCTTCTCGCTGGTGTACTGGGGCGCGGGTTCATGGATCATCGAAGGTCTGACCAATCAGGCCGTTGTGCGCGCCACAGCCGAGACTTATCTGCCGTGGGCCGCGCTCTTGCCGGTGATCTCTGTGTGGGGGTTTTTGCTCGACGGCGTGTTCATCGGCGCCACTCGCACGCATGAGCTGATGACGTCGATGGTGGTCTCGTTCGCGGTCTTCGTGGCGGCCTCATGGGCATTGCTGGCGCTGTATGGCAATCACGGTTTGTGGGCCGCGATGCTTATCTTTATGGCCGCGCGCGGCGTCACGCTCGCGCGCTTTTTGCCGGGTGTCCTGCGAGGCATGGCGGTGGCGGCGGTCTGAACGGACAACGCAGCACAAGCCGTACACGCCGCACATGGTTACGGCTTGAAACAAGCGCACACATATCACGCGTGCACCGCGCCCTAGAATAACTGCAGCCCGCGCCGTCCGCGCGAATTCTCTGCGCGGGTCAGAAGCGCCGGCGTGCCCGCGCCGGTGCTTCGCTTTCGTTCACTGCAAGCGCTCAGGGCGCGGGCGCCATGACGGGCGGACGGTCGTCGGTAGGCACGCCGTGATAGTCGACGGGATCTTTTGGCGGCGGGCCGCCATGGTGGCCGGAAGGATCGTTGGCACAGCCGGCGAGCCCGGCAGCCAGCATCAAGACAATCAACAAAACACGGTTCATAGACTCTCGAAACAGAATGACAATAACGGCAACGAAGCGCCGAGAGTCTACCTGCAATTCGCATTCGACGATGTCGCGGCAGGCCGCATCCCCATGCCCCCTGCCATTTTGTTACGCGTGTCCTACTATAGAGGCACAGCTTGCGTGTCATAGGAGACTGCCATGGACGCTGAATCGATCGCAGGTCTGATCGGACTTGCAATAGGCCTGCTCGTGCTGCTCGCCCTGTCGATTTTCGAATCGAGAACCTACCGGCGCGAACACGACGGCGAAGGCATGCTGCATCACTGGGTCACGCACCAGCACATGCCGCACTGGATGCGTCGCCGGCATTGAACGGACAAACCGGCGCGCCACACTGACACCTTTTTTCACCCCGACGCAATTCGTGATTGACTCTGGCACCCAATGCCACGTAGAATCTCGGATTCGTCGGAGCGTAGCGCAGCCTGGTAGCGCATCTGATTTGGGATCAGAGGGTCGAAGGTTCGAATCCTTTCGCTCCGACCACGAAAAGCAATACGAAACCCGCGTAGCCTTCGGCTTCGCGGGTTTTTGCTTTTTGGGCGCGAGAGGCTCACGCGAACTGATGTGACCGTTCGGCACGCGTCACCGCCTTGCGCCCCCACAAGCTCGCATGCGAGAGTGATTGAAAACCCGGCGCTGTTAACCACGCCGCAACCAGAGTCAAGGAGACACACATGAATCTGATCCTCTGGCGTCACGCCGAAGCCGAAGATTTCGCCGCCAGCGATCTCGCCCGCGCGCTCACCACGCGGGGCCGCAAACAGGCGCAAAACGTCGCCAAATGGCTGCGCACCCGCCTGCCCGACGACGCAGTGGTCCTCGCGAGTCCTGCGGTGCGCACCATCCAGACGGCGGAAACCTTGAGCGACCAATATCGCGTGGTGCGCGAACTCGCGCCTAACGCCAGCGCCGACGACGTGCTCGAGGCCGCCGGCTGGTCAAAAGGCATAGCACCGACCGTCGTGATCGTGGGCCATCAACCGACTCTCGGCCACGTCGCAGCGCGTTTGCTCGGCAACAGCGGAGCAAGTTGGCCGCTAAAGAAAGCCGGCCTGTGGTGGATCGAAAGCCGTGAGCGCGACGGCGACGACCAGGCCGTGCTGCGCGCAGCGATGAGCCCCGATCTGATCTGATCTGAGCGACGGGCTGAACTGATCAGATCGCGCAACCTCGTCGTCGAAGCGGCCCAGTTGCGCTCGCCAGCCCCAAGGGTCGCGCGGAAACAACACATGACCGGCCCGGCCCACGACATTACAAGCCGCGCGCACGCAGCTTACGGGCAGTCATCCAATCGTCACGGCTTTGCCATGCGAGCGTCACCAGGCGTTACTACATTGGCGAAAAAAGAAATCTCCCTTTTTTCGACCAGGACGCCACATGCGAGAACTGCCGACGCCCACCCTGCCCCTGGCTTCGATCTTCGAAACGCGCCGCCTGCCGCGCGCCGAAGAGACAGTCACCGCCCAGCATCGCCTGCAAGTGACGTGGGCACGCACCGACGAGCAACTGCGCGAGGCCCAGCGTCTGCGCTACCGTGTATTCGCCGATGAAATGGGCGCCCGTCTGACGGGTCCGGCCGGCCTCGACGTCGATGTGTTCGACTCATACTGCGATCACCTGCTGGTGCGCGATCTCGACACGCTGAAGGTGGTCGGCACCTATCGCGCGCTGCCGCCGCACCAGGCCGCCCGCATCGGCCGCCTGTATGCCGAAAGCGAATTCGACGTGTCACGTCTTACGCACCTGCGCGCGAAGATGGTCGAAGTGGGCCGCTCATGCGTGCACCCCGACTATCGCAGCGGCTCGGTGATCATGTCGTTGTGGGCAGGCCTCGCCGCATACATGAAGCACAACGGCTACGAGACGATGCTCGGCTGCGCGAGCGTCGCGATGGTCGACGGTGGCCACTACGCAGCGAATCTTTACTGCTCGATGCGCGACAACGCAATGACGGCGCCGGAATATCGCGCGTTCCCGCACACGCCGCTGCCTGTGGAAGAATTGCAAACCGGCGCCGACGTCGCGCCGCCGCCGCTGGTGAAGGGCTATCTGCGCCTTGGCGCGAAAATTTGCGGCGCACCGGCCTGGGATCCTGACTTCAACACGGCCGACTTTCTGACGCTGTTGCGTCTGACGGATATCAACGCGCGTTATGCGCGGCACTTCCTCGGCGACGCAACGCCGCGCTGAATCGAACTGAGCAGCACACGCGAGCCGCCCGGCAGATTCAGCCGGCGGCTGAGCGACTGAAAACTGACGCGCATAAAAAAAGCCCGGCTAATCCGCCGGGCTTTTTCATTTGCCGCGCATGATTCTCAATCGTCCGTGTAAACCACGCGATAGGGAATGCCAACCTTCTCCCACTCCGCGGCTTCCTGGATCAGGCTGTAATCCGTCAGCGGATTGTTAGCCACCCACTCGTTCGGCAAACGCACTTCGTAACCGCCATTGACCTGCGCGACCGCGATACCCGGCAAGCCGACATCTGCACGCCGGCGGCACAGCAGCGCCGCGAGCCGCAGGCAGAACAGCAGCGGCCATTCCACTTCGCGCGTTTGCGACAGCTTGCCAAGTTTCCCCGCGTGGCCAAGCACGAGCGCAGCGAGCCGCGCCTGATCGGTGCGCGAAAAACCCGGCATGTCGGCGTTGCTGGCGATATAGGCGGAATGCTTGTGATAGGCGCTGTGCGAAATCGACAGGCCGATTTCGTGCAAGGCTGCTGCCCAGCCGAGGAACATGCGGTTCTCGGCGCGGCGCTCTTCGTCCGGTTCGGCAAACTGATCGTAAAAGCGCACCGCGAGCTCACCGATACGCCCGGCCTGCGCGCGGTCCACACCGTAACGGCGCATGAAGCCTTCCACCGTCACCGTGCGCATGTCCTCGTGCTGCGAACGGCCCAGCAAGTCGTACAGCACGCCGAGGCGCAGTGCGCCGTCTGTCGTATCGACGTAATCGACGCCGAGTTCGTCGAACACCGCGATCATGATCGACAGGCCGCCGGCCAGCACCGGAATGCGATCGCCCTTCAACGCGACCAACTTCAGACGATTGACGTTTTCCGCCTTGATCAGCGCACGCTTGAGGCGCTCCAGCCCACCGCGCGAGATGCCGTGCGTGACGCCCGGGTCGTTGAAGCCATTGGCCTCGACCAGTTCAGCGAGCGCCCGCGCGGTGCCGGACGATCCAATCGCCTGCTCCCAGCCGGTTTTCTTGTATTCGGCGGAGATGATCTGAATTTCACGGCTCGCGGCAAGTTCGGCCTGGCGCATCGTGTATTCGTCGACATTGCCCGCCGGAAAGAATGCACGGCTGTGGCTCACACAGCCGATATACAGGCTCTCCATCTTGATCGGCGTGTAGTGCGACCCGATGATGAATTCCGTCGAGCCTCCGCCGATATCCACCACGAGACGCTTGCCCGCGCTCGCGGGCACGGAGTGTGCAGCCCCTGCATAAATCAGGCGCGCTTCTTCACGCCCGGCAATCACTTCGATCGGAAAACCCAGCGCGGCTTGCGCCTCGCCGAGAAACTCGCCCGCGTTCTTGGCGATGCGCAGCGTATTCGTAGCGACGGCGCGAACATGATCGGGATGAAAGTCGCGCAAGCGCTCGCCGAAGCGCTTGAGCGCGTCCCAGCCGCGCACTTGCGAGGCGCGGTCGAGCATCTTGTCGCGTGACAGGCCGGCCGCAAGGCGCACCGGCTCGCGCAAGGCGTCGACCTGATAGATCTGGCTGCCTGCGTCGGTTTCCTCGACCCGGCCCACGATCAGCCGGAAGCTGTTCGAGCCGAGATCGACGGCAGCGAGAAGTTGTGGAGTTGTGACCATCGAGTAAGCGGACTCCATGCGCGCGAGCGCGGCGGCGGTGGATGCGAAAGGTGCCGGATGTCCACCGGATGCCTTGGGCGCCTTGTGGCCGGCCGCGCTGTTCAAAGACGCCATTCTAAGCGTACCGGACCTCACGATGTCGCCTCGCAGTAATGGGGGTGCCCTATGGTCCCACATGCACTGCGTCATAATTACGACACGCAACGAATACGGCGTAGAATTTATAACTTCAAGAATGTCATAACAACGTCATCATACTGTGAGAATTTCCGAGCGTCTTTTCGTCTCCCCTCCTGACATTCCATTCTCGCTGCCGATGTCCATCCGCTACCCCTTATTGAATCGCGAGCTGGGCATTCTGGGTTTCAACGAGCGTGTGTTGGCACAAGCTGCCGACCCTGCCGTCCCTTTGCTCGAACGCCTGCGTTTCATCTGCATCACCAGTAGCAACCTCGACGAATTCTTCGAAGTCCGCATGGCCGGACTGCAGGAACAGATGCGCGACAATCCGGGCGCGCTGTCGCCTGACGGCATGTCGCTGCAGCACGTGTACGACCTCGTGGTCGAGCGCGCGCAGAGGCTCGTGCATCGCCAGTACACCATGCTGCACGACACGGTGCTCACCGCGCTCGAAGCAGAAGGCATCTATTTTCACGGCACTGAAGCGTGGAACGAAGCGCAGACCGAATGGGCGCGCAATTATTTCTTCGACGAACTGCTGCCGGTGCTCACGCCGATCGGTCTCGATCCGGCTCACCCGTTTCCGCGCGTGCTCAACAAGAGCCTGAACTTCGTCGTCGAACTCGAGGGCAAGGATGCGTTCGGCCGCCAGGCGATGATGGGCATCGTGCAGGCGCCGCGCGCCTTGCCCCGGCTCGTGCGCATGCCGCAGGAACTGTCGGGCTATCCGCATGGTTTCGTGCTGCTGAGCTCGTTGCTGCAGCGCTTTGTCGGCGAGCTGTTCCCGAATCTGGTGGTGCGTACCTGCAACCAGTTTCGCATCACACGCAATAGCGAACTGTTCGTCGACGAAGACGAAATCACGAACCTGCGTGTCGCGCTGCAGGGCGAACTGCCGGCACGGCATCTCGGCAATGCGGTGCGCCTCGAAGTGTCGGCGGAGACGCCCTCGCATGTCGTGCGGCGCCTGCTCGACGAAAGCGGCCTCACCACCAAGGATTGCTATTTCGCCGACGGCCCCGTCAATCTGGTGCGGCTGATGCAATTGCCGGAGATGGTCGACCGGCCCGATCTGAAATTCGTGCCGCATATTCCGGCGATCCCGCCGCAGATCACCAACAGCGCCAGCATGTTCGACGTGATCGATCAGGGCGACGTGCTGCTGCATCACCCTTATGAGAGCTTCCAACCGGTGCTCGAGTTGCTGCTGCAGGCAGCGAAAGACCCGAACGTGATGGCCATCAAGCAGACCATCTATCGCACCGGCACCGACTCGCCGCTGATGGACGCGTTGATGCAAGCGGCGCGCAACGGCAAGGAAGTGACGGTAGTGGTCGAACTGCTCGCGCGCTTCGACGAAGAAACCAACATCAACTGGGCATCGCAGCTTGAAGCGGTGGGCGCGCACGTCGTGTACGGCGTGGTGGGCCACAAGTGCCACGCGAAGATGATGCTGATCGTGCGGCGCGTGTCGTCGGGCGGCAAGACCACGCTCAAGCGTTACGTGCACCTGGGCACCGGCAACTATCACCCGCGCACCGCGCGCCTTTATACCGACTTCGCCCTGATGACCGCGGATCAGAAGATCTGCGAAGACGTGCATCACGTCTTCCAGCAACTAACGGGCATCGGTGGTGAACTGTCGCTGCACGAGTTGTGGCAGTCGCCGTTCACGCTGCATCCGAAACTGGTCGAAGCGATTCGTGCGGAAGCCGAGCATGCGCGCGCCGGCAAGAAGGCGCGCATCGTCGCGAAGATGAACGCGCTGCTCGAACCGACCGTGATTGCCGAGCTGTATGAAGCGTCACAGGCCGGTGTGAAGATCGATCTGATCGTGCGTGGCGTGTGTTCGTTGCAGCCGGGGGTGCCGGGTTTGTCGGAGAACATCACGGTGCGTTCGATCGTCGGGCGCTTTCTCGAGCATCACCGCATCTTCTACTTCTACGACGGCGGCAAGGAGCAGGTGTATCTGTCGAGCGCCGACTGGATGGACCGCAATTTCTTCCGGCGTGTCGAAGTGGCGTTTCCGGTCAACAACCGTCGTCTGAAGCGGCGTGTGATTGCCGAAGGTCTGTCGGCGTTTCTCGGCGACAACCAGTCCGCGTGGCTGATGCAAAGCGACGGTCACTATCGCCGCCGCCGGCCGGGCAAATCCTCGCGCAATGCGCAGATGAGCTTGCTGGGGAAATTCTGTTCGTGAGTTTGTGATGTCCTGATCGTGTTCGCGCGCCGCTGAAGCAAGCGGCGCTGCGCATAAAAAAAGCCCGCCTTGGATTGTTCCAGGCGGGCTTTTTTTTCAGGCCGGCGTTCTCATGCCGGCGCCGGTTGCCGACGCGCCGTGCGATACACCGGGAAGCGTACGGTGAACGTGCTGCCACGTCCCTCTTCACTCTTCACGTCGAGCTGCGCATCGTGCCGTTGCAGCACATGCTTGACGATGGCGAGACCGAGACCTGTCCCACCTGTATCGCGCGAGCGGCTGCGGTCGACGCGATAGAAACGCTCGGTCAGACGTGGAATGTCCGCCGCTGGAATCCCTAAGCCGCTATCCGTGACCGAAAAAACCGCACAGCCGCTGCTGGCCTGCCAACTCACCTTGATCGCACCGCCGTCCGGCGTATAGCGGATCGCATTGGTCACAAGGTTGCCCAGCGCACTGAGAATTTCCGTCTCGACGCCGGTGACCGTAAGCCCTTCGTCGGCGTCGAACGCGATCTTGTGATGGTCGCTCGACAGGTTTTCCGCGTCGTCCTTCAAATGCCGCAGCACCGCACGCATATCGATCATCTGATCGCTCGGCGGTTTGTTGTCGCCCTCGAGCTTCGCGAGCACCAGCAGATCGTTGACGATATGGCGCATGCGCGAAGCCTGCTGCTCCATCAGTTCGAGGTAGCGCGCACGTTCGCCTTCGCTTAGCGGCAGCTCTCGCATCGTCTCGAGAAAACCCGACAACACGGTCAAGGGCGTCTTCAATTCATGCGACACGTTAGCGACGAAGTCGCGCCGCATCGCGTCGGTACGCTCCAGCTCGGTGATGTCCTGCGACAGCACCAGCTTGCGATTCTCACCGTACGGAAACACCTGCACCGACAGCACGTTCTGGCGCTTCTCGCCCATGCCGCGCATGATCAGCATCTGCTCGTAGCGTTGCGAATTCAGATAGCGCACGAAATCGGGCTGACGCACCAGATGCGTGATGTGCTGACGCAGATCGCGTTTCGCATCGAGCCCGAAATGAAGTTCGGAGATCGCGTTGCACCACTCGATCTGATCGTGATCGTCGAGCATCGCCACGCCGTTCGGTGAGGCCTGGATCGCCTGGATGAAACGCGAATGCTGCTGCTCGACCTGACGCACCTGCGCATGCCAGCGTTTCGCAAGCTTATGCAGACGGTAGTAGATTTCGCCCCAGATGCCGGGGGCGCTCGGCACTTCGCCATAGACCGGCGCGTCGAGCAGACGCCACAAACGCTGCTTGTGGAAGGTGCTAAAGAGGCTCTGCGCGAGCAGCATGACGATCGCGAGGACCAGCCCTGCCTTGACGTTCAGGAGCGCGCCGACCGCCACGCACAGAACAGCCAGCAGCACGACCGACACGATGGAGCGCGCCCAGATGATGTTCATGTTCTAGCGATCGAAGAGAAAAGTGCTACCGCTAAGTCAGGCTCAGGCGCTCTTCGCGAGCCGGTAGCCGCTGCCGCGTACCGTCTCAATCATAGCATCGCACCCGGCCGGCTTCAGTGCCGCGCGCAGACGCTTGATATGCACGTCCACCGTGCGCTCTTCGACGAACACGTGATCGCCCCACACCTGATCGAGCAGCTGCGTGCGGCTGTGCACGCGCTCCGGGTGCGTCATGAAGAAGTGCAGCAGGCGGAATTCGGTCGGGCCGAGATCGAGCTTGATCTCACTGCCTTCAGCGTGCGCGGCGACGCGGTGCGTTGCCGGGTCGAGCTTTAGACCGTTGATCGCGACCAGGTCTTCGGTCAACTGCGGCGCGCGGCGGCGCAACACCGCCTTGATACGCGCCATCAGTTCTTTCGGCGAAAACGGTTTGGTGACGTAGTCGTCGGCGCCGATTTCGAGGCCGAGCACCTTGTCCTGCTCATCGCCACGTGCGGTCAGCATGATGATCGGAATGTGCTTGGTGCGCTCGTTGTTGCGCAGATCGCGCGCGAACGCGATGCCCGACTTGCCCGGCAACATCCAGTCGAGCAGCACGAGGTCGGGCAGTACGTCGCTGATCAGGTTCTGCGCCTGCTCCGCGTTGTACGCGCGAATCGGGCAGTGTCCGGCGTGTTGAAGATTCACCGAAATCAGTTCGGAAATGGCGGGCTCATCTTCAATGACGAGAATGCTGCTGGGCATCGGCACCTCTGATCCTTATAACTGATTAACTGAGCGCTTCGCGTTCGAGCGCGTCGCGCGACTTGTGCCGCACGTCGGTACCCTTGACGATGTAGATGATGAATTCAGCGATGTTCTTCGCGTGGTCGCCGATCCGCTCGATCGCCTTGGCGATGAACAGAAAATCGAGGCCCACCGAAATCGAACGCGGATCTTCAGTCATGTACGAAATCAGCTTGCGAACGAAAGCGCGGAATTCTTCGTCGATCGCCTTGTCGTCACGCATGATCTGCGCGGCGGCGACCGTGTCCAGACGCGCAAACGCGTCCAGCGCGCGGCGCAGGATCGACACTGCCATCTCGCCCGACAATTTGATCTCGGCGATATTGATGCTGCGCGAAGCGCCGTCTTCCATCAGACGCTTGGTGCGCTTGGCGATTTTCTCGGCTTCGTCGCCGGCGCGCTCGAGATTCGTGATGGTCTTCGAAATCGCGATCAGGAGGCGCAAGTCGCGCGCGGCCGGTTGACGGCGCGCGATGATGTTGCTGCACTCTTCGTCGATCTCGACTTCCATCGTGTTCAGACGGTCTTCAGCGGCGATCACCTGCTCGCACACATCGAGGTCGAAGTTGTTGAGCGCGATCATCGCGTTGACGATCTGCGACTCGACCAGGCCGCCCATTTCGAGCACCTTCGAAGAAACGAGGTTCAGGTCGGCGTCGAACTGGCTGGACAGATGTTTATCGGACATGTCGTACTCCGTTGTTTTGCGCGGCGGCTTAGCCGAAGCGGCCAGTGATGTAGTCCTCGGTTTCCTTGCGGACCGGCTTGATGAAGATCTTTTCGGTGTCGCCGAATTCGATCAGTTCACCGAGGTACATGTAGGCAGTGTAGTCCGAACAGCGTGCGGCCTGTTGCATGTTGTGCGTCACGATTACAACCGTGTAATCGCTCTTCAATTCGGCGATCAGTTCTTCGATGCGGCCCGTGGAAATCGGGTCGAGCGCGGAACACGGCTCGTCGAGCAGCAGCACTTCAGGACGGATCGCGATACCGCGCGCGATACACAGACGCTGTTGCTGCCCGCCGGACAAACCGTAGCCGCTCTGGCCCAGTTTATCCTTGACTTCGTTCCACAGCGCGGCCTTGGTCAGCGCCCATTCCACGCGGTCGTCCATTTCCGAGCGCGGCAGCGTTTCGAACATCTTCACGCCGAACGCGATGTTGTCGTAGATCGACATCGGAAACGGCGTCGGCTTCTGGAACACCATGCCGATCCGCGCGCGCAGCAGCGAAATATCGCGCTTGGAGGTCAGCAGGTTTTCGCCGTCCATCAGGATCTCGCCTTCGGCGCGTTGCTCCGGATAGAGCGCGTACATCTTGTTGAGCGTGCGCAGCAGGGTCGACTTGCCGCAACCCGACGGGCCGATGAAGGCGGTGACCTTGCCTTCGGGGATCCGCAGATTGATGTTCTTCAGCGCGTGATACTTGCCGTAGAAGAAGTTCAGGTCGTTGATTTCGATCTTCGGACGCGAAGAGGCTTGCGCCTGGCCGCTTTGGGCGGGATCGAAACCGGCGGGCGCTGTCGGACGCGCGCCCGGATTGAGTTGAGTTTCTGCCATATTCATCGGATTACACTCCGCCCTTACTTATTCGAAAAGATCGTGCGCGCGAGGATGTTCAATCCCAGCACCGCGAGCGTGATCAGGAAGACGCCGGCCCATGCGAGCGATTGCCACTGCGCAAACGGGCTCATCGCGAACTTGTAGATCGTGACCGGCAGGTTCGCAACCGGCTGGTCCATGTTCCACGAGAAAAACTGGTTCGACAACGCGGTGAAGAGCAGCGGCGCCGTTTCGCCGGCAATACGCGCGACGCCGAGCAGCACGCCGGTGACGATACCGGCAACCGACGCCTTCAGCGTGATCGACATGACCATCTTCCACTTCGGCGTACCGAGTGCGAAAGCGGCTTCACGCAGCGCATTCGGCACCAGCTTCAGCATGTTTTCGGTGGTGCGGATCACGATCGGAATCTGCAGCAGCGCGAGCGCGAATACACCGGCCCAACCGCTGAAGTGGCCCATCTTCGCTACGACGAGCGCGTAGACGAACAGACCGACGACGATCGACGGCGCCGACAACAGAATGTCGTTGATGAAACGCGTGACACTCGCAAGCCAGCCCTTCTGACCGTACTCGGCGAGATAGACGCCCGCCAGAATGCCGATCGGCGTGCCGACGAACGTTGCGAGCGCAACCAGCATCAAGCTGCCGACGATCGCATTGGCGAGACCACCGCCATCGGTGTTCGGCGGCGGCGTGGATTGCGTGAACAATTCGACCGACAGGCCGCCGATGCCAAGGCGCAGTGTCGTATAGAGAATCCACACCAGCCACACAAGGCCGAACGCCATGGCCGCGAGCGACATGGTCAGCGCAACCGCGTTCTTCGCGCGGCGGCGGCCTTGCAGACGCACCCGCATCGCTTCAAGCGCGGCTTCGTCGTGCGAACCCGGCATATTCAAGGTGGGCTGGCTCATCTTGCGCCCTCCCCTTTTTCGAGGCGAAGCAGCATGATCTTCGAAATCGCCAGCACGATGAAAGTAATCACAAAGAGGATCAATCCGAGTTCCATCAGCGCGGACGTATGCAGGCCCGGATCCGCTTCCGCGAATTCGTTGGCGAGCGCCGAGGTAATACTGTTGCCCGGCGAAAACAGCGAGACGTTATCGAGCAGATTGGTGTTGCCGATCACGAAGGTCACCGCCATCGTCTCGCCGAGCGCACGGCCAAGGCCGAGCATCACGCCGCCGATCACGCCGTTCTTGGTGAAGGGCAGCACGATCTTCCACATGACTTCCCACGTCGTGCAGCCGATACCGTACGCCGATTCTTTCAGCAGGACCGGCGTGACTTCGAACACGTCACGCATCACCGAAGCGATGTACGGAATGATCATGATGGCAAGGATGACCCCGGCGCACAGGATGCCGATGCCGATCGGTGCGCCCTTAAACAACGCGCCGACGATAGGAATGCCGCTGAGCAGCGTGCCGAGCGGCTTTTCGAACCACGTCGCGAAGATCGGCGCGAACACCAGCAGACCCCACATGCCGTAGACGATCGACGGAATCGCGGCAAGCAGTTCGATCGCGACGCCAAGCGGACGGCGCAGCCACGCGGGCGCGAGTTCGGTCAGGAAAAGTGCGATGCCGAAGCTGACGGGCACCGCGATGATGAGTGCAATGAGCGAGGTCGCGATCGTGCCGTAAATAGGCACCAATGCGCCGAATTGCTTGCTTGGTGGATCCCAGTCGGCGGTCCATAGAAATGCGAAGCCGAACTGCTTGATCGACGGCAGGGAAGCGACGATCAGTGAAACGATGATGCCGCCGAGCAGCAACAAGGTAACGATGGCGGAGAGACGGGCAAGGCCGCCGAAGATAACGTCGCCGGCGCGGCTGGGCGCTTTCTGCTGCGACGTGCTGCCGGGCGGTGTCGATCTCGCCGCGCCAGGCGCTAATTGGATATCGGACATGAGAGCCTGATGGACCTGTTTCCAGTTGCCGTACGACACTTGTCGTGCGGCGGACAATTCTGGCTAATGCCGGGGTAACGCCATTGGCCGTCCTCGAATGAGGACGGCCAATGTATTGCTGGATGCCTACTGCGTGCTGCGTCGCTTAGTCAGCGATCGGCTTGCCCGCAGCGTCCTTCACCTTCGACTTCCACTGCGTGCGGATTTCCGACACAACCGAATCCGGCAGCGAGATGTAGTCCAGATCGTTCGCAGCTTGCGAGCCATTCTTGAACGCCCAATCGAAGAACTTCAGCGTTTCGGTGCCTTGCGCCGGCTTGTCCTGCGCCGTGTGCAGCAGCACGAACGTTGCGCCGACGATCGGCCATGCGTTCTTGCCCGGCTCGTTCGTCAGGATCTGGTAGAACGACTTCGACCAGTCTGCGCCCGCTGCCGCTGCCTTGAACGTTTCCGTCTTCGGCTCGACCACCGTACCCGACGAATTCTTCAGGCCGACATACGTCATCTTGTTCTGCTTCGCGTACGCCCATTCAACGTAGCCGATTGCGCCCGGCAGACGTTGCACGAAAGCTGCGACGCCGTCGTTGCCCTTGCCGCCCGTACCCGTCGGCCAGTTGACCGTCGAACCTTCACCAACCTTCGACTTCCAGTCAGCGTTGACCTTCGACAGGTAGTTCGTCCAGATGAAGCTGGTGCCCGAACCGTCGGCGCGGCGAACCACGGCGATGTCGGTATCCGGCAGCTTAGCCTTCGGGTTCAGTGCAACGATCGCCGGATCATTCCACTTCTTGATCTTGCCCAGATAGATGTCGCCGAGCACTTCGCCCGACAGCGTCAGTTCACCCGGCGTCACGCCCGGCACATTGACAACCGGCACCACGCCGCCGACAACCGTCGGGAACTGGAACAGGCCTTCCTTCGCGAGGTCTTCGTCCTTCAGCGGAGCGTCCGAACCAGCGAAGTCAACAGTCTTCGCGACGATCTGCTTCACGCCACCCGACGAACCGATACCTTGATAGTTGACCTTGCCGCCGCCCGACTTCTGGTAGGCATCGGCCCACTTCGTGTAGATCGGTGCTGCGAAGGTGCTGCCCGCGCCGGTGATGTCTGCGGCTTGCGCTGCGATCGCGAAAAGCGCGCCAGCGACGCCAGCGAACACGGTTTGCATCAATTTCATGAGACCTCCAAGGGTGTGAGCGGTGTGAGCGAATAACACGAACACCGCGAAGCTTAGGGTCTCTTTATGACAGTAACGTGACTAACCGTGAAACAGATGTGACAGTGAGATTACTAAGGTGAAAGGCGCACGCGCGAACAAATCGCCGCTTTGGCGGCGTTGTGGGCGTCGTTTTACAGATTAGACGAAAAAAATGGGACGCGAACGTTTGCGTGTGCCTGAGTGGACATCGCCAAGGCGTACATCAGAGGGGTGCGGCGGCGAGGACACGCTCATGGTCGTCCCTCGCCGCCGTAGGTCAGGCGCGGTTCAGGCGGTGGCCAGCTTGACCGCGTTAGCGATTGCTTCGGAATGGCGAATGGCGTCGTCGACTTTTTCGGCCTCGACCATCACGCGCAGAACGGGCTCGGTGCCCGAGGCCCGAATCAGTACGCGGCCACGGCCGTTCAGCGCTTCTTCGGCCGTGCTGATGGCTCGGCGGATCGCGTCGCTGCCCTTCCAGTCCGCGCCGGGCTGCATCCGTACGTTGATCAGCTTCTGCGGAAACAGCGTCACGCCGTGAAGCAGCTCGGCGAGCGTTTTGTCGCTGCGCTTCATCGCGGCCAGCACCAGCAGGGCTGACACAATGCCGTCGCCGGTCGAATGGCGGTCGAGGGAGAGAATATGGCCGGAGCCTTCTGCGCCCAGCTGCCAGCCGTGCTCACGCAACTGTTCGAGCACGTAGCGGTCGCCCACTGCCGCACGGACGAACTTCACACCGGCTTCCTGCAGCGCGACTTCGACCGCCATATTGGTCATCAAGGTGCCGACCGCGCCTTCCACTTTGCCGTCGGTCGCCATCCGGTCCTTGACCAGCACGTATAGCAGTTCGTCGCCGTTATACAGGCGGCCAGCCGCGTCCACGACCTGCAGCCGGTCGGCGTCGCCGTCGAGCGCGATGCCGAGGTCAGCGTGGTTCGCGCGCACCGCGCGCACCAGCGCGTCCGGTGCGGTCGCGCCGACGCCATCGTTGATGTTGAAACCGTTCGGCGCGACGCCGATCGGGATCACATCGGCGCCGAGCTCGTGGAACACGTGCGGTGCGACGTCGTACGCGGCACCGTGTGCGCAGTCGACCACCAGTTTCAGGCCGCGCAAGTCGAACGCTGCCGGGAACGTGCTCTTGCAGAACTCGATGTAGCGGCCGGCTGCGTCGTCGAGGCGCCGCGCCTTGCCGAGTTGCTCGGACGCCGCGCACGCGAGCGGCAGATCGAGTTGTTCTTCGATCTGCAATTCCACTTCGTCGGGCAGCTTGTTGCCGTCGGCGGAGAAGAATTTGATGCCGTTGTCGTAGTACGGATTGTGCGACGCGCTGATCACGACGCCCGCGGCGAGCCGCAGTGCGCGCGTCAGATAGGCGATGCCCGGGGTCGGCATCGGCCCGGCCAGCATGACGTCGACGCCCGCCGCGGAAAAGCCCGCTTCGAGCGCGGCTTCGAGCATATAGCCCGACACCCGGGTGTCTTTGCCAATCAGCACCGTGGGCCGTGCGCCCGTTCTCGCCCAGCGGTCCGCGCCGGCCAGCACCTTGCCGGCCGCGTAGCCGAGCCGCAATACAAACTCCGGCGTAATCGGACCTTCGCCGACCTTGCCCCGAATCCCGTCCGTTCCGAAATAACGACGTGCCATGTTTTATGTTCCTCCTTGGCTTGTGGGTTCAGCCGTGCGCGCGGCTGTGATTCGCCGCGTCGCGCATGGCCGCCCATACTTTCAATGCATCCACTGTTTGCGCGACGTCGTGCACGCGCAGAATTGCCGCACCGCGCCCGGCGGCACACACCGCGGCGGCGATGCTGCCCGCGACGCGCTCCGGCGCGGGTCGTCCGACAACCGCGCCGACCATCGACTTGCGCGACATGCCGGCGAGAATGGGGTACGGCGACTCGGCGCGCGGCGCCGTGTCCGGCAGGTGCGCGAGCAGCGCGTAATTGTGTTCGACCACCGCCTTGCCGAAACCAAAGCCCGGGTCCACGCTGATGCGAGCACGAGCGATGCCCGCCTGCTTCAGGGTTGCCACCCGTTCTTCGAGAAACTGCCGAACTTCGCTCACCACGTCGTCATAGGCAGGCTCACCGAGCTGCATGGTCTGCGGCTCGCCGAGCATATGCATCACGCACAGACCGCATTCGCTGTCGCGAACGGCGTCGACCGCGCCGGGCATCCGGAAGCCCCAGATATCGTTGATCAGGTCGGCGCCCGCGGTCAGTGCGTGACGCATCACTTCCGGCTTGTACGTATCGACCGACAGCGGCACATTCGCGCCGCGCAGTAGTTCGACCAGCGGGATCACCCGTTCCAGCTCTTCGTCGAGCGGCACGGGCGGCGCACCCGGGCGGGTCGACTCGCCGCCGATGTCGATGATGTCCGCGCCGTCGAGCAGCATGCGCTCGGCCTGGCGCAGCGCATCGCCGCGCATCGCGTACTGACCGCCATCGGAAAACGAATCGGGCGTAACGTTCAGGATGCCCATGACCAACGGGCGTTCAAAGGTCAGCTTGAAGCGGCCGCATTGCAGCGGTTCGGGGATGGGAAGAGAAGGGAATTCGACTTTCGACACGTAGCGGTCAATCACGTAAAACGAATAAATGCAAAACGGGCCGGTGTGAATCACACCGGCCCGCACTTTCTACTGGTCGCCGATCAGGCCGGCGCGGTCGCGCTGCCCGGCTTGACCTCGGTGCCCGGGCTGCCGCCCGACGAGGCGTCGCTTGCCGACGGCGGCGAGCTCTTCGGCGAACGCGGCGGACGGCCTGCCATGATGTCGTTGATCTGATCAGCGTCGATCGTTTCCCACTCCATCAGTGCGGCGGTCATCGCTTCGACCTTGTCGCGGTTCTCGTCCAGCAGGCGCTTGGCGAGGTTGTACTGCTCGTCGAGCACGCGGCGGATTTCCGCGTCGACCTTCTGTTGCGTCGCTTCCGAAATGGTGCGCGTGAAGCCACGGCCAAACGGCGTTGCGTCGTTTTCGTCGTCGACGTAGACCATCGGTCCGAGTGCGTCCGTCATACCGAAGCGAGCCACCATGGCGCGGGCCGTAGCCGTTGCCTTGTTGAAGTCGTCCGATGCGCCGGTGCTGATCAGGTTCAGGAACAGCTCTTCCGCGACACGGCCACCGAACAGGATCGCGAGGCGGTCCAGCAGGTAGTCTTTCGAATACGTTTCGTTGTCATGCTCAGGCAACTGCCACGTGACGCCCAGCGCACGGCCGCGCGGAATGATCGTGACCTTGTGCACCGGATCGGCCTTCGGCAACAGCTTGGCGATGACTGCGTGACCCGACTCGTGATACGCCGTAGCACGCTTCGATTCTTCGCGAATCACGGCCGACTTGCGCTCCGGACCCATGAAGATCTTGTCTTTCGCGTCTTCGAAGTCGTTCATCTCGACGATGCGCTTGCCGCGGCGAGCCGCGAACAATGCTGCTTCGTTGACCAGGTTCGCCAGATCGGCGCCCGAGAAGCCCGGCGTGCCGCGTGCGATCACCGCTGCGTCGACGTCGTTCGAAATCGGCACCTTGCGCAGGTGAACCTTCATGATGTGCTCGCGACCACGGATGTCCGGCAGACCGACGTACACCTGACGGTCGAAACGGCCCGGACGCAGCAGCGCCTTGTCCAGCACGTCCGAACGGTTCGTTGCAGCGATCACGATCACGCCCGAATTCGCTTCGAAACCGTCCATCTCGACCAGCATCTGGTTCAAGGTCTGTTCGCGTTCGTCGTTACCGCCGCCCATGCCGGCGCCGCGATGACGGCCGACCGCGTCGATTTCGTCGATGAACACGATACACGGTGCGTGCTTCTTGGCCTGCTCGAACATGTCGCGCACACGAGCCGCACCGACACCCACAAACATTTCCACGAAGTCCGAACCCGAGATGCTGAAGAACGGCACCTTTGCCTCACCGGCGATAGCGCGTGCCAGCAGCGTCTTACCGGTTCCCGGCGGGCCGACCAGCAACACGCCGCGCGGAATGCGTCCGCCCAGCTTCTGGAATTTCTGCGGATCGCGCAGGAAGTCGACCAGTTCGGAAACTTCTTCCTTGGCTTCGTCGCAACCGGCGACGTCGGTGAAATTGATTGCGTTGTTGTTTTCGTCGATCAGACGTGCACGGGATTTACCGAACGAGAACGCACCGCCTTTCCCGCCCCCCTGCATCTGTCGCATCATGTAGAACCAGAAGCCGATGATCAGGATCGTTGGTCCGAGGTAGTACAGCGCGGATACCAGCGCATTCGGTTCGTCATCAGCCTTGCCGCTCACCTGAACGCCATACTTCATCAGATCGCCGACCATCCAGATGTCGCCGGGCGACACGATCTGGTACTTCTGGCCGTCTGCTGGAGTGACCGTGAGGTTCCGCCCCTGGACAATGACGTTCTTGACTTTGCCGTTCTTCGCGTCGTCCATGAACTGCGAATAGGAAACGCCTTCCTGGACACGGGGCTTGTCGAACTGCTTGAACACCGTAAACAGCACCAGTGCGATAACTAACCACACTGCTGCTTTCGAAAACATATTGTTGTTCAAAGCACCACTCCTTCACTTAGACGGGCGCCTACATTTGCCTTGCGGCACCACGAAAGCATTCTAATCCAGTCCGCAGACCCCTGCCATAAGGTTTCGCTACCACACAAATAGCGCAGCGGGCCATTTCAGCGCCAATTTCCGGTGCTGCTGGCACCTTATCGGCCGATGCGGAACCTTCCTGTAGCGCACCTACGCGGGGCGCTTCAGATGCTTACCCAAAATAAACGTTTCTGACGATTTGTCCCGCGAGGCTTTCGGCTTGCGGGCCGCCACCACCTTGAACTGGCGCTTGAACTTTTCGACAATCTGGCTATAACCGCTGCCATGAAAACATTTGACTAAAAGGGCGCCATCCGGCTTCAGGTGGTTTTGCGAAAATTCCATCGCGATATCGCACAAATGCTCGATTCGCGCGGCATCCGCCACCGCCACTCCCGACAGGTTGGGCGCCATATCCGAAATTACAAGATCAACCTGACGTTCTCCGACTAATTCTTCGAGTTGCTCGAGAACCGAGTCTTCGCGGAAGTCGCCCTGAATGAAATGGACGTCGGCGATCGGTTCCATCGGCAGCATATCCAGCGCGATGATCGTGCCGTCGATGCCGCCCTCGCGCTCCGCGTCGCGCTGCGAGCCCTTGGCGAGCTTGTTGCGGGCGTACTGGCTCCAGCTGCCCGGCACCGAGCCGAGGTCAACGATCACCTGGCCTGGCCGGATCAGCTTGTCCTGCTCGTCGATTTCCTTCAGCTTGTAGGCTGCGCGGGCGCGATAGCCCTCCCGCTGCGCCATTTTGACGTACGGGTCGTTGATGTGATCATGCAACCACG
The DNA here is from genome assembly GCF_902859805.1 of Paraburkholderia sediminicola. Taxonomy (GTDB): domain Bacteria; phylum Pseudomonadota; class Gammaproteobacteria; order Burkholderiales; family Burkholderiaceae; genus Paraburkholderia; species Paraburkholderia sediminicola. The sequence continues at coordinate 580,883 of NZ_CADIKC010000003.1, read as the reverse complement.
CCGTGTTGAACTTGTTTTTTGCCATTAAAGGTGAACTCTTGCTGCGAAATGTGGCGCTTTAGGGGATAATACGCGGTTAATTCGCGCGGCCACCGCCAAAACTGGCAGTCATCCGCGATTCTGTTGTTCTGACGCGCCGCCCTGCGCTATTGGCCGAATCTCTCGGAAATGCAGGTGCCGCCATTTTAGTCGAGTCTCCCACTTTCCATGCCAGCCCTTAAAGTCTCTTCCGACCAACGCGCCGAGTTGCGCTCCCAGGCACATGCGCTCAAACCGGTCGTGCTCGTCGGCGCCGAAGGCTTGACCGACGCTGTGCTGTCGGAAATCAAGGTCCACCTTGGCGCGCATCAACTGATCAAGATCCGCGTGTTCGGCGACGAACGCGAAGAACGTATCGCCATCTACGAACAGATCTGCGACACGTTGAACGCCGCGCCGATCCAGCACATCGGCAAGCTGCTGGTGATCTGGAAGCCGGAAGCCGCTGCACAACCGGCTGTCAAGGCCAAGCGCGGCGCCCTGCCGAGCGCCCGCGAAGCGGCTGTCGAAGCCAAACCGGGTAAAGGCCGCGCACCGCGCGTAGTCACCGTGGTAAAGCCCAGCGAAATCCCGATGCGCAAGCCGAAGGCAAAAGCGGTCGTGGTGCGCGGCAATGAACGCGTCACGCAAGGCGGCAATATCAAGCGCGCCAAGAAGCGCCAGACCAGCGCAAAGCGCGCGCATCAGTCGTCGAAGTAAGCGAATGATGAGGGTGCGGGCGGTGTCCGCACCTTGGGGTGAACTGCTCAGGCGGCCTGGGTGGTGTCTATTTGATGCCCATCTCGGTAACGCCGCGGGCAAATCCGCTCAAGCAAGGTAGAACCATACCACTCAACTGGTTACTTTCCCCGCAGCGCTGCGAGCACCCTGCTCCGCGCTCACGATACCGACGCTTGCCGGCAGCTTCCACACCAGCGCCACACCCAGCAGGCTCTCGATCAGGTAAAACAGACTCGATACGCCGTGCAGGATGCCAAAGCGTGTTGCATAAGCCGAATGCCCGACATCACTGCCCGCTTCCAGCGCGGCAATGCGCATTGCATTCATGAACGGCTGCAACGCAAAATAACCCACCAGCACGCACACCAGCATGCCGACGATCAACCAGCGCAAACGGCGATAAGCGTCACCGCCCCGTCGCACCAGTACGTTCGCGAGACCTAGCAGCAAAATACCGCACACCGCACCCAGCACGCCCTCGATACGAAACAGTTGCGCCGCCACGGCGCCCGCCGTCATGCGATCGAGCGACGTGAACAACACCGGCGCGACGGCATAGCCGATAGTCAGCAGACTACCGACCCACACCACCGTCAGCAGACGGAACAGTCGATGCGGCATCAAGGACACCGGGGCCGCCTTCAAACGTAGCTAACCGCGATGATTTCGTACTCGCGTACGCCGCCCGGCGCCTGCACCGAAGCAACGTCGCCTTCCGACTTGCCGATCAATGCGCGCGCGATCGGCGAGCTGATCGAGATCAGACCGTGGTCGATGTCCGCTTCATCGTCGCCGACGATCTGGTATTTCACCTTCGCACCCGAATCGAGGTCTTCGAGTTCAAGTGTTGCACCGAACACTACGCGACCGTCCGCTTCCACCGCCGCCGGGTCGATCACCTGCGCGCCGGCCAGCTTAGATTCGATTTCGGCAATACGGCCTTCGATGAAGCCCTGCTTTTCTTTCGCCGCGTCGTATTCCGCGTTTTCCGACAGATCGCCCTGGGCACGCGCTTCCGCGATCGAATTGATCACCGAGGGACGCTCAACCGATTTCAGGCGCTGCAATTCATCGCGCAACATTTCCGCGCCGCGCTTAGTCAATGGAACAGTGCTCATAAACAACTCTATGCAAAAAACAGCCGTAAAAAAAATCACCGCGGTTAAGTGCATTCCGCGGGGGCCAGAGCGCCGGACAAAGCCCGGGACCCAGCACCTGCGGAACGCCGCTTAACCGCGGCACTTACATCTTGGACAGGTATTCGAAGCCTTAGTTTAGGCGAGCGTGAAGACCTTGTAAATCATAGACTTCCAGGTCCTTCAAATAGCGCAAACCTTCAACTGCGGCCCGTGCGCCGGACATCGTCGTGTAGTACGTGACCTTGTTCGCCTGTGCGCTCATGCGGATCGAGCGCGAGTCGGCGATCGCAGCACGGGTTTCGTCGACGGTCGTGAAGACCAGCGCGATTTCGCCGTTCTTGATCATGTCGACGATGTGTGGACGGCCGTCCTTCACCTTGTTGACGACCTTGACCGGCACACCGGCCGCTTCGATCGCGGCTGCCGTGCCCTTGGTTGCAACGATCGGGTAGCCGAGTTCGTGCAGCATGCGCGCGACTTCGACGGCCTTCGGCTTGTCGGCGTCCATCACGGTCAGGAGCACCGTGCCCGACTCCGGCAGACGCGAACCCGCCGCGAGTTGCGACTTGAACAACGCTTCGCCGAACGTCTGACCGACGCCCATCACTTCACCGGTGGAGCGCATTTCCGGTCCGAGCACCGGGTCGACTGCCGGGAACTTGACGAACGGGAACACAGCTTCTTTCACGCTGAAGTACGGCGGATCGATTTCCTTCGTCACGCCCTGTTGCGCGAGCGTCTGGCCGACCATCGCGCGCGCCGCGATCTTGGCGAGCGGCAGGCTGGTTGCCTTCGAGACATACGGCACGGTACGCGAGGCACGCGGGTTCACTTCGAGCACGTAGATCACGTCCTCTTTCGAACCGTCTGCCTGCGGCACCTGCTGGATCGCGAACTGCACGTTCATCAGGCCGATCACGTTCAGCGCCTTCGCCATTGCGCCGGTCTGGCGCTTCAGCTCGGCAATCGTTTCCTTCGACAGCGAGTACGGCGGCAGCGAGCAAGCCGAGTCGCCCGAGTGAACGCCCGCCTGTTCGATGTGCTCCATCACGCCGCCGATAAACACGGCTTCGCCATCCGAGATGCAATCCACGTCGCATTCGATCGCGTCGTTCAGGAAGCGGTCGAGCAACACCGGCGAATCGTTCGACACCTTCACGGCCTCGCGCATGTAGCGCTCGAGGTCACGCGGCTCGTGGACGATTTCCATCGCGCGGCCACCCAGCACGTACGACGGACGCACCACCAGCGGATAGCCGATTTCTTCAGCGAGCTTGAGCGCTTCGTCTTCAGCACGCGCGGTGCGGTTCGGCGGCTGACGCAGACCGAGGTCCTGCAGCAGCTTCTGGAAACGCTCGCGGTCTTCCGCGGCGTCAATCATGTCGGGTGACGTGCCGACGATCGGCACACCGTTCGCTTCGAGATCGAGTGCGAGCTTCAACGGCGTTTGACCACCGTACTGAACGATCACGCCAACCGGCTTTTCCTTGTCGACGATTTCGAGCACGTCTTCGAGCGTCAGCGATTCGAAGTACAGACGATCGGACGTGTCGTAATCGGTCGAAACGGTTTCAGGGTTGCAGTTAACCATGATCGTTTCGTAGCCGTCTTCGCGCATGGCGAGTGCAGCGTGCACGCAGCAATAGTCGAACTCGATACCCTGGCCGATCCGGTTCGGGCCGCCGCCCAGCACCATGATCTTCTTGTTGTTCGTGGGGTTCGCTTCGCACTCTTCCTCGTAGGTCGAGTACATGTAGGCGGTTTTCGTGGCGAACTCGGCCGCGCACGTGTCGACGCGCTTGTACACCGGGCGCACGTTCAATTCGATACGACGTTGACGCACTTCCGACGGCTTCGCGCCGAGCAGCTTCGCCAAACGGCGGTCCGAGAAACCGCTTTGCTTCACATACTTGAGTTCTTCCTTCGACAGGCTCGCCAGCGTACGGCCGGCCAGTGCCTTTTCCTTCAGGATGATCTGTTCGATCTGCGCGAGGAACCACGGGTCGATCGAGGTCTCTTCGAAGATCTCTTCGGCGCTCATGCCGATACGGAACGCGTCGCCGACGTACCAGATGCGATCCGGGCCGGCTTCGCCGATCTCGCGGATGATCTCGTCGCGGTTATCGGTCTTTTCGTCCAGACCGTCCACGCCTACTTCGAGGCCGCGCAGCGCCTTCTGGAACGACTCCTGGAAGGTGCGGCCGATTGCCATCACTTCGCCGACCGACTTCATCTGCGTGGTCAGGCGCGAATCGGCTTCGCGGAATTTCTCGAATGCGAAACGCGGGATCTTGGTGACGACGTAGTCGATAGTCGGTTCGAACGAGGCCGGGGTCTGGCCGCCGGTGATTTCGTTCTTCAACTCGTCGAGCGTGTAGCCGCAAGCGAGCTTCGCCGCGACCTTCGCGATCGGGAAGCCGGTCGCCTTCGAGGCCAATGCCGACGAACGCGACACACGCGGATTCATTTCGATCACGATCATCCGGCCGTCTTTCGGATTGATCGAGAACTGCACGTTCGAACCGCCCGTGTCCACGCCGATCTCGCGCAGCACCGCGAGCGATGCGTTACGCAGGATCTGGTATTCCTTGTCCGTGAGCGTTTGTGCCGGCGCGACGGTGATCGAGTCGCCGGTGTGGATGCCCATCGGATCCAGGTTTTCGATCGAGCAAACGATGATGCAGTTGTCCTTCTTATCGCGGACCACTTCCATCTCGTACTCTTTCCAGCCGAGCAGCGATTCTTCGATCAGCAGTTCACGCGTAGGCGACAGGTCGAGACCGCGCTTGCAGATCTCTTCGAATTCGTCGCGGTTGTAGGCGATACCGCCGCCCGAACCACCCAAAGTGAACGACGGACGGATCACGACCGGATAACCGCCGCTGCCCGTTTGCGTAGCGATGTCCGCTTGCACTGCCAGCGCTTCTTCCATCGAATGCGCGGTGCCCGACTTGGCCGAACCGAGGCCGATCTTCGTCATCGCGTCTTTGAACTTCTGACGGTCTTCCGCCTTGTCGATCGCTTCCGGCGAGGCGCCGATCAGCTCGACCTTGTACTTGTCCAGCACGCCGTGCGCGTGGAGATCGAGCGCGCAGTTCAGCGCGGTCTGGCCGCCCATCGTCGGCAGGATCGCGTCCGGGCGCTCCTTGGCGATGATGCGCTCCACCACTTCCCACGTGATCGGCTCGATGTAGGTCACGTCGGCCGTGTTCGGGTCGGTCATGATCGTCGCCGGATTGCTGTTGACGAGAATGACCTTGTAGCCTTCCTCACGCAGCGCCTTGCATGCCTGCGCGCCCGAGTAGTCGAACTCGCACGCCTGGCCGATGATGATCGGACCCGCGCCGATGATGAGGATGCTTTTAATGTCTGTCCGCTTGGGCATAACGCTCTCGCTAATGTATTCCTGAATTCTTTCCGTCGGCGCGCTGCGTTGATACGTTGCGCGCGCTCTATTGTGTGCGGCTCGCTGCGCTTGTGCGCTGAGGCGCTGTTCGCGCCGCGAGCCGTGCGCCGCCTGGGCGCCTCACACTCTGCTGCTTATGCCGCTGTCGCCTTGCCGGCCTTCTTCGTGTCCATCAACGCCGTGAAGCGATCGAACAGATAGGCGATGTCGTGCGGACCGGGCGACGCTTCCGGGTGGCCCTGGAAGCAGAACGCCGGCTTGTCGGTCAGCGCGAAGCCTTGCAGCGTGCCGTCGAACAGCGAGATGTGCGTGACCTTGGCATTGGCCGGCAACGTGTCGGCGTCGACCGCGAAACCGTGGTTCTGCGACGTAATGACCACACGTCCGTCTTCGAGATCCTTCACCGGATGGTTCGCGCCGTGGTGGCCGGTCTTCATCTTCAGGGTCTTGGCGCCGAGCGCGAGGCCCATGATCTGGTGGCCGAGGCAGATGCCGAAAGTCGGGATGCCACGGTCGATCAGTTCTTTGGTCGCCGCGATTGCGTAATCGCACGGTTCCGGATCGCCGGGGCCGTTCGACAGGAACACGCCGTCCGGGTTGAGCGCGAGCGCGTCGGCAGCAGAAGCTTGTGCCGGCAGCACGGTGACGTGGCAGCCGCGCTCAGCCAGCATGCGCAGAATGTTGTACTTCACGCCATAGTCGAACGCGACCACGCGATACTTCGGCGCGTTCTGAGTGCCGTAGCCGGTGCCCAGACGCCATTCGGTCTGGGTCCATTCGTAGCTTTCCTTCGTCGACACGACCTTCGCGAGGTCCATGCCCGACAAGCCCGGGAACGAACGCGCGAGTTCGATTGCCTTCGCTTCGTCATCCGAACCGGCCAGAATGGCGCCGTTCTGCGCACCCTTGTCGCGCAGCACGCGGGTCAGCATACGGGTGTCGAGACCGGCGATGGCGACCACGCCTTCGTCCTTCAGGTATTGCGGGAGCGTGCGCTCCATGCGGAAGTTCGACGCGAGGACCGGCAGATCACGGATGATCAGCCCGGCGGCATGGACTTTCGTGGCTTCGACGTCTTCGGCATTCACGCCGACATTACCGATGTGCGGATACGTGAGGGTCACGATCTGGCGCGCGTAGCTCGGGTCGGTCAGGATTTCCTGATAACCGGTGATAGCGGTGTTGAACACGACTTCGCCGATCGTATGCCCGGGGGCGCCGATCGAGTAACCACGAAAGACCGTGCCGTCGGCGAGTGCGAGCAAAGCGGGAGAAAATGACGGCAACACGGGAGACTCCTTGGGGAACACCCTGTTGCCGACCTGTCTATCCGACTGCGAGCCGCAGCGAAACGCATCGGCAAGGATGCGCGCGCAGACTCGCTCGCGTACTGCTGGTGACGTCGCAAGGGGCGCGATGGGTCCATTGTGTGGACGGATCGGCTGGGTGCGGGGCGTCAAAAGCGCGCGGCGGATGAACGGTATGGGAGAGGTAGGCGCTAGGGTGCGGGTTGATAAGCTCAAACCTTGGAATTATAGCGTGAAACTACCCTTCCCTCCAAATCCGAGATGGGGAGCCGGCGTAGCGGAGCGTCCTCCCAAACGGGTCGAAGCCTTGCAGCGCATGGCTCAGAAGCCGTCGGACAAAATTTGCGCGGGCCAGAATCGGGATAGTGCCGGTAAATATGACCCGGCCCGGCAAACCATCAACAACGGCCTTAAACCTGCCGTTCGGCGTGTGCGTGCGTCGACTGAAGCCCTGTCCGACTGGGCAATACGTACCAGATCGCGCTCAACAGTTGCAGCGCCATCAGAATGCCCCAGGCGGTCAGATGTGCGGCGGCCGGATAATGCCCGCCACTGGCCGGCCAGTGCGACAGCACCGCGCCAACACCAATCTGGAAGCCGAAAATCAGCAAAAAGATGATCAGCGTCAGGGTGGTATTCACCCGGCCGATCATCTGCGCCGGGAAGTGCCGCGCCATCACCGCGTAGCTGAGAATCCCCGTCCCGCCGAAGATCCCATACGCGGCCCACAGCAGGCTCGCGGGCAGCGGCGCATTGAACATGATCAGCAGTTGGGTGACAACGAACAGCGCCATGCCGATGCCGCAAAACACGTACAGGGAGATACCGCGCCGCTCCAGGCTGCGCGCCGCCGCGCCAAAGCCCACGCAGCCGGCCATCATCGCGAAGCCGAGTATCGATACCAGCGCGGCAGCTTCACGCGGCTCGAAGCCCTGCACGTCGCGCAACCAGGCGCCGACCCACAGCGACTGCATCGCGTAGAACACGCCTTGCGTGACGACCGAAAACGACGCGATCTTCCAGAATGCCGCGCTCCTCAAGATGTGCAAAGTGCCCTTGAACTGGGCGCCAAGACTTGCCTGATGATGGCTTTCTTTTGCGTCTGGCGCGAGGGTCCATTGCGCGACTGCCACGAGAACCGTCAGCAGACCCAAGCCGACGCAGACCGCGCGCCAACTCGCGAAGCCCAGCACCCACGTGAGCGGCGACCCGACCATCACACCGCCGAAGCCGCCAATCGCCATCACCAGCCCGTTCATCAGCGGCAGCCGCGCGGACGCGAAATGCTGCGCCAACGCTTTGAAGGCAGCGCCGAGACACACGGACACGCCGACGCCGATCAGCAGGCGCCCGATCATCATCACGCCAACGCCGTGCGCGGCACCAAACACCCAGATTCCCAGCGCGGCAAATAGCAGGGTGACCGCCGTCACCCGACGCGCGCCGAAGTGGTCGAGCAACACGCCCGCCGGAATCTGCGCGCCCGCGAAACCGAGGAAATACAGACTGGTCAGCAAGCCGAGATCAGTGGCCGACAAGCCGAGATCGTGCGTGATGAAGGGCGCAAAGCCCAGATTGACGCCGCGAAACACGTACGAAACAAAGTACCCGGCGGAAAACAGGAGAAAAACGCGCAACTGGGTGGACGACATGAGTTTTGAAAAGAGCGGCCGACAAGGCCTGAGCACGAACGATAAATGAAATGAGCGAAATTCGCTGATTTGATCTGCAGAATGAAAAACGCCGTCACCCTGAGGTGACGGCGTCGGAATAACACGGTGCGTGATCGGAGCGCAATTCATGCGCTGCCCCCGCAACGCATGTGGTCACTACCGTGGAGCCGCTTTTTGGTCTACTTACCCTTCTTCGCGTTGGCCGCGGTCTTCTGGCGGCTATCTGCCGCAGCCTTCGACGCCTTGCTGGACGTGGAAGCCGACACCTTCGTCACCTTGCCCCTGGTAGCGCCGGACGTTGTCGGCTTGCTCGCTTTAACCACCGGATCAGACACCTTCACCACGGCGGAACGGCCACGACCCTTCTTCTTATCGTAGCGCGAATCGTTCTTCGTGTCTGTGACACGGGTGCCGATCTTCTCGACGCCGCCGCCCTGGACGTCGGTTGCGATGCGCTCCGGACCCGGCTCGCTAGGCATCGCCTTGCCGACCGGCACGTGCAGCACGATCACCTGGCCGCGCGAAACCTGATCGCGATGCGTGCGATTCCACGCTTTCAATTGACCGATCGAAACGCCGTAACGCACTGCGATCGCGGCCATGGATTGATTGCGACGCACGCGGATCAGCATCTTGCGGGTGTCGGGAACGTCAGGCTCCATGGCAAGCACGGCGCTTTCGGCGACGTCGGCACTGATGTCTTCGTCGTCGTCCGACCCACGCGGCACCACGATTGTGGAACCCGGTTTCAAACGCATGCCGGCCGGAATCTTGTTCACTTCCATCAGCGTGTCGGCGTCGACACCGATCTTTTGCGCGATCGCCGCCGGTGCCGAACGCTCCGTGACCGTGTACGTGGTCCAGGACGACAGCGAACCGGAATAGGCCTTCAGATTACGTTCGAAGGCGCTGGCGTTATCGAACGGCAGCAGGATTTGCGGCTGCGTGGCGCCGAGAATCACCGGCTTCCTGAACGACGGGTTCAGCGAACGGAATTCGTCCGGCGACAGATTGGCGAGTTTCGCCGCCATGTCCACGTCGATGTCGTGCGAGGTCGTGACCGTCACGAAATACGGGTGATTCGGAATCGACGGCAGCGTGAGCCCGTACATCTGCGGGTTCATCACGATATTCTTCACCGCCTGCAGCTTGGGCACGTAGTTGCGCGTCTCGTTCGGCATGCGCAGGCTGAGGTAGTCGGTGGGCAGCCCCGCCGCTTCGTTGCGCGCGATCGCGCGCTGCACGTTGCCCTCACCCCAGTTGTACGCGGCGAGCGCCAGTTGCCAGTCGCCGAACATGTCATGCAGACGCGACAGGTAGTCGAGCGCGGCGCTGGTCGAAGCCAGCACGTCGCGGCGCTCGTCCTGCCACATGTTCTGCTTGAGGTTGTAGGTGCGGCCCGTGCCTGGCATGAACTGCCACATCCCGGCGGCCTTCGCCACCGACAACGCCTGCGGGCTATACGCGGATTCGATGAACGGCAGCAACGCGAGCTCGGTCGGCATATTGCGCGCCTCGAGCTCTTCGACGATGTGGTACAGGTATTTCTGCGAGCGCTCTGTCATGCGCTGCACGTAATCCGGGCGTTGCGCATACCAGTTGACCTGCATGTCGACGAGGTCGGTTTGCAGATCCGGCATTTGAAAACCACGGCGAATACGGCCCCACAAATCGGCGTCTGCGCTCGTCAGTTGACTGACCGAGCCTTGATCGACGTTGATCGTCTCTTTGGCGGTGGCTGTCTTGCGAAGGGCGTCGGCTACTGCTTCCTGACTGGCGGGGTTTGTTGCGGTGGTGGGGCTATTCGTCGCCGGTCCCTGACTCGCGCAAGCGGCGAGTGTCAGGACCAACAACGCACTAAAGATAAATCGCATGAACGTCTCGGCTTCCACAAGGGCTGGAATTTGCAGCCGATAGTACGAAACGGCAACGTTTACGTCAATCGGAAAATTACGAAAAATATCAAGGAAATCTTGGGCTTGGCGAATTTTTCCGATTCTTCGCGTGAGGAATACCCTGATGCCGAACGGGTCAACGGAAGCGGTTTTTCCATTCGCGCATCAGCGTAAATGCCGATAAACGATCGGACACTTTTTCGTGCAACTGCTCCTGCAAGGTCACGCGGATCGCCGGACTGTCGGCACGTAAAAACGGATTCACGGCGCGTTCGTGGGCGATGGTGGTGGGCAGCGTCGGCACATGACGTGCGCGCAATTCGCTCGCCGTGTCGCGCCAGGCTTGCAGTTCGGCGTTGCCCGGCTCGCACGCGAGCGCGAAGCGGATGTTCGACAACGTGTATTCGTGGGCGCAATGAACCTCGGTCGCGCCGGGCAGCGCGGCGAGCGAATCCAGCGACGCCAGCATCTGCGCGGGCGTGCCTTCGAACAAGCGGCCGCAGCCACACGCGAACAGCGTGTCTCCGCAAAACACGTGGGGCGTGCCGCGCGGGTCGGCCGCCTGAAAATAGGCGATGTGACCGCTCGTGTGACCGGGCACGTCGAGCACGCTGAATTCGAGCGCGGGGGCCGCAATCGTCACGTGATCGCCGTTTTTGAGACGATGCGTGAGATGCTGGATCGCCTCACCAGCGGGGCCGTACACGGGAACGGCCTGGCCGTTCAGCAGATCGGCCACCCCGCCGACATGGTCTTGGTGATGGTGCGTGAGTAAAATAGCGCTCAGCCGCCAACCCCGTTTCGCCAGATATGCGCGCACGGGGGCGGCCTCACCCGGATCGACGACCACCGCATGATGCCCGTCGGAAACGACCCAGATGTAATTGTCTTCAAACGCCGGGACCGGTACGTACTCGAGCGCATTCATAGGCGACGCATTCTCTGATATGACTGATCGAGCGATTATAGACTGGCCTGCCTGGACCGATTCGCCACCCGGGCGCTACGTACTCGAGTGGGAACAGACCCAGCTCGATCGCGTGGTGTCCGACGTGTTCGGTTACCATGCGCTGCAACTCGGCCTGCCGCAGCTCGACGCCTTGCGCGAGAACCGCATGCCGTGCCGCGGGCTTGTGCTCGACGCAGCGAGCGGCGCGAGCGCGCCCTACGCTTTTCCGCGCGGCCTCGGGCGCGCCGGGAATGGCTCGGGCAAAAGCATGGGTAACAGCGCCGCGCAAGGTCTGCCCGCCGGTTTGCCCGCGCCGGCTGGTCGCAGCGCTGTCTGGTGCGATCTGCTCGACTTGCCGTTCGAAGCACAAAGCGTCGACCTGATTGTGATGCCGCATACGCTTGAATTCACGAGCGACCCGCACCGGCTGCTGCGCGAAGCGGAACGCGTGCTGATGCCCGAAGGCCAGTTGATCATTCTCGGCTTCAATTCACTGTCGCTGTGGGGCGCGCGCCAATCGGTCGGCAAGATGACCGGCCGGCCGTTCGTGCCCGCCGCAGTCGATCTGATCGCCTTCACACGCCTGAAAGACTGGATCAAATTGCTGGGTTTCGACCTTGAACGCGGGCGCTTCGGCTGCTATCGTCCGCCGCTCGGCAGCGAACAATGGCTGTCCCGCTATGGTTTCATGGAAGCCGCCGGCGACCGCTGGTGGCCGATTTTCGGCGCCACCTACATGATCAAGGCGATCAAGCGCGTGCGCGGCATGCGCCTCGTCGGCCCACTGAAAGTGAAAAAACCTGTCCTCGCCGCGGGCCTCGCGCCCGCCGCCACTCCGAACACACGCAACCACACTCAATGACTCCCGACATCATCGATATTTATACCGACGGCGCCTGCAAGGGCAACCCCGGCCCTGGCGGCTGGGGCGCGCTGCTGCGCTTCGGCGACCAGGAAAAAGAACTGTTCGGCGGTGAGCCCAACACCACCAACAATCGCATGGAACTGATGGGCGTGATCGGCGCACTCGAGGCGCTCAAGCGCCCCTGCAAGGCCGTCGTGCACACCGACTCGCAGTACGTGCAGAAAGGCATCAGCGAGTGGATTCACGGCTGGAAGAAAAAAGGCTGGATCACCGCCGCGAAGCAACCGGTGAAGAACGCCGATCTCTGGAAGCGGCTCGATGCGCTCGTCGCGCAGCACGAAATCGATTGGCGCTGGGTGCGCGGTCACAATGGTCACCCGGAAAACGAACGCGCGGATCAACTGGCCAATCGCGGCGTCGCGTCACTCGCGGAAATGTGATGCGTGCTGTGATGCCCGCGGCGGCACCCGCGCGCGCGCCCTTATTTTTTGCTGATTTTTCTAGAGCAGGCTAATCCGACATGCGTCAACTCATCCTCGACACCGAAACCACCGGCCTGAATGCGCGAACCGGCGACCGGATCCTTGAACTCGGTTGCGTCGAAATGGTGAACCGCCGGCTCACGGGCAACAACCTGCATTTCTATATCAACCCGGAACGCGAAAGCGATCCGGGCGCTTTGGCAGTCCACGGGCTGACCACCGAGTTTCTGAGCGACAAGCCGAAGTTCGCCGAGATTGCCGATCAGATTCGCGACTTCATTCAGGACGCGGAACTCATCATTCACAACGCGCCGTTCGACATCGGCTTTCTCGATGCCGAATTTGCGTTGCTGGGTTTGCCGCCGGTGAAAACCTACTGTGGCGAGATCATCGATACGCTCGCGCGCGCCAAGCAGATGTTCCCGGGCAAGCGCAATTCGCTCGACGCGCTGTGCGACCGCTTCGGCATCAGCAACGCACATCGCACCTTGCACGGCGCACTGCTCGACTCGGAACTGCTTGCCGAGGTTTATCTGGCGATGACGCGCGGCCAGGAAAGCCTCGTTATCGACATGCTCGGCGATTCGCACGGCGGCGGCGATGCGAGCACACCGCGCATCGCGATCGATTCGCTGAATCTGGTTGTGATCGCCGCGAGTGACGACGAAGTCGCCGAACATCAGGCCGTACTCGACGGTCTCGACAAAGCGGTCAAAGGCACGAGTGTGTGGCGACTTGAACCGGCTCCGGCCGCGGCCGCGGATGAGCAAACCGCTTAAAAAGTACTAGACGAGTCGAAAAATCCCTGACATAATTCGGCTCTCTTCGGGTGGTTAGCTCAGCGGTAGAGCACTGCCTTCACACGGCAGGGGTCACAGGTTCAATCCCTGTACCACCCACCAGATTCGCTGGTTCCCGAAGAACCACAAGAGAAAGCCCTTAGACGAAAGTCGAGGGCTTTTTTGTTTTTGCTTCCGCTTAACTCTGTTTGCTTCCAGACACGCGCACGCTTCATTGATCACGTGTGCGCCCGTTGATACGCATCTGCGCCCGCTCTGCTTCGAAGTCAACACCGAACTTTCGTACGATTGCGGCGGCCAAATACTGCTGATATAGTCAGTTCTCGGGCACTCGCCCCGTCCATTCCTTCACTTCATTCGACTACAGGGAGGCGTCACATGTTCGCAGTGCATATCGCTCTCCCTGGGATGGCCTCACGACCATTCTCGCGACCTTAAGTTTGTCGCGTTGTCGCTCACGCGGTTCCGCCTGACCAGGCGTCCCGCGCAAATTCCAGACAGTCCGTAGTCTCATTGCCGGCATTGCTGTCAACACAGCGCGGCTCGCTTGACTGTCTCTTCCTTTCGCTTCTGACTGGAACCTCGGTGCGCTCGCGCGCCACCGGGTCGTGGCAAATGACTAGAAAAAAACTCGACTTTCGTGGACAAGCCTTCAAGGACGTCCTCGGTTTCACCTTCCGTCACTGGGCCAAACAGCCTTGGCGCATCTTCGTCATTGCGGCGCTGGTGCTGCTCTCGGCATTGGCCGACGTACTCACGCCGATGTTCGCCGGGCGGCTTGTCGACGCAATCGCATCCGGCTCTGCCAGCGATGCCGTCGCGTGGCACGCGGCGATCACGGCCTTCTGTGTGCTAGGCGCGCTCGGGCTCGGCGCTGAGCTGCTTCGTCAGGGCGTGTTCTTCAACCTCATCAGGCTGACGCTCAAGATGATGAGCGAGATCGCCGGCAACGCTTTTCATCGCGTGCAACGCTTTTCGACGGACTGGCACGCCAACAGCTTCGCCGGATCCACGGTGCGCAAGATCACGCGCGGCATGTGGGCGCTCGACCTGCTCAACGACACATTGCTGGTCGCGCTGCTGCCGTCGCTGGTCATGCTGGTCGGCGCGACGGTGCTGCTCGGCTGGCGCTGGCCGATGATGGGCGCGGTCGTCGGTATTGGTTCGGTGCTCTATATCGCGGTGACCGTGGCGCTGTCGCTCGGCTTCGTTGCGCCCGCCGCGCGCCTCGCTAACGCTTGGGACACGCGCATGGGCGGCGCCCTTGCCGACGCAGTCAGCTGCAACGGCGTAGTGAAAGCGTTCGGCGCCGAAGAGCGCGAAGAAGCCCTGCTCGAGCGCGTGATCGTCAAGTGGCGTCATCGCACGCGCCGCACGTGGATTCGCGGCACGATCAACGGCGGCGTGCAGGGCAGCATGCTGGTGGCGATTCAGGCCGCCATTCTCGGCGTCGCGTTGCTGTTGTGGGCGCGCGGCGAAGCGAGCGTCGGCGACATCACGTTCGCGCTGACGATGTTCTTCATGTTGCAAGGCTATCTGCGCGACGTGGGCATGCACATCCGCAACCTGCAGCGTTCGGTCAACGACATGGAAGAACTGGTGTCGCTCGAGAGCCAGCCGCTGGGTATCGAAGATCGCCCCGGCGCAGGTCCGATCGCGATCGGCAAAGGCGAAATTCGCTTCGAGCACGTCACCTTCCACTACGGTGCGAAAGCTACGCCGCTTTACGACAACTTCTCCGTGCGCATCGCGCCGGGAGAACGCGTCGGACTGGTCGGGCATTCGGGTTCGGGGAAGACGACTTTCATCAAGCTGATCCAGCGGCTCTACGACATTTCGGAAGGCCGGATCACGATCGACGGTCAGGATATCGCCCGTGTGCGGCAGGCGTCGTTGCGCAGCCAGATCGCGATCGTTCAGCAGGAGCCGGTGCTGTTTCACCGCTCGCTGGCGGAGAACATCGCCTATGCACGGCCCGACGCGAGCCGTGCCGAGATCGAACGCGCCGCGAAGCTCGCGAGTGCGCACGGCTTTATCTCCGCGCTGCCGCAAGGCTACGACACGCTGGTGGGCGAACGCGGTATCAAGCTCTCGGGTGGCGAACGTCAGCGCGTCGCGATCGCGCGGGCGTTTCTCGCGGACGCGCCGATCCTGATTCTGGACGAAGCGACCTCGAGCCTCGACAGCGAAAGCGAAGTGCTGATCCAGCAGGCCATGGAACGGCTGATGATGGGCCGCACGACGCTGGTGGTGGCGCACCGTCTCTCCACCGTGCGAGCGCTGGACCGACTGCTGGTGCTGGACAAGGGCAAGGTCATCGAGGAAGGCAGTCACGAGGCGTTGATCAGACTCGACAACGGCTTGTACAGGCGCTTGTTCGAACGTCAGGCACTGGAGTTGATCAAGGGCCTGGGCGATTCGGAGGTCACGCCCAAGACCCATGCCGCGAAGGCGAATCGACTCGATGATTCGGACTTGCTAGTCGAGAAGTAAATCGCGGAGAAGTGTGTGGGACGTCCTGCAGAAGCCACCGTAACAGGCGTTTTCTGCAGGCGTTCGCCCCGTTACGCAGGCCTATACCACGCCCGCAGGCAGCCCGACGCCACGCGCCATGCCGGTCGCCGCGAACACCATCAACACCAGCAGCACGGTCTGGATCACACTGAAACGCGCATAAGTACGCGCCTTTCGCAAATCAGGCGTAGCGCCTTTTCTAATGCTGGCGCGCCAGCGAATCAGGCCGAGCATCGTCGGGACTTCGAGGATGAGTATCAGCACGAGCAGCGTCATCTTCAGGTGAAAGAGCGGCTCATGCAGGTAGTAGTCGGCGCCCTTTTCGAAACCGCCGAAGGCGCGCATCAGACCGGTGACGATCAGCACCAAAGCCGAAAGCCCCCAGCGCGAGTCGGAGCGGAATACGGATCGCAGCGCAGCAGGCACGCTGGCTCGCCGCAATGACCACGTGCGCCGGAGAATCGACGCAAGGGCGAAGCCATAAGCAAGTAGATGAAGGGCGGCAAGCAACCAGCGAACCAGCATAGCGACTCCTGCAAACGACGCAATACGATCGATGTATCTCTCACTCGCCCACTGAAACGCCGGGCGGCACTTTTTCTTACATGTCTTATTATCGACTACCGCACTTTACGACGTCTGCTTCGCCCTTGCGTTGTAGCTGACTGAACAAAGCGTTAGTTTCAGACTTGCCGCAACGATGTGTCGAGCGCTCGCGCGGCGACCCGATCACCCTCGGTAGTCAGCGCGGCGCGGAACACGGTTTGCCGGTTGTGGCCCGCCGCAGCCGGCGAATCCCACAGCAGTTCGATTTTCGGACGTCGGCCGAAGCCGCCGCGCACCAGCGCAGGCGCGCCGACCGAACCGAGCGGCGCCGCAGCGCCACCCGCCTCGCCGGCAACACCGAACGCCACCGCGGGAGCAGGCGCCGACGGCGCGCTCATGCCAGGAGCGGCCGCCCAGCGCACAGACAATTCGCGGGCATCATACTGCCCCACCTTGCGACGCTCGGCCCAGACGACCACCGTGCGTGTGGCCGGATCGAGCGCGACCGCATAGCGGCCGATCGCAAAGCGTCGCGCGGCGATATTGGTTCGCCACAACGCGCGCGGCCGGCAAATCCACACCACCGCCGCGTACAACGCCGGTGCCGCCAACAGCCAGCCGTTGGTGGCCGCTACCGCCTGCGCGGCGCGCCGCCAACCGGCGCTCGCAGCAAATGCGCCGACCGACCAGACAGCAAACAGGAATCCGAGGAAAGCAAACAGACGCACCGCCTGCCGCAACCATTGCGGCAGCGGATGCAACGGACGTTCGGCCACGGCGCGGGCGCCGGGCAGGAAGATCAGCAGGAACAGGAACACCAGGTTGATGCACGCCCACGGCGAGGACACCATCGCCGACAACGACGCGCCCAGGTCCATCTGCGCCATCGAAAAAAGCCAGCGAGTGAGGAGCACGAGACCGATGGCGCGCAGCGCGAAAATCATTCCGGCGCCGGGCGCCGCGTTCGCACGCGTCTCTTTCGTTCTCGCCAAAGCATCCTCCTGTCGTCGACGGCGCCGCAGCCAGATTTGCGGCACGGCCATTATAGGGATATTACCGAGACAGGCTCATGCTTGCCGGTCCCAAAACCGTACTTTCTGCCGCATACGCGCAAAATCGCGGCGCGCATGCAACAACGCCCCGCAGGCGAGATGCGCGCGGGGCGTTGCTGGGGCAGCCGGACCATCGATCGCGGTGCGCCCGAAAGCGCGCGCCGCCCAGCCGGCCTGGCTGCTTTTACGTACCGTACTTAGCTGGCGTTGACTTCGCGCAGCACCGTGCGATGCTTCTGACGCAGCAGCTCTTCGTAGGTGGCAACGTAGTTCTTCGCCATAACCTTTGACGAGAAGCGCGACTCGAACGCGGCACGCACCTTGGCGCGCGGCAGCGTGTGCAGACGCTTCACTGCGGCAACCGCACTGATTTCGTCTTCCACGACGAAACCCGACACGCCGTTTTCGATCACTTCCGGCACCGAACCGCGATTGAACGCGATCACCGGCGTACCGCAAGCCATGGCTTCGATCATCACCAGGCCAAACGGCTCCGGCCAGTCGATCGGGAACACCAGTGCATGCGCGTTGCCGAGGAACTCACGCTTTTCGGCTTCGCCGATTTCGCCGATGTATTCGACGTGCGGGAGCGCCATCAGCGGCTTGATCACTTCTTCGTAATAGGCACGGTCGGCCTTGTCGATCTTGGCGGCGACCTTGAGCTTCATGCCTGCCTGGCCGGCGATGCGGATCGCGCGGTCGAGACCCTTCTCCGGCGAGACGCGGCCGAGGAATGCGAGGTAGCCCGGCTCGACGTCCTTGATCGGCGTGAGCACGTTTTCCGGCAGGCCGTGATAAACGGTTTGCAGCCAGTTCGCCTGTTGCAGCGGGATGCGCTGGTTGTCCGAAATCGACACCACCGGCACGTCGTTGAACGTGTTGAAGATCGGCTGCAGTTCCGGCAGATCGAGACGGCCGTGCAGCGTGGTCAGGAACGGCACCGGCTGGCGGGCGAACAGCGAGAACGGGTAGTAATCGATGTGGAAATGCAGCACGTCGAATTCGTCCGCGCGGCGGCGCACTTCTTCGAGCAGCAGCATGTGCGGCGCCATCACGTCGCGGATGGTCGGGTCGAGGCGCAGCGCCTGCGGCCAGAACGCTTCGAGCTTCGCCGAGGTTTGCGAATCGCCGCTTGCGAAAAGCGTGACGTCATGGCCCTGCTCAACCAGCGCTTCGGTCAGGTAGGACACCACGCGTTCCGTCCCGCCGTAAAGCTTGGGAGGAACCGCCTCGTGCAAGGGAGCGATTTGAGCGATTCGCATAATGAAGAACTCCTCGTAAAAAATCAGGCAAAAATACTGCGTTTGGTAAAAGCGACTCGCTTGCTCGCCAGGGCAGTCTGGCCGGATATGCCGGCGCGGGCCTGATTCTTTCGAGAAATCCTGCGATGGATCGCTTGGGTAGTGAGCCCAGATCAGCAGTTCGCTGTCTGCACATGTGCCGGTAAACGCACACATGACACCTACGTTGACAAACTGTCAGATATTTCGGTGGGCTAGCAGAGCATGCATTATCAATGCCGGGGATCTCGCTGCACCACAACATTTCAAAGTCTTTACGTTGTTACAAAGGCGAAACACTTTACAAACCCTTGTTTTATAAGACAGTTCTACAGTAGCAACTGGCTTGCAACGCTGACCCGAAGACGGCAGCTGTAAGCTCCTGTGTCAACCTTGCCGGCAGGCATTGAAGAAATGCCGCACCGCAGTTGAATGCAGTTTGTAATTATATCCCGAAATATTCCGCAACCTGCGTGAACCACCGCCCGATCGGCGGGTCGAGCAACAGTAGGTCGCGGTCGTCTATCGCGAAATCAGTCGCGCCATCGCCCGGATACACAGGGCGCAATCGCTTTTGCATGTTTACAATGCGAAGCATCGGCTTCGCGGCGAACGCTTTTGCTGTGGCCCATGCCTTGCATGCACAACCTGAAACACACCGACCTCACGATCAATTGGAACACTTAACCATCGCCCAGCGTAACGCCCAGAACGCAAAGCTTGCGAGCTATGCGCACAGGCCGCTTGCGTTTCTTTTCCGCTTTATTCGCCGCCATCCGCTCGCGCATGCGATCGTCCTGTGCAGCGTGTTCGCGGCCGTGGGCTGTGCGCTCGCTTCGCAATACGCGATCAAGCATCTGATCGATGTGCTCGGCGAAGGCCGGCATCATCCCGGTCCGCTGTGGGGTGCGTTCGCCATCCTGGTTGGCCTGATTGCCGCCGACAACCTGCTGTGGCGGGTCGGCGGATGGGTGGCCGCACATACCTTCGTGGCCGTGACCGGCGATCTGCGACGCGACCTCTTCCAGTATCTAAGCGGCCACTCGCCGACTTACTACTCGGAGAAACAGCCGGGCATGCTGGCGAGCCGCATCACGGCAACGTCGAACGCGGTCTACACCGCCGAGAACACCACCGCCTGGAACGTGCTGCCGCCGTGTATCGCCGTGCTCGGCGCAATCGTCATGATCACCGCCGTGAATCCGCTGATGGCCGGCGGCCTGATGCTCTGCTCGGCCATTCTGTCGGTCGTGCTTTACAAGCTTGCCGGGCGTGGCTCGGCGCGGCATCACCATTTCGCCACGAAAGCGGCGTCGGTGGACGGTGAGCTGGTCGACGTGATCAGCAACATGGGCCTCGTGCGCGCCTTCGGCATGACGTTTCGCGAGCAGCAACGTTTCGGCGCGACCGTCAAAGCGGAAATGGAAGCGCGCCAGCAGAGCCTGCTGTATCTGGAAAAGCTGCGCCTGCTACACGCGGTGATCACCGCGCTGCTCTCGGCAGGCTTGCTGGGTTGGGCGCTGTGGCTGTGGGATCAAGGCAAGGCGACCTCCGGCGACATCGTGCTGGTCAGCTCGCTCGGCTTCACGATTCTGCACGGCACGCGTGATCTGGCCGTGGCGCTGGTCGACGTCACCCAGCACGTCGCGCGGCTCGCGGAAGCCGTTCGCACCCTGCTCGAGCCGCACGGCATGCCGGACCGCGACGGCGCAACCGAACTCGTGCCGCAAGGCGGCCGGGTCGATTTCGAAGCCGTGACGTTCGCCTACCCGCGCCGCCGGCCGATTCTCGATCATTTCGACCTGCATATCGAGCCGGGCCAGCGGGTCGGCCTGATCGGCAAGTCGGGCGCGGGCAAATCCACCGTGCTGGCGCTGCTGCAGCGCTTCTACGAGACGCAGGGCGGCGCCATCAAGATCGACGGCCAGGACATCGCCGCGATCACCCAGGACAGCCTGCGCCACGCCATCGCGCTGGTGCCGCAGGATATTTCCCTGTTCCATCGCACGGTGTACGAAAACATCGCCTACGGCCGCCCTGAGGCAACCCGGGAAGAAGTGGTCGCCGCCGCGCGCGAAGCCCGCTGCAGCGATTTCATCGAAGCCATGCCGGAAGGCTTCGACACGATCGTCGGCGACCGCGGCGTCAAGCTCTCCGGCGGACAGCGCCAGCGCATCGCGATTGCGCGCGCGATCCTGAAGAACGCGCCGATCCTGCTGCTCGACGAAGCCACCTCGGCGCTCGACAGCGCATCGGAAGAAGCAATTCAGAAGGCACTCGACCGGCTGATGGTGGGCCGCACGGTCATCGCGATCGCACACCGCTTGTCGACGCTGAACAACTTCGACCGGATCATCGTGATGAGCGCCGGCAAGGTCATCGACGACGGCACGCCGGAAGAATTGCGCCAGCGGCCGGGCCTTTATCGCGATCTGCTCTCGAAGCAGTACGGCAAGGGCACCACGCTGCATGTCGGCGGCAAGAAGGTGGACGAACAGCACGTGGTCTAGCCGACGCACCACCCCTTCCACTGCTTCAGCAATACCCGCAGCAACAAACATAAAAGCCGCTCGAGAGCGGCTTTTATGTTTTCAAGAGGCAGTTCTAATCGGGCCCGAAAACCACCTATCCGACCGTGGTTTCGCGCGCCGTCTTCTTGCCCGATCCGGCTCGCACCTTCACGGTTCTGGTGCTCTTCGCACCATCGACGCGCTGAAGATCGCGCATGAAGTTATCGCGCCACACCGACACGTTGTTCTCGCGCAGCTGCACCATCATGTCGCGATGACGCGCCTGACGCTCCACGAGCGGCATTTCCAGCGCTTTCGCCAACGCCTCGGCCATACCGTCGATATCGACCGGATTCACGATCAGCGCGCCGTCCAGTTCCTGCGCGGCGCCGGCAAAGCGTGATAGCACGAGCACGCCTGGATTCTCCGGATCCTGCGCCGACACATACTCCTTGGCGACGAGATTCATGCCGTCGCGCAAGGGCGTGACGTAGCCGACATGCGCCGTGCGAAACAACGCGGCCAGCACCGAGCGCTCGTACTGCTTATGAATGTAGAGAATCGGCGTCCAGTCCAGTTCGGCAAAACGTCCGTTGATACGGCCCGACTCCCCTTCGAGTTGCAGGCGGATGTCCTGATACGCATGCATGTCGGCACGCGTCGGCGGTGCGATTTGCAGGAACGACACCTGGTTGCGTTGCGCGGTGAAATGTTCCAGCAAGCGCTCGAACGCGCGGAAACGTTCGACCAGCCCCTTCGAATAATCGAGGCGGTCCACACTCATGATCAGCTTGCGCGAATGCAGCGCAGTCTTCATGGTGCGAACCGGCTTGCCGCGCTCGCCCGCCTTCGCGAGCTCGGCGATTTCGTCCGGATAGACGCCGATCGGATAAGCCGCCGCGCGCAAGGTGCGGCCGAACGCATGGACGCTCAGCGGTCCGCTGGCGGACACGTCGACGGTGCCGTTCGCTTCATTGACGATGTAGTCGCAGAACGCCCGCAAATCCGGTGCGGTCTGGAAGCCGAGCAGATCGAACGAACAGAGCGCTTCGACCAGTTCGCGATGCGGCGGCACTGCCAGCAATACCTGCGACGCCGGAAACGGAATATGCAGAAAGAAGCCGATGCGATTCTTCACGCCGGCCGCGCGCAACGCCTGGGCGAACGGAATCAGATGATAGTCGTGGACCCAGATCACGTCGTCCTCGCGCAACAGCGGGACGAGTTGCTGAGCGAGCCACGCGTTGACGCGGCAATAGCCTTCGAAGTCGTGCCGGTCGTACTGCAGCAGGTCGGCGCGATAATGGAACGCGGGCCACAGCGTGGCGTTCGAGAAACCGCGGTAGTACTGGTCGTAGTCGCGGCGCATCAGCGCGATGGTCGCGAAGGTCACCGGGCCGCGCTCTTCCACCTTGATCTGCGGCTGGCCCGAACTCAGCACATCGCCGCTCCAGCCGAACCACATGCCGCCGGTTTCCTTCAGCGCGTCGTACACGCCGACCGCCAGGCCGCCGGCCGCCGGGCCGCCCTCAGAGATCGGTGCGACCCGGTTCGAAACGATGATCAGTCGGCTCATGAAGCGCGATTCCCGATGCAATAAATCATGGTCGTTAGGGGATGGGGCGCAGCCGGCGACGTCACGATCACGCTCCGCGCGCAGCCGCGACAATCGATTCCAGCCAGTCGAGCAGCGCCGCGACCGATTCGATGCGCGCATGCGCCATCGTGTCGCCCGCGCCCACCTTGATCGACAGGCCGCCGCGCTCGTTGACGACGGCAAAGCCTTTCTCGTCGGTCAGGTCGTCGCCGGCAAACACCGGCGTGCGGCCCACGAATGGCGGCTCTTCCAGAAACGCGCGCATCGCACGGCCCTTGTCGACGTCCTTCGGCTTGATTTCGTAGACCATCTTGCCCGGCTGCAGCACATACGAGCCGGGATAATCGGCCACCAGCCGCTCGGTCGCTTCACGCGCCACCGGTTCGCGGTCGGGCGCGTTGCGGTAGTGCAGCGCGAGCGCCGCCCCTTTGATCTCGAGCAGCATGCCGGGATGTTCGTTGACGACCTGCGCAAGCACCTGCTCCATACGCAACAGGCGTTCGTCGTGAAAACCGATGCGCTGCGTGTCGCCGTTCGCGTCGCGCCGCTCGGCGCCATGCAACCCGGCGATCGGCAGATCCGGCATGCCGAGAAAACTGTCGATGCTGTCGATGCCGCGGCCCGACACAATCGCGACCGCGCCATTCGTGAGATTGCGCAACTCGGTCAGCAGCTCGATCACGCGAGGTTGCACCAGCACGCCGTCCGGCGTGGGCGCGAGTTCGACGAGCGTGCCGTCGAAGTCGAAGAAAAATGCCGTCTCACCAGGAGACAGAACAGCCGGAAGTGCTTGCATCGGTTAATTTTGCCTTTCAGCCTTCTGCGGCTGGAAAAGTGTGCGCATCTTACCGCGCATCCGTCAATTTTTCGAGAAAGTAAGCCAGGACACAAGCCTGGCCGGGCAGCGCAGCCGACGCCGCTCACGATTGCGTTCAAAAAGAGAACAATCGGGCTTCAGCGAGCTTTCAGCCGCCTGCGTCAAATTGCCTCGCAAACCGCGCGCCCGCGGGCGCTGCGCGACGTCATCGAAGATTTTGCGATACAGTCGCTGCCACGCAGACCATTGCAGCGACGCCCCTATTTGCACACCATGACGGGCCGCGCGCCTGGCACGAACCAACCGAGTCCGTTCGCGGGCAGCGCCACGCGCCGCTCTTCAATCGAGTCATTGAACCCTGCTTTGTTCCCCATCCTCTCGTCCCGCCACCAACAGTCGAATCGCTCAATGCCGCGCCAGCCGTGGCCCAGGCGCCTGGTCGCGCTGACCGTCATGGTCGGCGCGCTCGGTGCGCTAACCGGCTGCACGCATCCCACCGAACCGTTCCAGTTGACCAACGTGACCGGCCACTTGCCAGATCTCGACTTCACGCTAACTGGCGACGACGGCCGCGCCGTAACTGGTGATTCGTTTAAAGGCCGCACGTCGCTCGTCTACTTTGGTTATACGCATTGCCCGGACGTCTGCCCAGAAACGATGGGCCGCCTGATGCAGGTGCTCGGCAAACTCGGCCCGGACGCGCAAAAAGTCCGCATCCTGTTCATCACCGTCGATCCGGCGCGCGACACGCCCAAAGCGCTGCATGACTACGTCGGCGCTTTCGACTCGCAGCACGCCGAGGGCCTGACCGGCACCGACTGGCAGATCGAGTCGCTCGCCAAGCGCTACCGGGTTGCCTATCAGATGGAAAAGCGCGACCCCAACGGCAACTACGAAGTCACCCATAGCTCCGCCGTCTACGTGTTCGACCCGCAAGGCCACGCGCGCCTGCTCGCCACCGATCACGATACGCCCGATGCGATCGCACAAGACCTGCGCCGCATCGTTGATGACCGTTCCTGACCTTTCCCGAGTTCACCCATGTCGATCAAGATCAAAACGCTCGCCGCACTGAGCTGCACGCTCGCCCTCTCATTCGGTTTCGCATCGGCCGCGCATGCCGCCGGCGCGAATGCAATCAGCGTCAAGGACGCGTGGGTGCGCTGGTTGCCGAACAACCTCCCCGCTGCCGGCTACGTGACGCTGGTGAATGCGAGCGACAAGCCGGTCGACCTAGTCGATATTTCCAGCAACGACTACGGCGACGCGATGTTGCATCAAACGGTGTCGAACGGCTCGACGCAAAAGATGGTGATGGTCGACAAGCTGACGGTGCCCGCGCACGGCCAGGTGGCAATTGCGCCGGGCGGCTATCACGTGATGCTCGAAGACGCGAAGCATAAGGTCGCACCAGGCGACACCGTGCATCTGACGCTGAAGTTCTCCGACGGCGAAACGCTCGATACGCCGTTCGCCGTCAAGTCGCCCGCCCAGACCAAGTAACGTCCCGCGATGAACCTGCTCTACTGGCTCGACCCCTGGGAGTTTTCACCGACCGTCGTCATCGCCTTGCTCGTGCCGGCGATTCTTTTCGTGCGCGGTGCACACAAGGCGAAAGTGTCGATTCCCCGGCGCATTTCCTTCTGGTTTGGGCTGGTCGCGTTGTATGTCGCGCTGCATACGCGGCTCGATTATTTCTTCGAGCATGAGTTCTTCATGCATCGCGCGCAGCATCTGGTGCTGCATCACCTCGGGCCGTTCTTTATCGCCCTCTCCTATCCGGGCGCTGCGTTGCGCGCGGGCATTCCGTTCAGCTGGCGGCAGCGTTTCGTGCGGCCGGCGCTGGAGACGCCGGTGGTACGCAAGCTGCTCGACGTGGTGATGCATCCGGTGGTCGCCGTCACGTTGTTCGTCGGCTTGATCTACTTCTGGCTGATGTCGCCCATTCATTTCGTGGCGATGCTCGACTGGCGGCTTTATCGCGTGATGAACTGGAGCATGGTGATCGACGGGCTGCTGTTCTGGTGGCTCGTGCTCGATCCGCGTCCTGCGCCGCCGGCGCGTTTGTCGCCCGGCAAACGCGTACTGGTGGTGATTGCTGCGATTCCGCCGCAAATCATGCTTGGCGCGTTTATCTTCTTTACGCCGCGTGAGCTGTATCCGATCTACTCGATTTGCGGGCGCGCCTTCACGTGGCTGAGCCCGATGCGCGATCAGCAAATCGGCGGGCTGTTGCTATGGATTCCGGGCTCGATGATGAGCGTGATCGGTGCGCTGCTGGCGTTGCGTCACTGGATGCGCTTGTCGGCACGCGGGCGTCTGCGCGGCGAGCGACGTGCAAAGGCGACTCAAGGTGTGACACAAGGTGTGACGCAGCCCGCGTCAGTACCTGCAAGCGGCCAGCGCTAAGTATTTCGAATCGATTGCAGTCGCAGCGTTTACAGCCGGTCGGCGCGTGAGCGCCGAGTCCGGTTGCGCTCCGGTTTTTTAGGCCGAACGCATCCACACGTGCGGGATGCCGTCCTCTTCGTGAATCTCCGACACCGGCGTAAAGCCGAACGCGCCATAGAAGCCTTGCAGGTGCGCCTGCGCATGCAAACGGATCGGCGTACCGGGCCACTGCGCCCGGATATGCGCGAGCGAGCGTTCGAGCATCGCGTTGCCGACGCCGATGCCGCGGAATTCCGCCGTGGTCAGCACGCGGCCGATGCGGATGTCGGTGTCGTCAGCATCCGGCAACAGCACGCGCAAATAGCCCGCGAGCGGCGGCTTCTTTTCGCCGGGGCCAAAAGCAAACAGGTGCCAGGCATCTGAATCGAGCCCGTCGATATCGCCATACAAGCAGTTCTGCTCGATGACGAACACCGCGCTGCGGGCTGCCAGCATCGCGTAGACTTCCGCGGCCGTGAGGTCTTCGAACGATTTCCAGCGCCATTCGAGTTGCGCCAGTCGCGCGGCGGCGGTTTGTTGCGGTTCGGTCATGGAAAGGCTTCAAAAAGAGATGCGCCTGGAGGGGCGGCGGCAATGCGAAATTATGCCGCGCGTGGCGATCTTAGGCTATGCCGCGCCGATCCTGGCGAATGCGGGGTCGGCTCACACGCATGGCGCATTCAGCCGCCATGCGCCCAATCGCACCACCGTTACGCCAGGCATTCAGGGCGCGCGGTCGATTGAGTCGATGCGTCCACCAGCCTTAATCCTGCTAGGCGCTTGCAAAAACCGGCTCGACGGGCCGTGCGAGACAGTCGATCAGGTTACCGGGCCCGCACAGATGCAGCGCGCCTACTACGACCAAGGTGCGCTCCGGCCGCCCGAGCAGTTCAGTCACCCGCGCCGCCCACGCGCGATTGCGTGCATCGAGAATGGCGTGGCGGATGCCGGGCAGATTGAACATCGGCGACTCGACAGCGATCTGGTGCACCGCCTCCAGATCGCCATGCAACCACGCGGCGTGCATCCGCTCGAGCGTGCGCTGCGGTTCGTTGAGATCGGACATCAGCATGCCGAGCGCGGTGCCAACTGCTTCAAGCGAAATCGATTCAAGCGACGCCGCCACGTCCTGCGCGGTCTCGAGATACTGGTACGGCTTGGCTTGCGTGAGCGCCGAGCGCAGCATGCGCGGCTCGACACCTTCGACGACCTGTTGAAACAGCGTCGGCGCGACGATCAGCGCGGCCCACGGACGTAGCTCGACGAGCGGCGCCAACGGGCCCTCCACGGGCCACACAGCCTGGAGCTGATTCCAGGCATCGGCGGAGAGCAAAGGCCGCAGCTGATCGGCACCGCCCTGCGGGGGAGCCTTGAGAAACGGCAGGATCGTCGGCGGATCGGATTCGAAGACCAGCGATTCGGCCCAGTCATACGCTTCAGCGATCCATGGCGGCGTTCTGCGACTCGTCGCCGGAAACAGATGCATCGAGCCAAGCAGACGAACGTTGGTGCCGGTGAGTTGTAGGTACATGCAGCCTCGTGTAGACGGGCAATTGCGCAAAACGGCAATCGGGCAATTCAATCAGCGGCGCGCAGCGCGGCGGCGCGGCTCGTGGTCCCTCGCCACGCGGTCCGCACCGTGAACGCGACGAACAGCAGGAAAGCAATCTGCGAAACGTACAGGTCCATGCGGATCGGATGATGCAGCGCGAACCATGAATTGTGCACCACGTCCGTCACGATGACAGCGACACAGAGGATCAGCCCTGCTCTCGGGCTCAACAGCAATAGCAGAACCGTTAGCGGATCGATGAAGAGCAACGACGTCCAGTAGATTTGTGTCAGCGGCGGTGCGCCGCCGTAGTCCCATGAGAGCCCGTGGACCAAAGCCACTTGCAGATGCGTCCAGGTGGCGCCGCACAGACACAGCGCGTAAATCAGGCGCAAATAAAACGAGCGACGTTCGGGGTTTGAGATACCCATTTTTGATCCGTTTTGCATTCAGGAAGGATTAAAAAAGCCCCGGCATTCGGGGCTTTTTCTCTTACGCAGCAAGAGTGGACAATTTAATCACACGCTCGAATCATTCCGTGCCTCTTTTGAACGACTCCAGTTCACCTGTATAGCGCTCGTTTCGCACACCATTACTACCGTAATATTCTTCCACTACCTTTACCCAGCGGCCAATCTCAGGCACATACCAGAACGCTTTATAAGTACGCCCGGTCACCTGAACGGGGCCTGTTTTCTGTGCGTGAGTGATCATGGCGGTGTCGCCTTGCTGCGTCTGCACGGCTTGGGTGACAGTCTGAGTGGGCTCGAGTTGCGCGACCCAGTCACCTTCCGCTTCGACTTTAATCGCCTGAAATTTTCCCGCCGGCACCTCAACAGTTTCAGTATCCACCACCCGATACTGGCTGCTCCACTTTTGCGAAGCGAACGTCTTGTTCGGATGCTGTTCCGTATATTCGAGGTTCCAGGTTTTGCCCGGCGATAGCGGGAAAACGAACGGCCGATTGACGACCACCTCCGCCCCATTCACGTTGCGCTCGCGGCTCCAGTCGGCGCCGGCTATGACCTCGTTCGGCACCTGGGTCGAGCCCGCCTGCTTCGAGGTGTAGTAGATGTGGGAAGGGGTTGCGCGCAGAACCGTCACTTCGTCGTGCGTCTGGCGCCAGATGGAAGGCGTTTTCTCAAAGGTGTTGACGTAGGTCCACGAATCCCCGCCTTTAATGTCGGGAGGCGGTGCCGATTGCGCGATCGCCAGCATTGGCAACCCAATGGTAAACAGCACAGCAGCGGTTATGTTTTTTTTCATTGGTCGTATGTTCTATTAACAGCGGGTTTGCCCTGCCCCGTGCATTCGCGATCTGGAAACATCTAGAATCATTGCATCGTATCTCTAACGATGTTTCCAAATAGGCGAAGCAGCATGAGATACTTTACATGATCGGCATCGAACTGCCAGCGATCAATGCTTTATTCGGGGCTTTAGAAAACCAACAGAATAAAATCGAAAGACAAAAAATCATAAATGAAAGAAAACAAAAAGCGATTGGTAAATCGGCATTTCATGCTGGCCACGGGCACCGCATTTATTTTGTCTGCGATTTTGTCAGCGTGCGGCGGCGGCTCGTCAGGCAGTTCGGGATCGACAGCCAGTACTTCGAGTCTGAGCGACACACAAAAGAGCTACGAAAGTGTCGCGCTCGCGGCAAACGGCGGCATGCATTATCTGAGCGGCAGCCTGTCGGTCAGCGCATCGTCGACGGGCACGCTGACGGTCAGCCCGAGCAGTGTCTTCTATAGCGACGACTCGAGCATTGCACAAAGCGCCGCGGCCGGGGCGCAGCCGCTGACCGTCACGTACACGTCTGTGTCGTCCGCGCTGAAGGTTCCGGCAATCACGGTGGCACGCTTACTCGTCAATGGCGCCGTCTATAGCTCCGCGTCTCCGCCGCAAGTTCGGATCAGCTACCCGGGCGCGAATGTCCAGGAAGACTATCTGGCCTCAGACGGCAAAACGGTGACCCGCACATTACTTGGCACCAGCTACAGCGTCGTGCCGCTATCGGGTCTGATTTCCGCCTCACCTGCCGAACTCTTTGCGAATAACGCCGTTGGTCTTCTCACGAACACGCTCAACGGGCAATCGCTGTACAACCAGCAGGCCAGTTGGCAGAGGGGCGCCGCCTACGTCAAGGTCGTGCGGCACACAGTCGGCGACGAGGCCTTCACATACGACTGCGCTGCACCCGCCACGACGGGGAGCAATCCGACACCGTGCTCCGCCACGATCTCGACGCTTGAAAACTTCTTTCCGTACGCAAGCACGACCGACGGGAAAACCTATCAGATCAGCGATGGCCAGATCGTAACGTTGGCCGGCATGCGCGCATGGGTAGCCAATACGGCACTCGGCGCGGCAACCACCGATTACCGGGTCTACTACCAGAACAACGGCGGAATCTACGCAGGCTACGTGATCAAGGACGGCACGACATTGCAGCTCGCGCCGCTTGCCGGCGGAACGCCGCAAGACAACTACTACTTTCTGAACAGCGCGGCGCTTCAATCGATCAAGTCGGCGATTGTTTTTTGAGTGAGTGACGAGCGAGCAGGCGCAATTGTCTGCTCGCTGCGCCAAAGGTCGGGATGACTGAGAGCGACGATATGTGCTGGAACGAGTAGCCTCACACTGAAGCGCCCGCCCTGAATTGATATCTGCGACAACGCCGCCGAAAAAAGAAAAGCCCCGACAAGTCGGGGCTTTTCTTTACATCAACTACTGGAGGCGCGAGCCGGAGTCGAACCGGCCTAAACGGCTTTGCAGGCCGCTGTACTCATATATAAATCAACTACATATCACGCTTAACCACACACGATAACCACTCAGCCCTTACATATTATCTTTCCGTTTGTGGCAATATTACTGCTAGCAGCGATTGCCTTAGGGCATAACTGCCGACTGCGAGAGGGTCGATAAGTGTCGCGGATGCATGCGCGACATCCACAAATAAAGAACAAGGAAAAACGATGAACGTCAATGTTAGGGCTATCGCGGGTAACTGGGACGCAGGCTTTGCGCTCGACAAGCACATGGCGCACAGCGAGTATATTGGTGACGACGAGCACGGACACGCGCGATTCAACAACACGCGCACCGAAATTGGCCAAGCTCTGTATGAACTAAAGTACAACGGGCACGACTTCAGCAAAGTGGAGCCCCTTGCCGAAGAGTTGGTCCGGCACATTGTGCCTTTGCTGCCCCAGATCGGATTGGTGATACCAATGCCAGCCTCAAACCCCCGCGCACGTCAGCCTGTCACTGAAATAGCCCAAGCAGTCGGACGAATCATCGGGCAGCCCGTCTTTGAGAATATGCTCAGCAAAACCGCCAACGGTCAGCAACTCAAGGATCTGAATACGAAAGCGGAAAAGCAGGCGGCCTTACAAGGCAGCTTTAGCCTTCATGAGTCGATTACGAATGATGGGCGTTGGAACGCGCTGATCATCGACGACCTGTACCACACCGGGGCGTCCCTCGAAGCGGCGTGCGCTACCCTTCGGGGATATCGTAAAATCGACAAGATCTTTGTTGCGGCCGTTACATGGAGATAGATATCGTGACTACCGTTTTCATAGCTGGATCGATGAATATCAAACACCTTGATTTGAAGGTAAAAGAGCGCATCGACAAGATCATCGAGTCCGACCTCAAGGTTGTCGTCGGCGACGCAGACGGGGCCGACGCGTCCATCCAGACGTACCTCGCGGACCATTGTGCAAAGTATGCAACGGTGTACTGCAGCGGGCCGACGCCGCGAAATAACATCGGCGATTGGCAAGTCTGTACCATCGAAGCGAAACACGC
The DNA here is from genome assembly GCF_902859805.1 of Paraburkholderia sediminicola. Classification (GTDB taxonomy): domain Bacteria; phylum Pseudomonadota; class Gammaproteobacteria; order Burkholderiales; family Burkholderiaceae; genus Paraburkholderia; species Paraburkholderia sediminicola. The sequence continues at coordinate 549,488 of NZ_CADIKC010000003.1, read as the reverse complement.
GAAGGGCACCCGCGCATTTTTCACCGCCAAAGATATAGCGATGGCACACGTCGCCGACTTCGGGCTGATGATCTGGGACGCCAAGAGCACGGGGACGTTAAGCAACGTCATCGAGTTACTCAAACAGAAAAAGAAATCTGTCGTGTTCGTCAACAAGGAAAAGAGTTTTGTAAACGTTGGTGACGTGGATCAGCTGCAAGAGCTGGTGTCCCATATGTCGGAACACGCCCAGGTCAAGGCCGACGAGAAGATCGGCCTACACGCCAAGATAAACGAGTTGAAGCATGAGCAAAGCAACTTGTTCGCCCATTAATTCAGGGCTGTGGAGTCAATGAAAAAAGAGCCCGCCTAAGCGGGCTCTTTGCATTTCGGGAGTGCCCGCAATGGACGCTCCTAGTTTGTGCCGGTTGTTGCCTGATATTGGCTAGCGATGCTATCCGCAATCGCTTGGACACGCTGATTCAGGAGGTACGCGTCCGGCGTTCTGCAATCCGCGCCGAGATGCGCGAGATCCGGCGACTGAATGACGTTCCCGGTACCATCGTAGGCGACCGTCAGTGAAATCGCGCCAATGATCGAAAGGTTCGATTTAAGTGACGCTTGCGTCAGTGCGTTCTGCAGGCCAGACGAAGCGGAAGCGCCCGGTTTCGCGTCACAAGTCTGGATCGGCTGCACGGCAAAAACTCGCTTACCGCTGACGGCCGCTCGCTGAACGAAGACCGACAGATCCTGGATGAACTGCTGGATCGCAGCAGCCTGAGAAGGGACATCTACCGTACTCACCATATCGTCCAGCTGGAAGTTGACGACGATCCACTCGCTCGGATCGGTTTTGAACTGATCAGGGGTAGGAGGCAAACCGTTGTTCTCACCGATCACGATCTGATGGAGCGTTGTACCGTCCATCACTTGCGCCGTGACCGCAGCAGGCACGCCTCTCGCCACCAGCGCGTCCTGCAGAGATTGCACCGAGCTTCCCGCATCCGAGGATGTCGCCGGCGCTGATGCGGCCAAATCGCGTGCAGCAAGCTGCGCATGTGCGACCGTTCCGCTTGCAGCCACAAGAGGCTGGCCGTAGAGCGACAACTTGAGCGACTTCGGCGCCGGCGTAAGGGAGCCGTCGCCCCCACTTCCACCGCCACCGCAAGCCGCGAGACATAGAGATACCAAAATTGCAGTTGCTGTTTTTTTCATTGTGGCCCGCCTCGATGAATAATTGTTGTTTGGTCTTGCGGCGTGGAGTTTACACCGCAATTACGTTTTGCCTGCGATGATTGGAGCTCTCAACCAAGAGCCCCAATCGATTCCCCGCGCTAGAAAAGGCCTGCCGGTTCTGCTGCGTCGTCCCAGCTAAAAATGATTACCTCCTTCCGGAGAGCTTCCCTTCCGCCTCCGCCGACCGTGTATTTAATGTCGACGGTCTCTATGTGAAAGCCAGAGAACGCCTCTCGGATTGCCGGATGATCGTTCAGACTAATTATTGCTTTGCCCTTCAATCCCCGGATTCGGCTCGCCATTTCGACATATTCCGCGTACGGAAACGGAACGCCATATCCCTCGGTTTCCCAATAGGGCGGATCAAGATAGAACAGCGTGTGCGGCCGATCATATCGATCAATGCAGGTCTTCCAATCGAGATGCTCGACGAAAGTATTTGACAGCCTCAAGTGAGCCGCAGAAAGCGTTTCCTCTAACCGCAAAAGGTTTAAGCCTGGCGGCGTAGTTGTCGCAGTACCAAACGACTGGCCTTCGATTTTTCCTCCAAAGCAGTTGTGCTGCAGATAATAGAAACGAGCTGCGCGCTGGATATCGGTGAGCGTTTCCGGGACCGTCTCCTGAAGCCATTTAAATACCTGCCGACTCGTAAGCGCCCATTTGAACTGACGCACGAATTCCTCAAGATGGTGCTGCACAACCCGATATAAATTGATCAGATCGCCGTTGATATCGTTGATCACTTCGACCGCTGCCGGCGGCCGCAGAAAGTAGAGTGCGGCCCCGCCCGCAAACACTTCGACGTAACAGTCGTGTTTTGGAAAACGCGGGATCAGATGGTCTGCCAGACGACGCTTACCGCCGATCCACGGAATGATTGGATTCGCCATATTTGGAATTGCCCGTTCTTTTTAAGTTAGAATTCGGCCCGCCTACCGGTAGGTGTCAGGGCCTTGGCTAATTCACTGGCTGTAGCAGTGGAAAGGCGACCGGGAGAATGCGCGAACATGCTCCTGGCCGCCCTGTCTTCCCCGCGCTCGAACGCCGGGAAAGTTACTTTGCAGTGCCCCCTAGCAATTGGGGGACACATTGCAGCCTCGAAAATACTGTATGTTTACACAGTACTTTGAGAGGCCTATCGTGAAACTCCCCGAATTCAAACCCCCTACGCTCGCCGAACTACGCAACTGGTGGGTAGACCATCGCGGAGAAGGCGACGTCGAGCGGCTGATTCTGGAAGTGCAGTATCTGCGGCTTGTACTGCTGCGGCTGAGAGGTGAGGCCGACGCGGCTGTCCGCCTTGCGAGAGAAGTAGACCGCGACCTCATCGCCCGCGAATCACCGATCATGGAGCTTCGGATACGACTCGCTCAGGAGGTCCTGCGCGTCGGCGATATCGACGACACACCGAGGCACGATCTCGTCCCCAAGAATGTCCGGGAGTACGCTCGCGACCCGGAAGCCGTTAGATTCGAGGCAGACGCCCGTCGTCGACTTGACCGGAAAAAATAATCCGCGCACGTCGACGCAAAGCTACTTGCCCCAGCCGCAGTGCTGCACGCCCGCCTTGTTGTGATCGTCGATCTCGCGGGCGAGAAACGGACTGATCAGGTCGACGTCGGACGCGGCCAGGTAGATCGCCTTCACCCAATCGCAGGACGTGTCAACGATTCGCGTCTGCGCTTGAACCGGGGGCAGCACCGGCGCTTGCGTCGACGGGCCGGACCCAATCGCGCAGCTCGTCACGCACGGCACTGTCAGACTTAGCAGCAGTATCAGCTTCCACATTCGTTCTCTCCTTTACGGCTTGTGCGCCGGCCTGCGCGGCGCTTACATTGGCTTGTGCCTCGACGTCGCGCGTCTCGGCGGTTTGGGTTTGCGCCTGCGCGGCAACTGTTTGCGCTTCGGCGACTTTCTGATTGGCCTGTGCCACTTTGGCGTCGGACGATTTCTTCGTGAGAAACGCTACGGCGAGAGAGCCGAGCGTCAGGAGCGCGGCACCAATCGCGATCCAGTCGCCGCCCATAAACGAGGTAATAAGGTTCATCGAGTGCCTCCAGCACATTCGCCATAGAGCGTTGCAACGGTCGTTGCGTAATCGCTCAGGCTGTTGAAATCGGCTTTCGCCGGCGGATCGGGCAATGCAGGACACCGCCGTTGGGCAGCGCATCCCCCAATAGAAACAAAAATCACAATCACCAGCGCGCGAATCATTTGGCCGCCTCCTTCACCTTCCTGTTGGCCAGATCGACAGCAAGGCCGAGCTGACTCGGGGTCGGTTGAGCAACGGAAGACGCCACGACTGCAATTGCCGGTCGACGAGCTGCAGTCACTGCGGCCGACTTCGCTGTCTTCGCTGCGCCGGCGGACGTATCCGCTGCGTCGGCCGCCGCCTCCGCTGCACTGTTTGCGGTCACTGCTGCGCTGCTGGCTACTGCTGCCGCCGCGCTCGCGACCTGCGCGGCCTGCTCGACCTTAGGCGTGAGAGCACCAAGGTTTCTGGCGTAGACATCCGTCAGCCGCGTGATCTCCTCACGCTGAGCCTCACGCAAATCCACCACCACTTGATGCAGCCGATACTCGCTGTACGCGAAGCCGACAATGGCCCCGCCGGCGGCCAGTGCGAGTGCCAGCGCCCACCCCTCAACCCGACGGGCTATCTTGCTGACCCAGCCCCCATCTGCCGCCCCATCAACTGGCCTCATTGAGTTTCTCCCGTAGCTGCCGCACCTCGGTTCTCAACTGCTCGAGCTCGAGGTTCTGAGCCGTGATCGTTTCGCTCTGCTGCCGTACGCGTTCAGCAAGAGCTGCCATTTCGCGCTGCACTGCCGAGATCTCACGGATCGTGTCGTTGCGTTCTTTGTATGCCTCGTCGGTGCGCTTCTCAGCTCGATCTGCGCGCTCGTTGGCTTTTTCAAGTTGCTCCGACAGGTTGTCGATCAGATCCTTCTCAGCAGAATCTTTGCGACGCTCAACACCATCGCGCGAAAGATAGGTGCGCAGCCTGAGGGCGGTGACAAAAACGGCCGCCAGGCCGCCTCCGCCAATCCACCCCCACACCCCGGTCGAGCGCGCAGCCAGTTCATTCAAATCCGCCATATCCCTGCCCCCGCAGTGTTAGGCGCCAAACATCGCGCGCTGCGCCTGCCATCCGTATTCGAACGTCTCCTGCGTCCGATTTCTTTCTGCCAGCTCGATAAAGAACGTCGAGCGAAGCGAGTGCACCATGAACCGCAGAACCGACAACCCCGGTACGCCTCGCGCTGAGATATATGCACGCAGCGCCGCGAACGTCAGATTGCCCAGACCGCCGTCAGGAACCAGATCCGGGAATGTCTGCGCCTGGTTGTTAAGGACGTTGAGCGCACGCTGCAGGAACTGAACGCCGGTAGCAGGACCACTCGTCACGCCGGTGTCGAGCAAATAAACGGCAAGGTCCTGATCGATGGCGTACAACTGATCAAACTTCGGTGCGATCCAGAACCGTTGCTGATACAACGCGATCGCCTCGTCGTGTGTCATGGTGTCTACCGTACGAGCGAATCCGAACGCGGCTGCGGTCTTCGCTGTCCACCCCCATCGCGTCAGGCCGCCTGCATCGTTAGGATCGTTCGTAACCTTCCCGCCGCCCTCCCTCACCAGCAGATCCTCGAAGATCTGCATCACCGCAGCAGAGACCGTCATTGATCACCGCCGCGACGGATGTTGGTAATTCGAGCAGCCATCATCAAAAGCACACCGATGACCGGCACGATGCTTGCCGGCGCCGAGGGAAAGAAATGCATCACCCACGGCGCGATATCGGGCCAGTGATCGGCGAGGAGCGGCACGATGTGCGGCAGCGTGAGGTAGATCGCGGCAAGGATCGCCGAGAGGCGCATTGACGACCATCGAAGGCACTCGCGCCAGTCCTCGACCAATTCAACTTTCAGTTTTTTCATATATCCCCTTTCAACAAAGTCACTTTTTGAGCGCACATAAAAAAAGCCGCCCGGAGGCGGCTCGCAGCGCGGCTAACTACTTCTAGGAAACGATCGTCGCGCCCGCAAAGACGTAGCGATTCACAGACGGCGCACCTGCGTCAGCCGGCGGTGCGGCGACGAGCTGCGCCTCGGCGTAATCGAAGGCGTTCTGCCCATCTGCCGGCAGACCGGCCAGCATGACCTGCTGCGTGTACATAGCGAATTTGCCGGCGTCGACGGCGTCCTTGCTCAGGTACGAAGACACCGTCGCATTAGTCGCCGTCGACACCTTGTCGAGCGATACCTGCTGCACCAAGTGATACGAGGCCACCGCACCTGTCGACGGCGTTATGTAGTCTTTTTCAAGCGGCATTTTTCTTCCTCTAAATTATCCCGGTCATATCCAGGACCATGAAACGCCACGCGCTTGCCTCACGAAAGCCAACGTAGTGAGAGCCGCGCGTGCCGTTGAATGTGTGAAATTCCCATGTGACAACTCCACCTGACACCGCAATCCCGCTCATGGTCGTCTCACCGGTACCATCGCCAGAGTTGGACATGTAGTGCGCCGGAAAGCAGCCCGCGATGGCAACCGGCCGCCCATAGTCCTGACTCTGCGTGCCGGCGCCGGGCATCGACGTACCAGTCCCGTCAAAACCCGAGCCACTCAGGTAGGCACCGGATTTAACATCCAGGACCCTTGCGAAAGGACTCACCGCGTCCGCGATCAGAGCACCCGTATTGTCAAAGACCTGCAGGCCGAAGCGGGAACCCGACGGCGCCACCTTATCGAAAATGAACAGGGTGACATTGGCCTGTCCAGCTCCGATGAATTCCGCCGTGTAAGTGTTGCTGCCGGTTTTGGAAAACTTCCATGGGGTTACCATGACGTTCCCATCTGCTACGAACGCAAAAAGCGGATTGGTCGCAGTAAAGGAAAACGTCGTGTGCCAGTAAGTTGCGTAAAACTGCTGCCCCACGTTGTTATAGACGGTCGGAATACTTTCCTGTCTCAGTGTCTGAACAAGGCTCGCAGTGAGCTGATAGTTTGGCGTTTGTCCATCTATCTGGAACAGGCCACTATCCGTAAAAGCCTGAAATCCAGCGGTCATTAAAAGACTCCCCAGAAGAGCCACCCCGTAACCGGATTTGGAAAGTTCAGTCCGGCCGTCGAGCTATACGTCCAGCTGATCCCGCCCGCGTTGATCGAAACGATCGGCGGAGGCGTCACATTCGAAATGTGCCTATAGAGGAAATCCGGTTGAAACGACCAGAACGGTGTCCCGTCGGAAAGGTCGCTCGCAACCGAGCCGTTTGCGCCGGTGAGCTGGACCGCCCCTTTGATGCGTCCACACCGCTGAGTCGCGTCCAGCACCAGCACGCCTGATGCGTTCCAAATCTGAAGACCAGCCGCCATTACCAGAGCCCCAATCGGACACGCAGCGTTCCGTTATTGTCGTAGACCAACACCGTCGAATCGCTGATCGTCAAATAGCCGCTTCCGGAATTGGCTCCGTTCATCGTCAGCGTCCCATTCTTATCAAGCTTCCAGCGCGGCTGACCGTTCGCCCCTACCGACGTCGACTGGATCACGTCCCCGATCATCGCGTTCTGAATCCACCCAGTACCAATGAATGCCTGACTAATGAAGGTCTGGCCGCCCTGAATAACGAACGGTGACGACACTGCGGTGCCATTCGGATCCAGTACGGCAAACCGGCTGGCCGAAACCAGCACAGTAGATTCGACAACGCCGCTGCTGTTGTCGACGCCGACACCGATCCCGGCTATGTAGGTCCGGCCGTTGGCTGTGATCTGCGTCTTGATCTGATAGGACGCCGACACACGGCCGTTAATGTCCGCATACGACGCTGCAACAGTCTGAACGGCCGCAGCGTTCGCGTTGGCCTGCACCTGAACCGTCGTGATCTGCTGCGCCTGCGCGCTGTCCGCATCAATGCGCGCCTGCGTCTCGGTTTGCACAGTCGCAAGTAACTTTGTGCTCGTCGACGAGATCTGCGCCGTGACGGTGTCGATATTCTTAGCCAGCGCGAGATCCGCCTCGGCACGCGCAGACTGCTCAGACCACACGCCGGCATACACCTGCGTCGACCCCGCATAATCCCCCGTGCTGCCTGCCATCGGTGGAATTACGACCTGCGCGACAACCTGATCGAGCCGATTGGAAAGCGCCGTGTCGCCATCAGTGCGCGCCTGCTGCTCATTGGTGATGGCCGCAGCATTCTCCTCCACCGACTGCTCGATGCCCGGAATTGCTTCAATCGGCGCGAGCACATCCTGCGCGAGCTGCTCTTTCGTGATCTGGTTCGCCAGATACGAGAGAATCTCGTCGGCGTCGCTGCTGCTCTGCCCATTCACACCCACGCCCGTTGGATACCAAGGTCCGATGTTGCCGGATGTATCGATAAGCCGCCCCCAGAAGAAAAACGAGCGGCCTGCAGCGAGCCCCATCAGATTCGCACGCGCTTGCGGATACGCGTAGTCGGCCAGCTTAACCGCCGTGCTGCGATCCGGTGTCTGGCTATACCAGATCTCGGTGCGCTGCGTGTCGCCCGCCGAGCCATCAGCAGGAAACGTCCAGTCGAGCTGGATTGCAAAGACCTGAGTCGTTGTCGTGAGCGACGTCAGCGATGGCGGCGGACTCGTCTTTCCGGTGAGATCCGTATTGGTCCCATAGGCCGGGATCGATGTCACCCCCATGGCATTCTGCGCCCGAACGCGAGCCAGATATGTGCCCTGATAGATGCCCACGATCTCGACCTGCAGGCCACCTGTCTGATTGGCAGTTACCCACTCGCCGTTATCCTTCCTCCATTCCGGCAAATAGTTCACAGCGTTTGCGGCAGCATCCCACGCGATAACCATCACGGTTTTCGAGATGCCCTGATCGATCACCGAGTATGTCGACAGTCGCACATTTGCCGGAGGCGCCTGCGCAGACGGTGGCGTAACTGTCACAGGCCGTATCTGGATCGCCGCCCCGTTGTCGACGGCCGCATACTTGCCAGGTTCGTGCTGGACAGCCGAGATCGAGTAAGTGATCTGATCGTCGTCCGATGCCTCCTGAACGCTCACGACGCGAAACAGCTGCCCCACCAGATCCGTCGTCTCTACCATCCACACTGCACCCGGCACCGGCACCGAATCGAATGCCGCTGTCACGCGCACCGCGTCACCCTGGACGGACTGCACCGATCGACTTTGCGCCACTCCGCTCGGCATGATCACAGTCAGCTTGTCGCCGGCCGCCACGATCGGCGCTTTGTCGAGCGTAATGTTCAGCGCATCCGTCGCTGACCGCACCCGCCCGCCGATGCGGCGCCCGGCTTTCGCCGGATCCGCCACCGCGATGACGTCACCCGGCCCCGTCAGCGTGCCGTCGAGACCGACTGTGAAATTAACCGTGTTCGTCTCATAGCGGCTTGTGAGTAGCGTCCACAGGCCGATACGATGGGCCAAGCCCTGCGAGGTCACGCCGAAGGCGGTCAGCGACACCTTGTTCACGCCGTATCGCGCAAGACCGGGATCGTCCTGTACAGGCTCGACCGCCGGCTTGCACTGATTAGACGGATCGTTCCATGCGACTTGCGCGAACGTGTAACGGGTCTTCCGCTCAGATCCAACGTACTTGAACCCAGCCTGTACGTTGGCGTTTGTGTACACGTATACGGGATCCGTCGGCATATCGCAGCCGGGAACAAGTTGGCCCGCGCCCCAATACGAGATGCCCCTGAACGCCGTCGCAATGTCCTGCATCAGCTTGTAGGCATCGGCCTGCGTCTGGATGACCGCGTTGATCGCAAAGCGGGGTTCCATCCCCCCTTTCCCGTCTGACACCATGACGTCGCAATATTGCGCGATCTCGTAGAGCGACCACTTATCGACCATCGACGCATCGATGAGCTTGCCAAGCCCGAAAATCGGATTCGTCGCGAAAGCGTAGTAAATCCATGGCGGGCTGTCGGTCCACGCCTGCTTGAACGTACCGTCCCACACGCCACTGTACGTACGCGCGATCGGGTCATAGTTCGAAGGAACACTGACCTCGATCCCATAGACGTCGTATGAGATCGTTGGAATCGAGCTGAACGAGCGAGCATCGAATTGCAGCCCCACAAGCGCGCTCATCGGATAGCGCAGCTTGCGGTCAATAATCTCCGTGATCGCTTCGATATTGATCGTGTCAGCGATCAACGAACTGTTAGCGTTCGCAGTGAGCCGACGCACCCGCACGACCCAGCCGGTCGACGAGGTCGGCAGTTCGATGCGCACACTACGCTCATAGAGCGACGTAGTCTTGCCATCGAACGCACCCGACAGAACCTGCGCAAAGGATCCGCCTACCGCAGCGAGATCGATTGCGTACTCGACGCGATAGCCAGTAACGTCGCCGGTCGACTGATTGGACTTCTGCAATGCTGGCAACCCGAACCGCACACGCACCGCGGTCAACTGCGTATTCTCGACCTGGTGCACCCACGGCGCGTCTGACGTGAGTGCAACGCCTACAGCCACCTCATTCTCGACGGCAGGAAAACCGGACAAGTAACTTTGGTCCGGCGTGCCGGGTCTGGTGTCGACCGCAACATTCTGAAAGTTCATCGAACCGTCAGAATTTTGCAGCGGTGTCCCGTCGAAAAAGATCGACTGCAGACCATTCACCAGGCCTCGGATCGGTCCCTCGGAAATCAGGTCGAGTATGCGTGCGTACGCGATCGAATGAAGACTATCGGGCGACTCCGTTGGCGTCGAGCCGCCACCACCACCTTTGGATCCAGCTAGGTTCACCATCAGGTTTGATCCTCCGCGTAAATGCCGGAACTGATTCGCTTCGACCCGCACGTGAAACGGCCAATGACCACCTGCGCGACGTCACCTTGTGCCGAGCTGTTGACCGGCCCATTGAAGTAATACGACGTGCCGTTATCCGGCCCTGTCCCGTTGAGGCCGGAGACGTGCGGGCTGAGCAGCTGCGCGACGCCACCAAGCGCCATCGCGGCGCCCATTGCCATCATGTTGCCGCCATAGGGGTTACCGAAGTACGTCGAGACCGCGCCAACAGCGAACAGAACAGCACCGAAAATCGTCTGGAAAACTCCACCATTCTTACTGCCGATCAGGACTGGCGCAATGCGGATGTCATCGCCACAGCCAACCGGGAAACCGAGCTCATTCTCGGAGAGGTTCTGCTTTCCCAAAAAGACAGCGAACGTCAGTCCGTTGTCTTTCGCGTTGATCACAAATTTTTTGAATCCGGGCAATACAACGCCGAGCGCGCGCATCGCTTCAGCAGTCGACGACACTGCCATACGATGAACGCGGCCAAATCGCGCGCCAAGTACCCCATATAGCCGGATTGTTCGTAGCTGTTCTGTCATGGAGTGACCTCCTCATGCCGAAGTACCGTCCGAAGGCATTGCGTCCACATGCCGCCCCATACGGTGCGACCCGAGAGTCGCCCGTGCATGTGATGCAACATCACACCGTCGCCAAGGTAGATGCCGGCATGATTCGGCACGTCGTTCTTACTGCGGATCTGCATCAACAGGATGTCGCCGGCCTGCAGCGTCGCGGCCGGTCCAACGTCGACGAACCCAGCCTCGCGATAGTGGTCGAGATACAGATTCGACGCGCCGTCTTCCCACCAGTTGTCGCGGCGCTCGAAATCTGGAAGCAGGATGCCCCGCTCAAGCTGGTAGTAACTGCGTATGAGGTCATAGCAGTCGTGCACGCCGTGCACGAACTGGCGGCCCAGAAGCGGCGCGATATAGCCTGTCGGCCCGAACTCGAACCACTCATCGATTGCCGTGGAGCCGTCCGACTGCACGCCCAGAGAAACGATCACCCACTTATCGATGCCACTCTGCTCACACATTTTCCGATCGGCACCGCTCGGCCGCGCCATCCCGCCAGGGTGCGAATGCACAACGGCGACGATTGGCCCGAGATCCTCCGCGAGCGCGTAGTCCTCCGGTGCCAATCTGAAGTCTTCAGTGGGTCGAGCTGCAATGTTTCGACAGGGCACATACACCTCATGCCCTTCCTGCAGCACTAGCAGCCCGCAGCACTCGCGCGGGTATTCCGCGAGCGCGTGGTCCGCGATCGCACTCTTGATCGTGTCGTTCATCAGGAAAGGTTGTCGCTGAGAAAGCCGCCGAACGGCAGCTCGTTGTTGACGCCGAAGCGGCACTCGCAACCGCTGGTTTTCATGCTGCAGCGATCGAGCGCCGGATCGTCGACCGGTTTGTCATTTACGTCAAAGTAACTTGTGCCGGTATAGCCGCACACAGCGTCGCGATATTTCCACTGGCATATGCTGACGATCTGCCGCGACGGTGCCTGTTGACCACCAAAATCTAGCGGCGACGAGAGCGTGAATTCAACAGTGAGCCCGGGTTGCTCGCCGCTCTTCTGCTCGATCCGCCACACTTCGATCGCCATTTCAGCAGTCGGATCCGCGCTTGCATTGCCGCCCGGAAAGTTCGCCGCATCCAGGTACTTCGCGAGCGTACGGTGTCGCGTCATCTTCGCACCGACCAGATCGTCCAGGTATACGCAAAGCGCCGATATCGTGCCGTTGATATCGGCAACGGTCAGCGTTGGTGACGGCTGCTGTGCGTCCGATGTGCGCTCAAAGCCTGTCGCCTGGATCGGCCACGGCTTGTACTCGTTGCCTTGCCAGAAAATCGATGCCGACTGCAGATGCGCATGAAAGCGCAGTATGTCGCCGCCGATCGCCGTACAGTCGACCTCGAATAGCTCAATGAGCGAGCCGGGTTCTAGTTGCTGAACATCGGAATTGATGCTCATAGGTCACAACTCAGAGCGAGGGTGTAGCCGACAACGAACCACGTCCCGGTAGCGGAAACCGGGGCGATACAAGTTAGAGTATCCTGGAAAAAGTTGAAGGTCGGAGGCGCACCGATATTCGAGTAGCTAGGAGACCTACCCCAAGTAAGTCCCTGTCCTACAGGCGTACTTCGCATACTAGGAAAGGTCAGAGACCAATACGCATTTTGACCACCCGATTGGTAGCCCTCAAAGTCGATAGTGACTGCGCGCCAATAAGATTCACAGCGGCGTCGCTCCATTTCCATAGGCACAGCCTCAAACGCAGTCGGAACGGTGCCTTGTTCGATCTGAGGTAACGCTAGAGTGCCGTTTTTCCATCGGAATTGAATGCTAGAGAGCGCAGCTAACGTAAATGTTTGTCCCTTAACGAGCGCGGTTGCGGAACCCACCGGCCCCATTTCACATGTAGCGGTACCTAGCCAGTTAATAACGTACGTACCGCCGAGTACGTCGTTTGGTTCCATAACTTGCTCGAAACCACCAGCGGGGCAAGTAACCTGCCAATACCCTGTGCCAGCAGGCACCGAAGCGGAGATTTGTTGACCGGACACGACAACGCGCCACCGATCTAGACAGTACTGGTATCCAGACCCCGCTGTAAAAGGCAGTGAGACGCGCCTATTGTTCACCTGAAAGCGCGCGTTATGCAGCATGTTCCGGTACGTGCCGTTCATAACGATGTTAGACACGTTACCGACTTGCGCTACGCTACCCTCTTGCGAGTACAGCGACGTACCCGTACCCGCCTCTACCTTCAATTGTCGCCACACAACACCAAACGCCGCTGCCGTTACGCTCGTCATGTTGACGTACACGACTACGTACGCCGTACTTGCGGGTGTGGCGCCCGTGATTGAGTACCGCTGTAGCGCCGAGCCGTTAGCAATGTTCAGCGCACCCAGATTAGAGATAAACGCTCCGGAACTATTGAACGCAGCAAATGAGACGTTTACGGTGCCCGCAGTAGCAGAGTTTGCTATGTCAAAAGAGGCCGTCATGACAATGCCTGGACCGGCCTGACACGACGCAGTAGTAGAGCTATTGGTGTAGTTTGCGAGCGCGGTAGTGTTGGTAAAGAACGGCCCAATACCCCCGGTCGTGTCCACCTGTTGCGCGATTTGCGGGCCGAGAACCCAGCCGCGTGTACCAAACTCGCCGGATCCGTTTAACAGCAGGTTGGGGCTATTCGCTCCGGCGACCTTGCCGACCACGGACAAGCTTCCACCAACAATCTCATTTCCACTTACGGTGCAGTTACCGTTCACCGTCTCGTTGTCGCTATTCGTGCGGCCCCGCATCAGGACGGACCACGCGTGCACGCCGTCCGTGTCCATCAACGCCGTCTCACCCGGATTCAGGCGAGTGAGAGACACGCTATCGCCGGACCCCGTCGTGACAGCGAGCGTCACAACTGTTGTACCAAGATTGCGAAGCAAAGTTACTTGGTCCGCAGCGCAGGTCGACGCGGCTGGCAGGTTGATCACGCCGCCCGCAGCAAGGCTGATGTTGACCCGCTTACCGATGTGCAAAGCTGCCGTTAGTGCTTGCGGTGCCGTTATGACCGCCGGCGCACTGGTAAGCGTTGCCTGCGCATTCAACACGTCGACATTTGAATTCGACTTCGCGTTGGCACCGCGGTTAGTGTCGCCATCTTCCGCAGTCGGCGGTGTGCCGAGATTGATTTTTACGAGTGCTGTCATAGTGCTCAGGGTGCGAAGGTTTGATCGAACTGCGCCGTCATGGTGTAGACGTCGCCGTCTTTGGTCGGCTCGGTGTACTTCTCACACGTGAATAGCGATTGCGTGCGCAAAAGAGGCGTCCAGTAGAAAGCCGTGGCGCCAGCGTGCGCGTCGAGAAAAGCCAGAATCGCGGTGAGTTTGTCGGCAGCGCCAATGAACTGCAGTTGATAGGACGATGATCGGTTGTTCAAGCCGTCGGCAACGCGCTGCGCGTATCCGTCTCCGAACTGTGCTTTCCGCACCTTCAGCGTCGCGTCGCCAGACAGCCCCGCTACAGTAGGAACCCAAATGAACGTATCGGTCATCCCGCTATCCCGTTTTTCATTTTCCAGAGCGCACCACCCTGCTTGCGCTCATTGACGACTACCGCGCGGATCGCCGCCGTGATTTTTCGATCGAGGTCACCAGCATTTTTCTGGTTAGCGCTCCCGTCCGAACCACCTTCCACGGTGATCTGCGGAGCGATGGTCAGATCGCCACCACGTGCCACCGTCGAGGTCGACGCCGCATTGCCGATATAACCGCCCTGCGCAAAGCGCTGCCAACCATTGACCGCGCGGTCGTTATTCATCGCATCGAGATTCGAAACCCCAATGCGACGCACCGCCTCGGCTTTCATCATGTATTCGCCGTTCGATGCCATTACGGGGATGCTGTCGCTGGTCGACGTGCCCGGCCCTGAGATCGCCCCGCCGTCAGCCAGGTGGAACGCGTAGGAAGCCGAGCTCGCCGCTGCCGTCGACGAGTCGCCGAAATACGAGCCGAGTGCGCTCTCCGCGTAACTGAACAGGCCGGAGATCGCCGCACGCGCCTGCATGCGGGCGATGTCGGAAATGACACTGGTGGCAAGGCTGCTGAAGCTGATCTTTCCGGTCGTCACGAAAGTGGCGAAGGCATCTTCCATGCCCTTGAACGCATCCTGAAACGTGGATGCGGTCGACGCTGCAACGTTGCCAGCCTGATCCGCATAGTCGGCAATCGCGCGCTTCGCACCCGTCGTCCAGTCCGCGTTGGCCGCCCGGATATCCGCTGACGACTTCTGCGCGATAGCAACTGACTGGTCATAGTAACTTTGGGTCGCGGCGAGCTCGGCAGCATACTGATCCGGCCCGATACGATGCTCAGTCTGCTGCTTCGCGAGGTCCGCGACCTTGCGGTCGTAGTCCTGCCGCAACGCGATCTGCCGGTCGTAGTCAGCCCGATCGTTCGTCCCCATGCTCAGACCGGCCAGCGTCGTGTCAGCCGCCGCCTGCTGCGTCGCGAGCTGCTGTTGCAATGCATCGGTGTACACCTTGATGTCGGACGCCCGCTTGGCAGCGAGCTTCGCGGAGTCGTCGGTGTACTGCTGATCGTTGTCGGCGATCTTTTTGCGCGTGGCTGCAATCTCGCCGGCATATTTCTCCATCGCCGACTTCTGCTTTTTGCCCTGCGCGATCGTCTCTTCCTGCTGCTGGATCGCGAGCTCGTCGTTAAGCGCCTTCTGACGCGCTTCGTGCGATTGCCTCAGCGCATCGTCCTGCGTGATCAACCCCTGATCCAGCAGGCTCTTGATATGGTCGAGCGACGTTTTCAGACCAGTTTCAACAGCCTTGTCCTGCGCATCGAGCGCGGTGAGCTGCGCATTGATTGCATTCTGTGCAGCTGCTGCAGCTGCGGAGGCCGCCGCCTTGGATCCGTTACGGCTCTCGAATTCCTTTTCGATCTGCTGCAGGTTCGCCGCGTGCCGCTTCGATGCCGCCTCATACTGCGTCGACGTCTTGTCCAGATCGTTGATCGCAGCCGCGTAGTCGGCGTTTTCCTTCTTCACCGCAAGCGTGCGCTGATCGTCCGGCGTCGCATACTGCGTGCTGTTCAGATACTTATTGACGGCGACGGCAGCATCGCCGCCTTTCGCACGCGCCTCGGCGTCGCGCGTGGTCTTGAACTGCACCGCCTGCTGATCGCGCAACGTGTTCAGCGTGGCAGTTTCAACCGCGAGCTGCTGCTTCGCCTGGTCGACACTGAACGACGATGCCCCCTTCAGCTGGTCGACGTTGTGTTGCGCGGCCTGTACGCGAGCGAGCTGGTCGCCGATCTGCTTCGTCATGCTGTCCGGCACGCCGATATCCATGATCGACGCCTTAACGCGGCCGATGATCACGCCCCAGTCGTTCCACCACCGCATGACGGCGCCAATATTCTTCTCCGCCGACGCCGCGACAGATTCATGTGCACTGATCAGATCCAGCATCGCGGCCTTCTGCGCGCCGGCCGCATCGCCGGCGCGCACGAATCCCTCGATCTCCTCGACCTGAGCCGCCGAGAACGTGTGGTGCTGTTCCTGATACGTTTCGAGCCACTGCAACACGTTGTCGTGCATGCGAGTTAGCGACTCAACCGCCTTGTCGGCGCTCACGCCGGTATCCTCACCCATCGCGATCGCAGCACGCCCTGCAAGCGCCAGGTCGTCGCCGGTAAAGCGGCCAGTATTCGCGACCTGGGCAAGCACGTCGCGCGCGGCCGACAGCGACGTGTGCGTGTCGACCATGGTGTTTGACAGGTCGATAAAATCCGACGCCGTTAGCCCGAGTGCACCGTGCGTGCTGGCGATTGCCTTCTGGAACGCGTCGTACTGCTGCGAACCGTCGTAGACGGTTTTGAAGAACAGCGCCGCAGCAGCAGCGGTCACGCCGAGCCCGATGCCCAACGGGCTCATTACGAGCGAGAGTGCATCGGTTCGCTCCGCGAGCACGAGAAGCGAGCCGCCCAGCTTCTGATAACTGCCCTGCGACGCCTCATGCGCAAGCACTGCGAGCTCGCGCCGTGCGGCTGTCGAGTTGAGGCTAAAGCTGTGCGCCGCCTCGCTGCCGTGCGCAGACGCCGCAGCCGCCGCCTCGATCTTTGCGATCGACGCAGCCGCCGCATCAGATACGCCGAGCTGCGCTGCTTTCATCCGAAGCAACTCGGCCGTCGTCTTGCCGGCGGTGTCGGCCTGCCGCGTCAACGACGAAACGAACTGGTTGATCGACCGCGTCGATGCATTGCTGCCGTTCGCAGCCGCCTCGGCGATCGCCTGCTGCGCAACTGCAGTGCGACGGGCAGCGTCGTCCTGCGTCTGCAGGAAAGCGTTCGCGGACCTAGTCGCCCGCTCCAGCTCCGCCGTGTAGCCGCTCGCATCCGCTGTGACGCGTGTTACGGTCTCATTTGCCATTTGCCGCCTTCAATTTTTCGTCAATGACCTGACGCACAGCTTCTGCCGCTGCGTTTTTCTTGGCTTCGAAAGCCGGTCGCATGAATGGGTTCGCCGCAGAATGCGATGTCCCGTACTCGACAAAGCGCAGGTAGAACGCCTCTTTGCTCCACGTGACGATGTACGAGGCGATCTTTCCCGTAACCGACACCTCTTTGTCGTACGCAATTAGCAACGACGTCTTACCTTTGCCCGACGCGACAGGAATGCGCAGCTCCATCTCATCGAGGATGATCCGGGCTCCCGCCACTGCTGCCTGCCGCAGTGTTGATTCGCCCATTGCGTCATCGAGAGCACGGAGCTGCGCGGTGAGCGCATCCGGATTGGCCACTTCAAACGGTTTTCTTGCCACCTGGAACGACCCCGAAGAGCGCTGCCGAGATCAGGTTTGACTGAGCTTCCTTATCGGGCAGCAGGACGGGCTGCGCATCGTCGTTAGCGGCGATGCGCTCGGTTGCCCATGGGATGAAATGCAACGCGCCGAACGCGTTCGGATGCGCCTTGACGTTGCGGTTGACGTTATAGATGGCGGAGGTGATCAGACCCGTTCGAAGGTCCGAAAAACGCTCACCGAATGGCTCTATGTCGTAATACGCGAGCCACTCGGTGAATTCAGCACTGTCGATCTCGCGCATTGCACGCGAGACCGACATGCCAAGTTCCTTTGCTAGGCGGAACCAGAAGAGCCGCTCGGGGCGGCCTCGGAGTTTTTTGCCGCCTCCTCCACCGCTGCAGGGCCGAAGCCGTTCAGACGCTCGGCGATGCGCCCAACGCGCGTGAGAGCTGCAGAGCTCTTGCTGCGCAGCCACTCGATATCATCGGCCGTGAAAAGTGGCTTTGCATCGTCGCCCACCACCGTCGCCACCAGCAGCGTCGCCTGGAAGTAACTGACCGACTTGTCGCCGGCCTGCATGGCAACCTGGAAAACGTCGCGCGCGCGGCCGTCCATCACGATTACCGTGACGTCGCCGCCCCACTCTGGCACCGAGACCACTTCCGACTTCAGGTCGACGGCCGCCTGGATCTGTTCACGTGTCAGCATGGATTACGCGCCCCCTTGCGCCGGCGCTGCCGTGACGACATCGCCGCTGATCGTCATTGCAATGGTGTTGGTGAGGAGCGCATCCGTACCGCCCGCAATCGGAAACGACTTCACCGACGCCGTGAAGGTGTGCGTATAGCCGTTGGGAAGCGTCAGCTTGTATTGCTTCTGCGTCGACGCACGCTTCGATGCAAGCATCGCCGCCTGCCCCGGGTCAGCGTAATCGATGTTTGCATCGATAGAGAACGAACCCCAATCCTGAAGGCCGAGCAGGCGCTCCTTCGCAGTCGAATCGAGGTCGGTCGTGTCAAGCTCGGTGGCCGAACCGTCGAAGCCGCTATAGCTCTTGACGTTCTTGACCTTAGTGAAGACCGGCGCAAGGTCGGTGCCGGTGTTGATCGCGAAGGTTGTCCCTTGCGCGGAAATTGCAGAGCTGGGCATATGCAGTCCCTTCAGGTTGAATACCAGATTGAAATATCGAGGCGGGAGCCGTACAGCTTCGTCGCCTCTTCGTACGCGTCAACGGGCTCGCCGATCGGCTTCCCCTTGATTGCGTCGCCACACAAAGCCGCCATGGCCTGATCCATCAGCACGGTGGACGCCTCACAGGAGGTCGACCAGACGGCAACCTGCATGCGGGCATTGCGAGTGGTTGATATGCCGTCGAGCGTGTCCGAATCAGCCCCACCAACGCGCTGATATGCGATGTATGGGGTCGGCGTGTTCGGCGGTGCAGCGCCGGGAAAGACTCGGTCGTCGACAAGCGGATCGAGTGCGACGCGGACTATTGCGTTAATGGAGTTAGCCACGTTGTGCGCCCCGCTTTGACTCGCTACCCATTGTTGACTCCCGTAACGCACGCCAGATCGACGTGATCCTGCCCCTCTTCGTCTGGCAGCACCGCGACGATGTCAAACACCTTCGCGCCGTAAAGAACCCGCATGCTCGCGCTTAGATCAGTCCGCCAGCGCACACGGATGCTCGCCGTTGCGCTGTTCGCCTCGGCATTCGACGTCAGGAACTGGCGCCCATTCAGATATCGGATGTCCGCCCATACCGTGTCGAAATCCGTCCAGCCGGTCGACGGCTGCCCGGCCGGATCGCGGATCTGGCCGGGCGTCTGGATTGTTATGCGATGCTTAAGCTTGCCTGAGCGCATGTCACGCCACCGGAATGCTGTAGGGGTCGAGAAGCCCGTCCGCGAACCCCAACTCCGGGATCGGCTGACCGGCCGCGTACTCTTCGCGGTTCTCATACAACGCACCGAGCCGCAGCTTGATCCAGCTGATGATCGGAGCCGGGATCTGCGCAGGGTCGTCCCAGCCGGCGGCATATGTGACGATGACGGCATCCGGCTCCCGCGCGGTCTGAGGCCATGGCGACCCAACCGGTCGAAGCATCGCGAGCTTCTCCCCCACGATCGCCAGCCGATATGCTGACGGGTCGAGCGTGATTCGCTGCATCGCCGTATTCAGGTACGCAACGGATGCAACAGACCTGATCGGCGGATGCGGCAGAACAATGGAGTCGGGATAGCCGTGACACCGTGCGCGATACCACGCCGGGTTGAATATCAACCCATGATGCAGGTGACCGTGCTGCTCGACCCACGGATGACGAAAGCTACTTTGGGTCAGCGCCCACGACTGCGGCAGGATGCTGCGTTGCATGCGCCATTCGCATGACGTTCGCGCGGAAGTGATCATCGAGCCGATCAGCTCGTCATCAACGGTCCCGTCGACGCGCAGATGCAGCTTCGCGTCGTCGAGGCTGATCGGCTCGTTGACCGCCTCCCCCGCGATGCGGGAGAGGCCGACCGTCATTGCGCCGCCGGCGCTGCCGGATCCGCTACCGGCTCTACGCCCGGGATTTTGGCTTGAGCATCAGCTTGTCCGTCCGACGCGCCTTGCGTTGATACCGGCGCAACAGCAGCGCCGGCCGCAGCCAGTTGCGAATCCTCAGCAGGATTGAGCGCGGCGCCTTCGGGCACGACATGCTCGATCGGCTCCTTGCCCAGCTCGTCGCGCGCAAAGGCGACGGCATCCGGATCAGAATCGACGGCGCCAGTCTTCTCGTGAGCAGCGGCAAGCTTGGCAGGCATCGAGACAACATCGTTGCAAAGGTATTCAGTCGCGTGGATACGAATCGATTGCAAGATGCGGACGAGTACATTTTTGGTAGCCATAAGGCCCTCATAGACATACAGAATGAAAGTTGACGCGCAGCACCGCCGCACGTCGCGCACACACCGGTCGATCAGGTCGCCGAGTTCTGGAACGTCTTGGCTGCGCCGCCGACGTCGGTCCAGGCACCGCCGGAACGCAGCCAGGCGAGAAAGCCAACCTGCCCCTTCGACGCGTACGCCGAGTCTGCAAACCGGAAGAGCGTCAGGCCCATCACGTCGCGGATCTTGTAGTACGAGAAGTCGCC
This sequence comes from Paraburkholderia sediminicola, assembly GCF_902859805.1. GTDB lineage: Bacteria > Pseudomonadota > Gammaproteobacteria > Burkholderiales > Burkholderiaceae > Paraburkholderia > Paraburkholderia sediminicola. The sequence continues at coordinate 528,998 of NZ_CADIKC010000003.1, read as the reverse complement.
ATATGCGATCGGCGTGTTGTTCGCACCGAGCACCGGCGCGTCGTTGTTGATCTGAATGTCCGCACCGAGCAGTTGATCGGGCGAGCTGCGCGCGATACCGGCGTCGTAGCTCGGCGTCCAGATCGGACGCCCGTTGGCATCTTTCAGCTTGCGGATGACCTTGCGGGTGCTCTGGTGGAACATCCACTTGCAGCTCGGACCGCTATACGCATCGTCGATCGATTCCTGCAGGTCGACGAGGTTGTCGTACGTGACCGTCGTCGCACCACCGACAGCCGCAGCCACTCCTACGCCCAGCGACGGAAACAGACCCTTGGGCTTGTTCGTGCCGTCACCGGCGGTGAAGTGGTTGTTCGTGATACGTCCGAGACGGGTCGCCAGTCGGCTGCGCACGAATGCCTCGATATCGACTTCCGAGTCCTGCAGCAATTCCAGCGGAACAGCAACGATCTTCGAGCTGTATTTGAACGGCGACAGGCCGACCTGGCCGAATGTCGGATCCTGCCCCGTTGCGGTCGCGTTCTGGCCGATGATCTCACCGAGTTCCGCCGTGCCGTCACTGGTCGGGAACGACATCGGATTGCCCTGCGCCGTGGTGAAGACCTCGGCAACCTGCCGCATGCCACCGAACGACTTCAGCGCGTCGATGATCGCCTTCGCGACGTCGGTCTGCACCGTATAGCCGCCCTGCGCCGGCGTATCCGTGCTCATGGTGTTACGGATCGCAGTCCATTCAGCCGCAGTCAACGCGTCCTGACCGCCGCGCAGCCAGCGTGCATATTGCTGCTGAGCTGCGGACGGCTGACCTTCGCCACCGCCCTCACGGCCAGCACCGCCGCCGAGCGCGTTGAAACGCTGCTCGGCATTCGCGTCGAGCAGACGCTGCTCGCGCTCGATCTGCGCGTCGACGTCGCGGAGCTTGTTGTCGAGCTCGGTCCATTTCGCGTCGCAGCCATTCTCCTTCCACTTGCCGTCCGCGTTGTTGTCGAGCAGATTGCGCATTTCCTTCGCAATTTCGTTGCGCTGCTCTCGCAGAGCTTGAATCGAGATCATATGGTTCCTTTCAGAATGGTTGATACAAATGAAAAGGGCCGCACACAATGTGCGGCCCTCATTCGCCCCAGCGAGAGCGCTTACGGTGCGATTCGTTCGAGCATCGCCATGCGACGCTCCAATGTGCTGCGATCGCGTACGGGTTCCCGAGGCACCGGCGGCTCCGTGAGCGCCTTGGGTGTGTTCGCATACGCGGACAGGTTCCAGCGTCCCGAGTTTTCCGTGCCGGCCGTTGCCGCGATTCGATCGGCGAAACCCATGTCTTTCGCCTCGGCAGCAGTCAGCCAGGTTTCGGCCGTCATCATCGCGAGCAGCTCGTCCTTCGGTTTGCCAGTGCGCGCGGCATAGTCGTTCACAATCGACTGGTCGATCTGGTCGAGCAGGCCGGCCGTCTTGCGCAGATCATCTGCGTTGCCCATCTCGATCGTCCACGCCTTGTGGATCATGAAGAACGCGCCTTCCGAGATCTCGACCTCTTTCGCGGCCATCGCAACGTAGCTGGCCGCCGATGCCGCAATGCCGTCGACGTGCGCAATGATGTTCGACGGGTGCTGACGGATGGCCGTCACCATCGCGCGCGCTTCGAACACATCACCGCCCGGACTGTTGATACGCAGGTTGATCGTCGGCGCATTGATCTCGCTGAGCTGCTGCACGAACGACTCGGCGGAAATGCCCCACCACGCGTCGATCGCGTCATACAGGTAGATCGTGACCTGATCGTCCGACGCCTTGACATCGAACGATCGTGGTCGGTTCATGTTGTCGCGGATCAGGTTAAGCAGCGGATTGCGTTTCACTCGGAGCTCCTTTCAGCGGTGTAGGTGAATAAAGTTGGTCCCCGCCCGGCTTGGGTCCCAGATTTTCGTAACCGCGGATCTCGTCGGTCGACAGCCAGCCCGGCCCCTGCGAACCACCGATCGCCTGACGGTAGTACGCACCGAGCTTCTCCATATCTGCAGCGAGATACGCGCGGCGGTCGAACCTGACCGTGTAGCGGCCGATGCGAAACAGCTTGCGGCGCAACTCCTGCTCATCACGCACCAGATGCGGCTGCATGGTGAAGGTGATGAACGCCTGCGTCATGGTCGCCATACCCGATCCCCAGGCAGACTGCTTTTCGCTTTCACCGATCAGGAACGGCGGCACGCCGAACGCACGCGCGATGTCGATGACCTGAAAGTTGCGCGTCTCCAGCAACTGCGCGTCAGCCGCGTTCATCGCAAGACCCTGCGCTTTCGTGCCGCCAGTGAGAATCATTGGCTTATGGACATTCGGGCCGCCGGCATAGCGGAGCTCGAACTCGGCGCGCAACTGATCGACCGTTGTCTGATCCATCTTGCCGGCGTACTCAAGAATCACGCTCGGCATGACGCCGTTCTGAAAAAACTTGCCGGCATGGTTCTCAGCCGCGATCGATGTGCCAATGCTCTGACGTGCACCCCATCGGATCGTGCTCATGCTCCGCAGGCCATCCCAACCGAAGTTGCAGAACTGGAGCATGTCGTCCTGGTCGACGCCGCGATACGTGCCATCGTCGAACAGCACGTAATACGTGATGCGACCGTTGGTCTGCTTTTCACTCTGCACGCGTAACGGATGCAGCGGAATCAGTTCCTGCGGCACGCCGTTCCTGTTCCGACTGATGTACGCGAAGCCATCGCCATACAGATGGCGGCTCGCCTCGGTGTACTCCCAGAAGACTGCAGCCGAGCAGCACGGCGACGGCTCGTCGTTGAGCAAAGACAGATAGGCGTGATCGTCGACGCGGCTGTTCGCGCCCTCCGCCTTCTGGAACATCTGCACCGGCATTGAAGCCTTGGCGCCCGCGATCAGTCTGACGCACGCATACACCGCTGAAACACGCATGGCGCTCTGTGGGGTCACGACCGTTCCCGCAAACGTCGGCTCGATATTGAACAGCTGCGCCATGCCGGCACTGTCGCTGGAGACGACCGTCGACGCCTGCTCGTTATGCACGGCCGGCACGCCCGAGGGCTCGACGCGTTCAGGTGGGGTGCCCGCATCGCGCGCACCCCAAAGTTGCTTTATGGATTCAAACATTAGAGTCCCACGTATGCGGTTTTGATTACCGGCTCGATCGTCGCGAGTGCCGCACGACCGGCAGCCATAATCTGCGCGACGGCCGGATCGATCTTGTTGGCGCTTTTCTGTTTGTCTGGCTTGATGTTGCCGGCCGGATCCTTCGATGCGACGACGTTGCTCATCGCCCAGGTCATAACGGGGTCGTTAGGATGGACCAACTGACGCCCCTTGATCAGGCGCTCGAACTCCTTCATGGCCGGGCTCATGCTCGCGTAACCCTGCCCGAACTGGACCATGTTCGCGCCGTCGTTCATCAGGTCCGTGACGAGCTGCGAACTGTTCCATCTGTCAAAGGCGATCTCGGCGAATGCAAAGCGTTCCATCAGCTTCGCCGCGTCGCTCTTGATGAATTCATAGTCCGTTACGTTGCCCGGCGTGAGCGTCAACCAGCCCTGCTCCTTCCAGACCATGTACAGCCGATGATTCGGGTTCTCCGAATCGAGCGCTACGTCTTCGGGCAGGTAGTGTTTGCCCCATAACGCACGCATGCCGTCTTCGAGAATGAACTGCAGACCCAGCGAACAAAGGTCCGAAGTGCTCGCGAGATCCAGACCGCCATACACCGCGACAACGTCTTCGAGATCCTCCAGCGTGTATGTCTTGCCACACGCCTTCCACTTGTCCATCGCCATCCACAGATGCGATGCTTTGACCCAGATATTGAAGCGCTTTGTCAGCACGTTCGCCTGAGCCGATGGCTCATTCTGCGCAACACGTACGGACTCGGCGAGATTGTCCGGGAAGACTGAGATGCCGAGATTCGGATTGGCCTTGATCCAGTGCTTAGGATCTGTCCAGTCGTCCTTTTCGTCGTCTTCGCCGCCGTCGTAGCCGTCGAGCGTGTAGATCACACCGAAGTACGCGTCGTCGTCGATCGCCTCCTCAAGGATCCGCCGCACATAGTTGCGCTGCTCGATGCAGATCGAGTTGACGACATTGAAGCCGGCCGTGGTGATAGCGAACATCAACGGCTGCGACCGCGAACCGGTCGCCGACTCGATAACGTCCCACAAGGCCCGCGACGGGTGCGCGTGCAGTTCGTCGAGAATCGCACCGTGCGGATTCAAACCGTCCTGCGTCAGCGCGTCCGCGCCGAGTGGTTTGTATGTGTTCGCGGTGCCCGGCAGGAGGATGTCGTTTTTGACGATCTGCAGATGCCTGCGCAGCTCGGCCGACTGCAGCACCATGCGCTTCGCTTCTTCGTGGACGATCTTCGCCTGATCCAGCTTGGTCGCGGCCGTGTAGACCTCCGCGCCAGCTATCCCGTCGCCGATCAGCAAGTACAGCCCCACGCCGGAGAGCAGCGTCGACTTACCGTTCTTACGCGCAATCTCCCAATACGCCTTGCGGAAGCGCCGCGTGCCGTCCGCTCTCAACCAGCCGAACAACACTGCGAGCCAGAACGCCTGCCACAGCGACAGCTCGAAACGCGTGCCGGCCCACTTGTCCTTACTGTGTTTGAGGAAGTCAAAGAACGCCAGAACATGCCGCGCGTGCGCTTCGCTGAAAATCAGGCCGCGAGCAGCGCCCGTTTCGAGATCACGATAGTGACGCTCGACGGCCTTGCGCACCCACTTGCTGACCACGATCTTTCCTGCGAGCACGTCACGACCGTACGCGTCCCAGTCAAGATCGGCATTTTTCATCGCGAATGCACAAGTTTGGGAGGCTGCGGTTTGCCCGAGACAAAGGCCACCAGCGGATCGAACATGTCGGGCTGCTGCGGCTCGCGCATCGCCTGTTTGACCTTAGCGAACGACGGTATGGTCAGGCATGCCTCGGGCAGCATGCGCAGCAGCTCGGCTTTCAGATTGCGCGCCATGTAGTAGCACTGGTGCGGCTGCTCGTAACCGTTCGGCGTCTTAACCATGAACGATCCTTTCTCCGCAGTGTGTTTCTCAACGGCGGCCTCAGCATCGACCCACTGAACGAACGTCGACACGATCAGGTGCATCAGCATCGCGTCGGTGCGATGGATCAGGCCGTAGTCTTTCAATGCGCCAGCCACGTAGTCCCACACGCGCTGCTCCGCGAGCGACAGCAATTTAAGCGGCGCAGGCACCTCCGACTCCACGCCATCGACGCGTTGCTCGGCGGCAGCTTGCCCGTCCAGCACGCCGATAGAAGGCGTAGAAGGCTCCATGGCGGCTCCTGGTTAAAAACGAGAAAAGTTACTGTGGGCGGCTCAGGGGGCCGATTTTTCACCCCCCCCTCCTCCAAAAAACTGGCGCGCGTAAAAACAAGCCTGAACGAGCGGTCCCAGCCGCAAAAGGCTCAGACTTTTGCCCCCCCGGGGTGGCTTCCTTTGGCACATCAGGGCCTGCAGGGACGCGTAGAAGCCGCGCTGCGCCGCTTCTGCTCAACGACCGAGGCGCGCACGACGGCGGCTAGACCGAGCCTGCAGCGGCCCGCTGTCGCGCTCGCGCACTTTCCTGCGCCGTCTTGGTCGCGTGGCACGGATCGCAGATCGCCTGCAGGTTGTCGTCGTCGTCCGTGCCACCTTCGGCCTTCGGCACAACGTGGTCAACGCTATCGGCCTTGGTCACGTCGCCTGCACGCAGACAGACCTGACACAGACCACAGTCACGCTTGAGGATGCGAATGCGCGTTCGTGTCCACTCGGATCCGTAACCGCGTGCGTGACGGTTGCCGCGATGCGCATCTGAACGCCAGCCGACAGCATCGCGCTTGTGTTCGTCGCAATAGCCAGCGCGATCGACAAGCTGTGCACATCCGGGATGACGGCACGGTGTCGGTGCTTTCTTCGGCATACGTTGAGACCAATGCAAAAAGCCCTGAGGCTTTCGCGATCAGGGCTTCGAGTATGTGTTTCGTGAAGGCGAACGCCTCCACATGACCTAACGGGCTCCGATGATTATTTTTATGTCGCCGAGAGGGTTGCGCCACCTTTGCGCGGGCGCTGCGTTTATCCAGTGACTCGGTAAAGGATGCGCGGAGTATATTCCGCGCAAATCTTGGAACGCAAGTGATTTCATCGGCGCACCTTCGCTCGAACTATGTCAGCCGCACTGCCGTCGACGCGGTCGAGAAGCGCGAGCATGCCGCGAAAATGTGCGGCCCAATGCGCACGATAGATGTTGAGCGATACACCGAGCGCAGCCGCGCGAGCCGCATCGTCGACGGCATAACGGCCCGTTCCATCGCATGCCACGCAGATCTGCCGACCGTTACCGCGCGCCTTCTGTGCGACGCGCAACTTGCCATCGCCGTTACAGGTTCCGCATCGCTCGTATTCGCGATAAACAGTCGGATGCCGCCCGTTGTGCGCGAACGGAATGCGCTCTTCGCTCACAACGATCGAACGCGCACCACAGCACGTTCCACACTCGACCTCGACAATCAGCGGTGCGGATTGACGCTCAGCACGCCCCGTCACACCACGGCCAGCACAGCAGGGACAAAGATCCGCGACCCATTCGACAATCACGCGACGTGCGAACCGCTCCACGATATCGGACATCGCACGCTCGACCTTCGCTCCCTTCACGCCGGAACGACGAGCCCGATTCGCTTCGTGGTCGAGCCCTGTGAATTTCCTACGGGCAAACTTGCCGGACCATCGAATCCGGCTAGCAAGCAACAGCGTCGCTCGCTGGACACCAGCACGTTTCACATCCTGACCGTACTTCATACGCCACAGCAAGCGTCCAAGATCGTCGGCGAATGCAAGTGCGGCCAAAGTTACTTGCGGATCACCGACCGACTCACCAAGCTGACTGCGCACATTCATCGCGACACCGGCTTGCTCTTTGAGGTCGATCATTGCTTACCCCCATTCCGTCCCATTGTCCCAATGTCCCAAGGAAAAAAAGTTGCGAATGCGCGCGGGCGCCCGCGACATGCGCACCCTCGCATGCACGTCGCGCACGTCGCACGCATCACGCGCACATACGCGAGGCGATGCGCTTGGGACGTCGGGACATGGGACCGTTTGCAGCGCGCCGAAAAACTGACTGCAGCGCGCCGACGTACGCTGACGCGCGCGCCAAAGCGTGCGGCGGGCGAGCAAAACGGCGCGACGAAATTGGCATCAGAGCGGCGCGTCATCGTCGTGCTCCGCTCGCGCAACAGTGGCCGGAATGACGGGCATCGGCTCGTCGACGGGATCTGGAGGCGTGTAGTACCACTCGCGGTTGCCACTGGATGCGCGCTTGCGGATCCAGCCAAGCGATTTCATGGCCTTACCTACACGACGTTGCTCAGCCGGCGACCACTTCGCGATTTCCAGCTTCAGGCAATCGCCTAGAATGTCTTCCATCGTCACCTTGCCCAGCATGGCGATATGACGCGCGATCATGGTCTCGTAGATGTCGCCTTCGTAGCGCGCTTCCTGCTCTGTCGAGAACAGCGGCTTCTCATGCGGCAAGACCTGCCACGGCGCGGGCAGCACGCCACCCGCCTCGGCGTTCGCCTGCTCCCACTCGCGATACTCCTGGTACGCTTCCGCCCATATCTGATCGCGGTCCTGAGCGAGGCCGCGCAGGTCGAGCGGCGTGCCCGCCTTGACCGGCCAGTAGCGCCGGTTTCCCGACTCGTCTTTGAGGTAAGTGTCAAAGTTGACGGTGCCGCCGAAGACGCTCTGGCGTGGCACGTCAATCGCACGCCGTGCATACGGTGGCCGGTATGTGTCGACTGCCGTCGTAAAGAAGCGCTTTGCGTTGGACGAATCGCTCTTGCTCAGCGCATCGAGCTCGGCCAGCTCGATCAGCCACTTGCCAGCCATCACCGAAAACGTGTCTTTGTCGCCGATCACGATGTTGGCGTCGGTGAACCACTTCTCGCCCCACAACGTGCGGAACAGCGCCGACTTACCAGCGTCTTGTACGCCCTCCAGAATCAGGACGTTGTCCATCTTGCAACCGGGCTTCATAACTCGCCCGATTGCGCCGAGCAGGAACTTGAATGCGACAAGGCGCACGTATTCCGTGTCCGGTGCGAGGGCGTATTGAACGAGCCAGGTGCGCAACCGTTCTTTTCTGTCCCACTGGAGGCTTTCCAGATAGTCACGGACCTCGTGATAGCGGTGGCGATCGGCAACCAGAAATACGGCGTCGGCGACGACATCACTGCGCGGGCTGAACGAGTAGCGCTGGCCGAGCCAGAGAACGCACCGCGCGTCGTCGCGATCGGACCACTCGCCGACTTCACCACCCTCAAACGGCGGCGGCTTGAGCTTCATAATGCGAAGCGAAAACTGCTCAAAACCGAAGACGCCCTGCCATTTCTCGTCGTTCGACAGGATCGCGAAAATGTTGTCGAGCGATGGCAGGATCGCGGCCGACTTCTCTGCCCGCCGCAACTGCTGACGCCACGTGAAGGCACCGTTCTCCACCTCGCCGTCGGCTCTGCTCGCGTCAGCAGACGTCGCGGAGGCCGCGGAATGCGGGTCAATTACCGTACGTACGTCGTTCGCAGCCGGAGCTGAGATCACACCGGCTTTCTGCATCTCCTCGATCAATGCTGCCGCACGGTTGTAGCCAATACGCAGGCCACGTTGCACGCCGGAGACGGTCGCACGGCGACCCTGCCGGACGAGAGCAACTGCCTCGCCGTACAGCGGATCGGCGATTGGCGCCACGGCGTGAAGGTGCGGATATGGAGGTATCTCGTCGGCGGCAGGAGCGAGCGCCGCGAGCAGCGCCGCCTCGATCTGCGCCTTGACGACGTGCAAGCCCTCTTCGCAATGCAGGTCGTTGAAGTCGGTCAGCTTGCGCTCGCCGCGATCGGCAAAACGCGGATACACGATGCTCGCGTGGCCCACATCAGCGACTGCCTCTTCGGCACGCTTGCGCCCGGTATTTTCGAAGCGCCACACGCGCTCCGGCATAACGTCGTTCCAGACCGCGAGCTCGATGTACTCGACGCCACCGTTGATCTGCTTGTACTGAGCATGCAGCATGTACGAGGTGTTCTTCGCCTCGATCTCGATAGCGGCGGCACCGATCACCAGCTCGCCGCTGTAACCGTAATCTGCCGCGACGTGTTCACGCAGGCGCTGCTCGATCTTCCAGTCGTCGTCAGCACAGATCAGGATGTGAATGTCCGGGTACGCCGAACGCAACGCGCGCGCGGCCGGCAAGATCCCGCCCGCGTCATAACACACAGACAGTGGGATCTGGGCATCCGTCGCCATGCGGATCGAGCGGCCGGTTGCGTACCCTTCCGCGAGCATGACGATCTTGTCGTCGACGGTGAGCTCGCCAATGCGGAACTCAGCGCCTTTCTTTTCCATGCCCTTGTTAAACCGCTTCGCGCCATCAGGCGTCACCTTCTGCAACCCGACCATTCGCGGCTCGCCGACGCCGTACTGATACATCGGCACCAGCAGCGTGCCTTCGGCATCAAAGCGAACGCCTTCCGGCGTGATCTGTTTGCGGACCAGATACGCCGACTCGCCGTCTTCGAACGCGTGCTGCCACTGCTGACGCGCCCGATTAGAAGCCATCTTCGCGGCATGCACCCGCTTCCGCTCGTCTTCGCGATCAAGCTCAGCTTGGCGGGCGCGCGTGGCGGCCAGGTCTTCGGGCGCAGCGGCCTCACCCTGCCACTCAAAAGCCTGCGAGCCGTTGTCATCACCGACCCAACGGCCGTACGCGCCGATGTAGCCAAGTACCTGCCCATGCCGCACAACCTGATGGATCGAATACCAGAATTTTTTGCCCGGACCATAGCGGTGCGGCTTGCCGTTGTCGGAGACGCGCGGATGGCCTTCCGGAAGTTTCGGATGACCAGCCGCTGCGAGTTGTGCTGCGATCTGTTCAAGTGATGCCATGCGTCAACCTGCGATCAGGGCGCGTTCACGGTCAAACAGGCGACGCCATTTGGCGCGACCCGCCGCGAATCTCCCTGCGCTTGCGACGAGTTTGCGTGCGAGCGGATGCCGCGCTCGAAGTGCGGAAGCGGTATTGGACAAAGTCACTTTGAATCCCCGGATTATTTGGAACGAAGACGAGACCATTCCGCCGACATCAACTGGTCGAAACGAGCCAGTTTTTCCGCGTTCAGATAGCCGCCGATCTGGCTTCTGAATGCGTTGCGTTCGGTCTTGGTTTGAAGAGCCGCGCAGTAGAGTGCTGCGCGTGAAACGAAACTGTCGGTCTGACCGGTGCTCACCGCATGCTTCGCGATGAAGTCGGCGGACTGCGGAAACGTCTGCAGCAGAACCGTGATGAACTGCGGCACGCTGTCAGGCGCGTGTTCAGCCAATCGCGCGAGCTCGTTGGTGCCGCACAAAAGCTGCCAGCCGTAGTCGCAGGACAGACCGACCTGCTCCCGATGCGGGTTGCAGCACATCATTCCCGGTTTGAAGCGCATCAGTTATTGACGACCTGATTTGCTAAGGCGCAGGACCGCACCGACCATGCGGTCAATGATTCCCTGCTGTGCGCGGGCGGCCACGACAATCGCGTCGGCCTCCTGCCCCGTGATCTTGCCGTCCGAGATCGCCTCGCGAACTTCGCCGGCGACGACACCAGTCTGGCGTGTGAGCTCAAGAGCATCGAGCGCAACGCGATCAACACCGCCGAGCGCGTCGACGTCTTCCGCCGTCGTTGCGCGCAGGCCGAATCGTTCATTCAGCGCGTGGATCGCGTCGACAAAATGCGGTTGTCGCTTCTCTTCCATCCATTCGATCAGCAACTCGAACATTTCCATCGAGAGGCGGTTTTCGCCTTCACCACGCAAACGCAGGCGCAGCGACTCTGTACCAATGCTCTTACCGCGTCGATTGGTAAGGAAAGCCGCTGCGTCTGCGACGCCACCGGGGGTATTGCGCACCGAGGTGTAAAGCACGTCGAGCCAGTCCGTGCCGCTATATCTGCAGGTCATTTGAGCCCCAATTTTGTCTTTGTAGACGCCGCGTTTCATTCTGTTTACCGCGTGCGCTGGTCCGTACTATGCAAACTCACCGCACCAACCAAACCGCTATGTTCAAAAAACCGTCAGTGCGTCGCCCCAGCGCGATCGGCCGCCGTCGATTGCTCCGGCCGAGTCGCGAAGTAATCAAGCAAGGCCTGCACCGTGGAAACGCGCGGATCGCGAACGATCCCGCAAGCGATCTTGGTGAGGGTCTGATACGGCACCCCGCTTCGGTCGGATATCTCCGGCCAGGTGCCGCGTGTTTCGTCAAGCTTGCGCATGACGGTGTCCAGCATCTTTTCCTGTGGCATTTTTCTGCCCCTAAACAATGCAAGTGACCGGATCATATCCTTTTGGGGATATTTCCTCAAGTGGACACCTGCGCCGAAGTATCCCGCAAGGGGTATCCATATTCGGCAATATTTCGCGTATGAACAGGAAACCACTCAGGGAAGTATTGGCGGATAACGTGCGAGCTCACATGAGCCGGAACGCGGCCGTCGATACGCAGACGAAGCTGGCCAATCGAGCCGGCATTTCACAGAGCTCCGTCGCACGTGTGCTGGCGGGCAACGTGGATACTCAGATAAGCATTGTCGCAGCACTGGCGGACGCGATAGGCGTCACCCCTGGCCGCCTCCTTGACCGTGAGGAAGCGGAGCCCGAGCTGCAGCTCGACCGAGAGCGGTTCGCCAAGCTGCCTGCAGCGGAGCGGGCCAAGATACAAAGCTACATTGATTTCGTTATGGCGCAGCCGCCCTCGGCGGACACTGACTCACTTTCGATATCGCAAAAGCTGACCCAGACAAAAGACCAAGAAGATCGCACTCGCCGGGCCGCTCAACGTCCAATCTCCACCGAATCGTTGAGCATTGATGAAAACCAAGACCAAAAAGCCATTCCGGGGCATCGAGGCAGCAGACGTCGGAAGTAATATTTTTCACTTCCCCGCTTCCGAAGCCGCAACGCAGGCCCGCAACCGCCTTGCGCGCCAAACTGCCGTACGCGAACGCCTAACCACACTCGCCTGCACGAATGACGCCGCAGCGCCTGTGGCAATCGCGATGGCCACAGTACTGCCAGATGGCACCGTGGAGTTCAGCGCGACCGGCATTGAACGCGACTTCGCGGCTCCCACTGCGGATGCGCTCGATCGCCTCTCAACGATCCTTCGCTTTCACGCCGTAAAACCACGGCGCCAAAACCGATTTCAACAAGGCCTCGCGACACTGGTGCCACTCGTGTCGATCGCCTTCATGTTCGCCACGTATATCAACGAGATTCCGTGGCTCGATTCCGTCCTGATGCTGGCAGGTCAACTCTCGGTGAACTGGCTGCTCAGCCGACCTCGCCCGCGCGCCGCAAAGCAATCCTCTAGCGGGTAATCACCCGCGACTTTTGAAGCCCGATTCTGCCTCGGGCGCAGAATTCCGATTACGGATATCCCCAAAAGGATTGACATGAAATATCCCTTTGGGGATACTTCGCTCGAAGCGCGCCGCTCCGACGCGCTCGAACGACGGAGAACCTTGATGAAAGAAATAGTTGATTCCGCCGGAGACGGCCGCCGGGCATGGCTTCGAGGCATGCAGGACGATCTTATGCCGCTGCAAAGTGACTTTGAGAAGTCGCCGGTCTACCGCCTCTCCCTGATTGTGGCCGCAGTCGTAGTCGGCTTGAGCCTCTTTGCGCCGCCGCCGGCATCGAGCACGGCCCACGTGGCAGTTCGCGCAACGGTCTGAGGCGGACGCCATGGCAAAACGCAATCGCAACGCACCGCCTGAGCCCGAAGTTCCAATGGGCATCGTCGCCGTGTTTTTCGTGATCGCCCTTGTGGTTGCGTTCGCGAAAGTCACTTCGGGGTCAGGCCGCAGCTTCGCCGAAGCCCAGTCTCAAGTTCGCGTGGTGTAGGAGCCGATATGGCCGAGCGGATTCCCGTCACCGATATCGACATCGCGCGGGAACATCGCCTCCGCCATCTTCCCGGCTCTCCCGCCACTGCAATCCCCGCTCTGCGGATCTGCCTCGCGAATTGTGCCGAGCTGCGGAAAAAGCGAGCGCAATTAGACCAACCCACGCTGGACGGCAAACGTCTTGCCGCTGGCGACATCGACTAACGCCACATGCAAAAACACAGACTCCAGGTTCCGCAGGAACCGACACGCCGAGACACGATCGGCCTTCGCACCTACGTTAAATACGACCCAATGGCGCCGCGCTCGACGACGCCAATCATGGTGGGCAAGCACGTCGTAGCGCGGCGGCCACTGCATGGCAGCGTGCACACGCTTTACATGATTCTGGACGGGCCGACGGTTGTCAGTACGTCCATATCGGTTCCAAACGAGTACGACTGCGACGCCGCGATCAACAAACACCGTCGCAAGCAAGCCGCCAGCCTTGCCGACAAGACGATCGCAAAAGCCAAGCGCAAGCCGCGTGCGCTCCGTATCAAGGAGGCCGCGTGATCTTCGCCCTTCTCGTCGCCATCACCACATGCTGCGCAGCGTGGTTCGTCACCGGCCCCGCACAGCACCGACACATCGGTTTCCTGTTCGGCCTCGCCGACACGGTTCTCTGGCTGTTCGCCGGCGTGTCGGCCGGCAAGCTCTTCGTCGTCATCGTCGCCGCGTTCTGTGCGCTTTGCTTCGCACGGCCGTTCCTGCGCGTGCGCCTGTATTCCCGTCTCCGGAGGCAACATGGTTAATGACCTCTCCCCGATTTGCAAGGCGCTGATCAGCCTGTTCGCCAGTACGGCGACCCCACTGACGATTAGCGACATCGAGACCGCACTGGTCGACGCGGATCGGCCGGCGCTGCGCGCTGAGCTGCAGATGTTGGTTCGCGCGACCGTAGCGAATCAGGCCATCCGTTATGCAGACGAGCGGCTCGTCTATTGGCTCGCGGGAACTCCGATCGAGCCCTTCGACGGAACGCTGCTCCACTACCCGCCGACGTCGGCGGAAATCAAATGGAGCGACGCTGGGAGAATCTGGCTCGTCGGACGTGACGTCACGCTCGCCGACGTCGGGGGCATTCCACGCACGCAGGAGAACCAACATGCCTAAGACCAGTCCGCTCGTTCTCGACGCCATGATCGTCACCGGCAACACCAAGGCAGCTGTTAAAGCGGCAGGCGGTGGATCGTCAGATCTCTGGACCGTACCGCCCGATCAGATCCACTACGACCCGCGCGATAACGTGCGGCCGCTCGATCCCGATCGCGTTCGACATATGGCGAACCTCATCAAGGTGAATGGTTACGACCGCAAGCAACCGCTCGGCTGCTTCGTGCGTAAAGTTGGTGGCGAAGATCGGATCTATGTGTACGCCGGGCAGCACCGTTTCCATGGCGCCCTGCTCGCTATTTCAGAAGGCGCGCAGATCGATCGCCTTCCGATCGTTATCGACGAAGCAAAGTCCGTCAACCGCGCAAACCTGATATACGCCGGCATCACGACGAATGACGGTGAGAAGCTCACGCCGCTGCAGTTGGCCGAGAAGGTTGTCGAACTCCAAGAGCTCGGCGAATCGAATGCCACCATTTGCCAACGACTGAACATCACGGACCAGACGATCCGCGACGTGCTGCTACTCGCGCACGCGCCAGCTGCACTTCACAAACTTGTCCGCGATAAGGTTGTCTCGTCGACGCTCGCTATCGATGAGATCCGCACGCACGGTGGCGAGAAAGCACTTGAGCGGCTCCAGAGCGCGGCAGTACAGGCCAAAGCGGGCGGGAAAGCAAAGGTCACCAAGAAGGCACTCACAAAGCCTGCAGACGACAAGATCACCCCACCGCAAGCAAAGCAACTTTTGCAGGCGCTTCGCGCGGTCCAGGCTGATGAGTCGTTCGGCCTTCTCAGCATGGATACCACGACGGTTATCGTCGCGCTGCTGGACGAGTTCAATCCCGAATTGCTGACCCGCAATGGGACTGCCGGCAAACGCGACATACCCGGACCCAATGATGTTGTCTTCGTTGACGAGCTCATTGACCCGATCGACTACCCACTACACGCCACTAATGAGCATGGCGTGTTCGTCGATTGCGAGCGGCTTGTGATCCCAAAATTCGGCAAAGGCAACGGCCTACCGACAGTTGAGATCAAATTGGCGCATCCGGAGCCCGCCACGTGGATCTATTCGGTGGGCTTCCATCTGAACCAGCGCGGCAAATCGGGACCTATTTCGCTCGGTCAATTCGTGACGACGTTCCCTAGCCGCTTTAAAGCCCTATGCGCGGCACGCGATGAACTGGTCGCAGAGCTCCGCGATCCAGTTCTGAAACGGGATAAGAAGACCGCTGCAGCGCTGCAATGGCTCGAAGATGTCGTGTACGCAGCGAGACAGGGGTTAGTCGATCACGCCCGCACGCAGCAGCGCATGGCTGATCTCGCGCCCTTGGCAAAGCAGGTGAAGGCCAAGACGACTCCGCTGCACCCGGCCGCCGCCTGGCCCTTTCCTACCACCGAGGAAGGCCGTCAACGCGTCAACGCGGCTATCGAGGCAAGGGAGAAGGCCAAATGACGGTTCTCCCGGCCACTTCTACCCCACGTCCGCTGCCGCGTAAGCGGGGTGCGGCGGACAAACGCCCAAGGCTTTCCCTCGCTGGCGCCGTCCCGGCGCATGCATCGAACGACGACGTCAACAGCAGCGGGCTCGCGCCCGCCAAAGCGATCCAGACAAACGAAGCGCCGCTCGCGCGGCGAAAAGCTATCCAGAAGAAGGGAAGCGAGTCGGATTCCCGACTCGCAAACCTCGCTCGAATCGACGCTGTTCGCATCGAGATCCGCAAGCTGGTCGATGAGATCGCGCTTGGCGCTGACATCGAGCTGCTCGACCTCATGCGCGACGAGGTAGGCAGCTTTCGCCGGCACAAAGCGGCGCAGGAAGCGCGCACGTGGGCTAACGCCGCCGGCGTCCAGCTCGAAACAGGACTGATGATGCTCGACCGCGCTATGCGGCCGACGTCGACGTGAGAGGCAACGATGAGACTAACCGAAAACGAATTGCGCGCCCTCCACGCCGAGGCGTGCGCGGCCGTATTGAGCAACGATCGCAGCGTGACGCCAGCAGAAGACGCGTTCTGGCCGCTCTACATTCAATCCATTCTTGACGCACACGGTGCGCACGCGATGCTGAGTATGGCCGCGCGTGACGTCATCGCAGAACGGCAGCGCCACGTCGACGTCGAGGGCTGCACGCCCGAGCACGACGATGAACATGCACCCGGCACTCTCGCATTGGCCGGAGCTGCGTACGCACTCGATGCCGGCTACGCACTCGACTCGTTTGTGCCGGCCGATGCAGATCATCCCGAGCCGCTGTTCTGGCCGTTTAGCTCGGATTGGTGGAAGCCGGGCATACCGCGGAGGGGGCTGGTCAAAGCCGCCTCGCTGATCCTCGCAGAGATCGAACACATCGACCGCCAAGAGTCCCACAGCGAGGCGCAGACATGATCACGATCACAGGCATCAACGGCCAGAAACACCATCTGTCGGCTGCTGCGATCGCGTCCGTCACCGATGCGTCCCCATCGAGCCAGTGGCACGGCATTCGCGCGATAGTCAAGCTGTTCGATAAGTCCATTATCGAAGCACAGGAACCGGCGCAGCAGATAGCAGCCGCTGTGGAGGATCAATCGTGAGCACTATCTACCAACAGGCTTCTGCGATTATCGACTACGCCCGGGACCATCGGAGATCCGTGTGCACCTGCGACAAGCAGGACGACACCGCCGCAAGCCATCATCAACCGGGTTGTCGCTATCGTACCTTCGTGGAAGCCTCTGTAACACTCGACGAGTTGTCGTCAAGCAAGCCTGCCGTGCCTGAAGGGTGGAAGCTTGTGCCGATGGAGCCGACTAACGCGATGACTTTTGTCGGCCAGAAACACCGATACGAACCCGTCTGGAGTATCGGCGCAATCTATCGCGAGATGCTCGCCGCATCCCCTGTCTCGCCAGCGCAGTCGGGGAAGCCGGTGGCTATGCGTCGAATCTGCTGCAACATCCGTCGCACGAATCCGGATGAAGCCTGCGCAGATTGCCCGGCCGAAGCACCAGGAATGCCGCCGTGCATAGGAGGTCATCCATGAGCCGCATGCCGATTGATTCGGGGCGATACGTTCCTGTGATCGTCAACGGGCACCGTCAGTGGGCGCGTGACCAAGTTGCTTTGCAGGCAGAGATTCTGTCGCTGCTTGAGCGGGACGGCAGCCTGCCGAAGAAGCGAATCATTATGGCCCTGTCGACGGCACAGGCCGCGATTGAGACAGCGCTTAGCGCACTGCTCGATACCGGCAAGATCGAGCGCTATCGCGCAATGAGCGTGCGTCGACGGATGGATGAACACTGGTGCGTCGCGGGGCAGGCGTCGGCAACGAGCCGGGCCAACTTTCGAGCAATGGAAATTTTGGCAGCGTTTCAACAAGCTGCCGCGCGTCGAGCTGGGAGCATGAGCGCATGAAAACTTTTGATCTGATTGAGTGTGCCGAGTTTTTGAAGGTCGACCGCAACACGGCAATGAAACTCGCCGGCACAGGCGAGCTGCCCGGCGCCAAAATCGGCCGAGCTTGGGTGTTCCTCGAAGATGACGTCGTCGCCTTCCTCAGGAGGAAAGCGCAGGAGCAGTCGCTGCTGCGCTTGCAGGGGGCTCATGAGCCGGAGGCTGACGCTCAAGTAGCCCGAGCTATCGCAAAGCAGATCGGAACGCCAGATCGGCGTAGGCCCGGCCGGCGGGCGCGCACTTTGCCAACCCTGCCCGACCTACCACAGACGCACGGCCAGATCGCTGCCGCGTAGATTGGAGTAGCGCATGAGCACCTTCGTGTCCGAGTGTCCAGTGATCTTCGCGATCTGGACGTCGGACAGCGAAGTGCGCTCATAGAGCCGCGACGTGGCCTCATGCCGCAGATCGTGAAACTTCAGATCCCCACATCCCGCCGCATCAAAGATGCGCCCAAACTGGCCCGATAGCCGCACCGACACGCCCGCCAGCACCTTCTTATCGCGCGACCCGTCCCACCAGGGGAAAAGCAGGCCGCCGTCGAAGTTGAATCCGTCCATCTCCGCATCGCCACCCTTCACGAGCTCGACGTAGTCCTCGAACGCCCGCAATGCGACGGTCGTCAACGGCACCTGTCGCTTGCTGCCGTTCTTCGTCTTGTCGAGAAACACGGTCCTGCGGCCGACGTCGACCTGCGTGACATCGAGCGTGTACATTTCGCGCATCCGCATGGCCGACTCGATACCGAGCTCGAACAGGAACACCATCGCCGGCCGATATTTCAGCTCTGCGCGCCGTTGCCGGTTCTCAGCCTTCTCGCCGTCGAGGATCCGCCTGATCGCCTTTTCCTCATTTGCGGACGGCCGCCGATCGCGGTGCTCATCTTCTTTCGGCGTCTTGTCCTGCGCACGCACCGCCGCCGAATCTTCCTCGGTGTACGTCGCATAGCGCTTCGGCAACAGGCGCAATGGATTGGTCGCCAGTGACGGGGTGCCGGATCGCACGACCCAATCGAAGCAGCGTGCGAGCGCACCGACATAATGGCGTATGGTCGACGGCGCCATCACGTCTTTGCGCTTCATGCTTTTGACCCACCCTTCAGCCCATTGATAGTCGACGCCCGTCAACGCCTGCCCCGTCCATCGCCCAATCAACGCGTTGAGCAACGAGACATCTGAATCAGGCAACGACACCTTGGTCATGTAAGAGCGAATGCCATCGTCGACGGTCACCAGCTCGCTGCGGCGAGCAACGAGATCTTCGGGAAGTATGCCGGCGTCGAGCATCTGCTCCAGACGCCTGACGTATGCGTCGCCCTCCTCCTCTGTATCGAAGGTCAGGGAAAGTGGCTTTGGCAGAATGCCTTTGCGCCGAATGATGAATTCCCACGTCCCGGACGGACGCATTCTTTTAGTGGCCATAGCCCCGCTGCAAAACTCACGCAAACGGCCAATGAGCCGGTATGCGAGTGGTTTCGCGTTTTTTTCGAGTGGTTAGAGAGGGCTTTGTACCACTTTAGACAGCACATTTCCATACATGGAAAGATGCAAAATCATGAGCTGAAAAAGCGAAAAGCCCCGACTGGCGGGGCTTTTCAGTGCATCAACTACTGGAGGCGCGAGCCGGAGTCGAACCGGCCTAAACGGCTTTGCAGGCCGCTGCATAACCGCTTTGCTATCGCGCCGCAAGCGGACTGGAATCTAGCTGCAGATTCTCAGATTTGTCTGGCGGGCGACCGTAAGGACCGACCCACCAAACAAAAAGGGAAGCGTTGCTTCCCCTTATGTATGGAGCGGGAGACGAGGCTCGAACTCGCGACCTCAACCTTGGCAAGGTTGCGCTCTACCAACTGAGCTACTCCCGCATTGCCCTACTTCACAACGCCTTGCACTTTTACTTCGCCAAACAAAGCGTTGCTTCAAAATTTGGAGCGGGAGACGAGGCTCGAACTCGCGACCTCAACCTTGGCAAGGTTGCGCTCTACCAACTGAGCTACTCCCGCAATGTGCTGCTAACTGCTGCCTTATTACTGCAACTACTCTCTTACTGCTCCGCGCTTCAAACTGCGTGCATCGGAGAAACGAGATTATGGAGAAACGACTGAAACGTGTCAACCCCTTTTGCGAATGTCTTTAACTGAAAAGATTTCACTCACACCTGCCCGACGTTCGGACACGCTTCGCCCGCTCGGGCATCGTGCCCCGAACGTTTCCGATCAGGCGACGCCACCACGCTCGCGGATCTGGGGCCACGCGAGTTTCATGTAATAGAGCATCGACCAGATCGTCAGGAACGCGGCCAGATAGATCAGCCACAGGCCCCACACTCGCGTATCGACAGACACCCCGCCGCCGAACGGCAACGGCCCGTAGAACAGCAGCATCGGGATCGCGACCATCTGGCACACCGTCTTGAATTTGCCGAGCGAATTCACCGCGACACTCTTCGATGCGCCGATCTGCGCCATCCACTCACGCAGCGCCGAGATGGCGATCTCGCGCCCGACGATCACCAGCGCGATCGCCGAATCGATCCGTGCCAGTTGCACGAGCACCAGCAACGCTGCGGTCACCATCAGCTTGTCGGCGACGGGATCGAGAAACGCGCCGAACGCCGAGGTCTGATTCCATTTGCGGGCCAGAAAGCCGTCGAACCAGTCGGTGAGCGCCGCCAGAATGAAAATCGTCGCGGCGGCCAGATTGCGGTGCGCCGGGCTCATCATCATGTCAGGCAAATAGAACACGCCGACGACGAGCGGAATCAGGACGATCCGCAGCCAAGTCAGGAAAATCGGGAAATTAAACGGCATGGGCAGGCGCAGCGTCTGACAAGGGAGATGCAATTGTGCCGTGTCACAGGGCCTGCCACAAGCAAAGCGGCGCGCGGGGCCTGGCAGGCGCCGCGCCGGAGCACCGTTTGTCTGGCACGTATCACCCGCTTGCTAAGCGCTTCTGCGCCACCCATTGGCCGCACGTTGCCCTCCTCGGGCAGCGTGGCGTACCGCGATCAGTGCAACTGCCGGTAGATCTGCTCGGCAAGCGCCTGCGAAATTCCTTCGACGCTCGCCAGATCCTCGACGCTGGCCGCAACCACCCCGCGCAGACCGCCGAAGCGCGCCAACAGCCGCTGACGCCGCTTCGCGCCCACCCCTTCGAGTTCTTCGAGCCGCGAAGTCTGGCGAGTCTTGCCGCGTTTCGCGCGCATACCGGTAATGGCAAAGCGGTGCGCCTCGTCACGAATCTGCGCGACCAGCATCAGCGCCGCGCTTTCCTTGCCGAGTTCGAGCGCCGCGCGGCCGTCCGCGAAAATCAAGGTTTCGAGACCGACCTTGCGTCCCTCGCCCTTCGCGACACCGACCAGCATGCCGGTATCGAGACCCAGTTCGGTGAACACCTGGCGCGCGATTTCAACCTGACCCTTGCCGCCGTCGATCAACACGATGGTCGGCAGAATGCCGCCGGCCGCAGCCGGTTCCGCGGCATCCGCTGCGAGCGACGGGTCCGCGGCCGCGTCGCTTTGCAATTCGGCGGCTTCGTCCGCAGCGTTCGCGGCCGCCTGCGCGACCATCTTCTCGTAGCGGCGCGTCAACACCTGGCGCATCGCCGCGTAGTCGTCGCCGGGCGTAATGCCAGTGATGTTGTAGCGCCGGTATTCGGACGACTGCATCTTGTGATGGTGATACACCACGCACGACGCCTGCGTCGCCTCGCCCATCGTGTGGCTGATGTCGAAGCACTCGATACGCAGATGCGCGAGGTCATCGCACTCCATGCCGAGCGTGTCGGTGAGCGCGCGCGTGCGGGCCTGCTGCGAGCCTTGTTCCGAGAGCAGGCGTGCGAGCGCGAGCCGCGCGTTCTGCTCGGCCATCGCGAGCCATGCGCGCCGTTGACCTTGCGGCTGGCGCAGCACCGTCACCTTGTGGCCGGCCTGCTCGATCAGCACGTCGACCAGTTCGCGCGTGGACGGCGCGTGGCTGACCACGAGCACCGGCGGAACGCGATTGCCGATGTAGTGCTGCGCGATAAACGCCTCCAGCACCTCAGATTCGATGCCACCGACAGTCGCACGGCCTTTGCGCGGCGCCGAAGGCTCGACTTCGGACTCAACCGCATCACCCTCTTCGTCTTCGGCCTCGACAGCAGCATCTGCCTCGTCGTCATCCTCTTCGGCCGGCATCTCCCCGGCGATTGCGAGCGCGTCAGCTGCATCAGACGATTCGTTCACGCTGTCTGCAGCCTCATCAGGCACCAGGCCCGCATCGCTCGCGACATCGGCCAGTAGTTCATCGTCCTCGCCTTGTTCAAGCCCGCCCTCGCCGACCGTCAACGCGCTTTCCACGTGCGACGGAAAATAAGCCTTGTCGCCCAGATGCCGCCCGCCGCGCACCATCGCGAGATTCACGCACACGCGCCCACCGAGCGCGACCACCGCGAGAATATCGACGTCACTATCGCCGCCGACTTCGATCGCCTGCTGATGCAGCACAGTCGACAGCGAGCTCATCTGATTGCGCACCGCCGCGGCCTGCTCGAACTTCAGCTCGCTCGCGAACGCGTGCATCTTCTGCTCGAGCTCCTTCATCACCTCGCCCTGCCGGCCGAGCAGAAAGCGCGACGCATTGGCGACATCGCGCGCGTAATCTTCTTCGCTAATCGCCGCGACGCACGGCGCCGTGCAACGGCCGATCTGATGCAGCAGACACGGCCGCGTGCGGTTGTTGAACACGGAATCCTCGCACGTGCGCAACTGGAAGACGCGCTGCAGGATCTGGATGCTTTCGCGCACCGCCCATGCGCTTGGGAACGGCCCGAAGTACTGGTTCTTGCGATCCACCGAGCCGCGGTAATACGCCATGCGCGGAAACTTGTGGCCGGTCAGCTTGAGATAGGGATACGACTTGTCGTCGCGAAACAGAATGTTGTAACGCGGCGCCAGCGCCTTGATCAGGTTGTTTTCGAGCAGCAGCGCTTCGGCCTCGGAGCGCGTGACAGTCGTCTCGATGCGCGCAATGCGCGTCACCATCATCGCGATGCGCGGCGACAGTTGCGTCTTCGTGAAGTAGCTCGAGACGCGCTTCTTGAGATCGCGCGCCTTGCCCACGTAAAGCACCGTGCCCTGCGTATCGTAATAGCGATAGACGCCGGGCAGATGCGGCAATTGGGCGAGCACTTTTTTCGGCTCGAAAACGTCGGTTGCTTCGGGTTCGGTCATGCAGAATCGGTTGGCTGGGACAGTGTCGCGAAGCCTCTGCTCACGCGCTGCGCGCCGAGTGGTCACTGAGGCGCGGAACCGCGGGCGAGTGCTTTAGAATCGCCAGTTTAGAGCATTCCGCGTGCGTTCGAACCCTGCTGCATCGAATGGTGTGATGCTCCGGTAAAAGCCGGCAGCTGAAGCCGATTGCTTCACCCGTCTGCAAGACCCTGCCGAACCCGACCGCGCCACCTGTTCCACTCTGCGATCACGCCACCATGTCCTCCGCTTCCTCCGTTAGGCCCGTCTCCGAACAACCCGCGGCCGCACCCACAGGGATCGCCTGCGATATCTTCTGCGCGGTGATCGACAATTTCGGCGACATCGGCGTGTGCTGGCGTCTCGCGCGCCAGTTGGCAAGCGAGCACGGCTGGCAGGTGCGTGTGTTCGTCGACGATCTGCATGCCTTCCAGAAGCTGTGCCCGTCGCTGGCGCTGGATCGCGCGCGCCAGGCAGTCGGCGGCATCGTCGTCGAGCATTGGCACGAGCCGGCCCACGCGGGCGATACGCTCGAAGTGGCTGACGTCGTGATCGAGGCATTCGGCTGCGAGTTGCCGCCGATCTACGTCGCCGCAATGGCGCGGCGCGAGCGAGCGCCGGTCTGGTTCAACCTCGAATATCTGAGCGGCGAAGACTGGGTCGCGGATTTCCATCTGCGGCCGTCTCCGCATCCACGCTACCCACTGACCAAGACCTTCTTTTTCCCAGGACTCGGCCCCGGCACTGGCGGCGTACTGAAGGAACGATCTCTCGATGCCGCACGCGCAGCCTTCGAAGCCTCGCAACCGGAGCGCGAAGCGTGGTGGCTGAAGACCACCGGCCGTGCGCCGCCACCGCTCACGGCCACGGTCGTCTCGCTGTTCGCCTACGAAAACCCCGCCATCGACAGCCTGCTTGAACAATGGCGCGACAGCGCCGAACCGGTCGTACTGCTGGTGCCGGAAGGCCGCATTTCGGGCGCGGTCGCGCGCTTTTTCGGGTTGCCGGCATTCGCTGCCGGTTCGCACGCCGAGCGCGGCAGCCTCAGCGTTCACGCACTCGCCTTCATCGAGCAACCGGGTTACGACACGCTGCTGTGGGCGAGCGACGTCAATTTCGTGCGCGGCGAAGATTCGTTCGTGCGCGCCCAATGGGCCGCCAAACCCTTTGTCTGGCACATCTACCCCCAGGCCGACGACGCCCATCTGCCGAAGCTCGACGCTGCACTCGCCCACTACGCCCGCACCCTGCCCGCCGACGCGCGTGACGCCCTCGCACGCTTCTGGCACGCATGGAACGGCACGGGCCGGCCTGACTGGGCGGAATTCCAGCGCCACCGCCCGGCGCTGAAGCAGCGCGCGGCCGAATGGGCCGTCGAACTGGCTCAGGTAGGCGACCTCGCCGGAAATCTGGCCTTGTTCGCAAAAAGTCAGTTAAAATAAGCGGTTATCCAACGGCCGACGACGCAAGCGCGGCCTGATCGTGGCGAATGGTTTAGGTTTAGCAAGGTTTGGCCAACTCGTTTGACCAATTCACCTGGCAGACTCGTCTTGCAAATTCGTCTGGCAAATTCGCCCGGATAACGGGACCAGATTCAGGGACCAAACTCAGGGGCTAGCCCCACGGGCCAGACCAATTCGCAAGGCAAACCCGGCAGGCCAATCCGCTTGCGCCGTAGCCGTTGAGCAAAAGTTGAAGCTACTAATTTCGTACAGGACAGTTTTATGAAGACCGCACAGGAACTCCGCACCGGCAACGTAGTAATGATCGGCGCAGACGCGATGGTCGTGCAAAAGGCCGAATACAACAAGTCGGGCCGTAACTCCGCCGTCGTGAAGATGAAGTTCAAGAACCTGCTGACCGGCGCAGGCATGGAAAACGTGTACAAGGCAGACGACAAGTTCGACGTCGTCGTGCTGGAGCGCAAGGAAGTCACGTACTCGTACTTCGCTGACCCGATGTACGTGTTCATGGACGCCGACTACAACCAGTTCGAAGTCGAAGGCGAAATGATGGGCGACGCCCTTCACTACCTCGAAGACGGCATGGCTTGCGAAGTCGTGTTCTACAACGAGAAAGCCATCTCGGTCGAACTGCCGACCACGCTGGTCCGTGAAATCATCTACACGGAACCGGCAGTCAAGGGCGATACGTCGTCGGGCAAGGTGTTGAAGAACGCCAAGCTGACCACCGGTTTCGAACTGCAAGTGCCGCTCTTCTGCAACATCGGCGACAAGATCGAAATCGACACGCGTACCCACGAGTACCGCAGCCGCGCCTAAGCGCCTGCAGCCTGATTCCCGCGCTGGGGCCAAGTCCCGCGCGGCGAAAAATAAATGGCAATAAAAAGCGCCCGCTTTGGGCGCTTTTTCTTTTTTGCGCCGCCGTGTATGGTTGTGGAAATCTTTACCGGCCTTTTCTCAAAAATGCCTGTCCGTTGCGCTTTCCGTCCTGCCTTGCGTTGAACAAACCATTGATAAGCTTAAGTAATTGGCTGTGGCACAGTCCATGCTTCTCTCCAATTCAGGCCAGTAAGGCTTGATTCCCTCAACTCCGGAGATGCGACATGAATCACGACATCGCTGAAGGCAAGTGGAAGCAAATGCTCGGCAGGGCCAAGACAGCATGGGGTGAATTGACGGACGACGAACTTACCAGGGCAGAAGGCCGGGTCGACAAACTGGCCGGGCTGATCCAGGAACGCTACGGTAAGACCCGCCAGCAGGCGGAGCTTGAAGTACGGCGTTTCTTCGATAGCAATCGGGATTTCTGACCGGTCGAATGAAGAAAATACAGGTGCCCGTGCACGTGTCGCATCGCGTCAGGGCGGGCATCCACCGAAAAGCAAAGGACCAGAACTACGTGAGTCGAATCGCCCCAGATCCGCTTGCAGGCCGTATTCCACGACCTGCGCCGCGCCCATGCCAATTGGGCTGCGGCTATCCCGCCGCCGCGGCAGAGGCTGCCCATGCGGCCCGGCATTCGACCGGCAGTACCGGCCAGCCATTGCGCCCGTGTCGCGCGCCAGAGAACCGGCGCGGCGTATCGGGTATTCCGTCCATCCAAAAAAAGCGCTCGCCATGCCACACGCCCTGATTGTTGAAGACGATCCCAATAGCTTGTCAGGCCTGTCCGCCATCCTCGCCGCCGACGGCTTCTCCGTCGACACCGCGACTACCATCGCCGAGGCCCGGGCAGCATTGACGCGCTTCATCCCCGATGTCGTGCTGGTCGACCTGAATCTGCCGGACGGCAGCGGGCTCGACGTGCTGCAGCACCTGCCCGCGCATCCGCCGGGCGGCGCCCTGCCCGTGATCGTGATGACCGGCAACGCCACGGTCGAGAGCGCGATCGAGGGTCTGCGGCACGGGATCTGGGACTATCTGCTCAAACCGGTCAATATCCCGCGTCTGCGCAGCCTGCTCGCCCGGATTCCACGTCCGTACGAGCTGACCGAAGAAGTCCAGACGTTACGCGCGTCGCTGCGCCGGCTTGGTCGCTTCGGCTCGCTACTCGGCCGCAGCGGTGCGATCCAGCACGTCTACGACACGATCGAACATATCGCGCCGACCGAAGCTGCCGTGCTGATTTCCGGCGAAGCCGGCACCGGCAAGCAGCTTGCCGCGCGCACGCTGCACGACATGAGCCGGCGCCGCAAAGGCCCGTTCATCACATTCGACTGCCGGACCGCGGCCGGCGTCGCGGCGCACCGCTCGCTCGACAGCGTGCTGTTCGGCCACGAGCGCGGCGCGTTCAGCGGTGCCGAACAGCGCGAGCCAGGGCTGTTCGAGCAGGCCAGTGGCGGCACGCTGTTCATCGACGAAATCGCGGAACTGCCACGCGGCCAGCAGGAAGCGCTGCTGCGCGCACTCGATTCGCAGACCTTCATGCGAGTCGGCGGCACGAATCAGGTGGCGACCGACTTCCGGCTGATCGCCTCCACGCGCAAAAACCCGCGCGCGGCAGTCGCCGACGGCAGCTTGCTCGAAGATCTCGCGCTGCGTCTCGAAGCGGCCGCGATATCACTGCCGCCGTTGCGTGAGCGCGGCGACGATCCGACGCTGATCGCGCAAGCCGTCGTCGACGAGTTGAATCACGAAGCGATCACGCGCGGCACCTCGGAAACGGCCAAGCAGGTCGGACCGAACTTCCTGCGCGAGTGTCTTTCGTACGAGTGGCCGGGCAATGTGCGCGAGTTGCAGGATCGCGTGCGCCGCGCGTATCACGCATCGGGCGACGTCCTGGAATCGTTACGCGCTGATGAAGCCGGCTCGGCGAATGGGCGCGATCTGAACGGCAGCCGCGTGCAGGTCACCGTCGGCACGCCTCTCGCGGATGTCGAGGAAATGCTGATTCGCGCAACACTCGATGCGGTCGGCGGCACGCGCCATCGCGCGGCGTCGCTACTGGGGATCAGTCCGAAGACGCTGTACAACAAGCTGCAACGGATGCGCTTGAATTGACGGGATGAGGCCGGCTTTACGGCGGGCTTGGCTTGAATGGAAAACGGCGCCTGAAAGAGGCGCCGTTTTTTTGTTCGATGCAAACGCTTGAGTTGTCGATTCGCTCTCTACCGGTTGCTATTGGTTGCAAGCGGTTGCTACCGGGGGCTCAAGCAAACGCACTGCGCAACAAAGTTTGCGCTTGCAGATACTGCGGCTCGGCGACCAGTTTGCTCCACTTGAGCGCCTTGCCGCGCGGCCGCATGCGCTTGAGCCGCTGCTGCGATTCCTTCGACGGCGTGAAACGCAGCGCGTCCAGCACCTTCTCAGCTTCGTCCGGCTGATTGCAGATCAGCACCATGTCGCAGCCGGCCTGCAGCGCGGCGCTCGCGCCTTCGGTCAGCGTGCCGCCCTGGCGCGCGGCTTCCATCGAAAGATCGTCGCTGAAGACCGCGCCTTCGAAACGCAATTTCTTGCGCAGGATGTCCTGCAGCCAGACACGCGAAAAGCCTGCCGGCTTCGAATCGACCTGCGGATAAACCACATGGGCGGGCAGCACGGCCCCGAGTGACACGTCGAGCCAGTCGTACGGCGCCGCGTCCTCGCGCAGGATCTCGTCGAGCGAACGGTCGTCGATCGGCATCGCCACGTGGGAGTCCGCGTGCGCGAAGCCGTGTCCTGGAAAATGTTTGCCGCAATTGCTCATGCCGGCCAACGCAAGGCCGTGATTGAGGCTCTTCGCCAGCAAGGTCACGACGCGCGGATCGCGATGGAACGCGCGATCGCCGATCACTTGCGACTGTCCGTAATTCAGATCGAGTACGGGAGTAAAACTCATATCGATGCCGCACGCGCGCAACTCGGACGCGAGAATGTAGCCGACCGCAGTGGTCACCTTCGTGGCGTGCAGCACGTCGCTGTCCCACAGCGTGCCGAGCTTGCCCATGGCCGGCAGCACCGTGAAGCCGTCGGTACGAAAGCGCTGCACGCGGCCGCCTTCGTGGTCGACGGCAATCAGCAGATCGTCTCGAATCGCGCGGATCGAATCGGTCAGCGCGATCAATTGTGTGCGGCTCTCGTAATGCCGTGTGAACAGGATCACGCCGCCAGTCATCGGATGGGTAAGGCGGCGTTTGTCGTCGTCGTTCAGCGTTGTGCCGACCACGTCGAGCATTACCGGTCCGGGAGTGAGTTTCATCGAATTCCGCTAGAAAAAAGCTTGAGACAAAGAGAGACACGGCCGACGTGCGCCGCGTTCAGAATATTTTTATTCGTCGCTGGCGGGTGCGTGAGGAGCGTCCGGCACTCGCGCCACTTCCCAGGTTTCAGCAATCACAAACGACACCGCGTAATCGTGTTCGTCGCTGATCGTCACGCGCGCCGTGATGCCGCGCGCCGTGAGCCATTCAGCCAGTTCGCCCGACGCAACCACCATCGGCTCGCCACTCGGCTTGTTGAGCGTTTGCAGCGCACGCCAGGTCATCGGCCAACGCATGCCGAGGCCGATCGCTTTCGAGAAGGCTTCTTTGGCCGAGAACCGCGTAGCGAGAAACGCGAGTCCACGCACAGCCGAACGCGCATTGCGCGCGTGATAAATGCGCAGTTCGTCCGGACCGAGCACCTTCTCGGCGAAGCGGCCGTTGGTGCGTGTCATCACCGCGGCCACGCGGCTGACCTGAACGATATCCGTGCCGATGCCGTAGATCGTCATGTTCGGCGCCGCGGCGTTACGCGCTTGCGCCAAGACGAGCAGCGACCATGATCGCCTTCATCTCGCGCACCGCGTTTTCCCAGCCGGCGAAGATCGCATGCGCGACGATCGCGTGACCGATATTCAACTCGACGATGCCTTCGATCGCGGCAATCTGCTGAACGTTGGTGTAGTGCAGGCCATGACCCGCATTGACCTTGATGCCGAGCGTCGCGCCGAATTCGACGGCACGCACCACGCGTTCATATTCGCGCTGCTGTTCGGCGGGATCGTGCGCTTCGGCATAACGGCCCGTATGCAGCTCGATCACCGGCGCGCCGGCTTCATGCGCGGCGCGGATTTGCGTTTCGTCCGGATCGATAAAGAGCGATACGCGCGAGTTCGCTTCGGCGAGTTGCTTGCATGCGGCGCGCACGGCTTCGAACTGGCCGGCGACGTCGAGGCCGCCTTCAGTCGTCAGTTCCTGGCGCTTTTCCGGCACGAGGCAGACATCGTCCGGCTGCACTTCACAGGCGATGTCGAGCATCTCCTGCGTGACCGCGCATTCCAGATTCATGCGCGTTTTCAACAACGGCCGCAGCTTGCGCACGTCGGCGTCGACGATATGGCGGCGGTCTTCACGCAGATGCAGCGTGATCACATCGGCGCCTGCCTCTTCGGCCATCAACGCGGCGCGGATCGGATCGGGGTAAGACGTGCCGCGCGCGTTGCGCAGCGTGGCGACGTGATCGATGTTCACGCCCAGGTCAATCACATTCGGCGACGTAAGAAAGAAGCTCATAAGTTCTGCAAGTCGATCAGTATCTGGCGCGTCGCGAGCGGCGTGCCGCCAAGGTAAGTGTTGAGCAGAAAGCGCATCAGCGTTTTGCTTTGCGCCACCGTCTGCGCTCGATGGTAATCGTCCTTTTCCATATCGAGCAAGGTCTGTCCGGCGATCACCGGCCATTGCGCGGGCAGATCGTCCGATGCTTCGCGCACGCCGCGCTCCGGGTCGAACACGTAGCGGCCGTCGGCCTGCACCGCTTTGCGCGCGACGGTGCGATCGAGCGCCATCGCATAACCGGTTTCCCGCAGCAGCACGCGTTCGAACGACCGCAGCACCTGCACGGGCGGCTCGTCATGCGCGAGGCGCGTCATCGTGACGACGTAATGATGAAATAGTTGCGGATGCGGATCTTCGCGCGCGCAGAATTTGACCAGCAGTTCGTTGACATAGAAACCGCAGAGCAGCGCGTCGCCCGCCAAAGGCAACATGCCGCCGACCCATTCGGCGCCGGTCAGTGTGCGCACTTCGGATTTGCCGGTCCACGACAAAGCGAGCGGCTGGAACGTCTGCAGCACGCCGCGCAAAGCGGAGTGTGGACGTTTCGCGCCTTTTGCGACAAGCGCGAGACGGCCGTGATCGCGCGACAGCACGTCGATGATCAGGCTGGTCTCACGATACGGATAGCTGTGCAGGACAAAAGCAGGTTGCTCCGCGATCCGGTAATCGGACGCGGAGGTGCGAGGCGCTCGGCGCGCCGGCGTTTTACGCGGCTCACCTTCGGCGCCTTGAGCACCGCTTTGTGCGGCCTGAGCGCCTTTGGCGCTCGATGATGATTTTTTGGTACTGCGAGCCGGTTTGGACGGCTCGCGTGCCGGCGCTGCCGGCGCCGAGTTGTCCGGGTCAGCGTCGGAATTCAGCGTCATCCACGCGTCATTCGTACCCATACGCGCGGAGTCCGGCTTCGTTGTCAGCCCAGCCGCTCTTCACCTTGATGAAGGTTTCCAGATACACCGGACCGTCGAACAGTTTTTCCATGTCGAGGCGCGCTTCGGTGCTGATCTGCTTCAGCTTGGCGCCCTTCTGGCCGATGATCATCGCTTTTTGCGTGTCGCGCTCCACCAGAATGGTCGCGAAAATGCGGCGCAGTCGCCCTTCGGTTTCAAACTTGTCGATTAGCACAGTGCTCGTGTACGGCAGTTCGTCGCCGGTCCAGCGGAACACTTTTTCGCGCAGGATTTCGGCGGCCAGAAAACGCTCGCTACGATCGGTCAGGTCGTCTTCGCCGTAGATCGGCGCGCCTTCCGGCAGGAACGGCTTGATGGTCGCCAGCAAACGCTTGATGTCGTCCTCATTTTTCGCCGACAGCGGCACGATCTCGTTGAACTGGCGCAGTGCACTCACCTGCTGCATGAACGGATACAGCGAGTCCTTATCCGACACGCGATCGAGCTTGTTCGCGATCAGCAGCGTGGGCACCGACGGCGGAATGAGGTCGAGCACCTTCTGGTCGTCCGGGCCGAAGCGGCCGGCTTCGATCACAAACAGAATCGCGTCGACCGAACTCAGCGTGGACGTGACCGCGCGGTTGAGCGAACGGTTCAGCGCGCCGCTGTGTTTGGTCTGGAAACCCGGCGTGTCGACGAAGATGTACTGCGCGTCTTCAAACGTGTGAATGCCTGTGATGCGGTGGCGCGTGGTCTGCGCCTTGCGCGACGTGATACTGACTTTCTGGCCGACCAGCGCATTCATCAGCGTGGACTTGCCGACGTTCGGGCGGCCGACGATCGCGACCATGCCGCAGCGAAAACCAGTGGGAGTGGGAGCGTTCATATTCGGGCTACGGCAGGTTCAGATCGACGCGCGGGGAATGGCGCGCCGATGGCAATCAATGGCCCGCATCGGCGACGCGGGTTTGCACCGCGTCGGCTACGCCGGGTTCGTGTTCGATAGGTGCCGGCACGCCAGGCGTGGGCACGGCTGCGCCGGGTGTGGCTTCACGGCTGCGGTGTTTGTCGGCGCTGCGGACGACGGCTTCTGGCTTTGCATCTGCGGGCTTTACTTCGGCAGCCTTTGCGTCCGCGGGCTTCGCGGCTTCGGATCTGATTTCAGCGGATTTGGCGTCCGGCTTGTCGGCTGGCTTGTCCGTCGCTGCCTTGTCAGCAGACCTGTCAGCTCTCTCGACACGCTCCGACTTGTCCTGCCCGCTGTATTCCACGTGCGCGGCGCGAATCACAGCTAGCGGCGCGGACGTTGCGGTGAGGGTCGGCCGTTCAGGTGCGGACTCCGCCGCTGGCGCCGTGCGTGTTTCACCCCGCCCGGCTCCGCGTTCGCTCTTGCGATCCGGGCTGCGCAAATCGAGCGCGGCCTGTACGCCGGTCACGCCGGGCACGACTTCCTGCTCGGCATTTTTCGCGGCACGGGCGCCCTTTGAACGCTTTGGCTTGGCAACCACGGCGGGCGCGGCGGCCATGACTTCGTCGAGCGCCTTCTTGGCCGCAGCCTGCTCGGCCGCACGACGACTCGCGCCGGAGCCGGATACCTTGACGTCCAGCTTCGGCACCGTGCACTCGACTTCAAATTGCTGATTGTGCGCCGCACCATGTGTCGCGACGACCGTGTAGGTGGGCAGCGCGATCTTGTGACCCTGCAGATACTCCTGCAGCAGCGTCTTGGCGTCCTTGCCGAGCGTGCGCGGGTCGATGTGATCGAGAATCGGCACGTAAAGGCGCTTGATGACCGTCTGCGCGGCATCGAACCCACCGTCGAGGAACACCGCGCCCAGCACGGCTTCGAGCGTGTCAGCCAGGATCGACGGACGGCGGAAGCCACCGCTGCGCAGTTCGCCCTCACCGAGACGCAGCCCTTCGGAAATATTCAGGGCCTGAGCAATTTCATAAAGCGACTGCTGTTTGACCAGATTGGCACGGACGCGCGACAGGTCGCCTTCGTCCAATTTGCCGAAACGTTGGAACAAAAGCGCAGCCACCGCGCAATTTAGAACGGAGTCGCCGAGAAACTCGAGCCGTTCGTTGTGCGTGGAGCTATGACTGCGGTGCGTTAAAGCCTGGCGCAACAATTCCGCATTGCGAAATTCGTAGCGCAGACGGCTTTCCAACGGAGATAGGGGCATGGGCAGAGTATAACGCGGGCGCCTGCCCCGGCGAAAACGCGGGACGGCCAGCGGAAAAAGCGTGGTGAAGCGACGTTACCGCGGATTCTTAAAGTAGCGTGATAACACGCCGCGACTGATGTGACCTACGTGTGGGCCACCCGCGCGGCGTGTTGTGCGATCAAGCCATGCGTGCTCAGTGGAATGAGCCGATGCGTTTCAGATCGCTGAAGTTCATCCAGATGAAAAACGCGCGGCCGACAATATTTTTATCCGGCGCGAAACCCCAATAACGGCTGTCCGCGCTGTTATCGCGGTTGTCGCCCATCATGAAGTAATTGCCAGGCGGCACCTTGCAGATCACGCCGCGTGCGTTGTACGTGCAGTTATCGCGATACGGATAATCTTCCGCGCCAACGATGAACGGCGGCACAGCCGGGTTGTTCAGAATCGCGTTCTTGCGGCCGTCGAGATTTTCTTCGAATTGCTTCGCGTAGCCGAGACGCTCTTCGTCGAGGTAGTCAGGCAACGGCGTTTCCGGCACGGGCTTGCCGTTGATCGTCAGTTGCTTGTCCTGATACGCAACGGTGTCGCCCGGCAGGCCAATCACGCGCTTGATGTAGTCGACCGACTCGTCTTTCGGGTAGCGGAACACCACCACGTCACCGCGCTCGAGCGGACGGCCTTCGGTGATCTTCGTGTTGGTGATCGGCAGACGGATACCGTAGTCGAATTTATTGACGAGGATGAAGTCGCCCACCAGCAGCGTCGGCACCATCGAACCTGACGGAATCTTGAACGGCTCGACGACGAACGAGCGCACCACGAACACCACCAGAATCACCGGAAAAAAGCTCGCCGAATACTCGAGCCACCACGGTTGACGCAGCTTGTCGTCACGCAGACGCGCACGCGTTTGCGCCGCGTTTTCGTCGGCGAAACGCTCGCCGACGCGCGCCTGCTGGCGGTCGAACTCAGCGACCACGGCTTCCGCCGCGCGCCGCCGTTGCGGCATGAAAACCAGTTTGTCTGCGACCCATGCGACGCCCGTCAAAATGACGAGCACAAAAAGAATCAGCGCAAAATTCATAGGGTTCCGTTGTTCGTCTTATTTGTCTTCGACACGCAGAATCGCGAGGAAAGCCTCTTGCGGAATCTCGACGGACCCGACCTGCTTCATTCGCTTCTTGCCTGCCTTCTGTTTCTCGAGCAGTTTCTTTTTACGGGAAATATCGCCGCCGTAGCATTTTGCCAGCACGTTCTTACGCAAGGCTTTAATGTTTTCGCGCGCAATAATATTCGCGCCGATGGTGGCCTGAATCGCGACGTCATACATCTGGCGCGGAATCAGCTCACGCATTTTCGACGCCACTTCGCGGCCGCGATACTGGCTTTGCGAACGGTGCACGATCACCGACAACGCATCCACCTTGTCGCCGTTGATCAGCATGTCGACCTTCACGACGTCTGCCGCGCGATATTCCTTGAACTCGTAATCCATCGACGCGTAGCCGCGCGAGATCGACTTCAGACGATCGAAGAAATCGAGCACGACTTCGCCCATCGGAATTTCGTACGTCAGCTGGACCTGGCGGCCGTGATACTGCATGTTGATCTGGGTGCCGCGCTTTTGCGTACACAGCGTGATCACCGAGCCGACGTAGTCTTGCGGCATGTACAGATTCACGGTGACGATCGGCTCGCGCACTTCTTCGATCTTCGAAGGCTCCGGCATCTTGGCCGGGTTTTCGACCATGAGGATCGTGCCGTCGCGCTGCAGAACTTCGTACACCACGGTCGGCGCCGTGGTGATCAGGTCCATATCGAACTCGCGCTCAAGACGTTCCTGCACGATTTCCATGTGCAGCAGGCCGAGGAAGCCACAACGGAAACCGAAGCCGAGCGCCTGCGACACTTCTGGCTCATACATCAGCGAGGCGTCGTTCAGCTTCAGCTTTTCCAGCGAGTCGCGCAGTGCGTCGTACTGGTTTGCTTCGACCGGATAGAGACCGGCGAACACCTGCGGCTTCACTTCCTTGAAGCCCGGCAGCGGTTCGGCCGCAGGACGATTCACCAGCGTGACGGTGTCGCCCACCTTCGCGGCAGCCAGTTCCTTGATGCCGGCAATGATGAAGCCCACCTGCCCCGCGGACAGCGATTCGAGGTTCTTCGACTTCGGCGTGAACACGCCGATATGCTCGACCGGATACTGCGCGCCGGTCGCCATCATGCGGATCTTGTCTTTCGGGCGCAGCGTGCCGTTGACGATACGCACCAGCATCACGACGCCCACGTAGTTGTCGAACCACGAGTCGATGATCAGCGCCTGCAGCGGCGCTTCCGGATCACCCTTGGGCGGAGGCACTTTGGCGATCAGCGCTTCGAGCACGTCTTCCACGCCAAGACCGGTCTTCGCGCTGCAACGCGTCGCATCGGTTGCGTCGATACCGATCACGTCTTCGATTTCTTCGATCGCGTTCTCGGGATTCGCGGCCGGCAGGTCGATCTTGTTCAACACCGGAATCACGTCGACGCCGAGTTCGATCGCCGTATAGCAGTTGGCGACGGTTTGCGCTTCCACGCCCTGGCTTGCGTCGACAACCAGCAACGCGCCTTCGCATGCGGACAGCGAGCGGCTGACTTCGTACGAGAAGTCGACGTGGCCCGGCGTGTCGATCATGTTCAGGTTGTAGATCTGCCCGTCACGGGCCTTGTACGTCAATGCGGCGGTCTGTGCCTTGATGGTGATGCCGCGCTCGCGCTCGAGATCCATCGAGTCAAGCACTTGGGATTCCATCTCGCGGTCGGACAAGCCACCGCAGATCTGGATGATGCGATCCGCGAGCGTCGACTTGCCATGGTCGATGTGCGCAATGATCGAGAAGTTACGAATATGATCCATTCAGTACCGATCAAGCGAAAAAGGCGCGCCCGGACAATAGCGGAGCACGCCTTGTAAGTAGGTGAAAAACCTATCTATTTTAGCCGAAAAGGCTATCGCCCGGCGCATCTTACGAGGCTCGGGCGGAAAAGACGGTCCATGAAAGACGTGAAACGGGGTGTGAACAGCGCACGTTCGCGCCTGTTTTGGACCCTTAACTGGATCCCGGATGGGTCACCGCAACGTGTGCAGCGAGCGTGGCACGAACCCGCGCCACATCAAGGTGATAGTGACACAGTTCGACGCCGTCACAGACCAGAACCGGAACCAGCTCGTTATAACGGGCTTCCAGCAAAGGATCCGAGTCGACGTCGATCACGACGACTTGCGCAGCGAATTCGGCCAGCAACGGCTCGAGCGCGGCGCGCATGTCGTCGCATAAATGGCACCACGCGCGCCCGTAGAGCGTGAGCAGCGCCATCGGCTTCATTTCTGCGCGCTGCGCGGGCGAATTGGCACGAACTGCGTGTTCTCGCCGCGACGGACCAGCAACGCAACCATCTTCTGCGGGTCGAGGTGCGCGGTCAGCTCGTCGAACTGCTTTGCGCTCGTGATATCCGTATCGCCAACACGCAGGACGATGTCGCCCTTTTGCAGCCCAACGCGCACGGCCGGGCCGTCTACCGCGTCGATCTGCACACCGTTGTGCAGTTTCAGCGCCTTCATCTGGTCAGCAGGGATATCGCTAACGGCAAGACCCAACACGTTCGTGGCGCGCTGCTTCGGCACCGGCGGCTTTTTATCATCCGCCTTGGTGGTCTTGTCCGGCTGCATCTCCGCAATCGTGACCGGCAGATCGCGCGTCTGACCCTTGCGCCAGATCGTAATGGTCG
Source organism: Paraburkholderia sediminicola (assembly GCF_902859805.1). GTDB lineage: Bacteria > Pseudomonadota > Gammaproteobacteria > Burkholderiales > Burkholderiaceae > Paraburkholderia > Paraburkholderia sediminicola. The sequence goes on along the minus strand of NZ_CADIKC010000003.1, from coordinate 492,421 downwards.
ACTTGGTGCCCGGCTTCGTATCGCCGACCATGCGCGGCAAATCCGTTGCCGTGTCGACCGAATGGCCATTGAACTTCAGGATGATGTCGCCCGGCTGCACGCCGGCTTTGTCTGCCGGGCCGCCCGGTTCGACGCTGCTGACCAGCGCGCCTTGCGCCTTCGGCAGACCGAGCGAATCGGCAACATCTTTCGTGACTTCACCGATAGCCACCGCGATCCGGCCGCGCACGACCTTGCCCGACGCCTTCAACTGATCGGCGACGCGCATCGCCTCGTCAATCGGAATCGCGAACGAAATGCCCATGAAACCGCCAGTACGGCTGTAAATCTGCGAATTGATGCCGATCACTTCGCCCTGCATATTGATCAGCGGACCACCCGAATTACCTGGATTGACCGCCACGTCGGTCTGGATGAATGGCAGATAATCGCCCGTATCGCGCCCCTTGGCGCTGACGATACCGGCTGTCACCGTGTTCTCGAGACCGAACGGCGAACCGATCGCGACCACCCACTCGCCCACCCGCACCTTGTTCGAGTCACCAATTGTGATGGTCGGCAAGTTGGCCGCGCTGATCTTCACGACGGCGACATCGGTCCGATCGTCCACGCCGATCAACTTGGCCTTGAACTCGCGTTTGTCGGTGAGGGTGACATAAATGGTGTCCGCGTCGTCCACGACGTGCGCGTTGGTCATCACGTAGCCGTCCGCCGACAGAATGAAGCCTGAGCCGACGCCGCTGTTCTGTTCGGGATCGCTGTTATCCGGCGTGTCCTGGTTGCCGCCACTGCCGCTGCCACCGTTATCGCCACCGCGTGGCGAACCAGGCGAACCCGGCGATTGTGGCGACTGCGGCAACGGGATGCCGAAGAAGCGCCGGAAAAACTCCGACATGTCTCCGTCGTCCATGCCTGGCGGCAACCCGCCGCGGGCACCGCTGTTCGACACGCGCGTGGTCGTGCGAATGTTGACGACTGCCGGGCCGACTTTGTCGACGAGGTCAGTAAAGTCGGGCAGATTGGCCGCGGGAGCCGCCGACGCCGTGTGCGGTACGAGCGGCAAACACGCCGCTACCACCGCGGCCGCGAGGAATTTGCGCACCGAGAAAGTCGTCATATCGTAGCAAGCCGAGGGATTCGTGTGATTCGGAGGATTACTTCGGAGCTTTATATTCTATGGCAGACGCAAATTGCTGCAATGTGGTCTGGGGCACTTCACCAAGCAGAGTAATCCAGAAGTCGCCGCGCCGCTTGACCAGCACGTGTGTCGCGCCGCTACTGCCCGCGCCTTCCTTGCGAGTATTGTTCTCGACCGGCTCGACGAATACCGAAATGGCTGCGAGGCCATCGGAGAATACAGCCTGATCAACCGGAATGGTGGGCTGGCCCGCGTCACGCGCGGCCATGGGACGGCGAAGCTCCCGAATCTTGCGGAAGCCCGGTACCGTCGGTGTGATCTGCCAGCCTTGCGCAGCCATATCGACCGGTTCGACGGGCGGGCGCACTACCGTCCAGCCCGTTGTATTACGAATACCGTTGACGATGGCGGTCTTGTCGACCGGCACGCCGATGCGAATCTGCGAAAACGACAACTGCTCGAGCACCTGGCCGTTCGGATCGAGCGTTTGCGCACGTAGCAGCAGGCCGGTCTTCTTGTCGGCCCACAGCTTGTAAGCAAAGCGATATGCGTCTTTCGGATCAAGCTCGATCACCTGGCTGTCGATACCCGCGACGCGGTCGTCGCCGAGCAGCTTCGGTTCGTATACGGACAACACCTGCTCGCCGCTTACAGCGAGCAACGCAGGAAACGAATCTTTGTTCTGGCGCTTCTCGACCACGCACAGATGCCGCTCAGGCACGAACGTGTAGAGATCTTCGTTGTGACGAAGCATTTTGCGCGGCTTGCCGTCGAGGCTTTCGAGCTGCTCGAATTCGCCGTCAGTACGGGTCGCGTAGTGCGCGATCCGCGACGTCTGAACGAAATTACCGCGCTGATAGACGAACGCGCCCTCGTAGTTCTGCTGCTGGGCGGCCTGATGGATTCGATCGAGCAGCTCCGCAGCCGTGCGACGGGCGACGATTGGATCGTCGGTTTGGGCAAACACCCGCGGTGTAGCGGACAACAATACGGCTGCGCAGAACAGAAATGCCGGCAGCCGCCCCCAGATAGTCGTTTTATTCAACCGCGGAGTCTGCATCAAACTATTGGCCTTGCGTAGAAACGGCGGCAGCGCGAATCAGCGGCATCGAGCCCGGCATAACCGGTTGTTGCGCGAATTGCTGGTGAGCTTCCAGATACTGATCGAGACTGGCGTCACGAATGATGTTGGCGTCTTGCACGGCCGGCTGGAGCGTAGCGGCCGGCACCGATGCCATGGCCACACGTTGCAGCGAATCGCCATGCAACTGGGTCGACGCAACTTGCGCCACACCCGGGCCGCCCGGCACGCCTTGCAGTTGCGGCACGACGATCCACGTCAGCGTGGCAGCGGCGGCGGCAACAGCAAACGCCGGCACAACGCGGCGGCGCAGCGCCAGCAAACGGCGCGCGACCGGCATTGCGGCAGGCGCGAGCACGTGCGGCTCATTGTCGAAACGTGCGGCAAAACCGCTCAGGAACGCGCTGCTCGCCGCCGGGCTGACCGCCAGATCGTCGGAACGCAGAGCGTCGCCGATCAGGTGGTAGCACGACCAGGCGGCACGATCTTCGCCGCCCAGTTCGGAAACAAACGCGTTCAGATGCTCTTCGCCGAACAGCTCACCGTCGACAAAAGCGGACAGACGCTCGCCGCGCGAGCTGGCTTGCGATTGCATCGAGACCGACCCCATGATGCTCCCCATCTTACAAATACCCCGTAGTGACACCACTAATCCAGATATTGCACCCGCGCCCCGTCCGGCGGGCTGGTGTTTACCAGCGCTTGCCTTCAGGTGTGTCAAGCAACGGACGCAATTTTGCCGCAATGGCTTCGCGAGCGCGGAAAATTCGTGATCTGACTGTGCCAATTGGGCAACCCATCATCTCAGCGATTTCCTCGTAACTCAAACCTTCAATTTCACGAAGAGTAATGGCGGTGCGCAACTCTTCCGGTAAAACCGCCATCGCAGCATTGACCGTCTCAGCGATCTGCTTGCTCATCAACATCGACTCAGGCGTGTTGATATCCCTTAGTTGGTCGGCGTCCGAGAAAGTTTCAGCTTCTTCAGCATCTGCTTCGGTCGAAGTCGGTGCGCGCCGCCCTTGGGTCGCAAGGTAGTTCTTTGCCGTATTGACCGCAATCCGGTACAACCACGTATAAAAAGCCGATTCGCCGCGAAATTGCGGCAACGCCCGGTACGCCTTGATAAAGGCGTCCTGAGCGACGTCTTCCACTTCGGCCGGGTCCCGCACGAGACGGGAGATCAGCCGGAGAATCTTGCGGTGGTATTTGGAGACCAGAAGCTCGAACGCGGCCTTGTCGCCCTTCTGGACGCGCTCGACCAGCACCTGATCAATTTCTTTTTCGCTCACCTGATAAATCCGTTAACTATAGGGCGCATGGCGGGGGACCATTGTAGCGTCCCCATCATCGCGGCACGTTACTCCGGTAACAGCGGTTACAGTCGTTACAGTCACGCACCCGCGCCACGCCGGCCCAGCACGGCCAGCTCCCGGAAGACGGGCGCTGGAAGCGCGTCGGCGGCAAGAAGCAGCGTGCGGGAGCGCCCATGATCCGGCGCCAGCGCCAGAACGAGCAGGCGACCGCTCCATTGCGAACAGCCGGCAATGCGGCCCAGCGCGAGCAAACCGCCGGTCCGGTTCCAGGCGGACAGTCCGTCCGGGCCGATCTTCAGCGCGACCGGTTGCGCATGCTCATGCTTTACCGCACAGAGTGTTAGCAATGCCCACACGGCAAGCGTCAACGGAACCGCCTGCCAGGCACCCAGATGCGACGCGAAGCAGGTATAGGCAGCGCCAGTCGCCATCAGGACGAACAGCCCCAGAGCGGCGCGCATGGCGACGGAGCGCCGCAACGTGATCCGCTGCGGCGCTCCGTCGGGCGTTGCCGATTCGAGGGAAACCGCCGGGCAAGCCGGCGTTTTCGACTGGCGTGTCAACAAGCGATCAGGCGCGCTTGAAGACCAGCGTGCCGTTCGTGCCGCCGAACCCGAACGAGTTCTTCAGCGCGACGTCGATCTTCATCTCCCGCGCGGTGTTGGCGCAGTAATCGAGATCGCAGGCCGGATCCTGATTGAAGATGTTGATCGTCGGCGGCGACACCTGATGATGCACGGCGAGCACGGTGAACACGGATTCCAGACCGCCGGCGCCGCCCAGCAGGTGACCTGTCATCGACTTGGTCGAATTCACGACCATGTCTTTGGCGTGGTCGCCGAAAGCGCGCTTGATGCCCGTGGTTTCAGCCAGGTCGCCCAACGGCGTGGACGTGCCGTGCGCGTTCAGGTAGTTCACCTGATCCGAATTGATACCCGCGTTCTTCAGCGCGGCCAGCATGCAGCGGCGCGCGCCGTCGCCATCTTCCAGCGGAGCGGTCATGTGATAGGCGTCGCCGCTCATCCCGTAGCCGCTGATTTCGGCGTAAATCTTCGCGCCGCGCGCCTTCGCGTGCTCGTACTCTTCGAGCACCATCACGCCGGCGCCCTCGCCCAGCACGAAACCGTCGCGATCCTTGTCCCACGGACGGCTCGCCGTTGCCGGATCGTCATTGCGTTGTGACAGCGCACGCGCCGCCGCAAAGCCTCCGACGCCGAGCGGCGACACGGTCGATTCGGCACCGCCTGCGATCATCACGTCGGCGTCGCCGTATTCGATCAGGCGCGAAGCCTCGCCAATACAGTGCAGACCCGTCGTACACGCGGTAACGATGGCGAGATTCGGACCCTTGATGCCGAACTTGATCGACAGGTGGCCGGAGATCATGTTGATGATCGATGCCGGCACGAAGAACGGCGAAATACGGCGCGGGCCGCGATTAAGCAGCTCGGTTTGCGTCGCTTCGATCATCGGCAGGCCGCCGATGCCCGAACCGACCACCACGCCGATGCGCTCCGAATTCTCGTCGGTGACTTCGAGGCCGCTGTCCTGCATCGCCTGGATGCCGGCCGCGACGCCGTAATGGATGAATGTATCCATGTGGCGCGCTTCCTTACCGGGGATGTAGTCCTCGATATTGAAGCCCTTCACCTCGCCGGCGAAACGAGTCGAAAAGTTCGACGCATCGAACTTCGTGATATTGGCAATACCCGACTTGCCGGCGACCAGATTGGCCCAGCCGTCGGCAACATTATTGCCAACAGGCGAAATCAGCCCCAGGCCTGTAACAACAACACGACGGCGGCTCACGGTAACCCCTTTTTCATAGATGACAAAAGCACAAAAGCCACAGCGGCCACAGGAACCTGCCCTGTGTGCCCTGTGGCTGTTAGCCGCCCCCTACCCCCGGCGCTTCGCACCAGGTCCCCCCGAGAGGGGCAAGAAAACTTGGGGCGGCCCGGCGTTTTCTTGAAAGTCGGCAATCGCGCGAAAAGTTGCGCTGTCAGCATCGCTGGCTCCTGCACGGCAAAAAGCGCCAGCCCTGCTGGCGTCGCAAACCGACACGGCAGGGCGTCATACGCCGCCAACGCAGAAACGCAGGCGTGAATGACTTTAGGCCTTGACGTTCGCGCGAGCGTAGTCGATCGCTTGCTGAACGGTAGTGATCTTCTCGGCTTCTTCATCCGGAATTTCCATGCCGAATTCGTCTTCGAGGGCCATCACGAGTTCAACGGTGTCGAGCGAGTCGGCGCCGAGGTCGTTCACGAACGAAGCTTCGTTCTTGATCTCAGCTTCTGCAACGCCCAGTTGTTCTGCGACGATCTTCTTGACGCGCTGTTCGATATTGTCCATTACCCCTCCAAGGGAAAAGAAGTTCAAAAATACAGGTGCGCGCATTTTATCAGGTTTGACCCGGCAAAAAAGCGGCGCATCGGGTTCCTGTCAAGGCATGCGCCTTACGCTTTTGCAAACGCGTCAAGGCGCGGATAGTAACCGAATTTGGTTACGACATGTACATTCCGCCGTTCACATGCAATGTCGTGCCGGTGATATAGCCCGCTTGCGGCGACGCGAGGAACGCCACGGCGTGCGCAATATCGTCCGGGCTGCCAAGGCGGCCGAGCGGAATCTGCGTCTTCAGCGCGGCTTGCTGCTCTTCCGGCAGGGTCTTGGTCATGTCGGTGTCGATGAAGCCCGGCGCCACGCAATTCACCGTGATGCCGCGGCTGCCGATCTCGCGTGCCAGTGCACGCGTCATGCCTGCTACGCCCGCTTTCGCTGCTGCATAGTTGACCTGCCCCGGGTTGCCGGCCGAGCCGACCACCGACGTGATGTTGATGATACGGCCGCCCTTGGCCTTCATCATCGGACGCAGCACTGCGCGCGACAGGCGAAAGACCGACTTGAGATTGGTGTCGATCACCGCGTCCCAGTCGTCGTCCTTCATGCGCATGGCGAGCTGGTCCTGCGTGATGCCGGCGTTGTTCACCAGCACGTGCAGCGCGCCGAATTCCTTCACCGTGCCGTCGATCAGCGCTTCGGCTGCTGCGGCGTCGTTCACGTTGAGCACCGCGCCGCGGCCGCTCACACCAGCCGCGTTAAAGGCTTCGCTGATCGCTGCCGCGCCGCTTTCGCTGGTTGCCGTGCCGATCACCGTTGCGCCCTGGCGCGCCAGCTCCAGCGCGATCGCACGGCCAATGCCGCGCGATGCGCCCGTCACGATTGCGATTTGCTTGTCGAGAGTCTTTTCCATCTGTCAGTCCGGATGCCCTTTCGGAGGGCTGATTGATTCTTGATGTCAGGCCTGGCGCCCTGCTGGCGCCCGAGGAGGCTGCGTTCAGCCCGCCGTCACCAGCTTGAGCGTTTCTTCGAGCGAAGCCGGGTCGAACACCGAGGCGCCGACCAGATTGCCGTCGATGCGCTTCGTCAAACCCGCGAGGACCTTGCCAGGGCCGCATTCGATCACATGCGTAACGCCTTGCGCCGCCATTGCCTGCACGCTTTCGACCCAGCGTACCGGACCGGCCGCCTGACGCACCAGCGCGTCCTTGATCTTTGCCGGCTCGTTGACCACGGCGACGTCAACGTTGTTGATCACCGGAATCGACGGCACCTGCACGTCGACGCTGGCGAGATACTCGCGCAATTGATCCGACGCGGGCTTCAACAGTGACGAGTGGAACGGCGCCGACACCGGCAGCGGCAACGCGCGCTTGGCACCCTTCGCCTTCGCAACTTCGCAGGCCTTCTCAACTGCGGCCTTGTGACCCGCGATCACGACTTGCGCCGGCGCGTTGAAATTCACCGCTTCGACGACACCCGCGACCGACGCTTCGGCGCAAACCGCGCGGACCGTATCGTCATCGAGGCCGAGAATCGCGGCCATGCCGCCGACGCCGACCGGCACGGCCGTTTGCATAGCTTGCGCGCGAAAACGCACGAGCGGCACGGCATCGCGAAACGCGATCGCGCCTGCTGCGACCAACGCGGTGTATTCGCCGAGGCTATGACCGGCGACGATAGCCGGCTTCGGGCCGCCCGCCTGCTGCCACGCGCGATAAATCGCGTACGCGGCGGTCAGCATGACCGGCTGGGTATTGGTGGTGAGGTTCAGATCTTCGGCGGGACCTTCGGCGATCAGCTTGCCGAGGTCCTGATTGAGCGCATCTGACGCTTCCTGAACCGTCTCACGCACGACCGCGTGATCGGCGAATGCGTTGAGCATGCCGACCGACTGCGAGCCTTGCCCAGGAAAAACGAATGCAAATTTCATATCGTCCCCAAAATCGATGTTGTCAGATGTGGGTGGCGCGCCCGGTTGATGGCGAGCGCGCTCAAGCGAAGCCGAGCGCCGCAAAGCGCGCTCGCCATGACGTCGCCGCTATCAGTAGCGGATAACCGACGCGCCCCATGTGAAGCCGCCGCCGACGCCTTCGATCAGCACGTTCTGGCCGCGCTTGATGCGGCCGTCGCGCACCGCGACGTCGAATGCGAGCGGAATGGATGCAGCCGACGTATTGCCGTGCTCACCCACCGTGACGACCATGCGTTCCTGCGGCAACCCGAGCTTACGGCAGGTGCTTTGCATGATGCGGATATTGGCCTGATGCGGAATCAGCCAGTCGATCTGCTCGGCCGACAGATTCGCTTTTGCGAGTGCCTCGACTGCGACCTTTTCGAGCACATTGACCGCGAGCTTGAACACAGCCTGCCCGTCCATGTGCAGGAACGCGCTGCCCTCGATCACGCCGCCGTTCACATTACCCGGCGTACAGAGAATGTTCGAATGGCTGCCATCGGCATGCAGGGCGCTCGCCAGCACGCCCGGTTCTTCGGACGCCTGCAGGATCACCGCGCCGGCGCCGTCACCGAACAGCACGCAGGTGGTGCGGTCCTTGAAATCGAGAATGCGCGAGAAGGTTTCCGCGCCGATCACAAGCGCCGTACGATGCTGGCCGCTGCGAATGAAGCTGTCCGCCGTTGCCACCGCGTAAGCGAAGCCCGAGCAGACGGCCTGCACGTCAAATGCCGCGCCGTGGTTCTTGATGCCGAGCTTGTTCTGCAACAGGCACGCCGTGCTCGGAAACACGAAGTCAGGCGTGGAGGTTGCAACGATGATCAGATCGATAGACTGCGGATCGATATCGGCCGCTTCGATCGCGCGCTGCGAGGCGATGAGCGCCAGATCGCTGGTGGTGACATCGGGTTCGGCGAAGTGGCGTGCATGGATGCCCGTGCGGGCAACGATCCATTCGTCGCTCGTCTCGACACCTTGCTTGGCGAGACGTTCGGCCAGATCCTGATTGGTGACGCGCCCGGGCGGCAGGTAGCTGCCGGTGCCCAGCACGCGGGAATAAATTGTCGATTGAGCCATTATGCCTTCGAGGATTGCGCAGCGTAGGGCTCGGCTGGCTGGCCTGCGATCGGGCTTGCGTGACCCGCACCGCTTGCATCGCGCGCTGCCTGTTCGAGAGAACCTGCATTCTCTTCCATTGCTCGCGCAAGGCGTTCCAGCACGCCGTTTTTGACGGCATCATACCCGCGTTTGATAGCCCACTCAAACGCGTAGGCATCCGCCGAACCGTGGCTTTTGATCACCAGCCCACGCAGGCCCAGCAACGCGGCGCCGTTATATTGCCGATGATCAACGCGCTTCTTGAAACGCATCAATACCGGCAAGGCGAGCACTGCCATCACCTTGGTGAGCCACGAGCGACCGAACTCTTCCTTGATGATGTTGGAGAGCATCTGCGCGAGGCCTTCCGACGTCTTCAGCGCGACATTGCCGACAAAACCGTCGCAGACGATCACGTCGACCGTGCCCTTGAAGATGTCGTTGCCTTCAACGTTACCGTGAAAGTTAAGTGTACTCGCGCGCAGCAATTCGCCGGCACGTTTGATGGTGTCGTTGCCCTTGATGACTTCTTCGCCGATGTTGAGCAGGCCGATGGTGGGCCGCTCCTTGCCTTCGAGCGCGGACACGAGCGCGTGCCCCATCTCCGCGAACTGCAGCAGATGCTGCGGCTCGCAATCGACGTTGGCGCCCAGATCGAGCATCATCGTGTAGCCATTGGGATTGGGCAGTGCGGACGCAATGGCCGGGCGTTCGATGCCCGACAGCGTTTTCAGCACATAGCGCGAGACCGCCATCAGCGCGCCGGTATTGCCGGCGGAAATGCAGGCTTGCGCCTCGCTTTCCTTGACGCGATTGAGCGCCACGCGCATGGATGAGTCTTTTTTCTTGCGCAGCGCGACTTCGACCGGATCGTCCATGGCGACGATCTCGGAAGCAGGTACGACGGTCAGCGCCGGCAGGTCTTGAGCCTTCAACTTCTTCAGCTGCGCACGAATCGCACTTTCAATGCCGACGAGCAGCAGCTCAGCATCGGGATGCGAACGAACGAAGTTGACGGCTGCGGGAACGGTCACGGACGGGCCGTGGTCGCCTCCCATGCAATCTATCGTGAGCTTTACTGTCATGGAGTGCGACGAATTTCAGGCGCCCTGCATGGGACCACAATAAGCGCTACAGCGCCAACTGCGATCGACACAAAAAAGCGGCAGATGAATGCCGCCTTTTTGCCGAGCCGGGAAAATGTCAAGCGAGCCGATCGCCACGCGAAACGCCAAGGGGCGCAACGCATTGAAACGATTAGTCGTTCTTCGTCTTGACGACTTTCTTGCCGCGATAGTAGCCGTTCGGGCTAACGTGGTGACGCAGATGCACTTCGCCCGTGCTCGGTTCCACGGCCAGCGGCGCTGCCGTCAGGAAATCGTGCGAACGGTGCATGCCGCGCTTCGACGGCGACTTCTTATTTTGTTGAACTGCCATGACTAACTCCTAAAAATTTTCCGAATTCTAACACAGCCCGACCCGGTGTCCGCCATTGACCGAATGGCCAATGCGCCCGCTTCGCGCCCCCATGCAACTGTTCAGTGCTTCTTGTCGCCCGGCTCACCGCGCTTGAGACTTTCGAGCGCCGCAAACGGATTAGGCCGTTCGGGCTCATCACCCTCACCAGCTTCGTCCGGTGCAGCCTCGTCGCCCTCGCCTTCTGTTCCAGCCACACCAGAGACGAGGCTCTCGTGCACTTCGGGACACACCTCGTGCTTGGGCACGAGCGGCAAGGAAAGCAGCAACTCTTCTTCGATCAAGTCGATGAGATCGAACTGGCGCGAGCCCACGATCACTTCGACTTCATCCTCGTCGAGCGGAAACTCTTCGGCTTCCGCCTCAGTGTTGACGATCCGGTAAGTTGCATCGACATTGAACGCCTGCAGATATGGTGTCATGCACCGCTGACATTCGAGCCATGCAGCACCATGAATCGCCAGCCTCAGATAAGGCTGCGGACCCTCAGTGCCGTCGTCCTGCAATTCCGGCTGCGTCGCCCCTTCGGCTTGCCAGGTGAACGCGGTATCGCGATCTGGCGCTTCAACCGGGACTTCGTTTAACATGCGCGGCAGTTGCGAGACGCGCACGACACCCGCGGCCTGACGCCCACTCCGCGCAAATTCGAACAGATCGATATCGTGCGGGTCGGACAGACCAGCAGGGTTGCCAGGATGTTGAGTCATGTGCGCTCCTGCGTCGGCAAGGATTTCGCCGGGGGTAAATCGGTTTGCACGGTTTGCAAATCAGGTCCGCGAACTTCAGAAAGAGGCCCGCTCGCTCAATAGCATACCGATGAAAAGCCCGAAATCATATCCGTTTTGTCTTTTCGAGTCAAACACTTAAGCCCGTACACGTGCGCCGCCCGCACAACCCCGTACGACCCGCCTCTCTAGCCGTTGGTTGCACATGCCAGATTCCCTCAACCGCCCGCCACGCCTGATCCTGGCGTCGAGTTCACCCTATCGTCGCGAGCTGCTCGAGCGCCTGCGCATTCCGTTCGAAGTCATCGTGCCGGCGATCGACGAAACACCGCTTGCCGGTGAAACGCCCGAAGTGACGGCCCTGCGCCTCGCCGAGGCAAAAGCCCGCGCGGTAGCAGCCAGGCTTGGCGCCGATGAAACCGCACTCGTGATCGGCTCGGATCAGGTTGCCACTTACGACGGCCTGCAGATCGGCAAGCCCGGCACGCATGACAAGGCGCTCGCCCAGTTGCAGGCAATGCGCGGCCGCGAAGTGCTGTTTCATAGTGCGCTGTGCTTGTTCGACAGCCGCTCGGGGGCGGCGCAAACCGCCGACATCATCACTCGCGTCCAATTCCGCAACCTGCCGGACGCCGCGCTGGAGGCCTATCTGCTTGCCGAGACGCCCTACGACGTCGCGGGCAGCGCAAAATCCGAAGGCCTCGGGATCGCGCTACTCGAAGCCATTCACTCGGACGACCCGACCGCGCTGGTCGGGTTGCCGCTGATTGCACTGTCGCGCATGCTGCTCGCAGCGGGCTATCCACTCCTGGGGGCGCAATGAGCGGCACTTTATTTCTGATCCCGAACACACTCGGCGAAGGCGATGCCGACGCGCTCGACGCCGTCCTGCCCGCGCCGGTGCGCGCCCGCGCGGCGTCGCTCACTTATTACATCGGCGAAAACGCGAAAACGACCCGCGCTTTCCTGAAGAAAGTCGGCACCGAAAAACCGATCCAGGAAATCGAGATTCGTGAACTGAACGTCAACACGCCGGCTGGCGAGATCGACAAACTGCTCGCGCCTTTGCTTGCGGGGACGGATGCCGGTCTCGTGTCCGAAGCCGGCTGTCCGGCGGTCGCCGATCCGGGTGCCCTGCTGGTGCGCCGCGCGCACGAGCGCGGCGTGAAGGTCGTGCCGTTTGTCGGACCGAGTTCGATTCTGCTGGCGCTGATGGCTTCCGGCCTGAATGGCCAGAGCTTTGCGTTCCACGGCTACCTGCCGGTCGACGCCACCGAACGGGCCAAGCGTCTGCGCGACCTGGAGCAGCAGTCGCGCAAAGCGAAACAAACGCAGATCTTTATCGAAACGCCCTATCGGAATAAGCCGCTGCTCGACACCTTGCTGGCGACGTGTGCGCCGTCCACGCTGGTCTGCGTCGCCGTCGATCTAACGCTGGAAACGGAAACCATCGCCAGCCGCACCGTGGCCGACTGGAAAAAGAAACCGGCTATCGATCTGCACAAACGGCCCGCAATTTTCCTGATCCTCGCCGTCTGATCGCTGCTGCGGCTCAAACCGATCAGCTTGCGGGATCGGTTGCGGTCGAACGAACGGCAAAAAAAAGCCCCGCGCGATCAACATACGATCGCGCGGGGCTTTTCCATATTGAATCACCGCAAACTCATCTTCCCGCCAAGCGCCATCGCATGAACGGCGCCACTGCCAACCGCAGCACCGAATTTGCGCGCCACGCGGTCCGTAATGCTCTCCTTGACCGTGTAGTCGACGATATCCGGCGCCTTGAAGAGGTCGCGCGCGACGTAATCCGCGTCGCCGAAACCGTCCGCAAGCCCCAGCTCGACGCTCTTCTGCCCCGTCCAGAAGAGGCCTGAGAACATGTCCGGCGTTTCGTGCAGGCGCTTACCGCGGCCTTCACGCACGGCGTCGATGAACTGGGTGTGAATCTGATCGAGCATCTCCTGCGCATGTTCGTCCATCCTCGGCGTTTCCGGCGAGAACGGATCGAAAAAGCCCTTGTTCTCACCCGAAGTGTGCAGGCGGCGCTGGATCCCCAACTTGTCCATCAAGCCAGTGAAGCCGAAGCTATCCATCAGCACGCCAATCGAACCGACGATGCTCGCCTTGTCGACGTAAATCTTGTCAGCCGCCGCGGCCGCGTAATAGCCGCCCGACGCGCACATATCGCCAACCACGACATACAACGGGATCGACGGATACTTGGCGCGCAGCCGGCGAATCTCGTTGTAGATAATGCCCGCCTGCACCGGGCTGCCGCCCGGGCTGTTACAGCGCAGAATCACGCCAGCCGTACCTGCATCGTCGAATGCACTTTCGAGTGCCGTGTTGATATCTTCCGCGTTCGCGTTCGTATCGGCTGAGATTTCGCCGTCAAGCGTGATCATCGCCGTATGCCGGCCCGTGGTCGACACCTTGTCGCCTGAGAAATCGAACGCGCCCCATACCGCCAGCAGCAGGACGATCAGGAACACAAAACGGAAGAAGATCTTCCAGCGGCGTGCCGCGCGCTGCTCGGTGATGGCCGCAAGCGCGATGCGCTCGAGCGCGGCGCGCTCCCAGCCCGGCTCATCGGCAGGCGTACGGGGGCGGCCTGTCAGGGACGGTTCTTTCGGTTCGGGAGTCAAATTGTCGGACATGCGGTGCAGTGGAAAGATCGAAGAGGAGAAAAATCAGGGCGTGGACGGGCGCAGTTCGCCGTCCGGCAGCCAGAACACGGCACGGCCTTCAGGTGTATCCCGCTCATCAACATCGACGGGACGCAACCGGCCGCCACGGCACGGGCCACCGACGCATTTGCCCGTATCTGGCGCGTAAATCGCGCCATGTGTAGCGCACATCAAGTATAAACCGGACGATTCGAAGAACTGCCCTTCAGCCCAGTCGAGCTCCATCGGCACGTGGGCGCAGCGATTCAAATAGCCATATGCACGGCCATCATAGCGAACAAAAAATACTACGACGTCGCCACCGCCGAGCTCAGCCGCGCGGCGCACGCCGGCGCCGCCATCGACCAGTTCTTCGGACGCACAAATGCGAACCGCTTCCGTCGCCGTCCCGGTCATACCCGTACTCACGCGTTCTCTCGCAGCCAGCCAGACAGGTCGTTCACGCTGGAGGCGACGAATTTCGGCGACAAAGCCGTCAACGAGCCGGCAGGATGCGCGCCGTATGTGACACCAATGCCCGCGACGCCCGCATTGATCGCCATCTGCAAATCGTGCGTCGTATCGCCCACCATCACCGTGCGCGCCGGATCCTGCCCCAGTTCGCGAGTAAGCTCGTGCAGCATCGCGGGATGCGGCTTCGAGAAGGTTTCGTCTGCACAGCGAGTGCCGTCGAAAAGACTCGTCAGACGCGACTGATCAAGCGCGCGATTCAGCCCGACACGGCTCTTGCCGGTCGCCACCGCCAGCAGATAACCCTGATCGCGCAATTCCTGCAACATCTCGCGCACGCCGACGAACAGCTCGGTGGTCTGATCTTTCACTAAATAGTGGAAGCGATAGCGCTCCGCCAGACGCGGGTAATCGGACGGATCGAGCGTAGGCGCGGCGATTTGCAGCGCGTCGCGCAGGCCGAGACCGATCACGTAGCTGGCGGCCTCGTCGGCGGGAACCGGCAGACCGAGATCGCGGCACGCCGACTGGATACTGCGCGTGATGTGCGCGGTCGAATCCATCAGCGTTCCGTCCCAGTCGAAGACGATCAGATCAAATTGCTCTCTAGCCATGCGGTGTCGTCTCCGGGTTTGACCCATTTTGTGATTCACGTAATTCATTGAGCTGCGCCACGAAACTGCGGCATTCGGCCGGCAGGGGCGCCTCGAACTGCACGGGTGCGCCGGTTGCCGGATGCGTCAGCTTAAGGCGGTATGCGTGCAGGAACATACGCTTCAGGCCAGGTTTGGCGTTGGCGCGCGCCAGCGCCTTGTTCAGCGCGAAGTCGCCGTATTTGGCATCGCCGACGATCGGCAGTTCCAGATGCTGCAGATGGACGCGGATCTGATGCGTACGGCCGGTCTTCAGTTCCGCCTCGAGCAGCGCGTACTCCGGCCAGCGGTCGATCAGATTGAAGACCGTGTGCGACGCGAGGCCGTCGGCCTGGACGCGCACACGCCGCTCGCCGTCTGCGGTCAAATACTTGTGCAGCGGCTCCTTGACCGCGCGGCGGCGGCCCCAGTCGCTCGCCCATTCGCCGTGGACGCACGCATAGTAGCGCTTATCCATCTTGTTCTCGCGAATCTGCTCGTGCAGATTGACCAGCGCGGAGCGCTTCTTGGCGAGCATCAGGATGCCGGAGGTCTCACGGTCCAGCCGATGCACCAATTCGAGGAATTTCGCCTGGGGCCGCGCTTCGCGCATCTGTTCAATCACGCCGAACGCCACGCCGCTGCCTCCGTGGACCGCCACACCGGCCGGCTTATCGATCACGAGCATGTGCTCGTCTTCAAAAATAATTTTGAAATCCGCGCTCGGCACCGGCGCCTGGGCGATCGCCTCGTTTGGTTGAGCGACGCGAATGGGCGGCACGCGCACGAGATCACCCAGCTCGAGACGGTACTGCGCGTCTATCCGCCCCTTATTTACACGCACCTCTCCGCTGCGCAGGATGCGGTAAATATGGCTTTTTGGCACGCCCTTACAGACGCGCAAAAGGAAGTTGTCAATGCGCTGTCCGGCCGCACTGTCATCGATCTCGATCATCGAGACCTGGTCGCTTGCGACCGATTTCTGGGATATTTTGCCTAACTCTTTCATTATGAATATAATTTGCCCAGCAGTCTGCGGCGGCCGGCGCAGTGTCCGGAATTCGGGCGGATTGCGCAGGCGCAAGCGATAAACCGTTATTTTACTTGCGCCGGGGTCTGGTTGCTCACCCTGAAAATGAGATGCAACATGTTGCACGCACGAAGTCAGTGCCCGGCAGGGACGGCGCCCACAGGCGCGTTCGGTCAAGGTCAGCTTCGACGGTAACGGAATTTTGGTAAAAAAGAATTTAACTTTCAGCTCCCGTATCACGCGGTCAGACACCCTGTTATACGAAGCTGCAAGTTGCGAAAATACGGCGTGCGCCCGAGGCGTCTTGTAGAAAATACAAGACATGGCGACGTCAAAATGAGGCGAGACACCCCCAGCGAGAAAAGACGCGCCGACTGCGCGAACTTCCCGCTGCGGCATGACCGCAGCCTCCGGCCCTCCGGTCACGCGCCCAGTTGGCGCACCGGCGCGAGTGGACGAAAGGCTTATGAAGGTCTGCTGGCAGAACCCGCGGCGTGTCGGGTCGTTATTTGAAGCCGTGTTCGCATGTGCCCTGCGGCACCGCGCCCATTTTTCAATGGGGCCGGGCCCTCTCAGGCAATTCTCCCGCCATTTTTCCCGCTCCAGCGTGCTTGTGAAAACACAATAAGGCGCGGCATGCCGCTGCCCTCATGGCTCTCGCGACTGACAACCGCGCAGCTGAGGGCTAGCTAAGCCGCCTGGAGCCGTTCAATGAAACGAATGTTGTTCAATGCGACGCAGCAGGAAGAACTGCGCGTCGCCATCGTCGATGGGCAAAAACTCATCGATATCGACATCGAAACCGCCGGGCGCGAACAGCGCAAAGGCAATATTTACAAGGGCATCATCACTCGCATCGAGCCGTCGCTCGAAGCCTGCTTCGTCAACTACGGCGAAGACCGCCACGGCTTTTTGCCGTTCAAGGAAGTCGCCCGCCAGTATTTCCGTGACGGCGTCGACATGCGCTCCGCGCGCATCCAGGACGCCCTCCGTGAAGGCCAGGAACTGATCGTTCAGGTCGAAAAGGAAGAACGCGGCAACAAGGGCGCGGCCCTCACCACCTTCATCTCGCTCGCCGGCCGGTATCTGGTTCTGATGCCGAACAACCCGCGCGGCGGTGGCGTATCGCGCCGTATCGAAGGCGACGACCGTCAGGAACTGCGCGAAACCATGGCGCAACTGCAATTGCCGGAAGGCATGAGCATCATCGCGCGTACGGCCGGTATTGGCCGCTCCGCCGAAGAGCTGCAGTGGGACCTGAACTACCTGATGCAACTGTGGCGCGCCATCGAGGCCGCGTCGCAAAGCGGTTCGAGCGGCCAGCCGATGCTGATTTATCTCGAATCGAGCCTCGTTATTCGCGCGATTCGTGACTATTTCCAGCCGGATATCGGCGAAATTCTGATCGACACCACCGAAATCCATGACCAGGCCCGCGCCTTCATGGATATCGTGATGCCGGATAATGTCAGCAAGGTGAAGCGGTATCACGACGACGTGCCGCTTTTCTCGCGTTTCCAGATCGAACACCAGATCGAAACCGCGTACTCGCGCACGGTGCCGCTGCCCTCGGGCGGCGCCATCGTGATCGACCACACGGAAGCGCTGGTCGCAATCGACGTGAACTCGGCACGCGCCACCAAGGGCGCGGACATCGAGGAAACGGCCGCCCGCACCAACCTCGAAGCCGCCGACGAAGTGGCCCGCCAGTTGCGCCTGCGCGACCTGGGCGGCCTGATCGTGATCGACTTCATCGACATGGAATCGGCCAAGAGCCAGCGTGAAGTCGAACAACGCCTGAAAGATGCGCTCAAGCACGACCGTGCGCGCGTCCAGATGGGCAAGATCTCGCGCTTCGGCCTGATGGAACTGTCGCGTCAACGTCTGCGTCCGGCTCTGTCGGAAGGCAGCCACGTGACGTGCCCGCGCTGTAACGGCACGGGCCACATTCGCGATACCGAATCGTCCGCGCTGCAAGTGCTGCGGATCATTCAGGAAGAAGCGATGAAGGAAAACACCGCGGCGATCCATTGCCAGGTGCCGGTCGAAGTGACCGCCTTCCTGTTGAACGAAAAGCGCGCTGAAATCAACAAGATCGAATCGCGTTTCAAGGTCAACGTCGTTCTGATCCCGAACAAGCACCTCGACACGCCGCATTACAAGCTCGAACGCCTGCGTCACGACGATGCGCGCCTCGACGAGCCGCGCGCTTCGTGGAAGATGGCCGAAGAAGCAGCCCGCGAACTGGAATCGGAAACCGGTTACAGCAAGCGCGCTGAGGAAGTGAAGCCGAAGCAGGAAGCCGCGGTCAAGGGCATCACGCCCGAGAAGCCGGCCCCGAGCGCGCCGGTCCGTCCGGCGGCAACCCCGGCTCCGGTGGCAGTCACACCGGCCGGCGGCGGCTTTATCGGCTGGTTGAAGAACCTGTTCGGCGTGCAGCCGGCCGCACCGGCGCCTGTCGCACCGGCTACGACCGACAAGCAGACGCGTCCGCAACGCGGCGAACGCACGGAGCGCGGTGAGCGCACCGGCGAACGCGGCGGCGATCGCAACCGCAATCGCCGTGGCGGTGCTGGCGGCCGTGATGCAGCGGGCCGTGGCGAAGGCACGACCGGCGGCCGTCAGGCTCAAGGTCAGCAACCGTCGCGTCGCGAGGAACGCGAACCGCGTGAGGGCCGTGAAGCACGCGAAGGTCGTGAGCCGCGTGAAGCACGTGAATCGCGCGAGCCGCGCGCCAACCGTGAGCAGCGCGAACCGCGTGAGGCCCGTGAAGGCCGCGAACCGCGCGAGGCTCGTGAGCCGCGTGAAGGTCGCGAGGGCCGCGAAAACCGTGACCGCGACAATCGCGGCAGCGATCGTGCGGAAACCGTCGAGGGCGCACCGCGCGTCGAACGTGGCGAGCGTCAGGAACGCGGCGAACGCCGTGAGCGTGGCGAGCGCGCTGAACGCGGCGAACGCCGCAAGCAACAGCCGGAAGCCGCAGATGCACTGACGCAGAACGACGCGCAAACGGCGGAAGAACTGGCGCAAAACCAGACCGCCCTGGGCGAAAACGGTATGCCGGTCGATCAGGAAGCGGTCGCGCGTGAAGGTGAAGAGCGTCGTCGTCGCCGTCGCGGCCGTCGTGGTGGTCGTCGTGAGCGTGAAGAAGACGTGAACGGCAACCTGGCTGCGGACGTTGCGGAAGGTGAAAGCGACAACACCAATGTGACCGACGACGCGCCGGTGCGCACCGCGCATCAAGCGGTCGAGCACAAGGCGGAAGTCAGCGAAGCGGCTGCTGTAAAGCCGGTGGAAGTGGTTGTCGCCGCTGTCGCGACGGAAACTGTCGTGGTCAGCGAACTGCACGCAGTAGCCGAAACGCCGGCTCTGGCCGCCGAGCAGGCTGCGAAGACGGAAACGGTTGTGCCGGTCGCGGAAGCACCGGTGGCGCCGGTAGCGGTCGAGCAGGCAGTGGAAGCGCCAGTGGCGCAGGCCGTTGCTGCGCCGGTCGAAGCCGCGCAAGCTGCGCCGGCCGCCAGCGAGACGGTTTCGCTTGCCGAACCGGTCGCTCGCTTTGAAGCCCCTGTCGAAGCGCGAGTCGAAACGCCGGCAGTTGCTCCGGTCGTTGAAGCAGAAGCCGCACCGGCTCCAGTGGAAACCGTGGCGCCGGCAGCAGTGGTCGAAGCACCGGCCGCCCAGCCGGCACGGCAAGCCGATATCTTCGAAGCGCAACCGGTCGTTGCAGCGGTCGCACCGGCAGTTGAAGCGGTCGTTGAACCGGCAGCAATTGAGCCGGCGCCCGTTGCAGCTGCTGCGCCGCAAGCGCCACGTTATGCCGGTGTGTCGGCTGAAGCCCTGAAGCCGGTGCTGGAACAAGCCGGTCTCGTCTGGGTGAACACCGACGCCGACAAGCTGCGGGCTGCGCAGGAAGCGGCTGCGCAAGCGGCCAAGCCGGTTCGCGTGGGTCGCGAACGTAAGGCGTTGCCGCCGGTCGAAACCGCGCCGATGCAAATGGTGGAAACCGGTAAGCATCCGCAGTAAGCGAACCGCCACTATGCAAAAAGCCCGCCCTCACCGGCGGGCTTTTTGTTTTATGGGCGCCGCGCCCCGTCCGATCGCGGGCTTTATGCCACTCCCCGTATACCCGGACGGCGTCCGGAGGCTGCCAGCCGCCGGATGCATTTCCGCTAGAATGAAGATCTAGGTTCCAATCACGGCGCCAACCGCAACAGCGATCGCCGCACCTAAGCAGCACCTAAGCAGCCCGAAACGAAGCATCAAGCGAAGCAATTCATGTCCCGACGCATCATCCCTGTTGCCGATCTCAGCGCGGTGCCGGTTATTACCGGACCCGTGCAGGCGCCCAGCGGCGCGCTGCACGACACGCTGGCGCGCCCGCTGCGCGATCTGCGCATCTCGGTGACGGATCGCTGCAATTTCCGCTGCGTCTACTGCATGCCGCGCGCGGTGTTCGACAAGGATTACGCATTCCTGCCGCATAGCGCACTGCTCAGCTTCGAAGAAATCGAACGGCTGGCACGGCTCTTCGTCGCACACGGCGTCGAGAAAATCCGCCTTACGGGCGGCGAGCCGCTCCTGCGCAAAAATCTGGAATTCCTGATCGAACGGCTCGCGCAACTCTCCACGCCGGAAGGCCGTCCACTCGACCTGACGCTGACCACCAACGGCTCGCTGCTGGAGCGCAAGGCGCGCAGCCTGAAAGACGCCGGCCTGACCCGCGTGACGGTGAGTCTCGACGCGCTCGACGACACCCTGTTCCGCCGCATGAACGACGCCGACTTCGCAGTCGCCGACGTGCTGGACGGGATCGCCGCGGCGCAAGCGGTGGGGCTCGCACCGGTGAAAGTCAACATGGTCGTCAAACGTGGCACCAACGACGGCGAAATCGTGCCCATGGCACGTCATTTCAAAGGCTCGGGCGCGGTGCTGCGCTTTATCGAATACATGGACGTGGGCACATCGAACGGCTGGAACATGACTGAAGTGCTGCCATCCGCCGACGTCGTGACGCGCATCGCCGAGCATTTCCCGCTTATGCCGCTCGAAGCGCACAGCGCAGCGGAAACCGCCCAGCGCTGGGGTTACGCGGACGGCAGTGGCGAAATCGGCGTGATTTCTAGCGTCACACGCGCGTTTTGCGGCAGTTGCACGCGAGCGCGTCTGTCGACCGAGGGCAAGCTGTACCTGTGCCTGTTCGCCTCGTCCGGTCACGATCTGCGTGGGTTGCTGCGCAGCGGCGCGAGCGACGCCGCCATCGCCACCGCCGTCGCCGAAATCTGGCAAGGCCGCAGCGACCGTTATTCGCAATTACGCGGTAGCAATGCAGCCGCACTCCGCACGCAGGACGCCCGCCGCGTGGAAATGTCGTACATCGGCGGCTAGGCGGCCGCGCTCATGAATCCGGATTGCGAGCACATCACCGGCCTGGTCCTCGCGGGCGGACGCGGCACGCGTATGGGCGGAGTCGACAAGGGTCTGCAAACGCTGCACGGCGAGCCGCTCGCCGCTCACGTGCTAAAGCGTCTCGCACCGCAAACCGGCGCCCTGCTCATCAGCGCCAATCGTCACCCTGAGGTCTACACAGCGCTCGGCGCGCCGTTCGGCGCCACGGTGCTTGCCGATACCCTGCCCGGCTTCCCCGGACCGTTGGCGGGCCTGCTCGCTGGTCTGCGCGCAGCCGGCACCGCGTACGTGCTAAGCGCGCCCTGCGACACGCCCGGACTGCCCGCCGATCTCGCCTTCCACCTCACGCAGGCACTCGGCTCGCATCAGGCCGATATCGCCACCGTCACGACCACCGACGCCGAAGGCCACGTCTCGCTCCATCCCGTGTTCGCGTTGCTGCGCACGAGTCTCGCCGACGACCTGGCGGCCTTTCTCGACGCCGGCGAGCGTAAGGTTCGCGCGTGGTACGCACGCCACAAGACGGTCGAAGTCGCCTTTGCCGACGAGCGCGCGTTTTACAATATCAATTCGTTACAAGAACTCGCCGACCTCGAGCGTTGTTGAGGCCCCGGTTGAAATCCCGCTCCGGCCGCACGGCAACAGCCGCTTCCGCCGCCGATCGCGACGTCCAGCCCTTCATGACCACGCTTAACGAATTTTCCCGCTGCGTCGCGCAGTACGATCCTCATGCGCTACCTGTTTCGGCCGCCCAGGCGATCGTCCGTCAATGGGCAACGCCCGTTACGGCAGTCGAACGCGTGCCCTTGCGCGACGCGCTCGGCCGTGTGCTGGCGGCCGATATCGTCTCGCCGATCGACGTCCCGTCGCACGACAATTCGGCCATGGACGGTTACGCGTTCAACGGGGCGGCGTTGGCAACGAGTGAATCCACGGTCAATTTGACGATCGCCGGCAAAGCGCTGGCCGGCCATCCGTTCCCGGGCCACGTAGACACGACGCAATGCGTACGCGTCATGACGGGCGCCTGCATGCCGGCTGACTGCGACACCGTCGTGCCGCAGGAGCTTGTCCAGCGCAGCGCCGATTCCACCTCGATCCGTTTTGCGGCCAACGCCTTGCGAGCCGGCGCCAACCGTCGCCTCGCCGGCGAAGACCTCGCCCGCGGCCATGCCGCGCTGCGCGCCGGCCGTATCATGCGCGCGTCGGACCTTGGTTTGCTGGCTTCGCTCGGCATCGGCGAAGTCAACGTGTGGCGGCGCTTGCGCGTCGCGTTTTTCTCAACTGGCGACGAATTGCGCTCGCTCGGCGAGCCGCTCGACCCGGGTTCGGTGTACGACAGCAACCGCTACACGCTGTTTGCGATGCTTCGGCGCCTGAACGTGGATACGCTCGATCTGGGCGTGGTGCGCGACGAACCCGCAGCGCTCGAGGCTGCTTTGCGCAGCGCCGCAGCCAGCGCCGACGTGGTGCTGACGTCGGGCGGCGTCTCGGTGGGCGAGGCGGATTTCACCAAGCAATTGCTCCAGACGTTCGGCGACGTCGCCTTCTGGAGTCTCGCGATGCGTCCGGGCCGGCCGCTCGCTTTTGGCCGCGTCTGGTCCGGCGCACATCCGGGTCTCGGGCTGCCCGCGTTATTCTTCGGCTTGCCGGGCAATCCCGTGGCCGTGATGGTGACGTTCTACCAGATCGTGCGTGAAGCGCTGCTGCTGATGTCCGGCGCGACGCCGCAGCCGCTGCCGGTCTTGCGCGCCGCCAGCCGCCAGGCCATCCGCAAGCGCGCCGGCCGCACCGAATACCAGCGCGGCGTTGCCGGACAGGACGCGCGCGGCCAATGGCATGTCACGCCGACCGGCTCGCAAAGCTCCGGCGTGCTGAGTTCGATGAGCGAAGCAAATTGTTTCATCGTTCTCGGGCACGATGAAGCCGATATTGGCGAGGGCGAGCCCGTCGATATCATGTTGTTCGACGGCCTGATCTGACGCCTGACTGAACGCTTTCGTGGCGGCGTTTTGCGGCCGCGCTTGCACGCTTTACCCATTACCACTACGACACACGGGTTTGACTTACATGAAAAAACAGATCTCGTTCATTGCACCGGGACAGACGGCCAAAGCGCTTATCCTCGTGTACCTGACATTCTCGGTGCCGATCGTGCTGCTCGGCGTGCTGGTGGCGTTCATCCGCTATGGCTCGGTCGAACTGAGCACCGTGTTCAGCGCGCTGCTGCTGAACGCGATTCTCGGCTTCATCCTGCTGTGGATTGCGTGCCACGCCTACAACTGGGTGGCGTCGCGTTTTGGCGGCATCGAAATCCAGCTGACCGACGCGCCGGAAGAAGCGTAATGCCCGCGACGATCCGCGCCGCGACACCTGCGGATACGGGCGCTATCTTCGCGCTGACGTACGAGCTGGCCGAGTTCGAGAGCCTCACGCACGTCTTCGTCGCGACCGAAGACGGATTGCGCGACGCCCTGTTCGGCGCGCGGCCCTCGATCGAAGCGCTGGTTGCGGAAAACGAAGGACGCATCGTCGGCTATGCGCTGTTCTTCCACAATTACTCGAGCTTCGCCGGCAAACGCGGGCTGTATCTCGAAGATGTCTACGTGCAACCGGGTCAGCGCGGCAGCGGTCTAGGCGCCGCGATGCTCGCGAGGCTGGCGGCACTGGCAGTCGAGCGGCAGTGCGGACGCTTTGAATGGACCGTGCTCGACTGGAACAAGCAGGCCATTAGCTTCTACGAAAAATTGGGCGCGACAGTAATGCCGGATTGGCGCGTCGTGCGACTGACGGGCGACGCGCTGGAACAGTTGGCCGCAGCAGCCGCTTCCTGAGTTTGAGTTCGAGCCAACGTCAGACTCTACTGCTCGTCGGGATCCACGCCCGTTAGCGCATCGCCGAGCAATCCGCTCGCCTCTTCACCCGGCAACGCCTCGACATCACGCAGCTTGCGGTTCATGACGCGGGTGCGCGTTTCCGCGGCTTCGATCGAACGCGTGACGGTTTCAAGCTGCGCCTTGGTCTTGGCCAGCACGTCACCGAATTTCCCGAACTCCGTTTTCACCGCGCCGAGCACTTGCCACACTTCGCTCGACCGCTTCTCGATCGCCAGCGTGCGGAAGCCCATTTGCAGGCTATTGAGCAAGGCGGTCAGCGTGGTCGGGCCGGCAATCGTCACGCGATAGTCGCGTTGCAGCAGGTCCGTCAGGCCCGGCCGACGCAGGACTTCCGCGTACAGACCCTCGGTCGGCAGAAATAGCAGCGCGAAATCCGTGGTGTGCGGCGGCGACACATACTTCTCTGCGATCGTGCGGGCTTCGGCGCGAATCCGCGCTTCGAGCGCGCGCGACGCCTCCTCCACCGCAACCGGATCGGCGCGCTCCTGAGCCTCGATCAACCGCTCGTAGTCTTCGCGCGGGAACTTGGCGTCGATCGGCAGCCAGACCGGCGTGGCTGGACCACCTGCCTCCGCGCGGCCCGGCAGTTTGATTGCGAATTCGACGCGATCGGCGCTCTTCGGTATCGTCGCAACGTTCTTTGCGTATTGATCCGCCGTGAGCAGTTGTTCGAGCAATGCTTCGAGCTGCACTTCGCCCCACGTGCCGCGCGTTTTGACGTTAGTGAGCACTTTCTTCAGGTCGCCTACACCCGCAGCCAGCGTCTGCATTTCCCCCAAACCGCGATGCACCTGCTCCAGCCGGTCGGACACCAGCTTGAACGATTCGCCCAGACGTTGTTCGAGCGTGGCGTGCAATTTTTCGTCGACGGTACGGCGCATCTCTTCGAGCTTGGTCGAGTTGTTCGCCTCGATGTCTTTCAGCCGCTGCTCGATCGTTGCCCGCACCTCGGCGAAGCGGCGATCGTTCGACTCGGTGAGCTGGCCCAGTTGCAGGGTCAGCGTTTCGCCGAACTGCTTGAGCGTGCGCCCTTGTTCATCGCGTGCCTGCTGCGCCTGTTGCTGCAGGCTGTGGCGCACGGCGTCGAGTTGCTGCGCGAAGCCATCGATCTTGCCGCCCTGCACCGTCGTCATACTGCTGAATTGCGATGCCAGCGTTTGCTGGAAGTGCGCGAACCCGCTGCTCTGCTCGGTACGCGAGACGCGTGCCGTTTCGGTGATGTCATTGCGCAGTTGCCGCTCGAGCCGCTCATAGGCATGCGACTGCGCATCCGCCGCTGTGTCGATACGTTCGCTGAGAATCTCGAATTGCTCGCTTCCATCAGCGCGACCGCCGCGCATCAGCAACGCCAACGCGATGACCAAGGCGACCGCCAGTACGGCAACGGCCGCCACCAGAATCATGATCATGAACGCGCCTTGCCGATGACCTCGGGGTTGATCGGATTCGGCGGCCGGCCGGCGCGCGGACCTTCACCCAGCGCCGCGATCAGGTTGTCTGCGGCGAGGTTCGCCATGGCGCGACGCGTTGCCTCGGTCGCGCTGGCGATGTGCGGTGTCAGTACGACATTCGGCACCGTCAGCAGATCCGGATTCAGACGCGGCTCGCCTTCGTAAACATCCAGACCGGCGGCGGCAATCTGTTTCGTACGCAGTGCTTCGACCAGCGCCGCATCGTCGACAATGCCGCCGCGTGCGATGTTGGTGAGCGTTGCAGTCGGCTTCATCTGCGCGAGTTCGGCAGCACCGATCGTATGGTGGTTTTCCTTGGTGTACGGCAAGACGAGCACCACGTGATCGGCGCGCCGCAGCAGGTCCTGTTTGGACGCGTATTCCGCGTTCAACTCCGCCTCGATCTCCGGCGCGACACGCGAACGGTTGTGATAGATCACCTGCATATTGAAACCCTTGGCGCGACGCGCCAGCGCCTGCCCGATCCGGCCCATGCCGATCACGCCGAGTGTCGAACCGTAAATGTCGCTGCCGAGAAAGCCGTCATAGGTCCACTTCTGCCATTTGCCCGCGCGCAACCAGTGTTCCGATTCGGCAATGCGGCGCGCCGCGGCCATCATCAGCGCCCAGCCGAAATCGGCGGTCGATTCGTTCAGCACGTCCGGCGTGTTGGTGCCGAGCACGTTGGCCGCGTTGAACGCAGCCATATCGAAGTTGTTGTAGCCCACGGCCATGTTCGACACCACGCGCAGACGCGGCGCCGCGGCGAGCGCCGCCGCGCCGACCGGATCGCCCGCGGTCAGCGCGCCGTCTTTATCCGCGAGACGGCGCGTCAACTCGTCAGCGGGCAAGACTTCACCCTGATGCCAGTCGACATCGAAATACTGTTTGAGCCGTTCGATCACATCGGGAAAGATCGGACGGGCGACGAGGATCTTCTGCATTGCAATTCTCCGGATAGCGCGTCGAGTCTAACTACCTCGGCGTCAGGATAAGCGTGAAATCAGGCGTCAAAAAAACAGCCAGCCGGTGACCAGAAACAGCGGCACCAGCACTACAACCGACCAGCCGAGATACGCGAAAAAGCTTGGCATGCGAACGCCGCGCGACTCCGCGATCGCTTTCACCATGAAGTTCGGCGCATTGCCGATATATGTGTTGGCGCCCATGAACACCGCGCCCGCCGAGATCGCCGCGAGCGTCGTGGCGCCGGTGGTCATCAATGTCTGCGCGTCGCCGCCGGCCAGGTTGAAGAACACCAGGTAGGTCGGCGCATTGTCGAGAAACGACGACAGCAGGCCGGTTGCCCAAAAGTACATCAGGTCGTGAGGCTGGCCGGACGGGTTGACCAGATGGACGATACCGGCAAACGCGCCCGCCTCGCCGGCGCGCAGGATCGTGATGACCGGCGCGATCGTCACGAAGATGCCCGCAAACAGTTTGGCGACCTCTTCGATCGGCGCCCAGTTGAAGTCATTGCCGGCGCGCGCCGCGCGCGGCGTCAACGCCAGCGACAGCAAGGTCACGCCGATCAGCGCGACATCGCGCACGGCATTTTGCAACGCGACGTGCGTACCGAAAACGTCGAACACGACGCCTGACTTCCAGAGTCCGCTCATCAGAACCAGCGCAATCACGGCAGCGAGGAGCACGAAGTTGATCTTGCCGTCGACGCCGAGCGGCGGCGAATCCGGCGTCGGATCGAGAAAGCGCGAACGCTCTTCTTCACGCCGATGGAAATAGTACGAATCCAATGCATAGAACGCGGCCAGCAGCACGACGCAGACAAACAGCATCGGCAACGCCAGATGCGTGGTGGTCCAGAAAAAACTGACACCTTGCAGGAAGCCGAGAAAGAGCGGCGGGTCACCGAGCGGCGACAACGAGCCGCCCGCGTTCGCGACCAGAAAGATGAAGAACACCACCACATGAACGACGTGCTTGCGATTGTCGTTAGCGCGCAGCAACGGACGGATCAGCAGCATCGCCGCGCCGGTCGTGCCCATGATGCTGGCCAATAGTGTGCCGAGCGCGAGAATCGCGGTATTCAGGCGCGGCGTGCCATGCAGATTGCCGCGCACACAGATACCGCCCGCGACGGTATAAAGCGCCGTCAGCAGGACGATGAACGGGATGTATTCTTCGAGCACCGCATGTACCAAGGTCCCGAAGGCGACGCCCGTGCCGAAGGTAAGCGCAAACGGCACCAGGAACAGCAGCGCCCAGGCTGCCGCGATCTTGCCGAAATGGTGATGCCAGAATGCCGGCGCGACCAACGGGAACACCGCGATCGACAACAGCACGCCCGCAAACGGCAAGCCCCACAACGCGGACAAGGTCGCGCCATCGAGCGTGGCTGCCGACGCCAGTTGAGGCCAGCCGGCCAGCGTCAGCGCAGCACCGAGCATCATGCTCGCCCACACGGCATGTCGTTTCATATTCTTGAAGTCCTTGTTAGCGCGAGTAACGGTGCGCGGCGATAAGCCCAGCCGCTCGCCACGCTCAGGCGCCACGTACGACGATCACATGCACCCGATACGGCCCATGTGCGCCAAGCACGATAGTCTGTTCGATATCACCGGTGCGCGACGGCCCGGAGACAAAATTGACTGCGCGCGGAAGTTCACCGCGTTCGCTGCGGATCAGCCCAAACGCCTCCTCGTGTCCTGAGACGATGCGCGAAGCCGGCACGATTGCGATATGCGTTTCCGGCAACAGGCCTGCCGATGCGTAGGTTTCCGGTCCGGACAACAGAACGAGCGTGCCCGTCTCCGCGGTCGCACAAAAGCAGCCGGTGAGACCGACCACGTCGCCGTCTTCAGGTTTGCGGAATTCGACGTTGAGGCCGGCTTCGGCCCATTGAAGATCTTGCAGGGTTTGCCACGCGATTGCTTGCAGCGGCAAAGCATGTTCGGTCAGGTAGCGATGCGCAGCGGAAGGCACGTCGCCGAGTGATTCGACCGTATCGACCGTGGTCGCCATTTTCTGCGCTTCTTCGATGAAACGCTTGGTCAGATCGGCCGGCATCTCTGGACGCGGACCTTGAGGATGGCGCGCCAGATAATCCGCAGCCGCCTCGCGCTCGGCAGCGGACGGCTCAGGCTCACGCCCCTGCGCTGCGCGGATGCGCGCCAGGATGTTACGGCGGGCAATCGATGTGTCCATATGCGAAATCCTCGTGTCGACAGCCGTGCGATATGGCGGGAATTATACCGGCCACCCTGCGCGCAAACACCCTGGCCGAACGGCCTAAGGCGGCATATCGGCCACGCGGCGAGCAGGATCTCAACGAGATCCCAGCACAATATCGACACAGGAAAGTGGCACAAGACATCCGCACGAGACATTGGCACATGAGTCGCACACGCGCCGCGCAGACGCCACGCTACTTCGCAGCGTCTTCCTCGGGCTGCGCAATGCCGAACACCTGACGCAGATACGCGAGATAGGCCTTGTCTTCGCACATGTTCTTGCCCGGCGAGTCCGACAGTTTCGCCACCGGCTGACCGTTGCAGCGAACCATCTTGATGACGATCTGCAAGGGGTTGTAGCCGAGATCGTTTGTCAGATTGGTTCCTACACCGAATGCCAGCTTGCAGCGGCCGCGGAAACGCTCGTACAGTTGCAGCACCTTCGGAATGTCGAGCGCGTCCGAGAACACAAGGATCTTGGTACGCGGGTCGCAGCGGTTCGCCTCGTAGTGCTTGAGCAGGCGCTCGCCCCAGTCGAATGGGTCGCCTGAATCGTGGCGCGCGCCGTCGAACAGCTTGCAGAAGTACATGTCGAAGTCGCGCAGGAAAGCCTCCATCCCGTACACGTCCGACAGTGCGATACCCAGGTCGCCGCGATATTCCTTCGCCCACATTTCGAAGCCGAAGATCTGCGAATCGCGCAGCCGCGGACCGAGCGCCTGACACGCCTGCAGGTATTCATGCGCCATCGTGCCGAGCGGCGTGAGGCTGTGCTTCATCGCGTAGAAGACGTTGCTGGTGCCTGCGAACTGTTCGCCGAGGCCGTCTTTCAGCGTGAGGATCACTTCTTCGTGCCATTGCTTCGAGAAGCGGCGGCGCGTGCCGTAGTCGGCAATCTTGCAATCGGCGAATTCCGGGCGCGCGCCCAGAAGCTTGATCTTCTCGACGAGACGGCCGCGCCCTTCGCTGTAGTCAGGCTTCTGCTGGGTGTTGCGGAAGTAGACTTCATTGACGATTGCGAGCATCGGAATCTCGAACAGGATCGTGTGCAGCCACGGCCCCTTGATCTCAATGTCGATTTCACCATTGCCCTTCGGCGAGGGCGAGATCGAAATGTATTTCTCGTTCAGATGGAACAGCGCGAGAAACTCGATGAAGTCGCCCTTGATGAAGCGCATGCGCCGCAGGTAGTCGAGCTCGCCGTCGGTGAAGCGCAGATCGCAGAGCTTGCGCACTTCGTCGCGAATCTCGCCGATATACGGCACGAGGTCGACATTTGGCGTACGGCAGCGAAACTTGTACTCGACATTCGCCGCGGGAAAGTGATGCAACACCACTTGCATCATCGTGAACTTGTACAGATCGGTGTCGAGCAGCGAAGTAATAATCATGATGGTGCGAACTGGACTGCAGAAAAAACGGAAGGCTTGGCTCGACCAACCGCGTCAACCCATGCGCGTGCGGCGCGCCCCGTGCGCGCCAACCTGACGCATGTTACCCGAATGCATCCGGATTCAGCGCGCCGGCAGGCGGCGTTAGCCGGACGCCATAAACTAATCACAAAAACGTATAAAAGCCGTTGCCCGATGCTGCATGCGGCTCTTGACGTTACGTTACAATAGCGCTTTTGGCGTTTCGCCTCCCCTGATTCCGCATGCAGGAGCTGCCTGAATGACTCACGTTGTGACCGAAAGCTGCATCAAGTGCCGCTATACCGACTGCGTCGATGTGTGCCCGGTGGACTGCTTTCGCGAAGGTCCCAACTTCCTCGCGATCGACCCCGATGAATGCATCGACTGCGCCGTGTGCGTGGCCGAATGCCCGGTGAACGCCATTTATGCCGAAGAAGACGTGCCGGGCGACCAGCAGCACTTCACCGAGCTGAATGCCGATCTCGCGAAGAACTGGCCGAGCATCACCAAGACCAAAGCGCCGCTGCCGGAAGCCGACGAATTCAAGGACGTGAAGGAAAAGCTGGCCCTGCTCGTGCGCTGAGCGGCGCGGCGAGCGCCCCCACCGTTGCATTCGGACCAAATCGAGATGAATGCAGGGTATTGACAGGCGCTTAGTCACCTCCTACAATTTCGCTTCTCTGCTGTTTGTTGTTCTGTTCCTCGATAGCTCAGTCGGTAGAGCGCCGGACTGTTAATCCGTAGGTCCCTGGTTCGAGCCCAGGTCGAGGAGCCAAGAATTGCAAAAGCCCGTTAACCAATACGGGCTTTTTTATGTAGATCAAGTTGTACTGCTGTTCCTCGATAGCTCAGTCGGTAGAGCGCCGGACTGTTAATCCGTAGGTCCCTGGTTCGAGCCCAGGTCGAGGAGCCAAAATTTTGAAAGGCCCGCATTCGTGCGGGCCTTTTTGTTTTGGTCTGGCCTTTTGATCTGCGCTATTTCAATGCTGGATCTGGTGACTTGAATCTGGGAGCGACGATCCGTTCCAGCCGGAAGATAGCCCATGATCTGGCGCATTTGCACTGACCCTCTGGCGGCCACGCCGTTATACGATGGTGCTTTATCGACGCGCACTTCTCGCGCCCAGCCCAAGCACTCATTTTCGGCCCTCCCATGAAACCCACCGTGTTGCGCATCGCGCTTGCCGTCACTACCGCCCTGCTGCTGCCCGCGGCTCACAGCGAAGAAGTCGCCAGCGTCAATACCAATTTCCGCATTACCGGTTCCGACCGCGTGGTCGTCGAAGCCTATGACGATCCCGTCGTTCAGGGCGTGACCTGCTACGTCTCGCGGGCGCGCACAGGCGGCGTCAAGGGCACGCTCGGCATCGCCGAAGATCCGACCGAAGCGTCGATCGCTTGCCGGCAAGTAGGCGCGATTCATTTCACCGGCCCCGTGAAGCAGCAATCCGATGTGTTCTCGGTCAGCATGTCGCTGATCTTCAAATCGCTGCATGTGGTGCGGGTGGTCGACGCAAAGCGCAACACGCTGGTGTACATGACCTACAGCGATCGCGTAGTCAGCGGCAGCGCGAAGAACAGCGTGAGCGCCGTGCCCGTGCCGGCCGGCACGACGATTCCGGTCAAGTAGTCGCCGCCCCGCGGCCACGCTCACTGCGCAAGAACCTACACGCATGTGTGCGCACGCGTGACCGCAACCGCCGCGGCGCGCTACACTGACCGGTCATGCCGGACCGCAGGATCGCCAGACTTTCACCATGACCGCCCATCGTTTCCAGGATTCCGCCCGCTACTGGCGCACGCCGCTTTTGCCCGGCGCGGATCTGCTCACGGCGGAATACCACGATCACGAGTTCTCGCCGCATTGGCACGACGCGTACACGATTCCGGTGATCGTCGCCGGCGCCGAATGCTATCGGTATCTCGGCTCGGACTATGTCGCCGAAGCGGGCAGCGTGCCGATCATCAATCCCGGCGAACTGCACACGGGCTCCAAGGCCGTCGAGGCAGGCTGGCGCTATCGCGTGATGTATGCGCCGGTGGATTTCATTCACGAGCTTGCCAACGACGTTGCCGACAAGCCGCAAGCGCTACCGTGGTTCGCGCCGGGCGTCATCCGCGATCCCGATCTGGCGCAGCGTCTGGCACGTGCGCACTGTCTGCTGGAGGCGGGCGACGATCCACTCGCCGCCGAAGCCGCGATGCTCGACGCGCTGTCCACGTTGCTGGTCCGCTACGCGCAAACGCAGCCGCAAGCGTGGCGCCTCGCCGCCGACGACGCCCGCGTCGCGACAATGCAGGAGCGCCTGACCGGCGATCTCGCCGAAGCCGTCACGCTGGCTGAGGTCGCACGGGCAGCGGGACTCTCGCCCTTCCACGCCGCACGCCTTTTCGCGCAGACCACCGGATTGCCGCCGCACGCGTGGCGCAACCAGGTGCGCTTGCAGCGCGCGCTCGCGCCCTTGCGAGCGGGCGTTTCCGTGACGGATGTCGCCGCGGCGAGCGGTTTCACGGATCAAAGCCATTTCACGCGCCATTTCCGGCGCATGTTCGGTGTGCCGCCGGGGCGCTGGCAAGGTAGCTGACGCAAGCTTCCCCCCACCCACCGCAAGAACGTACAAGCCCCCGCTCAGCCTTGCCCGCTATCCTTTGTGCATCAAGGAGGCAAGATTGACCCATTCCAACCCAGCCCAGCCCGCAAGCGCAGGCCACTTAAAAGAGTTCACCGCCGGCGCGCGCGACATCATCCCGATGATGGTCGGCGCGGCGCCCTTCGGCGTGATTTTCGGCACCCTGGTCGCGTCCGGCCCGCTGCATCTATGGCACGGGCAGTTGATGTCGCTCGTCGTATTCGCCGGCTCCGCGCAATTCATCGCGCTGGGCCTGATCGCCGGCCACGCGAGTTTCGCGGTGATCTGGGCGACCACGCTCGTCGTCAACCTGCGTCACGTGCTGTATAGCGCGACGCTCGCGCCGCACGTCGCGCATCTGCCCTCGCGCTGGCGCTGGGCGCTCGGCGCGCTGCTCACCGACGAAGTCTTCGCGGTCGCGTGGGAACATTACCGGCATCGGGAGCCCGGCACGGTCGGCCCGCACTACTTCTTTGGCGCGGGTCTGGCCATGTACCTGAACTGGCAGCTCTGGACCGTCGCCGGCCTGCTGTTCGGCGCGGCCTTTCCGGGTCTGCAGTCGCTCGGGCTCGATTTCGCGATGGTCGCCACGTTCATTGCGATCGTCGTGCCGCAGCTCATCGCTGTGCGCTATATCGCGGCGGCCGTGACCGCGGGCACACTGGCTTTCTTCTGGCAGGCGTGGCCGTACAAGCTCGGCCTGCTCGGCGCCGTGTTCGCGGGCGTGGCAATCGGTGTCCTGCTGTCGGCGCCGCGCTTTGGGCGAGGCGCGCGGGGAAATCCCGAACCCTCCTCACGAGCAACTTCGCGCGAAACCTCACAAGACCCCCGCCGGGACGCCCCGCGGAAAACCTCGAAGGAAACCATGGAGGCGTCGCGATGAACTATGTCGTTCTGATCCTCGGCATGGCCGCCATTACCTGGGTGATCCGTGCCGCCGTCTTCGTGCTCGGCGACCGGCTGGTGTTTCCGCCGCTCGTGCGCACCGCGCTCGGCTTTGTGCCCGTTACCGTACTGACGGCAATCATTGTCCCGATGGCGGTCTCGCCGCACGGCGCCAGCGCCGAACTGACCTGGCGCAATCCGCAACTGGTCGGGGCGCTGGCCGCCATCGTAGTCAGCGCGCTGACACGGCGACCGCTCCTGACCATCGCGGTCGGCCTGACGGTCTTTTTTGTCTGGCAAGGCGTTGTGCTTAAATAGGCGCAATTCGAGGCCTGCGTCTCGCGCAAACGGCGCCCAGCTCGCCCTGGGCGCCAGGCGCAGCGGGCTCGCCACGGGGCGGCGCGCGCCGCTCGCCGCCCTCACAAGCGACGCATCCGTCTAAAGCCGCCGCCAACATCCCCCACACCCTTAAGTTTTTCCTGAATCCGCCGATAAGAAGTCGAGGTCCGCTCATCGGGATACGTCCCGCTGGTTACGCGGCAACAGGCAGGAATCAACCGCGCCAGCACGGGCGTCGCGTCTCACGGGGTTAGTGCGCGAACCGCCGACATGACAATGCAGCGCGGCAGGACCAAACGGGATAACACATGGGTCAAATCACCCTCACGCTCAAAGACGAGACCATTGCGACGCTGCGCAAGGACTTCGACGCATTTCTGCGGGTTTCGCTGAAGCTCGATCCGCAGTTCGCGACGCCGTCGTTTGAGGATTTTTTGCGCGCCAAGCTGCTCGACAACATGGTGCCGCTAACCGAACACGCGGTTCAGCGGATGTTGCAAGGCGGCCAGTACGCATGGGCGAAACGCACGCTGGACAAGGAATTCCCGGACGTCGTCGCGATTCTGATGAGACAGGCGGGGGAATTCGGTTTCGGCTTTGCG
Source organism: Paraburkholderia sediminicola (assembly GCF_902859805.1). Lineage (GTDB taxonomy): Bacteria > Pseudomonadota > Gammaproteobacteria > Burkholderiales > Burkholderiaceae > Paraburkholderia > Paraburkholderia sediminicola. The sequence goes on along the minus strand of NZ_CADIKC010000003.1, from coordinate 457,678 downwards.
GCCCGCTCGGAATGGACTCCGGAAGAGCTCACCAAGCAGTGCCGCGACTGGGCGGCGGCCATCGTCAAGGAAGCTGAGGGCGACGCCGCGTTGATCGATCCGCTCGCGGCTCAGATCAAGAGCGCCGCGCAGGACATCCAGGCGCTCGAGGAAGTCATGCAGACGCCGGCCTGGCGTCTGGTGGAATCGCTGCGCCAGCGTGTCTACGAGGCGAAAGTGGCGTGCGAAACGAGCGTGGGCAGCACGGCGCGCGAAAAGCTCGGCGAACTGCGCGGACTGCTGCGTCTCGGCATTTCGCACGGCTCGTTCCAGAAGCAGGAAGCGCAGCAGATCATGGAGTATCTGCGCCTGCTGAAGCCGGAGATTTTCGTCGAAGAACCGTATGACGTGTTCTCGCGCCTCGCCGCCTGGCTGCGCAATTTCTTTGTGCCGCCGCGCCCGGTGCCGCAACAGCAGCAGCAACGGCAGTCGCGGTAAAAGCCGGTTCAGTCCCACATCTTTCTGAGCTTCGCGCCGATCTCGATCTTCGCCTGCGCCGCCGCGGCCAGTCCCGCCGCTGTCGGCGCGCTCGGCACCGGCACGCGCGGCCAGGCGTAGGCGTCGAACAAAGGCATCAGATGCGCCGGGATGAAGCGCGTGCGCGACGCCCACACATGACGGTCGCCCATATGGGTCTGGTTGTGCACGTAAAAGCGCTGCGGCACGACGATATGCAGGTCTTCCTTCGCACGCGTCATCGCCACGTATAACAGGCGGCGTTCCTCGTCGATTTCATCGTCGCTGCCGGTGCCGAGATCGGACGGAATGCAACCGTCCACGCCATTCAGCACGAACACGTTGCGCCACTCCTGACCTTTCGCCGAATGAATCGTGGACAGGATCAGGTAGTCCTCATCGATCAGGGGCACACCCGATTCGTCGCTGGTAGCGTCGGGCGGATCAAGCGTCAACTCGGTCAGGAAGCGTTCGCGCGACGCATAGGTACCCGCGATACTTTCCATCTGCAGCACATCCGCGTGACGGATCGCCGCGTCCTCATGGTTGCGCTCGAGATGCGGCTCGTACCAGCGCCGCACCATTTCAAACTCGGCCGGCCACGGCGTCTGCCGCCCGTACACGCTCGACATCAGCTTGACGAACGGATGCCAGTCCTCCTGCGCGCGAGCGGGCGGCGCAAAGGCGGCCAGCGCGCCACCGGCGCTATGGGTGAAATCGGCCGGATTGCCGGCGCCAGCGCGGGCCACGACCTCATCCAGCACCTTCGCAGCGGTGGCCGGACCAACGCCCGGCAGCAATTGCACGACGCGAAAACCCGCGACACGGTCGCGCGGATTCTCCGCCCAGCGCAGCACGGCGAGCACATCCTTGACGTGCACCGAATCGAGAAACTTCAGGCCGCCGAATTTCACGAACGGAATGTTGCGCCGGGTCAGTTCGATCTCGAGCGCGGCGCTGTGATGCGCGGCGCGAAACAGCACCGCCTGTGACTTGAGCTTCATGCCTTGCTCACGCGCTTCGAGCACCTGTTCGACGATATAGCGCGCCTGATCCGCTTCGTCGGCGACCGTCACCAGACGCGGGCGCTGCGCCGACGCTTTGTCGGTCCACAGATTCTTCGTATAGCGCTCGCTGGCGAGCTCGATCACCGCATTCGACGCCGCCAGAATCGGCCCGGTTGAGCGGTAATTGCGCTCGAGCGTGATCTGCCTCGCGGGCGGATTGAAGTGCGCCGGAAAATCGAGAATGTTGCGCACGGTCGCGCCGCGAAACGAATAGATCGACTGGGCGTCGTCACCGACCACGGTCAGGCCGCGGCCGTCGGGTTTCAGCGCGAGCAGGATCGACGCCTGCAGCCGGTTGGTGTCCTGATACTCGTCGACCAGCACGTGATCGAAGCGCGCCGACAGGTCGGTCGCGATCGCCGGCTCCGCGGCCATATGCGACCAGTAGAGCAGCAGGTCATCGTAGTCGAGCACACTCTGCTTCTGCTTGGCTTCGACGTACGCGGCAAACAGCATGCGCAAATCGGCTTCCCACTCGCGGCACCAGGGAAAGGCGCTGTTGAGCACGTCGGCGAGGGATGCGCCGGTATTCACCACGCGTGAGTAGATCGCAAAGCAGGTGCCCTTGGCCGGAAAGCGCCGCTCTTTCGCCGACAAACCGAGCTCGTGCCGCACGAGATTCATCAGGTCGGCCGAATCCTCGCGGTCGTTGATCGTGAAGGCGGGTGCGAGGCCGATCAGATCGGCGTATTCGCGCAAAAGCCGCGCGCCGACGCTATGGAAGGTCCCGGACCAGGTCAGCCCTTGCGCCAGCGCAGCCCGCGTACCGAGCGCCGCTCCGGCGATGCGCGTGACACGGCGGGTCATTTCGAGCGCGGCGCGGCGTGAGAAGGTCAGCAGCAGGATACGGCGCGGATCGGCGCCCTTGACCACGAGGTTGGCGACCCGGTGCGCCAGCGTATTGGTCTTGCCGGAGCCAGCCCCAGCGATTACCAGCAGCGCGCCCGGCGGCGCGTTAGGGCTGTCTGCGCCGTATTCGACGGCTTCGCGTTGCGCGTCGTTGAGCTTTGCCAGCCAGGCGGTGGTATCGGTGCCGGAAGCAGACGGTGGCGAAGATTCAGCGACGGAGAGCACAGTGGATTCAGGCCTGAGATGGAATTGACGCGACGACGCATACTGTATATCCATACAAGTATCGGAGACAAGCGACCCTTTTTCCCGTACCGCGCGTCCAAAAGAAATGGCCCGGACGCAGACGCGCTCCGGGCCATTTCATTGGCAAGACACAGCGAGACGTTGACGACGCCCCGCAGCAAGGCCGGCTGAGGCAGCCGCTAGACTTGCCGCAGCGCCCTCGTGCCTCAGAACAACTCAGGCTTAGTGCTTCACGTCGGCGCCGTTGTCCTGGTCGGACGCCTGGCCTTGCATGTTCATCTTCATTTCGTTGTTGGCTGTCTGCTTGTCAGCCTTCTGGTTGATCTTGGCGTCGCGCACCTGTTGCTTGTACTGCGACTTGGCAGCCTTTTGCTGCTGCGCCAACTCTGCCTTGGACGCCTTCTTCGACGCCTTGTATTCGGCGTTAGCCTGCGCGTTGGCGTCGCGCTTCTGGACCAGCGGATCGGTCGAGCCCGATGCCGTCAGACGCGTGGGCGCCGGCGTCACCGGCTGCACACCTTGCGCGGCCGGCGCTGCGGGCGCGACATCGGCGCCTTGGGTCTGGACCTGTGCCTGGCCGTTCATACCGGCGGCCGGTTGTGCGGTCTGCGCAAACGCCGCGGTAGCAGCAAAAGCAGTCAGGGCGGTACCGATCAGGAGCGTACGAATCTGAGTCATGGCTAAATCCTCTCTAAGGTTGTTGTGACGCGGGCGTCGTATCCGGTGCGGCACATTGATGTGTGCTTCATGCCATGCGCACCTCGCCCGGTCTATTCGTTACTGGAAAAATCCAGCAAGCTTTCCTACAGACCCGCACTTTACGAGTGAAGTTCGTAATATACGACCGGTGTTACGGAACGTTTCATTTTCTGACAACTACATAACATCTGCTTGCAATCGCCCGAAAACGCTCCGGCAGCACGCGGACTATTCATTCAGGGCAAGCTTGTGGCTTATGATGCGAACCCTTTGCTTCAAGGTGCAAACGCCATGCCCAACCTCGATTTCACACTGACCGGCGACTACGTCGAACTGCACAATCTCCTGAAGATAACGGGGCTTGCGGACAGCGGCGGGCAGGCAAAAATGATGGTCGCGGACGGCGCGGTGACAGTCGACGGCCGGGTCGAAACGCGTAAGACCTGCAAAATCCGCGCGGGCCAGGTCGTGCTGCTGGGCGATACGCGCATCGCGGTGCACGAGCCTTGACGCGCCAAGTCCGAAAACTCGGGGGACCGCGCGCACCAAAATCGTGCCTCTTCCATCGACATCCCCGCGCCTAAGCAATAAGCTGTCAGTTTCGACAGACAAACAATCGGCTGACAGCCGCCCTACGCTCCGGTGAGCCACCGCATCTCGCCGCCTCACCGGCAGCACGCACGCCCCGCGAATCGGCCGGGCTGCGCCCTCCGCCACGCTGTCGCCCCTTCCGCTTCCAAGCGCTCCATGACTCAATCCGGCTTCACCCGGGTGGCCGCCCGGCCGCCGACCCTGACCCGCCACGCAGCCGATACCGCCAGGCTCGCGGCTCCGCTCGCCATCGCGCAACTGTCGCAAATGGCAATGGGTGTCACCGACACGATCCTGCTCGGCTCGCTCGGCCCCGACGCGCTCGCCGCCGGCGGCCTCGGCGCCAACCTGTTCTTCGTTGTGGTCACGCTGCTGCAGGGCGTGCTCACCTCCGTCAGCGTGAGCGTGTCGCATGCGCGCGGCGCGCAGGACGAAGGCCGCGTGCCGCATATCTACTGGACTGGCCTTGTGCTGTCGGTGCTGCTGTCGGTACCCGCGTTCTTCCTGCTGTCGTTCGCCACGCCGATCCTGCTCGCGTTCGGCGAACCCGCGCTGCTTGCGCACAACGTCGGCGAATACGCGGCGGTGCTGCGCTGGGGCTCGCTCGGCAGTCTGATCGGCGTCGGCCTGATGCGCTCGTTCCTGCCGGCTATCGGCGCAGCCAAGCGGCTCCTGTGGGTGTCGCTCGTCAGCGTGTTCGTCAACGGCTTTCTCAACTACGGGCTGATTCACGGCGTCTATGGACTGCCTCGCCTCGGTTTCCTCGGTTCGGCGGCGGCTACCTCGATCACCGTCTGGCTGAGCGCGCTTGTGCTGATGGCCTTGTTGCATCTGCGGCCGCGCTATAAGCATTTCGTCGTCGCGACGCGGCCGAACGTGCCATTGATGGGCGAGTTGTTCGGCATCGGCTGGCCGGTCGCGATCACCTATGGCGTCGAATCGACGCTGTTCCTCGCCACCGGCCTGATGGTCGGTCTGCTCGGCGAATCGCAACTGGCCGCGCATCAGATCGCGTTGAACGTCGCCTCGGTGGCCTTCATGGTGCCGCTCGCGATCGGTCAGGCAGCAAATGTACGGGTCGGCTACTGGTCCGGCGCAGGGCAGCCGCTCGCCGCGCGCCATGCGGGTTTTGTCGCGCTCGCGCTCGGCGTCGGCTTCATGACGCTGTCGGGCATCGTGCTGATCGCCGCGCCGCACTGGATCGTCGGCCTGTATCTGCATCTCGACGACCCGGCCAACGCCGCCACGGTGGCGTTGGCGAGTTCGCTGCTCGGCGTGGCCGCGATCTTCCAGATCGTCGACGGCATGCAGACGGTCGGCTCAGGGTGCCTCCGCGGCCTGAAGGACACGCGCGTGCCAATGATCGCCGCGACGTTCGGGTACTGGGTCGTCGGCTTTCCGACCGGTTACGTGATGGCATTTCACTTCGGGCTGGGAGCGCGCGGCTTGTGGTGGGGACTCGCGGCCGGCCTCGCGAGCGTCGCCCTTCTGATGACGCTGCGCTTTCACAAACTGAGCTTGCGGCGCGTGCCGGTTATCGCCGGCACACCGCCTGCCCCTTCGGCCTGAAGTCATCTGAGGTCGGCCTGAGGCCGGCCTGAGATCGGCCTGAGATCAGCCTTAACCCACCATTCCGCGAATGGTTGCGCCCGCAACCATCGTTTCCCGGCAAGCGCGCCGCGAACGGTAAAATGCGCCCTTCGGCAAAACCGCGCGCACCCGCGCGACGCCGCGCGCGCCTCACGAAGGCCCGCGCCGCCTGGCGGCCCGACACCCGCCGCCGGCATCTGCCGCTCCTCGCGAGCGGCGCCCCAAGCATGCACCGCGCCTCGCGGCATGCCACTCGACCGACCACCGAATCTCGCTACAAAACATAATCAAGGACCACCCGTCATGCTTGCCCGCGTCACCCGTTTATTTCCGCTCTGGGCCGTGCTCGTTTCGATTACCGCGTACTTCTCGCCCGCCTCGTTCACCGGCATTGCGCCGCACGTCACCACCCTCCTGACGATCATCATGCTTGCCATGGGCGTCACGCTATCGGTGGCCGATTTCCAGCGCGTCTTCACGCGACCCGCGCCGGTTGTTGCCGGCATCGTGCTGCATTACCTCGTGATGCCGCTCGCCGCTTGGGTCATCGCCAAGGCGCTGCGCATGCCGCCGGATCTGACCGCCGGCATGGTGCTGGTGGGCAGCGTGGCGAGCGGCACGGCGTCGAATGTGATGATCTATCTGGCGCGCGGCGATGTGGCGCTATCGGTGACGATCAGCGCGTTGTCGACACTGGTCGGCGTGTTCGCGACGCCGCTGCTCACGCGTCTTTATGTGGATGCATCGATTGCCGTCGACGTGCACGGCATGCTGATGAGCATCCTGCAGATCGTCGCCCTGCCGATCGTGGTCGGCCTCGTCGTCAACCAGTTGTTCAACAAGGCAGTGCGCAAAATCGAACCGATTCTGCCGCTGATCTCGATGGTCGCGATTGTGCTGATCATCGGCGCGGTGGTGGGCGGCACGCAGAAGAGCATCGCGTCGGTGGGCCTCGTGGTCATGCTGGGCGTGGTGCTGCACAACGGTATCGGTTTGCTCGGCGGCTACTGGGGCGGCCGTCTGCTCGGCTTCGACGAAGCCGTCTGCCGCACGCTCGCTATCGAAGTAGGCATGCAGAACTCAGGGCTAGCGGCAACACTCGGCAAGTTGTATTTCACGCCGATCGCGGCATTGCCGGGCGCGTTGTTTTCGGTGTGGCATAACCTGTCCGGTTCGCTGCTCGCGGGGTATTGGGCAGGACGTCCCGCGAAAGGATCGACGCATCCGGATGGCGAGCGCGCCTTGAACGTCGAACGCGGATAATCACGAACCTGCGACGCGCATCGTAGCGACACGGAAGATCGAAAGCCCGCACGCCTGATTCCCCTTAGAATGCATTTGTCGACAGCGTAAGCGCGCTACCCGCGCTGCCGCGATGAGAAGCGTGCAAACCAGGGAGAGCCAGCGTGTCGCGGCATCAAAATCAAGATCAAGATCAGACCGCATCGCACCGCAAGTGCGCGTTCAGCACACCCGGCAGGAAGACCTCTTGGGAGACGACGAGACATTTCTTCCTGCTGTGCTGCGCAACAGCATTTCTGACCGCTTGCGCGACCAAGCCGCCCGCCACGGCATTCGACCGTCCGGTCACCCACGCACTGCCCGCTACTGAAACAACGCCGCTTCACACGGCCCTCGCGCCGCTCGAAGCCGCGCATCCGAATCAGACCGGTTTCCGGGTGCTCTCTAGCGGCACCGACGCCTTGCAGATGCGCATTGCGCTCGCGCGCGCGGCGACGAAAACCCTCGACATGCAGTACTACATCGCCAACGAGGACACCACCGGCAAGCTGTTGCTCGGCGCCGCGCTCTACGCGGCCGACCACGGCGTAAGAGTGCGCATGCTGGTCGACGATCTGAACTTCAAGGACATCAACCGTACGATGGCGGGGCTGAACTCGCACGACAACATCGAGATCCGCGTTTTCAATCCGTTCGGCAGCGCGCAGGAAGGCGTATTCGAACGCACGACGAACGTGTTCACACAGATCGGCCATTTCACGCGCCGCATGCACAACAAGTCGATGATCACCGACAACCAGTTGGCCATCGTCGGCGGTCGCAATCTCGGCGACGAATATTTCAGCGCCAGCGAAACGCTGCAGTTCCGCGACCTCGACGTGCTGGCCGCCGGCCCGGTAGTCGCCGACGTCTCCGCCAGTTTCGACGACTACTGGAACAGCAGCATCGCCTATCCACTGCGGGTGCTGAACAAGCAGAAGTTCGACGCGAAGGAACTCGACCAGACGCGCGACGATTTACGCCAGCACTGGCGCACCAATGCCGACCCGTACAACGCGAAACCGCTGAACGCTACGCCGCTCGCCACGCAGATTGCCCAGGATCAACTTGGCTTGACGTGGGCGCCGGCCGAATTCAAGGCGGACCTGCCGGAGAAAATCGAACATCCTTCGCCGGACTACGTCAGCCCGCCCATGCAGCGGCTGACCGAACTGATGCACGATGCGCAGAAAGATTTTCTGATCATTTCGCCCTACTTCGTGCCGCACGAGAGCGGCGTCAAGGCGGCCGGCGAACTGACGCATCGCGGCGTGCGCATCGCCGTGCTGACCAACTCGCTCGCCGCGACCGACGCGGTAGCGGTGCAAGCCGGCTATAGCCCCTTCCGGGTGCCGCTGCTGCAACAGGGCGTGGAATTGTATGAATTCAAACCGCAGCAGGAGGCGCGGCGTACTGGTTTCGCCGGATCCAGTTCGCGTGCCAGCCTGCATGCAAAGACCTATGTCATCGACCACAAGATTCTGGTGATCGGCTCGATGAATCTCGATCCGCGCTCGGCCAACCTGAACACCGAGCAGACGCTGGTCATCCACAGCCCGGCGCTCGCCGAACAAGTCGCAAAGATCTTCGAACACGCCATCGCGCCCGAGGCCAGCTACCACGTCACACTCGCCGACGCGGCGCAACTCGCCTACCTGCGCTCGATCGGCGCGCCTCTCTCGCCGCTCGTCTGGACCGACGTCGAGGACGGCACGCGCCGCACCTATATCTTCGACCCCCAAGCGGGCTTTTACCGGAACGCGCTAACAGGTCTATTCTCCTTATTGCCTGTCAACGCAGAACTTTGAGAAGCGGAGTTGAACCATGACCGAAGACGTACGAATGGAGCGCGACACGTTTGGTGAAATCGCCGTACCGAACGCTCGTCTATGGGGCGCGCAGACCCAGCGCTCGCTGCAGAATTTCCGCATTTCGTCCGAAAAACAATCCCCCGAGCTGATCACTGCGCTGGCCGTCATCAAGCGCGCCGCCGCCGAGGTCAACCAGGGTCTGGGCGTGCTCGACGAGAACAAGGCCAAGGCGATCATGCAGGCGGCCGACGAGATCATCGACGGCAAGCACCCTGAAGAATTTCCGCTCGCCGTCTGGCAAACCGGCTCCGGTACGCAGACCAACATGAACCTCAACGAGGTCATCGCGAATCGCGCGAGCGAGCTGCTCGGCGGCGAGCGCGGCGAAGCGCGCAAGGTGCATCCGAACGACGATGTCAATCGCGGCCAGTCGTCGAACGACGTGTTTCCGACCGCGATGCACGTGGCCGCCGCCTATGCGATCGTCAAGCATCTGCTGCCCGCGCTGAAGACGCTGCGCGAGACGCTCGACGGCAAGGCCAAAGCCTTCGCGGACGTCGTCAAGATCGGCCGTACGCACCTGCAGGACGCCACGCCGCTGACGCTCGGTCAGGAGTTTTCGGGCTACGTCGCGCAACTCGATCATGGCATCCGTCACGTGGAATCGGCGCTGCCGCACCTGTACGAACTCGCGCAAGGCGGCACGGCGGTCGGCACCGGCTTGAACGCGCATCCGCAGTTCGCCGACAAGGTGGCGGCGGCGATCGGCAAACTGACCGGCTTGCCGTTCGTCTCCGCGCCGAACAAATTCGAAGTGATGGCCGCGGCCGACGCGCTGGTGTTCGCCCATGGCGCGTTGAAGACGGTGGCGGCAAGCCTGAACAAGATCGCCAACGACATCCGCTGGCTCGCAAGCGGCCCGCGTTGCGGCCTCGGCGAACTGTCGATTCCGGAGAACGAACCGGGCAGCTCGATCATGCCGGGCAAGGTCAATCCGACTCAATCCGAAGCCTTGACGATGCTGTGCGCGCAAGTGTTCGGCAACGACGTCGCGGTGAATATCGGCGGCGCGAGCGGCAACTTCGAGTTGAATGTGTTCCGGCCGATGATCGCGCACAACGTGCTGCAATCGGTCCGTTTGCTCGCCGACGGCGCGCACAGTTTCAACGACAACTGTGCAGTGGGCATCGAGCCGAATCGCGAGCGCATCGATACGTTGCTCAACGAATCGCTGATGCTGGTGACGGCGCTCAATCCGCATATCGGATACGACAAGGCCGCGCAGATTGCGAAGAAGGCGCACAAGGAAGGTACGACGCTGAAGGCCTCAGCGCTCAAGCTCGGCTATGTGACCGAGCAGCAGTTCGACGAGTGGGTGCAGCCGAAGGATATGGTCGGGCATTCGGCGAAGTGATCGCCAACCGGATCTGCCGGCGCCTCTCGCCGGTCCGGCCGATTGACTGACGTGATTGCAAAACAGGCCATGCGAACGCGATGTTCGCGTGGCCTGTTTTTGCGTGCCGCTGGCAAGCAGCGGCACGTCTTCAGCAAGGCGTGCGGATGCCGCCCGAGGCGCCGTTTAAACCTTCCCTTGCGCCACTTCTTCCGGCTTCAGTTCGACGATCGCGTCGAGCGCGTCTTTCACGTCCATCGCGTACTTGGCAAGGCGCTTCTGTTCATCCGTTTCCGGTACGAACGCCGGCACCGGCACCGGGTGGCCGTTCTCGTTGACGGCGACCATCACCACGAGGCAGTCCGTGGTTTGCAGCAGCTCGCCGCCCTTCGGGTCGCCTGCCTGCACCGACACGTGGATGTGCATGCTGGTACGCCCCGTCGCCACGACCCGCGCGCGCAGCTCAACCAGGTTGCCGACGAGGATCGGCCGGCGAAAGCGGATATTGCCGACGCTGACCGTCACGCAGTAGCGCCCCGACCACACCGCCGAGCACGCGTACGCGGTCTCGTCGATCCACTTCATCAACGCGCCGCCATGCACCTTGCCGCCGAAGTTGACCGAGCTGGGCTCGGCGAGAAAGCGGAAGGTGGTTTCGGAACGGTCCAGGGGCGCTAAGGCAGGGGTGCTCATCTTGACTCCGGTCAATCGGACGCATTTAAAGGAGGCGATTATACGAGCGCAATATTGACTCCGTCGCGGGTCGGATGGGATTAAGCGGCCGAATTTCGGCCTGGGCGAGCGCAATACTTTCGTCGAGCTTTCGATTGACGGCCTACTTAACTCGCCGCCACGAGCGCAGAAACCGCCGCGCGCTGCGGCACGACCGCCGACTCGAATCGCTCCCGATACTCCAGCGGCAACACGCCGAAGCGCCGCACGAAGGCTCGCCTCAAATTCTGCTCGCTGCCGAAGCCACAATCGAGCGCAATCCGCTTCAGCGGCCGGCGCGACTCCGCCAGCGCCCGCGCGGCGGCTTCCAGCCGTAGTGCCGACACCGTTTTGGCCGGCGTGCGGCCCACCTCGTCAACGTAGCGGCGCGCGAAAGTCCGCGGACTCATCTGTGCACGCTCGGCGAGTCGCTCGACCGAGAGGTCGTCTCGCAAATGGCCCGCCATCCAGCTATGCAACGCTTCAAACGGTCCGCCTGCCGAAGCCTGTGCTGCCAACGCCGCGCTGAATTGCGACTGGCCGCCGGGTCGCTTCATGAACACCACCAGCCGCCGCGCCGCCTGCATCGCAACCGCATGGCCGACATCTTCTTCGATCAGCGCCAGCGCCAGATCGATGCCCGCCGTTACGCCCGCCGAGGTCCAGACGGCGCGTTTTCCCTCGCCATGGCCCACGTCGCGTATAAAGATCGGATCAGCGTCGACCTGTACGTTGGGAAAGCGCTGTGCGAGATGCGGCGCGTCCCGCCAATGGGTGGTCGCCCTCCGGCCGTCGAGCAGGCCCGCCGCGGCGAGATAGAAGGCGCCCGTGCAGACTGAGCAGACGCGCCGCGCCTCCGGCGCACGCCGCCTGATCCACGCGACGAGTTCCGGTTGCAACGTGCAGTGTTCGTCAATCGGGACGCCGGGGATGATTAGCGTGTCGATCGGCTGATTGTCGAGCGAATCGAGCCGTTGCGTGACGACCGGCAGGCCAGGAAAGGTTTGCAGCACGCCGCCGTCGATCGACGCGACCGTCGTGCGATAGGCGACAGGCTCGGCGGCGTTGCCGGGCTTGTCTGGTTTGCCCGCCGCAGCCGCCATCGTCAACTCCGCGCGCCAGAACGCCTCGAGCGGGCCGCATGCATCGAGCAGCACGAGTTCAGGCGCGACCGCGAAAACGATATGACGCGCAGTCATCAGGACACCCCCACCGCAAGTTGCCGCTTGCGCGACCACGCGTACGCCAGCGTGGCCAACGCCGCCATCCCCAGCAGCGGAAAGATCGCAGCATTGATCGTCGCCCAGCCGAAGCGCGCCAGCAATTGCCCGGCGAACAGCGAGCCCAGCGCGGAAAACGCAAACGTCGTGAATTCGCTGGTTGCCTGCGTCTTGGCCCGCTCGGACGGCCGGTACGACTGTGCGAGCAGCGTCGAGCCGCCGACGAACATGAAGTTCCACCCCACACCCAGACAGGCGAGCGCCGCGTAGAAGTGCGGCAGATCGGTCGAGCGCAGCGCCAACACACCGCACAGTGCCGACAGTACGATCCCCGCACCGATTACCGGCAACACGCCGAAGCGCCGGATCAGCCCCGCGGAAAACAGCGACGGCGCGAACATGCCGACAAGGTGCCATTGAATGATCGCCGCGCCGTCGCCGATCGTGTGGCCGCAGGCAACTGCAGCAATCGGCGTTGCGGTCATCACGAACATCATCACGGCGTAGCCGAGCGCGTTATTGGCGAGCGCCGCGGCAAAGATCGGCTGCCGCACGATTTCGCTGAGCGGCCGCGCCGGTTCATGCGTCACGGCCGCATTCGCGGACGGTGCGGCGTCGCGATACAGCAGCGCCAGCATGGCAATCGACACGAGCCCGAAGCCGGTGACAAGCGCATAGGAGCCGGCGAACGCGACCGGCGCGAGCCAATCCTTGCTCCATGCGGCGAGCAGCGGTCCGCAAACGGCGGCCACCACGCCGCCGGTGAGCACCGTCGAAATCGCGCGGCTTTTGCCTTCGATTCCGACCGCGTCCGCAGCCGCCAGCCGGTAGTACTGCGCGAACGCCTGGAACACGCCGACGGTCGCCGTGCCGGCGCAGAACGCCCAGAAGCTGTGATGAAAGATCGCCCACACAGAGACGGCGCCGCCCAGCGCGCCGACGCCCGCGCCGAGCATGAAGCCCGCGCGCCGTCCGATGCGCGCCATCAGGAACGACGCGAAGATGGTGGTCAGCGCGGCGGCGACGGTAATCAGTGAAAACGGCAGCGTCGCGAGCGCCTTGTCGTCGGCAAGCGTGTAGCCGACCAGACCGGTCAAGGTCAGATCGATCGAGACCGATGAGGTGTAAAGCGCCTGGCAGACCGCCAGCACGCGCGCGGCGCGCCGGTTGTGAGGATCGGAGTGGCCTGAGCCCGTTTGAGTGGCTGCAAAAGACGAAGCGGTGGAAGAAGCAGCGGGTGGCGGCATCGGTAGGCCTCGGACGGCGAAAGTGGCGATGCCTCGATCGTCACATGGCCTGAGATGGCAGAAATGACAATGATGCATCAATTCCAGCCAGTTGCCGCACTCGCCCACCTGAAAATTTGGCCGCACTAGCCTCGTGCTTACTTGCGGACCGAAATGCCCTCGTCGATCGTGCCGTACATCGTGATGCTGCCCGTGCCCGCGCCCGAACTCGAGCCGGAACCGCTCTGCGCGCACGCGCTGAACAACAGAACCGCGGCCGCGGCGGCAAGAAGAAATTTCATGACAGCGTGTTCCGGCAAAGACAGGCTTCGATTCTAGCCTGGCGGCCCAACGCACCGCCAAAGCGGCATCGCCGCACCGAAATGCGGAGGCACCGGCTCGCCGAAGCATGCGCGAGCGTGTCCTGGTCGCCGGATTTTCGTAGCCACTGCATTCGACGATTCACGCTAAGCTGAAACATCGAATACGGCAGCCAGATACAGTGGACTGCATGGCGCCCTGCCCGCGCCGCCAACCGGAGACGCCTAATGCCCACCACCCTCACCGACGAGCAGAATCACTTCCCCGGCTTAAGCCGCATCGGTGCGCTGCTCGCCGATCCCGGCCGCGCTGCGATGCTGTGGTCGCTGATGGACGGCAGCGCCCGCCCGGCCGGTGAACTGACAATGATCGCCGGGCTCTCGCCGTCGGCGGCCAGCGCTCATCTGGCGCGTCTGACCGACGGCGGCCTGCTCGCGCTCGAAGTGCGCGGCCGGCATCGCTATTTCCGGATCGCCTCGCCGGATATCGCTGCGTCCATTGAAGCGCTCGCCAACGTCGCGCAGGTCAGCGCGCCGCAACGGGCCGTGCCGCGGCCGGTGCGCACCGTGCCGGTCGACATGCGCTACGCCCGCACCTGCTACGACCATATGGCGGGCGAATTGTCGGTGCGGGTGTTCGAGCGGCTGGTCGAGCGCGGCCTGCTGACGCTGCACGGCACGTCGCTCGAAGCCACTACCGACGGCGCCGCCCGCTTCGCCGAATGGGGCATCGACATGTCTACCCAGAAGAGCCGCCGGCGCCGCTTCGCCTGCACCTGTCCCGACTGGAGCGAACGGCGTCCGCACCTGGGTGGCGCGCTCGGCGCTGCGCTGCTTGATTCGTGGTCGGCGCATGGCTGGGTCGAACGCACTGAGCGGCCGCGGATCTTGCGCATCACCCCGGCAGGCCACCGCCATTTCGACGCGTTCCTGGCCGTTTGAAACACGCTTAACTGATTGACGCGATTACAAAATTTGCGCATTCAGCTTACGAAACGCCTTATCGAGACCTTTTGTTACACGGTCGTAGGGAGGCCTTACAAAAGTGCGGGCCTTGAAACAATGCGCAAGGGTAGAGTGACTCTCACGGATGCCGCACAATGCACGTCCGTCGGAGATAAACCATGAGAACAGTGACCACACCCCAACAATCGAAACGCCGGATCACCGGCTACACGTTGATCGCCGCCGCGGCACTCCTGTTCGCGGCGCAAGCCACCCTCGCGCAGGAAGCCGAACAGGCGCCGCCAGGGGCCGCTTCACAACAGAACACCGATCCGCCTGGGCGCGTTGCACGACTGAACTACACGGCCGGCGCCGTGACCACCGAGCCGGCCGGCGCGACCGACTGGTCATACGCACAGGTCAATCGGCCGCTCACCACCGGCGATCAGTTGTGGAACGATCAGAATGCGCGCTCCGAACTGCACATCGGTTCGACGGCGGTGCGCCTCGACCAGTCCACCAGCCTCGACATCCTCAATCTCGACGACAACAGCGCGCAGCTGAAGGTCGCGCAGGGCACATTGTCGGCGCGCGTGCGCGAACTGGCGCCGGGCTCCTCCTATGAAATCGACACGCCGAATGTGGCGCTCGGCCTGAACGGCCCCGGCGACTATCGCGTCGACGTCGCACCGGACGGCAGCAGCACCACCGTCACCGTGCGCAGCGGCAGCGCGACCGTGTACGGCGACGGCGGCCAGGTGCCGGTCGCGGCTGGCCAGCAGATCCGCTTTGCCGGCACCAACCTGCAACAGGTCGCCGACAACGGCGCGCCGGGTCTCGACGGCTTCGATCAATGGGCAGCAAGCCGCGACGCAGCGGAAGACCGTTCGGTGTCGGCGCGCTATGTATCGCGCGACATCCCAGGCTACCAGGACCTCGATGCCAACGGTACGTGGCGCAGCAGCCCGCAGTACGGTGAAGTGTGGGTGCCGCGTGCGACCCCGGTCGGCTGGGCGCCTTATCACGACGGCCATTGGGTATGGCAAGCACCGTGGGGCTGGACCTGGGTCGATGACGCGCCGTGGGGCTTCGCGCCCTACCACTACGGCCGCTGGGCCTACGTCGACGATTCGTGGGCATGGGTGCCGGGGCCGGTCGTGGTCAGCGAGCCGCCCGTCTACGCACCTGCGCTGGTTGCCTTCGTGGGCGGCGGCGGTGGCGGCGGGATCAACTGGGGCGTGAGTCTGGCGATTGGCGGCGCGGTCGCGGCCGGCGTCGCATGGTTCCCGCTGGGTCCGGGCGAACCGTGGCACCCGCACTGGGGCGATCATGATCATTGGAGCCCGGGTTACTACAACCGCGTCAACAACACGACGGTCGTCAATAACTACAACCACAACGTGACGAATGTGAATGTGACCAACATTCACAACACGTACATCAACTATCGCGCGCCGGGCGGCGTAACCGCGGTGCCGGCGACAGCCTTCGTGCACGGTCAGTCGGTTGGCCGCTTCGCGCAGAAGGTCGATCCGCAGCAGTGGCGCAACGCGCAGATCAATCCGGGCGGTCCGGGGATCGC
This sequence comes from Paraburkholderia sediminicola, assembly GCF_902859805.1. Lineage (GTDB taxonomy): Bacteria > Pseudomonadota > Gammaproteobacteria > Burkholderiales > Burkholderiaceae > Paraburkholderia > Paraburkholderia sediminicola. Next base: position 441,652 of record NZ_CADIKC010000003.1, on the reverse strand, counting down.
GCCGGTGAAGGAAAGCTTCGGACCGGGCCTGCGTAACGCGAACTACCGTCCGCCGGCAGGTGCGATGGCGCGTCCGGTCGTCGCTACGCGCAGTCCGGCCGTGCCGGCGGCGTACCACGACAGTCTCGCGCAACGTTTTGCACAGAGCGGCGGACGAGTGCCGGGCGCGGGCGCGCCGATCGTGAGAACCTCGGTGCCGGCTCACATGGCGGGCGCTCCGGGAGCCATGCCGGTGCAGAACGTGCGAGTCGTGCAGTCGCATATGGCCGGACGGACGCCGGGGGCGGCGCCGGGTGCACCGGGTGCACCGGGTGTGGCGGGTGCGCCGGGTGCGCCTAATGGCATGCAGCAGGCCGGTCAGCGGCCGGGCGAAGCGCCGGTCAACGGTCAACCGCAACGTGGCGGCGAACCACAAGCGCGGCCGGGCATGCCGCCGCAAATGGCCAACGTGCATCAGCAACCCGCCGAGGCAGCTCATCCGTCCAATGGCGTGCCCCGTCCGCCGCAAGCGAACGGCGCGAACCCGAACGCTTTCGCGCAGCAACACGGCGCGCCGGTGCAAGCGGGTCAACAACCGGGCGCGGAGGGACGGCACGAGCCTGCATGGACGCAACCGCACACGCCGATGGCCCAGCAGGCGCAGCAGCACGGCGCCCCGCAGGAACAGGCTCGTGCGGAGCAGCAGCAACAGGCGGCTCAGCGCCAGCCGGAAGCGCAGCCGCAGCGCGCGCCTGAAATGCGTGCACAGCAGCAGGAAGCCCGGCCGCAACCTGCGCAGGAGGCGCAGCAGCAACCGCGTCAGGAAAATCGTCCGCAGCCGCAGCAAGTACAGCAGCCGCGTCCTGAACCGCGTCCGCAACAAGTGCAGCAGCCGCGCCCTGAACCGCGTCCGCAGCAGGTGCAGCAGCCGCGTCCTGAACCACGTCCGCAACAGGTTCAGCAGCCGCGTCCTGAGCCGCGTCCGCAACAGGCGCAGCAGCCGCGTCCTCAACCGCAACCGCAGCGTGCGGAACAGCCGCATCCCCAGCCGCAACCGCAGCACGCCGAGCAGCATTCAGGCGGCGGCAATCGTGACGAGCATCACAAAGGCTGAAGGTTACGCGCGCAGTTAGCTGCGCTGATAACCTGATGGCTGGAAGCCGGCAAGAAAAAACCCCCGCGATTTGCATCGCGGGGGTTTTTCTTTGAACAGGCTGCGAGCAGATTGCTCAGCGCGCGTTCACACGGCCATAGGCGCCGTAAGCGGCTCATGATGCCGATAGCCGACCAGCGAGAAGTCCGACGGCTCGATCTTCTCCAGCCATTCCGGCTCATACACACCCGTTTTCGCATAGTCAGGCACACGGTCCGAGATCGCGAAGGCCGGGCTTTCATAAGGCTCGCGCGTGAGCTGTTGCTGCAGCATGTCGAGCTGGTTCTCGTAGATGTGCGCGTCGCCGATAAAGTAGGTGAACCAGCGCGGCGTATAACCCGTCAGCCGGCCAACCAGATGCAGCAACGCCGCGCCTTCGGTCAGATTGAACGGCGTGCCGAGGCCGACATCGTTGCTGCGGATGTACAAACACAGCGAGATTTCGCGCCGCGCAACATTCGGCAGGAACTGATAGAGCAGATGACAAGCCGGCAGCGCTATCTGGTCCAGCACGGCGGGGTTCCAGGCATGAAACAAAATTCGCCGGTCGGCCGGGTTCTGCATGATCGTGTCGAGACATTGCCGCAACTGGTCGATCGCCTTGTACAGCAGCACCTTGGGACTGCCGTCTTCCTCGAATTCCGTCACCACCTGGAAGCCACGGGCCGTGGCGTCGGCCAGCTGCGCGGCGGCGTCTGCGTCCAGCACCTTGTAGGCCGGCCACTGGCGCCACTGCACGCCATACACGTCGCCGAGATCGTCCGGGCCCTGGCGATACGGATTGGCGAGCCATTGCGGATTCTGGTTGGCATTCGCGTCCCATACCTTGCAACCGAGATCGCGGAAATCCGCGGCGCTGCGCGAGGCGCGCAGAAAGCCGACCAGCTCGCCCACTGCCGACTTGAACGCCAGTTTTTTCGTAGTGACCGCGGGAAAGCCCTGCTGGAGGTCGAAGCGCAACATGGCGCCCGGCATGCTGATGGTGCGGATGCCGGTGCGGTTCTCCTGCCACGTGCCGGTGTCGAGAATCGTGCGGACGAGGTCGAGGTATTGTTTCATGCGGGTTCCTTCGACGAAGCGCGCGCCCGGTCAGGCACACGCGCCACGGAGATTGAGCGGAAAACCCGATTTTAACAAGCGCAGCCGAACGGCGCCCGGTCGAGGCGCGCCGCGGAGAAAATATCAGTGGCTAAGCGGACGTTGAGTGGGCGCTGAGTGGACAACCAGGCCCGTTAGAGATGCGGCACTGAGGCCGGCAATTCACCGTGCGGCGTGCCCAGCGGTTCGCCTTCCATATGGCGCATGCCGTGCGAGCACAGCAGGCGATATAGCGTGACGCGTGAAATGCCGAGTTCCTGCGCGGCGTCGCCGAGACGGCCACGATGGCGCAGCAACGCGAGCTCGATGGCCTGACGTTCGGCCGCTTCGCGCGCCTGGGCGAGCGAGACGGGCACGATCTCCACATACTCGGCCAACTCGAGATCACGTGCCGTGATCGCACGCCCTTCCGACATCACGATGGCGCGCCGCACGCGATTGATCAACTCGCGCACGTTGCCCGGCCAGCCGTAGTTATGCAGCGCCGCGATGGCGTCGGGCGCGAAACCGCGCAGACGGCGGCTTGCATCTTTCTTGAAACGTTCCAGCATGTGCCGCGCAAGCAGTTCGATATCCTTACCACGTGCGCGCAACGGTGGCTCGTCGATTTGCAGCACGCACAGACGGTGATACAGGTCGGAGCGGAACCGCCCTTCGATCATCGCAGCCGTCATATCTACGTGCGTTGCCGAAATGATGCGCACGTCGACGTCGATTGAACCGTGGCCGCCGAGCCGCTCCACCTTGCGTTCCTGCAGGAAGCGCAGCAGGCTCGCCTGGCTTTCGAGCGGCAGATCGCCGATTTCGTCGAGAAACAGCGTGCCGCCGTTGGCCGCTTCCACGCGGCCGATCTTGCGCTGGTTGGCGCCGGTAAACGCGCCGCGCTCATACCCAAATAGTTCGGATTGCAATAGATGTGGGGGAATCGCACCGCAGTTGATCGGCACAAAAGGCGCATTGCGGCGCGCCGAGCGTTCGTGGATCGCGACTGCGGTCAGCTCCTTGCCGGTGCCCGACTCGCCTGAGATAAACACCGGCGCGTCGGTCATGGCCACTTTGCGGATCGAGCGGAACAGCGCGAGCATCGCGTCGCATGAACCGACCATTTCGCCTTCGGCGCCTTGCGAAGCGTCGTTCGATGCCGGCTCGCCGAGCGAGATCATGCCGTATGCATGACCGACCGAATCGACGATCCTGTCGCCCGAGTACGGCACCGTTACATAGTCGAAACAATAGTCCCGTACGAGCCGGCGCAAGGCCGCGTCCTGCAATTGTCCAGGCGTGGTTGCCGCCACCCAGCCGACGTTCGGCATGGTCAGGCAGGACTCGAAAGCGGCAATCTCGTGTGGCTGAAAATCACTAGACAGATCGAGCAGGCCGCCCGCGGCCATTCCGGCGCGAACAGCACGGCGCACATCGCGCGCCGACCCCACGACTTCGACATGCCAGCCGCGCTGATGGAAGCGAGTATTCAGTTCCGCGCTCGGATCGCGTGAAACGTAAATCAGTTGCCGCGTTGCGGGTTCCATTATTCAGATCCTCTCGTCAACGAACGTTAAGGATGACGCACGCACCTGAACTCCAGTTCAGACACGCTGACTCGTTCGGGATTCGCGATATAGCAAAAACCGAACGGCCATTCCATTCCGTGCGGACAGCTGATCCCCAAGAAAGCGGCGTGTGTGTTTGAGACGGCCCGTTAGCGGGCTTTTTTAAATCTGAAGCTGTTTTCGAGAGCTTACTATACACGCGCCGCTTGGAAAACAATTATGCGAATTTAATCGGGGACTCCTTGTCCAGTAAGGCCAAGCGGCCGATAAATAGTTATTCAGCTTATGAATAAAAGCATTGTGGAAGCGCTTTTCCTAGCGTAGACCCGAAGGTACTTCATACCTTCGGATTTAACGAATTACAGGTATTTTCTGCCTGCCGTTTCAGCGCTGAAACGTTTTTGTCCGATTTCTTACCTGTTACTCCGCGGTATGCGGGTCACATCCAGACGCACCAATGGATTGCGACTCATGGCACACGTTTCGCTAAATGCTGTGCACCAAGGAGACACATCATGCGACTCGCTTTCCGCATCGACCTGAGCAGCATTGCACCTTGCGCCGCACTATGCGCCGCCGCGGTGACCTTGACCGTGCTGTCCGCTGGCGTCAATGCACAGGAATCCGCACAACCTCAATCCGCCACGATGGCCGAAACCGCCGATGCCGGTTCCGCCACCCTCGCGAGCACGACGCTCGCAGCGGTGGCCTCGCCGACCACGACGGTTACGGACGTCACGAATACGGCAAGCGCCGCCGCGGTGGACAACACCGTGGCGGCCACGAACGACAGCGCCGCGCCCCGCAGCGATCTGGCCGGCAACGCGCTGAGCATTCCCGCCGATGCCGCGTCTGTGACCGATCTCGTGCTGGACGATCAGGCGCTGTCCCACCAACGCGGCGGCTTCGGCGGCATGTTGATGGTCTCCGCGACGCCACAGCTGATGCGCGGCTTTAACAACAGTGGCAACGGCGTGACGCTGTGGGACGAAATCGCCCCGCCGTCGCAGTTGCCGGTTCCCGTCGACGTCGCCCGCTCCGCTCAAGGCAACGTCACGAGCTACCAGAGAAATTAGCGCAACGAGCCGCTCGCTGCCCAAGACCGCACCGACCGATCGTCCGCCCGCAAGGAACTGACATGAACGCCTCAACCCAGAAGCCGAGCAGCAGCCGCCCCTGTGCAGCCGTGCTGTGCGCGCTGCTCGGCGTGCTCGCTACCGGCGCCACAACGAGTGCGACCGCGCAGCAGTTGACGCAGCCGGGCAACCTCGTCATCGAGCGCGAAATCACGCCACGCGATGCGTTCGTGCCGGTGCCGAAGAGCCAGGACCCGATCGCAGTCCAGGTCGAAACTTTCCCGAGGGCCGCTTTCGATGGCGCGATCGGCTCGATGGCGAGCGATCTCGACCTGAACGGCGCGCACGGCACCGCCGGCATCGCTGGCAACGGCTATATGCCTGCGCTAGTCGGCGCCAACGGTATTACACACATGCTGGCAGGCGCCGGCAACAACGTTCCGGTCGGCGCGGGCGCCAGCTTCGGCGGCGCAGGCGGAATCGGCAGCTCGATTGCCCAGTCGGTCAACAGTGCACTCGCCCCCTTGGGCGCCGCTCTAGGAGCCATGAAATGACAACGTCACGCGCACCGGCCAGGCGCCTTCCGTCACGCAAACAGTCGCGCTGGCCCCTGCTCGCATGGGCATTGCTTGGCTGTGCGAGCTTCGCGGTCCATGCCCAAACGCTGCCGGCCCAGATCGACGCGGAGTCGCTGATCGGCAAAGGCGCGGTCAGCGGCAGCCTGGGGGTTATCGCCATCAACGAGACCTCCGGGCTCGACAACGCACAAGCGAATCAGGGCGTGTTCACTAGCGGAGCCACGCCTATCAACCTGATCGGCAGCTTGCAGATCGCAGCCACCAACGCCAAGACGGCGGCTGCAAAAAGCACGATCGGCAGTAATGCATTTTCAAACACCTCTGGCCTTATCGAAGTGAATCAGTCGGCGGGTGTAGGGAATCTCCAGCGGAACAGCGCCGTAGTTGGTTCTGGACCGATTGGAGCGGAGATCGTAGCGGATGGGGTGCTATCCGCTACGACCGCCAAGGGCGGTGGCCTGGGAAGGTCTAGCGAAAACCACGACGTACGCGAGGTATCCATCGGTACGGATGCGCTCAAAAACGTCAGTGGGATCGTTCAGATCAACCAGACAGCCGGCTCAGGTAACGTCAGTTCAAACAGTTTTGTGCTCCGTCCCCCGGCGGGCACCTTTTTCTAACGAGCCACACTCTTTATCGGAGCGTCATCATGAAGCGCACTCTCATTGCAGCGGCTGTCCTGTCGACGTTGGCAGCAAGCTCGGCTTACGCCGAATGCACGGCCGGCTGCGACCCGGCTGAGCTCTTTACGGCAACCAACATCTACACCGACATTGGCGAATTCGGCTTCATTACCTTGCGCGGCCACGTCAATGTGTCGAGCAGTTCCGGCGCCACGGTCAACAACACGCAGAATGTAGACATCAGTGGCGTCAACATGAAGACGCCGCCGCAGAGCTACACCACCGGCCACGTGACCACGACCATCGACGCGACCAAAGGCTGGTTCAACGGCAGCGGCAGCGGTTCGAACTACGCGGTTCATTCGTCGTACAGCGCGGGCTCGTTTGCTGAAGGCTCACAAGAACAATCGGCTGCAGCTTATGCACAAGGCCAGAGCTTCGGCGAAAGCAGCGGCTTCAATCAAGGCTATCAAGCATCGGTTGCCGGCGGCAGCCACGTCAACACCCACAACAGCGCGAACGGCTATCTGGCAGCCGGCTTCATCGCCGGCCTCGGCGGCGGCGGCGGCGTGATCGTCGGCGGAGTAGCAGCAGGTTTCGCCGCTGCGCTGAACACGCACTCCTCGGATAACTTCGGCGGCTACTTCGCCGAGCAGTCCTCGGGACATCAGGCCGCATGGGGACAGGAACATTCGTCCGGCTACTTCGCTCAAGCTGCGGAACAAAGCGCCTCGGGCTACTACAAGGCCAGCCATGTCTCCGCGGACGCCAACGCATGGGGCTGGAGCGCGCATGACAGCATCAGCGCAGGCACAGTGAATGTCTACGGCAGCATCACCCAGCACATCAACACCGAAAAACCGACGGTGATGTCTGCCTCGATCGGCGACGGCGCACTGAAAGGCGCAAACGGCAACATCGGCGTCAACATGGCCACCGGTGTCGACAACGCGCAATCCAATGATGCCGCCCTGTCCAACATGGACGTCGGCCCCGTGTTCGGCACTGCGCAGATCTACTCGACGCAATCGTCGGACGGCCGGGCGCGGATTGGTGACTTCGACTTCACCGCCAGCGTCGGAGCCGACGTGCTGAAGGGCGCGACCGGCAACATCGGGGTGAACGTGGCGTCGGGTGTCGGCAACGTGCAAAACAACAGCCTCGCCGCATCGGCCACCACGGATAGCAGCAGCAGCGGTGGCTGGGGTCACAGGGGCGGCAAGGACGGCGGCGAAGTCATCGCAAGCGACCAGAACTGCCAAACCGCAGGCGCATCGGTTAGCGGCAACTTCACCGGTTCGTCGATGCTCGGTGCAGGCGCCCTGTCCAACTCCGCCGGCAACATCGGGGTGAATATCGCGTCGGGTGTAGGCAACCTGCAACACAACGGCCTTGCAGTCGCCAGCGTGTCGCATCAGTAACTAAAGCTGTATCGCAGGAAGACACCGGTCAGCCTCGCGCTGGCCGGCTGTCTCTGCAGGGGGGGGGGACATACCATGTTCGGGGTGAGCAGGGTAACGCACGGCTTTTTCCTGGCATTCTTCGCTGGACTCGTGCTTTCGCAGACGGGTCACGCGCAGAGTGCCCTTTCCATGAACGCAGCAGCGGGCGTGCCGTTCGACGTGAACGTGCGCTCGATCCGCGAGATCCGCTACAACCACATCGTTTCGCAGCGTTACGACTACAGCTGCGGCTCGGCCGCTCTGGCCACGTTGCTGAAGTACGGCTACGGCATCGACATTCCCGAACCCGAAATGATCCAACGCATGATGGTGTTTTCGACACCAGAGGTGGTGGTCAAGAACGGCTTCTCGATGCTTGACATGAAGAAGTTCGTCGAAACGATCGGCCTGCGTGGCCGGGGTTTCCGCGTTACCCCTGAAGCGCTCTATCACCTGCAGATTCCTGTGCTCGTGCTGATGAACAGCGACGGCTACGAACACTTCGTGATCGTCAAGCACGCGGAAGACGGCCGCATCTTCATCGCCGACCCAGCGCTCGGCAACCGCATCGTCATGGAAGACGACTTCGTCAAGAAATGGAACGGCCTCGTGTTCGCGGTCGTCGGCAAGCCATTCATGGAGGATTCTCCGCTCTTGCAAGGCAACGAGTCGCTCGCGCTCAAGCTGCGCGAACGTGCACTGGAAAACGGCACGGCCGCGACTCCCTTTGTTGAATACGGTTTGATCAAGGCAGAGCTGTTCTGACTCATCATGGAACGAAACTTACTCACCATTGGCTGCGCGTTGTGTTTCACAACGTGCGGCCTCGCATCAGTCGCACACGCTGCCGAGCAGACATCTACGGTGTTTGAAGACGTCGGCGCCCTCAAGCTGCAACCTGTCGACGACGCCATCCTCGCCAATCAGACCGGCAAAGGCATCGTCGGGGACATCATTTCGGGTGTCGTTATCACCCTGCTGTCGCAATGGCAGTTGCCGAACGGCGCCACCGCTGTCGCCTCGGGCTCGCTCGCCATCGGTACAAACACGCCCAACCAGCCGAACGTGCAGTTCAATTCAACGGCCTCAGTGACCGGTCCGAACGTGGGCGGCGGCAGCGGCGCAAACCGCAACGCCAGCGCAACCGGCGGACAGAACGTCAGCGTCAACGGCGTCTCGCAGATTACCCAGGTGGCCGGCAACGGCAACCTCGGGACGAACCAGGCGCTGATCGATTTCGACGCCTCACCTGGCAGCCTCGCGGGCGGATCCTATAACAACGCAACGGCGGCCGCCGCAAGCAATGCGAACGGCTCGGTGAAAGCCTCCGTCAGTCTCGCCAACGGCGGCATTTCGATTTCGTTGCAGACGCCAAGCGGTATCGCGACCCAAACCATCGCGCCGTCGAGTGCGCTGCAGGCCGGCAAGATTGCCCAACTCTTGCAGATCGCAGGCAATAACCAGCAAGTCGCCAACCAGTTGCAACTGCATTTGCAGACGCAACCGATGTCGGCCTCGATGCTGCGCCAGATTGGCGTCCTGCAAGCCCTGCAAAACACGGTAAGGAGATAACACGGGCCGCCACCCGACCAGGAAGGAGACCGAAGTACCAAACGACCGCGTGATGCACAAGGAGACATGCGACGCGCAGTCAGAATACCGGGGGAACAAAAATGATCAGATTCTCAAAGACCGGGGCGCCGCGCATGGCGTTAGCGGCTATTCCAGCCGCCGTCATGCTGTTTGCGCTATCGCAGGGGGCCAGCGCGCAAGCGCTCGCCGATCAATCGGTGGAAGAACGGCTGAACACGCTCATGCGTGTTGTCAGCGAGCAGCAAAAGCAGATCATCTCACTCGAACGTCAGGTCACGAACCTCGAGATGTCGCAGCGCGGCCGCGGCGCACCGGGTTACGGCGAGCAGGCCGGAAACGCGGCGGTCGCCGAGCAGCCTGGCGCAGACGGCTTGCCTGTGCCGTTGCCACCGCTTGCCCAGGTGAATCCGGGTACTCCCGCGCCGGGGGGCGCCACGGGTACCGCGACAGGCGTACCGGTCACGCCGCCCGTGCCGGAAGGCAGCAGCGGCGGCGGCCTGCCGGCCGCGACCGACGGCAGCGGTGCAATCGGCCAGACGCAGAAGGCCGCCCAACCGGTGCGCACCCAATCGGAAGACGCGGTGGTGCAAAGCCAGCAGCACACGCCGCTGTTCGAGCACAAGCTGACCCTCGACTGGGGTATCAACGATACCTACTACGACCGCCGCCAGTTGCAACTGTCCGGCTTCCTCGCGCTCGATGCGATTTTCCTCGGCAACATCAACCTCGGCGAAACCAAGTCGCACCAGGTGATGGCCGACCTCGACACGCGCTACGGTCTGACCGACCGCATCAGCGTCGACGTCGACGTGCCCTATGTCTACCGGCACAGCAACTTCATCGTCGGCGGAGCAGGCGGAGCGGCGAATACGGTCTCGGATGCCTCGGCAAATTCGAGCAATATCGGCGACGTCAACTTCGGGATCTACTACCAGTTCCTGAAGGAAACCAACAATCTGCCGGACCTGGTCGGCAGCCTGCGCATCAAGGCGCCGACCGGTACGTCGCCGTTCGGCATCAAGCTGGCGCAGGTCGATGCCAACAACACCAACCTCGTCGCCCCCACCAAGCTGCCCACCGGCACCGGCTTCTGGAACATCACGGCGGGTTTGTCGGTGTTGAAGACCTACGATCCGGTCGTGCTGTTCGGCAGCGTTTCGTACACCTACAACATCGCCCGCTCGTTCCAGGACATCTCGTCGGTCATCGGACAGACCGAACCGGCGACGGTCAAGATCGGCGACGTGGTGCAGTTCGGCGGCGGCGTGGCGCTGGCGTTCTCGGACAAGGATTCCGCCAGCATTTCGTACACCATGGCGCTGGAACCCGAGTCGCAGACCAAGTCGCCAGGCGGAACCTATTCGAAGGTGCCGGGCAGCGAGACCACCGCTGCCGCATTGACCTTCGGCTTGAATCACGTAGTGAACAAGCACCTGACGATCAATGGTTCGGTATCGGTCGGCCTCACGCCCGACACGCCGAACTTCGTGATCGGCGTGCGCTTTCCCTACACTTTTTGACGTGTCAACGATACGAGGCTGATCGTGCGCGAATCACCCCATTTGAGCAGCGTTACACCGCCCTCCGGCACTCATCTGTCGATTGCCCGAGCGTCGGACGTTTCTGTGACACGAGCAGCGGAAGTCCTTGTGGGGCGGCCGCCGGAAGTTTCTTTGGCGCGACCTCAGGAGGCCGCTGTGGGACGCTTGCACGAGGCGTCCCCCGCCGCGAGTGGGAGCGGTCTGCTGCACGCGCGGACCGACCGGCTGCTGCTGTATGTTGCGCGTACGCCGGACGAAGCGCTCGCCGCCCATCTGAAGAGCCGCGGCTGGCACGTGATGGTCGCCCGCTCGGCGCATGAGGTCTCGCGCCTGCTCAAGCCCGACGTGATATGCGCCGGCATCGTCGACCTGGCCAGCTTTGCGCCGCGCGACCTCGGCGGGCTCGAAGCGAGCCTGCGTCAACAGCAGATCGGCTGGATTGCGCTCGCCACGCCGGAACGCCTCACCGATGCCAACGTGCGGCGCCTGATCCGCCACTACTGCTTCGACTACGTCAAGACACCCGTGGCCAACGCCACGATCGATTACCTCGCCAGTCACGCATTCGGCATGGTGACGTTGTGCGATGCCGATGAGATCCCGCCTGCCGCACCCGCCGCCGACGACGAAGAGGAAATGGTCGGGACCTGCGAAGCGATGCAGCAACTCTTCCGCACGATTCGCAAAGTCGCCAACACGGACGCCAGCGTGTTCATCTCGGGTGAATCCGGCACCGGCAAGGAACTCACGGCACTGGCGATTCACGAACGCTCGCCGCGCCGCAAGGCGCCGTTCATCGCCATCAACTGCGGCGCGATTCCGCATCATCTGTTGCAATCCGAACTATTCGGTTACGAACGCGGCGCGTTCACCGGCGCGAACCAGCGCAAGATCGGCCGGGTCGAGGCCGCGGACGGCGGCACGCTGCTGCTCGACGAAATCGGCGACCTGCCGATGGAAAGCCAGGCCAGCCTGCTGCGCTTCTTGCAGGAAGGCAAGATCGACCGCCTCGGCGGCCGCGAATCTATTCCCGTGGATGTGCGAATCATCTCGGCGACCCACGTGGATCTCGAGAGTGCGATGCGCGACGGACGATTCCGCGCCGACCTGTTCCACCGCCTGTGCGTACTGCGTGTCGACGAGCCGCCGTTGCGCGCCCGCGGCAAGGACATCGAGATTCTTGCGCATCACATCATGCACAAGTTCAAGACCGACAGCGCGCGCAAGATCCGCGGCTTTACGCCGTCGGCGATCGAGGCAATGTACAACTACGGCTGGCCAGGCAATGTGCGCGAGATGATCAACCGGGTGCGCCGCGCGATCGTGATGGCGGAAAACAAGCTGATTTCCGCCGAAGACCTCGACCTCGCACAGTTCACCGAGCAGGAGACCATGAGCCTCTCGCAGGCGCGCGACGCCGCCGAGAAACGCGCGATCGAAGCTGCGTTGTTGCGGCATCGTCATCGGTTGAACGAGGCGGCGATTGATCTGAATATTTCGCGCGTCACGTTGTACCGGCTGATGGGTCACCACGGGTTGCGGGAGCTGAGCGTCGTTGACGAGAAGGCGCCGTTTGAATCGAGCGTCGCCGACGAGGCCGCCCACGAATGATGCGGCGCCTGGCGAGGCACCGGCTGCCCGGCCGGTGCCTCGCCGCCCCGCCATGGCGCAAGAGCCAACCGGTCAACGGGTCAGACGCGCGCCCACGTAGCCGCACGTCCGGGCTCCGGGCAGCTGACATAGCGGCACCGCGTTGCGCCTCAGGTAGAATCATCCTGGTTACGTTCCCCTTTCCATTCGATGACGACGCTCACCCTGATCGTCGCTCGCGCCAATAACGGCGTGATCGGCCGCGACAACCAGTTGCCCTGGCGACTCCCCGAAGACCTCGCGTTCTTCAAGCGCACCACGATGGGCGCACCCATCATCATGGGCCGCAAGACGCATGAATCGATCGGCCGGCCGCTGCCGGGACGCCGCAACATTGTCGTGACACGGGATGCCGCACGGCGCTTTCAGGGCTGCGACGCGGCCACCACGCTCGAAGACGCGCTGAAGCTGGCTGCGCAGGATCAGGCCCCGGAAGCGTTTCTGATCGGCGGCGCGCAGTTGTATGCAGAAGGTTTGCGTCAGGCTGACAAGCTGATCATCACCGAGATTTCCGCCGACTTCGAAGGCGACGCCACCTTCCCCGAGCTCGATGAAAGCGAGTGGGAAGAAGTCGCGCATGAAACGCATCGCGCGGACGCGCCGAATGACTTCGATTACGCGTTCGTGACGTATAAGCGTAAGGGCGCTTGAGGGGGTTGCAGCGCGTCTGACTGACGGTCTGCGCTTCGCTTCGTGCATTCGCCATTCGTCTTTCGTCTTTCGTCTTTCGTCTTTCGCCGCCACTCATCGTGCACGCATAAAAAAACGCCACGCTTTGCTTGCGTGGCGTTTCTTTTTGCAGCGCCGTTGTGCAGACGCTGCGCCTGATAGAACCGCTTACTGCCCGGCGATCGTCATCCGTTCGATCAGCACCGAGCCCGTTTCCTTGGTGCCGCGCGTGATCGTATCCGCGCCGATCGCAACGATATGGCGGAACATCTCTTGCAGCGTGCTCGCCACGGTGATTTCCTCGACCGGATACTGGATCTTGCCGTTCTCGACCCAGAAACCCGACGCGCCGCGCGAATAGTCGCCTGTCACGTAGTTCACGCCCTGCCCCATCAGTTCGGTCAGCAACAGGCCCGTGCCGAGTTTCTTCAGCATTTCTTCGAAGTCGTCTCCCGGGCGCGTTTTCGAACTGCGCAGCGACAGATTGTGCGAACCGCCGGCATTGCCGGTTGTCTGCATGCCGAGCTTGCGCGCCGAGTAGGTGGACAGGAAGTAGCCTTCCACCACGCCGTCCTTCACCACCGAACGTTGTTTCGTACGCACGCCTTCTTCGTCGAACGGCGCGCTACCCATCGCACGCGCGACGTGCGGATCTTCGACCACCTGGACGTGCGGCGCGAACACCGGCTTGCCGAGGCTGTCGACGAGGAACGAGGTCTTGCGATACAGCGCGCCGCCGCTCGTGGCTTGCACAAACGCACCGAGAATGCCGGCGGCAAGCGGCGCTTCGAACAGCACCGGCACCTTGCGCGTGTCGAGCCCGCGCGCGCCAATGCGCGACAGCGCCCGTTGCGCGGCGTAGCGGCCCACCGCTTCCGGATCGGCGAGGTCGGCTGCGCTACGGGTCGACGTGTACCAGTCGTCGCGCTGCATGTTGCGCGCGCTGCCGGCGATCGGCGCGCAGGCGATGTAGTGGCGCGAGTACGGATAGCCCGCGAGGAAGCCGCGCGAGGTGGCCAGCACGAACTGCGAGTGCTGCGCCGAGACGCTCGCGCCTTCCGAGTTCTTGATCTGCGGATCAGTGGCGAACGCGGCGTCTTCCGAGCGACGGGCGATTTCCACCGCTTCGTCGGCCGTCAGATTCCACGGGTGATACAGATCGAGATCACGCGGCGCGGTTTCGAGCAGGTCGGCTTCGGCGAGACCCGCGCAGTCGTCCTCCGCGGTGAAGCGGGCGATGTTGTACGCCGCCGCGACCGTGTCCTTCAAGGCCTGCGACGAAAAATCCGAGGTGCTCGCGTTGCCGCGCTTGTTACCGATGAACACCGTCACGCCGACCATCTTGTCGCGGTTGTGTTCGATCGTCTCGACTTCGCCGCGCCGCACGGAGACGGACAGGCCGTCGCCTTCGGAGATCTCGGTCGCCGCGTCGGTGCCGCCGAGCGACTTCGCGTGACGAAGGATGTCCGAGGCGATTTCCTTCAGTTCATCCTGGGTATGCGGAAAAAAGCGCTGCTTGACGTCCATGTCTGCTGCCATTGTCGTTGCCGTCCTGTTCGGGGCCGAGCGGCCCTGTGTGTTCGCCCATGCCACGCCCATGCGTGCGCATTTGCAATTGCATTTGCGTGCGCGTTTGCGTAGTCACGCATCCCGCGATCATAGCAAGGTACGCGAAGCTGCACCTGGCATTCGCCGCGCTCGCTCGATGAGACTGTTGGCCGAATTTATCGCCGCCTCGGCGATGCCTGCCTTCGCGGCCGCCCCGACCGGCATCGCCGCGTCCGCCGAAGCTGGCAAGCGCACTTGTGCACAGCAGCACGGCGGGTTCTGCGTGCGCGGCACGCTACAATATCGGTATGACACGCAAAACCCGCATTCAACCCATCGAATCCGCCGAGCCGGAAGTCGACGAGAACGGCTACGACCGTCCCAGCAAGTCCCAGCTCAAGCGCGAAATGCACGAGCTGCAGGAACTGGGCTCGGCGCTGATCGCCCTGCCGAAAGACGCGCTCAAGCGCATGCCGATGCCCGAAAAGCTCGACGACGCCGTGCGCGAAGCGCGCCGCATCACCGATCACGAAGGCAAGCGCCGCCAGGTGCAGTACGTCGGGCGCGTGATGCGCTCGCTGCTGGACGAGGAAACCGCCGCGCTGCGCACCGCGCTCGACACCTATAACGGCGTCAACAAGGCGGAAACGGCCAAACTGCACTGGATCGAGCGCACCCGCGAGAAACTGCTCGCCGACGACGCCGCGCTGACCGAATTCATCCGCCAGCACCCGAACGCCGATCCGCAGCAGGGCCGCACGCTGATCCGCAATGCCCGCAAGGAAGCACAGCAAAGCAAGCCGCCGCGCTACTTCCGCGAGCTGTTCCAGTGGATCAAGAACGCCGACGGCC
This sequence comes from Paraburkholderia sediminicola, assembly GCF_902859805.1. GTDB lineage: Bacteria > Pseudomonadota > Gammaproteobacteria > Burkholderiales > Burkholderiaceae > Paraburkholderia > Paraburkholderia sediminicola. The sequence continues at coordinate 426,300 of NZ_CADIKC010000003.1, read as the reverse complement.
CGTCTGCCGACACCGATTCCGATGCAGAAGACGCGCAGGAAGACGACGATGACGACCGCGACGCGTAAGTTGGCAAATAAGGCAACGCGTAATCATCCGGACGAAATCGTGATCGGCCTCGTGTCGATCAGCGATCGCGCGTCGACAGGCGTCTACGAGGACAAAGGCATTCCGGCGCTGCAGGAATGGCTCGGCGCTGCCCTGACCTCGCCGTTCCAGGTGGTTACACGGCTGATTCAGGACGATGCACCCACCATTTCCGCCACGCTGATCGAGCTGGTCGACGAAGTGGCTTGCGATCTGGTGTTGACCACCGGCGGCACCGGCCCGTCACGCCGCGACGTGACGCCGGAAGCGACTTTGGCGGTGGCGACCAAGGAAATGCCGGGTTTCGGCGAGCAGATGCGACAAATCAGTCTGAATTTCGTGCCGACCGCGATCCTGTCGCGTCAGGTGGCGGTGATCCGCGAAACCGCGGATCACGCGGCGCTGATCATCAACCTGCCGGGGCAGCCGAAGTCGATCAAGGAAACGCTGGAAGGTTTGCGTGACGCAGACGCGGGGGGCGCCGTGAAGGTGCCGGGGATTTTCGCCGCGGTGCCTTTCTGCATCGACCTGATCGGCGGCCCGTATGTGGAAACGAACGCCGACGTGGTGAAGGCGTTCCGGCCGAAAAACGCGGTGCGCGCCCCTCGGCAGGGTTGATTTCAAAGCCGCGGCGACGCTGTTTCACTACCAGCGCCTCCGCAGCCGCAGCAGCGTTACTCCGCCGCCGGCGCTTCCGGCGCCGTCGGAATCAGGAAGTGCTCGCGGTAGTACTTCAGCTCGTCGATCGATTCATGGATGTCGGCCAGCGCCGTGTGCATGGCGCGTTTCTGGAAGCCCTTGTAGATCGCCGGCTGCCAGCGGCGGCACAATTCCTTCAGCGTGCTGACGTCGAGATTGCGGTAATGGAAGAAGCGTTCCAGATCCGGCATCCAGCGCGCCATGAAGCGGCGGTCCTGGCAGATCGAGTTGCCGCACATCGGCGATTTGCCCGGCGGTACATACGCGCTAAGAAAGTCGCGAATCTGTTCCGTGGCCTCGGCTTCGCTCACCGTCGACGCCTTCACGCGGTCGATCAGCCCCGAGCGGCCATGCGTGTTCTGGTTCCACTGATCCATTTTGGCGAGCGTTTCGTCGCTCTGATGAATCGCCAGCACCGGCCCTTCGACCAGGCGGTCGAGTGTCGAATTCGTCACGACCACCGCGATTTCGATGATGCGGTCGGTATCCGGTTCGAGCCCGGTCATTTCCATGTCCAGCCAGACGAGATTCATGTCGCTGCGCACGAGCGGCGGCTGTTCGGTGGAGGCGAGGATGTCAGTCATGAAGGCAGCCCTGATGGCCGCGCAGACGCGCTTCTCCGGAAGCGCGCATGCCGCGGCGAATGTTCGTATGAGATTGGTTTAAGCCGGGTTTGATCTTATCCCCCCGCCGCCAGGCGGGAAGAAACATATAATTCTCGCATAGATACCACGGAATCCCCGGATGCCTACCCTGTACTTCACTGTTCTGTTCGTCGTCGCCGTCGTGGCGATGGTCGGCACCAAGCTGTGGCTCGCGTCGCGGCAGATCCGCTTCGTCGCCGGCCATCGCGAGCAGGTGCCGAGCCAGTTTGCCGGCACCATCGCGCTCACCGCGCATCAGCGCGCCGCGGACTACACCGTCGAACGCACGCGGTTGACGATGATCGAGATCGTTGTCGGCGCGGCCGTGCTGATCGGGCTGACGCTGCTGGGCGGCGTTCAGTCACTCGACCTGGCGATCTCAGACTGGCTGGGCCGCGGCTACGCCGGCCAGATCGCGCTGGTCGCGGCAGTGATCGCGATCACCAGCGTGATCGATCTGCCGTTCGAGTACTACCGGCAATTCGTGGTCGAGCAACGCTTCGGCTTCAACCGCATGAGCAAGGGCATTTTCTTCCTCGACCGTCTCAAAGGCGTCCTGCTCGGCGCCGCGTTCGGTCTGCCGCTACTGTTCGTCGTGCTGTGGCTGATGAACCAGGCGGGCAGCCTGTGGTGGCTGTGGACGTGGATCGTCTGGGTCGCGTTCCAGTTGCTCGTGCTGGTGCTGTATCCGTCGTTTATCGCCCCGCTCTTCAACAAGTTCGAGCCGCTCAAGGACGAAGCGCTGAAAAGCCGCATCGAAGCGCTGATGAAGCGCTGCGGCTTCGCCGCCAAGGGCCTGTTCGTGATGGACGGCAGCCGCCGTTCGGCGCACGGCAATGCGTATTTCACCGGCTTCGGCGCGGCCAAACGGATCGTCTTCTTCGACACGCTGCTCGCGCGACTGTCGGGCAACGAGATCGAAGCGGTGCTCGCACACGAACTCGGCCACTTCAAGCGTCGTCACGTGATCAAACGGATGGTCGTCATGTTCGCGATCAGCCTCGTGATGCTCGCCCTGCTCGGCTGGCTGACGCAATGCGTCTGGTTCTATGAAGGACTGGGCGTGCGGCCCTCGCTGATCGGCGGCAATAGCGGTCTCGCGCTGGTGCTGTTCTTCCTCGCACTGCCGGTGTTCCTGTTCTTCGTCACGCCGCTCGGCAGCCTTAGCTCACGCAAGCACGAGTTCGAGGCCGATGCCTTCGCCGCGACGCAAACTGATGCGCAAGACCTCGTCAACGCGCTCGTCAAGCTCTATGAAGACAACGCGTCGACCCTGACGCCCGATCCGCTCTACACCGCCTTCTATTACTCGCATCCGCCGGCGTCGCAGCGGATCGACCGCCTGCTGCGGCACGCATGAGCGGCCGCTCCCCGAAAGCGCCGCGCGCGCCGTCCAGCACGCGCGTAGGCGGCCTGGTGATTGCCGCTCATGGGCGGCACTACCTGGTCGCGCCGGAAGACGGCAGTCCGATGCTCCAGTGCTTCCCGCGCGGCAAGCGCAGCGAAGTAGCGGTCGGCGACCGCGTGATTTACGAGCCGACTTCGGCCGATCAGGGTGTGATCGTCGAGATCGGCGAGCGGCGCAATCTGCTGTATCGCTCGGATCAGTACAAGTCGAAACTGTTTGCCGCGAATCTCGACCAGTTGCTGATCGTGCTCGCGACCGAACCGCATTTCAGTGAAGACCTGCTTGGCCGCGCGCTCGTCGCCGCGGAGGCGAATGAACTGAAGCCGTTGATCGTGCTGAACAAGATCGACGTGACCGGCGCGCTGGAGGGTGCGCGCAAGCGGCTCGAGCCATACCGTGCGCTTGGCTACACCGTCGTCGAAGTCTCGATCAAGACGCAGCCTGACGCCGCGCGACCCGCTTTGCTCGAGCATCTGCAAGGTCACTCGACGCTGCTGCTCGGACAGTCGGGCATGGGCAAATCGACGCTGGTGAATCTGCTGATCCCGGATGCCGAAGTCGCGACGCGCGAAATTTCGACCGCGTTGAACAGCGGCCGGCACACCACCACCTTCACGCGACTCTACCCTTTGCCTGGCGCCGACGGCGGCGCGCTGATCGATTCGCCGGGCTTCCAGGAATTCGGCCTGCATCATCTGACCGAAGGCCGGCTCGAACGCGCTTTTCCCGAGTTCCGGCCGTTGCTGCCGAACTGCCGCTTCTACAACTGCCATCACTTGCAGGAGCCGGGCTGTGCGATTCTCGAAGCGGTCGCCGATGGCAGCATCCGGCGCGAACGTCATGCCCTGTATGCGCAACTGGTGCACGAAGCCAGCCAGATCGTGCGCTAACGCGCGCGGCAGCCAAACCTTGGGTTCACGATGAAATTGATGCGCGCGCCGAATCTGATCATCGGACAGCATTGGGTCAATGTGCTGGAGACGGCGGGGATCGCTTGCGAGTTGCATAACCGTTATCTGAACGGCGCGCTCGGCGAGATTCCGGCGGATCAGTGCGCGCCGGAGCTGTGGCTTGTGGACGAGCGCGATGAGGGGATGGCGCGGCGGTTGATCGACGCGGCTTCGCATGGACCCGCTGCGGGTGCGCCTTCGTGGCAATGCCGCCAGTGTGGGGAGACGCTTGAGGCGCAGTTCACGGTGTGCTGGCAGTGTGGGACGGCTCGGGATCCGCTGGATGGGTGAAGTGGTTGCCCGCCCCGGTTGGTCGGTTAAATGGTTCGGGCGCGGATGATAGACGTTGAAACGGCCCGCACTCAGCTTCCGAGCGGTAAAACTACCGCGGCATGAGCAATAAAAAAAGCCGGGTTTAATACCCGGCTTTTTTCTAAGTTGGTCTAGGTTGCCCTACGTTGCGTTAGCCGCGCGCTCTGGCTCAAGCGAGTTGCATCAGGCAAGCCAGACCGCGATCGTCAACATCAACAGCAGAATCATCCACAGCACCACCGCACGCCACACGAGACCCACCGCAGATTGGAGCGTGCGCGGCGTGCAGTCGTCGCCGACTTGCATCGGGCCGCCGTCGCCGGTAGCCAGTGCGTCGAGGCTCGACTGTTCCGCGAGCGGGCCACTCAGACGCGCACCCAGCGCCCCGCTGCCTGCGGCCAGCAACACGCCGTCGTTCGCATCCGGCCACTGACGCGCATGGTTGCGCCACGCATAAATCGCGTCTTCGAAATTGCCGACAATCGCAAAGCCCAGCGACGTGAGCCGCGCCGGCACCCAGTCGATCACGAAGAAAGCACGTTGCGCGAAGCTCGAAAACGCCGCGGTGCGATCGTCGACCGGCCGCGCCCACGTGCGCGCCAGATATTCGGCGATGCGATACAGCACCGCGCCCGCCGGCCCGACCGGAATCAGGAACCAGAAGAACACGCCGAACACATGCCGATGCGAAGCGACCACCGCGTGAATCAGCGTATGACGCACGATCTCGCTGACGGGCATATCCACGGTATCGAGCCCGGTCCATTCATTCAGGATTTCACGCGCACGCGGGACGTCGTCGTTATTCAACGCGAGATGGATATCCGTGAAGTAATGGCTGAACTGACGGAAACCGAGCGTGAAGTACAGCACCGCGACGTTCCACAGGAACGCCAGCGCAAAGTGAATGTGATACAGCACGTAGTAGATGAGCGCGACGGCGAGCGTCCAGGGCACCACCACCACCAGCCACGCGAGCAAGCCGTGCTTGGGCTTGCCGGCATCGAATCCGTGCGCCGCCGACTCCGCATGGTATTGAAGCAATGCCGCCACCGGATTGTTCAGCGACAGCGCGCGGACCTGTTCAATAATCAGAGCCAGCAATACGGAGAAAAAAGTCATGCGATGCGCCGTGCTTTTCGAGTTTTTACGATTGTTTTATAACGATAGCACAGGGTCGGATGCCACTGAGCACGGACGTTGACAAACACCCAACAAGTGCACAACCCGAGGCGATTCAAGCCGCGAGAAAGCGATAAAAGTTGCGCAGCATCGCCGCCGTCGCGCCCCAGATGAAATAGTGGCCGCCCACCTGCCCCTCGCGATCCTCAGCTTCCGCCGACGCGGGCCGCGGATAGGGCATGGCGAAAAAGCGCCGCTGACCGCCTTCGTAACGAAACACGCGTTCTTCGTGATGCGCGGGGTTCATCAGGAAAGCGAGCGGCACTTCGAAGACTTCGGCCACTTCGAACGCATCCGCTTTCAACGTGAAGGGTGGGTGCACCAGACCGATCACAGGCGTCACCCGAAAACCGGTGCCCGTCAGATAGTCGGGCAACGCACCGAGAATTTCAACGCGCGACGGATCGAGACCAACCTCTTCCTGCGCCTCGCGCAACGCCGTGGCGGTTGCATCCGCGTCGAACGGTTCATGACGGCCGCCGGGAAAGCTCACCTGGCCCGCGTGGTCGTTCAGATGGTCTGCACGTTGAGTCAGGAGCACGGTGAGGCCATTGTCGCGCACGACCAGCGGCACCAGCACAGCGGCAACGCGCGGATCGACATGCTGATCGCGCCACGGTGCTTCGATAATCGGCTCAGGCGCCCAACTCAGACGCTGCTCGAAGCGCGCACGCAGACCGTCGGGCGTCAGGCGCCCGGCAACCACCGGTGGCAGATCGGCACCCGTCGCTTCGACAGGTAGAGTTTCAGGCTCAAAGGCGGGGCGGATCAACGGGTCTCTCGGAATGAGCGGATAGGGGACATTCCGCTATTTTGACCTGGCAAACAAAAAAGCACCCGCGAGGGGTGCTTTTTCTTACAGCTTTTACGCTTCCGGAGCAGCGCGGTCTTTCTTGGCGACCAGCTTTTCCTTGATTCGAGCCGACTTGCCCGAACGGTCGCGCAGGTAGTACAGCTTCGCACGACGCACATCGCCACGACGCTTCACGACGATGCTTGCCAGCAGCGGCGAGTACGTCTGGAACGTACGCTCGACGCCTTCGCCCGACGAAATCTTGCGGACGATGAACGACGAATTCAGACCACGGTTACGCTTGGCGATCACAACGCCTTCGTAAGCCTGAACACGCTTACGCGTACCTTCAACCACGTTCACGCTGACGATCACCGTATCGCCGGGGGCGAATTCGGGGATGGTCTTCTCGCCGAGGGCGCGGCCGATTTCTTCCTGCTCGAGTATTGCAATCAGATTCATCACTGACTCCTATGTCCATCTTGTCGGCGTTCGTACCTGCTTCACAGAAAACTGTTCGGCTACGGCCCCGATAGAGGATGGGTTCACATCTGGCGCCGTACACGCATGTGCGGCGCCGCCTATGTCCGCTCGAAAGCCCAAGGCTTTACGCCTTCGACACTTCCTTCGCGAGACTCGTAAGCCATGCCTCGTCGGCACGGCTCAACATCTTGTTCTTTCTGGCCTTCACGATCAGATCGGGCCGTTTGTTCAACGTGTTACGCAAGGCTTCACGCCGACGCCACGCTTCGATTTCCGCATGATGGCCGCCAAGCAGCACATCAGGGACACGCACGCCGTCGTATTCCTCCGGACGCGTGTAATGCGGACAATCCAGCAACACGTCGACGAAACTATCCTGCACCGCCGATTGCGAGTCGTTCAGCACGCCGGGCAACTGACGCACCACGGCATCCATCAACGCCATCGCCGGCAATTCGCCGCCTGACAGCACGAAGTCGCCGAGACTGACCTCTTCGTCGACAACACGGTCGAGCAAACGCTGATCGATCGCTTCATAGCGCCCGCACAACAGGATCAGACCGGGCTCGGCCGCGAACTGCATGACACGATCGTGATTCAGCGTGGCGCCTTGCGGCGACATCATCACGACGCGCGACGCGCCGATGCCCTGCTCCGCCTGCGCCGCTTTCGCCGCGCCGATCGCGTCTTCGAGAGGCTTGGCCAGCATGACCATGCCGGGGCCGCCACCGTAGGGACGATCGTCGATTGTGCGGTAATTGTCCGTCGTGAAATCGCGGGGATTCCACGTGCGCAACCCGTAGCGCTCCTGCTTCGCCGCACGGCTGGTGATACCCCAGTCGGTCAGCGCACGAAACATGTCAGGAAAGAGCGTCACGACATCAAACTGCATCGCTCTCTCCAGTCAGCGAGTTATTTAGTAATCGGTTTCCCAGTCGACGATGATCTGCTTCGCCGCCTGATCCACCGTTTTGACAAAGACGCCGACGAACGGGATCAAACGCTCGCCGGTGACCGGCTTACCGCTTTTGTCGGTATCCGGATATTCGATGCGCAACACCGAGTGCGCACCGTTGTCGATCATGTCTGCAACCTTGCCGAGGTGGACCCCGGCAACGTTCACCACATCCAGGCCGAGCAGGTCGACCCAGTAGAATTCGTCGGCCTCGAGGGCCGGAAATTCGCTGCGGCTGATATAGACGCGCGTGCCGCGCAGTGCCAGTGCCACATCTCGGTCAGCTACGCCGCCCAGATGGGCAACGATACTGTCGCTATGCGTTTTTGCCTGTAATGACGGCGCCGATTTGCGCTCGTGGCCTTTCAGCAACCACCAGCGCTTCGCGCTTAACAATGCGTCTCCGCCGTGCCCGGCATCCGCATGCGCGGCCACCTTGACCCAGCCTTTGAGGCCGTAAGCGTCGACGATTGCACCGACCTCGACCGCATCGGCCGGCCAGCTTTCCACCGTTTCCGGTCGCATTTCTGCTGCGCTGGAAGCGGCGTTTGCAACTTTGGCTTTCGCCTGCCCTTCGGCTGCTTCGACCGGCTTGCGGACGAATGCACCGAACGGCGCCTGACCAGACGTCTTCGCGCGCGGGGCTGCCGCTTTTGCCTTTACGCGACCAGAATTGCCGGAATCACGTTCAGACATAAGAGAACCTCGCTGCCAACTTCGACGTCTGCTTCAGCAAAACTCGCGCATCGGACTGCTCACGCAAGCTGCGCGAGCCGCCGGCCGAACCGACGACGATACGCATGCTAGCTACCATTAAGCAGCCGGCTGCGCCTTTTGCGCTTCTTTCACGAGACGCTGAACGGTCGGCGACAGTTGCGCGCCAACACCTTGCCAGTACGTCAGGCGATCTTGAGCGATACGCAGCGACTCACCCTTCGTAGCGACCGGGTTGTAGAAGCCAACGCGTTCGATGAAGCGGCCGTCACGACGGTTACGCGAATCGGTTGCGACGATGTTGTAGAACGGGCGCTTCTTGGAGCCGCCACGAGCCAAGCGGATGATGACCATACTAGAATCCTTGAAAACCGGGGTTCGGAACGACTGAAACACGCGATTATAGCGGGAAACCGACGCCATAACAAACACTTACCGGGATAAACTGCACGACGGGGTTGTGCCGGCCATACGTGCCAAGGCCTCGAAACACGCCGAAACGCCCGAATTACCTGACGGAACGCCCGTGAAACTCCTGCCGCCATCTGCGTTTTTTTTCGTTTCACGCGCCGTCTTTCGGCGAGTTGCCGGCTTTTCGCCGATTACAGGCTCTTTGCGCGCCGTCCGTGTTCAGGCCCTGCGAATGGGCACAGCGTTGTTGCTTGCCACCATGGCCTTGCCGGCGCTGGCCGCGCTGCCGGTCGAGCGCATCAAACTGCCGCCCGGCTTCCACATCGAGGTCCTCTCGGACGCCGTGCCGAGCGCGCGGGCCATGGCACTCTCGCCGAAGGGCATTCTTTATATAGGCAGCCTTGACGGCCACGTCTACGCGCTCGAGTTGCAAAATGGGCGCGTCACGGCCCGCCATGTAATCGCTTCCGGGCTGGAAACGCCGGCGGGCGTGGCATGGCGAGACGGCACGCTGTACATCTCAGCAGTGTCGAAAATTCTACGCTTCGACGCGATCGACGCCCATCTGAATGACCCGCCCAAGCCAGCCATCGTCACCGACTCACTGCCGACAGAGACCCATCATGGCTGGAAATTCATCGCTTTCGGCCCGGATGGCAAGCTCTACGTGCCGCAAGGCGCGCCCTGCAACGTCTGCCTGAAAGACCGCGACCGCTTTGGGATGATCGGCCGTATGGACCCGGACGGCAGCCATTACGAAGTTGTGGCGCGCGGCATTCGCAACTCTGTCGGCTTCGCGTGGCATCCGGGGACGCACGAATTGTGGTTCACCGACAACGGCCGCGACCTGATGGGCGACGACGTACCGGACGACAAACTCAACCGCGCTCCGCGCGCCGGCATGGACTTCGGCTTTCCGTACTGCCATGGCGGCGACACGCCCGACCCCGAATTCGGCAAAGACCATCCATGCAGCGCCTTCACGCCGCCAGCTGTCAAACTCGGCGCGCACGTCGCCGCGCTCGGCATGCGCTTTTACAGCGGTTCGATGTTTCCGGCCGCTTATCGCAACAATATTTTTATCGCCGAACACGGCTCGTGGAATCGCAGCAAGAAGGTCGGCTACCGCGTCGTGCGGGTGATCACCAACCCGGACGGTAGCAACGCGCACCCGGAGGTTTTTGCCGAAGGATGGCTCCAGCCTGGCGAATCGGTATGGGGCCGCCCCGCCGACGTGCAACCGATGCCCGACGGCTCGCTCCTCATCAGCGACGACTACGCCGGCGCGGTCTATCGCGTGACCTATTCAGCGCCTTAGCCTTAGCCTCAACCTTAGCCGTAAGCGCGCCGCGGGCGTAGAATGCGCCTCGGCCCGCGCACCGGCGCCCCGCTCCTTTCGACAGCCTGTCACTCTACCCTCGCCTACATGTCCACCCTTGCTTCGACGTCCTCGCATTTCAGATCCAAGACGCTTACCGCCGCGCTGGCCTTCTTCTTTGGCAGCCTCGGCGCCCACCGCTTCTATCTGTACGGCATGCGCGACATCTACGGCTGGGCACACCTGCTCGGCACGCTGATCGGAATTCCGGGCGCCATGCTGGTAGTGGCGAGCGAACGGGCCTCGATGCTCGGCTGGGTGCTCGCGTTTTTCGGCGCCGTTTCGCTGCTCTCCGCCTTTCTGGCCGCGATCGTCTACGGCCTGCGCCCGGATGAAAAATGGGACGCACAGTTCAACGCGCAAACCCAGCGTAAAAGCCGCTCTGGCTGGACTGTCATTTTCATCGTGATCTTTTCGCTGCTGATCGGCGCATTCCTGCTGATGACCGGCCTCGCGATCTCGTTCCAGACTTACTTCGAAGGTCAGGTGCAGGCCGCCAAAGCACTCTCGCAGTGACCCACTGCGCGCCACGCTAAAAAAGCCTCAACTGTGGATTGTCGGGCGGCGGCGGTTCGGTGCGCACCGGCTCAACCCGGCGAAAATGCGACATATCGAGAATGCCGCGATCGCGCCGGTCTAGCCCGAGCCGGCGCACAGCATTGTGAAAGCGCTGCTTCAGCAGGTCCGCCCACAGACCTTCTCCCTTCATTCGCGTGGCGAAGTTCGAGTCATAGTCCTTCCCGCCCCGCATATCGCGCACGCGGCTCATCACCCGGTCAGCCCGATCAGGAAAATGCGCCGCGAGCCAATCCTTGAAGAGCGGCGCAACCTCCCACGGCAAACGCAGCACGATGTAGCTCGCATTGCTTGCACCTGCCTCCGCACACGCTTCCAGCACGCGCTCCATGTCCGGCTCCGTGACGAACGGGATCACCGGCGCGATGCTGACGCCAACCGGAATGCCCGCCTCGCTCAACGTACGGATCGTGCGCAACCGACGCGACGGCGTGGCCGCACGCGGCTCAAGCGTGCGCGCGATATCCGCGTCCAACGTGGTGATGGTGATGGCCGCCATGAACTGCCCGCGCGCCGCCATAGGTGCAAGCAGATCGATATCCCGCTCAATCAGCGACGATTTGGTGATCGCCGCGAACGGATGGCCGCACTCGCTGAGCACTTCGACTACGCGCCGCGTGAGGCGCAGATCGCGCTCGACGGGTTGCCAGGCGTCGGTGTTGACGCCAAGCGCGATTGGCTCAGGCACATAGGACTTTTTCGACAACTCGCGCGCGAGCAATTCGGGCGCATTGATCTTCGCGTAAATACGGCTTTCGAAATCGAGTCCCGGCGACAACCCCAGATAACTATGCGTAGGCCGCGCAAAGCAATAGATGCAGCCATGTTCGCAGCCCCGATACGGATTCAACGACACGCTGAACGGAATATCCGGCGACGCGTTGCGCGTGAGGATGGTCTTGGCCCGCTCTTCGAAAACCTGCGTGCGCAAGACCTTGGGTTCGCCGTCTTCCTCCGGCGACGCAAGCCAGCCGTCGTCCACCACTTCACGCTGGTCGACTTCGTAACGGCCTTGCAGGTTCGTCACTGCACCCCGCCCCTTGCGAGGCGTGGGCGGAGCAATCGGAAATTCGTTGGCGGAGTGGGTGTCGGAGTCGGTCACGGCTGAAGCACGCAAAAAGCAGGACGGCAAGCAAAACGGCGTAAAACACCTGTATAAATATACAGTGTTTACGCCGTTTGTCGAGTCCAGCTACGCGACTCCCGCGCGAGCTAATCGCCAACCGCAATCGTCAGCGTTTCCTTGATCTCTTCCATCACCACGTAGCTCTTCGACTGCACCGCGCCGGGCAGTTGCAGCAGGATGTCCCCCAGCAGCTTCCGGTAGTCGGCCATTTCGCCGATGCGCGCCTTGATCAGATAGTCGAAGTCGCCCGAGACGAGGTGGCACTCCAGCACTTCGGGGATCTTCTGCACCTCGCGGCGGAACTGGTCGAACATGTTGCCGCTCTTGTGATCGAGCGTGATCTCGACAAATACCAGCAGCGCCGCGCCCAGCTCGGCTGGGTTCACGCGCGCGTGGTAGCCGGTGATCACGCCGTCGCGCTCCATCCGCTTGACGCGTTCGATGCACGGCGTGACGGACAGCCCGACCTGCTCGGCGAGGTCTTTCATCGCCATCCGGCCGTCCTGTTGCAGGAGCCGCAGGATCTTGTGATCGAGTTTGTCGAGGGCCCGGATCGGTTGGCGCTGTGTACGCATGGTGTTTTTGCTGAAAATCTTGAAAATACAATAACAAAACCTACCTGACTGTTAATAGTATAGCGGTTATCACTGGGCGATCCGCGTTACACCTCGTTAATCGAACGAATTCAAACGAATCGACGAGCGCACCGTCCTCAGACCTCTTATTGAACATCCTGGAGCAGCTATGCGAGTCGTCGTTTTGGGCAGTGGCGTTGTCGGAGTGACGAGTGCTTATTACCTCGCGCGCGCCGGCCATGAAGTGACCGTCATCGACCGCGAGGCCGGCCCGGCGCTCGAAACCAGCTTTGCCAATGCCGGCCAGATCTCGCCGGGCTACGCGTCGCCGTGGGCCGCGCCGGGCGTGCCGCTGAAGGCCGTCAAATGGATGTTCCAGAAACACGCGCCGCTGGCGATCCGTCTCGACGGCACGCAATTCCAGTTGCAATGGATGTGGCAGATGCTGCAGAACTGCACGTCGGCGCGTTATGCGGTGAACAAGGGCCGTATGGTCCGCCTCGCCGAATACAGCCGCGATTGCTTGCAAGCGCTGCGCGCCGAAACCGGCATTCAGTACGAAGGCCGTACCGGCGGCACGCTGCAGGTGTTCCGCACGCAACAGCAGTTCGACGGCGCCGCGAAAGACATCGCCGTGCTGCAGGAAGCGAACGTGCCCTATGAACTGCTGTCGCCTGCCGAACTCGCGCAAGCCGAACCGGCGCTCGCCGCGGTTTCGCACAAGCTGACGGGCGGCCTGCGCCTGCCGGGCGACGAAACCGGCGACTGTCAGATGTTCACCACGCGCCTCGCCGCGATGGCCGAGCAACTGGGCGTCAAATTCCGCTACAACACGCCGATCGACTCCCTCGCCATGGCGGGCGACCGTATCGCCGGCGTGCAGTGCGGCGATGAACTGGTGCGTGCGGATTCGTTCGTCGTCGCGCTCGGTTCGTACTCGACGAAATTCCTGTCCGGCCTCGTGAAAATTCCGGTCTACCCGCTCAAGGGTTATTCGATCACCGCGCCGATCGTCAACGAAGCGTCCGCGCCGATTTCGACAGTGCTCGACGAGACCTACAAGATCGCGATCACGCGTTTCGACGACCGGATTCGCGTCGGCGGCATGGCGGAGATCGTCGGCTTCGACAAGTCGCTACGCCAGGCGCGCCGCGAAACGCTGGAACTGTGCGTGAACGATCTGTTCCCGGGCGGCGGCGATACGTCGAAGGCCACCTTCTGGACCGGTCTGCGCCCGATGACGCCGGACGGCACGCCGATCGTCGGCCGCACCCCCGTGCCGAACCTGTTCCTGAACACGGGGCACGGCACGCTGGGCTGGACGATGTCGTGCGGCTCGGGTCAACTGCTGGCCGACGTGATGTCGAGCAAGCAGCCGGCAATCAAGGCGGATGATCTGTCGGTGCATCGCTATCTCGGCGAGACCGGCGGTGCACATCGCCCGGCTTATGCGTAAGACGCTTGTGCGTAATAATTAATGTTTTAACGCTTCGCGAGCGGTTGCGCCGGTTCTTCATCTCAGACGGACTGGCCTGACAAAGACAAACGGCGCCCAACAGGGCGCCGTTTGTCTTTTTATGCGCGAGCCTCCACTACCTGGCTCGACAGAAATGCAACATCAGAACTGATCGTCCGACAACGCCAGCACACTCTCCCCACCCTTCGCGCTGACGATCGAGGCTTCCAACGCCGAAGCCAGCGGCAGCACATGCTCAGCATAGAACTGTGCGGTGGCGATCTTCGCGCCATAGAACGACGGATCTTCAGTGCGCTTTTCAGCCGCCACTAGCAACGCACGCGCCATCTGCCAGCCGCCCAGCACAACGCCCGCCAGTTTCAGATACGGCACGCTGCCGGCGAACACGGCGTTCGGATCGCTCTTCGTGTTGGCGACAACGAAATCGACCACCGCGCTCAGCGAACGATGACCCTGCGTCAGGTACTTTTTCATCGAATCGAACGCAGCGCCTTGCTGCGCGCCGAGTGCTTCGATCGTTTCAGCCACGCTGGCCAACAGCGCCTTCGCCACCTTGCCGCCGTCACGCACGGTCTTGCGGCCGATCAGATCGTTGGCCTGGATCGCGGTTGTTCCTTCATAGATCGGCAGAATGCGCGCGTCGCGGTAGTACTGCGCGGCGCCGGTTTCTTCGATGAAGCCCATGCCGCCATGCACCTGCACACCGAGGCTCGTCACGTCGATCGACAGCTCCGTGCTCCAGCCCTTCACGATCGGCACGAGGTATTCGTAGATGGCCTGATGTTCGGCACGCCTGGCTTCGTCGGGATGACGATGCGCGATATCGCAGTGAGCCGCGGCGACATACGCCAGCGCGCGCGACGCTTCGGTAAGACCGCGCATCGTGGCGAGCATGCGGCGCACATCCGGGTGCTGAATGATCGCCACCGATTGCTTCGCAGAGCCATCCACCGGCCGGCTTTGCACGCGATCCTTCGCATACGCCACAGCCTTCTGATAAGCACGATCCGACACGGCAACACCTTGCATGCCCACCGCGAAACGCGCCGCGTTCATCATGATGAACATGTACTCGAGGCCGCGATTTTCTTCGCCGATCAGATGACCGATCGCGCCGCCGTGGTCGCCGAATTGCAGCACCGCGGTCGGGCTAGCCTTGATGCCGAGCTTGTGCTCAATCGACACGCAATGCACGTCGTTACGCTCACCGAGCGAGCCGTCTTCATTGATGAGAAACTTCGGCACGATGAAAAGCGAAATGCCCTTCACACCTTCCGGTGCATTCGGCGTGCGCGCCAGCACGAGATGGGCGATATTCTTCGCCATGTCGTGCTCGCCCCACGTGATGAAAATCTTCGTGCCGAACAGCTTGAACGAACCATCGCCCTGCGGCTCGGCGCGCGTGCGTACCAGCGCGAGATCTGAACCGGCCTGCGGCTCGGTCAGGTTCATCGTGCCGGTCCACTCGCCGGAAATCAGCTTGGGCACATAGGTTTGTTTCTGCTCTTCGCTGCCCGCCGTGAGCAGCGCCTCGATGGCGCCGTCCGTAAGCAGCGGACACAGCGCGAACGACAGGTTCGACGCGTTCAGCATCTCGATACAGGCCGTGGCGATCAGCTTGGGCAGACCCTGGCCTTCGTAGTCGACCGGATGTTGCACGCCTTGCCAGCCGCCTTCGCCGAACTGGCGGAACGCATCCTTGAAACCGGGTGATGCGGTGACCACGCCATCCTTCCAGCTGCTCGGATTGCGATCGCCTTCCACATTCAGCGGCGCCAGCACTTCGCCGCACAGTTTCGCCGATTCGTCGAGGACGGCTTGCGCCGTGTCGAGGTTCGCGTCTTCGAAGCCCGGCAGCGTCGCAATATCTTCGAGACCGGCCAGTTCTTTCATCACGAACAGCATGTCCTTGATGGGCGCCGTATAGCTCATTTCAGTTCTCCTCCTGCCTGTCGATATGAAAAAGGGCGCCGGACTTGATAGGTCCCACGCCCTTTGTGTGCTGCCAGACGCCTTTTTACACGGCGCTGTGGCTGTGTTAGCCGAGCTCGCTAACGAGTTCCGGCACGACCGTGAACAGATCGCCCACCAGACCATAATCGGCGACGCTGAAAATCGGCGCTTCCGGGTCCTTGTTGATCGCCACGATGACCTTCGAGTCCTTCATGCCGGCCAGATGCTGGATCGCACCCGAGATGCCGACCGCCACATACAGTTGCGGCGCGACGATCTTGCCGGTCTGGCCGACCTGATAGTCGTTCGGCACGAAGCCCGCATCCACTGCTGCGCGCGATGCGCCCAGCGCTGCATTCAGCTTGTCCGCCAGCGGCTCCAGAACCTTCGTGTAGTTCTCGCCGTTGCCGAGACCCCGGCCGCCCGAGACGATGATCTTCGCCGAGGTCAGCTCCGGACGGTCCAGCTTCGTCACTTCACGGCTCACGAACTGCGAGAGGCCCGTGTCGGCTGCCGCTTCGATCTTCTCGACCGCTGCGCTGCCGCCTTCTGCTGCCACCGGGTCGAAACCGGTCGTGCGGACCGTGATGACCTTGATCGGGTCTTGAGACTGAACCGTTGCGATCGCGTTACCAGCATAGATCGGGCGCTCGAACGTGTCGGCGCTGTCCACTGCGGTGATGTCGCTGATCTGCGCGACGTCCAGCTTCGCGGCGATACGCGGCGCGATGTTCTTGCCGTAAGCGGTCGCCGGCGTGAGGATGTGCGTGTAGTCCTTCGCGATGTTCAGCACGGTTGCCTGGATGTTTTCCGCCAGACCCGCTTCGAGTTGCGCCGCGTCAGCCAGCAATACCTTCGAAACGCCTGCAATCTTCGCTGCGGCATCTGCCGCGGCTTGCGCGTTGTGACCTGCGACCAGCACGTGGATATCGCCACCAATCTTCTGCGCCGCTGCAATCGTGTTCAGCGTCGCGGCCTTGATCGACGCGTTGTCGTGTTCAGCAATTACCAGATTCGTCATTTCGTCCGTCTCCTCACAGCACCTTGGCTTCGGTCTTCAGCTTCTCGACCAGCGTCTTCACATCCGGCACCTTCACACCGGCGGAGCGCTTGGGCGGCTCGACGACTTTCAGCGTCTTCAGGCGCGGCGTCACATCAACGCCGAGGTCTTCCGGCTTGATGACTTCCAGCGGCTTCTTCTTTGCCTTCATGATGTTCGGCAGCGTCACATAGCGCGGCTCGTTCAGGCGCAGATCGGTCGTGATCACAGCCGGCAGGCTCAGCGACAGCGTTTCCGCGCCGCCGTCCACTTCGCGCGACACCGTCGCCTTGCCGTCAGCGACGACAACCTTCGATGCGAAGGTCGCTTGCGGCAGGTTAGCCAGCGCAGCCAGCATCTGTCCGGTCTGATTCGAATCGTCGTCGATGGCCTGCTTGCCGAGGATGACCAGTTGCGGCTGTTCCTTGTCGACCAGCGCCTTGAGCAGCTTGGCGACCGCCAGCGGCTGCAGGTCTTCGCCCGACTCGATCAGGATCGCGCGGTCCGCGCCGATTGCCAGCGCCGTGCGCAGCGTTTCCTGCGCTTGCGTCACACCCGCCGACACGGCGATCACTTCGGTCGCCACGCCCGCTTCGCGCAGACGAACAGCTTCTTCAACCGCGATTTCGTCGAACGGATTCATCGACATCTTCACGTTCGCGATGTCGACGCCCGTGCCGTCCGATTTGACTCGAACCTTCACGTTGTAATCGACCACTCTCTTGACTGGCACCAGGATTTTCATGCACACGCTCCAAAGTTACGAATACGTCAACCCAACGGACATTATAGCGACTGCCCTCATGGCAGCCTTGTCGCGGGCGCTCTAGCAGAAGGATATCGCTCCTCAGCGGCGTGACGGCAATAACGAACGATCGTTCTATTTTAATCTCGAAAAAACCCGGGAGACAACCCCGGGTTAAGACTTACGACTCTAATTTTGCATTGCCGTCGTGTTCTGTCGGGCGAAACGGTCGAAAAACGGCCGTCAAATCACCACGCGGTGATCACCGCCCCACCAAACTTGCTTTCGACAAACTGCTTCACTTCCGGCGAATGATACGCCGCGACCAGCTTCGCAACCCACGGCTTGCCCTTGTCGGCTTCGCGGATTGCGATGATGTTCACGTACGGACCCTTCGGGTCTTCGATCGCGATGGCGTCCTGCTTGGGCTTCAAACCCGCTTCCATTGCAAAGTTCGTATTGATCGCGGCAGCGTCCACGTCATTCAGCGAGCGCGGGATCTGCGCGGCGTCGAGTTCGACGATCTTCAGCTTCTTCGGGTTGTCGACGATATCGAGCGGCGTCGCCTTCAGACCCGCGTCCGGGCGCAACTTCAGCAGACCCTGCTTCTGGAGCAACAGGAGTGCCCGGCCGCCATTGGTCGGATCGTTCGGCACCGCGATCTTTGCGCCGGGCTGCAATTCAGCCAGCGTCTTCACTTTCTTCGAGTAGATGCCCATCGGGTACGTAACCGTATCGGCGATGCGGATCAGTTTGTAGCCGCGGTCCTTCACCTGCGCCTGCAGGTACGGGTCATGCTGGTAGCTGTTCGCGTCCAGGTCGCCGCCGGCGAGCGCCGCATTCGGCTGCACGTAGTCGGAGAATTCTACGATCTTGATGTTCAGACCGTTCTTTGCCGCGACCGTCTTCACGACTTCCATGATCTGCGCGTGCGGGCCGCCGGTGACGCCGACCTTGATCGTGTCGTCAGCGTGAGCCACGGTGGCGGCAGCGAACAGCGACGCGGCGCCGAGTGTGGCGGCCAGCTTGAGAATGAAACGACGTTGCATGATGGACCTTTTTTTGATTCTGCTTGGTGGGCTCCGATAGCCCTTGCTTATTTGTGGCTCAAACGACGCACGAGCCAATCCCCGAACGACTGCACCAGTTGCACGAAGACGATCAGGATCACCACGACCGTCACCATCACTTCCGGCAGGAAACGCTGATACCCGTAACGAATGCCCAGATCGCCGAGCCCGCCGCCGCCGATCGCACCGGCCATCGCCGAATAGCCGACCAGCGAGACGAAGGTGATCGTCAAACCGGCGACCACGCCCGGCAGCGATTCCGGCAACAGCACCTTGAAGACAATCTGACTGGTGGTCGCGCCCATCGCCTGCGCGGCTTCGATCAGACCGCGATCGACTTCGCGCAACGCGGTTTCGACCAGACGCGCAATGAACGGCGCTGCGGCGATCGTCAACGGCACCACGGCCGCAGCCGTACCGATCGACGAACCCACCACGAGACGCGTGAACGGAATCACGGCAACCAGCAAGATGATGAACGGCGTTGAACGCACGGCGTTGACGATCACGCCCATCACGCGATTCACGGCGATGTTCTGCAACACGCCCTGACGGTCCGTCAGATACAGCAGCACGCCAAGCGGCAAACCGACCGCCGCGCCGACCAGTCCGGAAATGCCCACCATCACGAGCGTTTCCCAGAACGACTGGACGAACATATCGAACATTTCACTCAACATACGACAGCTCCTCTACCACCACACCCTGTTCGCGCAGATAGGTCAGCGCCTGTGCGACCTTCGCCGGTTCGCCACCCGCGAGCACCGCGAGCGAACCGAATGCCTGCCCCTGGATCTCGTCGATCTGGCCGTGCAGGATGTTGAAGTCAAGTTCGTAGCGGCGAATCGTTTCCGACAGGATCGGTTGATCGACGCCCGAACCGGTGAACGCCAGGCGCAGCAAGTGGCCGCTGCCGGTCTTCAGGCGTTCGGCCACGCGCGCCTTCATCGCGGGCGGCAGCTCCTGCGCGATCACGTCGCCGATCAGCGCGCGCGTCACTTCGTGATGCGGTTGCAGGAACACGTCGATGACCTTGCCCTCTTCGACCACACGGCCGGCATCCAGAACCGCAACGCGGTCGCAGACCTGCTTGATCACATCCATCTGGTGCGTGATCAACACGATCGTCAGGTTGAGTTCGCGATTGATGCGCTTGAGCAAATCAAGGATCGAGCGCGTGGTTTCGGGATCGAGCGCCGAAGTCGCTTCGTCGGAGAGCAGGACCTTCGGCTTGCTCGCCAACGCACGCGCGATGCCCACACGCTGCTTCTGCCCGCCGCTGATCTGCGCCGGATAACGATCCTTCTGCGCCGACAGGCCAACCAGTTCGAGCAGCGGCAGTACGTTCGCCTCGATCTCATCGCGCTTCATGCCGGCGAGTTCGAGCGGCAGCGCCACGTTCTCGTACACCGTGCGCGACGACAGCAGGTTGAAGTGCTGGAAGATCATGCCGATTTCGCGACGCGCCTCGCGCAACTGCGCGGCGGGCAGCGTCGTCAGATCGCGGCCGTTGACGACGATGTTGCCTTCGCTCGGACGCGTCAGCAGATTGATAGTGCGCACGAGCGTACTCTTGCCCGCGCCGCTGCGGCCGATGATGCCGAACACCTCACCCGCCGGAATCGACAGATTGACGTTGTGCAGCGCTTCGACCCAGCCCCGGGGTCCGGCGAACCGCTGAGAGATATTGCGTATTTCGATCATGGAAAAACGAAACGGCGGAGTTTGCCAACGAGCGTTGTGCGCTCCCGACAAGCGGCCGCCGTTGCTTTTATTGGGATTTGAGGCCGCAATTCTACCGCAGCGTCGTCATTCCCTTTAATAATCAATTTCGATCTTTTCATAACCACAGAGCATTAGAGGCATGCCCGGCGCGAGATGCTCGCGCGTGCGCGCCCGCTGCGACTATGATCGGGCGAATCGAAATCAGGACCCATCCAGGATAAACGGCAGACATGGAAACAACCCGATCCGGCAATGTGCGTCCCGCAGCGGCCGCCCCTGCGGGCGCCCCGAAAGGCGCCGCCGCGCTGCGCTCCACGGTCACGACCCGCGACGGCATCGAACTGCCGTTGTATCGCTGGCCCGCCACAACACCCCTGCGCGGCACGGTCGCGCTGGTTCACGGGCTCGCGGAGCACGCCGGGCGTTACGCGGCACTGGCGGATCGGCTGAACTCGGCCGGCATCGAACTCGTCGCTATCGATTTACGCGGACACGGGCATGCGCCAGGCAAACGCGTGTGGGTCGACCGGTTCGACGACTATCTGCTCGACGCCCAGGCCTTGCTCGATGAAGCGGCAACCAGCTGCGCGCCGCTATTTCTGATGGGCCACAGCATGGGCGGCGCGGTCGCGGCGCTCTACGCAATCGAACGGCTGGAGGCAAGCGGGCGTCGGCTGAGCGGTCTGATCCTGTCGAGCCCCGCGCTCGCGCCCGGCCGCGATGTGCCGCGCTGGATGCTCAAGGTGAGCCAGGTGATCAGCCGCGTCTGGCCGACCTTCCCGGCGATGAAAATCGACGCGGCTTTGCTGTCGCGCCTTCAGCCCGTGGTGAACGCCAATCGCAACGACCCGCTGGTTCATCACGGCGCGATTCCCGCGCGTACAGGTGCGGAGTTGTTGCTGGCGATGGCACGCATTGAACGCGGCCGTGCGGGGCTGCGCGTACCGCTGCTGGTGTATCACGGCACCGCCGACAAGCTCACCGAACCTGAAGGCAGCCGCGATTTCGGCGCGCACGCAGGATCGCCCGACAAGACGCTCACCATGCACGAAGACAGCTATCACGAGACGATGAACGATCTCGACCGGGATCGGGTGATTGGCGCGCTGATCGACTGGATCGAGAAGCGGCTGCCCAAAGCCTGAGCGCAGCACGGCGTTTCGACGACGCAAACAGGAAATGGCGTGAGTCGATGCGCGGACGCCTCAAGTTTCGGCGTCGGAGCGCATTCTGAAGCTCAAGTGCGGACAAGTCGTTGCAGGGACAGGCTCCGGCAAGAACGGTCCAGTCCGGCTAGCGCTTCCAGTCGGGCGGTCGTTTGTCGATGAAGGCCTGCACGCCTTCGAGCGCGGAGTCGTCCATCATGTTGCAGGCCATGGTCTGGCCGGCTAACTGGTACGCCGCTTCGATCCCCATTTCGAGTTGACGATAAAACAGGCCCTTGCCGGCGCTCACCGCTTCGACGGGTTTCGCGCAGATGCTCTTCGCGAGCCGCGCGACCTCCGCATCGAGCGCGTCCGCCGGCGCGATGCGATTCACGAGTCCCTGCTGCTTCGCCTGAAGAGCATCGATGAAATCACCGGTGAGCAGCATTTCGAGCGCCGCCTTGCGCGATAGATTGCGCGACAGCGGCACCGATGGCGTCGCGCAGAAAAGACCCAGATTGACACCCGAGACCGCAAAGCGCGCGGTGTCGGCAGCGACAGCCAGATCGCACATCGCTACCAGCTGACAGCCGGCCGCCGTAGCGATGCCGTGCACACGCGCGATCACCGGTTGCGGCAAGCGCTGGATCGTCAACATCAGTTTCGTGCAGCGCGCGAACAACGCCTGGTAGTACGTGAGCGACGGCGCCGCGCGCATTTCCTTCAGATCGTGTCCCGCGCAAAACGCGCGGCCGGCGCCGGCGATCACCACCACCCGCGCGTTGGACTCCGCCAGCGCCGTCAGCGCAGACTGCAACGCATCGAGCAGAGCCTCGGAGAGCGCGTTGAAGGCATCGGGCCGGTTCATCGTCAAACGGACGACGCCCGGCACGCCGTAGGCGTCGTGTTCGATTTCGACCAGCGACGCACCGCGCACCTCGGCATTCATGGCTCGCTCCTCGTTGAATTCATGCAGTTCGCAAAGTTCGCGCAGTTCGCGCGGCGTGGTGTGGCGTGGTGCGGCGTCGTGTAGCAGCTCAGATACCGGCCAGCGAGCGCACGTGCGCAACCACGCTACGCCCCAACGCCGACAGGTTGTACCCGCCCTCGAGACAGCTGACGATCCGTCCCCGCGCATAGCGCTTCGCAATCTCGCGCACCTGATCGGTGATCCATGCGTAGTCGTCTTCGACGAGACCCATGTTGCCGAGATCGTCCTCGCGATGCGCATCGAAGCCGGCCGAGATGAAGATCATTTCCGGCTTGAATTCATGGAGGCGCGGCAGCCACATCATGTCGACCGCCTCACGCACCGCCATGCCTTTCGAGCGTGCCGGCATCGGCACATTGCACATGTTGGGCGCCTGATTGTCGGCGCCGCTGAACGGATAGAACGGGTGCTGGAAGATGCTGCACATCAGCACGCGCGAGTCGCCCGAAAAGGCCGCTTCAGTGCCGTTACCGTGATGGACGTCGAAATCGATGATCGCCACGCGCTGCATGCCATGCACTTCAAGCGCATGACGCGCGGCAATCGCGACGTTGTTGAAGAAGCAGAAGCCCATCGCACGCGCCGGCTCCGCATGATGGCCGGGCGGACGCACGCTGCAGAACGCGTTGTCGTAGCGGCCTTCGATCACGGCGTCGGTCGCGGCCACCGCGGCGCCGGCCGCGCGCAACGCGGCCTGCAAGGTGTGCGGGTTCATCGACGTGTCGGGATCGATTTCGGCGAGACCCTCCACGGGCGACCGGCTGCGAACATAATCGACGTGGGCTTGCGTATGCACGCGCAACAGCGCTGTGTCTTCGGCGAGCGGCGGCGACTCGCGCTCGATCAGCGAGTCGATGCGGCTCGCGATCAGTTGATCTTCAATTGCCTGCAGGCGCGCCGGGCATTCGGGATGCCATTGCCCCATATCGTGCAGCAAACAATCGGCGTGGGAATAGAAGCCTGTTGCCATGATTCTCGTCTGCGGCGCGGCGCTTTCAAGGCGCGCGCGGCGTGTCTCCGTCCAGGGGCGCGCACACTGGGCGCGCCAACATTTGCCAAGTTACCACACCATGCGACTGTGACGCGCCGGGCACAGTTTTGCAGAAAGCGTCGGGTATACTGCCCTGTCCGTTTCCCCCTGTCTCTTTCGCACTGCGCCCCTAGCTCACTATGACCGTCAAGCTTGCTCTGTCTGCACGAAACCGGCTACGCATGAAGACCGCAACCGCCGCACTGTCCGTCGCATCGTGCATGTTCATGGCAACCAGTCCGGCGATGGCGCAAAGCGCCGCGAAAAAGCCGCCGGTGCTGCTCGCGCAAAGCCAACCGCAACCGGCAGTGCCGCAAGGGCAAACCTTCGAAGAAGAGATCATTCCGCAGCGCTACGCGAATAACCCGAATGTCGACGCGTTCATCAGCGACATGTCCGCGCGCTATGACTTCGACGAAGCCGCATTGCATGCGCTGTTCGCTCGCGTGAGCTATTCGGCCACCGCGGTCAAGCTCGTCACGCCGTCGCCCTCGCCGTCGGTCAAGAACTGGCGCGTATATCAGTCGCGCTTTCTCGACCAGGTGCGCATTAACGCCGGCGTGCGCTTCTGGCGCGCCAACCAGGCCACGCTGCAACGCGCCTATGAAGAATTCGGCGTGCCGCCGGAAGTGGTCGTCGGCATCATAGGTGTGGAGACGATCTATGGGCGCTTCATGGGCAACTTCCGTGTGCTCGACGCGCTGACCACGCTCAGTTTCGACTACCCGAACACCGCCAATCGCGCGGATCGTCAGGCAACCTTCCGCAAGAATCTTGAAGATTACCTGGTCTGGACGCGCGATTCGCAAATCGATCCGACCACTGTGCTCGGCTCCTACACCGGCGCGATCGGCATTCCGCAGTTTCTGCCGAGCAGCATCGTGCAATACGCGGTGAGCTACGACGGCAACAAGCAGATCGATCTGCGCACTAGCCAGGCGGATGCGATCGGCAGCGTGGCGAACTATCTGCGCCAGAACGGCTGGGAAAACGGCCGGCCCGTGGTTTGGAAGATCGGCACGGACGCCGGCAGCCTGGGCGTGGCGCAAGCGGCCGCCGACGGTAAACCGGAGCCGCATTGGCCGCTGGACCAGTTGCTCCGTGCCGGATTGCTGCTAAACGAGCCGGGAATCGATATCGCGTCGGAAGCCGGCACGCCGGTGACGGTGGTGGATCTGCCTTCCCCGGGGCGTGGCACCGAGTACATGCTCGGCCTGAAGAACTTCTATGTGCTGACGCGCTATAACCGCAGTTTCTTTTATGCGCTCGCGGTTTATCAATTGGGCGAGCGCGTCAAGGCTCAGATGGAAGCAAGCGATGCGGCGAACGCTAGCAGCAATGCTGCACCGCCGGTCGCAGCCTCACAATGAGCTGACCGGCGGCGGTTGCCAGGCACTCGTCGCATCACGAGCCGCTAGCAAGCGACACAAAAAAAGCGCCGGTTAAACCGGCGCTTTTTTATTGGCTAACTCAGATCGAGAGATCGAGAGCCACTCAATGCGCCGCGGCGCAATCAAGCCGGGAACACGCCCGTAGACAGATACCGGTCACCCCGATCGCAGACGATAAACACGATCGTCGCGTTCTCGACCTGGCGCGCGACGCGCAACGCCACCTCGCAAGCCCCGCCCGACGAGATGCCGGCGAAGATCCCTTCGACCGAGGCCATGCGCCGCGCCATTGCTTCGGCTGCGGCCTGGCTCACATTCTCGACGCGGTCCACGCGGCTACGATCGAAAATCTTCGGCAGATAGGCTTCCGGCCATTTGCGAATGCCCGGAATGCGCGAGCCCTCTTCCGGCTGCGCGCCGATGATCTCGATCGCCTGATTCTGTTCCTTCAGATAGGTGGACACGCCCATGATCGTGCCGGTCGTACCCATCGACGAAACGAAATGCGTGATGCGCCCTTCTGTGTCGCGCCAGATTTCCGGACCGGTGCCTTCGATGTGCGCGGCCGGATTGTCCGGGTTCGCGAACTGATCGAGGATGATGCCCTTGCCTTCACGCTGCATCTGTTCAGCTAGATCGCGCGCGTATTCCATGCCGCCCGTGACCGGCGTCAGCACGATCTGCGCGCCATAGGCGGCCATGCTCTGACGGCGCTCCACCGACAGGTCTTCCGGCATGATCAGCACCATCTTGTAGCCGCGGATCGCTGCCGCCATGGCCAAGGCGATGCCAGTGTTGCCGCTGGTCGATTCGATCAGCGTGTCACCCGGCTTGATGCGCCCGCGCGCTTCCGCTTTCTTGATCATCGACAGCGCCGGGCGGTCCTTCACCGAACCCGCGGGATTGTTGCCCTCGAGCTTTGCAAGGATCACGTTATTGCGGCTGCGGATCTCGTCGTCAGGGAGACGGACGAGTTGCACGAGCGGCGTATTGCCGATCGTGTCTTCAATCGTTTTGTAAGCCATATGGGTTCTGGTGCTGTCGATGCGCGAAGTCTTCAATCCGTCGATTCTAAACCACCGTGCGCACGGCTGCCGTCCGGCCCTTCTGTCCGCATGGATGCAGGTGCTGACCGGCTGGCGCGCACCACGCAAAAAGCCCGCGGCTGAGAACCGCGGGAGCCAATCATCTGCGTGACAGCTGAAGGAGTGTTCTTAGCCACTCCGACCATGAAGGGGAAAGACGGTAACAGGTCAGATGCGGGACCGTGCGCGCGAGGTGACCCGCCTGACGCGCACGGCCCGCTTCAGGCTATTTCTTCACCGCCACAGTGGCGTTCTTTGGGGTTGCGGCCGCGCTGGTCGAGTTGGCCGCATTGGCGCCATTGCCCGCAGCGGGCGCGCCCTTGTTCTGTGCAGACGCCGCAGTCTGCGTGTTAGCAGCCGCGCCAGCCGGACCGACAGCGAGACCCTCCGCCTGCAGGCGCTCGACGGTATGCCCGCCCATGCCTTTGACGCGCTTGCCGAGATCGGACGGGTCCTTGAACGGACCATGCGCTGTACGCTCTTCGAGAATGGCTTTCGCTTTGGCAGGACCGATGCCCTTGACGCCGCGCAGCGCATCTTCGTTAGCGGTGTTGACGTCGACCGCCGCATACGCGTGGCCGAAAGCGGCCAGCATCGCCGCGGTAACCAGAATTTTTCGAAACATATGGAATCTCCCTCGTACAACCGGTTGGCGATCATCACCAACCGGGAGATTCCAGTTTAAAGAGGTATCCGAAAGATTTACACCTGGCCGAATAGCCAACGTACGTAGCGATCGACACCTTCCTGCACGCTCAGAAACGGCGCGTCGTAACCGGCGGCGCGCAGTTTCGACTGATCAGCCTGCGTGAAGCACTGGTACTTGCCGCGCAATGCATCGGGGAACGGAATGTATTCGATCAGCCCGCGTTGCACCTGATCCGCCAGCGAGAGCGGGGATTCGTTGTTCAACGTACGCAGCGTATTGACCACCGTGCTCGCGATGTCGTTGAACGGCTGCGCACGGCCGCTGCCCAGGTTGAAGATGCCCGACTTGTCCGGATTGTCGAAGAAGAACAGGTTCACCTTGACCACGTCTTCGACGGAGACGAAATCGCGCGTCTGCTCGCCCGCGGGATAGCCGTTGTATTCGCCGAACAGCTTGACCTTTCCCTCGGCGCGGAACTGGTTGAAGTTGTGAAACGCCACCGACGCCATGCGCGCTTTGTGTGTCTCGCGAGGCCCATACACGTTGAAATAGCGGAAGCCGGCAATCTGGCTCTTCGCGGTGGGCAGCACGCGGCGAATCACCTGGTCGAACAGGAACTTCGAATAGCCGTACACATTCAGCGGCTGCTCGACTTCGCGCTCTTCGACAAAGCGGCTCGAACCGCCATACGTGGCCGCCGAGGACGCGTACAGAAACTGGATGTTCTGCGCGAGACAGACGTCGAGCACTTCACGGCTATAGCGGAAGTTGTTGTCCATCATGTAGCGGCCGTCGGTTTCCATCGTGTCCGAGCAGGCGCCTTCGTGGAAAATCGCGCGCACTTTGCCGAAATCGCCACGCTTGAAGCGTTCGACGAATTCGGTCTTGTCCAGATAGTCGTCGATCTCGCAGTCGACGAGATTCTTGAACTTGTCCGCGCGTGTGAGGTTATCGACCGCGATGATGCGTTGTTCGCCGCGCTCGTTGAGCGCCTTCACGAGATTGCTGCCGATAAAACCGGCTGCGCCGGTGACGATGAGGGTCATGATGATCCTGCGGTAATGAGTACAGTTGACGCCTCGCGGGTTCCTCTTTTGCGCCGCTGAAACTGGAGCGCAAAGCAGGGGACCCGGCGGGCTGCATCAATGAAAAAGTTCGTCGTAGGTGACGGTGGCGGTACCGAGTTTGCCGACCACGATGCCGGCTGCGCGATTCGCGAGCCCGACCGCCTCGACGAGCGTAAGACCCGCGCCGAGCATGGCGGCGAGCGTGGCGATCACGGTGTCGCCCGCGCCCGACACATCATACACTTCGCGTGCAACGGCCGATGTATGCAGGATGCCGTCGTCGGCAAAGAGCGTCATGCCCTCCTCCGAACGCGTCAATAGCAGCGCCTTGAACTCGAGAGCGGCACGCAGTTTGGTCACACGCGCGATCAGATCCTCTTCGGACTTCCATTGTCCGACCACCTCGCGCAGCTCGGCGCGATTCGGCGTGATCAGCGTGGCGCCGCGATAGCGCTCCCAGTCGTCGCCCTTCGGATCGACCAACACCGGCTTACCCGCCGCGTGCGCCTTGGCGATCATCTGCGTGACGTGCGTGAGACCGCCCTTCGCGTAATCGGACATCAGGATCACGTCGTGCGACGGCAGCAGGTCGTCGAAACGCGCGAGACCCGCGAGCAACACTTCGTGCGCCGGCGAGTTTTCGAAGTCGACGCGCAGCAATTGCTGCTGACGCGACAGCACGCGCAGCTTGATGGTGGTGAGCAAATCCGGATCGCGCTCCAGATGCGGCGCCACTCCGCTTTCGGCGAGTAGTTGCACGATGCGCTCACCGGGCTCGTCGTGCCCGACCACGCACAGCAAACCCGCTTGCGCGCCGAGCGCCACCGCATTGCGCGCCACGTTCGCCGCGCCGCCGAGACGGTCTTCCTGGCGCTGCACATGCACGACCGGCACCGGCGCTTCCGGCGAAATACGGTTCACATCGCCGAACCAGTAGCGATCGAGCATCACGTCGCCGACCACCAGCACGCGCGCCGCACCGAGGCGTTCGCGCGGCACCACGGTCAGTGCGGACGTGGTTGTGGACTGAGCGGCTTCAGGCATTGCTGGAGACATCGGCCGGAAATTCAGAGGGCTGGGCATAAGGTCGTCCGATCGAGTGATAGTCGATGCCGAGTTCGGTCATCGCGTCCGGCTCGTACAGATTGCGGCCGTCGAAAATCAGCGGTGACTTCAGCACCGACTTCAGGTGCACGAAATCCGGGCTCTTGAATTCCTTCCATTCGGTGACGACCACCAGCGCGTCGGCGCCGGTGAGCGTTTCGTCCTGGGTGCTCGTGAACGTGAGACGCGCGAGCTGGTCCGGTACGTCGTGCAGATCGATGGCGAACACGCGGCGCGCTTCGGCCACCGCGACCGGATCGTACGCGCGAACCTGAGCGCCACGCGCCAGCAATTCAGCGATTACGCGACGGCTCGGCGCTTCGCGCATGTCGTCGGTATTCGGCTTGAATGCCAGACCCCACACGGCGAACGTGCGGCCGCTCAGATCTTCACCGAGCTTGCTCGTGATTTTGTGCACCAGCACGTCTTTCTGCTTGTAGTTCACCTCCTCGACGGCTTCGAGGATGCGCAGATTGTGGCCGGTTTCAGCGGCAGTGCGGATCAGCGCCTGCACATCCTTCGGGAAGCACGAGCCGCCGTAGCCAGCGCCGGCATACAGGAAGTGATAGCCGATGCGCGGGTCCGAGCCGATGCCGCGACGCACCGCTTCGATATCCGCGCCGACCCGGTCCGCCAGATTCGACATCTCGTTCATGAACGAGATGCGCGTCGCGAGCATCGCATTGGCAGCGTATTTCGTGAATTCAGCCGAGCGCACATCCATGTACAGCGTGCGCTCGTGATTGCGGTTGAACGGCGCGTACAGACGCTTCATCAGCTCGCGCGCGCGCAGGCCGGCTTCGTCTTCGTCGCTGCCGAGCACAATGCGATCGGGACGCATGAAGTCGTCAACCGCCGCACCTTCCTTCAGAAACTCGGGGTTCGACACCACCGAGAAGCGGTGCTGCTCGCTATTGGCAAGCCCGCGCTTGGCAAGTTCTTCTTCGACCACCGCGCGCACACGTTGCGCAGTGCCGACCGGCACCGTCGATTTGTCGACGATCACCTTGAAGCCGTTCATCGTGCGACCGATATTGCGCGCCGCTTCGAGCACGTATTGCAGATCGGCCGAGCCGTCTTCGTCGGGCGGCGTGCCGACAGCAATGAACTGCACCTCGCCGTGCGCCACGCTCGCTTCGATATCCGTCGAAAACGTGATGCGGCGCGCCGCACGCGTACGGGCGATGATCTCGAGCAAACCCGGCTCGTGGATCGGCACGCCGCCGTTATTGAGGATCTCGATCTTGCGCGGATCGACGTCGAGACAGAAGACGTCATGGCCGATTTCGGCGAGGCACGCGCCGGTGACGAGGCCAACATAGCCCGTGCCGATAATGGTGATTTTCATACGCTTTCCGGTAGAGGGTTCCGGTGAGGGTTTCTCGTAGTGAACAAGGCCGTCATGATCCCGCCGGCCTGATCCGCCTGACGGGCCGCCGTCGTTGCGGCGCGGCTATGCAATTCCATTCGCTATCAGTTCGACGCCGTGATCGGTTCGACGCGACGCGGCGCATAGGTTTCCCAACCGCTGCAACCCGGGCACTGCCAGTAGAACAGCCGCGCCCTGAAACCACAATTCTGGCACGTATACCGTGGCAGATTTTTGGTGCGCTGACGAATCAGCGTACGCATCAGTTCAAGCTCGCTCTTGCGCGGCTCTTCCGCGACGGCTTCCTGCGCTTCCAGGAGACGCGTCATGCCCGCCAGATTCGGCGATTTCTGCATCTGCGAACGTGCCAGCGCGTGTGCGGCGTCCGGCCCGCGCACTGCCGCAATGTGCTGATAGGTCACGTCGAGCAGATCGTTCGACGGATAGCGATCCACCCACGTGATGAGCAGATCGGCGCCATCTTGCGGACGCCCGAGCGCCTCATAGGCCTTCATCAACTTTTCCGCGACGAGCGGCAGATAGGCGGGATTCTGTTCCTCGACGCGCCGCCATTGGACGATCGCGGCCTCTTGCGAGCCGGCCGTCGCGTCAACGTCGCCGAACAGGATCGTGGCGCGTACGTTCGTTGGGTTCGCCTTCAATGCAAAGCCAAGCTGACGGCGCGCCTCATCTGCGTTTTTCTGCTGAAGCGCTTCCTGCGCGAGCTCGCAATGAAACTGCGCGATTTCCTTGTCGAGCGACTCAGCGCCCATTGTTTCCAGATGGCGCGCGATATCGATCGACTTAACCCAGTCTTTCTCGATCTGGTAGATGGTGAGCAGCGCACGCTGCGCACCCAACGCGTAATTGCCGGTTTCGAGCGAGCGGAAGGTTTCCTCGGCGCGATCGAGCAAGCCGGCCTTCAGAAAGTCCTGACCGAGTTCGAACAGTGCGTGATCGCGTTCGGTGACCGGCAGATCGGTGCGGCTCAGCAGGTTCTGATGCACCCGAATCGCACGGTCTGTCTCACCGCGGCGGCGGAACAGGTTACCCAATGCGAAGTGCAATTCGACCGTTTCGGGGTCGAGTTTGACGACTTCGATAAACGCGTCGATCGCCTGGTCGGGTTGCTCATTGAGCAGGAAATTCAAGCCGCGGAAGTACGAACGCGGCAGATTGGCGCTTTCGGACAGCAGCGTCTTGAGGTCGTAGCGCGCGGCCATCCAGCCGAACGCAAAAGCGACGGGTATGACAAGCAGCCACCAGAAGTCTAGATCCATGCGATTAATGCAAATGTGCGGGAAAGCGGAAGCGGGAAGCCGCGCTTCAGAAGCGCGGCAGAAGACAACTTAGATCAGCGGCGGCATGGGCGGTTGTTCGACCACCACCGGGGCTTCGCGCGCCACACGCAACTCACGCTTCAGCCGGCCGTTCTCCATGCGCAGGCGCACCATGCCCGGCATGGACGACACCAGCCCGGCCAGCAGCCCCACCACAAAGAACGCGAGGCCGATCAGAATCAAAGGCGCCGACCACGCGTAACCCGCGAGGAAATTCAGCGTAGCAGTTTGTGTATTGGAGAGTGCGAGCACCAGCAGGAGCACGAACACCAGCACACGGATCAGCCAGACGATAAATTTCATGAATAGGTCTCTTGACGGCAGTTGCGGGGTGACGCCGGCTTGATGACGCGTCGCGCCACGGTGTTGCCCGCGCCGAAGTGACCCGTATTGTAATGGATGCCCTCGCGGCTGGGCAGGAACTGGCTGATAGAGGGCTTACGCGAGGTTTACCTTGCCGCAAGAGCATGCATGGGCAGGTGCGTTCGATTGGGGAATATGCCACGCCTGAGGGACGCAAAAGCGAACAAAAAAGCGGACGAAAAAAAAGCGCCCGAAGGCGCTTTTTCTGGTCTTTTGCCGTCTGGCTTTGGCCGCTGACGCTACCAATGCCATGCTGCGAACCGCACAGCGAAGCATTTACAGGTCGTCGTCATCCGGCTCGTCGGCCTTCAGCGGCTCGCCCGAACGTCGATCTACCCGTTCGCGCAATTCCTTGCCCGGCTTGAAATGCGGTACGTACTTCTCAGGTACCAGCACCTTCTCGCCCGACTTCGGATTACGCCCGACACGGGAGGGACGACGATTAAGGCCGAAGCTGCCGAAGCCGCGAATTTCAATGCGATGACCGTTGGCAAGCGCCTCCGACATCGCATCAAGCATCGTCTTCACCGCGAAATCCGCATCTTTAAGTACAAGCTGCGGAAATCGTGTAGCCAGCTGGGCGACCAATTCCGATTTGGTCATACTGCAGCAGACCTCGCAAGAAAACGCCGGGTCGCCCCCATGTTGTTATGCTCCCCCTCGCGGGGGACCTGGCGCGATGCGCCAGGTTTGGGGGCGTTCCTCAATTACTGGTTCTGACCGTCGAGCTTGGCCTTCAGCAGCGCGCCAAGGTTCGTCGTGCCGGTAGCAGCCGAGCTCGAATCCGACGAAGCCAGGCCGCGGATCGCTTCCTGTTGCTCAGCCGAGTCCTTGGCCTTGATCGACAGGTTGATACCACGCGACTTGCGATCGATGTTGATGATCATCGCGTTGACCTTGTCGCCGTCCTTCAGCACGTTGCGAGCATCTTCCACGCGGTCTTGCGACAGCTCCGAAGCGCGCAGGTAGCCTTCGACTTCCGCCGACAGCTGAACCACTGCACCCTTCGCATCTACCGTCTTGACTACGCCGTCGACGATCGAACCCTTGTCGTTCATTGCAACGAAGTTGCTGAACGGATCGCCTTCGAGCTGCTTGATACCCAGCGAAATGCGTTCCTTCTCGACGTCGATGCCGAGAACGATCGCTTCCACTTCGTCGCCCTTCTTGTACTTGCGAACTGCTTCTTCGCCCGTTTCGCTCCACGACAGGTCCGACAGGTGAACCAGACCGTCGATGCCGCCAGGCAGACCGATGAAGACGCCGAAGTCGGTGATCGACTTGATTGCGCCTTGCAGCTTGTCGCCCTTCTTGAAGTTGCGGCTGAAGTCGTCCCACGGGTTCGGCTTGCATTGCTTCATGCCGAGGCTGATACGGCGGCGGTCTTCGTCGATTTCGAGAACCATGACTTCGACTTCGTCGCCCAGCTGAACAACCTTCGACGGTGCAACGTTCTTGTTCGTCCAGTCCATTTCCGACACGTGAACCAGGCCTTCGATGCCCGATTCGACTTCGACGAATGCGCCGTAGTCGGTGATGTTGGTGACCTTACCGAACAGGCGCGTGCCCGACGGGTAACGGCGGGAAATGCCTTCCCACGGATCGTCGCCCAGTTGCTTGATACCCAGCGAAACGCGGTTCTTCTCTTGATCGAACTTGAGGATCTTCGCGGTGACTTCCTGGCCAACCGACAGAACTTCGCTCGGGTGACGCACACGACGCCATGCGATGTCGGTGATGTGCAGCAGGCCGTCGATACCGCCGAGGTCCACGAACGCGCCGTAATCGGTGATGTTCTTCACCACGCCTTCCACGATCGCGCCTTCCTTCAGCGTTTCGAGCAGCTTTGCGCGCTCTTCGCCTTGGGTCGCTTCGATCACAGCACGGCGCGACAGCACGACGTTGTTACGCTTGCGGTCGAGCTTGATGACGCGGAATTCCAGCGTCTTGCCTTCGTACGGGGTCGTGTCCTTGACCGGACGCGTGTCAACCAGCGAACCCGGCAGGAACGCGCGGATGCCGTTGACCATGACTGTCATGCCGCCCTTGACCTTGCCCGTGATCGTGCCGGTCACGAGTTCGTTGTTGTCGAGAGCCTTTTCCAGCGACAGCCACGAAGCCAGGCGCTTCGCCTTGTCGCGCGACAGGATCGTGTCGCCATAGCCGTTTTCCAGCGCGTCGATCGCGACGGAAACGAAGTCGCCCGCCTGCACTTCTACCTCGCCCGCGTCGTTCAGGAACTCTTCGAGCGGGATGTAGGCTTCGGACTTGAGACCAGCGTTGACGACCACGAAGTTGTGGTCAACACGCACGACTTCGGCGGAGATCACTTCGCCGGCGCGCATGTCTTGCTTGGTCAGCGACTCTTCGAACAGAGCCGCAAAAGATTCGGTATTCGGGTTGGAAGTTTGCAGGTCGGACATAAAAATCAAAATTTGCATGGTGCTCGCGGTGCCCGGCTGGCCGGGACGGTCAGCAACTTCGGCAAGAATGCGAATGCCACGCGGGGTTAAGGGGTTAATACACGCTCCACGACACTCGCGGAGCACCTACTGACAACGCTACTTCTCACTACTTTTCTACTGCGCCCACTGCTCAGATGCCACTCGGACATCAGGCATGCGGGACCCATGCTTCATACCACTGCACCACCTGTTCGACCGCCTGGTCGACCGACAATGCGGAGGTATCAAGCAGCTTTGCATCCGCTGCGGGCTTGAGCGGCGCGGCCGTGCGCTGACTGTCACGCTCGTCGCGCTCACGCAAATCCCGGAGCAAGTCATCTATATTAGCAGAAAATCCTTTTTGGATCAATTGCTTATGCCGGCGGGCCGCACGGGCCTCGACGCTGGCGGTCATGAACACCTTCAGCACGGCGTCCTGGAAGATCACCGTGCCCATGTCGCGGCCGTCGGCGACCAGCCCCGGTTCCTTACGGAAAGCCCGCTGACGGGCCACCAGCGCGGTTCGCACGGGCGCGTGAACGGCAATCGCCGAGGCCCGGCTGCCGACTTCTTCGGCACGAATGTCGGCGGATACGTCGGCGCCGTCGAGTTGCGCCAGCCCCTCGCGAAAGGTGATGTGCAGGTCGTCGATCAGCTTTACCAGCGCCTCGACGTCATCCGCTGCGATGTTGTAGCGCATGCTGGCCAGCGCGGCGAGGCGGTACAGCGCGCCGCTATCCAGCAAGTGGAAGCCGAGATTCGCGGCAACCAGCGCGGCCACGGTGCCTTTGCCCGAGGCGCTGGGGCCGTCGATCGTAATGACGGGCGTTTGGTGAAAGGGACGGATCGGTTTCATCGAAAAAGTCGCACGTCAGTCGATTCAGGAGCGAATCAGGGTTGAGCGAGCGCGGTGAAGCGCTCGAAATAGTCAGGGAACGTCTTGCCGACGCACTTCGGGTCGTTGATCCGGACCGGCACGCCGCCCAGGCTCACGAGCGAGAAGCACATCGCCATGCGGTGATCGTCGTAGGTGTCGATCGCGGCATTCGGAATCAGCTTTTCAGGCGGCGTGACGACGAGGAAATCCTCGCCTTCCTGCACCTTCGCGCCCACCTTGCGCAGTTCGGTGGCCATCGCGGCGATCCGGTCGGTTTCCTTCACACGCCAGCTCGCGATGTTGCGCAGCGTGGTCGTGCCGTCCGCGAACAGCGCGGCGACGGCGATCGTCATCGCGGCGTCCGGAATCAGGTTGAAGTCCATGTCGATCGGATCGAGCTTGCCGTTGTCGTTGCCGACCCCGTGCACTTCGATCCAGTCGTCGCCCATCTGCAGGTTCGCGCCCATCTTGATGAGCGCATCGGCGAAACCGACGTCGCCCTGGATGCTCGCGCGACCCACGCCTTCCACCCGCAACGGGCCACCGCCGAGCGCGCCGGCCGCAAGGAAATACGACGCCGACGACGCGTCGCCTTCCACCATGATCGTGCCCGGCGACTGATAACGCTGCCCCGCCGGCACGATGAACCGGTGCCACTCATGGCGCTCGACCTTGATGCCGAAGCGTTCCATCAGCTTGATCGTGATCTCGATGTACGGCTTCGAGATCAGCTCACCGTCCACCTGCACAGTCGTCACGCCGCTTTCCGTGCGCAACAGCGGCAACGTCATCAGCAGTGAAGTCAGGAACTGGCTCGACACGTCGCCGCGCACGCGGATCGGCGCATCGGCCGTGATTTGCGCCGGACGAATCCGCAGCGGCGGATAACCTTCGTTCTCTTCGTAGTCGATCTTCGCACCGATCTGCCGCAAACCGTCGACCAGGTCGCCGATCGGCCGTTCGTGCATACGCGGCACGCCGTGGATGCGATAGTCGCCGCCATTCACAGCAAGCGCCGCGGTCAGCGGGCGCACCGCCGTGCCCGCATTGCCGAGAAACAGATCGGCCGTGCGCGCCGTGAACGCGCCACGCGTGCCGCTCACGACGCAGGTGTCGCCTTCGCGCTTAAGACGCACGCCGAGCTTTTCGAGCGCGTCGAGCATCACGCGCGTGTCGTCGGAATC
This sequence comes from Paraburkholderia sediminicola, assembly GCF_902859805.1. Taxonomy (GTDB): domain Bacteria; phylum Pseudomonadota; class Gammaproteobacteria; order Burkholderiales; family Burkholderiaceae; genus Paraburkholderia; species Paraburkholderia sediminicola. Next base: position 389,959 of record NZ_CADIKC010000003.1, on the reverse strand, counting down.
GAGCAGGTTCGTGATCGTCGTTTCGCCTTCGGCGAGCGCCGCGAGCAGCAGCACACGATTCGAAATGCTTTTCGAGCCGGGCAAACGAACCGTGCCGGACGCACGAGAAAATGGTCCGAGATCGAGGAATTCCATGATTGAGTCCAGTTCCGGTTATTTCGAGGCGTCGCCGAGAGCGGCTCCCGCACTGCGCTGTTCCTGCCATTCGCTGCGCGCGACGCGCGAGCGCGCGAACACGGCTTCGAGCGCGGCGCCGTCGCCGGCTTCGATCGCCGCGCGCAAGCGCGCGAGCACCGCCGTGTAGGCATCCAGTTCGTCGAGCAGCGCGGTGCGATTCGCCACGCACACATCGCGCCACATTTCCGGACTCGACGCGGCGATACGCGTGAAGTCACGGAAGCCGCCGGCGGCGAATGAAAATTTCAGCGCGGCGTCGGGCGAATTGAGAATCTGCTCGACCAGCGCGAAAGACAACACGTGCGGCAAATGGCTGACCGATGCGAGCACGCGGTCATGCTGCTCGGGCGTCATTTCCCGCACACAGGCGCCGGTTGCACGCCACATCGCAGCAACGCGCTCGACCGCCTCCGGTGCGTTCTCCGGCAGCGGACACAACACGACATTGCGATTCACGTACAGATCGGGCAACGCCGCATCCGGGCCGCTCGCTTCACGGCCGGCAATCGGATGTCCCGGCACGAACTGGCCGATGCGTACGCCGAGTGCCGCGCGCGCGGAAGCCACCACGTCGGACTTGGTGCTGCCGGCATCGGTGACGATCGTGCCTGCGTCGAGAAACGGCGCAATGCGTTCGAGCAGCGGCTGAGTCTGCGCGACAGGTGCGGCAAGCAGCACGAAATCGGCACCGGACAACGCCGCACGCAACGCCGCGTCGTCACCCAACGCCGCGGTTTCATCGACCACACCCAACTCAAGCGCGCGCGCCGTCGACGCGGACGAACGCCCGACACCAACCACGGTTCGCGCGCCTGCCGCCTCGCCGCGTTCACGCAGCGCGCGCGCGAGCGATCCGCCGATCAGGCCGACACCGAAAATCACCAGCTTATTAAAAGAAAACGCGGCCACGTCGGTCACTAAAAAGCGCACCTTCATAAGGTGAAGCGCGCGGGTCAAGGTCAATCGCTTACGCGGGGGCGAGCGTCTTTTCGAGCGCCGCGAGGAACGCTTCGTTTTCTTCCGGCAGGCCGATCGTGATGCGCAGCCATTGCGGCAATCCGTAGTTACCGACCGGACGAACGATCACGCCCTGTTTCAGCAACGCGAGATTGACGCGGTTGCCGGCTGCGTCGTCATTGCCGACGCGCACCAGCACGAAGTTGCCGTCCGACGGCACATACTCGAGGCCGAGTTTGTCGAAGGCTTCGGTCAAAAGACGATAGCCTTGCGCATTCAGAGCCGCGCTCTTTTCCAGAAACGCCTTGTCGTTCAGCGCTGCGATCGCCGCGGCTTGTGCCAGCGTGTTCACGTTGAACGGCTGACGCAGACGGTTCAGCAGATCAGTCAATTCAGGCTGCGCGATCGCGAAGCCGACGCGCAGGCCGGCGAGGCCAAACGCCTTCGAGAACGTGCGCGAGACCAGCAGATTCGGATAACGGCGCACCCACGCGATCGAGTCGTAGCGCTTTTCTTCCGGCAGATATTCCGTGTACGCCTCATCGAGCACGACGACCACGTTGCGCGGCACCTTGTCGAGAAACGCTTCGAGCTTCGCGCCTTCGATGAACGTGCCGGTCGGGTTGTTCGGATTCGCGACGAACATCAGTCGGGTGTCGTCCGTAATCGCGGCGAGCATCGCGTCGAGGTCGTGGCCGTACCTGACGGCCGGAACGACGATCGCATTCGCGCCCACGCCTTGCGTGGCAAGCGCGTAGACGGCGAACGAGTATTGCGCGTAGACGATCGACTGACCCTTCTCGACGAACGCATGCGCAGCAATTTCGAGAATGTCGTTACTGCCGTTGCCGAGCGTGACCCACTCGGCCGGCACGCCGTAGCGCTCGCTCAGCGCGGCCTTCAGTTCGAATGCATTCGCGTCCGGATAGCGACCGAGTTCGCTGGCCGCCTGGGCCATGGCGCGTTGCGCCGATTCCGGCATGCCCAGCGGATTTTCGTTCGACGCGAGCTTCACGATGGTCGCTTCGTCGAGGCCAAACTCGCGGGCTACTTCCGAAATCGGCTTGCCGGCGATGTAAGGCGCGATCGCGCGCACATAGGAAGGACCGAAGGACGTTGTCATGAAAATCTCCGAACGACTAATTAGTAGTAAGTGGACCTGCGACAGGCGCGCCCGGACCGCGTGCGCGCGCCTGGGCCGACATCAACGAGCACGCGGATACGAGCCGAGTATCTTCAGGAACGCGGCCTTCTGACCGAGTTCGGTGAGTGCGGCGGCAACCGCCGGCTCGTCGCGATGGCCTTCGACGTCGATGTAGAAGTAGTACTCCCACGTGCCGACGCGCGCCGGACGGGACTCGAAACGGGTCATGGACACGCTGTGGCGCGCCAACGGCTCCAGCAACTTGAACACGGCGCCGGGCTCGTTCGCCACCGAAACGATCAACGACGTCTGATCGTGCCCGCTGACGCCAGTGCGCTCCTTGCCGATCATCACGAAACGCGTGCGGTTGTGCGGATCATCCTGGATCAGGGCATACGCGACTTGCAGACCGTAGTGGGTCGCCGCGCGATCGCCTGCGATGGCTGCAACCGTCGGATCTTCCGCCGCCATGCGCGCGGCTTCGGCATTGCTCGACACCGCCTGGCGCTCGAGATGCGGCGCGTTGGTTGCGAGCCAGCGCTGGCACTGGGCGAGCGCCTGCGCGTGCGCGCACACTCGCGTCACGCCAGTGAGGCTGCCGTTCAGCGTCAACAGATTGTGGTGAATAGGCAGCGCCAGTTCGCCGCCGATCGTGAGCTGCGTTTGCAACAACAGATCAAGCGTGCGCGACACCGCGCCTTCGGTCGAATTCTCGACCGGCACGACGCCGAATTCGGCGGCGCCAGCTTCGACCGAGCGAAATACTTCGTCGATCGACGGGCACGGCAGACCTTCGATCGACTGACCGAAGTACTCGTGCATCGCCTGTTCGCTATACGTACCAACCGGGCCAAGATACGCGGCCCTGATGCTCTTTTCGAGCGCGCGGCTCGCGGCCATGATCTCGCGCCAGATCGCGCTGATATGCTCGCTGGCCAGCGGGCCGTCGCTCATATCCTGCAGGCGCGCGATCACCTGCTGTTCGCGCTCAGGGCGGAACACCGGTGCGTTGAAATGCTTCTTCACTTCGCCCACTTCGAGCGCCACTGCGGCACGCTGATTGAGAAGCGCGATCAGCTGCGCGTCGAGCGCGTCGATGCGTTCGCGAAGAGGTTTGAGTCGGGTATTGAGTTCGTCGTCCATGCGTGAAAACGGCCCTGCCGGTAGCTGCTGCACAAATGCGTGCTGGAAAGGATGCGCGTGCCTGAATGTCTAAGACGATCAGGCGCTGCGCTGTTCGAATTCCTTCATGTATTCGACAAGCGCTTTGACGCCTTCGAGCGGGACAGCGTTATAAATCGACGCCCGCATGCCGCCGACGGACTTGTGGCCCTTTAGCTGCACCATTCCCCGCGCTTTCGCGCCGGCCAGGAAATCTTCGTTGCGCGACTCGTCGGCGAGGAAAAACGGTACGTTCATCCGCGAGCGCGAGCCACGCTCGACCTTGTTCAGATAAAAGCTGCTCGAATCGATCGTGTCGTACAACAGCTTCGATTTCTCGAGGTTACGCGCTTCCATCGCGGTAAGGCCGCCCTGCTTCTTCAACCACTTGAACACCAGCCCCGCGATGTAGATCGCGTACGTGGGCGGCGTGTTGTACATCGAATTGTTCTCGGCGACGGTTTTCCATTCGAACGCCGACGGGCAGATCGCCTGCGCGCGATCCAGCATGTCTTCGCGGACGATCACGACAGTCACGCCCGCCATGCCGATGTTCTTCTGCGCGCCGCCAAATAGCACGCCGTATTTGGCGATGTCCATTGGGCGCGACAGGATGTGCGACGAAGCGTCCGCCACCAGCGGAATATCGCCGAGGTCGGGAATCTCGAACGTCTCGACGCCGTGAATGGTTTCGTTGGTGCACAGATGCACGTACGCCGGATCGTCCGACAGTTGCCATTCCGAGCGAGCCGGCGCGCGCGTGAAGCCGTCTGCCGTCTGACCGCTGGCTGCCAGATGGACCGTGCCGTACTTTTGCGCTTCTTTCAGCGACTTTTGCGACCACGAACCGGTCACAACGAAATCCGCGCGCGGTTTCGCGCCCATCAGATTCATCGGCACGATCGCGTTTTCGCCCAAACCGCCGCCTTGCAGGAACAGGATGCGGTGGCTGGCGGGCACCGCGAGCAAGTCCCGCAGATCGACGAGCGCTTCCTCGTGGATCGACATGAATTCTTTGCCGCGATGGCTCATTTCCATCACGCTCATGCCACTGCCCTGCCAATCGAGCATCTCGTCGGCTGCCTGACGCAGCACTTCTTCGGGCATGGCAGCGGGGCCGGCGGAGAAATTAAAGACGCGCATCGTGAGATCCTGGAAGCTGGCGCGAAAAACGAACAGATCGCGCAAAAATCGGCGAAGTTGGCAGCCGCGAAGGCAGCCATTGCAAAGTTTGCGACGCGAAACTCGACAGCGCGAGTTGAGCGACACGCGTTTGGAAATACACGCTTAGCAACACGCGTTTGGCAACATTTCCGCGCCCAAAAAAGAAAATGGCCGTCTGCGCGTGTGCGCAAACGGCCATTATCGCATTGTCACCGCCAACCCGCCAAACCCGGCACGCCATATAGCTTACCGAGCGGCGGCTAGCGCGATGTCAGCGCAGCCTTTCGACCTTTTGGCTCAACTCGCTGGCTTATTCAGCCAGCTTATTTACCCAATTTACTTAGCCGGCTTGACCGAAGCGACTTCCTTGTCAGCCTGGTCACGCGTTGCCTTGATCGATTGCGGCATGTACTTTTGCATCAAGCCATTCACGACGTCGCGACCAACCTGGTCCTGGACCTGGATGAACTTGCGGCCGGTCGGGCTCTTGTAGAACGTGGTCAGATCCTTGATTTCCGACGTGCTGTAATACTTCGCGTAAGCGTCGTACTGAGCTTGCATTGCGTCCTGGCGGAAGCTGTCCGTTGCGAACACTTGCCCTGCGCCGTCAACCAGCTTCGGCACTGCGTTCTTTTGCAGCGTCGGGACGGAAGCCTGCTTCTGCTTGTCCGTCATCGTCTTGTTTTCGCTCAGGGCGTCCGACAGGATAGCCGGAACCAGCTGCTTGGCTTGCATCTGGGCGCTGTTGCCGATCGCGCCGACGAGCTTCTGTGCGTCGATTGCGTCCAGCAAGTCCTTGATTGCAGCCTGCTTGGCCGGATCAACCGGTGCAGCGGCAGCAGCCGGAGCCGCCGGGGCCGGGCTCTGAAGCGCTTGAGCCATAGCGAAGGTCGGCACGAGAGCAGCCAGCAACATCAGTTGTTTGAATCGTTTTTGCATCATTACTCCCTAAGAGAAATTAACTTGAACTGCAAGCTGCGCGGGATGCGTATCGGCCCGACACGCCATTGTTCCCTGCGCAGCTTTCAACCAATAACTGAGACTGAAAGCTACCGACGCAAATCAGGCCGCACCACCGTCTTCACCGCCGTTGTCGCCTTCGGCAGGACCTTCGGTGTCGCCTTCCACATCGATATCCGCTTCCGCCTCAGCAACCTGTTGCAGACCTGAAAGCTTGGTCCCTTCGTCAAGGCTGATGAGTGTAACACCTTGGGTTGCGCGCCCCATTTCGCGGATTTCCGATACGCGCGTACGAATCAGCACGCCCGTATTGGTGATCAGCATGATCTGCGCTTCCTGATCCACCAGCGTGGCGGCGACGACCTTGCCGTTACGCTCCGACGTCTGGATCGCGATCATTCCCTTCGTGCCGCGCCCGTGACGCGTGTACTCGATGATCGGCGTGCGCTTGCCGTAGCCGTTTTCGGTTGCTGTCAGCACCGACTGCTGCTCGTCGCCGGCCACCAGCAACGCAATCACGCTCTGACCGTCTTCGAGTTGCATGCCGCGTACGCCACGTGCCTCGCGGCCCATCGGACGCACGTCGTTCTCGTCGAAGCGAACTGCCTTGCCGGAATCCGAGAACAGCATCACATCATGCTGACCGTCTGTGATCGCGGCGCCGATCAGATAGTCGCCGTCATCCAGACCGACCGCAATAATACCCTTGCGCAACACGCGACCAAAGGCTTCTAGCGGCGTCTTTTTTACGGTTCCTAACGCGGTGCCCATAAAGACGAATTTGTCAGCCGAAAATTCCTTGACCGGCAAGACAACCGTAATCTTCTCGCCGTCCTGCAGCGGGAAAATATTGACGATCGGGCGGCCGCGCGAGTTCCGCGAACCTTGCGGCACTTCGTAGACCTTCACGCTGTAGACGCGACCACGATTCGAGAAGCACAGAATGTGATCGTGCGTGTTCGCGATGAACAGCGTGTCGATCCAGTCGTCTTCCTTCATCGCCGTGGCCTGTTTGCCTCGGCCACCCCGCTTCTGCGCACTGTATTCGGACAGCGGCTGCGATTTCACATAGCCCGCGTGCGACATGGTCACGACCATCTCTTGCGGCGTGATCAGGTCTTCGGTGTTCAGCTCGGTTGCGTTCAGCTCGATCTTCGAGCGGCGCGCGTCGCCGAATTCGGCTTTGATCGACGTCAGTTCGTCGACGATGATCGCCGTAATGCGTTCCGGGCGAGCCAGAATGTCCAGCAGGTCGGCGATTTGCGCCATCACTTCGCGATACTCGCCGATGATCTTGTCCTGCTCCAGACCCGTCAGGCGTTGCAGACGCATCTGCAAGATTTCCTGAGCCTGGGTGTCGGACAAGCGGTAGAGGCCGTCGGACTGCATACCAAACGACGGATTCAAACCGTCAGGGCGATAAGCCTCACGACCACCGGCCGACGCGTTTTCCGTCTCGGCGCGCGACAACATTTCGCGCACCAGCGACGAATCCCACGGACGAGCCATCAATTCCTGCTTGGCGATCGGCGGTGTCGGCGCGGCCTTGATGATCGAGATGAACTCGTCAATGTTGGCAAGCGCAACAGCCAGACCTTCGAGCACGTGGCCGCGTTCGCGAGCCTTGCGCAGTTCGTATACAGTGCGCCGCGTCAGCACTTCCCGGCGATGCGACAGGAAGCACGCCAGCATTTCCTTCAGGTTCAGCAGCTTCGGCTGGCCGTCGACCAGCGCGACCATGTTCATGCCGAAGGTGTCCTGAAGCTGGGTCGCCTTGTACAGATTGTTGAGAACCACTTCAGGCACTTCGCCGCGCTTCAGCTCGATCACGACGCGCATGCCGCTCTTGTCGGATTCGTCGCGGATGTCGGAGATGCCTTCGAGCTTCTTCTCGTTGACCAGCTCGGCGATGCGCTCCAGAAGTGAGCGCTTGTTCACCTGATACGGCAGCTCGTCGACGATGATCGACATGCGCTGACCGCGGTCGATTTCCTCGAAGTGCGTGAGCGCGCGCATCACGACGCGGCCGCGGCCGGTGCGGTAACCATCGCGCACCCCTGCCACGCCGTAGATGATGCCGGCGGTTGGGAAGTCAGGCGCCGGGATGATCTCGATCAGTTCGTCGATCGTGGCTTCCGGGTTTTTCAGCAGATGCTGACATGCGTCGACAACCTCATTGAGGTTATGCGGCGGGATATTGGTCGCCATGCCGACCGCAATACCGGACGAGCCATTGATCAGCAGATTGGGAATACGCGCCGGCAGGATGGCCGGTTCGTTTTCGCTGCCGTCGTAGTTCGGTGTGAAATCGACGGTTTCCTTGTCGATATCGGCCAGCAGCTCGTGGCCGATCTTCGCCATGCGGATTTCGGTGTAGCGCATTGCCGCGGCGTTGTCGCCGTCGACCGAACCGAAGTTGCCCTGACCATCCACCAGCATGTAGCGCAGCGAGAAATTCTGCGCCATCCGAACGATGGTGTCGTAAACAGCCGTGTCGCCGTGCGGGTGATATTTACCGATGACGTCGCCGACAATACGAGCCGACTTCTTGTACGCCCGGTTCCAGTCGTTGTTCAGTTCGTGCATCGCGTACAGCACGCGCCGGTGCACCGGCTTCAGGCCATCGCGAACATCGGGAAGCGCACGCCCCACGATCACGCTCATCGCGTAATCGAGATACGAACGGCGCATTTCCTCCTCTAGGGAGATTGGCAGAGTCTCTTTGGCGAATTGATCCATTATCCGTATCTTTTACGTGCCAAGGCGACGGCGTGAAGCTGACCTCACCTCGCCGCGCCTTCGCGTAAGCATTGCAGGCGCAACGCATCACGCGATTCTAACATGCCGCGCATCCGCCCCCGGCTGGGGTACGTATACCTATTAGCAGACGAGCGGGAACGGCGCCTGAACGCCGCATGACGAAGTGGGGGCAGGCTCGATTTGTGCGTAGGGCAATTCGCCGCTCAGCCATGACTGGCGGCCCCTCCAGCGGATTGCTTCTGTTGCGCATGCACCACAATTGGAGGGTGATTTGATCGGGGGCAGATTTTTTTATCGTTGGAAGGGAACGATATGGCAAAATGCCAACGCACAAAGAGTTAGACACTGCTCGAAGTCTACACAGCACGTTTTTTGTTCTACACCGATGTTATACTTCGAGCAATGTATGACTTGTCTTCGTCAACAGGCTCGCAGTAAACCTGCGGTAATCTCAATTTCGAGAGGAGAAATATGAATAAACTTTCAAAGCTCGCGTTCATTGCAGCTACCGCAGTTATGGCTGCATCCGCCATGGCGCAATCGGTGCCGGCGTCGCGACAAGCTACGAACGACAACTGGGTGAATGGTACCGGCGAATACGTGTGGATGAACGGCACGAACGAGCTTTGCTGGCGCGATGCATTCTGGACGCCGGCAACGGCCAACGCTAAGTGCGATGGCGCCCTGGTTGCCCAGGCTCCGACCCCGCCGGCTCCGGTCGCACCTGCACCGGCTATTACGAGCCAAAAGATTACGTATCAAGCTGACGCTCTGTTCGACTTCGACAAGGCTATCCTGAAGCCGGCTGGCAAGGAAAAGCTGGACGATCTGGCATCGAAGATCGGCGCGCTGAACCTGGAAGTCGTCGTCGCAACGGGTTACACGGACCGTATCGGTTCGGACAAGTACAACGACCGTCTGTCGCTGCGCCGTGCTCAAGCTGTCAAGGCATACCTGGTCAGCAAGGGCATCGAATCCAACCGTATCTATACGGAAGGCAAGGGCAAGCGCAACCCGGTCACGACCGGTTGCAACCAGAAGAACCACAAGCAACTCATCGCCTGCCTCGCACCGGATCGTCGCGTGGAAGTCGAAGTTGTCGGTACTTCGAAGCAGTAAGCTCCAAGTTACCGCAGTATCAAAGCCCCGCTTCGGCGGGGCTTTTTTTATGCCGCAGTTGCGGGCGCGCGCTCGCCTTCTCCTCCGAGCGCACGCCTGATCTACCGGAACAGCACGCGCCAGCCACCGCGCGGCATTTTGCCGCCCCGTCGCCCGGCCTATATACTCAGGGTTTATCCTCGAGCGCCCGCTCAACGCTCTCATCGAGGCAGCTTCCGCTATGACCAACGCCGATCCCCACGAACTGCAGAAATTTAGCGACCTCGCGCATCGTTGGTGGGACCCGAATGCCGAATTCAAACCGCTGCATGAACTCAACCCGATTCGCCTGAGCTGGATCGACGCCCACGCGCATCTCGCCGGCAAAACCGTGTTGGATATCGGCTGCGGCGGCGGCATTCTGTCGGAGTCGATGGCGGGATTGGGAGCGCATGTGAAGGGAATCGACCTGTCGAGCCAGGCGCTCGGCGTGGCGGATCTTCACAGCCTTGAAAGTGGTGTAACCGTCAGTTACGAAGAAATCGCCGCCGAAGCACTCGCCGCCCGCGAACCGGGCACTTACGACGTCGTTACCTGCATGGAAATGCTCGAACACGTGCCCCAACCGGCCGCCATTGTCGAAGCATGCAAAACGCTCGTGAAACCGGGCGGCTGGGTGTTTTTCTCCACGCTGAACCGCAATGTGAAGTCGTATCTGTTTGCAGTGATCGGCGCCGAATACATCGCGCGGATGCTGCCTAAAGGTACGCACGACTACGCGCGCTTCATTCGCCCGTCGGAATTGGCAAGCTTTGTACGCGCCTCCGATCTGCGTACGGCCGACATCAAAGGTATCGTTTATAACCCGCTTAGCAAGCATTTCACGCTGTCCGCCGACACGAGCGTGAACTACATGCTCGCCTGCCGTCGCGACGTCTGATCCGCCCCGACCTGCCTGGACTCAATCCAATCAATGAGCGATCCCACGCCCCTGCCCCAACGCGAAGATAACGACGACGCGCTCGGTCTTTGCCAGGCTGTTCTGTTCGACCTCGACGGAACGCTGGCCGACACCGCCCCCGATCTGGCGGCCGCCGTCAACAAGATGCGCCACGATCGCAGCCTCGAGATGGTGCCGCTCGAAAACCTGCGGCCGCTCGCGTCGGCTGGCGCACGCGGGCTGATCGGCGGGGCTTTCGGAATCGGCCCTGAAGATCACGAGTTCGCGTCGATGCGTGAGGAGTTTCTCGCCAACTACGAAGCGGACTTGTGCATCGAGACCACGCTGTTTCCCGGCATCCCCGAATTGCTCGACGATCTCGACGCACGGGGCGTGCGCTGGGGCATCGTGACGAACAAGGTGGCCAGGCTCACCGAGCCGCTGATCGCGCAACTCGGCCTCGAAGAGCGCGCCGGCTGCGTGGTGAGCGGCGACACGACTCCGCATTCGAAGCCGCACCCCGCGCCGCTGTTGCACGCCGCGCGTGAGCTGGATGTGGTGCCGGAGCGCATCGTCTACGTCGGCGACGACCTGCGCGACGTGCAGGCGGGTTTCGCGGCCGGCATGAAGACCATCGCGGCCGCCTACGGTTACTGCGGCAACGACATTCCGCCGACGCAATGGCACGCGCAGCATGTCGTGCACTCGCCCGCGGAATTGCAGAAGCTCCTGCGCGACATCGGCTGAACCACGGCGCGGATGAACGCAAATAGCGAACACCGCAGACACGCCACACGCAATGCATAGCGGCGTCTTGCCGCTATGCATCGACAACCCACCGGCACGGCCAGGCAACAAGCCAATCAGCCAGGACGTGGCCGTCAAACTATTGTAAAATCTCCGTCTGGCTCAGACATTTTGGGCAACGAACCGCGGGGGCGACCTGGTTTCGACAGGGGTTGCGAAGCGGCTAGGGCATACCGAGGACCCGTCACCTCGTTAATCAATGGGAAAAACGTAACTGCAAACGACGAAACGTTCGCACTGGCAGCCTAAGGGCCGCCGTCCTCTGCCTAGTTCACTGACGGGCTAGAGTCGCAAGACCGGTAGCAATACCGACAGAGGTCATATACGTCAGTTAAGTCTTGGCGGCGTCACGACGCCAAGGTCGAAAATCTAGTGAATCGCCGTCACGCAGCGTGTTCGTCCGCGTCGTGGTGGTTAAATCAAATGACAGAACTAAGTATGTAGAACTAGTCGTAGAGTGCTTCTGGACGCGGGTTCGATTCCCGCCGCCTCCACCAGAACATTGTTTCAGGCTGCACCATCAAGACTCACTCAAAACCCGTAAGCGGCCTGCTGCTTGCGGGTTTTTTGTTGGCTACCTATAAAAACAGAAGGCCCGCTCATCGAGCGGGCCTTTTTGCTGGCGGGGATGGCGGGTGTCGAAGAAAGCCGCGTGAGGCCAAGGGAATAAACGCATTCGTCCAATCGTTTATTCCCCACGCGCGACCGCACACCGCGTTCCGCGCGAGACCAACACCAAAATCAGGAGCCGACATCATGCGCAAGACTCTCTTATGCCTCTCCACGCTGACTCTCCTCGCACTGCAACAAACTGCTTTTGCTGAAGCCCCGAAAATCGTCGACGGCCGCTTCGTTACCGCGGACGGTATGACGCTCTATACCTTCGACAAAGACACCACGCCCGGCATGAGCGCCTGTACCGGCGGCTGTATGAGCAACTGGCCGGCGGCCATGGCGAGCGCGTCGGACAAGCCCTCAGGCGACTGGACCGTGATTCCGTCCGCCGATGGCAAACAGCAATGGGCGTATAAAGGCCATCCGCTGTATCGCTACGCGGCCGACAAGCAAGCGGGCGACATGAAGGGGGACGGCTTCAAGGACATGTGGCACACGGCAAAGCCATAAGCGCTCGTCGCTGAACGAGGGGCCAGAACCGAGAGACTCTATAAAATCACTAAAACGAAAAACGCCGGCAACATGCCGGCGTTTTGAACACACTCAAAAAGCGGAACACGAAAGCGCTTATTCGTCTTTAGGACACTGCAAATTACACCCGTTCGGATCGCCGTTGTCGCCACGCTTGCGCATGGCTGATTTTTTGTTGGACTGGTATTTGTCCGAGGGCGCGGACGCCGCAAACGGCATCTGCGGATGCTCGGCAAGACGGAACTGATCTTGCAGGATACCGCCCGGCACACCCGGCGAATTCTGGGCGAAAGCAACCGAAGCGGTGGCGAGAAGCACCCCGGCCGTCGCTGCCGCAGCACATGCGTGAAGAAGAACTTTCATATCGGTTCAGCGCGGCGTAGCGCGCGGTTAAGGCGTAAGCGGAAGGATAGAGATTATCCCAAACAAACGCCCCTCGCAGCGGCGATGGCGCCAATTTGTTTACAGTCGCTTACGACGCATCAGGACCAAGCCCCGCATCGAGATCGAGAAGCTTGCCGCAGTCGCGTGGATCGTAGCCTTCGAGCTGTTCAACGCTATGCCGAAACGCCGCGCCGCGCAGCAAACCGATCACCGTTGCGAGCGGCGCGCGCTCCAGCCGGGCGCGGTCGCAGGCGAAGTAATAGTCTTCATCGACGATCGGAATGAAGTCGAGCCCGAAGTGATGCGCCGCCGGCTCGACGCCGAAACCCACATCCGCCATGCCGCTTGCCACGAATGCCGCGATCGCCGAGTGCGTGAGTTCCGCCGATGCATAACCATTGACCCGATCCGGATCGACCCCGACTTTTCGTAGCGCGAGATCGAGCAGCATGCGCGTACCGGAACCAGGCTGACGATTGACGAAGCGAATGTCGTCGCGCGCAAGATCACTCAGGCCGCCGATTCCCTTTGGATTCCCCTTGCCGAGAAAGAGCCCCTGCTTGCGCTTCGTCAGATGCACGAGCACGTGACGCTGCGGATCGAGCCAACGTCGATAGGTATCCGCACAGGCCGCGCGAAACTCGCCTAGCGGCAAGTGAAAGCCGGCCAGATCACATTCGCCACGAGCGAGCGCGCTGACCGCGTCTGCGCTGTCGCGGTATTTGATATCGACCGGCAAGTCGTTCGCGACCAATGCCGTCACCAGCGCCGCCACGGCGTAACCGTGCGACGCGTAGATCCGGACGTCGTCGGCGGCCGGCGCGAGCCAGCGGTTCAATTCGCTGGCGACTTCGCTCGCGAGCGCCTGCATGTTGCCGTCGAGCCGCTCACCGCACAGACGCTGCGCGCGCAGTACGGCCTGACCGAGTTCGGACAACACCGAGCCGCGCCCACGTTCCTTCGCGATCAACGGGCCACCCAAACGCTCCTCGATGCTGCGCAACAAACCCCACGCGTGACGGTAGGACAAACCCTTAAGCGTCGCCGCCTGCGCGATGCTGCCGGACTCGTCCACCAACGCGAGCAGCGGCACGACGTCCGACAGGCTTGCCTCACGGCCATCCGGGCCCTTCACAACCAGCTGCGCCTGGCACTCGATCCTGATCATATATGCTCAACTCTTTCCTATTGCACGAGGCGTATCACCCGCCTATTGTTCGGCTATCCCATATCGAATATACGAAGCATAAGTGCACGCATTATGAATAACAAGTGCATATATGACTTTGGAGGAGCCCCCACTTGGACGATTCCATCGCCGTCGCGCCGGAGCAGTTGGTGCAGCGTCACGCGCAACCGGGCAGGTCGCTGCTAGCGGTACTGCACGCCATTCAGGACGAACTCGGCTACGTGCCGCCCGACACGGTTGCGCCTCTCGCGCGTGCCATGAACCTGTCGCGCGCGGAAGTGCATGGCGTCATAACCTACTACCACCATTTCCGCACGCAGCCCGCGGCGCCCGTCACGGTGCAACTGTGCCGCGCGGAAGCATGCCGCAGCATGGGCACCGAAGCGCTCGCGCAGCATATCGAGGCGCACACCGGTTGCCGTTTTGATGCGGAGCATCGGCATGGTGAGACGGTCGAACTGGAATCGGTGTACTGCCTCGGCCAATGCGCACTGTCGCCGGCGATGATGGTCAACGGCACGCTGCACGCGAAAGTGACACCGCAAAAATTCGACGCGCTCTTCGCCGCCGCCAGCAAATGCGTGGAGGTCACAGCATGACGCGCATATACGTACCCTGCGATTCGTCGGCACTCGCACTCGGCGCCGATGCACTGGCTCAGGCGATCGAATCGGAAGCCGCACGCCGCGGCATTGCAATCGAACTGGTTCGCAACGGTTCGCGCGGTTTGTTGTGGCTTGAACCGCTCGTCGAAGTGGCGACGGCTGAAGGCCGCATCGGCTATGCGAACGTCGAAGAAAGCGACGTGGCCGCGCTGTTCGACGCCGGCTTCATCGAAGGTGGCGAGCATGCCCGCCGTGTCGGTGTGGTCGACGACATCCCGTATCTGAAGAAGCAGCAACGCCTGACCTTCGCGCGCATCGGTATTACCGATCCGCTTTCCGTCGACGATTACGTCGCCCACGGCGGCCTCGAAGGTCTCAGGCAAGCCCTGCAAACCGACGGCGACGCCGCCTGCGAAGCGCTGATTGAATCCGGCCTGCGCGGCCGCGGCGGCGCAGCCTTCCCCGCCGGCATCAAATGGCGCACGGTGCGCGGTGCCAAAGCGGCGCAGAAGTACATCGTCTGCAATGCGGACGAAGGCGACTCCGGTACCTTCTCCGACCGCCTCGTGATGGAAAGCGACCCGTACGTGCTGATCGAAGGGATGATCATCGCGGGCGTCGTGACGGGTGCGACAGTCGGCTATATCTACGTACGCAGCGAATATCCGCACTCGATCGCGACGCTCGAAGCCGCGATCGCCAAAGCGCGCGCCGCCGGTTGGCTCGGCGACAGCGTGCTCGGCTCGGCGGCGCATCGCTTCGAACTGTTCGTGGCGAAAGGCGCAGGCGCTTATGTCTGCGGTGAGGAAACCGCGCTGCTGGAATCGCTCGAAGGCAAACGCGGCATCGTGCGCGCGAAGCCGCCGGTGCCGGCGCTAGTCGGCCTTTACGGCCAGCCGACGGTGATCAACAACGTGATCACGCTCGCAACGGTGCCGATCATCTTCGCGCGCGGCGCTGCTTTCTACAAAGACTTCGGCATGGGCCGCTCGCGCGGCACGCTGCCCTTCCAGCTCGCCGGCAATGTGAAGCAAGGCGGTCTGGTCGAGCTCGCATTCGGCGTCACGCTGCGCGAATTGCTCTATGACTATGGCGGCGGCACGGCAAGCGGACGCCCGGCGCGCGCCGTGCAGGTCGGCGGCCCGCTCGGCACTTATCTGCCGGAAAGCCAGTGGGACATCCCCATGGACTACGAAGCGTACGCGGCCGTCGGCGCAGTGGTCGGCCACGGCGGCATCGTCGTGCATGACGACACGTCGAATCTCGCCGAACTCGCGCAGTACGCGATGCACTTCTGCGCGCTGGAATCGTGCGGCAAATGCACGCCGTGCCGGATCGGCTCGACGCGCGGCGTCGAAGTGATCGGACGGATCCGCAATGGCGATACGTCCACGCGGCAAGTGCAGTTGTTGCGCGATCTGTGCGACACGATGGTATCCGGTTCGCTCTGCGCGATGGGCGGCATGACGCCGTTCCCGGTGTTGTCCGCGCTCGACCATTTCCCCGAAGACTTCGGTCTCGACAACGTACACGACCTCGCGCCCAAAGCGGCTGCGGCCTGACCCAGGAGCTTCACATGTCCGATGTGCTCAACTCCCCTGCCGGCGCCCCGAAGGAAGTCCCCGTTGGGGGCGGCTGCGGCTCCGGTAATTGCGCGTGCAAATCGCAGGCACAAGCGCAACGTGCGCCCCGTTCGTTCTTTGACGACACCGACTACGGCACACCCGCGCGTCATGCCGACGTCGACGTCACGCTGGAAATCGACGGCCAGGCCGTGACGGTTCCGGCCGGCACGTCCGTGATGCGCGCCGCCGTCGAAGCCGGCGTCAACGTACCCAAGCTCTGCGCGACCGATTCGCTCGAACCGTTCGGCTCGTGCCGTTTGTGCCTCGTCGAGATCGAAGGCAAACGCGGCTATCCCGCTTCGTGCACGACGCCTGTCGAAGCCGGCATGAAGGTCCGCACGCAAACCGATCGTCTGCAATCGCTGCGCCGTAACGTGATGGAGTTGTATATCTCCGATCACCCGCTCGACTGCCTGACCTGCCCCGCCAACGGCGACTGCGAATTGCAGGACATGGCAGGTGTCACCGGCCTGCGCGAAGTGCGCTACGGCTTCGATGGCGCGAACCATCTGAAGGACAAGAAGGACGAATCGAATCCGTACTTCACGTACGATCCGTCGAAGTGCATCGTCTGCAATCGCTGCGTACGCGCGTGCGAAGAAACGCAGGGCACGTTCGCACTGACCATCGCCGGGCGCGGTTTCGAATCGCGCGTCGCCGCGAGCGAAAACAAGCCGTTCATGGAATCGGAATGCGTGTCGTGCGGCGCATGCGTCGCTGCATGCCCCACTGCGACCTTGCAGGAGAAAACCGTCATCATGCTCGGCCAGTCCGAACATTCGGTGGTCACCACGTGCGCGTATTGCGGCGTCGGCTGCTCGTTCAAGGCCGAGATGAAGGGCAACCAGGTCGTGCGGATGGTGCCGCACAAGAACGGCCAGGCCAACGAAGGCCACGCGTGTGTGAAGGGCCGCTTCGCCTGGGGCTACGCGACGCACAAGGACCGCATCACCAAGCCGATGATCCGCGCGAAGATCACGGATCCGTGGCGTGAAGTCAGCTGGGAAGAAGCGCTCACGTACGCGGCGTCGGAATTCCGCCGCATTCAGGCGAAGCACGGCCGCGATTCGATCGGCGGCATTACGTCGTCGCGCTGCACGAACGAAGAAACGTATCTCGTACAGAAACTCGTGCGCGCCGCGTTCGGCAACAACAACGTCGACACCTGCGCGCGCGTCTGCCATTCGCCGACTGGCTATGGCCTGAAGACCACGCTGGGCGAATCGGCTGGCACGCAGACCTTCGCCTCGGTCGACAAGGCCGACGTCATCATGGTGATCGGCGCCAATCCGACCGACGGCCACCCGGTGTTCGGCTCGCGCATGAAGCGCCGTATCCGCGAAGGCGCGAAGCTGATCGTGGTCGATCCGCGCCGCATCGATATCGTCGACACGCCGCACGTCAAGGCTTCACATCATTTGCAATTGCGTCCGGGCACCAACGTCGCCGTGGTCAATGCACTCGCGCATGTGATCGTGACCGAAGGCTTGCTGAACGAAGCCTTCATCGCCGAGCGCTGCGAAACGCGCGCGTTCGAGCAATGGCGTGCGTTCGTCGCCCTGCCAGAGAATGCGCCGGAAGCGACCGAAGAACTCACGGGCGTGCCCGCCGCATCCATCCGCGAAGCCGCCCGCATCTATGCCACCGGCGGCAATGCCGCGATCTATTACGGCCTCGGCGTCACCGAACACGCGCAAGGTTCGACGATGGTGATGGGCATCGCAAATCTGGCGATGGCGACTGGCAACATCGGCCGCGAAGGCGTCGGCGTGAACCCGCTGCGCGGGCAGAACAACGTGCAGGGTTCGTGCGACATGGGCTCGTTCCCGCACGAACTGCCGGGCTATCGCCACATCAGCGATTCGATCACGCGTGCATTGTTCGAGGAAGCATGGAACGTCACGCTGCAGCCCGAACCAGGCCTGCGCATTCCGAACATGTTCGACGCCGCCGTGCACGGCACCTTCAAGGGCCTGTACTGCCAGGGCGAGGACATCGTGCAATCCGATCCGAACACGCATCACGTGTCGGCGGCGCTGTCGTCGATGGAATGCATCGTCGTACAGGACATTTTCCTCAACGAAACCGCTAAGTACGCGCATGTCCTGCTGCCGGGTTCCTCGTTCCTCGAGAAGGACGGCACCTTCACCAACGCGGAACGCCGCATCTCGCGCGTGCGCAAGGTGATGCCGCCGGTGCCGGGTTACGCCGACTGGGAAGTTACGGTGATGCTCGCGCGCGCACTCGGTTATGAAATGGACTACGCGCATCCGTCGCAGATCATGGACGAGATCGCACGTCTCACGCCGACCTTCCATGGCGTGTCGTACAGGAAGCTCGACGAGCTCGGCAGCATCCAGTGGCCATGCAACGAGGACGCGCCCGACGGTACGCCGACCATGCACATCGACACCTTCGTGCGCGGTAAGGGCAAGTTCGTGATCACGAAGTTCATCGCCACGCCGGAAAAGGTCACGCGCAAGTTCCCGCTGCTGCTCACCACAGGCCGCATTCTGTCGCAGTACAACGTCGGCGCGCAGACACGCCGTACCGAGAATTCGCGCTGGCACGACGAAGACCGTCTCGAGATCCATCCGCACGACGCAGAAGAACGCGGCATCAGGAATGACGATTGGGTCGGCATCGAATCGCGCGCGGGACAAACCGTATTGCGCGCGAAGGTGACCGAGCGGATGCAACCGGGCGTCGTCTACACGACGTTCCACTTCCCCGAATCGGGCGCGAACGTGATCACCACCGATAGCTCGGACTGGGCCACCAACTGTCCCGAGTACAAGGTGACGGCGGTGCAGGTGATGCCGGTCGAACAGCCGTCGCAATGGCAGCAGGACTACTCGCGCTTCAACACGGAGCAGCTCGATCTGCTGAAGCAGCGCGAGTTGGCCAACGCAACGTCGGGTAAGTGAGGCAAGCCATGGACAGTCAGAATCTGATCGACATGGCGAACCGGATCGGCGATTTTTTCGATTCGATGCCGGACCGTGAGGAAGCACTCGCCGGCATCGCCGATCATATCCGCCGCTTCTGGGAGCCGCGCATGCGGCGCGCTTTGCTGGCGGCGCTCGATGAGCCGGATGCGAGCGGCGTCGAGATGTCGGGCATCGTCAGGGAAGCGCTCGTCAAGCATCGCGACAGCCTGACGCCGGCTGCTGCGGCTGCGGTTTAAGCGAAGACAGGCGGCGCTACCTCACAGCGCCGCCTGCTCCGGTATCACCCCACCCACGGCGAACCACGCTTCGCAGTGCCGCAGCAAGCCGTGCAGGTCGGACCCCGTGCGTCCACGCGCGCTGATGTAACCGTCCGGCCGCACCAGATAGAACGACGGCCGTGTGCGCCCATACGATTCGGACAGCGCCGGGCCGCCCTCGCCGCTCGTATCCGTCACGCGCCAGATGCGAACCGCACCCGGCAGCAATCTCTCGACCTCCGCAGCCAGCCGCTCCAGTTCCGGGTCCGGCGGCGATGCGTGCTTCGCGGCCGGATCGAGCGGCGTGTCGTCGACGGCCAGCGGCGGGACGAGCAGGAACAACGAGAAAAACGCCGGATCGTGCAGATCGAAAATGCAACCGACACCCGGCGCGCGGCCAAGCGGCCCATCCACTACGTGCACTAGCGCATCCGGCGCGCGCTCGCCGGCACGCGGGCCGCCGTCGAGCAGGCGTTCGAGCGTCAACGGGCTGCGCCGATACTGGACCGACAACTCGCTGATGGTCATACGCGCCGCATCGCGCAGCGGACCGAGCGCGGCCAGCACCGGCATCACGCGCTCGCGCAGCAGCTTCAGCGGTCCATGATCGGCCTCGGCCATATGCGTGATGAAGCCCGTTTGCCGCAGCACGTCGCGCTCGATCGGATGCCGTTCGTTGTGATACGTGTCGAGCAGACGGTCAGGCGCCGCCCCTTTCAGAACGCGCGCGATCTTCCAGCCCAGATTGAACGCTTCCTGAATGCCCGTGTTCATCCCTTGCGCGCCGGCCGGGCTGTGTACGTGGGCCGCGTCCCCGGCAAGGAAGATGCGGCCGACGCGCAGCCGCTCCACCATTCTGCTGTTCAGATGGAAATACGACGACCATGCCAGCTCCGACACGTCGACGCGTTCCCGCACGCGCCGGGCGACCAGCGTCTTGCATTCCGCGAGCGAAGGCGGCGAGACGTGGTTGAGCGGCGGCTCGCCGAGAACCGCGGGCGTGGCCGGCGGCGGGACCGGAGTCGGTTCGACCGGATGGTCCGCAATCAGACGATGACGGCCATGCCCCATCGGGAACAGTGCGACGAGACCCTCGCCCGACGCGAAGATATGGAATTCGTCCTCGGGCCAATCGGTTTCGGCATGCACATCGGCCAGCAGGAACGTCTGCTCGAAGGTGCTGCCCGCAAAGCTCAAGCCGAGCCGGTGGCGGATCGTGCTATGCGCGCCGTCAGCCGCGATCACGTACGACGGGCGCAGCGTCTCGGTATGGCCGTCCGCACGACGCAACGTCACCTGAATGCTGGCGGAACCCTGCACGAACATCATCAGCTCAACGCCGCGTTCGACCGTCACGCCGAGCGTCGCGAGATGCTCCGTCAGCAAACGTTCGGTTACGGATTGATCGAGAAACAGCAGATAGGGATAGCGCGTGCGCAGCGGATCGAAATCGAGTCGCGCGAGACGCATGCCATTGGAAAAAAGATTGGCGATGCGTGCGCGATGACCGAGGTCGAGAAACGGCTCGATCAGGCGGTGCTGTTCAAACAGTTCGAGCGTGCGCGCCTGAATGCCGATGGCCCGTGAATACGGGTTCGGTTGCAGCGCTTTGTCGATCAGACGCACGGGGATGTGGGCACGCGCCAGACTCATTGCCGCGGCGAGCCCGGTCGGACCCGCCCCAACGATCAGCACCGGCGACGCATCGTGTGCGGCAGCGTCCATGCGGGACTCCGGAGGCAACAGATCGTTCTAGTGTACGCCGCCCATAATCCGCTCAACGGTGCGCTGCATCAATCGTGGGGATGATCCATTGCGCATCGATGCTCGGTGGTGCCGAGATCGACTTGCAGCGTGGCGTGCTGCATCGAAAAACGTTCGCGCAGTGTGACGACGATGGCGTCGATCGATTCGTCGCCGGGATGGCCTGCCGGCATCACCAGATGCGCGCTGAGCGCATTGCCGGTGGTCGACAGCGCCCAGACGTGCAGGTCGTGCACGTCGGTGACGCCAGGCTGTCCGCCGAGATAGTCGCGGATATCCTGCAGATTGACGCCGGGCGGCACGGCGTCGAGCGCCATGCGCACCGAATCGCGCAGCAGGCCCCACGTGCCGACCACCACCACCGCGACCACGAAGAGGCTCATCACCGGGTCGAGCCACGTCCAGTTGGTATAGAGAATGACGAGGCCGCTGATCGCGACCGCCGCCGAGATGGCGGCGTCCGCGGCCATATGCAGGAACGCGCCGCGAATGTTCAGATCTTCCTTCTGGCCGCGCATGAAGAGCCACGCCGAGAAGCCGTTGACGACCACGCCGACCGTCGCGACGACGAACACCACGAGTCCTGCGACGGGTGCCGGATTCATCAGGCGTCCGATTGCCTCGGCGACGATCACGCCGCACGCGAACAGCAGCAACGCCGCATTGGCGAGCGACGCCAGGATCGACGAACTGCCGTAGCCGAAGGTGTAGCGCGCTGACGGACGACGCGCGGCGAGCCAGGTTGCGCCCCAGGCGAGCAACAGGCCGAGCACGTCGGAGAGATTGTGGCCGGCGTCGGCGAGCAGCGCGGTGGAATGCGCGATTACACCGTAGACGGCTTGAACCAGCACGATTGCTACGTTCAGCCCAACGGCGAGTGCGAAGGCGCGGCCGTGGCCTGGGGCGGGTGCGTGGGCGTGGCTGTGGCCGGCGTGGCTGCCGTGGCTGCCGTGGTTGTGGGCGCTGTGGTTGTGGCCGGCGTGGCTGCCGTGGTTGTGGTCTGCATGGCTGCCGTGGTTGTGGTCGGCGTGGCTGCTATGGCCGTCGGCGCCGTGGCTGTGGTCCGCGCCGTGGCCGTGGTCCGCGCCGTGATCATGCGCGCCCGGCTCGCGAATACCGTGCGTGCTTGCCTCACGCTCATGCGCCTCGTGCCCGTGCGAGCCGCTCTCACGCGCATCGCCTGCCTCCGGACGACCCGCTCCGTGCCGAAGCTCGCCTCGATCGCGGGCATCACCGCCCTTCTCGTCGCCTTGCGCATCTTCGCCATCGATGCCATCGAATTCCCCCTCGAGCCACACGGGCGCGTGGTCGTCCTCGCGCTCTTCGGCGGCCCGGTGCGGGGTGGTGATTTTCTTCATGACGGGTCCAAAGAAAATTCGCCGGCCGGCTCGGCGACGTGCTCGAGCATGCCGGCCAGCATCGCGCTGATGTGGCGGTCGGCGGCAAGATAGAACACCTGCTTGCCCTGCCGCTCCGCGCGCACGATCCGAGCCGCACGCAGCAGCCGCAAATGGTGACTCACCAGCGACGGCGACAGACCCAGCCCCTCCGCGATCGCACCGACCGCGCGCCGTTCGTCAACGCATGCAAGCACGATGCGCAAACGCGTCGGATCACCAAGCAGACGAAACAGGTCGGCCAGCGGCACGATCGTCTCCACCGGACGGTCTTCGAAACTGACAGGCGAGATAGCGGAAGCCATGGCAAGCGGCATCATTGACATACATATGAACAGGCATTCATATGTTATAGATATCGGGACAACAGGTCAAATTGGAGGCCAGCCCGGCGAGTGTGGGAAAATGCGGCCTCTGCCTCACCCGAATGCCATCCCTCCGTCATGCAACAAGTATTTGACCGCGCTTTCGCGGCGCATCGTGACGGCCGCCTCGACGACGCCGAACGCGGCTACCGCGCGACGCTCGAGGGCAACCCCGTGCACGTCGATGCGTTGCACCTGCTGGGCGTCCTGCGCCACCAGCAGGGCCAGCACGCAGAAGCCGCCGAGCTGGTACGGCGCGCGGTGAACCTGCGCCCGGAAGACGCCGCGCTGCAACTGAATCTCGGCAATGCGCTGAAAGCGCTCGGCCAGATCGACGACGCCATCGAACAGTTCCGCAATGCGCTGACGCTTGCGCCCTCTTTTCCGATGGCGCACTACAACCTCGGCAATGCGTACGCGTCGGTGGGCCGCCACGAAGACGCCGCCGACGCTTTCGAGAAGTCGCTGCGCCTGCAACCGAACGACCCGTCTTCGCATAACAATCTCGGCAATGCATTGCACGCGCTCGGCCGGCATACGGAGGCGATCGCGTCGTTCCAGCGCGCGCTCGAACTTCGCCCCGGGCATGCGGGTGCGCTCAACAACATGGGCATGTCGTTGAACGCGCTTGACCGCGCAGAAGAGGCGATCCCGCGCTTTCAGGCGGCACTGGCCGCCGAACCGCGTTTCGTCGCCGCACACTTCAATCTCGCCAATACGCTCGACGCCACTGGCCGCCACGCAGAAGCGGTCGCCTCTTTCCAGACGGCGCTCGCCTTGCAGCCGAATCTGCCGCCCACCATCTTCGGGCTCGGCAACGCGCTCGCGGCGCTGGGACGCCATGCACAAGCGCTGCCGTATCTCGAGCGCGCGGTCGGCCTCGATCCGCAGTTCGCGCTCGCATGGCTGAGTCTCGGCACCGCACACCAGGCACTGGGCGCGCATGCCGCGGCAGTGCGGGCGTTCGATCAGGCGCTGCGCTTGCGACCCGATCTCGCCTCCGCACACATGAACCGCGCGCTTGCCTGGCTCGCGTTGCGCGATTTCGCACGTGGGCTGCCGGAGTATGAATGGCGGCTGCAAACTACCGCGCAGCCGGTCATTCAGACATTGCCGCGCTGGCACGGCGAGCCGATTGAACAACGTACGCTTCTCGTTCATGCCGAGCAGGGTTTCGGCGATACGCTGCAATTCGTCCGGTTCGTGCCACTGGCCGCGCAGCGTGCCGCACGCGTTGTGCTCGAAGTGCAACCGCAACTGCTGCCACTGCTTGCACCCGCCGCGCAAGCGTGGCGCGTGACGCTGATCGCCCAGGGCACACCGCGCCCAGCAGCGGATCTGCAATGTCCGCTGCTGAGCTTGCCGCTCGCGCTCGGCACAACCTACGACACGATTCCCGAGCGCACGCCCTACCTCAGCGCGCCGCCGCCTTACGGCCGCAAATGGCGCGGCTCGCTCGGCGGTCACGCGAAGCGCAAGATCGGCATCGCGTGGTCAGGACGCATCCAGCAGAATGAAACCCGTTCGATGCCGCTCGCCGCGCTCGCTCCGCTGTTCGCGCTCGAAGGGATCGACTGGATCGTGTTGCAACCTGAACTGAGCGCCGAAGAACACGCGGCGCTCGACGCGCATCCGCGCGCGGCGTCGATTCATCGCTTCGACAAGCGGATCGG
Source organism: Paraburkholderia sediminicola (assembly GCF_902859805.1). Classification (GTDB taxonomy): domain Bacteria; phylum Pseudomonadota; class Gammaproteobacteria; order Burkholderiales; family Burkholderiaceae; genus Paraburkholderia; species Paraburkholderia sediminicola. The sequence continues at coordinate 365,435 of NZ_CADIKC010000003.1, read as the reverse complement.
CGATTTTGCGGATACCGCAGCGATCATCGAACGGCTCGACGCGGTCGTGTCGATCGATACGTCGATCGCCCACCTCGCCGGCGCACTGAAAAAGCCGCTATGGATCATGCTGCCGTTCGCCGCGGATTGGCGCTGGTTTGTCGGCGAGACGCGCAGTCCGTGGTATCCGGGCGCAACGTTGCTGCGTCAGCCGCAACCCGGCGCGTGGAGCGACGTGGTGGAGACAGTGGCGAACGAATTGCGCCGCGGCTGACCGGGCCGGATTCAGCGAAACCGGTTGCCGACGCAAAGCTCAAGAAAAAACCCCGCGCTCTCACGAGCGCGGGGTTTTTGTTTGTCCGGCTGAACAGTAACGCTTAAGCCGCTCGATACTGGTTGCGCGACTCCGGCGTGCGATACAGCATCAGCGTCGCGATCAGCCCGCAAATCGCCGCCACACCCAGGAACAGGCCAGGCGCGGCCTTGTTGCCGGTGGTGTGAATCAGCAACGTGGAGATGGCCGGCGTGAAGCCACCGATCGTCGTAGCCAGGCTGTAAGCCAGCGAGAAACCTGCGGTCCGCACTTCGACCGGCATCACTTCGGTCAGCGCCACTACCATCGCCCCGTTGTAGCTGCCGTACAGGAACGACAACCACAGCTCGACCGCCAGAAGGCGAGCGAACGACGGGTCGGCGACCAGCCATTGCAGCGCCGGGTACGCAGTGACGATCGTCAGGATCGTGAAGGCGATCAGCACCGGACGGCGGCCGACGCGATCCGACAACGCACCCGCGAGCGGCAGCCAGATCAGGTTCGACAAGCCGATACAGACGGTCACGACAAGCGTATCGATCGACGACAGTTTCAGCACTTCCTTGCCGAAGGTCGGCGTATAGGCCGTGATCATGTAGAACGACACGGTGGTCATGATGACCATGCCCATACCGCCCAGCACGATGCCCCAGTTCGCGGCCATCGTCTTCATGATCTCGCCCATGCTCGGACGATGCTTGCGCGCTTTGAATTCCTCGGTTTCCTGCAACGAACGACGGATCAGGAACAGGAACGGCACGATCAGGCAGCCGATCAGGAACGGCACGCGCCAGCCCCAGGCGGTCATCTGGTCAGCCGGCAGCACCTTGTTGAGCACCACGCCGATCAGCGCGGCGAACACCACGGCAACCTGCTGGCTGCCCGACTGCCACGCGCAATAAAAGCCCTTGTTGCCCTTGGTGGCGATCTCCGACAGATAGACCGACACCCCGCCCAGTTCAACCCCGGCGGAGAAGCCTTGCAGCAACCGGCCGCCCAGCACTAGCACGGGCGCGAGCACGCCGATGGTGGCGTAGCCTGGTATCGACGCGACCGTGAGGGTGCCGAGCGCCATCAGGCCGAGGGTAAGGATCAGGCCTTTGCGCCGGCCGTGATGGTCGATGTAAGCGCCCAGCACGATTGCGCCAAGCGGCCGCATCAGGAAGCCCGCGCCGAATACCGACAGCGACAGCATCAGCGAGGCGAATTCGTTGCCGCTCGGGAAATAGGTCTTGGCAATCGCGGATGCGTAATAGCCGTAGACCATGAAGTCGTACATCTCAAGAAAGTTGCCGCTGACCACACGGAAAACTGTCTTGACTTTGGATTCTTCGGATGAAGACGTGGCGTGTGACGCAGTAGACATGACATTCTCTGATAAGCCTGTCGCCACGCAGACCGGCGGCGCTCAGGCAGTTGAAACGATCCACTGCGTTCGGCAAGCGGATGCCGCGGGCAACTCAATTATTAGAACGCGCCGGGGGCGCTGCATTTTCATGCTGAACACATTTGCGCGGTATCAGGGTAAACGTTGTGAAATACCGGGAACCCGCAACACGTAATGTTACCGTTCCTGGCGCTGTCGCGTATTCCATACAGTTTCATTACAGACAACACCTGCCCACCCTTGCGGTAGACTTTTCGCAGACAGCCCATTCCCGTTGACCACCATCCCGATGCAAACCTCCCACGCACTTTCGTTGCGCCCTGCGACCCTCGCGGATGCGGCGCTGATCGCTTCGATTCATAGCGCCAGCTGGCAGGCGACCTATCGCGGCCTGCTGCCGGACGCGTTCCTCGACGGCGAGGTGACGCGGGAGCGCGCGGCCTATTGGGAAGCGCGCCTGCGCGCGCCGGGGGGCGAGCGTCGCATCGTGCTGATCGCCGAGCTCGCGGACGAGCCGATCGGTTTTGTCTGCGTCGAACGGCAGCCGGAGTCCGCGTGGGGTGTCCTGCTCGACAACCTGCATGCGCTGCCAGGGCACCAGGGCATCGGCGTCGGCAAGCTGTTGATGCGTGCCGCCGAAGATTGGGCGCGCGCGCAAGGCGAAACGCAGTTGTATCTCTACGTGCTCGAAGGCAACACGCCGGCGATCGGCTTTTATGAGCGGCAAGGCTGGCAGTTCGTCGGCGCCGAACCGGATCACATGGGCGGCGTGGATATTACCGCGTTGCGCTACGTGTACCGGCTGGATCGATGAGCCACGTGCGCCTGGTTTGATCGTCGTCCAATGCGAGGCGCAAAAAAACAAAACCCCACGCTCCGAAAAACGCGGGGTTGATCAGCAGTCTGAGCCCGGCCCTTCATGGCCGGTTTTTCTACGCTCTTACGCCTACTTCTGCGTTGGCAATCCGAACTCGGTCTGGCGCTGCAACTGCATCACTTCGCCTTGCACCTGACGCAACTGCGCCTGTGCCTTTTCCTTTTCCGCGTGCAGCGCCGCCGCCTCGCCTTGCGCCTGCCGCTGGTAGTCGTTGACCTTGGCCTGCTGCGTGCGCGCGACGTCGAGATCGGCCTGCAAGCGCTTCGCGCGCTCTTCCGATAACGCGATGATGTCCTCGATGTAAGCCTTCTGCGCCTGCAACTGGGTACGGCGAATCTCGACGTCCGCGAGTTGCGCCGTTTGCTGGACGAATCCTGCATAGACCGCTTCGGCACGGCCTACGTCTTCCGACTTGATTACGCGCCAGAAATGCTTGTTCTGAAAAAGCGCGACGTAATACGTCATTTCCTGCGGATAGAAAAACAGACTTGCGCCGTAGCTGCCGTTGTACGTGGTGCGCAGTTCGCTCAGCTTCGCATCGTGAATCATCTGCATCAGTTCGGCGACATTGCCTTGCGGATCGCTGACGGTAGCCGGCGTGGCGGATGCCGCACTACGCAGCGCAGCCGCAACCGGTTGCGGCGTGAGCGTGTTGATGGCCGGCCGCGTGCCGACCATGGGCGCGGTTTCGTCGCTTTGCGCTGCCAGTACGAAACCACCATGCTGCAACAGCGCACACGAGCCTGCGAGCAACATGGCGCGCCGTACAATTAAGGGGTACTTCATACGTGCATGCTCCATGCAAATCCAAAACAGCCTTGGATTATCGCGCGGATTAGTCGTCAAGCGAAGCATTCAAGCGTCTCGCTGACGGACTTTAAATCGAGATAAATCGATAACGAATGATTTGGCCGGATAGACGTATCCGTCGCGAAATAAAAGATTTCAGATAGGACAAAAACGCGACAACTTGACTCGCGCATGACTCATGCAGACGTTTCCCAATCTGCATGACGTTCGCGCGAATCCAACATCATGCAGAGGGGAAATATGGAGATACGTAGCGTAATAACGCGCCGCCGATGAACGGCGCACAAACCGCCGCTGCCCTGACACCGGAGCGAAGATGAACGGAAAGCCGCAGTAGGACAACAACCTCACGGGACACCGCCGCCAAACATGGCAGCGGCTCGTGACAATCGTGCTTGAAAGACCGGACTCGAAACTCGAAAACACGCCTCGAAGGCGTGCCCTTAAAACCGTGTTTCGCGCGCAACCCGCAGGAAGGTATCGAGCAAGGGCGTGCAATCGAGCAGTTCCGGACCGCCCGCGCGATGAAACTCCGGGTGCCACTGCACGCCCATCACAAACGGCGCGCGCCGATAGCGCACCGCTTCGATGATGCCATCCGACGCCGAGACCGCCTCGATATTCAGATCGCGGCCGATAGTCTTGACCGCCTGATGGTGAATCGAATTGACGATCGCCTCGCGCCGGCCGGGAAACATATTGGCCAGCGTCGATCCGTCCGGAAAATGAATGCTGTGCCGATGCTGATCGTAGTTCTCATTGACGTGGGCGCCGGCAGTCGGCACGTCGGTGGCGATGTCCTGATACAAGGTGCCGCCGAACGCCACGTTGATCAACTGGCAACCGCGGCACACGCCGAGCACCGGCTTGCCCGACTCGATGAACTCATGCAGCAGTTCCAGCTCGTACATGTCGCGCACACGGTCGCCCGGCCACTCGGGACTCGTCGCCTGTTCCGCGTACGATTGCGGCGAGACATCCGCGCCGCCTTGCAGAAGCAGACCGTCAAGATGCTTCGCGTAGTCGCGCAAACGGATATTGCTCGGGTGCAGCATGCCCTGATGGCCGACCGTCGGAATCATGAACACCAGCACGTCGCGCGACATTACCCAGTGCGCAATCGATTCCTCAAGGTATTGCAGCGTCTTGCCCCGCAGTCCCTTTGCGCCCGGTTCCGGGTGGAAGATACGCGCCGACACGCCGATGCGCAGCGTGCGCTGCGTGATCCGTTGGCCCGCGCGATCGAACAGCTGACGCGCGCGCGCCGCGATGATGCGGCCGAACACCGTCCACGCCGAATCGCTTTGCTTGAGATAGCGCGGCGGCGACGGCGGCAACGCATTCGGCGGCGGCGGGTTCGTTGCGGTGAAGTCAGGTGCGGCGCCGAAACCCGGCGGCGGCGAGCCGGCCCGACGGGCGCCAGCGGCTGCTTCTTCCGTCTTTTCCTCGTTTGCGGTGAGGGCGGCTTCGTCAGCCGGTGCGCTCAACTCACCGGCGAGCGGCTCGCTACTCCCGAGCGTGCCGGGACGTGTCGCGGGAGTCTTGTAGGCCTGTCCCGCCTTGCGTGCCGCGCGCTCGTGAACCTCGGCTTCCTGCTGTGCGGTCGATGCAGCCGCTGAGCTGCGTGCTTCAGCCGCGTCGCGTTGGCGCGCCGTTTGCGCATCGGTGGGGGTGACCGTGGATGCGCTGTCAGGGTCGTCGGTCGACGACCTCGCCGCGGCTTCCTCGGCAGCGGGCGATGCAGCCGACGGCGTGACGACGTCCTTGATCGGCGACTGGATGGAATCTTCGTGGGACAGCGGTAACGTGGTCGCCGGCTCAGGCGGCAAGACGTCGGGTTTCGACGCGCCGGGGGCTGCGCCAGACGGTGTTGACGACGTTGGAGGCGTTGGCGCCGCCGGAGGCGACGATGGGCTGCCGGGCTGGCCGGCGTTTTCAGGTTTGTTTTCGCTCATGACAGTCAGACAGGCGCCTTCCACGCGAACGAATGAATATGCCCTGATTATCCGCTAGCGCGGCAAGCCCGGCAAACCCGCACACAATTGCTCACATTGTTGCGGCGTTGTTGCGACATCGTTGCGGCGTTGTTGCGGCGTTGTTGCGGTCCAGGAGGCAGATTGTCTAACTTAAGGATCCGGCTGTTCTTCGAACGTTTCGCGCAGGGCGATCTGCATCGCCGCGTGGATTTTCACGCACCAGCGCCACACCAGCGCCAGCAGTAACGCAGCGCACACCAGCACTACGGTCAGGAGCCCCGTCGGCGGCAGGATGCTGCTGGATAGCGCCGCGACCAGCAAAAACACGCCGACCATCGAGACCACCGGCACCAGGTCGGAGATGGCGTAACGAATCGCACTGGTAAAGCGCCCCGCCGTCGCCGGCTGAACGCTCACCTCGGCGAGCAACAAAGCAAGCGACTTGGTCTTGCGATAAACCGCGACCAGGAAAGGCATCGACAGCACCAGCGCGATGCTCCACAGCACGACGCGCTGCATCGGCTCGGAGCTCATCCAGTGTCCGAGCCAGGTGCTGGTGTATGGCGCGCTATACGACACGATCAGGAAAATCGCCGCGACCAGCGCAAGATTGACGGCGATCTGCAAAATGATCCGCCGCGTCATGCTGAACAGAGTCGGCTCGCCGGTTCCCGTATTCAAACTGCGTAACCACTGCCCGTACATGCCGAACACGTTGACGAGCGTGCGTGGCATCGCCTGCCCGAGACGCTGCGTCAGCGGATCGGCGGCACGAATCAGGTAGGGCGTGAAAAGCGTGGTCAAAGCGGAGACGGCCACCGCGATCGGATATAGAAACGCGCTCGTCACCTTCAAGGTCAGGCCGAGCGACGCGATGATGAACGAGAACTCGCCGATCTGCGAAACCGTCATGCCAACCCGCATCGCCGTGCGCCCATCCTTGCCCGCGAGGAACGTGCCGAGCCCACACGACACGATCTTGCCGATGATCACCGCAACCGTAATCACCGCGATCGGCCAGGCATAGTCGACCAGCACGGCCGGGTTCAGCATTAGACCGATCGTCACGAAGAAGATCGCGGAGAAAGCATCGCGCAGCGGCGCGATCAGGTGCTCGATCCGATGCAGATGGCGCGACTCGGCCATGATCGCGCCGATCAGGAACGCGCCGAGCGCAATGCTGTAATCGAGCTTCACCACTAGCAGACAGAAGCCAAAGCAGAAGCCAAGCACCGACACGAGCAGCATCTCGTCGCTCTTGGCGCGCGCCACGTAGTTCAACGCGCGCGGCACGAGCAGAATGCCCACCACCAACGAGACCGTCATGAAGAGCAGCAGCTTGCCGAGCGTCACGACGGCGACACCCGCGCTCAACTGCCCCGTCTGCGCAATGCCCGAAAGCAGCACCAGCATCGCGATGGCGAGAATATCCTCGACGATCAGAATCCCGAACACCAGTTGCGCGAAGCTCTCGCGCTTCAAGCCCAACTCGGAGAGCGCCTTGACGATGATGGTCGTCGACGAGATCGCCAGAATCGCGCCAAGGAACAGCGAGTCCATCGAACTCCAGCCGAACGCGCTGCCGATCTCATAGCCGATCCACAGCATCAGCACGATTTCGGAGAGCGCCGCGACGATCGCCGTCGCGCCGACCTTGAACAGCTTGCGCAAGCTGAATTCGAGTCCGAGCGAAAACATCAGGAACACCACGCCGAGTTCACCGAGCGTCTGGATGGTCTGCTCGTCGTGAATCAGCTGGAACGGCGGCGTGTACGGCCCGATGATCACGCCCGCGGCGATGTAGCCCAGCACCACCGGCTGCTTCAGGCGATGGAACAGCACGGTGACGACGCCGGCGAGCGCCATCACGACCGCCAGATCCTGAATGAAGCCGATGCCGTGATGCATGGATATGTCCCTTACAAAAAGTAATGTCTCAAAAACGCAGTGTAACGCACTCGTGCGACGCACCAAATCGCGCAAACGTCGAAAGGGCGCGGGATTGGGCGGATCGCCAACCTCGCGGCGGAGCCGTTGACCCGAAACTTTTTTGACACGCTGGACACCTGTGAAATATCACAATAATATTTGCTGCATATTTTCTTTGGAGTCGAGTGATGCAGGTGTCCTTCAATGTTGTAGATCGTTCCGGCGACAGTCGCGCCGATATCGCCGAAGTGAATCGTCTGACGATCGCCGGTTGGGCCGGGCGCGATCAGGCGGCGATCGAGCATCACATCGCCGAACTGGCGGAACTCGGCGTCAAGCGGCCGTCCACCACGCCCTGCTTCTACCGCCTCGGCGCCGAACTGCTGACGCAGGCCGAACTGATCGACGTGGTCGGCGTGAAATCCAGCGGTGAAGCCGAGTGCGTGCTGGTGCGCACAAAGGCAGGGCTGCTTGTCACCATCGGCTCCGACCATACTGACCGCGAAGTCGAGGCCTACGGCGTCACGGTCTCCAAACAGGTTTGCCCGAAACCGGTTGCACGCGACGCATGGCGTTTCGACGATGTCGCCGGTCACTGGGATCAACTCGAACTGCGCGCCTTCGCGGTGACAAAGAACGGCGAGCGGCGCGTCTATCAGCAAGGCAGCGTCGCCTCACTGCTGCCCGCCGCCGATCTGCTGGAACGCGCGCCCGTGGCAGAAGGCGCCGCGATGTTCTGCGGCACGCTGGCGGTCCAAGGCGGCATCGTCGGGATGGCCGACGGCGACGCGCTCGAACTCGAACTGCACGACCCCATCCTGAACCGCACGCTGCGCCACGCCTATCGCGTGCACGCGTTACCTATCGTCGAATGAGGCATTCATGAATCCCCCTTCGCTATCCGCCAACGCCGACGCGTCTTCCGACGCGTGGCTCGAAGCCGCCGCCCTGCGCAAGATCACCTGGCGCATCATGCCGTTCCTGTTTCTCGTCTACGTGTTGTCCTACCTGGACCGCGTCAACATCGGTTATGCGAAGCTGCAGTTCACCGGCGACCTCGGACTTTCGAACGCGGCGTACGGACTCGGTGCGGGGATCTTTTTCTTCGGCTATTTCGTGTTCGAAGTGCCGAGCAATCTGCTGCTGAAGAAGTTCGGCGCACGCGCCACCATCGCCCGCATCACGATGCTGTGGGGGCTGCTGTCGTGCCTGATGATGTTCGTACGCTCGGAAACGATGTTCTACGTGCTGCGCTTTTTTCTCGGCGTCGCCGAGGCCGGACTGGTGCCGGGCGTGGTGCTGTATCTGACCTTCTGGTTTCCGTCCGACCGGCGCGCGCGGATGGTCGCCGTGTTCATGGCGGCGATTCCGGTGGCTGGGATTATCGGCGCACCGTTGTCGGGCTTTCTGATGTCGGCGCTGCATGAAGCGCACGGCTTGCGCGGCTGGCAGTGGATGTTCCTGATCGAAGGCATTCCGTCGATCCTCGCCGGCTTCTGGGCGCTCGCCGTGTTGCGCAACACGCCGGCCGAAGCCGCCTGGCTCACCGACGACGAAAAGCGCGTGATCCTCGCCCGCCTCTCGCGCGAAAATACGGCCGCTGCGGCAGCCGGCGCCGAGCACAGCTTGAAGGTCGCCTTGCGCTCGAGCCGCTTCTGGCTGCTGACGCTGATCTACTTCTGCCTCGTCACCGGCAATGCAGGTTTCTCGTTCTGGCTGCCGCAGATCGTCAAGGATCTCGGCGTGACCAACCTCGTCACCAACGGCTTCGTCACCGCAATTCCGTATCTCGCGGCAGGCATCGGCATGATCCTGATCGGCCGCTCATCGGATATCACGGGTGAACGGCGCTGGCACTACGCCGTGTGCTGCTTCATCGGCGCGGCGGGCCTGCTCGGCAGTGCTTCGGTGACCAATTCGATTCCGCTCGCCGTCACCGGTTTGTCGATCGCCTATATCGGTATTCTGGCGGGCTTCGGCATCTTCTGGTCGATGTCCACCACGTTCCTGCAAGGCACGGCAGCCGTGGCCGGCATCGCCGTGATCAACTCGATTGCGAATCTGGCCGGCTATGTGAGCCCGTACGTGCTCGGCATCGTCAAGGATGCGACGCATAGCGTGACCTTCGGTCTGGTGCTGATCGCCGGGGCGTTGATCGTCGGCGGGCTGGTCACGTTGATGATGCCGCGCGTCAAGGTGCAGCACGCCGCGGCGGTGACGCCGAGGAGCGCCTGACACGCCAGGATTTCCGTGATTGCTGTGACGTGTGAGAACCAGGCACGCGTCATACGCGAACGGCGCCGGAGAGCAACCACCCACCCGGCGCCGTCCGCGCAAAACCTTGCTCTACAATGCGGACGACACCGCCCGCACCTTCTTCACATGACGCTTTTGCAGACTGCCCGCCGTTCCAGTGCCCCCCGCGAAACCGCCTCGGCGAGTCTCGCCGAGCAAGCCTATGCCTTCGTCAAGCGCGAGATCATCACGATGCGTTTGCGACCGAGCGAGGTGCTCAACGAAGCGGAATTGATGGTGCTGACGGGCATCGGCAGAACGCCGGTGCATCAGGCGCTGCACCGGCTGGTGCACGAGGGCATGCTCACCATCATGCCGAGAAAGGGCATCATGGTCCGCCCGGTTTCGCTCGACGACGTGCTGGCGATCATCGACGTACGGCTCGTCAACGAAAGCTACTGCGTCGAGCTGGCCGCGCGCCATGCGCAGCAACACGATTTCGACGCGATGCAGGCCTTGCTGGACCACTCGTCGGTGTGCGTCGCCGCGCACGATATCGAGGGCATGATGGATATCGACCGCGAATTTCATCTGGCAATTTCGGCGGCGTCGCGCAACCCGGTGCTGGCCGACATCCTGCGTGGGCTGCACGAACGCTCGCTGCGCTTCTGGTTCATTTCGCTGTCCGAGCCGCATCATCTCGAAGACGTCCACGAAGAACATCTGGAGCTGTTTCGCCTGCTGCGCGAACGCGATGCTGAAGGCGCCCGCCAATCGGTGCAAAAGCATATCGAAGCATTCCGCGCGACACTATTCAACCGGATTTGACTAACCCCGAACGCGGACCCGGCTGCGCAGTCAGCGGGAACCCGCTACACAGTGATCTCAAGCTAACCGCGCATCTAACCGGATTCTTCCCGACATCATGGCCACCGAATTCACGCCCTTCCCGCCGCTAGCCCAGCTTGCCGCCGACCTCGCCGCCGGCCGCACCACGAGTCGCGCGCTCGTTGAAACCGCGCTCGAACGGATCGCCGATCCGGCCGGCCAGGGCGCGGTCGCTTTCATGCATGTCGACGCCGACAGCGCCCGCGCCGCCGCCGATGCGCACGACCGCCTGCGCGCCGCCGGCACCGTCCTCTCGCCGCTCGCCGGAATTCCGGTGTCGGTCAAAGATCTGTTCGATATCGAAGGCCAGCCGACCCGCGCCGGTTCCGTGGTGCTGGCCGACGCGCCCGCCGCCAAAGCGGACGCGGTAGCGGTCGCGCGCCTGAAACGGGCGGGCGCGGTGATCGTCGGACGTACCAATATGAGTGAGTTCGCGTTTTCCGGACTCGGCCTGAACCCGCACTACGGCCATCCGCTGTCGCCGTATCAGCGCGGCGTGAAGGGTGACGAGCGGATTTCGGGCGGCTCGTCGTCGGGTGCGGCCGCGTCGGTCGCGGACGGTATGGCCGCCGTCGCGCTCGGCACCGATACCGGCGGTTCTATCCGCATTCCGGCTGCGCTGTGCGGCCTGACGGGCTTCAAACCGACCGCTGATCGCATTCCGAAGCAAGGCGGCATACCGCTTTCTTCCACGCTGGATTCGTTCGGTCCGATCGGCGTCTCGGTGGCGTGCTGCGCGCTGGTCGACCGCATGCTGGCCGGGCTCGAACCGCGCATTCCGGCGGCCCGGCCGCTCGAAGGCGTGCGCCTTGGCGTATTGACCAATTTCGTGACCGACGGTGTCGAACCGGCGGTCGCCGCTGCGATCGATACCGCCCTCAAGCATCTGGAAGCGGCCGGCGCGATCGTCACGGAAGTGCGCTTTGCACCGCTCGACCGTTTGCCCGAGATCAACCGCTTCGGCTTCTCGCCGATCGAAGCGTATGCATGGCACCGTCCGCTGCTGGAAAAGCACCGCGATCAATATGATCCGCGCGTGCTGGTGCGCATCCTGAAAGGCCAGCCGGCCAGCGCCGTCGACTATCTGGACCTGCTCGCGGAGCGCCAGGCCATGCTCGACGAAGCCGCGCGCACGCTGTGGCAGCGTTTCGACGCGGTCGTCGCACCGACCGTGCCGGTCGTGCCGCCGCGAGTAGCCGACCTGATCGACGACGACGATGCATTCGGCCGCACCAACGCGCTGATCCTGCGCAATCCGAGCGTGTTCAACTTCCTCGACACCTGCGCGCTGTCGCTGCCTTGCCATCTGCGCGGCGACGCGCCCGTCGGCCTGATGCTGGCGGGCGCACCGCACACGGACGACGCCTTGCTGGCCATCGGCCGCGGCGCCGAGGCGGTACTCAACGCGATCAGGTGATTGGGGCGCTGAACGGGACACGGAGCAGACACAGACCGGGGATTGGGCCTTAAAAGCGTGATAAGCGCCAGGGCGGGGGTTCGCGCTAGAATCGCGGGCACTCGCCCTCTCCGTTTCCAGACAGCCACACGACCCATGAATAACGACAATGCGATGCTGCGCCGCGAGCGCTCCCTGCTGGTTCTGCTTGGCCTGATCTGCGTCGGCCTCGTCGCCGGCGCGCTGTATCTGCAATACGGCTTGCACGAAGACCCGTGCCCGCTGTGCATCATCCAGCGCTATTTCTTCCTCCTGATCGCAATTTTTGCGTTCCTCGGCGCGCGCTTTAACAGCTGGCGTGGCGTGCGGCTGCTGGAAGTGCTGGCGGCTCTGTCGGCTCTCGGCGGCATCGTGACCGCCGCGCGGCACGTGTATGTGCAGGCCAATCCGGGCTTCAGCTGCGGCTTCGACGCGCTGCAGCCGGTGGTCGACAGCTTGCCGCCCGCGCAATGGCTGCCGGGCGTCTTCAAGGTGGCAGGCCTCTGCGAAACGGCCTATCCGCCGATTCTCGGCCTGTCGCTGCCCACCTGGTCGCTGGTGGCTTTCGTCGTGGCCTTCGTGCCGCTGGCGCTGAGCCTGATCAAGAATCGCCGCCGGATCGCCTGAACCGGCTGTTCCGGCCGCTCCGATCGGGATGGCCGGCCTCACATCGGCCTCACATCGGCCTCACATCGGCCTCACATCGGCCTTTGCCCCGCCTCCCAGGGCGGTTCGAAGGCCGGCGTTTTCACATCCGCTCCGGCCCCGTAAATTCGGCCAGCCCCTCTTTCCAGCCGCCCGCGAGTCAGCGCCCAGCCTCCGTCACTCCCCGCGCTGCCACACCCTGCCTGGTTTCCCCTGATCCGCCACGCTTTAAGCAACTTCCCGCCGCGGCGCGAATCGTATTAATTACATGACCGCTTCCGAATAAGCTTCATGCGAGTTGGGAAATCTTTTCGGGACAAGGTAATGCTATCTTCGGAACTGGATGGCGATCTACGTGCGCGAGGCCGGCTTTGGCGCGACCCCATGCGTAACGCGCGCCCGGTCCGCACTGTCTTTCGGATTCGCCATGACAACGCAAACCATCCGCTTTTATCACCAGGGGTCCGTCCGTGAGGTCGCGGGCGTCCCGGCGTCGCGCACCGTGCTTCAGCACCTGCGCGAGGATTTGCATTGCACGGGCACCAAGGAAGGCTGTGCGGAAGGCGACTGCGGCGCCTGCACGGTGGTCATCGGCGAACTGGATTCACACGGCGAGTTCGCGCTGAAAGCGGTCAACGCCTGTATTCAGTTCCTGCCGACGCTGGATGGCAAAGCCCTCTTCACCGTCGAAGACCTGCGCGCCGCCGACGGCGCCCTGCACCCCGTCCAACAGGCCATGGTCGATTGCCGCGGCTCGCAGTGTGGTTTCTGCACCCCCGGCTTCGTGATGTCGATGTGGGCGCTGTATGAAAATCAGCCGGCCGCTGCCGGCCTGCCCACCCGCGATGAGATCAACGCCGCGCTGTCCGGCAATCTGTGCCGCTGCACCGGCTACCGGCCGATTGTCGATGCGTCGCAGAAGATGTTCGACTACCAGCAATACCCACGCGTGACGCTGAACCGCAAGGCTGTCGCCGACACGCTGCGCGAGATCCAACGCCGCGACACCTTCGGATACAGCGCGCCGGATACGCGCGGCGCCGCCTTCGGCTCGCCCACGTTCCACGCACCGGTTTCGCTCGATGCGTTCGCCAAACTGCGCGCCGAGCATCCACAAGCTCGCCTGCTGGCCGGCAGCACCGACGTCGGCCTCTGGGTCACCAAGCAGTTCCGCGATCTCGGCAACATCCTGTACATCGGCAACGTCGCCGAATTGAAGACGATCGAGCGCGACGCGCAGACGCTGACGATCGGCGCCGCCGTCACGCTTGAAGATGCCTATGCGGCGCTCGCCGCCGACTACCCCGAACTGGCCGAACTGTGGACGCGTTTTGCATCGCTGCCGATCCGCAATGCCGGCACGCTCGGCGGCAACGTCGCGAACGGCTCACCGATCGGCGACTCGATGCCTGCGCTGCTCGCGCTCGACGCCGAAGTCGTGCTGCGCCACGGCGCCAAAACCCGCGCGCTGAAGCTCGACGCCTTCTACCTCGGCTATCAGAAAACCGCACTCGCGGCAGGCGAATTCGTCGCGGCGCTGCGCGTGCCGCGACCGGCGCGTGATCTGCGCTTCCGCACGTACAAAGTGTCAAAGCGTTACGATCAGGACATCTCCGCGGTGTGCGCCGCATTCGCGCTGCACATCGGCGAAAACGGCACGATCAGGGACGCCCGCATCGCGTTCGGCGGCATGGCCGCGACGCCCAAACGCGCCGCGCAAACCGAGGCCGTGCTGAATGGCGCAACATGGACCGAAAGCACCGCGCGGCAAGCGATGAACGCACTCGTCGCCGATTACCAGCCGCTCACCGACATGCGCGCCTCGAGCGCCTATCGACTGAAGGTGGCGCGCAATGTCTTGTGGCGCTTCCACCTCGAAACGCGCGATGACGCGCCGCTCGCCCTCTTCGACGTGAATGCGTTCGCGTACGAAGCCGGCGCGCCCGACGCGGCCGTTGCGAAGGAGTCGTCGTGATGAACCGGACCGATGCTTTCGTCGAACATGCTGCGCACCCGGCTGACAAGCACGCCGCCGTTCAGGAGAGCGAGACGGCGATCGGCATCTCCTTGCCGCACGAATCGGCGGCGCTGCATGTGAGCGGCGAGGCCACCTACACCGACGACGTCCCCGAATTGCAAGGCACGCTGCACGCGGCGCTCGGGCTGTCGCGGCATGCGCACGCGCGAATCGTGTCGCTCGATCTGGACGCTGTCAGAAAAGCGCCTGGTGTGATCGCGGTGCTGACCGCCGAAGACATCCCCGGCGAGAACAACTGCGGCCCCGTGCTGCACGACGATCCGATTCTCGCTGTAGACGAAGTGCTGTATCTCGGCCAACCGGTGTTCGCGGTGATCGCCGAAAGTCATGACCTCGCGCGGCGCGCCGCCGCGCTGGCGAAAAGCGATGAGGTCGTGCGATATGAACCGCTCGACGTCGTCCTCACGCCGGCCGAAGCGAAAGCCAACAAGCAATTCGTCCTGCCGCCGCTGCATCTGAGGCGCGGCGAACCCGATGCGAAAATCGCCGCCGCGCCGCATAAGATCCGCGGCACGTTCGAAGTCGGCGGCCAGGAACAGTTTTATCTCGAAGGCCAGATCGCCTACGCCGTGCCGAAGGAAATGGACGGCATGCTCGTCTACAGTTCGACGCAGCATCCGAGCGAAATGCAGCAGGTCGTCGCGCATATGCTCGGCTGGCCGGCACACAACGTCGTGTGCGAATGCCGGCGGATGGGCGGCGGCTTCGGCGGCAAGGAATCGCAATCGGCCGTGTTCGCGTGCGTGGCATCGTTGGCGGCGAAGCTGCTGCGGCGGCCGGTCAAACTGCGCGCCGACCGCGACGACGATTTCATGATCACCGGCAAGCGGCACGACGCGGTCTACGAGTACGAAGCGGGCTTTGACGATAGCGGTCGCATCCTCGGCGCACGCGTCGAAATTGCCTTGAGAGCCGGCTATTCCGCTGACTTGTCCGGTGCGGTCGCGACCCGTGCCGTCTGTCACTTCGACAACGCGTACTACCTGTCCGACGTCGACATCGTCGCGCTGTGCTGCAAGACAAATACGCAATCGAACACCGCATTCCGCGGCTTCGGCGGCCCGCAAGGCGCACTGGTGATGGAGGTGATGCTCGACAGCATCGCGCGTCAATTGCACTGCGACCCGCTCGACGTGCGGCTCGCCAATTACTACGGCATCGGCGAACGCGACACGACGCCGTACGGACAGCGCGTCGACGACAACATCATCGCGCCGCTAACCGATGAGTTGCTTGCAACCAGCGACTACCGCGCGCGCCGCGAAGCGATCGCCGCGTTCAATGCAAAAAGCCCGGTGCTCAAACGCGGCCTCGCGTTCTCGCCGGTGAAGTTCGGCATCTCGTTCAACGTGCCGTTTCTGAATCAGGCCGGCGCGCTGGTGCACGTGTACAAAGACGGGTCGGTACTCGTCAATCACGGCGGCACCGAAATGGGCCAGGGGCTGAATACGAAGGTCGCGCAAGTCGTCGCGAACCAACTCGGCCTGCCGCTTTCGCGCGTGCGCGTGACGGCGACCGATACGTCGAAGATCGCCAACACCTCGGCGACCGCCGCCTCCACCGGCAGCGACCTGAACGGCAAAGCCGCCGAAGCCGCTGCGCGGACCATTCGCGACAGGCTCGCCGCACTCGCGGCGAAGCAACTCGGCGGCAGCGCGGATGCAGTGGAATTTGCCGGCGGTGAAGTATCGGTGAACGGCGGTGCGATGCCATTCGAACAACTGGTCGCCGCGGCGTATCTGGCGCGCGTGCAATTGTGGTCGGACGGGTTCTACACGACACCGAAAGTGCATTGGGACGCGAAAACGCTGACCGGTCACCCGTTTTATTACTTTGCGTACGGTGCGGCCGTATCGGAAGTAGTGATCGACACGCTGACCGGCGAATGGAAACTGGTGCGCGCGGACGTGTTGCACGACGCCGGCCAATCGATCAATCCGGCGATCGATCTCGGCCAGGTGGAAGGCGGCTTCATTCAGGGCATGGGCTGGCTCACTACCGAGGAATTGTGGTGGAACCGCGATGGCCGCCTGATGACGCACGCGCCGTCGACGTACAAGATTCCGGCCGTCAGCGATACGCCCGCGGCGTTCAATGTGCGGCTTTATCAGAATCAGAACGTCGAGCCGACCGTGTTCCATTCGAAAGCAGTAGGCGAGCCGCCACTGCTGCTGCCGTTCTCGGTGTTCCTTGCAATTCGTGACGCGGTTGCGGCCGCGGTGCCAGGTGCGGAAAACGCACCGCAGCTTCGCGCGCCGGCGACGCCCGAAGCGATTCTCGACGCGCTGGACGCATTGCAATCACCCGTGACGACGACAGAACCCGCGACAGGACAACCGGTTGAACAAGCAACGGCAACAGCAGCGACAGCGGTAGCCACAACCACAACCACAACCGCCACCACACCGGTCTAGCAATTTGATGAACCGTTGAACGACGTCAAGCAATTTAAAGCCTGGGGCCGACGCGACACGAACGCGTCCCGCCACACTCAACCGGCCGCACGGACACCCCGCGCGGCCACGTATGGAGAACCGCCGGATGCAAGCCTGGCTACCTGACCTGCAACAACTGCTCGCGCACGGCGACGCCGCCGTGCTGGTGACGGTCGCACGCGTCGAAGGTTCGGCGCCCCGCGAAGCCGGCACCAAGATGATCGTCACGCGCGATTCGGCCAAGCACACGATCGGCGGCGGACACCTCGAATGGAAGGCCATCGAGACCGCGCGCCAGGTGCTGCGCGACGGCATGCGCTCGCCGCATATGCGCCGCCTCGAACGTTTCGCGCTGGGCCCCAGTCTCGGCCAGTGCTGCGGCGGCGCCGTGATTCTCGCCTTCGAGCGCCTCGACATCGGCGACCTCGGCTGGATCACGTCGCTTGCAAAACGCGTGGCCGCGGGTCTTTCAACGGTGCGTAGCGTATCATTCGGCCCCGCACCGGATGCGGTGATGCTGTCCGACCCCGAACCGGGTGTGGATGCCTCCGATTGCCTGCTGTGGGACGGCGCAGGTTTCGACGACAGCGGCGCGCTACTCACCGAAACCATCGCGCCAGGCGACTTCCAGGTCGTGCTGTTCGGCGCCGGTCACGTGGGCGCGGCGCTGGTTCGCGTGCTGGCCACGCTGCCTTGCACCGTGCGCTGGGTCGACGAGCGCGATGCGCAGTTTCCACCCGTGGAAACGCTGCATGCGCCGAACGTGAAGATCGATCCGAACGATGCACCCGACGAAGCCATCGACCAGGCCGCGCCACACACGTACTTCATCGTGATGACGCACAACCATGCGCTCGATCTCGAGTTGGCCGAGCGCATTCTGCGGCGTGGCGATTTCGCGTTCTTCGGCATGATCGGCTCGCACAGCAAGCGCAAGCAGTTCGAACATCGGCTGGCCGCGCGTGGCATCGATCCTTCGCAGATTGCGCGGATGAAGTGCCCGCTCGGCGTTGACGGGATCGTCGACAAGTCGCCGGAGATCATCGCGATCTCCGCGGCGGCTCAGGTGTTGCAGGCAGTGGAGGCGAATGCGGGTGCGCACGCGGCGCAGACGGTCTGATTTGCCGCACAATCGACCTGCCGCCCAAAGCGATTGCATCCTGTCCTGCATCCCGCATCCGGCGCGAACCGACTCCAAACTAAATGCTGACCGACCATGAATACAACAACCGCTACCTCCACGGCACTCATTGAGAAAGCCGCTCGCGCCCCGAAGGCCGAGTTGCACATTCATATTGAAGGCTCGCTCGAACCCGAACTGATCTTCGCACTCGCCGAGCGCAACGGCGTGAAGCTCGCGTACGAGTCGATCGAAGCGCTGCGCGCCGCGTATGCGTTCACCGATCTGCAATCGTTCCTCGACATCTATTACGCCGGCGCGAGCGTGCTGCTGCACGAGCAGGATTTCTACGACATGACGACGGCGTATGTCGAACGCTGCCTCGCCGACAACGTGATTCACAGCGAAATCTTCTTCGATCCGCAGACGCACACGGAACGTGGCGTGCCGATCGCAACCGTTGTCGCCGGCATTGATCGCGCGTTGGCCGATGCGGAAAAGCGCGGCATGTCGAGCAAGCTGATTCTGTGTTTCCTGCGCCACTTGTCAGAAGAAGACGCGCTCGCCACGTTCGAAGAAGCGCTGCCGCTGTTCGAGCAATACAAGCATCGGCTGATCGGCGTGGGGCTCGATTCGTCGGAGCGTGGCCATCCGCCGTCGAAGTTCGAACGCGTCTTCGGTAAGGCACGCGCGCTCGGTTTGAAGCTGGTCGCCCATGCGGGCGAAGAAGGTCCGCCGTCGTATATCTACGAAGCGCTCGATCTGCTGAAAGTGGATCGCGTCGACCACGGCGTGCGCAGCATCGAAGACCCGGCGCTCGTCACGCGTCTGGCCGATACACGCGTCGCGTTGACCGTGTGCCCGCTGTCGAACCTCAAGCTCTGCGTGTTCGACGACATGACCAAGCACACGCTGAAGGACCTGCTCGATCGCGGCGTCGCCGTCACGGTGAATTCCGACGATCCGGCTTATTTCGGCGGTTACGTGAACGCCAACTATTTCGCCACCATCGACGCGTTGAAGCTCAACGATGCCGAGGTCTACACGATCATCCGCAACAGCTTCGAAGCGTCGTTCGTCACGCCCGAGCAACGCAGCGAACTGATCGCGAAGCTCGACGCGCACTGGCACCCAGGCGGCCCGCACTGACGGGCCAATGAATGGCAGCCGGCGGCGGCACGGGTTTGCTTCAGACCCGGAATCAAGCCGCCGTCTGCGCTGTCTAGCTCCTCACAAATACGGAGACGGTTTTTCCATGACTCAATCGGCACAAGCGACCCAATCAGCATTCCGCGCACAACTGCTGACCTTCAACGGCGACCCTGCGCAATCGCCCAACGCGGCGGTCTTCAACGAGGACGGTTTGCTGATCGTCGAAGACGGCCATGTTGTCGCAGCGGGCGCGTATGCAGCGCTTGCGGCGCAACTCGCGCCTGGCACCCATGTGCAGGAAATGCGTGACAAGCTGATCGTGCCGGGTTTCATCGATACGCACATCCACTATCCGCAGACCGACATGATCGCGTCGCCGGCGCCGGGTCTTCTGCCGTGGCTCGACACGTACACGTTCCCGACCGAGCGCCGTTTCACCGATCCGGCGTATGCGCGCGACACGGCGAGCTTCTTCGTCGAAGAACTGCTGGCTTGCGGCACGACCACCGCGCTCGTGTATTGCACGGTCCACAAGGAATCGGCCGACGCTCTCTTCACCGAAAGCGAAGCGCGCAATCTGCGCATGGTGGCCGGCAAGGTGCTGATGGACCGCAACTGCCCCGAGTTTCTGCGCGACACCGCGCAATCGGGCTACGACGACAGCGCCGAGCTGATCGGCCGCTGGCACAACCGTGGCCGCCAGATGTACGCGCTCACGCCGCGTTTCGCGCCGACTTCGACCGAAGCGCAACTCGAAGCGTGCGGCGTGCTGGCGGGCAAGCATCCGGACATCTTCATCCAGAGCCACGTCGCCGAGAACACCGACGAATGTAAATGGGTCGCCGATCTGTTCCCGGGCCACCGCAGCTATCTGGACATCTACGATCACTACGGCCTGCTGCGCCGCCGCGCGGTGTACGGCCATTGCATCTACCTCGACGAGGAAGACCGCAAGCGTATGGCGCAAACCGGCACGGTCGCCTCGCATTGCCCGACCTCGAATCTGTTCCTCGGCAGCGGCCTGTTCGACTTCGACAAGGCCGACGAAGCCGGCATGCCGATCGCGCTGGCAACCGACGTCGGCGGCGGCACCTCGTTCTCGATGCTGCAAACCATGAACGAAGCGCACAAGGTTGCACGTCTGACGGGCCATCATCTGACGGCCACGCGCATGTTCTATCTCGCCACCGCAGGCGCCGCTGAAGCGCTCGATCTGGCCGACAAGGTCGGCACGTTGAAGCCGAAGTCGGAAGCCGACTTCGTCGTGCTCGATCCGCAAGCTACGCCGCTGCTCGCGCGCCGTA
Organism: Paraburkholderia sediminicola; assembly: GCF_902859805.1. Classification (GTDB taxonomy): domain Bacteria; phylum Pseudomonadota; class Gammaproteobacteria; order Burkholderiales; family Burkholderiaceae; genus Paraburkholderia; species Paraburkholderia sediminicola. Next base: position 344,912 of record NZ_CADIKC010000003.1, on the reverse strand, counting down.
CCGCACGCACCGAATCGCTCGAAGAACTGCTGTTCGCGTTCGCGCTGCTCGGCGACGACCGCGCGATCTACGAAACGTATGCCGCGGGCAAGCGCGTGCATCGTCGCGACGACGTGCGTCAGCATGCGCCGCACGCGGCAAAGATCGCAGCCTGATCCGATTCGTGAGCAAACGCCTGAATTGATTCAGGCGGTTGAATGAAAAACGGCGCTTCCTCGAGGAAGCGCCGTTTTCATTTGCCCGAGCCGTGCAACCCGATCAACGGTCAACGATCCATGGTCAAACGTGAGTGCACACGTCGTGCAACGCATTCAGACGGCGCACCGGATCGGCGACATACGGATTCGACTCGTCCCACGCGTAACCCGCCAGCACCGCGCTGATCATGCGGCGGATCGACGGCGTCTGGTCCGGATAGAAAATGATGTCCTGCAACTCGCCGGTATACCAGCGCTCGACAAACGCACGGAACGTATCGATCCCCTTGCGCAACGGCACGTCATAAGCGGCCGACCAGTCGACCTGCTCGCCATTGAGTTGCCGGTTCAACGTCTGCACCGCGAGATGCGCGGAACGCAGCGCAATCGTCACGCCGGAAGAGAACACAGGATCGAGAAACTCCCCCGCATTGCCAAGCAACGCGTAGCCCGGTCCATGCAAGCGCTCGACGTTTGCCGCATAGCCGCCGATATGACGCACCGGCATCAGGAACGGTGCATTGCCGATCAACGGCCCGAGCGTCGGCTCCTGCTGGATCAACGCCCGCAGTTTCGCGTCGCGCCCAGCTTCCGGCACATCGAGGAAACTCGCCTCGGCGACACAGCCCACCGACGAACGGCCGCCCGCCAGCGGAATCATCCAGAACCACACATCGCGGCGTTCCGGATGCGTCGCCACGCAGATCTTGTTGCGATCGGTCGCGCCTGCAGGAATGCCATCGCGTACGTGCGTGAAGATTGCGGCGCGTGTCGGCATGCGCGTAGGCGCTTCGAGATTCAGCAAGCGTGGCAGCACGCGGCCGAAGCCGCTCGCGTCGAACACGAAGTGCGCCTCCACCTCATAGGCGTTTTCCGCTTCGTCGATCACCTCGAGCACCGGCTTGTTGCCGTTTTCGCCGGTTTGCATCGCGCGCACCGCATGGCCGAAGCGCACGTCGGCGCCCTGCTGGGCCGCACAGCGAATCAGAATATCGTCGAACACCGCGCGCTCGACCTGGTACGTGGTGCCCCAACCCGGCGAATGCTTGTCGCGGAAATCGAACGCCGACGACTGGCCGCGGTGAATGAAATGCGCGCCGTTCTTGTACTGGAAACCGGCTTCGACCACCGCCTGCAGCATGCCCGCCTCTTCGAGGTAGGCCATGCTTTGCGGCAGCAGGCTTTCGCCGATCGAGAAGCGCGGAAAATGCTGGCGCTCCAGCACCAGCACCGAGCGACCCGCCCGGCGCAGGAGCGCCGCTGCGACGGCGCCTGCCGGGCCCGCACCGATGATCGCTACGTCGACGGTTATGCGCTTTGACGAATGTGTACTCAAGGTTGCCTCAATCGTTTGCTTGCACGGAACAGCGTTACGCTGCATCCTTACTTTTCGTTACAATTACGCTTCACAGCAAGAACAAATTTCGTCGGAGCCCAGCGTGTCGCCATCCGAAACATCCCGTGTGCCTTTCGTGCCGGAAACGGCCTTCGGAATCTGGTTCCTGCGCACCTACACGTGGGAACATCACGTGCTGCGGGTCGCGATCAACGACCTCAAACGCCTGATCGACGCGCCCTTGCCTGCCGCACCGGTGATCGTCGACGTCGGCTGCGGACAAGGTATTTCGTTCCACCTGCTTGCCGACGCGTTCAAGCCGCGCCGCCTTGTCGGCGTCGATTTCCACGAGCCGTCTCTTACGCTTGCTGCCAATGCAGCCCGCGCGTGCCGAGACAAGCTCGCCGATATCGACGTGCTGCACGGCGACTGCGCGCAATTGCCGCTGCCCGATGCCAGCGCCGACATCGTGTTCTGTCATCAAACCTTCCACCATCTCGTCGAGCAGGACCGCGCGCTCGCCGAGTTCCGCCGCGTGCTCAAACCAGGCGGCATCCTGCTGTTCGCCGAATCCACCGACGCGTACATCAAATCGTGGGTGATCCGGCTGCTGTTCCGCCATCCCATGCACGTGCAAAAAAGCGCCGACGGCTACCTCGACATGATCCGCCGCGGCGGTTTCCGCTTCGAGCAGCGCAACGTCTCGCTGCCATATCTCTGGTGGAGCCGCGCGAAAGACTTCGGGCTCCTCGAGCGCCTCGGCCTGTACCACCCGCAACCTGGCAAGCGTCGTGAGACGCTCGTCAATGTCGCGGCAGTCAAGGCAGACTGAATTTCGCCAGTGCGGTGGCATGCCACCGCACTGGCAAGCATCACGGCATGCTGATTTGCGTGCTCATTTGCACGCTTGTTTGCACGCTCAACACCACTTCGGTGATCATTTGCCGCGCAGCGTCACCACATCGCCCTTCAGCGCCACACCAGCAATTACCGCACCCGCGCCACACGTGAACTCGGTCGCGCTCTCACGCACTTCGTTCTTGTAGTTGCTCTTGATGTTGATCACGGCATTGCCGCCTTCCTTGCGCGCGCGATCCTGCAACTCGATCACGGCCGAAAGGAACACGTGCTGGCACGCTTCCAGGTCGCTCTTGCCAAAGGCGTTGGTCTTCTTGTTGGTCGCGAACTCGCCGATCGTTTTGACCACGGCCGGATGCCGCTGGCCCGCGAAATACAACGCGATGTCGTCACTGACCTTGCCCGGTTCGCTCTGCAGCGCCGGTGCGACCGGATAGTTATCGACCGTGTCGCGGGCAAAAGCCGGAGTGGCGAGCGAAGCGAACAACGCGGCAAACAGCAGATTGCGTTTCATCGAGACTCCTGAGTGGTTTTTGTTGCTCTTGTGAGTTCTGAATCCGATTCGACCTAGTTCGCTTCCAGCACGACAAGCTGGCCGTTGACGGCAATGGCGGCCGCGCTCGGGCTCACGCCGCACGTGAAGTCGGTTGACGAGTTGCTCTCGGTGCTATGAAAGCGTGTCGATACGTCGATCACGGCGTTGGCATTGCGCTCGCGAGCTGCCGCGCGCAGCTTCTGCACGGCTTCGGCAAGCGCTTCATGACACGCGTCGTCCGGACTCGCCACCTTGCGCGCGATGCGCACCGAGAAGGACACGTCGCCCAACCTGGCCGTTACCGCCGGGTGGCTCTGCTGGCCGAAATACACCGGCACGCCCCCGCGCGACTGACCGCCGGCCGCCGCGAGCGGCACCGATTTCACGTCTGTGGCACATCCCGCTTGCGTCAGCACCACCACCGCCAACGCACCCAGCACAAAAACTCTTTTCATTTTTATTACCCTCGTTTTTTTAAAATCGCGGCCGGTTCAACCGCCCTGCCACCCTTCAAATATCAGGCTTGCGCAACTGCCGCCGAACCCGAATGAAATCGACATCGCCGAACCGATGCGTGCGTCGCGTGTCGTGCGCACGAGCGGCATGCCGTCGACGCCCGGCTCCGGCGTCTCGATGCCCGCCGTACCCGCGATAAAACCGTCGCGCATCATCAGCAATGTGTAGATCGCCTCGTGCGCGCCGCATGCGCCGAGCGGATGCCCGGTCATACCCTTGGTCGACGAAAACGCCGGGACATCTGCGCCAAATACGTCAGTCAATGCGCGCAATTCCTCGACGTCGCCAAGCGGCGTAGACGGTGCGTGCGTGTTGACGTAGTCCGGACGCTTGCCCGCTTCGCCCAACGCGCCACGCATCGCCCGCGCGATGCCGGCCGCATGCGGCGTGACCATGCCCGCGCGGTCCGTGCAGTCGCCGAAACCGGTCAGCTCGGCGTAAATGCGGGCTCCACGCGCCAACGCATGATCGAGCGATTCGAGCACCAGCACGCCGCCGCCCGAGGCGATCACGAAGCCGTCGCGCGCCGTGTCGTAGGGCCGCGAAGCACGCTGCGGCGTATCGTTGAAGCCGCGCGACAGTGCACCCATCGCGTCGAACATCAGCGTCATGTTGTCGTGCAAGGACTCGCTGCCACCGGCCAGCACGATCTTCTGGCGACCGGTCCGGATCAGCTGCATCGCCTGGCCAATCGCGAGCGCCGAGGTCGTGCATGCCGACGACGGCGAATAGCTCACACCCTCGAGTCCGAACACCTGCGCGACATTGGCCGACGCGGTGCTGCTCATCGCATGCGGAACCGTATATGGCGGCACTTTGTCAACGCCGCGGGAATTCGCAATCGACATGGACACGTCGTAACTCGACATCGTGCCGACGCCTGAGCCGATCACCGTGCCGGCGTGCGGCGAGCGCAACACGGCGAGGTCGAGCCCGGCATCGTCGATCGCTTTCTTCGCTGCGTGGCACGCAAAGCGCGCCGTGTCGCCCATGAAGCGTTCGAGCTTGCGATCGAACGGCGGCTCCTCTCCGACCGACGCGACGCCCGCCACCTGTGAGCCGAAACCGCGCTCACGCCACGCGTCGATCCGCTCGATGCGCGAGCGGCCCGCGCGCAGCGCGGCGGACACATCGCCGAGCGTATTGCCGAGGCACGACACGATCCCCATGCCGGTGACGACCACGCGTTGCATCGGCACGCTCATCGAACGCGCCTGAAAATCAGCGACGTGTTGATGCCGCCGAACGCAAAGTTGTTGCTCATCACATGTTCGGCGTCGATCTCACGACCCGCGCCGACGATGTAATCGAGCGGCGCGCAGGCCGGATCGACATTCTCCAGATTCAAGGTCGGCGCATACCAGTTACGCTTCATCATCTCGATGGTCCACCACGCCTCCAGCGCACCGCATGCACCGAGCGTATGGCCGACATAGCTCTTGAGCGAACTGATCGGCATGCGCGCGCCGAAGGTCTGCGCGGTCGCATGGCTCTCGGCGATGTCGCCGCGGTCCGTGGAGGTGCCGTGCGCGTTCACGTAGGCAATCGCTTCGGGCGGCAGTTGCGCATCTTTCAAAGCAAGCTGCATGGCCAGCGCCATGGTTTCGGCAGTCGGCTGGGTCATATGCGCGCCGTCCGAATTGCAGCCGAAGCCAACGATCTCCGCATGAATCCGCGCGCCGCGCGCCATCGCATGTTCGTATTCTTCGAGCACCAGCGTCGCCGCGCCTTCGCCAACCACGAGGCCGTCGCGCGCGGCGTCGAACGGACGCGGCGTGAGATGCGGCTCGTCGTTACGCGTGCTGGTGGCGTACAGCGTGTCGAATACGGCGACCGCCGGACCCGACATTTCTTCCGCGCCGCCTGCCAGCATCAGCGTCTGCTTGCCGGCCTGGATCGCCTCATACGCGTAGCCGATCGCCTGACTGCCCGATGCGCACGCGCACGAGGTCGGGATGATCCGCCCTTTCAGATCCCAGAACAGGCTGACGTTGACGGCCGTGGTGTGCGGCATCATCTGCACATAGCTGTTCGACGTGACGTCGCTCATCGAGCCGGTTTCGAGCATCGTGCCGAACGCACGAATCGGCTGCACCGAGCCCGACGATGAGCCGTAGGCGACGCCCATGCGACCGTCCTTGATGGATGCGTCGTCGGCGAGGCCCGCGTCGGCGAGCGCCAGTTCGCTTGCTCGCACCGAGTACATGGACACCGGCCCCATCGAGCGGGTTTTCTTGCGCGGGTAATGCACAGGCGCCGTGAAGCCCGGCAACGGACACGCGAGCCGCGTATGCAGCGACTCGAAGTAATCCCACTCGGGCATGCGGCGCACCGCATTCACGCCGCGCTTCAGGCGTGCTTCGATTGCGTCCCAGTCGTCACCGAACGCCGTGACGCCCCCCATGCCGGTAATGACGACGCGTTTCATTACACCATCCCACCATTGACGCCGATCACCTGACGCGTGACATACGAGGCCGCATCCGACATCAGGAAGCTGACCACGGACGCCACTTCGGCAGGCTGGCCGACGCGGTTCATCGGCACCGTCTTCAATGCCTGCTCGAGCGGCATGTCGTCGAGCATGCCGGTATCGATCAAACCCGGCGCGACGCAATTGACGGTGATGTTGCGCGTCGCCAGTTCGACGGCGAGCGCCTTGGACGCGCCGATCAGGCCGGCCTTCGCCGCGCTGTAGTTGACCTGGCCGCGATTGCCCATCACGCCGGAGACCGACGCGATCGTGACGATGCGCCCGCCCTTCTTCGCCCGCACCATCGGCATGGTCAGCGGATGGACGACGTTGTAGAACGAGTCGAGACCGGTTTCGATGACGATGTCCCAGTCTTCTTCGGTGAGCGCAGGGAACGCGGCGTCGCGCGTTACGCCCGCGCTGCATACGATGCCGTAATAGGCGCCGTGCGCCACGACATCTACTTCGAGCACTTCACGGCACGCGGCGCGATCGCGCACGTCGAATTGCAGCACGCGCGCCGTCCCGCCTTGCGCTGCGATGCCCGTTGCCACGGCTTCGGCTTCGGTGCGGCCCGTGCGGCAATGCACGGACACCGCGAAGCCGTCGGCGGCCAACTTGTACGCAATCGCGCGGCCGATGCCGCGGCTTGCGCCGGTAACGAGAACACGCCGGCTCATGAACTGAAACTCCCTTCGATGAATGACTGAAAATCGCGCGGCTGAAAGACCTTGATGACCGCCTCGGCGCAACACACGTCGCCATGGTGGATCGTGCATTCGTAGGCGCCGTGGCCTTCTTCGCTACGCAGCAATTCTGTTGCGCGGACCAGTAACTGTGCACCGCCGGCAAACGACGGTTGCAAAGCGCGATAGCTGCGCGAGCCGAGCAGCACACCGGGGCGCGCCTGGCCACCGCCGCGCATGGCCAGCAGCGCGACGTGCGCCGCGATAGTCTGCGCCATCAACTCGATACCGATCCATGCAGGCATCGCGCCGTCGGTGTCGGCATACCAGGCGTCGGCATGGACGGTGGCGCGCGCACTCAGTGCCTCTTCGCTGAACGCGCTCACGGCGTCGATCAGCAGCATGGTGCCGCGATGCGGGATGATCGTTTCGATCGGTTGCAGGATGAGATCCTGAATGGAGAACGTCTGGGTCATCGCGCGCGTCACCGTCCGAGAATCAGGCTGACATTGCTGCCGCCGAACGCAAACGAGTTGCTCATCACATACTGCGGTCCCGCGCCTTGCGGCAGGAAGCGCTCGGTTTCGACCAGGTCGAGCACCGGCAAAGCGGGATCCGCCTCGCCGTCCCATAGATGACGCGGCAGCGGCACGGGTTGCGAGCCATTCGCGCCCGCCAGCGTGAGCCATGCGAAGGCGAGCTCGGTCGCGCCCGCCGCGCCGAGCTGGTGACCCGTCAGCGGCTTGGTGCCGCTCGTCGCCACGCCGTTGGGGAAGACACGCGCCATCAGCTTCGCTTCCATCTCGTCGTTCTTGCGTGTAGCGGTGGCGTGCAGATTCACATAGCCGATGGCTGACGGTGCGACGCCCGCGTCGGCCAATGCGGCCTGCAGGGCGAGTTCGCCGCCCACCCCTTTGGGGTCCGGCGAGGAAATATGATGGGCATCGCTCGATTCGCCAACACCCGCAAGCCGTACTGCCGCTTCTTCGCGGCTCATCAGGAACACGGCTGCGCCTTCGCCGACATTGATCCCGCAGCGATTGCGGCTCATCGGATTGGTGCGTACGCCACTGGTCGATTCGAGCGAAGCGAAACCCTGCACCGTCAACTCGCACAACGAATCGACGCCACCCACCACCACCGCGTCGCACAGCCGTAATTGCAGCAGACGGCGCGCCGACGCAAAAGCCTTCGCGCTCGAGGTGCACGCGGTCGAGATCGTGAAGGCCGGGCCTTGCACGCCGAGCGCGGCGGCGGCGAACGGCGCGGCGGTCCCGATCTCCATCTGCCGGTAATTGAAGTTTGCGGGCAGATTGCCCGCTTGCGCCTGATAGACGAACGCGGCTTCGGCCGCTTCGATACCCGACGTGCTGGTGCCGAGCACCACGCCGATCCGATGCGCGCCGTAACGCTCGCGCGCCGCGTCGACTGACGGCGCGATCTGCGTCAGCGCGGCCAGCAGCAAGCGGTTATTGCGGCAGTCGTAGCGTGCGAGCCCGGCGGGCGGCGCCAGATCGAGCGGCGCGAGCACGCTGCCGACAAACGCTTCGCCAATGCCGGTATGCGCGTGCGCCATACCCGGTGCGTGACCGGCGACAAGCGCCGGGACGATTGCATCGAGGTCGCCGCCGAGCGCATTGATCATGCCGAGCGCGTGCAAATAAACTGATGGCGCCTTCATGCGGCCCTCCTTGATTCCGATGGCATGCCGATCGGCGCGAGCAGCACCGATACGAGGATGCCGAGCGCAAGCGTGGCACCGAAACTCTTCAGCGCAGGCATCGCGCTCATGCCGAGCATGCCGAACGACAACAGCGTGGTGGCCGACGATAGCAGCACACCGGTCCACACCGCGCCGAGATCGGCGTCCGCGCGCAAGCAGCCTTCGCGCAGAAACACCGCATAGTTTGCGCCAACGCCGAGCACCAGCATCAGCGCGAGCCAGTTGAACAGATTGAGCGGCACGTGAGCGTAACCAAACACCGCAAGCGTGACGACGACCGCGAGCAGCACCGGTAACGTCACGGCAATGCCGCCGCGCGCGCGGTAGCGCAGCATCAGCAGGACGAGCACGAGCGCGAGCGCACCGCCGAGCCACCAGCCGCTATCCACGCGATACGCGCCGAATAGCTTCGAGACGCTCGCCGCCTTGTCGACGAATACGACGCCGGGCAGCGCCTGCGCCGTGGCGATCAGCGCGGGTTCGTTCTGCGGCGTCACGCCTTGTGGAATCACGACTGACGCATACGCTTTGGTGGCCGGATCGACTTCACCCAGCCACAGATGCCTGTAGGGCTGCGACCACGGTGCGCCGAGCCACGTCTCGACCGTAAGCAGCGGCTGCGGTTTTGCATACGCGGCGAGCCAGGCATCGGCGACTTCGTCTTTAAAGCCCGCTTGCAGCAGCGTGTCACGCAACGCCGCGGGATCGTTGAATACGTGCTGCGCCAGCAATGCACGGTCTGCGTTTTGCTGCTTCGCAGACGGCACGAATTGCGCCACGGACTGATAGCTGCCGACCTTGTTCGCGGTGCCGTTCAATCCGTCCAGCTTCACGCCCAGCGCTTCGGCGCGTTGCAAGACGATTTCCGGCGTCTCGCCGCGAACCACAAAAAATTGCGCGCTGTTATCGACACCCACCGCCGCGCGCACTTTGTCTTCCTGCGCGACCAGCGAAGGATCACGCTGGATCAGCAGATGGATATCGTCGTCGCTCGTCAGACGCAACCAGCCGGGAATCGCCACGATCAGCAACAACGCTGCGACGAACCACGCGCGCTTGCCGCCGATCGTGCGATGCCAGACTGTCAGCAGACGCGCGGCACCCGCGAACAGGTGCCGCGGGCCGCGCTTCGGCGGGCGCGTGAGCAACGCGGGCAGCAACCACAGCACGGAGGCATACGCCGTCACAATGCCTGCCATCGCGAAGCATGCAATCTGCTTGAGCGCGGGGAACGGCACCCACGTGAGAATCGCGTAGCCGAGCAGGCTGGTGGCAAGCGCGACCGTCAAGGCCGGGCGCACGGCACGCGCGCCACGACGCGAATCCCAATCGCGCTCCGCGCCGAGATAGACCACGAAATACTGAATCGAATAATCGACCGCTTCGCCGATCAGGCTCGCGCCAAACACCAGCGTCAGCAGATGCAATTGACCGAACACCAGCATCGTGACCGCAAGCGCACAGACGATACCGAGCGCCGTCGAAACGAAACCGAGCAGCAACAGACGAGGTGAGCGGAACACCCACATCATCAGCAACGCAATCCCGCACAGCGACGCGACGCCGATCAGATGCACCTCATGTTCCGACGCGCTACGGGCCGACTCCGCGTAGAACACCGCCCCGGTCCTCGCCACCGACACATCAGGGAACGCCTGCTTCAAGCTGCTTTCACCTTGCGCAAGCGCGGCGAGCACGGCGTGCTGCGTTTTCGACTCGTAGGCGGAGCCCGGCAACGTGGCGACGATCAGCACGCTGGTCGCGCTGCCGCGATGCGACACCAGCATGTTGTCTTCGAGTTCGAGATTCGACGTGGCGAGCGGCAAAGCGCCGAGCCAGTGTTCGAGCCAGCCGAACGGATCGTCGGCGAGCGGCGTGGTCAGGCCGCCGCGCAATGGACTGTAGATACGCTGCGCAAGTGCGTCGTGCAGCGTAGTGCTTGAAGCATTGCTTTGCGCGAGTGCCGTACGGTCAGCGGGCGCCAGCAAACCGAACCGATACGGCATATACAACGCGGCGATCTGCGACAGATCGAACGGCGGCAACTCCGCCGTCACCGAGCCGAACGCCCCGCTCTTCTGCAACGATGCGCTGAGTTGTTTCGCCGCCGTTTTGGCGTGCGCGTCATCGTTGCTGGTGACGAGAAAAACCGTGCGGTCGCCCAGCGCACTCGCGAGCGTATCGACCGCCTTCTCGGCGACCGGATCCGCTTCCGTGGCAGGCAGCAACGCCAACAGATTGGTCTGCAGCGGCGAGGGTCCCGCGAAACGCCAGCCGCAGTACAGCGCTGCGGCGAGCGCGAGCAGCAGCCACGCGGCGCGCATGCCCCACGCCTGTTTCGCGGATCGCTGTTGCAGCACGTGCATTACGGCGCTCCGAGCAGGCTGCGCTCAGCCGGCGTCGGTTCGGTCACTGCCGCGCTTTTCGCAAAGTCGAGTTTCGTGATGTCGCCGTTCGCGAGCGTGATGCGCAAGCCTTGGAGATAGTCGCCGCCGTTCATTTGCAAACCTTTGATCGACTGCGCGATCTGCGGCTGGTTCGGCGTGAGTTGCATGCGCCACTGCGCGGCGCTGCCTTCGGCCTGCACGTCGAATTGCGAGTACAGCGCCGACAGATCGCCGCCGAGCATCGCGCGCATCATCTTCGATACCTGCGCGACGCCGCGTGTGCCCTGGGCACTGTGCGCCGTCACGCGCTGGCCGTTGGCGTCGACTTCGGCGACGCCTGCGTCGGTGATCACGTAGGTGGCTTTGTACGGTGTGTCGATCTGCCAGATCACGCCACGATCGCGGAAGAACAGCAGCGAACCCGTGCTGACGAGCGGCTGCTTCATCGCGGCGAGCGTTTGCGTTTGCGTGAATTGCGCGCGAACACCCTTGGCCTGGGCGAGATGGGAGGCGATCTGCGAGACAAGCGCCGGGTTGCCGGCGGACTGTGCGGTTTCAGCCGCAGACGCCACTGTCGGCCATGCTGCCAGGCTCGTTACGCTTAGTGTGCCTAGCGCGAGCAACGCTACCGCTGCCACACCGCGCAAGCTCATCGTCCCCATACACGCTCCAGCTTTTCGAATACGACGGGCGGCGACACGAACTGCAATTCCTGCGTCGCGGCATCGACCGCGACCTGGATCGTGTAGCCCTTCGTCAATCGCGTACCGGATGCGCAGTCGACAATTTCATAGCCTATTTTCAGGCGGTTTTCGTGTTCGAGCAGTTGTGTGCGCACTTCGAGCGCCTGGCCGTAAGTCGCCGGGCGCACATACTTCAGATGCGCCTCGACGATCGGCCATACGTAACCTGAAGCCTGCATCTCGCGGTAGTCGTAGTCGAACGTGCGCAGGAGCGCCGCGCGGCCGATCTCGAAGTACTTCAGGTAGTGGCCATGCCAGCACACGTTCATCGCGTCGACGTCGTGAAACGGCACTTCGACCATCGCGCTGGCTGTCAGCACTTTAGGGGAGCCGCTCATGCGTTCGGGCCTCCGCGATAGTCGTCCAACAGATCGCAGGCGGCGATGCGCGCAGTCAGCGCGCGCAGGTCGCTTTCCAGCGCGCGGTCTTCGTCGACGAACGGCGACTGCGCCGTCACGCTATCGATGAAGGCCTGCAGCGGTGCGGGAACCGGCGTGGTGCTGTCGATCTTCAAGCGCAGACGCGCGGCTTGCACCGTCGCCAGCGTATGCGCGGCGGCGACCTGCTCGGTCAATTCCAGCACACGCAAACAGTCGCGCGCGGCGATCGTGCCCATGCTGACCTTGTCCTGATTGTGCGCCTCGGTCGAACGCGAGAACACGCTGGCGGGCAGCGTGTTCTTCAACGCTTCCGCCGTCCATGCAGACGACGAAATCTGCACCGCCTTGAAACCGTGATTGATCGCGGCACGCGCGGGAGCAGCGCCCGACAGGTTGCGCGGCAAACCGTTGTTGAAATTCACGTCGACCAGCAGCGCGAGCTGCCGGTCCATCAGATCGGCGAGATTGGCGACCGCGACTTTCAGCGAGTCCATCGCGAACGCGATATGGCCGCCGTAGAAGTTACCGCCGTGCAGCACGCGCTCGTTGTCGGGATCGATCAACGGGTTGTCGTTCGCGCTGTTCAGTTCGTTCTCGATATCGCGGCGCACCCACGACAAGGCATCGCGCGCAACGCCGATCACATGCGGCGCACAGCGAATCGAATAGCGATCCTGCAGACGATGCCCCGGCGTATCGTCGCGCCCGCTCAGATCGTCGCGAATCCACGCTGCGGCTTCGGCCTGGCCTGCATGCGGCTTCACTTCGAACAACATCGCGTCGAAGTGCGCGGCACGGCCGTCGAGCGCCACGGTAGAGAGCGCGGTGAGACGTGCGGTGAGGCGCGTGAGATGATCGGCACGCGCGAACGCGAGACAGGCGAGGCCCGTCATCACGGCGGTGCCGTTCATCAGCGCAAGACCTTCCTTCGGCGCGAGCGTCAGTGGCTCGTGACCCAGTTCGGTCCAGACCTCGCGCACGTTGCGCAGACTGTCTTCGAACATCACATCGCGCTCACCTGCGAGCGCGGCGGCCACGTACGAGAGCGGCGTCAGGTCGCCGCTTGCACCAACCGAGCCTTCCGACGGAATGCGCGGCAACACGCGATGATTGATCAGATCGGCAAGGCGTTCGAGCAACACCGGGCGCACACCGGAGAAACCGTAGGCCAGCGAGTTGAGTCGCGCGGCGATCACCGCGAGCGTTTGCGCGTCGTCGAGATACTGGCCCATGCCGCAGCCGTGGTAACGCGTCAACTGTAACGGCAACGCTTCGACGAGTTCCATCGGCACGTCGACCACGCACGCGTCGCCATAGCCGGTGTTGACGCCGTACACAGTCGCGCCCGACGCCAGATGCCGGCGCAGAAAATCCGCGCCGCGCTGAATGCGCGCGCGCCACGCCGGATCGGCGCTCAACGCAACCGGTGCGCGATGGTGGGCGATCGCGACAACTTCCTCGATCGTCAGTTTGCGGCCGCCGATCGTTACCGCCGCCGACTTTGTACCGGCGTTTTTTTGTGCGCTAACGTTCGGCGCCTCGATCAGATCATGTTCGGCCATGTGTGCCTCGCTTGGGGCTGGCCCAGAAATCGAAGAAATTGAACCATTGATAAGGTGCCTTGCGGCAATAGTGTTCGAGGCGCGCGGCGTAACGCTGCGCCCACGCGGCGAGATGCTGCGCGCGTTCGCGGCGCGGCAGTTCAATGCGCTCGGCGAACGGCTCGAAATACAGGCGATAGCCGTCGCGCTCTTTCAGGCAGAAGAACAGATAGACAGGGCAGCCCAACGCGTGCGCGAGCACATAGGGACCTTGCGCGAATGGCGCGGTCGAGCCGAGAAACTGCGCTTCGGTCGTGCGGCCCGCTTCGTGGGCCGGCACGCGGTCGCCGACGATCACCAGCAGCTCGCCCGCATCGACGCGCTCCTGCATCATCATCGCGGTCTCGGGACCGAAGTCGCTGACTTCGAGCAGATGCCGCGCGAACTGGCTATTCGCCGACGCGAGCACGCTGTTGAAACGCCGCGCGTGTTCGGTGTAGACGACGGCAGTGACTTTCGCGTAGGCGCCCTGCGCGGCGAGCGCGCGGGTCATTTCCAGATTGCCGAGATGCGCGCCGATCACGAGCGCACCTTTACCGCTTGCCACCAATGCTTCGAATGCCGAAGGATCTTCGAATTTGACGTCGGCATTGTTGACACGGCCGGACCATGCCGCGAGCTTGTCGAAACCCGATTGAGCGAACGCCAGCATGTGGCGATAGGCGGACAACCAACCCGGGCGCGGCGTATCGCCGTGCGGTGCGGCCTCGCCAAGACGCCTGAAGTAGTTGCTCGACGCCTCGCGTGCAGCGCGGCCCGTCAACAAAAAATACGCGACGATCGGATGCAGCCAGAGCGCCGTGAAACGGCGGCCGAACAGCTTGCAACTGAGCGCGAGCAAGGACATGCCCAGATGGCTGCCGCGTTCGGCGATTCGCCACCAGTCCTGAGGGCTGTGTTCGTTTTTTTCAGCGTGCTGGCCGGGTGCGTTCTGGTCGCCCTGCTTGACCGCCTCACTGGCGATCGCCGAACGGCGTGGCATCACTTTGTGCGCGAGCAGCATCGGCAAACGCAACAGCATGCCGAACACGAGGCGCGTGTGGCTGCGGCTGATGCGCACGTTGTCCCACAGCACGTCGAAATGCGAGACGCCATCGCTTGCATAGGTGACGCGCGTCGGAATCGAGCGGAACGCGGCGCGCCGCCAGTACAGGCGCACAAGAATTTCGATGTCGAAGTCCATGCGCGTCGGCAGTTGCACGCTGTCGATCAGCTCGCAGGCCAGCGCAAGCGGATACAGACGGAAGCCGCACATCGAATCGCGGATTGTCAGCGAGAGCGTTTCGATCCACACCCACACGTGTGTCAGATAACGGCCGTAGAGGCGCGATTTCGGCACGCTCTCGTCGTAGACCGGGCGGCCGAGAATCACCGCGCCCGGCTCGGCAAGCGCTGCATCGATAAAGCGCGGCACGTCAGCTGCATCGTGCTGGCCGTCGGCATCGATCTGCAGAGCGTGCGTGTACTTCGCCGCGCGTGCGGCGCGCAGTCCCGCCATCACCGCCGCGCCCTTGCCGCCGTTAACCGGCAAACGCAGCAGCGTGAGCTGCCCTGCGTATTGTTGCGCGAGCGAAGCGAGCACCTGCTGGGTCGCCTCATCGCTGCCGTCGTCGACCACAAAGATCGGCAAGCCGTGCACCGCGAGATGGGCAACGGTCGCGCCGATCGCGTCCTTGTGGTTATAAATCGGAATGACGATGCAAGGAGCGAAGCGCATCATGCGGGCTCCCGATACACGATCACGCCGGATGCGCATTCACGGCCGCTCAGCTGGTACGCGAACTGCACGCGGCCACGCGCGGCGTCGTGTGCGAGTGTGAGATTCAGCACCGCGCCCGGCGGCACCGGCGCCATGAATTTGAGGCGGTCGACCGATGCCAGCGTGCGCACGGCGGGCACGTGTTCAGCCGCCAGATGCATCGCCCAGTGCACCTGGACCACGCCCGGCAGAATCGGCAGACCGGGAAAGTGGCCGGCGAAATGCACGAGGGTCGGCGGCACGCGCAGTTCGTAGTGCAACGTGTCGGCACTGCGGGCTTCGGCGAGCACTTCCACGCCATCCGCGCGCGGCTCGAATGCCGCCGCGACGGCGGCCACCGGCAGCTTGCCTCGCGCGTCGAACGGCAACGTGAGGCGAAAACGCCAATGACGCGGCAGCACCACCACGTCGAAATATTCAGCGAGATGCCGGCGCAGGGTTTTCGCGATTTGCACGCGGCCTTCGTCGCGCAATGCCTCGCAGCCGGCTTCGGTCAGCGCCACGACGGCGCCGACGCGTTCGCGAGACGCGCCTTCCAGCGGCACAATCGCCGCTTGCGCGACATACGGATGCAGCGCGAGACGCGCTTCGAGTTCCGGCAGCGACACGCGCTTGCCGTCCAGCTTGAGCACGCGATCGAGGCGGCCTTGCAGGCGGAAGCGGCCATCGGCGTCGAACGCGATCTTGTCGTCCGTGCGATGCCAGCCAGTGTGATCGAGATGCGGCGAGCGGACATTCAGCGCGCCGTCGTCGTCGCGGCGCACTTCAATGCCGACCACCGGCTGCCAGGCATCAGTTTGATCCTGCCGACGCCACGCGATGCCACCGGTTTCCGTACTGCCGTAGATTTCGAGCGGCGCCGCGCCATAAGCAGCGGCATATTCCTGCGCGGCTTCCAGGGCGAGCGGGCCGCCCGAAGAAAAGAATGCGCGCGGCGCCGGCGTCAACGCGGCGAAGCCGGGCAACGCGGGCCAGCGCGACAGTTGCGCGGGCGTCGAGACAACCACCGTCGCGCCGCATTGCTCGATCTGCGTTTGTAGATGCAAAGGCTCGATGCTGATCGTGCGGTCGAACGCACGGCCCGCCGCAAGCGGCCACAACACGCGAAACAGCAAACCGTAGATGTGATGATGCGGCACGCTCGCGAGCATCGTCGCATCACCGACCAGAGCGCCCCACTGCTTTTCGAGCGTATGCACTTCGGCGTTGAATTGCGCGAGGGTCTTGCGGATCGGCTTGGGGGCGCCGCTGCTGCCGGAGGTGTAGAGCGTCAACGGAGCTTGCGGATCGATCGTGTGTGAGATGCCTCGGGTGTGTGTGGCGTCGGCGTCGGCTTCAGCGTCTTGCGCATCTTCTCGCACACCGCGCGGCAGATCGGCGTCGGTCAGCACGGCGTCGTACGCATCGGCCAGATCGGCGAGATAGCCAGGCGTCGCGTTGGCCGGAATCACCGGCTCCTTGCCGCACGCGAACAGCGCAAACAGCGCGCAGGCGAAATCGAACGGATCGTCGATACACAACGCATAGCGGCGCGCGTCCTGCGTTTGCATCAGCGTGACCAGCGCCGACACGCGGGCGCGAAACGCTGCGCGGTCGAGCACCGTAGCGCCGTCGCGGCACACCGGTGCATTCAAGACGGCGGCCCCATGGCCCGCCGACAACAGATCGTGCAAGGCAATCATGCCGCCTCCGAACGCGCGGCTCGCGGCAGCACCACCAGATAACGCCAGATGACCTCGGCGACCAGCAGCACGCCGATCAGCCCATAGGCGATCGCGCCGTTGTAGAGCGACCAGTTTGCGCGGCTCCAATAGAGCGCCGTATAAGCGGAGAACGCGCCGTTCAGCGCGAAGAATACGCACCACACCTGAGTCACGCGCCACGTATGGCGCACGGCGCCAGGCGGCAAATCCGGATTGCCCAGCCGCGCGAATTTTTCGATCATCGACGGCCCGCGCACGAGCGTCGCACCGAACGCGATCAGCAGCCCCAGATTGACGAGCGACGGATAGAGGCGCAGCAGCAACTCGCTGTTGGTGAACACGATTGCTGCCGATGCGCAGCTCAGCAAGCCGACCACGGTCCAGTCGATCGAGGAGAGCCGACGCAGCGAGGTCGCGACCGGACCGCTGCCGGCCCAGCGTTGCAGCCACAGAATCGCAAACAGCATGCAACCGACATAGCGCGGCGTGTCCCAGCGCCAGGCACACAGAATCAACGCGGGATACGCGAGTTTCAGCAGAACCTGCACCACCGTTTTGGCCCAGTGGCGCTCAGTGCCGGGCGATGCCCCGGCGGGCTGGCTCGCCTCCGCTTGCATTCGCGAGCGCACGGATGGCATCAGCCTTGTGCCGCCAACAGGGATTCGACCGCACCGATCACATCGCCGACCGTGCGCACCGACTTGAATTCTTCCGGCTTGATGCGGCGGCCGGTCATTTCCTGCAGTTTGATCGCGAGGTCGACGGCGTCGATGCTGTCGAGATCGAGGTCCTCGAAGAGATGCGCGTCTGGCGTCACGCGCTCCGGCTCGATCGCGAAGTTCTCTTTGAAGATGGCGCGGATGCGCTCAAGAATCTCTGCCTCGTTCACGATTAATCCCCTTTTCTTGTGGTTTCGTTCACAGCATGCGCCGTTTCGCGTTGACTCGCGACCAGCGCGGCCAGCGTGCTGATCGAGCGGAAATGCTCGCGGGTGCGTTCGTCGTTTGCGGCGATGGTCAGCTGGTATTGTTTGCGCAGCACGATGCCGATCTCGAGCGCGTCGATCGAGTCAAGACCGATGCCGTCGGTATCGAACAACGGTGCGTCGTCGTCGATATCGGCCGGGCTCAGGTCTTCCAGATCGAGGGCTTCGATCAGAAGCTGTTTAATTTCCAGTTTTAAAGAATCCATAATCGAACAGGTGCTGAGTAATGTGAGCTTCGATGGCGCTGGTCACGCTGCGCGCCGCGAGAGACGGTGAAGTGTCGTGGTCGGCGAGTTGCTCGACGCCAAGCGGCTCGAGCACGTTCACGCGGATCCGGAAAGCGCGCGCCGGCACGTCGTACCAGCGCATCTGCTTCGTGAACGCCGGCGGATCGCAGTCCATCAGCACCGGCACGATCGGCGCGCCGACCTTCAACGCCATGTGCGCGAACCCGCGTGAGAACGCATGCAGCCGGTTCGGCGCGGGGCTGCGCGTGCCCTCGGGAAAAATAATCATCGTGTAGCCCGCTGCCAGCTGCCGTGCGCCGGCTTCGACGAGCTCCGACGGATCGGCATTGCTCACATACTCTGCCGAGCGCACGATCCCCCAGAAACACGGGTTGCCCCAATGCGCGTTTTTCACCACGCAACAGGCGCGCGGCGTGAGCGACAACAACACCATCACGTCCAGGTAAGTCGGGTGATTGGCGACCACGATCGCCGGGCCGCCGGCGCGCAATGCCTGCCCACCCGATACCTCCAGCTCCATCACGCCGATGCGCTGCAACACCGCGACCAGCGCACGGAAAAACCAGTGAATCACAGTCGTCACCACGCGCTGACGCGACGCCCGGTGCGGCCACAGCCACGCGAGCGGGAACACCAGCACCGAAAACAGCACGCCGCAGATGCCGAACACCACGAAGGCCATGCCTGTCGCGCAGAACCGCCAAACGTAATCAAGCCGCGCGTTCATGCCACCTCCAATGCCAGGCCGCGCCAGCGGCTTGCCAGACGGCGGCCCTACCCGTTTCCAGACAGTGCTGCAGCGCCTGACTCTGGGTCGCGAAACTCTCTTCCGTGCCTGCTTCCTGCACGGCCAAGGCTACCTCCGGCTCACCTGCGCCGGACAACGTGCAGACCAGCTGCCCCGTCGCCGCTTCGTCGTTCAGCAGAATCGCGATCGCGCCGCCCTGCACTTCGTCTTCAATCGTGCCGTACGTCTGATCGGCCGGTTCGTCAGCGTACACCAGCAAGACTGGTGCCCCGGGCTGCGTCGCGTATTGCGCGTACGCTTCCAGCAGCGCATAGCCGAGCGTCTCAGCGCCGGCCGAGATCGCGCTGGCAGCGGAACGGTCGCCGCGCGCGATGCCGAACACGCCGGTCATGGCGTTCAGCACCGAGAGGCTGAAGGCGGTCGGCGAGACCGGCTCGCCCGCGCTGATGGTACGCAGGATGTCCGTGGTGCGCCGCAATTCGCCGTGGCGTGAAGCGAACACGACCCGGACCTCGTCTTGCGCCACGCAATCGTGTGCGACCTTCAGGGCGACTCTGGACAGCGTGCTCAGGCGACGCCGCACGATCGGCTCGATAAAGCCGATGTCGGGTGCGGCAGAAGCGGCAGCAGGCCAGCTAGACCAGCGAGCGACCGGAATGGTCCAGTGCAGATCGGGCATATCGGTGTTCGCGCGTAGAAGCGAGGAGAGGCTGAGGGCGCCTGACGGAATACGCAGCCGTCACAGCGTATGCGCGCCGCGCGGAACGACAATCTCCAGCCGGGGGTCAATCCAATCTTCTTATATAGGGTTCAGCGATTTAACGGCACTTGGCCCCGATTATTTAGGTGCCTTTGCCAATTAGTCTGATGGATTGACTCAGGCTCCCTGTAGTCGCCGGAATCATACTGAATATTGTGGATTAAATCAGCCACAAAAGACGTATCCATCTGTATCCGTATCGCGGGTGCGACGGAACCCTGGACAACGTCAAAATATAGGCCCGGCGGCCTTTGCGCGTCCATGAGCAGCCCGTAAAGCCGTTTGCAGCGAGCTCCGCGGGCCCGGTGGGCACAGCCACATCAGCAAACAGACACGAATACTTTCAATTAACTTTCTAAAAAAGTGTTTCGTTTCGGAACACTTCAACGCTTAGGGGCCGTTCTTAGGCCGTTCTGCTGAGTTAGATGCCGTGCATCTCTCAAATCTCACCCGCGACTTACGCTGGCTTACCGAAGCGCCGTTTTTTCCATATCGCGGCAGAGCCATCGGCTTCCGGTCAAAAATACGCTCGCGCGGACTGCAAAACAAAACGGCCTGGCAGGATGACCTGCCGGGCCGTTTTTGTTGCGCCGCAGCGTGAGCGGTTCGCCGTGAAGGCGCAGTGCCTATCGCACTTGTCGCACTTATTGCACCTACTGCACCTACTGCACGACCTTCGCACCCGGCGCCGAAGCCGGTGCGGCCGCGGGCGCGGGGCCCGTCGTCGCGACTTCGTTCGAGGCCCCGCCGTTCTTGTCGACGGGAAGCTTCACGGTATGGACCACGCCGTTACCGAGCGGGAAGTCCGCCAGCGCGCTACGCGCCAGATACGGCATGGCCCTCACCAGCGACGATTCTTCGTCCGAGTTGCGCGCCGTCACGTTATAGACCTCTTTACCACTGGCGCGCTCGGTGATCCGCACGCCGAGCAGGTGGGTGAAGATCGGGTAGCTCTGATTCACATAGGCGGTCGGAAACGCGCCCCACGGCCCCCACGGATCGAACGGCCGGCCCCAGTACGGCGCCGGCCAGGGGTTGTAATACACCGGCTGCGCGACCGTCACCATGTCGGAGCGAATTCCGTACGAAAGGCCCACCAGATAACGCGCCTGAGATTTGTCGACCTGACGGAACGCATGCGTGGCAAGCTCGTTGCCGACGAGGCGCTCGTAGGTGGTGAGTTCGAGATTGTTCTGCTGATCCCCCGCCCGCGTGAAGGCATAGGTACGGGTGGCGTCGTTGCCGCTCCAGTCGGAGAACGCCGTGACCTGGGAAGTCACGTAGCTCGTGCAGCCGGACAGCAGCACCGTCAGCGTGGCCAGCAGCAGCGTGGCGCGGCGGGTCCATCGATCGATTTTCATGGTCTACCTCGTGATGCCTGTTGTTGCCATTCTTGAGCGGGTTGGCTCATGCGCACCCTTTGCTGCGCAGAGCGGCCCCGATAATACGCTGACCAGGCGAATCGGTAAAAAGTTCGAGCCGCACAATCCGCCGAGCCTTTGTACAATGGCTCGACAAGCCCGGCTCGCGCGCCATAAGCACGCTTGACGGCTCGAGTCCCATCACTACAGAACGCCATGGCCGATACCGCAACGCCCAATGTGATCCGCCGCGCCGATTACGCGCCGCCTGCCTTCCTGATCGACACCGTCGCACTGGAGTTCGATCTGATCCCCGAACGCACCGTCGTCAGGAACACGATGCGGGTGCGCCGCAACCCGGACGCGTCCCACGCCGCGAATTTCGAACTGATGGGCGAACAACTCGAGTTCGTCAGCGCCACGATAGACGGCGCCCCGTTCGCCCACGCGCATGCGCACGAACACGGCCTCACGCTCGACAACGTGCCGGACAACTTCGAGCTTACGCTCACCAGCATCTGCAATCCGGCAGAAAACACCACGCTGTCGGGCCTGTATGTGTCGGGCGGCAACTTCTTCACGCAGTGCGAGGCCGAGGGCTTTCGCCGCATCACCTATTTCCTCGACCGCCCCGACGTGATGGCGACCTTCACGGTCACGCTGCGCGCCAGCAAGACGGATTACCCGGTGCTGCTGTCGAACGGCAATCTGCTCGAAGAAGGCGATCTGCCGGACGGCCGCCATTTCGCCCGTTGGGAAGATCCGTTCAGGAAGCCGAGCTATCTGTTCGCGCTGGTCGCGGGCAAGCTGGTCGCGCTCGAAGAACGCGTGAAGAGCGGTTCGGGCAAGGAAAAGCTGCTGCAGGTGTGGGTCGAACCGCACGATCTCGACAAGACGCAGCACGCGATGGATTCGCTGAAGCATTCGATCCGCTGGGACGAGGAACGCTTCGGGCTGGAACTGGATCTGGACCGCTTCATGATCGTCGCGGTGAGCGACTTCAATATGGGCGCAATGGAGAACAAGGGGCTCAACATCTTCAACACGAAGTACGTGCTGGCGAACCCCGAAACGGCAACGGACACCGACTTCGCGAACATCGAGGCGGTGGTCGGCCACGAGTACTTCCACAACTGGACCGGCAACCGCGTGACCTGCCGCGACTGGTTCCAGTTGAGCCTGAAAGAAGGCCTGACAGTGTTCCGCGATCAGGAGTTCTCGGCCGACATGGCAGGCGGTGCGACAGACGAAGCCGCGCGCGCCACCAAACGCATCGAAGACGTGCGCGTGTTACGCCAGATGCAGTTCGCCGAAGACGCGGGTCCGATGGCGCATCCGGTGCGCCCGGAGAGCTACGTCGAGATCAACAATTTCTACACGATGACGGTCTACGAAAAAGGCTCCGAAGTCGTGCGGATGTATCAGACGCTGTTCGGCCGCGACGGTTTCCGCAAGGGCATGGACCTGTACTTCAAGCGTCATGACGGTCAGGCCGTGACCTGCGACGACTTCCGTCACGCGCTCGCCGATGCGAACGGGCGCGATCTCGCGCAATTCGAGCGCTGGTACAGCCAGGCCGGCACACCGCGCGTGTCCGTGCGCACACAATACGACGCCGCACAGCAGCGCTACAGCGTGACGCTCACGCAAGGCTATGGCGATACCGCACCCGCCGCGCGTGAAACGCAAAAGGGCCCGCTGCTGATTCCGTTCGCGATCGGTTTGATCGGCAAGGACGGCCACGACCTGCCGCTGCAGCTGGATGGCGAAGCTAAAGCATCGGCCTCCACCACGCGTGTGCTGGAATTCACGCAGACCGAACAGACCTTCACGTTCGTCAACGTCGAGCAGGAACCGCTGCCGTCGTTGCTGCGTAATTTCTCGGCGCCGGTGATCGTCGAATACGACTACTCGGCCGATCAGCTCGCGTTCCTGCTCGCGCACGACAGCGATCCGTTCAACCGCTGGGAAGCCGGTCAGCGGCTCGCCACGCGCGAGTTGCTGACGCTCGCCGGGCGCGCCGCCACGGGCGTGCCGCTGCAGCTCGACGACTCGGTGGTCGCGGCGTTCGCGCGCGTGCTGACCGACGAGACGCTCTCGCCTGCTTTCCGCGAACTGGCGTTGATGCTGCCGTCGGAAGCGTATCTGGCCGAACAGATGGCCGAGTCGAATCCGGCTGCCGTACACGCCGCACGACAGTTCGTACGCAAGCGCCTCGCAAATGCGCTCAGAAAGGACTGGCTTGCCGTGTACGAAAAGCACCGCACGCCGGGCGCCTATGAAGCGACGCCGGAGGCTTCCGGTCATCGTGCGTTGAAGAATCTTGCGTTGTCGTATCTCGCGGAACTGGACGACCCGGCCGAAGCCGTGCGTCTTGCATCCGCGCAATACGACGCCGCCAACAACATGACCGACCGCTCGGCGGCGCTCTCGGCGTTGCTCAATGCGTCGGCGGCGAATGGCGGCAGCGTTGAGGCGCAGCAGGCGCTGGACGACTTCTACCGGCGCTTCGAAAAGGAGCCGCTCGTCATCGACAAGTGGTTCGCCTTGCAAGCCACGCAGCGCGGCAGCGCGCAGCGTCCGGTGATCGAGATCGTGCGCAAGCTGATGGCGCATCCCGCGTTCAACCTGAAGAACCCCAACCGCGCGCGCTCGCTGATTTTCAGCTTCTGCGCCGCGAACCCCGCGCAGTTCCACGCCGAAGACGGCTCGGGCTACGCGTTCTGGGCCGAGCAGGTGATCGCGCTCGACGCCATCAATCCGCAAGTGGCCGCCCGCCTCGCCCGCTCGCTGGAACTGTGGCGCCGCTTCACGCCGACTCTACGAGACGGCATGCGCGCGGCGCTGGAGAAAGTGGCTTCGCAGGTGAAGTCACGCGACGTGCGCGAGATCGTAGAGAAAGCGTTGGCGTGATGCTCATCTGAAAGCGCTTCGCGCATCGAAAAGCCGGCACGAGTTGCCGGCTTTTTTTCGTTCTGAATTTCGTGATGATGCGGCGTGCGGACGTCAACGTTAGCCGTCTGGACGACTGTTCGTATCGGCCTGGCGGGGTGAAAGTAAACGCATTCATTTAACGGTTTACGTTTAACGCGACGCGTTATATCATCCCATGATCACGACATTCGGCGACAAGGCAACGGCAGCAATCTTTCAGGGCAAGTTCGTGTATTCACTGCCGCTTCATATGCAGGCACTCGCACGGCGCAAGCTGCTCATGATCGACGCTGCCAGGTCCATCCGCAACCTGCACGCGCCGCCGGGCAACCGGCTCGAATCCTTGCAAGGCCAGCGCAGCGGGCAGTGGAGTATTCGCATCAACGCACAGTGGCGCATCTGTTTTCACTTTGTCGACGGTGAGGCGCTGAATGTCGAAATTGTCG
Source organism: Paraburkholderia sediminicola (assembly GCF_902859805.1). Classification (GTDB taxonomy): domain Bacteria; phylum Pseudomonadota; class Gammaproteobacteria; order Burkholderiales; family Burkholderiaceae; genus Paraburkholderia; species Paraburkholderia sediminicola. Next base: position 320,533 of record NZ_CADIKC010000003.1, on the reverse strand, counting down.
ACTATCACTGATTATTGGGAGACCGGCATGGTCATCAAACGCTCCGATCTGGGCAGCATCGATTTCTCCGACATCAGCACCGGCGAAAGCATCCCGGAAATTCACCCCGGCGAGATTCTGCGGTGCGAGTTCCTCGAGCCGCTCGGCATGTCCGTCAACGCGCTCGCCCTTGCGCTGCGCGTACCGGCGCCGCGCATCAACGACATCGTGCGCGGCAAACGCGCCATCTCGGCGGACACTGCGCTGCGGCTCGAACGCTACTTCGGCGCGAGTGCGCAGTTCTGGCTGAATCTGCAGATCGCCTACGACCTGCGGGTCGCCACCGCAGCGGCCGGCGAGCAGATCGAACGCGAGATCGAGCCGATGCCCAAGGCGAACCGGCCCAAAATGCCGAAGGTTCCCGCCGAACACGCCCGTGCCGCGGCGCTTGCCACCCGCGTGGCCGGCCATGTCACGGCCATCAAGGCTCGCCGCAAAGCCTGAATTTCGCGCGCCTTTACGGCGCCTGGCGAGACGGGCGCACGCCCTCGTATCTCAAAAGCACGGAACCGACACAGCGAGCGGTTAAAATCGAGACATTCCCCAAGCCTTCCCGGAGTACAGCAATGGCTTTGCAACGTCGTACCACTCTCACGAAGTACCTGATCGAGCAGCAGCGCGAAACCAACAACCTGCCGGCCGACCTGCGCCTTTTGATCGAAGTCGTCGCGCGCGCGTGCAAGGCGATCAGCTACCACGTCAGCAAGGGCGCGCTGGGCGATGCGCTCGGCACGGCAGGCAGCGAGAACGTTCAGGGCGAAGTGCAGAAGAAGCTCGACATCCTGTCGAACGAAATTCTGCTCGAAGCGAATGAATGGGGCGGCAACCTCGCGGGCATGGCGTCCGAGGAAATGGAGCAGTTCTTCCCGATCCCCGCCAACTACCCGAAGGGCGAATACCTGCTGGTGTTCGATCCGCTCGACGGCTCGTCGAACATCGACGTCAACGTGTCGATCGGCACGATCTTCTCGGTGCTGCGCTGCCCGGACGGCCAGCAGCCCACCGAACAGTCGTTCCTGCAACCCGGCACGCAGCAGGTCGCGGCAGGTTATGCGGTGTACGGCCCGCAAACGGTGCTGGTGCTGACCACCGGCAACGGCGTGAACTGCTTCACGCTCGACCGTGAACTGGGTTCGTGGGTGCTCACGCAAAGCGATATGCGCATTCCGGTCGAAACGCGTGAATACGCGATCAACGCGTCGAACGAGCGTCACTGGTATCCGCCGGTCGAGAAATACATCGGCGAGTTGAAGGACGGCAAGGACGGTTCGCGCCAGAGCGACTTCAACATGCGCTGGATCGCGTCGATGGTGGCCGATGTGCACCGCATTCTGAACCGCGGCGGCATCTTCATGTACCCGGCCGACAAGCGCACGCCGGACAAGCCGGGCAAGCTGCGCCTGATGTACGAGGCGAACCCGATGGCGTTCATCGTCGAGCAGGCAGGGGGCGCCGCGACCAATGGCGAGAAGCGGATTCTGGACATCCAGCCGAAAAGTCTGCACGAACGTGTAGCGGTGTTCCTCGGCTCGAAGAACGAAGTCGACCGCGTCACGCGCTACCATCTCGAAACAAAAAAGTGACCTCGGGGGCTTGCCAAGTTCCTGAAGAAGTCCCTATAATCTCGTTTCTCCTGATGCCGGAATAGCTCAGACGGTAGAGCAGCGCATTCGTAATGCGAAGGTCGGGGGTTCGATTCCTCTTTCCGGCACCACAAGATTCAAGCAAAAAGCCCAGTCCTTGCGACTGGGCTTTTTGCTTTCTGTTGGCGCTTTTCTGCGCGGTTCCCGCTTCAACCGACCGTCACAACGATCAACGGCAGCGCCCCTTCAGCCGCCAAAATCCAGTCGATCGCTTCGCGCGGTCACGCCGAGATTGCGAACGACCACTGCATCTTCGACGATCACGTTCTCAGCCGGCTTTGTGCCATATGCCAGCACGGCTTCCTGCGGCGCCGACGAAAACCACGAGATCCGGCCGGCGCATTCGATACCGACCTGACGTCCTTTCCAATAGACAGCGTTTTCCATGGCGAACTCTCTGAAGGGCGAAGACAGCCATCTTCCGCGCCGGTGCCGGCGCTTCCGTTATCCACCGCACCCTGTGCCGCAGATAGTCGCTTCAATGATAGTCGGCGGCGCGCTCGAGGCTAACGACAAACCAACGGCAGTTGCAGACACCACCCGGGGAGAGCCGCGCGACAGCCTGTCCGACGCAACGATTCGCAGCCTGAAGCTTCGGCAACACGCGAGGTCTATCGGACTTCGCGCTTCTCCCGTAGGAAATCGATCAGCGCGCGCAGCTTGAACGGCATCTGAGCACGGCTCGCCGTGTACAGATAAAAACCCGGAAAGCTCGGACACCACGCGTCCAGCACGCGGACCAGGCGACCGTCTTCGAGTTGCTCCTTCACGTAGTCGTCGATCACGTGAAGGAGACCTACGCCCTGCTCCGCCGCCCGCACCATCGTATGCAGATCGTTGGTGACGAGACTTCCGCGCGTCTCGACTTCGAACACACGCGACGGATCGTCAGGCTGCGAGAACTCCCATCGATAGATGCCGCCGCTCGTCGAGAAGCGGTAGCGCAGGCAATCGTGAGCGGCGAGATCGGCTGGCGTCGCCGGCGCTGGATAGCGTTCGAAGTAAGCCGGCGAGCCGGCTACGACAATGCGGATGTCGCCACCCAAGGGCACCGCCACCATGTCCTGCGCGACCCGTTCACCGAGCCGGATGCCTGCGTCGAAACCTTCGCCGACCACGTCAGCGAAACCATCGTCGAGTGTCAGATCGAGACGTATCTGCGGGTAACGGCTCGTGAACTCGGCCAGATGCGGCAACACCAGCAGCTCGCTTGCAACCCTGGGCAAATTGATGCGCAGCGTACCGGCAGGCTGGTCGCGGGTTTCATCGAGTGCCTCGAAGGCTGCCTCCAGTTCACCCAGCGCAGGCAGCACGCGGGCGAGAAATTGCGCGCCAGCTTCCGTCAGGGCAACACGCCGGGTGGTCCGGTTGAACAGGCGCACATTCAGCTGCGTCTCGAGCGAACGGATGCTTTGCGACAACGCCGAGGCCGTCACACCGGTTTCCGCGGCAGCGTGCGTGAAGCTGCCGTGGCGCGCCACGCTCGCGAACGCCATCAACGCCGGCAACTGGGCTGGGTCCATCGCGATCTCCATTATTAAGTCATACTTCACAATCCTTGCAGACAGACGGCATTTTTCCAAGTAAAGAATCAGCGCACGATAGCGCCATCGATTCAACGCTTCCCGCCTGACTGCTCAAGGAGACGGATATGACGATGGACCGCTACACCCTGCTCGGCCGCTCGGGCCTTCGCGTGAGCCCGATCGCACTCGGCACGATGACCTTCGGCACCGAATGGGGTTGGGGCACCGACGAACAATCGGCGCAACGCCTGTTCGATCTGTACGTGGATACCGGCGGCAACTTCGTCGACACCGCCGACCTGTACACCGAAGGCACCAGCGAGAAATGGCTCGGCAAATTCGTCGCAGCACGCGGTCTGCGCGACCGGCTCGTGATCGCCACCAAGTACGGCTACAACGCCGAGACCGGCAATCCGAATGCGGGCGGCAACCATCGCAAGAATCTTCTGCGCGCGCTCGACGGCTCGCTCAAGCGCCTGGGCACCGATTACATCGACCTGTATTACCTGCACACGTGGGACCGCGTCACCCCGGTGGACGAAGTAATGCGCGCGATGGACGACGCCGTGCGTGCCGGCAAGGTCCGCTACGTCGGCCTGTCGGATACGCCCGCGTGGTTCGCCGGGCGAGCGCAGACGCTGGCCGATTGGCGCGGCTTCGAACCGGTCGCGGCAATGCAGCTCGAATACTCGATGATCGAGCGCAACGCCGAAAACGAGTTCGCCGATCTCGCCGCCAATCTGGGCATGGGGCTCGTGCCGTGGAGTCCGCTGGGTATGGGCGTGTTGTCGGGCAAGTACCGTCCTTCGCAAGGCGGAGCGGCGAGCGCTGTTTCCGGCGACGGGCGCCTTGCGAGCATGGCCAGCGCGCCGCCGCCGGGATTCGACAAGCTGACCGAGCGCAACTTCCGCATCGTCGCGGAACTGGAGGCCGTTGCGAATCAGGCCGGGCGGCCGATGGCGCAAGTTGCGCTGAACTGGCTGCATCAGAAGCGCGGCGTGTCGAGCATCATCGTTGGCGCGACCCGGCCAGAGCAGTTGCAGGAGTCGCTCGGCTCGCTCGATTTCACGCTCGCGCCGGAATTGATCGCACGGCTCGACGCTGTCTCGGAACCTGCCCGTCCATTCCCGTACTACATGTTTGCCGACGGTCATCAGGCGCGGATTCACGGCCAGGTCGAAGTCGCCGACAAACCTGCGGCCTATTCCACACCCGTGAAAATTCCGGTACCGAACGCGTAAAAGTCGTCCACCTCGAGCGCCGCGCTTCGCTTCGCGCGCGGCGCTTTTTATTTGCGAAAAATATTCAAAAAAGTATTCCCATTCGTCAACGAAGTCGCGCAATCGTTCGTTTACAAACAATTAGGGGGCTGAATGAACGCGCTGAACCGATCGGTAATAAACGAACGTTCGGACTAACGCAGAGAAAATCCTTCCGATGCGGCAGTGCACAAAAACAACCGTGATTTGTTCATATCAACGGATATGAACACGCAATGCTGTGACGCAACAGAGATAATGCGCGGAAGGCGCATGGGGCAAGGCTGGGAGGGGAACGGAAGAGATATGGGACTGTTTTTGACTGGCCGCGGCAAATTCAGTTCTGCGCAGTCAACCGATAAATTCTATTCAAACATTCCGTTCCAATGTAAGGCTGTACCGTTAAAGCAACACACAACATGTGAGCCGCATCAGACGCTGGTGCAAAACGGGGACCGAGGCAGATAATCGGTTTGTAAAGGAGAGAGATCATGGATGCCAAACCACCGAAGATTCCGACCCCGGATAAAGTTTTTAGTCCGGATCCGGAACCCGCTGGCGTCGAGTTTCTGGGTGCCGAACTGCCTGAGCACGTTCGCGCATTTTTCGACGAACAACGTAAGTCGTGCGACTCGAAGTAATTGTGCAGTGGCGCGATGCAACATCGGCGTCCGCGCGTCCCGCGCGCGGCGAAGATTCGCACACGCCCCTACGATTGTCGTTTGCCACTTTCGCGGCGCGGGTTACGCCTGCCTGATTGCGACGCCTGGCTGATCCGGCCCGGCGCAAGTGATAGCGCTTGCCTCTGATAGGCGCCTTTGAGTCGCCTTTAAATATCCCCGCAGCCTGCTTTTCGATGGTTCAGCGCGCCCGCTTGATCCGCGCATCGTCTATTCTTCTGGTTTTTCTTCCGCGGCCACCGGCCACTCCCGCCTTCCATGAATCGCTCGTATCGCTTTGGAGCGTCATGCGCGCTCGCGTTGTTCGCCGCGCTTGCGTTCGCGCCCGCCCCTGCCGTCGCGGATGGCGACGACACCGCTCTCACCAATCTGATCGCACTGGCTTCGCAGCGCCTCGCGCTCGCGGAGCCCGTCGCGCGCTGGAAGTGGGCGAACCACCAGGCGATTACGGATACGCCGCGCGAGAATGCGTTGCTCGCCGATGTCGAAAAGCGCGCCGTCGCAGCGAACGTCGATCCAGCGTTTGCGCATGCCTTCTTCCAGGATCAGATCGACGCCAGCAAGGACGTGCAAAACGCGCTGTTTGACACATGGCGCAGCACGCGGCCACCCGAAGGCCCTGCGCCCGACCTCGCCAGCAGCACGAGGCCGCAGTTGGACCGGCTGACGCAGTCGCTCGTAGCCGGACTCGCACGGGTGCAACCGCTTCGCACGGCACAAGATTGTCCGTCGCGGGTGGCGCAATCGCTGGCTAACTGGAAATCGCTGACGCGCTATGACTCGGCCCATTCGAGCGCGTTGACGCGCGCTCTTGGCCATGTGTGCGAAGCCGGCGGTGTCGGTGCGACGGGCTGATCGGCTGGTGCGGTTGAACGGTGTCTGAAACGCCGATCGGTCCGCTGCTCTCAGGTGCGGATTAAAACCGCCCTGAGGAGCGGATAGCTGCACAAAACCCGCGTTAAGCCAGACTCGGCACAGGCGTGCCGCTGGAAACGCTCAACGGCATCACGCGCAAGCCGCGCGCCAGATGACTTTGCAGAAGCCGATAGGTCGAAAGTTCGAACGGTCCGCCCGTGCTCGACGCATACAGCTCCGCCGCTTGAGCGAGCGAGGGCGCATGCCCAAGGTAACGCCAGCGATCGACAACATGAAAAGCGCGCGCGTGCGACGCTTCTTCACGCTCCTCAAATACGATTGGACCTTCGAACGGCCAGGGGGCATCCACCGGATCGCTCTTCAAGACGCGCGGCACCCGGTTATGGCCGGGACGCAGCGTTGCGATCCATTGCGCCTCTGCGAGCATGGCGCCCAGCTCGCCACCGGTCGCGCGCCACTCGACACGGCGTACCTGTTGCGCAAGCCTCACGTCCTTCGACGAACGCCGCTCACCCGTTAAGTGCGAACGCAGCCGCTGACGCACACGCACGCTTCGCCCGACATAGAGCGGCAGATCGCCTTCTCCGTAGAACGCGTAGACACCGCATCCGGCCGGCGCCGTGTCGAGCAGATCTTCGGTGATGTCGCCTGCCAGCCGGTAGCGTCGCGTGGTGCGCTCGATCTGCGCCTGCAAAATGTCCAGCGGCACAAGACCGCCATGCAGACGTTGCCAGAACTGCCAGATCAGATCGGCGTCGGCCAGTGCGCGGTGACGATCGGACGGCACGAGACCATGACGCTCCACCAACGCATCGAGCCCATGGCGTTTTTCCGCGGGAAACAAGGCGCGCGACAGGCGCACGGTACACAGCACATCCGGATCGAAGGCTAGTCCAGCCCGGCGAAACTCCCCACGCAGAAAACCGCGATCGAAACTGGCGTTGTGCGCAACGAACAGTTTGCCGTTCAGGCGCTCGAACAAGGCCGGCGCGATGACGTCGAAAGTAGGCGCGCCTCGCACCATCGCGTTCGTGATACCGGTGAGCTGCTGAATGAAGGAAGGAATCGGCTGCTGCGGATCGACCAGGCTGCTCCAGCGCGACACGCCGGCCGGGCCTATTTCAACCACGCCGACTTCGGTGATGCGATGCTCACTGGTCGAGCCGCCGGTGGTTTCAAGGTCGACGAAGACGATCGGCACATCTAGGGCCGGTTGCGGCAGAAACTGTTCAGACATGGAAAAGGATACTTTGGACGCGTGGCTTTGCGGCAAGTATGCACCAGTTAGCCGCCGCGCACCCAGCCAGTATTGCTTTGCCCCTGTCGCCGTGCGGCACACAGACTGCATTTCTGCACGACTCGCGATTCACTCATAAAGCCGTTAATTATTATATTTTTATACTGATGGTTTTAGATTCCAGGTCGCAACTTTACCTTCTTGATGTTCCCCGGATTAATTCGAACCAGGTAGTTAATCGTTTCTGTCGCAATGATAATAACGAATGCCCATAAAAAAGCCTCCGCATCTTGCGAAGGCTTTTCGGCGATCAGGCTGCCAGGCGACGTACGCGAAGCAGCGCGGTGCGGCTTATAGCGGTTGAATGTTCGCCGCTTGCTTGCCCTTCGGGCCTGCCTTGACCTCGAAGGAGACCCGCTGGCTTTCCTTCAACGACTTGAACCCTTCGGTGCGGATCTCCGAAAAGTGCGCGAACAGGTCTTCGCCACCCGAATCCGATGTAATGAAGCCAAAGCCCTTAGCATCGTTGAACCATTTGACAATACCAGTTTCCATGTTCCAGCTTCCCTCGAGGATTTATCAAAATCGGGGCATTGCCCTCAAACTGCATTTCCTGGCCATTTCATCTGCGATCGGGCGTTTTTGAAGCCCTCAGCACTTTCATATCTGGCAATTGAAATTCAGCTTTGCTGTTATACGAGGAACGAAGAATCAACGTCAAGCGAATTTTGCATATTCACTTAGCACGCAGCGCGATAAGTCAATGCCAAATGAATCGGAAGAATTCCGACAGCATATTCAGCGGAAACCCGATAACTTTTCACGTCAAAATTACTCATTCGATATCAGCCACAAGCGATATCGGAAAAAATTTCGGCATATCCACGAGAATATGTAACAAAAGATGTTTTCAGTAAGTGTTTGTCCGAGTTGTTGCGCCGCACTCATGCCAGCATTATGGAAATCAGCACCGAGAAGTAATGCGCGTCAGGAGATCGCCATGCTGTTCAATGAATTCCGCCGCTTCGTCGCCCGTCTCATCCAATCGCACACAAAGACAATTCCCGCGCAATCCGAGTCGGTCGACTCGTCCCCCTCGGCCTTCGAGTTCGATCCGATGTGGCATGGGGACCACTGGCAAAACCTGCTCTCGTCCCCCATGGATGCGCGTCGCTACGTGATGGAAGATTGGAGCGTATCGGCGGCAACCGACTGGAGCGATGTGGATGGTGCGGCGCCGGCGCACTGACTAACGCCCGCGGATCAGCAACCGGCAGGCAAAAAAAAAGCGCGACTGGGAAGTCGCGCCGACAAAGGTTTGGAGATCTTTTTCGTCAACGAAAAAGTCTGCTTCGGAAAGCAGAGATTTCAGTATAACGGTTTGGTCGAAAACGATTATTCACATAATCGACAACCATCTATTGCTATAGCGACAACAATCCTTTTTTACGATTTATTGCGTTGTTTTTTTGCATCGATTACTGTAGCGAATGTGCAACGCGATTCAGTTGACTCATCTTCTCACGCCCCCTCAATAACGCCGCGAGCCTTTATCAGCAAGGCTTAAACGGTATTCGTATATCGTTTCATATCCAGTAATACTTTATTGCGAAAATCGGAACATCCGCTTTGCGAGCGTCTCTCTACACTCTGCGTAACCGGAAACCGGCGCGCGTGGCGTACAGCGCGCTTCTCATGCGGATTTCGCCTCTCGCAGCGCCCGCGTGATGGTCTCCTTAAGCCTGGGTTCAACGCCCACTCTAGCTCTCGGAGTTACAAGATGAAAAAGACTCTCATGGTCGCGGCCCTCACGGGCGTTTTTGCAACGGCAGCACATGCCCAAAGCAGCGTCACGCTGTATGGCTTGATCGACGCCGGCATCACCTATACCAATAACCAGCACGGCCACAGCAACTGGCAAGAAACGAGCGGCTCGGTGAACGGCAGCCGTTGGGGCCTGCGTGGTTCTGAGGATCTCGGTGGCGGTCTCAAGGCCATCTTCACGTTGGAAAACGGCTTCGGCATCAATGACGGCACGCTGAAACAAGGTGGCCGCGAATTCGGCCGTCAAGCGTTCGTCGGTTTGACGAGCGACCAGTTCGGCGCCGTGACCCTCGGTCGTCAATACGACAGCATGGTCGACTACGTGGGCCCGCTGGCACTGACCGGCACGCAATACGGCGGCACGCAGTTCGCGCACCCGTTCGATAACGACAACCTGAACAACTCGTTCCGCGTCAACAACTCGGTCAAGTACCAGAGCGTGAACTACGGCGGCTTCAAGTTCGGCGGCATGTACGGTTTCTCGAACCAGGCTGACGGCTTCGCCAACAACCGTGCGTACAGCGCGGGCGCATCGTATAACTGGGGCGGCCTGAACCTCGCTGCTGCTTACCTGCAACTGAACAGCAACGGCGCAACTGGCGCAGCTGCAGCGTTCAATTCGGGCGGCGCAGTGTCGAGCGACAACACCTTCTTTGCTGCTCGCCAGCAAACGTGGGGCGCAGGTGCTAACTATGCATTCGGCCCGGCTACTGTCGGCCTCGTGTACTCGCAAACGAATCTGTCGGGTCTGGCCGGCATCGGTGCAGGCGCATCGGGTCAATCGGCCGGTATCGGTGGCTTCGGCGGCAGCAGCGCGCACTTCCAGAACTTCGAAGCTAACGCTCGCTACGCGCTGACGCCGGCAGTGAGCATCGCCGGTTCGTACACGTACACCCGTGCAAGCCTGGCCGGCACGCGTCCGCACTGGAACCAGTTCAACCTGCAAACCGCGTATGCGCTGTCCAAGCGTACGGACGTGTACCTGCAAGGCGAATACCAGCAAGTCAACGAAAACGCCATCGTCGATGCCGACATCAACGGTCTGGGCGCTTCGAACAACAACAAGCAAATCGCTGTGACCGCAGGTCTGCGTCACCGCTTCTAAAGCAGCTGGCAACACCTGCAGTATCGAAGGCGCCGTTCGCGGCGCCTTTTTTTATGCTGCAGCGCCGCCGGTATCGGGCGGGGGATACTTGACGTCCAGGATGTCGATCGGCTGTGGGCCGGCCGGCGTGTACAACGTCACCGTATCGCCGATTTTGGCCTTGAGCAGCGCCCGCGCGATCGGCGAGATCCAGCTCACGTGGCCGACATCCAGATCAACCTCATCGACGCCGACAATCGTCAGGGAATGCACCTCGCCATCTTCCGTCGCATATTCGACGGTCGCGCCGAAGAAAACCTGATCGACGTTTTCCTGTTTGCTGCTGTCGACGATTTCAGCGATGTCGAGGCGCTTGGTCAGAAAGCGAATCCGCCGATCAATTTCTCGCAAACGGCGCTTGCCATAGATGTAGTCGCCGTTTTCCGAGCGGTCGCCGTTCGAGGCCGCCCACGACACCAGTCTGACCACCTCCGGCCGCTCGACATCGATCAGATGCAGCAGTTCGTCGCGCATCCGCCGGTAACCGGCAGGCGTGATGTAGTTTTTCGTACCCGGGGGGATTTCGGGCTGGGCGACGTCGAGATCGTCGTCATTCTCTTCGCTCGACTCTTTGACAAAGGCCTTGTTCATGATGGTCCGTTAACTGCAGCAAGCGACTGCCTATCAAGGGTACACGATCGGGGCAATGAGACAAATCGCAGTTACATGCTTCCCTTTTTGAAAACCTTTGCTATAATCTCGTTTCTGCGTGCGGCTGTAGCTCAGTTGGATAGAGTACTTGGCTACGAACCAAGGGGTCGTGGGTTCGAATCCTGCCAGCCGCACCACTTATTCGAGGGCCTCCCTCCGGGGAGGCCCTTACGTTTTACCGAGCCTCATTGCAGTATCATCGCATTTAGCGTCACCCGTTTCGCGTGCGGCTGTAGCTCAGTTGGATAGAGTACTTGGCTACGAACCAAGGGGTCGTGGGTTCGAATCCTGCCAGCCGCACCACCTATGAAGGGCCTTCCGATCGGAAGGCCCTTTGTTTTTGCGTGACCGGTTCCGCTTCAACCGGTCCACCCTGCCGCGGCCTCTCAGGCCTTGGCAGCGTCACCGCAGCTATCGCGGTATCGACTGAATATCACCGATCTGCCCATCGGGACTCGGCACATCCGCGAACGGCCTGTCCGCCGATTCCTCGCCGATCAGCACCGCGCGCTCGCCAGTCACAGCCTGCGCCTGCCGCAATACCTCGTCCACACTAGCGCCGAAACGGCTTTCAACAAACGCCCGCAGCAGCGCGATCCGCAACGAATCTCCCCGCCCTTCCACGGTTCGATGGCCGCCTTCGAACTCCGCGATGCAATGTGCCGCGCCATGCTCCTCGGTCCGCTCACGCACCTCCAGCCGTTGTGCGCGCTCCAGTACCGCAGCGGCAGCTTCCCATGACGAGGACGGCGTAAAGCGGCCATCCCACGGGCGGCCGCGGTCATTGCCTCGGATCGAAACGGTTTCGCCGCTGTCGGTAAAGTAGATTTCGCGCACGAAGTCGTGCAGGCTGCGGGCCACCCAATAATCGAGCGCCACGCCGGTGAGGTCAGCTACGTTCATAAGCGTTCTCCCTGAAGTTCCGGCGAGACTCGCTGGCTGGCAGGTGGGTTCAGATTCGAACGAAGGCCGCCTGATGTCGCCCGAGACGAGCAAACGTCCGAATGTGTAGTCGAGCAGACCCAGCCAGCCGTCAGATCAGTAATCCGCGCGCTCGCGGTCGATCCGCATCCCGCCGTCATGGCGGTGATGCCCGTCCTCGCTCGGCCGTTCGCGCGCAATACGCATCACGTCAGGATTCGTACGCACGCGGCGCATGACGTTGGCGAGATGGACGCGATCGCTGACCTGAATCACGAAGCGCAGCACCGTGGATTCCTGCGACAGGTCTTCGTCCATCGCGATGTGGACGATGTTCGCATCCGCCGATGTGATGTCGGCCGCCACGCGGGCAAATACGCCCTTGGTGTTCTTGACCAGCACCTTCACCGCGACGTCGAACAGACGCCCCGGCTGCGGCGCCCACGCCACATCGATCCAACGGCCCGGATCGCGGCGGTGGATACGCTGCGCAACGCGGCAGTCCGTGGTGTGGATCGCCATGCCGAGGCCGATACCGATGTAGCCCATGATGTCGTCGCCCGGAATCGGACGGCAGCACGCGGACAGTTGCACCGACATGCCTTCGGTACCGGTGATCACGACCGGCGGCGCATGCGAGGTTGTGCCGTCGCGCGAGCCATCGTCGTCCGCATCGCGGCCGCTCATCAGCACTTCGATACGCTTGGCCATGACCGCGGCGACACGGCGGCCGAGGCCGATATCCGCGAAGATTTCCTGACGGTTCTTGTTGCCCGTCCACTGCACCAGCTTTTCCCACGCCTCAGGCGTGACGTCTGACAACGCCAACCCATAGCCCTTCAGCGCCTGGTCGACGAGACGCTCGCCGAGCTGTACGGACTCGTTCAGACGCATGGTCTTCAGGTAGTGGCGGATCGCCGAACGCGCCTTGCCGGTGCGCACGAATCCCAGCCACGCCGGATTCGGCTTCGAATAGGGCGCCGTAATGACTTCGACGATATCGCCGCTCTTCAGCTCAGTGCGCAGCGGCAGCAGTTCGTTGTTGATCTTCACTGCGACGCACTGGTTGCCGAGGTCGCTGTGGATCGAATACGCGAAGTCGAGTGCGGTGGCGCCGCGCGGCAGCGCCATGATCTTCGACTTCGGCGTAAACACGTAGACCGCATCCGGGAACAGATCGATCTTGACGTGTTCGAGGAATTCGCTCGAATCGCCCGCTTCGCTCTGAATGTCGAGCAACGACTTCAGCCACTGGTGCGCGCGCTTTTGCACATCGTTCAGATCCGCGCCGCCGTTCTTGTACAGCCAGTGCGCGGCAACGCCCGCTTCGGCGATCTCGTGCATCTTGCGCGTGCGCACCTGGAACTCGATCGGCGCGCCGAACGGGCCGACCAGCGTGGTGTGCAGCGACTGATAGCCGTTCACCTTCGGGATCGCGATGTAATCCTTGAACTTGCCCGGCACCGGCTTGTAGAGCGCGTGCAGCGCGCCGATGCAGGTGTAGCACTCAAGCGCACTTTCGACCACCACGCGGAAGCCGTACACGTCGAGCACCTGCGAGAACGACAACTGCTTGTCGCGCATCTTCTTATAGATACTGAAGATGGTTTTCTCGCGACCGGTGACTTCGGCGTCGAGCTTCGCGTCGGCAATCGCGCGCTGCACCGACTCCAGAATCTTGCCGACCACTTCGCGCCGGTTGCCGCGCGCGGCCTTGACGGCTTTTTCGAGCGTGGCGTAGCGATGCGGGTTGAAGTTCGCGAAGCTCAGGTCCTGTAGCTCGCGATAAGTATTGTTCAGGCCAAGCCGGTGGGCGATCGGCGCGTAGATATCCAGCGTTTCGCGAGCCACGCGGCGGCGCTTTTCGTGCGGCACCGCACCCAGCGTGCGCATGTTGTGCAGCCGGTCGGCAAGCTTGACCAGAATCACGCGGACGTCGCGCGCCATCGCGAGGAGCATCTTGCGGAAGTTTTCCGCCTGCGCCTCTTCGCGATTGCGAAACTCCATCTTGTCCAGCTTCGACAAGCCGTCCACCAGTTCCGCGACCTTCGCGCCGAATCGCTCGGCGAGTTCGGCCTTGGTCACGCCCTGGTCTTCCATCACATCATGCAGCAGCGCCGCCATGATCGACTGGGCGTCGAGATTCCAGCCGGCGCAGATTTCCGCGACGGCAACAGGATGGGTGATGTAGGGCTCGCCGCTCTGGCGATACTGGCCAAGGTGGGCTTCGTCGCTGAAATGGAACGCCGCCTTGATGTCCTTGATTTCTTCCGGTTGCAGATAACCGGACAGAACGCCTGTCAGTTTGGCGATCGAAACGACGTCATGCCGGCGCGGTTGCTCCGGCGTGGCGGTCGGCCCGAACAGATGGCGAAACGACTGTTCGAGGACCGCGTCGATGTACTTCCGTGCAGACGAGGGCGAATCGGCGTCGTGTTCCACTTCCGTGGCGGTGGGCGGGGTAGTACTCAATTTCGCCTCCGTAGCGGTTAGGGTTGGACGCCGGTCTGTACGTTGATGCAATTACATGGCACGTGGGCAATCGAAAACGGAAGGGCGCGCCTTAGACAGGCACCTTCTTCAACATTTCGACGCCAACCTGGCCAGCTGCGATTTCGCGCAATGCGACGACCGTGGGCTTGTCGCGGCTTTCGATCTTCGGCGTGTGACCTTGTGCGAGCTGACGCGCGCGATAGGTCGCGGCAAGCGCGAGTTCGAAACGGTTCGGAATCTGTTTGAGGCAGTCTTCGACGGTAATGCGGGCCATGTTGGGTTCCTTCTTTCCAGAAAACGCTGGGCCGCCCCAAGTCTTCTTGTTGCCCTCGGGGGGCCTGGCGCGAAGCGGCAGGTCTGGGGGCGTTAATTGATGTTGCTTATTCTACCTTATGTGCTCGACATGCCGCCGCGTTCACGCGTGTGGCAGATGAATGCCGAGCTGCACGAAAAGCTGCGTGTGGCGCGCGTATTGCGACGCGAAGCGCGAACGCGTCGCCGCCACGAGGCAGCGCAGTTCGCCGAGCGCGCGATCGAAGTTGTCGTTGATCACGACGTACTCCGCTTCGGCCGCGTGCGCCATCTCGCTGCCGGCTGCGAGCAGACGGCGCGTGATCACGTTCGGCTCGTCCTGGCCGCGCTTTTTCAAACGCTCTTCGAGCGCATCCAGCGACGGCGGCAAGATGAAAATTTCAACGGCGTTGTGAAACTGTTTCTTCACTTGCTGCGCGCCTTGCCAGTCGATTTCGAGCAGCACGTCATGGCCGCTTTTCATCTGCTCTTCAATCCATACGCGCGAAGTCGCGTAGTAGTTGCCGTGCACTTCCGCGCTTTCCAGAAACTCGCCGGCCGCGTGACGCGTGAGGAAATCGTCGACCGTCGTGAAGTGATAGTGCTCGCCGTCCTGCTCCTTCGGGCGCGGCGGGCGCGTCGTGTACGAAATCGACAGACGGATCGCGTCGTCGCCGGCGAGCAGCGCGTTCACGAGCGTCGACTTGCCCGCGCCCGAAGGCGCGACCACCATGAACAGGTTGCCGGGATAAGCACCGGCGTAAGGGTTGCGCGGTGCGCTGTGCTCGCGTGTGTGGTCGGTCATGTTCGTTGTGCTCCAGCTTTATTCCAGATTCTGTACTTGCTCGCGCATCTGTTCGATGAGCAGCTTCAGGGTCATCGACGAATCGGCCAACTCCTTCGCCGCCGCCTTCGAGCCGAGCGTGTTCGCTTCGCGATTCAGTTCCTGCATCATGAAGTCGAGCCGCTTGCCGACCTTGCCGCCCTTCTCGATCACGTGACGCGTTTCGTTCAGGTGAGCCGTGAGGCGCGACAGTTCTTCGGCGATGTCGATGCGGATGCCGTACATCGTCACTTCCTGGCGAATCCGTTCGTTGATTTCTTCGCGCGAGACGCTCGTTGCCGCCGTGTCGGGCGCGGCGATGCCCAGCGCTTCCTGCAGACGTTCGACGATCTTCTGCTGATGCTTGGCGATCAGTTCCGGCACGAGCGGCGTGATCTTCGTGACGATCGCTTCCATCTCGGTGACGTTGGCGAGCAGCACCGCCGCCAGTTGCGCGCCTTCACGGGCACGCACGTCGATCAGATCGGTAATCGCCTGCTTGCCGCATGCGAGCACCGCATCGCGCAGCACGTCCGGCGCCACGCCGGTTTCAGCCAGCACGCCCGGCCAGCGCAGAATTTCTCCGGTGCGCAGACGCCCTGCTTCCGGGAACGTCGACAACACCGTGCGCTCGAGCAGCGCGAGCTGCGTCAGCGCATCGCGATTGACCGAGCCCGCGTTAGCCGACTGTTCGCTGCGTTGCAGGTTGATACGGATGTCGACCTTGCCGCGCGAGAGCTTGTTCATCAGCATTTCGCGCAACGTCGGTTCGCAGACGCGCACGTCTTCCGGCATCCGGAAGTTCAGATCGAGAAAGCGCGAGTTCACCGTGCGCAGTTCGACCGATACGCTCACGCCGCCTGTGCCTGAGGCCGGGACGAGTTCGCGCGTGGCGCTCGCATAGCCAGTCATGCTGTAGATCATCGTATTTCTCGCGATTGTGGCCATGCGTTTGACGATGGCCGGAGAGTCGAATCGCCCGGCGTGTACGAGACGCGGGGCGGAGAATCCGCATTATCCCATCTTTACCGACGAGACCGCTTCGTACACGAACAGCAGCCGGGCAACGCGGGCACCGCCATGCGCGACGTGCCACCCCCGCGCAAAGCCCCGGCCCATGCGGGCGGCCGTCCGATCGACAGGCCGCGCCGCGCCCGACGCGATCGGCGGTAAAATCGCGGTTTCCCTCCTGCTCTTCTTCCAGACCAATCCCAACATGACCGACAACACCCAACGCCCCAGCGGCCGCCAGGCCAATCAGCTGCGCGACGTGCGCATCACGCGCCACTACACGAAGCATGCGGAGGGCTCGGTGCTGGTCGAATTCGGCGACACCAAGGTCATCTGCACGGCGAGCATCGCCGAGAGCGTGCCGTCGTTCCTGCGCGATCGCGGCCAGGGCTGGCTGACCGCCGAATACGGCATGCTGCCGCGCGCCACGCACACCCGCAGCGACCGCGAAGCCGCCCGTGGCAAGCAAACCGGCCGCACCCAGGAAATCCAGCGCCTGATCGGTCGCGCCCTGCGCTCGGTGTTCGATCTCGAGAAGCTCGGCGCGCGCACGCTGCATATCGATTGCGACGTCATCCAAGCCGACGGCGGCACGCGTACGGCCAGCATCACGGGCGCATTCGTGGCGGCGCACGACGCGGTGGCCAAATTGCTCGCTACGGGCCGCATCGAAAGCTCGCCGATTACCGATTACGTCGCGGCGATCTCGGTCGGCGTGTACGACGGTCTGCCGGTGCTGGATCTCGACTACGACGAAGATTCGCAATGCGACACCGACATGAATGTGGTGATGACGGGCGCGGGCGGCTTCGTCGAAATCCAGGGCACGGCCGAAGGCGTGCCTTTCTCGCGCGACGAAATGAATTCGCTGCTCGATCTGGCGAGCGACGGCATCAACACGCTGATCGCGAAGCAGAAAGCAGCGCTGGAGCAAAAGAGTGAGTGAAGTTCGTCAAGGCAGCGGCGCGGTTGCGTCTGACTCGCCGTTGAAGAAAGTCGTCCTGGCGTCGAACAACGCGGGCAAGCTGCGCGAGTTCGCGGCGCTGCTCGGCGCGGCCGGCATCGAATTGATTCCGCAAGGCGAGTTGAACGTGCCGGAAGCGGAAGAACCGTATCCGACTTTCGTCGAAAACGCGCTGACCAAGGCGCGTCACGCGGCGAAGCTCACCGGCCTGCCCGCCCTCGCCGACGATTCCGGCTTGTGCGTGCGCGCACTGCGCGGCGCACCCGGCGTTTATTCGGCGCGCTACGCGCAACTCGCCGGCGGCGAAAAGAGCGATGCGGCAAACAACGCACAGCTCGTTTCAGCCTTGCAAGGCGAAACCGATCGGCGCGCGTATTACTACTGCGTGCTGGCGCTTGTGCGTCATGCGGAAGATCCCGAACCGCTGATCGCAGAAGGCCGCTGGCATGGCGAAATGCTGGATGCGCCGCGCGGCGCGCATGGCTTCGGCTACGACCCGTACTTCTTCCTGCCGTCGCTAAATGCAAGCGCCGCGGAACTCGAACCGGCGGTAAAGAACGCCAGCAGCCATCGCGCGATTGCCTTGCGTCACCTGCTCGCGCGTTTGACGGAGGAAGCGTGATTCCGATCAAACCGGCGCCTGCCGATATCGGCAACGGCGTCATCAAGGCCTTCACGTCGCCGGGCAGCATTCGCCTGACGTCGTTGCCGCCCCTGGCGTTGTACGTGCACTTTCCCTGGTGCGTGCGCAAATGTCCGTACTGCGATTTCAACTCGCACGAATGGAAAGGCGACACGTTTCCGGAGACCGAGTATCTCGACGCGCTGCGCGCCGATCTCGAGATGGCGTTGCCGCTCGTGTGGGGGCGCCAGGTGCATACGGTGTTCATCGGCGGCGGCACGCCCAGCTTGCTGTCGGCGGCCGGACTCGACCGCATGCTGTCCGACGTGCGTGCGCTGCTGCCGCTCGACGCCGACGCGGAAATCACGCTCGAAGCCAACCCGGGTACGTTCGAAGCGGCCAAGTTCGCGCAGTTTCGCGCGAGCGGCGTGAATCGCCTGTCGGTGGGCATCCAGAGTTTCAATGAAGCGCATCTGAAGGCGCTCGGCCGGATTCACGACGCGACGCAGGCCCGCCACGCAGTCGAAGTGGCCGCAAACACCTTCGACAACTTCAACCTCGATCTGATGTTCGCGCTGCCGCAGCAGACGCTCGCAGAGTGTCAGGCCGATGTGGAGACGGCGTTGTCGTTCGCGCCGCCGCATTTGTCGCTGTATCACCTCACGCTGGAACCGAACACGCTGTTTGCAAAATTCCCGCCCGCGCTCCCCGACGACGATGCGTCCGCCGACATGCAGGACTGGATTCACGAACGCACGACGGCCGCCGGTTACGAACGCTACGAAGTGTCCGCGTATGCGCAGCCGCATCGGCAGAGCAAGCACAATCTGAACTACTGGCGCTTCGGCGACTACCTCGGCATCGGCGCGGGCGCGCATACCAAACTGTCGTTTCCGAACCGCGTGCTGCGTCAGGTGCGCTACAAGCATCCCACTACTTTCATCGAGCGGGCATTGGCCGGCACGGCAGTGCAGGAAGAGAATGAGGTCGGGCCGCGCGATCTGCCGTTCGAATTCATGCTGAACGCGCTGCGGCTGGTGGAAGGGTTCCCCGTACATCGCTTTATCGAGCGCACCGGCCTCTCAATGACCTCCATCGAACCGGCTTTGCAGGAGGCGGAACGGCGCAAGCTGATTACGCGCGACCACGAAAAGATCGCACCGACGCCGCTTGGCCAGGCCTTCCTGAATGATCTGCAGGCACTGTTTCTGAAAGATCCGCAGTGATTGCAGCCCCGTCGAGCGCCGCAACGAGGATTTTTCAGGTTACAATTTAGGGCTTGGAGGTGTGGCCGAGCGGTTTAAGGCACCGGTCTTGAAAACCGGCGAAGGAGTGATCCTTCCGTGAGTTCGAATCTCACCGCCTCCGCCAGACAATCAATGAATACGGGCCTATCGGCCCGTTTTTCATTTCTGCACATCAAAGAACCCGCCAATCAGCGAATGCGCAACGTGTCGAACGGGTAAGCAACTGTAAATAAAACCCGCTAGCACCGCGGCTGCGTAATTTGCCGTCACAAGCCAGGCCGAACGAATGCTGCGCCCGGCTCCTCCAACTCATGAAGAGGGAGGAACCATGCTCAAGTTACTGTTAACGATAGGTTTCGCAGTGGGCCTTACCGGGTGTGTCGTCGCACCGCCCTATGGCTACGCCCCGGCATACGGATATGCGCCCGGCTACTACGCCGCCCCGAGCGTCAGCGTGGGTGTCGGCGTCGGCGGCTATTACGGTGGCCGCGGGCGGTGGTAATTTCCGGCCGGGCTGATTCCTGGCCAAGGTCGTATCGGTCAATCTCTCGGCAGCACCCGCACTAAGGGGAACCCCTCCCTCAACATCTCGCTCCCATGGTCGATATCAAGACTATCTGTGCCCTCAGCACGCCAGGGAGTTGCTCATGAAAGTCAGTTCTTTAGCCTGTGCACTAATTTGGGTTGCCGCGAGCACGGGCGCATCGTCCGCGCTCGCCGGCGCGTCAACGGCGCTGTCCGACGACGATAGCGCAGCGGTATTCGGCTCGGCCAGGCTGTCGAATCTGCAGGACGTCGGCGGCAGCGCGAAAGTAGGCGCGTCGGCCGCTGCCCTCGGCGCCAATACGCTGAGAGGCGCAAGCGGCAATATCGGCGTGAACGTCTCAGCCGGTGCGCTGAATGCTCAGTCCAATCAGATCATTCTCATCACCACACCGCAAGCCTCGATCAACTCGCAACAGAATGTGCATGCCGTCGCGCAAGTGACCGGCAGCGCCTCCGCCAAACTCGGTGCCGGCTCACTGGCGGCGGTGAGCGGCAATGTCGGCGTGAATATCGCGTCCGGTGTGGGCAATGCGCAGTTCAACGGGCTCATCATTCACTGAGTCGCAACGCCTCGCATCGCAACGAATCAAGCACCGACTTAAACCAGCGCGGTCGCTTCGACCTCGACCTTCAATCCGTAATGCAGGTGCGGAACCGGCACGACGGCCCGCGCCGGCCGTGCCTCACCTGCCCAACGCGCGTAGATCTGATTGAAGCTCGCCCAGTGTTCGACATCGGCGATATAGACGCGCACCTGCACCAGTTGCGCAATGCTGCTGCCGGCGCCTTCGAGCGCGGCTTGAACATTCGCCAACACCTGCTCGGCCTGGACCTCGAACGAGGCGTCAGCAAGCTTCTCGCCCTGTGAGTTGATCGGCAACTGTCCCGAGATGAAAACAAAACCATTCGCAATCGCGACGTGACTGTAATGGCCACCCGGTTTTGCCAAACCAGCGGGATTGTCCGTGTGCGGCAGATGCGTGTCGTGCTGGCTAACAGCCATGAATGCAACTCCAAAGTGGATGGCGCCTTCGCGGCGCGTGACTATGCACGGGACGCTGCGTGCCGCTCATCGCGCACGTCAGACGCGTCACACGCTAAGCGCATCCAGCTTCTCACGCGCATCGGCGCAACGACGATTCAGGTCGCGATGCATCAACTGGCTGTCGAGCAGCGCCGATACATCAGACAAACCGTAATCAAAGCGCAAGACGTATTCGATGTCTGTGTAATCGTGATAGGCGCCGCTGTCTGCCAGCTTCTGCGCTTCAGCGAAAGCGGCATGTTGCCGTTCGCCATTCATCAAATCTCTGATCGCCATGATTGCCGCTCCGAGGAACAGTGACTCCATCATAGCAACGCAAATCAAAACGCACGGTCGCGCGCACGCAACACCTGGTGTTTTCCGTAGACACGTTGTTCGCGCAGGACGAAGAAGCAGGCAGGCCGCGCGTTTCGGCTAAGGAACAATGATCCGCGTCCGGCGAAGAATGCCTGCTTGCGATGCCATCAAACAGCAGCGACAGGTACCTTCATCCCGTGCCATTTGACTACCAGAATCCGCCCGACGTAACACAGCACGCCCGCGACGCCCACGACGATTCCCATGCCCTTGGGCGAGCCGTCCTGCCAGAGTCCGACAGCGAGGCTCGCCAACGCGCCGAGCGCCAGCTGCACCGCGCCGAACACGGCCGCTGCGGCGCCGGCATTCAACGGATACCGATGCATAAGATCGGTCGTGCAGTTAGCGGACAACAACCCCACTACGCCAACCACGAAGAACAAACCGAAGACGATCGACCACAACCCGCCCCACCCCGTCAGCGAGACGAGACAGACGAACAGGGACGCGATGCAACTCACGGTCGCGGCGAACGAAATGATCGGCAGCGAACCGAGCCGGCCGACGAGACGTGTATTCATCAGATTGCCGAACATGATGCCGACGATATTCAGCGCGAACAGAAAGCCATAGTGCTGCGCCGATACATGGAAATATTCGATGTACACGAACGGCGTCGCGGTGATGTACGCGAACATCGACGCGAACGCCATGCCGCCGCACAGCATGTGCCCCCACGCGACCGGGTCGCGCAGCAATTTTCCATAGGCGCCGAACGATTTCAGCAGCGCTGAATGCGCCCGCTTTTCGGGCGGCCACGTTTCCGGCACCTTGAGGAATGCGGTCACGGCGCACACCGTACCGAACAGCGTCAGCACGATAAAGACGACACGCCAGCCGCCGAGCAACAGCAACTGCCCGCCGATCAACGGCGCGAGCAACGGCCCGATCGACGTGACGATGGCGAGCATCGACAGCACGCGCGCGGCATCGGTCGGCCCGTGCGCGTCGCGAGCGATCGCGCGCGCCAGCACCGAGGCCGCGCCCGCACCGAGCGCCTGCACGAAGCGGAATATCACCAGCGATCCGATCGAAAACGACAGCGCACAGGCCACGCTTGCCAGCGCATACATGATGATGCCGCCGAGCAGCACGGGCCGGCGGCCATAGGTATCCGACAGCGGACCATAGAGCAGCATGCCGATCGAAAAGCCGAACATGAAGCTGGTGAGCGTGGTTTGCGCGGCGCCGTTGCTGATGGCGAATGCCTGCGAGATAGTCGGCAGGCTCGGCAAATACATATCGATCGAAATCGGCCCGCATGCGGCAAGCGCACCGAGCAACAGAATCAGCCGGCCATCGGGCCGGCTTCGGGTGACGTGAGACATGGGAATCCAGATGAAGCGCCGCGCCTTTGTCGGCAGCGAAACGCGGTGAAACAGGGAAAGCAGCAACTTGACGACCTCGATTGTACGCGACAGCCAAACCGTCCGAGGCGTCCAGGTCCGAATCAGCACAGGCCCTTCATGCCCCGCGACAAGCGCGCCGGCGATCGGTTAAGCTGCCGCCAGAACGCTTCGGGGCGTGACACAAACCTGTCCGCTACGCCCTCCACACTGCCTTGTTCCGACCTTTTGTCATGACTGCCTTCCTGTTGATCTGGAGCCCCAAGAAATGGCCGTGGCCCGAGCTGCCCGACGTGGCGAAGCGTGTCGCCGCAGGCGTAGCGGTGGCTGATGTCTGGGGTTGCGGATTTGCCCGCAGCATCCTGCCGGGCGACCGCGTGTTTCTGCACCGTGTCGCGCGGGAACCCAAGGGCATTTTCGGCTCGGGCTACGTAACGCGCGCGCCGTACGTGGTCCCCGACCCGGAGACGAAGCGCGGCTACCGGTTGTGCATCGACTTCGTCTACGACTGGGTGGTCGACGCCCACGAGGGTGTCGTGATTCCACGCGAGATGCTGCGTGCGCATCCGTTTTCGGTGCAGACATGGGACGCGCAGAGTTCGGGCACCGTGATCAAGCCCATGGCGGAAGGTGCGCTGGAGAAGCGCTGGGCCGAGCTCACGGGCAAACGCAAGCGGCCAAAGCTCGACACATCCGCCGGCCTGGGCATACCCAGAACCTCTTCACGCTGACTCCGGTACAATTTCTGTACTCATCCCAACGCCGCGCCAGCCGCCTCCAGGCTACCCGCGCCGCTGCGCAACCCAATTTCCAGCCATCGCCATGTCCAACCATGTCCAATAATCAGACCCTCTTCGAACGCGCGCAACGCACCATCCCCGGCGGCGTGAACTCGCCGGTCCGCGCCTTCCGTTCGGTAGGCGGCACGCCGCGCTTTATCGAACGCGCCGAAGGCGCGTACTTCTGGGACGCGGACGGTCAACGCTATATCGACTACATCGGCTCATGGGGCCCGATGATCCTCGGCCACGTCCATCCGGAAGTGCTGGAAGCCGTCCAGCGCGTGCTGGCAAACGGCTTCTCGTTCGGGGCGCCGACGGAATCCGAAATCGAAATCGCCGAAGAAATCTGCAAACTGGTCCCGTCGATCGAACAGGTCCGCATGGTCTCGAGCGGCACTGAAGCGACCATGAGCGCGCTGCGTCTCGCGCGCGGCTTCACGAACCGTAGCCGCATCGTCAAGTTCGAAGGCTGCTATCACGGCCACGCCGATAGCCTGCTGGTCAAAGCCGGCTCGGGCCTGCTCACGTTCGGCAATCCGACCTCGGCGGGCGTGCCGGCCGATATCGCCAAGCACACCACGGTGCTCGAGTACAACAACGTTGCTGAACTCGAAGAAGCGTTCAAGGCGTTCGGCAGCGAAATCGCCTCGGTGATCGTCGAGCCGGTGGCCGGCAACATGAACCTCGTGCGCGCCACGCCTGAATTCCTGCAAGCCTTGCGGCGCCTGTGTACCGAGTACGGCTCGGTGCTGATTTTCGACGAAGTGATGTGCGGTTTCCGCGTCGCCCTGGGTGGCGCGCAAGAGGTCTACGGCATCACGCCGGATCTGACGTGTCTGGGCAAGGTGATCGGCGGCGGCATGCCGGCGGCAGCCTTCGGCGGCCGGCGCGACATCATGGCTCACCTCGCGCCGCTCGGCGGCGTCTACCAGGCTGGCACGCTGTCGGGCAACCCGATCGCGGTCGCCGCGGGTCTGAAGACGCTGCAACTGATCCAGGCACCGGGCTTCTACGACACGCTCGCCGCCCGCACCACGCGTCTTGCGCAAGGTCTTGCGAATGTCGCGCGTGAAGCGAAGGTGCCGTTCGCGGCCGATTCGCTCGGTGGTATGTTCGGCCTCTACTTCACCGAGTCGGTCCCGACCAGCTTTGCCGAAGTCACGAAGAGCGACGTGCCGCGCTTCAATGCGTTCTTCCACAAGATGCTCGACGCGGGCGTGTACTTCGCACCGTCGGCCTATGAAGCGGGCTTCGTGTCGATCGTGCACGACGACGCGATTATCGACGCAACGATCGACGCGGCGCGCGGCGCGTTCGCCTCGCTCGCGGCCTGAAGCCGGCAAGACGTGCAAACCACCTGAACCCAGGTTCAATACTGCCTAGCCACCGTACCCGACCGGACACCGATGTTTTCGCAAACCGACTTCGTCCATATGGAACGCGCGCTCGCGCTTGCCAAGCGCGGCATGTACACGACCGACCCGAATCCGCGCGTCGGTTGCGTGCTCGTCAAGAACGGCGAGGTGATCGGCGAAGGCTTCACGCAACCGGCCGGTCAGGATCATGCCGAGGTTCGCGCATTGAAGGACGCGCGTTCGCGCGGCCATGATCTGCGCGGCGCCACGGCCTACGTGACGCTCGAACCGTGCAGCCATTTCGGCCGCACGCCGCCGTGCGCGAACGCGCTGATCGAAGCACAAGTCGAGCGCGTGGTCGCGGCGATGGAAGACCCGAATCCGCAAGTCTCCGGGCGTGGCCTCAAGATGCTGCGCGACGCCGGCATTGAAGTGCGTTGCGGACTGCTCGCCAACGAAGCGCACGAACTGAACATCGGCTTCGTGTCGCGCATGACGCGCGGCCGCCCGTGGGTGCGCATGAAAGTGGCCGCCTCGCTGGATGGCCGCACCGGTTTGCCGTCGGGCGTCAGTCAATGGATTACGGGCGAAGCGGCGCGCGCCGACGGTCATGCGTGGCGCGCCCGCGCGTCGGCGATTCTGACGGGCATCGGCACTGTCAGGGAAGATGATCCGCGCATGACCGTGCGTGCCGTCGACACGCCGCGCCAGCCGCAACGCGTGCTGATCGACAGCCAGCTCGACGTGCCGCCTGATGCGCAGATTCTGGCCGGCGCACCCACACTGATTTTCTGCGGCAATCTCGACGAGCGTCACACCGAGCGAGCCGCCGCACTGCGCGATCGCGGCGCGGAGATCGTGCAACTGGCGAACGCGTCCGGCAAGGTCGACTTGCCCGCCATGCTGAAAATACTCGGCGAGCGTAACGTCAACGAACTGCACGTCGAGGCGGGCTACAAGCTGAACGGCTCGCTGCTGCGCGAAGGCTGCGTCGACGAACTGCTGGTCTATCTCGCGCCCAGCCTGCTTGGCGTAGACTCGATGAGCATGTTCAATCTTAACGCGCCGGAAACGCTCGACGGCCGCACGCAACTGAACTTCCACGCAGTCGAGCGGATCGGCGACGATCTGCGGATTCTTGCGCGCTTTGTGCCTCGCGCCGTGCCGGATCCGGCACCCGAAGCCGGCACCGAGCCCGCACCCCAACCAACTTCGAATTGATCAAGGACTAGCACGATGTTTACAGGAATCGTCGCGGCGG
The DNA here is from genome assembly GCF_902859805.1 of Paraburkholderia sediminicola. Classification (GTDB taxonomy): domain Bacteria; phylum Pseudomonadota; class Gammaproteobacteria; order Burkholderiales; family Burkholderiaceae; genus Paraburkholderia; species Paraburkholderia sediminicola. The sequence goes on along the minus strand of NZ_CADIKC010000003.1, from coordinate 294,590 downwards.
TGGGCCGCATCGAATCAGTCAAACCCCTCGGCACGGATGGCGACGCGGGCGTGCGCCTAAACGTCGAAGCCGGCGGCCTCGATCTTGAAGATGTACAGCTCGGCGACAGCATCACGATTCAGGGCGCCTGCATGACGGTGGTGGAAAAAGCCGCGCACTCATTCGAAGTGGACGTGTCGCGCGAAAGCCTGAATTGCACGGTCGGTCTCGGCGAGCCGGGCGAAGTCAATCTCGAGAAAGCACTGCGTGCGCACGACCGGCTCGGCGGCCATATCGTCTCCGGCCACGTGGACGGTCTCGGCACGGTCACGCGTTTCGCGCCGGTCGGTGAATCGCATGAGCTGCGCGTGCTCGCGCCGCGCGAGATCGGCCGCTATCTGGCTTATAAAGGCTCGATCACGGTCAACGGCGTGAGCCTGACGGTCAACTCGGTTCAGGATCGTGACGACGGCTGCGAATTCTCGATCAATCTGATTCCGCACACGGTGCAGGTGACGTCGCTGAAGAATTTGCGCGAAGGTTCGCAGGTGAATCTGGAGATCGACCTGATCGCGCGGTATGTGGAGCGGATGCTCTCGGCATCGCAGGACGGACAACAGCCTTTGAAGTAATCGGATTGACGGGCGGCGTCCGTTGCGGACGCCGCCCAGCCGCCTCACGGCTCCTGTTTCAGCGAGCCGGTCAGCCAAGCTTCAACTACGCCTTACTTACGCTTCAATTGCGAGAGGTCCCGCACGGCGCCACGGTCCGCGGAAGTCGCCAGCGCCGCATAAGCCTGCAACGCCTGCGACACCACACGTTCACGATCCACCGGCATCCACGCCTTGTCACCGCGAGCCTCCATGGCTTCGCGACGGCGCGCCAATTCCTCGTCCGACACCACCAGGTGCATCTTGCGCTTGGGAATGTCGATCTCGATCACATCGCCATCTTCCACCAGACCGATCGTGCCGCCTTCGGCTGCTTCCGGCGACGCATGCCCGATTACGAGCCCTGAGGAACCGCCGGAGAAACGGCCGTCGGTGAACAGCGCACAGGTCTTGCCCAGCCCCTTGGACTTCAGATACGACGTGGGGTACAGCATTTCCTGCATGCCGGGGCCGCCCTTCGGACCTTCGTAACGGATCACGACCACGTCACCCGCCACTACCTTGTCGCCCAGAATGGCTTCGACAGCGTCGTCCTGGCTCTCGAAGACGCGCGCGCGCCCGGAGAAGATCCACTGCGATTCGTCGACACCCGCGGTCTTGACGATGCAGCCCTTCTCCGCGAGGTTGCCATAGAGCACGGCGAGGCCGCCGTCTTTCGAATACGCGTCCTGCTTGCTGCGGATGCAGCCGGTCTTGCGGTCGGTATCCAGCGAGGCGAACGTGGCCTCCTGGCTGAATGCGACGGTGGTCGGAATGCCGCCCGGTGCCGCGCGGAAGAACTTCTGCGCTTCTTCACCCGCGCCACCCGCGACGTCCCATTTGGCGATGGCATTGCCCAGCGTGCCGCTATGCACGTTACCGCACGACAGGTCCAGCAGTTCCGCGCGGGCCAGTTCACCGAGAATGCCGAGGATGCCGCCGGCGCGGTGCACGTCTTCGATATGGTATTTGTCGGTGGCGGGTGCCGCTTTGCACAGGCACGGCACTTTGCGCGAGATACGATCGATGTCGGACATCGTGAAATCGACGCCGGCCTCCTGCGCCGCGGCCAGCAGGTGCAGCACGGTATTGGTCGAACCGCCCATCGCCACGTCGAGCGCCATGGCGTTCTCGAATGCCTGCTTGCTGGCGATGCTGCGCGGCAGGACCGACGCGTCTTCTTCCTGATAGTAGCGGCGGCACAGGTCCACCACGAGGCGGCCGGCCTGTTCGAACAGGCCTTTACGCCATGCATGCGTGGCGACGATCGTGCCGTTGCCCGGCAACGCGAGACCAATCGCCTCGGTCAGGCAGTTCATCGAGTTCGCGGTGAACATGCCCGAGCAGGAACCGCACGTCGGGCAGGCGCTGCGCTCGACTTCGGCCACTTCCGCGTCGCTGATTTTGGGGTCGGCGGCCTTGATCATCGCGTCGATCAGGTCGATCTTGGCGATGACCTGGCCGTCTGTCGGCGATTTGACCTTGCCCGCTTCCATCGGACCGCCTGACACGAACACGACCGGAATGTTCAGGCGCATGGCGGCCATCAGCATGCCCGGAGTGATCTTGTCGCAATTGGAAATGCAGACCATGGCGTCGGCGCAGTGCGCGTTGACCATGTATTCCACCGAGTCGGCGATCAGCTCGCGCGAGGGCAGCGAATACAGCATGCCGCCGTGGCCCATCGCAATGCCGTCGTCAACCGCGATGGTGTTGAATTCCTTGGCCACACCGCCGGCCGCTTCGATTTCCTTCGCGACCAGCGCACCCAGATCGCGCAAATGCACATGGCCCGGCACGAACTGGGTGAACGAGTTCACCACCGCGATGATCGGCTTGCCGAAATCGTCGTCTTTCATTCCGGTGGCGCGCCACAGGGCGCGGGCGCCGGCCATGTTGCGGCCATGAGTCGATGTGCGTGAGCGATAGTGCGGCATGATCTTTCTCGAACGGGTTTAGCGGGGAAATGGTTTTCTGGAGGCGGCCTTCGCGGGCGCGACGGATTATAGCAACGCCGCCCTGTCAAACCGCCGCCAGACAGCCCTGAGTGCCTCGCCAAACGGCCTATGCCATCCGGCCCAGGCGACTTGCGGGCGCGCGTGGCGTAAAATACGCGCTTTCTTCGAAAAACTCCGCCAACATGACGCTCGCCTCCACTCAAGAGATCATTGCCGAACTGAAAGCAGGCCGGATGGTGATCCTCGTCGACGAAGAAGATCGCGAAAACGAGGGCGACCTTGTGATCGCCGCCGAATTCGTCACGCCGGAAGCGATCAACTTCATGGCCCGCTACGGCCGCGGCCTGATTTGTCTGACGCTTACGCAGGAACGCTGCAAGCTGCTGAACCTGCCGCTCATGACCTATCGCAACGGCACGCAGTACGGCACGGCGTTCACCGTCAGCATCGAAGCAGCCGAAGGCGTGACCACGGGCATCTCGGCGGCCGACCGCGCCCGCACGATCGCCGTGGCGGTCGCACCGGACACCAAGGCCGAGCACATCGTGCAGCCGGGACACGTGTTCCCGATCATGGCGCAGCCCGGCGGCGTGCTGGTGCGCGCCGGCCATACCGAGGCCGGCTGCGATTTCACCGCGCTGGCAGGCCTCACGCCGGCCGCGGTGATCTGCGAAGTCATCAAGGACGACGGCACGATGGCGCGCCTGCCGGACCTGATGGAATTCGCCAAAGAGCACGATCTGAAGATCGGCACGATCGCGGACCTGATTCACTACCGCAGCCGCACTGAATCGATCGTCGAGCGCATTTGCGAACGCACCATGCAAACCGCGCACGGCGCGTTTCGCGCGGTGATGTACCTCGACCAGCCGAGTGGCCAGCCGCATATCGCACTGGTGCGCGGCACGCCGAACCCGGAGCAGGAAACGCTGGTGCGCGTGCACGAGCCGCTGTCCATGCTGGATTTGCTCGAAGTCGGCAAATCGACTCACTCATGGACGCTGGATGCGGCGATGAAAGAAATCGCCGAGCGCGACCTCGGTGTGATCGTGCTCCTGAACTGCGGCGATTCGAAGGATCATCTGGTCGACGTGTTCAAGGCGTTCGACTCGAAGGAAAAAGCCGAGGCGCTCAAACGCCGGCCGGTCGACTTCAAGACGTACGGCATCGGCGCGCAGATCCTGCGTGAGCTGGGTGTCGGCAAGATGCAGGTGCTGTCGAACCCGCGCAAGCTGGGCAGCATGTCGGGCTACGGTCTGGAAGTCACCGGCTTCGTGCCGATGCCGGGCAGCACCGCACAGGCTCCGCAACAAGGCTGATCCGACCATTCACGCGCTTAAGCGCCAACTCAAAACACTACGGAATTCACATGGAAATCGGACAATACCAACCGAATCTCGACGGCGACGGACTGCGTATCGGCATCGTCCAGGCGCGTTTTAACGAACCCGTCTGCAACGGCCTCGCGGATTCGTGCATCGAAGAACTCGAACGCCTCGGCGTGACCGGCGAAGACGTGCTGCTGGTCACCGTGCCGGGCGCACTGGAAATCCCGCTGGCGCTGCAAAAGCTTGCCGAAAGCGCGCAATTCGACGCACTGATCGCGCTGGGCGCCGTGATTCGCGGCGAGACGTACCACTTCGAACTGGTGTCGAACGAAAGCGGCGCGGGCATCACCCGCATCGGCCTCGACTTCGGCATTCCGGTCGCGAACGCCGTGCTGACCACCGAAAACGACGAACAAGCCGTCGCGCGCATGACCGAGAAGGGTCGTGACGCAGCGCGCGTGGCCGTCGAAATGGCGAACCTCTCGGTCGCGCTCGAACAGCTCGGTGGTGACGACGAGGAAGAAGACGAAGAAGAGGAAGAGGCATGAAGAGCGCACGCCGACGCTCCCGCGAACTGGCCACGCAGGGGCTTTACCAGTGGCTTCTGTCGGGTTCGCCCGGCGGTGAAATCGACGCGCAACTGCGCGGCGCGCAGGGCTTCGACAAGGCCGACCACGAACATCTGGACGCCATCCTGCACGGCGTGATCCGCGATTCGGAAGCACTCTCGGCCGATATCGCACCGTGCCTCGACCGCCCGATCGACCAGCTCTCGCCGGTCGAACGCGCCGTGCTGCTGGTCGCCGCGTTCGAGTTGAAGAATCACGTCGATATCCCCTATCGCGTGGTCATCAATGAAGCAGTCGAACTCGCCAAGACGTTTGGCGGCGCGGACGGCTACAAGTACGTGAACGGCGTGCTGGACAAGCTGTCGGCGCAGTTGCGCGCTGCCGAAACGCAGGCAGCCCGCAAGCATTGAGCTTGAGGCGGGACGGGCGCGCCATGCGCCGTCCCGCTGTTGCTTCTGAACTGGATTTGATCGTATGAACTCCGTGACCGAACCCTTGGTGCGGCTTGCTGCCCGCGTTGACGCCATCCAGCCTTTCTATGTGATGGAACTGGCCAAGGAAGCCGCGCTGCTCGAGCGCGATGGGCGCGATGGGCGCGACATTATCCACATGGGAATCGGTGAACCCGATTTCACCGCACCCGAGCCGGTCATCGAAGCGGCCGCGAGCGCCCTGCGCCGCGGCGTCACGCAATACACGAACGCACTTGGCCTGCACGCGCTGCGCGAGGCGATCTCGGCGCATTACGCTGACTTCTACGGCGTCAACGTCGATCCGGCGCGGATCGTCGTCACCGCCGGTGCTTCCGCTGCGTTGCTGCTGGCTTGCGCCGCGCTGGTCGATCGCGACGATGAAGTGCTGATGCCCGACCCATGCTATCCGTGCAACCGCCACTTCGTGATCGCAGCGGAAGGCAAGCCGGTGATGGTGCCGAGCGGGCCGGCCGAACGCTTTCAACTGACCGCCGCCGACGTCCAACGCCTGTGGAACGAGCACACCCGCGGCGTGCTGCTGGCGTCGCCGTCTAACCCGACCGGTACGTCGATCGAACCGGCTGAGCTCGAACGCATCGTCAAGGCCGTGCGGGCGCGCGGCGGCTTTACGATCGTCGACGAGATCTACCAGGGCCTGAGCTACGACGCGAAGCCTGTCTCGGCGCTCTCGTTTGGTGACGACGTCATTACCGTCAACAGCTTCTCGAAGTACTTCAACATGACCGGCTGGCGTTTGGGCTGGCTGGTGGTGCCGCCCGGCATGGTCGGCGCGTTCGAAAAGCTCGCGCAGAATCTGTTCATCTGCGCGTCGGCGCTCGCACAGCACGCGGCGCTGGCGTGCTTCGAACCGGACACGATCGCCATCTACGAAGCGCGCCGCCTCGAATTCAAACGCCGCCGCGACTTCATTGCGCCGGCGCTCGAATCGCTGGGTTTCTCGGTGCCGGTGATGCCGGATGGCGCCTTCTACGTGTACGCCGATTGCCGCACGGTCGCGCATCAGGCGGCCGGGGACAGCGCGGCGCTCACCAAAGCGATGCTGCACGACGCGGGCGTGGTGCTCGTGCCCGGTATGGACTTCGGCACGCACGCGCCGAAGGACTACATCCGGCTCTCGTATGCAACCGCCCTGCCGAAGCTGGAAGAGGCGGTCGAGCGGCTGGCGAAGCTTTTCGGACGGCACTGACTGGATAGAGGCATCAGAGTACGGACGCAAGCCACAAAAGAAAAAGGACACCCGCGGGTGTCCTTTTTTTGTATCCGGCCGCTCTCGCGTGCCGGGCAAACCGGGTTACGTCAACCTCAAGCGCCCAGCTCCGAGGCCGATGCCACGTGCTTGGTCGCATTGGAACTGGCGTCGTCCTGCTCGGACACCGGCGTCTTGACCGGCGCTGCCGCGCTCAGCGGATGACCGGCATCGAGCGTCATCTGCACGCGCTTGCCGTTGGTGGATGCCGTTGCAGCCGGAGTCGTGTTCGACGCCGTCAGAACCGGAGCCTGCGGTGCGTTGATCGGCACCTTGCGGCCACGCGCCACATCGCGCAGACGGCCACGCTCGGCCATCACCTTGGCGCCGTAGCCGCCGTCGTCCTGCGAGGTCGAGCCAACGTAGAGACGCAAACCGCCTGGCAGCGAACCGCCGCGTGCGATGCAATCCTTCAGCACCAGCGCGCCCACCTTGATGTTCGCAACCGGTTCGAGCGCCGCGCTCTGGCCGCCGAAATACTGGAATTTGTCCGAGTGAACCTTAGACATCACCTGCATCAGGCCCTGCGCGCCCACGCCGCTCTCGGCGTACGGGTTGAAGCCCGATTCGATTGCCATCACGGACAGCAGGAGAAGCGGGTCGAGACCGACTTCGCGGCCGGTGTCGAACGCAGCCTTCACGAGCTCGCTAACGGGCTCCTGAGCAACGCGATAGCGCCGCGCGAGGTAAGACGAAACCAGATCCTGCTCGCGGGTCGAAACGAGCACACGATCGTCGCGTGCATCAGCCGAGACGCGCTGCGCCGGGATCAGCCGTGCCAGCGCGGAGACGCTCTGCATGGTGCGCGGGTCGAGGCCGTTCAATGCAGCCACGCCCATACCGGACGTGCCGGTGCCGTCGAAGGCGCCGTCGTAGCTGGTATTGCTGGCGGTGACGCCGTTGTTGCCGTTGTTCGCACCGCTCGCGGCATCACTGCTGGTCGAATTCGCGGACAGCGAGTCGTCAGAGGACGCGCCAGGGGGCCCGAAAGCCGGCAGCGGGTGGCCCTGCAGCAGACGGGCGGGACCGGCTTGCACAGCGGCGGCAATGACCGGCATCAGCTTGGCGGCAAGGGTGCCGCGCAAGGCCGGCATCAGCCACAGCGTGAGCGCCAGCACGACAGCGATTCCGCCGACAATGCTGAACAGGTGATGACTCATTCGCGTCCCGCGACGCAACGCACCACGCACAACTTGCGCAATACGTTCATCGGGACGCCACGATAACCAGGCGTTCATTCAGATCTCCCATGTTGCATGATCCGCGAACTCCGCCAGTCGAACAGGCGGTAACACACATTCGCAGAGTCAAGACATCGCGCGCTCTGTCTGGTTAGGGCAGCAGCGACGTCGGGAAAACGGCAAATACCGTTTGTGGGGAGCCATCTTGAAAAGAGGCCCGCGGCATGCCAAAAAAACATGCAGGCGGAGGCTCCCACGCGAAAAACCAGCGTCAACAGGCGCTGGCGAGGACTTCAGTAAGACCGTCAAATACCGTGCAGGGAGTCGGTAAGCGGTGACGCGTTGCGTCTGAAGGGACCGGGGCGGCGGTAAAAACGTTCACGCCCTGCAACCAATGTGGACGGATTCTATGCAGGGTTTTATAGATCGTCAACACTATAGATAGGCAAATGTATAACTAATTGTAATAATGAACAGTGTTCAGTCCGTTAAGAACCGCGCGGTGCGCGCTTCTTGAGCTATCTCAATTAGTCTTCCCGAAGTCGGCCGTTTGGCCAATCTACGTGCGGCTGCCAACACAGGTAAAATCGACAATCGTTCTGGCACCGCGAAGCCCTGCGGCGCCCTACCTTTTTGCCGCTTGCGCGGCTCTCTACCGCACTAGATGAAATACAAAGACCTGCGCGATTTCGTCGGCCGTCTCGAAACGATCGGTGAACTGCGCCGCATCTCGCAAAACGTCTCGCCCGTCCTGGAAATGACCGAACTGTGCGACCGCGTCCTGCGCGCCGGCGGTCCGGCGATATTGTTCGAGAGCCAGCAGCAGCACGCGTTTCCGGTCCTCGGCAACCTGTTCGGCACGCCGCGCCGTGTGGCTCTCGGCATGGGGATCGACGCGCAACCAGGCGAAGGCGATGGCGCCGCACTGGAGTCGCTGCGCGACGTCGGCCGCCTGCTCTCCGCATTGAAGGAACCGGAGCCGCCGAAGGGGCTCAAGGACGCCGGCAAACTGTTCTCGCTCGCGAAGGCGGTGTGGGATATGGCGCCCAAAACGGTGAGCGCGCCGCCATGCCAGGAAATCGTCTGGGAAGGCAACGACGTCGACCTCGCAAAGCTGCCGATTCAGACCTGCTGGCCGGGCGACGCAGGGCCGCTGATCACATGGGGCCTGACCGTCACAAAAGGCCCGAATAAGAGCCGACAAAATTTAGGCATATATCGCCAGCAACTAATCGGGCGTAACAAACTGATCATGCGCTGGCTCGCGCATCGTGGCGGCGCACTCGATTTCCGCGAGTTCGCGCTGCAGAATCCGGGCAAGCCGTATCCCGTGGCCGTGGTGCTGGGCGCCGATCCGGCGACCATCCTCGGTGCGGTGACGCCGGTGCCCGACACGCTCTCCGAATACCAGTTCGCCGGGTTGCTGCGCGGCGGCCGCACCGAACTCGCGAAGTGCATCACGCCGGGCGTCGACGGTTTGCAGGTGCCCGCGCGCGCGGAAATCGTTCTGGAAGGCTTCATCTATCCGCAGGAAGGCACGCCTTCGCCTGCTCCCGCTGGCGCGCCGCCGCGTCCAGCCAAGGGCGCGTCCGCCGCTTACGAACACGCGCTGGAAGGCCCCTATGGCGACCACACGGGCTACTACAACGAGCAGGAGTGGTTTCCCGTCTTCACGGTCGAGCGCATCACTATGCGGCGCGACGCGATCTATCACTCCACCTACACTGGCAAACCGCCCGATGAGCCCGCCGTGCTCGGCGTCGCGCTCAACGAAGTGTTCGTGCCGCTGTTGCAGAAGCAGTTCACCGAGATCACCGACTTCTATCTGCCGCCCGAAGGATGCAGCTACCGGATGGCGATCGTGCAGATGAAGAAGAGCTACCCCGGTCACGCCAAGCGCGTGATGTTCGGCGTGTGGAGTTTCCTGCGGCAATTCATGTATACGAAGTTCATCGTCGTGGTCGACGAGGACGTGAATATCCGTGACTGGAAGGAAGTGATCTGGGCCATCACCACGCGTATCGATCCTGCGCGCGATACCGTACTGGTCGATCGCACGCCGATCGACTATCTGGATTTCGCCTCGCCGGTGGCAGGTCTCGGATCGAAGATGGGACTCGACGCCACCAACAAATGGCCTGGTGAGACCGATCGCGAATGGGGCCGCCCGATCGAGATGGACGGCGCGGTCAAAAAACGCATCGACACCTTGTGGAGTGAGTTGGGGCTGTAAAAACAGGCCCCGAATCACACCGGTCACACCGTTGAATTCCTGATTCTGTCGGCATCGAAGCGATCCGTTCACCAGCCGGATCGCTCGCGCCTGAACAAGTCTGAATAACAAAACTGATGGAGCAGTTGCGCGGATGCATGCCTTTTCAATGATGTCGGATGGCTTTTTTCTGTCGTTGTCGTTGTGTCTGGACATCGGTCTTGTCAACGTCGCGATGATTTCGCTGACGCTGTCGCACGGCTTCAAACCGGGCTTCTGGCTGGGCCTGGGTTCCTGTTTCGGCGATCTCGTTTACGCGGCGCTCGCGCTCGCGGGAATGGCTGCGCTGCTGCAGTTCGAATCGGTACGCTGGGTCGTGTGGATCGGTGGCGCGGCGGTCCTGCTGTTTCTCACATGGAAGATGGCGCGTGAGGCGCTGTTCCCCGCGACGGCGCCTGCAGTTGCCGGCGAAGCGGATGCCAATGCGCCGCATCTTTCCCCGTGGCGCGGTTTCTTGCGCGGCGCGTTGCTGGCAATGTCATCGCCGTCAGCGATTCTGTGGTTCGCCGCAGTCGGGGGTGCGCTGATCGCAAAAGCCGGCGCCACCAGCGCGACGACTGCACCGGTATTTCTCGGCGGCTTCTTCCTCGGCGGCTTGTGCTGGACGATCTTTATCTGCGGACTCGGCAGCCATGGACGCAAACGCGCCGGCACCGGTTTGCTGCGCGCGTGCCATGTGTTGTCGGCGCTGCTGTTCGCGTACTTCTCGTATAGCGTGATCGTGAACGGCTATCGCGATCTGATTGTGCAAACCGCACAGGTGGCCAGCTAGAAAAAACGGCTCGCCTTCGCGAGCCGTCTTCCCTCAATTTCAACGTGCGCAGTGCAGCGCAATAACGATCAAGCAGCGTATCAGGCGAGATACTGCGCCAGCTTCGCCAGATCGACGTTGCCCCCGCTCACCACCACACCCACGCGCTTGCCCTTCACCGGCACGATGCCGTTGAGCACGGCGGCCGCGGCGAGGCAACCAGTCGGCTCGACCACGATCTTCATGCGCTGCGCGAAGAAACGCATGGTCTCGATCAACTGTTCGTCGCTGACCGTTTCGATCTGCGCGACCAGCTTCCGGATGATCGCGAACGTGTAGTCGCCGAGATGCGTGGAAGCAGCGCCGTCGGCAATCGTGCGCGGCGTGTCGATATGCACGATCTCGCCGCGTGCGAGCGATTGCTGACCGTCGTTGCCCGCTTCGGGTTCGATGCCGATGACGGTGCACGCCGGACTCAATGCAGCCGCCGACAACGCGCTACCGCCAATCAGTCCACCGCCGCCAAGACACACGAACAGCATGTCGAGCGGGCCGGTTTCGTCGATCAACTCCTTGACCGCCGTGCCCTGCCCGGCGATCACGTGCGGATGGTCGTACGGCGGAATCAGCGTCATGCCGCGCTCTTCGGCGAGCCGCCGGCCGATCTCTTCGCGATTCTCAGTGTAGCGGTCGTAGCTGATCACTTCGCCGCCATAGCCCCTGGTCGCCGCGACTTTGGCGGCGGGCGCGTCGTGCGGCATGATGATCGTGGCGTGAATCCCGGCAAGACGCGCCGACAGCGCGATCGCTTGAGCGTGATTGCCCGACGAGTACGTCAACACCCCCGCTTTACGTTGCTCCGCGTCGAAGTGCGAAATCGCGTTGTAGGCGCCGCGAAACTTGAACGCGCCCATGCGCTGAAAATTCTCGCACTTGAAGAACACCGACGCGCCCGTGCGCTCGTTGAACGTGCTTGAGGTTAGAACGGGGGTGCGGTGGGCGACGCCTTCGAGACGCGCAGCGGCGTCGAGTACGTCGTCGAAAGTGGGAGCGGGAAGCGCTTGCATTGACGAAACTCTCCAGAGCGGTGGCGAAACAGCCATTCTCCCAGCTTCGACGATGCTTTGATATGCCGCTCGGTATGTCGCAGCAGTAGAAACACAAACGGCGTAACCCGGCGATCAAGCCGGCGTTACGCCGTCAAAACATCTCTGCGCGCTTTCTTGCGATTAGCGGCGATAGTAGCCGTGGCCGTAGTAACCGCGACCGTAGTAGCCGTGGTGATAATAAGGACGGCCATAGCCACCGTAGTACCCACCCACCACGACTGCCGGCGGCGGTGCGTAGTAGCCCGGCGCATACACTACCGGCGGAGGCAGCGGCGCGTAATAGACCGGTGGCGGCGCGGCATAAACCGGATACGCGGGTGCCACCGGAATGCCAATACCGATACCTACGGAAACGTGCGCCTCAGCAGCAGTAGCGAACCCCACGCCGAGCGCGGCGGCAACGACAAACGGAACGATCTTTTTCACTTTTATTCTCCTGGCGCGGCCCACTAAGGTCGCCGACTTCGCATGCCTTGCATGCTATGAATTCAATGTATCGAAAAAGACCATGCATAGATGTTCGCATTTGTTGCAAATTGCAATTGGCGGCAATAGGTCGGAAAGTCCGCCGACGCGAGGCCGCCAGCGCACGCCGCGCAACAGACTGAGAACTAAGGGTTTGCCAGCGGTGAAACGCGCGTGAACCCACTGCCTTGCGGGTCTTGCGGCTCCCGTTTCTCACTTGTCAGTAATCTTTGATTACAAATTAGCTTCAATCCTGACGGCCCAAATGAAAAATGCCCGGTGCAATCGCACCGGGCATTTCTTACCCATCAGCAAACGGTATTGTCAGCCTACCTTCACATAGGCGAATTCTCGGGAGACGTTGGGCGGAACGTACGCGCCACTGATGCGCACGCGTGGCGTCAGGCGCTTTTTCTGATCCCACCAGCGACGGCGCTGCGAGTGCGTCAGGAACCGCAAGTGCTTTCGGTAAGAAAAAATATTCATCGTTACCTCCCGAATCTGACTGCGAGACGAAAAACCCAGAACAGCAACTGCAAAACCGGCTCATGAAGGAAATTGTGAGCAGTTTTCGGACCCGCGGGGCGTGTGTGGCCGGATGACCGACCGGACGCGCCATATCGCGCGCGGACTGATCAGAGGAATACCCACACCGGGACACACTACTGCCGGACGGATGCGCGATACTGCAGCATTCCCGTTCAAGTATCCCGCCTGGAGCACGCAACTATGTCCCAGCCCTCCCTGCCGCGCCTCGGCTTCATCGGTGCGGGTCGGCTCGCGCGTTGTCTCGCGCTGAGCTTTTCACGCGCCGGCTATCCGGTCACGGCGGTGGCGAGCCGCTCGGCGGCCTCGGCCGGCCGACTCGCCAGTCAAATCGAACATTGCGCTGCGTTCGACGATCCACAACAGGTTGTCGACGCAGCCGATATCGTCTTTTTAGCCGTTCCCGACGACAGCATCGGTACGACAGCGCACACACTGCGGTTCGCGGCAGACGCGGCAAGCGGCTCATACGGCAAAGCGCTCGTGCATTGCAGCGGCGCCTCGCCCGTGGAACTGCTGGCTCCGGCGCGCGACCAGGGTGCCTCAATCGGCGGCTTTCACCCACTTTACCTCTTTAGCGGCGATCTCGCCGACATGGAGCGGATCGCCGGCTGCTCGGTGACGATCGAGGCCGACGGCGCGCTCATGGAGGCGCTGACGGCGCTGGCCGTCGCCCTGCGCTGCCATCCGCTGTCGATTCCAGCGGGCGGCCGCATGCTGTACCACGCCGCCGCACATTACGCCGCCAGCTTCGCGCTGTGCAGCCTCGCTGAATGCGTCGCGCTGTGGCGCACGCTGGGTTTTGCCGAAGACGACGCGCTACGCGCGCTACTGCCGATGCTCTCCGGCACCATCGAAACCGCCCGCGACAAAGGCCTGCCCAACGCGCTCGCCGGCCCCGTGTCGCGCGGCGATACGGGCGTTGTGGAAAAGCAGTTGGCGTTGCTCGAAGGCCTTGGCGGCGATCATGCCGCGCTGTACGGTTTGCTGACGCGGCGCGCGGTCGGACTGGCCGAACGTCGCGCGAAACCGCCCGCTGCGATCGAGACGATTGCCGAGGCAGTGGAAGAATCGCTTAACCGGTCGCTGAATCAGGCCGCAGCAGGTGCAAGCGTCAAGTAAGCCGTGATAATGTGACGTCCGGCGCCGCGCGCAATCCACCAGCGCCGCGCTTCGGGACCAACAGACGAGAACGCACAATGATCAAGGTCAGCATCCTTTATCCGTATCGGGAAAACGGCCACTTCGACGTGGACTATTACTGCGTCACGCACATGCCGCTCGCGGCCAGGTTGTTCGGGCCGTCGCTGAGAGGCTGGTCGGTCGACGTCGGCATCAATGCCGGGCCGCCGGGAACGCCGCCGCCGTATGTCGCCGCAGGCCACTTCCTGTTCGATAGCACGGACGACTTCTACAAAGTCTTCAAGTCGGCCTCGGAGCAGCTGGTTGCCGACATCCCGAATTACACCGACGGCGGCAACGGTACGATTCTGATCAGCGAAATCAAGATTTCTGTGTGATATCCCGTGCGGGTGTGGTCTGGCGGCATGCAGTTCGCCGATTGGCCTACTCGAGCATCTGGAAATTGAAGCACTGCGTCCCCATTTGTGACGCGTAACGCGCTCTCCCCCGGGAACGGCGCAGGCAATCCAAATGAACCCGCCGGCGCACCGATCGGTCAGCGCCGGCACCCTGCGGCCGATCGACGGCCGCCTTCCGAAGGATAAGGACACGAGATGTTTGGCGATATCGCCCGTTTTCTGCTCAATACCGTCTTTACGCTGTTCGGCGCCGCGCTGCTGCTGCGCGCATGGCTGCAGGTCGTGCGCATGCCGCCGTACAACCCCGTGACGAACGCCGTGCTGCAAGCCACCAACTGGATCGTGCTGCCTTTGCGGCACATTCTGCACAGCACCCGCAACATCGACTGGGCGAGTCTCGTCGCAGCGCTGATTGCTGCCATCGTTTATGTGGTGCTGATGGTGGTGCTCACGGGCGCCGATCCGCTCACGCTCGTGCCGACGCTGCTGATCGTTGCTGTACTGACCGTCATCAAATGGGCGCTGAACCTCATCATCTGGATGACGATCCTGATGGCGCTGCTGTCGTGGCTCAATCCGCGCTCGCCGGCCATGCCGATTCTGTATCAGCTGACCGCGCCGTTCCTGAATCCGCTGCGCCGTGTGGTGCCGCAACTCGGCGGGATCGACCTCTCGCCGATCCTGCTGTTCGTGATCGTGCAGGTGCTGCTGATGGTGGTCACGCGTGCGGCCGTTCAGTTGACCTACTTCGTGATCTGAACGGCGCGCCGTGCGCCTTGTGGAACAAGGGTGGTGGCAGCGCGATTTGCGCTAACCGCCCCTTCCCGAGTAGAATCGTGCGCTCTGCGGGCGTCGTATAATGGTAATACCCTAGCTTCCCAAGCTAGAGCCGTGGGTTCGATTCCCATCGCCCGCTCCAGATTCTTTTCAGCCAGCCTGGCAATTGACCGGGCGATTTTGCGAAAGGATCTGAATCTGCCGCACATTGCAGCGATTGCTGCATTCCCCACCCGCTACTCCTTCCCCGTGTGCCATTCGAGAAGCCGCACAAGCGCAAGATGAGCCCGCGTGGCGTCAACGCGCCATCGCACGAGCCGCCGCTAGTTCTTCGCTGCCTTCTCGACCGCCTTGACCAGCTTGAATTCGTCTTTGTCCAACGCGTAGTAGTACGTCCCGCTACCCGCTTCATTCCTGCTGCCGTGAACCACCAGCAGGCGGCTGCCGCGCCGGAATTCGATCGGTTCCTGCACATCCACGTCCCAGCAGCACACCGTAAACGGCAGCCACGTGACGCGACCGGTCTTCGCGTCGATCGCCACGCTGGACACGCAGGACGCCCCGCAGCCCCAGCTTGCCAGCACGTAGTGCCCGGCAAAATTCGGCTTCTGCCGGCTGGCTTCGCGGATACGGGTCGCATATTCCTTGTCGTCCGCGGATACGAGCCGTACTTTCGCCGCCTTGCCCGTAAAGGTGTCGCTGACCGCGAAGTCGTCGAAACGCGGCACGCCGGCATCAGCGGCTTGCGCGACACCCACCCAGCACATGGCCGAAACGAAGCCCATCAATAGAAACTTGTTCAATTCTCAACACCAGTGGTTTGCTTCCCATACGAGCCGCGCTGATGCAGCGGTGTGATATCGCCCGAGAATATAGCGAATCCCGCCCTGACATTCTTCAACCGCATTCCCGAAAGATTTTTCGCCATTCGGATTCAATTCATATTGGGGCGGCAACAGTTGGTACATCCCGCGTGCGCACAGCTTCTCGTTGCGCGCGTCCACCATGCCACCGGACTCCTGCGCCATTAACCACAATAAATCGTTGAATTGCGTGAGCGCCACGCCTTCAACGGCCATGGCTTTGCGAAGTGCATTCTGAGAGGTAGTTGGAACGGCAGTTGGATCGACGGCAACCCAAGCGGTTTTGGCGGGTTTAGCCTGACGATGATTGTGTGCGTGTTTGCCCATAGTGGATTTTCGCTTTGATAATCGCTGCAACTGGTTGACTTACAACGCGATTAAATCATACGAATAGCTGTCATAGTTATGAAAATGTAATATTCATGCCAGTTTCCACGCCAACCGAAGCCAGCCACCGTCTGGACGCACCCTTTTCGGGTGTGCTACCTTACGCGCACTTGCAACGCCCGCTCCACCTTCCTGCTGAACCGTCAGCAGAATCCAGCACGAGCCGCCTCCCATGAAGGCGGCTTTTTTGTAGTGGCAGCGGCCCAGCATAGCGAGTCGAGCAAACCGCGCCTGCGAACAGCGGCTCATGCCGCGCAAGCGTAAGCACAAACGCAAAAAGCGCCTCGCAACACGCCATGCAAGCCGCCAAGCCCTCACCCTAGTAGCAGTATCGACAATGATCCACGATCCAAACGACGCCGGCCTGCCCGACGAACTCCCGCCGCCTTCCACCGAAGCAGAAGGCCAATCGACCGACGCCGACGCGACTGCCGACACCCGGCAAGAAGAAACCCTGCATCGACGCCGCATCCGCAGCTTCGTCACGCGTGCTGGCCGCGTATCGACCGGCCAGCGTCGCGCAATGGACGAGCTCGGTCCGCGTTTCGTCGTGCCCTTCACGCCGGAACAACCCGACTGGAGTAGCGTGTTCGGCCGCGCCGCGCCGCGTGTGCTGGAAATCGGCTTCGGAATGGGTGCGACCACCGCGGAGATCGCCTCGCACCGCCCCGACGACGACTTCCTCGGCGTCGAAGTACACGAGCCAGGCGTCGGCGCGCTGCTGAAGCTGATGGGTGAGCAGACGCTCTCCAACATCCGCATCATTCAGCACGATGCGGTCGAAGTGCTTGAGCAGATGATCGCGCCGGACAGCCTCGACGGCGTGCATATCTTCTTTCCCGATCCTTGGCACAAGGCGCGCCACCACAAGCGCCGGCTGATCCAGCCGAAGTTCGTCGCGTTGCTGGTTTCGCGTCTGAAGCCGGGCGCCTATCTGCATTGCGCGACCGACTGGCAGAACTACGCCGAGCAGATGCTCGAAGTACTGGGCGCCGATCCTGCGCTGGAAAATACCGCGGACGGCTACGCGCCGCGTCCCGAGTATCGTCCGGTGACGAAGTTCGAGCGCCGCGGGCTGCGACTCGGGCATGGCGTGTGGGATCTGGTGTTCAGGAAGCGCGGCGCGGCATAAAACTACGCTGTAGTTGCGCTCAACATAAGCAAAAAGGTCCGCAAACGCGGACCTTTTTTCATGACGCGAAAGATAAACGGAGACTCAATCCGCCCAGCTCAACGCGCCGCTGTAACCCACCAGCAGGATCAACAGTCCGAAGGCGATCCGGTACCACGCGAACACGGTGAAATCGTGCGCGGCGATGTAGCGCAGCAGCCAGCGCACGCAGGCGAACGCGCTGATGAAAGCCGCCACGAAGCCGAGCGCGAAACTGCCAAGCGCGTCGACGGACAGCAGATGCCAGTCTTTGTAGAGCTCGTAAGCCGTCGCGCCGAAGATGATCGGAATCGCGAGGAAGAAAGAAAACTCCGTAGCAACGCGCCGGTCGAGACCAAACAACATCCCGCCGATGATCGTCGAACCCGAGCGCGACATACCCGGGATCAACGCAAAGCATTGAGCGAGGCCGACTTTCAACGCATCCAGCGGGCTCAGATCGTCGACGTGCTGAACCCGTGCCGCCACGTCGCCTCGCGTGCGCTGACGCGCTTCCGCCCACAGAATCACCACCCCGCCCGCCACTAACGCGAACGCGACCGGCACGGGCGAAAACAGTGCCGCCTTGATCGCTTTCTCGAACAGTAAACCGAGCACGACCGCCGGAATCGTCGCGATGATCACGTTCAGCGTAAAGCGCCTTGCGTCGGGTCGGCTGGGCAAGCCGACCACCACGCTGCCGATGCGGCGCCGGAACTCCCAGCACACGGCCAGAATCGCGCCGAGCTGGATCACGACATCGAAGGTTTTCGCGTGTTCATCCGTGAAATTGAGCAGACTGCCCGCGACGATCAAATGGCCGGTGCTCGACACCGGCAAAAATTCCGTCAACCCTTCGACGACGCCCAGAATCAGCGCCTTGCAAGCCAATAGCCAGTCCATCCGTGACCCTCATCGCTGTAGTTAGTCGAAACGAACAGGGTCAGCACGGTGTGCGCGGCCCCGCCGGCCGCGCGCAGCGTCATTTCTCGACGATTTGCACGCGTATGCCGTTTGTAAGGATGGTGATTGTACCGGGTTCGTAATTCACCCCGGCAAATTGCAGTTGTTCGGGTTTGAAGGTGTAGATCGGATAGTTGGTCAGCAACTGCGTGGCGAGCACGGCTGCCGCGGCATTGATCTGCTGCGTGTAGGCCTGCGCCTGGCCACTCACGCTGACGTTGTCGACGCTCGGCGACTTCAGCACGACCGATTTGCTGGCGGCGTCGTAGGCCAGTTCGCTCGACAGCGTGAATACGCCGTCGACCGGCTGCGGCATGAATGGGCTCGCGAGCCTGGCGTCGAGCTTCACCGAGACGCGGTTCGCGTCCGGAAGGAAGCCGACCACCGGATTGGTCAGCGCGACGTCGAACACTTGCGAAACCGTGCGCTGATAGGGGAATTTGCGCTGCACCGCGTCCTGCACCTGCTGCTGCGAGAACGTGTAATGCGAGGGGATGAACGGGAAAGTCGAGGTCGCGCAGGCCGCCAGCGACACGGTGATGCCAAGCGCGGTGCAGCCTGTCAGCGCGGCAAGCAGGAAGCGGCGCCGGGTCGGCGCAGCGGGTCGAGTCATGCGAAATCTCCTGTGGAAGCCTTCTCGAGCATGCGGTTGTGTTGGGTCGTTCTGATTCAGATCAATGAACGACGCTGCGGTTCGTTGCCGCGCGCTATCGGCGCACCGCCGGCTGCGGTTGAGTCTGCGTTTCAAGCTGGGTGAGCCACGCGAGCGCCTCGTTGCGGTTCGTGCCGCACATTTCCATCTGCGGTTGCAGACCGGAACAGCACGCAGGCCGCTCCGGCTGACCGAAGATCGCGCAGCGCAGATCATCGCCGAGTTGCACGCAGCGCACGCCCGCCGGTTTGCCATTCGGCATGCCGGGGATCGGGCTCGAAATCGACGGCGCAATACAGCACGCGCCGCAATCGGGGCGGCACGCATGACCGGCCACATGGAACGGGGACTCGCGCTTCACAACGCTGTTCGGCACATCACTCACGACATTTTTCCTGAACTCGAAAACAGGCGACACAACATACAACGCAGCGCCAGACCCGCATTGTGCCATCGCATCCCGTGCGACCTTTTTACACAATTACGCGAAGGGTCACTCACGTAAACTTGCTGGATACGAAAGGCCACGCT
This sequence comes from Paraburkholderia sediminicola, assembly GCF_902859805.1. Taxonomy (GTDB): domain Bacteria; phylum Pseudomonadota; class Gammaproteobacteria; order Burkholderiales; family Burkholderiaceae; genus Paraburkholderia; species Paraburkholderia sediminicola. The sequence goes on along the minus strand of NZ_CADIKC010000003.1, from coordinate 275,178 downwards.
CAAGAGGCGTTTGCGCTGTTCGAACCGGTGCTGCGAACCGCCTCCGGCTCTCGCCTCTTCCACGGTGGCCGTCAAACTTGAGCCACTCATGACCACCGCCAACACACTATTCCGCCCGGACCTGCTCGCCAAATACAGCGCGAACAGTCCACGGTATACGTCCTATCCCACCGCCTTGCAGTTCCGCGACGATTTCGATCCCGCCGGCTATCTACGCGCCGCCGCAGACCCGGGCGCTTCCTCCACCGATCTCTCGCTGTACTTCCACATCCCCTTTTGCGACACCGTGTGCTTCTACTGCGGTTGCAACAAGGTCGCCACAAAAAACCGCGCGCACGCGCGGCCCTATGTCGAGCGCCTGAAGCGCGAAATGGCTTTGCAGGCAGCGCATTTCGACACGCGACGGCCCGTATCGCAATTGCATTGGGGCGGCGGCACGCCGACGTTCCTCTCACACGATGAAATGGCGGAACTGATGGTCGCGGCGCGCGAGCACTTCACCTTGCTTCCCGACACCGAAGGCGAATATTCCATCGAAGTCGATCCGCGCGAAGCCTCGCCTGAGACCATTGCGCATTTGCGCACGCTCGGCTTCAACCGGCTCAGTCTCGGTGTGCAGGATTTCGATCCGGTGGTGCAGCAGGCAATCAATCGCATTCAGCCACTCGAGATGACTGCGTCGGTGATGCAAGCCGCACGCGATACCGGCTTCCACTCGATCGGCGTCGATCTGATTTACGGGCTGCCGCATCAAACGGTCGATAGCTTCAGCCGCACGCTCGACACAATGATCGAACTCGCACCCGATCGTCTTTCAGTGTTCGCGTATGCGCACATGCCACAGCTCTTCAAGATGCAACGGCAGATGGATGAGGCCACGCTGCCTTCGCCTGCCGTACGCCTCGCGATCCTCCAGCGAGTAGTCGAGCGCCTGACCGACGCGGGCTATGTCTACATCGGCATGGATCACTTCGCGCTCCCCACCGACGAACTTGCGCGCGCACAGGCACGGCGCACGTTGCATCGGAATTTTCAGGGGTATAGCACACGGGCGGAATGCGATCTGATCGGCTTCGGCGCGTCGTCGATCGGCAAAGTCGGCGACGTGTACGCACAGAACGCGAAGGATCTGCCAGGTTACGCAGCGGCTATCGATGCGGGCAAGTTCGCGATCACGCGCGGCATGCGCCTCACTGCGGACGACCGTCTGCGTCGCGATGTAATCACGCAACTGATGTGCAATCTGGAATTGCGCTTCGATGAATTCGAAGCGGCCTACGGCATCCGCTTCGCCGATACGTTCGAGCCGGAACTGGAGCGCTTGCGCGGCTTCGAGCAGGATGGGCTGGTGTCGGTGAGCGGCAGCAAGCTCGAAGTGCAGATGGCCGGACGCATGCTCGTGCGCAACGTCGCGATGGTGTTCGACCGCTATCTCGGTCAGCAAACGCTCGAACGTTTTTCACGCACGGTTTGAGGGCGGAGCATGCGAAGGAAGCGACCGGCTTGCCCGTCGTCGAATTTTCCGCCATAATCTGCGTCTTCGCCGCGAGCCATACTCTGGCGCGTGCGCTGCAAGACCTGCCCAGGTGGTGAAATTGGTAGACGCAGGGGACTCAAAATCCCCCGCCGCAAGGCGTGCCGGTTCGATTCCGGCCCTGGGCACCAAAAGAAATTCCAGCAGTACCGTATAAAGATCAAAAAACCCCGCCCAGTCATGCTGCGCGGGGTTTTTTGTTGTCTTCTGCGAAGCGGCTAAAGCGCACTACTGAAGATGGTCGGCCGGACATTTATTCGAGCTCACTCGATGACCGACCATGAGGCCGGCATCGTAGGCCGCTTCCAGCGCTCTCGCGAGACTATCGACACGCACGACGCGTAAGTCGGCGCTCGGCTTGCCGCTCAATTCGAACGTCCCGATGCCGAGCGTTTCATGCGCGATCGACAGCAACAATTCCAGACGTGCGTCGTGTTCGATGGTGGTGTTCATATTCGGCTCCTGACGTGCGACATTGCACTTATCAGCTTAGGCAATAATTGCTTAAGCAATATGTGACGTTCCGCCGCATATTGAAGCTCTTCTCGACATTGGGCGGTCCGGCGCAAACAGCGCCGGCGCCCACATCCAGCCTTACCGCCCCGCCACCTGCGCACCGCCATGCGTCGCCGCACGCCGGCGCTTGAACACGTAGCCGGCCCACATCACGATCAGCCACGCGGGCACAAGCCATACCGAGACCGACAGACCCGGCGTCATCGCCAGAATCACGAGGATCAGCGCCATGAACGCGAGGCAGATCCAGTTGCTAACCGGGAACCAGAACGACTTGAACACGAGCGTCTCGCCCGCTGCCACCATCGCCTTGCGCGACTTCAGATGCGTCAGGCTGATCAGCGCCCAGTTCAGCACCAGCGCGGCCACCACCAGCGCCATCAGCAGGCCGAGCGCTTCGGCGGGAATCAGATAGTTGATGATCACGCAGGTGAACGTAGCAAGCGCCGACAAACCGATCGCCATATACGGCACGCCGCGCCGGTCGACCTTCATCAGCGCGCGCGGTGCGTTGCCCTGTTCGGCGAGACCGTAGAGCATGCGGCTATTCGCATACACGCCGCTGTTGTAGACCGACAGCGCCGCCGTCAACACCACCACGTTGAGGATGTTCGCCGTCAGTGTCGAGCCGATCTGCGAGAAGATCATCACGAACGGGCTGCCGCCAGCCGCGACCTGATTCCACGGATACAACGAGAGCAGCACCGCCAGCGAGCAGATGTAGAAAATCAGAATCCGGTAGATCACCTGATTCACGGCCTTCGGAATGCTCTTTTGCGGATCGGCCGCTTCAGCAGCCGTAATGCCGATCAGCTCGAGCCCGCCGAACGAGAACATGATGACCGCGAGCATCATGAACAGGCCATGAAAACCGTGCGGGAAAAAGCCGCCGTCGGCCCAGAGATTGGTGATCGACGCCTGCGGACCACCATGGCCACTGATCAGCAGATAGCCGCCGAACAGGATCATGCCGATCACCGCCACCACCTTGATGATCGCAAACCAGAATTCAGTTTCGCCGTACGCTTTGACGTTGGCGAGATTGATCGCGTTGATGACGGCGAAGCACACCAGCGCCGATACCCACGTAGGCACGCCCGGCCACCAGTAATGCACGTAGGTGCCGACCGCGGTCAGCTCGGCCATGCTCACGAGCACGTACAGCACCCAGTAGTTCCAGCCGGACAGAAAGCCGGGAAAGTCACCCCAATACTTGTACGCGAAGTGGCTGAACGAACCGGCAACCGGTTCCTGCGCGACCATTTCGCCGAGTTGGCGCATGATCATGAAGGCGATGATGCCGCCGATCGCGTAGCCGAGAATCATCGACGGGCCGGCAGCCTTCAACACGCTGGCGGAGCCGAGAAACAGGCCCGTGCCGATCGCCCCGCCCAGCGCGATCAGCTGGATGTGACGATTTTTAAGCCCGCGCTTCAGGCCGTCTTGCTGCTGTGCACTATTCAAAATTGCGCCCCAGTGTATGGATATCGATCGCCCGACCAGACTTATGGTCTGCCCCGGCAGAACCTGAAATTTTACCGCGGCCGATATTCTCTAAATACTGGGACCAACCCGCGCTTGGTTCTGCGCCGCACTTAACGGCGAGGATAGTGATTGTCACTGGCGTGGGGCTTCTGTATGTTGCCCTAGTCGAGGTTTCTGCCTTCGGAGATTCAACATGTCGCCCAAACGTTTGCTTTGCGCCGCTGCTTTGTCTCTCTGCTTCGCGGCGGCAGGTGCCTTCGCGCAAACCGCGGCGCCCACGGCAGAACCCGCCGCCGAACCGGCCGACATGCCTGGCATGGAGTCGAGCGCACCGGAAGCGCCGGAGCCGCCCGCGGCACCGGCCGCAACACCCCCGACTCCGGCCGTCGCCCCCACGCCTGCTACTCCAAAAGCGACTGCCACCAAACCACCCGCAGCACCGATGACCGGCCCTGTTCGCAACGTCGTGCTGGTTCATGGCGCGTTCGTCGACGGCTCGAGCTGGAACGGTGTAGTCGCGAAATTGCAGCAGAAGGGTTATCACGTGAGTTCGGTGCAGAACCCGCTCACGTCGCTCGCCGACGATGTCGCCGCCACCCGCCGCGTTCTCGCGCGTCAGGATGGCCCGACGATCCTCGTAGGACATTCATGGGGCGGTGTCGTAATCACTGAAGCGGGCGCGAACGCGCCCAACGTCGCCGGTCTCGTCTATGTGGCGGGCATTGCACCGGACCTGCACGAATCGACGATGGACCTGATGAAACGCGCGGCGCCGGCGCCCGCGAGTCAAGGCATCACCGCGGACCCGACGGGCTTCCTATGGCTCGACCGCAGCAAATACCACGCCGATTTCGCCGCCGACGTACCCGAGAATCTGACGCGCGTGCTCTCCGCCGCGCAACAGCCGATCGCCGCCAGGGCGTTCAGCGAGACGGTCAGCCAGGTGGCGTGGCGGGAAAAGCCTTCGTGGTACATCGTGACAACGAGGGACCGTGCGATACCGCCTGAACTCGAGCAGTTCATGGCCAACCGGATGGGCGCGAAGATCGTGCCGATCTCATCGAGCCATCTCGTGCCGGTGTCGCATGCGGGGGCAGTTGCGGATGTGATCGATCGTGCAGCGCGGGAGTTGAGCCGGCAACAGTAGGACGTCGCCGGTCGCGCACTCCGTCATACGGCTCAGCGCAGCATGAACGACATCGCCGAGAGACAGTTCAGCATGCGCACTGCATGTTCCGCCGACTCCGCTCCAAAACGCAACGTAACGGCGTCGACGCGCGTGAGCGCCGGCCATTGGCAGAACAGATCGGCAAGCGCGGTAGTTTGCACGCGCAACTCGCATTCGACAGGCTTCGCGGCAACGCGCGTGGCTTGCGGCGGATGACCCTTGTCGATGTAATGCCGAACCACTTCGCGTGCGGCACTTTCGATCGCATCGCGAGCGCTTGCCGGTGTTTGCGTAACGCCGCTCGCATGCCCCGTCGCGCTCTTGGTGACCACGAAACGCGCGCCGGTAAAGCGCGGCGCGGTTTCCTCGGCGAATACATCGTCGCCAGATAAAAGCGCTACCTGTGCACCATATTCTTCCGCCAGCGCGCCGTACAATCCCGCCTCGCCGACTTCGACCCCGTTCAGCGATACACGTGCGAACGCGAAGCTGTTGATCGTGTGCGCGAGGATGCCGTGCGTTTGCGACCTGGCGTGATAGCCGATCATGAATACCAGCGCCGCGCCGTATTCAAGGCCAGCCATCATGCCAAGCGTGCGTGGTTTGCCAAGTACGATCTGGGCGCGTGCATCGAGCAGATCGGGCAGCAGATTGCGAAAGCCGCCATGCGAATCGTTGACCCACACGTGCGTGGCGCCACCTGCGAACGCGCCTTCGATCGCGGCGTTGGCTTCGAGCGTCATCCAGCGCCGTGCGGCTTCGTATTCGCTGTTGCCTGCACGGGTTTGCTCGGGATGGAATACGCCGGCCACGCCTTCGATGTCGGCGGAAATCAGGACTTTCATCAGGAAGATTGTTTGAGAAGTTGAGCGAGATCGGGTGCCGCGTCGTGCAGCGACAGGCGACGATGGCCGTCGCGGCCGGTCACCGACGTGGCGCTCCATAACGCATCGACGATCGCTTGCTCGACGCTGTCCGCACAGGCACGGAATAGCGGATCGAGGCGTGCGTCGGCGAGCATGGGCGGCAACGCCACAAAGTCGGATTCGTGCGGAACGGTGTAGGCCGTTGAAAACGCCAACGCGATGTCGCCGCTGCCGTGGCCGTACACCGAACCGGTCCGTGCGAGACCGGCCGCGGCGCGCAATGACAGACGCTTGAGTTGACGAGCGTCGAGCGGCGCGTCGGTGGCGACGATCATGATGATCGAGCCTTGTTCGGGTTTTGAGGGGGGCGCTGATGTCGCTGACGTCTCTGCGTTCGCCGAAGTTGCCAAGGTCGCTGCGCTAGCGGCGACAGCTTCGGCCGCGCGTTCGGCGAGCACGCGACCGAGCGGCATGCCGTCGATCGTCAACATCGGCAGTCGGCCGAAGTTCGCCAGCACCAGCGCACCGACCGTATAACTCCGCCCTGCTACTTCAACAACACGTGACGCATTGCCAATCCCGCCTTTCAGATCGAAGCAGGACATACCGCGGCCTGCGCCAACCGAACCGCTCGCAACGTCAACGCTTGCCGCCTCGTACGCATCGTTGTAATGCCGTTCGTTTACCGCAAAAGCCTGAATATCGTTCAGGTATCCATCATTACATTCGAACACCAGCGGATTGACCGTCGACCATTCGCGTCCGATTTTCGAATTGCCTTGAATCGCCGCACGAATCTGCGCTTGTGCGACAGCAGCGACGCCAAAGGTATTGGTCAACGCAATCGGCGTCTCCAGCACGCCGAGTTCCTCAACCTGCACGAGCCCGACGCTTTTCCCGAACCCGTTGATCACCGAAGCCGCAGCCGGCACCTTGCTCACAAAAGGATCGCCACAATGCGGACGAATCACGGTCACGCCGGTTTGCACAGCGCCTTCATCCAGTGTGCAATGTCCGACCGTCACGCCTTCTACGTCGGCAATCGATCCACGCGGGCCACTCGGCAACACACCGATATACGGAGCGCTTTCATCTACCGTCTCAGTCAAACTCATGGCCGGTCAAGCTTCGGATCGAGCGCATCGCGCAAACCGTCGCCGAGCAGATTGAACGCCAGCACGGTGAGGAAAATCGCCAGACTCGGAAACAGCGCGATATGCGGCGCGGTGACCATATCCGCGCGCGCTTCGTTGAGCATCGCGCCCCACTCCGGCATCGGCGGCTGCGCGCCGAGTCCGAGAAACGACAGGCTCGCCGCCGTGATGATCGATGTACCGATCCGCATCGTGAAGTACACGACGATCGACGAAATCGTCCCCGGCAGAATATGCCGCACGATGATGGTCCAGTCCGACGCGCCGATACTGCGCGCCGCTTCGATATAGGTAAGTTGCTTGAGCATCAGCGTATTGCCGCGCACAAGCCGCGCAAACGCCGGGATGCTGAAAATCGCCACCGCGCAGATCACATTGATCATGCCGTTGCCGAGAATCGCGACCACGCCGATCGCCAGCAGAATGCCGGGGAACGCAAACAGCACATCGGCAACTCGCATCGTGATGCGGTCCCACCAGCCCTCGTAATATCCAGCCAGCAAACCGAAGAACGTACCGATCACCGCGCCGATCGCCACCGACAGAAAACCGGCCTCGAGCGAAATACGCGAACCCGCCAGAATGCGGCTGAAAATATCGCGGCCCAGCGAATCGACACCGAACCAGTGCGCGGCTGAGGGCCCCGCGTTCAACGCGTCGTAGTCGAAGAAATTCTCCGGATCGTACGGCACGATATGCGGCGCGAGAATCGCAACCGCAACCAGCAGCAGCACGAAAATGCCGGCGCCGAGCGCCACATGCTGCTTACGGAATTTGCGCCAGAATTCGCTCCACGGCGTGCGAATCGCGTTTTCTACGAGAGCGGCCTTGGCCGCATTCGCCTCGGTGGCAGAGATGCTCATGCGGGCCTCACTTGAAACGGATAGTCGGGTTGATGACGGCGTACAGCACGTCCACAACCAGGTTGATGATGATGAACTCAAGCGAGAACAACAGCACTTCGGCCTGAATCACCGGATAGTCGCGCATCGCCACGGCATCCACCAGCAGGCGTCCGAGACCCGGCCAATTGAATACCACTTCGACCACGATCGAGCCGCCCAGCAGAAAACCGAACTGCAGGCCCATCATCGTGATGACGGGAATCATTGCGTTGCGCAGGCAGTGTTTGATGATCACGAGTCGTTCGGGCACACCTTTGGCGCGCGCGGTACGCACGAAATCTTCATTCATCACCTCGACAAACGAAGCACGCGTGAAGCGCGCCATCACAGCCGCGACTGCCGCGCCGAGCGTGAGCGACGGCAGCACGTAGCTCTTCCACGACCCATCGCCGACAATCGGCAGCCAGCCGAGCTTCACTGAAAAGATTTCCATCAGCAGCATGCCGAGCGCGAACGCGGGAAACGAAATGCCCGACACCGCGAGCGTCATGCCGAGCCGGTCCGGCCAACGATTGCGCCAGACCGCCGAGACGATGCCGATCCCCATGCCGAGCACCACCGCCCACACCATGCTCGCGAGCGTAAGCAGCAGCGTCGGCATGAAGCGCTCGCCGATTTCCTGGCTGACCGGCCGCTTGCTGCGCGTGGACGTGCCGAAGTCGCCGTGCGCGATCTTCACGAAGAAGTTGGCGAACTGCTGCGGCATCGGCTTATCGAGGCCGAGATCGGCACGCACTAATGCAACGGTCGCCTCATCCGCTTCGGGACCGGCCGCGAGACGCGCCGGATCGCCGGGCAACAGATGCACGAACAGAAACACCAGCACGGCGACGATGAAGAGCGTCGGCAGCAGGCCAAAGATACGTTTGACGAGGAAGTTCAGCATGAAACCCAATCCGGCAATGATGCGGGCAACGAAAGATCTTTCTGAGCAGTACGCAACCGTCCGGGCCGTGCGTTAGTAAAGAACACACGGCGCCGGACGGTCCGCTCATCACTTGATCGCGATCTCGTCGAAATTGAACGAGCCGTCCGGTGCGACATAGGCGCCCGACAAGCGCTTGCTGCGCGCGTACACAACCTTCTCCTTGACGAGGAAGATCCACGGCGCGTCGGCCCAGATGCGTTTTTGCGCGTCGGTGTAGAGCGCGGCCTTCTGCGTGCGGTCGGTGGTTTCGAGCGCCTGCTTCAGATCGCTGTCAACGGTGTCGTTCTTGTAGTACGCGGTGTTGACCATTTTCGGCGGGAACGAGACCGAGCCGAGCAGCGGCGTGATCGCCCAATCCGCTTCACCCGTCGACGACGACCAGCCCGCGTAGTACATCCGCACCGGCGCAGTTGCCGGGTCCTGTGCGCTTTCCACCTTGGCGACGCGCTGACCTGCTTCAAGCGCTTCGACCTGCGCCTTGATGCCGACTTGCGCCAGTTGTTGCTGCACGAACTGGATCACCTTCTGCGCGGTCGAGTAGTTATACGCGGACCACAGCGTCGTTTCGAAACCGTTCGGATAGCCCGCTTCCTTCAGCAGTTCACGCGCCTTGGCCGGATCGTACGGCCAGGGGCCGAGCTTCGTTGCGTACTCGACGCCTTGCGGCACCACGCCCTCAGCCGGCGTCGCGTATCCGGCGAACGCAACCTTGATCAGCGCATCCTTATTGACCGCGTAGTTCAGCGCTTCACGCACCTTCGGATTGTCGAACGGCTTCTGGTTGACGTTCATGCTGATATAGCGCTGGATGATCGACGGCGAAGCAATCAGATCGACCTTTGGGCTCGACTGCAATTGCGCCGCCTGTTCGAACGGCACCTGGAACGCGAAGTCCGCTTCGCCGGTGCGCATCAACGCAGCACGCGTGTTGTTGTCGACCACCGGTTTCCAGTCGATCGCGTCGACCTTCGGGTAGCCCTTCTTCCAGTAGCCTGCGAACTTCTTCACGGTCAGGTCGCCAGCCGGGTCCCACTTCACCAGTTCGAACGGACCTGTGCCGACCGGATGGAACGCGATGTCCTTGCCGTACTTCTTCAGTGCGTCAGGCGAAATCATCACCGCCGACGGATGCGCCAGCACGTTGACGAATGCCGAGAACGGCGCCTTCAGGGTGATCTTCACCGTGTACGGATCGACCACTTCGGTCTTCTCGATACGGTTGAACATGTTGTAGCGCTTGAGCTTGTTCGCCGGATCGGTCACGCGGTCGAAGTTCGCTTTCACCGCCGCGGCGTTGAAGTCGGTACCGTCCTGGAACTTCACGCCATGACGCAGCTTGAACGTGTAAACCTTCGCATCCGGGCTCGCTTCGTAGCTGTCGGCCAGCACGTTGACCAGCTTCATGTCCTTGTCGAAACCGAACAGACCTTGATAGAACGACTTGGCGACGGCTTGCGACAGCGTGTCGTTCGCATCGTACGGATCGAGCGTCGTGAAGGTCGACGCAACGGCCATCACGGCCGTCGTATCGGCGTGCGCCACACTGCCCGCGAGCATCGCGAACACCACCGCGCCGCCGCTGACCAGCGCGCGCAAACGAAACGGAGAAGACGGGACCAGCAGGTTCATGAGGTTGGCTCCAGGCTGCGAATTGAAACAGGGTTATGTGCTGCGAGAGAAAATGGTTTTGCTACAGGTTTAGTGCTTCGTTCAGGTCTGTGCTCGGGCTTGTGTTCGCCTCTCGTTCTAGTAAGCGCCACCGACTCGATGCTGAGCGACGAAATGGTCGGGTCCCACCGCAATCAGCGGTGCTACGCTCGGTTCGTCGTTCAGCGCGCGGATCGGGCTCGGAATCTCGTCGGCGGCGAGCATGCGTTTCGCGTGACGGCGCGCCGGATCGGCGACCGGCACCGCGCCCATCAGCTTCTTCGTGTACGGGTGCTGCGGCGCTTCGAACACCGCGCGGCGCGGACCGATCTCGACGATCTGGCCGAGATACATCACCGCTACACGATGGCTGACGCGCTCCACCACCGCCATGTCATGCGAAATGAACAGATACGCGACACCCAGTTCGCGCTGCAGATCGAGCATCAGATTGACGATCTGCGCCTGCACGGAAACGTCCAGCGCGGAGACGGATTCGTCTGCGATGACGACTTTCGGATTCAGTGCCAGCGCACGCGCAATCGCGATGCGTTGCCGTTGGCCACCTGAAAATTCGTGCGGATAGCGGCCTGCGGCCTCGCGCGGCAAGCCGACCTTTTCGAGCAGCCACGCAACGCGTGCCTGTGCTTCCGCGCCTTGAGCGACGCCGTGCACAAGCAGCGGCTCCATGATCGAGAAGCCGACCGTCAAACGCGGATTCAGCGAAGCGAACGGGTCCTGGAAAATAAACTGGATATTGCGGCGAAGCGCTTGCAACGCCGGGCCCGTGAGCGAGCTGATTTCCTTGCCGTCGAATTCGATCGAGCCGCTCTGGCTTTCGACGAGACGCAGCAATGAACGGCCCGTTGTCGATTTACCGCAGCCCGACTCGCCGACCAATGCGAGCGTTTCGCCCGGGCGCAGATCGAAGCTGACTTTTTCGACAGCATGCACGCGACCCGTCAAACGACCGAACACGCCGCTCTTTACCGGAAAGCGCGTAACCAGATCGCGCACGCGCAGAATCGGTGGCGTGCTGTCGTGGATTAGCGGTTGGGTTTCTTGCGCGACGGCCGCAGCGGAACGCACGGCCTCATCGGTGCCATTCAAGGCCGCCTGCTCGACGGTCAGAATCGGAAACTTGGCGGGCTGATCGGTGCCCTGCATCGCGCCAAGGCGCGGGACCGCCGCAAGCAATGCCTTTGTATAAGGATGCGAAGGCGCGGCGAACAGCGTATCCGACGCACCCTCTTCCACTTTCTCGCCGCGATACATCACCAGCACGCGATCGGCTACCTCGGCCACCACACCCATGTCGTGCGTGATGAAAATCACGCCCATGTTCATCTCGTCCTGCAGGCCACGAATCAATTGCAGGATCTGCGCCTGAATTGTGACGTCGAGAGCCGTGGTCGGTTCGTCGGCGATCAACAGTGCGGGCTTGCACGAGAGCGCCATTGCGATCATCACGCGTTGGCGCATACCGCCGGATAGCTGATGCGGAAAACGTGCGGCTACCCGGCGCGCTTCCGGAATGCGCACGAGTTCGAGCAGACGCAGTGTTTCAGCGTGTGCGGCGGAACGGCTCTTCCCTTGATGCAAGGCAATCGCTTCGCTGATCTGATCGCCCACCGTGAACACCGGATTGAGCGACGTCATCGGCTCCTGGAAGATCATCGCGATGTCGGCGCCGCGAATCGAACGCATCGTGCCGGACGACGCTTTCGCGAGGTCGAGCACGCTGCCGTCGCGGCGCCGGAAAGCGATGCTGCCGCCAGCAAGGCGCCCACCGCCATGCTCGATCAGCCGCATCAACGCGAGCGATGTCACTGATTTGCCGGAACCCGATTCGCCGACGATCGCCAGCGTCTCGCCGCGCTCGACGGTCAGCGAGAGATTGCGCACCGCGTTGACGGTCTTGTCGCCGCTGCGGAATGCGACCGACAGATCGTCGACTGCAAGCACGCGTTGCGGCGGCAAGGTTTCGATAAGCGGACGAGCGGTGTGCGATGAAGTCGGCACGATGGTTCCTTTGGATTCGGACGCGGCTAACAGTGGTTCAAACGAAAACTTATGCGGCAACTCAAGCGGCAAGTTCAGGCGACAGCGCAGCAAGACCGCATCAGCGATAGATCGCCGTCACCGGCGTCTCACCGATCCGTGCGAAACCGCGATACATGCCCTCGGTGTTGAACGGCAACGTGACGTTGCCGCGTGCATCGACGGCGATCAGACCGCCGCGTCCGTCGATCTTCGGCAAGCGGTTCATCACCACGTCGTGCGCTGCTTCTTCGAGCGAGACGTTGCGGTAGGCCATCTGCGCGGCAACGTCGTAGGCGGCCACCATGCGCATGAACATCTCGCCGGAACCGGTGGTCGAGACCGCGCAGGTTGCGTCGTCCGCGTAACAACCCGCGCCGATCAGCGGCGTATCGCCGACCCGGCCGACCTGCTTGTTGGTGACGCCGCCCGTCGAAGTCGCAGCGGCCACGTGGCCATGCTGATCGAGCGCGACCGCGCCCACCGTGCCGAACTTGCGATTCGGATCGATCGGCTCGTGCGGCGTGGGATCGTCATCGTTCGACGATGACGTGGAGGCCAGCGTCGCGCCATCGTGATCGAGCATCGCTCGCTGCTGACCGCGTGCGAGTTGCCATTGGCGATGACGCGCTTCGGTGTGGAAATACTCGGGCTCGACGAATTCGAGTCCTTGCGCGGCCGCGAAGGCTTCCGCGCCTGCGCCGGTGAACAACACGTGTTCGCTGCGCTCGAGCACGCGGCGCGCCGCCAGAATCGGATTGCGTACGCGCGTCACGCAGCAGATCGCACCGGCGTCGAGCGTGCTGCCGTCCATGATGGCCGCGTCGAGTTCATGCGTGCCGGCCGCCGTGTAGACCGCGCCACGGCCTGCGTTGAAGAGCGGACAGTCTTCGAGCAAACGGACGGCTTCGCTGACGGCGTCGAGCGCGCTGCCGCCATCGGCGAGCACGCGCTGTCCGGCGCTCAGCACAGCGTTCAACGCAGCGTGATAGTCGGCTTCGGCGCTAGCCGACATCGACGCGCGCAGGATCGTGCCTGCTCCGCCGTGAATGGCAATGACTGCGTTGGTGTTCATTTTTTGGCTTTGGTAGTGCGGGGGATACGAGTGGAAGCGCTCACGGACTGCTCACTTGTGCTGGCGACAGCCGCTTGCGGATCGGTGAGCCACGGCAGTACGAATTCGGTGACTTCAGCGGCAGCCTTCACCGAGCGTTTCGCCCGGTAGGCAACTGCGTCGCACAGCGCTTCGATAACGGCCAGTACGGCTGAATCGGCATTAGCCGCGAGCCGCCGCTCGGAGCGGATATAGAGCGAGAGATCGGCGAATTGCGCGAGCGGCGAGCGCGGGCTGTCGGTCAGCGCAAGCACGCGTGCCCCGCGGCTTGCCGCGCGTCGCGCGAGTTCGATCGTGTCCTCGACGTAACGCGGAAACACGATCCCTATCACCAGATCGCCTTCATTCGAAGCGAACAGACGCCGCGCGGCATGCGAGGGTCCGCCGACTAACGCGAGCGACTGCACGTTGTCGTGATACGGCATCAGGCCGTGCTCCATCAACCCAGCGAGGAACGCGCTCGAACCCGCGCCGAGCACAAAGACGCGACGCGCGGAGATGATCGCTTCTACAGCGGCCTCAGCGGCGGCACTGTCGATCGCTGAGCGAGTGGATTGCAGATTGGTGGCGGCCTGTTCGAGCGACGCGTCAATCACATCGTCGCCGGAAGCGAGCGATTCCTGCGCGCTACGCAGCCGTTCTACCGGCGCAAGCGTCGCTTCGAAACCGCGCACGAGCGCCTCGCGAAACTGCGGATAACCGTCGAAGCCGAGCGCGCGTGCGAAGCGATTCGCCGTCGCCACCGACGCACCGACCACGCTCGCCAGTTCGTCGATCCGCATGGTCGCTGCGCGAAACAGATTCGCCAGCACGTATTCGCCCATGCGCCGATGGATCGGCGTCAGGGTCGGCATCGCTGCGGTGATGCGCGCGGCGATGGCCTGCTCAGCGGGGTTCGAAGCAACGGACAAGTGATGGATCATGCGAGCAAGGCGGCCTGGTAACTGCCCTCAGAGAGGACTTCCTTCGGGTGTCCCCCAGGAGGGCTTCTTCCTGGGCGTAAGCGAAATGAATGAAAGTATATTTACATAGAAATCTCGCCGAAAAAAATTCATTTTCATTTTCGAGGGTTTTCACGGACGCCACGGTCATGTCGGCATGCAACGCATGCCATCCGATGAAAACCAGTTTTCATTGAGCGACCGCTGCTCCCTCGGGAATGTCCGCGAGCCGCGCCGCCGGCGACATGACGATGATCAACGCCTGCACAAGGAAAGCCGCTGCAGCCGCGACCAGACACGCGTCCATCCCCCAGCGCGCGCTGATCGCCGCACCGAGCAACGCGCCCAGCGGCCGCGCGCCATAGGTCGCGGTGCTGTTGAGCGCCGAGACGCGGCCCATCATCCGTTCAGGTGTGATCGCCTGACGCAGCGTGGTCGAGCCGACCACCCACAGAATCGGTCCGGCGCCGAGCAGGAAGAAGCTCAGCATCGCGAGCCAGAACGACGGCGTGACGATCGTCGCCACCATCACGAGCGATGCGAGCAATCCGCACGACGGTCCGATGATAAGCACGCGGCCGAACGCAAGACGCCGCGCGATGGCCGGTGCAGCGAGCGCGCCGCACACCATGCCGACACCGTACGCACCGAGCGTCACACCGACCATCGAAGCGCTCAGGCCCAGGCGATGCACGGCATACGGCACATACACCGCCTGCAGCACGAAGAAACCGAGGTTGAAGAAGATCGCGGTAGCGAGCATCGGACGCAGCAACGCGTCGCGCAGTACAAAGCGCGTACCGTCGCGCAGTTCCAGCAGGAAGTGACGCTGGGGAGCAGCCGCGCGCGGCGGTTCGCGCAGCCCCGCGAGTAAGGCGACGGCCAGCGCCGACAGCCCGGCCGCGCAGCCATACGCCCATCCCGCGCCGATCCAGCCAACCAGCAGTCCGCCGAGCGCCGGTCCCGCCGAATACGCGACGCTGCGCGCCAGTTCGAGCCGGCCGTTGGCCTGGGCGTAGGCCTCGCGCGGCACGATCGACGGCACCAGCGAAGGCGCCGCGACGTTATAGGCAACGGTGCCGGTCGCGGCAACGAAACCGAGCGCGGCGAGCAGCGGCAAGCTCAGCGCATGCGTCATCAGGAGCAGCAGCACGCACAGCATCGCGATCACGCGCACGCTTTCGGCAAGCGTCATCAACGTGCGGCGCGAGCGGCGGTCGGCCCATACGCCGAGCGGGATCGACAACAACAGGAACGGCAAAGTCTGCGCGGTTTGCAGCAGACCGGTCTCGCGTGCGCCGGCGCCGAGCGCGAACACGGCGACGAGCGGCGCGGCGGCAAGGCTGATCTGCTCAGCGGATTGCGCGACCAGATTCGACCATGCGAGCCGCTGGAACGCGGCGGGCAGACGAAGTGCGGATGAAGACGGCGAAGAGGAAGCGGCGTGCATCGATGAACTCCTGCGACGGGATGAGGAAAGACCATCGTCGTCGCTATGGCGCAGCGCGGCGCTCCGCTTCTTGCGGTGTTATTCTTCGCTCGCCATGAATCTCGAAAGCATCCTCTTCACACAAGGTTTCGGCT
Source organism: Paraburkholderia sediminicola (assembly GCF_902859805.1). Lineage (GTDB taxonomy): Bacteria > Pseudomonadota > Gammaproteobacteria > Burkholderiales > Burkholderiaceae > Paraburkholderia > Paraburkholderia sediminicola. The sequence continues at coordinate 259,296 of NZ_CADIKC010000003.1, read as the reverse complement.
CGCGCCGCCAATGCCGGGCGTTGATCGGCGACGGCCGCGTGAGCGTCGGCGGCTCCGTCTGCGCCGATGCCGACGCCGATTTCCCAACCCATGACAGCACGTTCTGCTTCAGCGTGGACGGGGTCGTCTGGCCGTATCGCGAGCACGCCTATCTGCTGCTGAACAAACCCGCCGGCTACGAATGTTCGCGCGATCCGCAGCATCATCTGAGCGTGTTCAGCCTGTTGCCGCCGCAGTTCGCCGAGCGCGGCGTGCAGTGCGTGGGCCGCCTCGATCAGGACACGACCGGCCTCCTGCTGCTCTCCGACGACGGCAAGTTCGTGCACATGTTCACATCGCCGAAACGCAAAGTGCCGAAGCTGTACATCGCGACCACACGGCACCCCATCGACGACGCCCAGTTGCACGCCTTGCGCGACGGCGTGTTACTGCACGGCGAGCCCAAGCCGATCGTCGCCGTCGACGCAGAGGCGCGCGGTGAGCACGCGCTGGCCCTCACGGTGATGGAAGGCAAATATCACCAGGTCAAGCGGATGATCGCGGCAGCGGGCAACCGCTGCGAAGCGCTGCATCGCGAGCGGATCGGCGGACTCGCATTGCCCGCGACGCTCGCGGAAGGTGCGTGGCAATGGCTCGACGAAACCGACCTCGGATCTTTACGGAGCGGGTAAACAGGTAGGTCCCGTTTAGAGCCTTGATGCGTCAGGAGAATCGTGTGCGCCCCCACACATAGGCTCTCGCGGACATCCGATTACACGCTGCATCGCAGCATGCTCTTCCTTACAAGTCGCTCTATACTCGTTTAAACAAAGACTACAAAGGTCTCAGGGAGGGGCGCCATGGTCATCCACGACACAATTGAAATTTCGTCCGTGATGATTGCTTTCACGTGTCTCGGGATCGTCCTGGTCGGCGGACTGCTGGTCATGATGCGGCTGCGGCATAAATATCATCCGAACCTGATCGGCGCGCTGATCGGCGCAATGCTGTGCTTCCTGTTGCTGGAGGCGTTGCCGGCGCTGACGTAAACCAACGGCGGCAGGGCATCGCCGACGCGAGTGAATCTGACCGGGCGATACCTCGCGCGGCTCGCATTTGCTCGTGGCCGAATACCTTGAAAACGCGCCGTCTATCGGCGCGTTTTCAATTTTCACGCTTCGCGAAAAAATCCCCGACACTCGGATACTGCAGACGCACGCGCAACTCTTCTTTGAGGCGCCGATTCACGAGGCGCCTCGATTCGCGCATGAAGGACAACAAGGTCGGCTCGATCTGCTGCTCCGCCTCCGCGCGCGTGATGCGAGGCGCGCGCTCGAGACTGAACGCATCGGCCACCGCATCGAAGTACTCTCCCATTTTCAGCGACGTATCGTCCGATGCGTGAATCACGCGCCCGGGCCGCCCGTGTGTGGTGAGCCGCACGAGGATCGCGGCGAGGTCGTCGGCGTGGATATGGTTGGTGTAGACGTCGTCGGCGTCGTTCAGGGCCGGCGTGCGCTTTTCCAGCCGCGCGAGCGGCAGGCGGTTGCTCGCATAGATGCCCGGAATCCGCGCGATGCTGGCAGCGATCACACCGCGCGCCGTGGCGCGCCGCAATTGCCGCTCGGCCGACACGCGTCGCTTGGCGCGCGCATTGGCCGGCTGCGCCGCACGCGTCTCGTCGATCCACGCGCCGCCACAATCACCGTAGACGCCTGTCGTGCTCGCGTACACCAGCCTCACAGGCACGTTCGCAGCGGCGGTCCAGCGCACCCTGTCGGGTACAATATTGGCTGCTTCAGATTCCGCCCATGAGGCACTCATGTTGCGCAACCCACGGCGCAGCCGCCCTACCGGCGCCACCGCGCCGCGCGCGGCGCGCATCGCCCGATCACGGCGTGTGCTCAACGTAGCGAGCAAGGCACGGGTGCGGCGGTCATCGTCGCCGGTCTTTTGCGGTGGCGCGAGATGCAGCACCGTCGGCGCGAGGCCGGCAAGCCGTTTCAGGCTGTGGCGCGCGTCGAGGTCGCCGACCAGCGGCGTGACGCCGGCGGCGCGCAATTCGGCGCTGCGCCCGGCGTGGCTGGTGAGCGCGAAGACATGCGCGTGTGGCCGCAACAGGGGCACGCAGCGCATGCCGACGTCACCGCAGCCAACAATCAACACGCGCGGCCGGCGTAAATTTCGTGTCGCTTTCATGGTGGACGCATTGTAGCCGCCAGGCGCGGCAGGTACCGCACAGTTGCACAGCGGGTCCGATAACGATTACCGACTTTTCGATTTCGAACACTCTATGGCATTTAACGTCACGCTCCGGCAAAGCGGCCGGCAGTTTCAGGTGGAACAGGACGAACCGGTCCTGATCGCGGCTTTGCGCCAGGGCATTGGTCTGCCGTACGGTTGCAAGAACGGCGCCTGCGGTTCGTGTAAAGGGACCGTGGTCAGCGGTCAGGTCGAGCAGCGTCAGCATTCGTCGTCGGCTTTGTCGAACGATGAGAAGACGCGCGGCATGGCCCTCTTCTGCTGCGCAACGGCATGCTCCGATCTTGAAGTGGATATCCGCGAAGTAGCCGGCGTAGGCGACGTGCAAGTCAAGAAACTGCCGTGCCGCGTGAACGCGATCGAACGCAAGGCCGACGACGTCGTCGTTCTGAAGCTGCAATTGCCCGCTAACGAGCGTCTGCAATATCTGGCCGGCCAGTACCTCGAATTCATTCTGAAAGACGGCAAACGCCGCAGCTATTCGATGGCGAGCGCGCCGCACACCGAAGGCCCGATCGAATTGCACATCCGTCATATGCCGGGTGGCGCATTCACCGACCACGTGTTCAACACGATAAAGGAGCGCGACATCCTGCGCTTCGAAGCCCCGCTCGGCACCTTCTTCCTGCGCGAAGATTCGGACAAGCCGATCGTGCTGCTCGCCTCGGGTACGGGCTTTGCGCCGCTGAAGGCGATCGTCGAACATGCGGTGTTCAAGAACCTGAACCGCCCGATGACCCTTTATTGGGGCGCGCGCCGCAAGAAGGACCTGTACCTGCTCGAGCTTGCTGAACAATGGGCTCGCGAGATTCCGAACTTCAAGTTCGTGCCGGTGCTGTCGGAACCGGACGCGGGCGACGCGTGGACGGGTCGCGTTGGCTTCGTGCATCGCGCGGTGATCGAGGATCTGCCGGATCTGTCGCCGTACCAGGTGTACGCCTGCGGCGCACCGGTGATGGTCGAGTCGGCACAGCGCGATTTCACCCAGCATCATGGGCTGCCGGAAGACGAGTTCTACGCGGACTCCTTCACGAGCGCGGCGGATCTGGCGAACGCGGTTTGAGGCAATGAACGGGCTGATCGTCATCCGCTCAACCCGTTCATCAAAACGAAACAGACACGCTGGCAGACTTGCACAAATCCGGGTTGACGCGGATTTGTGCAAATTCATGGTTTACACCAGCGCTTTTCTTGTCGTATTCTTTCGCGCATGAACCGCATCCAGTCCGAACTCCGACGTCGCCGCTCGCCGCTCCCTTAGGGGCGCCGCTGGCTTCGTCACGGATTCGCGCCGCACAACGGCGCAAGCAGTTCGAATCATGAAAGCCACGGCATGCCGTGGCTTTTTTGTTTGCTTTTTTTGTTTTCACCGGCCGCTGCTTCATTTGAGGCCAACCGCTCACTCACCCTTCACCCCGCTGTCTGGAGCTTGCCGTCATGAATTTCAATGAGTACCCGATCGAGTCGCTGATGTACATCACGAACCGGCCCGAAATCGTTTTCACGCACGGCAAGGGCTCGTGGCTCTACGACAACAACGGCAAGCGATATCTGGACTTCATCCAGGGCTGGGCGGTCAACAGCCTCGGCCATTGCAACGACGGCATGATCGAAGCGCTGAACACGCAATCGAAGCTGCTGCTCAATCCGTCGCCGGCGTTCTACAACGAGCCGATGGCGAAGCTCGCCGGATTGCTCACCGAGCACAGCTGTTTCGACAAGGTGTTCTTCGCGAACAGCGGCGCTGAAGCCAACGAAGGCGCAATCAAGCTCGCGCGCAAGTGGGGCAAGAAGTTCAAGGACGGCGCGTTCGAAATCATCACGTTCGATCACAGCTTCCACGGCCGTACGCTCGCCACCATGTCGGCAAGCGGCAAACCGGGCTGGGACACCATCTACGCACCGCAGGTGCCGGGCTTCCCGAAGGCGGATCTGAACGACATCGCGTCGGTCGAAAAGCTGATCAATGCGAAGACCGTCGCGGTGATGCTGGAGCCGATTCAGGGCGAAGGCGGCGTGATTCCCGCCACGCGCGAGTTCATGCAGCAACTGCGCGAACTGACGAAGAAGCACAACCTGCTGCTGATCGTGGACGAAGTGCAAAGCGGTTGCGGCCGCGCCGGCACCTTGTTCGCGTACGAACTGTCGGGTATCGAGCCGGACATCATGACGCTCGGCAAGGGCATCGGCGGCGGCGTGCCGCTCGCAGCGCTGCTCGCCAAAGCCGAAATCGCCGTGTTCGAAGCGGGCGATCAGGGCGGTACGTACAACGGCAATCCGCTGATGACCGCGGTCGGCTACTCGGTGATCTCGCAACTGACCGCGCCGGGCTTCCTCGAAGGCGTGCGCGCACGCGGCGAGTATCTGCGCGCCAAACTGCTCGAACTGTCGGAAGAACGTGGTTTCGAAGGCGAACGCGGTGAAGGCCTGCTGCGCGCGCTGCTGCTCGGCAAAGACATCGGCAACCAGATCGTCGAGAAGGCTCGCGTGATGCAACCCGACGGCGTGCTGCTGAACGCGGCGCGTCCGAACCTGCTGCGTTTCATGCCGGCACTGAACGTCACGAATGAAGAAATCGACCAGATGATGGCGATGCTGCGTTCAGTTCTCGACACGCTGTAATCACCCAGGAAAGCGCGTATGACGACGACCGCAACGCTATCGATCCGCCGCTTCGAAGCGAGCGACACCGACGCCGTGGTCGCGCTGTGGCAGGAAGCGTTCCCCGAGTATCGGGACGTGACGAGGCCGCAGCGCAATCCGCATCTGTCGATCGCCAACAAGCTGGCGACGCAACCGGAACTGTTCTTTGTCGCGGTGTTCGGCGAGCGTATCGTCGGCACGGTGATGGGGGGTTACGACGGGCACCGAGGCTGGCTGTATTCGCTCGCGGTGGATGAATCGTTGCGACGTCACGGCATCGGCACGCGCCTCGTCGCACATGTCGAAAACGCGCTGACCGAACGTGGCTGCCCGAAGCTGAATTTGCAGGTGCTGTCCGCGAAGGACGATGTGCGCGCGTTCTATGAAGCGCTCGGTTATCGCGCGGATGCTGTGATCAGTCTCGGTAAGCGCTTGGGCGAACTGGCGGAAGCGCCGGCGGTTTAAACGCAGGCAATCGCTTGAATAGAGAAAGGCCGCATGCGTGATTAAAACGCATGCGGCCTTTTTTGCGTCTACGGCAAACCTAGTCCGGGTTATTCACCCAGCTTATTCACCCAGATAAGCTGCCCGCACCTTCGGATCATCCAGCATCTGCTTCGCGTCGCCGGACATCGTCACCAGACCCGAGTCCATCACGTAGCCGCGGTTCGCCGCCTGCAACGCGAGACGCGCGTTCTGCTCGACCAGCAGCACCGTCATGCCTTCAGCCGAGATCGCCCGCACCACTTCGAAGATCTTCTCGACCATGATCGGCGACAGACCCATCGACGGCTCATCGAGCAACAACAGCTTCGGTTTGCTGATGATCGCGCGCGCCATCGCCAGCATCTGCTGTTCGCCGCCCGAGAGCGTGCCCGCATATTGCGTCGCCCGTTCCTTCAGGCGCGGGAAGAAGCCGAACATACGATCGACGTCTGCCTTGATGGCGTCGGTATCGTTGCGCAGATACGCACCCATCTGCATGTTCTCGACGATCGACATGCGCGAGAAAATGCCGCGGCCTTCTGGCACCATCGCGAGACCGCGCTTGAGCAGTTCGTGCGCCGGGATGCCCTTGATCGACTGCCCCATGTACTCGATGTCGCCTGCCGAGTACGGCTTCAGACCCGTGATCGCCTTCATCGTCGTGGTCTTGCCCGCACCGTTCGCGCCGATCAGCGTGACCAGTTCGCCCTGCGCAACTTCGAGATCGATACCCTTGACTGCCTGAATGCCGCCGTAATTGACCTGCAGGCCCTTGATTTTCAACATTGCCGTTGCCATTAGTGGACCCCCGCACCCAGATAAGCTTCGATCACCTTCGGATCCTTCTGCACGTCTGAAGGTAGACCTTGCGCAATCACCTTGCCGTAGTCGAGCACCGTCATCTGGTTGCACAGACCCATCACCAGTTTCACGTCGTGCTCGATCAGCAGAATCGTCTTGCCGTCGCTGCGGATCTTGTCGAGCAGCTTGGTCAGCTCGACCTTTTCCGTTGCGTTCATGCCGGCAGCCGGTTCATCCAGTGCGAGCAGCTTCGGATCCGTTGCCAATGCGCGGGCGATTTCCAGACGGCGCTGGTGACCGTACGACAGATTGCGCGACGTGTAATCCGCGTACTGCGCAATGCCGACGTATTCCAGCAGTTCGATCGCGCGCTCCTTGATCTCGCGCTCTTCCTTGCGCTCGGCCGGCGTCTGGAACACTGCGCCGATCAGGCCGTGCTTGGTACGCACGTGACGGCCGACCATCACGTTTTCCAGCGCGGTCATGCCGCCGAACAGACGGATGTTCTGGAACGTACGCGCAATCCCCGCCTTCGCCACCTGATAGACGGCGGTCGGCGTGTACTCCGTGCCGTCGAGCTTGAACTCGCCCGAATCCGGCGTGTACAGACCCGTGATCACGTTGAAGAAGGTCGTCTTGCCGGCGCCGTTCGGGCCGATCAGGCCGTAAATCTGGCCCGACTTGATCAGCAGGCCGACATCGGACAACGCCTGCAGGCCGCCGAAGCGCTTGTTCACGCCCTTGACGGACAGTCGAATGTTATCGCTCATATTTTTCTCCTGTCCTTTAGGCACGCACCGGCTTCTTGCCGCTGCGCTTCGCCAGTTTCGCAATCTTGTCTTCGTGCTTCGGCGACGGCCACAGGCCTTCCGAGCGGTACAGCATGATCACGACCATCGCGAGGCCGTACAGCAACTGACGGATCACTTCGGTATCGACGATTTCATGACCGAAGATCGCGTTCTGCAGCGGACCCATCGTCGAGCGCAGGAATTCCGGGAACACGGCGAGCAGCACCGCACCGAGAATCACGCCAGGGATGTGGCCCATACCACCCAGCACCACGCAGGCCAGCACCACGACCGATTCCCAGAACGTGAACGATTCCGGCGACACGAAGCCCTGGAACGAACCGAACATCGCGCCCGACAGGCCGCCGAACGACGCGCCCATTGCGAATGCCAGCAGCTTCACGTTACGGGTGTTGATGCCCATTGCCTTGGCGGCGATTTCGTCTTCACGAATAGCGGCCCATGCACGGCCGATCCGCGAGTGCTGCAAACGCGTACAGGTCCAGATCACGAACAGCGCGCAGAGCACGAACAGGTAGTAGTACGAGTACACCGATGGGAACTGCAAGCCGAACAGCGAGTGGGTTTGCGCGAGACTGAAGCCGCCCACCGACACCGGGTCGATCCCCGTGATCCCCTTCGGGCCATTGGTGATGTTCACCGGACGGTCGAGGTTGTTCATGAAGATCCGCACGATTTCCCCGAAACCCAACGTCACGATAGCGAGGTAGTCGCCACGCAGACGCAAGGTCGGTGCACCGAGCAGCACGCCGAAGGTCGCGGCGAGCGCCATGGCGATCGGCACGATGATCCAGATCGGCACATGCAGGCCGTTCGGCGCCAGATGCGCGATCCACTCGAACTGCGAGGTCAGATGCGGCGAGCTCAGGAGAGCAGCAACGTAGGCGCCGATTGCGTAGAACGCGATGTAGCCCAAATCCAGCAGGCCGGCGAAGCCGACCACCACATTGAGGCCCAGCGCGAGCATCACGTACAGCATCGCGAAGTCGAGCACGCGAACCCAGTAGTTGCCGCCAGCCGCGCCGATGATCATCGGCGCCGCGATCACCAGGATCGCGGTGATGATGCCGACGGTCAGCGTCTTCGTCAGGTTCTTTTCAGGGATGAGCGTCGTGGACGGCTCGATCGGTTGAATTGAGGTCATGTCTGTCTACTCCTTATGCTCGATCAGCAACACGTTCGCCCAACAGGCCCGACGGACGGAACACCAGCACGATAATCAGCACGATGAATGCGAACACGTCCTGGTAGTTACTGCCGAATACACCGCCCGTGAGGTTGCCGATGTAACCCGCCCCCAACTGTTCGATCAGGCCGAGCAGCACGCCGCCCACCATTGCCCCGCCGAGATTGCCGATCCCGCCCAGCACCGCCGCGGTAAAGGCCTTCAGACCTGGGATGAAGCCCATATAGAAGTGTGCGTTGCCGTATTCGGACGCGATCATCACGCCGGCCAGAGCTGCAAGCGCCGAGCCGATCATGAAGGTCGCCGAGATCACGAAGTTCGGGTTCACGCCCATCAGGCTGGCAACGCCCGGGTTCTCAGCGATCGCACGCATCGCGCGGCCGAGCTTGGTCTTGTGAACCAGCAGCAGCAGACCGCCCATCACGAGGAACGCCACCACGATGATCACGATTTCGGTCATCGAGATCACGGCGCCAGGCGTCGTGTCGGTGGCCTTGATCACGTTGATCGGGTCAGTAGGCAACAGCTGCGGGAACGGCAGCGGGTTGCGCGACCAGATCATCATCGCGAGGGTTTGCAGCAGGATCGACACGCCGATCGCCGTAATCAGCGGGGCGAGACGCGGTGCTTTACGCAACGGCCGGTAGGCCACGCGCTCAATCGTGTAGCCGACCAGCGAGCAAACCACTGCCGCGATGATCAGCGCGATGATGAGCGTCGGCACATTGCCGAGGCCGGGGAAGTGGTTCTGAAGCACGCCTATGGCTGAGAGCGCAACCATCGCGCCCACCATCAACACATCGCCGTGCGCGAAGTTGATGATGCCCAAGATGCCGTAAACCATCGTATAGCCCAGTGCGATGATGGCGTAAACGCTGCCAAGCACCAGCCCGTTGAGGACCTGCTGGATGAAGATATCCATTTAATGCTCCTTAGCCCGTGCGACTGGATTCGCGTTCTTCATCAGCCGGTGGGCGGTGATGCGGTACGCCAATCTCAACGGCACTGCGGGTACTGATGTAAAAGACCGGTAAGGGTTATCCGCTGCCCGTTTCGTCTTACGACTGGGATGCAGTCGGGGACGAATCGATGGCGGATGCAAAAACGGCACCGTTGGGTGGTTTCGGTGCCGTCAGGCTGTACGTCCCGTCATCACATCTTCACGACGTCGAGAACCGCTTTCTTGCCGTCCTTGAAGTCGTAAAGCGTAATGGCGCCCTCTTTCAAATCACCCTTGTCGTCGAACGCGATGTGGCCGATTACCCCGTTGTAATCGGTGGACGGCATCGCAGCCAGCACCTTGGGCGCCTCGATCGAATTAGCGCGCTTCATTGCATCGACAATCACGTACACAGCGTCATACGTGAACGGTGCGTAAATCTGCACCGGTGTGTGGAAGCGGTCCACGTACTTCTGTTCGAAGTCCGCTCCCTTGTCCATTTTCGAAAGCGCAAGTCCCGCCTCCGAACAGACCAGGTTTTGCACGGCGGTTCCCGCCAGCTCACCCACCTTGTCGGTACACACACCGTCGCCGCCAAGGATTTTTGCCCTGATACCGAGCGCCGCCGCCTGTTTGGCAAACGGTCCGCCCGTTGCGTCCATGCCGCCGAACATGATCACGTCCGGCTGAACACTCCTGATCTTTCTAAGGACGGCCTGAAACTCCGTAGCCCTGTCATTCGTGGCTTCACGCGCGACGATCTTCGCCCCGCTCGCCTGTACCGTCTTCGCGAACTCGTCGGCCAGTCCCTTACCGTATACCGTCGAGTCGTCGACGATCGCGATGCGTTTCGCGCCGAGCACTTTCGTCGCGTAGTTGGCCAGCGCCGGGCCCTGCTGGGCATCGGTCGCGACCACCCGATAAGTCGTCTTGAAACCTTGCTGCGTGTACCCCGGATTTGTCGACGACGGCGAGATCTGCACGATCCCGGCATCGCTATAGATCTTCGACGCCGGAATCGAGACCCCTGAATTCAGGTGGCCGACCACGGCGACAACGTGATCGTCGACAAACTTTTCAGCGACCGCCGTACCCGTTTTCGGGTCCGCTGCATCATCTTGTGCGTCGAGCTCCAACTGGATCTTGTGACCGTCGATGGTCAAGCCCTGTTTATTGATTTCCTCGACCGCCAGACGCGCGCCGTTTTCATTGTCCTTGCCAAGATGCGCAATGCCGCCCGTCAATGGGGCCGCATGACCGATTTTCACGACAGTTGCTTCACTCGCCGGTGCTGCCGCCGCCGTGGCAGCTGATGCACCTGCTCCCGCCTCTCCATCCTGCTTTTTGCCGCACGCGGTCAACATCGCAACCGCGGTCACGATGGACACGGCGTAAGCAAACTTGACTCGCATTAAGTAGGTCTCCTGCGCCTTGCAAAATCTATTGTTCGGGACCCGGAGGCCTTGAGAACGCGCGCATTGTAACTCCAATTATGCGACGGGCAATATTGTTGAAACGGTGGGGTTTTCCTGCATTGCAACCTTATTTTGAGAGAGGAATTCCACAAAAGGCGCAACCCGGTTGCGACTATTTTTCGTGCATCAGTTGCACCATCGTTGCACCCAATGGCATCAAGTGTTGCAGCGATCTGGCCCGATCCCTGATTGCACCGTGGTTCGCGTTAAGTATTACGTTTTCATTGACAGTAGGAGGCGCGCGCTATTTTAGTGCGTCAAAAATCGGGGTAGCGCGTTTGAAATCGTTTAAACGGGGCCACATCGTCGAAAATTTGCTTAAAAGCCAAATCACAATTCAAAGGAATTTGTGTGGGAGAACACTTAAAACGGCCCAACACATTGATCTGGCACTTTATTCAGGACGGCCTCACGAATCTCCGGGCGTAAAAAAAGCGCGCCCTTGGGCGCGCTTTTCTTTCAGAAACGTCGGCTGATTGTCAGGCAGGCAGACCCAGCCCGCGCGGCAGCGGAAACGCGATGTTTTCCTCGATGCCGTCGAGCGCGCGCACGTTGCGCACGCCGAGCTCACGCAACCGGCCGATCACCGCTTGCGCCAGCGCTTCCGGCGCCGAGGCGCCCGCCGTCACGCCGATGCGGCGCTTGCCTTCGACCCACACCGGATCGATCTGGTCCGGCGAGTCCACCATATAGGAAGGCACGCCAAGCTTTTCGGCCAGCTCGCGCAACCGGTTCGAGTTCGAACTATTCGGGCTGCCAACCACGATCACGACGTCGCATTGCGGCGCCATGAACTTGACCGCGTCTTGCCGGTTTTGCGTGGCGTAGCAAATGTCCTGTTTCTTCGGCTCGCGAATCGCCGGATATTTCGCCTTCAGCGCGCCAATGATCTCGGCTGCGTCATCGACTGACAAGGTGGTTTGCGTCACGAACGCGATCCGCTCGGGATCGGCCAGCTGCAAGGCCAGCACGTCTTTGATGTCTTCTACCAGATGCATGCCCTCGCCCGCCTGCCCCATCGTGCCCTCGACTTCAGGGTGGCCTTTGTGGCCGATCATCACGATGTCGAAGCCGTCCTGACGCATCTTCGCGACTTCGATATGCACCTTGGTCACGAGCGGGCAGGTGGCGTCGTACACCCGCAGGCCACGCGACTCGGCTTCCGAACGCACCGCTTTCGACACGCCATGCGCGCTGAAAATGACCGTATTGCCGGCCGGCACTTCTTCCAGTTGCTCGATGAAGATTGCACCCTTCTTGCGCAAATCCTCGACGACATAGGCGTTATGGACGATTTCGTGGCGCACGTAAATCGGCGAGCCGTGCAGCTTGATGGCCCGCTCTACGATTTCAATGGCCCGATCGACGCCGGCGCAGAACCCACGCGGCTGTGCCAGCAGGATCTCGGCTTCGGCAAGAGTCGTATCCGTGATGCTCATGTTTACAGAATCCCGATGATTTTCACTTCAAACGCCAGCGCCTGGCCGGCAAGCGGATGGTTGAAATCGAACAACGCCGACGTCTCGCCAACTTCCTTGAGGACGCCCGCGTAGCGGCCGCCACCCGGCGCGTTGAATTCGACCAGGTCACCCGGCGAAAAATCCTCGCCGATCATGCTGTTTTCGCGCAGCGTGGCCAGCGAAACCCGCTGGATCAGCTCCGGGTTGCGCGGACCGAACGCCTGACCCGGCGTTAGCTGAAAGGTCGAATGGTGGCCCACCTTCAAACCCAGCAGAATGTCTTCCAGCGGCGGCGCCAGTTGACCCGCGCCGAGCAGCAGCGTGGCTGGATTGTCGGTAAACGTATTGATGACTTCGGCGCCATCGGCAAGGGAAAGCCGGTAGTGAAGCGTGACGTGTGAACCGGGTTTCACTTCGGAAATGTCGATGATGCTCATGCAATGCTCGCTCAGTCGAAGCGCGCTGCACGCGTGCGCCGCGGGCGCAGTTGACGCCGCAGTTGACGCGTATGGCAAACCCTCGGGGTGCCGTGCGCAAAGCGTCTATTGTAAGCCACATAGCGGGCGGCGGCTTGGCCGTTGCGCGCATCGCGGCACGGCCGCGCACCGCGCACCGCCACAAACCCGAACTGGAGGATACATATCTATATGGCTGACTATGTCTGCACGATGGACGAAGCGACACTTGAAGCGCCGTTGCCGGAGCCTGCTGCGCCCGGCGCCGCGGCACTTGCGGCACTCACCCCGGCGTCGCCACGCGCGGGCGCCGCGGCTGGCCATACCGCAGCCAACGCCGGCGCCAGCTCCGCCGAAGCCGCCGCGGACGGTGCCACACCTCCGGGCCGGCCGCTTGTACGCGACAAATGGCACAAAAACGACATGCCGCGCGAGCGGCTGATCGAGGAAGGGCCAGGTGTCCTATCCGACACCGAAATGATCGTACTCGTACTCGGCACGGGCTTGCCGGGCCACGACGTGTTCGACGTCGCGCGCACCCTGCTCGGTCGATTCGGCTCGCTACGCGCCATGCTCGACGCAACTTACTCGGATTTCGACGATCTGCGCGGCATCGGGCCGGCGAAAAAGGCGCAGCTGATGGCCATCATGGAAATGGCGCGGCGTTCGCTGGTCGATAAAATGCGGGACCGCTCGTTGATGAACTCGCCTGAAGCCGTGCAAGACTATCTGCGCCTGCGCATCGGCGGAAGTCCCCACGAAGTCTTCGTGTCGCTCTTTCTCGACGCCCGCCACCGGCTGATCCGCTGTGAGGAGAGCGCACGGGGCACGCTCACGCGCATGGCCGTCTATCCGCGCGAAATTGTGCGGCGGGCATTGAGCCTGAATGCGGCCAGCCTGATCGTCGCGCATAATCACCCTTCCGGCGCCGTCCAGCCGAGCGCGAGCGACTGCCGGCTGACACATACGCTGCGCGAAGCCCTTGCGCTGATCGACGTACAATTAATCGATCATCTGGTGATTGGCGCGGATCGCACGTACTCGTTTGCCCGCGCCGGCTGGCCCTGACACGGCGCCAACCAGGGTCGCGACAACGTCATGCCGAGTTCAGCATCGCAAATAAGGTTTGATTTTGCGGCTTTTTTTCTGCTAGAATTCCGGTTTGCCTATTTCCAACCCCCCTGTTCCGAAGCCACCAAGGCGTTCCGGAAAGGAAACGTGCCTCGAGTTTCAATAAACTCTCAGCGCGGCTCTTTTCGGGAAACTTTCACGGCGTTCGAACTCAGAATTAGCGTATTAGGAGTGCTCTCATGGCACGCGTATGCCAAGTAACTGGGAAAGCGCCGATGAGCGGCAACAACGTTTCCCACGCGAACAACAAAACCAAGCGCCGGTTCCTGCCGAACCTGCAAAACCGCCGTATTTGGGTGGAAAGCGAAAACCGTTGGGTGCGTCTGCGCGTTTCGAACGCCGGCCTGCGCCTGATCGACAAGAACGGTATCGACGCTGTGCTCGCAGATCTGCGCGCACGCGGTGAAGCCTAAGGAGTAAATCATGGCGAAAGGCGCACGCGACAAGATCAAGCTGGAATCGACCGCAGGCACGGGTCACTTCTACACGACGACGAAGAACAAACGCAACATGCCGGAAAAGATGCTGATCAAGAAATTTGATCCGGTCGTCCGTAAGCACGTTGACTACAAGGAAACCAAGATTAAATAAATCTTGGCTCCTGCCTGACGAAGGCAAAAAGATTTGCAAAAAAGCCTCGCATTCGTGCGAGGCTTTTTCGTTTTCAACTTCCCAATATCGCGCTGATTAGCGGTCCTTTGCCTACCCAGGACAGTCTTATCCCGTCCGGCCAGCTTTCCCTCATTCGTCGCGACGCGTATCCTTTCTCGTTTTAGCGGCACACAGCGTGCCGTCATGGCAAAACGAAAGACGGAGATGCAGGCGATGGAATTCGATGTAGCGATTGTCGGTAGCGGTCTGGCGGGCTTGAGCGTCGCGCTCAACCTCGCGGAGACCCGGCGGGTTGCGGTGGTCGCGAAGCGATCGATGACCGAAGGCGCGAGCGATTGGGCGCAAGGTGGAATCGCCGCCGTGCTTGATTCGGCAGACAGCATCGAAAACCATGTCCGCGACACGCTGATCGCCGGTGGTGGCCTATGCGATGAGGCGGCGACGCGCTTCATCGTCGAGCATGGGCGTGCTGCGATCGAATGGCTAATCGCGCAAGGCGTGCCGTTCACCAAAGACGACGCCGCCGAACTCGGCTTTCATCTGACACGCGAAGGCGGCCACAGCCATCGCCGGATCATTCATGCAGCGGATGCAACGGGCCATGCAGTTGTCACCACGCTCAGCGAACGAGTACGCCGCCACCCGAACATCACCCTGCTCGAGGACCACTACGCGATCGACCTGATCACGTCCGACCGCCTCGGTCTGCCGGGGCGCCGCTGCCACGGTTTGTATGCACTCGATCTGCAAAGCGGCCGCACCGTGACGATCGAAGCGCCGCATACCGTGCTCGCCACCGGCGGCGCCGGCAAGGTCTATCTCTACACCACCAACCCCGACACCGCGACCGGCGACGGTATCGCGATGGCCTGGCGCGCCGGCTGCCGCGTGTCGAACATGGAATTCATCCAGTTCCATCCCACCTGCCTGTTCCATCCTTATGCGAAGTCGTTCCTGATCTCGGAAGCGGTACGCGGAGAAGGCGGCATTCTGAAGCTGCCGGACGGCACGCGCTTCATGCCGAACCACGACGAGCGCGCCGAACTCGCGCCGCGCGATATCGTCGCGCGCGCAATCGACTTCGAGATCAAGAAACGCGGCATCGACTGCGTCTATCTCGACATCAGCCATCAGTCGCCCGAATTCCTGCGCGAGCACTTCCCGACGATTCTGGCCCGCTGCCTGGAATTCGGCATCGACATCACCAAAGAGCCGATTCCGGTTGTGCCCGCCGCGCACTACACGTGCGGCGGCGTCGTAACGGACCTGGCCGGCAGGACTGATCTCGCCGGTCTCTATGCGGTCGGTGAAACGTCATGCACAGGCCTGCACGGTGCGAACCGGCTTGCCAGCAATTCCTTGCTTGAGTGTCTCGTGATCGGGCGCTCCGCCGCGCAGGCGATCGAGGAAGAAGGCTTCAGCGCCGCCGTTCATGCGCCGCTGCCTGACTGGGACGAAAGCCGTGTGTCCGACCCGGATGAAGAAGTGGTGGTCGCGCACAACTGGGATGAGCTGCGCCGCCTGATGTGGAACTACGTCGGCATTGTGCGTACCGACAAGCGGCTGGCGCGAGCCAAGCATCGGCTTGCCTTGCTCCGTGACGAGATTCACGAGTATTACGCGAACTTCAAGGTGAGCCGCGATCTACTTGAACTGCGCAACCTGGTCGACGTGGCGTCGCTGATTGTCGAAGGCGCTCGCTCACGACGTGAAAGCCGCGGCTTGCACTTCAGCCGCGATTGGCCCGCCACGCTGCCTAAGGCACTGCCGACAGTGTTGTCGCCGGAACATGTGCGCAACCGCAACGTGTAACTGCTGAAGCTGAAGTAAAAAAGCCATCGCCGGTTTCCCCAGCGATGGCTTTTTCATTGATTGCGAAGGCTTAGGCGCGCGCGGTTCAGACGACCCGCATCGAGTAATCCGTTGCACGCACATCTTTGGTCAACGCGCCGATCGATACGCGGTCGACTCCCGTTTCCGCAATGGTACGCACCGTCTCGAAGTTCACACCGCCAGACACTTCCAGCACCGCTCGCCCTGCCGTGATACGCACTGCTTCACGCATCGCGTCGAACGAAAAATTGTCCAGCAGAATGGATTGGGCGCGATGCGCCAACGCGGTTTCCAATTGCGCGAGCGTTTCGACTTCGATCTGGATCGACACGCCTGCATTCAGCGCGAGCGCCGCATCCATTGCCGCACCGACGCCGCCTGCTGCAGCGATGTGGTTTTCCTTGATCAGAATGCCGTCGTACAACGCAAGCCGCTGATTCGCTCCGCCACCCACGCGCACCGCGTATTTCTGCGCGAGCCGCAAGCCCGGCAAGGTTTTACGTGTATCGAGGATGCGCGTTTGAGTGTGAGCGATTGCGTCGACATAGCGGCGCGTTGCACTCGCCACGCCTGACAGCAGTTGCAGGAAATTCAATGCATTGCGTTCAGCAGTCAATAGCGCACGGACAGGGCCGCGCAGCTCGCAGACCGGCGTATCCGCTGTCATCCGATCGCCCTCGCGATAACGCCACTGCACATCGATGCGCGGATCGACCTCGCGCATCACCGCATTGAACCAGAGCACGCCACACAGCACGGCATCTTCGCGCACGATGATGCGCGCATCACGCACGTCGTCGGCAGGAACAAGACGACCTGTCTGATCGCCTGCGCCAACATCTTCGGCCAGCGCGTCAGCGACGTTGCGCGCCAACGCCGCATCGAATGCCGCGCCGTACTGCGCATGAATCTCCGCGAACAGCGGCGACACCGCCTCAATCTGATTGCGCTCCACTGCCCCTTCAACCGCCCCCATTACGCCGCTCCCACGTTCGAATACAGTTGCGCGTCGCGTGCGAGATCACCGCTGGCTTGCACGCGCTTCTTGTGACGCGCCGCGAAGTCGAGCATCCGGTCGATCGGCAGACGCGCCCGCTCGCCGATCGCCCGATCGACGAAGATTTCGTTGTGGCCGCGTTCGAGCACCTCGGCCAGATTGGCGAGGCCGTTCATCGCCATCCACGGGCAATGTGCGCAGCTCTTGCAGGTTGCGCTATTGCCGGCCGTGGGCGCGGCAATCAACGTCTTGCCCGGCGCGGCAAGTTGCATCTTGTGCAGAATGCCGAGATCGGTCGCCACGATGAAATGCGTCGCGTCGAGTTTTTGCGCGGCGTCAATCAACTGGGTGGTCGAGCCAACCACGTCCGCTTGCGCAACCACGTTAGCCGGCGACTCCGGATGCACCAGCACCTTCGCGCCCGGATACTCGGCGCGCAGCAGATCGAGTTCGATGCCCTTGAATTCGTCGTGCACGAGACACGAGCCCTGCCACAGCAGCATGTCCGCGCCGGTCTTGCTCTGGATATAGCTACCGAGATGCCGATCCGGCGCCCAGATGATTTTTTCACCGCGTGCGTGCAGATCGGCAACGATTTCCAGCCCGATCGACGACGTCACCATCCAGTCCGCGCGCGCCTTGACCGCCGCGCTGGTGTTCGCGTACACGACCACCGTACGATCCGGATGCGCGTCACAGAACGCCGAGAACTCATCGACCGGACAGCCGAGGTCGAGCGAACAGGTCGCGTCGAGATCCGGCATCAGAATGCGCTTGTCCGGACTCAGGATTTTTGCGGTCTCACCCATGAAGCGCACGCCCGCCACCACCAGCGTCTGGGCCTCGTGATCGCGGCCGAAGCGCGCCATTTCCAGCGAGTCGGCCACGCAACCGCCGGTTTCGTCGGCGAGTTCCTGCAGTTCCGCGTCAACGTAGTAGTGCGCGACGAGCACAGCCTTCTCGCGCTTAAGCAATGCGCGGATGCGCTCTTTCAGCGCCACCTTCTGTTCCGCCGACGGCACGTCGGGCACCTTCGCCCACGCCTGCCCGATCCCGCAAGTCGTGCCCTGCGCCTGTGGCCGGTCGTATTCGACGGTCCTGATCACTTGCTGATCCATGATCTCCTCTGCCTTCGCTCTGCCGCCGCGGACTGTCAATCGCGTGTCGTTGAAATTGCCGCGGCCCAAAAAGCAAAACCCCGCCAACGCGGGGTTTTGTGACGTAACGAAATTTTAATAGATTTCGCGCTAAGGCATGCGATCAAGCATAACGGCGCAGGCGCATCGCAAAGTCTTGCAGTGCTTTGATACCGCTCTGCTCCGCCCGATGACACCAGTCTTGCAACTGAACCAGCAGTTGGTCGCGCGACGCATTCGAGCGTTCCCACATCGCCGCGAGTTCATTGCGCATGTCGATGTAGGTCTTGAGCTTCTGGCTATTCGCGAAGATCTGCGGCAACTGGCGCTTCTGCGGCTCATCGAGACCCGCTTCTTCCTTGTGGAACCAGCTACGCGCACCGCGCATCACCTGATACTTCTCGCGCGCGCCCACTTCCTTCAGATGCGCCAGCTCCTGGCGATAAGCGCGCTTGAGCGCCTTACCGTAACGCGCCATCACTTCGTAGCGGTTTGCCAGCACGGCTTGCAACGTGTCCTGATCGAGTACCAGCTTGCCGGTGGTCAGACGCGGCGTAGGCGCGATCTTCTTCACCTTGGCCAGACGGAACGCCGACATGATGCGGATGTACATCCAGCCGATGTCGAACTCGTACCACTTGTTCGACAGCTTGGCCGACGTCGCATACGTGTGGTGATTGTTATGCAGCTCTTCACCGCCGATGATGATGCCCCACGGGAAGATGTTGGTGCTCGCATCCGACGAGTTGAAGTTGCGGTAGCCCCACCAGTGCGCGAGGCCGTTCACGACGCCGAACAGCGCGACGTTCAGCACCATCATCAGGCTCACGCCGAGGATCGGGTACTTGGTGTAGACGTTGCGTTCCATCCAGTCATTCGGCGTGCCGTGACTGAATTTGCGCATCGTTTCTTCATTCTTGGCTTCGGAACGGTACAGTTCCGCGCCTTCGAGCAGCACCTTCCAGATGCCGCGCGTTTGCGGGCTGTGCGGATCTTCTTCGGTCTCGCACTTGGCGTGGTGCTTACGGTGAATCGCGGCCCATTGGCCGGTCAGCATGCCTGTGGTCATCCACAGCCAGAAGCGGAAAAAATGACTGACGATCGGATGCAGCTCCAGCGCGCGGTGCGCCTGGCAGCGATGCAGATAGACCGTTACGCCAATGATCGTGATGTGCGTCGCGACCAGCGTGTACAGCACAAGTTGCCACCACGAGAAGTGCAGCAGACCGTGAGCAAGGAAATCGAGCAAGGAATTCAACAAGGCAATTTACCTGTGGAACAAGAGACGCCAGACACACGCGAAATGCGCGTGTCAAGAAAGTGAAAGCATACAGCGGGATTGGACGATATTCTACTTGAAGCGTTCCAAGTGTTTGTAACAAATAGGGATTTTTTGTGCGCTATCAACCAGATGGAACGCGCCGGAGGTCTTTTTTAGACCTCTGCCGCGTTCGAAGTGCCCGTCAGTGGGCGCTGTCCGCCTGATTGGCCGCCGGGGCGGTCATTGTTACCGCTTGCGGCATTGCGTCGCTGACATTGCCGACGATTCGCACTTCGCGTTGCGCGAAAGGAATTGCGATGTCGTGTTCGGAGAACAGACGCCAGATGTTGCGATTCACGGCCGAGCGCACGCCTGACGTGCCGGTCGCCGCGTCTTCGATCCAGAAGCCTAGTTCGAGATTGATGCCGTCGGGGCCGAAGCCGACGAGATAAGGCGTAGGCGCCGGCTCCTGCAGCACCCGCGCGACGCCCTGTGCGGCGTCGGCGAGCAACGCCATCGCCCGCTCGACGTCGGTGGAGTAGGCCACCTGCACGGCCGCCTTGGCGTAGCCGCGCGTCAGATAGGACGACTGGTTCTGCACCACGTCCGTAATCAGCTTTTCGTTCGGAATCAGCGTTTCGATGCCGTCGAGGCCGCGCACGACCGTATAACGCGTGCGGATCTGCGTGACCATGCCCTGCAAGCCGCTGACATTGATGGTGTCGCCGATGCGCAGCGAGCGGTCGATCAGGATGATGAAGCCCGAGACGTAGTTGCTGGCGATCTTCTGCAAGCCGAACCCGAGCCCGACACCCAGCGCGCCGCCGAACACGCCCAGCACCGTGATGTCGATGCCGACCAGCGACAGGCTGATCAGGATGGCCGCCAGCACGAACGCAGCACGCCCGACTCGCGCCACCACCACCTTTAAGTTGGCATCGAGCGTCTTGGAGCGCATCAGACGATCTTCGAATGTGGCGCCGAGCCACATCGCGACGATCATCGTCACGCACACCCACAGCAGCCCCGTGGTAAGCGAAAGCAGCGTCATATGCGCATTCGCGACCCGGAAGCGCACGCTTCCCATCCAGGTAATCACGTCGTCCTGGATGCCCATCACGGTGAGCACCATGCCGATCCAGACGACCAGCGAAACGATTTTCTCGACGAGGAACAACCACGGATGGTTCGCGCCGTCCTGACTGAAAACCCGCCGCGCGAAGAAAAACACGATGTAAATGAGGCCGATACCGAACAGCGGCACCAGCGCGAGATCGAGCAGCGCCGTGTGCATGAACTGGCCGGTGATCGCTTGCGCAAGCCACACGAGCGCCGCGCCGATCAGCGGGAAGAACGCGCGGTTCAGGCTTTCAGCACCGAACCGCAAGGTCTGGTACCTCGTCTGACGCCGCAGGTCGAGCGTGCGTCGCAACAGGCGCGCGACCAGCCATGCAATGGCGAGCGTCACGAGCAGGACGCCGACCTGCCACAGCATCACCGGCTGGCCGAAGTCGCGCGCGAGGTCGCCGAACATATGAGGAAAAATGCGGTTTTGCATGATGTCGCCGAAATCGCCGGCGCAGCGGGGTTCAGCATAGGAACCCGGTTGCGCCGGCAGATAGCCGGTTGCGTTTAGCTCTGGCGTTCCAGAACGGCTGCGAAGAAGCCATCGGTGGCGTGGCGGTGCGGCCACAGCGACAGGTAATCACCCATTTCCAGCTCGATGCGCTGCTCAGCGAGCACGTCGCGCGCCGGCACCAACGCGAAGTCCGGGTGGTCGGCGAGGAATTGCTGCACGACGGCTTCGTTTTCGGCTTCCAGAATCGAACAGGTTGCGTAGACGAGACGGCCGCCCTTCTTCACCAGACGCGAGGCGCTGGCCAGAATCGACGCCTGCTTCGGCGCCAGTTCAGCGACCGATTCCGGCGACTGGCGCCACTTCAGATCCGGGTTACGACGCAGCGTACCCAGACCGCTGCACGGCGCGTCGACCAGCACGCGGTCGATCTTGCCGGCCAGACGCTTGATCTTGGCGTCGTGTTCACTGTCGATCAGCACCGGATTCACGTTCGACAGCCCGCTGCGCGCGAGGCGCGGTTTGAGCTTGGCCAGACGCCGCTCGGAGACGTCGAAGGCGTAAAGACGTCCGGTGGACCGCATCGCCGCGCCCAGTGCCAGCGTCTTGCCGCCGGCGCCCGCGCAGAAGTCCACGATCATTTCGCCGCGCTTGGGCGCGACCAGCGAACACAGCAACTGGCTGCCCTCGTCCTGGACTTCGACCCAGCCGTGCTGGAACGCATCCAGCTTGGTAAGCGGCGGCTTGCCGACCACCCGAACGCCGAACGGTGCGAAAGGCGTCGCGCCACCTTCGATGCCGGCCTTCGACAACGCGTTCAGCACGTCGTCGCGGCTTGCCTTGATCGGGTTCGCACGCAGGTCCAGCGGCGCCGGATAATTCAGCGCGGCGGCCAATTGCGCCAGCTCCGCAGGTTCGAAGCGCTTGGAAAGCGCCTGATAGATCCAGTCGGGCAGATTCAGGCGAATCCGCAGCGGCAGGCTTTCCGGGTCGATCTTCGCGACGTGTTCGAGCCAGTGCGATTCGGTGTCGGTCAAGAACGGCTTGAGGGCCGTGCGGCCGGCCGTCTGCATCAGTCCCAGCAAGGCCATGCGGCGCGCCGGGCTGCCCGCGCCGCCTTCGGCCAGATGGGCGAATTCCATCCGGCGGCGCAGCACGGCGAAGACCGCCTCGGCGATCACGCCGCGCTCGCCGTGCCCGAGCTTCGGATGCGCGCGGAAAAAGCGGCTCGTCGTGGCGTCGGCCGGGCCGTTCAGCTTCAGGACTTCAGCCAGCAAAGTCTCGGTTTGTCCAATCAAAAAACCATGTAATCTCATGCGCCCTCTCCGGCGGTGTGACCGGCAAAGAGCCATTGCGGCTCCGGCGGCGTAAGCGTGACACGCAAGCCGTCGAGAGCAAGACGCCCTTCGACGAACCAGCGCACCGCGCGTGGATAGATAATGTGTTCGGTTGCCAGCACGCGTTCGGCGAGCGTGGCAGGGGTGTCGCCAGCCTCAACGGGGACGGCCGCCTGCGCGACGATCGGCCCGTGATCCAGCTGCGACGTGACAAAATGCACCGACGCGCCGTGCAGCCGCACGCCGGCGTCAAGTGCCTGTTGATGGGTTTTCAGGCCCGGAAAGCTCGGCAGCAACGACGGATGCACGTTCAGCATGCGTCCAGCGTAATGGTCGACGAAACCGGCCGTGAGCACCCGCATGAAGCCGGCGAGCACGACGAGATCAGGTGCGAAGCTGTCGATTTCTTGCGCCAGCGCGGCGTCGAAGCTGTCGCGATCGGGAAACTGGCGGTGGTCGACCACCGCCGTGGCAATGCCGTGCGACGCTGCGAACGCAAGGCCCGCGGCGTCAGGACGGTTGGCAATCACAGCGGCGACTTGCGCCGCCCAGCCTTCGTCCGCGCAGGCGCGAATGATAGCTTCCATGTTGCTTCCCCGTCCGGAAATCAGGATGACGAGTTTTTTCATCCGCGGATTTTATCATTCGGGGGACACTGAAACGGCGACGCGCCGCCGTCTCGTGCGCTGAGCGTTTATAATCGTTTGTTTTGCGGCATATCGGCCGCCCTACCTCAAACCCGCTATCGTG
The DNA here is from genome assembly GCF_902859805.1 of Paraburkholderia sediminicola. GTDB lineage: Bacteria > Pseudomonadota > Gammaproteobacteria > Burkholderiales > Burkholderiaceae > Paraburkholderia > Paraburkholderia sediminicola. Next base: position 236,164 of record NZ_CADIKC010000003.1, on the reverse strand, counting down.
AGAGTCTTCCGCGGTCTTCCCAATGCCGAAAGCCGTGCGCCCTGCGCACTGACCATCGGCAACTTCGACGGTGTCCACCGCGGCCATCAGGCTTTGCTCGCCCACGTCCGGGCCGCAGCCGATGCACGCGGCCTGCCCGTCTGCGTGATGACCTTCGAGCCGCACCCGCGCGAATTCTTCAACCCCGCTGGCGCGCCGCCGCGAATCGCCATGCTGCGCGACAAACTCGAAGCGCTGCGCACCAACGGCGTCGACCGGGTCGTGGTCGAGCATTTCAACCACACCTTCGCGAGCCAGTCGCCGGATGCGTTTGTCGAACGGATCATCGTCAACGGCCTGCATGCCCGTTGGGTGATGATCGGCGACGACTTCCGCTACGGCGCGAAGCGCGCGGGCGATTTCGCCTCGCTCAAGGCCGCGGGTCAACAACACGGTTTCGAAGTCGAGCAGATGGCAACGGTGGCGGATCCGTCCGGCGCGCGCATTTCCAGCTCGGGCGTACGCGCGGCGCTGGTGGCAGGCGATCTCGACTCCGCGCGTGCCGCGCTGGGCCGCGATTACCTGATCAGCGGCCACGTCGTGCATGGCATGAAGCTCGGCCGCGACCTCGGCTTCCCCACGCTCAATCTGCCGATCGCGCACAAGCGCCCGGCACTGGCCGGCATTTTTGTAGTGCGCGTGCATGGCGTGGCGGACGAGCCGTTGCCGGGTGTCGCCAGCCTCGGCCTGCGCCCCACCGTCGACGATTCCGGCCGCGTACTGCTCGAAGTGCATCTGCTCGACTGGCACGGCGACGCGTACGGCAAGCTCGTGCGCGTCGAATTCCTGAAAAAGCTGCGCGACGAGGAAAAATACGTCGACCTCGAAACGCTGACCGCCGCCATCGCGCGCGACGTCGCCAATGCGCGCGCGTGGTTCGCGGCTGTCGGCGCCGGCACGCCGGGCAGCCGCTCCACCGGTTTCGCCACCTCGGCCACCGACCGAATTAGATAACCGCCGCGGTACATGCGAGCGCCCCAAGTGCTGCATGTACCCACTGCTGCGCGCATCGAAGGGCGTCCGTGGATTACGCGACATGCCTGCCGGGCGCGCCCAACGCCCTGCGCTTCATGCGCATACCGCAGCCTCGCTGCGCTTAGAAAGAATTCACCGCGACCTCATCATGAGCAATAAGAAAGCCGATTCGAAACCGCAGTCACGCTATCCGGTCAACCTGCTCGACACGCCGTTCCCGATGCGTGGCGACCTGCCCAAGCGCGAGCCGCAATGGGTCAAGGAATGGCAGGAACGCAAGGTCTACGAGACGATCCGCGCGGCCAGCAAAGGCCGTAAGAAGTTCATCCTGCACGACGGCCCGCCGTATGCGAACGGCGACATCCACCTCGGCCACGCGGTGAACAAGATCCTCAAGGACATGGTCGTCAAGGCGCGCAACCTGGCGGGCTTCGACGCGGCCTACGTGCCGGGCTGGGATTGCCACGGCATGCCGATCGAAATCCAGATCGAAAAGCAGTTCGGCAAATCGCTGCCGGCCGCTGAAGTCATGCAGAAGGCGCGCGCCTACGCGACCGAACAGATCGAGAAGCAGAAGGTCGGCTTCCGCCGTCTGGGCGTGCTCGGCGACTGGGACAACCCGTACAAGACGATGAACTTCACGAACGAGGCGGGCGAAATCCGCGCGCTCGCGAAGATCCTCGAAAAGGGCTATGTGTTCCGCGGCCTGAAGCCGGTCAACTGGTGTTTCGACTGCGGTTCGGCATTGGCCGAAGCGGAAGTCGAATACAAGGACAAGACCGATCCGACTATCGACGTGCTGTTCAGCTTCGCCGAGCCGGAAAAAACCGCGCAGGCGTTCGGCCTGAATGCGCTGCCGCGCAACGAAGGCGGCATCGTGATCTGGACCACCACGCCGTGGACCATCCCCGCCAACCAGGCGCTGAACCTGCATCCGGAAATCGTCTACGCGCTGGTCGATACGCCGCGCGGCTTGCTGATCCTCGCGGAAGAACGCGTTGAAGCCTGCCTGAAGCAATACGGCCTCGAAGGCACGATTGTCGCCACCACGCCGGGCGCGAAACTCGTCAACCTGCGCTTCAATCATCCGCTCGCATCCGCTCATCCGAGCTACAAGCGCACGGCGCCGGTTTATCTCGGCGACTACGTGACGACTGAATCCGGTACGGGTGTGGTGCACTCGTCGCCGGCATACGGCGTGGAAGACTTCGTGTCCTGCAAGGCGCACGGCATGGCCGATTCGGACATCATCAACCCGGTGATGGGCGACGGCCGTTATATCGAATCGCTCGCGCTGTTCGGCGGCCTGTCGATCTGGGCGGCCAATCCGCAGATCGTCGAAGCCCTGCAGGCAGCCGGCTCGCTGCTGCGCACCGAGAAGTACACGCACAGCTACATGCACTGCTGGCGCCACAAGACGCCGATCATCTACCGTGCGACCTCGCAATGGTTCGCCGGCATGGACGTGAAGCCGAACGACACCGACAAGACGTTGCGCGAAACCGCGCTCGAAGGCATCGAGAACACCGCCTTCTATCCGTCGTGGGGCAAGCAGCGCCTGTTCAGCATGATCGCGAATCGCCCGGACTGGACGCTGTCGCGTCAGCGCCAATGGGGCGTGCCGATGGCGTTCTTCGTCCACAAGGAAACCGGCGAGCTGCATCCGCGCACGCCGGAATTGCTCGAAGAAGTCGCGCAACGCGTCGAGAAAGCCGGCATCGAAGCGTGGCAAACGCTCGACCCGCGCGAACTGCTCGGCGACGACGCCAACATGTACGAAAAGAACCGCGATACGCTCGACGTATGGTTCGATTCGGGCACCACGCACTGGCACGTGCTGCGCGGCTCGCACAAAGACGAACTCCAATTCCCGGCTGACCTGTATCTGGAAGGCTCGGACCAGCACCGCGGCTGGTTCCACTCGTCGCTGCTGACCGCTTCGATGCTCGACGGCCGCCCGCCGTACAACGCGCTGCTCACGCACGGCTTCACGGTCGACGGCGAAGGCCGCAAGATGAGCAAGTCGCTCGGCAACGGTATCGACCCGCATGAAGTGGCGAACCGCCTCGGCGCGGAAATCATCCGTTTGTGGATCGCCTCGACCGATTACTCGGGCGAGCTGGCGATCTCCGAGGAAATCCTGAAGCGCGTCACGGAAGGCTATCGCCGTATCCGCAACACGCTGCGCTTCCTACTCGCCAACCTGTCGGACTTCGACTTCGCGCAACACGCGCGTCCGGTCGAAGACTGGCTCGAGATTGATCGTTACGCGGTGGCTCTGTCGGCGAATCTGCAGAACGACATCCTCTCCCACTACGACAAGTACGAGTTCCATCCGGTGGTCGCGAAGCTGCAGACGTTCTGCTCGGAAGACCTGGGCGGCTTCTATCTGGACGTGCTGAAAGACCGTCTGTACACCACGGCCGCTGATTCCGTCGCCCGCCGTTCGGCTCAGACCGCGCTGTATCACATCGCCCACGGTCTGCTGCGCCTGATGGCGCCGTTCCTGTCGTTCACAGCCGAAGAAGCGTGGAAGATCTTCTCGCCGAACAGCGAAACGATCTTCACCGAGACGTATCACGCGTTCCCGGCAGTGCCGCAAGCCGGCGAGCTGCTCGACAAATGGACGCTCCTGCGCTCCGCGCGTAGCGACGTGACCAAGGCGCTCGAGGAAGCACGCGTTGCGAACCTGATCGGTTCGTCGCTGCAGGCGGAAGTTGAAATCCGCGCGAGCGGCGCGCGTTACGACGCGCTCACGAGCCTCGGCGACGACCTGAAGTTCGTGCTGATCACGTCGGCGGCGACCGTCGTGAAGGTCGACAGCGAAGCGGACGAAAGCGTCGAAGTGATCGCCTCGAAGTATCTGAAGTGCGAACGCTGCTGGCACTACCGCGCGGACGTCGGCGCCAACGCCGAGCACCCCACCCTGTGCGGCCGCTGCTTCAGCAATCTGTTCGGCAACGGTGAAGCGAGGAGCGCGGCATAATGGCGAAAACCATGTCGAAATCGTCAGCTGCCGGTGGTTCGCTGGCGCCGTGGCTCGGTGTCGCGCTGATCGTGATCCTGTTCGATCAGCTCACCAAGATCGCGATCCAGAAGGTGTTCGCCTACGGTGTTCCGCATGAGGTCACGCCGTTTTTCAACCTGATCCTCGTGTACAACCGTGGCGCCGCCTTCAGCTTCCTCGCGATGGCGGGCGGCTGGCAGCGTTGGGCGTTCACCGCACTCGGCGTGGTCGCGGCGCTGGTGATCTGCTATCTGCTCAAGCGCCACGGCGGGCAGAAAATGTTCTGCACCGCGCTCGCGCTGATTCTGGGCGGTGCGCTCGGCAATGTGATCGACCGGCTGGCGTACGGCCATGTGATCGATTTTCTCGATTTTCACGTACGCACGTGGCATTGGCCGGCGTTCAACCTCGCCGACAGCGCGATCACGATCGGCGCGATCCTGCTCGTACTCGACGAGTTGCGGCGCGTGCGCGGCTCGCGGTAGTTTGAAGGCCGGTGGCGGTGGACTGTGCCACCACCGGCCACCACGCTTTGTCGGAGGCTTTCGTTGGCAACCGCAGAACTCGCAGGAAAACACCTCGTCCTCGGCATGACGGGCGGCATCGCCTGCTACAAGATCGCCGAACTCACGCGTCTGTTGACCAAGGCCGGCGCGACCGTGCAGGTCGTCATGACCGAAGCGGCCACGCAGTTCATCACCCCCGTCACGATGCAGGCGCTGTCCGGCCGACCGGTCTACACGAGCCAGTGGGACGCTCGCGTGCCGAACAACATGGCGCACATCGATCTCTCGCGTGAAGCCGACGCGATCGTCATCGCGCCCGCCTCCACCGATTTCCTCGCCAAACTCGCGCACGGCATGGCCGACGATCTGCTCTCCACACTCTGTGTCGCGCGCGATTGTCCGCTGCTAGTCGTGCCGGCGATGAACCGGCAGATGTGGCAAAACCCGGCTACCCAACGCAACGTCACGCAGCTGCGCGCGGACGGCATCGAAGTGCTCGGCCCCGATTCGGGTCCGCAAGCGTGCGGCGAAGTCGGCGACGGTCGCATGCTCGAAGCGGCAGCGACTTACGAAGCGATCGCGTCATTCTTCTCACCGAAGATCCTGTCCGGCCGTCGTGTATTGCTTACCGCCGGGCCGACCTTCGAGCCGCTCGATCCAGTGCGCGGCATCACCAATCGTTCGAGCGGCAAGATGGGTTTTGCGCTGGCGCGTGCCGCGCAACAAGCCGGCGCCGAGGTACATCTGATCGCCGGTCCGGTCGCGCTGGAAACACCGTGGGGCGTATTCCGCCAAGACGTGCAAACGGCGCAACAAATGCATGACGCGGTGATGCACTCGGTCGCGGACGCCGACATCTTCATCGGCGTGGCCGCGGTAGCCGACTGGCGCGTCGATCACGCCAGCGAGCACAAGATCAAGAAGACCGCCGAGCGCACCTTGCCCACCTTCACGTTCGTCGAGAATCCGGACATTCTGGCCTCGGTCGCCAGGCTGCCGCATCCACCTTTCGCAGTCGGTTTCGCAGCGGAAAGCGGCGACCTCGAAGTGCATGGTGAGGAAAAGCGCGCGCGCAAGAACGTGCCGCTTCTGATCGGCAATCTCGGCCCACTCACTTTCGGACTCGACGACAACGAGGTCATCCTGTTCGAAGCAGGCGGTGCAACCAAACTGCCGCGTGCCGACAAGCAGACGCTCGCGCGCGCCTTGATCGTGGAAATTGCCAGACGTCTGCCCGACCCAAGTCTGATCCGCTAAAGCTATGCGCGGCGGCGCAAGCTGCGTTCGCCGCGAGCGCCTTTGGCGCACCGAATTATCTGGAGCAGTACTGACATGACGCTACTTTCCGTGCTCGATCAAACGCCCGTGATCGGCGGGCACTCGGTGGCGGACGCAATTGCCGCCACCGTCGAACTCGCGCAACTGGCTGACGATCTCGGCTACACGCGCTACTGGTGCGCCGAGCATCACGGCTTGCGTGGCGTATCGAACCCGTGCCCCGAGGTGATGCTGGCGCGCCTCGGCAGTGTCACCCAACGCATTCGTCTGGGCTCCGGCGGCGTGATGCTGCCGTACTACAGCCCGTTCAAGGTCGCCGAGCAGTTCATGATGCTCGAGGCGCTATTCCCGAATCGGATCGACCTCGGCGTAGGCCGCGCGCCGGGCGGCGACATGCAAACGGCGCAGGCGGTCGCAGCCGGCGCCTACAACCGCGGTGACATTTTCCCGCAGCAGGTTGCCGATCTGGTCGGCCTGATGCACGGCACGTTGCCCGACGATCACATTGCGCACGGCGTGCTGCTGCAGCCGCAGATCGCGACACGCCCGCAACTGTGGATGCTCGGCTCGAGCGAATTCGGTGGCCTGCTGGCGGCACAACTCGGTATCCGCTTCGCGTTCGCGCATTTCATCAATGCGCATTTCGGGCACCAGGTGGCGCTTGCCTATCGTGAGCGCTTCAAAGCCAGCCTGGAAACGCAGCAGCCGTATCTCGCCGCCGCCGTCTTCGTAATTTGCGCGGACACTGAACAGGAAGCCGCCGATCTGGAAAAGGCTGTCGACCTGCGTCGTGTGCAAATGGCCTATGGCCTGAACGAACCGATCCCAACGATCGAACAAGGCATCGCGCAGGAGTACGGCGAACGCGAGCGGCTGGTGATCGACCGCGAAAAGCCGCGCAGCATCATCGGCACGCCGGAAACCGTCACTGAACGGCTGCATGCTTTGCAGGAGCAGTTCCAGGCTGACGAATTGATCGTGCTCACCGTTGCGGGTAGCTATCGCGCCCGGCTACGCTCCTATGAACTTCTCGCCGACGCGTTCCAACTCGGACGCCCGGCCTCCACTCCTTAAACCTTCGACCCTGCATGAAACTCGACCTGAAGATTCTCGATGCGCGCATGCGCGAACAACTCCCGGCCTACGCAACCACCGGCAGCGCGGGGCTCGACCTGCGCGCCTGCCTCGACGAACCGTTGACCCTCAAACCCGGCGAAACCGCATTGGTGCCAACGGGTCTGGCGATTCACGTCGGCGATCCGGGGTATGCGGCGTTGATTCTGCCGCGTTCGGGTCTGGGTCATAAGCACGGCATCGTGCTCGGCAACCTGGTCGGGTTGATCGATTCAGATTATCAAGGGCAACTGATGATTTCGACGTGGAATCGCGGCGAGACCACGTTCGTGCTGAATCCAATGGAACGCCTTGCGCAACTGGTGATCGTGCCGGTCGTGCAAGCCGAGTTCAATATCGTGGATGATTTTGCGGAAAGCGAGCGTGGTGCCGGCGGTTTCGGCAGCACGGGCAAGCACTAAGGATGCCGTATCACTTTGCGGCATAAACCGCAAAGTGACGCAATCCAGAGCGCAAAAAGCAGAACGGCGCGGGGTTCAACCCGCGCCGTTCTGCTTTCAGATGAGACTGAAACGCTTACTCGACCGACTTATTCAACCTCAACCGCTTCCGGATTCGGATTACGCGGCGCCGGATGCTCGTCGAAGGTCAACTGCACCTTGTCTTCCGCATCCACGTCGACCGTCACACGACCGCCGTTCATCAGCTTGCCGAACAGCAGCTCGTCGGCCAGCGCACGACGGATCGTGTCCTGGATCAGACGTTGCATCGGCCGCGCGCCCATCAACGGATCGAAACCGTGTTTCGCGAGGTGAGCACGCAGCGCGTCGGTGAAGAGCGCGTCGACCTTCTTCTCGTGCAACTGATCTTCCAGCTGCATCAGGAACTTGTCGACCACGCGCATGATGATTTCTTCATCGAGCGAGCGGAAGCTGATCGTTGCGTCCAGACGGTTACGGAACTCCGGCGTGAACATGCGCTTGATATCGACCATTTCGTCGCCGGTTTCCCGACGATTCGTGAAGCCGATCACCGCCTTGCCCATTGCCTCGGCGCCCGCGTTCGTCGTCATGATGATGATGACGTTGCGGAAATCCGCCTTGCGGCCGTTGTTGTCCGTCAGCGTGCCGTGGTCCATGACCTGCAGCAGCACGTTGTAGATGTCCGGATGCGCCTTCTCGATTTCGTCGAGCAGCAGCACGCAATGCGGCTTCTTCGTGACAGCTTCGGTCAACAGACCGCCCTGGTCGAAACCGACATAGCCCGGCGGCGCGCCGATCAAACGGCTGACCGCGTGACGCTCCATGTATTCCGACATATCGAAGCGGATCAATTCGATCCCCAGCGTGAACGCCAGTTGCTTCGCCACTTCCGTCTTGCCGACGCCGGTGGGGCCGGAGAACAGGAATGCGCCGATCGGCTTGTCCAGCTTGCCGAGACCTGCGCGCGCCATCTTGATCGCGGCCGACAGTGCGTCGATAGCCGGGTCTTGCCCGAACACCACGCTCTTCAGATCGCGATCCAGCGTTTGCAGTTTGCTGCGATCGTCTTGCGACACGCTTTGCGGCGGGACGCGCGCAATCTTCGAGATGATTTCTTCGATCTCGTTCTTGCCGATGGTTTTCTTCTGCTTCGACTTCGGCAGGATGCGTTGCGCCGCGCCCGCTTCGTCGATCACGTCGATCGCCTTGTCCGGCAGATGACGATCCGTGATGAAGCGTGCCGACAACTCAGCCGCCGCCGACAGCGCGCCCGACGAATACTTCACGCCATGGTGCTCTTCGAAGCGCGACTTCAGGCCGCGCAGGATCGCCACCGTCTGCTCGACGGTCGGCTCGGTCACGTCGACCTTCTGGAAACGGCGCGACAACGCCGCGTCTTTTTCGAAGATGCCGCGATATTCCGTGAACGTGGTTGCACCGATGCACTTCAACGTGCCCGACGACAAAGCCGGCTTCAGCAGATTCGATGCGTCCAGCGTGCCGCCCGACGCAGCACCCGCGCCGATCAGCGTATGAATTTCGTCGATGAACAGGATTGCGTGCGGACGTTCCTTCAATTCCTTGAGGACCGTCTTCAGGCGTTGTTCGAAGTCGCCGCGATATTTGGTGCCGGCAAGCAGCGCGCCCATGTCGAGCGAGTACACCTGCGCATCGGCCAGAATATCCGGCACTTCGCCGCGCGTAATGCGCCAGGCGAGCCCTTCGGCGATCGCGGTCTTGCCGACCCCGGCCTCACCGACCAGCAGCGGATTGTTCTTGCGGCGACGGCATAGCACCTGGACCACGCGCTCGACTTCCGACTCGCGCCCGATCAGCGGGTCGATGCGGCCGTCTTTCGCCATCTGGTTCAGGTTCTGCGTGAACTGGGCGAGCGGCGTTTCTTTCTGCGCGGCGGCTTCGTCGGACTCGGCATTCGCGTCGCTCGCTTTCGCGGCGTCCGTGCTGCTGGTCTTGGCGATGCCGTGCGAGATGAAATTCACCACGTCCAGACGCGTCACGCCCTGCTGTTGCAGGTAGTACACCGCGTGCGAATCCTTCTCGCCGAAGATCGCCACCAGCACATTCGCGCCGGTCACTTCCTTCTTGCCATTCGAGGTGGATTGCACATGCATGATCGCGCGCTGGATCACACGCTGGAAACCCAGCGTGGGCTGCGTGTCGACGTCGTCCGTGCCAGGCACGGTCGGCGTGTTGTCATGAATGAAGTTGCGCAGGTTCTGGCGCAGATCCTCGATATTGGCCGCGCATGCACGCAACACCTCCGCCGCTGTTGGATTGTCCAACAGTGCCAGCAAAAGATGTTCGACCGTTATGAACTCGTGCCGCGCCTGGCGTGCTTCCATGAACGCCATGTGCAGGCTGACTTCCAGTTCCTGGGCAATCATGCTTCCTCCATCACACACTGCAGCGGATGCCCGGCCTGCCGTGCGTGGGTAACGACTTGCTCGACTTTGGTCGACGCGATGTCCCGCGTATAGACCCCACAAACTCCCCTGCCCTCGCGATGCACCTTCAACATCACCTGCGTTGCGGTTTCACGATCTTTATTGAAATATTCCTGCACGATCATCACGACAAATTCCATTGGCGTGAAGTCGTCATTCAGCAGCACTACCTTGTACATGGAAGGCGGCTTCAGCTTCTTTTCCTGCCGCTCCAGTACGGTGCCGTCCTGCTTGTCCGGGATAATCGCCATACACCCATTCTAAACAACTAGGACAGGCCCGCAATCCTGTCAAAACCCGGCCGACCGGCCGGTGAGCCCGTTCGCTCCCGCCTGATGGGTAAATACCCCAAAGCGGTGCGTCATTCGACGAGCCGATTGCGGAGCCGGCCCCTATCCTGTGATGCGTCGCGGCCGTGCTGCGCCGCAGTCGGATCGAGTATCGCACAACCTGCCCATGCTGGCTGACGGCACGCCCCAAGCCAGCGGACGGTGTGCGACCCGCAGAACAGCATGTGAGTCGATTATGCGACTTTTCAAGACGCCACGCTTGGGCAACCGCACATAAGAAAACAAAAGCGGGAAAAACCCTGGAAAACGCCTGTTTGCAACGCGACAACGACGTCTCAAAATTTTCTTGACACTCGAATAAAGAGCCTCAACAATCAAGCTGGCACTTTTTTCACTGCGCCATAAATCGAAAAAATGCCGATGGTGAGCTTGTGAGGAGGGAGCGGCTGCATCGCGCGGTCGTCGAGCTTTTCGAGGGCTCGTGGTAGTGACATGAGTTACAGGGGAAGTTGGAATGGCAACTGGTACGGTCAAATGGTTCAATGACGCAAAAGGTTTCGGATTCATCACGCCTGACGAAGGTGGTGAGGATCTGTTTGCACACTTCTCGGCCATCCAGATGAATGGGTTCAAGACCCTCAAGGAAGGTCAAAAAGTAACCTTCGAGGTCGTGCAAGGCCCGAAAGGCAAACAGGCATCGAACATCCAGGCACCTGCCTGATACTGTTCGTTACCCGTCCTTTTGAAACCCGGCTTCTTGCCGGGTTTCTTTTTTTGGGCGGCACATTCTAATTTACGGCAAATCGCGACCGTCGCTTGAGGCGTTGTTTGAGACATTGTTTGAGACGTCGTTTGACACATCGATAACGCGAATACCCAAATAACGGACACTCGCTTCCCTTTCCAAACGCTTTCGATGCTCACCAACTGCCGCCGGCCGTAAAAAAACCCCGGCCGCCTCACGACGCCGGGGTTTTGACTCAGGCTGGAAAAACCAGCGCGAATCGCTTACATGTTTTCGATCAACACCTGGCCAAAGCCCGAGCAGGACACCTGCGTCGCGCCTTCCATCAGGCGCGCGAAGTCATAGGTGACCCGCTTTTGCAGAATCGACTTTTCCATCGACTTGATGATTAGATCGGCCGCTTCGGTCCAACCCATGTGACGCAGCATCATTTCAGCCGAGAGAATTTCCGACCCCGGATTTACGTAGTCTTTGCCGGCGTACTTCGGCGCCGTGCCATGGGTGGCTTCGAACATTGCGACCGAATCCGACATGTTCGCCCCCGGCGCAATCCCGATACCGCCGACTTGCGCGGCCAGCGCGTCTGAAATGTAGTCGCCGTTCAGGTTCAGCGTGGCGATCACGTCGTATTCCGCCGGACGCAGCAGGATCTGCTGCAGGAACGCGTCCGCAATCACGTCTTTCACCACGACGTCGCCACCCGTTTTCGGGTTTTTGATCTTCATCCACGGACCGCCGTCGATCAGCTCCGCGGCGAATTCCTTCTGCGCCAGCGCATAACCGTAGTCGCGGAACGCGCCTTCGGTGAACTTCATGATGTTGCCTTTGTGCACCAGCGTGACCGAGCGGCGATTGTTGTCGATCGCATACTGGATCGCCTTGCGCACCAGGCGCTCCGTGCCTTCGCGCGACACCGGCTTGACACCGATCCCCGAGGTTTCCGGGAAACGGATCTTCTTCACACCCATTTCTTCGCGCAGGAACTTGATGACCTTCTTCGCGTCTTCCGACCCGGCAGGCCACTCGATGCCGGCATAGATGTCTTCCGAGTTCTCGCGGAAAATCACCATGTCGATCTTCTCAGGTTCACGAACCGGTGAAGGCACGCCCTTGAAGTACTGCACGGGGCGCAGGCAAACATACAGATCGAGTTCCTGGCGCAGCGCAACGTTCAGCGAGCGGATACCGCCGCCTACCGGCGTGGTGAGCGGCCCCTTGATCGAGACGACGTATTCCTTCAGCACCTGCAACGTTTCTTCCGGCAGCCACACGTCCGGGCCGTACACCTTGGTCGACTTCTCGCCGGCGTAGATTTCCATCCAGTGGATTTTCTTTTTACCCGCGTAGGCTTTTTCTACTGCGGCATCCACCACCTTCAACATCACCGGCGTGATGTCGAGCCCCGTTCCGTCGCCTTCGATATACGGAATGATCGGCTGGTCGGAAATGTTGAGCGAGAAATCGGCGTTGACGGTGATCTTGTCACCGCCGGTCGGAACCTTGATGTGCTGGTACGGCATGATCGGACTCCAGTGAAGGCTGTGCTGAAAGCTGATGGGAGACTGCGGAAACTGGGTGCTCCTCGCTACGCAATGCCGGACGCCTGCGAGCGGCCTGGTCGCCTATTCTAGCCCACGCCAACGCAGCAACGAGGCCGTATGCGGCTCGGGGTTTTCCAACATTGTCGAAAATCAAGACCACACGGTACATATTCTTATATCTTATATAAGACATAAGACTTAGAGCGGCTCATTATGCATTATTATTCCGCCATTTACTACCGAGCCAGCGCCCTTCCTGGCCTGCGCGGCACGCTACTGCCGCCGCTCGACCTTCATCGATTCCTCTATGCGACTCCTCGCCCTGAACAAACCGTTCGGCACCATCTGTCAGTTTTCGCCGCACGAAACGCGGGCGTCGCTGGCCGATTGGGTGAAGGTGCCCGGCATCTATCCCGCAGGCCGGCTCGACTCCGATAGCGAAGGGCTGCTTCTCCTTACCGACGACGGCGCGCTGCAGGCACGCATCGCCGAGCCGCGTCACAAACTGGTCAAACGCTATTGGGCACAGGTGGAAGGCGCAGTCGATGATGCCACCTTGAAGAAGCTCGCACGCGGTGTCGATCTCGGCGATTACGTGACGCGGCCCTGCCGTGCCGAATACGTCGAGCCGACCGATTCGCTTTGGGCCCGCACGCCGCCGATCCGCTATCGCGCCGCAATTCCCACCACATGGATCGAGTTGTCGATCACCGAAGGCAAGAACCGCCAGGTGCGACGCATGACCGCGGCGGTGGGATTCCCGACATTGCGTCTCGTGCGCGCCGGCATCGGCGCACTCGATATTTTTTCGCTCGGGCTGCAGCCGGGAGAGAGTGTCGAATTGCCGCTGAAGGCTCCGTGGGAAGGCATCGTCTGAATGCGTTTACACGCGTGCCATGTCTGCACCGAACCGGCACTGAACCTGCATCGATCTAATATTCTGACCCGCAGCGAAAAAGCTAACTCGTTGTATCCGCAAACAAAATAGCGCGTGAAACCAATATGAAAAACGCGTGAAACAGTTGCGTTGACGATCGCGTTGCAGCCATTCATTTGCTTCTGCATGAAGGCATATAAATTTTCCGCAAAATTCACGTCAACCGGTGCGCGAGCTCACGCGTTATTCGACGCAGATGCCGCCCGAAGCTATCCGGCATTCAGCCTTAAGGGCCTTTGCACACGCCGCTCTCGCGGTGAGTACGGGGAGTCTGAGCGCTAAGCAGACGTGTCGAAAAAAATGTTCGATGCGGCTGTCAACCGAAAGGTGGATGGCACGTTTACCGACATGACTCTACATATAACCGGGTCATTTGGTTAATCAACTAAAGCTGAGGATTCACAAAATGAACAAACTGATCGCCGCTCTGGTCGCTGGTCTCTTCGCAACGGCAGCATTCGCACAAGCTTCGGCACCGGCAGCAGCTTCGGCAGCTCCGGCAGCAGCAGCTTCGTCGGCAAAGAAGACCACGAAGCACGCTCACAAGAAGTCGCACAAGAAGGCAGCAGCTGCAGCTGCAGCTTCGGGCGCTTCGGAGTAAGTTTGTTGTAAAAACGCAGTCAAGAACTAGCTTCATTGCCGTTCTTACGGCGTTGAAAGGCAGATCACCGCAAGGCGATCTGCCTTTTTGTTTTTGACGCGCTCGCGTAACATTCGCGAGTTAAATTCCAGCAAGGAGTCATGCCGTGCGATTTCCCATGCGCTCGTTGATTGCGCGTTTCGCTGTTGCCGTTGCACTGCCGCTCGCCGCGATGTCGTTCGCCGCGACCACCGCTGCCCCCGCTCATGCGCAACAGATGCCGGCCGGTGCGAAGCAGCCCGGCGATTTTCCTCGCGCAAAGCTGACCGCGGGCATGTTCGTCATCGACGCAGCCGTTGCCGCTAACGACGCCGATCGCGAACAAGGCCTGATGTATCGCACGACCCTCGCGCCGAATGAAGGCATGCTGTTCGTCTTCAATGAAAACGCCGTGCATTGCTTCTGGATGAAGAACACGTTGATCCCGCTGTCGATCGCGTTCATGCGCGCCGACGGCACGGTCACCGACATCGACGAGATGCAGGCCGAGACCACCAACAATCACTGCCCGAAGAACAATGGCGTGTATGCGTTGGAAATGAGCAAGGGCTGGTTCTCGTCAAAAGGCATCAAACCGGGCATGAAAATCCAGGGCTTGCCGGCCGCGCAATAAAGGCGCGTCGACCACGACGACACCCTGCCGATTCTTCAGCGGCCGCTTTTCAGATAAAGCCGGTGCCTTTCGCGAGGCGCCGGCTTTTTTGCATTCAGCGCGGGGCGGGCGATGCCCGGCACCACGCGGCAGACGCCGGCGTCGGCCCGCGAGCCCATACGAGCAGGCCTTCACACGCGGCTGGCAAGATTCCTGCAAAAGACAGGCCGACGCGCTATCCTAGTATTCTTGGCAAAGCAGCATCCAAGGCTCCCCGGGCAGCACAGACTGCCGCCCGGCAAGCGTTTCAGGCGCGCCATTTCAAGGAGGTTCACGTGCCCCGCAAGACTCCCATCGAGCGCTACCGGAATATCGGCATTAGCGCTCACATCGACGCCGGCAAAACCACCACCACTGAACGCATCCTGTTCTACACAGGCGTGACCCACAAGATCGGCGAGGTTCACGACGGTGCTGCGACGATGGACTGGATGGAACAGGAGCAGGAGCGCGGCATCACGATCACATCGGCTGCCACGACTGCTTTCTGGAAGGGTATGGCCGGCAACTATCCAGAACACCGGATCAACATCATCGACACCCCGGGTCACGTCGACTTCACGATTGAAGTTGAGCGCTCGATGCGCGTGCTCGACGGCGCCTGCATGGTGTACGACTCGGTCGGCGGCGTGCAGCCGCAATCCGAAACCGTGTGGCGTCAGGCGAACAAGTACAAGGTGCCGCGTATTGCGTTCGTCAACAAGATGGACCGCGTCGGCGCGGACTTCTTCCGCGTGCAGCGGCAGATCGGCGATCGCCTGAAGGGCAACGCGGTGCCGATCCAGATTCCGGTCGGCGCGGAAGATCATTTCCAGGGCGTGGTCGACCTCGTCAAGATGAAGGCGATCTACTGGGACGAAGAGAACCAGGGCATCAAGTTCGAGTACCGCGACATTCCGCCCGAACTCGAAGCTACCGCGAAGGAATGGCACGACAAGATGGTCGAGTCCGCCGCTGAAGCGAGCGAGGAATTGCTCGACAAATATCTGCACGGCGGCACGCTAACCGAAGAGGAAATCAAGCACGGCATTCGTGTGCGTACCATCGCCAACGAGATCGTGCCGATGCTGTGCGGCAGCGCGTTCAAGAACAAGGGCGTGCAAGCCATGCTCGACGCGGTGATCGACTATCTGCCGTCGCCGATCGACGTGCCCGCTATCACGGGTCACGACGAGTACGACAAGGAAATCGAGCGCCATCCGACTGACACCGATCCGTTCTCGGCGCTCGCCTTCAAGATCATGACCGACCCGTTCGTCGGCCAGCTGATTTTCTTCCGTGTCTATTCGGGCGTGGTGAATTCGGGCGACACGGTCTACAACGCGGTCAAGGAAAAGAAGGAACGCCTCGGCCGGATCCTGCAGATGCATGCGAACGAGCGCAAGGAAATCAAGGAAGTCTACGCGGGCGACATTGCCGCGGCCGTCGGCCTGAAGGAAGCCACTACCGGCGACACGCTGTGCGATCCGAATCACGTGATCATCCTCGAACGGATGATCTTCCCGGAGCCGGTGATTTCGCAGGCCGTCGAGCCGAAGACCAAGGTCGACCAGGAAAAGATGGGCATCGCGCTCAATCGTCTGGCGCAGGAAGACCCGTCGTTCCGCGTGCAAACGGATGAAGAATCCGGCCAGACCATCATCTCGGGGATGGGCGAGTTGCACCTGGAAATTCTGGTCGACCGGATGAAGCGCGAGTTCGGCGTTGAGGCCACCGTCGGCAAGCCGCAGGTGGCTTACCGCGAAACGGTGCGCAACAAGATCGAGGACGTCGAAGGCAAGTTCGTCAAGCAGTCGGGCGGCCGCGGTCAGTACGGTCACGCTGTGATCACGCTGGAGCCGGCGCCGCAGGGCAAGGGCTACGAATTCGTCGACGCGATCAAGGGCGGCGTGATTCCGCGTGAATACATTCCGGCGGTCGACAAGGGCATTCAGGAAACGCTGAAGGCCGGCGTGCTGGCAGGCTATCCGGTGGTCGACGTGAAGGTGACGCTGACCTTCGGTTCGTACCACGACGTCGACTCGAACGAAAACGCGTTCCGCATGGCCGGTTCGATGGCGTTCAAGGACGCCATGCGCAAGGCCAAGCCGGTACTGCTCGAACCGATGATGGCCGTCGAAGTGGAAACGCCGGAAGACTTCATGGGCAACGTGATGGGCGATCTGTCGAGCCGTCGCGGCATGGTGCAAGGCATGGAAGACATCGCCGGCGGCGGTGGCAAGCTGGTACGCGCCGAAGTACCGCTCGCGGAGATGTTCGGCTATTCGACGTCGCTGCGTTCGGCAACGCAAGGCCGCGCGACGTACACGATGGAGTTCAAGCACTACGCTGAAACGCCGAACAACGTCGCGGAAGCCGTGATCAACGCGAAGCAGAAGTAAGCACCGCGGGCTGCAATACGCCATGTGCTGCACCCCGCAATGCAATACGACGCCATGAAGGCAGACAGCAAAAGGCCCGTCCCTGTGGATGGGCCTTTTTTTCGTCCGCGACGCCGCCTGGGGCAGCCGGCAACACACACGTTTTTGAACATGCAAAAATGCCAAACGGCGCCGTGCTGACCGCCCGGACTCACGCCCACGAGGAGACACACCATGAGCCAGGATCACGAACACCCGCACTACAAGGATGAACAACCGGCGGCGCCAATCGACTGGCGCGAGCACGGCGTCAAGGTCATCAAGGGCGACCAGCTCGACAGCAATACCGCGCAAACGCCGGGCATGAATCGCGCGGCGGCGATCAACGCGGCGCGCGTCGGCGCACAGAAAATCTGGGCCGGCACGGTCACGATCCATCCGAATGCGAAGACCGGCGCGCATCATCACGGCGCGCTCGAAAGCGTCATCTACGTGGTGCGAGGTCAGGCACGCATGCGCTGGGGCGAGCATCTCGAGTTCACGGCCGAAGCGGGCCCGGGCGACTTCATCTTCGTGCCGCCCTACGTGCCGCACCAGGAAATCAACGCGAGCACCGATGACCCGCTCGAATGCGTGCTGGTGCGCAGCGACAATGAAGCGGTGGTGGTGAATCTGAATATCGACGCCGTGGAAGCGCCGGAAACGGTCTTCTGGGTCGATCCGATTCACAAACATCCGCACGATCACTAAACCTCTTTCACGCAACTCATGACGCCGACCGCCTCGCTGCGCCCTCGCCTCATCACGCTGTATGCCGTCCTGATCGCCGCCAATCTCGGCGCATGGGCGTGGGCGCTGATCGCGTTTCGCCACTATCCGCTGCTGCTCGGCACCGCGCTGCTCGCCTACGGTTTCGGTCTGCGCCACGCCGTAGATGCGGACCACATCGCCGCGATCGATGCCGTCACGCGCAAGCTGATGCAGGCGGGCAAGCGGCCGCTCGGCGTGGGCCTGGCGTTTTCGCTGGGGCATTCGACGATCGTGATCCTCGCGACGATCGGCATTGCGTGGACGGCTCATTCGCTGCACGGTCGCTTCGAGACCTTCAAGGCGGTCGGCGGCCCGATCGGCACGGTTGTGTCGGCGGTGTTTCTGCTCGTGCTGGCGTGCGTGAATCTCGTGATTCTGCGCGATGTGTGGCGGCGCTATCGCCACGTCCAACGCGGCAGCGAACTCGCTACTGAAACGACGGCGAGCATCGCGCCCGCCGGTCTGCTGTCGCGCGCATTGCGGCCGATGTTCCGGCTCGTGACGAAAAGCTGGCACATGTACCCCGTCGGCGTGCTGTTCGGCCTTGGCTTCGACACCGCGACCGAGATCGGCCTGCTGGCAATTGCCGCGTCCGAAGCCGGCAAAGGTCTGCCGCTGTATTCGATCCTCGTGTTCCCGGCGCTCTTCACCGCGGGCATGACGCTGGTCGATTCGACCGACAACGTACTGATGGTCCACGCCTACGGCTGGGCCATGGACGATCCGAAGCGCAAGCTCTACTACAACGCGAGCATCACGTTCGTTTCGGCGGTGGTGGCGATCGTCATTGGCGGCGTTGAAGCGCTGGGACTGCTGTCGGACAAACTCGGTCTGAACGGCGGTGTTTGGGACGCAGTGGGCAGTCTCAACGAGCACTTCGGCGCCCTGGGTTACGGCATCGTCGCAACCTTCATGGCGTGCTGGATCGGCTCGGTGCTGTTCCATCGCTGGCGCCGCGCCGACACGGTTGCGCGGTAAATCCAGTTCGCCTGCGCGGAGAATCGGTAAGGTTTCCACAGCGGTGGCGACGCAACGGCAATTTCCGCGCTGCGGCATCCTGGGCTTCACACAGGCCGGGCGAGACAGCCCGCCGAGCGTTGTCGTGACGACACACGCCGGCCCTTTTATACGCCAAACGGCGACCGGACCGCGCCGCAGGCGCGCCGAACCGGTGGCCAATCGCTTACACTGAAACCGCTTTTCAGCACTGCAGCGCACTGCAGCTTTTCGTCATTGCAATAAGTCGCCTTGTCGCGCGTATCCGGCGCGGCCCTTCAGAACCGACAGCAGAACGGACTGGACACTCCATCGATGAAGACTCCCGCGGACCGATTTCCCGAACTCGAGTTGGCCTTAGCCCGCCGCACCGCCGACGCCTACGGCAACCACGCCATCGACGAATTCGTCGCCGGCCGCATCACGCGCCGCGATCTGCTGCGCTATGCCAGCGTGATCGGTTTGTCGCTGGTTGGCGGCGGCGTGCTGAACGCACCGCAGGCCCGTGCGCAAGGCGCAGCGAGTCCGTCTAACCAGACAATCCGTGTGGCCCATCTGACGCCGGCCGGCGCGGTCGATCCGCTCACCGTGAACGATGCCGCGAGTCTCGCGCTGCTGAACCAGACCGGCGAATTCCTGATCGACGACGACGGCGAAAAGCTCATGCTGAGGCCGGCGCTCGCCTTGTCGTGGAAAGCGAACGATAAGGGCGACGTGTGGACCTTCGCGCTGCGCCCGAACGTCAAATTCCACGACGGCCAGGCGTTCACCGCCAAAGACGTCGTCGCCACCTTCGACCGCCTCGCCGATCCGGCGAGCGGTTCGGCGGCGCTCTCGGTGTTGAAGGGCGTGCTGTCGAAAGGCGGTGCGAAGGTCGTCGACGAGCACACGGTCGCCTTCCATCTCGATGCACCGAACGGCAATTTCCCGTACTACGTTTCCTCGGACAATTTCAACGCCGTGATCCTGCCCGCGAACTATGCAGGTGGTTATGAAAAGAGCTTCATCGGCACCGGTCCGTTCAAGCTCGAAAAGTATCAGGCGAAGGTCGGCGCCTCGTTCGTGCGCAATCCGGACTACTGGGGCGAAAAAGCGTTACCGCAACGCGTACAGTTTTCGTTCTACGCCGACGAGCAGGCGCAAATGCTCGCGTTGCAAGGCCATCAGGCCGATGTAATGGGCACATTCACCGTGCAGGGCGGCGCCGGCATTCTGAACAATCCGGACTACAAGGCAGTCGGCGTGAAGTCGAGCGCGCATCGCCAGATTCATATGCGCAACGACAGCCCGCTGTTCAAGGACAAACGCGTGCGCCAGGCGCTGGCCTTGTCGCTCGATCGCGACGTGCTGGTGCGAGGGCTGTTCAAGGGCCGTGCACAGATCGGCAACGACAGCCCGTTCGCACCGGTATTTCCGTCGTCCGATGCGGGCGTCGCGCAACGCAGGATCGACACCGCGAAGGCGAAGCAACTGCTTGCGCAAGCGGGCGTGCCGAATGGTTTCGACGTCACGCTGACCACCGAGAAGTACATGGAGATTCCCGATCTCGCGGTGGTCGTGCAGAACGCGGCGAAGGCGATCGGCGTGCGTATCAACCTGAAGGTGGAGAGTCAGTCGCTGTACTACGGCGCGGGCACACCGGGCAAATCGGATTGGCTCGACTCGCCGCTCGGCATCACCGATTACGGTCATCGCGGCGTGCCGAACGTGTTTCTGAACGCGCCGCTCACCAGCACCGGCACGTGGAACGCCGCGCACTTCAAGAACCCGCAATACGATCAACTGGTCGCGCAATTCGTCGCGGCAGTCGACCTCGGCACGCAGAAGAAAATCTCCGGACAGATCCAGACGCTGCTGCTCGATGAAACGCCCGTGATCATTCCGTTCTTTTACGATCAGTTGATCGCGATGCGCAAGGGTGTGAACGGCGTACGTTTTACCGCGCTCGCGCAACTCTATTTCGACCGCGCGGTGTTGAGCGCGTGATGTGGACGCAAAAGCGGTGGACGCAAAAGCAGTGAACACGAAAGCAGTGGGCGCAAAAGCCATGGAAAGCATGAGCGCACGGCACTTCTTCGGCAGGAGATCACAATGTCGACCACGGTGACCCCTTCCGCCTCTCCGGTCCCCAACGGCAATGCCGGCCGTGTCGTGCGGTTTCTGGCGACGCGAGTCGGTTTGTCGTTGATTACGCTGTGGCTGCTGTCCGTGATCGTGTTCGCGGGTGGCCAGTTGCTGCCTGGCGATATCGGCCGCGCCGTGCTCGGGCCGCTCGCCGATGCGCGCGCGGTCGCCGCGCTTAATCATCAGCTCGGCGCAGACCGGCCGCTCATGACGCAATACGTCGAGTGGATCTCGCATTTCGTGCGCGGCGACATGGGGCTTTCCTATGCGTACCGCGAACCGGTTGCGCCGTTTATCGCCGACGCGCTGGCGCATTCGGCCAAGCTCGGTCTGCTCGCGTTTATCGTCGTCGTGCCGCTCGGCATTGCAGGCGGTGTGTGGTCGGCCATGCATGCAGGACGTTGGCTCGATCGCACCATTAGCATCGCCGGGTTGTCGGCGACCGTGGTGCCGGAGTTCGTCTCGTCGATCGTGCTGATTCTGGTGTTCGGCGTGTGGCTGCGCTGGTTACCGATCGAAGCGTCGTATCCGCCCGAAGCGAGCGCGCTCGAACAATTGCAGCACCTGATTCTGCCGGTGCTGCCGCTGGTGCTGGTGTTCTTCGGCTACATCGCGAGAATGGCGCGCGCGGGCACCGTCGAAGCGCTCGATGCGGACTACACCCGCACCGCAATCCTCAAAGGCTTGCCGCGCCGTACCGTGATCTGGCGGCACGTGTTACGCAATGCGCTGCTGCCGACCATCACCGTCGCCGCCACGCAACTCGGCTACATGATCGGCGGCCTCGTAGTGGTCGAGACGCTGTTCCACTATCAAGGTATCGGCTCGCTGATCTACAACGCCGCCAAGGCCAAGGATTTTCCGATGCTCGAAGCGGGCGTGCTGACAATCGGCGTGGTCTACACCGTCGCCAACCTTGTCGCCGATGCACTGCATATCCTGCTTAATCCGCGACTGCGAGTGAGGAGCGCCGAATGAGCACCATCGTTCCGCCGGCCGCGCCGCCCGCGCCACGCCCGGCTACTGAACCGCGCTTCGATCAGTTGCGCGTGCTGCTGCGCTCGCCCACGTTTGTGGCCGGCGTGTTGATCGTTGGATGGTGGATCGTCTGTGCAATCGCCGGGCAATGGATCGTGCGGATCGACCCGTATGCCTCCGACCCACTCAACTCGCTCACGCCGCCCGATGGCACGCATTGGTTCGGCACCGATCAACTCGGTCGTGACGTGTTCTCCCGAGTCATTGTCGGCGCGCGCGACATTCTGACCATCGCGCCGTTGGCGACCCTGCTCGGCACTGTCGCGGGAACGGCGTTGGGCCTGATCGTCGGCTACTTCGAAGGCTGGGTCGACAACGTCGTGGGCCGCGCGATCGACGCCGTGCTCGCGCTGCCTCTCGTGATCGTCGCGTTGCTCGCGCTGGCCGCGGTCGGTGCATCGAACTTCACCGTGATTCTCGTGATCGGCATTACCTTCACGCCGATCACCGCGCGTACGGTACGCGCCGCCGTGTTTGCCGAACGGCATCTGGACTACGTCGCCGCTGCGCAACTGCGCGGTGAACGCGCGCCGTACATCATGTTCGCGGAGATTCTGCCGAACGTGTTGCCGCCGATCATCGTCGAGGCGACCGTGCGTCTCGGGTATGCCATTTTCGCGGTCGCCACGTTGTCGTTTCTCGGCTTCGGCATTCAGCCGCCTTCCGCGGATTGGGGCCTCGCGCTGTCCGAGTCGTACACGCTGATGGCGGGAGGCGCATGGTGGACCGTGGTGTTCGCGGCCGGCGCCATCGCTTCGCTCGTGGTCGGCGTGAATCTGATCGCCGATAGCGTGCAAGGAGTGCTCGACCGATGAACGGCCCGCCGCCCGCCTCGTTCCCCGCCTTCGACGTTTCGAAGAGCGATCGCACCGATGCGCTGACCGTCGTCGGCCTGACGGTCACGTACCGGATGCGTGGACGTGATCGCGAAGTGCTGCAGGACGTATCGTTTCGCGTGCGGCGCGGCGAAGCCTATGGCCTCGTCGGCGAATCGGGCTGCGGTAAATCGACGGTCGCAATGGCCGCGCTGCGCTATCTGCCGCGTAACGGCAAGGTGAAGGCCGGCAAGATCATCATCGCCGGCCAGGACGTGCAGAAGCTCGACGCCGACGCGTTGCGCACGATGCGCGCGAACGCGATTTCAATGGTCTATCAGGACCCAGGCCGCGCATTGAATCCGTCACTGACGATCGCGCGGCAAGTCACGGAAGCCTTCGAAGCCGCCGGCGTCTCGCGTGACGAAGCAGTGCAGCGTACGGTCGAGATACTGCAGCGAGTGCGCATTGCTTCGCCCGAGCGCGTGATGGACAGCTATCCACATCAGTTGTCGGGCGGCATGCAGCAGCGCGTAGTGATCGCCATGGCGCTCGCCTCGAACCCTGCCTTGCTGATTCTCGACGAACCGACCACCGGCCTCGACGCCACCGTCGAAGCCGAAGTGCTCGATCTCGTGGCGCAACTGCGCGAAGAGCTCGGCACCGCGGTGCTGTTCATCAGCCACAACCTCGCGGTGATCGGCCGGATGTGCGAGCGCGTCGGCGTGCTGTACGCAGGCAAGCTGGTTGAGGAAGGCGCCACCCAGGACGTGTTCGCGCGGCCGCGTCATCCCTATACGGTTGGACTGCTGCGCTGTTTGCCGACCACGGGACGCAGCAAGGACACCGAGCGGCTCGACACCATCGCAGGCAATTTGCCCTTGCCCGGTTCGGTCACGCAAGGCTGCATTTATGCCGACCGTTGCCGTCTCGCCGACGACCGCTGTCGCCGTGAAGCACCGCCGCCTTATCGCGTGAGTGCCGCACACGGCGATCAGATGTCGCGCTGCCATTATCACGAACGCGCAATCGAACTGCCGCGCGCGTCTGCGGAGGGATTGCCCCTGCATGGCGATGAGTCGCGTGAGAGCGAGCGCCCTGCTCTCGTGCTGCGCGCAGAAAAACTCTCGAAGACATTCCACGTGTCCGGCGCGCCGCTGCGCGCGGTCGACAACGTTTCGATCGATCTCGCCAGTGGCGAAACGCTCGGCCTTGTCGGCGAATCCGGCAGCGGCAAGACGACGCTCGCGAAACTGATGCTCGGCCTGCTCACACCGGATGCGGGCAGCGTACTCGAACTCGACGGCACCCCCCTCGCCGCGCGCGTCACGCGACGCAACGACGAGCAGGTCAAGTCGCTGCAGATCGTGTTCCAGAATCCCGACTCGGCGCTCAATCGCGCGCATTCGGTGAAGCGGTTGATCGGTCGTGCGTTGTCGCGACTCACCGCACTGCGCGGCGCCGCTATCGACGAGCGGCTCGCTACATTGACAGCAGCCGTGCGTTTGCCCGAGCGCTATCTCGGCTCGCGCACGCGTCAGTTGTCCGGCGGACTCAAGCAGCGCGTGGCGATCGCGCGCGCGTTTGCCGGTGAGCCGCGCGTGGTGGTTTGCGACGAACCCACGTCGGCGCTCGACGTCTCCGTGCAGGCCGCGATCCTCAACCTGCTCGCCGATCTGCAGCGCGAGCGTGGTGTGAGCTACGTGTTCATCTCGCATGATCTGCATGTGGTGCGCTATCTGTCGGATCGCATCGCCGTGCTGTACCTCGGCCGCCTGCTGGAGATCGGACCGGCAGCCGCGGTTTTCGGCGGACCGCATCATCCCTACACCGAGGCGCTACTGTCTTCGGTGCCGACACTCGACGCCCACGACAACACCGCCCGCATACGGCTGTCCGGCGATCTGCCGAGTGCGGCATCGCCGCCGTCCGGTTGCGTGTTCCATACGCGCTGCCCGCGCAAACTCGGAGCGATCTGCGAGCAGCAAGACCCTCCCTTCCTCGAAGCCGGCAGCGGTGACGCGGGTCAGCCGTCCGCGCATCGCATCCGCTGCCATATTCCCGTCGACGACCTGCGTGTACTGCAATCCGCCGCGCGCGACAACGCCGGCAAGGTCTCCGGCAACGGTTCGGAAAACGCACCGGAAAACGCCGCGCGTAACGAATAACGCGTAATAAAGCGGCTTTCCGGTCGCGCGTTTCATCATCGAAACATTTTCCTGCGTTTTTTCCTCGCGGCCATCGCACACCCCTATTCGACACCCGTCGCCGCAAGGCTTTGCGGACCGTGGCATGGATATCGCTAAGTACTGTCCAGACATTCGAATCCAGAAGAGATCGAGAGAGAGAGAGCCGGAAGCGCCGCTTGGGCGAATCGCAGCGACAGGAAGCGATACGTGACGAAGCGCGTTTGAACGGTATCGGCTGAAGCGCACGCAAGCGTTTGTCAGCAAACCGGCTACGGCGTCGGGAAGACGGTGATGGTGTTTGACTTGCATCCGCAAAACAGACTCGGGGGGCGACGAGGCTAGCGCTCAGACAGGCCCGGCGTCGGCGGTTCAGCGTGGGAGATGGCGACAGCGAGGTGTCGGCGTCCCCTCGGGAGAGACGTGATGAAAACCAGAAAATTCAATCAGTACTACTTCGGGGTCTTACGGAGTACAGCAATCGCAGCGGGCGTAGCTTTGCTGATCACGCAGGTCGCGTATTCGGCGTCAACGGATGCGGTCCCCAAGTTGATGACGGTTGCCGATGCGCCCATGCCTGCGAGCGGCGCGCACGCAGCGACGCAAAGCGTGCAGGACGACAGTTCGGCGGCGGGCGCAGCGGCGACCGGCACCGCGCCTGATGAACCGACCGCTGCCGACGACGCAGCCATTGTGTTCAGTCCGCGCGATTGCACAAGCACCAGTATCGGAGGGTGCGCGCAGCATCGCGGCGGCAACGGCGCGGCGAGCGCAGGCAGCGGTGGCTCGGGTGCGAGCGGCAATGGCGCCGGCGGCGCAGCAGGCTCGGGCAGTGGCGGCGGTAAGGGTAACGGCGGCGGCAGCGGCGGTGGCAGCGGCGGTGGCAGCAGCGGCGGTGGCAGCAGTGGCGGCGGAAGCAGCGGTGGCGGAAGCAGCGGCGGTGGCAGCAGCGGTGGCGGAAGCAGCGGTGGCGGAAGCAGCGGCGGCGGTAGCAGCGGTGGCGGAAGCAGCGGTGGCGGAAGCAGCGGCGGTGGCAGCAGCGGTGGCGGAAGCAGCGGTGGCGGAAGCAGCGGCGGCGGAAGCAGCGGCGGTGGCAGCAGCGGCGGTGGCAGCAGCGGTGGCGGAAGCAGCGGCGGTGGAAGCAGTGGCGGCGGAAGCAGCGGTGGCGGAAGCAGTGGCGGTGGAAGCAGTGGCGGTGGAAGCAGCGGCGGTGGCAGCAGCGGCGGTGGCAGCAGCGGCGGTGGCAGCAGCGGTGGCGGCAGCAGCGGGAGCGGCGGCTGCGGTTGCGGCGGCGGCCCCGGCGGCGGGTTTGGCGGCGGAAAAGGCGGCCCCGGTGGTGGTTTTGGCGGAGGCTTCGGTGGCGGGTTCGGCGGCGGCTTTGGCGGAGGCTCCGGCGGCGGTCACGGAGGCAAGGGTGGCGGCGGCAATGGTGGCAATGGCGGAGGAAACGGGCACTGACAGTCGCCTGTTTCCCGGGTAGGGGGCCCCCGCGCCCTACCCGTCGCTAACGACATGCGTATACCGTTCGCAGTCCCCCGGCAGCGGCGGTGATGTCTCGATCCCCCGGTCGAGCGTCACCGCCCGAAGCCGGTCGAAGTCGGCAGCACCCGCAGGCGGTCCGGCGAAACGGCGCGCACCGCCGCGAAACGCCGACAAGCAGTTCCTGTTCTCGCACACGTTTAAAACCAGAACAATCGATCGTGTCGTGCGTGACCGGAACCAAACCGAAGCGATTGCCTCATATCAGATTCAACGTTCGATATGAGGGCACCACAACATGCAACGAAACGTCCCCCACTCCATAGCGCGCACGGCCACCGGCCTGCTGATGGTCGCCGCTCTGGGCCTCGCATCGCTCGCCAATGCGCAAACTGCGGCGCAAGCACCGTCGCAAGCACCGGCCACATCACCCCAGCCGCAGCCGCCAACCCTGTCGCAAGCTGCGCCGCCGGTCGATCCCACCTTCTCCGCCTATTCGCTCGCGCAAACCTGCAAGCTGAAAAACGATAACGTTGCGCAAGGTCAATGCGTCGGCGCGATCCGCGGCATCATCCACGGCTATCAGTACGGCGTGCTGTTCCTGGGTCAGCGCGCGTCGCTGCCACCCAACGAAACGCAGCGTGTGTCGCTGTGTTTGCGCAATACGCAGGTGTCGTCGATCGTCGACGAATTCGTTGCCGACGCCGCCCAGGTCAACGAAGATTCGCTCAAGCACACGCCCGCTGAAGTCGCCGTTCTGGGTTCCGTGCACATGCACCACGGTTGCAATTAATGACGCCGGTGCAGCGAGCCGCAGCGCCATAAGCGTCGGCTCCACGGCCGCCGCAATTCACTAACGGCTGCAACTGCGCTCACAGCATTTCGAGTGGCCGCTTGCTACGCGGCGGTTTGAAATAAGTGTCGATGGCAGCGAGTTCGCGCGCGTCGAGTTGCAGTTGCGACGCCTGATGGTTGTCGCGCACATGCTCGACGCGCCCCGCTTTCGGAATGGCGAACACGCCGGGCTTTTGCAGGACCCACGCAAGCGCCACCTGAAACACCGAGACACCGCGTGCGTCGGCAATATCGTCGAGCGGCGAGCGTTTCGGCAGGCGCGCGTGATCGACCGGACTGTATGCCATCGCCGGCATGTTGCGCGCGGCGAGCCACGGCAACAGGTCGAATTCCGGTCCACGGCGCGCCACGTTGTAGAGAATCTGATTGGTCGCGCACGCCTCGCCGCCCGGCGTGGCGACGAGCTCTTCCATATCGTCGGTATCGAAGTTGCTGACGCCCCAGTGGCGAATCTTGCCCGCGCTGCGTAGTGCCTCGAATGCCTCGACTGTTTCCGCGAGCGGCACCGAGCCGCGCCAGTGCAGCAGATACAGATCGAGCCGATCGGTTTTCAGGCGCTTGAGGCTCTGCTCGCAGGCCGCGATCACGCCGCGCCGGCTGGCGTTATGCGGATACACCTTGCTCACGAGAAAGACCTGATCGCGCAGCCCCGCCAGCGCTTCACCGAGAAGCAATTCCGTGGCGCCGTCGCCGTACATTTCCGCCGTGTCGATCAGCGTCATGCCCAGTTCGATGCCGCAGCGCAGTGCGGCGAGTTCCGAGGCACGGCGCGCCGGTTGTTCACCCATCTCCCAGGTGCCCTGCCCCAGTTTCGGAATACGCTCGCCGTCGGGCAGGCTCACGCTCGCGATATCGGTCGTCATGCTTTCTCCTCGAAGTGGCTAAACATAGGGCAACGCGTTCATTTCGATGCGGCGGCGCGGGCGAATCCGCGACGCATGATACGGAAATCATAGGGACGAGTTTAGCGGTTGCACGAGCATCGGATCGGGCACCAGGCAAAAGCCCGCTATAACGGAGCGCGCCGATGTCTTAGAATTGCCGCTTGCCCTTCTTGCGTGAGCCCCATGACCTCTGCCTCGGAAGACCGCTGGCGCGACCTGCGCCCGGACCCGGAAAACGACACGCCGCTGTATCTGCAACTCGCTCGCAAGCTCGGCAGCGCGATTCACGAAAACCGTTGGAACGCGGGCGAGGCGCTGCCCTCTGAGCGCGTGCTGTCCGAAGCGCTCGGCGTATCGCGGATCACCTCGCGCAAAGCGATTGCCCTGCTGGTCGAACAGGGATTGATCCGCCGCACTCAAGGTGCGGGGAGCTTCATCACGCCGCGCTATGAAGATCCGCTATCGCGTCTGTCGAGTTTCAGCGAAATGCTGCGGCGACGCGGCTTTACGCCGAGTTCGAAGTGGTTGTCGCGGGAAATTTCGCCGGCTAACCGCGATGAGGTGATTCAACTGGGCCTGTCGCCGGCGGCGGCGGTGACCCGGCTGCGCCGCTTACGCCTGGCCGACGGCATCGTGATGGCGGTGGAGAATTCCACCTTCCCTGCCGCAGTGATTCCCGATCCTCAGGCAATTGGCGATTCGTTGTACACGTACCTGGAAAATCGCGGACTGACGATTGTCCGCGCGCTGCAGCATTTTCGCGCGGTGAACGCGAACGACGAGATCGCGCAGCAGATGAGCATTGCCCCTAACGAGGCGCTGCTGCTGATCACGCGCGTCGGGTACACGGCGGATCAGCGGGCGATCGAGCTGACCGATACCTACTGCCGCAACGATTACTATGATTTCGTGGCGGAATTGAGGAAGTAAGCGCGGCGTTTGTCCTTCGGCAATCGCAACGCCTTCACGCCCATTTCGCCTCATGCGCCCCTATCCGGGCCGGCGGCAAGTCAAAGCGCGCAGGCGTTTCCTCAAGACGCTCAGCCGGCAGAACGCCCAGCACCCGCCCGAACTCCGACTGCACGGTTCCCAGACAATCCCGCACATCGTCGATGGAAACGTCGGGCGCCTTCCAGCCGTCGGGAAGCAATCCGAAGGATTGCAACCACCGTCCGGTCTGCGCGAGCGACACCCTCACGTGCCAGCTTCCGCCTTCGGTGGCTCGCCGCGCCAATGCGGCCATTGCGCCGAAAGCAGCCAGATAGCCCGTCGCGTGATCCAACGCCTGACACGGCAGATGCTTCGGCTCATCCCATCCCGCCGCCTCGCGCTCGGTAAAAGCAATTCCACTCGCGGACTGCACCAGACTGTCGAAGCCGCGCCGCCCGGCCCAAGGGCCTGTGTGCCCATACGCGCAAACCGAGACATAGACGATCCCCGGCCGCACTCGCGCCAGTTCCTCGGGACCGAACCCGCGCGCCGCGAGCGCCCCTGGCCGATACGCCTGCAAAAACACATCGGCGTCGCGAACGAGGCCATTTAACGTTTCCCGACCCGTTGCATCGCGCAAATCGATCACAGCCGAGCGCTTGCCGCGCCCGTTGTCGATCACCAGCGGTGCGATGTTCGGCAAGTGCGGACCGTTGACCATCAACACTTCGGCGCCGTGCTGCGCGAGCGCGCGCCCCGCTACAGGCCCGGCAATGATGCGCGACAGATCCAGCACCCGCACACCCGTCAGCGGCCGCTCCGCGCCGGCCTCTCGCGGTGGCTCGACCGGCGCGTCGCCGATGCGCTCGATCTCGAACAACGGCAGCCCCGCAATCGCTTTCGCCTGATCGAGCGCGGCCCACTCCTCGGGCGTGCGAATCAATGCCGCACACAAACCGGCGTCGGCGAGCGTCTGGTCAAGCGTCGCGCCATCCCAGCCGCGAATCGCCTCGGCCACCGCCGCGCGATCGTTCGCGCAGCCGAGCACCTTCAGCACGCCTTCAAGATGATGCGGAAAGTTTGTGTGCAGTTGAATCCAGCGGTCGTCGCGCGTCGCGTAGAAACCCATCACTGGATCACGCAAAGCGGGCGGCGGACCGTCGTCGATGCGCAGATAACGCTCGCTGCGAAACGAAGCCAGCGCGCGCCGCATCTCCACGGTGACGTGTTGCCGGCGCCCCGTGCGCAAGCGATGGTATTCGGCAGCCGCCAGGCCGCTCGCGGCAATCGTCGCCTGCGCCAACGCGCCGACCCGATAGACCGACGGCAAGCCTGGATCTGTGCCGGGAAGCGAAACGGAGCGCAGCGCAGTCGGGTCGCATTGCGCGGTCATCCAGATATGTTTGAGTGCGAGTTCAGGCGTCATCGTGCTCATGTCGTTCATCTCGTTCGAGTTAGGACAGGAAGAAAGTGAACCGAGTCTAGAATTTCGCCTTGCTTCAATCAATCTTGATTATGATAATCAATATATATTGATTTCTTCGGTTTCTACGCGTTTCCATGCCGCCCACTCATTCCCTCACCGCTGCCGAAGCGGCCGCCACGCTCGGTATCAGCCTGACTACGCTGTATGCCTATGTCAGCCGCGGCATGCTGAGCTCATCGCCGGATGTGCAAGGCAAGCACCGGCTCTACGACGCCGGCGAAGTACGGCGGCTCGCCAGGCGCAAGGAAGACGGCAAGCGCGCCGGCAAGGTCGCGCAAAAGGTGTTGGACTGGGGCGTGCCGGTGCTCGAATCGTCGATCACGCTGGTGGCCGACGGCCGCCTGCTGTATCGCGGGCACAACGCCATGGAACTGGCGCGCACGGCATCCCTGGAGGATATCGCGGCGTTGTTGTGGGAATGCAATGCGAGGCGTATCGCCGATGCACCGGCCGTCCCGTTCGCCGCCGCGCAGTGGGCCGCGTGGCTCAAGCTCTGGAGCGACAGCACCCCGCTCGATCGTGCGCTCGTCTTGTTGCCGGCCGCCGCCGCCCAGATGCCGCGGGTATGGGCGCTCGGCCGCGACGCGCAACTCGACACCGCCTGCGCGGTCATGCGCTTGCTGGCCGCCGCGATGGTGTCGGCGGCGCCGTCGAACGAACCGCTGCACAAGCAGTTGGCTTCGGCGTGGAACGTACGCAACCGTCAGCAGGCGGGGCTGCTGCGCGCGGCGTTGGTGGCTTGCGCGGATCATGAACTGAATGCGTCGACCTTCACGGTTCGCTGCATCACGTCGACGGGAACGCATCTGTTCGGCGCCGTGGCCGGCGGTCTGGCCGCCTTGGCCGGCCCGCGGCATGGTGGCGAAACAGTACGGATTGCCGCGCTGCTCGATGAAGCTTCACGCGCACCCGATCTCGACCGCTATCTGGCGAACCGGCTCGCCCGCCACGAACACGGCGCGCATGGGCCGGTGTTGTCGGGCTTCGGTCATCCGCTTTATCCGGACGGCGATCCGCGCGCGCGTTTGCTGCTCGAGATGCTCGCCGACTGCGCGCCGGCCCGTTCGCCGCTAGGCGAACTGCAGGCGATCGCGCGCACGGTGCGCGAGACGACCGGCGCGGAGCCGACCGTCGACTTTGCGCTCGTGGGCATTGAACGGGTACTCGGCCTGCCAGCCGGCGCCGCATTCACGCTGTTCGCGGTTGGCCGGGTGGTCGGCTGGATCGCCCATGCAATGGAACAAACGCGCGACGGCCGGTTGATCCGGCCACGCGCGCGCTATATCGGGGAGGTTGAGGCGGCCGGATGAGGTGTAGCCTTGACCAGCCGCGAAGCAGGCGCGAAGCAGGCGCGGTGCACATCCGTGCCCGCATCAGGCGCAGCGGTTACAGGGGCTGAAGCAATTGCCGCAGCCCCCGCTCCCCGTCACGCCACACCGAACCAGCGCGGCAGCCAGTTCAACATCGGCGACCCGCTCAACGGCCGCGTTACAGCGCGTTCCGACCCGCTAGCCAGCGCGAAACGCGCACCGGCCCGCCCTGCGCTGACCCACGCCAGCGCACCGCGCGGCAACTCGATCGACTGTCCCGTTGCCAGCCAGTGATCGCCGTTTTCGCCTTCAACGGTCAACCAGATCTCACCCGAGATCACCTTGAAGACCGACGGACGCGCGACACGCCAGGCCGCCGCAGGCTCGTCATGTTCCATTTCGAAAATCCGGACTTCACGCATCGCTGTTCTCCTTCAAAGAACTTTCCTGTTGTATTGATTATTGACGTGTGATCATCAGATACCCATGCACAGTTCCGAACACTTTTATCGGAACTGTTCAGTCGAAAAAACGGACAGTTGGCGGCAATCGCGCTTCGTAGGTACGTGCAGCGCACGCCGCACCGACGGCTCGGCGCGCCGGCACCCTGACTGCCCGGCGAAGGAAAGGCATCGAATGAAACTCGAAATTCAACTCGATCGGGATAACGGCGTACCGCTCACCGAACAGATCGTCACGGGCGTCACCGCCTGGATTCGCTCGCGCACCGCTCACCCCGGCTCCAAGCTACCCTCGATCCGCCAGTTCGCCGCCGATTACAGCGTGAGCCGGTTTCCCGTGATCGAGGCTTACGACCGGCTGGTGTCGCTCGGTTACGTCGACTCGCGTCACGGCTCGGGCTTCTATGTCGCCGACCGCCAGCCGCCAAGCACGCATTGCGAGGGAACCTCGGATCCGCGCCGCGCCGAGGACGAATCAGGCCACATCCTCCAGCAGTTCAATTACCAAAGTGAGACGCTCAAGCTCGGCAGCGGCTTCATTCCCGATGCTTGGCGCGATACTGAGAGCCTCGCGCAGGCGATCCGCCACGTATCGCGCACCGACAGCGCGAGCATGGTCGATTACGCGCTCCCGCTCGGCAATCTGACCTTGCGCGAACATCTGCAAGGCCGCATTGCACAGCTGGGGATTCAAGCGGACGTCTCGCAGATTCTGATCACCAATGGCGCGAGCCAGGCGCTCGATCTGCTGATGCGCTACATGCTCAAAGCCGGTGACACGATCTTCGTGGAGGACCCCGGCTACTACAACCTCAACGGTCTGCTGAAGCTGCACGGCGTGAAGCTGATCGGGATTCCGCGTACCCGCAACGGTCCCGATCTCGATGTGCTGCAGGCGCAATTGCAAGTGCAGCGGCCGAAGCTGATGTTCATCAACACGGTATTCCACAATCCGACCGGCACCACGGTCGCGCCGCCGGTGGCGTTCCGGCTGCTGCAACTGGCCCGCGAACACGGCTTCACGATCATCGAAGACGACATCTACGCCGACTTCCAGTCCGACGTCACCGACCGTCTCGCCACCCTCGACCAGCTCGAACACGTGATTTACGTGGGCGGTTTGTCGAAGACGCTCTCGTCGTCGTTGCGGATCGGCTGCGTGGTGGCGAGCCACGCGATCATCAAGGATCTCGTCGACATCAAGATGCTGACGAGCATCGGCGGTTCGCGTTTTGCCGAGGCGGTCGCCGCGACGTTGCTGGAACGCGGCGCGTACCGCAAGTATCTCGAACGGCTGCGCCGCCGCATGCGTGACGCGCTCGGCTCGACCATCCAGACACTCGAAGACGCCGGCTGGGAGCTGTTCGATAAGCCTGTCGGCGGCAAGTTCGTATGGGCGCGTGTGCCGCACGTCGGGAACGCCGAACGGCTGGTGGCGTGCGGCGCACCGCTCGGCGTGACCGTGGCGCCTGGCAGCTATTTCCGGCCGAACATGGAAGTGAGCCCGTGGACCAGGATTCACGCCGCGTTCGGCAATGACCCGCGTGCTCAGGCATTTTTCCATGCCGCGGTGGCGTTGCCTCCCTCGGACTAACCGCTTCGTCCTGTCTTCGCGCTGGGCGTATATCCGCTGCGCCGGGCCACGCTTTTCCCTAGAATAGCGACTCCCAGCCCGTCCCTGCGCGCCTAGCCGCCCTCCATGTCCACGCCGCCGACCCTGCCCGCCGCCGCCCCTGCCGCCCCCGCCGCCACTCCGGGCCCCTCGGCCCGCTCGCTCACCGTGATGCTGTGGCTTGTCGCCACCGGCTTCTTCATGCAGACGCTCGACTCCACGATCGTCAACACCGCGCTCCCCGCGATGGCGACGAGCCTCGGCGAGTTGCCGTTACGCATGCAATCGGTGGTGATCGCGTACTCGCTGACGATGGCGGTGATGATCCCGGTGTCCGGCTGGCTCGCCGACAAACTCGGCACGCGGCGCGTGTTCTTCAGCGCGATCCTCGTGTTCGCGGTCGGCTCGCTGCTGTGCGCCAACGCGCATACGCTGAATCAACTGGTGATCTATCGCATCGTGCAAGGCGTGGGTGGCGCGATGCTGCTGCCGGTCGGGAGGCTCGCGGTGCTGCGTACCTTTCCGGCGGAGCGCTATTTGCCGGCTTTGTCGTTCGTGGCGATTCCAGGGCTGATCGGACCACTGATCGGCCCAACGCTCGGCGGGTGGCTCGTGAAGATCGCTTCGTGGCACTGGATCTTTCTGATCAACGTGCCAGTGGGGATCGTGGGTTGCATCGCCACGTTCATCTTCATGCCGGATAGCCGCAACGAGCACACCGGCAAGTTCGATCTGAAGGGCTATCTGCTGCTGATTTTCGGCATGGTGGCGATCTCGTTCGCGCTCGACGGCCGCACGGAGTTCGGCATCCAGCACGCCACCGTACTGGTGCTGCTGATTCTCAGCCTCGCCTGCTTCGTCGCCTACGGCTTGCACGCCGTACGCGAGCCCGCGCCGATCTTCCCGCTCGATCTGTTCAAGATCCACACCTTCAGCGTCGGCCTGCTCGGCAATCTGTTCGCGCGGATCGGCAGCGGCGCGATGCCGTATCTGATTCCGCTGCTCCTGCAGGTAAGTCTCGGCTATAGCGCCTTCGAAGCCGGCATGATGATGCTGCCGGTGGCGGCTGCGGGTATGGCGGCCAAGCGCCTCGTCACCACGCTGATTGTCAAATACAGCTACCGGCGCGTGCTGATCGTCAATACGGTGCTGGTGGGGCTGACCATGGCGAGCTTCGCGCTCACGTCAGCCAGCCAGCCGCTGTGGCTGCGACTCGTGCAACTGGCGTTCTTCGGCGCGGTCAATTCGATGCAGTTCACCGCGATGAACACGCTCACGCTGAAGGATCTCGGCACCGGCGGCGCAAGCAGCGGCAACAGCCTGTTCTCGCTCGTGCAGATGCTGTCGATGAGTCTCGGCGTGACGGTCGCAGGCGCGTTGCTCGCGACCTTCACCGGCCTCCTGCCGCGCGTGACGGCCGCCAACTCGCTGCCCGCGTTCCACGCGACGTTCCTGTGTGTCGGCATCATCACCGCCGGCTCGTCGTGGATCTTCGCGCAACTGTCGCCGGACATCCGTACACCCGCGAAAAAAACCGATCCTTCGGAGCGGACCTGAGTTTTGCGCCAGGTTGCGGTGGCGTTGCCCCTACCCGTCGCTACCTGCTACTACCCGCCGCGCCCAGTCGCCGACCCGCAACGGGGCGCGGGCCGCACCACCGAAGTGCGAATCATCGCCTTCGCGCCCGCGCTAGCGCACAATCGCCGTACTGACAGCGGTAAGCAGGCGTGCGCAGAGTGTTTCCGCACGCGCATAGTTCTTGCTCGCCTATCCTGTAAACTCACATTTTGCGCGTGCCCACTCGTGCCGAGCATGAGAAGCGCGCCGCCACCTCCACACGACTGACATGATGAGCATGATCGAACTCGATCCTCCCGGCTTCCAGCCGCCGCGCCCGATGGCCGGCGACGAAGGCTCCCGGCGCACCGTCCTGTACGGCGGCTACACGGTTTTCAGCGTGTTCCAGCCGGTTTTTTCGGTGTCGCACCGGCGTGCGATCGGTTATCACGCTTCCCTGCGCGCACACGACGAACATGCGCTGCAGGTGCCGTCGCACGAGGTTTTCACGCAGGCGGCACGGCGCGGCGACCTGCTGGAGCTGGGACGGCTCGCCGAATCA
The DNA here is from genome assembly GCF_902859805.1 of Paraburkholderia sediminicola. Taxonomy (GTDB): domain Bacteria; phylum Pseudomonadota; class Gammaproteobacteria; order Burkholderiales; family Burkholderiaceae; genus Paraburkholderia; species Paraburkholderia sediminicola. The sequence continues at coordinate 200,068 of NZ_CADIKC010000003.1, read as the reverse complement.
CTGCATCTGGGCAACTTCAACGCATTCGACAGCCATGACGAATGGCTTTTCCTGAGCCTGCACCCGGCCGCGCTGATGGACACCAGTTACGGCGACGCACTGCTCGCCGGCCTTAAGGCGCTGGGCCTGCCGCCGCAACGGGTGGTGCTGGAAGTATCCGAACAGGCCGGCGGTGAAACCACGCGCTTCGCCGAAATCATCGACGCGCTGCGCAAGTCCGGTTTTCTGATCGCGCTGGACGGCTTTGGCGCCAAGCATTCGAACATCGACCGCGTGTGGAATCTGCGTCCGGACATCGTCACGCTCGACCGCTGCATTCTTGCGCAAGCGAGCGAACATTCGCATATCGAACGCGTGCTGCCAGGCCTCGTCTCGCTGCTGCACGAATCCGGCCAACTGGTGCTGATGGGCGGCCTGAGCACCGAACGCGACGCGCTGATCGCACTTGAATGCAACGTCGACTTCGTGCAGGGCGCGTACTTCGCGGGTCCGAGCGTCGAGCCGGTCAAACCGCAAGCGGCGGCCGGCCTGATGGACTCGCTCTCCGCGGCGCTACGCGAACGGGTTGCCGCGCGCGAACGCGCACAGTCAGCACGGCTCGCGCCCTATGTCACGGCGCTGGAAACGGCGGCTGCGCAACTCGTAGCAGGGGAATCGGTGACCCAGGCGACCGCGACGCTGCTCACGCTCGGCGAGACGGCACGCTGTTTCATGCTCGACGGTTCGGGTCGGCAGATCGGCGACAACGTGCTGCCGGCGGGGCGCGCTTCGCAACGCGCGAAGCGTTTCCGGCCATTGCTGCATTCGGAAGGCGCGAGCTGGGAGCGCCGGCCGTACTTTATTCAGGCCATGCGCGTACCCGGTCAGGTACACCTCACGCCGCCTTACCTCTCGATCAACGAAGCGCACCTGTGCGTGACGGCCTCGATCGCCGCGCATACGCCGCACGGCACCCAGGTGCTATGCGTTGACATCAACTGGGAAGTCGCCGCGCATCGTAATTGAGGCAAGGGCGTTCCGCTGGATCCGCGCGAGCAGCTTCATAATCGCCGCGCGGCCCAGCAAACGGTTGGCCGCCTGCAAACGCGCCGCACTGGTAACGGCGCGCAACGCGACGATCCTGGTCGACCCATCCGCCAGACTTTGCGTGGACACGTCGATGACCCCCACAACCTCGCCTTCGAAGAGCAACGCAATACACATTGCGCCTTCGACCGACACCACCTCTGCATGGCTCGCCTGATGCGCGAGCGCTGTCACCGTCTCCATCCAGGCCACTGGCGCCAGTTCCGGCGTGCACACCGGCGCGTCGCTAACGACTTCCGGCGCATCGCTAAAGAGGCGTAGCAAGCCCGCCCGATCCTGCGCCTCCAGCGCGGTGCGCAAGCGTTCCACGATCCGTGCATGCGCGGCGGGGTCCGGCCGTTCAAGCGGCGCGCCAGCACGCTGCAAACGCCCCTTCGCCCGATGGACGATCTGCCGGCAACTGGCCGGCGTACGGTCGAGGATTTTCGCAATCTCCGCGTAGTCGCAATCGAACGCTTCGTGCAGCACGAATGCCGCCCGCTCATCCGGCTTCAGACGCTCGAGCAGAAGCATCACACCGTACGACATCTCCGCCGCGCGTAGGGCCAACTCCTCCGCCGACGGCGCCACCTCGTCAAGCCAGGGCTCCGGCAGCCAGCCGGCGGCCTGTGACGCACGTTCGCGCTGCACATGACGCAGCCGGTCGATCGCCGCGCGCGTGGTGATCGTGGTGAGCCAGGCGGCCGGTGTCTGCACCTCTTGCGTATCGGCGAGATGCCACTTGAGCCAGACGTCCTGCACCACGTCTTCCGCTTCGGCGCGGCTGCCGAGCATGCGGTACGCCAGCGCGAGCAGGCGGGCACGCACGGCCTCGAAGCTGGATGCCTTGTCAATTCCTTGTTCCGTCATGCCTGAACCTCCTGATCTACATCCTCTTTACCTAGACGCTCGGGCTCCCGCCGATGTGACAGCTCAACGAAAAAATATTCCTGTCACGCCACCGCCCTTCCCCTCGTCATACGGGCAACAACCAACGCAACGGGTGCGTGGTTGTTCGAATCGGCCACCGCTCCCGGCTACCGGCAACGCGCCACCTGAAACGAGGCAACCATGCATTCCAGCTATCCGTCCATCACCGGCCTCGGCCTCGTGCCCACCGTGATCGAACAGTCCGGCCGCGGCGAGCGCGCCTACGACATCTATTCGCGTCTGCTGCGCGAGCGCATCGTTTTTCTGGTCGGTCCGGTGAATGAACAGTCGGCCAGTGTGATCGTCGCTCAATTGCTGTTTCTGGAATCGGAGAATCCCGACAAGGATATTTCTTTTTACATTAATTCGCCGGGCGGCTCGGTATATGACGGCCTCGCCATCTATGACACGATGCAGTTCATCAAGCCCGAGGTGTCGACCTTATGCACCGGCTTTGCCGCCAGCATGGGCACGTTTTTACTGACCGCCGGTCAGCGCGGCAAACGTTACGCGCTGCCGAACGCACGCATCATGATTCACCAGCCGTCAGGCGGCAGCCAGGGCACCGCTGCGGACGTCGAGATCCAGGCGAAAGAGGTGCTCTACCAGCGCGAACGTCTCAACGCGATGATGGCCGAGCGCACCGGGCGCAGCATCGAGGAGATCGTGCGCGACACTGACCGCGACAACTTCATGTCGGCGCAAAGCGCGAAGGAATACGGCCTCGTCGACGAGGTGCTGGAAACACGAGCGGCGCTTGGCGACCCAGGTGACCCGGCTCGTCACCGTGACATGTAGCGCGGCGTGGCCGCATCGTCAGAGAGGTCCTTTATCCGGGCGGCTTTTGCCGTCCCTATCGGTGCGCCGAAAACACAAAAGCTGATCACCTCCGCTGGAATCGCTATCATGGTCGCGATTCGTCGAATTCGACGATCGCTTCAATGGAGATATTCATGGCGTCATCCAACGAAACCGTCAGCATGGCGCTATTCTGCGACTTCGAAAACGTTGCGCTCGGCGTGCGCGACGCGAAGTACGACAAGTTCGACATCAAGCTGGTGCTCGAACGTCTGCTGCTCAAGGGCAGCATTGTCGTGAAGAAAGCGTATTGCGACTGGGACCGCTACAAGAGTTTCAAAGGCGCGATGCACGAGGCCAATTTCGAGCTGATCGAGATTCCGCACGTGCGCCAATCGGGCAAGAATTCCGCCGACATCCGGCTCGTGGTCGACGCACTCGACCTCTGCTACACAAAATCGCACGTCAACACCTTCGTCATCATCAGTGGCGACTCGGACTTTTCGCCACTGGTGTCGAAGCTTCGCGAGAACAACAAGCAGGTGATCGGCGTCGGCGTGCAGCAATCCACCTCCGATCTGCTGATCGCGAACTGCGACGAATTCTTCTTCTACGACGACCTCGTGCGCGAAAGCCAGCGCACGGTCGCGAAGCGCGAGTCGTCGCGCCCGCAACAGACCGCGCAGCAGACGGCCAAACGCACGCCCGACGAAGAAAAGTCACGCAGCAAGGAAGACCTCGAAAAACGCCGCACCAAAGCGGTCGAAATTGCCGTGCAGACGTTCGACGCGCTCGCGTCAGAACGTGGCGACAGCGGCAAGATCTGGGCATCGGTACTGAAGAACGCGATCAAGCGCCGCAAGCCGGATTTCAACGAGACGTACTACGGCTTTCGCGCATTCGGCAATCTGCTCGAAGAAGCACACGCGCGGGGGCTGCTCGAATTCGGCCGCGATGAGAAGTCAGGCGCGTACGTTTATCGGGGCGCGGCTGGAAACGCGGGCGCCGAAAACGTGAACGAGCCGGCCGAAGCAAACGAGTCGGCAGAACAGATCGTCGAAGCACAGGTTGCCGAGACTGTGGTCGCCGAGTCGGGTGGCAAGCACGAGTCGCGCCGCCGAGGCCGCGGCAATCGCAAGCCCGGCCGCGGTCAGCAGGAATCCGCGCAGGAAGAGCGTGCGGCGGTTGACCACGGCCGCCATGCGCAGGCTCAAACTGACGCGGGGCACACGCAAGCGCCATCGGCCACAGAATCCGTTTTCGAACAGCCGGAAGTCGCTTGGGCAGAACCGGAGGCCTTTGCAGCTGAACCGGTCGCGGTAGCCCAGGAAGAAGCGCAGGAAACGGGCGGCGCCCAACCCAAGCGCCGCAAGGAACGCGCACCGCGCAAGACAGCCGCGAAGAAAACGAAGAAGGCAACGCCGAGAAAGGTCGCCGAGGTGCCGGAAATCGCGGCGCCCGCCGAAGCGCCTGCTGCGTCTGTCACCGAAGAAAAAGCGCCCGTGGCCGCCAAAAAGGCGGCGCGCAAAACCGCCCCGCGCAGTCGCCGTCCGCGTAAAACAGCGGCAACGAGCGAGGCGGAATAAGCGTCTCACTTTGCGTGACGTGCGCCGGTTTCTTCCGGCGCACCGATAGCAATGTAAGTGCCTCCGCTCAAACTCCGCTGCAAACAAAAAGCCCCTGCTCGCCATGAGCAGGGGCTTTTCCATTTCCAGTTCTCCAGTTCGCAACACCTACAACAAACCAAACACCGCTACCCCATTCGTCGTGCCCACAAACACTTTGCCTCGGGCGATCATCGGCGTGATGAACTTGTTGCCCGCGCCCCACTGATCGCGCGCGCCGGCCTGATTACTGTTGTACAGCTCGCTCGCGAGGTTGCTTGCGTCGTACGCATGCAAGGCACCCGTCGTGCCGTTTTCCGCCACCCAGACGATGCCGTTGCTCGAACCATTGGCCGACACGGCCGGTGTCGCGCCGGGATAGGCAAACGTCGTGGGACTCTTTGACGACGCGGTGGTCGCGAGAAACGCACCGGAGATCGGCAGCGCCTTCAGGTTATCGTTCCAACCGCCGTAATAGACCACACCATTGTAATAAGCCGGCGACCCCCAGATGCCGCCCGCGAGCGTGCCGGTCAACACCTGCCAGTTATTGTTCGCCGTGGGACTGAATTTGCCCATCGAGTCGCGATCGACCACGTAGATCAGATTGTCCTTGCCCGCAGCCACCGCGAGGTGTTTGACGACGCCGCTCGCGGTCGTCTGATCCGGCAACAGCATCACGCCGCCCGAACCGAAATCGTTGTCGGCATTTGCCTCGGCCACGACGTTATCCATGGCGAAATAATCGGTGACCTGCAGGTTTCCTAACGACAGCTTCATCAACGAGTTGCCGAAGTCGCCGTCAACCGGGAAGCCCTGCGCATTCAGCGTGGTGCCGAACGTGCCGTTGCCGTCGACGACGTAAATCGAGGTGCCGTCTGACGCCATGCCTGAGCCGGCCATCCAGATCGATCCCTGGCTGCCGTTCGGCGCGACGTCAAACACGCTGGTCTGCTGCAAAGTGTCCGCGCTATAGGCCATCAACCAGCCGGTGTAAGCGCCCGACATGCAGTGCGCGGTCCAGCCCATGTAGACGTTGCCGCCGACCAGCGTGAGCGCCGCGCGCACCGCATGCAGTGAAGGATTGAAGGTGATGGTGCCATTGACGCTCCCCGCGCCGTTACCGGGGAAGCTCGCAGCAATCTCCGTCGGGCCGCCGAGCACCTCTGCCCCGGTGGTCAGATCAAGCGCATGCAACCGGTGATGGTAGCCACCGCTGCCGTCTTTGGTCATCGCCACGGCATACAGCACGCCATTCGCGCCGCGATTGCGATCGATCACCGGCGTCGACGTTATGCCGATTTCCGGCGTGATGTCCTGGCAACCACGGTCGTCGCTGGATGTCTCGCCGCTGCCGACCAGCGAGACCTTCCACAATTGCGCGAAGGTGGTGGCGTCATACGCGTACACGCTATCGTGTTCGGTGGCGACGTAAACCACGTCGTGAGCGGTCCCGCCAATCGACAGACTCGTGACGAACAGCGGCTGCGCGTCGACCTTGCCGTCCGCGGCGAGAAACGCGACTTTGCCGAAGCTCGTTGAATTGACGTTCGCGAGCGTCAGCGTGGTCTCGGCGAGCATCTGACCCGTGCGGGCGAGATCGTTGTGATGCGTCAGGACGTCAGTGGCGAAGGCCGTCGTTCCCATCGACGTGCCACCGGAACTGGTTGAGCCGGTGCCGCCACTGCCGGTCGTCGAGCCGCTGCCGGTCGTGCCACTGCCGGCCGAAGAACCCGTACCCGATGAGCCCCCCGAGCCGCCGCCGCAAGAAAGAAAGCAGCTTGCGACGAAAGCAACCGCCAGCCACTCGCACACGCGGGACCACACAGTCGGATTGAACTTGCCGGTTTGCGGTCGCTGCATGATCGCCTCGTTCGCACGATGTCCGGCTCACTCCGTGCGTCGGGCTGCGTCGAACGGCGGAGTCAGAAACGGAGGATGCCGGCAGGGATGGAGTGGAGTTTGCGGGCTGCGCGGAACCGCCGGGCAACTGGCGTCCCTAACCCTCCATCCAAACGTACGCCCTTTGCCGGGCGGGTTGCCGCCATCGTTTCGTGTCTTTCCGCCAGACATGACAAAAGCTTTACAGCAACAAACTTGCCTGCCCCCTGGCGCAAACGGTGTGTTTCGGCGAAGCGAGGTTTCCGATCGACCTCAGTTTCAGTAATACGGATAAGGCGCGTACATTACCGGCGGCGCGACATACCTCGGCGGCGGAGCATAGTAGTACGGCTGAGGTGCGTAATAAGCCGGCTGCGGCGCATAGTAGGCCGGTTGCGGCGGCTGCGAGATGGTGTTGCCCTTCGAGGTCATGCACTGCGCGTAGGAGGCGTCGTAGCGCGCTTGCAGGCCCGCCGCGGAATACTGCGCGCCATTCGCGCCGTTCGCGCCGCCGATCAGCAAGCCGCTGCCCGCGCCGATCGCCGCACCCGCGCCCGCATTGCCCGCCGCCGCACCGATCAGCGCGCCGACCGCCGCGCCGCCAAGCGTGCCCAGCGCCGCGCTGTTCACGCTGTTGGTGGTCGCCGCCTGGGCGGCCGCATTCGGATCCGTCGAGCGGTTCGCGTAGTCGCGGCATGCATAGTCGTCCTGCTGGAACTGCCCGAGCGGCTCGCCGCTGCGCGGCAGCGCGACCACGCTTGGGCCGCTCGGCGGCATGACCGCACAACCGCCGAGCGCGAGCGCAACGACGGCGGCCGGTATGGCGAGGCTTATCGACTTGGTGCTGGAGATCATGTTCGTGCGCTTCAAAGACATTGGAATTCAAACGTTATGCCAATCGGTATCGCGCTTGGTTACGAGATCGTTACAGAAAGTTTTTCGCTTACATTCTCGCGCGCGTTCGCGCGGCATGGCCTCGCAGCCAGGAAGGCGCACCGCCGCGTCATATCGGGTAACGCTTGTAAGCGAAGCCGCAATCTGTTTTCGCAGCGCGCGGCCTAAACTGGCTTGCGCCAATAGTGGGCAACGAATCAGAGGAAGACTCGATGAACAGGCTTGTTTTCGTGGTGGCGGCGGCTTCTGCCGCCTGTATACCGCCCGTTTTCGCGCAGTCGAACACGACGTTCCCGAGCAGCGCTATCGAGCCTTCGACAACGACCTTTCCCAGCGCCTCGATCGCGCAGAATTTCCAGTACATCAATCACCCGCCTCCGCCTCCCGCGCCGGCGAGCTCGGTGTCGCCCAGCAGCGGCGGCCGCGGCCACCGGCATCGGCAGATGTCGACGGATTCCGATACGACCGGGGCGGCGTCGACGCAGCCTTGATCGAACGTGCACAAGGTCTGAATCGGCGCGGAACACGCGTCCGCTGACCTTGCCGCAGTTACTATCTGTGACAAAGCTTGCACTCCCGACCAGCCCGGCAGTCATCAAGCTGACAACTATTTCTCCCCTTTACCTCGTAACTGCCGGAAAAACGCGCGTGGCTCGCCCTCCGAGGGCTTCGCCTGGCATCGTCATTCCCCCTGCTGTAGCGCTGTCGCGCCAGGCCGGCGTGGTCCGTTGCCCCTGCTTGCACCATGTTCCCCAGACGTGGCGGTAAGCGGCCTCGACATGGCGCGCAAAGCGCACGCCGTCCATCAACGGCGACGCCGCGAGCCGTGCCCGCAGGCTCGCACGCATCGCGCTCAGGCGCGGCAGATCGCGTACCAGTTGAACGGCCGTCTCGACGAACTGTGCGTCGCTGTCCGCGGCGAGGTCGCGCAGACCCAGGTTCTCCAACTGGCTCAGTCCGGCGCGCCCTACCGACGTGCCGCCGACCCGCGTGACGACCGGCACTCCCATCCAGTACGAGTCGAGGCTCGTCGTATGGCCGTTGTACGGAAACGTATCGAGCCCGATATCGATCTGGTGATACGTGCGCAGGTAGTCCGCGCGCGGCCGGAACAATGTAAAGGAGACCCGCTCCCGGGCGATCCCATGGTGTCCCAACCGCTCGAGCAGAAGCGCACGGGCCGCGCCATTCGGGGCCATCAGCAGCAGCCTGGCGTCCGCGACTTCGCGCATCACGTCGCCCCACAATCTGAAGGTCGCATCGCTCAGCTTGCATGGATTGTTCAGACAGCCGAACGTGGGATAACCGCTCGACAGCGCGGGCAGCGCATTGACCTCAGGCGTATCCGTCAACGCGTCATAGCACCAGAAAGAGTGCGGCAGGCGGATGGAAACTTCGCTATACCAGGCATCGCTGCCCACCGGGTCGAGCCACGGGTCCGTGAGCCGGTAGTCAATTGCATCGATGCCGGTCGTCCCCGGATAGGCCAGCCAGGCGATCTGCACCGGCGCGGGTTTGCGCGCGAACAGCAGCGGACGGCCATCCGCCATATGCATGGTCAGGTCGATCAGAATATCGATCCGGTCGTCGCGGATCAGCTGTGCGAGCCGCTCGTCGTTGAGTGCGCGCACGTCGCGCCATACGTCGGCATGGCCGGCTACGCGCTGCGTCAGATCGTCTGGCCGGGTGACGCTCGCGTAACAGAAAACTTCGAACTGTTCGTGATCGTGATGCGAGAGCAGCGCAAGCGTGAACAGCGTCTGGCAATGATCGCGGAAATCCGGCGACACATAGCCGATGCGCAAGCGGCGGGACGGCGTCGCATCGTTCGGATGCGGTTCATGGGTGCCGCGATACGGCGCCTCGTGGCGCGCGGACCATCGACGGCATTCGTCCAGTAACGGCTGGGGATGCTCGGCCTGGAAACTCAATGCGTAGACCAGATTGCTATGCGCGACGACGTTGTAGGGATCGCACGTGAGCGCCCGGCGATAGCAATCGATGCCGTCGTCGAGGCGACCCTGGTCTTTCAGCACGTTGCCCAGATTGTTGTGCGTGACGGAGTGATGTGGGTCGACGGCGAGCGCCTCGCGCAAATGAGATTCTGCCTCGGCAATGCGGCCGAGCGTACGCATCAGGGTCGCCGCGTTGTTGAGCGCGGCCACGAACCCGGGGCGCAGGCGGATCGCAGCGCTAAACGCCTCTGCGGCGTCCTCGTGCGATCCCGATTCCTGAAGGACGATACCCAGATTGTTGTAGGCATCGGCGTGTGCCGGCGCTTGCTCGATCGCCCGTTGATAGTGGCTGACCGCTTCGCTCCGTCTGCCGAGCGCATGCAGCGCATTGGCCAGGTTATACGCTGCTTCGGGGAAGACGGGGTCCAACTCGAGCGCGTGCGTCAGCAACTCGGCGGCTCGCACGAACTCGCCGCGCCTGTGAAGCGCGACGCCGAGATTCACCAGGCCACAAGGCGAATCCGGCGCCACGCGCACCGCCGCCTCGAGCTGCACGACAGCTTCGTCCAGACGGCCGTGCGCCTCGAGAAGCGTGCCGAGATTCGTGAGTGCGTTGGCGTCGTCGGGTCGCGCAGCGATCGCGCGGCGGTATGCAGAGTCCGCGGCAGGCAGGTCACCTTGTTGCCGGTGGCAGTTGCCCAGGTTGTTGAGCGCGTCGACGTGCCCGGGTTCGAGCGCCAGCAGCGACGTATAGGTCTCTATTGCAGCAGCGTATTCGCTGACTGCTTGCAGCGCCGCCGCCAGGGCGAACAGCACGTCAGTGGAACCGGCTTCGAATGACAGTGCTTGCAGATAAGCGTCGATAGCATCGGCAAATCGTTGCGCGGCGGCAAACACCTGCCCTCGAACGAAGTGATATCGCGCGTTTTCCGGCGCGCGCGTCAGCGCCGCATCGAGCCACGCAAGTGCAGCCTCGTATGCGCCGCCTTGCATGTCGAGCACACCGAGGCGGAACATCACGTTCGCGTCGTCGGGGTTGATCGCGAGCGCACGTTCGTACAACTCGCGGGCATGGCCGAATTCACCCGCGAGATGGTGTGCCGTCGCGAGATCCAGAATCTGAGTGGTTTCCATCGTGCCCCGCCAGAGGACTGCTGTTTCACCGATGTCACGTCGACCCGGACCACTGTCCGCATCACATCCTTGCGATGCCGTCGCGCGAGGCGAACCACAGGCTGCGCGAAGGGGAACGAACATCAGCGAACGATAGCGAGCGAGTCCTTACCGAGGTTTACCAGCGCTCACCACAAGAAACATGTGGCGATGCAGTCACACCGCTTCCAGCCGGGGAGCGGCACATCGTGGAAGCTTTCAGGGTTCGAAACTGTAAGCGTGCATGGCAAGCGCGCGGCGCATAGCCAGTGCGACGCATGCTCCATTCAGATGCCGGAGGCGACGATGACAAGTCTTTCGATGGCAAGACCACGAGCTTTCGGCAAGACAGCATCGTGAATGCGGAACGCTGACGAAGCTTGCCGGCAGCAAGAAATATCCAGTAACCCGTAAGTAACAATGGATATGAATGGCGAAAGATTTGACGCGCAAATGCGACGGACGCCAAACCCGGAGAACCAAAAAGCAGAAAGCCCTCACGAAGGAGGGCTTTCTGCTTTACTACCGTTTCCAGACATCATTGCGGCGATGCGTTCGAATCTCCAGTTTCGTTGGACATCCGAACTATCCTGTCACGCTGCAACCGGCAAACTTACGCGAAGTTCTTCGACGCGAATGCCCAGTTAACGATGTTCCAGTACGCTTCAACGAACTTCGGACGCGCATTGCGGTAGTCGATGTAGTACGCGTGTTCCCACACGTCGATCGTCAGCAGTGCCTTCGCGTCCGTGGTCAGCGGCGTAGCTGCGTTGCTCGTCGACACCAGGTCGAGCGAACCGTCAGCCTTCTTCACCAGCCATGCCCAACCCGAGCCGAACGTGCCGACTGCGGTCTTGGCGAATTCTTCCTTGAACTTCTCGAACGAACCCCACTTGGCGTTGATCGCGTCAGCCAGTGCGCCAGTCGGTGCACCGCCACCTTGCGGCGACAGGCTGTTCCAGAAGAACGTGTGGTTCCACACCTGAGCAGCGTTGTTAAAGATGCCGCCCGATGCCTTCTTGACGATCTCTTCGAGCGACAGGTTCTCGAACTCCGTGCCCTTGATCAGATTGTTCAGATTGGTCACATAGGTCTGGTGGTGCTTGCCGTAGTGATACTCGAGCGTCTCTTCCGACATGTTCGGAACGAGTGCGTTTTTTGCAAACGGCAGCGGCGGGAGCGTATGTTCCATGGTGCTTTCCTTGTGTCTGTATCTGTTGTGGGGGAGTCTGCGGATAAGGCTTTAGAGCACTCGATTGTAGGCGAGTTGGAATAACCCCGCAAACCAACGGACTTTATGTCCGGCATCGGCGAACATGCCGCACACATAGCGTAATTAGTGCATTCGCACGGGCCGTGCCCGGTTCTCGCGACGGTCAAAAATGCGCTTTTGAGCGCCATCGGCGAAGTGTCAGAAACCGTCGGTCAGGCGCGGTTGCACGTCGGCGAGGGCAATGTCCGCCGCCCCTTCCGCGAGATGCACCGTCAGGCGCCGCCCCGGCTTCAGCGACGATGGCGCACGCACCGCGCGACCGCTCTGCGCGTCGAGCACGGCAGCATAGCCACGCTCCAGCGTGCGCTGCGGGCTCAGTACTTCGAGCCGCGCAGCCAGCGTGTCGATACGCGCGGACTGACGTTCATGCTGGCGTAACAATGCGGCGTCCAGACGCTGCGAGAGCATGCCGAGCTTTGCCTGATGCGCGGCGAGATCAGGCCGCCAGCGCTGCCAGCGCATCTGCAGCAGAGAAAACCGCGCTCGGGCGTCACGCACAGGGCGCGCGCCTGCCGATGCCAGCCGCACGCTCAATTGCTGCAAATGCGTACGCTGCCGCGCGAGCCGCTCGGCCGGCGACACGAGCCGGCGCGCCAGCCAGTCGAGTTGCTGTGCGCGCCGCTCCATCATGCGGCCGAAGCCACGAGCGAGCGTTGCATGCCGATGATCGAGCTCGCGCAGCAACAGCACGCGTTGCGGGCTGACGAGTTCGGCGGCGCCGGTGGGCGTGGGTGCGCGCACGTCGGCGGCGAAGTCGGCGATCGTGAAATCGGTTTCGTGACCCACGCCGCTCACCACCGGTATCGCGCTTTCGGCAATCGCACGCGCCAGCACTTCTTCGTTGAACGCCCACAGATCTTCAATCGAGCCGCCGCCGCGGCACACGATCAGCACATCGACTTCGCGGCGCGCGCTGGCGGCATCGACCATCGCGGCTACTTTGGCGCTGGCGCCTACGCCCTGCACCGGCGCCGGATAGACGATCACCGGAATATGCGGGGCGCGGCGCGACAAGGTGGTCAGGACGTCGCGCAATGCGGCCGCCTGTAACGACGTCACGATACCGATCGCCCGCGGATGGGCCGGCAAGGCGCGTTTGCGTTCGGCGGCAAAGAGGCCCTCGGCTTCAAGTTGCGCCTTCAGCCTGAGAAAGGCTTCGTAAAGACGGCCCTGCCCCGTGCGGCGCACCGCTTCCACATTCAGTTGCAACTCGCCGCGCGGCTCGTACATCGTCACCAGCGCGCGCACTTCGATGCGATCGCCTTCGCGCGGCGTGAACTCGGCGTATTGCGCACGACCGCGGAACATCACGCAGCGCATCTGCGCCTGCGCGTCCTTGATCGAGAAATACCAATGGCCGCTCGCGGCACGCGTGAAGTTCGACACTTCCCCGGACACCCAGACGAGCGGAAACGAGCGTTCGAGCATCGTGCCAATGGCTCGGTTGAGCGCGGAAACGGGGACGACAACTTCACCGCCGGGCGTAGCCGACGCGGAAAAAGGGCTTTCGGGATTCATGCGAGGAATATCGGTGACTGGCCGGACAGACGATAGACCGAGTGGCCATCGGCGTCCAGCACAGCAGACGAATTGTTAAAAGTGTCCACATGTCGGGAGCCATTAGACGAATGCCGCCAGATCGCCCGCCAGATCGCGTGAATTCGAAGCATGTCATTGATTTATATGGATTTTGCATCTCACTAAAGAGAACGATTACCGATACGGAGCGCTCAGCATGGCCTTCTCAGCCCGTTGACGGTCGGGTTCTCCACAAAGTTATCCACAGGCTGTGAGCCTCGTCCGGAACCGCCAATTGCCGCGCGGCACGAGGCGCGTGACTTGCCGGGCGGGACTTGCGCGCGCTAGAGTGGCGGGTTCGACGGCACACCGAACGCCCCGCGGCGCTCGCCATTGCGGCACACTGACTGCACACTGCGCGAGCGCATCGGAAATAACCGTTGCCTGACCTTTTCGCTTCACTTTTCGATTGTCCGGAGAACCGCGTTGATGCTTGCACCGCGTATTGCGCCTGGCGCTTCCATGCCGCCGTCCCGGCCCCTTTCGCCTGCTCTTGCGGCTTGCCGATGAGTGGACTGAGCGACCGTCTCGAAACACGCTTCGCGCGCGAGTGGCAGCAGCGTGGACCGCTTGCGTGGGCGCTGACGCCCTTCGCGTGCGTGTTCGGCGCGATTGCCGCCGCGCGCCGCGCCGCTTTCTCATTCGGCTGGCTGAAATCCGTGCGCATTGGCGTGCCGGTGGTAGTGGTCGGCAACGTGACCGTCGGCGGCACCGGCAAAACGCCAACCGTCATCGCCCTGGTCGAAGCCTTGCGCGCCGCCGGCTTTGAGCCCGGCGTGGTCTCGCGTGGCTATGGTGCGCGCGTCAAAGGACCGACGGCGGTTCTCGCGACGTCGGCGGCCAGCGTCGGCGGTGACGAGCCGCTGCTGATCGCGCGCCGCACCGGCGCGCCGGTGTGGGTTTGCCCGGATCGCGTCGCCGCCGCGCAGGCGCTGTGCGCGGCGCATCGCGAAGTCGACGTGATCGTCAGCGACGACGGCTTGCAGCACTACCGCCTCGAGCGCGACGCCGAACTGGTGGTTTTCGATCACCGGCTCGGCGGCAATGGCTTTCTGCTGCCGGCCGGTCCGTTGCGCGAGCCGCTGTCGCGCCATCGCGATGCGACGCTGATCAATGATCCGTACGCCCGCACGTTGCCCCCATGGCCGAACACGTTCGCGCTGCAACTTGCGCCCGCCGACGCCTGGCATCTCGACAACCCCGCTCTGCGCCGCCCGCTCGCGCAATTCAGCGGCGAGCGCGTGCTGGCGGCAGCCGGCATCGGCGCGCCGGAGCGTTTTTTCGCGACGCTGCGCGCGGCCGGCCTCACGCCCGCTACGCGCGCCTTGCCGGATCACTACGCGTTCGAGCGCAATCCTTTTGCGGACGTCGACGCGGACGCCATCCTGATAACTGAAAAGGATGCGGTAAAATTAGGGTCCTGGCGCGACGCGCGCATCTGGGTTGTCCCTGTCGAAGCCGCGCTCGATCATCGCCTCATTGCATTAGTTGTGGAGAAAGTCCGTGGACGCTCGCCTGCTTGAAATTCTCGTCTGCCCGATCTGCAAGGGCCCGCTCAGCTACGACCGTTCTGCGCAGGAACTGATCTGCAACGCGGATAAACTCGCCTATCCGATCCGCGACGGCATTCCCGTGATGCTGGTCGACGAAGCACGCCAGACCGTGGAAGGCACGCCGGTCGATCTGAATCCGGGCTCGGTAGCCTGAGTCGGCTTTTGCCCGACGCAGGGCGGATGCGGCGCGCGGCCATTCAACGCGCCGCGCGTGTCTAGTCCGCAATCGCCGCATTTGCCGTCTTCATTTGCCGTCTTGTTTGCCATCTTTCCCATCAACGCCCGCCTTGTACTTGCGAGCGCTTTCTTCCGGTTTCATCGCCGCTTGCCCTTCCGATGACCAACGCTAACGCCACCACTCCCCCGTTCATTGCCGTCGTGCCGGCCCGGCTCGCTTCGACGCGTCTGCCCAACAAGCCGCTCGCCGATATCGGCGGCAAGCCGATGGTGGTCCGGGTCGCCGAACGCGCACGCGAATCGGGCGCGCAGCAGGTGCTGATCGCCTCCGACGCGCAGACGGTGCTCGATGTAGCCCGCGAGCACGGTTTCGAAGCCGTGCTGACGCGCGCCGATCATCCGTCGGGCACCGACCGTCTCGCGGAAGTGGCGGCGCAGTTCGGCTGGAGCGACGAGACGATCGTGGTGAACGTTCAGGGCGACGAGCCGCTGATCGACCCGGCGCTCGTGCGCGGCGTGGCGTCGCACCTGGCTTCGAGCCATGGTTGCGCGATCGCCACCGCCGCCCATCCGATCACCGATCCTGCAGAAATTTTCAATCCGAACGTCGTCAAGGTTGTGCTCGACGCGCGCGACGTCGCGCTGTATTTTTCGCGCGCGCCGATTCCGTGGGCGCGCGACGCCTATCAGCCGCATTGGCCCGACGTGGCGTCGATTCCCACGCCGCCGGCGCCCGCCGTTGTCCATCGGCATATCGGCCTGTACGCGTATCGCGCGGGATTCCTGCGCTCGTATCCGGGTCTCGCGATCTCGCCGATCGAGCAGGTCGAAGCGCTCGAACAACTGCGTGCGATGTGGCATGGCGAGCGAATCGCCGTGCTCGTCACGCAGAATGCGCCGCTGCCCGGCGTCGACACGCCCGCCGATCTCGCGCGCGTGCAGGCTTTATTCGGGGCGTGAGCGGAAAAACCCATGGCATAATCGGACGGTTGTGCGCGCCTCCGTTTAAACGCGAGAGCCAGGGTTTGCCCGGTCGCACCGTTGTGGTCTTGCAGCGCCGTCGTGTTCGACGTGCTGCGCGAGATGCAAAACGGAAGCCGATGCGGGTCCCTCGACGAATCGCGGGATGGCTGCAGCGTCACCAAAGAATTCACATAGATCTGGAGATATCACATGCGTTTGATCCTTTTGGGTGCGCCCGGCGCGGGTAAGGGCACTCAGGCAACTTTCATCAAGGAAAAGTTCGGCATTCCGCAAATTTCCACCGGTGACATGCTGCGCGCCGCCGTTAAGGCAGGCACGCCGCTCGGCCTTGAAGCCAAGCGCTTCATGGATGCCGGCGAACTGGTCACAGACGAGCTGATCATCAACCTGGTGAAGGAACGCCTGCAAGAGTGCGATTGCGCGAACGGTTATCTGTTCGACGGTTTTCCGCGCACTATTCCGCAAGCTGAAGCCATGAAGCAGGCAGGCGTCGCGATCGACTACGTGCTGGAAATCGACGTGCCGTTCGACGAGATCATCGTGCGTATGAGCGGCCGCCGCTCGCACGCCGCGTCGGGCCGTACGTATCACGTCAAGTTCAACCCGCCGAAGGTTGAAGGTGTGGACGACGTGACGGGCGAGCCGCTGATCCAGCGCGACGACGACAAGGAAGAAACGGTCAAGAAACGCCTCGACGTGTACGTTGCGCAAACCAAGCCGCTGATCGAGTACTACAACAACTGGGCGCAAAACGGCGACCCGTCGACCCCGCTGACGGCCCCGCAATATCGCCGCATTTCGGGCCTCGGCTCGGTTGATGACATTCGCAACCGCGCGTTCGATGCGTTGAAGTAATCTCGCCTCTGCGTTTGCCGCTCGAAAAACCCGCCCATTCCGGCGGGTTTTTTTATTGCATGCGGCGTGGCTTTCGCGTCTCGTCAGGCTCCGTCATCCGCCATGCCCCGCATTGATTAGCCATCCGTAGCAGTTCAGCGGCACTATTGGTCTTCGACAGTGGCCCCATCCGGCCCGCATCCCTCGCCGCTTCGCTTTCCGCATTGCAGCATAGCCGTTACAATCGATCATCGAAAAGATATTCGATCGAGACATTACTGAACTGAAGCAAAGGAGAAGACATGGAGATTCGCGACAATGTATTCCTGATCACCGGCGGTGCATCGGGCCTTGGCGCGGCCACGGCGCGCCTTTTCGTCGAGAACGGCGGCAAGGTGGTGCTGGCCGATCTGAATCAGGATGCCGGTGAGGCGCTCGCGAAGGAACTCGGCGGCGTGTTCGTCAAGTGCGACGTGAGCCGGGAAGACGACGCCACGCAAGCGGTCGAAGCCGCCACGAAGCTCGGCACGCTGCGCGGTCTCGTCAATTGCGCGGGCGTTGCGCCCGCCATCAAGACGGTCGGTAAAGACGGCCCGCATCCGCTCGAGTCGTTCACGCGCACCATCTCCATCAATCTGATCGGCACCTTTAACATGATCCGGCTCGCCGCCGCGGCCATGTCGAAGAACGAACCGAATGCGAATGGCGAGCGTGGCGTGATCATCAACACGGCGTCGGTGGCCGCGTTTGACGGCCAGATCGGTCAAGCCGCTTATGCGGCCTCCAAGAGCGGCGTGGTCGGCATGACCTTGCCGATTGCCCGTGACCTGTCGCGCAACGCGATTCGCGTCATGACGATCGCCCCGGGCATCTTCGAAACGCCGATGCTGCTCGGCATGCCGCAGGAAGTGCAGGACGCACTCGGCGCGATGGTGCCGTTCCCCCCGCGTCTCGGCAAGCCGGCTGAGTACGCAATGCTGGCCAAGCAGATCTTCGACAATCCGATGCTCAACGGCGAAGTGATCCGTCTGGATGGCGCGATCCGGATGCAGCCGAAGTAAGGATGTTTCCGGCGCGCCGAGTTACGCGGCCGCGCCAATGAAAAACGCCTGCGCATGAGTCATGTGCAGGCGTTTCTGTTTTGAACGGCAGACTGGAGGCGGTATTAGTCGCGGTCGTCGTACTGGGTGCGTTGGCGCAGTTCATGCAACTGCGACTCCACCACCGTCGCGTCCTCTGCATCCGGCCGGTCGCCGAGATAGCGTTCAAGATCCTCGAGCGCGGGGCGCAGATAATCGAGCCGCGCATAGGCGAAACCGCGATCGCGCACTTCTTCGATACTGTCCGGCAGCAGGATCACGAGACGCTGCTGCACCGCCAGCAGACGCTGCCAGCGTTCCGTCTGAAGATAAGTGGACTTCAGATTGCGCAGCATGCGAGCGATGATTTCGCGGCGCGTAGCCGGTTGCAGCAACATGCGCAGCGCCCTGCTCACCGACTCGCCCGCCGACGCCACATACGGTTCCAGCATGTCCACCATCTGCGATTCGGACAGCGAGTGCCCGCTGGTCGGATCGAGCATCACGTCGCCGTCAGGCGTCGTGACGCGCAACAGAAAGTGACCTGGAAACGACACACCGCGCGCGGGAATGCCGATTTGCTCGGCCATCTCCAGATACAGCACCGCCAGCGAAATTGGAATGCCGCGGCGCCGCTTGAGCACCGCGTTCAGATGGCTGTTGTCGGGATCGTAATAATCGTTGAGGTTGCTGGCGAAACCCAGCTCACGGAAGAAAAAACGGTTGAGAATGCCGACCTTCTGCCTGATGTCGGCATCGTCCGGCATGCGGCGCTGCAAACGCAAAACCAGCTCATCGATCTCGGCCAGTGTGCCTTGCAAATCGAGATCGGGATAAGCGTCCTGCGCGAGCGAGAGCGCCGCCTCGGTCAGCGGCAGGCTGTCATCTTCGGCAACCAGCGTACTGAAATAGTCGAGAACTCGCGTCATCGTGATCACTTCACTCGCCTTTTGAAATACGCGTACTTGAAGCCCATCAGCCAAAGCATACCGAAATATAGCGCGGCGAACAGAACCAGGCACGCCCCCAGCAACACGATGCGGTCGACCGGCCGGTTATGCATGCCGATCCAGTCGAAGCTGATCGCAAGCCAATGCATCGTGCCGGCCAGCACCAGACAGGCGCCGAACAATTGCACGAAGAACTTTAACCAGCCGTTCGACGGCATGTAGATGCCACGCTTGCGCAGGCCGAGAAACAGGAACAGCGCGTTGACGCAAGCGCCCAACCCGACGCTCAGCGTGAGACCCGCATGCGCGAAGATCGGCACGAACAAATAGTTGCTCAGCTGCGTGACGATCAGCACGCCGATGCCGATCTTCACCGGCGTCTTGATGTCCTGTTTCGCGTAAAAACCGGGTGCGAGGATCTTGATGAGAATCAGGCCGATCAGGCCGATGCCGTAGGCCGACAGCGCGCGGCCAACCATCACCACGGAGTTGCCGTCGAACTTGCCGTAGTGAAACAGCGTCGCAGTGAGCGGCTGGGCGAAGAAGAACAGCGCGACGGCGCTCGGGGCGGCCAGCAGGAAAGTAACGCGCAGCCCCCAGTCGAGCAGCGACGAATACTCGTGCGGATCGGCGTCCACGTGCGCCTTCGAGAGGCTCGGCAGCAGGATCGTGCCGAGCGCGACGCCGAGCAGCGCGGTCGGAAACTCCATCAGCCGGTCGGCGTAATTGATCCAGGAGACGGCGCCCGGGCCGATGCGCGACGCAATATTGGTGTTGATGATCAGGCTGATCTGCGCGACCGACACGGCGAACATCGCCGGCACCATCTTCGACAGCACCCGCTTCACACCGCGATGCGCGAGCGCCTTCAGCGGATTCAGACCAATGCGCGGCAGCATGTCGATCTTTTTCAGACCGGGCAGTTGCACGATGAATTGCAGCACGCCGCCGGCGATCACCGCCCACGCAAGCGCGTAGACCGGCGTCTGCAGGCGCGGCGCGACAAACACCGCAGCGACGATGAAGGCGACGTTCAGCAGGACCGGGGCGAAAGCGGGCAGCGAAAAGTTCTTGTACGTGTTCAGCACGCCTGACGCCAGCGACGTCAGCGAGATGAAAATGATGTACGGGAACATGATGCGCGTCATCGTGACCGCGAGCGCATAGGCCTGGCCTTCATGCGCGAGCCCCGACGCGACGATGAACACCACGCCCGACGCTCCCACCACGCCGATCAGCGAGAGGATCGCGAGCGCCCAGGCCAGCACGGTCGAGGTCGCGTCGACGAGCGCCTTGGTGGCGTCGTGCCCTTGCTGGTTCTTGAATTCGGCCAGAATCGGCACGAAGGCCTGCGAGAACGCACCCTCGGCAGAAATGCGGCGTAGCAGATTGGGAATACGGAAGGCGACGTAAAACGCGTCAGTATATTGACTGGCGCCGAACGCGCGGGCGATCAGCGTTTCGCGGGCCAGTCCGGTCACGCGCGACAGCAGCGTGAAGCCGCTGACCGTCAGCAGGGCTCGGAATAGATTCATGGGGCGCTTATTATACGGGTGCCGCAGGTGCGGACGACGAGCCGGAACGCGAATCGGACCGATTTGCACCGTAGACGTTCGGTCGAACTAGCGGATCGGGCCGATTTTTGTTTGTTTTTGTTGTCCGCGACACGCGTTGCGTGCCTGGCCTGCCATCCGCTTATACGTTACAGCACGTTCGCCGGCACGCCCGCAGGCGGCCCCTTCCCTGTCAGGGCTAAAGGAATCCCAGACCTCGCCCGGTAACGCGGCCCACCGGAATTGGCGATTCCCCGTTGCCACGTGCCTGATTTTGTTGCTATAATCGCCGGTTTCGAAGCTCGCTCAATTTTCGGCCGGGGTTCAGGTCGGCGCCAAACCGCCCCTCCTATCCTCGAAACACGCCGGAACACGGGCCCGCCTTCGCGTAGTCCGATCGATTTTTTCGACACTTTTTGCGCTCTTGGGCAATCGCTTCCAAGAGTTCGATCTAAAAGCAGCACCTCACCACTTGAAGGTCAGGTACTGGAAACAGGAACAGGATAAGGAACCGTCATGGCTAACTCCGCACAAGCACGCAAGCGCGCCCGCCAGGCCGCCAAGGCAAACTCGCATAACTCGGCACTGCGCTCGAAGTTCCGCACGGCTATCAAGGCTGTCCGCAAGGCAATCGAAGCAGGCGACAAGGCTAAGGCCGTCGAGATCTTCCAGGCATCGTCGAAGACCATCGACATCATCGCCGACAAGAAAATCGTTCACAAGAACAAGGCAGCTCGTAACAAGAGCCGTCTGGCTGCAGCCCTCAAGGGTCTGCAAGCACCCGCAGCGCAGTAAATTCGGTCAGCCCGCTTCGGTGGGCTACCTCCTGTTTCCGCTGCTACAGAAAGGCTCGCTTCGGCGGGCTTTTTTGCTTGGTACCGATGGAATCGGATACTGACTCAGACCCGTTTGCTGATCAGCTAACTGCACTTCGAAGCCACCGCATTTGAACTGCCCGCCTTGAAGCCGATGCTTCAGGCGCAAAAAAACCCGCCACTGGCGGGTTTTTCTTTTGGCGATCCGGCAAAGTTCGCGCTAGATCACATGCCGCTTCTCTTGCGGCGTAGCGTGCTCGAGTTGCAACTCGCACGCCTCGGTCACGAGAAGGTCATTATCTTTCGCGAAGTTCAGGACGAAGTCGAAGGCCATCGGCTCGATGTCGCGCAAGCGCGAATCGAGAATCACGCATTTGAGGTCACCGATCATGGTGGGCCGGACATACAACGAGTATTGCATGTAAGCATTCGGCCCCCTGCCGCGCGGGCTGGGACCAAAGCACGCCATGACGCCCGCGAGCCGCTCCGACCAGTCACTCGGCCGAAACTTTTTTCCGGTCGACGTGATGCCCTGAATGAAATATTCGGTTGGAGCTGCTTCGGCCATGTAGGAATACCTGTGTGACTGCCCAGCGGGATGACGGCAAAGCTGACTACAAAGCGGCTTTGGGATGCCTGAACACGTTGGCCACGCCTGAATGGCGAGCTGCGCCGCCAGAAACCACGAAGGGCCAGACAAGCCGCCTCGGCGCTCATCTTGACGGCGCATCGCGACGAAACTTTCCGGAGTGCGCGAGCCGTGTCCCGCAAGCTTGATACCGGCCTGCTGGGCTTAGGGATAACCGGTAGATTATAGCGCAGCGGACCTTTTTCCGCAGCGCACACAAGCCTCGTTTGAGGGTTGCGAAAGGCTTTCAGACAGCTTGCCTGGCCTTTTGGCCGACTCGTCAAACGGGGCGAAATCCTTTATGCTGCATTGAGTTGCCACAAAAGACGGCGGCGCCGTCCGGCAATCCTGCCGGGTGAGACCGCCGTATTTGTTTCATGACCGCCAAGAAAATTCGCCACTACCTGCAGTTCAAGGATTTCTCGCTGGAAGACTACGAGTACGTGCTGGAACGCGCGCGCATTCTGAAACGCAAATTCAAGAACTACGAGACCTACCACCCGCTGCACGATCGCACGCTGGCGATGATCTTCGAGAAAAACTCGACTCGCACGCGCCTGTCGTTCGAAGCCGGCATCTTCCAGCTGGGCGGCCACGCCGTTTTCATGAGCACGCGCGACACGCAGCTCGGGCGCGGCGAGCCGATCGAAGACGCCGCGCAAGTGATCTCGCGCATGGTCGACATCATCATGATCCGTACGTTCGGCCAGGACATTCTCACGCGCTTTGCTGAGAATTCGCGCGTGCCGGTGATCAATGGGCTGACCAACGAATATCACCCGTGCCAGGTGCTGGCGGATATCTTCACGTATTTCGAACATCGCGGTCCGATTCGCGACAAGACCGTTGCGTGGGTCGGCGATGCGAACAACATGCTGTACACGTGGATCGAAGCCGCCCAGATTCTCGGTTTCAAACTGCGCCTGTCCACGCCGCCCGGCTACAAGCTCGACCACGCCATGGTCGCTGCTGAAAGCGCTCCGTTCTATCAGGAATTCGACGATCCGAACGAGGCCTGCGCGGGCGCCGATCTGGTCACCACAGACGTGTGGACCAGCATGGGCTTCGAGGCGGAAAACGAAGCCCGCAAGAAAGCCTTTGCAGACTGGTGCGTCGACGCCGAGATGATGGCGCGCGCCAATTCCGACGCATTGTTCATGCACTGCCTGCCCGCCCACCGCGGCGAGGAAGTCAGCGCGGAAGTGATCGACGGCCCGCAAAGCGTCGTATGGGACGAAGCGGAAAATCGTCTGCACGTGCAAAAGGCGTTGATGGAATACCTGCTGCTCGGCAAGCTGAATCACTAAGCGAGTCGGCGAGGCAGCACCTGCGTGAAGCGTGACGGGGCCTTGAATACGAGGCAAGGCATCCACGTCTAACGCCACGCATCGAGCCGGCGTCCGCAGATGCAAACGGAACCGGCTCACCCGCCGCACCACTCCAAAAACGCGGGCAAGCGGCGGTTTAGTGTCAAAATAGTGGTTTTCCGCGCTCCGGAACCGCCGGCGCGCCTTGTTTTCCAGCTTTCTCCAGCTACGAGTTCACCATGAGCGATATCAAGAAAGTCGTGCTCGCCTATTCGGGCGGCCTCGACACCTCCGTCATCCTGAAGTGGTTGCAGGACAATTACGACGCCGAAGTCGTCACGTTTACGGCCGACATCGGCCAGGGCGAAGAGCTGGAACCGGCGCGCAAGAAAGCCCTGCAACTCGGCATCAAGCAGGACAACATCTTCATCGAAGACCTGCGCGAAGAATTCGTGCGCGATTACGTGTTCCCGATGTTCCGCGCCAACACGATCTATGAAGGCGAATACCTGCTGGGCACGTCGATCGCGCGTCCGCTGATCGCCAAGCGTCAGATCGAAATCGCCCGCGCCACCGGCGCACAAGCGGTCTCGCACGGCGCAACCGGCAAGGGCAACGACCAGGTTCGTTTCGAACTCGGTTACTACGCGCTGGAACCGGGCATCAAGGTGATCGCACCGTGGCGCGAATGGGATCTGCTGTCGCGCGAAAAGCTGCTCGCGTACGCGGAAAAGGCCGGCATTCCGATCGAAATGAAGCACAAGCAAGGTGGCGCGCCGTATTCGATGGACGCGAACCTGCTGCACATCTCGTTCGAAGGCCGTCACCTGGAAGACCCGAAGGCCGAAGCCGAAGCCGATATGTGGCGTTGGACGGTGTCGCCGGAACAGGCGCCCGACCAGGCTGAATACCTCGACATCGAGTACGAACACGGCGACCCGGTCGCGATCAACGGCAAGCGTCTGTCGCCGGCTGACATGCTGACCGAGCTGAACCGCCTGGGCGGCAAGCACGGTATCGGCCGTCTGGACCTGGTCGAAAACCGTTACGTCGGCATGAAGTCGCGCGGCTGCTATGAAACGCCGGGCGGCACGATCATGCTGAAGGCGCACCGCGGTATCGAGTCGATTACGCTCGACCGCGAAGTGGCCCACCTGAAAGACGACCTGATGGCTCGTTACGCTTCGCTGATTTATAACGGCTACTGGTGGAGCCCGGAGCGTCGCGCAATTCAGGTGCTGATCGACCATACGCAAGAGAAGGTCAACGGCTGGGTGCGCGTGAAGCTGTACAAGGGCAGCGTGTCGGTTGTCGCGCGCGATTCGAAGGAAACGCTGTTCGACAAGACGATCGCTACGTTCGACGACGACGGCGGTGCGTACAACCAGGCCGACGCTGGCGGGTTTATCAAGCTGAACGCGTTGCGTATGCGGATTGCTGAGAACGCGCGTCGTCAGCGCGACTAAAAATGCGCGCTTCGGTGTGAAGGCTAATTTCGTGCAAGCGGAGCGAAGCTAAGCACCGAAACTGCAGCGCAGATGCGAAAAAAGGCGCCGGGAGGAAACTCCCGGCGCCTTTTTTCATTACGGCGTGCTGTGCACCCAATCGAACGACGGCAAACCGGCTTCAAGCCGCGCCCAATCGCTACGACGACAGCCAATCATCTACGCACGGTTTGCTCCGCCCCCTCACGCAATCACAAGCAAACCGGCTCTGCTTCAAGCTCAACCCCAAACCGCGCCAGCACATCGCGTTGAACGGCCTTTGCAAGCGCCAACACCTCAGCCCCGCTCGCCCCACCGCGATTGACCAGCACCAGCGCCTGCCGTTCATGCACGGCCGCGGCTCCCATCGCACGGCCTTTCCAGCCACATCGATCAATCAACCAGCCCGCCGCGAGCTTCACCCGGCCGTCCGGTTGCGGGTAAGACACGACCTC
This sequence comes from Paraburkholderia sediminicola, assembly GCF_902859805.1. Lineage (GTDB taxonomy): Bacteria > Pseudomonadota > Gammaproteobacteria > Burkholderiales > Burkholderiaceae > Paraburkholderia > Paraburkholderia sediminicola. The sequence continues at coordinate 175,119 of NZ_CADIKC010000003.1, read as the reverse complement.
GGGCTCCTTGACTTTCAGCGCCTCGAACTGCGTTGCCTCGACGACCGGATTCTTGAAGAAACTCCCGGCGTTGCCCAGCTGGAGCGGATCGGGCAACTTGGCGCGCCGCACCGCGACTACCGCGTCGAAAATCGCCTGCGCACTCGGCGCGGCGGCATCGGCATGACCACCGGCAGCCAGTTCACGCGCGATATCCGCATAGCCGGCGCGTGGCTGCCAAACCTTCGGCAAACGGAAAGTGACTGACGTGATGACAAACCGGTCGCGCCCTTCCCGCTTGAAAAAGCTGTCGCGGTAGCCGAATCTGCACGCCTTTGCATCGAGCTCGACGACAGCGCCCGTTGCCAGCTCAACCGCCCGCAGCGACGCGAATCGCTCGCACATTTCCAGCCCGTAAGCGCCGATGTTCTGAATCGGCGCCGCCCCCACCGTGCCCGGAATCAGCGCGAGGTTCTCCAGCCCCGGGAGCCCTTGCGACAAAGTCCACGCGACAAAGTCATGCCATGGCTCGCCGGCTGCCGCCTCGACGTACCATGCATCATGGTCCTCGCGCACCATGCGGCGGCCTTGCAGCGCCACTAGCAGCACCAGTCCGGCGAAGTCGCCCGTCAGCACGACATTGCTGCCGCCGCCCAGCACCAGCCGCGGCAAGCCGGCAGTACGCGGATCGCGCACGGCCGCCATCAGTTGCGCTTCGTGCTCGATCCGGCACGCAAACTGCGCGCAAACATCGAAACCGAAGGTGTTGTGCGCCTTCAGCGGATAGCCGGCAATGAACGCGGCGGAGTCGGATCGGGACATCGGAATGAGAAGAATGGAACGGCCAGCTAAACGGCATCGGGCCCCGGCCGCACGACAATGCACGGCGGCCTTAGGCAAAAGGGAGTGGCGTCGGTAAAATGACGTCCGGTCCGTGATTATAGCGAGTGCCTCGTGAGCAGCCGACCGGCCGCGCCACGCACCGCAGCACTATTGGGAGAAAACAATGCCATCGTTTGACGTCGTCTGCGAAGCAGACATGATCGAAGTCAAGAACGCGATCGAGCAGTCCAACAAGGAAATTTCAACCCGCTTCGACTTCAAAGGGTCGGACGCGCGCGTCGAGCACAAGGAAAGCGAAATCACCGCCTACGCAGACGACGATTTCAAGCTCGGCCAGGTGAAAGACGTCCTGTTGTCGAAAATGGCCAAGCGCAATGTGGACGTGCGCTTTCTCGACTACGGCAAGATCGAGAAGATCGGCGGCGACAAGGTCAAGCAGATTATCAAGATCAAGAAGGGCGTGTCCGGCGATCTGTCGAAGAAAATCGTGCGCCTCGTGAAGGACAGCAAGATCAAGGTTCAGGCGAGCATTCAGGGCGACGCGGTGCGTATCACCGGCGGCAAGCGCGACGATCTGCAAAGCGTGATCGCGATGCTGCGCAAGGACGTGACCGACACTCCGCTCGACTTCAATAACTTCCGCGACTGAACGCGCGTCACGCTCAAGGCCGGGCGCGTGTTGCCGCTCGACAATGGGCGTGCGTTGAGACTCGGCAACGCGCCGCGTGGTGACTTAGCATCCCACTCCGCACCCGCACGGGCTGCATGCGCTCATGCACGTAGCCTTCGCCTTAGTGCGTACTTCGTGATGGCAATCAGGCACGCCGGCTAACACCCGGCCACGCACTACCCAAGTTCAAAGTTCATTACCACCCGCCGCGCTAGGCTGCCGCGTCGGGTTTCTTCTTCGCGCCGATGCGGCTTTCCTGACCGCGCATCAATTTGGCGATATTGCCGCGATGGCGCCAGACCAGCAGCGAACTCATCACCACAATCGCCAGCGCGATGATATGCGGCCCGAACAGAAAGCCGTCGAAGATCGGTGCAAACACCGCCGCGGCCAGTGCCGCCAGCGAAGAATAGCGCGTGAAGAACGCCACGATCAGCCACGTCAGCAAGGTGGCCACGCCAAGGATCGGGTTGATCGCGAGCAGCACGCCAGCCGCAGTCGCCACGCCCTTGCCGCCCTTGAAGCGGAAGAAGATCGGATACAGGTGGCCGAGAAACACAGCAATGGATGCAATCGCAACCGACGTATCGTCGAGCCCGTAACGCGCGCCGAAGTGCACCACGAACCACACCGGCAGCCATCCTTTGAAGGCATCGCCGATCAGGGTGAGAATCGCGGCCTTCTTGCTGCCGCTGCGCAGCACGTTGGTGGCGCCCGGGTTGCCCGAGCCGTACGAGCGCGGGTCGTCCAGCCCCATGGCGGCGCTCACGATCACGGCAAACGACACCGAGCCGATCAGGTAGGCAACGACAGCAACGATCAGGTTTTGCATCTGGGACTCTTATAAGGATCGGCGGTCTGAAACTCGACACCCCAACCGCAACAGGGAACAAGGCGGCGCACATTCTACCGAACCCACCCGCCCGGAAAACATTGAGACAAACGTCAATCGACGCTCGCGCACTGAACCGGCTTCGCCGCCAGCAAGCCGGTCAGAATCGTCGGCTCGATGCTGACCAGAAAACCGCGCCGCCCGCCGTTCAGCCAGATCTTGTCCATCTCGAGGATGCTCGATTCGACGTACACCGGCATCTGCTTCTTCGTACCGAACGGCGACGTGCCGCCGATCAGATAGCCGGAATGCCGGCTCGCCACCTCGGGCTTGCATGGCTCGACGCGTTTCGCGCCGATCTGCCGCGCCAGATTCTTGGTGCTGACGGTGCGGTCGCCGTGCATCAGCACGATCAGCGGCTTGGCGTGCTCGTCTTCCATCACCAGTGTCTTCACAACATGGTGTTCGTCCACGCCGAGCTGGCGCGCCGACTCCTCGGTGCCGCCGTGCTCTACGTAATCGTAAGGATGTTCGCCGAAAGTGACGCCGTGACGGCGCAGAAACTGCGTCGCGGGCGTTTCGGAGACGTGTCTGGATTTGCTCATCGGCGCATTGTAATGGCGAGTTTGCGCAACGGCTATTTGCCGAACGGCCAATTGTGCGGGATCGGCGATTGTGGCACGATCGTTCGCAAATCTTCCGGCACACTGTATGTCTGGAACCGAATCATCTCCTGGAGACAGCATTGAGCCCCGATTCATCCACCCGTTCCACAATCGACATTCCCGCGCTGCTAGCCGGCCTGCCCGCGCGTATTGCCGACATTCCGGCACTCGCTGCCGCGCGCGATCCGCAACACGTCGCCTTGATCGAAGATGCGCGCCGCCTCACCAGCGCGCAACTGATGGAAGCCGTCGACGCCACCGCCGCGCAGCTGCGCGAATGGGGCGTGCGTGGCGGCGATCGCGTGATGATCGTGGCCGAGAACAGCATCGTGCAGATCGTGCTCCTGTTCGCCACCGCTAAACTCGACGCGTGGGCGTTAGTGTCAAATGCCCGTCTGTCCGCCGCCGAACTCGACGCGATCCAGGCGCACGCGCAGCCTCGCGTGGTCGCGTATGCGGTCGAAAGCTCCGTGGATGCCCAACAGCATGCGCAGCGGCACCAAGCCACGACAGCGCCTGCCATCACGCCGGATATCGGCGCCTGGTCGTACACGATCGACACCAACGCGAAAGCCGAACCGGTCGAAGCCGCGAATAACCGGCAATGCGCCGCGCTGATCTACACCACGGGAACCACGGGCGCGCCGAAAGGCGTGATGCTGTCCCACCGCAATCTGCTCTTCATTGCAACCGTATCGAGCCGTTTGCGCAAAGTCGCTCCGGACGATGTCGTGTACGCGGTTCTGCCGATCTCGCACGTGTACGGCTTTGCCTCGGTCTGTCTCGGCAGTCTGCACGCCGGCGCGACCTTGCGCCTTGCGCCGCGTTTCGCACCGGAAGCCGTGCGGCGCGCGCTCGCCGATGAGCGGGTGTCGATCTTCCAGGGCGTGCCGGCCATGCACGCCAAACTGCTTGAACATTTGCAGACGCACGGCCACGCGTGGTCCGCGCCGCATCTGCGCTTTGTCTATTCGGGCGGCTCGCCGCTCGACGCCGCGCTGAAGGCGCACGTCGAGAGCGTCTACGGCCTTCCCCTGCACAACGGCTACGGCATGACCGAGAGCAGCCCGACCGTCTCCCAGACCATGCTTGATGCGCCGCGCAGCGATTGTTCGGTTGGTGAGGTCATTCCTGGCGTCGAGGTGCGGTTTGTAGGACTCGACGGCGTGGATGCCGCACCGGGGGAAGTCGGAGAACTGTGGGTACGTGGCCCGAACGTGATGCTGGGTTACTACCGCAGCCCGGAGCAGACCCGCGCCGTCGTTACCGAAGACGGCTGGCTCAAGACCGGCGATCTCGCCCGGCAGGACGCGGACGGTGCATTGCATATCGTCGGGCGCAGCAAGGAGCTGATCATCCGCTCGGGCTTCAACGTGTATCCGGCGGAAGTCGAGCATGTGTTGAACGCGCACCCGCAGGTGGTGCAGTCAGCGGTAATCGGGCGCGCCGTCGAGGGCAACGAGGAAGTGGTCGCCTTCGTTGAATTAATCGCGGGCGCGAAGGTGACACCGGCTGAACTGATCGCGTGGTGCGGCGAGCGTCTCGCGCCGTACAAGCGCCCGGCCGAAGTGAAAGTGCTCGCCGCGCTGCCGGCCGCGTCGACGGGCAAGATTCTCAAGCACCGGCTTCGCGAATTCGTCTAACGCGCATCACCCGCGCGGATGATGCTGCGCATGCAGCGACTTCAACCGTTCGCGGGCCACGTGCGTATAGATTTGCGTGGTCGAGATATCCGTGTGACCGAGCAGCAATTGCACGACGCGCAAATCGGCGCCATGGTTCAGCAGGTGCGTCGCGAACGCGTGCCGCAACGTATGCGGCGAGAGCGGCGCGTGCACGTCGGCGGCCGCCGCGTGACGCTTGATGATGTTCCAGAACTGCTGGCGGGTCATACCCTCCGCACGGCTCGTAACGAACAGCGCATCCGTCGCGCGCGCACCGAGCAAAGCCGGACGCGCTTCGCGCAGATAGCGTTCGATCCAGCCGTGCGCCTCTTCGCCGAAGGGAATCAGGCGCTCTTTCGAACCCTTGCCCATCACGCGCACTACGCCTTCGTTCAGACCCACTTCCACCGTCTTTAGCGTGACGAGTTCGGTGACACGCAAGCCGCTCGCGTACATCAATTCGAGCATGGTGCGATCGCGCAGACCCAAGGGTGTGTCGATATCCGGTGCACCGAGCAGCGCTTCGACTTGCGCCTCGGTGAGCGTCGACGGAAAACGCGGCGGTTGCTTGGCCGATCGGATACGCACCGTTGGATCGGCCTTTGCGCGATGCTCGCGCACGGCCCACCCGTAATAGCGGCGAAACACCGAGAGCCGCCGGTTCGCCGAGGTGGATTTGTCTTTCTGACGGGCCGCGCTGTAGGCGTTGAGATCAGCCTCGCTGGCCGTGTCGAGCGACGTGTTGCGGGTTTGCGCGAGCCATTCGCAGAACAGGCGTAGATCGCGCCGGTATGCATCGAGCGTGTTGCGCGACAAGCCGTGCTCGAGCCACAACGCGTCGCAGAAGGCGTCGATCGAGGCCGAGCTGGATAGAAAAAGAGGTGACGCGCTCGGCGCGTCTTCGGTCACGGTGTCGCTCATGCGTACGGAATGCCTTCGTGCGCCAGAAGCCAGCGCTTGACGTTGCGAAAGAAGCCGTCTCCGGCGTGATGCGCGAATCCGCCGATGCCGCTCGCACTGACCACCCGATGACACGGAATCACGATCGGAAAGTAATTGGACCCGCAGGCCTGGCCGACCGCGCGCGGGACGCTACCTAGCTGCCGCGCCAGTTGACCATAGGTCAGCACGACGCCCGGCGGGATGTCGCTGATTGCTTGCCACACGCGCCGTTGAAACGGGGTGCCCACCGCTGCCAGCGGCAATTCGAACTTCGCGGACGCCCGCTCGAAATATCGCTCGATCTGCTCGACGGCCTGCTTTGCCAGCGGCGTGTCCGGCGTCACGCTCTGCACGGACTCCGGCAGATAGACGATCTCACGCACAGCATCGCCTTCGAGGCGGATGCCGACCTTGCCGAACGGTGCATCAATCACTGCATTGAACATGGTTGCTTGCCTCTTGACACGACCGGCGCCTTTTAACCATCAAGGTAGCGTACCTGCTTGGGGTGCAGGCGGCTGCGCGCAGAAAAACCGCCGCCGAATGGCCGCTACTTTACGCCGCTTCCAACGCCCATTCCACATGCTCGCGCACCACGGCAGAAGGGTCCTCAACGCGCAACTTCAGCGCATCGACAATCGCCTCGCGCGCGTCCCCACTCAAACTCTCCGGCGAAGCCCGCAGCGCATTACCCATCCCCACCGCCAGATTGCGCAGCCAACTCTCATAGCCGATGCGACGAATCGCACTGCCCTGCATGCGCGTATCGAACTCGTCGGCGGACCACGCAAATAGTTCGACCAGCGTCGCGCGATCGAGTCCATGCCGCACATCGAAATCGGCGACCGGCGCGGCTTGCGCAAACTTGTTCCAGGGACACACGAGCTGGCAATCGTCGCAGCCATACACACGATTACCGATCAGCGGCCGCATTTCCAGGGGAATATTGCCCTTCAGTTCGATCGTCAGATACGAAATACAGAGGCGTGCATCGACCTTATAAGGCGCCACGATCGCACCTGTCGGACATGCGTCGATGCAGCGCGTGCAACTGCCGCAATGCGAACCCGGCGTTTCGGGCGCATTGTCGGGCAAAGTCTCGGCATCAGTCGGCAAGGGCACGTCGACGTAGATCTCACCGAGGAAAAACAGCGAGCCGGCATCGCGCTGCAGCAGTAGCGTGTGTTTGCCGCGCCAGCCGATTCCGGCCTTCTGGGCAAGTTCTACTTCGAGCACGGGCGCCGAATCGGTAAATACGCGGTAGCCGAACGCGCCGATCTCCGCCTCGATTTTCTCGGCCAGATGTTGCAAACGGTTACGCATTACCTTGTGATAATCGCGGCCCCGAGCATAGATCGACACCACCGCAGCCGACGGGTCCGCGAGCCGCGCATGCTCGGCTGCGCGCCAGTCTGACGGCGCTGACGGTGCTTCGTGCAAAGCGCTTTCGGGCGCCTTTCCGCTCAATGTCTCTGCGGGTAAATAGGCGATGCGCGCGGTAATCACACGTCGCGTGCCGGCCACAAGCTCGGCGGGGCGCGCGCGTTTCATGCCGTGTTTCGCCATATAATCCATCTCGCCGTGGCACCCCGCTTCCAGCCATGCTGCAAGCGGCGCTTCGGCAGCGGAGAGGTCGGTGTCGCTGATGCCGATCGCCCCGAAACCCAGTTCACGGCCCCACGTTTTGATGTTGAGCGCGAGCGCATTCAGCGCCGCTTCATCGAAATGACGCTCGGCACGCACATCGTCGTTTGACGCAGGCGTGCAGGAAACAGGGGACTCCGGACTTCGGTTCATCACGCCATTTTACGAGAATGCCCGTCAATCCCGATCTCGCGATCCAACCGCCCGCCGATGTCCTGCTCGAACGCTCCTTCGCGCTCGCGGATGAGGCCGCCACCAACGCATTCGGCGAGCGCTTCGCGCAGGCGATCGAAAGCGTGCGCGAGGTGCAGCAAAACCCACGGCAAGAGGCGCAGCAAGCAGCACAACAACACACGCCAGGCGCCACGGGTCATCAGGCATTCCACGGACTGCAAGTCCAACTCGTCGGCGACCTCGGCGCCGGCAAAACCACACTTGTGCGCGCGACCTTGCGCGGCCTCGGCCACACCGGCCGCGTGCGCAGTCCCACCTACACACTCGTCGAACCCTACGTGCTCGAGCGGCCCGCTGGGGAACTCGCGCTCTATCACTTCGATCTGTACAGATTCACCGACCCGGCCGAATGGGCCGACGCGGGCTTTCGCGAGTACTTCGACAGCGGCGCGATCTGCCTCGTCGAATGGCCGCAGCGTGCCGGGCGTCTCCTTGGCGTGCCGGATCTCGTCTTCGCGCTCGACCTGGACCACGAGGGCGACGGCCGGGTACTCGTTGCACGGGCATACAGCGAATCAGGAAAGGCATGTCTCGAAAGATGTTGATCAAACCGTTCCGCTCGATCGAATCGGCGGCTACCGCAACACATAACTGGCGGCGCCGGCAGATTCTGCGCGCGGGTGCGTCCACGCTGGTGCTCGGCCTTGTCGCTCCACGCCTCGCGTGGGCAAGCTCGGTGCTGGGTGTGCGGGTCTGGCCGGCGCGCGATTACACGCGCGTGACGATCGAATCGGACCAGCCGTTGCAGAACGCGCAGCAGTTGCTGCAGGGTCCTGACCGGCTGGTGGTCGATCTGAGCGGCCTCGATCTGGATCAGGCGCTGAAGGATCTGGTATCGAAGATCACGCCGAACGATCCGCAGATCCAGTCGGTGCGTGTCGGGCAATATCAGCCGCACGTCGTGCGTATGGTGTTCGATCTGAAGGGCTCGGTGAAGCCGCAGGTGTTCACGCTGCCGCCGGTCGGCGCGTACAAGTACCGGCTGGTGTTCGACCTGTACCCCGCTGTCGCGCCCGACCCGCTGATGGATCTGCTCGCGCAGACCGAGCGCAAGCAGCAAACGCTGGACGAAAACAACGCGCCGCCCGCCACGCTGAGCGGCCCCGGCACTACGCCGCCCACCGCCGACAACAGCGAAGCCTTCTTCGAGCGTTACGCGCAGAACGGCAGCGGCGGGACGGCGCCGAGCGCACCGCGCCCGCCGGTGCACGTTGTGCCGACACCGGCTCCGCCCATCCTCGGCAAGCCTTCCACCCCGACGGCGCCCGTCGCACCGCCCACAGCAATCGCTCGCAACAAGGGAGGCACGGGCGGCAGCAACCTCGGTGGCGACGACAACGACGGCGACGATAACTACGCCTTCACTAATCCGAAAACCGGCAAGAGCAACACGGTGCGTCTGCTCACCGTCGCGGTCGATCCGGGTCACGGCGGCGAAGACCCGGGCGCAATCGGCGGCTCGGGCACCTACGAGAAACACGTCGCACTCGACATCGCGAAGAAACTGCGCGCGAAGATCGACGCACAGCCGAATATGCGCGCCATGATGACGCGCGACGCCGATTTCTTCGTGCCGCTGAACGTTCGCGTGCAAAAGGCGCGACGCGTCGGCGCGGACCTCTTCGTGTCGATCCACGCGGACGCGTTCACCACGCCCGACGCGAAGGGCTCGTCGGTGTTCGCTTTGTCGGAGCATGGCGCATCGAGCGCCGCGGCGCGCTGGATGGCGAACAAGGAGAACTCGTCGGATCAGATCGGCGGGATCAACATCAAGTCCGCCGACGCGACCGTCAACCGCGCGCTGTTCGATATGTCGACCACCGCGCAGATCCGCGATTCGATGCGCTACGGCAATTTCGTGCTGAAGGAAATCGGCGGCATCAACAAATTGCACAAGGGCTCGGTCGAGCAGGCTGGGTTTGCTGTGCTGAAGGCGCCGGACATTCCGTCGATCCTCGTGGAAACTGCCTTCATCAGCAACCCGGATGAAGAGCGGCAACTGAACGACGACGCGTATCGGGAGAAAATGGCCGATGCGATCATGACCGGCATCAAGCGCTATTTCGCGGCGAATCCGCCGTTGGCGAAGAACCGCATGACCTGACATTAGCCTGCGTGACACCGCGCCATGCAGGTGATAAAAAAACGGCCGCTCGATGCGGCCGTTTTTTCTGCTTCACGCTTAAGAGGCCATCAACGCGCCGGTGAAAATCGCTGTACGACCCAACCGCCGAACACATTCACCGCCAACCCCGCCATCACCAGCAAGGCGCCCACGATCTGCGCCACGGACAACTGCTCGTCGAGAAACAACGACGCCGACGCCAATCCGACAATCGGTACCAGCAGCGAGAACGGCGCCACCTGGCTCGCCGGATAGCGCGACAGAAGCCGGCTCCACAGCCCGTAGCCGATCAGCGTCGCGATAAACGCGAGATACACGATGGCGAAAATCGACATCGCACTGATCCCCGACAGCGCCGCGACGATCCGCTGCGGCCCCTCAAACGCGTACGACAACGCAAAAAACGGCAACGGCGGAATCAGGCTGCCCCACACCACCAGCCCGACCAGATCGACGTTCCCGACCTTCTTCGTGACGATGTTGCCGAGCGCCCACGAACACGCCGCGCACAGCGTGAGGACGAAGCCCGCGAACGTCATCGCATGGCCGCCTCGCATGCCGATGACTGCGAGGCCGCCCGCCGCGATCAGCAAGCCGACGATGTTTGGCACGCGAAAGCGCTCATGCAGAAACAGCGCCGCGAAGATCAGCGTGAAGAATGCCTGCGCCTGCAAGACGAGCGACGCGAGTCCTGCGGGCATGCCGACGTACATCGCAGAGAACAGGAAAGCGAATTGCCCGAATGAAATTGTCGCACCGTAAGCGAGCAGCCAGCGCCACGGCATCTGCGGCCGCTTGACGAAAAACACCGCCGGCACGGCGGCGAGCGCGAAACGCAACGCGCCGAGCAGCATCGGCGGCACGCCATGCAGACCCACCTTGATCACGACGAAATTGACGCCCCACGCAATCACGACGACCAGCGCGAGCAGTAAATCCCTGGGCGACATCCCGGTCTCCATTTCGTTGTTGGATCCGGCAGTTTAGCGGAGCCAGCAGCGTCAGGGGATGGCGCGCATTACGGAATCCCGGAGCGCTAGAGCAGCGCAAACCGTCGCCATTCCGCCCTCCGCAGTAGAATCATCCATTAAGCAAAATCCCACTCACTCTTCCAGCCGAGCCTGCCCATGTCTTCCTCGATCAAAGCAGTTCTCAAACCACATCTGCGCGACGTCGGCAGCCTCACCGTACGGCGTGTGCTGCCTGCCATGGCGGCGCGCCTGATCGGCCCGTTCATCTTTTTCGACCACATGGGCCCCGCCACGCTCGAACCCGGCGTCGGGCTCGACGTGCGTCCGCACCCGCATATCGGCCTCGCCACGGTCACTTATCTGTTCGAAGGCTCGATCATGCATCGCGACAGCCTCGGCTCCGAGCAGAAGATCGTCCCGGGCGACGTCAACTGGATGACGGCGGGACGCGGCATCGTCCATTCCGAGCGCACGCCAGACGAAGACCGCGCGAGCGGCCTCGCCATGCACGGCATCCAGACCTGGGTCGCGCTGCCGCTCGACGACGAAGACACCGAACCGTCCTTCGCGCATCACGCGGCCGATACCCTGCCGGTGGTCGAGCGCAACGGCGTCACACTGCGCGTGATCGCAGGCACAGCCTTCGGCGAAACCTCGCCGGTCGCGACCTTTTCCGGCACGCTCTATGTGGCCGCGGAGTTCGCCCCGGGCGGCGCCTTCGCGCTCGAACCGGAACACGAGGAACGCGGCGTCTATCTGGTGGACGGCGATCTGGAAATCGACGGCACGCCGCTCGAAGTGGGCCAGATGGCCGTGCTCGCACTCGACGAAACCGTCACGCTGGCCAGCACCCACGGCGCGCGCGTAATGCTGCTAGGCGGCGAGAAGCTGGATGGCGAGCGCTTTATCGAATGGAACTTCGTCGCCAGTTCGCGCGAGAAGATCGAAGCCGCGAAGCTGGCGTGGACTAATCAGGAGATGGGCAAGGTGCCGGGCGAAACCGAATGGATTCCGCTGCCGGCCAGAAAATGAGTGAGCGAGGCGGCGCCCATGCGGTCGCCACCGGCAAGCCCACCGTCTATGCGAGCATGCGCAGCCGCGGTGGCTTGCATCCGCCGCGTTGAACCATTGAATTCGCGGCATACGGCCCCATCTAGCCGACAAACCGTTTTTATCGACGAGGACGCAATGGACACCACTCTGGCCACATTCGAACAGGACGTCATCACGGCGTCGACACTGGCCCCCGTGCTGGTCGATTTCTGGGCGCCATGGTGCGGCCCCTGCAAGACGCTCGGCCCGATGCTCGAAAAGCTCGAAGCCGAAGCCGCCGGCAAATGGAAGCTGGTGAAGGTGAACGTCGACGAGAATCAGGAACTGGCCGCGCACTTCCAGGTGCGCAGTATTCCGCACGTCATGGCGTTTGCCGACGGCCAGCCGGTCGATCAATTCGTGGGCGTGCTGCCGGAAGGCCAGTTGCGCGAGTTTATCGAGCGCCTCGTGCCGCAAGGCGCGGACGCGGCACGTCTTGAAGCGCAAGCCGCGTTGGCCGAAGGCCGTCGTGAGGATGCGTATGACGCGTTGCAAGCGGCCCTTGCCTACGACCCTGGCTTCGACGAAGCGCGCATGGATCGCATCGAAATGCTGCTCGAAGATAACCGCATCGACGAAGCGCGCAATGAAGTCGACCTGCTGTCGCCGAAAACCACGCAAGGGATCGACGCCCGCTTCAACGCGATCAAAACACGGCTCGATGCGGTGGACGCGGCGGCTGACCTGCCGCCTACGGATGCACTCGAAGCCAAAGTTGCAGCGAACCCGGACGATCTCGAAGCACGCTTTGACCTGGCTAGCGCGTTCATCGCACGCCGTAAATACGAAGGCGCGCTCGAGCATCTGCTAGCCATCGTGCAGCGCGACCGTACGTTCCGCGACGACATCGGCCGCAAGACGATGCTGTCGGTGTTCGATCTCGCCGCGCATCAGCCGGAGCTGGTGTCGCAATGGCGGCGCAAGCTGAGCGCGTTGCTGTATTAACTGGCTGTGTTTCAGGCGCGGCGAACGAGCCGCGCCTGCTCCGCCAACGTCCGCAACACATGCGCGGCCGCAGCAAAACCGAAGCTCGCCGTCACGCACACGCTCGAACCAAACCCCGCACAGTTCAAACCCACCGGTCCCGTATGTCCCGGCGACGTCGTGACGTGCTCCGCTTCCTCGTCGATATCGCAAACAGCGGCTTCCGGATAGATCAGCGGCTCGTCGGAATAAACCGCGCTCACCTTGAACTTCGCCTTGGGACCACGCGGAAAGCCATGTAGTTTGCGCAACTGCCCGCGCACTTTCGACAGCAGCGGGTCCTGGATGGTCAACGCGAGATCGTCGATCCGAATCCGCGTCGGGTCCAGTTGGCCACCCGCCCCGCCCACCGTAATCAACGGCTGCTTCTTCTCGACGCACCACGCGATCAACGCGGTTTTGGTGCGCACGCTGTCGATCGCATCGATCACGTAATCGAAACCACCGCCGAGCGTCGCCGCAAAATTGTCCGGCTCGACGAAGTCTTCAATCAGCCGCACGTCGCAGAACGGATTGATTGCCGCGATGCGTTCGGCCATCGCCTCGACCTTCGGTTTTCCGTAGTTGCCGTCCAACGCATGGATCTGGCGGTTAGTGTTGCTCTCGGCAACATTGTCGAGATCGATCAAGGTCAGCGTGCCGACCGCGCTGCGCGCCAACGCTTCGGCCACCCATGAGCCGACCCCGCCAATGCCGATCACAGCAACATGGGCCCCTTCGAACGCAGCGAGCGCCGGCGCGCCGTACAGGCGGGCAATGCCGCCGAAGCGCCGCGCGTGATCGGCGGTTTCACTCCCGTCGAGGCTGGTAGTAAGATCGGGCTGCGCGGTGGGGCTGGACATGGTGGAAGGCTCGTTCAAAGCAGGCAAAACATAAAGTGGCAAAAAACGCTCAGGTACGCTCAAGCGTTCGCAGCCCGTATTTTGCCTGATCGCGACGATCCACATGGCCGCACCCTGTCCGGCACAAACGGCCGCGAAACAATGTGGCGCGGATGTCCACACAGCCCGGCGGGGCTTGACCTGGTCGCGCGCAAAAAATTCAAGCCCTGGCTATACTGGGTAGACTGAAGCGTTCGCATAAGAACATGACCTCACTCGCCGAACTTCGAAAAAACTATTCGCTGGGTTCTTTAGACGTTGCCGATATCAACCGCAACCCGTTTCGTCAATTCGACACGTGGTTTCAGCAAGCGGTAGACGCCCAACTGCCCGAACCGAATACGATGACGCTGGCCACCGTCGACTCGCGTGGCCGGCCGTCGGCGCGCATCGTGCTGATCAAAGGTGTCGACGAACGCGGCTTTGTGTTCTTCACCAATTACGAAAGCCGCAAGGGCCGCGAACTGGCCGCCAATCCCTACGCGAGCCTGCTGTTCTACTGGATCGAACTCGAACGCCAGGTGCGCATTGAAGGCCGCATCGTCAAAACCAGCCCGGAAGAAAGCGATACGTATTTCGCGTCGCGTCCGCTCGGTTCACGCATCGGCGCATGGGCATCCAATCAAAGTCAGGTAATTGAAAGCCGTTCGCAGCTCGAAACACGTGAACGCGAAATCAGCCTGCAATACGGCGACCAGCCGCCGCGCCCACCGCACTGGGGCGGCTATCGTTTGGTACCCGAAGCAATCGAATTCTGGCAGGGCCGACCGTCGCGCCTACACGACCGTTTGCTCTTCACGCGTTCAAGCGAAAGTAGCGACTGGCAAATCTCCCGCCTATCGCCTTGAATCGAAATACAACACGTACGCGCGTTGCCAACGCAGCAGCGCGCGACGGCTGGATTGCGCCCAGCGGTATGGGAGTTGCACCGCAGTGAGCTGCGATCCACACAGGCTTTGCTTTAGTTCAACGGACACGGAGAAATCACATGTTCTGGGAGAAAAAGCTGGCGCAGTGGGTGGAAGATGTAAAAACCAAGGCTAACCTGCCAGCACGCCTTGTGCTGTGGGACGGTCAGCAACATGACTTCGGGCAGTTCGCCGCGCCTCAGGTCACGCTACATGTCAAAAGCGCCACAGCGCTGCCCTATCTGCTCGAACCGAGCCTCGACAATCTCGGCGAGGCGTATGTGAAGGGCAAGATCGACATCGAAGGCAAGCTGTCGGACATCATCAATATCAGCTATCAGCTCGCGCGCAATACCGTCACCAGCGCGAGCAAGCTGGCGCGCGTGCGGCGCTACTTCCAGCACTCGAAGTCGTCGGACAAGAAGGCCATTCAGTATCACTACGACGTCTCGAACGAGTTCTACAAGCTGTGGCTCGACGAGAACATGGTGTACTCGTGTGCGTACTTCGAGAATGGCGACGAAGATCTCGCCACCGCGCAGATCAAGAAGATCGACCACATCCTGACCAAAATCCAGTTGCAACCGGGGCAACGCCTGCTCGATATCGGCTGCGGCTGGGGCGCACTCGTGCTGCGCGCGGCGCAGAAGTTCGGCGCGAAGTGCGTGGGTGTGACGCTGTCGCAGAACCAGTTTGATCTTGCTACCGCACGCGTGAAAGCCGCGGGCCTGGAAAACCAGATCGAGATTCGTCTGCAGGATTACCGCGACGTCGAAGGGCAGTTCGACCGCATCACCAGCGTCGGCATGTTCGAGCACGTCGGCCGCAAGAATCTGCCGGGCTACTTCCAGAAGATCCACGATCTGCTCGTCGACGACGGCGTCGCCATGAATCACGGCATCACGTCGAGCGATTCGGACAGCGGCGAAACCGCGCTGGGCGGCGGCGAATTCATCGACCGTTACGTGTTTCCGGACGGCGAGCTGCCGCATATCGGCCTTGCGCTCGAAGCGATGCAGCGCGGCGGGCTCGAAGCGGTTGACGTCGAAAGCCTGCGCCGTCACTATGCGCACACGCTGGACATCTGGGCGGAAAACTTCGAGGCACATGCGGACGAAGCCCGCACGCTGGTCGACGACGAAAAATTCCGCATCTGGCGCGTGTACCTCGCCGGCTGTGCGTACGCGTTCGAAACCGACGACGTCTCGATCTACCAGGTGGTGTGCCGTAAAGCCGGCCGCAGCGCGAAAACCTTGCCGTGGTCGCGTCACTATATGTACGACAAATCACTGTGATACGGTTGCGCCACGGCAACGTGCCGTGGCTGCGTGCCGGGTCTGCGTGTATTGCGTAGGCGGCCCGACGCGGCGCAAACCTTAAACAGCAGGTCGAACATCGATGGACCAGAGCGGGACAAGTGAAGTTGAACAGCCGGTGAGCGGCGAGCAGGACACACAGGCCGATGCACCGCAGTTCGATCTGTTCGGGATGCCGGTCGAGCAGGCGCCGGCTTCGGCGGCGCTTACGGTTGCCACCCCGGCAACGGCCACCGACGAAACGGCCCAGCTCGAGCGGCGGCGCCAGCCGCGCGCGAAGAAGAGCGCCACCACCCTCTGGCAGGAAGATGACGCCCCACCGGCGCCCATTGCCGACTCCGACTCCAGTTCAGTGCCGTCTGCACCGGATACGCCGAAGAAACGTCGTACCCGCGACGTGCTCGCCGCTCCACCCTCTGCCGAACTCCTGGCGCTCGCCGCCGAACTACCGGCGCAGATCCATCTCGGTACGTCGACGTGGTCGTTCCCGGGCTGGAACGGCATTGTCTACGGCGACGAGTACAGCAACAGCAAACTCTCGCGCGAAGGTCTGACGGCCTACGGCGCGCATCCGCTGCTAAAGACCGTCAGCATCGACCGGTCGTTTTATCAGGCGCTCACCGTCACCGAATACCTGCGCTACGCGCAGCAGGTGCCGGAGCACTTCCGCTTCATCGTCAAAGCGCCGATGACAATCACCGACGCCACCGTACGCGCCGAACGCGGCGAGCCGGTTTCGTTAAACCCGTGCTTCCTGAACGCGCAAATGGCAATCGACGAATTCGTCACGCCATGTCTCGAAGGCCTCGGCACGAAAGCCGGCGCGCTGGTGTTTCAGCTCTCACCGCTGCCCGATCAGATGCTCGCGCAACCGGCGGTGTTCATCGAGCGACTCGCCGAATTCCTGACGGAGTTGCCGAAGCTGCCCGAAGGCACGTGCTACGCGATCGAAATCCGCGACGGGAGTTTGCTCACGCCGCGCTTTATCCGCACGCTAAAGGCGGCGGGCGTACGGTACTGCGTGGGGATTCATGCGCGGATGCCGGATCCGCTGCGCCAGGCGGCGGCGCTCGCGCTACTGGACGGCGAGCCCGCCGGCCCGCTGATCGTGCGCTGGAGTTTGCACGGCGGTTTCAAATACGAACAGGCGAAGGCCAAGTACGAACCGTTCAATCAGCTGGTCGATCAGGACCCGTCGACCCGCGCCGCGCTCGCCGAGCTGGCCGCGCGCTATGCGCTGGCCGGCCAGCCGGTGGTGATCGCGATCAACAATAAGGCGGAGGGGTCGGCGCCGTTGAGTTGCGTGGAACTGGCGCGGGAGATTATTGAGGCGTATGCACGGATTGCTCATGAGCACGAGCACGAGAATGACCAGGCGCAAACGCGCCCGGAGTCGGAGCCGAACGAGAATGGGCAGCAAGAAGGCGACGAGGAAGGCTGAACCGCGGCGCAACGCCCACGCGTGACGAGCCTTCTGAGCTCACGTGGCTTGTGTTGAGCTGCCATTCAAGCGGCGGCGGCCCATGTCGAAACCTGAACCGCCGCCCGTCCCGCCATCAACTCTCCATCACTGCGCCGCCTCAGCTCGCCTTGATCCGATGCGCGAACTTCTGACGAAACTTCGCGACCTTCGGCGCCACCACGAACGAGCAGTACCCCTGATTCGGATGCTGCGCGAAGTAGTTCTGGTGATACGCCTCGGCGGGCCAGTAGTTGCCGTCGAGCGGTAGCACCTGGGTGACGATCTGGCCGTCGTAGATACCCTGTTCGCCGATCTCGCGGATCGCCTGCAGCGCCGTTTCACGCTGCGCTTCGGAGTGGGTAAAAATCACAGAGCGGTACTGCGTGCCGACATCGTTGCCCTGCCGGTTCAATTGGGTCGGATCGTGGATCGCGAAGAAAATATCGAGAATCTCGCGATAGCTGATCTTGGCCGGATCGAAGTCGACGTTCACGACTTCCGCGTGGCCCGTCACGCCGTCGCAGACCTGCTCGTAGGTCGGCCGCTGGGTCTGACCGCCCGCATAGCCCGACTCCACCGAGTTCACGCCTTCGACGCCCAGATACACCGCTTCGAGGCACCAGAAACATCCGCCACCGAGGGTGGCGACTTCGCCTGTCTGACTCATGCTGCTTGCTCCTTGATACTCATAGTCGGCCGATGCCGGTCCCAGTTAACCGCAACGCTCATGCCACCACCACGACTTTCCAGCTTAGCGGTTTTTCCATTAACCGGCAGGTGTCGCGGCCAGTCCACCGCGATTGCAGTTAAAATTGGGGCAAATCGACGATTTTCACTATGACTTTTGAATCATTTGTTTCCGGCCGCACGCGCGATGGGTTCACTCCGGGGTTCACCCGGTTTGCGCCGAAGGCTTCCGCCCGATGAAGCGCGCCAGCCCGCCCAATTTCGACCAGCCCGCCTTTAAACAGGCGCTCGGCCAATTCGCCACCGGCGTCACCGTCATCACCACGCGTGCAGCGTCCGGCCAATTGATCGGCATCACGGCCAGTTCGTTCAATTCGGTTTCGCTCAATCCGCCACTGGTGCTGTGGAGCCTCGCCACGCGCTCGGCGTCGATGTCGGTGTTCCGGGAGAACAGTCACTACGTGGTCAACGTACTGGCTGCGTCGCAGCTCGATTTGTGCAAGCGCTTTGCCACCGTGAAGGGCGATCGGTTCGAAGGTGTCTCGCACGCAGAAGGCGACACCGGCATGCCGGTGCTCGACGGCGCGCTCGCCTGGTTCGAATGCCATAACCGCAGCCGCTACGAAGAAGGCGACCACGTGATTTTCGTCGGCGAAGTGGAGCGCTGCGGCATCCACGAGAGTGCCGCGGAGATTGCGCCGCTAGTCTTCCACAGCGGTCAATTCCACGGACTCAAGCCGCTCTGAACGCGGCGCCGCTGTGTTTTAACAGCGGTCCGCAAGCAAGCGGGTAAAACGGGCACACGCAGGCCGCCGCAAGCTGAGCAGCGACTCGCGCTCAGCTGTGCGGCGCGCTATGTCCGGCCGTTTTCGGCACCAGTGACACTGGCACGCCCGAATCTTCTTTCAACGTCTGCAACACGATATTCGAACGAATATCCATCACGCCCGGCGCCTTATAGAGGCGTTGCAGCACGAAATCCGAATAGTGTTTGAGATTGTGGGCGAGCACCCGCAGCAGATAATGGGTTTCGCCGGTCACGACAAACGCGCCGACCACTTCCGGCCAGTCCCGCACCGCCTCCGCAAAACGCTCGTGCCAGTTCTCCTGGTCGTTGCGCATTGACACCTGCACGAACGCTTCCAGTTCGAAACCCAGCACTTCGCGATTCAGACACGCACGGTAATGTTCGATGACGCCCTGCTCTTCCAGCAGGCGCAGGCGTCGTAGACAGGCCGATGGCGAAAGCGAAATGCGCTCCGCCAAATCGAGATTGCTGATCCGTCCTTCTTGCTGAAGCACCGTCAAGATACGGCAATCGGTGGCGTCGAGCGAGATCGCGTTCATATTCGGTCTCCCTTTCCCATTTGACTCAAATTATGTTCCAAGACAGAGCTCAGAAGGAGATTTTTTCGCAATCACATTTCGCGCCAAGCCACCTATCATTCCCGGATAGACACAATCCGCAGATGGAGACATGGACACACTCTGGGACATCACCCCCGCCGTCGATACCGCGACGCCCGTCTGGCCCGGCGATACGCCGGTCGGCATCGAACGCGTATGGCGCATGGAGGCGGGCTCGCCCGTCAACGTCGCGCGGCTGACGTTGTCGCCGCATACCGGCGCCCACACGGACGCCCCGCTTCACTACGACGCCGAAGGCGCGGCGATCGGCCAGGTTGCGCTCGATGCGTACCTTGGACGCTGCCGCGTAATTCATTGCATCGGCGCTTCGCCTGTTGTCACGCCACAACACCTGACTGGCTCGCTCGACGACCTGCCGCCGCGAGTCTTACTACGCACTTACAAAAACGCGCCGACTGCGGTCTGGGACAGCGCGTTCTGCGCGGTTGCGCCGGAAACCATCGATCTGCTGGCAGCGAAAGGTGTGAAGCTGATCGGCATCGATACGCCGTCGCTCGATCCGCAGGAATCGAAGACCATGGACGCGCACCACCGGATTCGCTCGCATCGCATGGCGATTCTCGAAGGCATCGTGCTGGATGCCGTCGCGCCCGGCGACTACGAACTGATCGCGCTGCCGCTGAAGCTGACCACGCTCGATGCGAGTCCCGTGCGCGCCGTGTTGCGTGCGCTGCCCAAATCTCGCTGATCGTCGACGCTTAGCAAACTGAATCTCCGCACTCGTCGCCCCCACCGAATTCCCTGATCTGACTGACTGGACCATCATGAACACTCGTGAAGAAGCATTGGCGCTGGATAGCGCCGACCCGCTCGCATCGCTGCGCGACCAATTCGCGCTGTCGCCGACGACCATCTATCTCGACGGCAACTCGCTGGGCGTGCCGCCGGCCGCCGCCGCTCAACGCGCGCAGACCGTGATCGGCGCCGAATGGGGCGAAGGTCTCATCCGTAGCTGGAACACCGCTGGCTGGTTCGAATTGCCGCGCCGCCTTGGCAACAAGCTCGCGCCGCTGATCGGCGCGGCTGACAACGAAGTCGTCGTCACCGATACGATTTCGATCAACCTGTTCAAGCTTTTATCGGCTGCTGTGCGGGTGGCGAATGCGCGCGATCCGAAGCGTCGCGTGATCGTTTCTGAGCGCTCGAATTTCCCGACCGATCTGTACATCGCGCAAGGGTTGATCGAACAGCTCGACCGCGGCTATGAGTTGCGCCTCGTTGACGATCCGTCCGAATTGCCGACCGCCATCGGCGACGACACCGCTATCGCGATGATCACGCATGTGAATTACCGCACCGGCTATATGCACGACATGGCCGCGCTGACCAAGCTGATTCACGACAAAGGCGCGCTCGCGTTGTGGGACCTCGCGCATTCGGCGGGCGCGGTGCCGGTCGATCTGAATGGCGTCGGCGCGGACTATGCGGTGGGCTGTACGTACAAGTATCTGAATGGCGGCCCGGGTTCGCCGGCGTTCGTGTGGGTGCCAAAGCGTCATCAAAACGATTTCTCGCAGCCGCTGTCCGGTTGGTGGGGTCATCGTGCGCCGTTCAAGATGGACCCGGCGTATCAACCCGACGATGGCATCGGCCGCTTCCTGTGCGGCACGCAACCGATGGTGTCGATGTCGCTGGTCGAATGCGGTCTCGATGTGTTCCTGCAAACGGATATGCAGACGATCCGCGCGAAGTCGCTCGCGCTGACCGATCTGTTTATCGAACTGGTCGAAGCGCGTTGCGGCGAATTTCCTTTGAAGCTTGTAACGCCGCGTGAGCATGCGCAGCGCGGCTCGCATGCGAGCTTCGAGCATCCGCATGGTTATGAAGTGATGCAGGCTTTGATCGCGCGTGGCGTGATCGGCGACTATCGCGAGCCGCATGTGTTGCGGTTTGGTTTTACGCCGCTGTATACGCGCTTTGTTGATGTATGGGACGCGGTGGAGACGTTGCGCGAGGTGCTTACGCAAGAGACCTGGCGGGCACCTGAATTTGCCGCTCGCGGCGCTGTGACCTAAGGAGCGCGCGATGACCGATCATATGCAAACGCCGGGACTGCCGGAAGAGAAACCGGCGCAAGGGTGTCCGTTTGGGCACGGCAGTGGGGTTGCGCCTTCGGCCTCGACTACGGCTACTGCTGCCGCCGATTCCGGCGATGGCTGGCACGACGCGCAGCTCGATTTCTCGGAGTCGATGAGTTACGGCGACTATCTTTCGCTGGGGACGGTGCTGGATGCACAGCATCCGATGTCGCCAGATCACAACGAGATGCTGTTCATCATTCAGCACCAGACGAGTGAGTTGTGGATGAAGCTCGCGTTGTATGAACTGCGCGCGGCGTTGAAGGCAGTGCATCGCGATGAGTTGCCGCCCGCGTTCAAGATGCTCGCTCGTGTGTCGCGGATCATGGAACAGCTCGTGCAGGCATGGAGCGTTCTCGCGACGATGACGCCGTCCGAGTACACGGCTATGCGGCCTTATCTGGGTAGCTCTTCCGGGTTTCAGTCTTATCAGTATCGGCAGATCGAGTTTTTGCTCGGCAATAAGAATGAGCAGATGCTGAAACCGCATGCGCATCGGGCGGATGTTCTGGCTGAGGTGACGGCTTCGCTGGAAGCGCCTTCGTTTTACGATGAAGTTGTTCGACTGCTGGCGCGGCGTGGGTTTGCGATTTCACCTTCCAGGCTGGAGCGGGATTGGACGCAGCCGACTGTGCACGATGCTTCCGTTGAGGCTGCGTGGTTGGAGGTTTATCGGAATCCTTCGCAGCATTGGGAGTTGTATGAGATGGCGGAAGAGCTTGTCGACCTCGAGGATGCGTTTCGACAGTGGCGGTTCAGGCATGTAACGACGGTTGAGCGGATTATCGGGTTCAAGCAAGGTACGGGCGGTACGAGCGGTGCGCCCTATCTGCGGAAGATGCTGGATGTGGTTTTGTTTCCTGAGCTTTGGCATGTGAGGACGATGCTTTAGGCGTCGTCACATCGTTGCCAATGCGCGATGCGTTGTCCTCGTTCACTCAGCGCGAGGAGGCCCGACAACGCACAGGTGAAAATGTAAAGATTGGTCACAACTTGCGCGTTTAGCCTGT
Source organism: Paraburkholderia sediminicola (assembly GCF_902859805.1). Classification (GTDB taxonomy): domain Bacteria; phylum Pseudomonadota; class Gammaproteobacteria; order Burkholderiales; family Burkholderiaceae; genus Paraburkholderia; species Paraburkholderia sediminicola. The sequence continues at coordinate 152,704 of NZ_CADIKC010000003.1, read as the reverse complement.
GTGGTTGATCTTCTTAAAAAACGGTTGGGTTAGATTGCTACTTGCCGTTGGAAAGACGGCCGGGTGTGAGAGCCTGAACGGTAGTTCGCATAACCTACATTCGTAGGTCGTGCACTTGCTTCAGCACGTCTATTCAATGGGCGGGTCGTAGTGAGGGGGTCGAAAGACCCGCCGGATTGAACTACCGCCGGTCTCTCAAACTCGCTACGTGCCCGCTCACCCATCTGTTAGAGAGTGTCGGGCGTTTCAGGAACACATCGGAAATCGCACCATGACCAAAACTACGAAAAAGACTCAAACGGCATCACGCAAGCCCGTTGATGCGCGCCAGTACGAAAAACTTGCGCTATCGGCTTTTGGCGCGTGCGATCGGCAAATCCAACAACTTCGAACGCTGATTGATCTCGCGGCAAGCATCACGCGATGCCCGGCAACGACGGTCGATGAAAGACGCAGAGAGCGCAACCTGCTGGAACACCTGCTCCATACCGTCGAGCAATACCAGCAGGAAGTTGAATGCGACCGCGAGCTTTATCAGGTCATTGCGCTCGATGCGAAAGGGGTCCCTCACAGTCGCATCACGGCCAAGCTTGCGACGAAGCTTCTTTCAGATGCTGCGGAGGCAGGACGGGACGCAGCGGAAGCTGCGGCCGAAGCTGAAACCGTGTCAGACAAAGCGGTGACGCTTAAGCGGGAGCGCGTAAAGACAGCCGCGTGCGCGCGGGCCGATGCTCAGCAGACGGCAGTGAAACATTGAATGAAGTAGTGGCCACCACACTGCTGAAATGAAGAAGGCGCGAATTGCTCGCGCCTTCTTCATTCAAACGCACTAACCGCCAGCGCTGCGCCGCCAAACCAATCACCTAGCGAGCCGTATACCCCCCATCAATCGGCAAACAAACCCCACTAATCATCGAAGCCGCGTCGCTCAACAAAAACATAATCGGCGCAGCAACCTCCGCGGATTCCGCGAAGCGGTGCAGAGGAATCGCCTTCAACGCAGGATCGCGTTTCACAGGATCACTCCACGCCTGCACCGCCATCGGCGTCAGCGTCACCGTAGGATTGACGCTATTCACCCGGATACCGTATGGCCCCAACTCGATACACAAAGCCCGCGTCACAGCATCGAGCGCCGCCTTCGAAGCCGAATAACTCAAATGGTCATCCAGCGCAACGAGCGCAGCTTGGCTGGAAACATTCACGATACTGCCAGCGCGTTTAGCGTCGATCATCCCGCGAGCCACGTGTTTGGCAACCAGTACCGCCCCACGCGTATTCACTCCCATCACACGATCGAAACTCGCGCCGGTCGTATCCACGCCACGCTCAAGCAAAGCAATCCCAGCACAGTTCACGAGTCCATCAAACGCATCAAGCGAACTCAATGCATCATCAATAGCGGACTCATTGCTCACATCGAGCATCATCGGCTCGCAGCCCGTTTCCTCAGCCAACCGCGCAAGCTCATTCACATTCCGCGCCGCCGCAACCACACTCGCGCCGGAAGCGCACAACGCTTCCACCGTCGCACGCCCAATTCCACTCGACGCACCCGTCACAAGAATCGAGCGGCCGGAAAAATCAAAAGTAGCGTTCATGATGTCTGCAACCGATGCATGACCGGCTTCAATGCCGGATACAAATCCGTATAAACGCCGAACCGCTGCTCGTATAGCGCCATCCGCTGCGCGTTCGGTTCCGCACGTTCAATCAGCGTGACCCATCCGTTCTGCGCCTCTTCACGCGATACCAGACCGACGCCGACACCCGCCAGCAACGCAGCCCCCATCGCCGCCTCCACGTCCTGCTCGATCGTATAGACCGGATAGCCGGTAATGTCGGCAATGATCTGCATCCAAAGATCCGAATGCGCGGCGCCGCCCACGACGATCAACTTGTCATCCAACGATTGCGCGCCTTTACGTCCCGCTTCGATGTTGTGCTTCAACGCGAACGACACGCCCTCCAGCACCGCGCGATACAGATGTGCCCGCGTGTGAAACAGGCTCAGACCGACAAACGCCCCACTCGCCTTCGCATCCCATACGGGGCTTCGTTCTCCCATCAAATACGGCAAGAACATCACACCATCAGAGCCCGCCGGAATCTGAGAAGCACTCTCTTCAAGCAAGCGATGCGGGTCCCCATTCGGCATCGCACGCGCCGCCTCGGTCTCCGCATGACAGAACTGCTCGCGATACCACGTCACTGAAGCGCCCGCCGTAATCGCGCCACCAAAAACATAAATATCGCGTTGGCCGTTGAACACGTGCGGCATGCTGATCAACCCATGCCGCGCATCGACGGTCTGATTGATATAGCCCCAGCACATACTCGTACCGATCATGGCAACGTGCTGCCCCGCGCGCGTCACACCCGCGGCAAACGTCGCCACCGCTGCATCCACACCGCCCGCAACGATCGCCGTGCCCGCTTCCAATCCAAGCTGCCCGGTCCACTGCGACAACAACCCACCCACCACGTCCGACGATTCCACCAACCGCTCCGGCATCATCGTCGCGGGAATGCCGAGCATGTCGAGCGCTTCGTCCGACCAGTCGCGTTTCGCAATATCGTAGATGCCGCCAATATTGCCCGCCGAACTATGATCCACGGCGACCTCGCCAGACAGCATATAAATCACGTAAGCATTCGGCGGCAGGAAGTAACGCGTATGCGCCCAGATTTCCGGCTCATGATCGCGCAACCACAGCATCTTCGTGTAACCGTAGTAGCTGTCCACGCCGTTGCCCGTGATCGCATACAAGCGCTCGAGGTCGATGTTTTTACGCACCCACTCGACCTGATCGGTCGCACGCCGGTCCATCCAGATCAGACACGGATAAAGGGGCCGCATATCGCTATCGACGGGAATCCCCGAGCCGCCATAGAGACTGCTCACGCACACCGCTTTGATCGACTTTGCCGCGACACCCGCCTCCTTCGCCTTGCGCACACAAGCCGCAATACACTCCACCACCGCCTTCAACCACACTGCCGGCCATTGCTCGGCCCATAGCGGCTTGGGCGTATCCGGCTGATAGCTCGACGCATGCTGCGCGACGATCGCGCCGTGCTGATCGACCAGCAGCGCTTTGGTGCTCTGCGTGCCGATATCGACGCCGATGACGTAGTCCATACAGTCTCCGTTTATATGCCGCTGGTCTTTGCCGCGCGCCGCGCCAAGCGCTCAGGCACGCGGCTTCATCAATACCTTGATCGAATCGAGGGAATTGGCGACCTTGATCGCTTCGTCCCATTCTTCCAGCGAAAAGCCGTGCGTGACAATACCCTTCGACGTAACCAGTCCGCGGGCCAGCAGATCGATCGCAATCGGATAACAGTATGGACCCAGATGCGCGCCGCGCACATCGAGCTCCTTGCGATCGCCGATCACCGACCAGTCCAGCGTCGTATCCGCACCGAACACGGAAAACTCGACGAAGCGACCAAGCTTGCGAATCAGGTCCATGCCCTGATTAACGCCGATCGGCGCACCAGTCGTTTCGATGTAGACGTCGCAACCATAGCCATCGGTCAGCGAATGAATGATCGCCAACGCGTCTTCCTGTTTCGGATTGATCGTCACGTCCGCGCCGTATTCGCGCGCGAGTGCCAGACGCTCTTCAACCAGATCGATCACGACGAGCTTCTTCGGCGTTTTCAGATGCGCGACTTGCGTCATCATCAGGCCAAGCGGACCGGCTCCGGCAATCACCACCACGTCGTCGAGTTGCAGATCACCGCGATTCACCGTGTGGATCGCGCAAGCTAGTGGTTCGATGATCGCCGCGTCTTCGAGCGAGATGCCATCGGGAATCTTATGGACGATTGCGGTCGGCGGAATACGCATATATTCGGCCATGCCGCCGTCGGCGACTTCGCGCTGGAAGCCGAAGATGTTGTGCACTTCGCACATCCAGTACTGGCCGGATTTGCAATAACGGCATTTGCCGCACGGCACAATCTGTTCGGCGATCACGCGATCGCCGATCTTCACGCCGAAGTGATCGGCCGCGCCTTCGCCGATTTCTTCGACGAAACCGAAGAACTCGTGGCCTGGAATCACCGGCGCTTTGACCCACGGGCTCGGGCCACCCCAAAACATCTTCGCGCCCGAATGACATTTGCAGTCGCTCGCGCAGATGCCGCACGCGGCGATGCGGATCACCAGCTCATGTGCGCGGGCCTTTGGTTTCCTCACCTGTTCGACGCGATAGTCTTTCGGTGCGTGGCAGACGATCGCCGTCATTTCCTGCCTATCGGATTGCGTGGATTGCGTGGATTCAGTCATTGCATGGTCCTGCTAAAAGGAGGTCGTTTAAGAGTTACTTTCTACGGTCGCGGCTGATGTAGATCGCCAGCAAAATAATTCCGCCCTTGATTACGTTCTGCACATACGGATTCACGCCGACCATGTTGAGGCCGTTGTTCAATACGCCCAGCAGCAACGCACCGATCAAGGTGCCGATGATCGAGCCACGCCCGCCGGAAATCGAGGTACCGCCCATCACCACGGCGGCAATGGCATCGAGTTCGAAACCGACGCCGGCGTTTGGCTGACCGCTCATCAAGCGTGCTGTCAGCACGATGGCGGCAAAGGAGGACGTCAAACCAGCAATCGAGTAGACGATCAGCTTCACGCGAGCCACGCGTACACCGGACAGACGCGTCGCCTGCTCGTTGCCACCGATCGCATACACGTAGCGGCCGAACGGCATCCGTTCGAGCAACACCCAGGCAATCGCATAGATCACCACCATGATCACAACCGGCGCCTGAATACCGAGGATCTTGCCGCTGCCGAAGAAACTGACCCACTCAGGCAGACCGTCGATCGGATACCCGCCCGTGTAGATCAGCGCGAGACCACGGGCGATGCCCATCGTCGCGAGCGTGACGATGATCGGCGGCATACCGGCGAACGCAACAAAGAAGCCGTTCGCAGCACCAAATCCCAGGCCAACTGCAATACCCACAGCCAACGCAGCGACTGCATTCATCCCGGCCACCATCAAGCCCGCGGCGAGCGTGCCCGCCAAAGCCATCACGGAGCCAACCGACAGATCGATACCACCGGTCAGAATCACGCATGTCATCCCCACTGCAATGATCGCGTTGATCGACACCTGGCGCAGCACGTTCTCCAGATTCGCAGCGGAGAGGAAACTGTCGCTCGCGAATACCATCACGATGCACACCACCAGCAAACCGATGAACGGATAGAACAGCGTCGAGCGTTTCAACGCGGCCCACGTAAAACGCACCGGTGCGCCCGGCGTGTCACTAGTGACAGTCGATGTTTTCGGCGATGAAGAAGGATTAGGCGTGTTCATGAGCTGCTCCACGGGTGCCGGCTGTTGCATAGGTCATCACGGCGTTCGAGTCGATCTCGCCGCCTTCGAGCATCGCTTCGATGCGGCCCTGCCGGAACACGGCGACGCGGTCGCACATGCCGACGATCTCCGGCAGTTCGGACGAGATCATGATGATCGAGTAGCCGCGCGCGGTGAGTTCGCGCATTAGCAGATAGATTTCGGCTTTGGCGCCGACGTCGATGCCGCGCGTCGGTTCGTCGAAGATGAGAATGTTGGTGTGGTGATTCAGCCAGCGCGCGATCACCACCTTTTGCTGATTGCCGCCGGAGAGGGTCGCGACTTCGGTGTGCATCGTCGGGGCTTTGACGCCGACGCGCTTCATGATGTCGGCGGTCGCGCGCGCTTCGCTGCGCTGATCGATGAAGAAACGCAGCGAGCGGTATTTGCCGAGGTTGTTGATCGAGATGTTCTGCTTGATCGAGAAATCCGTGATCAGGCCTTCGGTCTTGCGGCTCTCGGGAAGAATGCCGACACCGGCGCGCAAGGCATCGGCGGGATCGGATAGTTTTTCGGTTGTGCCGTTGATGCGGATTTCTTTCAAGTACGCCGGGTCAGCGCCGATCACGGCTAAAGCGGTTTCCGTGCGGCCCGAGCCGACCAGTCCCGCGAAACCGAGAATCTCGCCTTCGCGCAAATTGAAACTCAGCACCGGGCTGTCTTTCAGCAACTGCAGCTTTTTGACGTCGAGCACGATCTTCGCATCGGTCCGCAATGGCGGCTTCGGCGGAAAGCTGTTTTCGATGCGGCGTCCCACCATCATTTCCACCAGACGGCTCACATCGGATTGGGCGACTTCCGTCATGCCGACGTACTGACCGTCGCGTAACACCGTAATGCGATCGCACACCTCGAAGATTTCTTCCAGGTGATGCGAGATGAAGATCATCGCGACGCCCTGAGTCTTCAGCTCACGCATGATCGCGAACAGGTGTTCCGCTTCAGCGGGTGTGAGCGTCGCAGTCGGCTCATCCAGAATCAGAATGCGCGCCTCCAAAGACAACGCCTTGCCGATTTCAACAAACTGTTGCTGCGCGACTGACAACTCACGAATCGGCACCGACAAATCGATCGCCACGCCCAGGCGCTGAAAAATCGCCGCGGCCACGCGCCGCATCTTGCCGCGTTCTAGCAGACCCAAACCGTTCTTCAATTCACGGCCGAGAAACATGTTCTCCACCGCGTTCAGATACGGAATCAGACTGAACTCCTGAAACACGATACCTACGCCCGCGGCGACCGCATCGTGGTAATTCGTGAAGTGCCGCACTTCGCCCGCGATCGTGATCGTGCCTTCGTCCGGCTGATAGATGCCGCACAGGATCTTCATCAACGTCGATTTGCCTGCGCCGTTTTCGCCGAGCAAGGCGTGAATCTCACCCCGTGCGATTTCCAGGTGAATGCCTTGCAGCGCCTTCACGCCTGGAAAGCTTTTGGTGATGTTGTCGAGCTTGAGTATCGTGTCCATCGGGTCCTCCTCTGCTGCTCGTCGCCATGTTCATCGAAGAAACATATGCACATGGCAGCGAGCATTCGGCTTACCAGCTGAAGCCCTTGGCATTGCTCTTGTCGATCATCTTCACGTCGACCGGAATCGCCTTCGGCACATTGGCGCCCCACTTCTTCGCGAGCGCAATGCCAAGCGCGATACGCACCTGGTCGGCCGGGAACTGCGCGGACGTTTCGATGAACTTCGAGTTCGGTTTCTGGATCGCCGCAATCGCTTCCGGTGCACCATCGACACTGGTCAGCTTGATGTCCTTGCCCGACGATTCGATCGCCGAGAGCGCGCCCATCGAGCCGCCGTCGTTCACGCTGAACACGCCTTTGAGATTAGGATGCGCCTGAATCATGTTCTCGGTGACGGACAACGCGGTCGCGCGTTCCTGCTTGCCGTTCTGCGTATCCACGAGTTTGATGCCCGGTACTTTAGCCAGCGCCGCCTTGCAGCCGCGCACACGTTCGAGAATCGGCACGACCGGAATGCCGTCGAGAATCGCCACTTCGCCGCTGCCGCCAAGCGACTTCGCCAGATACTCGCAAGCCATCTCACCCGCGTCGTAATTCTTCGACCCGACGAACGAATCGACCGGGCCGTTCGCATTCGCATCGACGGCGACCACCACCACGCCCGCCTTCTTCGCCGACGTCACCGCCGATTGAATGCCGGTCGAATCGGTCGGATTCACGAGCAGGATGTCGATCTTCTTTTGCAGCATGTCTTCGACGTCGCTGACCTGCTTGCTGACGTCATGATGCGCATCGGTCACGACCACCGTCGCACCAATCGACGCCGCCGCGTCGTTCAGCGCCTTTTGCATCGTCACGAAGTACGGGTTGTTCAGCTCCTGAAATGTCATGCCGATTTTCAGCGGTGCAGCCTGTGCGGCCGGCGCAGTGATGAACGACAGGCCGAACGCGAGCGTCGCGAGCGCTGCCGTGCTGCGCGCAAAGGTCTTCAACGATGCCTGCTTTGAAATGGATTGCGTCATGGTTGTCTCCGTTATTAAAACTATTCGATGAGATGAGCACGTCCCTCACGCTGTCCGGGGACAGCGCGAAAGGTGTTGAAACGCGGGTGAAGTGAAACGCTTCGGCTTAAAGCTTGATGCGGACTACGTCGGTGGATAGGCAGCGGCAGCGGTGCGTGGCAAACCTGGCGCAAGCACGATTGCGGGCGCATCGTCGATGCCCGCGCCGCGCGCGGCGGCTTCTTCGGAAGCGTCGCGGCTCGCATCGTTCAGTTGCTGGTAGCGGCGGAATTTCGAAGGCGCCATGCCTTTGACCGCGAGGAACTGCCGGTTGAAATTCGACAGGTTGTTAAAACCCGCCTTGAAGCAGATATCGGTGACGCTCAGCTCCTCGTCCGTGAGCAACTGGCACGCGAGGTTGATGCGCATACGGTTCACGTACTGCACGAACGGCAGGCCCGTATGACGGCGGAAGTAACGCGAGAACGCACTGACGCTTTGTCCGGCGAGTTGCGCCAGATCCGATTCGCGCAGGTCGTTGGACAGGTTCTTGCCGATATACGAGAGCGCATGATTGATGCGCGTCGACGCGAAGCCGGTCGGGTCGGCCTGATAGGCGGGACTCGCGAGCGTCTCGCGGTCTTCGGCGTTCATCAGGATCTCGAGCATCGACATGAACAGCACGAGACGGCGCAGTCCGCGCGCGGCCAGCAATTCGAGGAACAACGGCTGGATCGCCGCACTCGTTTCAGCACCGAACGACACGCCGCGGCGCGAATCAGCGAGCAAGGCTTCGACCTGGCGCCACTCCGGAAAACTGCCCATGCAGCCCGACACGAACTCCTGCCCGAACTGAACGACCAGGTTGCGCTGCGCAATCGTCTCGCCTTCCGGCACGTCGCTGACCCAGTTGTGCGGCAGGTTCGGCCCCATCAACACGAGGTTGCCAGGCGTAAAGCTGCTGATGTGATCGCCGACGAACATCTTGCCGGTGGTCGCCACGATCAGATGGATTTCGTATTCCGGGTGAAAGTGCCAGCGCACCGTGCGGTACGGATAGCCGTGCGACCACACTTTGAAGGATTCGTCGCGCCGTACGGCGACGACTTCCAGATCGGGTTGCATTCGCGTCTTCCTCCATGAAGCGGCGTGCTGCGAGTGCCGCTGAACTTCATCTTGTATAGCGAAAAGTAGCCCTCTAGCGCCTGATCCACCACTAAAAATCAAACCGCAGACCGATACTTTTTTGCATTCGGGTTAGTCCTGGCGCGGCGAAAGTCAAATTTGATGCAATGCAATACGCACCGCGAGACGCGTCCCATAACGCGCGGACGTCACGCGAGTCGCGTCGGAAGTCCCGCCACGCCGCGCTGCGCCACGGAAAGCCGTCTACGTCGCCTTGACATTCGTTCCGCCGGGTACGATCATTCGCTCACAGACAGAGCAAATGCTCCACCTCAAAAAAAACCGCACGCGCCGAGCCGTGCGATCAAGGACACTCAGGAGACGCACATGAACAGCGGGCAAGGCAGCGGCGCGGCCGCACACGTGATCCTGCACATCGGCGCGGGATCGTTTCATCGCGCGCATCAGGCGTGGTATCTCCATCGGTTGAACGAGGCGAAGGTGACGGGCGAGCCGCACTGGTCGCTGACGGTGGGCAATATCCGCAGCGACATGAACGCCGTGCTCGACGCGCTCGCTGCGCAAAAAGGCGTCTATACGCTTGAGACCGTCACGCCGCAGGGCGAGCGCGCGTACGAGACGATTCGTTCGATCGAGCGCGTAGTGCCGTGGACCGAAAGTCTCGATGCGCTGATCGAAGCGGGCGCCGATCCGGCGTGCAAGATCATTGCATTCACCGTGACCGAAGGCGGCTATTACCTCGACGAACACGACGAACTCGACACAGCCAATGCCGATCTCGCGGCCGACCTGAAAGGCGGCCACACCACGATTTACGGCGCGCTAGCGGCGATTCTCGACGCACGCATGAAGCGCGGCGCCGGCCCGGTCACGCTGCAGACCTGCGATAACCTGCGCAGCAACGGCGAGCGTTTTCATGCGGGCATGAGCGAGTTTCTCGAACGGTGCGGCGCGGACGATCTCGCGCAATGGTTCGACGACAACACGGCCTGCCCGAGTTCGATGGTCGACCGCATTACGCCGCGTCCGACACCCGACGTGCGCGAACGCGTCAAAGCCGCCACCGGTGTCGACGATACCTGCCCGGTGATGGGCGAATCCTTCATCCAATGGGTGATCGAAGATCGCTTCATCGCCGGACGCCCCGCGTGGGAAAAGGTCGGCGCGGAACTGGTCGACTCCGTGCTGCCGTACGAGGAAGCGAAAATCCGCATTCTCAACGCGACGCATAGCTGCATTGCATGGGCAGGCACACTGGTCGGGCTGACCTACATCCACGAGGGTACGCTCGATCCGGACATCAACAAATTCGCCTTCGACTACGTGACCGAAGACGTGATTCCGTGCCTCACACCGAGCCCGCTCGATCTCGAACGCTATCGCGACGTGGTGCTCGAACGCTTCGGCAATCCCTACATCCAGGATACGAACCAGCGCGTCGCGGCAGACGGCTTTTCGAAACTGCCCGGCTTTATCGCGCCGACGCTCGCGGAATGCTTCGAACGTGGCGTCACGCCTTCAGCAACGGCGCTGTTGCCGGCACTGTTCTTCCGCTTCCTCGAACGCTGGAACGCCGGAACGCTGCCGTATGCGTATCAGGATGGCGTGATGGACGAAAAAGTTGCGCGCGGTTTCTTTGCCGCGCCCGATCCGTTGCAGACGTTCGCCGCTGACCGCCTGCTCTGGGGCAGCATGGCGCAGACGCCGGAGTTGGAATCGGCGTTGGCAGGCGCGTTGGCGCGTGTCGACGTATGGCTGGCCAAACGCGGTGCGGCCTGACCCGCGCAGTATCGAACCACGCGAAACACGCCGGTGCCAGGCTTAATGCGCATGACACCGAGCGCCATGTGCGGCTAAAGTAGCGCATCCCTAACGACGAAGGTTTCGCGCCCATGTATCTCGGCATCGACCTCGGCACGTCCGAAGTGAAAGTCCTGCTGCTCGCCTCCGATGGACGCGTGATCGGCACCGCAGGCTCACCCTTTACCGTTTCGCGCCCGCATCAGCGCTGGGCCGAACAGAATCCCGAAGACTGGTGGGCCGGCACGCGCGCGGCGCTGGCCGCGTTGCGCGCCAAACATCCGGACGAGTTCGCGCAGATTCGCGGCATCGGCCTCTCGGGGCAGATGCACGGGGCCGTACTGCTCGATGCGCAGGATCGCGTATTGCGGCCCGCGATCCTGTGGAACGACATGCGCAGCGACAAGGAGTGCGCGGAGCTCACCGAGCGCGCGCCGGACTTGCACACCGTGGCCGGCAATCTCGCGATGCCCGGATTCACCGCGCCAAAGCTGCTATGGGTCGCGCACCACGAACCGGAAATCTTCGCGCAAACCGCCTGCGTGCTGCTGCCGAAGGACTACCTGCGTCTGCAACTGACCGGCGGCAAGGTGTCCGATCCATCGGATGCAGCCGGCACGCTGTGGCTCGACGTCGCCAAACGCGACTGGTCCGATTCGCTGCTCGCCGCCTGCAACATGACGCGCGCGCAGATGCCGGCCCTGTGCGAAGGCAGCGAGCCGTCCGGCACCCTGCTTCCCGCGGTGGCGCGCGAGTTCGGTTTGAGCGACGGCGTGATCGTCGCGGCCGGCGGTGGCGACAATGCCACGAGCGCAATCGGCATCGGCGCGACGCAACCGGGCGATGGCTTCGTCTCGCTCGGCACGTCCGGCGTGTTGTGCGTGGTCGGCGACAGTTTCCGGCCGAACCCGGCTTCCGCGGTGCACGCGTTCTGCCATGCGATTCCGGATCGCTGGCATCAGATGAGCGTGGTGCTGTCGGCGGCAAGCTGTTTGCGCTGGGTCTGCAAGCTCACCTCCACCGACGAACCGACCCTGCTCGCCGAAATCGAGGCGCTGCCAGCGGAAGCGTTGACCACCGCGCCACTCTTTCTGCCCTATCTTTCCGGTGAACGCACGCCGCACAACGACCCGTACGCGCAGGGCGTGTTCTTCGGCATGAATCACGCGACCGATCGCGCGTTGCTCGGCTACGCGGTGCTCGAAGGCGTCACGCTCGCGCTCACCGACGGCCTCGACGCGTTGCGCGCGGCCGGCACCGAAGCGAAGGCGCTGTCCCTGCTCGGCGGCGGCGCTCGCAGCGACTACTGGGCGCAACTGCTCGCCGATGCGCTCGACACCGCCACCCGCAAGCACGGCGGCGGCGAAACCGGCGCGGCGCTCGGCGCGGCCCGCCTGGGCTGGCTGGCCGCAGGCGGCGACCCGGCCAAGGTGTTGACCAAGCCGCCGATCGAAAAGGAGTTCACGCCGAACCCGCGACGCCACGCCGAACTGCGTACCCGGCTCGAAGCGTATCGCGCGCTCTACCGCCACGTGCGGCCGCTGTTCGACCCTGCGCGGCAACCGCTCGCCTAACCGGCAAAGCACAGCCGGTTCCCGTTGAGACGCGGGGACCGGCTGCTATCATCGGCGCACTTCAAGCGAACCGTCACCGTGCCCAAGTCCACAGAAAAATTAGACCTTGCTACCCGCGCCGCGTGGCTTTACTACGTCGCCGGCAACACCCAGAACGAGATCGCCGAGAAACTGCAGGTGTCGCGCCCGGTCGCGCAGCGGCTGGTTGCCTTCGCGGTGGAAAAGAACCTGATTCGCGTGCGCGTCGATCACAAACTGGCCGATTGCCTGGCGCTCGCCGATCAACTCTCGAAACGCTACGGCCTGAGTATGTGCGAAGTCGTACCGATCGACAGCGATACTTCGGAGGAAGTCGATCGCAAGCTGGCCGTGGCCGGGGCGCAGATCATGGAGCGCTATCTCAGCGAAGAAAAGCCGATGGTGGTCGCCGTGGGCAGCGGCCGTACGCTGAAGGCCGCTGTCGATCAGATCGCGCAGCTGGAGCGTCCGCAGCACCGGTTGGTATCGATGGTCGGGGCGATCGCCCAGGACGGCTCCTCGAACCGCTACGACGTCGCGCTGCACATTTCGGAGAAGACCGGCGGCAAGCATTTTCTGCTGCCCGCGCCCTTGCTCGCCGATAGCGAGGCCGAACGCGCGCAGTGGTGCAATCACCGGCTCTACCGGATCGTCGAATCGCTATTGGCCAAGGCGGATGTCGCGTTCGTCGGCGTCGGCAATATCGGGCCGAAATGTCCGTTGCACGAAGACGGCTTCATCACCTCCGCGGAAGTGAAGGAGTTGATGCAGAACCGCGCAGTGGCCGAAATGCTCGGCCTGCCGATCGACGCGGCCGGCGCGCACGTCGAATCGCCGACCGGCCGGCGCGTCACCAGCATTGCGCTCGATTCGCCGCCGCGGCGCCCCACCATCGGTTTTGCCGGCGGTGAACGCAAGCGCGAGGCGCTGATTGCGGTGCTTAAAGGTGGCTGGCTGTCGGGACTGGTGACTGACGAGCTGTGTGCGCGGGCAGCGCTCGAAGCCGTGGCTTAAAAGGTCTGCAGGCAGGGCTTGGAGGCCTGGTCTAGAAGCGGCCCACCGCCTTTACAACACCGGCAGCCCTTCCGTGATGATGATGCGGTACTCGCCGCCCTGCAGGCGCGTCTTGCTGACCGCCTGATACGCCGGGCTGCGATACCACGCGATCGCTTCGTCGTAACTGGGGAACTCGAGGATCAGGATTTCGTCGATCGGCGGCCCCTCCACCACTTCTTTCTGTCCGTGGCTCGCGAGCACCATGACGGCATGCTTCTCGAAGACTGCGGGCGCGTTCTGTTTGTATTCTTCCAGTTTGGCGGGGTCGAGCGTTTTCTCGCGCGTGATGACGACGTAGGCGGGCATGAACGTTTCCTGGGCGTGAATAAACGTGACCGAACGGAAAGCGGCGCGCCCACCGCTTTCCCAATCACATACTCACGCGGCGAGCACTTCCACGATCTTACGCTGGAAGGCTTTCCCTTCGCTGTCGAATAAATGACAGTGCTCAGGTGTGGCGCCGAGCTTTTGCGTTTCACCCTTGCTGTGCCGCTCGAGCGGCGGAATGCGGGCGATCATGCCATCCGGCGCCACGCTCGATTCCGCATACAGATACGCTGCATCGCCAAGCGATTCGACCGCCATGGTTTTCGCCGACACGCCGTCGTCGGTCATTCCCACATGCAGATGCTCCGGGCGAATGCCAACTGTCACCTTGTCGCCCTGTTTCACCGCGCCTGGCTCCACCGCGACGCGCTGAGTCTCGCCGGATTCGTAACGCACGGTGACACCGTCGTGCGTGACGGACTGCACGACACCTTCCATAAAGTTCATCTTCGGCGAACCGATGAAGCCAGCGACGAAGCGATTGGCCGGCGCGTGATACAGCATGGTCGGGCTGCCGACCTGCTCCACATTGCCCGCCGACAGCACCACGATCTTGTCGGCGAGCGTCATGGCCTCGACCTGATCGTGCGTCACGTAAATCATGGTGGTCTTCAGCTCGTCGTGCAGACGCGCGAATTCGAGGCGCATCTTCACGCGCAGCGCGGCGTCGAGATTCGACAGTGGCTCGTCGAACAGGAACACCTTCGGCTTGCGCGTAATCGCGCGGCCGATTGCAACACGCTGGCGCTGGCCGCCGGAAAGCTGCTTCGGCTTGCGGTCGAGCAGATGGTCGATGTGCAGGATCTTCGCCGCGTTGCGCACGGCGGCGTCGATTTCGGGCTTCTTGGTGCCGGCGAGTTTCAGGCCGAACGCCATGTTGTCGTACAGCGTCATGTGCGGATACAGCGCGTACGACTGGAACACCATCGCGATGCCGCGCTTCGCGGGCGGTACGTCGTTCACGCGTGTGCCGTCGATGGTCAGATCGCCGCCGCTGATGTCTTCGAGGCCGGCGATCATCCGCATCAGCGTCGATTTACCGCAACCGCTCGGACCCACGAAGACGACGAATTCGCCGTCCAGGATGTCGAGGTTGATGTCCCGCATCACTTCGTTGTCGTCGTAGGCTTTTCGGATGTTGCGCAGAGTTACGCTTGCCATGATGTGTCTCCGTGTGTTGCTCTTGCTGCGTTAATTCGTTTATCCAGGTGCTGCGCCAACGCGGCCGCCCTTACGGCGTCGCCGCCGTCGCGCTCAGCGTCCATTGCGCGACCAGGTCCGGCAACTGCAGCATGTCGTCGAACACAGTCCGCGCACCCGCCGCATGCAACGCGTCGATCTGTGCGTCGCTCGCATGACCGCCGCCGATAAAGCCCAGCACCGTCATGCCCGCCGCGGTTGCCGCCGTCACGCCCGTCACGCTGTCTTCCACCACGAGGCAGGCGGACGGCGCGAGGCCGAGACCCTGCGCTGCGGCGAGATAGACATCAGGCGCGGGCTTCGGATTCGGCACCGCATCGGCGCAGAAAAGCCGGTTGCCGAAGAACTTCACGAGGCCCGTGCGCGCCAGCACGTTCTCCACATACGGCCGGAAACTGTTGCTCGCGCATGCCTTGGTGAGCGGCACCTGCGCGAGCGCAACCTCGATGCCAACGACCGCCGGCGCCTGCATCGCGGCTGCTTCCACCGCCCGGCGGATCGCCTCGATATCCTCGACGCTGAGGCTCTTGCCCAGTTTCGCCGCCGTGCCCTGCAGCACCGTTTCAATGCGCAAGCCAAGCAGCGGCAGCACCACAGGCTCGACATCGGCATCGGGCCAGCGCGCCTCGAGTTCGTGCACCAGCATGTGCGCGGCCACGGCTTCGCTGTCGATCAGCACGCCGTCGCAATCGCAGATCAGCGCAAAGTGACCTACTGTCGTACCTGCGGTCATTTGACCGCCCCAAAGGTAAGGCCGCGCACCAGTTGCTTCTGCGACAGCCAGCCGACGATCAGGATCGGCGCAACCGCAAGCAGTGAAGCAGCGGAGAGCTTGGCCCAGAACAAGCCTTCAGGACTCGAATACGACGCAATGAACACAGTCAGCGGCGCGGCGTTCGAACTCGACAGGTTGATGCTCCAGAACGCTTCGTTCCACGACAGGATCACCAGCAGCAGCGCGGTGGAGGCCAGCCCCGGCAGCGACATCGGCATCAGCAGATAAACGATTTCCTGCCACGTCGCCGCGCCGTCGATCCGGCCTGCTTCGAGAATGTCGCGCGGAATTTCCGCGAAGTACGTGAACGACATCCACACCGCAATCGGCAGGTTGATCAGCGTGTAGACGATCACCAGACCGGACACCGAATCGAGCAGGCCACTGTTCTTCCACAACAGATAGATCGGCACCAGCACGCCGACCGACGGCATCATCTTGGTCGACAGCATCCACAGCAGGACTTTCTGCGTGCGGCGCGTCGGAAAGAAGGCCATCGCGTACGCGGCCGGCACGGCGAGAATCAGGCACAGCACCGTGACGCCCGCCGAGATCAGGATCGAATTCCACGCGAACGAAAAGTAATTGCTGCGCGCGAACACCTCGCGGAAGCTATCGAGCGTCGGGATGAAAAACAGCGACGACGAATACGCCTGTTGCTCCGTCTTGAACGCGGTGATCGTCATCCAGAAGATCGGGAAGAACAGCAGCAACGCGACGAGCCAGGCGATCACGCCGGGAATGCCGCGCCGAATCGCGGCGAACGGCGACTTGGCCGGCACGGTCATGGGCGCCGTGCCCGACGCAGAGGTAGAGGCAACGTGGCTCATTTTTCGTACTCCCCTTTCAGGTTCTTCGCGAGCATCCGCACAAGGAAGAACGACACGATGTTAGCCAGCACGACAGCCAGAATGCCGCCCGCCGAAGCGAGACCGACGTCGAACTGTTGCAGGCCCAGCGAATAGATCAGGTACGACAGATTGGTGGTCGCGGTGCCCGGACCGCCGCCTGTGGTCGTATAGATTTCGGCGAAGATCGACAGCAGGAAAATCGTCTCCATCATCACCACCACCGCGATCGCCCGTTTCAGGTGAGGCAGCGTGATGTAGAAGAACATCGAGAACGGACCCGCGCCGTCGATACGCGCCGCTTCCTTCTGCTCCTGATCGAGCGACTGGATCGCGGTGAACAGAATCAGGAACGCGAACGGCAACCACTGCCAGGCGACGATCATGATCACGGCAGTAAGCGGGTACTCGGCGAACCAGTCGATCGGCTGCATGCCGATTGCGCGCATGCCCTGCGCAATCAGCCCATACACCGGATGCAGGATCATGTTCTTCCAGATCAGCGCGCTAACCGTCGGCATCACGAAGAAAGGTGCGATCGCCAGTAGCCGCGCAATGCCCTGGCCGTAGAACTTACGGTCGAACAGAATCGCCATCAACACGCCGCCGACCACCGTGATCACCAGCACCGAGATGATCAACTCGAGCGTGTGACCGATCGACGGTCCGAACGACGGATCGCCCGCGAGATACTTGTAGTTATCGAAACCGGCGAAGCCTTTCAGATCCGGATTCAGCAGGTTGTAGCGCGAAAACGAAAACCAGATCGTCATCGCCAGCGGAATCGCCATCCACAGTACGAGCACGGCGACTGAGGGCGTCACGAGCCAGCGGGCCGAATTGGCTTTGCGGGTTTCGCGTTCTTTCTCTGTTTGGGGATGGGCGTGCATAAGAGGCAGGCGTAAAGGACGCATGATTGACCACCTGTTCGGTAATGCGCGGGCCGGCGCTTTATCCGCCGTGATCGCATAAACCGCCTGGCTACCGTGACGCGATGCGATGTCGCGGTGCCCACGCGGCGGGGACGGCCCGCTGTGCTGCGTGGGCCGGCTGACGGGCGTCAGCCGGCGCGTGCCACAAGACTCATGTGGCTGGCTTCCGCTTTACTTCTGATACCCGGCCTGTTGCACGGCGCGATTCGCCGTTGCCTGACCGGCTGCCAGCGCCTGATCGACCGTCATCTGACCGGCAATCGCGCCGGAGATGCTTTGACCGACCACGGTGCCGAACGACTGGAACTCAGGAATGCCGACGAACTGCACACCGGTGTACGGCACCGGCTTCAGAGTCGGATGGTCCGGGTCAGCCGTTTCGATTGCCTTCAGCACGAAGTCGCCGAACGGTGCAGCCTGTTTGTATTCAGGACGTGCGTAGGTGGAGTGGCGCGTTCCCGGCGGCACCGAGGCCCAGCCCTCATCCTTCGCAACCAGCTCGATGTACTGCTTCGACGTGGCCCACGCGATGAACTTCTTCGCGGAGTCAGCCTGCTTCGACGACTTCGGAATAGCCAACGCCCACGCCCACAGCCAATGCGAACCCTTCGGCGTGACGGCGATCGGCGCTGCCGCAAAGCCCACCTTGTCGGCGATCTGCGACTGCTGCTTGTTGTAGAGCATGCCGGCCGCCACCGTTGCGTCGATCCACATCGCGCACTTGCCCGAGGACATCAGCGTCAGGTTTTCGTTGAAGCCGTTCGAGCTGGCTCCCGGAGGGCCGTCTTTCTTCAGCAGATCGACGTAGAACGTCATCGCCTTCTTCCATTCCGGCGACGTCAGCTGCGCCTGCCACTTCTCGTCGAACCAGCGGCCGCCGAAGGTGTTCACCACCGTCGTGCCATACGCCATGTTCTCGCCCCAGCCGGCCTTGCCGCGCAGGCAGATGCCGTACATGCCGTTGGCTTTGTCGGTGAGTTTGTCGGCGAATTGCGCGATCTGGTCGTAGGTCGGCTGATCGGGCATTTTCAGGCCCTTGGCCGCGAACAGATCTTTGCGGTAATACGTCATGGAACTTTCGACGTAGAACGGCAGCGCATACAACTGGCCACCGCTCGAGAGGCCGTCGCGGGCCGTCTTCACGACGTCGTTCAGATCGTAATCAGCGGGCAGATTGGTGAGCGGCGTAAGCCAGCCGCGCTTGCCCCATTGCGGCGTTTCGTACGCGCCGATCGTCATCACGTCGAACTGGCCGCTGCCGGTCGTGATGTCGGTGGTAGCGCGCTGGCGCAGCACGTTTTCTTCGAGAATCACCCAGTTGAGCTTGATATCCGGATTCGCCTGCTCGAAGGCGGGCGAGAGCTTCTTCAACTCGATCATGTCCGGATTGTTCAAGGTGGCGATGGTCACCGTACCCGCCTGAGCGTGCAACGCAAAGCATGCGACAGCGCCGGCACTGACCGCCTTCAGCGCGGATTTTGTAGCTGGTTTCATGTGTTGTCTCCTTTCTCGTACGTTATGTGATGCTGCGTTTGTTCTACGAAAATGACGAAGGGTGAAACAGGTTCGACTCATCCACTCTGCGATTCGCTCAGCTCATCCAGTTGCCACCGTCGACGTTCAGGGTTTGCGCGGTGATGTAGTCGGCATCCGCCGACGCGAGAAACAGGGCGGCGCCGGTCAGATCGTCCGGCACACCCATGCGCCCGAGCGGCACCGCTTCACCGACGAGGCGCTTCTTCTCGCCGAGCGGCCGGTTTTCATAGCGGGCGAAGAGCGCGTCGACCTCTTTCCACATCGGCGTATCGACGACACCCGGCGCGATGCCGTTCACATTGATCTGGTGCGGCGCGAGGGCGAGCGCGGCGGATTGCGTGTAGCTGAGTACGGCGGCTTTGGTCGCGCAGTAGTGCGACACCAGCGCCTCGCCGCGACGCCCGGCTTGCGACGACATATTGACGATCTTGCCACCGTGGCCCTGCTCGACCATTTTCCGGGCAACGGTTTGCATCAGGAAGAACATGCCCTTCACGTTGACGGAGAAGAGGCGGTCGAATACGTCCCAGGATTCATCGAGGATCGGGCGCATATCGAAGAGCGCCGCGTTGTTGAACAGGATATCGACCTGGCCGAAGCGCTCCAGCGTACTCGCGAGAATGCGTTCGATATCCTCGCGGTGCGTTACATCGGCGCTGACGGTCAGCACGCGGTCGCCGTAGGCGGCGCGCAGCGCATCGCCGAAACTGTCCGCCGGCTTCACGTCGACCAGCACGCAGCGTGCGCCTTCGTCCAGATAGCGCCGGGCCACGGCTTCACCGATTCCGCTTGCCGCGCCCGTCAGAATGGCCACCTTATCTTGCAATCGTGCCGCCACTGCCTGTCTCCGGTTCGTTTCGCTTCTTGAGGCGCGGTGAGCGAACGCTCGTTGCGCGAACAATTGCTCTGTTAGTGATCGAATGATCGGATACGGACCGGGTCATGTCAAGGCGCTCGACCAGATTTCGATGGTGCAGCGCGGCAGGACCATCGCACACCCTCTTCCAGCTTCGACCCACACAAATACGAGAAATCGAAGACCGCGAAGCTGCTTTCTGCGCAAGCCGCTGACAAAAAATCGAGATACGTTATATCATTGCGGCCTCGCTTCGCTCCGAAGCTTCGCAGGTTCGTCAGGGAGTTGGCTGATGGCTACATCGATGGCAGAACACCATGCCGTGCGGCTCGCCCATGCCGAGGCGCACGCCGCGCTGCATGGGCTCGCGCTCACGCCGCTGCGGCGTCAGGTGTATGCGGCGATCGTCGCCAGCGACCGGCCGATCGGCGCTTACGAGTTGCTGGACGCGCTCGAGCCGCAACGCGGCCGGGTGCCGCCGACCACGATCTACCGCGCCCTGGACTTCCTGCTCGCGCACGGCTTCGTCCATCGGATCGAATCGAAGAACGCGTTTTTTGCCTGCTGCGAGGTCGGCGTACCGCATCGCAGCCAGTTTCTGATGTGCGACGGCTGCGGCGCGACGGTCGAGATTCCCGGCGGCGATCTTGCCCAGCAGTTGTCGCATAGCGCGCCGGCGCACGGTTTCGAGGTGCATCGCCAGGTGGTCGAACTAAGCGGTTTGTGCGCGCGCTGCGCCCGTGCGACGCGGCCCGCCGGTGCGCCTCTATAAAAGCGGCGTGAACGCCGGCATGAACGCAGAAGCGCGCCGCTCTCAAGGTTTGTAGTTCATTCAACTCTCACGCAGCAGGAAACAACGATGAAGAAATTCGGCTCGATGTTGAACGGGGCGCGCCATGCGCTGAAGCTGTCGAAGACCGTGGCCATGGGCGCGACGGTGGCTGCCGCTTTCACGCTCAGCCACGGCGCATTTGCGGCGGATGCGAAAATCCCGGTAGTGGCAGCGGAGAATTTTTACGGCGACGTCGTGCAGCAACTGGGCGGCGACCGCGTCGACGTGACCAGCATCCTCAGCAATCCGGATCAGGACCCGCACCTGTTCGAAGCCAGCCCGAAGACGGCGCGGGCCCTGCAGCATGCGAGCCTTGTGGTCTACAACGGCGCCGACTACGATCCGTGGATGGCGAAACTGCTGGCCGCTTCCAAGGGCTCGAATCGCACGACGATCGTTGCCGCCGAGCTGACCGGCAAGAAGAGCGGCGATAATCCTCACCTCTGGTACGACCCGGCCACCATGCCGAAAGTGGCGCGCGCGGTGAGCGCGGCGCTCGTCGCGGCTGACCCGGCGCACAAGTCGGCGTACGATGCGAACCTCGCGAAGTTTCTCGATTCGCTGAAACCCATCGACGCCAAGGTCGCCGATCTGCATGGCCGCTACGCCGGCGTGCCGGTGACGGCAACCGAGCCGGTGTTCGGCTATATGTCGGACGCAGTCGGCCTCTCGATGCGCAATCTGCGCTTCCAGCTGGCGACGATGAACGACACTGAAGCAAGCGCGGCCGATATCGCCGCGTTCGAACGCGATCTGCGTGAAAAGCGCGTACGCGTTCTGATCTATAACAGCCAGGCAACCGAGGCCCTGACCAAACGCATGTTGAAGCTCGCGCAGCAATCGAAGGTGCCGACCATGAGCGTCACCGAAACCGAACCGGCCGGTAAGACCTATCAGACGTGGATGCTGACGCAGCTCGACGCGCTGGGCACGGCGCTGGCTGCGGGCGATGCGGGCGGAGCGAATGCGGCGGCGAGCACTGCCAAAGGAAAAACCCAATGAACGAAACTGGCCGCAGCACGCCAGCCAATGCATCGACGGGCGCTCGCAGCAACGCGCCCGTGCTTGAACTCGAGCGCGTAACGCTCGAACTCGGCGGCCGCACGATTCTGCGCGACGCCGGCTTCGTGGTGAACCAGGGCGAATTCATCGGCGTGCTCGGGCCGAACGGCGCGGGCAAGACCACGCTGATGCGCGCCGTGCTCGGTCTCGTGCCGGCGGCGAGCGGCGCGATCCGCGTGTTAGGGCAGCCGGTCGAACGGGGTAACTCGTCGATCGGTTATATGCCGCAGACGCGCAGTGCGCTGGCCGGGCGCCGCGTGCGCGGCCGCGACTTCGTCGCCATGGCCGCCGATGGACACCGCTGGGGCCTGCCCCACGCGGACAGCAAAACCCGCGCGGATGTCGAGCGGGTGTTGGATCTGGTGGGCGGCCGTCAGCTGGCCGAGCGGCCGTTATCGGAACTGTCGGGCGGCGAACGTCAGCGTCTGCTGCTCGCGCAATGCCTGCTCGGCGACCCCAAGCTGCTGCTACTCGACGAACCGTTGATCAGCCTCGATCCGCATCATCAGAAGAGCGTGGTGGAGCTGGTGCGGCACGTGCAGCAGGAGCTCGGCATTGCGGTGCTGTTCTCGGCGCATGAACTGAATCCGCTACTGCACGCGCTCGATCGCGTGCTGTATCTCGGTAGCGGCGTCGCCGCACTCGGCACCGTCGATGAAGTCATTACGCGGCCGGTGCTGTCGCGTCTCTATGGCTCACCGATCGATGTGATGCGCGTGAATGGCCGCATCTTCGTGATGTCAGGCGATGTCGAAGTCGAAAAACACGATCACGAGCACGAACACGACGAGAACGGCGGCCATAGCCACTCCCACTCGCACGGGCATTCACATTCGCACGACCACGGTGGCGCACACAGCCACTCACACCAGCACGACTCACGCGACGGACACAAGCACGATGTTTGAATACGATTTCATGGTGAACGCGTTCGCGGCGTCTGGGATCGTCGCGGTGCTGGCAGGCGTGGTCGGTTATTTTCTGGTGATGCGTGGACAGACCTTCGCCGGTCACGCGCTCTCGCACGTCGGCTTCACCGGCGCGACCGGCGCTGTGCTGATCGGCATCTCGCCGATCTGGGGGATGATCGGCTTCACGCTCGCGGCAGGCGTCGGCATGGGTGCGCTCGGCGAGAAACTGGCCGGACGCGATGTCGCGATCGGCGTGATCCTGTCGCTGTCGCTCGGCTTCGGCTTGCTGTTCCTGCACTTCTTCACCGCGTACGCGACCCAGGTCACCGCGCTGCTGTTCGGCAACGTGCTCGGCGTGAATGCGTCGACACTCGGCGTGCTGGCGGCGTTGGGCGTTATCAGTTTGCTGGCGCTCGCGGCGATCATGCGGCCCTTGCTGTTTGCTTCGTTGCAGCCGGAATTGGCGGAAGCCAAGGGCGTGTCGCTGCGCAGGGTATCGGTACTGTTTCTGTCGATTGCCGCGCTCGCCGTGGCGGCGTGCACGCAGATTGTCGGCGTGCTGCTGGTGTTCACGCTGATGGTTGGGCCGGCCGCCGCCGCGCAAAACGTGACGACACGGCTCTCGACTGGTCTCGTACTCGCCGCCGTGTTCGCGCTGGTGCAGGCATGGCTCGGTCTGACGCTGGCGTTCTATACCGACTGGCCGACGAGCTTCTGGATCACCGTGCTGTCGGCAGTGGTGTATGGCGGGAGCCTGCTAAGGCGTCGTTGAAGCCGCGTTGAAGCGGCGGCTGGCGGCGACACACTGCATGCCGCCGCCATCGCCCTGCGAATTTCAGCCGAGCAGCACCTTCGCGTGATGCGCGAGATGATCCTCGATGAACGTCGTGATGAAGTAATACCCGTGGTCGTAGCCAGCATGACGACGCAAGGTCAGCGGCTGTCCCGCGGCCTTGCAGGCGGCTTCGAACACATCCGGGTTCAGTTGCTCGGCGAGAAACTGATCCGCCAGCCCCTGATCGATCAGAATCCCCTCCGCGAATTTGCGCTTTGCATGGGCGACCAGTTCGCTCGAGTCATACTGCCTCCACGCTTCACGGTCCTCACCCAGGTATCCGCTGAACGCCTTCACGCCCCACGGGCACTGTGAAGGCGCGGCGATCGGCGCGAAGGCCGACACCGACCGATAGATCTCCGGGTTGCGCAGCGCCAGCATCAGCGCGCCATGGCCACCCATCGAATGCCCGAAGATGCCCAGACGCGCACCGTCCACCGGCAGATTTGCGAGCACGGTTTCGCGCAGTTCATCGCGCACATACGAGTACATCCGGTAGTGCTTCGCCCACGGCTGCTGCGTCGCGTTGACGTAAAAGCCCGCGCCCACGCCGAAGTCCCACGCCGCGCTTTCGCCCGGCACGCCCGCACCGCGCGGACTGGTGTCCGGCGCGATCAGCGCGATACCATGCTGCGCCGCGAAGCGCTGCGCGCCCGCCTTGACCGGGAAGGTTTCTTCCGTGCAAGTCAGCCCGGCGAGATAGAACAGCGCGGGCACGTTCGCGTTGGCCTGCAAAGCCTGCGGCGGCAGATACACCGAGAAGCGCATCGGCAGACCGACGGTCTGCGAGTCGTGCCGGTAGATCCGCTGCTCGCCGCCATGGCAGGCATGCGACGACAATAGTTCAAGCATCGACATGCTCCTTTCTGTGCCGGGTCGGTGACGTATTAGTACAGCACGACCGAGCGGATCGACTCGCCCTTCTTCATCAGATCGAAGCCTTCGTTGATGCGCTCGAGCGGCAAACGATGCGTGATCAGGTCGTCGATATTGATCTTGCCTTCCATGTACCAGTCGACGATCTTCGGCACATCCGTGCGGCCGCGTGCGCCGCCGAACGCCGAGCCCTTCCACTCGCGGCCCGTCACCAGCTGGAACGGGCGCGTGCTGATCTCTTCGCCCGCCGCCGCCACACCGATGATGAACGACTGCCCCCAGCCCTTGTGCGTACACTCCAGCGCCTGACGCATCACCTTCGTGTTGCCGATGCATTCGAACGAATAGTCCGCGCCGCCGTCGGTGAGCTGCACGATATGGTCGACCACGTTCTCGACTTCGTTCGGGTTGATGAAGTGAGTCATGCCGAACTTCTTCGCCAGTTCAATACGGCCAGGGTTGATATCGACGCCAATGATCTTGTCCGCGCCGACCATCTTCGCGCCCTGGATCACATTCAGCCCAATGCCGCCGAGACCGAACACCACGACATTCGCGCCCGCTTCGACTTTCGCCGAATACACAACAGCGCCGACGCCCGTCGTCACGCCGCAGCCGATGTAGCAGATCTTGTCGAACGGCGCGTCTTCACGCACCTTCGCGACCGCGATTTCCGGCACGACGATGTAGTTCGAAAACGTGGACGTGCCCATGTAGTGAAACAGCGGCTTGCCGTCCAACGAGAAACGCGACGTGGCATCGGGCATCAGGCCACGGCCTTGCGTCGAACGGATCGCCTGGCAAAGATTGGTCTTGCGCGACAGACAGAATTTGCACTGACGGCATTCCGGCGTGTACAGCGGAATGACGTGATCGCCCTTCTTCAACGTGCCGACACCCGGACCCACATCCACAATCACGCCCGCGCCTTCGTGGCCGAGAATCGCCGGGAAAATGCCTTCCGGATCGGCGCCCGAGAGCGTGTAGTAGTCGGTGTGGCAGATACCCGTCGCTTTCACTTCAATCAGGACTTCACCGGCGCGCGGACCTTCCATATCCACTTCTTCGATCGTCAACGGGGCGCCTGCTTTCCATGCGATTGCTGCTTTGGTTTTCATCGTGAATGCTCCTGTGAGTCGGTGAATGCGTGGCGCGTCGCGGTGAGATATCGCGCGGCGTGCCGGTGTTGCGGTTCGCGGTCGCGGTTAATTCGTGTGCCGGGCTGGGGACGGACAGTGTCGTTGCCGCCCGGCATCGTTCGCCGGCCTATACCTTAGCGTGCGAAAGCCGTCATGGTATTGCAAAGTACGTCGCGGCATTGTCTGTAGCTGACATCGCGTTGCTCAGCGAAGCGGCGTTTCGCCGAACCATGATTCGACGCGGCCATACAGATCGAGAAAGCGGGCATAACGTTCGGCGAGCGCCGCATCGCCTTGCGGTCCGGCAACGCGCGTCGCGCCTGGTGCAAGCGCGACGAGGTCGCTCGCGTGCCAATGCCCGCTCGCCAATCCGCCAAGGATCGCGGCGCCACGCGGCGCCGCGTTGGGACAGTCGACGGCATGGAGTTCGACGTTTAACGCATCGGCGAGCAACTGCCTCCAGCGCGCATCGACAGAACCGCCGCCCGCGAGTTTCAAGGTCGTCACGGTCGCGCCGCTCGCGCGGATCGCGTCGAGGCCGGCACGCAGCGAGAACGCGACGCCTTCGAATGCGGCGCGCATCATCGTGCCGCGCGTGTGGTCGAGCGCGAGGCCAAGCCAGCCGCCACGTGCGGCGGGGTTGAGCCACGGGGTGCGCTCTCCTGTCAGGTACGGCAGAAAAGTCAGGCCGGCTGCTGCGCTGGAAATAGCGGTCGTTGAATCGCCAGGGGCACCGTCCGATACGTTGCCGGCGAGACTGCCGGATGCATCGCCGAACGCGTCACGATAAGCATCGGCCCATTCATACGACAACCAGCCCCGCACGCGTTCGAGCGCGACGCCGACGTTTTGCATCGCCGCCATCCGATACCAGTGATCGCTCGCGGCCCGATAGCGATGCAGGCCTCTTACCGCTTGCGGTGCGTGCTCGGCGAGTACGACGATTTGTCCTCCGGTGCCGGTGGTGAGCAGTGCGTCGCCGTCGCGTGCAAGACCGCTGCCAAGCGCCGCGCACGGCGTATCGGCGGCACCGATTGCAAGCACGATGCCGGCGCGCAGACCCAGCTCCTGTGCAGCTTCCGGCGACAAGGTGCCGCCCGCCGCGTAGGAAGGCGCAAGCGGCGCAAACCATTCATGCGGCAATTCGAGCCGCTCGAGCAGTGCCTGATCCCACACGCCCGCGGGGTCGGCAAGGGCAGTCGCGCAGGCGTCCGAGGGATCGGTTGCGACCACGCCGCCCAGCGCGACGCGCAGCCAATCCTTCGGTTGCAGCGCCCACCGCGTCTTGCGCGCGGACTGCGGTTCGTTCTGCACGATCCAGCGCAGCAACGGACCGGCCATGCCGGGCGCAACCGGATTCGACTGCGGTTCGGGCCACTGATCGAGGAGACTCAACGCGCGCGTGTCGGGCCAAAGCATCGCGGGGCGCACGGCTTCGCCATCGGCGTCGATCAATACGACACCGTGCATCTGTCCGGAGAAACCGATCGCTTGCACTTCACGGCGCAACCCGGCAGGCAACCGCCCCGCGGCTTCGCATAGTGCGCGCCACCAGGTTTGCGCCGAGATTTCGGCCCATCCGGGATGCGGTGTTTCGAGTGCATACGCGACACTCGCCGCGGCCTGTTCGCGGCCGTTTTCGTCGACGATTGCAACTTTGAGGGAGCCGGTGCCGAGGTCGATGCCAAGAAAACTCATGGGCGATAGGACGTCAATGTGAGCTTAGGAACAGGCACGCGAAAGGTGCCTGGAAAGACGTATTTTGCGTCACCGCTGGGCGGCTTCGGAAGCGCGCCCAAATGCGCGCTGAAAACTCGAAATCGCGGGTTAACCCCGCCACGCCGCGAGCCGCACAAAAACAGCACTATGCGTCGAGCGAGATACACCTCATTGATTCTCACACATATCCCGCCAGGACGGGCACGCGCGACGCGTGAGCGTCCATCGCCGCTGCAAGGGGCTAACAGCCGATTTGTGCGACGCACGCATTTCTTTTAGCTTTCAAACAGGCTTCATCCATATCGTCACCGGGAATGCCGGAATAGGCCCCAGTGGTCTTGTTGCAGCTTTTCGTTCCGCATACCTTGGAGTCATCCCAAAACTAGATGGTGGAGAGAGACAAAATGCAATCGAACACGGTTCACCCGTGCGACGAGCGACTGCCCGCGGGCCAGTTGCTGACGCTCGGCATTCAGCACGTTTTGGTGATGTACGCAGGCGCGGTTGCGGTGCCGCTGATCATCGGCGCGGCGCTGAAATTGCCGAAAGACCAGATCGCGTTCCTGATCAGCGCCGATCTGTTTTCCTGCGGCATCGCCACGCTGATTCAGACCCTCGGTCTGTGGATCTTCGGCATCCGTCTGCCGGTCATCATGGGCTGCACGTTCGCGGCTGTCGGTCCGATGGTCGCGATCGGCACCAACCCTTCGCTCGGCATTCTCGACATCTTCGGCTCGACTATCGCGGCCGGCGTCATCGGCATCCTTCTCGCGCCAATGGTCGGCAAGCTGCTGCGCTTTTTCCCACCGGTCGTGATCGGTGTGGTGATCTCGGTGATCGGTCTCTCGCTGATGGAAGTGGGCATCAACTGGGCAGCCGGCGGCGTGGGCAATCCTGATTACGGCAACCCGGTCTACCTTGGTTTGTCGCTGATGGTGCTGATGCTGATCCTGCTGATCAACAAATTCGCCAAGGGCTTCCTCGCCAATATCTCGGTGCTGCTCGGCATCGTTGCGGGTTTCGTCATCGCGCTGGCACTCGGCCGCGTGAACATGGACGGCGTCACGCACGCACCGTGGGTCGGCATCGTGATGCCGTTCCACTTCGGCCTGCCGCATTTCGATCCGCTCGCGATCGCGACGATGGTCACCGTGATGTTCGTCACCTTCATCGAATCGACCGGCATGTTCCTCGCAGTCGGCGACATGGTGGATCGTCCGGTGGATCAGAAGACGCTGGTGCGCGGTCTGCGCGTCGATGGTCTGGGCACGCTGATCGGCGGCATCTTCAATTCGTTTCCGCATACCTCGTTCTCGCAGAACGTCGGCCTGATCGGTGTGACGGGTGTGAAGAGCCGCTTTGTCTGCGCGATGGGCGGCGTGATCCTGGTGCTGCTGGGCCTGTTCCCGAAGATGGCGCAAGTGGTGGCCTCGGTGCCCGCCTTCGTGCTCGGCGGTGCGGGCATCGTGATGTTCGGCATGGTCGCGGCGAACGGCATCAAGGTGCTGGCCAAGGTCGACTTCGTGAAGAACCATCACAACCTGTTCATCGTCGCGGTGAGCATCGGCATGGGTCTGGTGCCGGTGGTGTCGCCGCAATTTTTCTCGAAACTGCCGCCGGCGCTCTCGCCGCTGTTGCATAGCGGGATCTTGCTGGCTTCCGTATCTGCGGTCGTGCTGAACCTGATCTTCAACGGTGTGAAGAGCGAGAAGAAGGCGCAGTGCGAAATTCGCAAAGCCGGACATGATTTCGACGGACGCGGCGGGAATGAGCCGACGGGCGGCGACGAGATGCTGCGTGCGGTGGATGCGCACTAAGCATCGAACTGCAACCGGCGCCGCGCGAAAGAGATTGCGCTAAGCGCCGGGTCGAATTCGGTTCAAGGCAAGCATCAATAAAAAAAGCCACGGCATGCCGTGGCTTTTTTTATTACCGGATGCGCAGGTTGGCTTTCCCGATAGAACTGAAAGCCGCCCTGCGCACCTGCTACTGCAAAACTACAGACCTCAACCCGCGGTCGCCGCCGAAGCCGCCACCGGCGCACTCGCCGCACCGTAATCGACCGGTGCATCGGCCGGACGCGGCTGCTCGCCGGCCCGTTCGATCCAGCCGCCGCCGAGTGCCTGGTACAGGGTGACCAGGTTCTGCAGACGCTGCATGCGCGCGGTCACCAGCAACTGCTGCGCCGTGTACAAATCGGTCTGCGCGGTCAGCACCGACAGATAGCTGTCGACACCGTTCTTATAACGCAGGTCCGACAGATCCAGCCGGCGCTGTTCGGCAAAGGTATTGCGCTCGAGCGCCTGGATCTGCTGATCGTACGTGCCGCGCGCCGCCAGTGCATCCGCCACTTCGCGGAAGGCCGTCTGGATCGCCTTCTCATACGTGGCGATCTGGATGTTCTTCTGCACGGTGGCGAGATCGAGATTGGCCTTGTTCTGGCCGCCTTCGAAGATCGGCAACGTGATCGACGGCGCGAAACTCCATGCCGCCGAACCCGGCTTGAACAGACCGCCGAGCGTCGGGCTCAGCGTGCCGAAACTGCCGGTCAGCGAGACCTTCGGGAAGAACGCTGCACGCGCCGCGCCGATGTTCGCGTTGGCCGCCAGCAGATTCTCCTCGGCCTCCATGATGTCCGGACGACGTGTCAGCAGATCGGACGGCAGACCCGCCGGAACATCCGTCAGCAGGTTCTGATTGTCCAACGTCATGCCCGGCGGCAGATCGTCCGGCAACGGCTCGCCGAGCAACAGCACGAGCGCGTTATCCGCCTGAGCCCGCAGACGCGCCTGCGACTGCAGGTTGGCGTTCGCCTGCTCGACCACCGTCTGCGACTGCCGCAGATCCAGTTCCGAACCCGTGCCGTTGTCGAACTGCAGCTTGGTGATGCGGTACGACTCCTGCGCGGTCTTCAACGTGTTCTGCGTGACCTTCAGCAGATCGTCGAGCTCGAGCACCGTCATGTACTGATTCGCCACCTGCGAGACCAGCGCGATTTCCGCGGCCTTGCGTGCCTGAGCGGTAGCCAGGTACTGAGCCAACGCCTGATCCTTCAGGCTTTGAATCCGCCCGAAGAAGTCGATTTCCCAGGAAGCGTTCAGACCCACCGAGTACGTGTTGCTGATCGTAAGACCCGTGGACGTCAGATCTTTCGGCGTGCGCTGCTTGCTTTGCGACGCCGCGGCGTCCAGCGTCGGGAACAGCGCCGCGCGAGCGATCTGGTACTGCGCCTGCGATGCCTGGATATTCAGCACCGACACGCGCAGATCGCGGTTGTTCTTCAGCGCGATTTCGATCAGCCGCTGCAAACGCGCATCAGCGAAGAAATCACGCCAGCCGATATCGGCGGCCGCCTGGCCGTTCGCGGTCCGCGAGGCGCCCGCCGCGCCCGGCTGCGTGTCGTACACGCCGCCGGTCGGGAAGGTCGCCGTCACGGGCTCATCCGGGCGATGGTACTTCGGCGCCATCGTGCAACCCGCGGCGAACAGCGCAACCGCCACTGCAATCAAAGAGTGTTTTTGCATCTCAATGTCCGTCCTTGCCCGAGCCTTGATCAGTCGACCCGCCAGCCGACCCGCCACCTTGCGGATCATGCGGATGGTGCTGGTTGTAGTGTGCGAGCGCCTCATCCGGGTCTTCCTTCTCACCGCCGAACTTCGCGCGGATCACGACGAAGAACATCGGGATCATGAAAATCGCGAGGAAGGTCGCCGTCAACATCCCGCCGATCACGCCGGTACCGATTGCGTGCTGGCTGGCCGAGCCCGCGCCGTTACTGATCGCAAGCGGCATCACGCCGAGAATGAACGCGAGCGAGGTCATCAGAATCGGACGCAACCGCAGACGCGCTGCTTCCAGCGCGGCCTCGATCGGCCCCATTCCTTCACCCTGCTGCAACTCCCGGGCGAATTCCACGATCAGAATCGCGTTCTTCGCCGACAGCCCCACCGTAGTCAACAGACCCACCTGGAAGAACACGTCGTTCTCGAGCCCGCGCAGCGTAGCGGCCAGCAGTGCGCCGATCACGCCGAGCGGCACCACCATGATCACCGAGAACGGGATCGACCAGCTTTCATACAGCGCCGCGAGACACAGGAACACAACCAGGATCGAGATGCCGTACAGAATCGGCGCCTGCGAACCGGACTGACGTTCCTGCAACGACAAGCCCGTCCATTCGTAGCCGATACCCGCCGGCAGCTTCGCCACGAGTGCTTCCATCGCCGTCATGGCCTGACCGGTCGACTTGCCCGGTGCAGCCGCGCCCTGGATTTCCACTGCCGAGATACCGTTGTAGCGCTCGAGCTTCGGCGAACCGTAGGACCACGTACCGCTCGCGAACGATGAGAACGGCACCATGCTGCCCGCCGTATTACGCACGTACCACGCGTTCAGGTCTTCCGGTTTCATCCGGAACGGTGCGTCGCCTTGCAGATACACCTTCTTGATCCGGCCATCGGTATCGAGGAAGTTGTTCACGTACTGCGACGCCCATGCGATCGAGAACGTCTGGTCGATCACCGACAGCGACACGCCGAGCGCGGAAGCCTTCTCGTGATCGATGTTCACCGTGAACTGCGGCGTATCGTTCAGGCCGTTCGGACGCACCTGAGCCAGCGTCGGATCTTTCGCGGCCATGCCCAACAGCATGTTGCGAGCCTGCATCAGCTTCTCGTGACCGATACCGGCGCGATCCTGCAACTCGAAGTCGAAGCCGGCAGCCGTGCCGAGTTCAGGAATCGACGGCGGATTCACCGGATACACCAGCGCGTTCTTGTAGCTCGAGAAGTGCATGAAGAGGCGGCCAACCAGCGCCTGCACCTTCTGATCCGAGTGCTGACGCACCGCATAGTCCTTCATCCGCACGAACACGAGACCCGCGTTCTGACCGCGGCCGGCGAAGCTGAAGCCGTTCACCGTGAAGGTCGATTCGACGATGCCCTTTTCGGTGTTGAGCAGGTAGTCGGACACGTCCTTCAGCGCATGCGCCGTGGTTTCCTGCGTCGAGCCGGACGGCGTTTGCACCAGCACGAACATCGTGCCCTGGTCTTCATCAGGCAGGAACGACTTCGGCAACTTCACGAACAGCAGGCCGACCGCGAAGATCACCACCATGTAGATGATCAGCCAACGGCCCGAGCGCTTGATCACGTGGTGAACGCCCGAGTGATACTTGTCGCGGCTCTTGTTGAACGTGCGGTTGAACCAGCCGAAGAAGCCGGTGGTTTTTTCCTGGTGACCCTTTTCGATCGGCTTCAGGATCGTCGCGCACAGCGCCGGCGTCAGAATCAACGCGACCAGCACGGACAGCACCATCGCCGCCACGATCGTCAGCGAGAACTGCCGGTAAATAGCCCCGACCGAACCGCCCGAGAACGCCACCGGCACGAACACCGCCGACAGCACGAGCGCCACGCCGACCAGCGCGCCGGTAATCTGGTCCATCGCCTTGCGGGTCGCATCTCGAGGCGATAAGCCCTCCTCCTGCATCACCCGCTCGACGTTTTCCACCACCACGATCGCATCGTCCACCAGCAAGCCGATCGCCAGCACGAGCCCGAACATGGACAGCGTGTTGATCGAGAAGCCCACGATACCCATGATCGCGAACGTGCCCAACAGCACCACCGGCACGGCGATCGTCGGGATCAGCGTGGCGCGCAGGTTCTGCAGGAACAGATACATGACCAGGAACACCAGCACGATACCTTCGAGCAGCGTCTTGACCACTTCTTCGATCGACAGGCGCACGAACGGCGTGGTGTCGTACGGATACTGCACGACGAGGCCGTGCGGGAAGTACTTCGACAGTTCGGCGACCTTCGCGCGGACTGCCTTGGCCGTAGCCAGCGCGTTCGCGCCGGTGGCGAGCTGAATACCGAAGCCTGCCGTCGGCTGACCGTTGTACTTGGTGTCGAAGTTGTAGTTTTCGCCACCGAGTTCGATACGGGCCACGTCCTTGATACGAACTTGCGAACCGTCTGTATTCACCTTCAGCAGCACATTGCCGAACTGTTCAGGCGTATTGAGCAGCGTGGCTTCCGTGATGGTTGCCTGCAGCACCTGACCCGGCACCGACGGCGTGCCGCCGAGCGAACCGCCCGCGACCTGCACGTTCTGCGCCGTCAACGCCGTTTGCACATCTACCGGCGTCAAACCGAAGTTGGTCAGCTTGTTCGCGTCCAGCCAGATCCGCATTGCGTACTGCGAGCCGAACAGCGTCACCGTACCCACGCCGTCGATCCGGCTAACCGGGTCTTCGACGTTCGACGCGACGTAGTTCGCCAGGTCGTACTTGTTCATGCTGCCGTCTTCGGACACGAACGCCATCACCAGCAAGAAGCTGCTGCTCGACTTCGTGACCTTGGTGCCCAACTGCTGCACGGCTTGCGGCAACAGCGGCGTGGCGAGCTGCAGCTTGTTCTGCACCTGCACCTGCGCGATGTCAGGATTGGTGCCGGCTGCGAACGTCAGCGTGATGGTTGCCGTACCCGAGTCGTCCGATGTGGACGACAGATACAGCAAGTGGTCGAGACCACTCATCTGCTGCTCGATCACCTGCGTGACGGTGTTTTCCACCGTCTTCGCCGATGCACCCGGGTACGTTGCGCTGATCTGCACGGCCGGCGGCGCGATGGTCGGGTATTGCGCGATCGGCAACGTAAAGACCGACGCGATACCCGCGAGCATCAGAATAATGGCGATCACCCATGCAAAAATTGGGCGATCAATAAAGAACTTTGCCATGAAGCGGGCTCCCTGTTATTACGCGCCCGATGCAGCAGAAGCGGGTTGAGCCGTCTGCGTAGCACCGCTGGCGGCCGGCGCACCCTGAGCGGATGCGTCGGAGGCGGGTGTGGCGGGAAGTTGCGCGGCAACGGCCTTGACCTCCTGCCCCGGATGCGCCTTGTCGGTGCCCTGGACAATCACGCGGTCGCCGGCCTTCAGGCCGCTTTCCACCACCCAGTTCGAACCGTACGTGCCCGAGGTGACGAGCTGGCGCAATTCGACCTTGTTCGACGCGTTGACGACGAGCGCGGTCGGCTGGCCCTTCTGGTCATGCGTGATGCCGACTTGCGGCACGACGAGCGCGTTGTCGTTGATGCCTTCCTCGATCCTCGCGCGCACGAACATGCCCGGCAGCAGCACCTTGTCCGTGTTCTTGAAGATCGCGCGCACCGTTACCGAGCCGGTGGTCTGGTCGACCGTCACGTCGGTGAACTGCAGCTTGCCCTTTTCCGAATAGGTGCGGCCGTCTTCGAGGATCAGCGAGACCTTGGCGGCGTCCGGGCCACTCGTCTTCAGGCGCCCTTCCTGCACTTCGCGGCGCAGCTTCAGGCCGTCGAGGCTGGATTGCGTCAGATCCACGTAGACCGGATCGAGTTGCTGGACCGTTGCCAGCAGCGTGGCGGCGCTCGCCTGCACATACGCGCCCGGCGTAACTTGCGACACGCCGATCTGGCCGGTCACCGGCGAGGTCACGTCCGTGTAGCCGAGGTTGATCTGCGCCGTGTCGACCGCTGCCTTGCCGGCGGCCACGTCAGCCGCGGCCTGGCCTGCAGAGGCCACCGCGTTGTCGTAGTCCTGCTTGCTGACCGCATTGGCGGCCACCAGGACCTTGAAGCGGTTGGCTTGCGCGGTGGTCGAGACGAGATTGGCCTGGGCCTTCGCCAGCGTTGCCTTCGCGTTGTTCAACGTCGCGATGTAGGGCGCCGGGTCGATCTTGTACAGACGCTGACCGGCCTTGACCTCGCCACCTTCCGTGAACTCGCGGCGCAGCACGATGCCGTCGACCCGTGCACGCACTTGCGCGACGAGGAAGGCACTGGTGCGGCCAGGCAATTCGGTGACGACGGGCACAGCCGTCGGCTGGACGGTGACAACGCCCACTTCGGGCGTTTGTTGCGGCGGGGCAGATTGTTTTGGTCCGCACGCTGCCAGCAATACGGCAGCCGTCGCGGCACTGATTAAGCGGAATGGAACCCGTTCGACGCGCATGGAGCGACCTCTGTCAAAGACTGAGAATGAAAAAGTGCGCGCATCCCTACCCCGGGGACGACAGCGCACACATGCGTCTTGCGACGCGTGACCGGAAGCCCGTGGATGCAAACCGCACCTGCAGGGGCATCCTGAGCGAAATGCGCCATACCGGGGAAATGCCGCACGGCGCCGCCCATCGAGGCACGGCGCAAGAGCGTTTTGAAAGGCAACAGTGACGGATATTAACCGGTCGTCACGGCTTGGGCTATCCGATCGTGGGATGCTATTATATATACATCCACGAATGCATGTAAAAGTGCGTTTAGTTCTTTGCAGGCAGGGGGCCTGCAAGATCGCTTCGTAAATTGCTTAACAGCAGACAGATTGTCATCGAGCGTACTTAAAAGCGCCCGGGAAAACCCCACAATCAGGGCAGGTCACCACTATATGGTCAGAAGAACCAAGGAAGAGGCGCAGGAGACGCGCAACAGCATTCTCGACGCGGCCGAACGGGTTTTCTTCGAGAAAGGTGTATCGCGCACGTCGCTCGCCGACATCGCACAGGCCGCCGGCGTCACGCGCGGCGCCATCTACTGGCATTTCGCGCACAAGGGCGATCTGTTCACCGAAATGTTCGACCGCGTGCTGCTGCCGCTGGACGAACTCAAGGCCGCCTCGCAAGACCCCAATGAACCCGACCCGCTCGGGCGTCTTACGGAAATCTGTACAGTCTGCCTGCGTGACACGGCTAACGATCCGCGCCGCCGGCGGGTGTTCGACATCCTTTTTCTGAAGTGCGAGTTCGTCGAAGAGATGGGTCCGGTGATGATCCGCTATCAGACCAACATGCGCGAAGGGCTGTTGAAGATCGAAGGCGGTCTGCGCAATGCAATCTCCAAAGGGCAATTGCCGGCCGATCTCGACACCAGAATCGCCGCGGCGATGGTGCATGCGTTCATCAGCGGCTCGCTGCGCGACATGCTGTTTTTGCCGGAGGCGACCGATTTCAGCAAACACGCTGAGCAGATGGTCGCCGGAATGTTCGATGCGCTACGGCTGAGTCCCGCACTGCGTATCGGGAATCGGGCGGCGACGGCCGCCCGGTTACCCGGTCAGACTAGCTAGATACTTACGCTGCGACCCGGCGCGCCCGCGCCGTCTGATTTGACGTGTAGATATTGCCGCGCTCGAGCGGCGCCCCGCCCTGCACCGTGGCGATCCACTGCTCAGTACTCGCTACCGCCGCGAAGTTCGACTGCAGGACCACGCTGAAGACCCGGTGAATCTCCTCAGCGCTCACAAAGCCCGCACTGTTCTCATAGGGCAGCGAGCCGGTTGCGTCGTGCAGAAATTCGACGGCAAACCCGGCGTGGTAGGCGTGGTTGATCGTCGACGCGTCGCAGTTGTGCGTCATGTAACCGACAACCGTCAGCGTGTCGACCTGTTGCGCGGCCAGCCAGTCGGCGAGATCGGTACCCGTAAAGGCGCTCGCCCGCGACTTCTCAATATAGTGATCGTGCGCCCGCCCACCCACCACTGGATGCAACTCAGCGCCTTCGCTGCCGCGCGCGAACACCGGCGAGCCGGCCGCGGAGAGATGTTGCACGACCACCACCGGCACGCCGGCGGCACGCGCCGCATCCATCGCCCGGCCGATGTTGGCGAGCGAGGTTTGCACATCCGGGTATTCGATCGGCAGATCGCCTGTAACGTATTCGTTCTGCACATCGATGACGATCAGCGCGCGGCGGGGTGCGGTCATGGCAAGACTCCTGTCGGTTGAGCAGTTAGGGCTCGCGCTGCACGGCCCGGGATGGGCGTTCTGCAGGCAGCGGCGATGAAGCATTGTTCGTCAGCCGCCATTTCGACGATAGCGACCCGAATGACAATCTTCGCTAGAATCGGGCCATCGTTGGGTCATCGTTAAATGTCACGGGGCGATTGAGAATGACGGCTACATCCACCTCCTCTACCGTCGGGCGCGTCGACGCGCCTCGCCACGTCGTCGCGGTCGTCGCGTTCGACGGCATCAGCCCGTTCCATCTTTCGGTACCGTGCGTGGTGTTCGGCGAGGACCGCAGCAATGGCGGCTTGCCCGATTTCGACTTTCGCGTCTGCGCCAGCGAACCCGGCGCGCTGACCACCACCGCCGGCTTCTCGATCGCGGTCACCCATGGGCTCGAAGCGCTCGCCGACGCGGATACGATCATCGTGCCAAGCTGGCGCGATCCGGACGAGACGCCGCCCGCCGCCCTGCTCGACGCACTGCGCGCCGCCCATTCACGCGGCGCCCAGCTGGTCGGGCTGTGCCTGGGCGCGTTCGTGCTGGCCGCCGCCGGCATTCTCGACGACCGGCCGGCGTCGACCCACTGGGCGTGCGCAGACGACTTCGCGCGCCGCTTTCCGCGCGTGCGGCTCGATCCCGACGTGCTCTATGTCGACGACGGCAACGTACTGACCTCGGCCGGCACCGCCGCCGGCCTCGACTGCTGTCTGCACGTCCTGCGCAAGATGTGCGGCGCCGAGGCGGCGAACTATGTCGCGCGGCGCCTGGTGGTGCCGCCGCATCGCCAGGGTGGCCAGGCGCAATTCATCCAGCAACCGGTGGCGCCGAACGTCCGCGGCGACCGTCTGTCCTGCCTGCTCGATTGGGTAAGCGGGAATCTGGATGCGCCACATACGCTCGACACGCTCGCCGAACGCGCGCTGATGAGCCGCCGCACATTTACGCGGCGCTTCCGGCTCGCCACTGGCACGACCGTCGGCGCATGGCTGCTGGCGCAGCGGCTCGGCCGCGCTCAACAGTTGCTGGAAAGCACGGATGAGTCCGTGGAAGCGATCGCGGGGATTGCCGGATTCGGCTCGACCGCCTCGCTACGACAGCATTTCGCGGAGGCATTCCGCACCTCGCCATCCGCATGGCGGCGAGAGTTCCGCGGCGTGTGAGCAACGAATGAGCGCGGGTGAAAGCGCTTACTGTTCGCTAATCCAGCGCGCCACATACAACAGCAGCGCCACCAGAAAAATCATCACTGCCCACGCCCAGTTCGGCACCACGTGCGGATTGGGCTCGCGATGCGAAACCCCATGCGACACGCCGTGGGCCGCCCCATGCGATGCGCTCGCCGCCCGCCCCGTCAGCGCATTGCCATGATCCACGCGCGTGCGCCGGGCAATCCCGCCGAGGTTAATCGGCCGCAGAAACACGTGCTGCCGACGCGCCGCCGACCCGCGTGCACGGTTCGGCCCTTGCCCGTGCTTGGCGCGCACAACAGCGCCGAACTCGTCGAAAAAATCGTCGGCCAGTTGGTGCAGCGCATTTTCGAGCTGGCGCGTGGGCAACTCAGCAAGCGGCCCGGACGAGGTCGCCCAGATCGTGTAATCGATCCGCGTGCCGCGCTCCCTGCCGACGCCATGCGAGCCGTCGTCCGCGCGCAATCTCACTTCAATCTGTCCGCGCAAGGAGCCAATGCCCTCGGCGCGCGCCTTGAAGTTGATGGTGCGGCGCTGCGCGTCCGCCGGTCCGGAATCCTGGCCGGCTACGTGGGCGCGCGCTTCGTAACGCGCGCGCAACGGCCCGAGCGGCACCGTCATGGTGAGTGCGTATTCGCCGTGGCCAAGGCGCGTGAACGACTCGCAGTTGTCGAGGCTGGCACGCAACAAGGCGAGGTCCTGCAACGCGTCCCAAACGTCGGACGGCGCAAGCGGAATCCGTAACGCGTCGTTCAGTTCCATGGCAGCCTCCCCGATGAACGCGCGACAGCCGGTCAGGACGTCTGATCGATACGGTCGACGCGCGATGCGTAAAACGCGAGATACCCTTTTATTTGTCGCACCGGTTCAAGCGGCGTCTCATAGCTCCAGACGGCGTTTTCGATCAGACCGTCTTCGGTGCGCAGATGATAGTACGAGGCGTCGCCCTTGAACGGGCAGTGCGAAGTATGCGTGGAGCGTTCGAGGCGTGCCATGTTGACATCGCCGCGCGGAAAATAGAACACGTCCGGCAGGCCGGTTTCGGTGAGTGTCAGGCCTGCCTGGGTGTCGGCCATCGTCACGCCGCCGTGAATCACACGCACCCGATGGTTGTTGCCGCTGATGGCGATGGCGTGCCCGCCCGTGCTCGCGCCGGGTCTGGGGCTTCCGTGAGGCGTCAAGGCATCGCTCATGTCTCGGCTCCGTGCTGGTGTACAACTCGGGGTGCAGCTCGATATGCGGTCGTGCAACAAAAAAGCCACGGGGTGCGCCCGTGGCTTCATTATCGGCCAAAGTTCAGCCGATTGCGCGGCCTTCCTGAATGCCGCCGGGGCGTGTTGTCCGGCGCCGCTCGGAAGAGGCGAGCCGCTTATTGCATATTCCAGTAGAACGCGGCCTTGGCGGTGCCCTTGGCCGGAATCGTCACCGCCTTGGTCTGGTCGCTATCCTTGTACTGCGCGTGCACGGTGTAGCGGCCCGGGCGCAGCCTGACCAGCATATACGGCCCACGCGAGGTGGCGGTCAGCACATTGCCGTTGTGCGCGTCGACGATCCGCACGTGGATGTCGGCGAGAAAATCGGAGCCGGGCCCGGTGAAGCGCATCGACAGCGGCCACTGGCTTTGCGCCTGCTGCAGTGCTTTCGATTCGTCGAGGCCGACGCCGCCCGACACGAACGAGACGTCGCCCTGGTGCTGGATTTGCGGCAGGCCGCCACCGTTTGCGTTGCCCGCGCTGCTTTCGTCGGCGGTCGAGCCGCCCGTTACGTCACTCGCCTGTGCATAAGCGCCGCCCGCCAGACCGAGCGTGAGCGCTGCGCAGACCGCGGCGGCTACGATCCTTCGCTGATTGCGTTGGGTTTTCATCGGTTCGCTCCTTCTTAAGGTCCTTGTCATCCGGAATCCCTCGGAGGGTCCAGATCAAGGCAGACGCAAGCTGCGTGCCCGCCATCAGTTCGCTTCGTATGGAAACCGCTGCTGCGCCACGCCATGCGGCGCAGAGCGCCCTGCTTTACAGCCTTGATACAGCTTTAAACCGCAGCTTTGAAGCAGGTGAAAAAATGCCGGTCCGTACATAGTAAGTGCAAGGACCGGCAAGCATGACTTCAATGCGATCAATGTCCGTTTAGCCGAGATCGACCGGCACGAAGATCTGCGCGTTATCGCGCTGGATCAGCAACGCGATGCTGTTGCCCGCGCCGGCGATCATCTGCTTCAACTGATCGACGCTCGTAACCGGCCGGCCATTGACGGCCAGAATCACGTCGCCCGGCTGGATGCCGGCGCTTTCAGCCGCGCCACCCGATTGCTGCACCAGCAAACCGTGCGACACCGATGCGCCGCTCTTCTCTTCCGGCGTCAACGGCCGCACCGCCACGCCGAGACGGCCTTGCAGCTGGGTCGGCTGATCGGCTTTATCCGACGCTACCTTGGCATCCGACAACGAACCGATCGTCACCTTCAGGTCTTTGGTGGCCTTGTCGCGCCACACCTGCACGGTGGCCGAACTGCCCGGCGCCAGACCCGCGACCTGTGACGGCAGATCCGACGAGTCGCTAACCGGCTCGCCATTCACCGACAGAATCACGTCACCCGGTTGCAGACCGCCCTTGGCGGCCGGGCCGTCCGGATCGACCGAGCTGACAAGCGCGCCTTGCGGCTTCTGCATGCCGAACGAATCGGCCAGCGTCTGGTTCATGCCCTGCACCGCGACGCCGAGACGTCCGCGGCTCACATGGCCGGTCTTGACGATGTCGTCCTTGACCTTGATCGCCTCATTGATCGGGATCGCGAACGAAAGGCCCTGGAAGCCGCCCGTCTGCGAATAGATCATCGAGTTGATGCCGATCACTTCGCCTTGCAGATTGAACAGCGGGCCGCCCGAATTACCCGGGTTCACCGGCACGTCGGTCTGGATAAACGGCGTGTAGTTTTCGTTCGGCAGCGAGCGAGACTTCGCGCTGATGATGCCCGAGGTCACCGTGTTGTCGAAACCGTAAGGCGAGCCGATCGCGACTACCCACTGGCCGACCTTGCTCTGACGCGGATCGCCGATCTTCACGGTCGGCAGACTGCTCGCGTCGATCTTCAGCACGGCGACGTCGGACTGCTTGTCGGCGCCGACCACTTTCGCCTTGAATTCACGCTTATCGGTGAGCTTCACGGTGACGACGTTCGCGCCGTCCACCACGTGAGCGTTGGTCAGGATGTAGCCGTCGCTGCTGACGATGAATCCCGAGCCAAGGCTCGCGCTCGGCTGATCGGGTGCATCGCCGCCGTCGCCGCCTTGCATGCCCGGCATGCCGCCGAAGAAGTGCTTGTAGAACTGATAGAAGGGATCGCTCGGATCGATCGGCAACTGGTTGCCACCGTTGGCGCCGTTACCGCCATTACCACCGTTACCGCGCAATGCCGCCTGCTTGACCACGTGCTTCGCGCTGATGTTGACCACGGCCGGACCGTACGTTTCGACCAGACCCGAGAAATCGGGAATGCCGGTTTTCGCCGCGGCTTCGGCAGGCATCATCGCGGCCTGCGCCGGCGTGATCACCTGCGGCGCGGGCACGTCGCGATGCCCCGCCACATAGCCGGCGGAAAGCGCCACGGCGACAGCCACTGCAACAGCGCTGCGGGACAAGGTTTTCGCGTTCATCGTGTACTCCTGACTGGGAGAAAGAGGCTTTGGAATGAGATGAAGCGTACGTGGCATCGCTTAAAAGAGTCTTAAGCAGCGCCAGATCGCTTCAGGCCCATTTTTGAGGCTTGTTTAAGCCTCGCTTAAGCCACGTTCAAACCACGTTCGAGTCACTTTACGAACAGAAAGCCTCACCCTCAGAAGCGCACATCGACCTGCAAACCACCCGCCGCCGATTCGTCGAGCGTCACCGCCGCATGGTGTTGCGTGGCGATGCGGCGCACGATCGCAAGGCCGAGGCCGGTGCCCGCCACATCGGTGCGCACGCGGTTCGCGCCGGCGCCTGCCCGGTAGAAGCGATCGAACACGCGCTCGCGTTCGGCCGGCTCGATGCCCGGCCCGCTATCGGCAATCCGCACCACCGGATGCCCTTCTTCCACATGCAGACTGACGTCGACACGGCCGCCTCGCGGCGTGTATTTGGTTGCGTTATCAACGAGGTTGTTGAACATGACCCGCAGCGCGTCGGCGTCGCCCGTCACCGTGGCGGCATCGCTCGCCTCGATGCCGAGATCGACGCCGCGATTCTGCGCAAGCGGCGCGTACGCCACCACACAGTCCTGCAGCAGCGCGCGCAAATCGATCGCGTTCGTCGCGGCGACGCCGTCCGGCTCCGAACGCGCGAGCGCCAGCAATTGTTCGGCAAGACGGGTGGCGCGCGTGACACCTGCCTGCAGATCGGCCAGCGCTTCGCTGCGCGTGGTGTCGTCTTTCGCGCGGGCCACCAGTTGCGACTGGATCTGCACAGCGGCAAGCGGCGTGCGCAATTCGTGCGCGGCATCGGCGACAAATGCTTTCTGAATATCGAGCGCAGTGGCGAGCCGTTCAAGCAGGCCGTTCAACGCCCGCACGAGCGGCTGCACCTCGAGCGGCAGACGCTGATCGGGCAAGGGATCGAGCGCCTCGGGGTGACGCGCGTCCAGCGCGCTGGTCACGCGCCGCAACGGCCGCAGCCCGCGCCCGACGACGACCCACACCGCCACGCCCAATAGCGGCAGCAGGACAATCAATGGCCACAAAGTCCGCAACGCCACATTCGCCGCCAGCCGGTTGCGCACCGAAACCGGCTGCGCCAGCTGCACGACGTTATCGCCGACGATCGCGCCGTACACACGCCAGTCGCCGCGTTCCGTGTGTTCGGTCGAAAAGCCGAGTTCGGCGCGCGGCGCGAGCGGCGCACGCGGGCGCGAGTAGTACATCAGCACGCCGTTGCGATTCCAGATTTGCAGCACGATGCCTTCGTCGCCGGTGTCGCGCGAACCGAGCACCTGGGAGAACGGTTCGGATGGCAGCGCCGCAGCGATCTGCTCCAACTGGTAATCGAACAGTTCGTTGGCTTCGGCAAGCGCTTGCCGGTAAATCAGCCAACCCGCAATGCCGACGCCGAGCAACACCAGCGCCAGCAGCCAGAACAACAATTGACGGCGAATCGAACGCATCGGCTCAGGCGTCCTTCGCGATCATGTAACCCAGGCCGCGCACGTTGCGGATCAGGTCCGCGCCGAGCTTCTTGCGCAGGGCATGGATGTAAACCTCGACCGTATTGCTGCCGATTTCCTCGCCCCATCCGTACATTTTTTCTTCGAGCTGGCTCTTTGAAAGCACGGCGCCGGGTCGCGCGATCAACGCTTCGAGCAGAGCGAATTC
The DNA here is from genome assembly GCF_902859805.1 of Paraburkholderia sediminicola. Taxonomy (GTDB): domain Bacteria; phylum Pseudomonadota; class Gammaproteobacteria; order Burkholderiales; family Burkholderiaceae; genus Paraburkholderia; species Paraburkholderia sediminicola. The sequence continues at coordinate 109,121 of NZ_CADIKC010000003.1, read as the reverse complement.
ACGCGCCGACAACGCGACCGGCGCGCCGTCGAGCGTGACCTGATGCGAGGCCGGATCGAGCGTCAGATTGCCGTGGCGAATCGTCGAATCGCTGCGGCCCGATTGGCGGCGGATCAACGCGCGCATGCGGGCGCCGAGTTCGTCGAGATCGAAAGGTTTGACGAGGTAGTCGTCCGCGCCGGCGTCGAGGCCTTTGACGCGATCGGCTACCGCGTCGCGCGCGGTGACGATCAGCACCGGAATGGCCTGGCCTTTGGCGCGCAGTGTGCGCAGCACATCGAGCCCGTCGCGTTTGGGCAGGCCGAGATCGAGCAGCACCAGATCGTAAGGTTGGCTGGCCGCAGCGCTGAGCGCCGCTTCGCCGTCTTCCACCCAGTCGACCGCGAAGCCTTCACCGCGTAGCGCCTTGCGTACGCCTTCGGCGATCATCCGGTCGTCTTCGACAAGCAATATGCGCATGGTTGGTACGGTCCCGAAACATTTGATGATGCCGCATTCTAGCGCCCGGCTCCGACGTGCGCGCCGCGCGACGCTTTTTCACCGCAGCGTGGCGGCATGTCTCTACAATGGGCGCTTTGCGTCGCGCTGCGGTTTTTCGCGCGCCACGCGCCGCTTCGACACACTCTGGATTGCCGCGCGCCGCCGCGCCCCGAAATCTTGCTTCCTCGCCTGTCCATGACGCACGCTTTTTTGCCCGCTTTCTTGCACTCTCTCGCACGCCGTGTAGCGCTGCGTTCGCCTTCTTCTCCTGTTGCTGACTCTCTGCCTCGCCGGTTTGCTGCGCGCTCGGCGGCGTTGCTGCTTACCTGCGCCGCGCTCGGCAGCGGTGGCGCGGCGTTGCCGCTCACCGCACAGGCGCGCATCAAGACCACGCATCCGAGCGTCAACGTTACGACGGTGTTGCCGCAGCCGGTAATGCTCGGCTTGCAGCGCGCGCACGTGCCGTTGTCGTCGATCAGCGTGGTGGTCGAGAAAGTGGGCGACCGCACGCCGATCCTCGCGCTGAACGCCGGCAAGCCGATGATGCCCGCCTCGACGATGAAACTCGTCACCACCTACTCCGGCCTGTCGATCCTCGGCCCGGAGTATCGCTGGCGCACGAGCGCCTACGCTGACGGCACGCTCGACGCCAACGGCGTGCTGCACGGCAATCTGTACATTCAGGGCACGGGCGATCCGAAACTCGTGCCCGAAGAACTGATCGACCTCGTGCAGAAGATCCACAAGGCGGGGATCAACGGCATCGACGGCGCGCTGGTGCTCGACAAGCGCTATTTCGACGCCTCCACGCGCGATCTGCCGCCGTTCGACGACGACGCCACCGCGCCGTACAACGTCGGCCCCGATCCGCTGCTGTACGCCTTCAAATCGCTGTCGTTCACGCTGACACCTTCGCCGGACGGCAGCGTCGCCATCGACGTGCTGCCCGCGCTCTCGCAGTTGCAGATCGACAATCAGATGCACGCCGTCAACGGTCCGTGCCGCGGCGACGCCGCCGCCGTCTCGCCCACTGTCACGCCACAGCCGAACGGCACCGTGGTGGCGTCGTTCGACGGCGACTACTCGGTGCGCTGCGGCCCGCGCACGATCAACGTCGCGGTGCTCGATCACTCCGCGTTCTTCGCAGGCGGTTTCCTCGCCCTGTGGCAGCAAACCGGCGGCACGTTCAGCGGCGCGACCCGCGAAGGCCCGGTGCCGGTCGGCGCGCGCCTCGTCGCCACGCACCAGGGGCCGATGCTGTCCGACATCGTGCGCGACATCAACAAGTTCAGTAACAACACGATGGCGCGCAACCTGTTCCTGACCATCGGCGCCACGGAAGAAAAAGCGCCCGCCACGCCCGCGAAATCGGCGCGCGCCATCGAGGACTTTCTGCGCCGCGACAGCGTCGATATGCAATACCTGACGCTCGACAACGGCTCGGGCTTGTCGCGCGACGAGCACGTCACCGCGCTCTCGCTCGCCGATCTGCTGCAGCGGGCCAATGCGAGCCCGGTCGCCCAGGTGTTCGTGGAGTCGCTGCCGATTGCGGGTGTCGACGGCACCATGCGCAACCGCTTGACCAACCAGGGCGCAGGCGGCAACGCGCACATCAAGACCGGCACCCTGCGCGACGTGCGGGCGATCGCCGGTTATGTAGCCTCGGCGGATGGCAACAGCTACGTGGTGGTGAGCCTGATCAACGACCCGCATTCGGAGGCCGCGCGCGCCGCGCACGACGCCTTGCTCGAATGGGTCTATCAGGGACCGTCCCAGGGATTCACGAAGGTCTCCGACCCCATCGCCGAACCGCGCGGCAGCAAGCCCAGGAAAAACCCGCACAAGCGCGGTACCCATTGAGGATTCCTTCTATAGAACCCACGCGCCGCAATGCGCCCAAGCGTGTACGCTGTCGGGCAGTGTTTGAGGCGCGCGTAAAACGTTATGCGTAGCGCACGAGCCACGCAGCCGTTACGAAAGCGTGGCCCAATCAAACGATAACGACAACGTCCGCTGCGGCAAGCGCAGCGGCAAGGGACCACGGAGGAAGACACGATGCAATTCGATGCCGAATTGCTGCTGCTCGCCATGGCGCCAGTCTTTCTCGCATGCATTGGCTGGGAGGCGTGGCACCTGCGGCGTACGCGCCCCGGCGCGCAGCTCTATAGCTGGCGCGACACGTTCTGCAACGCCGCGCTCGCGCTGATGCAGCAAGCCGCCGACAAGCTCGCGTGGCTCGTGATCATCCCCGTCTATGCATTTTTCTACGATCACTATCGCGTCTATATGTGGCAGGCGAGCTGGGTGTCGTTCGTCGTGCTGTTCGTTGCCCAGGACCTGCTCTATTACTGGTTTCACCGGTGCAGCCACCGCGTGCGCTGGCTGTGGGCCGCGCATGTCGTGCATCACTCGTCGGAGCGGATGAATTTTTCGACCGCCTTCCGCCAGAGCCTGATGTATCCGATTGCCGGCATGTGGCTGTTCTGGATTCCGCTCGCCGTGTTCGGCTTTCCGCCGAAGCAGATCGTTGCGATCGTGCTGATCAATCTCGGCTTCCAGTTTTTCGTGCACACGCAGGCAATCGGCAAACTCGGCTGGCTTGAATACGTATTCAACACGCCGTCGATTCACCGCGTGCATCACGCGCGCAACGACCGCTATATCGACCGCAACTACGCCGGCGTGCTGGTGATCTGGGATCGCCTGTTCGGCAGCTATGTCGAGGAAGATCCGCACGAAGCGCCGATGTACGGCATCGTCGAACCGCTGCACACCTATAACCCGTTGAAGGCGACGTTTCATGAATGGGCGTCGATGGCCGCCGATTTCGTGAGCGTGCGAGGCTGGCGCAACAAGTTGCGCGCGCTGTTTGCACCGCCCGCATGGGCCGCGGCTTATCACGCGGGCCGTGCCGCTGGTGCGAATGTAGGCGCCGCTGCCGCGGCTTCCAGCGGCGCTACGAGCATTGAAGATAACCATACGGCCGCGTTTCAGACAACGCGCAGGCCGTAGAAGATTCTGTAAGCTGTCGTCATGCCGCCGACGCGGTGGGCGCTGCCTGCAACACATGGCATAAGGGCCACACATACGAGGAGATGTAGTCAACATGAAACAAATAGCATCGAGGAAACGCAATTTCGTCCGCGTCACGCAAATCGCCATCGCCAGTTCGGCGCTTGCACTGCTCGCGGCTTGTGGCGGCGGCAGCGATAACAACAACAGCTCGAGCGGCAGCACGCCGGCGGGCGGCGTGAAGTTGCAGGTCGTTTCGTTTGGCGACAGCTTGTCGGATGTCGGCACGTACGCGCCGGTGATTCAGTCGAGCTTCGGCGGCGGCCGCTTCACGACCAACCCGGGCGAAGTGTGGACCCAGAAGGTCGCGGAGTACTACGGCGGCACGTTGACTGCCGCGTATGTGGGCGGCTTCGGTCAACCGCTGGTCGCAACGGGCGGGTTTGGCTACGCGCAAGGCGGCTCTGACGTCGTGAACGCCCAGGGCGAAGGTTGGGCACCGAACAACGCGGCGGCAACGACTGTGCCGGTGGTGACCCAGGTGGCAAACTACCTGGGCGCGCATACGAGCTTCAACGCGAACCAGCTCGTGCTGGTGAACGGCGGCGCGAACGACATCTTCCAGTTCGCGGGCACCACCGCCAATCTGACGGCGCTCGCCACCGCGCTGCAGACGCAATACCCGCTGCTCGTACAGGCCGGCAAACTGCCGAACACGCAGGCAGGCCAGGTACAGTTCATCGCCGGCTACCTGCAGCAGTTGGCCAACCCACAGATCGCGACGGCCGCCACGCAACTCGCCGCGCAAATCCAGACCATCGTCAACTCGGGTGCGACCCACGTGGTGGTGTCGACGGTGCCGGACATCGGCAATACGCCGCAAGGCGTTCAGGCCAACGCAGCCTCGCCGGGCGCGGCTGCACTCCTGTCGGGGATTACCGCGGCGTATAACGGCATCCTGGTCCAGAGCCTGACGGCCCTCGGCCTGCTGGGCACGGGCAAGGTCATCGTGGCCGATGCGTTCACGTGGATCGATCAGCAGTTGCCGAACTACCAGGCGCTGGGCTTCACGGTGTCCAACACCGGTACGGCGTGTAACCTGACGTCGATGGTGACCAACGCAACCGCGTACGCCACCGCCAATCCGAGCGCAACGAACGGACTGACCCCGGCCCAGTACGGCGCCCAGTTCGGCTCGTCGCTCTTCTGCTCACCGCAGACCTACACGGTGGCTGGCGCTGACCAGACCTACATGTTCGCTGACCTGGTCCATCCGAGCACGCACTTGCACGCCTTGTTCGCGCAGTACGTTCAGCAGCAGATCGCGGCCACGGGCCTGGGGAAATAAAATAAGTTGAGAGGGTTGCCGCATAGCGGCTGCAGGACTCGAGTTCTGCGAACGCCCGGCTTGCTGGTCAAGCCGGGCGTTTTTTTATCTTTGTCGCGCGCGGCACAGCGGTTGAGACGGCAGGTTGAAACGACACGTTGCTACAACGGATTGCGGCGGCGTCATTGAGCAGACCACGCAAACCAGGCCGCCCCCTCTACCCCTGCGCTTCGAATGCGGCCGCAGCCCGGCCCAGCCGATCGTTCACGGCGATCCACTCGATCGTGTCCGGCAACTTCTCGATGAGAATCCGGCTCACATCCGCGCGATCGAGCGCCCTTAGCAGCCCGTACAACTCGCGCGCATAAACGTGCGGATCTTCAGGCGCCGCAATGAAATGCACGCCCTCGGCATGAGCCCACTCCCCTGCGCGGGAAGCACGCGCCACCAAGGCCACGCGTTCGTCGCTCTGACGCGCCCCGAGCAAAATCTGCAACGCATCAAAAGGCAGCAAGGCCAACGGCGTGCGCGGCGCGTAGTGCGCCTTCAACGTCCCCGAAGCGCGCGGTGCCGTTGCATCCGATCCGTCGGGCAGGCGTGGCGCCTCGCCGAGTACGTCGGCAATATCCTGCGGTGTTACGCGACCAGGCCTCAACAGCGCCGGAAATCCGCGCGACAGATCCAGAATCGTCGATTCGATTCCGACGTCAGAAGCGCCACCGTCCAGCACGTGAATCGCGCTGCCGAATTCATCGCGCACATGCTGCGCGGTAGTTGGGCTCACATGGCCAAAACGATTCGCAGACGGCGCGGCCACGCCGCCATGTCCGCCACGCAACGCACTGAACGCCTCGAGCAGAGCCTGGGCAACGGGATGTGACGGACAGCGCAAACCCACTGAATCCTGTCCACCGCTCACGGCCGCATTGATCCGCTCAGCACGCTTCAGAATCAACGTGAGCGGCCCCGGCCAGAACGCATCGATCAAACGCTGCGCCTCCGCGGGCAAATGCTCGACCCAGTAGTTCGGATCGCCCTGCGGCGCCAGATGCACGATCACCGGATGATTCGCCGGCCTGCCCTTCGCCGCGTAAATGCGCGCAACCGCGTCCGGACTTTCGGCGTCGCCGCCGAGTCCGTAGACCGTCTCCGTGGGAAATGCGACGAGGCCGCCCGCGTCGAGCAGCGCGGCAGCGTGTTCGATCTGCTCCGCGCTCACAGGCAAGGCGCTTGCGGCGCCTCCATCGGCAGGTTTGCTTTGATCCGGCATGGTGCTCGCGTCAGCCCGTGATGATATGCAGGAGCCGCGCGCAATCGCGCGCCGACGTGCGGGCTTCTTCGAGTGTCGCAGCCGTGAAGTTCACGTGGCCCATCTTGCGGCCGCAACGTGCTTCTTCTTTACCGTACAGATGCAAACGCGCCGCCGGCATCGCGGCGACTTCGTGCCACGGCGGCGTAACCGCTGCGCCCTTCGGGCCGGCTGGGAACCAGACGTCGCCGAGGATGTTCAGCATCACCGCCGGTGAGTGCTGACGCGTGTCGCCGAGCGGCATGCCGGTCATGGCGCGGACCTGCTGTTCGAACTGGCTGGTCGCGCAGGCGTCGACCGTGTAATGGCCGGAGTTATGCGGACGCGGCGCCATTTCGTTGGCGACCAGCGACCCGTCTTCGAGAATGAAGAACTCGACGCACAACACGCCGACATAGCCGAGCTTGTCCGCAATTTGCAGCGCGGCCTGCTGTGCTTGCTGGACCAGCGTCGGGCTTGCATCCGGCGCGGGCACGATGGTGTGCGACAGCACGCCGTCGCGATGGGTATTCTGCGCCAGCGGATACACCACCGACGCGCCGCTCGCCGCGCGCGCGATCAGCGCGGACACTTCGAACTTCAGCGGCAAACGTTTTTCCAGCACGCAGGGAACACCCGCGAGCGACGCATGCGCCTCGCGTACTTCCTCGGCGTTACGCACGCGGATTTGACCTTTGCCGTCGTAACCCATGCGTGCAGTCTTCAGAATGCCGGGCAGCACGGCTTCGAGCTTCGCATCGTCGAGCGCGGCCAGCGCATCTGACGATTCGATCACCACGTGCGGCGCCACCGTCACGCCTGACGACGCGATAAAACGCTTCTCGGCGATCCGGTCTTGCGCCACGGCGACGCAACGCCCGGCCGGGCTCACGAAGGTGGTTTTCGCCATGAAATCGAGGCTCGCCGCCGGCACGTTCTCGAATTCAGTCGACACCGCCGCGCACAGCCGCGCGAGTTCGGTGAGCGACGCTTCGTCGTCGTAAGCCGCACGGATATGGCGGTCGGCAACCGCGCCCGCGGGACTGGTTTCGTCCGGGTCGAGCACGGCAACGCGATAGCCCATGGCCTGAGCGGCAAAACAGAACATGCGGCCGAGCTGGCCGCCACCGACCATGCCAAGCCATGCGCCGGGCAGAATCGGTGAAACCGGTGTGTTGTCTGGGTTCATCTTAGTGGTCGGTCGCGGCCGGGTGCTGAATTCATACAGCAGCATCCGGCCGGGGGTCAGACAGGGGGACGTCTAAAAGCAATCGGCCTTGGCGCTTACAGCGCCGGCAGCACCATTGCGTGGGCCGCTTCGTTCTGGCGCACGCGGAATGCAGCCAGCTTTTCCGCATATTCAGCGCTCGTGCCGCTCAGAATCGATACCGCGAACAGCGCCGCATTCGCCGCGCCCGCTTCGCCGATTGCAAACGTGGCGACCGGCACGCCTTTGGGCATCTGCACGATCGAATGCAACGAATCAACGCCCTTCAGATACTTGCTCGCCACCGGCACGCCGAGCACCGGCACCGTGGTCTTGGCAGCCAGCATGCCCGGCAGATGCGCCGCGCCGCCCGCACCCGCGATGATCGCGCGAATACCGCGCTCGCGCGCGCTCTCGGCATACGCAAACATCTCGTCCGGCATCCGGTGCGCGGACACGACTTTGGCTTCATACGGCACGCCGAATTCCTGCAGAATCGCAACGGCGTTCTTCATCACTTCCCAGTCGGAACTGGAACCCATCAGCACGCCGACAACGGGCGCGCCATGCGTATGGGCAGTCTGGACTTCACTCATCTTACGGCTTCCTTGTTTCTTGAGAGCGCCCCCAAACCTGCCGCTTCGCGCCGACCCCGGGGGGGCGGGCAAACTTGGGGGCGGCCCAGCGCTTTCTCACGCGGGGCGGACCTGACAGGCGCGCGTCGTTAAGCGAGCTTGTGTCCGGTCAGGCGTTCGAGCGCTTCCTGGTACTTCTCGCCCGTTTTCGTGACCACGTCGTCCGGCAGCTTCGGTGCGGGCGGCTCTTTCTTCCACGGCTGGGTTTCGAGCCAGTCGCGCACGAACTGCTTGTCGAACGACGGCGGGTTGGTGCCGACCTGATACTGGTCAGCCGGCCAGAAGCGCGACGAGTCGGCAGTCAGCGCCTCGTCCATCAGATACAGCTGGCCGTGGTTGTCCAGACCGAATTCGAACTTCGTATCCGCGATGATGATGCCGCGCGTTGCAGCATAGTCAGCGGCTTCCTTGTACAGCTTGATCGAGATGTCGCGGATCGTGGCCGACAGTTCGGTGCCGATGCGGCGTTCCATCTCGTTGTAGGTGATGTTTTCGTCGTGATGGCCCATTTCGGCCTTGGCTGCCGGCGTGAAAATCGGCTCAGGCAGCTTTTGTGCGTTTTGCAGCCCCGGCGGCAGTTCGACGCCGCAGACCGAACCGGTTGCCTGGTAGTCTTTCCAGCCGCTGCCGGCCAGATAGCCGCGCACCACGGCTTCAACGAGAATCGGCTCGAGGCGCTTCACCACCACCGCGCGGCCCTTGACCTGCTCGACTTCGTCAGCCGCCACCACGGATTCGGGCGCCACGCCCGTGAGGTGATTCGGCACCACGTGCTTCAGCTTTTCGAACCAGAAGTTCGCCATTTCGTTGAGCACACGGCCCTTATTCGGAATCGGCTCGCCCATGATGACGTCGAACGCCGACAGACGGTCGGTCGTGACGATCAGCAACTGGTCGTTGCCCACCGCATAGTTGTCGCGGACTTTACCGCGGCCGAGTAGCGGCAGCGAGTGGAGCGTGGATTCGTAAAGGGTAGACATCGTCGTGGTTCGCTAAAAGTGGGGCAAAAAGTGTGACCGGAACAAAAGGGAAACGCCGTTCCCCGGATGATGCGGGAACGGCGATCGAACGACAACCTGGCCAATCAGCCAGGTGTAGAGCCTGGTTATAGCTTAGCGGACGACTTGCGCGAGGTCGCCCGATTTGTACTTCTCCGCGATTTTATCAAGCGAAACCGGCTTGATCTTGCCGGCCTGGCCTTCGCAGCCGAATTGCGTGAAGCGCTCGAGACAGATCTTCATCGCGGCTTCGCGCGCCGGCTTCAGGTAGTCACGCGGATCGAACTTGCCCGGATTGGTCGCCATGTAGCGGCGGATCGCACCGGTGATCGCCAGACGCAGGTCGGTGTCGATATTGACCTTGCGCACGCCGTTCTTGATGCCTTCCTGAATTTCCTCGACCGGCACGCCGTAGGTTTCCTTCATGTCGCCGCCGAATTCGCGGATTTCCGCGAGCAGTTCCTGCGGCACCGAGGAAGAACCGTGCATCACCAGGTGCGTATTCGGAATGCGCTGGTGAATTTCCTTGATGCGCTGGATCGACAGGATGTCGCCCGTGGGCTTCTTGCTGAACTTGTAGGCGCCGTGCGACGTGCCGATCGCAATCGCGAGCGCATCGCATTGCGTCTGCTTGACGAAGTCGGCAGCCTGCTCCGGATCGGTCAACAGTTGCTCGCGGGTCATCGTGCCTTCCGCGCCGTGGCCGTCTTCCTTGTCGCCCTTCATGGTTTCCAGCGAACCGAGCACGCCCAGTTCCGCTTCCACCGTGATGCCGATCGAATGCGCCGCTTCAACCACCTTACGCGAGACTTCGACATTGTATTCGTACGATGCGACCGTCTTGCCGTCTGCTTCGAGCGAACCGTCCATCATCACGCTGGTGAAACCGCTGCGGATCGCCGCCATACAAACCGCCGGCGACTGGCCGTGGTCCTGGTGCATCACGACCGGAATATGCGGGTACGACTCGACCGCGGCTTCGATCAGGTGACGCAGGAACGGCTCGCCCGCGTACTTACGCGCGCCGGCCGACGCCTGCATGATGACCGGGGCGTTGACCTTGTCCGCTGCGAACATGATCGCCTGCACCTGCTCCAGGTTGTTCACGTTGAATGCCGGAATGCCATAACCGTTTTCGGCAGCATGGTCCAGCAGTTGACGCATTGATACGAGAGGCATGCTTAACTCCTTAGATTGAAACGAATTCTGTGCCGTCGGCATCTTTTTGGGCGATTTTATCGCGAAGCAAGCTGCATACCCGTTCACACATTCCCTAAAGCGCGTCACTTGCGGACCTTTACCGCACGCGCGATTGGAGTCTGTGCGCCGCCTCTCGCGGGGCATGACAGCCTGCTTTCGCTCAATCAAGCCTGTGTCGGCCAGAGTTGGCGCTTTAGCGCCTACTCTGGTCCCACGCAGAGCGTGCCGATCGAGCAGTCTTCGGTCTACACCGAATCAATACGGCTCGCCGACGCGCACGATCTTCAGCGTATTCGTGCCGCCTGCCTGGCCCATCGGCTCGCCGACGGTCAGCACCACCATGTCGCCGCGCGATGCATAGCCCTTGCCGACCACGGTTTCCAGCGCCTGCTGCAACGCCGTGTCACGGTCGGTGCTGGTGTCCAGATGCAGCGACGTGACGTTGCGGTAAATCGCCATCGCCCGCTCGCTGCCGACGCGCGGCGTGAGCGCGAAAATCGGCACGTGCGTCCAGTGACGCGACATCCACAGCGCGGTCGAACCCGATTCGGTCAACGCGACGATCGCCTTCGCGCCCAGGTGGAACGCCGTGAACAGCGCGCCCATGGCGATGGACTGGTCGATTCGCGTGAACGTGCGGTCGAGGAAATCCTTGTCCAGCTCGGATTGCTCCGACTTCTCGGCTTCCACGCAGATCGCCGCCATCGTTTCGATGGTTTGGACCGGGTACTTGCCCGCCGCGGATTCGGCCGACAGCATCACTGCGTCCGTGCCGTCGAGCACCGCGTTGGCGACGTCCGACACTTCGGCGCGGGTCGGCACCGGTGCGTAGATCATCGATTCCATCATCTGGGTCGCGGTGATCACGAACTTGTTCGATTCGCGCGCCATACGAATCATGCGCTTTTGCAGCGCAGGCACTGCGGCATTGCCCACTTCCACGGCCAGATCGCCACGCGCGACCATGATGCCGTCCGATGCGTCGAGGATGCCTTGCAGCGCCGGAATCGCTTCCGCGCGCTCGATCTTCGCGATCATCTTCGGCTTGATGCCGTACGGCGCGCCCGCGATGTTCGCGAGCTGACGGGCCATTTCCATGTCGGTAGCGTTCTTGGGGAACGATACCGCGACATAATCCACGCCGAGCGACATCGCCGTGCGGATGTCTTCCATGTCTTTGGCCGTCAGCGCCGGCGCCGTCAGGCCGCCGCCCTGGCGGTTGATGCCCTTGTTGTTCGACAGATCGCCACCGACCTTCACGGTGGTGTGGATCTCGCTGCCGAGCACGCGCACGACGTCGAGCACAATCAGGCCGTCGTTGAGCAACAGCACGTCGCCTGGTTTCAGGTCGCGCGGCAGATCCTTGTAGTCGAGACCGACGCGGTCGTCGTTGCCGAGTTCGCACTCGGAGTCGAGGACGAACGGGTTGCCGGGAACGAGCGTGGTCTTGCCGTTCTCGAATTTGCCGACCCGAATCTTCGGGCCTTGCAGGTCAGCCATGATGGCAACTTCACGGCCGGCCTGGCGGGCCGCTTCGCGCACGAATTCGGCGCGCTGGCGGTGGTCGTCGGCGGTGCCGTGCGAGAAATTGAGCCGCACCACGTCGGCTCCTGCCTGAATCATTTGCAGCAGGATTTCCGGCGTGCTGGAAGCCGGTCCGATGGTAGCGACAATCTTGGTGGCGCGATGCATGAGTCTCCTCGTCTGGGTGAGATCGCTGGAATGAGCGCTGCGAGTCGGATGCGGAGGCTGCGCACCGAAGGGTGCTGCTGGGGGCTGCGCGCCGGTTGAAACCAGCGTCGCTTTATGGGGTGAAGCGGTGTTCGACACCGGCGCGGGGGGCGCTGGTGGGGGTGCGGGCGCAACCTCGTCGTCCGGGAGTTCTGCGTGCGAGTGGGCGGCTTGTCCGGTGGACAATTCCGCTGCCTCGCTGGCAGTGGTCAACTCCGCGAGCGCGAGGGACGACTCGGATTCTAGCTGCGGGGCCGCGGCTTCAGCCACGGCCGTTGTGGCGGCGGAGCGCGCTTCGCGCTCCCCTGCCGTTGCTGCTGCGGTGTTGCGCGGCAACTTGCTGCCGCGCGCTTTTGCAGATTTCGCTGAGGGGGAGCGCGTCACCACGTTAAGCCCGCGATTCCAGAACTGCGACAGCGGGTAGTGTCTTGCCCTCAAGGAACTCGAGGAAGGCACCGCCGCCCGTCGAGATGTAGCTGACCTTGTCGTGGATGCCGTACTTGGCAATCGCGGCCAGCGTGTCGCCGCCGCCTGCAATCGAGAACGCCGACGATTTGGCGATCGCGTCAGCCAGCGTCTTCGTACCGTTGCCGAACTGATCGAATTCGAACACGCCAACCGGGCCGTTCCACACGATCGTGCCGGCTTTTTCCAGTTGCGCGGCAAGCACCTTGGCGGTTTCCGGTCCGATGTCCAGGATCATGTCGTCGTCTTCAACATCGGCGACGGCCTTGACTTCGGCCTTGGCAGTGGGCGAAAACTCTTTCGCCGTGACCACGTCGGTCGGGATCGGCACCGAGGCGCCGCGTGCTTTCGCTGCGTCGATGATGGTTTTGGCTTCGGCGACCAGGTCGGCTTCAGCAAGCGACTTACCGATCTTCAGTCCGGCAGCCAGCATGAACGTATTGGCGATGCCACCGCCCACAATCAGCTGATCGACCTTGTCGGCCAGCGACTTCAGGATGGTCAGCTTGGTGGACACCTTCGAGCCGGCGACGATCGCCACCAGCGGACGTTTCGGCGCGCCCAGCGCCTTACCGAGCGCTTCGAGCTCAGCCGCTAGCAGCGGGCCGGCGCACGCGACCGGCGCGTATTTGGCGATGCCGTGCGTGGTGGCTTCGGCGCGGTGCGCGGTGCCGAATGCGTCATTCACGTAGATGTCGCAGAGCTTCGCCATTTTCTGCGCGAGCTCGTCGGAATCCTTCTTTTCGCCCTTGTTGACGCGGCAGTTTTCCAGCAGCACGAGCTGACCCGGCGCGACATTCACGCCGTTTTCGACCCAGTTGGCGACCAGCGGCACGTCACGGCCAAGCAGCTCGGCCAGACGCTTCGCGACCGGCGCGAGCGAGTCTGCCGGCTTGAATTCGCCTTCGGTCGGGCGACCCAGGTGCGACGTGACCATCACGGCGGCGCCTGCGTCCAACGCGGCCTTGATCGCCGGCACGGAGGCGCGGATACGGGTGTCTTCGGTGATGTTGCCTTGATCGTCCTGCGGCACGTTCAGATCGGCGCGGATGAACACGCGCTTGCCGGACAGCTTGCCTTCGGCGATCAGATCGGAGAGACGCAATACCTTGTTCATGGGCGTTTGTGCATGCGAGTTGATGGGAAGGCGGTGGCGGACGACGCGCTGGGCCTTAAGCGCGGCGAACTCCAGCGCTTCGGCACGGCAGCGGCTCCACTGAGTCGGGCGCCGGCGGCAAAGCCGCGGCTGTCGCGCCATGCAGCGGCGCGCTTGTCCCGGAAACAGCCATTTTAACTTATCCACACGGCCTTCTGACCCGCAACCAGGCGAATGTCCCGTATTTGAAGAATGCGCCGAGCATGTCGCGGCGCAGCATTTTCGATTCAATCAATTACATGAAGAGCCGCAAGAGCGTGAACACGGCCATTCCCACCACAATCGTGCCGAGCATGGTGCGCCGCCACATAAACCACGCGAGACCGGCCAGCGTCGCGTAAAACTCGTGGTTCGACGGCGCGAACGAGAGCCCCTCCGGCGTCGCCAGCACATCGGGCAGCACGACGGCGGCAAGCGCCGCGGCCGGCGCATAGCGCAGCATGCGCTGGACGCGCGCCGGCAAAACCGTGCGCTCGCCGCCGATTAGAAACATCGCGCGTGTCACCGCGGTGACGAAGGTCATGCCGATAATGGACAGCCAGATCTGTGTGGATGTCATTGGGAATCTCCGGCGCTGTTGCGGATGCGGCGCAAGTCGGCGCGCTCGACCATCAGATCGGCCGCGCTGCCCGCGACAATCGCCGCAATCACCGCAAGCGGCAGTGCAAGCCGGTACGGCAGGTCGAAAGCGAGCAGCGACACCACGCCAGCGACGCCGACCGCGACCAGCGTGGAGCGCGTGGCGATCGCCGACACCATGATGGGCAGCAGCGCCAGCGTGCCTGCCAGCGCGAGGCCCCAGTTGTCCGGAATCAGGCTCGCCAGCAGAATCCCGACGATCGACGACACCTGCCACGACAGCCAGCTGCACACCGCCATGCCCCAGAAGTACGCCTCTTTGCCTGGCACATAACCGGTCTGGAAGCTCTTCTTCTGGAACAGCAGATAGATCACGTCGCCGTTGAAGTAGCCGAGCACGATGCGGCGCCACATTGGCAGATAGGAAAAATGCGGCGCGAGACCGGCGCTGAAGATCACGAAACGCGTATTGACCATCGCGGCGGTGAGCAGCACGGTCCAGATCGGCAGCTTGGCGGCCAGCAACGGCAGCACGGCCAGTTGCGACGAACCGGCGTAGCAGAGCAGCGACATAGTGAGCGCCTGCGGCAGCGTGAGCACGGACTTGCTCATTGCAATGCCGGTGACGAGGCCCCAGGAAAAGATCGCCATCAGCGTGGGCGAATAGTCGCGCGCGCCCTCACGAAAGGCGCGACGATCGGTATCTGAGAAGCGAGCGAGCATGAGGCGAAACGCGGGCGCCAAGCGACGGCGCAACGAAGGGAGGTCGGCGCCAGGTCGTCAAGCACCCGCTGGCGCATCCGGATGAATTATGCGTGCGCCGAATTATAGCGCCCGGTGTGCGGCCAAATGCCCGTTTCGTGTGCAAAAGACGCTAAAATGACGCTCTTTCACCGCACCGCTGGAGAATCGTATGTCAATGGCCGACCGCGACGGCAAGATCTGGATGGATGGCAAGCTCATCGACTGGCGCGACGCCAAGATCCACGTGCTTACCCACACGCTGCATTACGGCATGGGCGTTTTCGAAGGCGTACGCGCCTACAAGACGGCGGACGGCGGCACGGCGATTTTCCGCCTCCAGGAACACACCAAGCGGCTGCTGAATTCGGCCAAGATCTTCCAGATGGACGTGCCGTTCGACCATGAAACGCTAGCCGCCGCGCAGTGCGAAGTGGTCCGCGAAAACAAGCTGGAATCCTGCTACCTGCGCCCGATCATCTGGGTCGGCTCGGAAAAGCTCGGCGTGTCGGCCAAAGGCAACACGATCCACGTGGCGATCGCCGCCTGGCCGTGGGGCGCTTACCTCGGTGAGGACGGTATTGCCAAGGGCATCCGCGTGAAGACCTCGTCGTTCACGCGCCATCACGTGAACGTGTCGATGGTCCGCGCCAAGGCGTCGGGCTGGTACGTGAACTCGATCCTCGCCAACCAGGAAGCGATTGCCGACGGTTACGACGAAGCGCTGCTGCTCGACGTAGACGGCTACGTGTCGGAAGGCTCCGGCGAAAACTTCTTCCTCGTGAACAACGGCAAGCTGTACACGCCGGACCTGTCGTCGTGCCTCGACGGCATCACGCGCGACACCGTCATCACGCTGGCGCGCGACGCGGGCATCCAGGTGATCGAAAAACGCATCACGCGCGACGAGGTCTACACCTGCGACGAAGCGTTCTTCACCGGCACCGCCGCTGAAGTCACGCCGATCCGCGAACTCGACAACCGCACGATCGGCTCCGGCGCACGCGGCCCGATCACGGAGAAGCTGCAATCCGGCTTCTTCGATATCGTGAACGGCAAGAGCGACAAGTACGCGCACTGGCTCACCAAGATCTAACGCGCGCTGCGCCGGCCCAAGGCCCTCGGCCTTTTGCCGGTGCAACGCACGCACCCTGCATACAACGAGAAAGTCCCCATGAGCGAAATCAAGGAAATGCCGCTGGTCGAATTGACGGCAAAGGATCTGCCGGCGTACTGCCCGAATCCGGCCATGCCGCGCTGGAGCGCGCATCCGCGCGTCTTTATCGACGTCACGCACGGCGAAGCGAAATGCCCGTACTGCAGCACGCGTTACAAGCTGCGCGACGGCGAAGTGGTCAAGGGTCACTGATCTTGAGCACTGGGCGCTGATCGTTTGCGGCGGTGTTTGCGGTCGTCTTTGCTGACGCGCCCGTTGCCCGGTTCGTCACGTGACGGGCCGGCTGTGCTTTTGCAGCAGGCAGCGGCAACGCAAGCGCTTCGCAGCAACGCCGCAGCCGCGGCGGGACCGGTCATGCCGGATCCGCGCCGCAAAGCTCGCGGCTTTTCCCCTTTTACCCAATCGAACGCCACGCGCATGGTTCGCGCGGCGCTTCGTTTCGACACCGGACACCCACTCTGATGCGTCGCGCGTTGGTTATCGCACCGAACTGGATCGGTGACGCATTGATGGCGCAGCCGCTGTTTGCGCGCCTCGTGAAATTGCATCCGCGCATCGTGATCGACGCGGTCGCGCCCTCGTGGGTCGCGCCCGTGCTCGAACGCATGCCCGAGATCCGCGACGTCTACGCCACGGACCTCGCGCACGGCAAGCTGCAAATGCTGCGCCGCTGGCAACTCGCGAGCGATTTGCGCGATGTCGGCTACGACGCGGCCTATGTCCTGCCGAATTCGCTCAAGTCGGCGCTGATTCCGTGGATGGCGGGCATTCCGCTGCGCATCGGCTACACCGGTGAAAGCCGCTACGGCCTGCTGAACGTCCGTCATGCGAATCCGCGCAAGGACGAGCGCCCGCCGATGGTCGGTCATTACGCCGCCCTCGCCTACGCACAAGGCGCCAAGGTCCCCGACGACCTGCCGATGCCGCGGCTCGACGCGGATCTGAACGAAGCGTCGCGGGTCTCGGCGCGCTTCAATCTGGATACGCGCGTGCCGCTGCTGGTGTTCTGCCCGGGTGCCGAGTACGGCCCGGCCAAGCGCTGGCCGCCCGAGCACTTCGCTGCGCTCGCGCAGATCGTCGGCCAGTCGTTCCCCTACACGCAGATCGTCGCGCTCGGCTCCCCGAAAGACGCGCCGCTTGCTCAAGCCATCGCCGAGAAGGCGCCGAACGTGCGTAACCTGTGCGGCCAGACAGCGCTGAGCGAGGCTTGCGCGCTGATCTCACGGGCCAACGCGGTCGTCACCAACGATTCCGGCCTGATGCACGTGGCCGCCGCGCTGCGCCGGCCGCTGGTGGCCGTGTACGGTTCGACCGATCCGCGCCACACGCCGCCCTTGTCAGAGCTCGCGAAGGTACAATGGCTCCATCTCGAATGCAGCCCCTGTTTTCAGCGCGAGTGTCCGCTCGGGCATCTGAACTGCCTGAAGCAGTTGAGTGCCGAGCAGGTGTTCGGCGATTTGCGCGGCATGTTGCTTGCGCAACGTTGAACCAGACTGATTCGGCTGATACTTGCACGCAACACCGCACGCTCTGAGCGCGTCGCGTCATGTTCGCGCCTTGCGGCGCGGGCATCCTCGCGCTTAGATGCGATTGTCCGGTGCTCCGGACTGTCCCGCTGACCGCTGCCCCGCAACCGCGCGCCGCGCACAAGAGACCGACGAGCCATGCCACGTTTTGCCCATATCTTCGAAGCCGCCGCCGATACGCTGAACGCCTATTACCAGGCCATCGCCGAGGTGAATATCGACAGCTTGATGGGCCTGTGGATCGATGAGGAATTCGTCAGTTGCATCTGCGCCGACGGCTCCCACCTGCACGGCCTCGACAGCATTCGCGCCGGCTTGCAAATCCAGCTGGAAACCGCGCCCGTTTCGATTGAACCGCTCGATATTCGCGTCTACGACAGCCTCGGCACCGTCGTCTACGCCATCGCCGAAGCGCACCGCCCGGCCGATCCGAAGGCGGCGCCCGCGATGGTGTTCACCACTTACGTGATGGTCCACGAACGCGGCGAATGGCGAATTGCGCATATTCACGCGAGCCCGATGCCGAACGAGGCCGCCAGTCAGTTCGCGACCAAGATGCGGCATGGCCAGGGGTCGTTGCACTGACGCCTCGCGAACGCATTTCGCCTGTTCGGCCTGTTTCACCGGTTCTATCTTTTTTGCTTTGACGCTGGCATGAGCACGCCCCGCAGGAAGTCACCCGTCCCGAACGAATCCCCCATGGGGGATTGGGAGACGACGCACGATCAATCCGCCTCCACCGGCGCAGCACGCGCCGCGGCGGCGGCTGTCGAGGCCACCGTCGAGCTGCTCTACCGCGCGCCGCTCTGGCTGCCGAACCGGCATGTGCAGACCATCGTCCCGGCGCTGTTTGCGCGCCGCCCGGCGATCGCGTTCCGGCGCGAACGCTGGGATACGCCGGATGGCGACTTCATCGATCTCGATTGGGTGGTGCATGACGGCAAACCTGCCTCAGCGCTCACCCCTGCCACGCCCGCCAGGATTCCCGCAGACGACGCGCCGCTGTTCGTGCTGTTTCACGGCCTCGAAGGCAGTTCTACATCGCACTACGCCGCCACCTTGATGGCGGCCGCACGCGAGTACGGCTGGCACGGCGTGGTGCCGCACTTTCGCAGTTGCAGCGGGCCACTGAACCGGTTGCCGCGCTTCTACCATCTCGCCGACAGCAACGAAGTCGACTGGATCCTGCGGCGCTTGCGCGCCACGCATCGCGGGCGGATCGTGGCGGCGGGCGTATCGCTCGGCGGCAATGTGCTGTTGCGCTGGCTCGGCGAGCGGCGCGAAGATGCATCGCCGGTGCTCTCGGCCGCCGCCGCGATTTCAACGCCGATCGACGTGCACGCCGGCGGCCGCGCGTTGTCCCAGGGTTTCGGCATGATCTACACGCGCAGTTTCCTGAAGACGCTGAAGCAGAAGGCCGAGCAGAAGCTGACGCAGTTTCCGGGGCTATTCGACCGCGACGCGATGCTGGCGAGCCGCACGATGTACGACTTCGACAACGTGGTGACAGCGCCGCTGCACGGCTTTCGCGATACCAACGACTACTGGAGCCGCGCGACCACGCGACCGCTGCTGTCTGGGATCACCGTGCCGACATTGGTGCTGAATGCGCGCAATGACCCGTTCCTGCCGGCCGAAGCGTTACCGGCAAGGCACGAGGTGTCGGCGTCGGTGGAACTCGATCAACCCGAACACGGCGGCCACGCGGGCTTTATGACTGGGCCGTTCCCGGGCCGCATCGACTGGTTGTCGCGGCGCGTGCTCGGCTATCTGGAGCAGCACGTCGATCATGGATGACATCGTCAAGCAGGCCTTGGCCAAATGGCCAAACGTGCCGAGTTGCACGGGATGGTTGATGTTGGACCGGCGCGGCAACTGGCGCATGCGGGATGAAGCCGCTCAGGCCAGCGGTACGCCAGGCACGCCGATCCGGCATGAGGCCTTGCTCGGGTTTATCAACAGGAATTACGACGCCGACGAACGCGGGCAGTGGTTTTTCCAGAACGGCCCGCAGCGGGTGTATATCGAGTTGGGCTATACGCCGTGGGTGGTGAGGTTGTCAGCCGATGCCGCCGGCGTGCTTTCCTTGACGGACCAGGCTGGCGGGGCTTTCGAGCCAACGGCCGTGTTTGTCGACGATGAAGGTGGAATTCTGTTCGTCGACGGCTCGACGCCGCCGAGAGTCGCGGTTCTGCACGATCATGATCTCGAGGTTTTTTCCGACCACGCAGCGTTGGGCGATGACTCGATGAGCGGCGCGTTTCGCTGGAACAATGAGGTTGTGTTGCCCTTGCAGGGCGTGCAGCGAAATGAGGTTGCCGCGCGGTTTGGGTTTGTCGATAGTCCGGCGGCGCACGTCTAGGTCGTTTGCCCGACTATTTATCCTCTGGTTCTTTTGCAGCCTCGCATTCCAGTCCGATAGCGCAGGACCGCAACCCCTAACTCTTCTCATCAAGCCGCTCCTCTTTATAGCGGTTCTCCATTTCATGTAAGCGGGCGTCGACGGTCGCGAGATCGTAGTAACCGATCGCCTTCAGATCCCGCGCTTCCTTCAGCTGCCGGATGGCCGATGGCCACGCCCCCTCGAGCGCGAATTTTTCGGCGAGCGCCCGATGCTGCGTCAACTGATCGCCACTGCCGGCGCTCGCCTGCGCGAGATACATCCACCAGGCGGGTTGATCAGGCTGTGCACGCGTTTCCTTCAGGGCCAAAGCCTGCGCGTCGGCGAACCGCTTCAAGGTCAGCAAAGTCTGGATATGCATGTCGATCGCGGCGTTCGACTGCGGCCAGCGCTTCTGCGCAAACTCGGCGAGACGTGCCGCCTCGTCGTTACGCCCAGCGCGGCGCGCAATATCGGCCGCCAGCACGTCGAGACTCGGCGAACTGCGCATCGGCTCGCCTTCGCCACGTTCGCCCGCGGCAAAAGCCGCACGCGCCGAAGCCAGCGACGCCACCGCATCGTCGTAACGCTCGAGCAGCGTCTGCCCATACGCAATCCCGTACCAGTTCGCTGCGACGTTCACCGCGGTACGGTCCTCGATTTCAGAGCGCAGACGCGAAATCTCATCCGCGTATTCACTGCGCGAGCGGTCCTGCAGCAAGCGCGCCCGCGCCCGCACGAAGCCGTATTCGGCGGTCTGATGCGGTTGCCGGTATGGCGCACGGCGCGCACGGTCTTCCATGTCGGCGATCCGCTCGCCAGTCAGCGGGTGGGTGCGCGCGTACGCCGGTATGCCGGTGTCGCTCATCGCCGCGCGATCGAGGCGGCCGAAAAACGTCGTCATCGCGTAGGGGTCGTAGCCGGCGCCGGCCAGCAGCAGAAAGCCGACGCGGTCCGCTTCATGCTCGGCGGAGCGCGAAAAACGCAACTGGTTGTCGACCGCATAGGCCTGTCCACCGATGGCGATCGCGCTGCCGAGATCGCCGCTGTGCGCGAGCACGCCCGCCAGAATGCCGAACAACAGGCCGGCGAGCGCGGCATAGCCGCTGCGCTCGCCGGTGGTGATCATCCGCGAAATGTGCCGCTGCAAGACGTGCCCCATCTCGTGGCCGAGCACAGAGGCGAGTTCGGACTCGGTTTGCGTCGTCACGATCAAACCGGTGTTCACGCCGATAAAACCGCCGGGCAGCGAAAAGGCGTTGATTTGCGTGTCGCGGACCGCGAACAGCTCGAAGTCCGGACGATAGCCACCAATGTAGAGCGCGCTCGCCGCGGCGGAGAGTTTCGCCGCGACCGAGTTCAGATAGTCGCGCACGAGCCAGTCGTCGAGATAGTCGGGGTCGCGGCGCAACTCGCGCATCACGCGTTCGCCGAGCTTGCGCTCGGCTTGTGGCGTCAGCGAGCCGGAGCCGCCGTTGCCGAGGTCGGGCAGTTGCTGCGTGACGATCGGGGTGCGCCAGCTGGTGGTCGCGCCTGCGTTGCCGGAGAAGCGGCTCTGCGCGCCGCCATAGACGCCGAATACGCCCTGAGCGATGTCGGGTGGCACGATCGGGGCGGCAAAGGTTTCGACCGGGCCGCTTTCCAACGGCGGTTCCGCGGACTGCATGTTGAGCGCGAGGGTCGTGCCCGTCTGGGTGTTCGCGTTCGGTGCGCCGCGCGATTGCGCGTACGCGCCCGGCGGCGCCGCGAGCGCGACAGACAACAACGCAGCAAGAAACCGTTTCGAGCGCATCGCGAGGTCGATATGACGAAGTCGAAAAGCGGCGCCCGCCGCTCGGACTAAGATAGCGGGCATAGGGTGATTGTAATCATCTCGACCCGCCCAATCACGCTGCTATGATAGGCGCCCTCTGAAGGAGCCCAACCATGCCTGAACTCACTCATTTCGACGCGGCCGGCCAGGCGCATATGGTGGACGTCGGCAGCAAGCAGGAGACCAGGCGCATCGCGATCGCGCGCGGCTCGATTCGCATGCTGCCGGAGACGTTCGCGCTGATCCGCGACGGCAACGCCAAGAAAGGCGACGTGATCGGAATCGCGCGCATCGCCGCGATTCAAGGCTCGAAGCGCACCGCCGATCTGATCCCGCTATGTCACCCGCTCGCGCTGACCCGCGTGAAGGTGGACTTCGAGCTCGATGAAACGTTGCCTGGCGTGCATTGCACGGTGCAAGTGGAAACGCTGGGACGCACGGGCGTGGAGATGGAAGCGCTAACCGCTGTGCAGGTCGGACTGCTGACGGTGTACGACATGTGCAAGGCGGTGGATCGCGGCATGACGATCACCGATGTGAAGGTGCTGGAGAAGCACGGCGGAAAATCGGGGGATTGGGTAGCGGGTTGATGACGGCCAACGTCATCGCCCCGCTCTACTGCTACTCAGGCGACGGAATGACAGCGCGGTTCAATCGTCCTCGCTGTCGTCGTCCTGATTGACATCGCCCGGTGGCATGCCATAGCGCTTGACCAGTTCGGCCTTGAAGCCGGTCAGCGTTTTCTGCTCGTCGCACAGCTCATACACGTAGGCCAACTGCGACGGCCAGTCCTTCAATTCCTGAGCAAAGATCTTCAGACGCTCGACGGTATCGAACGCCCCCGCCGTATCGCCGCTCAGCGCCTGCAGCACCGCATACCGGCGCAGCACGGTTTCGCCCGGCAGCAGCGCGATCGCCTGCTTGTGCATGGCGAGCTTGTGTTGCAGGTTCATCGAATTCATCGGCTCCAACGTCGCAAGGCCGTACTCGCCCCACGCCTGGAACAGGAACGACGGATCCGCACGATACTGCTCGGCAGGCCGCGAGCCGTAATACAGCACCTCGGCGCGCGCATAGTCGCGATACACCGGATACAGCGCGGCGATCCCGCCGAACACGACCACAGCAAACGCACCGAACGACAGGCGGCCAGGCACGAGCCGCAGCGAACGCGTTTCAAGCAAGCCGAACACGAACATCGCCGGTAGCAGGAAGAACATGTACTGCTGCGGATATTCGACGAGCGCATGCATGACCAGCACGCCGATCAACGCGACGCCGAATACGCGCGCGGCGCTCTGCGGTGCGTGAACCACACGCACCAGCCACGTAATCAGGCCGAACAGCACGATCGCAAGGCCGATCAAACCCGTCTTCGCCAGCAGGTCGATGAAAATGTCGTGCGAATTATTGGCGATCTCGACGCCGCCCAGCGACTTCACATACTCGAACTGGTAACTCGGAAACTCGCCCCAGCCGACACCCAGCAACGGATGCGCCTTGAACATCGTCCAGCCGTACTTCCATAGTGCAAGCCGCGGCGCGATCTGGCCGGCGTCCTTGAAGCGCTCGGCTGCCGACTGCCCAAGCTCCAGGTGATAGTGCACATTGGCCCAACGGATCAATGCATTGATGACGAAGAACAGCACGGCCAACCCGATCGGGATCAGCCATTCGCGATTGCTGCGGCGGAACTGCGGCTGGTTACGCGTCTGCGCGAAGGCCATCCAGAAACCCGCCACCACGATCACACCCATCTGCAGCCAGGGGCCGCGCGACACGGTCAGCGCGAGTCCAATGGCAAAAATCGTCGACACGAGCAGCCAGATGCTGACGGCAATCCGGCGTGTCTGGACGAGGAACAGCGCACCTGCCATCGCGAATGCGATATAGGTGGCCAGGTGGTTCGCCTGCGCCATATTGCCGAACGGCCGGCGCTCGACGGTCACGTTGTACGCGACGACCAGCGGCGATACGCGCACTTCGAGGTGAAACAGCTGGATCACCTGGCAAAACACCGCAAACAGGCCGCCGACAATCAACGCCCCCGCTGCCCAGCGCAGTGCTGTTTCATTCAGCTTGACGCGTGTGAAGCCGTAGCCCGCGTGAGTCGCCATGAATGCGGCGAGCAGGTAACCGCCGCCGAGCCAGTTCATCGACGGCTGCGAGACCGGCAACAGCACCGACTGCGCCACCAGCACCAATCCGAACAGCAACGGCACCAGCGCGACCACGGGCGAAGCAAACGTCACGCGCGGCCTCGCCGTCCACACCAGCAACGCGACGCCGGCGCCCGTCAGCAGGTACAGCGCGAGCGCCGTGAATTCAGCGTAGAAGGTCGGAATCGGATACGTGTGGTTGGCGACTGCATAAGGCAGCACCAACGCGAGAGCCAACAGAATGAGAGACAGGTAGCGCGCAAATGGGGTGGGCATCGAGTAACCGGGAGGGCGTCAGCAACCGGCGCACTATACAAAAAAATTCTCCTGCTGTGCGCCGGCTGGGCTGAAATATCCCGAAAATCAGCGTTTTACGTTCGGATAACAACTCACCCGATCTTTCTCCCCATTGCTTACGCGCGGCACTCCGGCGGTGCAAGATTCGACGGTAAGGACGGCGTATCGGCCGGCGCTGGTCCGCCACCTGGCGCAGGCAACGAAGAGGCCGTTTTGCCGCCGACGAAACATTCCCAGGTGACCGCCCCCGACTGCACTGCGCCCTTGCTCAAGGCGATTCGCGCGGTGGGTGCGTCGGCATTGTCCGGCACCGAGGGCACGAGAGTCAGCGTGTTCGACCCGGCAGGCGCGACGCGCGTCGTGAAGGCGACAGTGATCTGCCCAGTATCGTCATCGACGTGAACGGATTCGACGTTGCGGGTGGCAGGCGGCGACGCATAACCGCCGCCGAACGCATTGCCGCTGGCAGCGTTTTCGGACACCGCGAGCCGCGCGGATGCAGCCAGCGAGAGGCCCTCACCGACGCGGCTGCGGGCCAGATAGTCCTGATACGCCGGAATCGCATAGGCCGCGATCACGCCGACAATTGCCAGCACGATCATCAGCTCGATCAGCGTAAAGCCGAAACCGGAACCGAAGCGGCGACAGGCACGTGCGAGCGGCACGGCCCAGCGCGCTCGTTCGAACGCGTTCCGGGACGAAGGCGTGGACTGTGAAAGAGGGGAATACGGCAAGGTTATGGTCATCGGCAGGCTCCTGAAACGAAAAACGCCTGCCCCTCGAATCGGGGACAGGCGTTTCAATCGTAGCCAGCGGCGCGCGTTCGACACAGTCAGCCGAATGGCTAACGCCGCACTAAAGCGGCGATGTTCAGCTCAGCCAGTCAATCAGCGTCACGCCGCAGCGCGATGCGCGTTGCGGCGCTTGAGCAGATACCCGAGGATCACGACAAACAGCGCACCGGCGACGCTCATACCGTACTCGGCCAGCGGCGTATCGAGAATCGGCCAACGGTCGCCTGCGGGATCATTGACGATCAGGCCGCCCGCAATCCAGCCGAGAAGCGCGGCGCCGAGCGTGATGACGATCGGAAAACGGTCGAGCAACTTCAGCACCAGCTGGCTGCCCCACACGATCAGCGGAATGCTCACCACCAGCCCGAAAATCACCAACGCAAGGCGATGCTCGGGGTCGGCCGCCTCGGCCGCGCCGGCAATCGCGATCACATTGTCGAGACTCATCACGGCATCCGCGATGATGATGGTCTTGATCGCCGATATCAGCTTGTCGGCCGGCTTGATGTTCTCGTGAACATCATGCGCGGGCGCCATCAAACGTACGCCGATCCACAGCAGCAACAGGCCGCCGGCGAATTTCAGCAACGGCACGTCGAGTAGCGCCACGGCGAATGCAATCAGCGCGACGCGCAGCACGATGGCGCCGGCCGTGCCCCACAGCACGCCTTTCGTACGCTGCGCGGGCGGCAGGTTGCGACAGGCAAGCGCGATCACGACAGCATTGTCACCACCCAGCAGGATGTCGATGACGATGATCTGAATGACTGCGCCCCAGTGGAGCGTGGCAAAGAACTCGAGCATGAGCGAAAGAATAAGAAGGAATCGGACGCGCAGGCAATAAAAAAGCGGAGGAGTCTAGACTCCCCCGCTTTTTAGAACTGCACGCTTACGAAAGGATCTCGTAAGCGTATCAAAAAATGCGCTGTACGAGCCGCAAATTTCGAATTACAGCATCGCCTTCAGAAGACGCGCCATTTCCGACGGGTTCTTCGTGACCTTGATACCGCATGCGTCCATGATTTCCAGCTTGGCTTCAGCCGTGTCCGCACCGCCCGAGATCAGCGCGCCGGCGTGGCCCATGCGCTTGCCCGGAGGCGCCGTAACACCAGCGATAAAGCCAACCACCGGCTTCTTCATGTTGTCCTTGATCCACTCAGCAGCATTCGCTTCGTCCGGACCACCGATTTCGCCGATCATGATGACGGCGTCCGTTTCCGGATCGTCGTTGAACATCTTCATCACGTCGATGTGCTTCAGACCGTTGATCGGGTCGCCGCCGATACCGACTGCCGACGATTGGCCGAGACCGATCGCCGTCAATTGGCCGACTGCTTCATACGTCAGCGTGCCCGAACGCGACACGACGCCGATGCGGCCCTTGCGGTGGATGTGACCCGGCATGATGCCGATCTTCAGTTCGTCCGGCGTGATCGTGCCCGGGCAGTTCGGTCCGAGCAGCAGCGTCTTGCTGTTCTTCGCGCGCATGCGTGCCTTGAGCTCGATCATGTCACGGACAGGAATGCCTTCCGTGATACAGATGGCGAGGTCCAGGTCAGCTTCAACCGCTTCCCAGATTGCCGCAGCAGCGCCTGCCGGCGGAACGTAAATCACCGACACGGTCGCGCCCGTTTCAGCCTTGGCTTCAGCAACGCTAGCGTAGATAGGAATGCCTTCGAAATCTTCGCCGGCCTTCTTCGGGTTCACGCCTGCAACGTACGCTTCGCGGCCGTTTGCATATTCACGGCAAGCACGCGTATGGAACTGACCGGTCTTGCCGGTAATGCCCTGCGTGATGACCTTGGTGTCTTTGTTAATCAGAATCGACATGTATAAACCTCTGTTCGTTTGGCGTCATGCGGTGGCGCCGCGAAGCGGAATGTTCTCGCCCGCGTCGCTGTTGCGCCACTCACGCGCCGCCATTCGTAATCCTGGTAAACGCGCTTGGGGTTTGGCTTACGCCTTGCCCGCAGCGGCCGCGACGACCTTCTGAGCCGCTTCTTCCATGCTGTCTGCCGCGATGATCGGCAGACCGGATTCAGCGAGCATCTTCTTGCCGAGGTCTTCGTTCGTGCCCTTCATGCGGACGACGAGCGGCACCTTCAGCGACACGGCCTTCGACGCCGCGATCACGCCTTCCGCGATCACGTCGCAGCGCATGATGCCGCCGAAAATGTTGACCAGAATCGCGGTCAGGTTCGGGTTCTTCAGCATGATCTTGAACGCTTCCGTGACCTTCTCGGTCGTGGCGCCACCGCCCACGTCCAGGAAGTTCGCCGGTTCGCCGCCGAACAGCTTGATGGTGTCCATCGTTGCCATTGCGAGGCCAGCGCCGTTCACGAGGCAGCCGATGTTGCCGTCGAGCGAGATGTAGGCGAGGTCGAACTTCGACGCTTCGACTTCAGCCGGATCTTCTTCGTCCAGATCGCGATACGCGACGATTTCCGGGTGACGGAACAGTGCGTTCGAATCGAAGTTGAACTTCGCGTCCAACGCGATGACCTTGCCGTCGCCGGTCAGGATCAGCGGGTTGATTTCGGCCAGCGATGCGTCGGTTTCCCAGAATGCCTTGTACAGGCCTTGCAGGATCGCGCGTGCTTGCGGCAGCGAAGCGGCGGGCACGCCGATCTTCGTTGCGAGCTCGTCGGCTTCAGCGTCTTTCAGACCGGTCGACGGGTCGACGGCGATCTTGTGGATCAGCTCAGGCGTCTTTTCCGCGACTTCTTCGACGTCCATGCCGCCTTCGCTCGATGCCATCACGACGATCTTCTGCGAAACGCGATCGATCACCAGGCCGACATACAGTTCCTTCTTGATGTCAGCGCCTTCTTCGATCAGCAGACGATTCACCTTCTGGCCTTCCGGACCGGTCTGGTGCGTGACGAGTTGCATGCCGAGGATCTGGTTCGAGAATTCACGAACCTGTTCCAGCGACTTGGCGACCTTCACGCCGCCGCCCTTGCCACGGCCACCCGCGTGGATCTGAGCCTTCACGACCCATACCGGGCCGCCGAGCTCTTCCGCGGCCTTGACCGCATCATCCACCGAGAAGACCGGCTTGCCGCGCGGTACCGCGACGCCGAATTTCCGCAGGATTTCCTTACCCTGGTACTCGTGAATCTTCATGCGTGATTCCCTTCAGTCTGAGAGTTGGATTGAACTTCGTTTCCGCTGCCGTCGTTCATGCCGGACGCGTTGCCGCCCTCACCTGTCTGGCGGGCTGCCCCGTCGCCTGACGATGCCGCGCGATCCGCTGTATACGGAGCGCGGCCATACCAGCGCGGATAAAACTGTTGCACCGCCTCGCCGTCGAAACGCAGCGCGTGGCAGCGTCCCAGCTGGAATGGCGGTTTGTTTTTGGAATGCTCGTCTGTGCTGTCTTTGCTTCTGGACTGCTCGGTCCCGGAACTCGCCGCGTCGCCCGGCGTGTCGTCATTGGTGTTCCACACGTCGCCGGCGAACGCCTGGATTGCGGCGGTCGGCAAAAGCGCGCACAACTCGGTGAGATGCGTGCAGCCAGCCGTGCCGGCCAGCAAACGGGCAGCATCGCGACGGAAGTTGTGGAACAGATTGAGCCCGATGAGGGCACGGTAGGCGGGATTGCTGGCCTGGCACAACCCTGGATAGGGCACCCAGTCGGACGACGCTTCGGCGTCGACGACGTTGAGCTTGCGATCGATGGTGATGCGAAGCCAGAGTTCATGGATCGGCTGACCATTGGGCCGGACGCCCGACGCAAGCACCACATCGCGCGGTTTTTCGTCGGTCAAGCACGCTTCCACATCCCACAGGCCATCGGCTCGCTCATAGGCTTCCGCTCTGATTGCGCGACGGTGGCGCAACTGACGGGATACTGGCGGGGAGAGCGGCATGCGGGAAGGAAAGGCCGGATTGGAAAACCCACGAATTTTAGCATACTGGGTATTTGAGACAGGCCGGAATGCGCAGGGCCGCCCAGCAGGCCGGAGAGCGCGGCAGACGCTATCTCAAAGTAGGAAGCGCGCGGGTATCCGGCAAGCGCTGTGCGCCAAACGGGATAGCGCAGCAAGTCGCCGCATCACTCCTCGTCGAACCCCTTGAGAATTTTGCCGATCGTCGCGCCCGAGAAACCGCGCGATGCCAGAAAGCGCGCCTGCTTGGCGCGCTCGGCAGCGGTTTCGGGAAGCCGGTCGAATTTCTTCCGCCAAACGGCTTGGGCGCGCGCCAGTTCGGTTTCGCGCAGTTGCGCACTGGCTTCTTCGACCAGCGTCTGGTCGACCGCATGCTGCTTCAATTCGCCGACGATCCGGCTCGCGCCCAAGCGCGACGAGCGCCGATGGATCAGGCTTTCGGCAAACCGCGAGTCCGACAGCCAGTTTTCGGCTTCCAGCGAATCGAGCAAGGTATCGAGCGAATCGGTTTCCTCGACGAACGGCTTCAGCTTTCGCGCCAGTTCGGAGCGGCTGTATTCACGCCGGGACAAATAGCCGAGCGCACGTCCTTTTAGCGAACGGGCCGGGCGTTGGGATTTTTTTGCCTCGTCCTGTTCCGGCTTCGCCTCACCAGGCGCGCGGCGCGAGCGGCTATAGGTAGTTTCGGACGGATCCGCGTCAGCCTGCGCGGAGGGATCAGACTGCGGCTGGCGACCTGCGGCGCGATCGTGCGCGTCGAACGATTCGAAGGGATCGGCTTCGCCGGCTGCGGCAAAGGGATCGGAATCTGATGCGTATGAGCGTCTGGGGGCAGCATTGCCGGCAAAATCGCGCGGTGAACGTGAAGTGGAACGCCCGAAAGAGCTTCCAGAAGACTTGCCGAACGATGAACCGGATGAGCGACTGAACGAATTACCGGATGAACTACCGGCCGAACTGCTGGACGACTTTCCCGACGACCGCCCAAACGACCGGGTGGACCGGGAAGTGGATGAGGAAGTCGACGAAGAGGAAGAGGATGACGACGACTCGAACGAATCGTCGCCTCCGTCACGCGGGCCGTCCGCGTTGTGTCCAGCGTTGGACGACGGCCGGCCCTTGCGTATCACGTGCTGGTTACTCTTCTTCGCCCGCGACTTCGGCGGCTGCACCGGTCACCGCTTCCGCCATGGCATTCACGCCCAGCGATTCGCGGATACGGTTTTCGATCTCACGAGCGATGTCCGGATTTTCGCGCAGGAATTCACGCGCGTTGTCCTTGCCCTGACCAATACGTTCGCCGTTGTAGCTGTACCAGGCGCCGGCCTTGTCGACAATCTTGGCTTGCACACCGAGGTCGATGACTTCGCCCTGACGGGAGATGCCCTCGCCATACAGAATGTCGAAAATCGCTTCGCGGAACGGCGGCGCAACCTTGTTCTTCACCACCTTCACGCGCGTTTCGTTACCGATCACTTCGTCGTTCTTCTTGATCGAACCGATCCGGCGAATGTCCAGACGCACCGACGCGTAGAACTTCAGCGCGTTACCACCCGTGGTGGTTTCCGGGTTGCCGAACATCACACCGATCTTCATACGGATCTGGTTGATGAAGATCACGAGGCAGTTGGTGCGCTTGATCGTGCCGGTAAGCTTGCGCAGCGCTTGCGACATCAGACGCGCTTGCAGACCCGGCAGCGAGTCGCCCATTTCGCCTTCGATTTCAGCCTTCGGCACGAGTGCCGCGACCGAGTCGATCACGATCATGTCGATCGAGCCCGAGCGCACGAGTGCGTCGGCGATTTCGAGCGCCTGCTCGCCGGTGTCCGGCTGCGAAACCAGCAGTTCGTTGACGTTCACGCCGAGCTTGCCCGCGTACTGGATATCCAGCGCGTGTTCCGCGTCGATAAACGCTGCCGTGCCGCCGAGCTTCTGCATTTCGGCGACGACTTGCAGCGTCAGCGTGGTTTTACCGGATGACTCCGGACCGTAGATTTCGACCACCCGGCCACGCGGCAAACCGCCGACGCCCAGCGCGATATCGAGGCCGAGTGATCCCGTTGAGACCACCTGAATATCTTCGACCGCCTCACCTGCGCCGAGCCGCATGACCGACCCTTTGCCGAACTGCTTTTCGATCTGCGCAAGCGCGGCAGCGAGTGCCTTGCTCTTTTCAGCAGTCAGTCCAGCCGAGCCTTTCTTGCTTTCTTCCATGAATCGTCCTTTGCTATGATGAACGGCGTCTGAGGCAGATGTGCAGCCCCGAGTTTTAACCTACTCGTGACGGACAGCACACGAAACTCAGACACTGTATAAAAAAACAGTAGTTTTGGCAAGCGCGATTCTCATGCGAACGCGCATTTTTACCGTCGCACTGCCCAACTACCCACAATAATTTTCGGAGACCGCTGTGCGCCGGGGGGACACCCCGCGGTGCCGGCAAGGCCAGGCTTGCGCACCATGCGAATTCTGATTGCCGAAGACGACAGCATACTCGCGGACGGTCTGGTTCGATCACTCCGCCAATCGGCCTATGCCGTCGATCATGTGAAGAACGGCGTCGAGGCCGACACCGCCCTGTCGATGCAAACTTTCGACCTGCTGATCCTCGATCTGGGCCTGCCGCGCATGTCCGGGCTCGAGGTGCTGCGCCGCCTGCGCGCGCGCAACTCGAACGTGCCAGTGCTCATCCTCACGGCGGCGGACAGTGTCGACGAACGCGTCAAAGGCCTCGATCTCGGCGCCGACGACTACATGGCCAAACCCTTCGCGCTGAACGAACTCGAGGCGCGCGTACGCGCCCTGACCCGGCGCGGCGCCGGCGGCGGCCCGACCGTGGTGCGGCACGGCTCGCTGTCGTTCGACCAGGTCGGCCGGATCGCCTATGTCAACGAGCAGGTGATCGACCTGTCGGCGCGCGAACTCGGTTTGCTCGAAGTGCTGCTGCAGCGGATCGGCCGGCTGGTGTCGAAGGAACAGCTCGTCGATCATCTGTGCGAATGGGGCGAAGAAGTCAGCAATAACGCGATCGAAGTCTACGTGCACCGGCTGCGCAAGAAGATCGAGCCGAGCGGCGTACGCATCATTACTGTGCGGGGCCTCGGGTACTGCCTCGAGAAAGCTGCCCTGCCGTCAAACGTGAACCAGAGCGCCAACCCACCCGCCGAATCCGAGCCGCCCTCCTCGCCTTCTTCGCCCCCCTCGGCCGCGATGCCCGCGAGCCATCACTTCAAATAGAGGGCCCCCATGTCCGCACGCGCAGATCGCGCCACGGCGCACGCGGCGGACCTCGACGAGGTGCGCGACGAGCGCTACGCCAATCCGTTCGCCCCGCCCGACGAGACCGAAGCCGCCGCCGAAGCACGCCCGCGCTCGCTGTTCGGCGAGATTCTGGACTGGATGCTGGCGCCGCTCCTGCTGCTTTGGCCGATGAGCCTCGCGGTCACCTATCTGGTCGCCAAGTCGATCGCCAACGGTCCGTTCGACCGCGCGCTCGAAACCGACGCCTACGTGCTCGCCCGCCAGATCCATCCGATCAACGGCGTGGCTGAGCTCTCGCTGCCCGACTCCACCCGCGACTTTCTGCGCGCCGACAACGTCGACAGCGTGTTCTATCAGGTGCTCGGCACGCGCGGCGAACTGGTGGGCGGCGAGCGCGACATGCCGCTGCCGCACGAGGAAGACCGGCCGCCACCGGGCCTCGTCGAATTCCGCGACGACGTGCTGCGCGGCAACGATATCCGTGTCGCCTATACGACCGTCGAGTTTCCGCAAACGCCCGGCGCTCAGCCGGTGCTGGTGCAGGTCGGCGAAACGCTCGACAAACGCAGCCAGCTTGCCAACGACATCATCAAAGGCGTGATCCTGCCGCAGTTCGTGATCCTGCCGCTGGCGATCCTGCTGGTGTGGTTCGGCCTGTCGCGCGGACTCGCGCCGCTGCATGCCCTGCAGGCGCATATCCGCGCGCGCCGCCCGGACGATCTGTCGCCGCTCGAAGCCCGCCGCGCGCCGCCGGAAATTGAGCCGCTGGTGACGTCGTTCAACGATCTGCTGACGCGCCTCGAACAGAATATGGAGTTGCAAAAGCGCTTTATCGCCGATGCCGCGCATCAGATGAAAACGCCGCTTGCCGGTCTGCGCACCCAGGCTGAGCTCGCGCTGCGCCAGGACGCCTCCGCGGAAGTCCACCGCTCGCTCGAACAGATCGCCACCAGCTCGGAGCACGCGGCGCGCCTCGTCACTCAGTTGCTGGCGCTGGCGCGCGCAGAAAACCGCATGTCCGGCCAGATTTTCACGCCGGTCGAGGTGACCGAGGTGGCGCGCAGCGCGGTGCGTGACTGGGTGCAGGCCGCGCTCGCCAAGCAGATGGACCTCGGCTACGAAGCCCCCGAAGAGCCGGTCGAAGTCGACGGCAATCCGGTCATGTTGCGGGAAATGCTGTCGAATCTGATCGACAACGCGATCCGCTACACGCCGGCCAGCGGGCGGATCACCGTACGGGTGCGGCACGACGTGACCGCGCGACTCGTGCATCTGGAAGTAGAAGACACCGGGCTCGGCATTCCCGTGGCCGAACGCTCGCGGGTGGTCGAGCGTTTTTACCGGATTCTCGGCCGCGAAGGCGACGGCAGCGGCCTTGGGCTTGCGATCGTCCGCGAGATCACGATGATGCACGGCGGAGAGATGACGATCGACGATAACGTCTATCAAAACTCTCCACGGCTTGCAGGAACGCTCGTGCGTGTCAGCTTGCACGTGCTCGAACGGGCACGGGACTTACCCTAGGAGTGCAAAAATCCACGCCTGATCCGTCGCCATATTGAGATGCATTTGTCGAAAATTATAAGAACTTAGGCGACATTTAGCGAATTTTGATGGAACTTTCCTGCGCATGGCGGAAACTGCCATTTCACCCCTCCACGTCAGTACGCCGTAAGTTTCCACTCCAATAATCGGTTTCACGGGAACGCCTTTGCCGGCGGACCGCGTGCACATATCAATATTGGAGACGACATATGGCTACCGTTGGCGGGCAAATCTCGCACGTGCCGATGACGCACGATGAGAAGCGGGTGATCTTCGCATCGTCGCTAGGTACGGTTTTCGAGTGGTACGACTTCTATCTGGCCGGCTCACTTGCAATCTTCATCAGCAAGAGCTTCTTCTCCGGCGTCAATCCGACTGCCGCTTTCATCTTTACGCTCCTGAGTTTCGCCGCGGGCTTCGCGGTACGGCCGTTCGGCGCGATCGTATTCGGGCGCCTCGGCGACATGGTCGGGCGCAAGTACACGTTCCTCGTCACGATCGTGATCATGGGTCTGTCGACCTTCCTGGTCGGCTTCCTGCCCGGTTATGCATCGCTCGGCATTGCATCGCCGGTGATCTTCATCGCGATGCGCATGCTGCAGGGTCTGGCACTCGGCGGCGAATACGGCGGTGCGGCCACCTACGTTGCAGAACATGCGCCGCCGGGACGCCGCGGTTTCTACACCGCGTGGATCCAGACCACCGCCACGCTTGGCCTGTTCCTGTCGCTGCTGGTGATTCTCGGCGTGCGCACGGCGATGGGCGAAGACGCGTTCGGCGCATGGGGCTGGCGCATTCCGTTCATCGCGTCGATCATCCTGCTCGGCGTGTCGGTGTGGATTCGCCTGCAACTGCATGAATCGCCGGTGTTCGAGCGCATCAAGGCCGAAGGCAAGACCTCGAAGGCGCCGCTGACCGAAGCATTCGGTCAATGGAAGAACCTGAAGATCGTGATCCTCGCGCTGATCGGCCTGACCGCCGGCCAGGCTGTGGTCTGGTACACGGGTCAGTTCTACACGCTGTTCTTCCTGACGCAGACGCTGAAGGTCGATGGCGCAACGGCCAACATCCTGATCGCGATCGCGCTCCTGATCGGCACGCCGTTCTTCCTGTTCTTCGGCTCGCTGTCGGACCGCATCGGCCGCAAGCCGATCATCATGGCCGGCCTGCTGATTGCTGCCTGCACGTACTTCCCGCTGTTCAAGGCGCTCACTCACTACACGAACCCGGCGCTGGAAGCGGCCACGGCAAAGGCGCCGATCGTGGTGATCGCAAATCCGGACGAGTGCTCGTTCCAGTTCAATCCGGTCGGCACGGCGAAGTTCACGAGCTCCTGCGATATCGCCAAGAGCGCGCTCTCGAAAGCCGGTTTGAACTATGAGAACGTCGCGGCGCCCGCTGGTTCGCTGGCGGAGATCAAGGTCGGCGATACCGTGATCAACACGTATGACGGCAAAGCCGCCGACGCCAAGGACCAGGGCAAGGCGTTCGACAAGACTCTGGCTACGACGCTGAAGACCGCCGGTTATCCGCCCAAGGCCGATCCGTCGCAGATCAACTGGCCGATGAGCGTGGTGATCCTGACGATCATGATGATCTACGTGACGATGGTCTACGGGCCGATTGCGGCGATGCTGGTGGAGATGTTCCCGACGCGCATCCGCTACACCTCGATGTCGCTGCCGTATCACATCGGCAATGGCTGGTTCGGCGGCTTCCTGCCCGCGACCGCCTTCGCAATTGTCGCGGCCAAGGGCAACATCTATTCGGGGCTGTGGTATCCGATTGTGGTCGCGCTCATCACGCTCGTGATCGGCCTGCTGTTCGTCAGGGAAACCAAGGACTCGGACATCTACGCACAGGACTGAACACCTGACAGCCCGGGCAATTTAAAAAAGTTGCGCGCCGGGGGTTGACAGCCTCCGGCCCTATCCTCATAATCTCGCTTCTTTCGGCGAATTAGCTCAGTTGGTTAGAGCGACGGAATCATAATCCGCAGGTCCGGGGTTCGAGTCCCTGATTCGCCACCAGTTGCAAGAAGAAGCCGCTGATCCACAAGGTCAGCGGCTTTTTTGTTTTGGCTTTCCCAAACAGCAACTTCAAGGAGGTTTCTTGATGACGTTCCGCACCGCCGCGCTTGCCGTGGCCACCGCATCCAGCACGCTTCTCGCCGCCGCATCGCCGCTCACCGCCCTTGCCCAAACGCCGCCCGACAGTCAGTGGCGCGCCAGTTCGCTCACGCTCTCGACGTTGCTGCAGGACGGCTACAAGATCGTCGCCGTCGTGAACGGCGCGCGCGGCAATGCCGGCCCAACCGATACGATCTTCGTTCAGCGCGATCAGAGCGCGTTCAAATGCGTCGACCCGTCGTCGCCCGATGCGAAATCGAAGGCAGCGTGCTTCGAACTGGTCCAACCGTCCGGCGCGGCAGCGGCCTCCGAGGCCAAGTAGTCGATCACTGGCAGGAACCGGCTGCACTCACACGCGGGCGCAGCCGGCTTCATGCATGGCAGCCGCCAATCGGCAGCGCGATCGTCGCAACAGACAGCAAAAAAAAGGAGTCAGCAGAAGCTGACTCCATCAAGCGCCACTCCTCGCGCATACAACGCGATACTGCTGCTTCCCTAACTCGCCGCGCCCATCGCCGGATCGCTGACGCTGTCCTTGCCGGTTTCGACACGGCCTGCAAAGCGCCGCGTCAACCCACCCGGTGCAGCCAGCGTGAAGTCGTACCAGCCACCCACGGCGCTCACCGACCAGTACGGCTCGACCTGCATCCCTGCCGGAACCGCGTAGGTCCACGGACCGTCGCTGCGATACGCGTTCGAGGTGACCGTGACATTAGCCGTCGCGTTACCCGTGTTCATGATCGTCAGATAGACGGCATTGTTGACGACGTCGTAGCACACGCGCACTTCCGGATTCGGCCCGGTCGCGACTGACGTCACGCTGCCCTGGAACGAGCGATGAAAACCGTTCGGCCCGAGAACCCAGAGGCTGTAGTTGCCGTGATCGTCGGCAAGCGCGGCCCACGAATCCGATAGCTCCTTGCCTGCTTCAACGGTATAGCGGCGCGGCGCCCGGTCGAGATGCAACTGGTCGTACACGTGGAACACGGCGCCGGCTGTGCCTGTGTTGCTGAAAATCAGCCAGATCAAACCGTCCTGCACGTCGGCATTGGCACTCACGTGCAACAGGTACGGCAAGGCACGCGAAGGCCGCGACATCAGCGCCTGTTGCGGCATCTGCTGACTCGCCGCCGGCGGTACCGGCACCGCGCCCAAGGCGCTTTGCTGCGTGTGCTGCGCATCGGCCTGGGCTTTGGTCGGTGCGGGCAGCGACGCCACCGGCGCATCGTTCGGATTGCGAAAGTTGAATGCGGATGTCAGATCGCCGCACACCGCACGCCGCCACGGACTGATGTTGGTTTCGGTCACGCCGAAACGCTGCTCCAGAAAACGCAGCACGGACGTATGGTCGAACACTTGCGAATTCACCCAGCCGCCAGTGCTCCACGGCGACACGACGAACATTGGCACACGCGGGCCCGGTCCGAAGCAATTTCCGTCCGGCACGGTCGGCGACGAATCGCCCGGCGGGTTGGCCTTGGTGAAGTATTCGTACTGCGTGTTGACGGTCGATTTGCCCGCGAACGTGCCGTCGGCATTTTTGCTCGGTGCATCGGGCGGCGGCATGTGATCGAAGAAGCAATCGTTCTCGTCGTAGTTGACGAACAGCACGGTCTTGCTCCACACGTCGGGATTGGCCGTCAGCGTATCGAGCAGCAGTTGCAGGTAGTAGCCGCCCTGTCCCGGCGTCGACGCACCCGGATGCTCGCAGTAGGCCTGCGGCGACACGATCCAGCTCACTTGCGGCATCTGCCCGGCCGCGATGTCGTCTTTCAACGCTTGCAGAAAGCCGCCATCCGGCATCGTATTGCCGATGCCCTTATACAAAGGCGACACCGCTTCCAGCGACTGCGTGTACGGCAACAACGGCGACCCCGGCAGCGTCTCGTTGACCTTGCGGTAAGTCGCAAAGCCGGCGAGCGAGTTGTCCGTGTAGTTGTCCGGCATGTTCTGGTAGACCTTCCAGCTCACGCCGGCCGCCTGCAGGCGCTCCGGATAAGTCGTCCACGTGAGGCCGGTGGCCGACGCGCCGAGGCCGTCCCAGCCGTCGTTGTTGACGACCGGATTGGCGCCGGCGCTCGCGCCATTGGTGCCGGTCCAAAGGAAGATCCGGTTCGAGTTGGTGCCGCCATGCAGCGAGCAGTGGTAGGCGTCGCAGATCGTGAAGGCATTCGCCAGCGCGACATGGAACGGCAGGTCAGCCTGCTTCAGGTAACCCATCGAGACATCGCCCTTGGCTTTCGGCCACTGCGTCATGCGGCCGTTATCCCATGCCTGATGCGCGTCGCTCCACGAATGCGGGCCGCCGGCCAGCAGCGCATTGCCCTGGGTACTGTCGAGGTAGAACGGCAGCACGGTGCGCGTGCCGTCGTTCTGCTGGAAGACGGTCGTGCCACCCGGTTGCGGAATCGTGAAGCGGTCGCTAAAGCCGCGCACGCCCGGCAGCGTGCCGAAGTAATGATCGAACGAGCGGTTCTCCTGCATGAAGATGACGACGTGCTGAACGTCGTTGATGGTGCCGGTCGTGTTGTTCGCAGGAATCGCAAGCGCGCGGCGGATCGCGGGCGGAAACAGGCTGAGCGCGGCGGCGCCTGCGGCGCTGCGCAGGAAGGTACGGCGGTCCAGTGAGGTCATGTTTGGCGTGTTGGGGTCGTCAGAATCTGTGCACTTGCCGGGTCGCCGCAGCCAATGGCTCGGCAGACCGGCGGCAAAGCGCACCCGGCAAACAGCGCATCAGGGCGCGCAGACGAGTTGCGTGTTCTGCAACGGCTGCGTGGCGCTCGCACCCAGTGCGGCACACGCACCGGAAGCAGGCGCCGCGACGATCGGCACCGGCGCGCTTGCGCCGCCCGCGCCGGCCGCCGCGTTGTTCGCGGCGGTGGCGGAACCGCTTGCGCCATTGCTGGCGCTGCTGCTCGAACCGTCGCCGCAACCGGCCATCGATACGCACAGCGCACACAAGGCCGCGGCTGTCAGCAGGCCTCGCATACGCCGCGGCCCGCGCTGCGTCGATGTGGACGTGGAGGTCGTGGGCTTGCAACGCGCCTCGCCCGCCTCATTCGTCTCAGGCGCTTTCAAAAAAGAAGTCGTCGGGTTCATCGCGGGACTCCGGTCAGTGAGTGAGGGTGGACAGCGGCTGGCCCGACCCGAAGATCGACTGCAGCTCGGTTTCGGTGACGACACGGGTCCACAGCGCGAGGTCGCTGAACGCCTGCACGTCCGGCGGGGTCGCCGCGCACTTGCCGACGGTGTACGGCGGCGTGTCGTTACAGGCG
This sequence comes from Paraburkholderia sediminicola, assembly GCF_902859805.1. Classification (GTDB taxonomy): domain Bacteria; phylum Pseudomonadota; class Gammaproteobacteria; order Burkholderiales; family Burkholderiaceae; genus Paraburkholderia; species Paraburkholderia sediminicola. The sequence continues at coordinate 70,056 of NZ_CADIKC010000003.1, read as the reverse complement.
TTCATGTAGTACTTGCCCGTACCGTCTTCGTTCAGGCCGAACACGCCGAGGCCCGGCAGCTTGGCGATGTTGATGCTCAGCGCCTGGCCCAGCACCTTCTGCTCGCCGAGCACCGGATCGAAGACGTACGCGTTGATCTTCTTCGCGGCCGTGTCGATGGTCAGCGCGAGATAGGTCCACTTGTTGGCGCTGACGTTCAGGCTGTTGATGTCGTTGCGCGTGCTGCCGTCGCCGAGATTGAAGCGGATGTTGCAGCTCGCGCTCGAACCCGGGAACAGGCCGATTGCGATGCCGGCATTGCCGCCCGAGTAGTAGTTCTTGTTCGAGACTACCGGCGTGCCGTTGCCCGTGAGATTCGCGCACGAGGTGTAGAACCAGAAGCCGATCGTGAATTGCGCGTGGGTCGTGACGTCGTTGGTCTGCGTGAGCTTGTAGCCATCGAAGCCATTGCTGTCGACCGTATGCGTGTCGATCTGCAAGCCCTTGCCACCGAACGGGTCGGCGACCAGCGAGCCGCCGTCGGCGTCCACAGCCCACGGGCCCATCGTGCTGGCGTTCAGACGGTCGACCGGCGGCAGCGCGCCGAACGGGTAGTAGCTCGAGAGGCCGGTGGTCAACGTGGTCGCGAGCGGCGGTGGCGGAGGAGGAGGCGGCGGCGGTTGCACGTACACGACTTGCGTGATCGTCGCGAGCGGCGCGGTACCGGCCACCACCGTGTAGTTGAACGGGTAGACGCCGGTGGCCGTCAGGCCGAGCTGGCTGTCGGTATAGGTCGCGGTGCCGGCAGGCAGGCTCGCGATCAAGGTGCCGTTGCGCAGCACGCTGATCGCGCCGGTGGCAGGCGCCGTCCACGTGAGGACGAGGCTGGCGTTATCGCTACCGGTGGCGCCGAGCAGTTGCGACACAGGCGTGGCGCCGATGAACTGGCCGCCGTCGAGCGCATAGGCGCTGGGATCCGGCAGCACGCCCTTATAGGCGAGCAGGGTCGGCGTGACGTCGGCGATGCTGGCGCGCGTGTAGAGCGCGGCCATCGTGGCCGGTGCGGTGGTGTTGCCGAGGCGCGCATTCGGCGCCTGATTCAGCGCGATGAAGCTGGTCGATTCAGCGGGCAGCGGCAAGCCGTCAGTGCCGCCGGCCGCGTTCAGACCGTGACTGCTGGTCACCACGACCAGCCAGTTTTCGTTGCTGCGTTTGGCCGTTTCGGCGACGAGCGTGCCGAGCGCAATATCCAGTTGCGCCAACGTGCTCGCATAGTTCGCCGACGACAAGCCGTCGTTCAGCGCGGCGTCCTGCGCCGAATGATATTGCGCGACCACCAGCGAGTAGCCGTTGTCGATCAGGCTCACGCTGTTCTGCGTGACGCAGGCGTCGACCGACGCGCAGTTCACCAGCGTGTCGAGATTGCCGGCATTCTGATCCGGTGTCAGCAAGGCCGCGAGACCGCTCGAATCGACGGCCGCACCCACCGTGCCGGCCCCCGCGCTCTTGAGCATCTGAAACACGGTGCTGCTGTGCGAGGCCTGATTGGGAGCGTCGGAGTTGATCTGATGACGATCGGCCCACGTGCCGGTCAGGACAGTCGCCCAACCCGGAGTGTCGAGGTTCGGTTGCTGCGAGAGCGTGCCATTGACACCGCCGCTGTACGCAGGCGCCACGGTCAGCTTCGCAAGATTGGGCAGCTTGCCGCTGGCGATACCCGCGCTCAGCGCGCTATACGTCACGCCGTCGAGTTCGACGAGCAGCATCTTTTTGGTGGCCAGTGTGCCGGATGCACCCGGCGTGCTGGCCGGTGTTCCGGCGCTGGCTTGCGTGTTACCCGTGCCAGTGCTGCCGCTGGATTGCGATGCGCCGCCGCAACCACTCAACGCGGCCGTGACGCCCAGTGCGCCGAGCAGCGCCAGGCCGCATGCGAATTGCACGACGGTGTGCCGTCTCATGTTTGTCCCCTCTCGATGCCGATATGCGCCGGACCATCCGGCGAGTCGTTGCAACGATAGGGAACGCGGGCGACGCGGCTATGTCGTTCTGCGCAAGCTGACCGATACCGGCATCAGCATTTTTTAGGGGCCACTAGGCGGGAGCATCGATGTTCGCCATGAACGCGGTGATGAGGCGTGAACCGGCGCGCGCCTCGAGGTGATACAGATACTCCTGGAGGATCGGCGCGTCGGCATCCAAAGGAAGTTGCCGCAGATCGGGATGCGCCGGCGCTTCGCCAACCGGCATCAGCGTGCAGCCCATGTTGTGGCGAATCGCTTCGTAGATCGCCTCACGGCTGCCGATTTCGATCAGCATGGCCGGCGTCACGCCAATGCGTTTGAGTGCGGTTTCGGTGGCCTCGCGGGTACGCGAGCCGGGCTCGCGCAGCAGCAAGGTATGCGCGGCGAGGTCCGCGAGTCTGACCACTTTCCGCGCGGCCAGCGGATGCCGGCAATGCGCGACAACGACAAGCGGATCGGCAGCAATTGTTCGGCGTGCGAAGCGTGGATCGTCGACACGTTGCGACGACACTGCAAGGTCGACGCGGAAGTCGAGCAGCGCATCAAGAATCTGCTGCGAATTGCCGATCTCGACGCAGACCTTGACCGCCGGATACTGCCGATGAAACGCCGCGATGGCCGGCAGAATGTAATAAGGCCCGGTCGCGCCGACGCGCAGATTGCCGGCCGCCAACTCGCGTTCGTTGCGCAGCGTGAAATCGATATCGCTTTCGGTTTGCTGCATGCGGTCGATTAGCGGCATCAGCGCAGCGCCCGCGTCAGTCAGGTCGAAACGGCTGCCACGCCGGTGGAACAGTTCGACGCCGTACTGCTTTTCCAGTTGCTGGATGCGCGCGGTGATGGTCGGCTGACTGACTTCAAGACGCTTCGCCGCAGCGGTGACACTGCCCTGTCGGACAGTTTCATAAAAGGCGACCAGCAGCGGTGCGAGCATGGAAGGCCAAGGGCAAAACTTCCAATTTATTACCGCAATAAGGCAATTTCGTTACGAAACGCTTTTGATTTTGTAAGCGGATCCGTGAGGCTGCTGCGATGCATGCGGCGCAATGGGCCGCAATAGGCGCGGCTTCAGCGATCAGCGATCAACCAGCCGGCTGAGATTGCCGCGCACCCGTTGCAACAGCGCGATGAGCTGCTTCGCTTCTTCGTCGGTAAAACCGTTCAGCGCTTCTAGCGCAACTTCGTCGCCCACTTTGCGGGCCTTGCCGAGCGTGCGCTCGGCCTTCGGCGTCATCCGCACCTGGCGTTCGCGGCGATCTTCCGGATTGGCCGTGCGCTCGATCCACCCGCCCTCTTCCATCCGGTCCAGCAAACGCCCCGCCGAAATCGGCGCGACTTCGAGCAGGTCCGCGAGCCGCGCCTGATTGATGTCGCCGTAATGGGCGAGGTAGGCCAGTGCGCGACACTGCGCGCGCGTCAGATCGACCGATGACTTCGCGAGATCGTCGTAACGCTTGCCCGTCAGGCGGCCGACGTCGGAAATCAGAAAGCCGAAGCGCTCTTCGAGTTGGGTAGTCATGCGCGGATTATACGAAAGGGTTTCGTTTGTCATCGTCGGAATGGGTGCAAAACCGGCGCAGCGGGCGCAATTCAGGCTCCGCATAAATCCTGGTGGGCGGATGCGCCTGCAGTCAATATACTAAGCATGCTTACTATATTGAAGGTCCTGCCCTCCCATGTCCACCGACTCCGCGTCGACGAGCGCCGCCCCGCTCAATCGGCCGATGATCACCGTCTCGATCATGCTCGCGACGCTGATCCAGACGCTCGACAGCACGATCGCCAACGTCGCGCTGCCGCATATGCAGGGCACGCTGTCGGCGTCGCAGGATGAGATCACGTGGGTGCTGACTTCGTATATCGTCGCGGCCGCGATCGCGACGCCGCTGACCGGCTGGCTATCCGACCGGCTGAGCGTCAAGCGGCTGCTGATCTTTTCGATCGGCGGCTTCACCGTGGCCTCGGCGCTATGCGGCTTGTCGGAAACGCTGACGCAGATCGTCGCATCGCGTTTGTTGCAGGGGATTTTCGGTGCCTCGCTGGTGCCGCTGTCGCAGTCGATCCTGCTCGACATCAATCCGCGCGAAAAGCAGGGCCAGGCGATGGCGGTGTGGGGCATGGGCGTGATGGTCGGGCCGATTCTCGGGCCGACGCTCGGCGGCTGGCTCACCGATAGCTACAACTGGCGCTGGGTGTTTTTCATCAACGTGCCGATCGGCGCGTTCGCGCTGTTCGGCGTGGCGACCTTCCTGCCTGCACGTGAACCGAAGCACGACGCGAAGTTCGACGCGTTCGGCTTTGCCACCCTGGGTCTCGCGATCGGCGCGCTGCAGGCGATGCTCGACCGCGGCGAACAACTCGACTGGTTCGGTTCGAATGAGATTGTCATCGAGGCACTGGTCGCGGCGATCAGCTTCGCGTTTTTCCTCGTGCATACGGCCACGGTCGGCAAGAAATCGTTCTTCAAATATGAGCTGTTGAAAGACCCGAACTTCGCCACCGGCACGTTCTTCATCTTCGTGATCGGCGCGGTGATGTACGCGACGCGCGCATTGCTGCCGCCGATGCTGCAAAACCTGATGAACTATCCCGTCGCGACCACGGGTCTCGTCACGGCGCCGAGCGGCGCGGGAACCATGGTGGCAATGCTGTTCGCCGGGCGGCTATTGAAGCGGGTCGACGCGCGGCTGCTTCTGCTCGCGGGCTTCCTGATCTCCGCGTTTGCACTATGGCAGATGATGCACTACACGATCGTGCTGTCGGAGTCGGACATTGTCTGGCCTGGCGTGGTTCAGGGCTTTGGTCTCGGCCTCGTGTTCGTGCCGTTGAGCGCGCTGACCTTCTCCACGCTCACGCCCGAACTGCGCGCCGACGGCACCGCAACGTACAGCCTGATGCGCAATATCGGCAGCAGTATCGGCATTTCGATCGTGCAGACGCTAATGACGCGCAATACGCAGGTCTCACATGCTGACCTCGCGGCGAACGTCACGCCGTTCAATCCGGCGATCCAGCCGATGCTCAATAGCGGTTCGAATTACGACCTGGCGGCGCTCAATGCGTCGATTACGCAGCAGGCGTCGATGATCGCCTATCTGAACGACTTCAAACTGATGTTCGTGGCGACGTTACTGGTCATCCCGCTACTGCTGTTGATTCGCCCAGCGCGCCAGGCGCCGGATGCCTCGGTGGCGCACGCGGCGATGGATTGAGCACCCCGATAGCGTCAAGCGGGAGCGGTAGAGCTTTCGCGTCACGCTCACGCTTCGATTCTTCCGCGCGTCACGCCCAGCAATCCCGCCATTGCGTCTCGCGCCGCTGTTGCGTCACGGTCGCGGATCGCTTCGAAGACCGCCGTGTGTTCGGCCAGCGATGCATTGAACACGTCCGCACGTTTCGCGTTCAGACGTAGCTGTGCCTCCAATGTTCGCTCGATCAGCGTGCCGAGCGGAATCAGTAATTCGTTGCTGCAGGCCGTCAGCACGCTCAGATGAAATTGCAGATCGGCGCGCACCCATTCATCGACGTTACGCGCCCCGACCATCGACGCATGCGCTGCCGCGAGCGCATTGAACGTGTCGTCCGTATGCGAGGCCGCCGCGAGACCCGCCGCGTACGGTTCGATCATCTCGCGCATTTCCTGCAGCTTGAGCGCGAAGGCCATCGGCTCGGCGACGCGCGAATACCAGTCGAGTACGTCGACATCCAGCAGATTCCACGCGTGTTTCGGCCGCACCCGCGTGCCCACCCGTGGCCGCGATTCGATCAGCCCTTTCGACGTCAGCGTACGCAGCGCCTCGCGCAACACCGTCCGGCTCACACCGAAGGTGTCCATCAACTCCGCCTCGCGCGGCAGGATCGAATCGGGCGCGTAGTCGCCTCGCAGAATCGCGGTCGCCAGCAGATGGGCGACGCGCCCATGCAGATCGTGCTGAATAGCTTTCTCCCAGCGGCCTCTCGGCGCTATTGATATCGGACCTGAGCCCGGAACGACCGCGATTATCCGGTATCTCCACTTGCCGACTTCCGGATTCAGTGCCGTTGCGGGTTGGCATGCTCGGCTGGCGTTCAGCTGCGACCTCATCGTCGTCCGGCCACTATTTGGCCAATAGTACTATTAATAGTACTTAATCGCACTTTTGTTGTAGCATGTGAATCCTCGAAATTGCCCGCACACGCAGGCACCCAGGCCGCAAGGAGACGCACATCATGAAAATCACCAAGCTCGAAACCTTTATCGTCCCGCCGCGTTGGTGCTTCCTGAAGATCGAAACGGACGAAGGCATCGTCGGCTGGGGCGAGCCGGTGGTCGAAGGCCGCGCGCATACGGTGGCGGCCGCCGTCGAGGAACTGTCCGACTATCTGATCGGCAAAGATCCGCTGCTGATCGAAGATCACTGGCAGGTCATGTATCGCTCGGGCTTCTACCGCGGCGGCCCGATCACGATGAGTGCGATTGCCGGCGTCGACCAGGCGCTGTGGGACATCAAGGGCAAGCATCATGGCGTGCCGATTCATGCGCTGCTGGGCGGCCAGGTGCGCGACAAGATCAAGGTGTATTCGTGGATCGGCGGCGACCGTCCGAGCGATGTTGCGAACAACGCGCGCGCCGTGGTCGAACGCGGCTTCAAGGCCGTGAAGATGAACGGCTCGGAAGAGCTGCAGATCATCGACACCTTCGACAAGGTGCAAGGTGTCATCAACAATGTCGCCGCCGTGCGTGAAGCGGTCGGACCGAACATCGGCATCGGCGTGGACTTCCACGGCCGCGTGCATAAGCCGATGGCGAAGGTGCTGGCCAAAGAACTCGACCCGTACAAGCTGCTCTTCATCGAAGAGCCGGTGCTGTCGGAAAACGCGGAAGCCTTGCGCGACATCGTCAACCAGACCAACACGCCGATCGCTTTGGGCGAACGCCTGTATTCACGCTGGGACTTCAAACACATCCTGTCGGGCGGCTACGTCGACATCATCCAGCCGGACGCGTCGCACGCGGGCGGGATCACCGAGTGCCGCAAGATCGCCTCGATGGCCGAGGCGTACGACGTCGCGCTCGCGCTGCACTGCCCGCTCGGTCCGATCGCTTTGGCCACCTGCCTGCAGATCGACGCAGTGAGCTATAACGCGTTCATCCAGGAACAAAGCCTGGGCATTCACTACAACCAGGGCAACGACCTGCTCGACTACATCAAGAATCCGGAAGTTTTCAAATACGAAGACGGCTTCGTGTCGATTCCGCAAGGCCCGGGCCTCGGTATCGAAGTGAACGAAGAGAAGGTGCGCGAGATGGCGAAGGTCGGCCACCGCTGGCGCAATCCGGTGTGGCGCCACGAGGATGGCAGTGTCGCCGAATGGTAAGCACGTGACTGCTTGGTAGAGCGCCGCCCACGGGCGGCGTTTTGTTTCAAACGGCCCGCGGCCACCGTCAACAAAACTCATCGGAAGGCCGACATCCTGGGTGTAGGCGCCTTCGGTGATGAAGAAGCTGTAGCTCCGGTTCACCGGCGTGCACGTTACGGCAGACGTAGCGTGCGCCGTCTCAGTTACGTAACACCACGGACCGAAGCCGCTGGAACACGCCCTTCGCGGCACCTTACCGGCGCAGCCACACTACCCGCAAAGCCTTATCCACAAAGGCTTTCAAGCCGTTTGTTCGGCATCAGACATACGCATGGCCCGCTCCTTGCTCAAATGCATTCAAAACGACAAATGCATCGGGGAACATCATGGGCGAATTCCTTCCAGACTATCTGATCCGCGAACAGGCCGCCGTCGGCGCGCTGGTGGTGTTCGGCGTGCTTCGCATCATTGGCGCGATGCTCGCGTATGAACGCGGGTGGCGCATCTCGGTAGTCGAAAAGTGCTTTATCGCGGCCGCGGTGATCTACTGCCTGCCGCAACTCTTCGACCTGCTGACGCACATGTACGGCTCACGCGCCGCCGGCGCGGAACTGGAAGGCAAAGCCGCGGGCTGCGCGATCGCGCTCTTCTGTGCGCCGATTCTCGGACATCGGCTCGGCCTCGAATGATCGGTTTTATCGGACGGACGCTCACCATGCGACTGCGAAAGAGACCTGCGAGCCTCGCGAAACCTGCCTACCGGGCCGGCGACGTCCTGACGCTCAAATCCGGTGGACGTCCGATGACCGCCACCTGGAGCGGGCCGGTACTGTTCGCTCCGGGCAACTGGCTGATCTGCCAGTGGTTCGGCAACGACGGCGAACTGCAGCAGGAAATGTTTCCGGAAGAGACGCTGGAACGGGCGCACAACGCGCTCGCCGCCTAAAGGGCAGTAACGGATCAGCCGGCCACCGCCGGGCGACCGTGTGTATTGCGCCGCACGCCTTTGCTGTGCGGCGCTTTTTTTAGCCTTAACTGCCCAACGCGGCGAATGCCGGCACGCTGTGCGACAAAACGGCCGCAGCGACAAACACGCCGATCATCGCCAGCGCTTCGAGATACAGCACGTTGACGAAGGTATGCGCGTCCATCGTCGAGGCCGTGCGGCGCAGACGCGGCAGCGCCGAGAAGCGATTGAGGCCGCCGAGCACCAGGGCGAGCGCAACCAGCGCAAGCTTCAGTGTCAGCACATGGCCCCACGTGCTCATCTGGATGGCTTCGAACGAGCCGCCCGAGCCACGCACGGCGTTGAAGATCCCGGTGAGCAGCACCAGCCCGACCGCCACAACGGATACGTGCGACACCTGCGTCGCCGTGCGGATCAGCATCCCGCGTGCGGTCGATGTGCCGAGCGCGGGCAATACCGCGAGCCCCGCCGCCATCGCCAGCCCGCCCCAGACGCTCGTCACCAGCACATGCAGCGTCTGCATGCCGATCGCCGCCGAGGCCGGGCCGGCATCGGCCGCATGTCCGAGCGACGCCTTGCCCGCCGCAATCGCGATCACCGCTAGCCACAGCAGCGCATTGCGCAGCATGCCCGTATGACTGGCCATGGCCGTGCCCAGCAACACCAGCGCGCCGGCGAACGCCACGCTCCAGCCGTAACCGACATGGGTTTGCGTCAGAACAGTCGGCACCACGCCGATCGCCGCCGGCAACGCGACGCCGCTCATCGAGGCCGCCTGATATAGCAGCCAGCCCAGATCCGCGAGCACCAGCACAACGGTTGCCGTCAGCATCGACCGTTGCGCGCGCAACCAGGCGGGCCGTGCGGGGTTGATCTTGCTCTGCGCGTCCTTGGCGAGCCAGGCGCTAAGCAGCGCCGAACCGACGGCAAACGCAAACGCGACATTCATGAGCGCGGCCATTGCGACCTGCCCGATCCACAGTCCGTCCATGCTCATTTGACGATGAACGCGAAGTTGCCTTGCGTACGGTGGCCGTCCGTGGCTACCGCGATCCAATGCACCGCGTAGCGGCCGGCCGTCAGTTGCGGCAGCGCGAGGTGCATCACCTTTGCGTCACTTTGGTCGACTTGCGACGCTGCCGGCGCGGCGGGCTTGCCGCTCGCGTCGCTCAGTTCGATCCGGCTGAAAGCCGGTTCGAGCGGCTCGGTGAAATGGATCGTCACTTCAGTGGCGGCGGCCACTTCGGCGTTTGCCGCGGGCTCGCTTGACACCAGATGCGCGTGCGCGAAAGCCGTGGACGTCATGACCAGCGCCGCGGCGCCGAACGTCAACGCATGGAGCGCCGGACGGGAGAAATTGAATAGCTTCATGTAAGGCAGATAGCTCGTGGAAAGTAAAACGGTAGACGGTGAGCCGAAAGTCGTCCGCGTCGGACGGACGCCGGCGCGCCCGGAAGTGTACGCTTCGATGGCCGGCGCGCGCGTCGGTTCAACCTGCTTTGATTATGCAAGCTGGCATGAACGCAACATGGGCCCGCGATACCAGGGATAGAATCGGGACGACCGCTCCGCTTGCCAGCTAACGACGCGCGTCAAACTGTCGCATCGCCGTGACACCCGGAACCTTCTCTAATGTGGCAAATAGTCACCATCACCCTTCGATGATAGAATGCTGCGTCGCCGCAGCGCCGGCTGCCCTTCACACCGAGCCGCTCGAAGTTCGGTCAGGTCCCCGATTTTGATGGAGTTACGCGTGTCTTCAAGACGCATTTTCCGCCCGTTGCTTGCCCTTCTGCTGATCGGCTCCGCGGGTGTCTATAGCGCTGCGAAAGCGCAGACTCAACCGAAGGCCCCCGATACGATGGAAGCGCGCGTGCAAGGCTGCACGGCATGCCACGGTTCGCACGGCCAAGGTACCGACAACGACTACTTCCCGCGTCTGGCGGGCAAGCCGGCCGACTATCTGTACAACCAGTTGCAGAACTTCCGCGAAGGGCGCCGCAAGTACCCGCCCATGAATTACCTCGTCACGTATCTTTCTGACGACTACCTTCATCAGATCGCCACGTACTTCTCGCAGCAACGCCCGCCCTACCCCACGCCGGCCAAGCCGACCGTGTCGGCGAGCATCGTTGCGCGCGGCCAGCAGATCGTCCTGAACGGCGACGCATCCAGGCAGATTCCGGCGTGCGCGGCTTGCCACGGCAAGGCGCTGACCGGCATGGAACCCGCTATCCCGGGTCTGGTCGGCCTGCATGCTGACTACATCAGCGCGCAGTTGGGCGCATGGCGTTCGGGCTCGCGCCATGCCATCGCACCGGATTGCATGCACACCATCGCCACCCGCCTGACTGACGAAGACGTGAACGCCGTTGCTGCCTGGCTTTCCACGCAAAAGGCTCCACAAAACCCCGTGCCGGCTCCGGCCCGCTCGTTGAAGACTCCGCTTGCCTGCGGCAGCGAACCGCAATAAGGCACCGGGAGAGACACTCAAATGAAACGCAAGTCTTTGTTCGCCCTCTCGGCAGTCGTCGTCGTTGCGGCTGCCGCACTCGTTCCCGTCCTGTGGTCGGGCGGCGACAACCTGCATAACGGCACGGCCATGGCGGCAACGCCCGCCGACCAGGCCGCGCTAATCAAGAAGGGCGAGTACCTCGCCCGCGCCGGCGACTGTATCGCCTGCCACACGGTGCGCGGCGGCAAGCAGTTCGCCGGCGGCCTGCCCATGCTGACGCCGTTCGGCACGATGTTCACGCCGAACATCACGCCTGACGACCAGTACGGTATCGGCAAGTGGACGCAGGACGACTTCTACCGCGCTATGCACACGGGCCGTTCGAAAGACGGCAGCCTGCTGTATCCGGGCTTCCCGTTCACGAGCTACACGAAGGTCACGCGCGCCGATTCTGACGCGATCTACGCGTATCTGCGCTCGGTCACGCCGGTCAATGTGCCGAGCCGTCCGCACGAACTGAAATTCCCCTTCAACCAGCGCAACATGCTGATCGGCTGGCGCACGCTGTTCTTCCGCGAAGGCGAGTACAAGGCTGATCCGACCAAGTCGGTCGAATGGAACCGCGGCGCGTACCTGATCGAAGGCCTCGGCCACTGCGGCATGTGCCACACGTCGATCAACGCCATGGGCGGCCCGGTCAGCTCGGCTGCGTTTGCCGGCGGCCTGATCCCGCTGCAGAACTGGTATGCACCGTCGTTGACGTCGAACAAGGAAGCCGGCCTCGGCGACTGGGAAACCAAAGACATCGCCGATCTGCTGAAGACCGGTGTGTCGAACCGCGGCGCGGTGTTCGGTCCGATGGCTGAAGTGGTTCACAACAGCCTGCAGTACATGTCGGACGAAGACATCAACGCAATGGCCACGTACCTGAAGACGATTCCGCAGAAGAGCGAAGCACCGGAACCGCTGCAGCTCGAGACCTCGGAAAAGTTCGGTGGCGAACTGTTGAAGCAAGGTCAGAAGATCTACGCTGACAACTGCGCGAAGTGCCACGCGGAAAACGGTCTTGGTATGCCGCCGTCCTTCCCGCCGCTGGCGAACAACCAGTCGATCCAGATGCCGTCGGCGGTCAACCCGATCCGTATGGTGCTGAACGGCGGTTATCCGCCGAGCACGGACGCCAACCCGCATCCGTACGGCATGCCGCCGTTCGCTCAGGCACTGTCGAACACGGAAGTGGCAGCCGTCGTGACGTACATTCGTATGTCCTGGGGCAACCACGGTACGGCTGTGTCGCCGCAGCAAGTGTCCGATCTGCGCTCGGCGCCGCTCGACTAAGCAGCGTTTGATGCACCCGGGGCGCGGCCTGCGAATAACGCGGCCGCGCCCTTCGTTTTTGCAGGACCGGTATCATGTGGGTGGTACAAACCCTAATGAAACCGCGCAGGAGGAAAGAGCCGTGCATGTCGGTGAGCGTTTCAACAGCATTACCCATCTCGTCGGCGCCGTGCTGTCGGTGGCGGGGCTGGCTACGCTCGTGACAATGGGCGCACTCGACGGCGACGCGTACAAGGTGGTGAGTTTCAGCGTCTACGGTGCGATGCTGTTCGTGCTGTATGCTATCTCCACGCTCTACCACAGCGTGCGCAACCCGCGTGTCAAAGCGGTTCTGCAAAAATGCGACCATTCGGCGATCTATCTGTTGATCGCCGGCAGCTACACCCCGTTCACGCTGGTTACGTTGCGTGGACCGTGGGGCTGGTCGCTATTCGGCGTAAGCTGGGGGCTTGCCGCTCTCGGCATCGTGCAGGAACTGACGCTCGGGCGACGCACCCGCAGCGTTTCGATGGTGCTGTATGTCTTGATGGGATGGCTCGCGCTCGTTGCCGTCCGCCCGCTGGTTCAAGCTTTACCGGCAGCGGGTACCGCCTGGCTCGTGGCCGGCGGGGTCATCTACAGCGCCGGCATCTACTTCTTCATTAACGACGAGCGCATCCGGCACGGACATGGTATCTGGCACCTGTTCGTACTGGCGGGCAGTCTGTGTCAATTCGTCAGTGTTGCGCGCTACGTCGCGTGACATCCCACGGCGGCGAAATGCAACTTAAGGCCAGTCAACGTGTCTGCATAGCGCGTTGAAGCATTCGGCACGCATTTGAGCGTGCCGCCGATTTCTCTGCGACCGGAACTGGGCTTTGGCCTCGAACGCGCCATAGAGGCGTGTTCATGCCGTGCCTGTACTCGCTGGTACCCAACAGGGTCCATTGGGTGCCGTCTGGTGCCGTTCGCGAAACTGCATTGCAAAGAGCATTTATGTCTTTTGATTCCCTCGGCTTGTCCGAACCGCTGGTCCGCGCTGTACACGAACTCGGCTACACCACCCCGACTCCGATCCAGACACAAGCAATCCCCGCCGTGCTCAACGGCGGCGACCTGCTGGCCGGCGCGCAGACCGGTACCGGCAAGACCGCCGGCTTCACGCTGCCGATCCTGCAGCGTCTGAACACCATGCCTGCTGTCACCACGGCATCGGGCAAGCGCGCGGTGCGCGCGCTGATCCTCACGCCGACGCGTGAGCTGGCCGCACAGGTCGAAGAAAGCGTGCGTGCCTACGGCAAGTACCTGAAGCTGAAGTCGACCGTGATGTTCGGCGGCGTCGGCATCAATCCGCAAATCGGCGCGCTGCGCAGCGGCGTGGACATCGTCGTCGCGACGCCGGGCCGTTTGCTCGACCACATGCAGCAGAAGACCATCGACCTGTCGCATCTCGAGATTCTCGTGCTCGACGAAGCGGACCGCATGCTGGACATGGGCTTCATCCATGACATCAAGCGCGTGCTCGCGAAGTTGCCGCCGAAGCGTCAGAACCTGCTGTTCTCGGCTACGTTCTCGGACGAGATCAAGACACTTGCCGACAACCTGCTCGACTCGCCGGCGCTGATCGAAGTCGCCCGTCGCAATACGACGGCTGAACTCGTCGCACAAAAGATTCACCCGGTCGACCGCGACAAGAAGCGTGAGCTGCTCACGCACCTCATCAAGCAACACAACTGGTTCCAGGTGCTGGTGTTCACGCGCACCAAGCACGGCGCGAACCGCCTTGCCGAACAGCTATCGAAAGACGGCATCAGCGCACTGGCGATTCACGGCAACAAGAGCCAATCGGCCCGTACACGTGCGCTCGCGGAGTTCAAGGACGCCACGCTGCAAGTGCTGGTCGCAACCGACATCGCCGCACGCGGCATCGATATCGACCAGTTGCCGCACGTAGTCAACTACGATTTGCCGAACGTGCCGGAAGACTACGTGCACCGCATCGGCCGCACGGGTCGCGCAGGCGCATCGGGCGAAGCGATTTCGCTGGTCTGCGTCGACGAACTGCAACTGCTGAAGGACATCGAGAAGCTGATCAAGCGTCAGGTGCCGCAGGAAGTGATCGCCGGTTTTGAGCCGGATCCGACTGCGAAGCCGGAACCGATTCTGCGCCGTGGCCAGGGTGGTGGTGGCGGCGGTGGCAATCGTCAGCCGCGTCAGAGCCAGGGTGCGCCGAAGCGCGAAGGTGGCCAGCGTGACGGCGGCCGCCGCGATGGCGCGTCGTCGGCAAAGCCCGCACAACGTTCGGGTCAGCGTCCGGCGAATGGTCAACAGCAGCCGAAGCCGCAAGGTGCGAAGCCGGCCGGCAACGGCGGCCAGCCGCGCCGCGACGGTCAGCGTCATGACGGTCAGCCGCGTGCCGCGGCGCACGAAGGCAGCGCCGCACAACATGCACCGCGCAAACCGCAGGCTGCAAAGCCGCAAGGCGGCAATCCGGGTGCGTTGCTGGGTGGCGCAAAGCCGCGTAACGACGCGCCGCGTGGCGGCCAGCCGACTCGCAGCGGCCAGCGCGGCCGTTAAGTTTCAAGCACCGCCGCTCGCTGGCTGTAGTCTCAGACTATCGGCTAGCCGCAGCGGCAGCCTGCTTCAGGTGCTCGATCTGGCGTTCCCATCGATCGAGCACCGCCTTTCCTTCCCCTTCCAGTTCAAACGTAATGCCGCTCGTCAGGCGCGCATAACGTACGCTCTGCGCCTCCGCTGTGTCGATCGAGCCGATGAGGTATACGAGACCGCTGTCGTCGCCTGTCACGCCCGCTAGCGGCGTCAAACGCAACTGCACCTGATAGAACGCCTCGTCGCAGACGAACGTCAGTGCGGCCCGGCCGCTTTGCGCGATCACGCGTGCCGCCCGGGCCTGCGGCCACAATGCAATGCATAGGGAGCGCGAATCCGGCGCGTATAACTCGCCGACGCCAAGCAGCGACGTGCGCACATGCCCGTTTGCATCGGCGGTAAGCAGCGACGCGGTGAACCCCATCTTGCTCGCCAGCGACGACCCGTCGAACAACGTGCGGACGGCGTCTGGCCATTCGTCGAACACACTCTGTTCGAGCGGACGTTCGGGTGAAGGAGAGTCGCTCATGGTATCGATCCAGTCAGTGGCGGGTTGCCGAGGTTGCGAGGGCTGCCGAGGATCAATCATGCCTCGAAATACAAATGGCCCGCACGGGCGGGCCATTCAATTTCATCTCTGTAAGCGGCGGACTCAGCAGAAAACCGTCAGCGAAAGAACACGTGCTGCGTGATCTTGGCGAGCGGATAGTGCACGCCCGGTTGAATCTTGGCCGGCAGATCGAGCGGCTTGAGCAGCATCTTCACGCACATGTCCGCCGACAGATTACGCCGGACCAGCGCATTGATGCGCGCGGCGCGTTCGCGGTTGTAGGCCGAGTCGTGCACGCGTTCCGGATAGCGAATCGCGAAGACATGGCGCAAGGCGATCTCCGAGTCTTCGTTCTTGATCTCCATCACACGCCGCATCAGCGCGCCAAGCACCGCAAGACGGCCATTGCCCTCGATCTTGTTGTACTTCTTGAAGAACTTGAAAAAGTGCTTGTAGTGACGAACTTCGTCAGTGCGAATGTTGTCGGTGATCTGCTTGAGCACGGGCTCGTCCGAACATTCGCCGATCGCGCGATACAGCGTTGCCGTGCCCGTTTCCACCACACAGCGCGCGACCATCTCGAGCGCGCGGGTCTTTTCGAAGTCTTCGACCGAGCAGGTCAGCGAGTACTCCTCCATGAAACTGCGAAAGGCAGTGTCCCAATCGAACTCAGGCCAGACGTAGGCGATATACGTCTTGAGCGCCCGGCCGTGCTGCATCTCTTCCGGCTCCCATTCCTGGTTGAGCCAGGCCGAGACTTCGGGGTCACCGTCGAAGAACGTGCTTAGATTACTGGTGTAAAGATCGGTACCGCTTTCGATAAACGAAGCGGCGCACAGCAGAAGCAGCAGGTCTTCATTAGCGACGGCCTTCTGACGATCTATGCGGGTGAGGTCGATATCCTCGATCCGCCAGGGCATCACATGGTTCAGCTCAGTGTGCATTGTGTCTTTGCTCCGAAAGCTGTATCGACTCGTGGAGCGCGCTCGAAACCGCCCACTATCGCAAGGGCGGTCCGCCGTGTCAGATACAGCGCCTTGATTAGAGTTAACCCCTTGTATCCTGCATCTTAGCCGGTGTTTCACAATTCTGCAGATAACCCAGCACAGACCGTGCCGAACCGCCGCAGTTCAAATTTCGCGGTAGTCGAATGCTTCAGTTGGTTACAAGCGGCACGCGCAAGGCACAAAAAAAGCCAGCTCGAAGAGCTGGCTTTGACTTGGCAAAGAGATTCCGCGTCAACCGCGGCAAGGCTCGCTGCGAAGCACAACGGCCACCGGCAACGCCATCATGCGGGCTGAACGCCTTCAAGACGCCGGACGCGCCGCATACGCCACGCGACCACGACAAGCGACAACCCCGACAGCACGGCCGCAATCAGGACGTAGTAACTTGGCGCCAGCTTGTCGCCGGTCAAGTGAATGAAGGTCTCGACAATCGTCGGCGCAAAGCCACCGAAAATCGTAACCCCAATGCTGTAACCGATTGAAAGACCCGTCGAGCGCACCTGCGTCGGAAAGATCTCGGACATCAGTGCGGGCATCGGTCCGGAGTAAGCCGCCTTGAAAATTCCGGCGGTGCCTTGCAACAGCAGCAGCCAACCGATCGTCGGATGCGACTGCAGCAAAGCGAACATCGGATAGATCAGCACGCCCATCAGTATCGACGTGGTCAGCATGATGCGAATCCGGCCGATGCGGTCGGACAATGCGCCCATCACAGGCGACAGCAGGAACTGCAAGCCGCCGTTGAGCACCACCACGCCGAACGACGCTGCAGCCGGCATGTGCAACTGCTTCACCGCGTACATCGGCATGTAGAGCTGCAGCACGTACACGCCGACCGTGGATTGCGCGACGATGCCCACTGCCAGCAGCAGATTCACCCACTGGTTGCTGAACGACGCGTCCTTCGCGTCAGATGCAATCTGATGCTTGCTCGCGGACTCACGCGCTTTACGCAAGGCGAGAAACTCGGGCGTCTCATCGAGATGCGAACGGATGTAATAGCCCACCGGCCCGACCAGCAGACCAAAGATGAACGGAAGGCGCCAGCCCCAGCTATTGAGTTGTTCGGGCGGCATCCACGCGGTCAGGAGCGAACCGAAGGCCGCCGCCGTGATCGCAGCAAGGCCCTGACTCGCGAACTGCCAACTCGCGTAGTAGCCGCGCCGCGACGCGCTATGTTCGACCATGAAGGCCGTCGCGCTGCCGAACTCGCCGCCCACCGCGAAACCTTGCACGAGCCGCGCGAGCAGGATCAACACAGGTGCCGCAAGACCGATCGACGCATACGGCGGCATCACCGCCATCGTGAAGGTGCCGACCATCATCAACACGATGGCGAGCGTGAGCGCCGCCTTGCGACCCTTGCGGTCGCCGTAGACGCCCAGCACGATGGCGCCCAACGGCCGCATCAGGAACGAGATGCCGAAGGTGGCGATGGCGAGCAGCGTCGAGAGCCACTCGTCCTGCATCGGGAAGAACTGTTTCGCGATGATGGTCGCGAAGTACCCGTAGACCAGAAAGTCGAACCACTCGAGCGCATTGCCGACCGACGACGAAAACACGATACGCCGCACCATCGCTCTGGAAAGCGGTGCGGACGTGGGATGCGCGGAGGCAGTCGCGGATTGCGACGCGGGGATGTTCATCTAGAACCCCGCGGCCAGGCCGTCGCGACGGCTGTCGCTTGCCGCCACATAGCCACGGTCCGGATCGTTGCGGTCGAGCTTCCAGATGTACTGGCCGGAGCCGAAGTCCATGTACGGATCGTCGACCGACTTGATCGTGTGCCCCAGCTTCTGCAGCGCCGTGGCGGTCGCCGGATCGAGCGTCGATTCGATGTCGATCGTGAAGTCGCGATTGACCTTCCAGCGCGGCGCATCGCAGGCGGCCTGCGGTTGCTGGCCGTAGTCGAGCATCCGCACGATCGATTGCAGGTGGCCTTGCGGCTGCATATCGCCGCCCATCACACCGAAGCTCATCACCGCTTCCTGCTTGCCGTCCA
The DNA here is from genome assembly GCF_902859805.1 of Paraburkholderia sediminicola. Classification (GTDB taxonomy): domain Bacteria; phylum Pseudomonadota; class Gammaproteobacteria; order Burkholderiales; family Burkholderiaceae; genus Paraburkholderia; species Paraburkholderia sediminicola. Next base: position 51,808 of record NZ_CADIKC010000003.1, on the reverse strand, counting down.
CCTGCTGCGTCAGGAACGACGGGATGATGGTGTGGAACGGCCGCTTGCCGCCTTCCACCACGTTCGGCGACTTCGGATCCATCGAGAAGCCGCAGCCACGGTTCTGCATCGCGATACCGCTATCCGGCACCACGATGCCCGAGCCGAAGCCCATGTAGTTCGACTGGATGAAGCTGACCATCATGCCGCGCTCGTCCGCCACCGACATGTAGATCGTGCCGCCGGCCTTCGGCATGCCGAAGTCGAATTGCGTGGCGCGCTTGTGATCGATCAGCTTCGCGCGCGATGTGAGGTACGCGTCGTCGAGCATCTGTTCGGGCGTGACGTCCATCGAACGCGGATCGGCGACGTAGCGGTAGACGTCGGCGAACGCCAGCTTCATCGCTTCGATCTGCAGATGCTGCGACTCGACGTTGTCGACGGCGAGTTCTTTCACGTCGAACTTTTCGAGGATGCCCAGTGCGATCAGCGCCGCGATGCCCTGCCCGTTCGGCGGAATTTCATGCACGGTGTAGCCGCGATAATCCTTGCCGATCGGCTCGACCCAATCCGCTTTGTAGTTGCGCAGATCGTCGAGGGTCAACGCGCCGCCGCCTTCGCGCGCAAACGCCGCGATCTGTTCGGCGATCTCGCCTTCGTAGTAGGCTCGCGGACCTTGTTCGGCGAGCTTGCGCAACGTCTTGGCGTGGCCGGGAAAGCGCACCAGCTCGCTAACTTCCGGCGCGCGGCCGCGCGGCATGAAGGTTTGTGCGAAGCCCGGCAGGTCCTTCAATTCGGGTACGGCTGCCGCCCATTTGTAGGCGACGATGCTCGCCACCGCGTGACCACGCTCGGCGATCTCGATTGCCGGTTCCATCAGATCGGCGAACGGCAGCGAGCCGAATTTCTGATGCAGCGCTTCCCAGCCGGCGATCACGCCAGGCACCGTCACAGCGTCCCAACCGCGCTTGGGTTGTTTGGCAAGGCCGTTTTCCTCACCGTACTTGCGCTTGAAGTAGTCAACGTTCCAGGCCGCCGGCGACACACCCGACGCATTCAGGCCGTGCAGCTTCTTGCCGTCCCACACCAGCGCGAAGGCGTCGCCGCCAAGGCCGCACGAGACCGGCTCGACCACCGTGATGGCGGCGGCCGCCGCGATCGCCGCGTCGACGGCATTGCCGCCTTTCCACAGCATCCGCAGGCCGGCTTGCGCGGCGAGCGGATGCGAAGTCGAAACGATGTTGCGCGCGAATACAGGCAGACGCGGCGTCGGATAGGGGTTTTGCCAGTTGAAGCCAGTCATGTCGAACACTCTCGAAAGCGCGGTCCGGCGCGTTCTATAACACCGGAAACCATGGGAAACGGGTAAGACTCAGGTAGCACGCGGGGTAAAACGCGGAGCCTTGGATTGCATCGCGATCCGGCACAAAAAACAAATTCATTTATCAAATGAATAAATGCGCAAATGACCTGAATGGATCGCCGCACGGTCGTCCTGGATCCGAACCATGACGCATGAGTTGGCAGACAAGACGTGCGATGGTCTTACAATACGCTCACCCTCGTTCACGCATTACCCGTCTTCCGGCTCGGCTTCTCGCGCCGGCGGCGGGCAGCGCCGATAAAAACCCACTACCCGAGACACATGACCCGAGACCCCCGCCTGACTCTCAACGCCCGGCAACAGGAACTGCTGGAGTGGGTGCAACGCGACGGCTTCGTGACCGTGGACGACCTCGCGGCCCACTTCGACGTGACGCCGCAGACGATCCGCCGCGACGTCAACTGGCTCGCCGATATGAACCTGCTGCGCCGCTATCACGGCGGCGCCAGTCTGCCGACCAGTTCCGAGAATGTCTCGTACACGGCGCGTCAGCGGATGTTCCACGAAGAGAAACGGCGCATTGCGACGCTAGTGGCCACTCACATTCCCGATCAGGCGTCCCTCTTCATCAACCTCGGCACGACGACTGAAGAAGTCGCACGAGCGCTCAACCGGCATCGCGGCCTGCGCGTGATCACCAACAATCTGAATGTCGCCAGCATGATGAGCGGCTATCCGGATTGCGAAGTGCTGGTGACGGGCGGCATCGTGCGGCCGTGGGACAAGGGCATCGTCGGCGAACTGGCGATCGACTTCATCCGGCAGTTCAAGGTGGATTTCGCGATCATCGGTACCTCGAGCATTGAAACGGATGGCACGCTGCGCGATTTCGACACCCGCGAAGTGCGCGTGGCCGAGGCAATCATCCAACATGCACGCACCGTATTTCTCGCCGCCGACAACTCCAAATTCGGCCGTCCGGCGCTCGTTCGCCAAGGTCACCTCGATCAGATCGACGCGCTTTTCACCGACGCCGCACCGCCCGCCGAGATGAACGAAACGCTCGCCGCCGCCAATTGCCAGGTGTATATCGCCGAGTGATCCCAGGCGTCTTCCGCCATGTTGCAGTGCACGCGAAACTTCGAGTGAAATCAAGGATCTGGCCGCTCCTCCAAACCGCCTCTGCGGGTCCTGATTGTCAAAGGGAAAATTTACTGGGGCCCATTTGGTGTTTGTCCGGCGGTTGACTACACTCCAGTTCCCCGGCGTCCGTTCCGCGTTACGCGGAGTGCCGGCAGCGTGAACTTGTCGTGATAGCCGCACCTCCCGCCTGATCCTCTAGCGGACTCCACTGGCATCGTGCCAGTCGCCTCCAAGGCCGTCCGCGTTTGCTTGACATGGAGAGAACGATGCTGAGTCCGCATGAATTCGCCACGTTGTTGCTCGTCAAGGACGCTCCCAATCAAGTCGACATGGAGCGAGAAGAACTCGACGCCTTGCTGGAACGCCAGCTTGTGCAACTCGAACGGCTCGCGTCGGGCAACGAACAATGGCGCGTAACCGAAACCGGCGACAGTGCGCTCCGGGCCATCAAGCGTTTTTCCTAGTACCCTGGATTACCAAGCAAAGCGGCCGCATCTACGGCCGCTTTGTTGTGCGCAATTCATTTACACAGTAAATTGACGCGACGGACCTTCTGCCCTCGCGCATGCCAAAAACGCTCTCTTCCGACGACATCCAGCAATTCCGCGAAACCATGCGGTGTGTAGCCGAAAACGCGTTCGCCACGCGCGGCGCGCAAGGCGTGACGATGCGCGAACTCGCGAAGGAGCTGGGTTGCAGCGCGATGACGCCCTATCGCTACTTCCGCGACAAAGACGAGATTCTTGCGATGGTCCGCGCGGCGGCGTTCAACCGTTTCGCGGCGCGGCTCGAAGCCGTGGCGAAGGAAGCGCCCGCGACCGACCGCTCCGCCGTCAGCGACGCCTATGTGGCGTTCGCACTCGACGAGCCGCATGCCTACCGCCTGATGTTCGATCTGAACCAGCAGGAGGCCGCCTATCCGGAACTCCAGGCCGCATCGCATCGCGCCTGGCGGATGCTCGGGACGCATTTCGAGCAGCTCGTTGCCGCAGGCCTTCTGGAAGGCGATCCGGAATTGATCGGTTACGCCTACTGGGCGAGCCTGCACGGCTTCACCATGCTGGCGCTCGCCAATCAACTGCCTTTACCCCAGGCGCAACAAGCCGCAGGAAGCGCCGCGCCGACACGCGAAGCCGTATTCGCGCAGATTCGGCGGATGTTGTGGCGGGGGGCCCAGCCGCAGCGCGGCTAGCCTTGGGTTTGCCCCGGGTTGCCCCCGGGTTTGCCGATCAAATCACGCAACGCGAACAAGCCGCGAAACGTTCTGGGTAGGAACAAGAAGACGTAAAACTCAACCCGCCCGCAAGGTCGGATCGGCGGCCGCGCGCCAGCTCAAAGCTTTAGCCCGCTGGTCGGTGAAGAAAGTCACCCACTGATTGCGCGCTTGCGGGTCGGTACTCGCGCCGAGGCTCGTGTAATGCTGCGCCAGCGACGCCTGAAACGCGCAGTAATCGTCCTTCGACAACTTGCCGCGCCGGTTCGCCACGTACGCATCGAACAGCGTTGCGTAGACGCCTTGCGCGTCGTTGCCGTAGTCGACCGTCTGGGCACTGCACATCTGCTGCAACGATGCGAACGAGGGTGCGCCCATCGTTCCGTTCAAGCTCGGCGAGCTGATGCATCCGGTCAGGAGCGCAGCGGCCCCGATTATCCAAAGTCCACGCATGAATTCACCTCGAAATGGCTGCTGCCGAGAGTATCGTCCGTGGCCGCACGTTACGCCACCACCTTAGCCGAGCACTAGAGGGGCGCTTAAGAAAACCGAACTTTACTTTTTCGAATATGTTCATTAAAGTTCGCAAACGAACACTATCGGCTCGATAGTTTTTCCAAACCAGTTTCCGGATACAACGCAGAGGACACAGCAGGTGACGCAAGGCTCGAGATACGATTTGCTCGTCGTGGGCGGCGGGATCAACGGCGCAGGCATCGCACGCGATGCGGCGGGCCGCGGCCTGTCAGTGCTGCTCTGCGAGCAGGACGATCTGGCGGCCCATACTTCGTCGGCCAGCACCAAGCTGATTCACGGCGGCCTGCGCTACCTCGAATACCGCGAGTTCGGGCTGGTGCGTAAAGCCCTGCAGGAACGCGAAACGCTGCTGCGCGCCGCGCCGCACATCATGTGGCCACTGCGCTTCGTGATGCCGCACATGCCCGATCTGCGTCCGGCCTGGCTGATCCGCGCCGGCCTGTTCCTTTACGATCACCTTGCCAAACGCGAACTGCTGCCCGGCTCGCGCGGTATCGTGATGCGCAACCATCCTGCCGGCGCACCGCTGGTCGATTCGATCAAGCGCGGCTTCGTGTATTCGGACGGCTGGGTGAATGACGCGCGTCTGGTCGTGCTGAACGCGCTGGATGCGAAGGAACGCGGCGCGAAGATTCTCACGCGCACCAAACTGCTGAGCGCGGTGCGCGCCGGCGGCGAATGGCGCGCGCAACTCAAGCGCGAGGACGGCACGATCCTCGACGTGCGTGCCGCTTCGATCGCGAATGCGGCGGGACCGTGGGTCGGCGAATTGCTGCAAGGCGCGCTCGGCCGGGAAGCAACGCACAGCGTGCGCCTCGTGAAAGGCAGCCATATCGTCACGCGCCGTCTGTTCGAACACGATCACGCGTACATCTTCCAGAATCCGGACAAGCGGATCATCTTCGCGATTCCGTACGAACACGATTACACGCTGATCGGCACGACCGACCTCGAATATCGCGGCGACCCGTCGCAAGTGGCGATCAACGCCGACGAAACACAGTACCTGTGCGATTCGATCAATCGCTACTTCAAAGAGAAGATCTCGCCGCAAGACGTGCGCTGGACCTACTCGGGCGTGCGTCCGCTGCTCGAGGAAGAAGGTGCGGACAACCCGTCGGCGGTTACGCGAGACTACTCGCTCGAACTCGACGCGCCCGCGGGCGAAGCACCGCTGCTGTCGGTGTTCGGCGGCAAGATCACGACCTTCCGAAAGCTGGCGGAAGAAGCCGTCGACAAACTCGGGCACGCCCTGCAGAACGGCACGCCTTCATGGACAGCCGGTGCGCCGTTGCCCGGCGGCGATATTCCGCAAGCCAACTTCGAGCGCTTCCTCGCCGGTTTCAAGCAGCAGAATGCGTGGCTGCCCGCCGATCTGGCTCACCGCCTCGCGCGTGCTTACGGCACGCGTGTGAAAAACGTCATTGGCAACGCGCGCTCGGTGGCCGACCTCGGCCGCGCTTTTGCGCCTGGTCTCTACGAAGCCGAACTCACTTACCTGCGCGACACCGAATGGGCGCGCAGCGCGCAGGACGTATTGTGGCGCCGCTCGAAACTCGGCCTGCACGTCGAACCGGGCACACTCGATTCGATCACACACGACATTGACGCATGGTTCGCTCGCGAGCCGTTCCGACAGAGTGCCTAGCCAGCCAAGCTAGTTAGATCGTTTAGTCAGGTCATTTAGCTGAGCCGCGTAGCCAGACCGCCCAGGTCAGGCTATCGCAACACGCCCTGGCTACGTGGATGAACCCGCATAACCCGAACCAATTTTCACCCCTCGGCTACTGACAAAGCCGGGACGCATACGCTCAAACTGTTGCAGCCCGCTTAAAACAACGAGCCGTTCCCGTCGCCGGCCTGCAATCCGGCGATTCATAAAACACATGGAGAAGAGACAATGCAGGATCAGTACATCCTCGCGCTTGACCAAGGCACCACCAGCTCCCGCGCGATGCTGTTCGACCGGCTCGGCAATGTCGTGTCGACCGCTCAAAAAGAATTCCAGCAAATCTATCCACGTCCGGGTTGGGTCGAACACGACCCGCAGGAAATCTGGTCGACGCAGGCAGGCGTCGCCGCCGAAGCGGTCACGCGCGCCGGTATGAACGGCACGTCGATTGCGGCGATCGGCATTACTAATCAACGTGAGACCACCATCGTGTGGGACCGCGAAACCGGTCATCCGATTTATAACGCGATCGTCTGGCAGGACCGCCGCACCGCCGACTTCTGCGATCAGCTCAAAGAACAAGGTCTCGAAGAAAAAGTTCGCGCGAAAACCGGTCTGCCGATCGATTCGTATTTCTCGGCAACCAAGATCCGCTGGATTCTCGACAACGTCGAAGGCGCACGCGAAAAAGCGAAGCAAGGCCGCCTCGCCTTTGGCACGGTAGACAGCTGGCTCGTGTGGAATTTCACCAAGGGTGGTCTGCACGTCACCGACGTGACCAACGCCTCGCGCACCATGCTGTTCAACATTCACACGCTGAAGTGGGACGACGAACTGCTCGAAGCGCTCGACATTCCGCGCAATATGCTGCCGGAAGTGCGTGCATCGTCGGAAGTGTACGGGCCGACCAAGACCACCGTGTTCGCCTCCAAGATTCCGCTCGCGGGCATCGCCGGCGACCAGCACGCCGCCCTGTTCGGCCAGATGTGCACGGAGTCCGGCATGGTGAAGAACACCTACGGTACCGGCTGCTTCCTCGTGATGAACACCGGCGACAAGCCGATCGAATCGAAGAACAATCTCGTCACCACCATTGCGTGGCAGATCGGCGACCAGATCAACTACGCGCTCGAAGGCAGCATTTTCATCGGCGGCGCGGTGGTGCAATGGCTGCGCGACGGCCTCGGCATCATCAAGAACGCAGCGGAAATTGAAACGATGGCGCGCAGCGTACCGCATAGCGATGGCGTGTATCTGGTGCCCGCGTTTGCAGGCCTCGGTGCGCCGCACTGGAACGCACGGGCTCGCGGCACGTTGTTCGGCGTGACGCGCGGCACGAGTTCGGCGCACATCGCGCGCGCCGCGCTCGACTCGATCGCCTATCAGTCGCTCGACGTGCTGAAAGCAATGGAAGCCGACTCCGGCATTCGCATCGGCGAATTGCGCGTGGACGGCGGCGCTTGCGCGAACAATCTGCTGATGCAATTCCAGGCGGACATTCTCGGCGTCGACGCAGTGCGTCCGAAGGTATCGGAGACGACCGCATTGGGCGCGGCGTATCTGGCCGGTCTCGCGGTCGGTTACTGGAAAGACGTGAACGAACTGAAAAGCCAGTGGGCGCTCGATCGTCGTTTCACGCCTGCCCTGCCGCACGCCGACGTCAAGGAGTGCCTCGACGGCTGGCAGCGCGCGGTCCGCGCCGCGAAGGCCTGGGCCGACACGCCCTGATTCGCGTTCATCGGTTCCATAAGACACCTTTCGATATAACGAAGCCGCCTATCCAGCGGCTTCCCTAACAACTATATTTCGGATACCAAATCATGTCTCCTTATATTGCGGAATTCATCGGCACCGCTCTTCTGGTGCTGCTCGGCAACGGCGCGGTTGCCAATGTGCTGCTCGCGCGCACCAAGGGCAAAGGCGCGGACCTGATCGTGATCGTGATGGGCTGGGCGATGGCCGTGTTCATCGCTGTGTACGTCACGGCATCGTACAGCGGCGCGCACCTGAATCCTGTAGTTACGATCAGCCTCGCGCTGGCAGGCAAATTCGCATGGGCCAAAGTGCCGGGCTACGTCGCGGCGCAGATGCTCGGCGGGATGGCGGGCGCTCTGCTCGTATGGCTCGCGTATCGTCAGCACTTCAATAAGGAAGGCGATGCCGACGTGAAGCTCGGCGTGTTCTGCACGTCGCCCGCGATTCGCAGCGTGCCGCATAACCTGCTCACCGAAATGATCGCGACTTTCGTGCTGATTCTCGGCGTGCTGTATCTGGCTTCGCCGCAAGTTGGCCTCGGCGCGCTCGACGCGCTGCCGGTCGGCCTGCTGGTGCTCGGCATCGGCATTTCGCTCGGCGGTCCGACCGGTTACGCAATGAGCCCCGCGCGCGATCTGTCGCCGCGTCTGATGCACGCGCTGCTGCCGATTCCGGGCAAACGTGACAGCGACTGGCGCTATTCGTGGATTCCGGTGTGCGGTCCGTTGCTGGGCGGCGCCGCGGCAACAGGGCTGTATTTGTATCTGCACGCGCACTGATCCTGCCGCGCAAGTGGGAGCGTATATAGGGCCCGCACGGGGCGCCCGAAAGGCGCATTGAGCGCGCTCCCACGTCGCAAATAAGCACCGACGGCAAGCGACGGCGCCGCGCACGCGGCGCCAAAGCACGTATCATGATGCTTTCAATCTCCGCGCATGAGCTTGCAACTGTCTTGCTTGCGTGCCTCTCGCTTTCCGTCTTAAAGCATGATCGACCACCTCATCTGTGACTGCGACGGCGTGCTCGTCGACAGCGAAATCATCGCTGACCGCGTGATGCTCGAAACGCTGTCCGCCGCCTTCCCCGGCCTCGACTTCGAACCCGTCGTCAAGACGGCATTCGGCCAGCAGACCTCGCGTTTTCTTGAAGGTATCGAGAAGTCGTTCGATATCACGCTGCCGGCCGATTTCTTCAATACGATTGAACACAATGTCGAGCTTGAGCTCGCGGCATCGCTCAGCCCGATCAACGGCGTGCGCGACGCCTTGCAACGCGTAACGCTGCCGGCCGCAGTCGTGTCGAACAGCAGGATGGCGCGCGTGAATGCGTCGGTGCGGCGCGCGGGTTTGCAGCAGATTTTCGGCGAGCGGATTTTTAGCGCCGAACAGGTCGCGCGGCCGAAACCTTATCCGGATGTGTATCTGTTCGCTGCAAAGGCACTGGGCGTGGAGCCCTCACGCTGCGTCGTCGTGGAAGACAGCGTGGCCGGTTTGAATGCGGCTCGGGCGGCAGGCATGAAGACGATTGCTTTTGTCGGTGCGAGCCATATCCCCGACGGTTATGCGGATGCGTTGCGCAAGATGGGCATGACACGCATCATGAAACATATGGATGAACTGCCCGCGCTGGTCGAGGCCGGTGTGCGCGGTGAGTTTGGCGACGTGCAGTCTTAATCATTCGCAACAACAAAGTGGTCCGCGCTTTGCACCACTCCCACTGTCATCCCTGGCAGTTAGCGTGGCGACTTCCCCCGGCGTATCTGCCCTGACAGGGAGGTTCGCCCGAGTGGCAGTCGCCCGAACACGTTGACAGAATTTTACGTTCGCTTGATCGATCACCTCTACGATGTCCTCCGCTCAACCCGCGGAGACGTCGAGGTATGCCGACAGAACTGAAAACAGACTCATGGCAACGATACATGTTGTATCGACGGGACGAACGTTACATGACGCTCCAGCCAGAGGCGAAACGTCAGGCAGCGGCCGATGCGGGCCGCAAATACACGCTCGCGGCTTATGCCGATATATGGGCGAACGATTCTGCTCTCGTCGCCCGCGTGCGCGGATTCCTCGGCGCTAACTTCCACTGGCACGACAGGTTAGCGAATAAAGGTTCCGATCTCGAAGTCATACAGGTGCTTCACGACATGGTGCGTGGCGGAAGTGTCCTCGTCATTCCTGAAAACCCGCCGAGTTCTGGCAGCGCCGGCGTTAGTGCGCCGGCAGCGGCCGTCAAAAAGAGCTTCCACAAGTCGGTAATGGAACAGATGGGGCTGTCCGCCGATGCGGCATCGGACTACATTGACTGGTACAACGCAATGGTTGACCGCGTGAATGAGGTCGAAGCGGCTCGCAGCGCGATTGCCGCTAACACGAGGCTCGGGCTGCATGCCTTCGGCAATGGTGATATCGACCCGGACAATTTCAGCACCGGTACACCGACGTTACTGGGCGATGCTCGACCGTTCGAGTACTCATCCAATCTGCCGCACGGCGACGCGTTCGACATCGCTAAAACGCCAAACAACGGCGAGCCCGGCACTTGGTACACCAATCCAGGAAGTGGACAAATGCGCCTGTTTGGCGATAACGGCAAGCCAGTCGTGGATTTAGATTTCGATCACGTACACAACGGTTTGCGACCGCACGCTCATAATTGGGGGCCAGCAGGCCGTGATATGGGCAATGACGTCGTGCCATTCAGCCCATGGCGTCCTTGAGGAAAGTCAGATGAACATACATTCGTTTCACGATTGGTTCATAACCGGCATGTCGGTAGACATCGACGAAAAGAGCGTAGTTCTAACACTGCAAAGCGATAACAAAAGAGACCGTGCAACCCTTACTTTTTCGGGTGCCCCTCGTTGCGTGGCAGAAGGTTTTGCGGCTCAAAACATCGTCTATGAGCTGAAGTCGATAGAGGATTTTCAGACGCCGTCCTACAAATCGGCACTGCGAGCCCTGGAGAAAGCGCACCCGTGGGGAAGTGATTGGCCTTTGCGGAAAATTATCGCGATAAGCAGTTCGCTCGGCGCAGAGATTATCGTTGAATATGACGAGCTAGATATCGAATACAGTGGCGCCAAACCGTCGGAGTCGCTCGCTGAATAAACTCACTCACCCGGAACATCTAAGTGTTCGGGCATCACGTGGTGTCATGACACACGCCTAAGTCGCGAAAGAGACCGACACGCAGCCGGTCTCTTTCATTTAACACTCACGTTAAATCACATCAAACCTCATCCGCGACCAACTCACGCGCCGTCGCCAGTGCCTGGCGGAATTCCACCAGCTCGGCGATCGTCAGCATCGGCAGATTGTGTTGCTGAGCGAAGCGCTCCACATCCGCGCCGCGCGTCATCGTACCGTCGGCGTTCATCAGTTCACACAGCACGCCGGCCGGCTTCAGACCCGCGAGAATCGCCAGATCGACCGTGCCTTCGGTATGGCCGCGACGCGCGAGCACGCCGCCCGGCTGCGCACGCAGCGGAAACACGTGGCCCGGACGCACAATGTCGGCAGGCTTCGCCGTATCGTTGATAGCCGCGCGGATTGTCGTCACGCGATCGAGTGCGGACACACCCGTGGTCACGCCATCGCGCGCTTCGATCGAGACCGTGAACGCGGTGCCGTGACGGCTTTCGTTGTTGACAGACATCGGCGGCAGCTCAAGCGCGCGAATCTTCTCGTCGGGCAGGCACAGGCAGACGATGCCGCTGCATTCGCGGATCAGCAAGGCCATGGTTTCGACGGAAAGACGCTCGGCGGAAACAATCAGATCGGCTTCGTTCTCACGGTCGTGGTCGTCTTGCAGAACGACAGCGCGGCCATCGCGCATGGCTTGCAAGGCGGCGGCGATACGCGGCGGAACGGGCTCGGTGGCGAGCAGGGGGAGGTCAAGTGATGCGCTATCCGCAATCACCGACGGAGCAGGAAAAGTAGCAAAGGACATAGTTGAAACGCTCATCGCAAAAGTTGGGCGAAAAACGTTTCAGGGCATTGCAAACAGACAAAGACGCGCCGTTGAACGCCGCGCAAAGCGGCGCTCGCCCACCGCCCAAACCTCTGGCGGCATCACGGAAACGAACATGACTATCTGCACATCTTCTTCCATCCGGACTCTAACCGTCGGCTCTGGCTTCTCACCAGATCTGCTGACCCCGCTGCGCTTTCGATACGCTGAAAGCTGAACGACACGGGCGCTCGCGGGCTCACCGGCTCACGCTTTCGCGCTGCCGGCATACCGCCGGTGGGGAATTTCGCCCCGCCCTGAAGACGCACTGATTGCCGGATTGACCGGCCGGCAAAGAATACAACAGTCGCGCGAAACCTGCAGCGCAACCCCTACGGACTAGACGGACATCCCGGCTTCATCGCCGACTTTGACAGCACATCCGCCTGAAAAACTGCATTCGTCGCTCCGGTCAAACCGGTGCGGCCTGGCGTGTCAAATCGTGCTGCGCGGGCACATCCCAGCGCGGCGGCGTTTCCGCCTTCAACGTAACGCGAAACGCGCGCGCTTCGGTGTCGCCGGGATTGCGCAGGCTGTGCGGCTGGTCGGCGTCGAACACGATCGCATCGCCCGTGGCCAGCAATTGGCGCTGGTCGTGCACACTGACTTCCAGCGTGCCTTCGCTCACCACCAGATTCACCGTGGTGCCCGGCGCGCGGCGCGTGCCGGCCTCGGTATGCAGCGGCGCGATACGCAGCTCGTGAAACTCGGCGGCGGTCGGCTCGGCGTCGGGATAAAGCGGCCGGGCCGAATAACGCCCATTCGAACTGACGAGCCGCGACGACCGCTCCGCCGGTAAATGCTCGAAGCCGTTAGTCGCATGACGTCGCAAGAACGCCGCTACTGATACCTTCAGCGCCGATGCCACTTTGCACAGCACCTTGATCGACGGCACGCTGCGTGCCGATTCGATCTGCGCGAGCATCGCTCGCGAGACGCCCGAGGCGCGGGCCAGAGCGTCGAGCGAAAGTTGGCGCTCGGCGCGCAAACGGGCGAGATTCACGCCAACCAGATGTTCAAGAGCATCGAAAGGTTCAGCGGCACGCGGCGACGCATCGGTGTCAGCCGTGGGATCGCGAACCAGCGCAAGCGGGGAATGCATGATTGCCTCCAGGAGCGCCGCCGGACGGCGGGCAAGCGGTTAGTGGAAGCAAGATAGCATCGCGGCTTGCTGCGCCCAACGAAGTTATCTTCACACTGTTATCAGCATTGCGGAGGACGATTCTCGCAAAGCTTGTGCGAATTTTTCATATGGGCGTATTTGGGGCAGATGCGGTTGAGCACACTCACACGCACTCAATCACACCCTGGGACGTCGGGTGCGCCCGCTCAAACTCAGGCGCTTTGCGCCACGGTCCTTGCCGGCGCATCCATCCGCGCCGCGAACCACGTGAGCAACAACGCCACCACGCTAACCGCCGCTGCGACCCACGGCAGCGTATCGAGCGAGTGACCGTGATTGATCACCAGTCCGCCGAGCCACGCGCCGCCCGCGTTGCCCACGTTGAAGGCGCCGATATTCAGCGTCGAAGCCAGATTCGGCGCAGCAGCGGCCTTCTCGACCACACGCATCTGCAACGGCGGCACCGTTGCGAACGCCGCAATGCCCCACACGAAAATGGTAATCGCCGCCGCCACCTGCGAGTGGCTGGTCCGCGCGAAGATCGCCATCACCACCGCGAGCGCCACGAGAATGCCCATCAGCGAAGGCATCAAAGCCCGATCCGCAAGCTTGCCGCCCACGGTGTTGCCAATGGTAAGACCGACGCCGAACAGCACGAGAATCAGCGTCACGCCACGCGGCGAAAAACCGCTCACTTGCTCCAGAATCGGCGCGATGTAGGTGAACACGACAAACACACCGCCGAAACCTAGCACCGTCATCGCGAGCGCCGTCCAGACTTGCGGGTCCTTCAGCACGCGCACCTCGTGACCCAGGCCAACCGGGCCGGAATCATGGCGATTCGGCACCAGCAACGACACGCCCGCCAGCGACAGCACGCCAAATGCGCTGACGATCCAGAACGCCGCACGCCAGCCAAACTCCTGGCCGACGAACGTCCCGAACGGCACGCCGAGCACATTCGCGAGCGTCAAACCGGTGAACATCAGCGCAATGGCGCTTGCCCGCTTTTCGGCCGGCACGAGCGAAGCCGCCACCACTGCGCCGATGCCAAAGAACGAGCCATGCGCAAACGACGTCACCACGCGCGCAATCATCAGCACCGAATAGTCCGATGCGACCGCGCACAACGTATTGCCGACGATGAACACGCCCATCAGCAACTGCAACGCGAGCTTGCGCGGCATCTTGCTGGTGACCACCGCGAGCAGCGGCGCACCGACGGCGACGCCGAGCGCATAGCCGCTCACCAGCAAACCGGCCGACGGAATCGACACAGCCAGATCACGCGCGACCTCGGGCAACAAGCCCATGATCACGAACTCGGTCGTGCCGATCGCGAAAGCGCTGATTGCGAGCGCCAGTAATGGAATGGGCATTTTTCTACTCCAGGTTCTAAAGTTGAGCGTGTTAGCCACGATGGGCGGTGCGCAGCGCCGTGACGAATTCGATGACCACACCCGGCGCGAGTGCGACGAACAACTGCAGTTCGGCTTGCTGCGGCCCCATCTGTGGCACCTCGGCAAGCTGATAAGGCATGTCGGCCGCATGCAGGCGCCGCAGGAGCGCCACCCACTCGTCGGCACTCTCCAGCCGGAAGGCGACATGGTCGATGCGCGGCGCGGCCCTGCCCGCTACGGCGGGAACCGTCTCATCGATCAGATGAATCACTGGCCGGCCGTTTGCATACAGCCAGTAGCCATCGATCGAAAACGGCGGACGCGCGCCCGCCGTCAGCCCGGCGACGTCGACGAAGAAACGTCGGGCGGTGTCGAGGTCGGCGGTGACGATCGTTGCGTGATCGAGTTGCATGGCGTGGGCTGCACTGAGCACAAGGGTTTACGAGGAGTGCATTGTGGGCGCAACACGTCGATTTGATAATTGGCGTAGCATTTGAAACATTTTCAAATTGTTTTGAAAGATCACGATGGATAACCTCGGTGATATCCGCCTGTTCGTCGAAGCGGCGCAGCAAGGCAGCCTGTCGGCGGCGGGCCGCAAGATGGGTCTGACGCCAGCCGCCGCCAGCGCGCGGCTGGCCAAACTCGAAACCGGCCTGAAAACGCGCCTGTTCGAGCGCACCACCCGCCAGTTGAGGCTCACGGACGAAGGCCGCCTCTACCTGAACTGCTGCCGCCAGGCGCTGCAGTCGCTCGACGACGCCGAGGCCGCCCTGCAAGCCGGCCAGGGCGTGGTGCGCGGCAAGGTGCGGATCTCCGCGACCTCGGACTTCGGGCGCAACCTGCTGATGCACTGGCTCGACGAGTTCAACGCGCTCTACCCGGAAGTCACGTTCGCGCTGACGCTGTCGGATTCGCTATCGAATCTGGTGCAGGAAGACATCGATCTGGCGATCCGCTTCGGCGTGCCGCAGGACAGCTCGCTCATCGCCCGCAAGCTGGCGCCGAACCGCCGTGTGCTGTGCGCGTCGCCGGACTACATCGCGCGCAAGGGCGAGCCGAAGGACCCGCACGATCTGGCGAATTTTGACTGCATCGTGCTCGGAACCGCATCCGGCCCGGCCAACGAATGGCGTTTCACGCGCGGCGAGGAAGTGCAGCACTACACGGTGCCGTTCGAAACGTCGCGGGAAACCAACGACGGCGCGGTGGCCCGCGAATGGGCGCGGCGCGGCTACGGGATCGTCATCAAATCGATGTGGGACGTGGAAGCGGACTTGCGCGGCGACTGCCTGAAAATCCTGTTGCCCGAATGGCGCTACCCGGACGCGCCGCTGCACGCGCTCTACCACCGCAACCGCTTCATGGCGCCGCGCGTGCGCGTGCTGCTCGATTTTCTGAGCGAACGCTTCGCACAAGTGTCGGACGAACTGGAAAGCCTGCTGGGCTTGCCGTCGGAGCGGCCCCGAGCTCAGGCCGCCGCGGAAACCGCATCCGGTGAAGGGCTATAATATTGAGCTACGCTGCAAACGTGCATTGAAAGTGGACCGGAATAGGTCCAAGCAGGCCCAAGCGGGCTCAAGCAAGCCCAGGCGCTGCCCTGCGGGGCCGTCCGCACGTTTTCACCTCTCTCCACCTTTTAAACGACGCCCCCAGGTTAACCACTGCGACCGGCGAAAATCGATGACCAAGAAAGTTTATGTAAAGACCTACGGCTGCCAGATGAACGAGTACGACTCCGACAAAATGGTCGACGTACTCGGCGCGGCTGAAGGCCTCGTCAAGACCGATACCCCGGAAGACGCGGACGTTATTCTCTTCAATACCTGCTCGGTGCGCGAAAAAGCGCAGGAGAAAGTCTTCTCCGAACTCGGCCGTGTGCGCGAGTTGAAAGAGGCGAACCCGAATCTGATCATCGGCGTGGGCGGTTGCGTGGCGAGCCAGGAAGGCGCATCGATCGTCGCGCGCGCACCGTATGTCGATCTCGTATTCGGGCCGCAAACGCTGCACCGTCTGCCGCAAATGATCGACAAGCGCCGCGAAAGCGGCCGCGCTCAGGTCGACATCTCGTTCCCGGAAATCGAAAAGTTCGATCACCTGCCGCCGGCGCGCGTGGATGGCGCGAGCGCGTTCGTGTCGATCATGGAAGGTTGCAGCAAGTACTGCAGCTACTGCGTCGTGCCGTACACGCGCGGTGAAGAAGTGTCGCGACCGCTCGACGACGTGCTGACTGAAATCGCCGGCCTCGCCGACCAGGGCGTGCGTGAAGTCACGCTGCTCGGCCAGAACGTGAATGCTTACCGCGCCGGCATCACGCTCGGTTCGTCGGAAATCGCCGACTTCGCCCAGTTGATCGAATACGTCGCGGACATTCCGGGCATCGAACGGATTCGCTACACCACCTCGCATCCGAAGGAATTCACGCAGCGCCTGATCGACACGTACGCCAAGGTGCCGAAGCTCGTCAGCCACCTGCATCTGCCGGTGCAGCACGGCTCCGACCGCATCCTGATGGCGATGAAGCGCGGCTACACGGTGCTCGAATACAAGTCGGTGATCCGCAAGCTGCGCGCGATCCGCCCTGACCTGTCGTTGTCGACGGACATGATCGTCGGCTTCCCGGGCGAGACGGAAGAAGACTTCGACAAGATGATGGCGCTGGTCCACGAGATGAAGTACGACACCAGCTTCTCGTTCATCTACAGCCCGCGTCCCGGCACGCCGGCCGCGAATCTGCACGACGACACCCCGCGTGAAGTGAAGCTCAAACGTCTGCAATATTTGCAGGCTACGATCGAAGAAAACGTGCAGCGCATCAGCGATTCGATGGTCGGCAAGATCGAGCGGATTCTGGTCGAGCGCCCGGCGCGCAAGGACCCGAACGAACTCGCGGGCCGTACCGAGAACAACCGCGTGGTGAATTTCCCGGCGCCGATCGCGTCGCACGCGCGGCTGATCGGCCAGATGGTGGACGTGAAAATCGTCCATGCGTACCCACATTCGTTACGTGGCGAGCTCGTGCTGGTGCACGACGACGCGCCCGCAACCACCCACTGAGCGACGCCAGCCAGCGTCACGAACCCCACAGGATCGATCCTCCGCCTTGAAGACCACTCAGCAGCATCTGGAATTCACCGCTCCGCGCGACGACAACGCGCGGCTCGCCAACCTCTGCGGACCGCTCGACGAAAATCTGCGGCAGATCGAGCAGGCGCTCGACGTGACGCTGCAACGCCGTGGCCACCGCATCACGATTCGCGGGCGTGGCGCGAAACTCGCGCTCACCGCGCTCGAAAAGTTCTACGACAACTCGCAGAAGCCTCTGTCGGTCGACGACATCCAGCTCGCGCTCGTTGAAGTGCGTCAGCCGGCACGCCATCGCGCGAACGGCAACGGCCACAGCGCGGAAGCGCTGGACCCGCGCTTTCCGGGCAATCCGGATCACCCGTTCGATCAGCCCGCCGACAGCGGCGACGACGACCTCGAAGAACTCGGCCCGAAGCTGTACACGCGCCGCGCCGACCTGCGCGGCCGCACGCCGATGCAACGCGAATATCTGAAGCAGATCATTTCGCACGACGTGACGTTCGGCATCGGTCCGGCGGGAACGGGCAAGACCTATCTCGCGGTGGCTTGCGCGGTGGACGCGCTGGAGCGCGATCAGGTTAAACGCATCGTGTTGACGCGCCCGGCCGTCGAAGCGGGCGAACGCCTCGGCTTCCTGCCGGGCGATCTGGCACAGAAGGTCGATCCGTATCTGCGTCCGTTGTATGACGCGCTGTACGACCTGCTCGGTTTCGACAAGACCGCCAAGATGTTCGAGCGGCAGATGATCGAAATCGCGCCGCTCGCGTACATGCGCGGCCGCACGCTGAATCACGCATTCATCATCCTCGACGAAGCGCAGAACACGACGCCCGAACAGATGAAGATGTTCCTCACGCGGATCGGCTTCGGCTCGAAGGCCGTGGTCACCGGCGACACGACTCAGGTCGACTTGCCGCGTGGTCACAAGAGCGGGTTGATCGAAGCGCAGCAGGTGCTGGCGGACGTGCGCGGCATCGCGCTCACGCGCTTCACGAGCGCGGACGTGGTGCGGCATCCGCTGGTCGCGCGAATTGTGGAGGCGTACGATGCGCATTCGCAGAAAACCGCCAGTCCGGCGGATTCGCGCTAGATTGCGTCGTTAATTTACGTCGCCAATCTGCGTCGTTAATTTTGCGCCGAACTCCACTGGACAGGCCGCAGCAAACCAGGCAACAAACCGATCAAGCATGAGCCGCGCACCGAAACTGACGTTGAATCTGCAATTCCCCGCCGCCAAGACCTGGCCGGAACATAAGGCGCTGCTGCCGCGCGCCACCGTGGCCGGCTGGATCAAGGCGGCGCTCTTCGCGGACGGCGAGCTGACCGTGCGTTTCGTCGATGCCGAAGAAGGCCGCACGCTGAACCGCACCTATCGCGGCAAGGATTACTCCACCAATGTGCTGACGTTTGCGTACGCCGAATCGGAAGACGATCCGGTGACGGGCGATCTGATCCTGTGCTGTCCGGTAGTCGAAAAAGAAGCCGCCGAACAGGGTAAGCCGCTGATCGCACACTACGCGCATCTGCTGGTGCACGGCACCTTGCACGCACAAGGCTACGACCACGAGGTCGAGGAAGAAGCCGAGGAGATGGAAGCGATCGAAACCGAAATCCTCGGCAAGCTCGGTTTCCCGGATCCTTACCAATAGTCTTTCCCAACCTCTTTACCCTCTCCGTCAGAAACTACCGTGAGCACGTCCTCCCCTGAAACCGATACGCGAAGCACGCCCTGCCCGGACTACCCGCCCGCGCTCGGCGAGCCGCGGCTGCTGACTGAGGAGGAGTTGCGCGCATCGCTCGAATGCACGTTGCGCGACTGGGACCGCAAGAGCGATCTGTGGCTGTTCGGTTATGGTTCGCTGATCTGGAATCCCGGTCTGCCTTCCGTCGAAGCGGCCCGCTCGAAAGTGCATGGTTATCACCGCGGACTGTATCTGTGGTCGCGCGTGAATCGCGGCACGCCCGAACAGCCGGGTCTCGTGCTCGCGCTCGATCGCGGCGGCTCGTGCTCCGGCATCGCCTTCCGCCTCGCCGCCGAGGGCGCGATGCCGCATCTGGAAGCACTGTGGCGCCGCGAAATGCCGATGGGTTCGTACCGCCCGACGTGGCTGCCGTGCGTGCTCGCTGACGGCCGGCGCGTCGACGCGCTCGCGTTCGTGATGCGGCGCGACGTGCCGACCTACACCGGCAAACTGCGCGACGAGGTCGTCAAAACCGTGTTCGGCTGCGCGAGCGGCCGCTACGGCACCACGCTCGACTACGTCAGCCGCACCGTCCACGCGCTGCGCGAAAGCGGCATGCCCGACCGTGCGCTCGAAGCACTGCTCGAGCGTTGCCGCGAAGAAAGGCGCGAGGCCGGTCATGACGCTGACCGGCAAACGGGCCAGGGCTCGGCGCAATAAGCGCAGACGCAGCCGCGCGCAGGTCGGCGCACCGCTCGATCCTTACTTTTTTGCTCGAAAACGCTTTTCCTCGCGTAATCAGTTAGGATTGACCCATGCCCACCGCACGCGGCCGGGCGGGTTCATCACTGCTTCACTCATCGCCCAGCCCGGCGGGACACGGTCCTGCCATGTGCCTGGTGTATCCTTAATGCTCTGCAACAGCGCGCCCAGTCTCGCCGGGCGCACTACCATGAACGACACGTATCCCAGTCGACACCGAACTAGCGACAAACCACAGGAAAAACGCTCACTTCTTGAGCGTCTGACCGACTTCATCTCGCCCGAGCCCGACTCGCGGGCCGAACTTCTGGAAATTCTGCAGGACGCGCACGAGCGCAACCTGATCGACGCCGACTCGCTGTCGATGATCGAGGGCGTATTCCAGGTGTCCGAACTCAGCGCCCGCGACATCATGGTGCCGCGCGCTCAAATGGACGCGATCAACATCGCGGACAATCCCGCCGAATTCATCCCCTACGTGCTGGAAAAAGCGCACTCGCGCTATCCGGTATTCGAAGGCAATCGCGACAACATCATTGGTGTGCTGCTCGCGAAAGACCTGCTGCGCTACTACGCGGAAGACGAATTCGACGTGCGCGGCATGCTGCGCCCCGCCGTCTTCATCCCGGAGTCCAAGCGCCTGAACGTGCTGCTGCATGATTTCCGCGTGAATCGCAATCACCTCGCGGTGGTGGTCGACGAATACGGCGGCGTGGCCGGCCTGATCACGATCGAAGACGTGCTGGAACAGATCGTCGGCGATATCGAAGACGAATACGATTTCGACGAGGAAAGCGGCAACATCATCGCCTCGCCGGACGGCCGCTTCCGCGTGCGCGCACTCACGGAGATCGAGCAGTTCAACGAAGCCTTCGGCACGCATTTCCCGGACGACGAAGTCGATACGATCGGCGGTCTCGTCACGCATCATTTCGGACGGGTGCCGCATCGCGGCGAAAAAGTCCGTCTCGACGATCTGATCTTCGAGATTCTGCGCGGCGACGCCCGCCAGATTCACATGCTGCTGGTGCGCCGCGACCCGCTCGCGGGCCAGCGCGAGCGCGAAGCACAGCACGTGCAGACCTGATCCGCTCCTTTTCTTCGCCTCTTCAACTCCTCACGCCGACCGCGCAACAATGGCCGACCCGATTACATCCCGTTCGCGCCGCGGCGTGAGTGCCCCTGTCGCCCCTGCCACCCAGGAGGCGCGCGGCCGTGCACTACCCCGCTGGCATTACCTCGTTGCGCTGGCCGCCGGCGCGGCCAATACGCTTTCGTTCGCGCCAACGCCCCACGGCGGCTGGCTCGAACTCGTGATCTTCGCGTTCTTTTTCGCATGGCTCACGCGAACGACCGGCTGGAAAAGCGCCGCGCTGACGGGCGGCGCATTCGGCTTCGGCAATTACGTCACCGGCGTGTGGTGGCTTTACGTCAGCATGCACGACTACGGTGGCATGGCCGCCCCCCTCGCGGGCGCGGCAGTCGTGCTGTTCACCTTGTACCTGGCGGTGTATCCGGCGCTGGCTGCCGGCGTCTGGTCGTTCTGCGCGGGGCATGCGCGCAACGGCGCATCCGATACCGACAAACCGTTCTCGCCGACCTGGCACGGCGCGCTGGCGTTTGCGAGCGCGTGGGCGATCGGTGAATGGTTGCGCGGCACGGTGTTCACCGGTTTTCCGTGGCTCTCGAGTGGTTATGCGCAGGTAGACGGCCCGTTCGCCGGGTTTGCGCCCGTGGCGGGCGTGTACGGCGTCGGCTGGATGCTGGCGCTGGTCGCGGCTTTGATCGTGCAGGCGCTGATGCCGCTGGTGCCTGCGCGCGGGCAGCTCGATACCGCCAATGGCGGCAATGAGGCCAAACGCGGCATCGCACGCGTTGCTGTGCCCGGGGGAATCGCGGTTGCGCTGATCGCGGCCGGCCTGCTGCTGCCGCTCGCGCAATGGACTCTGCCCGCCAACGCGCCGCTGACGGTGCGCCTCCTGCAGGGCAACGTCAAACAGGAAATGAAGTTCGAAGAATCCGGCATGCGCGCCGCGATCGACCAGTATCAGCAGATGATCACGTCGAAGCCCGCCGACCTGATCGTCACGCCGGAAACCGCCATTCCGGTGCTCGCGCAGCAATTGCCGCCGCAGTTCGCCTCGGCGGTGCGCAACTTTTCAGACACGACGGGCACCGCGATCGTGTTCGGCGCGATCGGCGGCACGATCACGCCGGAAGGCCAGGTAGTCGACTACACGAACAGCCTGTTCGGCGTCACGCCGGGCACGCGCGATATATATCGCTACGACAAACACCATCTCGTGCCATTCGGCGAATTCGTGCCGTGGGGCTTTCGCTGGTTCGTGAATCTGATGCGCATTCCGCTCGGCGATTTCGCGCGCGGCGCGCCGGTGCAGAAGCCGTTTATCGTGCATAACCAGCCGGTGTCCGTCGACATCTGCTACGAGGATATTTTTGGCGAGGAGATCGCGCGGAACATCCGCGAGAGCGACACGCCCGCGGGCGTACTGGTCAACTCGACCAATCTCGCCTGGTTCGGCGACACGATCGCACTGGATCAGCATCTGCAGATTGCACGCATGCGTTCGCTTGAAACCGGCCGGCCGATGCTGCGCGCCACCAACACCGGCATGACCGCCGCGATCGACGCCAACGGCAAGGTGATCGGGCGCCTGACGCCGTTCACGATCGGCTCGCTCGACGTGACGGTGCAAGGCACCTCGGGCAGCACGCCCTATGTGACGAGTGGCAATAACACGGTGCTGGCGGTTTCGTTATTGCTGCTGGCGTTCGGGTTTGCATTCGGACCGGGGATTACGCGGCGGCAAAACGGTAAGAAATAACTCGCGATAAACGGCGTGACTGCGCGCATGCCGTTTATACGTGAAAGCGCAGCGGTAAATCTCTCCCCAATAGAAAAGCGCGCGCTCCGGAACCCCGTGAGCGCGCGCTTATAGTAAATCAGGCTTTACTGATTCGATGCGATCCGCTGTTGAATATGTTGTGCACGCGCCGGTGAAGCCGGATGCGAACTCAACATGCTCGACTTGCCGCCATCCAGTTGGGCAAGCTTGTTGAACGCCGTCACCAATCCCGACGGATCGAGATTCTTCTTTTTCTGCAAGTCGAATGAATAATCGTCGGCGGCGCTTTCCTGGGTTTGCGAGAATTGCGCATTAATCAGCTTCTCGGAGAAATCGCCGAGTTGTGAACCGGACAACGCCCCCGCCACACCACCCGCCGACGATGCCACCGAACGCGCCGCTGAAGTCGCGTACGCAACCTGCATCGCCTTCTTCGTATGACCTAGGGCAACGTGGCCCATCTCGTGGCCGACCACACCGCGCACTTCGTTGTCGTTCATCATGTCCATCAGGCCGCTGTAGACGCGCACGCAACCGTTGGCCATCGCCCATGCATTGACGTCCTTGGTCATGTAGACCTTGTAGTTCACCGGCACGCCGTTGATGTTGTTGCCCAGCTGCGCGGCAATCTTGTTCAGGCGTTTCTGATACTTGCTGTTCGCGGCGGCAATCTGATTTTCGCTATCCAGCTGCGCGCACGACTTGTCGGTCAGCGCACGCACGTCAGCATCGCTGAGTGTGGCGGCCTGAGCGGCCTGCTGGCCGGACTGGATCAGGGCAGTCGGATTAACGTTGCTGACGTTCGAGCACGCAGCAAACAGCGCACAGGCAGAAGCGGCAATGACAAAGCGGTACGATTTCATGGTGGAAGTCTCTTTTGCGGACGTTATTAATATCGACGGTGCGTTTTAATGCACCGCCCATTCGCAATGGCCGCATATCACGGGAGAAAAACTCCACGTATGTCGATTGCATAAACCATTACGCCACGCGACAGACAAAAAAAATGCGCCTGACGGGTAGGCGCACTTTTACCACAAACGTAAGCTTAAATTTATGCTTATGAAAGCATCAATGACATCATTTTGCAATTTAGCGAAATTGCGGGCGGTGCGATTCCAGACAACCGCACCGCTGAGCGGCAACGCGTACTTCGCTCAATCCGCCGGCACCGTATCAATGAACGACTGACGCAGCGACAGTTTCTGGAAATGTTTATCCAGATTCGGATACCCTTCGCGCCAGTTCAATTGAGGCATGCGGAAATCGAGGTAGCCCAGCGCGCAACCCACTGCGATGTCCGCGAGCGTGTAGTGATTTCCCGTGCACCACGGCTTGGTGCCCAGGCCTTGCGACATGGCAATCAGGCCTTCGTCGATCTTGCGTTGCTGCCGCGCGACCCACGCGTCCACGCGCTGTTCGGGCGCGCGCTGGGTGCTTTCAAGGCGAATCAGCACAGCGGCGTCCAGCATGCCGTCGGCGAGCGCCTCCCAGCAGCGCACTTCGACGCGCTCGCGCCCAGACGGCGGAATCAGCTTGCCGACCGGCGACAGCGTATCCACGTATTCGCAGATCACCCGCGAGTCGAACACCGCTTCGCCGTCTTCCATCACGAGGCACGGCACCTTGCCGATCGGATTGAAGGTGTGAATCGTGGTATCCGGCGCCCAGACGTTCTCGGGCACGAGTTCGTAGTCGATCTTCTTGTCGGCCAGAACGATCCGCGCTTTGCGCACGAACGGGCTGGCGAGCGAACCGATGAGTTTCATCATTACCATCTGCCTTTTCTTGAATTCGGCGAAAGTATAAGTGGTCAGCGGCATTCCCGAGCACAGCGCAGTCGCTTCGCAAGCCGCATGGATGCTCGCTGTGGATGGATTGCAACATTGCCGCGATGCCAGCATGCCGTCTACCCGGCCAAACGGCTAACGTGACTGGGGCGACCACCTCTCCCCGCCAGTATCCGCGCAAAATAAGTCTCCGAATTGGGCGCTACAATCTCACGATGAACCAGCCGACCGAACCCACCATCGCCATCGACGTCTACCGCACGCGCCGCGAGCGCGTCCTCGCCGCGCTGCGCGCGACGGGTGGGGGCGTCGCCATCGTCCCCACTGCGCCGGAAAAGCTGCGCAACCGGGATGCCGACTACCCCTACCGGCACGATAGCTACTTCTACTATCTGACGGGCTTCACGGAACCCGAGGCGTGGCTGGTGCTCGACGCCAGCGCCGCGCCTGGCGAACCGGCCTCGATCCTGTTCTGTCGCGAGAAGAATGTCGAGCGCGAGACGTGGGAAGGCTTCCGTTTCGGGCCGGAGGGCGCACGCGAGGCATTCGGCTTCGACGCCGCGTTCCCTGTCGATGAAATCGACGCGCAGCTGCCACGCATTCTCGCCGACAAGCCATCGCTGCATTACGCGCTCGGCACGTCGGCGGAACTGGACGAACAGGTGCGCGGCTGGCTCGACGCAGTGCGCTCGCTGGGCCGCAGCGGCGTCGCCGCGCCCACGGCCGCGCATGATCTGGTCCCGTTGCTCGACGACATGCGGCTCATCAAGGATCCCCACGAACTCGCCATCATGCGTCGCGCCGGGCAGATTTCCGCCCAGGCGCATCGCCGCGCAATGGCCGCCTGCCACCCCGGCGTGCGCGAATACGAACTCGAAGCCGAGCTGCTCTACACCTTCCGCAAATTCGGCGCGCAGGCGCCGGCTTACACGTCGATCGTCGCCGCGGGCGCCAATGCCTGCGTGCTGCACTACCCGGCCGGCAACGCGATCGCCCAGGACGGCGACCTGATCCTGATCGACGCCGCGTGCGAACTTGACGGCTACGCATCCGACATCACCCGCACCTTCCCGGCGAGCGGCCGCTTCACGCCGGCGCAGCGCGAGTTGTACGACATCGTGCTGGCCGCGCAGCAGGCTGCGGTCGACGCCACCCGTGTCGGCGCGACCTTCGACGACCCGCACCAGGCCGCCGTGCGCGTGCTGTCGCAAGGCCTGCTCGACACCGGCATCATCGACCGCGCGAAGTTCGCCTCGGTCGACCAGGTGATCGCCGAGCGCGCCTATGCGCCGTTCTATATGCACCGCACCGGCCACTGGATCGGCATGGACGTGCACGACGTCGGCGACTACCGCGAACGCGGCGCGCCGCGCGACGAAGCGGGCGCGCTACCGTGGCGCACGCTGCAGGTGGGGATGACGCTGACCATCGAGCCCGGTCTGTACATCCGTCCGACCGAAGGCGTGCCCGAGCGCTACTGGAACATCGGCATCCGCATTGAAGACGACGCGATCGTCACGGCGGCGGGTTGCGAGCTGATCACACGCGACGTCCCGGTGGCCGCCGATGAGATCGAGGCGCTGATGCAGGAAGCCCGCGCAGCCCAGGCAGCAAAGCAGTAACCGAGGCAGTAAGCCAGGCAGTAACCCAAGGAAGCAACCCGCAATGAACGACGTTTCCCAGTCGACGGTGATTCTGAAACCCGCCGCGTCCGACCATGGCTTCGATTTCGACGTGACGATCGTCGGCGCCGGGCCGGTGGGGCTGGCGCTTGCCGGCTGGCTGGCGCGCCGCAGCGCGACGCAGGCGCTGAAGATCGCGCTGATCGACGCGCGCGAGCCGGAAGATTCGATTGCCGATCCGCGCGCGATCGCCGTCTCGCACGGCAGCCGGATGATTCTCGAGCCGCTGCGCTGGCCCGCCGACGCCACCGCGATCCAGCGCATCCACGTATCGCAGCGCGGCCATTTCGGCCGCACGCTGATCGACCACAGCGAGCACGGCTTGCCGGCGCTCGGCTACGTGCTGCGTTATGGCTCGATCGTGCATGGTCTCGCCGAAGCCGTGCACGCGAGCTCAGTGCACTGGTTCCGCTCGACGTCCGCCACGGCGCCGACTCAGGACCTCGACGGCGTCGCGCTGCCGATCGAAACCGCCGGTGTCACACGCAATTTGCGCACGCGAATTCTGGTGAGTGCCGAAGGCGGCCTGTTCGGCGACCAGAAACAGAAAGCCGCCGGGAGCGCCGGCAGCAGCGCAGGCGGTGGTACGCGCGATTACGGGCAGACTGCGCTGGTCGGCACGGTCACCGTGTCGGCACCGCAACCGCATGTGGCGTGGGAGCGCTTCACGTCGCAAGGGCCGATCGCGCTGCTGCCGATGGGCGGCGTGCGCGGCGCGAATTACGCGCTGGTCTGGTGCTGCGCCCCCGACGAAGCCGCGCGACGCGCACAACTCTCCGACGACGAATTCCTGCTTGAACTCGGCACTGCATTCGGCGACCGCATGGGCCGCTTTACGCAAATCAAGGGACGCGCGTCGTTCCCGCTGGGACTGAACGCGGTCGATACGCTGGTCAACGGCCATGTCGTCGCAATCGGCAATGCGGCGCAGACGCTGCATCCGGTGGCAGGTCAGGGTCTGAACCTGGGCTTGCGCGACGCGCACGCGCTCGCCGACGCCTTGTCGGCGGAAGGTCCCACCCCGCTGGCTCTCGCGACGTTCGCGCAACGCCGCGCGCTCGACCGTCGTCTGACGATCGGCGCAACCGACACGTTAGCGCGCCTTTTCACCGTCGACTTCCCGCCGCTCGCCGCCTTGCGCGGCCTCGCTCTCACCGCGCTCGAATTCGTGCCGCCGGTGAAAACCGCGCTTGCGCGGCAAATGATGTTCGGCCAACGCCGCTGAACGCAACGCCCGTTCGCGCCCAACGGTCTCAGTAGTGCAGCCTTTTTAGGCGTCGTACCAAGCACATAAGCGGCGCCGCGCGAACGGGTCCGGTTCTATGAACCGGACCACTTTCATAGAAGATTTAATGAGTTACGACAGACTCAAGTCGGGTGTCGACTATCCGTTAACGCTAAAATGGCGGTTTTCCTTCGCATTTCGCGCAAGCTTCGATTGACAGAAACTTAACAATCGGACACAAGCGCGTCCAAGTCATGCCCACTCTCGGCTCCCACAATCTGCGTAACAACCTGTTCGTCGCCCCCATGGCCGGCGTAACCGACCGGCCGTTCCGCCAGCTGTGCAAACGGCTGGGCGCAGGCTATGCGGTCTCGGAAATGGTCGCCTCGAACGCGCAGTTGTGGAAAAGCGAAAAAACCATGCGCCGTGCCAACCACACGGGCGAGGTCGAGCCGATCGCCGTGCAGATCGCCGGCGCCGATCCGGCCATGATGGCCGAAGCCGCGCGCTACAACGTGGCGAACGGCGCGCAGATCATCGACATCAACATGGGCTGCCCGGCCAAGAAGGTGTGCAACGTGGCCGCGGGTTCCGCCTTGCTGCAGAACGAACCGCTCGTGCAGCGAATCGTCGAGGCGGTGGTGGGCGCCGTGGGCGTGGGCCCGGATGCCGTGCCCGTCACGCTGAAGATCCGCACCGGCTGGGATCGTGACAACAAAAACGCTTTGACGGTCGCACGTCTGGCCGAAGCCGCCGGCATTTCCATGCTGACCGTGCACGGCCGCACGCGCGCCGACCTGTATCACGGCGACGCCGAATACGAAACCATCGCTGCCGTCAAAGCAGCGGTGCGCATTCCGGTGGTCGCCAATGGCGACATCACATCGCCGCAAAAAGCCCGTGAAGTGCTCGCCGCCACCGGCGCCGACGCCATCATGATCGGCCGCGCCGCCCAGGGGCGTCCGTGGCTGTTCCGCGAGATCGAGTATTTCCTGCAAACGGGTGAGTTGCTGCCGCCGCCGCGCATCGACGAAATCCAGCAGGTGATGAACGAGCATCTCGAAGATCACTACGCGTTCTACGGCGAATTTACGGGCGTGCGCACTGCGCGCAAGCATATCGGCTGGTACACTCGCGGCCTTTCTGGCGCCAACGTGTTCCGGCACCGCATGAATACGCTGGACACCACGCGCGAACAACTCCTCGCCGTCAACGAGTTCTTCGACGCCCAAAAGGCGATTTCCGACCGCCTCGTCTACGTCGACGAGACGCTCAGCAAGAACGACGGCGAGCCGGACCATACCGACCGACTAGCAGCATGAGCAAGAACAATATCGAACAATCTGTCCGCGACAGCCTGGGAATGTATTTCCAGGATCTCGACGGCTCCAATCCGCATGACGTCTACGACATGGTTATTTCATGCGTGGAAAAACCCTTGCTCGAAGTGGTGCTCGAGCAGGCCGGCGGCAACCAGTCGCTGGCCGCCGAGTATCTCGGCATCAACCGCAATACGCTGCGCAAGAAACTGCAACAGCACGGTTTGTTGTAGTTCGTTGTAGTTTCAGGCGCCCTGCCACGTTTCCCTTCGGCTTTTCGTCTTCATCATGATCAAGCAAGCGCTCATCTCTGTTTCCGACAAGTCCGGCATCGTCGACTTCGCCAAGTCGCTGTCTGACCTCGGCGTCAAGATCCTGTCGACCGGCGGCACCGCGAAACTGCTCGCGGACGCGGGCCTCTCCGTCACCGAAGTCGCCGACTACACGGGCTTCCCGGAAATGCTGGACGGGCGCGTGAAAACGCTGCATCCGAAGGTCCACGGCGGCATTCTCGCGCGCCGCGACCTGCCGGAACACATGGCAGCGCTTGAGAAACACGACATCCCGACGATCGACCTGCTGGTCGTGAATCTGTACCCGTTCGTGCAGACCGTGTCGAAAGAAGAGTGCTCGCTGGAAGACGCCATCGAGAACATCGACATTGGCGGCCCGACCATGCTGCGCTCCGCCGCGAAGAATCATCGCGACGTGACGGTCGTGGTCGATCCGGCGGATTACGCGGTCGTGCTCGACGAAATGCGCGCGAATAGCAACGCAGTCTCGTACAAGACCAATTTCCGTCTGTCCACCAAGGTCTTCGCACACACCGCGCAGTACGACGGCGCGATCACGAACTACCTGACGAGCCTGACCGACGAATTGCAACACTCGTCGCGCAATACTTACCCGGCTACGTTTAACCTGGCGTTCGACAAGGTCCAGGATCTGCGCTACGGCGAAAACCCGCATCAGAGCGCTGCGTTCTATCGCGATCTGTCGGTGCCGGCCGGTGCACTGGCGAATTACAACCAGTTGCAAGGCAAGGAACTGTCGTACAACAACATCGCCGATTCCGACGCAGCGTGGGAATGCGTGAAGACGTTCGACGTGCCGGCCTGCGTGATCGTCAAGCACGCGAATCCGTGCGGCGTGGCTGTCGGCGCGGACGCGAACGAAGCGTATGCAAAGGCGTTCCAGACCGATCCGACCTCGGCGTTCGGCGGCATCATCGCGTTCAACCGTGAAGTCGACGAAACGGCGGCGCAAGCCGTGGCCAAGCAGTTCGTCGAAGTGCTGATCGCACCGTCGTTCAGCGCGGCGGCTCGTCAGGTGTTCGCGGCCAAGCAGAACGTGCGTCTGCTGGAAATCGCCTTGGGCGAAGGCCATAACGCGTTCGATCTGAAGCGCGTCGGCGGCGGCCTGCTGGTGCAATCGCTCGATTCGAAGAACGTGCAGCCGCACGAATTGCGCGTGGTCACGAAGCGTCACCCGACACCGAAGGAAATGGACGACCTGCTGTTCGCGTGGCGTGTCGCGAAGTACGTGAAGTCGAACGCGATCGTGTTCTGCAGCAACGGCATGACGCTCGGCGTCGGCGCGGGCCAGATGAGCCGCGTGGACTCGGCGCGTATCGCGAGCATCAAGGCGCAAAACGCTGGTTTGACGTTGACGGGTTCGGCCGTGGCGTCGGATGCTTTCTTCCCGTTCCGTGATGGGTTGGACGTGGTGGTCGCAGCAGGCGCGACCTGCGTGATTCAACCGGGCGGCTCGATGCGTGATGACGAAGTGATCGGTGCAGCAGACGAGCACAACATCGCGATGGTGTTGACCGGCGTGCGTCACTTCCGGCATTGAATTCGGCTTCGCAGACACCGCGTGGCTCTTTGTGATGCGGTAGTCGCTAACGTAGTTTGAGCGAAACGGCCCGGTGGAGTTTTCCGCCGGGCCGTTTTGTTTCGGGGCACCGACCGCCACACGGCGCGTTCGTTGTAGTATCGCAAGCACCTGCTTTTCACCGCATACGCGGCACCTCATGAGAATTCTCGGCATCGACCCCGGCTTGCGCGTGACCGGCTTTGGCGTAATCGATCAAACCGGACACACGCTCAGCTACGTCGCAAGCGGCGTGATCAAAACCGCCGACGCCGATCTGCCCTCGCGCCTCGGCACCATTTTCGAAGGCATTTCGACCCTGATCCGTCAGCATTCGCCGGATCAATCGGCGATTGAAAAGGTGTTCGTCAACGTCAACCCGCAATCCACCCTGCTGCTTGGTCAGGCGCGCGGCGCGGCGATCTGCGGACTGGTGGCGGGCGGCGTGCCGGTTGCCGAATATACGGCCTTGCAGTTGAAGCAGGCTGTGGTCGGTTATGGCCGCGCGACCAAGGAGCAGATGCAGCAGATGGTGGTGCGGCTGCTCAACCTCTCCGGCGTGCCCGGCACCGATGCTGCCGACGCCCTTGGCATGGCGATTTGCCACGCACATGGGGGCTCGACGCTTAGCACGCTCGGCGGCATTGCGCCGTCGCTCGCGAAGAAAGGCCTGCGGGTGCGGCGCGGACGGTTGGTGGGCTAGGCCCTCAGTTCCGGCTCGCCAGCGCCAACCGGCAAGCTAGTCCGGCAAACACCGTCCCCAACAGATACTGCGGCACGCGCGACGGCCTGCGCCCCGCACTGAGCTTGCGGCTCAGTTTGCTCGCCATCAGAATCACAGCGCCGTTCACACAGAAGCCGATCAGATTCAGCACGGTCGCGAGCACCATGATCTGCAGCGCCACCGAGCCCGCTTCGGGCCGCACGAACTGCGGAAACAGCGCGAGCACGAACAGCGCGACTTTGGGATTCAGCAAATTGGTGAAGAGACCCTGCCGGAAGATGCGGCCGATCGGATAACGACTCATCGAAGAATTCGGCGACAGCACGGTGCCTTGCGTGCGGAACGTTTTCCACGCGAGATAGAGCAGGTAGGCGGCGCCAGCGAAACGCACGACGTCGTAAGCCATCGGCACGGCCAGAAACAGCTGCGACAGACCAAATGCGGCGGCCAGTGCATGACAGTAAGTGCCGACCAGAATGCCCGCTAACGAGGCGAAACCAGCCGGACGCCCCTGGCTCACGCTGCGCGAAGCGATCAGCAGCATGTCGGGGCCGGGCGTGGCGGTCAACGCGAGACAGGCGCCGGCAAACAGCGCGAGAGTGGTGAGGCTCAGCATGGAAGCTCCTTCTGGTTGTGCCGGGCGAGAACCCGCCAAAAGGGATCTCAGTCTAGGGGGCTGCAACACGCTGGTCAACCGCGATCGCGCATAATGCAGCGCGCTACTGCGCAGCTTGCCTGCGCGCCACCACGCTGCCACGCCCGCCGCGCATCCACTGCGCTACACTCGCCCTTTCTCTCAAGATTGAATCCGCCATGATCGGTCGCATTGCCGGCGTTCTGCTGGAAAAAAACCCGCCGCATCTACTCGTCGACTGCAACGGGGTCGGTTACGAAGTCGATGTGCCGATGAGCACGTTCTACAACCTGCCCTCGACCGGCGAACGCGTCGTGTTGCTCACGCAAATGATCGTGCGCGAAGACGCGCATTTGCTGTACGGTTTCGGCACCGCCGAGGAACGCTCGACCTTCCGCGAATTGCTGAAGATCACCGGCATTGGCGCGCGTATGGCGCTCGCCGTGCTCTCCGGCATGAGCGTGCATGAGCTGGCGCAGACCGTCACGATGCAGGACGCAGCGCGGCTGACTCGTGTGCCGGGTATCGGCAAGAAAACAGCGGAGCGGCTGCTCCTCGAACTGAAGGGCAAGATCGGCGCCGACCTGGGCGCGCTCGCGGGCGCGGCGTCGGCATCCGACCACGCGTCCGACATCCTGAACGCACTGATCGCATTGGGTTACTCCGAAAAAGAAGCGTTGGCGGCCGTCAAGAACGTGCCGGCGGGCACAGGTGTTTCCGAGGGCATTAAGCTCGCGTTGAAGGCGTTGTCCAAGGGTTAAAAGCTCGTGCCGTGACGGTGGCGCGGCGTGCGACAAGTAAAGCTTCGCACACGGCGGCGCGGCGCACACCCTGGCCGTTCGGCCGAGTTTCGCAACGGGCGGGGCGCGGTACAATGACCGCATGATCGAAACCGACAAACTCGCCGCCGAGCGCATCATCGCGGCCACGCCCGTCTCGCCGAACGAAGAAGCGTTCGAGCGTGCGTTGCGCCCGCGCCAGCTCGAAGAATATGTCGGGCAGGAAAAAGTGCGCGGTCAGCTGGAAATTTTCATTGAGGCCGCCAAGCGCCGGTCGGAATCGCTCGACCACGTTCTGCTGTTCGGGCCGCCGGGTCTCGGCAAGACCACGCTCGCGCACATCATCGCGCGGGAAATGGGTGTCAATCTGCGGCAAACGTCTGGCCCGGTGCTTGAACGCGCCGGCGACCTCGCCGCGCTGCTCACCAATCTCGAAGCCAACGACGTGCTGTTCATCGACGAAATCCACCGGCTCTCGCCGGTCGTCGAAGAAATTCTGTATCCGGCGTTGGAGGACTATCAGATCGACATCATGATCGGCGAAGGACCGGCCGCGCGCAGCGTGAAGCTGGATCTGCAGCCGTTCACGCTGGTCGGCGCAACCACCCGCGCGGGTATGCTGACCAATCCGCTGCGTGACCGCTTCGGTATCGTCGCGCGGCTCGAGTTTTATAACGCCGAAGAATTGGCGCGCATCGTCACGCGTTCAGCCTCATTGCTGCATGCGCAGATTCATCCGGATGGCGCATTCGAAATCGCCAAGCGCGCACGCGGCACGCCGCGGATCGCGAACCGGCTGTTACGCCGTGTGCGCGATTTCGCCGAGGTAAAAGCGGACGGCAACATCACCGCGGAAGTGGCCGACGCGGCGCTCAAAATGCTCGACGTGGACGCGGTCGGCTTCGACCTGATGGACCGCAAACTACTCGAGGCGATCCTGCACAAATTCGACGGTGGCCCGGTCGGCGTCGACAATCTGGCAGCGGCAATCGGCGAAGAGCGCGACACGATCGAAGACGTGCTCGAACCGTATCTGATCCAGCAGGGCTTCCTGCAGCGCACGCCGCGTGGCCGCGTCGCCACGCTGCTCACGTACCGGCATTTCGGCCTCGCTGCGCCGGACGCTTCGAGCCCCATCGCCGGCATATGGGATTCGGCCGCACCCTGAGCCGGATGCGCGAGTTGAAGTCAGAGTCGCGCTGTTTAACGCCCCGGTTCCGGCGCGCTCTTTTTGAAGCTATCGTCGTCGCTCGGCGTGTCGAGATGCGACACGTCTGCCCATGACACGATCGTTGCCTTGCTGGCGTCGTCGGCATAATCCACCACGTTGACGCTCGTGTTCAGCAACGCGTAATCGCGCGGTGCGTCGAGCGACAAACTGCACGCAAAACGACGCACGCAATCGAGCACACCGCCATGCGCGACGACAGCAATCCGTCCACCCGGATGCGCGGCCACCAGCGGCTCGATTGCATGCAGCACACGATGGTAAAGCGTGCGCTGCGATTCACCCTCGGGCGGCGCGAAGCCCGCGTCGCGGGTTTGCCAGTGCGCGTACTCGTCCGGGAAGCGGATCGCGATTTCGTCGCTGTCATGCCCCTGGAACGCGCCGTACGAACGCTCACGCAAACCTTCACGCAGTTGCAGCGGCAAGCCGAGCGCGTCGGCGATCGGCTGCGCCGTTTGCTGGGCACGTTGCAGATCGCTCGAATAGATCGCGTCGAGCCGTGCGCCCTCTTTCACCTCACTCGCGATACGGCGTGCAAGGCGTTGTGCCTGTGCGAGGCCGGTTGTCGCGAGCGGAATGTCGATGTGACCTTGAATGCGCTTGATGCGGTTCCAGTCGGTCTCGCCGTGGCGGATGAACAGAATCTGCGTGGTCATGGAATGAGCGTGGGCGCCAGTAGCCGGTTATGCCGAGCCGCTATTGTCGCAAAAAGCGGCTGGAGGAGTGGATGCGTGCCGCCGAGTACACCATGCGGCAGCGGTTGAATCTCAAGCGTTCGTCTGCAGCCAGAACGTGACCGGCCCGTCATTGACGAGCGACACCTGCATATCGGCACCGAACTCGCCGGTCTCGACGATCGGGTGCCTGGTGCGCGCTGCGGCGACGAAGTAATCGAATAGCCGCTTACCCTCGTCGGGCGGCGCGGCGGGTGTGAAGCTGGGGCGCAGGCCGCTGTTGGTGTCGGCCGCCAGAGTGAACTGCGACACGAGCAGCAAGCCGCCTGCGCGCCCGGCGCCGTCTAGATTCTGCACGGAGAGATTCATTTTGCCGGCCGCATCGCTGAAGACGCGGTAGCCGAGCACTTTGGCGAGCAGCCGGTCGGCTGCGGCCTCCGTGTCACCACGTTCGGCGCACACGAGCGCGAGCAGGCCCGCCTCGATTGCGCCGGTCATGCGGTCATCCACGCGCACTTCCGCCCGCCGAACGCGCTGGATCAGCGCGATCATCGGTTCGACTCCCGGTGCAACAACGCTCGAGTCACCATCGTGTTATCGCTGAGCCATCAAGCCGTCAGCGTGACGCGCGCAAAACGGCGCTTGCCGACCTGCACGACGTACTCGCCGGCTTCGACCTTCAAGCCCTTGTCGGACACGGTCGTGCCGTCGATCTTCACGCCACCCTGCTCGATGTTGCGCAGCGCCTCGCTGGTCGACGGTACGAGATTGGCCTGCTTGAGCAACTGGCCGATTGCGAGCGGTGCGCCCGCGAGCGTCACGGCCGGAATATCGTCCGGCACGCCGCCCTTCGCACGATGATTGAAGTCTTCGAGCGCGCGTTCGGCGTCGGCTGGCGAGTGGAAGCGCGCAACGATTTCCTGACCGAGCATCACCTTGAAATCGCGCGGATTGCGGCCCGCTTCGATCTCTTTCTTGAAGCCGGCAATCTCGTCCATCGGACGGAACGACAGCAGTTCGAAATAACGCCACATCAGCACGTCGGAAATGCTCATCAGCTTGCCGAACATGTCCGTCGGCTTTTCGCTGATGCCGATGTAGTTGTTCTTCGACTTCGACATCTTCTCGACGCCGTCCAGGCCTTCGAGCAAGGGCATCGTCAAGATGCACTGCTGTTCCTGACCGTACTGCTTCTGCAGTTCACGGCCCACCAGCAGGTTGAACTTCTGGTCCGTGCCGCCGAGTTCGAGGTCGGCATTCAGCGCGACCGAGTCGTAGCCTTGCATCAGCGGGTACAGGAACTCGTGGATCGAGATCGGCACGCCGCCCTGGAAGCGCTTGGTGAAGTCTTCGCGCTCGAGAATCCGCGCCACCGTGTAGCGCGAGGCGAGTTTGATCATGCCGTCGGCGCCGAGCGGCATCGACCATTCGCTGTTGTAGCGGATTTCGGTCTTGTCGCGGTCGAGCACGAGTGCTGCCTGCTCGAAATACGTCTTTGCGTTCGATTCGATCTGCTCGCGCGTGAGCGGTGGGCGCGTGGCGTTGCGGCCCGACGGATCGCCGATCAGCGACGTGAAGTCGCCGATCAGGAAAATCACCGTGTGACCGAGGTCCTGCAACTGGCGCATCTTGTTCAGCACGACCGTATGGCCGATGTGGATGTCAGGCGCGGTCGGATCGAGGCCGAGCTTGATGCGCAGGGGCACACCTGTGGCCGCGCTCTTCGCGAGCTTCTGTGCGAATTCTTCTTCGATCAGCAGTTCGTCGACGCCGCGTTTGGTGACGGCGAGTGCGTGACGGACTTCGTCGGTGATCGGGAAGGCGGGGCTGGGCTTGGTGGACTCGGTGCTCATGCTGGAAACTTGAAGTCGCGAAAAAAAGAGATTGTCCCATAGATGCGCGCCGCCGCGCCCACTGACTCCGCCACAAGCGCGCTGTCGGCACACGATTTCGGCTTGCCGGGACGCGCCATTGGCATCGTCACGCTTTATATTCGGCCGCGCTTGCGCCGATAATCTGCTAAAACAGATCGCAACGAATCATCGAGAGGAGCAGCAACGTGGCGCAAGACCCCGCAGACGGCGTGTACCTGGGATTGATGTCCGGCACGAGCATGGACGGCGTGGACGGTGTTGCCGTCAGATTCGCGAAAGGAAAACCGCCGGTGGTGCTGGCCGAGGCGTTTGTCGGTTTCGCGGCAGGCTTGCGCGACGCGCTGTTCGCGCTTCAACAGCCGGGAGACAACGAAATCGAGCGTGAGGCGCTAGCCGCCAATGCGCTTGCCACGCGCTACACGGTGTGCTGCCATGAATTGCTCGGCGGCAGCCGGGTGCCGGCCTCGGAAGTCCGCGCCATCGGCGTACACGGCCAGACGGTGCGGCATCGGCCGGAAAAGGGTTACACGCGGCAGATCAACAACCCCGCGCTGCTCGCGGAAATGATGCACATCGACGTGGTCGCCGATTTTCGCAGCCGCGACGTCGCGGCCGGCGGCCAGGGCGCGCCGCTCGTGCCGGCGTTTCACGCCACGGTGTTCGGTGCGAAAGACGAAACGCGGGTGGTGTGCAATCTCGGCGGCATCAGCAATATCACGATCCTGAACGCGACCGGCGGCGTGCGCGGCTTCGACTGCGGACCGGCGAACGCGCTGCTTGACGAATGGGCGCAGCGCCATCTCGGCAAGCCTTTCGACGAAAACGGCCATTTCGCCGCGAGCGGACAGGTCGATCGCACGCTACTGAACGCGCTGCTCGACGAGCCGTTTTTCTCGGCACAACCGCCGAAAAGCACCGGTCGCGACCTGTTCAACCCGCAATGGCTGGATGCCAAGCTCCAACCGTTCGCCGCCCTCGCCCCGGCCGACGTGCAAGCCACGCTGGTCGCGCTGACCGCCGTAACGGTTGCTCGCGAAATCGAACGGCATGCATCGGACGCCAAAGCAGTCTATGTGTGTGGCGGCGGGGCGCGCAATCCAGAGATCCTGAGAGCCCTGCATCAGGCGTTGGAGGACAGCGGAGTAAGCGGCGTACCGGTGATGACAACCGATGCGCTCGGCGTCCCGCCGAGCCAGGTCGAGCCGCTAGCCTTCGCCTGGCTGGCCATGCGATGCGTGGCACGCCTGCCTGGCAACTTACCGGCAGTCACTGGCGCCACCGCCGAACGCGTGCTGGGAGCGATCTACCCGCGGTGATGGAAGAGCCCGGGTTTTAGCGCAGGCAATAAAAAACGGGGCCGAAGCCCCGTTTTCTTTTACAACCTGTCGACTAATCAGCCATCAAACCGAGAACGACGAACCGCAACCACACGTGGTCGTAGCATTCGGGTTCTTGATGACGAACTGCGCGCCGTTGATGTCGTCCTTGTAGTCGATCTCAGCGCCGACCAGATACTGGTAGCTCATCGAATCGATCAGCAGCTGGACGCCGCTCTTGTTCATGACGGTGTCGTCTTCGTTGACGGCTTCGTCGAACGTAAAACCGTACTGAAAGCCCGAGCAGCCGCCGCCCTGCACGAAAACGCGCAGTTTGAGGTCCGCATTGCCTTCTTCTTCGATCAGTTGCTTGACCTTGTCAGCCGCTGCGTCGGTAAAAACGAAGGGGGCGGGCATCTCGGTCACGGGTGTATCGGTGACTGCGTTCATTCGAACTCTCCAAAAAGCTTCTAACCGCTATTGTAGGGCTGATCTCGATATCGTGCCGAAGCCCACAAAATCAATGGGTTCTTACAGCAAATTCAATGGTCGGCCCTGATGCCGCCACCAGCTTGCCTGAACAGGCTGCGTCGACACCTTCGGCAACACAATTCTTACCGCGAAGCCTGGCTGCGAACCAATAAAAAAAGCCGCCTTCGCGAAAGCGTTGGCGGCTTTTGCAGCAATCCAGCCCGAAAGCCGGATTGCACACGAAGCGATTAACGCTTCGAGAATTGCTTCCGGCGACGTGCCTTGTGGAAGCCGACCTTCTTACGTTCGACTTCACGAGCGTCACGCGTAACGAAGCCAGCCTTCGACAGTTCCGGCTTCAGCGTTGCGTCGTAGTCCATCAGCGCGCGGGTGATGCCGTGGCGAACCGCACCGGCTTGACCCGTTTCACCGCCACCGTTCACGTTGACCTTGATGTCGAACGTGACGCCGTGGTTCGTGAGTTCCAGCGGCTGACGCACGATCATCAGCGACGTTTCGCGCGAGAAATAATCGGCGATAGGCTTGCCGTTTACAATGATCTCGCCCTTACCAGCCTTGATGAAGACGCGTGCGACGGCGCTCTTGCGGCGGCCCGTGCCGTAATTCCAGTTACCGATCATGTGGGCTCCCCTTAGATCTCGAGCGCTTTCGGCTGTTGTGCCGAATGCGGATGCGTTGCTTCAGCGTAGACCTTCAGCTTCTTGATCATCGCGTAGCCGAGCGGGCCCTTCGGCAGCATGCCCTTGACCGCTTTCTCGAGCGCACGGCCCGGGAAGCGTTCTTGCATCTTGCCGAACGTCGTTTCATAAATACCGCCCGGGTAACCCGAGTGACGGTAGTACTTCTTGTCCGTAGTCTTGTTGCCCGTGACACGGAGCTTGCCGGCGTTGATAACGATGATGAAATCACCGGTGTCGACGTGCGGAGTGAATTCAGGCTTGTGCTTGCCGCGAAGACGGTGTGCCACTTCGCTGGCGACACGCCCGAGAACCTTATCCGTCGCGTCAATCACGTACCATTCACGCGTAACCTCATGGGCTTTTGCGGAAAACGTCTTCATGATCGATCCAAAAAAATTGCTGCGCCCAATGTATTTTTTCCTGCTTGTAGTGTGCGCATCGAGGCGCGTGCAGGCTCTCCCTGGTTCTTCCTCCGCGGGCGCGGATGCGGAAAAGCTCTGAATTATAAAGGAATTTGTCACGCCGAGTCAAAGCTTGCGGGGGTTTGGGCGCGAAATCGGGCGATCCGACAGCCGGAAATGGCCATTTGCCCTTCCCGTTCGCCCCGAATCCGGCGTTCGCGAGATCAAAGCCGCGGGCGAAAAAAAACCCGAACGAGCGGTTCGGGTTTAATCCACCAAAGGAGGAGGTGGAGGAGACAGCGGAGGTTGCAGAACTGCTGCAACCGATGGAATCGATTATATGAGTCGCCCTTGTGCGACGCAAGAACATTTGCATTGTGAAATGCGATTTTACAATGTGGCAGACAAATCATCTGACCAAAAAAATCAAAATTTCCTTTAAAATCAATTACAGATGCCATTTTAAGAACCTGCATACACAGACATCATCTAGAGTAAAACCCCTAAACCCGTCAGGGCATTCCCGAATCGTCGAAACATGCCGCACCGCAACACGCAAGCGGTCATCGGGCATAAGTTCCAGCGAAAGTCCCTTCGGGCGGACGCGCAAACACCGGGCTACAATGCGTTTTCGATATAAGCGCAGCGCGGTGGAGCACAGCATGGAATGCAAAGTTAGCTGGATGGGGCAAGACGGGATGGCATTTGCGGCCGAGACGGGCAGCGGTCATCTGGTCACGATGGATGGCGCGCCGGAAGGCGGCGGCCGCAATCTCGCGCCGCGTCCGATGGAAATGGTTCTGCTCGGCACGGGCGGCTGCACGGCGTACGACGTCGTGATGATCCTGAAGAAAAGCCGCCAGGAAATCGCCGGCTGCTCCGTGACGTTAAAAGCTGAACGCGCCAGCGAAGATCCGAAGGTGTTCACCAAGATTCACTTCCACTTCACCGTGACCGGCAAGAATCTGAACCCGGCTACCGTGGAGCGCGCGATCAACCTGTCGCACGACAAATACTGCTCGGCGTCGATCATGATCGCGAAGACCGCTGAGCTCACGCACTCGTTCGATATCGTCGCGGGTTAAGCGAGATAAGCGCAGCGCTTCGGCTTCTGCACGGATAACCGCGCATTTAGCCAAACCAGCGCGTCAAAATAAAAATGCCGGCGTCCACACGGACGCCGGCATTTTTTGTTGGGTGGCAAAGCAGGCCGATAAGCCGGATTCTGTGCACGCGCCACGTCCGAAAACGCGACACGCGTAGCAGTCATTCCTCTAGGCGCGCCATTACTGACGCGCTCAAGCTTCCTACCCGCTGACGTGACGGGGGCCCCGTCCTGCATCTCGAAGATGCTAGCCAGCCTACTTGGAATTGCTCCGGGTGGAGGTTACCGTGCCGGTCTGCCTTGCAGCAGCCGCGGTGCGCTCTTACCGCACCGTTTCACCCTTACCTGATCCCGGCTTGCGCCGGGCCATCGGCGGTTTGCTTTCTGTTGCCCTGTTCCGCGTGTCACCACGGATGGCCGTTAGCCATCACCCTGCCCTATGGAGTCCGGACTTTCCTCGCCCTCTTTGACCGAAGCCGCAGAGGCCGCGACTGCCTGGCCTGCTTTGCTGGGGCGTATTTTAACACTGTGGCGGATAGGGAACGGCTTTAGCGCGAACGTCGTCCTGTACGAAAGACGGACGTGTCGTCGTAAAACGCAGGCGATTCGTTCTCGGCGCACCAGCCCGGAATCCCTAGTACGGGCAGCGGCGCAAACATGCGGCTCGTCAAATCCACGGTGTTCAGGAGTGTCGTGCTGACAGACTCGTCGAGCCATGCGTCGCGTGCCGCAGCGTCCCATTCGAAGTACTCGGACGGCACGTCGACGATCCACGCGTGGCCCGTACAGGCCTTGAACGGCGCAATCAGCTTTTCCAGCAACGCGTGACCGAAGCAGCGCACTTCGCAGCGTGTGCCCCAGGCGTCACGGTGAGCAACCATCAGCGTCTGCCAGTCGAACCCGCGTAATGCCGCGCTCAACGCCGGGTCGGCGCAGGCGAACAGCAACGCGTTTTCGTCGAACAAGGTCAGCGTATCGCGCACGCCGCCTCGGGTCGGACCAACGCCTAACACGTCGATGGCGGCCGACTGCCGCGCGTTCAGTGCCGCCTTGATCCGCGGAAACGCAAACCACATCG
Source organism: Paraburkholderia sediminicola (assembly GCF_902859805.1). Lineage (GTDB taxonomy): Bacteria > Pseudomonadota > Gammaproteobacteria > Burkholderiales > Burkholderiaceae > Paraburkholderia > Paraburkholderia sediminicola. Next base: position 10,380 of record NZ_CADIKC010000003.1, on the reverse strand, counting down.
ACCCGTTGAAGAAGTCATGCAGGTTGTGGCGCGTCGGCACGCAACCCGTCGACGCGATGTGCGCCTCGTAAGCCGCACCCGGCGGCAGATCGTCCTGCGCGATGAATGCGAGGCGCTGGCCGCGCCCTGTCACCTGCCGCGTCTCGCCGGCATCGGCATTCATTTCTGCGAGCAAGGCCGCGTAGCTCGTCAGCGCGCCCTGCTGCCAGCGCTCGCCACGCGCCGCGAACTGCGCAAACCACGGCTTCGACCAATCGATATCGGCGAAACCGAAGTCCGCGCGCGCCGCCTCTTGCGCCTGCATCTAATGCAACCTCAGACGAGGCGCCAGCCAATCGACTCACCGCCACGAAGCGGCACAACAGGCGTATCGCCGACCGGCAATTCAGCCGGCAGCGTCCATTCTTCGCGACGCAGCGTGACTTTCTCTTCGCTGCGCGGCAAGCCGTAGAAATCCGCGCCAAAGAAGCTGGCGAAGCCTTCGAGCTTGTCCAGCGCGCCGGCCTCGTCGAACGCTTCCGTGTAGAGCTCGAGCGCATGCAGCGCCGTGTAGCAACCCGCGCAGCCACACGCGTGCTCCTTCAAACCCTTCGGATGCGGCGCGCTGTCCGTGCCGAGGAAGAAGCGCGGATTGCCCGAGGTCGCCGCCTCGACCAGCGCCACGCGATGCGTCTCGCGCTTCAACACCGGCAGGCAGTAGTAATGCGGGCGAATGCCGCCCTGGAAAATCGCATTGCGGTTGTACAGCAGATGGTGCGCGGTAATCGTCGCGCCCAGCAGCCCCGGCGCCACGCCGGCTTCGCGAATGTAGTCGACTGCATCTTTCGTGGTGATGTGCTCGAACACCACCTTCAGCGCCGGAAAGGCGCGGCGCAGCGGTGTCATCACGCGGTCGATAAACACTTTCTCGCGGTCGAACAGGTCGATCGACGAATCCGTCACTTCGCCGTGCACCAACAGCGGCATGCCGGTTTCCTGCATCACTTCGAGCGTTTTGGCGCACTTCATGATGTCGGTGACGCCTGCGTCCGAATTGGTCGTGGCACCCGCCGGGTACAGCTTCACGCCGTGCACGAAGCCGCTTTCGCGCGCGCGGCGGATTTCGTCGGGCGGCGTGTTGTCGGTCAGGTACAGCGTCATCAGCGGTTCGAACTTCGCCCCGGCTGGGATCGCAGCGACGATGCGTTCGCGGTACGCCCGCGCCATCTCGGTCGTGGTAACCGGCGGCTTCAGGTTAGGCATGATGATCGCGCGGCCGAACTGGCGCGCGGTGTCCGGCAACACGGCAGCGAGCATCTCGCCGTCGCGAACGTGCAGGTGCCAGTCGTCCGGGCGGGCGAGCGTAACTGAGTCGATGGAGTCGATCGAATCGGGGGAGGCGTTGGAAGCGGTCATGGCGAGAGGGGAACGAGATTCGGCGGCAAAAAAAGCAAATCGGCGTGCTCGAAGCGGTACAAATCACAGCAATTCGCAGCGCTGGAGCCTAAACACACGTCAATTTTGCTATTTGGCGCTTCTGGCTCGGTGATATGCTTGGAAAATCATCATTGTAACGGCTCGCCCCGTTCACAGGCTTACCCGCAACATGTGCCAACTTCTCGGAATGAACTGCGCCGCGCCGACGGACGTCACGTTCTCGTTCACCGGCTTTGCGGCGCGCGGCGGCGTCACCGATCACCACGCGGACGGCTGGGGCATCGCCTTCTTCGAAGACAAAGCCTGCCGCCTGTTCATCGACCATCAATCGTCGGCCACTTCGCCGATCGCCGAGATGGTCAAGCGCTACCCGATCAAATCGAAGAACACGATCGCGCATATTCGCAAGGCGACGCAGGGGCACATCCTGCTCGAAAACTGCCATCCGTTCATGCGTGAACTGTGGGGGCGCCACTGGATCTTCGCGCACAACGGCGACCTGAAAGATTATTCGCCGGCGCTAAATGGCGTCTATCAACCTGTCGGCACAACCGATAGCGAACTCGCCTTCTGCGCGCTGCTGCAAGGCTTGCGCAAGGCGTTCCCGGGCTGCCAGCCGCCGCTGGAAGAACTTTTCCAGGCGCTCGAAACGCTCACGCGCGAGATCACGCAATTCGGCGTGTTCAATTTCCTGATGTCGAACGGCCAGGCGCTGTTCGCGCATTGCTCGACGCATCTGCACTACATCGTGCGGCGCTGGCCGTTCTCGACCGCGCATCTGGTCGATGCCGACGTGTCGATCGATTTCGCCAAGTACACCACGCCAGAAGACCGCGTCGCCGTGATTGCGACCAAGCCGCTCACCGATAACGAAGTGTGGACCGCCTTCAAACCGGGCGATCTGCTGATGTTCCAGCACGGCGAAGTGATCGGCCGGGTCAACGTGCCGGTGCCGGCTTCAGTGCTGGAAAAGCTGCTCAATCCGGCGCTGGATGCATCGGCTTCGGCAACTACGATTGCTGCTTCGATCGAGGCTGTGGCCACGGCCGAGGTCGACCTCGAAGCCGCGGATGACACCGCCGCCTTCGAATCCTGACCCGGGTCGGGCGGTGTTCGTGAACGCCTGAAACGTCATCAGATACGAAAAAGCCGCTTCCAAAGAAGCGGCTTTTTTTCTGCAGGGCCACGCCAACCAATGTGGCCCTACAACACCCTCAGTGCAGGATCTTCGCCAGAAAATCCTTCGCGCGATCCGACTTCGGATTCGCGAAGAAGTCTTCCTTCTTGTCGTCTTCCACGATCAAGCCCTTGTCCATAAAGATCACGCGGTGCGCGACCTTCTTCGCAAAGCCCATTTCGTGCGTGACGCACATCATCGTCATGCCTTCCTGCGCGAGTTCGACCATCACGTCGAGCACTTCATTGATCATTTCCGGATCGAGTGCCGAAGTCGGCTCGTCGAACAGCATAGCGATCGGGTCCATCGACAACGCGCGCGCAATCGCCACACGCTGCTGCTGGCCGCCCGACAACTGTCCCGGAAACTTGTCCGCATGCGCACGCAGGCCGACGCGATCGAGCAGCTTGTAGCCCTTGGTCGTGGCCTCGTCCTTCGAACGGCCGAGCACCTTGACCTGTGCGAGCGTCAGGTTCTGCACGATCGACAGATGCGGGAACAGCTCGAAATGCTGGAACACCATGCCGACCTTCGCACGCAGCTTCGACAGATTGGTTTTCTTGTCGGTCAGCGATTGGCCGTTGATGACGATCTCGCCCTTCTGGAACGGCTCAAGGCCGTTGACGGTTTTGATCAGCGTGGACTTGCCCGAGCCCGACGGCCCGCACACCACCACCACTTCACCTTTTTTGACTTCCGTCGTGCAGTCCGTCAGCACTTGAAACTGGCCGTACCACTTCGAAACATTCTTGATAGAGATCATCTTGCGACCTTTTTCTGAAGACCTTTGACGAGGCTCGACGCGATCACGCAGATCACGAAATAACACGCGCCCGCGAACAGTACCATTTCAACATTCGTGCCGTCACGGTCGCCAATATTCGTGGCGGTGCGGAAGAAGTCGGCGAGGCTGATCACGTAGACGAGCGACGTATCCTGAAACAGCACGATACCTTGCGTAAGCAGCAGCGGCACCATCGCGCGGAACGCCTGCGGCAGCACGATGAGGCGCATTGCCTGCGGGTAGCTCATGCCGAGCGCAAACGCGGCATTGACCTGCCCACGCGGCACCGCCTGAATGCCGGCGCGGATGATCTCCGAATAGTACGCTGCCTCAAAGAGCGAGAAAGCGACCATCGCAGACGCCAGACGAATGTCGATATCCGGTGACAAACCCAGCACGTTCTGCAGCACCTGCGGCACGATCAGGAAGAACCACAGCAGCACCATCACCAGCGGAATCGAACGGAACACCGTCACGTAGGCCTTGGCGAACCATTCGAACGGCTTGATCGGCGACAGCCGCATGATCGCGAGAAGGGTGCCCCAGACTATGCCGATCACGATCGCGATCAGCGTGATCTTGATGGTGACGATAGCGCCGGTCCACAGCGTAGGCAGTGCGCCCGGAATACCGCTCCAGTCGAAATGATGCATCACTTACCTCCGATATAGCCGGGCAACCGGGTCTTGGCTTCGACCCAGCGCATCAGTTGCATCACGACCAGATTGATCAGCACATAGGCCAGCGTGACCGCGATGAACGACTCATACGTCTGCGACGTGTAGTCGACCAGTTGGCGCGCCTGGGCCGACAGATCCAGCAAACCGATGGTCGACGCAACCGCCGAGTTCTTGAAAATATTCAGAAACTCGGACGTGAGCGGCGGCACGATGATCCGGTACGCAACCGGCAGCAACACGTAGCGATACGTCTGCCATTGCGTGAAACCCATTGCCAGACCCGCGGCGCGCTGACCGCGCGGCAACGCGTTGATACCCGAGCGCACCTGCTCGCACACGCGCGCGGCGGTGAAGAGCCCGAGACAGATAATCGACGACGAGAAAAACTGCGCACCCGGCGGCAGTTGCTTGTACCAGTTCCCTATCGACGCAGGCAGCAACTCCGGTATCACCAGATACCAGATGAAGAACTGCACGATCAGCGGGATGTTGCGGAAGATCGCGACATAGAGCGTGCCGATACCCGACGCCCATTTGTTCGGCACCGTGCGCAGCACGCCGAACAACGAACCGACGATCAGCGCGATCACCCATGCCGACAGCGACACGGTAATCGTCACCCAGAAGCCGGACAGCAGCCAGCCCAAATAGGTGGTCGGCTCGCCGGTGGAGACCGGACTCAGCAGAATGCCCCAGTTCCAGTGATATGACATGACCAAGACTCCAGCAAAAAGAAACGGAAGAAGCGCGCGGCCCCTTCCGTTTCGTTCAGCGTTTCAAAAAAACAGCTAAGGTTTAATCGATAGCCTTGTCATTCGGGCTCTTGTAGAGCGCCTTGATGTCATCGCTTTCCGGGAAGGCCAGGTTCAGGCCCTTCGGCGGAATCGGCGATTCGAACCACTTCTTGTAGATCTGATCGGCTTCGCCCGAGGTTTCGACCTTCGCGATCGCGTCGTCCACGACCTTCTTGAATTCCGGATCGTTCTTGCGAATCATGCAGCCGTACGCTTCATGCGATTGCGGCGTGCCGACGATCACGAAATCGCCCGGGTTGTTCGACTTGGCGCGTTCGCCTGCCAGCAGCGCGTCGTCCATCATGAACGCAGCAGCACGGCCGGTGGAGAGCGTCAGGAACGACTCGCCGTGGTCTTTCGCGCTGATGATGTTCATGCCCATGCTCTTGTCCTGATTCATCTTGCGAAGCAGGCGCTCGGAGGTCGTGCCGGCGGTCGTGACGACCGTCTTGCCCTTCAGGTCAGCGAAGTCCTTGATGCCGGAGTCTTTCTTGGTCATCAGGCGCGTGCCGATCACGAAGATCGTGTTCGAGAACGAAGCCTGTTGCTGGCGCTCGGCGTTATTGGTGGTCGAGCCGCATTCCATGTCGACGGTGCCGTTCTGCACCAGCGGAATACGGTTTTGCGACGTGACAGGCGTGAGCTTGACCTTCAGGTTAGGCATGTTCAGCTTCGCCTTGACCGCCTCCACCACCTTCAGCGCGAATTCCTGCGAGTAGCCGATGACATTCTGCTTGTCGTCGTAGTACGAAAACGGGATCGACGATTCGCGGTGACCCAGCGAAATGACGCCCGTATCTTTGATCTTTTTGAGCGTACCAGCGTCTTGCGCATGCGCGCCAACCGTAAACAGTCCGAGAGTCGCGAGCAGCAGCGCAGCTTTTTTAACCTTCATGTGTGATCTCCTTGGCAAGAACCGGCGCCAGTTTAGCAAAGTAATTATTCTGAAAGTATTGCTATAAACCATGTTTGTTGCGCCCGCGCGCCGCCGCTGGATGCAGGCGGCTTAACCGGGCAATTCAAACACGGTGAATACGCAAAGGCGGGCGGCATCGATAGGATGCCGCCCGCCGGGTGAAACACGCGATCTTGTGGACCACGTCAAAGCAAGGATTCGCAGCGGCCCGCGAGGTGGCGGGCCGCCGTTTCAAGCCAATCGATCAAGGATACAGGCCGCGCAATTCACGCGCTTCGAGGATCCGCTTACATGCGACGATAAACGCCGCAGTCCGCACGGACACCTTCTGCTCGCTCGACACTTGCCACACAGCGGCAAACGCTTCGCGCATAACGCGCTCGAGACGCTGGTTGATCTCGTCTTCGGTCCAGAAGAAGCTCGAGAAGTCTTGCACCCACTCAAAGTACGACACGGTCACGCCGCCGGCGTTGGCCACGACGTCCGGAATCACGAGGATGCCGCGGTCGTGCAGAATGTCGTCCGCTGCCGTGGTAGTCGGGCCGTTGGCGCCTTCTACGACGATCTTCGTCTTGATCTTGCCGGCGTTCTTTTCGGTGATCTGGTTTTCCAGCGCGGCCGGAATCAGGATGTCCGATTCGACTGTCCAGAATTCTTCGTTCGTGACTGCGTCGGCTTCCGGGAAACCGCCCACGCCACCGTTCTTCGCCACGTAATCCGCCAGCGCAACAGCATCGATACCGGTCGACTTGTACAGCGAGCCGGTGTGATCCTGCACCGCGACCAGCTTCGAGCCGGCTTCCTGGAACAGGCGTGCGGCGATACCGCCCACGTTACCGAAACCTTGAACTGCAATCCGTGCGCCTTCGATGTCGACACCGATACGGCGTGCAGCTTCGGAAGCCACCACGAACACGCCACGGCCCGTCGCTTCACGACGGCCCAGCGAACCACCCAGCGCGATCGGCTTGCCCGTCACGACGCCCGTAGCCGTTTGGCCCTGGTTCATCGAGTACGTGTCCATCATCCACGCCATGATCTGCTCGTTCGTGTTCACGTCCGGCGCGGGAATGTCGGTATTCGGTCCGATGATGATGCCGATTTCGCTCGTGTAGCGGCGCGTCACGCGCTCCAGCTCACCACGCGACAGCGTACGCGGATCGACACGGATACCACCCTTCGCGCCGCCGTACGGCACGTTCACAGCAGCATTCTTCACCGACATCCACGCCGACAGCGCCATCACTTCCGAGAGCGTCACGTCCTGGTGATAACGCACACCGCCTTTACCCGGACCGCGCGATACGTTGTGCTGCACGCGATAGCCTTCGAAGTGCGCGACCGTGCCGTTATCGAGTTCGATAGGCACATCGACGATCAGAATGCGCTTCGGGCGCTTCAGGGTTTCGAGCCAGCGGGACAGCGAGCCGAGATACGGCGCGACGCGGTCGACCTGACGCAGGTAGTTGCCCCACGGGCCGAGGTCGTCTTTATTCAGGTAGGAAGGAACAGACTGCAACGTTGACGCGGATTGTGCTGCTTGTTGCTGGGATGACATGAACGCTCCGGCGTTGATCGAGTGACAGCATTGTCGAAAAACGCCGTTTTGAAATCCAATGCCGTTTCATTATCCGATTATGTTTTTTATGCATAACCATCAATAAGCCGCAAATTCGCGTCGTGGGGACGCAGGTTCTCAGGCAGCGCTTGCGCGTTGGGCAAGCTCCTCCGACACCACGTCCCACAGTTGCCGCACGAGTATCTGCCGCGCATCGTCGGTCTTCGCTACGAGCTTGTCGCGATAGAGCCGGATCTCCATGGTTAGCGTGAGTTGCCCCTCAGGCGTGCCACGGGTCGCGCGGTCGAGCCGGATCAGCTTGCCGTCGGCGACGGCGTCTTCCACGGCGCTGTGCGGCAGGAAGGCGATGCCGTGACCGGCCAGCGCCATGGCCTTGAGCCCCTCGGCCATGTCGGTTTCGTAGAGCCGATCGAGATACAGACGCTCCGGCGCGTTGGCGAGGATCACCTCGGTCATGCGGCCGAGATACGCGTTCGGCGTGTAGGACAGATAGGGCGTGGGCGCCTCGGGAGTGCCCGGCAACGTGTGGCGCGCCCTGCCCGCTCGACCCGGCGCGGAGAACGGGCTGATCGGCTCGTTGCCGAGTGTGAGCATGTCGTAGCGCGCCGGATCGAGCGCGACCGGATGACTCGGATGGTGATAGCCCATCATCAGATCGCAGCCGCCTTCCACCAGCGACAACGCCGCGTCGTGCACATTCAACGCCCGCAGCCGTGTGTGAATCGGGCCCATCTGTGCTTCGATGCGTTGCAGCCAGCGCGGGAAATACGTGAGCGACAACGTGTGCGGCACGGCGAACTCGATGGTCGCCTGCGGCGTGGCCGTGTGGCCGCGTAGTAGCGCGCGCGCCTCGTGGAACTGCGACAGCATCGCGAGGGCCTGCTCGTTGAACACCTGGCCGGCCGCAGTGAGTCGCGTCGGATAAACCGAACGGTCGATCAGTTCGGTGCCGAGCCACGCTTCCAAGGCCTGAATCCGCCTCGAAAACGCCGGTTGCGTGACATGACGCAATTCAGCCGAGCGGCTGAAACTACGCGTTTCCGCGAGCGAAACGAAGTCTTCGAGCCATTTCAGTTCCATGCGAAAGCCTGCTGCCAACGGGAGGGAGGAAGTCAGCATTCTAGCGGCGCGGGGTGGCGCCGCCGGGTTGAGTGGTAAAATTCGCGGTTCCCTCCGTTCCCGATCCGCCTTCTGAGCGCTCACGCCCCCATCATGTCCGACACCCGCCCCGACACCCTGTTCGCGCTGAACGCGCTCTCCCCGCTCGACGGCCGTTACGCCTCGAAAACCGAAGCCCTGCGCGACTGGCTCTCGGAAGCCGCTTTCATGCGCAATCGCGTGACGGTTGAAATCCACTGGCTGATCGCGCTCTCGCACGCCGGTTTCGCCGAAGTGCCGCGTTTTTCCGAAGCCGCCGAACAATTCCTGCTGCAACTGGCCGAGCGCTTCACCGCGCACGACGCCGCGCGCATCAAAGACATCGAACGCGTGACGAATCACGACGTGAAAGCAGTCGAATACTGGCTGAAGGAATCGGTGAAGGGGCAGGAAGAACTGGAACGCGCGAGCGAGTTCATTCACTTCGCCTGCACCTCGGAAGACATCAACAACACGTCGCACGGCCTGATGCTCGCCGGCGCACGTGAACATGTGATTCTGCCGGCGCTGCGCTCGGTGCATCAGCGCCTCGTTGCGCTGGCTCATGCACAAGCCGAACAGCCGATGCTGTCGCGCACGCACGGCCAGCCGGCCAGCCCGACCACGCTCGGCAAGGAAATCGCCAACGTCGCCGCGCGTCTGGAACGCGCGATCGACCGCATCGCGAAGGTCGAGCTGCTGGGCAAGATGAACGGCGCGGTTGGCAACTTCAATGCGCACCTGTCCGCGTATCCGGAATTCGACTGGGAAGCGTTCTCGCGCGAAGTGGTCGAACAGCGCCTTAAGCTCACGTTCAATCCGTACACGATCCAGATCGAACCGCACGACTACATGGCCGAACTGTTCGACGCCGTGTCGCGCGCCAACACGATCCTGCTGGATCTGGACCGCGACGTATGGGGCTACATCTCGGTCGGCTACTTCAAGCAGCGCACGAAGGCCGGCGAAATCGGTTCGTCGACGATGCCGCACAAGGTCAATCCGATCGACTTCGAAAACTCGGAAGGCAATCTCGGCCTCGCCAACGCCACGCTGCGCCACCTCGCCGACAAGCTGCCGATTTCGCGCTGGCAGCGCGACCTGACCGACTCGACGGTGCTGCGCAATATGGGCGTCGCGTTCGGCTACTCGCTGCTCGCCTACGACTCGCTGATCCGCGGTCTGGACAAGCTCGAAGTGAATGCGCAGCGTCTGAACGAAGATCTCGACAATTGCTGGGAAGTGCTCGCCGAGCCGGTGCAAACGGTAATGCGCCGTTACGGCATCGAGAACCCGTATGAGCAGTTGAAGGAACTGACGCGCGGCAAGGGCATCACGCGCGAAGCGCTGCAAACGTTCGTGACCGGCCTCGCGATTCCGCAAGATGCGAAGGATCGTTTGCTCGCCATGACGCCGGGTTCGTATATCGGCAAGGCAGTCGAACTGGCCAAGCGGATCGCTTGATGCGATGACGTTTGCGGTGTCGGCGCTGTCCGGTTAAACGGCCGGCTGCGGATATTCAAAGGGCTCGCTTCCGCGAGCCCTTTTCATTGCGTCCGGCACGGACGGAAGCTTCGATGATCAAAGCTTCCGTCGTGCTTCAGCTTAGTACGCGTAGCGCACCGATATCATGTAGGGCTGCGCCTGGGGTGCATAGCTGGCCTGCTGCCGGCCTTGGGCGGCTTGCCACGCCTTATAGTCCGCCTCCATCTGAGCCTGACGGGCCGCCTGCTCGTTTGCCAGACGCTGTTGCTCAGCCTGCTGCGCCGCCTGCGCTGCGGCCCGCGCTTCTTCCGCACGTTGCTGCTCGGCTTGCTGGTTGGCTTGCCACGCCTTGTAGTCCGCCTCCATCTGAGCCTGACGGGCCGCCTGCTCGTTTGCCAGACGCTGTTGCTCA
>NZ_CADIKC010000002.1 GCF_902859805.1 Paraburkholderia sediminicola | reverse complement strand
GGCTGCCGGCTATAGCTATACGCGCGCAACGCAGTCGAATGGCATCTCGAGCTCGGCACGCTATCAGCAGTTCAACCTCTCGCAGTACTACAGCCTCTCCAAGCGCACTGGTCTGTATGCGCTGGAAGCCTATCAGCGTGCGGGTGGTCAGACGATCGGAACGAACGGCACGAGCATCATCAACGCAACGGCCGATATCGGCGACGGTCAGAACAGTGCGCCGTCCTCGTCACGCAGCCAGTTTGCGGCAGGCGTGGGCATCATCCACCGGTTCTAATTGCCAGGTAACGTGGCGGCGTCTGTCGACGCTGCCACCGCAATTCGCCTTCGAGTGATTGGACTGCACGACCGCGCACCGCAACGTTATCTAATAAGGATAGCTACGCGTGCGCGGAAAAGGCAGCCTACCCCCGTTATCTTGACAGAGCCGTTTCAAGTCAGCCCTGCTGTCACAGAAGTGCAGGTGGATAAGGGTTTGTCCTGGGTCAAGCGGCTTGAAGAAGCATGTCGCGAATGCCGTTAAATGTACCAGATAGTTAACAAGTTGGGGCATTCACATGAAGTTGTCCACCAAATTGCTGGCTCTGGTCGTCGCGGCCTTGCTCGGCGTTGTACTCGTGGCGGCGACCGCCGTTCAGACTGTACGCAGCTCGCTCGTTGATAGCCGGCGGGAGCAGATCGTTATTCTTCTGACGAAAGCCGAGCATCTTGTCAATCACTACCACGACCTGCAGTCGCGTGGCGTGCTGACGCGTGACCAGGCTCAACAGGCCGCCAAAGACGCCGTCTCCCAACTCAATGCAAACACGAAAAGCTACTACTGGGTCACCACGTCCGATGGCGTGAATCTGGTCCACCCGAATGCCCGGTTCATTGGGACCAAGGCGAAGGGCAACAAAACCACGACAGGGTTGACCGACAGCGAGGCCTACCGTGAAGGCATGGCGGCTTCGCATATCGCGCTCGTCGACGTACTCGTGAAGCGCACGCCGGATGCGGACCCGGAGCCGAAGTTGCAGGGCGTGGTTGCGATACCCGATTGGGATTGGTGGATCGGCACCGGATTTTTCTATGACGACATCAACGCAGCGTTCATGAAGCTCGTCATCGTTCTGGGGTCCATTGCAGCCGTTATCTTCGCCGCGGTTGGTGTGATCGCATGGGCCGCGACGCGTAGCGTGAAGAGGGCGCTCGGCGGGGAGCCGGCTTACGCGGCTCATATCGCCACGCAAATCGCGGACGGCAATCTGGCCATCGAGGTTGATGTGGGACGGGCGTTGCCAGGCAGCCTGCTGTGCGTGCTGAACGATATGAAGTCTAAGCTCGCGGTCATCGTGTCCGAGATCCAGTCGACGAGTCGTTCGATCGCGACCGGCTCAGGCGAAATCGCGCAAGGCAACCTCGATCTATCCCAACGCACTGAAGAACAGGCGGCGTCATTGCAGGAAACGGCTGCCAGCATGGAGCAAATTACGGCGACCGTTAAGCAGAACGCGGAAAATGCAAGACAGGCAAACGGGCTCGCCAATGCCGCGACCGAGGCTACAGCGCGTGGAGGTTCGGCGGTGCAGGAAGTGGTCGGCACGATGAAGCAGATCGAGAGCGAGTCGAAAAAGATCGCCGAGATCACCTCGGTCATCGAGGCCATTGCCTTTCAAACCAACATCCTCGCGCTCAACGCCGCTGTCGAGGCTGCGCGGGCAGGCGAGGAGGGACGCGGTTTTGCCGTCGTGGCCGGCGAGGTCCGCGCCCTTGCGCAACGCAGCGCCGCAGCCGCGAAAGATATCAAGAGTCTGATCCAGGCGTCGGTGGCGAACGTGAGTGGCGGCACTCGGCTCGTCGAGGTCGCAGGCGGCCGGATGGCCGAGATCGAGCAGTCGATTCGCCGGGTTACCGACATCATGGGAGAGATTTCTTCCGCGTCGGACGAGCAGAGCACTGGCATTGAGCAGGTCAGCCGGGCGGTGTCGCAGATGGATGAAGTGACGCAGCAAAATGCAGCGCTAGTGGAGCAGGCGGCCGCGGCTGCAGCGTCGCTCGACGAACAGGCGGGGCGTCTGCGTTCTGTGGTGGCGGTATTTCGGGTGGCTGGGCAATAGGGTGTTGTCTGCGGATGCATTGCAAATCCCCGTTGCCCAGGCTATTAATTTGTATGTCTAAATATATTGTTGTTTTTTAGAGAATTAATTTTCGACAGGAATCCCCATCGAGTTCTGAAACGAGTGGCTGCGCTCAGGATTGCGTGTCAGTGCGATAGCCATGGCCGCGACGAGCGCCGATCCCGCGAAGGCGAAGAAATTCCACTTGACGTCGACACCTTGTGCCGCCAGATAGGCGCCCACCATCGGGCCGCTCATCGCGCCGAAGCGGCCGATGCCCACGGCCCAACCCGTTGCGCTCGCCCTTGCATGAGCGCGGTAGTAGTTGGCGATGAAGCCGAGTTGAACCATCGCGACGCCGATGCTGCCGAAGCCAGCCAGCGCGACGAGGATGTAGTTGACGGCGAGACTGCTCTTGATCGCGAGCCCCGAGATTGCCAGCGCGCCGATCACGTATCCGCCGCAGATGGTTTTACGTACGCCCAGGCGGTCGCTGATTCGACCGATCAGAATTCCGCCAATTGCGGACGACAACATGAAGACAGCGAGAAACGACAGGCTCGGGCCCAGGTCGTAGCCGAGTTTGCGCATCAACTGCGGCAGCCATGTCCCCAATCCATAGATCACGAGGACGGCGGCGACCTGCGCGATCCAGAGACTGACCGTCGCCCATCGATTCTGTTTTGAGAACACTTCGCCAAACACGGCGCCGATCGAAGGCTTGGGCAGTGCGTCTTTCGCGAGCCGTTCCAGGCCGGACATCTTGATACCGAGTTTTGCGGCGAGAACTTGCGCCTGTGTCTGTTTTCCACGAGCAATCAGGAAATCGAGCGATTCAGGCAGCAGGTAAAGCAGAAATGGAAGCGCGATGAGCGGACTTGCGCCGAGCGCGACGACGAAACGCCATCCATGCGAACCCAGAAAAGCGATCCCAATCAATGCCGACAGCAGCGCGCCAATCGAATAACCCGAGTACATCAGTGCAAAGTTCAGATTGCGTTTCCCGGCTGGCGAATACTCGACCGTTAGCGCGGCAGCGGCGGAAATGACACCACCCAGACCCAGTCCGCCGGCAAACCGCGCGACTGAAAATGCAAAAGGCGTTGGCGCCCAGGCGGCGCCGAGCATCGACACCGAAAACAGCGCGACGCATCCAATCAACAGTCCCTTGCGGCCAACCAGATCGCTGACGACGCTGATGAAGTATGAGCCGAACAGCGTGCCGAACAGCGCGGCACTGCCCATTGCGCCAATTTCGATCGGTGTCAGCTTCCATGTCTGATCGGCGAGCAGAGACGGCACGATCGTTCCCATCACGCCGATGTCGTAGCCTTCAGCGACAATCGTCAGGAAACAGAGGATCAGAACGAGATAGGTGGTTCGCGCAGGTGGATCGAACGCGGGGCTTGCTGAACTATCGGATAGTGCGGCCATCGAAGACACCTCAGGTGGTGAGCAACACAGATCATGGGTAGGACGTTATGGCCTCCCGCTCGTGACCAGTCTTGTGTGCGATGCCATCTGCCCACAAGGGGCGGCCGGACGCGACGCCAGGGCCGATGCACCAGGCGGCCGTTGCGTCGCTTCGAATCCGGATACGCGCGGAAAGCAGCCGACGTTGCGGCCTAAATACAGAATGGCATTCTTTATTGTGGCGTGTCAAAGAATTTCAAAATTGTCTTTCTATTTTTTCTTCAGACAGCTTGCGAGCGCATCGGCGGGAACCGGCGCCACAGTGTTTAGCGGGCCTTCGGACCCGTGTCGCCTAGCAGCAGATCAGTCATCAATGCGGCGATTCGCTCGATATCCCGCACGTCGCCGATCCGATGGTTGATGACGAAGCCGTCGAACGCCATCCAGATCACATGCGAGATCAGATCGTCGCGTGCGACTTCCGCGCGTTCGGGCGGCAACGATTCGCGCAGCAGCCTGGTTAGAAATCCCTCCACCGAATCGAGCAGTTTCACGGGCTTTCCCATGTTCGGCGGCGCGCTTGCCAATGCGTCGATCAGCGCATTCGCGAACGCCTGGTCGGAGGCTGGAATGTCGGCCCAGAGGCCCGTCAGGATTCGTCGTATCTTTTTCTTCGGATTGGATAGCAGCACCACTTCCGCTCGAAGCGCGTCGAGCTGCTTCATCAGCCACGGCTGGTAGAGCTCGTACAGGATGATGAGCTTCGAATCGAAATAGACGTAGAGATTGGCCACGGTCGTGCCGGCCTGGCGCGCGATTTCGGTCATCGTGGTCGCGGAATAGCCCTTCTCGCTGAACGCCGAAAATGCGGCGGCCAGAATCGCCTCCCGTACTTCTGCTTTTTTTACCTGCGGCACTGGATCCCCTGAATCGGTTGGTTTTCACATTCTGGCGGAGAGGGGCGGAGCGATATCCCCGCTGCACGCTCGTCATTCTAGCAACCGTCCTTGCGACGTGAGTGATCGGGACGCATATCGGCGCTCAACACGTTTGGCCGGAAAGACTTGACAGCACAATTTTTCGAAAACAGAATGACATTCGTTATTAAGCGAATCGTACTTTCCTGTTGAGGATTTCTGCTGATGAACGAGATACCCGCCCCGGAAGGCACGCTCACTGCGCGATACGCGCATCTCGGCTCGGGGTTGATCCCGGTCGAACCTTACATTTCGGCCGAGTACTACGAGCGGGAAAAGGCCCATATCTTCAAGAAGACCTGGCTGCAGGTCGGCCGGGTGGAGGAGATTCCCACCGCTGGCGACTACTTCGTTAAAAAACTGGACGCTTGCGACACCGAAATCATCGTGGTGCGCAACAAGCAGGGCCAGATTCGCGCGATGCACAACGTGTGTTCGCACCGGCTCAACCAGATTGCGTATGACAAGGCCGGCCACACGCGCAAGTTCTTCTGCAAGTTTCACGGCTGGGCGTACGACCTCGACGGCAAGCTGACGGGCGTGCCGGACGAAAAGTGTTTCTTCGGGATCGATTTCAAGGATTACGCGCTGACCCGCGTCGCTTGCGACGTGTGGCAGGGCTTCATCTTCGTCAACATGGATCCGGAACCGAAGGTGTCGCTGGACGACTTCATGAAGCCGATGTACGGCGACATCGAAGGCTATCCGTTCGACAAGATGACGGTCGGTTTTGCATGGGAAACAGTGGTCGATTGCAACTGGAAGCTGGCGCTCGACGCGTTCCAGGAGGCGTATCACGTCGCGTATGTACACGGCAATTCGATCGCCGATGCAATTGACAGGAGTGAGGGTGGAAGCATGCCGCCGCTCGACGCGCTGTGCGGCGACTTGCATCGACGATTGTCTCTCGCGGGTAACCAGAAGTCGGTCTACGGCAATCCGAAAGCGGTTACGTCGGGTGGCGCGGCCGCCAGTGAGGCGCTGTCCGACGCCGGTTCAAAACGACCGATTGCCGCGTCCGCGTTGCGTGCGGGCATCGGCAGTGCACGCCATGCATTTCCGCTCGATGCATTACCCAAAGGCGTGAACTGGACCAAAAGTCCGAACTGGCTATTCGACATTAACGTCGTGTTTCCAGACTTTTATCTGTCGCTGCGGCCGAACTATTGTCAGGCCTACAACTTCCGGCCGATCGCGCACAACAGGACGCTGCTCGAAGCGCGCGTGTACTACCCGGAGATGACGACACCAGGCGGCCGTTTCTTCCTCGAATACATGAAAGTGGCGCTGCGCGACGTGCTCCTCGAAGACCTGAGCACGCTCGAACGCACGCAGCGTGCTGCGGAAACGGGCGTGAAGAAATTCATGGTGCTGCAGGACAACGAACTGCTGGTTCGTCATAGCTATCACGTCATCGAACGCCTGCTGGCCGAAGCGGAAACAGAAGCGGAAGCTAAAGCAGCCGTCAGCAAAGCCGAAGCGGTTACGGAGTGAAGGTCATGGAACAGAAAGTCATCGTCATGCCCAAGCGTGAGGCGCGAACCGTGTCGCTCGCGCTACCCGAAGCGTTCAGCGATCTGGCCTGTTTTGTCGGGATATGGGCGCTGCCCACCGAGACTCAGCGCAACACGCAGCGGCATACCGTCGGCATGGAGGCGATCGTCGAGTTCAAGGAAGCGATGCTACCGAAAGTCGATGAGATCGTCGCATGGTTGAACCAGTACGAACTCGCCAGTCTGCCAGAAGAAGCGAAAACGCTGATGTACCTGTTGCTCTCGTTTGCGGAGATCGCGCCGGCCGTCGAGTTTTACCAGCAGCCGGCGGTGATCGACGGATACGATCCGCGCCGGTTCGTCGCCGATGAAACGTTCACGATGCGTCCGGCAATCTGAAACCGCCGCGACGTGCTAATTCGGATCAGGAGGGCGTTATGCCGAAGTGCCGGATATTTGGAATCGACGATGGCCTCAAGCAGGTCGTCGCCGACGGACTTTATATGAAGACAATGATCGGTCAAACGATGAGCGTTGCCGTCATCAAGTTTGTGGAAGCCGCGGGTCGCGACTTGCCCGCGAAGGCACACGATCACGGCGAGGAGGCGTCGTTGCAGGTGCGCGGCGCATGTTCGATCTTCGAGGTGCACGCTGGTGGCGCGGAAATCGAGCGGCCAATGAATGCCGGCGAGGCGATGATCATCCCGGCCGGATTGAGTCATTACGGTGTGAATCGCTTCGAAGGCGCGGGTGTCAGCATGAGGCTCAATGTTGTGACACCGCCGCGCGCCGAATACGGCAGCGGTGACGAAACACCGTATTACCCGCTCGCCGATCGGGAGAACGCATCGTGACCGGCATCGAGCAGTGCCTGCTGGTCCCAGAGCCCGTTGCATCGTCGGCCATGCAGACTGCGGACGGAGACGCGCTGGCCGCCACAACACAACTGCTGTCACGCGACGAAACCGTCGAGTTCGGCGAAGACGTGCTGGGCGAAGAGGTCGGTGCGGTGCTCGAAGGGCGCGTCGACATCGTCGCGGCACACGAGCATTACGTCCTGTCTGAAGGCGAGGCGATCCTTATTCCGCCCAACGAACCGCGTCGCTATACGTGTGTGTCGGACCGCTGCGTGCTGTACCGCGTGACGGTGCGTACCGCTGCGGATCAGGAGCCTCGGCCATGACTGCGTCGCATATTGCGATTGTCGGGGCGGGGCATGCGGGCGGCCGTGTCGCGCAGCATTTGCGCGCGCTCGGGCACGCCGGCCGCGTCACGCTGATCGGCGCGGAAGCGCATGTGCCATATGAGCGTCCGGCGCTGTCCAAGGATTTGTTACTCGGCACGAGCGCCCAGGAAAGCCTCGCGCTGGCACCTGCGGAGTTCTGGTCGGCAGACGCGTTGTCTGCTGCGAGTATCGAGCGGATTCACGCGTGCGCCGATTCACTCGATATCGACGCGCGGCGCGTGCAGTTGAACAACGGCCGCAGCGTCGATTTCGACCTGATGGTCGTTGCCACGGGCGGCGAGGCGCGACGTCCCGCTTTCATGACCGAGGCAATGCCGGGCGTACATGTGCTTAGAACGCTTGACGACTGCCTTGCGTTGAAGGAATCGCTCGCCGGTTGCCGACGGCTTGCAATCATCGGGGCGGGCGTGATCGGAATGGAAGTCGCATCGACCGCGATCTCGCTCGGTGTGCCCGTTACCGTACTCGAAGCGGGCAACGGCATCATGAATCGCTGCTTGCCTCCGCTCGTCGCCGGTTGGCTCGCGCAGCAGCACATCGCGCGAGGCGTCGAGTTGCATACGGGCGTCAGCGTCGAGCGGATCGTGGCAGCGGAGCGGCAACAAACGAATGTGCTCCGGCTGCGAGTTGATGCCACGCGCAACGGCGCACCGTTTGGCATCGACGCGGATTGCGTGCTGATCGCGATCGGTGTGGATTGCAATCCCCGCTTTCTGATGCACACAGGTCTGTCTGACGCGCGCGGCATCACCGTGGACGCGTTCTGCCGAAGCCCGCAATTGCCATGGCTCTACGCAGCCGGCGACGTCGCCTGCACGCTCGACAGTGACGCCGGTCTTCATCTGCGCCAGGAAACCTGGCGCAACGCGGAGAATCAGGCACGCGCCGTCGCGGAAATCATCATGGGGCGCACGCAGCCGTATCGGGAAACGCCGTGGATGTGGACCGATCAGCTCGGCCACGCGATTCAGGTGACCGGTGTGCCTGATGCTACCGACACGACCGTCGTGCGCGGCGATCTGAATGCGGCGAGCGCGACCGTCATATCGCTGCGTGACGGTTGCGTGAGCGCTGGCGTCACGATCAACCAGAGCCGCGACAGGCGCCATCTGGAAGCGCTTGTGAAATCACGCAGGCGCATCGATCCGCAACAGCTCGGTGACGCGCTGATTTCGCTGAAGGAGCTGGTTTGACGATGAACAGCCCAATCGAGAAAGCCGTGGCGGGAGATGCCGCATCGCTCGAGGCGCGCGTGGCGCGGCTCGAAGCGGTCGATGCCATCCGTGCGCTGAAAGCGCGTTACGCGGCGTTAGCCGATGCCAAATACACCGCTGACTATCAGCGCCAGCCCGAGGGCGTGATGCGCGAGATCGCGCGTCAACAGGCGGAATGCTTTACCGAAACGGCGGTGTGGGTCGGTGGCTCTGGATTCGGCGACAACCTGGTGGGCCGCGAGAAATTAGCCGACTGGTTTCAACGATCGCCATGGCTATTCGCGATGCATTACTACGTCAGCGAAACGCTCACATTCGTCGATACCTGCAACGCGGTCGGCACCTGGCGCTTGTGGCAACTGGCCCTGCGCGACGATGACGCACGCGCTGTGATGCTCGGCGCCGTCACTGAAGAGAAGTACGTGCGTGAAGCGTCGGGCGACTGGTTGGTGCGGGAAATGCGATTTACGCAGCTTCACATGATGGAGCCCGGCGCGCTGGCGTTCCCGCTCGCGAGCGACTTCGCGTCGCTGAATGCGAAACGTGCGGGCGAACAAAGGACATTGATTCGACAGGATATGACGGAAGAAACATGACAAGCTTACAGACAGATACCTGCGCGGCGGAGAATCCCGCATCGGGCAACGAAGCGCGTGCACCGGGCAATGTAGTTCCGCTATGCGCGCATCGTAACGATCCAACGTCAGGCAAGGATCCAACGTGCAGCCAGATGCTATCGATTGCGGAGAACCAGTGTGTCGTGCGTTCGAACGAATGGGTGAATCCGGAATACAAGCATCTCGTGTTGAGCGCACCCGATCTCGCGCTGACCGTGCGCGCCGGGCAGTTTTTCCATCTGGCGTGTCCGCCTTCAAACGATGAAGTGCCTTATTTGCGCCGTCCGATGAGCATCTATCGCGTTGTACCGGACAATCAGCGCATCGAGTTTCTTTACAAGGTGCAGGGCGTCGGCACGCGTGGCCTCGCGCAACTGAACAGGGGCGACACGCTCGACGCGCTTGGACCGCTCGGCAAGGGCTTCGATCTTCCCGCGACGGCAGGCGCGGCTCACGTGCTGCTGCTGGCGCGCGGCGTCGGCCTCGCGACGATGGCGCCGCTTGCGCAAGAAGCGATTGCGGCGGGCGCTCACGTGACAGCCGTGCTGAGTGCGCGCAGTCCGTCGCTGGTGATGTCGGCGGACTATTTGCGCGACGCAGGGGCCGACATCGTCATCGTCACCGACGACGACCAGACCAGCGACGTGGTTCAGGTCGAGCACCTGATCCGTCGCCTCCACGCGTCCCGGCCTGTCACTTTTGCGACGACGTGCGGGTCGAACCGGTTGCTGTCGATGCTTCAACGCGTTGCAGCGGAATTGCAGATTCCCGGACAAATCGCGCTTGAGCAGCACATGGGCTGCGCGATCGGTGCGTGCTATGCGTGTGTGCGCCCGTTCCGCAAGTCAGCCGGTTCCGACGAACTGACCTATCGCCGCGTGTGCTGGGACGGTCCCGTCTTCGACCTTCAGGAAACGACATCATGGTAGACCTCAGCGTCAAAGTCGGCTCGCTCACGCTTGCCAATCCGGTCATGCCCGCGTCCGGCACCTTCGCGGAAGGCACCTCGCGGGTGTTCGACCTCGACTGCCTCGGCGCGATCGTCACGAAGACGATCACGCAGGATATCCGCGAAGGCGTACCGCCGCCGCGCGTCGCCGAGTTTCGCGACGCCACGCTGTTTTCGATCGGCATTCCGAGCAAGGGTAGCGATTACTACATCGAGCAGACTGTTCCGTTCTATCGCCGCTACACCCCACCGCTGGTCGCAAGCATCTCGGCGAACACGATCGAGGAGTTCGGCACGCTGGCCGCGAAAATCGCGGTGCCGGGCGTGGCCGCGATCGAGGCGAATGTGTCGTGCCCGAATCTGAAAAAGGACGGCCGCGCGTTCGGCATGGATCCGGAGGCGACTTACCAGGTCGTCAAGGCGATGAGAGAAGCGTGCGGCCTGCCGGTCTGGGCCAAGATGACGCCGAATGCGGGCAATGTGGTCGAGGTTGCGCTGGCCGCGGAACAGGCGGGCGCGGAGGCGCTTGTCGTCAGCAACGCGATTCTGGCGATGGCGATCGACGTCGAAACGTTCCGGCCGCGTGTCGCGAATGTGATGGGCGGACTGACCGGCGCGGCAACCCGCCCGATCATGCTGCGCATCGCGTACCAGTGTGTGCAGGCCGTGAAGATTCCGGTGATCGGATGCGGTGGCATCGGCACCGCAGCCGATGCGCTGGAATTCCTGCTGGCCGGTTGCCGCGCCGTGCAGGTCGGCACGGCCAACTTCGTGTCGCCCACCGCGATGCCGCGCCTGATCCAGGATCTCACCGCGTACTGCGAGCGGCACGGCGTATCGAAGCTGTCCGACCTGATCGGCGCGGTGCGGATGCATGAACCCATCAAACTTCAACAGAAGGCGGCCCTATGAACGCGATTCATGAGATCAAGGTGGCGTCCGCAGGCGACTACGTCCGTGAGGATGACGGCTGGTATCGGTTGGGGGCGATGGAGCAGGTGTTCGGCTCGCGCGCGTGTCGCGGAATCGAACTGGAGGGCGTCAAGGTCGGGCTGTTCCTGATCGATGACGATGTGCATGCGCTCGACGATATCTGTACGCACGGCGCGGCGCTGTTGAGCGATGGTGAACTCGACGGGCACGAAATCGAATGTCCGCTGCATGCCGGTCTCGTCGACGTGCGCACGGGCAAGGCGTTGTCGGCGCCGATCACGCGGGATACTCGCCGCCACGAGGCGAAAATCGTCGAGGGCGAACTGTTCGTTCGTCTGCAAGCATGAAGCACGATGACATGGAAACGCGGATTGCGTCGCGCGATCTTGTGCGTCCGCGAATCGCAGTGATTGGCACGGGCGGCACCTTTGCCATGCATGGCCGCCACCGCTTCGACTGGATTGAATATGCCGATAGCGGCGTGATTCACCCGATCGACGATCTATTGGCGCGGCTAGGTGAACTCGCGCCGGACGTCGACGTCGTGCCGATTCCGTTCCGCAGTCTGGGCAGCGTAGCAATTACGCCGAAGGACTGGCTCGAGCTCGCCGTGCTGATTCGCGATACGGCCGCCGCCGACCCGTTGCTGACGGGTTTTGTCGTCACGCACGGCACGGCGACGCTTGAGGAGACCGCCTGGTTTCTCGACCTCGTGCTGGCCGTCGAGCAACCCGTTGTGCTGACCGGCGCGCAGCGTCCCGCGAATACAGACGGTAGCGACGCCGCGGCGAATCTGCGCGGCGCGGTCGCGCTCGCAGCGGCGTCGGCCTCGCGCGGCGCCGGCGTGCTGGTGACGATGGGTGGATTGTTTTTCGCTGCACGGGACGTGACGAAGGCGGCCAGTTTCGAGCTTGCTGCATTTGAAGCGCCGCCTTACGGGCCACTCGGCCGGATCGACGCCGACGTCAGCGTGGTGTGGCGCCGTCGCGTGTTTCGTGACGGGCAGCGGAATCCGGCATTTGGCTCGGTGCTCGATCACGCCGGCGCGCACGCGTTCACACTGCCGCGGGTCGATATCGTGACATCCTATGCAGGCGCCGACGGCACGGCGATCGACGCCTTTGTTTCGGCGGGAGCCCGTGGCATTGTCTGCGCGGGGCTTGCGCCTGGGCGGCCGGCCGCCGGCGAGATGCGTGCTCTCCGGGACGCTGTGCAGGCGGGTGTGGCGGTCGTTCAGGCGACGCGTGCACCGCGCGGTGTCGTACCGGTGCAGCGTTTTCTCACGGTTGACGGAATACTGGTCGGTGGCGATCTGGCGCCCGCGAAGCTGCGCATTGCGCTGATGCTTGCGCTGGCCGTGGATCATTCGGACGGGGTTGCGTCTGAGCGGGCGGCGAGCGTCAATGTCGAACGCTTGCAGGCCTGTCTGCTTGACCTATGACGACGCGTTCTCTTTCCCACGTACAACACCTACGTTCAGGCAATCATGCAATTTTCCTACCTCGTAACGTTTACGCACCCCGACGCGAATGCGCGTATTAGCGACGCAGATTTGCAATCCATCACTGATTGCATTCGGGCCACGCCTGCCATGAGCCGCGCGCGCTTATACACGCCGCAAAGCGCGCAAGACTTTTACACGAACGACGGCCCGTCGCCGATTTTCGCGTTCCAGCTCGACTTCGAAAAGCTTGCAGAGCTCGAAGCTGCAATATCCGCCGACGGTCACCTGCAGCAGATCGCTCGTACGGAATTCGAAAGTCTGAAGCCGTCTGCAGTCGAACAGCAGGTCATGGCGCGCCGGCCCTATCCGGTGCTTGATCCTGAGGCCAAGGTGCCGGATGGCGCGCTTCCCTGCCAGTTCCTGGTTCATTATCCGGGGCACGCTGAAAACTTCGACGAGTGGCTCACTTACTATCTGGCTCACCACCCGCAAATCATGAAGTTCTTCGACGGTGTGCGCGAGATCGAGATTTTCACGCGGGTCGATTGGGTCGATGCCATGCCGTGGCGCAAGGTTCACTACATGCAACGTAACAAGCTGATGTTCGATAGCGCCGAGGCGATTACCCGTGCCATGAATTCGCCGGTAAGACATCAGATGCGGGCAGATTTCGAGAAATTCCCGCCGTTCGAAGGGAGCAATATCCATCATCCTATGTCGGCAAGAACCTTCTTTGGTGAGGCCCGTTAAGGCGACACCGTGAGTGCCGTTAAAAACGCGTGCCACTCACTATTTCAGGTTGCGCCGCGATGCGTGCTGCCGGAATGCGCCTCGACCCGTTCGCGCATCCTCCAGCACACATTGCCGTTGTTTCGAATTGAGGGTTGCTAGAACTTCTTCCGGATCCCGACTAGAGCCATGAACTGGCTGTTGTTGCTGGACATCGCCGTTCCGTTGAGAATCCACGCGTGAGCCGTACCTGCGGCCCTTTGGTAGACAAGGTTGCTGTACAGGTCGACTGTCTTCGACAGGAAATAGTTAACCCCTACTGCGCCCTGGTTGTAATGCGTATTCCCGCCGGCGGCAACGGTGCTTCTCTGAGTGGTGTAGAGATAGGCCGCAGTTAGCACCGTGGCGGGCGTCAGTTGATAGCGTAGGCTCGTCTCGTAGTTGTTGAACTTCAGCGTGCCGCCAATGGTCGCGTCGAAGGCCGCATGCGTATAGATGACGCTCGCGAGCAGCGCGCCGAATGTATACGTGCCACCGGCGCCCCATACCGTGTGCTTCGCAATGCCGCCCGCGGCAATCGTTGGAAGCGCGCCATACGTGTTATCCGACGCTTCCGCACCGGCTGTGCCGTAGCCTGGCTGATTGACCGTAAAGAAGCCCGCGTCGAGGTGGACCGGACCGTTCACATAGTCGGCGCTGCCACTCCACAGGCGGTTGGTATTGATCTGGCCGGCGAGGTTCGAAAACGCATACAGGACCTTCGCGGTGAAACCGGCGATGGTAGGTGTCGTGTACTTGACTGCATTGTTGGGCCGGAACGTACAGTTCATGTCGTCGCTGTCATACGGATGGAACGTATAGCCGGACATGTAGAGGGCGGCCATTTCGTTGCCCACATCTTCCTGGAACGGCATGTACTGGCGACCCGCCGTTATGGCTCCCCAACGGTTGTTGACGAGGCCCACGTACGCGCTGCGGCCGAACATCCGGCCGCCTTGTCCGAGCGCGCCATTCTGAATGTTGAAGCCGTTTTCGAGCCTGAAGGTGGCTTGCGTACCGCCGCCGAGGTCTTCGAAGCCGAGCAAGCCCCACCGGTTCGCCGACATGGCGCCGGGCAGCGCCTGAATGCCGTGATTGATATGGCCGTTGGTCGAACCCTGGTTGCTCGTGTAGCCAATTGCCGAATCGACGAGCCCATAGAGGGTTACGCTGCTTTGCGCGTGTGCGGTGCCTGCGATGGAGCCAAGCAGGGTAGCCGTGACTAGAACTTTCCTACACATTTTAAACATCCTCTTAAAGTGCTGCGTAGATCGCCTGAAATTTTGTTAGTGGTGTTCGATTTTTCGAGGCGATTCGTTGACGAAGTTGCTTTCCAAACCTGATTGACTATTTTTATTAAGTATTACTAATATTGAAGCGTGTGATATGAGGCAGCAAATGAAGACTTATCTGGTTTGTCTTTCTCCTTTTATTTGTCTAAGACTTCTTGTTGTCAGGAGCGATTACGTTGGTGAGCATCGGGTAGTGGCAAGCTTGTCCCGAGAACGCCGGAAACCGACCATTGTCTTCTCGCATTCGCGCACGGACGGGAGATGTCAGCGCCTCGGCGAGTAATTGCGATGACGGGAAGGTCAGCATGTTTCGCTGCATGTAGTTCACGCGCGTCCATGGCATCGAATCACACCAGTCGACCCGGGTGAATACGTTGACCTGCCGGACGTGCGGGTAGTCGAGCATGATCTGAGGATGATGTGCGACGTAGTAGGAAAGCCAGTCGTTGAAGTTTTCCGCAGCGCCCGGGTAATGCACGAGATAGCTGCACAACGCCGGTTCAGCAGTCGTGCTCGTGAGCGGCAGAAACGTTCGGGTTAGCATGGCTTGATGCGTGACCAGGCTTGCGCCCGGCGCGAGCCAGTCATCCGATTGCGCAAGCCGCCAGAGAAGTCCGCCCTCGGTGAGTTGTGACTCGAGTGCCTCGATGCTGGCGAACTCGAGCCGCAGCGCGAGCAGGGGCGAAGGCCCGTCGTCGTGATAAGTCGTGATCTGGGCTGGCGTATAAAGCTCGGCCTTCATCAAGTCAGGCGTCGCACGGATCGCTTCCTGAATGAGCCGGCAATGTGTAGTGCTTACCCGCGCATGCGGGTCGTGCTCGTTAGTCGCCGTGATGAAATAAGAAAATGTCATGGGTCAGGTCAATTGCGTGAAAGGAGTGCGGTTGGGCGCCAGGTCAGGTTTCCCTTTTCCGTTCTTTTTACGCAGCGGCGGCGCGAGCACCGATTCCGGAATAGGGCAGACATAGGAACGTCCGCCGGTACGGCGCGCATGTTCTGCCTGAACTGCATCGATAAGCGACGGCTCCGTCAGCAGATCCAGCGCGGTCGCCGCGAGTACCTTTGCCGCGTGCAGCATTCCTTTGTGTGCGGCGGGCAGTTTTCCCTGCGACACCAGTTGCCACGTGTGCATGTTGGTTCCCACTGCGTAACAGGCGCCGAGGTACTGGGTTGTCGGCACCACCCAGCTCACGTCTCCCACATCGCTCGATCCGGTCAACGAGCCGGGGTCTTCGTTCAATGGAAGCGGCGTGTCGGCGAGTCCATGGGCATCGGCCGGTCCTCGATAAGCGTCGAGACATTCCTGCAAATCACCCGCGCTGATGTTTCCTGCGAGCCGCGTGACGAAATCGCGATCGGACTGATCGAAGGGAGGAGCACCGAAACGCTCGAGGTTCGCCATGATCAAGGCTTCGATCGTTTCGTTGCGCAGGACGTCCGAACATGCGCGATCGACTTCGACCTCAACGGTTGTTTCGGTCATCAGCGCAGCGCCCGCGCCGATTCGCCGAACGCGCTCGAATAGCGCCCACGCCTGCTCGATGTTCGGCGCGCGGACCACGTACAGCACTTCGGCACGGGCCTGAACAACGTTTGCAGCGAGGCCGCCGGCATCGGTGATCGCGTAATGGACGCGAGCCTCGGCGGGCATATGTTCGCGCAGGAAATTCACGCCGACATTCATCAGTTCAACCGCATCGAGCGCGCTGCGCCCGAGATGAGGCGAAGCCGCTGCGTGCGAGGCCACGCCGGAGAAGCGGAAAAATGCCTGCATCACCGCCAGCGATTTGTACTTGAAAATGCCCGAGAAAGGGCCTGGATGCCAGGTCAAAGCGAAGTCGATTGCATCGAAGACTCCTTCGCGAGCCATGTAGGTCTTGCCAGCGCCACCTTCTTCGGCAGGGCATCCGAAGTAACGGACGATTCCAGGCAAATCCTGAGAAACGAGGTAGTCGCGCGTGGCAACTGCCGCCAGCATCGCTCCGACACCAAGCAGATGATGGCCGCATCCGTGTCCGTTACCTCCAGCGCATACGGGGCACGCTTCAACGGCCGCGGCTTGCTGGCTCATGTTCGACAACGCGTCGTATTCGCCCAGGAAGCCGGCGACGGGTCCTTCATTCCCGGCTTCCGCGACGAACGCCGTGGGCAGACCGCCCAGGTTTCTCGTGATCCGAAATCCTTCGCGTTCAAGTATCTCGATCTGCGCTTCGACCGAGCGATATTCTTCCCAGCGAGTCTCGGCAAGATCCCAGATCTGATCCGCAAGGCGAATATAGTCGTCACGTTTTGCTTCGACGAGTTGCTCGATGAATCCGACTCGCTGGTTATCTTCGCGCTTCATCACGCGTTACCCCCTGCGTATTGGCCTGGAAATGCGCCTCGAACCGAGCCTCTTTGTGTCCGGCTTTCTTTGGCGATGGGAGGAGGCACGTTGTCCGGAATGGGGCAGATGTAGGTTTCACCGGCTGATTGCTCACGCAATTCCGCCTTGGCCTCTTCGAGCAATGAAGGGCTCGCATAGAGCGCGGCGGCAGTGGCAGCCATCACCTTGGCAACCTGCAGCATGCCCTTGTGCGCAATCGACGATTTGCCTTGTGCGACCAACTGCCAGGAATGGAACGGCGTGCCCAGCGCGAAACAGGCTCCGAGACAGCGCGCAGTCGGCACGACCCAGCTGACATCCCCCACGTCGGTCGACGCCGGCAACAGCGATGGCATCGACTCAGCGGGCAGGACCCCGTCATGCAGAACGCCCACCAGCCGATGGGCGCCGAAGATCGACAGGCTGTCCTTTGCTTCGGCGGGTGTAATGGCGGCGTGCATGCGTGCCGCAAAATCGTGATCGACGGTGTCGAACGGCGTTGGACCGATCGCGAGCATGCGCTTGTACATCAGCTCGGATAGCACCTTGTTGGGCTTCATATTCGACATTGCTTTCTCTACGCGAGACACGACGGTGGTGTCGGTCATCATTGCGGCGCCGTCCGCGATTTTGCGCAGCCGTTCGAGCAGCGAATGGATCGTGGCGAGTTCCGGTGCGCGCAATTGATAGACGACCTCGGCGCGAGCCTGAACCACGTTGGGCGCCGACCCTCCCGTGTCGTGCAGCGCATAGTGAAGGCGGGCGTCGCTCGGTATGTGCTCGCGCAGATAGTTGGCGGCGACATTCATCAGCGTGACGGCGTCGAGTGCGCTGCGCCCCAGGTGAGGCGCGGCCGCCGCATGTGCGGCGACGCCGCTGAACGTGAAGCGCGCGTGAAGCGTCGCAAGGGTTGTCATCGCATCGATGGCGAGGATGCTCGCAGGATGCCAGGTGAGCGCGGTGTCGAGATCGGCGAATGCACCGGCTCGTGTCATGAACGTCTTTCCGGCGCCGCCTTCTTCGGCGGGACAGCCGTAATAGCGAACCCGGCCCGCGCGCCCGGACGCATGGAGCCAGTCCTTGATGGCGAACGCAGACATCAGTGCCGCGCCGCCGAGCAGATTGTGGCCACAACCGTGTCCGCTGCCGGCGTCTTGTGCCGGTTGCCGGGTGGCGGAGTTGGCGACCTGGCTGAGGTGAGGCAACGCGTCGTACTCGCCGAGAAAACCGATGACAGGCCCGCCATTGCCGGCTTCGGCGACAAACGCAGTAGGGATGCCCGCCACTTCCCGTGTGATCCGGAAGCCATGCCGTTCGAGTTCGCGGATTTGCAGTTCCGCCGATTCGTACTCTGCATAGGCAGTTTCAGCGAGGTCCCATAACCGGTCGCTCAGGTGGACACATACATCGCGGTATGTTTCGATCCGTACGGCAATCTCTTGATCGAGTTGATCGAAATTCACATGTTCTCCGGTTCGATTGACGCGCGAGGCCCGCTGCCGTTCGACGATCCACAATCGAATTGGCATTTCAGGTCCCGCATCCGAATGACTAACTTGAATAACTAACGGGGGGCCTCGACGGCCTGCTAGATTCCCGCTTTGGCGTGGAATGCGCTGTTGCGCCCTAGTGTTGTGCGATGTCGCATATAGAGCGTCAGCACGGCGAGGAGCGAAATAGCGTTCGCGGCGAGCAGATACCAGGCCGGCGACATTGGATCGGCTGTCCTTGCGGCGAGCCATGCGACAACCACTTGCGCACTGCCACCGAAGATCGTGGTGGGCACGCTGAAACAAATCGACACGCACGTGCTGCGAATCGCGTTGGGAAATATCTCGGGGATGAAGCACAACTGGAACGGCGCCATCAGTACGCGCAGTAGCGTCAGGAGCGCGACCATCGAAAGAAAGGTGACGGCGGTGCCGTTCTGGGTGACCCACACGAATGCCGGCACGATCGCTAGCACAGTCAGAACCTGTGGCAGCACCATCCACTTCGTATTGGGAAATCGGTCGTAGATCAGACCTGCTGCCAGCGACGCGACAATGCCCACCCCGCCCGTGATGAGCCCGACCAGCATTGAGGTCGACGTGGGCAGGTGCAGCACGCGCAGACCATACGTCGTCATGTAGTACCCGACGACATACACCGTGATCGTCGGTCCGATCAGCACGGCACACGAGATCAGCAAATCGGAAAGGTGCTTGCCGACAATGACGGATGCGAGCTCCGCCGTGCCTTTGACCGCGGACTCGGTATCGAGGGTTTCGCTCAATTGCTTGCGGATATACAGTCCGATCGGCGCGATCAGCAGACCGATGACAAACGGTACGCGCCATCCCCACTCCGCGAGCGCTGCAGGCGACAGCATCGACGATACGATGTAGCCGACCAGCCCACCCAGCAGAGAAGCTACGCCTTGGGTCGCGAGCTGCCAGCTCGTATAGAAGCCGCGCCGGTTCGACGACGCCATTTCGAGCATGTATGTTGTCGCGGGCCCCATTTCGCCGCCGGCCGAAAACCCTTGCAGCAGACGGCCGATGACGACGAGTACGGGCGCCACCACGCCGATCGTTGCATACGAGGGCGTGAACGCGAGGATGGCGGTGCCGAGTGCCATCAGCCCGATCGTTAGAGACAGCGCAGCCTTGCGTCCCGAACGGTCCGCATAGGCACCGATCACGAGGCCGCCGATAGGGCGCGCGACGAAGCCGACGCCGAACACCGCGACCGATGCGATCACCTGGCTCGCCGGAGAAAACGCCGGAAAAAAGGCCTTGCCGATGAACACCGCGAAAAAAGCGTAGACCGTGAAGTCGAAGAATTCCAGGGCGTTGCCCACGACCACCGCAATGAAGTCGAGGGTCGATGCTGTGCGGACTGTCGGGTGCTCACACCCGTTTGTTTGATTTGACACACCCGTCTCCGAATTGGGTTAGCGCCGGCATGCTTGCCGTGCGATTGAAAAAATAATTACGTTCTTTTTTGATGTCGTCAACGTGTCAAAAATTTGCTTTGCTTTCCTGAGCGATTTGATGATTCGGAAAGCACGCGCGAAGCAATCTGGCGTCACGCTTTCCGGCATGGCGAGAATGGATTGCGTTGAGGCGTAACCACTCGCTGCGCAACGAGCGGTTGCTGCCTACAGCAGGCACTCGACAGAGTGAAAGAGCCGGCGCTTGAAGGGATCTTCGGATGCCATGGAGGTGCGGATCACGCTGGTCAGACACTCCACAAAGTATTTGGCGGCATTGCTGAGTGGTGCGGCGCGCCGGTATATAAGGCTGATCTCGGCTTCGGCGATGGAGTCGACCAGCGGAAGAACAGTCAATCGTTCCTTGCTCACGAGCAGTTCAGCGAGCGGCCATGGCATCAGCGTCAACATGTCGGTGCTTGCGACCAATCCAAGCGCGATCGCACTCGAATGCGATATATGAATGCGAGGTTCGTAGACGCGGCAATATTCGGTGAACGCATTGGCAGCGGCGAGTTCATCGACGGAAGAGTCGCGATTCAGGATCCACTCGGCGTCCTTCAATTCATGCAACGATCGACATCCTGCCAGGCGATGTTCCGTCCGGCCGACCACCGCGTAACCGGTGCGAAACAACGGGACATGGGTGAACTCCTCCGTTTGCGTAACAGAGCTAGTCCTTCCAATCGAGATATCGAGCGTTCCGTCGCGCAATCTTGGTATCGACACGGTTGCCAATCCTTCGAAGAATTCGATCTTTACCTCGGGCATACGCGTCTGGAACAGGCTGACAACCTCTCCCAGCAACGTTAGACCGACCCACGACACTGCTGCAATCGACAGGGTGCCGTCCCTCTTACCGGATAGCCGCTCCATTTCCTGCCGCGCTCGCGCCAACTGTCCGACTGTCAGCCTTGCATGCCCGAGCAGCGTCTGACCTGCCTCGGTCAGCGTCACACCTGTCGCCTCGCGGACGATCAGCGTGACATTCAGATCTTCCTCAAGCTCGCGTATCGCCTTGGTAATGGCGGCCGGCGAGAGGTCCGTGGCGCGGGCTGCGTTCCGGATGCTGCCGGTGTCGGCAATCGCAACAAGTGCGCGGAGTTGATGTAGCTTCATGGTCAATGTATGACACCAAATTTTTTCAGGAGGAGACAACCGGGAGTCAACGGCAACACTTTCGTTGAGTTGTTGGCCGCTTATCTGTCGACATACTCTACGCCAGCAGAAAGTGGAAAGATTTGCGCCCGCTTACCGGCGCGAATCTTTCGAAACGACTACCGAACCTGAGAGAATGGAGGCTATGTGGAGCACGCAGCACAGGTGAAGCGTCTCGTTGAGGCAAAGCAGCAGCGATACGTTGAGCTGGCAAATGAAATCTGGTCGTATGCCGAGATGCGCTACAGCGAATATCGCTCTGCCGAGCTGCACGCGGCGCTACTCGAGGAAGAAGGGTTTCGCGTGACGCGTGGCGTGGCCGGACTGCCGACGGCGTTTGTGGCGGAGGCGGGCAGCGGTGGCCCGCTCGTCGGATTTCTGGGCGAATACGACGCTTTGGCCGGGCTGAGCCAGGAAAGCGGCGCGCTGGTCTGCGTACCGGCCGCTGACGGCGTCAACACCAATGGACACGGCTGCGGCCATCACCTGCTCGGCGCGGGCGCACATCTCGCCGCAGTCGCCGCGAGAGACTATTTTGCCGCCAACAATATCGACGCCACGGTCAGGTTCTACGGTTGCCCCGCTGAGGAAGCCGCTGCCGGCAAGACCTTTATGGCGCGCGCCGGCTTATTCGACGACCTGGACGTCGCGTTGAGCTGGCATCCGTCGGTAGCGAATTCGGTGTTCATGAACGCCACGCTCGCGAACGTTCAGGCGTATTTCCGCTTTCACGGCAAGGCCGCGCATGCGGCCCTCGCGCCGCATCTTGGGCGCAGCGCGCTGGACGCCGCGGAACTGATGAACATCGGTGTCAACTATCTGCGCGAGCACATGCCGGACCAGGCGCGTGTACATTTCGCTTACATCAATTCCGGTGGCATTTCGACCAACGTAGTGCCGGTACTCGCCGAACTGCTTTATACAGTGCGGGCACCGCGCAGCGAAGAAGCGCGCGATCTGTTCGAGCGTGTCAAACAGATCGCGGCCGGTGCCGCATTAATGACCGGCACGCGTCTCGAGATCGTTTTCGACAAGGCGTGCTCGAACGTGCTGCATAACGACGCGCTCGATCAGGTTCTCGACCGGAACATGCGGGCGCTCGGCGGCTTCGACGTCAGCGATCGCGATGTCGAATTTGCGAGGCAGATTCAGCAGACCATTTCATCTGACGATTTCGAGAATAGCGCGCGTCATTTCGCGGCGGCGCTGCGCGACCCGCGTCCGATCGTTACGGACATCCAGCCGTATCGGGCCGACATGGTGCGCCCGGTGACAGGCTCGACCGATGTCGGCGATGTCACCTGGGTCGTTCCGACTACGCAATGTTTGACCTCCTGCTTCGCATGGGGAACAGGTTTTCATTCGTGGCAAATGGTCTCGCAGGGAAAAGCGACGCTGGCGCACCGAGGCATGTTGCTGGCCGCGCAGACGCTGGCGGCTACGGCCGTCGATCTGGTCGGCCAGCCGGATGTGCTGCGCGCAGCGAAAGTGGAGCTTGACGAAAAGCGCGGGCGCAAGCCCTATGATTGCCCGATTCCACCGGAAGTCTTGCCTCCGCCGGCGCGTACTCAAGCGACCGCCTGAACGCCGCCGGCCCGGCATATCGACAGAGGATCATCTGTGCGCACTCTCAAGCTTTTCGGGCAAAGCGCTACGCTGCGATTCCATGACATTCCGGGGACAGGCACGCCGCTCGTGTTTGTCCACGGACTTGGCTGCGCGTCCTCGTGCGACTACCCGCACGTGATCGCGGATCAGGCATTGGGGAGGCGGCGCAGCATCCTGGTCGATTTGCTGGGATCCGGGTATAGCGACCGGCCTGAATGTTTTGGATATCGTGTCGAAGACCATGCTCGAATCGTCGTCGAACTCATTCAAAGTCTCGACACAGAAGTCGATCTTTTCGGTCACAGCATGGGTGGGGCGGTCGCGATCGTCGCGGCTACGATGGCGTCTCGGCGGGTACGCCATCTGGTTCTCGCCGAGCCGAATCTTGATGCGGGCGGAGGATTGTTCAGTCGCGAGATTGCGGCCTACTCTGAATCCGACTACCGGCTGTACGGCCACGCGCAAACGGTCGCGACCGCGTCGAGAGAGGGCGATCCCGTTTGGGCGGGCGCTCTCGCGATCTCCTGTCCCAGAGCAGTCCATCGTGCGGCGACATCGTTGGTAGAAGGCGATTCAGTGGCGTGGCGCGAATTGCTGTTCCGGCTGAAAATGCCGCGTTCAGTGATTTTCGGCGAGCGCTCGCTGCCGCATCCCGATGCGGACAGTTTGCCGAGGATGGGTATCGCGGTCAGTATCGTGCAGAACGCGGGGCACTTCATGATGCGGGACAATCCTGCGGGCCTGGTGTCCGCCATCAATAAAGCTTTGTCCGCTGGGGATTCGGACGATTCTTGCGAATTGCTTTCGGTTGTTTGACGCATTTCTGTCGTTGCAGATTCGCACCTATACTTGGCTGAGCGAGGCTGACGCAACCTCCTTTAGCGCCTCGCCAGGAGTGTGGATCATGAACATGCCTCGGATTGTGGTGTCGGCTGCCGCTGCGCTGGTTCTTCTCCCTGGGGGCGCGTTCGCGCAAACATCGAGCGATAGCGCTGTGACACGGACGAAGGTGACGCAGGAACTCAGGGAATTGGTCGCTATCGGATATCAGCCCGACGCAGCACGGTATGACTATCCAAACGACCTCACTGCCGCAGAAAAGCGCCTCGACGCCAAACGTGCAACCCCGGTTAATTCCACCGTTCCACTGCAGTAGCGGGAATGCAGGGTTCGGAACACGTGCGGTGCTTCTGGCGATGGTTTATAAGGATTGCAGATTGAATTGACGCCCTGAAAGATCGGACTTTAATTTGATCGGCTGGACGAGCCGAGCGCGCCACCCAAAATCCGCCAGATTGATAGCGAGAGCAAAATTGATGAATTTGACACATGTCCATCGCGAAACCTAGACTCGCCTGCATACATTTCAGGCGGGGACGACATGGGCAACATCCACATGCCAGTTGCGATTTGCAGCCAGGCGCCGGGGAGTAACACCACGAGACTTACCCTGCCGGATATGCTGGCCGCTCGTGCGGCCCGAAACCCGTACGCACCGCTTTTCTCCGATCGCTCAACGCAATGGACCGGCGCCGAGGCGCTCGATATTGCTGCGCGCCGTGCAGGTTCGCTGGCCGCTCAAGGCGTGGGACGCGGTGACCGTGTGGCGCTGCTTTGCACGAATCGCAGCGAGTTCATGGAGATCATTCTGGGGTGCGCGTGGCTCGGCGCGATCGCAGTGCCGATCAATACGGCTTCGCGCGGCTTGCAACTCGAACACATTCTGCGCAACTCTGGCGCACGACTGATCGTTGCCGAATCCCATCTCGTCGATGCTGTTTATGCACTCGATTCCACCGGCCTGGCAGCCGAATCCGTATGGCTGATTGGGCAAGCGCAAAGCGCAGCGCCGGCACACAGCATTCGGTCCGTGCCGCTGCCGCCGCGGGCTGAACCGGTCGAAGCCGCAGAGCTTGCCGATAGTGATCCGCTCGCGATTCTGTATACGTCGGGGACATCTGGATTATCAAAGGGCGTGATCTGCTCGCACGCGCAGTTCTATTGGTGGGGCAGGCATACGGCTGATTATCTCGGCGTTACGGCCGGCGACGTGCTCTATACCTGCCTGCCGCTTTTCCACACGAATGCACTGAACTTCTTCTTTCAGGCGCTCACGTGCGATGCCGAGCTTGTCGTCGATCGTCGCTTTTCGGCGAGCGGTTTCTTCGACGCGCTCGTTGAGACCAAAGCGACCATCACATCCGTGCTGGGCGCGATGGTGCCGATTCTGCTCAGTCGCGCTGTGTCGCCGAACGAACGCGCACACAGGGTACGCATTGCGCTAGCGCCGGGTGTGCCGGGTCAGTTCCAGCATGAGTTCACCGAGCGTTCTGGAATTGCGCTGCTTGACGGTTACGGTTCGACGGAAACGAACTTCGTGATCGGCGCCCATATCGACGCGCAGCGTCCCGGCTTCATGGGCAAGCTTACGGAGGGCTTCGATGCGCGCGTCGTCGACGAGCACGATCATCCCGTCCCGGACGGCGAGGCTGGCGAGCTGATTGTCCGCGCGGACGAGCCATGCGCGCTCGCGAGCGGCTACTTCGGCATGCCGGAGAAGACAGTCGAAGCGTGGCGCAATCTGTGGTTCCACACAGGGGATCGCGTGATACGCGAAGCCGACGGCTACTACCGCTTCATCGACCGGCAGAAAGACGCGATCCGGCGGCGTGGCGAAAACATCTCGTCCTACGAGGTTGAGCAGGCTCTGCTGAGCCATCCCTCGGTTGAAATCGCTGCGGTATTCGCGGTGCGCTCTGAACTCGCCGAAGATGAGGTAATGGCATCACTCGTGCTGTGCGATAACGCAACGCTGGAGCCACTGGAGCTGATCCAGTACTGCGAGCCGCGTTTGCCGTACTTCGCCGTACCGCGCTTTCTCGACTTCGTGCGCGAGTTGCCGAGAACGGAAAACGGCAAGATCCAGAAGTACAAACTGCGCGAGGCTGGTGTGACAGAGAGCACGTGGGATCTCGAGAAATCCGGCTACCGGCTCAAGCGTTCCTAGCGGCATAGCCTGGCGAGCGACCCGTCTACGCCATCAGCCGGGCGCGTTCACGCTCAGCTGTTTCGCAGCTAATAAGTCGTCGCACCAGCTCAATATCGTGCCGTATTGCGGCATACCGGAGACAGCATGGCAAGCACGCAAACCATTCCCGCGCCTGACGTACAAGCAGTCAGCGGCGGGATCGATCAGAAGTCGTTGCGACGCATAGTGATGGCATCGGTCGCAGGCAATGCGCTCGAATGGTATGACTTCTTTCTCTACAGTACTGCGGCCGCACTGGTATTCGGCGAACTGTTTTTCCCGAAAGGCACGGACCCGCTGATCGGTACGCTTGCCGCGTTCGCAGGCTTTGCTGTCGGTTTTGCCGCGCGGCCGTTCGGCGGCGTACTGTTCGGCCACATCGGCGATCGCTACGGACGCAAGGGCGCGCTCGTGTGGACGCTATCGATCATGGGCGGTGCGACGTTTCTGATCGGCCTGTTGCCGACCTATGCCCAGGCCGGGCTGTGGGCGCCGGCGCTGCTTCTCGTGCTGCGCGTGCTGCAAGGTGTCGCGTCAGGCGGTGAATGGGGCGGCGGCGTGTTGATGATCAGCGAGTCGGCGCCGCCGGAAAAGCGCGGCATGTATGCCTCCTGGAGCCAGATCGGTGTGGGCGGCGGTTTTGTGTTGTCGGCGGCGGTTTTCTTTCTCGTGCAAAAGCTGCCACACGACACGTTCATGAGTTGGGGCTGGCGTGTACCGTTTCTGCTATCGATTGTGATCTTCGGCGTCGGCGTCTACATCCGTTCGAGATTGCCGGAGAGCACTGAATTCTCGAAAGCAGCGGCGGCGGGCAAGACGACGCACACGCCGGTGCTCGAAGCGATCCGCCGCCACCCGAAGGAACTGCTGATCGCAATGGGCCTGCGCGTAGCCGAGAACGGCGGCTCTTATATCTTCCTTGCTTTCTCACTTGTGTATGGCAAGTTCATCGGCGTGCCGAGTTCGGTCATGCTCGCCGGGGTGATGGTGTCGATGACCGTCGAACTGGGCATGATGCTGGTGTGGGGCCGCCTATCCGATCGCATCGGCCGGAAGCCCGTGTACATGATCGGCGCGGTGGGGCTAATCGTCATTGCGCTGCCGTTCTTCTGGCTGATCGACACGAAGGTGCCGGGGCTCATCTGGCTTGCTTTCCTGCTGGCCAATGGTGTGTGTCATGGTGCGATGATCGGGACACAGCCTAGCCTGATGGGCGAACTGTTCAGCACGGAGGTCCGTTATTCAGGCATGGCGCTGGGCCACGAAATCGCCTCCGTATTCGCGGGCGGCCTCTCGCCGCTGGTGGCCACTGCGCTGCTCGCAAAGTACCACGCGGCGTGGCCGGTTGCGCTGATGCTCATGACAATGGGCGCGATTACCGTCGTGGCGCTTCTCTGTGCGCGCGAAACAGCGCACCGCACCGCACGCTAAAGGGGAGATCGATCATGCAGTCACGCGACCATGCGGGGGTATTGATTTGCGGCGGAGTGGAAGTTCCGTATCGCCGCCAGGCCCCAGAAGGCACGACAGGCGATCTGCTGGCGCAGGCGTTCTCATCGGCGCTGGCGCAGTCAGGCTTTGCCGCCCATGAAGTAGACGGGCTGGGGGTTGCATCGTTCACCCTTGCTCCGGATCACGCAATCGACATTGCCTGGCGCCTTGGACTCTCGCCACGCTGGTGCATGGACGACTGTCACGGCGGCGCCAGCGCGATCAACCTGCTGCAACATGCGGTGCGCGCGATCCAGTGCGGCGACGCCAACGTGATCGTGCTCGTATCGGGGGATCGCTTCGAGCCGGCGGATTTCAAGCAACTCGTCGACCATTACAACCTGACGACGCGCACCTGGCTGCGGCCTCTCGAAAGCGGTGGGCCGAACGCGCTGTTCGCCATGATGACGCAGTTGCATGCGCAACGTTACGATCTGTCGCGCGCGGATTACGGCACGCTGTGCGTTGCGCAGCGGGCATGGGCGTCGCGCAACCCGCAAGCCGTCTATCGTGCGCCGCTGACCGTCGAGGCGTACCTGGACGCCCCGCTTGTAGCGGAACCGCTCGGACGCTTCGACTGCGTGCCGGTCGTCAGTGGCGCGAACGCGATCGTTCTCGCGCGAGCCGATCTCTCGAAGCACGACCGGCAGGTCGCGGTGCGTGCGCTGCGCTGCAGCTATAACCCCGACCACCAGATGGGCGACGGATTGCAGACGTCGCTTGCCGCACTTGCCCCGGCCTTGTGGCGCGACGCGGGCTTGACGCCTGCCGACATGGATCTCGTGTCCGTGTACGACGATTATCCGGTGATGGTACTCGTTCAGCTGGCTGATCTAGGTTTCGCGCCGGACGGCGACATGCGTGCGCTGCTTGCGCGCATTGTGTCGGAGGAGTTGCCGGTCAATACGTCGGGTGGACAACTTTCGGCAGGGCAGGCCGGCGCGGCTGGTGGAATGCACGGGCTTGTCGAAGCCCTCACACAGTTGCGCGGCGAGGCAGGTGGGCGTCAGGTAGCGGGTGCCCGGCGGGCGCTCGTCAGTGGCTACGGCATGGTCGAGTATCGCTACGGTATGTGTGCGAATGCGGTGGTGCTTGAAGCTTTCGATCGAGGCGCGCAATGAGCATAAACGTTTTCCGCTGTACGCACTGCGACACCACGCTATTTCCAGCGCGCTACCTGTGCCCGTCTTGTGGAGGCGCTGAATGGTCTGCGTTCGAGGCAGAGGGCGGCACCGTGACGGCGGCGACTGCCGTCCGGCGCCGAGTGGGTGCGGATAACGGCGGTGACATCCACCTGGCGAGCGTTGCCACTGAAGCGGGACCGATTGTCATCGCGCGTCTCGACTCTCCTGTGGAGATCGGCGATGTAGTGAGTCTCGCACTGGATGCACAACACCGGATCGTCGCCCGACGGGATTGACATGTCGCCGTGTGGCGGCTTTCGCGACGCGGCGCGGCGTTACTAGCCGTTCGGTTACACCACCCTAAAAAACGCTCACAGGGAATTGGAGAATTCATGAAAAAAATGCTTGCCTATTCATTCGGTATCCTATCAATTTGTCAGGTGGCACATGCGCAGAGTAGCGTCACCATCTACGGCATCATTGACGATGGTCTCACCTGGTCCAGCAATCAGGGCGGCCACAGCGCATGGCAAATGCAGGGCAGTATCTCGCAAGGCAATCGGTGGGGGATGAAAGGCGTCGAGGACCTCGGCGGCGGCACTTTCGCGCTGTTCCGGCTGGAGAACGGCTTTAACGTCAACAATGGCGCGCTCAGCCAGGGCGGACGCGAGTTCGGCCGCCTCGCTTACGTGGGGCTGTCGAACGACCGTTACGGTACGCTGACGCTCGGCCGTCAGGGTGAGGCGATTGGCGACTACATCGGCGCGCTGTCGGCCAACGGAACCTTGCCCGGCGGGATACTGTTCCCGCACCCGGGGGATCTCGACAACAACGGCATCGACTTTCGTCTGCAAAACGCGGTCAAGTACGTATCGCCGACCTTCGCGGGTCTTACAGGTGTCGGTATCTATAGTTTCGGCGGCGCACCGGGTAACTTCGCGAGCAACAGCGCGAAGTCGTTTGCGCTGCAATACGCGACCGGCAACCTTCAGCTCGTCGGCGCGTATACGTCGATCGATCATCCAGCTACGGCAGTGCCGGACGGCGTCTGGACCGCCGGGAACACAGTGGACGGCAACTACGGTCTCGCGGCAGGCAGTTATAAGGTGTTCGGTGTCGCGGCGTCCTATGGGATGGGACCCGCGCGCATCACGGCGGACTGGACCCACACACAGTTCGGTAATCTCGACCCCAGTCTGGGTGCCAAGATCGGTGGGCACGTGACCTTCAACATCGCTGAAATCGTGGGCAGCTATATGATCACCCCCGCCTTGCAGCTCGGCGTCGCGTATAGCTATACCGAAGGCAATGTGTCCGCAACCGGGCAAGCCCCGCACTACCACGAGGCGGACGCCAGCGCGGACTATTTCCTGTCGAAGTCGACCGATGTCTACGCGAGCGCGACCTACATGCGAGCGGGAGGCGGCGCGGTTGCCGATCTCGCTCCCGTGCTGGCGGCATCAAACTCGGCTAACCAGGTGGCATTGCGAATCGGGATTCGAAAGAAATTCTGAGTTTCGGATGGGACGGTATCCGCTCTAGCGGTAACCACGACCGAGCGCATATCTTCGGTTGAATGAGCACGAAGCTGGCCTGCGCTTCGAGGTCAGCTGACAATGAAAAAAACAGCGCGGCCAGAGCCGCGACTCGCCAGGCGTCTGTTTGTTAATAGCGCTCTCGTCGCCCGATCATACGACCCCACCATCACTTGGCGCGTCTACAATAATGGTTTGCGCTGCCGTTCCGCATTGGCGCAGATGACATGAGTCCGGCGCACCCCAGGTCGCCATTTTCATTTCAGACAGTTCCTGATCAGGGACCGCCCCATGCATTCACAAGAAGTACGGGCGCGTAATGATCACGCCGGTGATCTTTAAGAGTAAGGAATCCATTGTGGTGGACTTCAACGACGTTGACCTGAACCTCCTGCGTGTCTTTCAGGCAATTCTGGAGGAGCGCAGCCTGACGCGCGCCGGGCAGCGGCTGGGTCTGTCACAACCCGCGGTCAGTTACTCGCTCGGGCGGCTTCGCTCACTCTTCGACGATCCGCTCTTTGTGCGCACCACCGGAGAGATGCTACCCACCCCAACCGCAACGGAGCTGTCTGCACCTGTTAATCGGGCGATCTCTTCGCTTCGTGAAGTATTCCGTCATGGAGACCGCTTTGACCCGGCTGCCAGCAGCCGGGAATTTCATCTCTCGATGTCCGACGTCGGCGAGCAGGTTTTTCTGCCGATCCTATGCACCAAGCTTCAGCAAACCGCACCGTCCGTCAGGCTCTCGGTGCAGCAGATTCCCATCGCTGACGCTGAAGAAAGGCTCAGGCTCGGGCAACTGGATTTTGCAGTCGGCAATATGCCGGCCCTCAAGCTGACGACGCAATACGCGCTGCTGTTTCATGAGCCGTATGTTTGCATGACGCGCAAGCGCACAGGCCTGCCTGCCAGACAGATCTCCCGCGAGAAATTTCTTTCCCTGTCACACATCTCTGTTGGATCGAGTGAGAGCAGCCATCGCAACATAGAACATCTGCTGCAGGCGGAAGGTTTGCACCGGAGAATAGCGTTGCGCGTGCCTCACTTCACGGTTGTCCCGCAGATCATCCGGCGCACGGAATGGATGGTCACGCTGCCGCTGCGGGTGGCGCGCCTGTTCAACGAGCGTGGCGAGTTTGTTATCTATCCGCTCCCAGTCCAGATTCCGGAAGTTGAAGTTACCGTGCATTGGCATGATGCATTCGAGTCGGAGGAGGGCAATCGCTGGCTCCGCTCGGTGATTATCGATAGCCTTCACGAAGATTGATCGCACACGGCCGTCATAAACGATTTTATGCACGGTTCGAATTTGATTGATTGGGCTGATTTTCCGCTGCCACCTATACTGGGCTGCAATGAAAGGCGTGCCTCAGTGTCGACCCATCCATGAGTCTGGATTGACCGGCATATGACGGATTGCGCTGAAAGTCCTCGCGGGCATCTGCATTGCATAAATCTGGAAGGTAGAGAGACGCCATGGCTGAGCGGTCGTTTGTCGAAGAGGTGAAGAAGCTGCGTCTGGGTGCGGGCGAACTATTCAGCGGCGAGGGCATCCTGGCCGTGACCAAGGCGCTGCTGGAATCCGGAGTCGCGTATGTGGGTGGGTATCAGGGGGCGCCCATTTCACACCTGATGGACGTGCTGGCTGACGCGCAGGATATCCTCAGCGATCACGGCATCCGTTTCGAGAATAGTGCGAGCGAGGCCACAGCTGCTGCGTCGCTGGCCGCGTCGGTTAACTATCCTTTACGCGGGGCCGTGACCTTCAAGGCGACCGTCGGCACGAACGTCGCCTCCGACGCGCTCGCGAACCTGGCGTCGGGTGGCGTGACGGGCGGCGCGCTCATCATCGTCGGCGAAGACTACGGCGAAGGTTCGTCGATCATGCAGGAACGCAGTCACGCGTTCGCGATGAAGTCGCAGATCTGGTTGCTGGACCCACGGCCGAACTTGCCTTGCATCGTGCAGGCGGTGAAAGACGGTTTTGATTTGTCGGAGGCGAGCCATACGCCGGTCATGTTGCAACTGCGCATCCGCGCTTGCCATGTGCATGGCCAGTTCATTGCCTCGGACAATCGCCGCGCGGCGTTCTCGATCAAGGATGCGCTCGAAAACCCGAGCCGCGACGTCGACCGTATCGTGCTGCCGCCCGCGAGCTTCATGCATGAGCGCGAGAAGATTCATGAGCGCTGGCCGGCCGCAGTCAAGTTCATCGAAGAGCGGAAAATCAACGAGGTCTTCTCGACCGATGCTGGCGAGATCGGCATCGCGATGCAGGGCGGCAGCTACAACACAGTTATGCGCGCGCTGGAACGCCTCGGCCTCGCCGACGTGTACGGCGATTCGAAAATCCCTTTGTATGTGATGAACGTTGCGTATCCGCTCATCGATTCGGAATGGGAGCGCTTTTGCACAGGCAAGCGTGCCGTGCTGGTGATCGAAGAAGGTCAGCCGAACTTCGTCGAGCAAAATGCGAGTTCGATTTTGCGGCAGGTCGGTTCGACCGTGGCGTTGCACGGCAAGGATATGTTGCCGCTTGCTGGTGAGTACAACACCGCTACCGTGCTCAAGGGCTTGCGCGCATTCTTCGAGCGCTATGGCGTGCTCGAACCGCAACCTGTTCCCCGAAAAGTTATTCCGGTATTGGCTGTCTCTCCCACATCTTCCGCGATGGCAGAGCCCGCTGAACCGGTAGAAGCTGAGCTCACTCTGCTCGATCCCGTCTCGGCGCTTGACGCCAATGTGCACGCGCGTCCACCCGGATTCTGCACCGGCTGTCCGGAGCGGCCGATCTTCACGGCGATGAAGCTCGTCGAACGTGAACTCGGTGCGCATCATGTGAGTGCCGACATCGGTTGCCACCTGTTTTCGATTCTGCCGCCGTTCAACCTTGGCGCGACGACCATGGGCTATGGCCTCGGCAGCGCGAGTGCTTCCGCGCTCAATGCGAGCGCTGACAAGCGCGCAATCTCCGTGATGGGAGACGGCGGCTTCTGGCATAACGGGCTCACGAGCGGTATCGCGAACGCGGTGTTCAACCGGAGCGACAATTTGACGATCGTGGTCGACAACAGCTAC
This sequence comes from Paraburkholderia sediminicola, assembly GCF_902859805.1. Lineage (GTDB taxonomy): Bacteria > Pseudomonadota > Gammaproteobacteria > Burkholderiales > Burkholderiaceae > Paraburkholderia > Paraburkholderia sediminicola. Next base: position 795,923 of record NZ_CADIKC010000002.1, on the reverse strand, counting down.
ACGTCGGCTACAGGCGGCCAGGACATTCTGTCGTCGACAGCACTCAATCCGACACGCAGCACGGGTCACGAGATCGAACAGGCGGTACGCGGGGTCGGCGTGAAGTGGGTAAAGACGGTGCGTCGTACTTACGACCTGAAGACGATGATGGCGACGCTGAAGGAAGCGCTCACCACTAGCACGAAGGGGCCGAAGGTACTGATCGCGCAGAGCGAATGCATGCTCAACAAGCAGCGTCGCGAAAAACCGAAAACCCGCAAGGCGATTGCCGCGGGCGAGCGCGTGGTGCGCGAGCGCTTCGGTGTCGACTCGGACACCTGCACTGGCGACCACTCGTGCATCCGCTTATCCGGCTGCCCATCGCTGTCGATCAAACCGAATCCCGATCCGCTACGTACGGATCCGGTTGCGAGCGTGCTCGACAGTTGCGTCGGTTGCGGGCTATGCGGCGAGGTATCGCATGCGGCTGTCCTGTGTCCGTCGTTCTATCGTGCGCAGATCGTCAGCAATCCGACGCGCGTCGACAAGCTGCGCCAAGGAGTCCGCAATGCGGTGATCGGCTGGTTGCAACGTCGTGATGCCCAGCGTCGCGCACGCCTCGCGTTCTGATTCAGAAAGGAAATAGATGAGCAACGCTCAGCCCATCAAGATTGCAGTTCTCGCCATGGGTGGCGAAGGCGGTGGGGTGCTGGCCGACTGGATCGTCAATCTCGGTGAGCACAACGGTTACTACGCGCAGACCACGTCGGTGCCGGGCGTCGCGCAACGGACCGGCGCGACGATCTACTATGTCGAACTGTTCCCGCGCGAGGTGGCCGATTCGAACAGCCGCACGCCGGTACTCGCGCTCATGCCGCTGCCCGGAGACGTCGACGTCGTACTCGCGTCTGAGCTGATGGAGGCTGGACGCGCGGTGCAGCGTGGTCTTGTAACATCGGATCGGACGACGCTGGTGACGTCCACGCACCGCGTCTATTCGATCGGCGAAAAGGCCGCAATGGGCGATGGACGTGTCGATAGCGATACGTTGATCGCTCACGCGAGGCAGGCGGCAAAGCGCTTCGTACGCTTCGACATGGCAGAGGCCGCCGAGACGACTGGCAGTGTGATCAGCGCGGTGCTTTTTGGCGCGCTGGCCGGAACGGGCGTGCTGCCGTTTAGCCGCAAGCAGTTCGAGGAAACGATCGAACGTGGTGGTGTCGGTGTGAAGCCGAGCTTGCGCGCGTTTGACCTGGCCTATCTTCGTGGTGGGGCTGATGAAGCAACGGAAGGTGCGAAAGCCGAGGTTGTAGCGCCGGCTACACCCAGCCATCCGGTGGCCGTGAAACTGCTCGCACGCGTGCGGGCCGAATTGCCGCCCGAGGCGCAGACCTTCGCGATCGAAGGGGTGCGGCGCCTGATCGACTATCAGGACACCAGTTACGCGGCGTTCTATCTGGACCGTCTCTCCGAACTACGCCATGCGCTGCCCGTCGACGACGCGACACTGCTGCGCGAAACCGCACGTTATCTCGCGCTGTGGATGTCGTACGAAGACACCATCCGTGTCGCGGATCTCAAGACGCGCGGCTCGCGCTTCGAACGGGTGCGCGGCGAAGTGCGCGCCGACGAGAACCAGTTGCTCGCGATCAACGAGTTCATGCACCCGCGCATCGAGGAAATCTGCGAAACGCTGCCGGCTGCGCTTGGCCGTTGGCTCGCTCAGCCGCATTGGGTGCATCGCTTGGTGCGACGGTTCACACGGTCGGGACGCGTTGTGACAACGAGTTCGTTGCGCGGCTATCTGACGCTGTATGCGGTTTCGCGTCTTCGCGGCATGCGCCGCAGCACGCTGCGCTACCAGCTCGAGAACGCACGCATTGAAGACTGGCTGGCGCGAATCATCGAGACAGCGAAGCTGAATCCGGCGCTTGCTATCGAGGTCGCGCAGTGCCAACGTCTCGTGAAGGGCTATAGCGATACGCACGCGCGTGGCCTGAAGAACTACCAGACGGTGATGGCGGCAGTCGCCAAGGCGGGCGCGAGAATTGCGCCTGCCACGCTGCGCGAATTGCGCGACGCCGCTCTCGCCGATGAACACGGCAACCGGCTGCGCGAAGCGCTGCGCCGTTACGCTCTTGCATAAGTGCGACCGGAACGAGCGAGGCGCTTGCTCCGTATGCGTGTAATAGCTTCTCAGCCAAGGAGATTAACCGATGCATTCCGCTCTTAGTGAACTAGCTTCCGGCCTCGCTCTCGGCGATGTGCGAGTGGTCGACCTCACACAGACGCTGTCACCCGAGTTTCCCGCGCTTCAGCTCCCTCCGCAGTTCGGGCAGGTGTGGGCGTTCAAGATGGAAACGATTAGCCACTATGACGAGAAGGGGCCGGGCTGGTATTGGAATAATTTCTCATGTGGGGAGCATACGGGAACGCATTTCGATGCGCCTGTGCACTGGGTAACTGGAAAGGATCATCCGCGCAACGCGGTCGATACGATCGATGCACGCAACTTCGTGGCGCCGGCGGTGGTAGTTGATGCAAGCGCGGAGGTCGTTGGGAATCCAGACTGGCTGCTGACTTCCGACTATCTAAGGAGGTGGGAAGAGCAGCACGGCCGTATACCCGCGGGCGCGTGGGTTCTTTTCCGCACTGACTGGTCAAAGCGCACCGATCCGGCTGAATTTCTAGGTCTGAGAGACGATGGGGCACACACGCCAGGTCCCACGCAGGAAGCGGTGGAGTGGATGATTCACGAACGCGATGTTCATGGTTTTGGCGTGGAGACAATCAACACCGATGCGGGGCAGGCTTATGCCTGGCCGATTCCTTATCCGTGCCATACGTTGATGCACGGCGCAAATCGCTACGGCCTTCAATGCTTGACCAACCTTGATCTCCTGCCTCCGGTCGGCGCGATTATCGTTTCGGCTCCGCTTAAGATAAAGAATGGCTCAGGCAGTCCGCTTCGAGTACTCGCTTTGGTGGCGAGTTAGGTTGATGAGGTAAATCCGTTCCGAACGGCGACGCGGTTGCTGTCTTCCCGCGTCACGCTTCGTTCAGGGAAGTAACCGTCGGCCCTCGTGCATAACCCGGCAGCAAGGATGTCGGGCAATCGGCGTGCAACGCGCCCCTTGCATCGCGGACCCGGAATGTTCAAGATAGAGTCCGCTGTGATGCGCTGACCTTCTAACCCACCGCGCATCTCTTTGAGCACTGCATTCGCGACGATGAAGGCACACCGCCCAGCCATCGCCCGGATGTTCACGTTCGCCAATGCCTGGCATCGAACGATGTACGCCTGATTGGGTGTCGGCAACACGCTGCTACCTTACTCCTTGGTTCACGAGGCTAATCATGAGCATCGGCATCTACGGCACCCTCGTTGCGGCTTCACTGGTCCTGCTGCTCGGCAACCGCCTTGTTGCATGGATTCCTGTGTTGCGCACTTACACGATTCCGGAACCGGTCGCCGGCGGTCTTGTCGTTGCGATTGTGCTGCTGGTCGTGCGCGTCGCAGGTCAGGTTGAAGTTCGCTTCGATACCGCCCTGCAAACGCCGATGATGCTAGCCTTCTTCGCCACCATCGGCCTGAATGCCAATCTCGCAAGCCTCAAACAGGGTGGCCCGCTGCTGCTGCGATTTCTGGGGGTAGTAGTTGGCTTTCTGATTCTGCAGAACGCAGTCGGGATTGGACTCACTTATGCGCTCGGCATCGATCCGCTGTTCGGCTTGCTGGGCGGTTCGATCACGCTGTCGGGCGGGCACGGTACGGGTGCCGCCTGGAGCAAGGTATTCGCTGAACATCACGGCCTGCAATCGGCCACCGAAGCCGCCATCGCGTGCGCGACGTTCGGTCTCGTGATGGGCGGCATATTAGGCGGTCCGGTGGCACGTCTGCTGATGCGCCGCGTGGCGAAACCCGACCAGGAATCAACGGGAGCGGCGGCCGAATCTACGCTTGCCTTCGAAGAGCCCAAAGCAGAGCAACCTACCACGCCCGCTGCATTTATCGCCACGTTGGCGCTGATCACGATCAGTCTGGCCGTCGGTTCGACGCTCTCGGACGTGTTGGCCGGCACGGCCTTCAAATTGCCGACGTTTGTCTGCGTGCTGTTCGTTGGCGTGCTGCTCAGCAATGGGCTTGCGCTGTTGGGCAAGCCAGTGGCTCAACATGCCGTTGCGCTACTCGGTAACGTCAGCCTCGCATTGTTCCTCGCCATGGCGTTGATGACCCTGAAACTGTGGGATCTGGCAACGCTGGCGTTGCCGGTCATTTCCATTCTCGTCGCGCAAACTGCATTTATGGCGATTTACGCGACCTTCGTGACCTTCCGCGTGATGGGCGGCAACTATGACGCCGTTGTTCTCGCCACCGGCCACTGTGGCTTCGGGCTTGGTGCGACGCCCACCGCGATTGCCAACATGCAGGCGGTCACGAACCGCTTCGGGCACTCACATCTGGCGTTCCTGGTCGTGCCGATGGTGGGCGCGTTCTTTATCGACATTGCCAATGCGATCGTCATCAAGGGATATCTCGCCTTACCGATCTTTCATTGACGGGAAGCACGCGCAAGTCGAGTTGACGGAGCGCTTCGCCATACCACCGCCTGTGCACTGCCTGTGGTCCCACAACGTCAGTCGCGATCGCGTTCTGCCTGCAGCATCTTGAGTCGTGTCTGCCCGTCCGGTGTGAAGTGCGTGCCAAAGCGCACCAGTCCGCTCTGATGCAACTGGCAACTCAACGTGAAGCTCAGCAGCATGCCGGGTTCGGTATCCTCAATATCGATCGCGATCGATTCAAGGCGCGGCTCGTATTTCAACAGCGTCACTTCGATTGCATGTTTGAGCTTGTGCGCCGACGATGGCAGATGCCGATAGATCTCCGACAGATCGTCGAGTCCGTAATCGGGTAAGTGTGCGAGTCCATTGCGGCGGCTGTTCAGGATACGCTGGATGTTGTCCTGCACGGAGAAGAAGGTCTGTGTTTGCGCATCGAAGTCGTCGACGACCGTGCCGTTTGCGAAGTGCCCGGTCACCAACTCGAATAGCCCGGGTCCTCCTCGCGTCATGTCAGTGCTTCCGCTGCGTCGTCGAACTCCACGGCGATGCCGTCGTCATCCGAGAACGACAGCCGAATCGCCCGGGTGAGCTTCCCGCCAGATGCTGCGCCTGGCAGACGATGTCCTGCGATTCGCACCAGCAGTTCTCGGGAGAGCACCGGCAGGATCTGCTGATCCAGCAGGCTATCGATGTTGCGCGCACCGGAGTCGGGCAACTGGCACGCGTGCACGAGTTCATTTACCAGCGCATCGTTGCAGACGAGCGGCACGCCGAAACGACGCTCGATGCGCCGTGCCACCTTGTCGAGTTTCATTCGCACAATTGACGCCAGCGCCGCGTCCGACAGCGGCCGGTACACGACCGTCTGGAAGCGCGCGAGCAGCGCCGGCTGGAAGTGCTCCACCAGCAGCGGGCGGATTGCTTCCATCAACATGCCGGTGCTCAGATCGCCGCCGGCTTCGGCGACAGCATCTTTGGCCGCCGTGATCTGTTCGCTACCGAGATTCGACGTCATCAGGATCACCGTGTTGCGGAAGTCGATGATACGGCCTTCGCCGTCGCGCATGAAGCCACGGTCGAACACCTGATAAAACAGGTTCAGCACATCGCGATGGGCCTTCTCGACCTCGTCGAGCAGGATCACGCTATACGGGCGTTGCCGTACGGCTTCAGTGAGTACGCCGCCCTGTCCATATCCGACGTATCCCGGCGGAGAGCCTTTCAGTTGCGATACCGTGTGGGCTTCCTGGTATTCAGACAGGTTGATCGTTATCAGCGCTCGCTCGCCGCCGAACATCAGGTCGGCTAGCGCACGGGCTGTTTCGGTTTTGCCGACGCCCGACGGCCCGACCAGCAGGAACACGCCAAGCGGCGCCTCATCGGATTTGAGACCGGCCTTGGCGGCGCGCAGGCTCTTGCCAAGTGCGGCGAGGGCGTCATCCTGACCAACCACGACCCGCGAGAGTCTTGTCTCCAGGTCGAGCAGGGTGGCGAGTTCGTCTTCGAGCAGACTGCCGACCGGTACGCCCGTCCAGTCGGCGATGACGCGCGCGATCGCGGCTTCGTCCACTTCCGCGTGAATCAGCGCGTCGGTGCCGTGTTTCGCCAGCATTTCATGTGCGGCGCGGATCGATTGCTGTAGATCGCGGCGGATGGATTCGTCCGCTGCGGCGTGCCATTGTTGCCGCAGCATCTGCAGCGCGGCAGCGGCGTTTTTCTGTTCGGCGAACGCCGCTTCCAGTGCATCGAGTTCGCCGGCGAGTGGGGCGAGGCGGGTTTCGATGGCGCTCAACCGTTCACCGACCTCAGCGGCGGTTACGCCTTGGTCGTCGATTAACGCCGCACATTCCACTTCGAGCGCGGCGCGCTCGGCGAGACGTGCCGAAATCACCACCGGGGTCGCGTCAGCGCTGATGCTCACGCGTGCCGCTGCGGTGTCTAGCAGGTCGACCGCCTTGTCCGGCAACTGGCGGCCGGTCAGATAGCGGCGCGATAGCCGCACGGCTGCGGCCACTGCCGCGTCGGTGATATGCACGCCGTGATGCAGTGCGTATCGTTCCTTCACGCCGCGCAACATCAGGCAGGCGTTGTCGTCGTCGGGTTCGTCGACCTTGACCATCTGGAAGCGGCGCTCGAGCGCGGCGTCGCGTTCGAAGTACTGCTTGTATTCGGACCATGTGGTCGCCGCGATCGTACGCAGTTCGCCGCGCGCGAGCGCGGGCTTGAGCAGGTTCGCGGCGTCGGCGCCACCGGCGCTGTTGCCTGCACCGATCAGCGTGTGCGCTTCGTCGATAAACAACAGGATTGGTGTGGGTGACTGCTGGACGGCTTCGATCACATTTTTCAGGCGTTGCTCGAACTCGCCTTTGACTCCTGCGCCGGCCTGCAGCAGACCGAGATCGAGCGTCAATACGCTGACATCGCGGATCACCGCCGGCACGTCGCCTTCCGCAATCTTTAGCGCGAGTCCTTCGACTAACGCGGTCTTGCCGACGCCAGGCTCGCCCACGAGGATCGGATTGTTTTTGCGCCGCCTGGCCAGAATGTCGACCATCTGCCGAATTTCCACCTCGCGGCCGAACACGGGGTCGATCCTGCCTTCGCGCGCTTTCTGTGTGATGTCGAGGGTGAAGCGTTGCAATGCGTCGGTCCCAGGGCGTTCGGGGAGGTTTGCGCGCGGTGAATCTTTCGCCGGGGAAGAACGCGTGGACGTGGACGGAGCGGTTGCATCCGTGGCGGTGCGCATGCAGGAAGTTGAGTGTTCATTGCTGCTGGTGTCCGCCGTGGACGGTACGTTTCCATCCGCGTGCACGACGGCAGCTGGCGCTTCGACCGAGACCCTGTCCAGTTCCGGCCTCAGGCGCTCGATCTGCGCGGCGGACACGGAGAGCAGCGGCCACGCATCCGGCGCACGCAGCAGATGCGGCGCGTCGGCAAGTACGGCCAACAGATGCGCCGAGCGGATCGACGTGGCGCCCGCTTCGAGCGATGCGCTCATCCACGCCGCTTCAAGCAGTTGTCCGAGTCGATGGGATAGGCCCGGTTTGCCGCGCAGCTCGTGTGGCAAGCGGTCGATGGCGCTCAGCAGACCATTCCAGATGCTATCGACGTCGAGGTCATAGCGGCGCATGATCGCGACCAGATCGCCTTCGCCCAGTTCGAGCAGCTTGATCAGCCAGTGCTCGACTTCGATATCCCGGTGGGCGCGCGTTTCGCACAGGCTCGCGGCCTCGGCGAGGGCGTGGGCGCAATGGTCGTTGAGGCGGCGCAAGAACGGGGAGAGGTCACGAGCGGTCATGGCAGGAGATCGGAAGGAAAGAAGCGCGCGGACCGGATTGACGGCGGTTCGCGCAAGAAACGGCACCCCGGAGAGAACTGACAGGGGTGCCGGACCAGCTATATTTACGAGCGTTCGTTCCAGCTATCGGCGTGAATGATGTTGCCGTCCTTGTACGACCACGTGATTTTCTCGTAGCGCAGTTCGATCTCTTCCAGGTGATTGTGCTTCTCGTAGGCCGGATTCTTGATGTCCAGCATCTTCGGCTTGACGGCGACAACCTTCACAATGTCGAGCTTCGTATTGAAGTACTCTTTTTCTTTGCCGGCATCGTCGATCTTGTACCACTTGATCTCGACTGACTTGAGCGTCTGGCCGCTGGTCACCGCTTTGTACAAGTACGGGGTCGAGGCGTCGGTTTCTTTCGTGAACGTGATCGGCTTGTGCACGCGCGTGCCGGTCAGCTTGCCGGTATTCGCATCGGTCGGGATGTTCACGCCGTGATCGAGCGCAACGACTTCGACACTGCCTTCGCGGCCCTGGACCGTTACCGAACCCTTGATGTCGGCGCCGCCATCGTCCTTGATCCACATGTATGCCGGAATTGCCATTGTTTTTCTCCTTTTACTCGAATGAACAGGCCGGATGGCCCTGGGTTGCACGATCGTCACGACAATCGGGGACGAGCGTAATTTCGACTCGACGGTTCGCCGCGCGCCCCGCCTCGGTGTCATTGGCGGCCTTCGGACGGGTATCGCCGTAGCCCTGGATTGCGAAGTGCGTTGACGGGATGCCGGATGCGTCTGCGAGCCAGTCGCGTACTGAAGCTGCACGTGCCTCGGAGAGTTTCAGATTCCTGTCAGGAATACCGACGGAGTCGGTGTGGCCGGCGACTAGAACTCGCTTGTCCGAATGCGTCTTGATCATCTCCAGCGCGCCCACCAGAACGCGGTTCGACCCAGGGTTCAGCACGGCGCTGCCAGTGCGGAACAGCGACAGGCTGTCGAGTTCGATGGTGGACGGCGGCGGGGCCGGTGGCTGATAGCTGGCGATCAACGTGTTGACAAGCGGCAGCAGTGGAGCGCCGCGATAGAGGCCGAGGCCCAGCCGCGGCGGCACGCCGGAGCTGGCGTAGCGTTCGAGTTCGTCGCGATCGTGTTTGACCGACTTCAGTGCGTCGATACGTGCCGCGTCCTGGGCCGGCGCGATCGCCTTGTAGCGCGCCATGTCGGTCGTAACACGTTCGACCAGCGCGCGATTCTGCCAGGCGGAGGCGGCCGCGGCAGCGCAGAAGCATGCCGCGAGACACAGAAAGCCATGAGCGAATGCGCGCGGCAGGGCCTGTCTTGCGGGTTGATGCGGGATGCCGCGAATCAGCGGCTCCGGTAGCGGACAAACCCGCCGCGCTCCGGCGACGGTTGGCAGTGTCAGGCCGGTGATAGACGAAACAAACTGACCGTAGAGCGAACCCGGCGTTTGCCGCCCTTCGATGGCGGTTACGCCGAAGGCGGCGATATGTGACGGCTGACTGTTGCGCTGCGTGTCGGTCATCGCAGGCAATATCGCGCTGCAGGTCCATCGCGTGAGAGCATCGAGCCGTGCGGATCGGTGTGCGCGGGGTTCCCTTTCCATTGGAATGGCGAACTGCGTGTACTGTGCGGTGCGCGACGCGATGAGTGCGGGCAGTGTGCCGATCTGCAGCGACGATCCACCGGACACACCAAACCACGGGCAACCGTCGGCTGCCGCATGGGCTTCTTCCGCGTACACGCCGACACATACCGGCAATGCGTAGCCGACTGCGCGGCTCGCCTCGCCGATGGCCGAGCGCCAGCGCTTCAGGCCGGCTGCCAGAATGGCCTGGCTATCGACTTTGTCGGCGGCGATCAGATAGGCGACCGCATCCGGACCTTGTCCGTCACGCCAGCGCTTGAGGGCGTCAGCAAGATGCATGAGTCGTGCGGGGTCGTCCCAACGCACCCAGACTGCTGCGTCCGTGATACGGACCCGGTCTGCGCCGAACGCGTCGTCGAGCACGCCATGCGTATGGTCGGACCCATCAGTAGGATGTCTTTCGGCGTCGCTAACCGTGAGTACCAGCGGCGTGTTGCGCTTGACGTCGGCAGGGAGCGAACTGAGGGCAGTGTCGATGGCGCTTAGCACGTGCCGGGTTGCCTCGCGCCGGGCGCGAGTCCGCTGCGTTGCGATGACGATGGCAACAAGCGCGACGACAACCACCAGTACGGCGAGCACCATGTTCCACCCGGGTGACCAGGGCGAGCAGAGCACGAGCCAGACGAGCGCAAGCGTCGCGCTCCACATAAACAGCGTTCGATACGGATAGCCAGCCAAGCTTCGCCTCGTCAAGGTGCGATCTGTGCGATTGAGGCGGTCAGCCACTGATCGACCGAAAAATACACGACGCCCGCCGCGATGCAGGCGACCACCACCCAGGCGGACGGTGACAGACGTCCACTCCAGCGGCGCGTGATCCCTTCGTTGACGATAACGGGACCGGACGTGTCGCGATGGCGTTCGAGACGCTCATCGAGGGCACGCATCAGTGCTGCGCGTGCATCGCTACCATTCAGCGCGAATTTGCCTTCGAAACCCAGATCGAGCACCGCGATGAAAATGGCAAGCAGCGGAAGCACGGGCTTTGGCTGGGCCAGGCGACGTTCGATGCGCGCGATGAGTTCGTCGCCAGCATTGTGACTCTGGAACTCGCTCACCTGCAGAGGTTCGCGTTCCCACGCGTCGCGGTCGCCTTCCTTCAGGTTGCTGAGCGCGGCCTCGTCGAGCAACGCGCATTGCGCGTAGGTGGCGTCTTCGATGACATCGGCGGGATGACCGGCAGATGCCAGTTCTGTGCGCAGGCGATCGATCTGTTCCTTGCACTTCTGGCGAAACGCGTCGAAAGCGCCCGGCATACTCGGTGCGCCTTGAGTGGCCAGATTCGTGACGGTCAACGCCGTGTCGCGTAGCGCGATCGGGAGAAGCGTGGCGGCGCGAGCGGTGGAAGCTGGAAATGTCATGTCGGCAATACGGCATAGAGTTCAAGCGACACATCCAGAATCGAAGCCGGGACGTAGAACTGGCAAGCGCGTGCGGCGACCATCCGCTTGAAAGCGGGGTGAGCAGCGTCGAGCGCAAAGTACTGGTTCTCGACGCGAATCGGAATGGCGGCCGGCAGACGCGACATGGTGCGCAACGGGATGCCGGGCAACGCCGAGTTGACGATCTGCTCGACTTCGTCGGGTGCGCCCGCTTTGCACAGGCGCGGCAGTTGTTCGAGCAGCGCATGAGCCGGCAGGCTCGACTGGACCGAGAGGTAATAGTCGGCACCGTCGACGAGTCGTTCGTCGTTGATCTTGCCGATCCAGATAGTGCCTCTGACGCGCTCCAGCGCGATTGGCACGACCCGTGACGGTATCACCGTGTCGAGTAGGGTACGGATCAACGATTCCAGTTCCGCGAACACTGGCTCAGGCGCGTGGTGGTCGTACGGTGGAATGGCCTGCAGTGTTTCGGTGGTGGAGAACGTCAGCAGCGACCCTGCCAGACGCGCGAGCACGCCGTACAGCCGCTCGGGATGCTGGTGCGGCGCCTGGCAGAGGCGCGCGAGATCCGGCCATGAACTGTTCACGCTGTGCAATAGCCAGAACAGTGACACGTCGGCTACCGCGTAGTCCGCAATCTGATCGGAGCGCTCACGACGGCGCATGGCGAGGCTCGCGCTCTTTGCCCCCAGGATTTCTGAAAGCCGGTTCATGCGTTCGGTCAGCCGCTCGTTGGCAGACAGGAACAGACAAGGGGGGACAAACGCTGGATCGATCTCGAACCGGCCTTGGGCGTTGCGTACGAACCGGCCAATCGGACAGGTGACGTAGTCGCCCACCGTTTCGAAGTCGAACAGCAGCGTCAACGCATGCCGTTCGATGCTGATTTCCTCCTTGCCCTCGCCGTTAATGTCGGCCACGTGCAGGTATTCCCGCACGAAGCGGCGCGGACGAGCCGGTTTCTCGCCAGCTTCGATACAGTTTCCGCCCTGCGGGTCGACGAGCGCGAGACCGACAAGCGCGACAACCGAGTCGATATGGACGGGAACGTCTGTAAGATCGCGGACAGCAGGCAAGCGATCAGCGGTTTCAGTATCGACAAAAGTCCCGTCCGGCAGGCGTATCGCAAGCGAGCTCAACTGAAGCCGGTTGATCGACAGCGCCTGCGTATCGAACGCAACCTGCCCTACGCCCCATGGCTCGGGACTCGCAATGCGTGCGACGCGTTCGTCGGCAAATCGGTCCCATAGCGCTTGCTGTTGGAAGTGCTGGGGCGTCATGAAAATCCCCTGGGCCCACAGCGGTCTTGTTATCTTCATCGTGATCGGCTGGTGCGCGAAGGGGCGGACGAAAGCCGCTTCGCATTGAATGCGAGCTGCACGGCGACTGCGTGGTCGCCGTGCAGCGGTACTACGCTACTGACAGGGAGCTGCGAATGCTCAGTTCTTCGCCTTCGGCATCTGAGAGACGAGCGACAGATTGATATCCATCCCTTCGATCTGGAAATGCGGCACGATGAAGAGCTTGACGCGGAAGAAGCCGGGGTTGTCTTCGATGTCTTCGACGATTACCTTCGCTTCGCGCAGCGGATGCGACGCCTGCAAGTCATCGCCCGGATCGGTCATTTCGGTGACGAGCGTCTTGACCCAAGTGTTCAGTTCGAGTTCGAGCAAGCGGCGGTCTTTTGTTGTGCCGATGTTTTCGCGCTGAATCAGCTTCAGGTAATGTGCGATGCGCGACAGAAGGAAAATGTACGGTAGGCGTGCATTGACGCGGCTGTTTGCGGTGGCTTCCTTCGTGTCGTACAGCGCCGGTTTTTGTGCCGAATGCGCGGAGAAGAAACACGCGAAGTCGTGGTTCTTGTAGTACGACAGCGGAATGAAACCGAGGTTGGCGAATTCGAACTCGCGCGTTTCTGGAATCAGCACTTCGCTCGGGATCTTGGCCTGGTTGCCGGTGCCCAGGTCGTACAGGTGGATCGGCAGGTCTTCGACCAGACCGCCCGCTTGCGGGCCGCGGATCTGTACACACCAACCGTTCTTGATGAAGCTTTTCACCATGTTTGCGGCAAACGCAAAGGACGCATTCGCCCACAGATAGCTCGTATGGTCCGGTCCCTTCACCGCTTCCGTGTAGTTGAACGCACGCACGGGCACCGTTTCAGGACCATACGGCAGACGCGCGAGGAAGCGTGGCAGCGTAAGGCCGATATAGCGAGCGTCGTCTGAATCGCGGAAACTCTTCCACTTCAGGTATTCAGCACGATCGAAGTAATTACCGATGTCGCGGATGCTGGCGACTTCTTCCATTGAATCCTTGCCGAAGAACTGCGGTGACACCGAACCGATAAACGGCATGTGGGCCGCAGCCGACACCTTGGAAATGTTGCGTAGCAAGGCGATGTCTTGCGGGCCGCGATCGAACTCATAGTTCGAGATGATCGAGCCGATCGGTTCGCCACCTGGTGTGTCGTATTCCTGAATGTACGTGTGCAGGTACAGGCCGCTCTGGATGACTTCGGGCGTGTCTTCGAAGTCCTGGCGCAGTGCGTCTTTCGAAACGTCGAGCACTTCGATCCTGACGTTCTTGCGGAAGTCGGTGCGGTCGACCAGGAACTTCAGTCCGCGCCATGCCGATTCGATTTTCTGGAACGTCTCGTTGTGCATGATCGCATCGAGCTGAGCGCTGATCTGCTGGTCGAGATGCGCGATGTGAAAATCGAGCAAGCTTTTGTCGAGGCGATCAACCTGCTGCGACGAGTCCTTGATCATCTTCAGGAACACGTTCATCGCTTGCGCGACGCGCTCGTCTAAAGAAGACTCCGATAGCGCATCCGCGTTCTGGAAGGAATCGAACGGCCGGGTTGCCTTGACCGGCGTCAGGTTGATCTTCTCGCACAGCGCCTCGTAGACGCTCTTGCCTGGCGCGTCCAGCACGACGGTCTCCGTCGCTTTCGATTCGTGAAGATTGATTTCGTTCTTTGCCATGATGGGTTCCTCGATGAGCTGCGCGGTCACTGGGCGGACGGCGTTGCTTCACCGATCTTTTGCAGATCGGTGCGCAAGCGTTCGGACAGTGCCGGGTCTTTGAGGATCTTTTCCAGTTCGCGGCGGAACGTTGCATTGTCGAGAAGATTCGACTTCAGGTCGCGCAGCAGATTGCGTGCGGCCATCAGCGCGCGCAGCTCGGGTACCTTGCCGGCGACCACGTCCGGCTTGAAATCGTCCATCGACTTGAAGTCGAGGTCGACCGGCAGCTCCGTGCCGTCGCCAGCCAGCGTATTTTCAACAGCGATTTTTGCCTTGGGGTTGTAGTCGGCGAGAACGGAGTTGAAGTTGTTCTTGTTGATGTCAACCTTTGTGCGTTCAGCGAGCGCGCGTGTGTCCTGACCGTTGCTGTAGTCGCCCATCACCAGCAGCTTGAGTGGTAGCTCGACCTTCTTCTGCGCACCCCCTGTGTGCAGATCGAGCTTGATGTTGATGCGGCTTGTTGGTACTTCATTCTGGAAGCTCTCACTCATCTTTCGATCCTTCTAGTTTTTTAATAACAGTCAGTACAACCAAGGTCGTAGGAGAAGCTATCACGGATATCCATGTCTTTGATATGAGATAAGTCTGATAATTGGATCTTGCTTAAAAAATACTTTAAACAAGGGGTGAAGGCATTCACAACGATCGGGAAACCGTTTACCTTCCGTGCCCAAACGCACACATCGGATCGAGGGAGACCGCGCGGACAACACCATGTTCGCCGCCGTTTCTTCCTGGCACGCTTGAGAACGGGGTGAACAACGATGGCAGATTTGGACGAGAGAGTCAGGGAGTACGGCGCCGCGCTTTCAGGTGTGACTGGGCGGCAATCCTATTTTCTGGATGTACCTGGAACAGGGAGTGCGAAGGATCTGTCAGTGGTTTCGTTCGAGGCAGTCGAGCGAATGGGCGAGCCGTATCGCGTGAGTGTCGAGCTTACTCATCCGGATAGCCTGTCGAGGGCGGACTATCTCGGTCGCGATGCCACCTTTACGATCGATCCGGCGGATGGCAGCACGCCGCGCGTGTTCGCCGGTTGCATCACGCGCTTCTCAAAGACGAAGACGACGAAGGACTTCAGCAGCTACCGCATCGTGGTCGAGGCGCACCTCGCGCGGCTCAGACTCACGCGCGCGAGCCGCGTCTACCAGCAGCAGAGCGGGCCACAGATCATCGAGTCGATCCTGCGCCGTCACGGGTTCAAGGGCCACCAGTTCGTCTTCAGGCTGCGCCGGCAGTATCCGCAACATAAATTCAGATTCCAGTACCAGAGTACGGACTGGACCTACATCCAGATGCTGATGCAGAAGGAAGGCATCTACAGCTACATCGTTCAGGGCAAGCATGGAGACATGGTGGTGTTCGGCGACGACATCGACCACTACATCTATCAACCCGAACTGAGCGTACCGTACCGCGAGACGGCGGGGCTGGAGGCCGGGATCGAGACAGTGTTCGCGCTCCAGATACATGCGCAGACCGTGCCGAAGTCGTTTGCCGTCGCGGACTACAACCCCGATCAGGCGTGGGAGCGGTTCCGTGCTGAAGCGAATATTGCGGGCAAGGATGCCACCACGTACGGCCAGCCGTATATCTACGGCACCAACCACCTCGACCAGGATGGCGCGCAGTGGGAAGCGCAGTTGCGCCACGAGGCGGCCATTGCATGGCAGATCATCTATGAGGGCGAAGGCAATGTGCTGGCCTTGCAGCCGGCGCGCATCCTGCGCATGGATGCGGATATGCCGGACGCCTCGCAGGACCATACTCCGGGGGACACCGCCACTGGCCAGGTAGTCATCGAGGTCACCCATACAGGTGCACGTGATCAGGCGTACCGCAACAGCTATCGGGCGATTCCGTCAGATCGGCGCTTCCGTCTGAAGCTCGAAGACGATGCGTGGCCCATGATCAGCGGCACGTTGAGCGCGCGCGTAACGTCGCCGGGCCAGTACAAGTACGCGTACCTGACCCAGCAGGGCTACTACACGGTGCGCCTCGATCTGGACTTTGACGGGTGGAACCCGGGTGGAGAAAGTGTGCCGCTGCGGCTCGCGAAGCCGTTTGCGGGTGCATTGCAGACGGGTTTCCACTTCCCCGCGCTGGACGGCACGGAAGCGGTGATTGCGTTCCGGGACGGCGATCCGGACAAGCCATACATCTCACAGTTCCATCACCACAGCCAGGCCACGGACCTGATCACGAATCAGGAGCGTTGGCTCTCACGCAATGTGATTCGTACGCAGAGCGACAACAAGCTCGAGTTTGAAGACTGGGAAGGTGAGGAGCACGCGAAGCTTTCCACGGAACACTCGGGCAAGAGTCAGCTGACCCTGGGCCATATGGTCAACGGCAAGCGTCAGAAGCGCGGCGAGGGGTTTGAGTTGCGGACGTCGGGCTGGGGGGCGATCCGGGGTGGGAAGGGGTTGTTTGTTTCATCCGACGATCGGCCTAACGCAACGGGCGCGCAGCTTGACATGCAAGAGGCGATGACGCGCCTTGCCGACTCGCAGGGCCGTATGGAGGGGCTAGCTCAGGCGGCGAGAATCGCGCAAGCCGATGCGGCGGATGCAAAGGCCATGCAGCAGGTTCTTCAGAATCAGATCAAGGATCTACAGCAGGCTGTGATCCTGCTGTCTGCGAGTTCATCGATTGCCCTCGTCACGCCGGATGCGATTCAGCATAGTGCGGGCACCAATCTGACGTTTACCGCGGGTGAAGGCGCCGACATTGGTGTGCTTCGCAAATTTACCGTCGCTGCAGGCGAAGCTATTTCTCTGTTCGCACACAAGATGGGCGTAAAGCTGTTTGCGAGCAAGGGGAAAGTGCAGATTCAGGCGCAAGGCGACGAGATGGAGCTCACTTCCCAGCAGAACATGACCGTCAGCAGCAGTGAGGGGCATGTCGTGCTGCAAGCCCGGAAATCCGTCACGCTCACTGACGGCGGCGGCGCCTATATCAAGCTGGAGAACGGCAATGTGACGATCGCGTCGCCGGCACAAGTCACGATCAGGATGGCCAACTTCAAATGGGATGGTCCCGATAGCATCGCCGGGAAACTGCCTGCGTTCGCCGCGTGTCACGGATCACAAGCTGCTGCGGCAACGGCCGGTGAAAACAGTGTGGCGTTGGCATGACGGTATCGACTTCAACCACGTGGCGTGTGGCCGATGCGATTTCTGTATGTCAGCCTCCCTCGCTTTCCCGCGGCGGGTACGTCTTGGTCGACCCGGGTGCATTTCCCGATGCTGGAGAGTTGGCGTCGCTCTATGGACGCATGTGCGTCCCGACCAATTGGGGCAAAGACTTTACTGGCTTGCCAATGCTGATTGATTTGCGTCAATGCGATGCTGGGCGGATAGAGTGGCTGGAATCTAGTCTGTCAGACGAACTCGACGCGCAGCAGCGGTTTCCTTTGATACAACCGCGCGTGTTCGCGTTTCTCGAGACGCTCGTGTCGGCGGACGCGTTCGCTGCGCACCTGGCGCAGCAGATGCTCGTACTGCCGATCGACAGAACGGGGAATCGGTCAGGAAGCGGAGCGTTATGGCGATTCTTCGATCCGCGCGTATTCGCAAATCTCTGTTGGCTGCTGGACACGGATCAATTGACTGCCTTGACTGGCCCGGTTTCGACGTGGCGATTTCCATGGTTCGGCAACTGGTTCGAACTCGCCATGCCTGTCGTACGCATAGCCGGCGTGGACTCAGCTGAACGGATTGCCGGATTTGCGCGCATTGACATCGAGGTCTGGGAACGTGCTCAACGTATTGCGCTAGTCAATCAGGTGCTCGCGCGTCTGGCCTTATCACCAGCTCTTCATTGGCCGCAGCGTGCCTCCGTTGCCAATCGCATAGAGGCGGCCTTGGCAGTGGCGAAAAATCGCCTGCGCTGGCATCAGCCGGATGATCAGGCCCGATACGCCGAGCATGTGGTGCGCTGCGGCCCTGCGTTTCTGAACCATCCTAAGCTCGCGCCTTACTGGACGCTCAGAGAAGCGCAGGAGACACCCGGGAGTTGGGCGGACCTCGCGGCGCTCCTGACGATAGAGGAATCCAACATCCTCGCGCAGCAGGCAATGAACATCGTACAAACCTTACCGCCAGCCGAATTCTCGAACACGGCAGCCTTGGAGGCATGACGTCTATGACGACCACCACCGAACCTAAATGCAATTTCTGCGATAAACAGGGTTTGCTGATCATGCCGGTGCGTTATGCCATCGCACCGCTCGACATGGGGCTGCCTGTGGTAACCGCGCCGCTAAAGGTTGAAGACACGGTCCACAGCGTGGGCAAAGGCAAGAAGCAGGACCTGACACTGCACGGCAGCGCGGGTTACACAACGCGCGTGCTGCGCAGCGGCTACCTGTACGTATACGACGAGAAGCGTGACCGGATGACGGCGTACTGGATTACGCAGGACGGTTATTACATGAGTTTTCCGCTGGAGACGGCGGTATCGGAGCAAGCGAAGACGGCCAGACCGTGCGATTTCGCTGGACATAAGGAACTGGCTGGCTGCATCGCGATTCCGGATGCAGAGCAGGCGGGCATTGTGTGGCTGGGGTATTCGGACGTGCAATGGACGCCGGCAGTTATTGCGGCCCACAAGGGAAACGCGGGCAAGTCGCAGCGCGAAATGCACATGCGCGCCTTTGATGCGAGCGCATGGGCCAAGACACACCAGACGCCGCCAGGACAGGCGACCGCGGCCGGCCGGGGCAACACGGTCCACGCGGTAGGGATGGGCGCTCTGGCCAGTGCCGTGGCCGACTATGCGCCCGCCGCGAAGTCGGCGTCAGCGGGTTCGCGTGCGTTTACGCCGCCCTCGTCACCTCATTTTCACGCGCGCGCGGGGCAGGCAGAGGGCACGCTGTCGGCGTGCCGGCGGCGCAGTGCGGGCATGCAGGCCGCGATCGTGGCGCTGGACGACCCCGCAGGTGTCGCGCAGGATCTCGCCGCGCTGATCAACTGGCATCAGGAGCGCCTGCTCGACACAAGGGTGGAGAAGGGCAAGTACGACAAAGAGAACGGATACGGCAATTACGCTACGACGTACCGGCACCTGGTTGCCCTCGATGGCGCGATCAAATCATTGAGGGTATCTAATGACGAGAAGATCAAGATGCAGGTGTTTTCTAACGCGAATAGTCTCGCGGACTACATGAAGGTGAGCTACGACCTTGCACGGGAAGAGGACGCAGCAATCGCTGTGAGCCCGGTAATGGCGAACCGGCCCGTGATGCCGGGCACGTTCGTGAAGAAGGTGGACCCGGCAGACCTGGCCAGGCAGCAACAGATGGATGCGCTGCTGAGAAATCCGTCGCAGCAGAAGATCAAGATCGCCCAGGACGATTCGTGGAAGGTCTATCTGAACAGGATCAAACCCACGCTCTATGACAACTGGGCGAAGGACTTTAAGACGGTATCAGACAAGCTGCAGGAGGAGCACATTGAAGCATTGGCGAAAGCGCATGCGGCGTGGATGCAGAGCAATCTGCTGTCGAACAAGCTCGATTGCACGCACGACGGGAAGGACCCGCAGTCGGGAGATGTCTATGCGGAGACCTTGCAGCGGTGTATGGCGGCGACACAGCAGATTGAGGGCTGTGCGCAGGTGTATCGCCGGTGGCTGAGTGGCGATATCACGGAGCGGACCAACCTGCTGCTGCGCGCGCTGGTGTTGCATCAGGACGAACTGATCAGTGCGATGCAGACGCTGCCACTCGACCCGGCGAAGCTGCCGTGGGCAGAAATGATGGACAAGTATGCAAAGCACGTGCAGGCGTTGCTTAAGCCCGCATCAGACGCGAAGCTGCAAGCGCAGGCCGCGCACGCGGCAGTAGCGCAAGCGAAGAAGAAATACGATGAGGCGTTCGCAGATTTTGTGGATTCGACAGACATGAGTTCCGGACTCGCGCTCGCCGATACGCCGTTGAAGCGGAAAGCGGAGCAGGCCGAGGCAGAGTGGAAGGCTAGTCAGGTCAAGGCGAGGGAGCAGCAGCGGGAGGCGGTAGACAAATTGCTGCCGGATTCCGTCGCCAGTGTGTTGGTACAGATTGCCGCGCCTATAGCAACGATGCTGCGCGAATTTAACGACAACGCAGCAGAAAAGACGTTGGCTCGCTGGATGGCGGTTGTGGGTGTGACGCTGAGAACGCCAGCTGGGGTGATCGAGGTCTCCGGCAAGGCAGGAGAGACGATCGAGTTCCTGTCGAAGGCCTTTATGGACCATATGACCGCTCAAGGTAAGCAGAGCGGCAAGCCATTGTCAGAGAACACAATCAGGCAGTTGACCTCATACACGAAGAAGCAGGTGCGGGGAAGTTTTGCGAGCGGCAATATCGGATCTTTTGAGTTGGCGGTTGCCTCGAAGGACGTGAAGGCGAAAATGGCCGTGTTTATCCCCGGAGATATGAACGAACAACTGGCCAAGATCGCGGACCCTACCAAAAAGGTGAAGTGGCTGGTCGAGAACGTGACAACGCCGCGGAACCTCCACGAGTACGGCGTGCTGAAGGTCGGGCGTGCCCCTTTGTTTGGTGCAGTGTCGGAAGGCGGGCTGACGGTTATCGATGTGGTCTGCAAATGGGCCACGTGGCAGCAGATGCTCACCGCTGAAACGAAGGCGCTGAGCTTTCAGAAAACCAGGGAGCAGGACACGCGCTATCAGCTCGGCCGTGGGCTCTTTGCGGGTGCACTCGCGACGGGAGTAGCCAACGTCGTGAAGGGCTATGGGGCATGGCGGAACATATATGCGACGGGTATGGCCGAGCGTGTAGCGGGCGAACAACTGGCGAGGCGTGCTGCACTGGCGCTGCGTGTGGCGGGCGGAGGGGCGGCAGCAGTTTCAGGGGTAGTCGCAGCAATGGACATTGCTGATGCTGTTCAAAGCGGTGGGCGCGAGCAATGGGCACTAATGTCATTGCAACTGCTTTCTGGCTTCGCCGGAATCGTTGTTGCTGGTTTCGGAATTTGGGCCGCAGTCGCTACCGAAGGTGGAGCGACTGTAGTCGCCGGGCTCAGTTTGACGGGGTGGGGACTTGTATTCGCAGTAGTCTTGGTGGCGCTGAGTATGCTAATTGACCATGTCAGGGGCGACAACTTTGCACAGTGGCTGGAGCGCTGCTATTGGGGTGGTCTGGCTCCGGACAGCCGCTACGCCAGTTGCGCTAAGGAGCGATCAGATTTCCACCAGGCGATGGCAGGTGTCTGATGTTTACTACAAGCAAAAAACAACGTCGCGTAGGTGCGCTCGATCGTGAATGGCATCTGCCAATCAGCGAGCGTGCCGCCGAACCGCATGCCTCGGGTCGAGTAATCCGGATAAATTCCACCTATCTGGAACTGGTTGACGGCATCTACTCGAATCGCGGAATGATGAGTGCATTTGGGATTTTCGGTGTGAGTCTAAGTGTATTTGTCGTGACTTGGCTCTTCTACGTTGTTGTAGTCGTCCATTATCTGAATCCGTATTGGGACCGTCACGACGCGTCTGCGATGCTGTTATCCACGATTTTTCCTGCAGTTATTTTTTCACTTCTCATCGCTGGCATTGTCGCCTTCAACCGCACGATCGGTGAATGGTTTCGCTACACACACTATCCGATGCGCTTCAACCGCCAGAACCGGATGGTCTATGTGTTTCGCGGCGACGGAACAATTCTGGAAGTGCCTTGGGACAGGGCGTACTTCACCTTGCGTGTGAACAGCCAGGCATTCGGCGTCCGCACGCTGGGAATCTGCGGCCTTGTGCTGAAGGATGCGCAGACCGTTGAGGAAATGTTCGTGTTCGGCTACGCGTCAAGCAGCCGGGACGATTGTCTGCGCCACTGGGAATTTATTCGCCGCTACATGGAAGAGGGACCGCGCGCAGTGATCGACGCACCCGGTTTCACGTACTGTCTGCCGATTGCCGACAAGCGGGAGACGCTGTATCAGGGCTGGATCGCGTTGGTGTCGAAGGACGCATGGAACCCGATTGCCAAATGGTTGATGCTGCCGTTCCACATCCTGTTCTTTATCGGTCGTCTGGCATGCCGCATAACGAGCAAGGTGCCGATGTGGCCAGCCGACATGGAAGTAGCATGCCGGATCGCACCAGGCGACGCGTATGTGCGCGATTCGAGTACGAACCCGGCGGAGTACCGATGAATCGTCACGTGTGCCCGTCAGGTCAAGGCTCGATGTCATCTTTAGTCACGACTGTCGACAAGGTCAAGGGCGACACCGCTGCCCAATGGACGGAACGTAGCTATTGGGGTGGGCTGCCCGTAGGAGACAGGTATTTCAGTTCGGCCAAGGAGATCGATGATTTCAATAAACTCATGGCGGCAGCGTAATGGCGATGGGAAAAGACACTTTCAAGACCATCGCGAAGGAGCGTCCGCTGAGCGAAAGGGATCGAGAATCGCACTTATGCGTTCGGGAGCGTACTGGAGAGCCGCACGCATCATCATTGGTGATCCGAATGAATTCCACCTACCTCGAGCTGGTAGATGGGCTCTATGCGAATCGCGGGGGGATGAGTCTGATTGGGTTGTTCGGAGCGGGTCTATTATCGATTTTCCTGTTTGCAATGTGGTGGTCGACCTTGTTTGATTTCTATTTAAATCCGAACTGGAATCATAGCGATGAAAACGCCATGTTGTTGTCTATGGGTTTAGTAACGGTTGTTTCCTCTCTCTTTATCCTGGGGGTCGTCCTCTTCAACCGCAAGATCGGCGAATGGTTTGGCTACACGCATTACCCGATCAGGCTGAACCGGCGCAACCGGATGGTGTATGTGTTTCGCGGCGACGGCACAGTACTGGAAGCATCATGGGACGCGGTGTACTTCACGCTGCACGTGGCCAAGAAGGTAGCAGGAACCAGTTGGCTGGGTATCAGCGGACTGGTGCTGAAGGATCCGCAGACGGTTGAAGAAGCCTTCATGTTCGGTTACTCCTCGAGCAACAGGAGTTACTGCCTGCGCCATTGGGAGTTCATGCGACGCTACATGGAGGAGGGTCCGCAGTCGGTGATAAATGCACCTGGGCTCCGGTACTGTCTGCCGATCGCTGACAAACGGGAAACGCTCTACCAGGGCTGGATAGAACTGGTATCGAACGACGCTTGGAATCCGATCGTCAAATGGCTGATGCTGCCGTTTCACGTGCTGATGTTTCTCGGTCGTCTGGTATGGCGTGCAACGAGCAAGGTACCGCTTTGGCCGGCCGACGTCGAAGCAGCGTGCCGGATAGCACCAGGCGACGCATATGTGCGCGATTCGAGTACGAACCCGGCGGAGTACCGATGAATCTTTACGCGTACCCGTCAGATCAGGGCTCGATGTCATCTCTAGTCACAACTGCCGACAAGGTCAAGGGCGACACCGTTGCCCAGTGGATGGAACGCTGCTACTGGGGCGATCTGGCGTCGGGTAGCCGCTACACCGATTCCAGCAAGGAACAGTCCGACTTCAGCCTGGCGATGGCGGATGCGTGATGTTTACGACAAACAGAAAACAACGTCCCCTGAGCGTGCAGGACCGAGAATGGCGTCTGTCAATCAGCGAACGCACCGCGGAACCGCACGCGTCTGGCCGGGTGATCCGGTTGAATTCCACCTATCTGGAACTGGTTGATGGGATCTATTCAAATCGAGGAATGATGAGTGTGGTTGGGGTGTTCGGCGCAGGACTGCTTTCATTTTTTCTATTGATTTCGTGGTGGTCGACTTTTGCGGATTTCTATTTCAATCCGAACTGGGATCACCGCGACGAATGCGCAATGCTGTTATTTATGGGGTTCGCGACAATTGTTTCGTCTTTGTTTATCGCGGGCGTAGTTACGTTCAATCGTACGATCGGCGAATGGTTTCGCTACACCCACTATCCGATGCGCTTCAACCGCCTGAACCGGATGGTCTACGTGTTTCGCGGCGACGGAACAATTCTGGAAGTGTCTTGGGACAAGGCGTACTTCACCTTGCGTGTGAACAGCCAGGCGTTCGGCGTCCGCACGCTGGGCATCTGTGGCCTCGTGCTGAAGGACGCGCAGACCGTTGAGGAAATGTTCGTGTTCGGCTACGCGTCGAGCAGCCGGGACGATTGTCTGCGTCACTGGGAATTTATTCGCCGCTACATGGAAGAGGGACCGCACGCAGTGATCGACGCACCCGGTTTCACGTACTGTCTGCCGATTGCCGACAAGCGGGAGACGCTGTATCAGGGCTGGATTGCGTTGGTGTCGAAGGACGCGTGGAACCCGATTGCCAAATGGCTGATGCTGCCGTTCCACATCCTGTTCTTTATCGGTCGCCTGGCATGCCGCGCAACGAGCAAGGTACCGCTTTGGCCGGCAGACGTCGAAGCGGCCTGTCAGATAGCACCGAATGACGCACATGTGCGCGATTCGAGCACAAATCCGGTGAAGTATCGATGAGATGTTCATGGCTTAAATGTGTGAACCGGTTTCCTTAACTTTCAGAAGAGGCCATATGCCAAATGTGATTTACGTAGGCGACGACACGAGCCACGGCGGCAAGGTGCTTACCGGGTCGTCGCGCATTTCATTGAACGATAGACCCGCCTCCCGCAAGACCGACAAGGTGTCCTGTCCCCGCTGTGGTGAAAACGCGATTGCAGAGGGAAATGACAAGATGCTTGATGGCGATCTGCCGATTGCGTTTCATGGTCACAAGACGCTTTGCGGTGCGATTCTGCTGTCGTCTAGTGGAGTGACGGGCAGTACGTAATGGCCTATGACTTGAGACGTATTGCTCCTGAGCGGGAGGTCCCACCGTTTAAACCCGCCTGGCCGCTTTGGGCATTCCTCTTTCTGCTGATCGTCGGCGGCAGTGCTTTCGGTGTCGTCCGCTTCTGGCCGGCTGGCGAGTCCACGCAAACGGTTTGGTTCTGGACGTGCGTGGCAGCGTTCCCGGTGCTCGTATGGGCGGTCCTGCTCTTTAGTTATCTTGGCGTGTTGCAGTCCCGGCGAACCCGTGCCGAAGAGCACAACGATGCACGACGTGAATATAAGGACGACGTCTGTCGGAGGGCCGGCATTCCGTTGCATATCCTCGACTCCGGTTTTGTTTTCTCCGCGCGGGAGCATGAGAACACTGCGTCAGCTGTGGTGGAGCGGCAGCTCACGCTGGAGCCGAGAACCCGGTTCGAGGGCGACAGCGACGCAATCGCCGCTCGGTGGATCGATCCGGATGGCTATGCCTGGCGACCCGGCGACGACGCTGCAGACGAGGAGCGGCATCGCGATGTGCTGGGGTATGTATTCGGCTCGCTGCTGCGGCAGATTGCGCCGGCCGTCAGAGCGTTGCCTGAACGTACACCGCTGGTTGTTCATGTGAGCGTTGCGGCGCAATTGACGATTTCGGAAATCGAAGCAATTTGGCGCGATTCATGGGATGCGCATCAGCTCCGCAATGCGCCGCTAACCGCAGTCAGCACTGACGCTCCGGACCTCATTGCTGTCGACGGATGGCTCGACGGCGCCCCCGGATTCGTCACGGATGCAGTCAACGTACTTTGCGTGGTGCAACTCAACCCGCTTCTCAACGCGATTCCAGATGCCGGAGTGGCGGAAGCGGGAGCCATCCTGATGTTTGCTTCACGGGCGTTCGTCGCGCAAAGGCACTTAGCCAGTGACACGCTGCTATATCGACCAGAACACCACGATGACGAAGGTTTGGCGCAGGGGCTACTGCAAGTATTGCTGTGGAGCCGTTCTCAGGGCGCCGAGCTGAACGACCAGTGGTTGACCGGTGGCATAGAGGCACCTTTGCAGCGGGAGTTGTCGACCCATTTGGATACCCAGGATGTGGGTTTACTCAAGACGGCCGGATTGCAAGGGCAGCATGACGTCGATCTGACTATCGGCGCGACTGGCATGGCTGCGCCATGGTTGTGCGTCGCTCTCGCCGCTGCGCTGGTGCGGAGCTCCGGGCAGAAACAATTACTGAGCATTGCTCATGTCGACCACATGACCCTCGCGGTTGTCGGGCCGCAACTTTAAGATCAGTTTCCCTATGCGCTTCAATTTCAAGCTGGCTGGTTTTTTTGTGGTGTTAGTCGCAAGCGGACTCATCGTGCTTACAAAAGGAGACGCCTTTGGTCTGACCACTCTGGCGCAGAAGCTACTTGTCGTTTCGGGTCTGGTCATCGTGTTTTTGCTCGCCGTTATCGTCGACGTTATGCTGATTCGACAGGCCAACCGCAAGGCTGCGCTGCGAGACGTTGGGTCGGCTGAGCTAGGTAAGCCGCTGGAAGAGACTCAGGCGACAATCGAACCGTTGACCTCTTTGCGGGAATATCTGCGAACACGCCACGGTCTTCGCTATCGCTACCGCCAACCTTGGCTGTTGCTAACAGGCGGCAACGCCGCAATCGCGCAACTGCTCCCCGACCTTGCCGAACAAGGCTGGCTCGTAACCGACGACGCTGTGCTCCTATGGAGCAAAACAGACAAGGACGGTCAACCAGACGAAAACTGGTTGAAGCAGTTAGCCAAACTACGCCGCTGCCGTCCGATCGATGCGGTTGTGCTGACTCTCGACGGCACCGTGGACCTGCCCACCGCGCGCCGCGGCACGAGCGCATACGGCGTGAACCTCTCACGCATCGCCCAGGTACTGCACTGGTCTGCGCCCGTCTACGTCCTCGACGTCGCGCAAGACGACGCGGTCAGCAACGGCGCAACGCCGATAACGGGTTGCGAGTTCCCGCGCACAGCGGACGTCAGCGCAATCGAAACCGCACTGCTGAAATTGCGTGACCGCCTGGCCGATCGCAGCATTGCGCAACTGGCCACCAACGGCTGCGACCGGTACGCCGCGCAACTGTCGCAGAGACTCGACACGCGCAGCGCCCCGCTTGCCGGTTGGATCGTCGCGCTTGCCAGGCGCCAGCGGCACGTTCAACCGGTCAGCGGTGCATTCTTCGCACCGTACCCGTTGCAGGACACAACGAACGAACGCGAGCATCCGACCAGCGCCGACCTTCCTATATGGCAGCACATTGGCGAGGTCGCGCGCACCAACCGCGGCCACCGCCTCGGCTGGCACCCAGTGACGGTGTTCTCGATCATTGCATTGAGTGCAATCAGCCTGTGGATCACCGGCATGCTGATCTCGGGTTTCAACAACGCGCGCGAACTGCATCTCACGAAGCAGGCGGTCCGGGCCCTCGCGGCGGCACCCGATTCCGCCGCCAGACTGCGCGCGCTGCTCACGCTGCAACAGCGCGTCGACCTATACGAAACCCGCACGCAGCATCACACCCCGCTGTTGACCCGCTTCGGCCTGAACCGCGATCACGAGGTGCTCGCCGCGCTGTGGCAACCCTACGCCCGAGCGAGCCGCAACGTCCTCGTGACACCACTCCAGCAAAACCTCGAAGCCTCCCTCGTCGACCTGAGCCAGATGCAGACCGAGCAGGTCGATGACCAGACCAACCGGCTCGCGCTCGACGGCCACAAAGCACTCAAGACTTATCTGATGCTGTCCCAACCCAGCCGTGCCGACGCAGCCTTCATGACCCCGCTGCTCGCCCGCTACTGGAGCACGAACGCGAACCTCCCGACCGGCGAGAAACTCGACCTCTCCGCGCGTCTGCTCGGCTTCTACGCCCAGCACCTGAGAGCGCATGAAGACTGGCGCATCCAGCCGCGCCAGGACCTCGTCAACGCATCACGCCAAACGCTGCTCGCCGTGATCGGCGTGAAAAACTCCGAAGACACGATTTACCAGCACGTGCTCGACACGGTCGGCAATCGCTATCCCGACCAGACGCTTGCGTCCCTCACGGCAGGCACCGACACGCGCGGACTGCTGCGCACCGCAGCATATATATCCGGCGCCTTCACCCGTCAGGCTTACGAGGGCACCATTGCGGCCGCCATAGACGAGGCCGCGAAACGGAACGAAGCTGCGAGCGATTGGGTGCTGGCCAGCAATGTACATCGGCACGAGCCAGAGCAGTCGGCCGATGAAGTGAGGGCGTCGCTCACCAGCCGCTACTTCTCGGACTACGCGGACCGCTGGCAGGCTTTCATGAACACCCTGCAGTGGGACCCGGCGTCCACCCTGCCATCCACGATCGAGCAACTGAAACTGATGGCCGACGCGCGGCAGTCGCCGGTAATCGCGTTGATGAAATCGCTCGAGTACCAGGGCGGAGCGGGTGCGCTGAAGGCGTCGCTGTCCGACACGCTGGTGGACAAGGCACAGCACGTGTTTGGCGGCAAGGTCGAGGGCCCTGAAACAGCGAAACCCGATCCGGCCGGGCCGCTCGGTGCATCATTCGGGCCGGTGCTGCGTCTCGTCGCTCAAGGCAATGCCGGCGCTGCCGCGAGCAGCGACCTGAGCCTGCAACGCTTCATGGAGCGTGTTACCACCCTGCGCCTGAAATTGCAGCAGGTCAGCGACAGCCCGGATGCCGACGCTGAGGCGAAGCAGGTTGCGCAATCGCTCTTTCAGGGCAAGGGCTCGGAACTGGCCGACACCCAGACCTACGCGCAATTGATCGCCGCGAGTCTCGGCGCGCAATGGGTGGGTATGGGCGATGCACTCTTCGTGCGGCCAGTCGCCCAGGCAACGCAAACGGTGCTGAAACCGGCCCAGGCCAGCCTGAACGATGCCTGGCGCCAGACGATCGTCGCGACGTGGAATCGTTCCTTTGCGGGACGCTACCCGTTTGCCAACACAGACAACGATGCGTCGCTACCCGAGCTCGCGCGTTTCCTGCGCCCGCAAGGCGGCCTGATCGGTGCGTTCCTTGGCTCGCAACTCGCGGGCGTGCTTGAACTGCAAGGTGACCAGTGGGTGCCGGTGGCCACAGGCAACACGACGCTGACCTTCGATCGCGACTTCCTCAGGGCGCTGAACACGTTGCAACGCATTGCCGGTCATCTTCTTGCACAGGGGGAGCCGCAATATCGTTTCGACTTCAAGCCGGTCCCGGCGGCGGGTGTGACAGACACGATATTGACGCTCGATGGCCAGAAGCTGCATTACTACAACCAGCAGGAAGCCTGGCAGGCGCTGACGTGGCCGTCGAACAATCCGCAGGGCCTCGGCACGCGTCTGCAATGGCAGACGGAGAAAGCGGGTACGAACAAGAGCTTTGAGTTCAGTGGCCGCTGGGGGCTGGTGCGCATGCTCGAACGGGCCCAGGTGCAGCCGGTTGACAGCGCCACTTTCCAGTTGACGTGGCAAGCTGCGCCGGACACGAGCGCCCCGAAGGCGGCACAGGTACCAAAGCCTGCGTCCGCGCCTTCGGCTGCGAGCGCGTCGAATCTCGCGAACCACAGCGACAACGACAACGATGAAGATGACGACACCAGTGATCCGGCTTTCCTCGGTGCCAAACGTCTCGACAGCCTGACGACCCAAGCTCCGCTCGTAACCGCGTCACGGGACCTCACTTATCCGCTGAGCTTCATGATGCGCACGGACGTGGGCAAGGGGCCGCTGGAACTGCTCGCGCTGCGCAACTTCGCGCTGCCGACGCGCATCTTCGCCGGCACAGCGCCTGTCGCGGCATTGGGCGCAAAAAAGGCCGCGCAGGCTGAGGGTCCACCACCGCTGCCGAGGGCGATGCTCGACGCGGCAAAGCACGCCGAAACTCCGCTTCCCGGTGGATTCAGCCCGCTATGAAAACCGACCCCACTGCTTCGCCCGAAGAAGGCGCTCCATGCTAACGAACCTCCTCAGCGCACTGTTCGGCACCCATCCGCCCTCTGAGCTCGCCCGCTCGACACAGGGGCGTTGGGATGACTGGCTTCGGCCGATCAGCGAGGCTGCGCCGACCGGTGCCGACCCTGGCTATGACGACGACTTCCTGGCGATCAGGGAAGAAGTCGCGAAACTCGCGGACGTCGACGACGCGTTGATCGTCAATACCGCCGAACGCTTGCTCAAACAAAATGCGAAGGATGTCCGCCTCGCGGTCTACTACGTCTATGGGCGCATGCGTCGCGATGGCGCGGAAGGCGTGGCATCCGGCTTTGAACTGCTCTCGGCGCTCGTTGATCGTTTCGGCGACGCATTGTTGCCGGCCCGTGCCGAAACCCGCCGGGCCGCGCTCGAATGGCTTGCCGGCAGCACCTTTGCTGACCGGCTCGACCGTGTGCAGGGCCTGTCCGATACGCTGCTCGAACGTACGCTGTCGGCGCTCGCGCTGATCACGGAGCGTACCGCGCAATGGCCGGAGGCGGCGCGCCCTGAACTCGACCCGCTGTTTCGCCGCTTCGAAGAGCGCGTTGAAACGCCGCTGCCGGTGGCGCGAACAAACAGCGAGACACCGGCAGGCGGTGCATCGGCCACCACGCTGCCGGCAGCCACCGAAGTCTCTTCCGCCCGCGAACTGCTCGACCGCGCGCGCCAGATGGCGCAGTTCCTGCGCGATCAGCCGCAGGGCTATCTGGCGGCGTATCGCCTGATGCGTTGCGTGCGCTGGGATACGCTCACCGAAGTGCCGCCGCACGAGGTTAGCGGCAAGACGCGGCTCGTCGCGCCACGCGCCGAACTGCGCGCGCATCTCAAACGCCTGATGTTGCAAAAGCAGTGGCCGGAATTGCTGGACCGCGTCGAGGCGGCGTTTGCCGAAGGCGCGAATCACTTCTGGCTGGATCTGCAGTATTTCGCATTCATTGCGCAGGAGCAGGCGGGCGGTGAATATGCGCAGGTTCGCGATCTGGTCGCAACCGACTGTGCGTTGATGCTCGAACGTTTGCCAGGTCTGGACCAACTGTCGTTCTCCGATGGCTCACCCTTTGCCGATGACGCGACGGTGGAATGGATCGCACGCTACGCCACCGTGCGTGACGTCGAGCGGGGCGAAGCCGTGGCGCCGGTGATCGTAGCGTCGGCCGATACCGACTGGGCGGAAACCGAGGCACAGGCGTCCGACCTCGCCTTGCAGCAGGGGCTGGACGCCGCTTTTGCCTGGCTGCAACGCTTGCCGTCCCACGACGGCGAACGCGACCGCTACGTACGGCAACTGGTGATGGCCCGCGTCGCCGAGCATGCTGACCGGCCGGATACGGCACTGCATCTGCTATCGACACTCGATCTCGCCGCGCAGCGCTTCAGGCTCACAGAATGGGAGCCGTCGCTAGCGTTCGAAACCAAACACCATCTACTGCGCCTGCTGAAGATCCGGATGAACCGCAAGGACGCTGACAAACTGGCGCTTGCCGCACGCATTGACTCGCTGACTGGCGAGCTGACGGCGATCGATCCGGCGCGAGCCGTGATGTTGGCGTAACCACGACCGGAAACAGCGAGATGACGAGACCAAGCCGATGAGCAGCCCCACCAAAGACAACGAAGTCCTCCGTTACTACGAAGCGGAAATGCGCTATTTGCGCGAGGCGGGCAAGGAGTTTGCCCACGCGTTCCCGGACCGCGCACGAATGTTGAACATCGACCGCATCGGCGAGCGCGACCCGCACGTCGAGCGGCTGTTCGAAGGTTTCGCGTTCCTGATGGGACGCCTGCGTCACAAGCTTGATGACGAATTGCCCGAGCTGACCGAGGGCCTTGTCAGCATGTTGTGGCCGCACTACCTGCGCATGATTCCATCGCTGTCGATTCTCGAAGTGAGCCCGTCCAATGGCGTACTGCAGAAACACGAGACGCTTGCGGCCGGACTTGAGGTCATGTCCGATCGTATCCCGGCGGGGCAGCTTTCCGGCTCGGGCGATCAAGGCGTCGAATGCATCTATCGGACTACGCAGGAAATCGATCTGTATCCGCTGCGCCTCTCCGAAGCGAACGCCTACGCGCGTGAGGACGGCCGTTCCGTGCTGCGTTTGCGGTTCGAGGTCCAACCGCAGGCGCGGCGCGAACAGCTGGTCGTGCCGCGCCTGCGCCTCTTCCTGAACGCCGACCGGCCGGTTGCGCTTGCGCTGTACGCGGCGCTGACCGCCGAGCCTGTTGCGATCAACGTGCGCGTACCGGGCTATCCCGCCGACCGTCCTGGCATGCTGCAACCAATGCCGGGCCTGCACATCGAACCGGCGGGCTTCGCCGCCGATGAGCGCCTGTGGCCGAAAGCGGACAACGCGTTCGGCGGCTACCAGTTGCTGCTCGAATACTTCACGTTTCCTGAGAAGTTCATGTTCGTGGACCTGCTCGGTCTGGACATGCAGGCGATCCCGCAGGACGCACCGTATTTCGACGTCGAGGTCGCACTGGAGAAACCCTATCCTTACGACTTGCGCTTCTCGGCCGAAAATGTGCGCCTCTTCTGCACGCCGATCATCAACCTGTTCCAGCTGGAAGCCGACCCGATCATCGCGACCCAGTTCGAAACCGAATACCGTGTCCACTCGATCGAGCAGCACGGAGACAATGTCGACGTGTATTCGGTCGACACCGTTCAGGGCTTCGAGGCGGGATCGGGCCAGCGCTTCGAATACGCGCCGTTCGCTTCGTTCCGTCATCGCGGTGGCATGCTGCGCCACGAAATGCCCGAACGATATTTCCACACGCGTGTGCGACGCGGGCCATCGGGACGGTTCGACACTTGGGTGGTTCTGGGCGGCCATGCCTGGGAGCATCAGGTGACGTTGCCGAAGGAAACGCTGTCACTGTCGGTAACGGGCACTAACGGGATGTTGCCGCGCAAAGGCCTGCGCGAAGCCGGCATTACCCGCATGCGAAGCGGCTTCACAAACATAGGCTCGGTGCGCAATCTGACCGCACCGACGTTACCGGTTTACCCGCCAACCGGCGACCGCTTCCAGTGGCGCGTGCTGTCGCATCTCGCACCGAATTACCTGTCGCTGCTGAACCCGGAAATTCTGCGCGGCGCGCTTGCGCTGTACGACTGGACCGACGGCGAGCTAAACAAACGCCGCATCGATGCGATCACCGATGTGCAGCACCGGCTGTTGCAGAAGCTCGTCAAGGGCGGGCTGCAGCGCGGCGTTGAAATCGAGGTGACGCTCGACAGCAACCGGTTTGCCGGCAAGGGCGACATCGAACTGTTTGGTGGGATGCTCAACCGTTTTCTCGGGCTGTATGCGACGTTAAACCTGTTCACAAAGCTCGTGGTCGTGTCGCAACCCACGGGCAGGCGCATTGAATGGCCGGATACGAAGGGCGAAGGAGCACCGTTTTGAATGCACCTTCCCGGGAGTTTCCGTCATACGCGGATCGGCAGTTGCTGCCGGCGCTGCTCGACGACGCGCATCGGATGAATTTCTTTCGCTTCTGCGAGCTGATCGAACTCGCCGCTCCCGACAAGCCGCCGCTGGGCGCGAGCGATTCGCCCGCCACTGAGCCCGTGCGTTTCCGCTCGAGGACACGGATCGGGTTTCCGAAACGTGAGATCGACGCGGTGGAATACGATCTGGACAACCCGTCGGCGCCGCCGGCCGTTCGTACGACGTTTCTTGGCCTGTACGGGGTCGACGCGCGCATGCCGTCGTATTTCGTCGACGAAGTTGCGCAGAATCGCGACGGTGCCGAGCCGATGTCGGGTTTCCTTGATCTGTTCCATCACCGCGTCGTTACGCAGTACTACCGCGTGTGGCGAAAGTATCGTTACCCGGCCGGTTTCAGGAGCGGGGGCACCGACGAGATTTCGCGTTACCTGCTGAGCTTCGCGGGACTCGGTATCGGCACTCCAGAGACTGCTCAGGCGGTCGGCACGCGCAAGCTGTTGTCGATGCTCGGACTCGCGGGTCAGAAGACACGCACCGCTGAAGGACTGACGGGTGTGCTGCAGCATGCGGTGCCTGATGCACGCATCACGGTGGAGGAGTTCCATCCGGTATGGATTCGCGTAGACAGTTACTCGCCGGGGGCATTGGGTGAGGGCTGTCTGCTTGGCCGCGGGTTTTATGACCGGGCGAATGCGGTGCGCGTGATCATCACACCACAGACGCGTGAATCCGTACTCGGGCTGATGCCGGGGCGGACCAATCATCAGGAACTCATGGCGCTGCTGCGCTTTTACATGGGCTACGAGGCAAGGGCGCATCTGGAAATGCACGTCAGTGCGGAGCTCATGCCGGCCCAGCAACTGAACTCAGATCAGGTCAGCCTGGGTTACACCACCCAGTTGCCGCCGCCCAGTAAGCACGATTCTGTTGCTGCGCTCACGCGCGTGCAGCTTGGCGAATGGACGGGGGGCAGCGAACGACGTGCCGGCCAGGAGCGTACGGCGCATGGGCGCGGTATTTAACGAATATGGAACACAAAAGGATCAACAGAATGAAGCGACAGCTTCGGGCCGGCACAGCCGTGTTGGCCATCCTTACCGTCGCAGGTTGCGGCGTAGGACAGGCAGTGAAGGACAGTACAGTGGACGCGGCGAAATGGGCGTTCACGACGCAGGTCAAGACAATGAACGTTGACCTCGTCAGTCGGTCTTCATTAAACGCAAATGGTGCTGGGCAATCGTTGTCGACGGTGGTGCGGATCTATCAACTGAAAACGCCGCAGGCATTCCAGCAGCTCGACTACATGCAGCTGCAAACAAATGACCTTACGGCGCTGAAGGCCGATCTGCTTGCGACCAAAGATGTCGTGCTGCGTCCGGACGCGAGCGCGAGCATCAGCGAGCCGATGAGCGGCGATGCGGAGTATGTCGGCGTGGTCGCGTTCTTCCGCGACGCCGGCAAGGACTCGTCGTGGAAGCTGGTGATTCCGAAGAAACAGTGGAAGAAGACCGACCCGGTAAAAATCGAGGCGCGCGACAACACGCTGAATCTCATTGGCGCGACGGATGGCACGATTGAGCGCAACGCGCCGCAGCAGAGCGCGCCGAATCCACCGAAGCCCAAGCCGGCGGCTATCACGGAGTATGGAACGCAGGCGGGGTGAGCGGACACATGCCGTTTTGCATGCATGGCCTGTGCGAGCGACCGCTACCTTGCTCAACTGCGGGGCCGGCAACGCACTTCACCATTTGAAGCATCGTGCGATGGCTTCGTCCAGGCGTGCGTGAGCATTCCTTTTCGGACCAGTACTAGCCAAATCCGACTCTATTCAGTCCAGGTCAGATATTCGATAGCAACTCAAAAAAATACACTCAGCGCTAACAACTTTCTCTTGGCGGGAGTGGAATATGAACAGGGCATATCGAGTGGTATGGAACGCGACGACGAATACATGGAGCGCCGTTTCTGAGTTGGCTGCGAGCCGTCGCAAAGGGACCTCGCGCCGCGCGCTTGCCGCTGCCATGGTGCTTACGGCGACGTTCGGCGGTGCGGGGTTTGTGCGCAACGCGCAGGCGTTCACGCCGATTGGTACAGGAGCGCAGCAAGGGAACGCGGGCAATCTGGTGATCGGCGACAATGCGGACGGCAGTAAGGCGGGGTGCAACTCGTCGTATCTGCCTGGCAGCGCATGTAGCACAATTATTGGCAATGGCGCGTCGTCGACTTCGTCCGCCGCTACAGTGGTTGGCGACCATGCGACTACCACCGGCGCTAACGCAACGGCCATTGGTGCGTACGCAACGGCAGCTTCATGGTCGCAGGCGTTCGGCGCAGGTGCACAGGCAACGGGCGGTTGGGCAACTGCGATTGGGCAGGGCTCCGTGGCGAGCAATGCCAACGCGTCGGCGATTGGTACGAATTCGACGGCTACGGGCAACGCATCGACGGCGATTGGCGGTGGCGCTCATGCGACAGGCGACAGTTCGTTTGCCATCGGCTGGAACTCGAACGCATCGGCTACCGGGTCGATGGCGTTCGGCACAAGCGTCACTGTCGCCGGTGTGAACTCGGTCGCACTCGGCCTTTCCTCGGGCGCTAGCGCAGATTACGCGATCGCCATTGGCGGGCACGCGGCCGCTCGCACGGTGTCGTCCACTGCGCTTGGCGATTCCTCCACGGCCTCCGGCTTGTCGTCCACGGCGATCGGTGGCAACTCCGTAGCTTCGGGTGACTACTCGGCCACTCTGGGCATGAACGCCAGCGCGAGCGCCGCCAATTCGGCGGCGGTGGGCGCGGGTTCGACCACCACGGCCAATCTGGCCGCGGCGGCTTACAACCCGGGCTCGACCGCGCTGTCCGGCACCGCGTCGGTCGCGAACGGCGAGGTGTCGGTCGGCTCGGCAGGCAAGGAGCGCCGTGTAACGAATGTGGCGGCAGGTTCCGCCGCCACGGACGCGGTGAACGTCAGCCAGTTGCAATCGGAAGCGGCGAAGTCCAACGCGATCGGCGCGACCACTGCTGTGGCGCTGGGCGGCGGTTCGACCTATAACCCGGCCACGGGTTCGATCGGCGCACCCACCTACAACGTGGCGGGCGGCACGCAGCACAGCGTGGGCGACGCGCTCGATGCGCTGAATGGCGGCGTGAATAACAACGCGACCAACATTAGCAACCTCACGAACAACATCAACCAGGGCACGATTGGTCTCGTGCAACAGGATCCGACAAGCCGCGTCATTACGGTCGCCAAGGATACGAACGGGACCTCGGTGAGCTTCACGGGCACGGCGGGCGACCGCACGCTGACGGGTGTGTCAGCCGGAGTGGCCGGTACCGATGCGGTGAACGTGAGCCAGTTGCAGAATGTACAGAGCCAGATCGGCACGCAGATTGGCGATGCGACGCGTTACTTCAAGGCCGACGGTCGGAACGACGGCACGGACGATGCGAGCGTGGTGGCCGGCTCGAACTCGCTGGCGATTGGTGCCGGTTCGGTGGCGGATCGTGCGAACACGGTGTCGGTGGGTGCAGTGGGTGCGGAGCGCCAGATCACGAACGTGGCGGCAGGTAAGGAGGACACGGACGCGGTGAACGTATCGCAACTGAAGGATGCAGGCCTTATCGGCGACGACGGCAAGGCCATTGCCGCGGTAACGTACGACCAGAACGCGGACGGCACGCCGAACTACAACAGCGTGACGATGGGCGGCAGCAAGTCGACGGGGCCGGTCGCGATTCACAACGTGGCGGACGGCGCGGACGGCAATGATGCGGTGAACGTGAACCAGCTGCAGGCCGTACAGAACCAGATCGGCACGCAGATTGGCGATGCAACGCGTTACTTCAAGGCCGACGGTCGGAATGACGGCACGGACGACGCGAGCGTGGTGGCAGGCTCGAACTCGGTAGCGATTGGCGCCGGTTCGGTGGCGACTCTGGCCAACTCGGTATCGGTCGGCTCGGTAGGCAACGAACGCTACATCACCAACGTGAAGGCCGGCGTCAATGAGACGGACGCGGTGAACGTCAGTCAGTTGTCGGCGTTGCAGAGCCAGGTGACGAACATCGACGGCCGGGTGACGAACCTCGAAGGCGGCGCTGGTAAGAGCCCGTACTTCGACGCGACAGACAACGCGCAGACTGGCGACTACGAACCCGTGGCAAACGTCGCGCAACCGGGCACGGGCGTGGGCAGTACGGCTGCAGGCTCGGGTGCGACGGTGACGGGCAATTACGGTACCGCAGTCGGTTCGAACGCCAGCGCATCGGGTGAGAACAGT
Source organism: Paraburkholderia sediminicola (assembly GCF_902859805.1). Classification (GTDB taxonomy): domain Bacteria; phylum Pseudomonadota; class Gammaproteobacteria; order Burkholderiales; family Burkholderiaceae; genus Paraburkholderia; species Paraburkholderia sediminicola. The sequence continues at coordinate 758,565 of NZ_CADIKC010000002.1, read as the reverse complement.
GTGGCAATGGGTTCCGGCGCGGCGGTGACGGGCACCAACTCGGTGGCAGTCGGGTCGGGTTCGCAGGCAACGGCGAATAACGCGGTCGCGTTGGGCCAGGGTTCAGTGGCGGATCGCGATAATTCGGTGTCCGTGGGTTCGGCGAGCGGTGAGCGTCAGATCACCAACGTAGCGGCAGGTTCAGCGAACACCGATGCGGTGAACGTCGGACAGTTGACCAACTCAGTTTCGCAGGGCGTGCAGCAGGCCAACAACTACACCGACCAGCGCTTCAACGACGCGAACAACGCCATCAACAGCGTTGCGAAGAACGCCTACGCAGGCATCGCGGCAGCGATGGCGATGCCGAACATGACGCCGTCCGGTCCGGGGCGGACGATCGTTGCGGCAGGCGCAGCCAACTTCAAGGGCGGCAGCGCAGTGGCAGCGGGTGCAACTTACCGTTCGACGAACAGCAAGTGGCTGGTAAACGGCGCGGTGTCGGTGACGTCCGCCGGCGATGCCGGTGTACGCGCCCAGGTCGGCTACGAGTTCTAGGCGAACCGGTGAGGAAATAGCCAAGAAGTTCTCTGGGAATTTGCCAGGTAGTGCTTTCATGCGCGGTCTCGCCGGTAACGGCAAGACCGCTTTTTTATTCATGCACCCAGGCTGATCCTAATGCCAGAGTTCCACACAAAATCATCCCAGTCAGATTGTAATGGTTGCCGGGAAGGAGTGAACTGTCGGTCTGTTCTGGGACAACCTGATCTCATGACGATTCCGGTGCAACGTTTTTCCGTTAGCGATCCGATGGCTCGTCTTAATCGTTGACCGGACAGTGAAAACCAGGACTATTCATATTCATGCTGATTGCGATTGTTGAAATTTCGAACCCGGACAAGCGGGCCGTTTGTGAAACGCTGGTGAGGTCAGGTTACACGTGTGAGGAGTTCAAAAGTCCTGATGAATTCATGGCAAGGATGCAAGCGGTCATTTTCGACTTGTTGATCGTCAAATGTGATGCCGTCGATGCGAAGGTCATGGCGTTCATCCAGACACTCCGCAGTACGGTCGGACCGTTTCTTCCCATTCTCGTGTCGAGCAGAGAGGGATCGCAGACGGACATCGAGGCCAGCCTGCGTGCCGGAGCGAATGAGTGCACTGCATTTGGCACGTCGAAAGATGTGTTGCTGCGTTCTATCGCGACGTGGCTACGCTGGGCGCAGTACAACACGACAAGGGAAAAGCAATTTCGGGTAGGAGGCTATCAGGTATGTGTCTCGCGACGTAGCATTCAGGTGCGCGATCGCACGATTCAATTAACCGAAAAACAATTCGATGTGGCGATGGCTTTGCTGACGAACATCGGACGCATCTTGAGTCGCGATCATATTTGCAACCTGGTGTGGGGCGTCCAACTGAATTCATTTTCCAGGCGGATAGATACGCATATATCGGCTTTGCGAAGCGAACTCCTGCTCGACGGGAAGAACGGGTTGCAGTTGTTGACCATATACGGTGTCGGATATCGGCTAATGATGGTTGATCATTCGTGATCTTTTCGAGCCGATTCCCGGTTGCAGACGACGATTGTCAGTATTGTTCTGGACTCCGTCCGTGTATGCGGTGATCGAGGCACGAAAGTACGCTGCCCAAAGGCAAATATCGGTCTGGTCCGATTTCAGGCGGTCCTTCAAGACGGTATCGTGGCCTTACCCCTTTTTGACGATGGAGCGCCCGATGCGGACTCATGGAGATTTGACCGACGCGCAATGGCAGCGTGTCGCAGGCCTGTTTAGTGAACTTCGTGCCCGCAAGGACCCGCGGGGCCGCCCTGCACATGATGCGCGCACCGTACTGAACGGTGTGTTGTGGGTTCTCTTTACGGGCGCGGCGTGGGCTACGTTACCCGAGAAGTATCCAGACTATAGAACTTGCCATCGCCGCTTCAAGGTCTGGCATGAGTCGGGCGTTTTGCAGCAGTCGTTGCATGAACTGTTCGGTGCCGAGGGGCACGCGATATGCGAAGCAATGAACTCGCGCATGCGGGCGGAGCGGCGGAGGAGACCCAAAGAGCCAGTCGTCAGGCATAACGTATTGCCGCTCTGGCCGCTGTCGGGTAAAGAGCTGGCTAAATCGCTGCACTACAAGGACACCCCGACCGAAGCGGGAAACCGAACCGGCTCTGCGGTTACTTTAGTGGAATGAATGCCCGTCGTCCGACGTACGTTCCTACCTTAGTACAGGCCACGGGCTTTCTGTCAGGCCGCGCATACCGATCCTTGTTCCACGCCGGGAACATGGTTTTGCAGCAGATGAATTTTGTTCTCCGTCTTTTCGCACGATCATAGACACTATTCCGGTTCGCGTAAGCAAGCGGACAATCGTAGCGAGGAGACAGCATGCAAGCGGCCGTTCCGACACCAACGGACTGTAGTGACGAAGCAGAAGTCGCCAGATTCCGCTGGGTGATTCTGTTTTTCGCGTGGGCCGGACTCATGCTCAGCACGGTCTGCCGTCTTGCCTGGGGCACGCTGGCGTTGCCCGCCGGACAGTCACTCGGGCTGCCGATTGCAGCGCTCGGCGTATTTGTCACAGCGTTTTATGTGGGCTACGTTCTCTCCAATGTCGTGGGTGGTGTCACGACGGACCGGATCGGCGGCCGCGCAACGCTCTCGGTTTCCCTCCTGGGTCTCGCAGTCGCGACGTTCTGCTTCGGCTACACGCCGTCGCTAACTGTCGGGCTCATATTGCAGTGCGTCATGGGTCTGACCGCGGGTGCCGACTATGCGGCCGGGGTGAAGCTCGTCTCGACGTGGTTTGCGAGGCACGAGCGCGGAAGGGCCGTCGGTCTATTGATGAGCGCATCCTCCGTCGCGGTCATCCTGACCAACGCGGTGCTGCCTGGTGTTGTGACAAACCTGGGTTGGCGCAATACCTATCACGGCCTGGGAATTTGCGCGCTGATTCTGGCAATGCTGACGGTTGTGATCGTCCGCAATCACTCCGCCGATACCGACGCGCATCGGTCGGAGCGTGGCTCGGAAAAATTGCGTGTGGCTGGACTCCTCAACCGTAACTTCGTCTTACTCGCGCTCGCCGGCTGCGGTGGGTTCTGGGGCACGCTCGGCTTTGCGTCATGGGCGATTTCGCTCATGGTGAAAGGGCATCACATCGTCCCCGTGCAAGCTGGATTCGTCGTGGCGATCGCAGGAATTGCGGGGCTGGTCAGCAAACCGTCGGTTGGCTGGCTCTCCGACAAACTGGGCGGACGCCGGAAAGCATTGACGGTCGCTTCCTTTATCTTCTTCTTTGCCGCCTTGCTAGGGTTTGGGCAGCTTTCGGAGCTTGATGCATTTCGTCTCGCGGCTCCCTTTGTTGGGATCGGTGCGTTTGTCTATAGCCCGCTTCTGGTGACGCTGGTTGCGGAGCAGAGCGGCATTAATCGGGCTGGCTCCGCCGCGGGAATTGCGAATGCGGTCTGGCAGTCAGGCTCGGCGATGTCGCCGGCTGTCGTGGGCCTTGTATTTCAGGCGACTCACTCATTTCAGACTGCCTTCGCGGCACTCGCACTCGGCCCACTACTGGGCACGTTCTGCATGCTGTTTGTGAAAGAGCACGCCAGCCAGTAGGCATCCGGCGGCACGCAAAAGGCGCCACCATCATCAAGAGAGGACTTGAATGAACCACATTACCCATACCTTCGATACGCCGTGGAGATCGCATCAGATTGAAGGGTCACGCGGCTACGAATTCATCTTCAACATCCTGGGAACCGAATACACCGACGCCTACAACATCGATATCGCCAAGGTGGCGCCAGGTGGATACTCACCACTGCATATTGATCAGGATAACCACGCATTTTATATCCTTGAGGGCGAAGGAGAAATTGACATCGCCGACAAGTGTTTTCAGGTCAAGGCAGGGTCAGTGGTTCGGATTCCGCGTGGCGTGGTGCACGCAATCCGCAATATTGGCGAGGGCTGGTTGATGTTGCTCAGCATTTACGACCCACCGCGCATCCGCAAGCAGAAAGCCGTGGAAACCACGTGAACTCCCAGTCGTTACATCCGCCGCGCTAGCGTATCGGACGGGGATTCGCCGAATCGCTTCTTGTACTCGATCGAAAATCGCCCCAGGTGCATGAAGCCGCAATCCAGGGCGACGTCTGAAACATAGACGCCGTCCGTCGCTTCGCGAAGAATCTTATGTGCTTTGTCGAGGCGGATCTGCCGCAGATACTGTGTGGGACTCACGCCCCGGAACTGCTGGAAGCCGTCACGGAGTGTCCGTTCGGCTAGGCCTAGCGCCGTCGCCATGTCGGGCAGTCGCCAGACTTCGCCACAATGTTCGTGCATGAAATCCTCGGCCCGTTTGACGAAGCCTGGCGTGACGGTCCGACGATCTGTCTCCGGCGCAGATTTGGCGTGACCTAATGTCAACAACTCGAGCAGCAGGCGTCCCAGTTGACTGCCGACGATATCGTTATTTCGGGCAAGCTCGAGCAGAGCCGATGAATTGGCAATGAGGTTGAGTTGCTGCATCCAGCCGCCAAGCGCGGGGCTGTCGATGTGCAGGTGGGAGCCGGACCTCAGGCGCGTCGACCACGCCTGCGTGCCCAGCAAGCCGGTGTCAATGCGCAGAATAAACTGCTCGCAATCCGGCGAAAGAACGGCGTCGAACGGCTCTCCCGCAGCACACAGCACCGCGTTCGACTGATCCACGCAGACCGTTTGCCCTCTCGTTCGCACTTTCGCCTGACCGGTCACGCAAAACATCAGAAGATGGTAACCGTCGACCGCCTCGACATCGACGCGCATCGCGTTTCCAAAGGCAATGGTACCGATTCCAACGCCGCCGAGCCTGACAAAATCCATATGAGAGAGACCTGACTTCGCGCCGGAGGGCACGAGCAGGTGCGGCTGCATCACACGGGAGATACGCTCGCGCGTTTCGTCGAGATCGGCGGATTCGAAGAGCCTGTGTTCGCGCAAGGCTTGTGCGCTAAACGGAGACGTGACCATGACTAACCGATGGGTAGGTGTCGCAGTGATTCAACGATGGAAGTGTGGCTGAAAAATAAATCCGGCGATATCCGATTCCATCCTCGCAACGAAACGTGCCGAAACTGGATAGTGCGCCCCGTTTCCGCGGAAAGTGGATAGCGGATGCATTTTGGCGGCGTCAGCATGCCTTCATCGCGATATTCGAGAGATGGAGGAGCAAGATGCAAACGACGGAGACACCACTGCGCCCAGCCAACAAACTGGACGATGATTTTGTCAGATTTCCGCATACGGATGGCTCGCGCGTCCCATACAAGGTGTTCAGCTCTCAAGCCGTGTTCGAGCGCGAGCAGGAACGGATCTTCCGTGGCCCGACATGGAATTTCGTGGCGCTCGAAGCTGAGATTCCGAACAACGGCGACTTCAAGAGCACGTTTGTCGGCGATACCCCGGTTGTTGTCACCCGCATGGAAAGCGGCGAGGTTGCCGCATGGGTAAATCGCTGTGCGCACCGCGGCGCGATGGTGTGTCGCAAGGCGCGCGGCAACGCAACGTCGCATACCTGCGTGTACCACCAGTGGAGCTTCGACAACGGAGGCAACCTGCTCGGCGTTCCGTTTCGCCGTGGGCAGAAAGGCATGACGGGCATGCCCGCAGACTTCGATCCGAAGGCGCACAGTCTGAAGCAACTGCGCGTTGAGATCTATCGAGGACTCGTGTTTGCCACGTTCAGCGAAGAAGTGGTCCCGCTGCCGGAATATCTTGGCAACGAAATGCGCCCCTGGATCGACCGGATCTTCCACAAGCCTATCGAATATCTTGGTTGCACGCGCCAGTTCTCCAACTCGAACTGGAAGCTCTACATGGAAAACGTGAAGGATCCGTACCACGCGAGCATGCTGCATCTGTTTCACACCACCTTCAACATCTTCCGCGTGGGCATGAAGGCGCGTTCGATTCCGGATGCGAATCATGGCCTGCACAGCATCATTACCGTGACGAAAACGGGAGAAGACACGTCGAGCGCGTACAAGCAACAGAACATCCGCTCGTTCGACGAGGGCTTCGCGCTGGAGGACGATTCGATTCTCGCGCTCGTTTCCGAATACGAAGAAGACACGACCAATCACATCCAGCCGATTTTCCCGCAACTGGTGATCCAGCAGATTCATAACACGCTGGTTGCACGTCAATTGCTGGCGAAGGGCCCGGATAGCTTCGAACTGATTTTCCATTTCTTCGGCTATACGGACGACACCCCTGAGATGCGTGCGCTGCGTATCAAACAGGCCAACCTCGTGGGGCCGGCAGGGTACATCTCGATGGAGGATACCGAGGCCACGGAACTCGTGCAGCAAGGCACCGTGCGGGACGCAGATGCGACTTCGGTCATCGAGATGTCGCGTGGAAATCCGGACCAGCAAGACACGGTCATTACTGAAAGTCTGATCCGCAAATTCTGGGTCGGCTATCAAAAGCTCATGGGTTATTGAATGAAGGGGGAGACAGAGATGGAACAGGAAGCACAACTGTGGTTTGACCTTCATATGCTGCAGAGCCGTTACGTGAATGCGCTTGACAACGATCGGCTCGAAGCGTGGCCCGACTTCTTTGTCGACGACTGCCTGTATGAGATCGTGCCCCGCGAGAACGACGACGCCGGCTTGCCAATCGGCATCATCCACTGCACGAACAAGCGCATGTTGCGCGATCGGGTCGTGTCGCTGCGTAACGCGAACATCTTTGAGGCGCATTCCTACCGTCATATGACGTCCGGTTTGGTGATCCTTGAACAGTCTGCGAATGAAGTGCGCACGGAAAGCAGTTACGTCGTGGTCCAGACGCTGACAAACGGTGAGTCGTTCATCTACCAGGCGGGTCGTTACGTGGATCGCGTGGTTCGGACATCCGATGGCTGGCGTTACGCTGAAAAGCGCGTGATTTACGACACGTCGCGAGTCCAGACGCTGCTCGCAACGCCGATTTGAATGGAGGCTGGAATGTCGGAAATTATTCAGTGGCTCGATGTGGGTGGGGAGGATGACTTCACGGACAACGAGCCAGCCCAGGTTGTCGTGGGCGCGCACCCAGTCGCGGTGTTTCGTACCGATGGTGAATGGTTTGCCCTGCACGACCTGTGCTCGCATGGTCATGCGCGACTGTCTGAAGGTTTCGTGGAAAACGGCTGTGTGGAATGCCCGCTTCATCAGGGGCTTATCGACTTGCGCACGGGTGCGCCGTGTTCTGCTCCGATTACCGAACCCGTTCGCACGTACCCGATTCGTGTAATCGGCGGGCGAGTGGAAATCGGCAGTGCCGCAACGGAGTGACGGTCGGGCAAGTCCGGGAGGTAAGCAATGCAAAATCAGAATTTTATTATCGTCGGTGGCGGACAAGCGGGTCGCAGGGCGGCAGAGGTGTTGCGTCAACGTGCGCCCGACGCGCGCATCTGCATTATTGGCGACGAAACCCATCTGCCGTATGACCGGCCCTCGCTTTCGAAGGATGCGCTGCTCGACGAAGAGCGGGAGCAGCACGCGTTCATTCGGGACTTCGCTTACTACGAGAGCCAGCGTATTGAAGTACGCCTGGGGCAGAAAGTTACGGCGATCAATCGTGCTGACCGGTTGCTCAGCCTGAGCGATGGTTCGGAGATTGCGTACGACCGTCTTCTGCTGGCGACGGGATCGCGAGTTCGCAAATTGCATGGCGGACCGGTGCATTACCTGCGCACGCTCGACGACGCCCGGCATCTGAGAATGCGGCTCGCGCAAGGGGCGCGAGTCGTGATCGTAGGCGGCGGATTCATCGGGCTGGAGGTCGCGGCAACTGCCATCGGCCGAGGGTGTGCAGTGACGCTGGTCGAGCCGGCTGACCGCCTGCTCAAACGCTCGATGCCGCCTGAAGTCAGCGAGTTCATGCGGCAACTCCATGTTAGTCGAGGCGTGACGTTCCGCCTTGAGACGCAGGTCACGGATATCCAACAGGCGCCGGATGGTTCGGTGCGGGTGGCAACCAGCGAAGGGGATCTGTTTGCAGACGTGGTCGTGGCCGGCATTGGTGTGATTCCCAACACGGAACTGGCCGAACAGGCAGGACTCGAGGTTCGGGACGGCATCGTCGTGAATGACGAATGCCGCACCTCTGACCCGAACATTTTCGCGGCGGGTGAGGTCACTCAGCACTTCGTCAGCTCTGCCGGGCGTCATGTTCGTGTCGAATCATGGCAGGTGGCGGAGAAGCAGCCGGCCGTAGCGGCCGCCAACATGCTCGGCGATACTGAGCGTTACGACGAAACGCCGTGGCTCTGGTCGGATCAGTACGACTGCAATGTGCAATCGCTCGGTACCTTCGAAGACGCTCATACCGTGGTCCTGCGCGGTGCGGTTACCGATGGTGCGTTCAGCATGATCGGTCTCAATGACGCGGGTAACGTACGGGCTGCGGTAACGGTCAACAATGGCAAGGACATGGCGATATTCGTAAGAATGGTCGCGGCAGGTCCGGTAGACCGGAATCAGTTAGCCGATACGTCCGTCTCGCTTCGCTCGCTACTCAAGCGATAGTTGTCTGAAGTGTTTCTTGCGAGGCCGATCTTGCCGGATGCAAGGTTGGCCTCTTTTCGTTTTTATTGTCCGCGACCAAAGCGATTGCCAATAGTCTGGGGACGTACAGATCGTATGCGATTGTCGGCTGGTGCTACGACCGGATCGCACGCAATACATTCGAGAACGCTTTAGCCAAGTGTCGATTCGTCTACCTGCCCGTTCTGCGCAGGCGGGGTAGCCTGGGCTTGCACGGATGTGGGTGCGGCGGGAGCCGTGCATCCCGGCCATCGTTGCGCCCGATGTTCACCGTCGCAATACGGCTTGCTCTGGGAGTGCCCGCATCGACAGAGACTGAAAATACCGCTGTTCGGGAAGCGGTTGCCCAGCGCATCGACGATTTCGAACTCGCCGACCACGTGAAGCGGGCCGGCGTTCATGATTTGACCTTTGACGATTGACATAGCGGTGCCAGGTGGGAGCTGCTTATTGCGGGGCGGCGGTGGGAGTTGAAGCGGGCGTCGGATCGGAGTCGGCTTGGCTTTGCGGCGCTCTGGGAGAACTCGCAAATCCTGCGCGTTCGTGCGATGCATCACAGAACGGTAGTCGCGCTGACAGGCCGCATCGGCACAACGTGTAGACCTTGCGAGCGCGCACGATCTGTCCGTTGTCGTCGACGAGTTCGAATTCGCCCGTCAGTTGCATGGGACCGTTGTCTACTATCTGAACCCTGTTTGTCATGGAGAATGTCTGCTCTATCGTGGTAAGTGACGTCTCTTGGCTGCCATCAACCGGATTTCACGGCGCGTTGCAGGTCGGGATGAACGACTTCCACCGGCGGACCCAGCGAATAGAATGTGCCGCGATTGCAGACTAGCGGACGGTCATCCGTGCGGTGAATCTGCAAGGCTTCGCCAACCAGAATAGTGTGGTCTCCGCCTTCGTATGCGGCCCAGCGGCGGCATAGAAACCAGCCAATCGTGCCCGTGAGGATGGGCGTGTCCGCGACCCATTCATGCGGGGGATCCCAACGCTCCGGCATCCGGTTGGCGAAGTAGTGGCCGTGAAAACCCTGGTTTTCAGCCAGAATATTGATTGCGTAGTGGTTGTCGCTGGAAAGAAATGCGTGCGACTTCGCGGTCTTCGCGATGCTGACCGCTACCAGTTGAGGGTCGATTGAAACGGCCGCAAATGAACTCGCGGTCATTGCGTGCATGCCGCCCTGGCCATCTGGCATTGAAACGACGGTGACGCCTGTCGTGAAGGCTCGGAGTCCTTTGCGGAACTCTTCGGGATCGATCTTCAACACTAACCTCGCGGGTGGGTTTGTGGGAGCGCGTATCTGTCTGCGCGGGTTTGAGTCCTATCGTTGCACTCGCCTGAGCCGATATCAAGGCGGATCCGCGCAACGTCATGTTCCGCAGTGGGAACGCGGTGACGAGCGAGACCGCTGATTCGAAGAGCGAGACAGTGCTCCAAAGAGTGCTGGAAATCCCGGTTTGACAGATATTAGTTTCGCCGTTACAAGATCCTTGTGCGGGTAATGAGCTGCAGTTTGCCGACTGGGAAGCATTTTGTTGCGATCGGAAACGACGTCGGCTTCAACGGTTGAGCATCCAGAAACATATGATTGAACTCATCGACATTCGTGTATTTTCGAAACTTTCCGAGTTGATGAGCTTCAGTTCAGTTGCCCGCGTGCTGGCAATGCCGAAATCCTCAGTCAGCCGGTCGCTATCGCGGCTTGAGGAGCATCTGGGTGTGGCATTGATCATCCGGTCCAATCGCAAGGTGACGTTGACCGATACCGGCGTGCTGTTTGCCGAGTCGGCAAAGAAGATACTCAACGAAGTCGAGGACGCGGAGGAAAAGGTCGGACAGGTTCGGCTGACTCCGCGCGGACTTCTGCGGGTCAGTTCACCGGTAACGCCCGGGCAGTTCATGATCGCGCCGCTTGTGCCGGAATACCTCGCTGCCTACCCAGACGTCCAGGTGTCGCTGGAACTCACCAGCAGCAAGATCGAGCCGCTGACAGATGAGATGGATGTGGTCATTCGGACCGGCGCGCTGGAAGACTCCAGACTGATCGCGAAGAGATTGGGGAGTGCCCGGCTGATATTGGTTTCAGCACCTGCGTATCTGCGTAAAAGCGGCACACCTGAATCGCCGCTTGACCTTCCCGCGCATTTTCTCCTCGATATTGCCGACGGCCCGGGCGAGTGGCGCTTGCGTCGAGATGAGGAACTGTCGACTATCGGCGTTCATCCGCGCTTTTTTGCCAACGACACCAGTACCCTGCGGACGGTCTTGCTGTCTGGATCGGGATTGGCCTGGTTGCCTGACTATCTGTGCCGTCAAGACATCGCAGAGGGCAGACTGGTACGGGTCATGCCGGATTGGGAGCGAGGCGAGCGGGAGATAAACGCGGTCTTCCCACGGCACAGAACGCTGTCGCCGAAAGTACGGTCATTCGTGGATTTTCTAGCCGCTCATTTCAACAGCGAAAAGCGCTAGATCCCGTCAAACTGCCGCTCTTTCTCGAGGAGCGGGACTTCCCTTGTTTCGACACGCCACACGGCTGGCGTTCATTGCTATCGCCCGTCGTATCTGAATCTGCGCAACGAGACCTGGCATTCCGCAGTGCAGAAAGAATCCCTCGTCGAACTCCATTTGGCACACCCTCGCCAACACCGTGAAAACCCGGATGACCAGATCAGGAATGTGATGTTCCAGTCCCGAGCCTTGTGCGCCGAATAATGGCTGGGCACTTTTAAGCCATTACGCGGGACGCAGAACGGTCAACACGGTCAACGAAGCGTGTCGTCACACAAGCCGCGACTTTGTATAACTCATCAACACAAGGGGACAAAAATGAAGTCATGGCTTTATCCAGGGGTTGCGGCCTTCATTGCAACGGCTACACCCATCGCGCACGCCCAGAGTTCCGTCACATTGTACGGAATCCTTGACGTCGGGATTCAGTACACCACTAATCAGGGCGGTCACCATAGTGTGCAGGAGGCGAGCAGCATGATGCGCGGCGACCGATGGGGTCTCCAGGGTCGGGAGGATCTTGGTGGAGGATTCAAGGCGGTATTCCGGCTTGAAAGCGGATTCTCCCTGAACAACGGGGTGCTCGGTCAGAGCACATCGACTGCCCAGCGAATCTTTGGCCGTTACGCTTATGTCGGACTCGCAAACGATCAGGTCCAGGTGCTATTCGGAAGACAGCCTGACTTCATGCTTGACTACCTGCAGACTACGGCGAATTCCTGGTACGGTACATCGCTCGAGTTCCACCCGGCCATCAATGCCAACTTCTTTGGAAACAACGGGAGCAATCCCTCGCTCGACCGCATCGGGGGCGGTGAGGTAGACAGTTCCGTGAAGGCAACGTGGAGTCCTGTGAAATCGCTGAGCTTTGGCGCGATGTACGGATTCGGCGATGCACCCGGAATCGGATCACCCAATAGCACGCAAAGCTATGGCGCGACATGGACCACGACTGGTACGTTAGTGGGCGCGGTGTACACCACGCGCAAGGACAATCTGACGCCCGGAACAGTACGTACGCTTGGCGTGGGCGGCACGACGTCTTTGGGCGATTTCATGTTCAACGCGCTTTACACCAACTCGAGGTGGACGCTGACAGGCGACGTTGCCAGCATCTTTGATGTCGGTGTCCGATACAACATCACGCCGTTCCAGGTTGTCGGCTTGGAGTACACGTTCCTCGAGAAGAACCATGGTCCTGCAAACGTCTTCTATTCAAGCGTTCGAAGCACATACGGCGTGGTCTATGACTACAGATTCAGCAAGGCAACGGACGTCTACGTGACTTATGTCTTCCAGCATGCAACGGGTGGCCGTCCGGCTCAGATATTCGGCATGTCGCCGAGCTCGAGTTCCGCGCAGGGCGTTGCGGCGATAGGCCTGCGCCACTACTTCTAGGGCGGGCCGCAAAGGCCATTTCTGTACGCCGCCACGCATGGCGTCGTCAATCGATCAAGCATAGGAAGGAGCGCCTCTCCCAAAAGAGGTAGGCAATCTAGGTGATGGATTCGGCCTGTTCCTCAATCAAACTACAGACGTGCAGCAGACCTCAGTCAGCGGTAATGCCCTGGAGGCCTGCACTTCTATCACCCTTTCCAGAAGAGGTATCAGATGCGATCCAATTCACTCCCCTCCCTGCGTTCCGTGCTCGGTGCGCTGGCTCTCAGCTCGCTCGCGCTCGGCGTCATGGAGTACAGCAATGCAGCCACCGCGGAACCCGTCAAGAACGTCGTGCTGGTTCATGGCGGCTTCGTCGACGGTGGTGGCTGGGAAGCGGTGTACAAGCTCCTGAAGGCCAAGGGCTATAACGTCAGCATCGTGCAAAACTCCACGACGTCGCTCGCTAACGACGTGGCTGCGACGAAAGCCGTGGTGGACGCACAGAATGGCCCGGTAGTCCTGGTGGGGCATTCGTACGGCGGAGCAGTGATCTCGGAGGCCGGCAACGACCCCAAGGTTTCGCGTCTGGTCTACATCGCGGCGTTTGCCCCGGACAACGGCGAATCGGTTAAAACGCTGACCTCCAATCCGCCTCCGGGCGCGGCAATCCCGCCGATCCTGCCGCCGGTCGACGGCTTCCTGATGCTGGACAAGACGAAGTTCGTTGCGTCCTTCGCCGGCGACGTGAAGCCGGAGCGCGCTTCGTTCCTCGCGAATGCCCAGGTGCCGTGGGGCGTGGACGCTTACATGGGGCAAGTCACCACGGCCGCCTGGCACACGAAGCCAAGCTGGTACCTGGTCACCAAGGACGACAAGATGATTCCGCCGGACGCTCAACGCGCGATGTCCAAGCGTGCGGGCGCCACGGTTGTCGAAACGCCGGGCAGCCATGCCATCTACGAGTCGAGGCCCGCTGCTGTCGCGGCCCTCATCGAGCAGGCGGCCTCGGCAAAGCAGTAAGTACATCGCGTATGCATGAAAAAAGCCCTTCGAGTCTGGGCTCGAAGGGCTTTTTGTCTGTGTGGGCGGCGCAAGCCGGTGCAGGTTCGTTAGTGCGCGACACGGCGCACTTTATAAGCGAGGCCATGCTGTGATCAATCATTTCGAACCGTGGGAACGTATCGTCGGAACGCTGCTCAAGGAACCGGGCGTCTGTGTTCTGCCTGTGAGCGAAGCGGCGCATCGCGGCGAGTTGCCGCGTGCTGCTCGTGACGGTGTCGCTGAATACCCGATCGCGACCGTGCAGAAGGGACGGAGCAGTATTGCGGTGCAAGCAGTCGAGAGGCAGAACGATCGCGCGATGCTGCTCTCTTGGAGCGATGCCACCCGGGGTCACTTTGGCGATCAGCGCTGGATTAGCGCGAAGTCGCGTTGTAAAGGACGCTGCGTTTTGACCGGAAGCGTGATCCGCAGGGGTGACACCGTTTATAGGCTGCAACGTCGAGGCTCGGGTTGCACGACGATCGGCTCTGAAATGATACTCGCCGTTGCACTCGGACGTATGGCCGAGCAGGACGCGGTTATTTGATGCGTTCAGCGTTGCCGCTTTTTCTGCGTTTCACGCGGCAACTCATTGAATCGCGCGAAATAGTAGGCCGAAAAACGCCCGAGATGCCCGAAGCCGAACATCAGTGCGGTGTCCGTAACGCTCGCTGTCGGGTCGAGCAGCAAGCGACCCCGGACAGCATCGAGGCGCATGTTGCGCAGCAACTCCATGGGCGTCACGCCGTAATAGCGATGACACATTGCGTTGAGCGTACGAAAACTCACGCCGGCCACGCGTGCCAGATCTTCCAGCGATATCGGCGCGTGAAGCCGCGATTCGATATATGCAAGCATGGCGTCCATCTGCCGGATGCCGCCGTTGGGCGCTCCGGAATCGCTCTGCGTGTTGCGGGAGTCAGTAGGTAGGAGGAGTGCCCGCGGCGCGGAGAGTGGGAGCTGATGGACAAACAGGAACAGCGCCAGATTACGTTCGAAGTGATCGCGCCATTCCGCCCGTATTTCAGGGTCGCCGGACATCGACGAGACGTTGAGCAAGGACTGAACTAGCAGGTCCCATTGCGAGCCAAGGTGGTGCGGGAGGAGAAGGCCAGGCATGAGGCTGGCCTTCTCGCCTTCCACTTTTCCGGAAACCTGCTGGATCAGCGAATCGGGAATCCGGACGATCAACTGCCGTGTGCCAGGCATCCAGCGAAGCCGGATGCGCTTCCTGGGTGCGAGCATTGCCGTGCGGCCTTCGGAAGCGTTCATGACGTGCCCGTCGCTCTCGAATTCCGCGGACCCGGAGAGTGAGGTGTGCAGCAGGGTGAAGCCGTCGAACGGGCGCGGCGTCACCTCTACTTCGGCGCCATACCGCAACTCGAATATCTTCAGTTGATTCAATTCCCCCTTGAAAAATGCCGTATCCGGTGTGCCTTGCTTCCAGCGCAGCACGTGCTCGGCCAATTCCCGTGTGACGTAGTCGTGCGCATCCACGTGCTTGTCGGAGGTGAAAAGACAGTTCCGGTGCAGCGTCTCGAGTAAGTCGGTCTTGGGGGACAAGGCCATGTTTGCTCCGCTGAGATTCGAACTCCAGGATGCATCCGCCCAGTTAGGGCGCTCACCCGTTAGTCCAATAGTTGGGCGCAAGGCTCCTACCTGGATCATACAGCGACGTCACGACCAACTGGGCTGAACGCTAACAAGGTCTAACAACTCAGCGCGCAGGATTTGATAGTCTTGAATCTTGATGGAACTGCAAGCAGTGGGGTAAATCATGGTCCAATTGAACAAACGTTCAAAGGCCTGGCGAGAAATTGCCGGTGATATCGGCATTTCTTTTGTGGATGCAGTCAACGACTTCGACGCTGATCGTCTGATCGACCTCTTCGCCCAGGATGCGCATGTGAATGACCAGTTACGCGATTTCTGGGGAAAGGACGCGATCGCTGATTGGATACGCCGCGAGATTGCCGGAGAACGCTTCTGCATGGACGTGATCGAGGCACGATTGCATTTTGGCGATCTCATTCTTTCGGCGGAAGTGGGCGGCGATTTCGATAAAACGGGATTGCCGTCCCCGTTGATACTGAATTTTATCTTTTCATTTTTCGACGAAAAAATCGTCCGGCTCATTGTTTTAGTGACGCGTCCAGGAGAGACGGAACCTGACGTCAGAATTGCCGGTAGCTAGTCTTACGGCCGGTTGCGACCTTGCACTGCCGGGCTGCCCGCAAAGATCTCGACGGGCAGATCACGCAGCTCCTCATACGATCTTTCCAGCCTCACCGGCTATTTCGAAGGCACTGTGCGTCGGCCACAAAATCCGCACAGCAAACCTCGATATCCTTGTAGCGCCTGGCAAACGGACATCTCGCTCTGGCAGCGAGGCATGAGTTTTCGTACGCTAAACGCGCCATACCGTCGCCAATACGGGGATATCCCGATGGCGTAGCTGCGCAATATCCGTCCGTATCCCACCATCTTCGCTATTTCGTCTACTGACTATATGGAAGTAGATAAGATCTGTATGCGCGCCCGAATCGCCTTCATCGACGGCGAGGGCATTATTGTTATCCGGATTTTGCTTGCCGGGCATAGAGCGTTTATCCACTTTTTGCGAGCTTTTACATAAACGCGATGAAGCGCAATATCATCTGCGGCCTGAAGACCTTGCGCATAAGATTCGACCTGGCGGGGAACGCGTACTTGGGATTCGTGGAAGAGGGACGAAGTTAGTCATCAAAACGCGAACAAACCTTGGGGATCGGGCCCGGGGATAGAGGACTTGCTGCAATGCAAAAGAAAGCAGAACAGGGCACCGCATGGCGAGCCTCCTTTGGCCCGTTCACTTTGTCCCCCTCGGAGCGCCTCCTGGAGCGCGATGGTTTGCCGGTCCGGCTCGGCGGACGGGCTCTCGACATACTGATCGCACTTGTCGAATCCGCCGGGTTTGCGGTCAGCAAGAAGGACCTGCTTTCCCGGGTCTGGCCCAACGTGGTCGTGGAGGAGGGAAGCCTGCGCTTTCACATCGTTGCCATCCGCAAGGCGCTTGGGGAAGGGGAAGGCGGCAGCCGCTATATCGTCAATACAGCCAGCAAGGGCTACACGTTCGTTGCCATCGTCGAACGCCATGAGCTCGACAGAGCCGCCAATCCGACTTCTGCCGGCGCGGTCAAGTCTCTGCCGGCTCCGGCAACGCCCATAGTCGGACGCGATGAGGAGGTCGAGGTGCTCGTCGCGAGCCTTCAGCAACGGCGCCTTGTCTCGATCGTCGGCCCAGGCGGCATTGGCAAAACCACCGTAGCCATAGCGTCCACCAATTCGGCAGCGGGACAATTCAACGGTGACGTGCACTTTGTCGATCTGTCGGTAGCCTCGGACGCCGGACTTGTGCGCTCATCCGTAGCAGGCGTAGTTGGACTTCAGAATCGCCTGGACGACCTGTCGGCGCTGGCAACTCATCTGGCCGAGCGCAATACGCTCATCGTTCTGGATTGCTGCGAGCATGTCATCGCTGCGGCAGCGGAGCTTGCCGAGGTGCTGGTCCGTACCTGCCCGAAGGTCCACATTCTCGCCACCAGCCGCGAGCCCTTGCGTGCCGAGGGTGAGTTTGTCTATCGGTTGCAGCCGTTGGCTTTTCCCCATGAAGGCGAAGGAACGACCGCCGAAGCAGCGCTTGCATTCCCGGCGGTCAGGTTGTTCGTGGATCGCGCTGCCGCCAGTCTTTCGGGCTTTGAACTCAAGGATAGCGATGCTTCATTGGCTTCGCAGCTTTGCCGGCAGTTGGACGGCATCGCGCTTGCCATCGAATTGGCAGCCGGCCGTATCGAGGCTTTGGGCCTCAAGGCAATCACGTCGCACTTCGATGCAAGTGTGAGGCTGATGTGGCACGGAAGGCGCACCGTCGTTCCGCGTCACCAGACACTACGTGCAACGCTCGACTGGAGCTTCAACCTCCTTTCAGACGACGAGAAGCATATTCTGCAAAGGCTCTCGGTTTTCGCGGGACGCTTTTCGCTCGACGCAGCCGTCGAGGTCTGCTGCTTCGACTATGAAAAGTCGCTTGCTATCGAACTGATCGCGTGTCTCGTGTCGAAATCGCTGGTCACGGTCGATGCAGGGGAAGCGACGCTTCGGTATGGAATGCTGGATACAACGAAGTCCTACTGCTGGAAGAAGCTATGTGACTCCGGCGAAGAAGCATCCGTCTCGCGGCGCTTTGCAGATCACTTCGGTGCCTGGGTGCAGCAGTATGCGTCCGTGAACCTGGGCAAGGAGGCGCTCGACGTCGTAGCGTTGGAGTTAGCCAACCTGCGCGCAGCGCTCGAATGGTATTTCCGCAACAATGAGCATACTTCAGACGCTGTCAGGCTTGCGGCCGCGCTGTGCCCTCTGCTGCTCCAGCTGTCGAACGTGGCTGAGTGCTCTCGTTGGGCGCAAACCGCTCTCTCGCAGATGCCGGCGGAATTTGCCGGCTCGTACTTTGAAATGCGACTGCAGGGCTCACTTGGCCAATCGCTGATGTTTTCGAAAGGTGGCGATGAAGCCGAAACGGCGTATCGCCGAAGCATCGAGGTAGCCGAACAGTTGGGCGATTTCCGAAGCACGCTGCACCTGCTCAACGGCTATGCGGTTCTGTTGCATCGGCATGGGCGCTATACCGATGCACTTTCGATTGCCCGGAAAACACGCTCGCTTTTGCTCGAGGTGAACGACACGGAGTCGCAAGCCATTGTCGATTCTCTCACGGGCGTGGCGCTGCATCTCGTCGGCAATGTCGAAGAGGCCATGCATTATTTCGAGCGTTCGCTCGCCCGAAGCTCAGTGGCATCGTCCAGTACGAGGTCCAAGCTCGGCTTCGACTTCCACCTCCGCGCGTTGTGTGGCCGGGCACGCAGTTTGTGGTTCACTGGGCATTACGCCAAGGCAATCGCCGTCGCCGACGAGACCATTGCAAAGGCGCGTGAATCAGGCCACGCGGTAACCTATTGCATCGCACTCATCTGGGCCGGTTCAGTGCATTCCCACGCCCGAAATCTCGCGCGTCAGCAGGAAATCGTCGAGACGATAGAACAGGTTGCGAGGCAACACTCGCTTACGCCGTATTCCACCTCGGCAAATATGGAGCGTGGACAATTGCTGATTGCCGGAGGACACCCGGCTGAAGGCGTCGAACTCATTCGAAGCTCGGTCGAAATACTCCACGAGTGCCGATATGAGATGGTGACCAGCGTCTCGCTGGCCACGATGGCTATCGGGCTTTCCGACATGTCGTTGCACGCTGCTGCGCTGGAAACGTGTGATGAGGTCGAGGCACTCATTCGGCGTTGTGGCGATTTCCTTCGCATGCCGGATCTCCTGTTTGCGCGAGGATACTGCTGTGCGGCTGCGGGTCAGCCGGAGCAGTCGGAGAAAAGCTACCTCGCAGCGATCGAACTTGCACGTTCACAAGGGGTGAAGTCGGCTCAGGTTCGGGCGGCAGTTGCACTTGCTCAGCACCTGATTGGCGCCGGCCGGAACGCTGACGCCCAGCGCCTGCTTCGCCCGCTCGTCGAGGACGCCGGTGACGAAACGTCCCTGGATCTCTCGCTGGCGCGCAGTTTTCTTGGTCAAGTCTCCTGACAAAATTTTCGTCTTTACGACATAAAGGCTGCTTTGACGTTGGCCCGCGAATGTGGGATCAGGCGTAGCTCGCCTGGGGCAAAGCAGGGCGCAGCCACGCCGTCGTGTAGGAGGGCGGTTTCACTCGCCCCGACGCGGTGTCCGGCATCTCGATGAGTCCGCGCTCCGTTGCGATGCGCGCCGCCTCGGTTCGGCAACTGGCGTCCAGCTTGGACATGATCGACTTGACGTGGGTCTTCACGGTCCCGACCGCGATCTCCAGGTCGCGTGCGATTGATTTGTTGCACAGGCCCATGGTCAGTAGCCGAAGAACCTCGTCTTCACGGCTTGTCAACATGTCACGCTGGGAAATCTGGGTCAAAAGCCGCGCCACCGCTGGGCAAAGGTAGTTGCCGCCGCGCGAAAGCGCCCGGACGCCCGCGAGGAGATCGCATACCGGAGACCTGGTCAGCACAAAACCGTGAATGCCCTGCTCCAGTGCGCATCGCACTGCGTGCTCGCGGGCCTGGGCGGAGATCACCAGGATACGGGCGAGTTGAAGGCGTCCGGGCAGATCGAGGCGCAGGCCGTCCTGCACAAATCTGGTTGCTGTCGAGCTGTCCGCGACCACGACGTCGATACTTTGATCGACCAGGACGTGGTCTGCATCGATGACCTCCATGTCCGGCTCAGCCGCAAGGGCCGCGCGAACGCCGACTTGCAAAAGCGGCTCCGCAACGCAGACGAGTACCGCGACCCGCTTTCCGGTTTCGTGCTGACTCATTTCACTCTCCTTGGCGTTGGCAAGTGACTTTGCCGTACCGTCATCTTTGTCCGGGGAGCGAGAGGAGTCGAGTTATCCGTTGTTGGTACTTGCGAGGCGCGCGTGGAACCGGCCGCCCGGCCTGCATAAGCCTTGGGAAATGGCGCTGGAGGCGCCGCTCGGCAGCGCGGACTGCCGGCAGTACCGTTAGATGTTGTTAGCGCTCCTGTCAGGCTGCAAACGGGGTGCTGTTGGGGAATCGAACGGTCGTACCTCTAGCGTTTCATAACCGCAAAGACGATTGCGTTGCCGCAGCGATATCCTTCGCCACGGACAACAGGGCTCGGCTGTGTGCTTTGACCATGCCGTCGTAACCTGGCCCGGCGGCATTCTGATGAACGACAGAACGCCCTGCAATCTGCTTTCCTCCGTTTGGAGGGCGCACCGACCAGATAGCGACCAGCATCACCGTACCATCCGCGCATGAATCGAAGTTTTGCACGTCAACCATGACGCGGTAGGCGCTGTCGTTCGCGCGCTGTGGAAAAGTCGATACGATCGCCCCCGGAATGATTTCCGCCAGATCCGCGGCGAGAACGCGGGGAATCTGACTCTTCAACGGATCGGCCCAGCGCGCAAACTCGTCGATACGGACGCGATTCGCATCGAGCTTCGTAACTATTTGCGAACGATCGACCAGTTCGGGAACCGTAACCAGATCAATTGCGATTGCAATCGGACTCGCACCTGGCGGCTGTTCAATATGCTGGACTGCGCTCAATGTGTAGAACGCGGGCGTCGGCGACGTTGCGCATCCGGCGGCAAGAACAAGCGCGATCATCGACACCGGTAAGACTGAACGTCGGCTCATGGCTTGTCCTCGGTTTTGCCGCGGATCAGCGCTTCGGGATGACGTTCGAGGTATTCCGCAAGCGAACGAATCGAGGCGGCAGCCCGCGAGACCTCACGCATCGTGTCGGCAGTGCTTTGCTGTAAGGGCGAATCGCTTTGCATCGTACGATTGACAGACGCGAGTGCTTCACGGGCTGCGGCCATCGTCGTTTTTGCGTCAGGTGCGATATCCGTATTGATCGTATTCAACAGCGTGTCCGCGTCACCCAATGTCTTGCGCAGGTCCGTGGCTATTCCTTCAAACGGAATACGGTTCAGTTTCGCGACGAGATCGGTGATCGATTCCTGAAGCCCCTGCAGATTGCCCGGCACGGTGGGCAGTTGTGGCGGTTTTTTATTCCAGTCCATGGTCACTTTCGGTGCGGAGGGGAAGAAATCGATCGCGATGTATAGCTGTCCTGTCAGCAGGCTTGCCGTCCTTAGTTGTGCTCGCAGCCCCTTTGAGACCAGGTAGTCCGCAAATTCCTTTCGCGCGGAGGATATTTGACCACCCTGGTCTTTCCATTCGTCGCGTGGGATGAGGCGCTCAGGGAAAATGTTGACTTCGACCGGAATACTGAATTCCCGCGTAGACGGATCGAAGTGTGTGTTGATCGCCGATACTTCGCCAATGACGATCCCGCGAAAGTCGATGGGTGCTCCCACGGTAAGCCCCCGCACAGACTCTTTGAAGTTCAGCACGTACTTGTCGGTGATCGAGTCATGCCGCTTCATCGCCTCGGTTCGATTGAGAAAGAGCGGGTACTGATGCAAGGCGTCGGCTTCAACTGCACCCTTTGTATCGGGCGGGCTCTCGAATGCAAGGCCACCAATCAGGATCGATACCAATGATTCGGTGTCCACCTTCACGCCCGTCGTGTCCACGGTCACATCGACGCCGCTTGCATGCCAGAACCGGGTGTCGTTCGTCACGTACTTGTCGTAAGGCGCATTGACAAAGACGTGGACGATCATCCCCGCACCTTCTGGATCGAGTGCGTAGGAGACGATCTGGCCAACCTGAAGCCTTCTGAAGAACACCGGTGAGCCGACGTCGAGCGACCCGAGGTTTTCACTTTTAAGCACGAACTCTCGCCCCGGCGCGCCGGAAGCGAGGACGGGCGGTGACTCGAGTCCGACGAAATCGCGGCGCGCCTTTTGCGATGTACCGATATCCATTCCGACGTGAGAACCGGACAACAACGTACCGATGCCCGATACCGTGCCGCCCGATATACGCGGCCGAACAACCCAGAAGCGGGTATCGTCGACGAGCATGCTGGAAGCATTGCGGGACATTTCGGCGCTTGCCAGCACCGTCTTGTGATCGTCCGAGAGTTCAACGTTCCTGATTACGCCCACATCGACGTTCTTGAACTTGATCTTCGTCTTGCCGGCCTCAATACCTTCGCCGGTGGAAAACCTGATCGTGATGGTCGGGCCTGTCTGCATGACGGACTTCACGACCAGCCAACCGGCGATCAGTACGGCGACAATGGGCACCAGCCACACGAGCTGCATGCGCCACTTCGAATGTTTGACGGCAACGGCGCTCGGAAAACCGGACGTATCCTGATCATCTTTCTGTCCGGACAACTCATTCACGTTCTGACTCCATTGCGTCCCAGATGAGGCGCGGGTCGAATGACAACGCCGCGAACATGGTCAGCACAACTACCGCGCCGAAGGCAATCGATCCGGGACCTGCGTCAATTGTTGCGAGCGAACCGAATTGCACGAACGCGACAAGGATGGTGATCACGTAGATATCGAGCATCGACCAGCGACCGACAAACTCAATCACTCGATAAATACGCGTGCGTTGATGGGGAATTCGCGGAGAGCGCAACTGGGTACTCCACGCGAGATAGGCTAGCGAAAGAATCTTGAGCACGGGCACCACGATGCTTGCGATGAAAACAATGATTGCCAGCAGCCACGACCCAGAGGTCCAGAGCAACACCACGCCGCTCAGAATCGTGTCGGAGCGCGTGCCAAACAAGGTGCTGGTGACCATCACCGGCAGCAGAACGGCGGGGATGTAGAGGATCATGGCGCCAAGCAGGAACGCCCACGTGCGAACCAGACTATTGGGCTTGCGCAAGTGCAGCACTGCGCCACAACGTGGGCAGATTCCGGCGTGGACATGGGGGAAAAGCGGCTTTGAGAGCAGGCCGCAATCGTGGCAGGCGAACAGACCAGCGCGTGCGGCGGTTGCTGCTGTGACGCTTGCATTCTGCGCGTGTGCCACGCCGCTGTCGCGACGCAACGTGTCGATGCGCGCCCATAGATCGCGGGGGTTAAACGCAACAGTTGCTGCGGCAAGCAGAACCATCACGGCGCCGAACGCCCACGCACCCACTCCGGGTACGACTGTCGCGATGTGCTGGAGTTTGACGAGCGCGATCAGCATGCCGACCATCAGCACCTCGATCATTGCCCATGGCGCAACGTGCCGCAGCACACGAAGAACGATTTCTGGTTTGTGGGGAAATCCGCCTGTATGCAACGGCAGGAGAAGATAGATTACCGCTGCTATGTTCAATGAAGGCATCAGAAGCGTGGTCACGAACACAAGGCCGGCGATGGGCCACATGCCATCTGCGTAAAGCGCGGAAGCGGCGCCGAAAAGAGTGGTCTCGACAGAGGCCCCATTGACCCAGAGTTCAAAGATCGGAAAGCGATTGGCGACAGCGAAGAGGATCGCCGCGGCCAAGGTGAACGCCAGTGCCCAGTCGTGCGACATCGACACGTTTCGGTATCGGTAGAGCGCTGCACCACATCGTTGACATTGCGCTGAGCCGCGCTCAACGAGCGGCGTTTCTCGCTGAAGGAAGTCACATTCGTGACATGCGATCAAGTTGTCTCTGTTCATCTTCTGCATCCGCTCGTGGAAACACGATCCAGAAACGCCCCAATCTGACTTTTGGGGTGAGGGTCGTAAGGGAATAGGCATCGGCTAACTCAATGGGGCTGGGCCCAATTGGCCGTTGCCTTCGACCGTGTCTTTCCGGGAGGTCCCAGAGCTGACGATTCAGGTGAGGCCTCAGCGTAGCATTGCAAATACCATCTGTAAACCGGATAGACGGTTTGTGTTGTGCGAAAAGTGTCGCTGCAACCAGGGCAATACGCATGCGTTCGGAGTGTTGTGCTTTCGACCTAACGGATCAAGGCGACCTGGGAACTGAGGCGTGTGAAAACGCCTCCGAT
This sequence comes from Paraburkholderia sediminicola, assembly GCF_902859805.1. Lineage (GTDB taxonomy): Bacteria > Pseudomonadota > Gammaproteobacteria > Burkholderiales > Burkholderiaceae > Paraburkholderia > Paraburkholderia sediminicola. The sequence goes on along the minus strand of NZ_CADIKC010000002.1, from coordinate 734,590 downwards.
CGCCTAATGGAATGTGATTGGTGCGCGGTTCGCGCTGTGTCTCGAACGGCGCGTTCGGCGCAGCGTGGCTAGTCAGTCAACCTCGCGCTCCATGCGCGCCAGTGTCGGTTAGCGAGCGGACCGCTTGCGAGGCTTGGGTTGTGGAACCTGCGCCGGCCAACTCTCTTCGTCAAGAAGACGATCGAATAGTCTGTTCCGCGCCGAATTGCTCAATTGCGACAGCCCCATCAAAGAATGAAACGCGAGACCGCTAGCCGCAAAGTATCGCAACAATGACAAGTCGAGGTCAGGCGCTTCATCCTGCAACGCCTTCATTTTCGCCGTATCAGACGCCTTGATGCTTTCGAGCAATTCGGGACTCTCAACAAGCGCCGCAAGAATGGCCCGTGCCACGGAATGTGGCTGATTCGAGGATTCCCGATACATTGCAATCTGGGCTGCAAGCGTTGGCTCCGCCTTTGACGCGCCTTCCTTCGCGATATATTCGCGTCCGATTTGCTCGAACTGAATCTGATGCTGTTCCAGCAACGCGCACAGTACTCCGTGCTTCGTGCGGAACTGGTGAAGCAGTCCACCCTTGCTGATGCCACTTTCACGCGACAGCGAATCGAATGTAAGCCCGCCCACACCGTCTCGGGTAAGGATGGTGAAAGCGGCGGCAATCGCTTTTTTGCGGGAAATCTCCGAGCGGGTCTGGTTATCCATTATCGATATTGATGACGTTGCGACGATTGCAGCGCGCACCTGACCGCCGGCGCGCCTCTCTTCTGTTGATGGACAAATCGCCGGCCGCAACACACTGCTGACGATTGGCCTTACGTACCGCCCGCGGAGCAGGCGGCCTCCTGACAAAGCGTAATTGTACGCGCTCAGTTTTTTAATGTACAGACCGTCTGGACGGTTTACATCTTATTCTGCCGATGCTACTGTGGCGACCTGATCAGTTCTCGCCTGAACTGAGCGCCACCTGGCACTTAACTGGCTTTCGAGGAAACCTAAATGTTCAAGAACAAACTAGTCCCGCTTCTTTTCACCGGAGTCGCGGTGCTAACCCTGACAGCGTGTGCCGGCGTGCAACCGGTGGCCTACACGGGCATCGCGTCGTCGTCGCAGTTGAAGCAGAACCGCGATGACGACTCAGGCAAGGTTCCCTACAAGTACGCTACTTCAGTTGCCTGGCCCCAATACACGCAGGTGATACTGGACCCGGTCACCGTGTATCAGGGCAACGACAACCAGTTCGGCGACCTGAAGGAAGCCGATAAAGCGGCGTTAGCCGATTACATGGGGAAGACGTTTTCCGAGAAACTCGCGAAGCGGTTCAGTGTTGCGAACCAGGCCGGCCCGAATACGCTGCGGATCAAGCTGACGCTCACTGGTGCCGAAAAAACGACGTTGCTCGTCGGACAGTTCATGCATTTCGACCTCGCGGGCAATCTCTATAACGGCGTACAGGCAGTCCGCGGGGGGCAGGGTGCATTCAGCGGATCGGTGACTTACTCCGTCGAGGTCTTTGACGGCACTAGCGGCCGTCTGCTGAAGGCATACGTTTCGAAGCAGTATCCGAATGCCATGAATCTGCCGGCAGCCTTTGGCTCGTTGGGCGCTGCGAAGACCGGCCTCGACAAGGGCGCGGATGCCCTGGTGGAACAGCTTCGTTAAGCGGTTTGACTGTTGCCCGAGCATCGCGCGTGGTTCGGCGGATATTCTCAGCGCGCAATAGCCCAAAGTGACGGGGCACCGGAACGCCGCAGCGATAGCGCGGCTGTTTCGGACTTCTATGAGGTTTGCGAATGCGACCCTTTGCCGAAATCGTTGTTTCCTTCGCGTCCCCGCCCTTGATGGTTGCGATCGTTTTCTCGGTCGCGTACCTGCTGGTGGGGATTCCGGTCCATTTCACGCGTGGCGCGACCGCCAGGGACTGGCTCGGCACCCTGGCCGGTATTTTCGCCGCACTCGCATACATCGTGCTGGTTGTGGGCTTTTATCCTGGTGTTCAAACTGCGGCACGATAGACGCGCTTCTCGGCCGACCGCTGACGCTAGCGCGATTTTCGCAAACTGGCCATGATCGTATTGATCTGCGTATCGAAGTGTTCGAACCACACCTGTGTCGCTTCTAACTGCGCGATGACCTCCTGAAAGTGCGCTTCACTCGCTTCGACGGCGTGCTCAGCATCGACGATCGTCTCGGAGGTAGTCTGCGTGCCAAGCGCAAGCGCGGCGAGCGACTTGATCTCGCCGCGGGCGCTGTGAGTCTGGGCCGTGAGTTCAGTCAGTAACGCCCTCAGCATTTGCAACTGATCGTGCCAACCGTTCTCCGAACGACGCAACTCCGCGATAAAAAGACTAATGTCAGCGCCCGGGGAAATGTTTGCCAGGGCGGTGGTGCTCTGTCGCAGGTGATCGAGCACGGCGAGACAACCGTCGGCGCGCTCGATCAGCCCCTTCGCCTGATCATGCGCTTCGGTCATCCGCGCCTGAAGTGCTGTGGCACGGGCGCAAAGCCGCGCCTGTAGGACAAACGTCTGCGGATTCACCGGCAAGTGCCCATCTGTAGGAGTGCGTGGATCGCGATGGAAAACGCGTACATGGGGTTGCTCAACGCGCAGCCATCGCGAGATCGCGACGGACGCTCAATGCATTGCTTCCGACGGCGCGCGCAGGCGATCGTGCGGACTCCGTCTCCGTCGTACTGAACACGAGAATGGCGTCCAGCAGCTTCGAAGACTGCTCCTCGAGGGATTGCGCTGCTGCCGCGGCCTGCTCGACCAGTGCTGCGTTCTGCTGGGTCACGTCGTCCATTTGCGTCACGGCCTGGTTGACCTGTTCGATACCCCGGCTCTGTTCCTCCGAAGCGGCGGCGATTTCCCCCACGATGTCGGCGACCTGCCTGATCGCCTGCTTGACCTGTCCGATGGTGACGCCCACATCGGCCGCCTGCTTTGAGCCGCCCTGGATCATCGCAACGGACGTGCTGATCAATTCCTTGATTTCCCGTGCAGCGGTGGCCGAACGTTGCGCAAGACTGCGAACCTCGCTCGCGACCACCGCAAAACCACGGCCCTGCTCACCAGCACGCGCGGCCTCGACTGCCGCGTTCAGTGCAAGAATATTGGTCTGAAATGCGATCCCCTCGATGACGCTCGTGATATCGCGGATCTTGCTGGAGCTTTCGCTGATCCGGCCAATGCTTGCCACCATGTCCTGCACCGCCTGATTGCCGGCGTGCGCCATGTCTGTTGCGCCCGAGGCCAGTGCGTTCGCCTGACGGGCATTGTCCGCGTTCTGTCTGACGGTCTCAGTCAACTGCGTCATGCTGGCTGCCGTTTCCTCCAGCGACGCTGCCTGCTCCTCCGTTCGCGCGGACAGGTCGAGATTGCCACTCGCGATTTCGCGTGAAGCGACTGTGACTGACTCGGCCGATGCTTTGATACCGCGAACGGTATCGCTGAGTTTAGCGTCCATGGTTTTCAACGCGTCGAGCAGCAGTCCAAATTCACCGCGTATATCGACGGTAATCCGGTTTTCAAGCTTGCCCTCGGCGATCCGGTTGGCAATGTCGACTGCCCGGTTGAGTGGCCGCGTAATCACTCGCACAAGGTAGATCGACATGCCGCCCGCGATCAGTACGCCTGCGCAGAGGAGCGCGACGGTCACTATGAGCAGCGTTCTGTAGGTCGATTCACCGTCGTCGGCAAACTGCTTCGCCTCGAGTACATTAATTTTCGTGTCGTCGCTCAATGCAAGATTCAATACGTCAGCGAGATCCCCTGTGTTGCTGATCAGGTCCGATGCCGCATCGAATTTCCCGGCTTTCAGAAGCGTAATGATATTGCCGGTCTGCGCAGTTATTTCCTTGAGCGCGCGGTCCGCCCGGTCGGCGGCCTCACGTTCGGTCGGGCTCGATACTTCTGCGGGATAGTATTGCGGCCAGTCCTTACCGATTGTTGCGAGCTCGCTCAGAACAATCGGCAACATTTTGTCGACTGTGGCGGGCGTTTTTTCGACCTGAATGCGCCTGAGCTTGACCCTGATGTTCAGTTGCGCCGCGCGTACCTCCGAGATCTGCGCAAGCGGAACCACGGTACCCCCGTACGTCTCGCTCATGTTCGAGTTCAGTCTTGCCAGCCCAACGATCGCCATCGCGCCCATCGCGGCCGTCAGTGCGATGCAGGCACCGAGGACGATAATGATCTTGAACCGGATGGTGTAGACGAATTTATTCACTTTGTCTCCTTCGGGAAGCTTTCAGTGGACGCGATGTTGCACCAAAGGAATTGGCGGCGCCTTACTGGGTATACGGCGACGCCGGGATGCGGCTTGATGTCAGGATTTCCTGATTTTTAACTAGGTATATCCTGCACGTTCGCGTTACCGTAAGAGTCCGTAACAGTTAGATCTTTCGTGCTAGGCTTCTTGCACAGCTAGCTGCCAATGGAGGCGATGATGGCTGACAACATTGAAGGGATTAGTGTCGCAAATGACGGCGAAGCCGTTAAGTTCGGCATCAGAGTCGACAGCGTCCATCACTTCTGCATTGTGAGCAGGGAAGTGCTTAAGGAGTTGTCGCAGCAGGGTGGCCACAAAAGCGATTTGTTGCAGGAGTTCGAGCGGCACCGTGAGTTGATCAGTGAGAAAGCCGCACTTGCAATTCGAAACGGTTCGAGGGGAGACCCGCTACCACTCGGCATTGAACTCTTCCTTCCTTAGCGTAAAACGCTAACCTCCCCTGGGGGCTGACATCGGTCCCCATCCGCACAACAGCGCAAAACCCGATAGTAACTATTGGTCGTATTGATCAGTACATCGACATTTCGACCTCTATCGAGCGTGATCAGGCTGACTACAATCAATGGGTCCAGTAAGACGTCGAGGCCACCTGGCAGGACTAGTTGGTGCGGTGCACTCCCCTCCCGCTTACTTGACACGCGTGCACCGTTGGCCTTTGATGAATGGACAGCCAATGTTGGGCTGACAGAACAGGCAGGGAGCCAGCCGTGACATCCACCCGCCATACCATGATGTGGGAAGCCGCCGTCGATGCGCTAGAGCGCGCCGAGCGACTGCATCGCCAGTTTTTCCGCCTGGCCGGTCAGCATGCGCGGGTGCCGATCTGGGAGCCGCCCATCGAGGTGTTCGAGCATGACGGCCGGCTGGCGATCGTGGTGGCGCTGCCGGGCGTGCCGCCCGATCAGGTCAGCCTGGACCTGGAGGGCGGGACGCTGGTCGTTGCCGCTGAGAGGACACTGCCTCGGGCCTTCGCCGGGGGGGCGGTCCATTGCATGGAAATTCCCTATGGCCGCTTCGAGCGACATATCCGGCTTCCGGCGGGGCGCTACCGTCTGGCCGGGCGCGACTCCGAGCACGGTTGCCTGCTGCTGGACTTCGAGAGGCTGGATTGAGTCCGGCGAGCGTCGGCGAATCGAGGAACGAAGATGAGTACGGATAGCGAGAAAGAGGCTTCCGAGTCGACTCCGGTACGCCCGGGCGCGGTTCCGACCCCTGCACTCCCACAAGACAGTCTGATCCTGCTTCCGGTCCGCAATGCCGTGCTGTTTCCGGGCATGGTGTTGCCGCTGACGGCTGGGCATGGGCAGATCAAGGACGACGTGCAGGCTGCCGTCAAACGCCAGCAGCCCTTGGGCATCGTGCTGCAACGCGATCCTCAGGTGCAGGATCCGCCGTTCGATGGCCTCAACACGATCGGCACCGTGGCAAACGTGCTGCGCTATGTCACCAGTCCGGACGATGGCGCGCATCACCTGATATGCCAGGGTGTGGAGCGCTTTCGTCTGATCGCGCCGGTGGACGGCCTCGGGTTCCGGGCTGCCCGGGTGGCGCTGCTGCCCGACACCGCGCCGAGTGACTCCGCGATCGACGCACGCGTGCTGGTTCTACGGCAACGCGCCGGGGAAATGATCGGACTGTTGCCCAATGCAGGCGGTGAACTTGTGAGGGCATTGGACGCGATCGAGTCGCCCGGATTGCTGGCCGATACCGTAGCGGGTCTGATCGACATCCCGCCGGCGCGCAAGCAGGACATCCTGGAGACGCTCGATCTCTGCAAGCGGCTGGACAAGGTGCTCGACGCCGTCGCCGGACGAATCGAAGTCCTTCGTTTGTCGCAGGAAATCGGCGAGCAGACGCGCGGCCGGCTTGATCAGCGCCAACGCGAGATGATGCTGCGCGAGCAACTCCGCACCATTCAACACGAACTCGGCGAGAGCGCCGACAACCGGGAAGAAGCCCGCAAGCTGGCTGAAGCGATTGAAGCCGCTCATATGCCGCCGGATGTCGAAACTCATGCCCGCAGGGAACTCGCCCGTCTGGAACGGATGCCGGACGCTTCCTCCGAATACTCCATGAGCGTGAGCTATCTCGAGTGGCTGACCGAATTGCCTTGGGCACTTCCGCCGGAAGCATCGATCGACATCGCTCAGGCGAGGCAGATTCTGGATGAAGCGCACTTTGGCCTCGACAAGGTCAAGCGCCGCATCCTTGAGTATCTTGGCGTCAGAAAGCTCAATCCGAACGGTAAGGCACCCATTCTTTGCTTTCTCGGGCCGCCTGGGGTGGGCAAGACTTCGCTGGGCCAGAGCATCGCTCAAGCACTGGCGCGGCCCTTTGTTCGCGTTAGTCTGGGCGGCGTGCATGATGAATCGGAAATCCGCGGCCATCGGCGCACCTATATCGGCGCCATGCCCGGCAATATCGTCCAGGCGATCCGCAAAGCGGGGGCGCGCAATTGCGTCATGTTGCTGGACGAACTCGACAAGCTCGGGCATGGCGTGCACGGTGACCCCGCTGCGGCGATGCTCGAGGTCCTGGATCCCGAGCAGAATGCCTCGTTCCGGGACAACTACATTGGCGTGCCGTTCGATTTGTCTGCCGTCGTGTTCGTTGCTACGGCCAACCAGCTCGACGGTATTCCCGGACCTTTAAGGGACCGCCTCGAGTTTCTCGATCTGCCCGGTTACACCGAGGCCGAGAAGTTTCAGATCGCCCGGCGCTTCCTGGTTCCACGCCAGTTGGAAGCGTGCGGGCTGACCCCCACGCAATGCGAGCTGAGCGACGAGGCTCTGCGGTCCATCATCCGCGACTACACGCGCGAAGCAGGTGTGCGCAGCCTGGAGCGGCAGATTGGCTCAGTGTTTCGGTATGTTGCGTTACGCGTTGCCGAGGACCCGGCCACGCATGAGCGAATCGAGCCCGATCGCTTGCCGTCGATATTGGGTCATCACCGCTATGAGCGCGAAGTGGCCATGCGCACCAGTTTGCCGGGTGTGGTGACCGGACTGGCATGGACACCCGTTGGCGGCGAGCTGCTTTTCATCGAGGCTAGCAGTACGCCGGGCGGAGGCCGGCTGGTGCTGACCGGCCAGTTGGGGGACGTGATGAAGGAAAGCGCCCAGGCCGCGCTGACCTTAGTCAAGTCGCGCTGCGAGGCGCTGCATATCGACTGTTCGGGCTTCGACAAACGCGACATTCATGTCCACGTGCCGGCCGGCGCGGTTCCAAAGGACGGCCCGAGTGCCGGGGTAGCCCTGTTCATTGCGATCGCTTCGCTGTTGATGGGGCAAGCCGTGCGCAGCGATTGCGCTGTGACGGGCGAGATCAGCCTGCGTGGCATTGTCCTGCCAGTAGGCGGCATCAAGGAAAAAGTGCTTGCCGCGTTGCGCGCCGGCATTGGGACGGTACTGCTGCCCGCGCGCAACGCGGCGGACCTGGAAGACATCCCGGCCGACGCGCGAAGCCAGTTGCGCTTCGTGCTGCTGGAGACGGTGGATGATGCGCTGCGCGAGTTAATTGAAACCAAGTCGGTGAAGCGCTGATAGTGCCGCAGATTACTCACTCTTCAATGGGGACCCAATAATGAAAACCGAACATCTTCCCAATCAGCGACTCAAGGAGCGCGAAAAAGCCGGACCGCACCTGACCGCTCAGGAGCACCTGGGCCTGAACGGTAGGATCGCCCTCGTCATCACCAACGCGGTTGGCACGATGTGGTGCGCCTATGTCTTCGCGGTGATCGCGCTTATCAGCTTGCCATCTGCTGTTCAGGGTGGAGTGTCGACGCTGATCGCCTGGATCGCTCAGACTTTTTTGCAGTTGGTGCTGCTGTCAGTCATCATGGTGGGCCAGAAGGTTGCGGCCGCGGCTTCAGACAAGCAGGCGCTACAGACCTACAAGGACGCCGAGGCGCTTCTGAATATCCAGGATGAGATGCACCGGCTCATCGAGATCAACAATTCGCTAACCGAAGCAATTCATCGTGCGGTCATAGCGAAGGGAACCTCACCGGCCGAGCAACCGAAAGTTTCTGGCGACTCCAGCCGGCCAGCGTGATTCAAGGCGACCCGCGGGGCAGTACGGGCGCGTGATGAGAAGCGCATCAGCGCTTCTCATACTTACCTCACACTTACCGCGCCCTCACATCACACTCACCACGGCAGCGAGTAAGTCTTCGTATTGGTAAAGCTCTTCATGGCTTCCTGCACCCCTTCCTTGTAGCCGAGTCCCGAGTCCTTCACGCCGCCGAACGGCGTGAGTTCGAGCCGATACCCCGGCACTTCGCGCACATTCACGCTGCCCACTTCCAGTTCGGTAATGAACCGCGTGATGTAGTCGAAGCGATTCGTGCAGACCGACGATGACAACGCATAGTCCGTGCAGTTCGACATGCGGATCGCTTCGTCGATATTGGCAAAGCGCATGATCGGCGACACCGGCCCGAACGTCTCGTACTTGACGAGCGGCATGTCGGGCGTGACACGGTCGACCACCGTCGGCGAGTAAAGCGCGCCGTCGCGCAGATTGCCCGCAAGCAGACGGGCGCCGCGCGACAAGGCGTCGTTGACCTGGCGTTCGCAGAACTGCGCGGCCGCTTCGTCGATGACCGTTCCCATATCGACCGAACTATCCGCCGGATTGCCGTACTTCCACGCGCGTGTCTTGTCCACGACGAGATCCGTGAAGCGGTCGGCGACCGATTCGTGTACCAGCATGCGCTTGATGGCGGTACAGCGCTGGCCCGAATTCTTGTACGAGCCGGACACCGCGAGCGAACTGGCTTCGTCGAGATCGGCGTCCTCCATCACGATGATCGGGTCGTTCCCGCCGAGTTCGAGCACGGCGCGCCGGTAGCCCATGCGCGAGGCGATCGATTTGCCGATCGAGACGCCACCGGTGAACGTGATGAGATCGATCGCAGGGTTCGTGATCAGCTCGTCGGCAATCACGCTCGGGTCGCCCGTCAACACCTGCAGCATCTGCACCGGCAAGCCTGCCTCATAGAGTATGTCGGCAAGCAGATAGCATGACAGCGGCACTTTCTCCGAAGGTTTCACCACGATGCGATTGTTCGTGGCAATCGCCGGCACGATCTTGTGCGCGACCTGATTCATCGGATGGTTGAACGGCGTAATGGCGGAGATCACGCCCAGCAGCGGATCGCGTTGCGTGTAGACGCGGCGTTTCTTTCCGTGAGGCGTGAGGTCGCACGAGAAAATCTGGCCGTCGTCTTTCAGCACCTCGCCGGCGCCGAACACCAGCACGTCCGCGACGCGTCCGGCTTCGTAGATCGAATCCTTCTTGCACAGGCCCGCTTCCGCCGTGATGACAGCGGCGATTTCTTCGGTGCGTGCACGCACGGCATCGGCCGCACGACGCAGGATCGCAGCGCGCTCGTAGCGGGTCAGCGTCGGGCGATACGCGCGCGCGAATTCGAACGCGCGGCGTACGTCCTCGAGCGTCGCTTTCGGCACGGTGCCGACGAGCGTGCCGTCGTAAGGATTGCGCACTTCGATCACTTCGTCGCGGAAGATTTTTTCGCCGGCGATACGCAGCGCTTCATGACGCACCTGCAATTGAGCCTTGATTTCAGCAACAGCGTTCATGTCTGATCCCCGATCATTGAAGATGGTTGAGTGCGATATCGATGATGTCGAAGTTGCGTAAGCGTGCCCGCTCGCCCACCGATTTCGCGACCGGCTGATTGAACAGAAGCGGCACGATCTGTTCAGCAAGGCCGCCATGCGAGCGCAGCGGCACGTCGAGGCCGGACAGATCGTGCTTGATGCGCCGCGTGCCGAGCACCACGTCTTGCGTTGAAATCACGATGAGGTCGCCCATGCGCGCGGGCGGAAGTTCGAAGCGCGCGCAGCCTTCGGCGCCCGTCAGCACCAGTTCGATGCCGGGTTCCGCGGCGAGCCGGCGGCGCGTTGCTTCGAGATCGGCCGAGGCGGGAAGATAGACCGTTGCGAACGATCCGAGCGCGCCGTGATGCACGACGTACGGGTCCGTGATCGGCAGGATCACGCGGGCAGCGTCCTCGCCGAGCCATTCGTCAAAGCACTCCTGCAGATAGATCACGTTGGGCTCGCCGTCTTCGTTGTGCTTTGCATTCATCCCGTGATCGGCGGTGAGCGCGACGATCGCGCCCAACTCGTCGAGCCGCTGCAGATAGCCGTCCATCATCTGATAGAACGCGTTGGCGCCAGGCGTGCCCGGGGCGCACTTGTGTTGCACGTAGTCGGTCGTCGACAGATACATCAGGTCGATGTCGCGAGTTTCGAGCAGGCGCACGCCGGCCGCGAACACGAACTCGGACAGCTCCGCGCTATAGACGCTCGGCACCGGCTGACCGACCAGTTCGAGCAGGTTGTCGATGCCGTTTTCCTCGAGCGTCGCTTCGTCGGCTTTCTCCGCCGAGAAGCAGATGCCCTTCAGGCCTTTGCCGAGCAGCCGGCGCAGTTTGTCCTTTGCCGTGACCACTGCAACGTGCGCGCCCTGTTCGGCGAAACCGGCGAGCACGGTAGGGGCGACCAGGTACTTCGGATCGTTCATCAGCACCTCGGTGCCGCTGTCGCGATCGAAAAAGTAGTTGCCGCTAATGCCGTGCACAGCGGGCGGCACGCCGGTCACGATCGACAGATTGTTCGGGTTCGTGAAGCTCGGCACCACGCATTCGCCCTTGAGCGACGTGCCGGGATGCAACAGCGTGGCCAGAAAGGGCGCCACTCCCGCCGCGGCCGCCATCTCCAGATATTCATACGCGCAGCCATCCACGCAGACCACGACGACGGGTCTGCGCATCCAGTTGTAGCTGCGGCCGTTCACTTCAATGGAAACCGGTGCTTCGCTCATGACATGTCCTCTTGGCTAGGGTAAGTCGGGTAATGGCAATGTGGCGTTGTGTGGCAAAGTGAGGCAATACTTGACATTAAAATTGATGCTTTGTAGATTGTCAACAACAGACAACAAATCGCAAATCATCAACCGCAGTCGTCAGCAGTTGCTTAAGAGGCTTGCAACACACAGTCGTCCCGTAGCACCGGTCGTTTTCGTCGCTGGCCGCGACGCCACTTTCTCAAGGGGTCTGGAAATGAAGGAACAGTCGTGGTTTAAAGCTGGTAGAGGTCGTCTGAATATGGCGTTGCGCTGTCTGGTCGCCGCCACCGTCACGCTTGGCGCTGTTCAGTTCGCGCAGGCAAAAACGCAGTTGCTGGTCTATACGGCGCTCGAAGACGAAGCGATGAAGCCCTATAAAGACGCGTTCGAAAAAGCCAACCCGGATATCGAAATCCGCTGGGTGCGCGATTCGACCGGCGCGGTCACCGCCAAGCTGCTCGCCGAAAAGAACAATCCGCGTGCCGACGTGGTGCTCGGGCTCGCTGCATCCAGCCTGACGCTGCTCGATCTGCAGGGCATGCTGATGCCTTACTCACCGAAGGGCTTCGACAGTCTGACGCGCAAGTACAGCGACGCGAACACGCCGCCGCACTGGGTCGGCATGGACGTGTGGGGCGCGACGGTCTGCTACAACCGCGTCGAAGCGGAGAAGCGCCATTTGCCTAAGCCCACGTCATGGGAAGACCTGACCAAGCCTGTTTACAAAGGCATGATCGTGATGCCGAGTCCGGTGTCGTCCGGTACCGGCTATCTGGACGTGACGTCCTGGCTGCAAACCTTCGGCAAGGACAAGGGCTGGCAGTACATGGACGCGTTGGACAAGAACGTCGCGCAATACGTGCACTCGGGTTCGAAGCCCTGCACGCTTGCCGGCACCGGCGAATTTCCGATTGGCATCTCATTCGAATTCCGCGGGCATGAGTTGCAGGCGCAAGGCGCGCCCATCGATCTGATCTTCCCGAAAGAAGGCTTGGGCTGGGACATGGAAGCCACCGGCATCATGAAAACGACCAGGCAGCCGGACGCGGCCAAAAAACTCGCGGACTTTATGGCCAGCAAGGAGGCCAATGAAATCACCGCGCAATGGTGGGCGATCGTTGCCTACCCTGGTGTTGCGAAGAAACTCTCCGGTATCCCCGACAACTATTCGGAACTGCTCGTGAAGAACGACTTCACATGGTCCGCAAAGAACCGCGACGCAATTCTCGAAGACTGGCAAAAGCGCTACGGCAACAAGGAACAAAAGTAAGGCCGGGTTCAGCCAGGTCTTGACGAGCGCCGGGGCGCGCATTGCGTGAGCCCCGAACAACGCAGCGATGCGGTGCACGGCAGTGCGTCGCGCCACGTCGACATGCAAGCGGAAGCGGAGGAGCAGATGACAACGTATTTGAGCGTAGAGCGGGTCTACAAGCGGTTCAACGACACGCCGGTTCTGGAGGACATCAATCTTGGCGTGAAGAAGGGAGAAATGCTCTGCTTCCTCGGGCCGTCGGGATGCGGCAAGACCACTTTGCTGCGCATCATTGCCGGGCTTGAAACACAAAGTGCTGGTCAGATCACGCAGGATGGCCGCGATATTTCGCGGCTGCCGCCTCAGCTTCGCGATTACGGCATCGTGTTTCAGTCGTACGCGCTGTTTCCGAATCTGACCATCTTCGACAACGTGGCCTATGGTCTTGTGAATCGCAAGATGAAGCGCGCGGCGATCGCCGATCGTGTGAACGAATTGCTCGCCCTGGTTGGTTTGCCGGATGCGCAGAAGAAGCATCCGAACCAGTTATCCGGCGGGCAGCAGCAGCGTATCGCGCTGGCGCGTGCGCTCGCCACATCACCGGGTTTGCTGTTGCTCGACGAGCCGCTCTCGGCGCTCGATGCGCGTGTGCGTGTGCGGCTGCGCCAGGAAATCCGCCAGCTGCAGCAGCGCCTCGGCGTGACCACGATCATGGTGACGCACGATCAGGAAGAAGCGCTATCCATGGCCGACCGGATCGTGGTGATGAATCAGGGTGTGATCGAGCAGATCGGCACGCCACACGAAATCTATCGCGAGCCGGCCTCGCCGTTCGTTGCCGATTTCATCGGCAAGGTCAATCTGATTCCGGCCGAGGTGGCGCGCGACGGCAGTCTCAAAGCCGGCGCCATCGCGCTGCGCTACGGGTGCGGATCGGAGCGCGCGGTGCTGGGTTCGAAAGTGTCGGCGTTCGTGCGCCCGGAAGACATTCACCTCAGCGCGCCGGGCAACGAGGCGGACAACCTGCTGCCCGCCTCAGTCGAGAAGCTGGAATTCCTCGGCGCGTTCTGCCGGGTCAGCTTCAAGGTGGACGGGCTCGGCGAGCAGGAGATCGTCGCCGACCTGTCGTTTCATGAAATGCATCGTACCCGCCTGCAGCCGGGGTCGCGCTTCAATCTGGCTATCAACCGCGAACACGTGTGCGTCTTCTCCGCCGCGAAGGAGCGACTCCAATGAGCGCCGTTCTGATCGAGCGCCGCAGCGGCGAGGAAAGTCACGCCGAGGTGCGCCAGAAGAGCCATTGGCATGACCGGATCGCGCAGTTGGCGCTGGTGTTGATGTCCGCGTTTCTCGGCGTGTTTCTGCTGTTGCCGCTGGCGTTGGTGATCGGCAAATGCTTCGTCGATGCGGATGGCCATTTCGTCGGACTCGCCAATTTCACCGGCTATCTGGTGGATTCCGGCGTGTGGACGTCGACACTGCACTCGGTCACGGTGGCTTGTCTCGTGACGGCGATCGTGATTCCGATGGCCTTTACGTTTGCGTACGCGCTGACCCGTTCCTGCATGCCGATGAAGAACGCCGTTCGCACGGTCGCGCTGCTTCCGCTGCTCGCGCCGACGTTGTTGTCCGCGGTGTCGTTCATCTACTGGTTCGGCAACTCGGGCATCCTGAAGCCCTTGCTTCACGGGCATTCGATCTATGGGCTGCCGGGCATCGTATGCAGTCTGGTGTATGCCGCGTTTCCGCACGTGCTGATGATTCTCGTGACGGCGCTGTCGCTCTCCGACGGACGTTTATACGAAGCGGCCGAAGCGATGGGCACACGCCGTGCGCGCAAATTCTTCACGATCACATTGCCGGGCGCGAAGTACGGCCTGATCAGCGCGACGATGGTGTCGTTCACGATCTGCATCAACGACTTCGGCGTGCCGGTCGTGATCGGCGGACCTTATTCGGTGCTCTCCACCGACATCTATAAGCTCATCATCGGCCTGCAGGACTTCAACCGGAGCGCGGTGGTCAGCCTGCTGCTGCTCTGTCCGGCGCTGGTCGCGTTCGCCGTCGACTTCTTCATTCGCCGCAAGCAGCAATCGCAACTCGGCGCACGCTCGACGCCTTATCAGCCAAAACCCTCGCGTGGTTTCGACATGGCGATGCTGGGTTACTGCGGATTGATCTGCCTGCTGTTATTGGCTGTGGTCGGTATTTCGGTGTTCGCTTCGTTCGTGAAGTTCTGGCCGTATCAGATGAGCCTCGGCTTGCAGCACTACAAGATGGGACTGATCGGCGCGGGGATTTTCGATGCGTACAAGAACAGCCTGAAAATGGCCGCGTGCGTGGCGATCGGCGGCACCATCATTGTTTTCGGCGGCGCGTATCTGGTGGAGAAAACACGTGGGCCGCGCTGGTTACGCGGCTTTATCAATCTGTGCGCGATCCTGCCGATGGGTGTGCCAGGTCTCGTGCTCGGCATCAGCTATATCTTTCTGTTCAACTCGCCCGCCAATCCTTTGAACGGTCTTTACGGCACGCTCGCACTGCTCGCGATCGTCACGGTGGTGCATTACTACTCGTCAAGCCACTTGACCGCGGTCACCGCGCTTCGTCAGATCGACAACGAGTTCGAAGCAGTGTCGGCTTCGCTGAAAGTGCCTTTCTACAAGACGTTTTTGCGCGTCACCGTGCCTGTATGCCTGCCGTCGATCCTGCAGATCGCACGTTATCTGTTCGTCAACGGCATGACGACGGTGTCGGCGGTCGCGTTTCTCTATTCACCCGACACGCAACCGGCCTCCGTCGCCATTCTCAATCTCGACGACGCCGGCCAGATCGGACCGGCCGCGGCGATGGCCACGCTGGTCCTCGTGACGGCGGCGTTCGCCTGCGTGCTGTTTGCCTGCGTATCGCATGGCGTATTGCGTAGAACCCAGGCATGGCGCACCACGCGCCGTGGCTGAAACAAGTCTTCATCAAGATCGATAAGGAGCTACTGTGAATCTGCCTTCCCAGCCCATTCTGCTCACACCCGGTCCGCTCACGACCTCAGAACGCACGCGTCAGGCGATGCTGCGCGACTGGGGATCGTGGGACGGTGATTTCAATCAGATCACTGCTCGTGTTCGCCAGCAGACGCTGCGCATCGTGCATGGCGAAGACACGCATGAATGCGTGCCCTTGCAAGGCAGCGGCACGTTCTCGGTGGAAGCTGCGATCGGCACGCTGGTGCCGCGCGATGGGCATGTGCTGATACCGAACAACGGCGCGTATTGCCAGCGCATCGCGAAGATTTGCCGCGCACTCGCCCGTCGCCACCAGACGCTCGACTATCCCGAAGACACGCAGGTCAAAGCGGCTGACGTCGATCGCGCGCTAGCGGCTGACCCGAGCATCACGCACGTCGCACTCGTGCATTGCGAAACCGGTGCCGGGGTGCTCAATCCGCTGCATGAGATTGCCATGGTTGTCGCAAAGCACGGTCGCAGTCTGATCATCGACGCGATGAGTTCTTTCGGCGCCATCGACATCGACGCGCGTCAAACGCCGTTCGACGCGGTCGTGGCCGCTTCCGGGAAATGTCTGGAAGGTGTGCCCGGCATGGGCTTCGTGATCATCCGCCGCAGCACGCTGGAGCAATGCGAGGGCAACAGCCCCTCGCTCGCCATGGATCTGTACGATCAATGGGTCTACATGAACCGCACCACGCAATGGCGTTTCACGCCGCCCACTCACGTCGTCGCGGCACTCGATCAGGCGATCGCGCAATACATGGAAGAGGGCGGTCTTGAAGCGCGCGGCGCGCGCTATGCGAGCAATTGCCGCGCGTTGATCGAAGGCATGGCCGTGCTCGGTTTTCGAACCTTTCTCGATCCTGCGATTCAGGCGCCGATCATCGTCACGTTTCACGCGCCTGATGATCCCAACTACGACTTCAAGACGTTCTATACCGAAGTGAAAAAGCGCGGCTACATCCTGTATCCGGGCAAGCTGACCCAGGTAGAAACATTCCGAGTCGGCTGTATCGGGCACTTTGGTGATAGCGGTATCCCCGGCGCTGTCGCCGCGATCGCCGATACGCTGAAGGCCATGGGAATCAAACAGGTATCGGCGAAAGCGTTAGCCTGAGTTGGCCTGAGCATGTCCACGCGCGAAGGCTTCTTTCCGTTGACGCGAGGAGAAGTCTTTCCTTTCGCCGCGTGGCGTTAAACCGTTGTATCAATGTGAGCAATTCATGCGCCCGTTCTGGATTGAACAAGCACTCTTCGCCGATGGTTCATTGGCGCCCGCACTGCAAGGTGCGACGACGGCCGATGTTTGCATTGTCGGTGGTGGTTTCACCGGTTTGTGGACCGCCATCCAGGCGAAGCAGAAGAAACCCGATCTCGACATCGTGATCATCGAGAGCGACCTGTGCGGTGCGGGCGCGAGTGGCCGCAACGGTGGCTGCCTGCTCACGTGGTCGACCAAGTTCTTTACGCTGCGGCGTCTGTTTGGCGAGGCCGAAGCGATCCGGCTGGTGAAGGCATCCGAAGCGGCCGTGGGACGGATTCGCGATTTCTGTGTCGAGCACGCGATCGATGCCGAGCTTCGGCTCGACGGCACGCTCTACACGGCGACATCGCGTGCGCAAATCGGCCTGCTCGACCCGGTGATCGCCGCACTGAGTGAACACGGCATCAATTCGTATCAACATCTCGCACCAGACGAAGTGGTGAGCCGTTCCGGTTCGGCGCGCAATCTCGGCGGCGTGTATTCGCCGGTCGCCGCAACCGTGCATCCGGGCAAGCTCGTACGCGGATTGCGGCGTGTCGCGATTGAAATGGGCATTCGTATTTACGAACGCACGCCGATGCTCGACTTTACGTCCGGCGAGCGTGTGACCGTGCGCACGCCGGCTGGCAGCGTCACAGCGCCCAAGCTGGTGCTCGCGATCAACGCGTGGATGGCGAGCCGCTTCAAGCAGTTTGAGCGCACGCTTGCTGTCGTTTCGAGCGACATGATCGTCACCGAGAAATGCCCGGAGCTGCTGCAGCAAATCGGCTTGAAAGACGGCGTATCGGTGCTCGACTCGCGCATCTTCGTCTACTACTATCGCAGCACGGCGGACGGCCGGTTGATGCTCGGCAAGGGCGGCAACACCTTTGCCTGGCGCGGCCGGATCGCGCCCGTGTTCGACCAACGCTCGCCGTATGAAGCGGATCTGACGCGCAGCCTGCACGATTTCTTCCCGGCGTTGCGCGATGTGCCGGTCACGGCGAGCTGGAACGGTCCGTCGGATCGTTCGGTGACGGGTTTTCCGTTTTTCGGCAGGCTCGAGGACGCGCCGAACGTGCTTTATGGCTTTGGTTATTCAGGCAACGGTGTTGGGCCGACCTATATGGGTGGGCAGATTCTGTCGTCGCTGCTGCTTGAACTCGACAACGAGTGGACGCGGAGTCCATTGACGCAGGGACCGTTGGGCTATTTTCCGCCCGAGCCGATCCGCTACGTGGGTTCGATTACCGTGCGCGACGCGATTCGGCGCAAGGAGCGCGCGGAAGACGAAGACCGGCAGCCCTGGCTGGTCGATCGATTACTCAGCAAGCTCGCCAATGCTGCGGGGAAGTCGGATAAAGCTTAGTGTCATGACGGCCCCGCGCCGCTGAGTGCGGGGCCGCGTGCGCAGTTGTCAGGCCCTGCTTCAGGCCCTGTTTCAGACGCTGCCTGCATTGTCGCTATTGCCGGCAGACGCCGCCCAGTGCTCGTGGGCACGCCGCATTCTCGCGAGCCCATGCGCGACGTGTTCGCGCACGAGCGCGACGGCGCTTTCCGTATCGCCCCTGGCGAGTGCGTTGACGATTTTCTCGTGTTCCGTCACCGACGTTGCCAGCGCGCTCTTTTCCGATTCGATTGCGGCCTGACGCAGCAAACCAAGCTGGCGAACGAGATGCCGATAGGTTTCGATCAGGTGCTGGTTGCCGACGCCCGTCACCATCGCATCGTGCAACTGGACGTTCAATGCCGTGTAACGCGTGAGATCGTGATCCTTCTTCGCTGCTTTCATCGACGTGATGATGCCTTTGAGCGTGGCGAGCGTTTCAGGCGTCATCCGATTGGAGAGTGCGCGGGCGACCGATTCGTCCAGCATGGCGCGAACTTCATAGATCTCCTCGGCCTCGCGTAGCGACAGCGCGCGCACCGTGACACCGCGGTTTTTCTCCGTCTTCAGCAAACCTGCCTGTTCCAATGCGCGGAACGCCTCGCGCAGTGGCCCGCGCGACACATTCAGCCGCGTGGAGACTTCGACTTCGTTCAATTTCTCTCCCGGGGCGAATTCCCCCGAGACGATGCTGCGTTCGAGCATTTCCTGCACTAGCGTCGCAAGGGAATGCCGCTGCAGCAGTTCGATGGCGCTGGACGTGGTTGACGTGGTCATGATCGGCGATTAGAACAAAGGATGGGACAACAGATCGTCGGCTTCTTTGACCATAGCCTGCCAGCTTGTCTATTGTCAACAATCGTCAATACCCGGAGAAATCCATGTCCAGTCTCGCAGCCGATAACGGTATCGTCACCGTACCCACGCAACGCACGGTCGACCAGGCCGCCGACGCACTCGCCTCGCTGATTCAATCGAAGAACATCATCCTGTTCGCGCGCATCGATTTCGCGGCGGATGCACAGCGCGCGGGGCTCGCGATGCTGGCGTCACAGTTACTTGTGTTCGGGAATCCGCGGGCGGGGACGCCGCTGATGCAGGCCGTGCCGAGCGCAGCGCTCGATCTGCCTCTCAAGGTGCTGGTGTGGCAGGACGGCGACGGCCGGGTGTGGCTCTCGTATAACGCAACGAGCTATTTGCAGGCGCGGCATGGCGCGCCTGCGGAGTTGATGACAGCTATCGACGGCATCGGTGCGCTCGTGCAGGCCGCCGCGGCCGGCTGAGCGCAGCATCGCTATGCGTTATTACTCGACGCCGCGAACGATACGCAGGTCGCGCTCGACACCGTCGCCCAGCGCTTCAAGCGCTTTCTTGTACGCGTCGCTCTCATAGGCGGCAACGGCCTGCTCGTAGGTCGGGAACTCGATCACGACCGTTCGCTCCTTCAAACCTTGCTCATGTGCTTCTTCGGCGACGCCGCGCACGATGAATTTGCCGTTGGCGGCCGCCACTGCAGGCGCTGCCAGTTGCGCATACGCGGCCAGTTTAGACGGGTCCTTCGTCGCGCGGTATGCGGTCACCCAATATCCCTTGCTCATGTGAATCTCCTGGTTTTGCGGCGTGAAAGTAGTGGTCGCGTTGCAAAGCAACGACGCGGGAATTATGTCACTTCGCACATCCCCGCGCGCGTTTCACCCGCGCGTATTCCCTTGCGATAACGCCCGAGCCCCACGATCCCAACCAGCGACACCGCCGAAAGCACACTAAAGAAAATCGCCAGCGGCAGCCACTCGCCCTTGTAGTTCTGCGCGAGCGCCGTACCGATCAAAGGCGTCGTCCCACCGGCGATCGTCGCGCACAGTTGATAAGCGATCGAAATGCCGGAGTACCGAACCTGCGTTGGAAATGCTGGCGTCATGAACCCGGCGATGACCGCGTAGACAGCGGACAGCACCACCACAGCGAACGAGATACCCGCCACGATCGCGACCGGATTTTGTGTTTTGACGAGCAGGAACATCGGGTAGGGCGTGAGCATGGATAGCAGGGCGGCGCAGGTCAGAAAGCGGGTTTCTCCAACCCGCTGTGCCAACAGCGCCGAAACTGGCTGGGACGCCAACTGGATCAGAGTGACGACAAACAGGCAATCGAGAATGAACGATTTCGACATGCCGAGATAGCCGGTGACATACGAAATCATGAACGTGTTGGTGAAGAAGAACCCGGCAGAGCCGATTGTCGTGGCCATCGCCGCCATGACAATCGGATACCAGGCGGTACGCAGCACTTCCTTGACCGGCGACTTCAGCACCTCGCGATTCTTGCGTAGTTGCTCGAACTCAGGCGACTCTTTGACGCCGAGCCGGATGGCCATGCCGATCAACAGCAGCACGAAGCTGGCCAGAAACGGCAGACGCCAACCCCACGCAACGAAGCTTGCGTGATCGAGCGAGGTGACGAGTCGGAACGACACGAGCGAAAGAATCAACCCGGCCGGGCTGCCCATCTGCGGAAAGGACGCGAAGAACGTCTTGCGGCCGGTTGGCGCGTGCTCGCTCGCCATCAGTACCGCGCCGCCCCATTCGCCGCCCACGGCGATACCCTGGAGAATCCGCAGCAGCACGAGCGAGATCGGCGCCCAGATGCCGATGCTGGCGTAGCCAGGCAGCAGGCCGATGCCGGTGGTGGCGATCCCCATCAGGAACATGGTCAGCAGAAGCATCTTCTTGCGGCCGAGCTTGTCGCCGAGATGCCCGAATACCGCACCGCTCAATGGGCGCGCGATGAAGCCCACAAAGAACGTGCCGAACGAAGCCATTGTGCTCAGGAAATGATTGCTGCTCGGGAAGAACACCTCGCCGAGCACGAGCGCGGCGGCCGTCGCATAGGTGTAGTAGTCGTAAAACTCGACGGCCGTGCCGATGAAAGCCGCAGTGGCGGCGCGCACGGGCTGATGAGTCTGTTCAGAAGGGGACATGGGGAATCCTGTTGTTGAACGCGCAGCGTTGGCTTGACTGCTGTCTTTATCGGTCGCCGAAATAGGGCCGCCAAATTCGGATTTTTAATCTTCAGTATCAAGGCGGCTAATGTTCGCCACGCTTACGCGTTGTCGCTTTCGTTAAAGGCGCGGAGGAGCGCAGCACGCGCGATCAACCGTTGCGCGTTGTTGCGCTCCGGATAGTCGATCCATGTCGAACCGGCAGGGAACGGATGCGCCTGCTGCGCCGCGTGCGCATCGACGAGCGCACGCGCTGCCTTCACGTCGTCCACGGATGGCGTCAGCGCGCGGTGAATCACCGGCACGTGCTCCGGAAACACGACGCTTTTCGATGCGAATCCGAGTTGCGTGGAGACGTCCAGGTCCTGTCCAAGCACCTGCGCCGACCGGTACGTACAAGGGAGATCGATCGGCACGCAGCCGGCGGCGACGCACTCGATCAGAAAGCGGCTGCGTGCGTAAAGCAGTTCGTTACCGCCCGGCGTGCGGCGCGCGCCGAGATTCGCCGCCAGGTCTTCCACCGCCAGCATGCAGCACCTTATCCGTGCACCAACCTGAAGTAGCGCTCCCAGATTGACCAGACCCTTCGCGGATTCGATAACTGGAACCACCTCCGTCGAGCCCTCCGGAATGCCCAGCTTGCGCTCGATGACGGCCAGCGCATCGTCGAGGGCGGCCAGTTGAGCCGCGCTTTCCGCGTGCGGCAGAAAAATCGCCCGTGGGGTGCCGGGCATGATGCCTTCGAGATCGGCATGGCCGTCGTGCTCCAGTTTGTTGATCCGCACCGAACCGAACGTGCCGGCGCGAGCCGCCTCGCGCAATAGCGTGACAATGCGTTCGCGTGCCTGCGGCCGGTCCTGCGGCGAAGTCATCTCTTCGAGGTCGGCGACGATGGCATCCGCACCGCTTTGCAGCGCGACTGCGTGAGCCCCGGAATGATTGCCGGGTACGAAGAGCCATGTGCGCCGGATGCCTGGCGGGCGCGGCGTTGGATGAGCGTTCATACGGCCTGTCCAGCGCGTGCCAGCATCGCATGAAGCAGCACGTCCGTACCGCGCGTGACGTCTGCCGGCAAAGCGTCCTCGGCTTCGTTATGGCTCAGACCGTCGACGCAGGGAATAAAAATCATCGCAGTCGGACAATGCTTCGCAAGATGGATTGCGTCGTGGCCGGCTCCGCTGACGATGCGTTGATGCGGATAGTCCAGCATCTCCACTGCGTTGCTGACGGCAGCAATGCAGTGCGGGTCGAACGGCGTAGCCGGGCTGACCCAATGCTGTCCCACCTCGACTGTGAGGCGGCGGCGCTTTGCGATGACCTCGAAGCGCTCGCGCAGCGCGGTTTCCATTTTTTCGATCATTGGGTCGTCGGGGTGGCGCAGATCCACCGTGAACGACAGATCCGCCGCGATCGTGTTGCGCGATGCATTGCGTATGTGCAACTCGCCGATGGTGGCGAGTCCCTGCGGGAAGAACTCCGCCGCGATGCTCTCCAGTTCCGCGGCCATTTCCGCGCTCGCGAATAGCGCATCGCGGCGGTACTGCATCGGCGTCGTGCCGGCGTGTGCGGCCTGCCCACGCACGCGCACATCGAGCCAGCGAATCGCCTGGCCGCCCGTGACGACGCCGATCGGCACGCCACTTTCCTCGAGCACCGGCCCCTGTTCGATATGCGCTTCGAAATAGGCGTCGAAGACGATGCCGGGCACGGCGCGCGTGCCGGCATAACCCGTTGCTTCCAATGCCTGCTCGATCGATGTCCCTGCTGAGTCGCGTGTGTTCAACGCCCGGGCCAACGGCATAACCCCCGTGAAGGCCGCTGAGCCAAGCATGGCCGGTGTGAAGCGCGCGCCTTCCTCGTTGGTCCACACGACGATTTCGATCGGCTTGTCGGTTTGAATGTTCGCATCGTTCAACGTGCGGACCACTTCGAGCGCGGCCAGCACGCCGTAGACTCCGTCGAAGCGGCCGCCTTCGGGCTGCGTGTCGAGATGGCTCCCGCTTGCGACGGGCGCGGCGTCGTTCCGTTTGCCGGCGCGCCGGGCGAAGAGATTGCCGACCTGGTCGACGGACAGCGTGAGCCCCGCGTCGACGCACCACTGCGAGAAAAGCGCCCGGCCTGCCGCGTCCTGTTCAGTCAATGCAAGGCGCCGCACACCGCCGCCTGCCGTGGCGCCGACCGCGGCCATGTTCATCAGGCTCGTCCAGAGCCGCTCACCATTGATCTTTAGCATCACACACTCCTGAAGCCGCGGCGTACTGACCGCGTCGGGTTCGTCGTGATGCCTTTATCCGTAATCAAAAATGATAAGTCTAATTTCTAATTCTAATCCTAAGTATAATTTTGGCGGATGATGAAACCTGTGAGGCTCATCGTGAGCAAAGACCGCCCGGACACCTATCTGAACGACCGCCTCGACTGGAATCTGCTACGGACTTTTCTTGCCATTGCGAAAGAGGGCAGCGTGAGTCGCGCGGCGACGAAGCTTCATCTGACGCAGCCCGCGGTCAGCCAGGCGTTGCGACGGCTGGAAGAGCAGTTGGGGCTGCGCCTCGTGGATCGCCACGGTCCGCGTATCGAGGTCACGCAGGCCGGCATCGAAGTGAAGCAGATTGCCGAAGACGTGTACGGCACGATCTCGCGGCTGTCGTTTGCCGAGGTGGATCGCGAACACGATATCTCCGGCATGGTGCGCGTGAGCACCGTCAGCGGAATCGATTTCCCGGACTACGACACGTTTCTCGCGGAATTCCATCGCACGTATCCGCGTATCGAGCTCGAAAGCCAGGAAATGCGCAGCGCCGATGTGGTGAACAGTCTCCAGCAAAAATCCGCAACGCTCGGACTGACGCCACGCCGTGCGTTACCTAAACGGGTCGATAGCCGCGTGTTTCTGCGTCAACGGTATGCACTTTTCTGCGGACGTCATCATCCGCTCTTTGGGCGCAGTGATCTGCGGGTCGCGGATCTCGCCGGCGAGAAGTTCGTCTCCTTCACGGGCGACAAAGTGGGCGACCACCTGTCGCCGCTCACGTTCTTTCGTGACGAGATGGGTTTTACCGGGCGCGTGGTGGGCTCGTCGTCGAGCATGACCGAGGTGAGGCGTTTTATTTTCGCGGGCTTCGGCATTGGCTGCCTGCCGGAACACGTCGTGCGCGACGACATCGTTCAGGGCCGCCTTCAGCGGCTGCCGCCGGATGAAGGCGTGGCCGACCTCGATATCTACATGCTGTGGTCACAGGACCGTAAGCTGAGCGCCGCTGAGGCTGCGTTTATCGATGCGCTGAATGTGTTCATTGATGGTCAGGCGGAAAGTGCTGGCGGCTAACGCAACGCTCGACAGCCGCGCGTCACGTCGACCACGTTCTGCAGCGGTTCGTCGTAGATCAGGCTGCGTGTGTTCTGCGCCACTTCTCTAACGCCGCGCTCAACAACCTCACTCAATAGCCGCGCGTGACATCGACCACGTTCTGCAGCGGTTCGCCACGGATCAGCCTGCGGACGTTGTGCGCCACCTGCGTGCCGATCGTCTCCGAGCTTGCCACCGACGCCATGTGCGGTGTCACGATCAGATTGGGCGCGCGCCATAAATGATCTTCGGGTGGTAACGGTTCGGTCGGAAACACGTCGACGATCGCGCCGCCGATGTGCCCGCTCGTCAGCGCCGCGATCAAATCCGCGGGCACCAGATGTTCGCCTCGACCGACGTGAATCAGCTTCGTGCCAGGCCGCAAGTGTTCGAACGTGTTCGCGTTGAGAATCCAGCGGGTTTCGTGCGTCAGCGGCAGGAGACACACGAGGATGTCCGTCCCCTGAAGGAATGGCTTGAATTCCTGTGGACCGGCGAAGGTCGTCACACCCGGCAGTTCGCGGGGCTTGCGTGCCCAGCCGCGCACCGCGAAGCCGAAGCGCTGCAAATCTGTCGCCACGCGGCTGCCGATTTCTCCCAGTCCCATGATGCCGACGGCGCATTCGGAAGCATCGCGCTGATCGTGGCGGAACCAGCGGTTAAGACGCTGATTGGCGAGCACGCGGTCGAGTTGACGATGAAAGTGCAGCACTCCCCACGTGACAAATTCGCTCATCCCACGTGCGTGTTGCGGATCGACCACCCGGCACAGCGGCACGGCGGGCAGGGCAGGGTCGGACAGGATGTTGTCGACGCCCGCGGCGATGCTATGCACGAGCCGCAGCTTCGGCAGCGCCGCCAATGCGCCGGCCGGTGGATTCCAGCACACGGCAATTTCAGCGTCGGCGGCAGCGTGCTCGCTGTGCATCACGACATCGAATTCAGGGGCGGCGCGCAGAATCGGCCGCACCAGGTGTGACATGTCGTAGTCACGGCTCACCAGAACTAATTTGGTCATTGCATTGAACCGGAGAACGGGCCTAATTGCGGTAGTCGGATTGCGGGTCGTCGATCAACCGTAACGCCGCGCGCCACGCCAGCTCCAGAATTCCCGCGGAGTCGTCGCGAGCGAACTGGCTCGCAGTCAACTCGCACACTTCTCGCGGCGGAATGCGCAGCGCGCTGCCGCCGGCCAGCGCCTGGATTTGCGCCTGACAGGCACGCTCCAGGAAATAGATCTCGTGAAACGCTTCGGCTGCTGTGGCTCCCGCCGCAAGCAGGCCATGATTGCGCAGGATCATCGCCTTGCAGGAACCGAGGTCGCGCACCAGACGCTCGCGTTCACCGAGCTCGAGCGCGATGCCTTCGTAGTCGTGGTAAGCGAGCTTGCCGTAGAACTTCAGCGCATGCTGACTGATCGGCAGCAGCCCCTGCTCCTGGGCCGACACGGCTGTTCCGGCGGCGGTGTGTGTATGGATCACGAAATGCAGATCGTCACGAGCTGCGTGGATGGCCGAATGAATCGTGAACCCTGCGGCGTTGACACGAAACAACGCCGGGTCGCTGTGCGCCCGCTCGTCGATGACGTTGCCGAGATGATCGATCTTCACGAGGTCCGACGCGCGCATTTCGTGAAACAGCACGCCATAGCGGTTGATCAGAAATGCCGGCGGCTCGCCCGGCGAGCTGGGCAGCCGCGCCGTGATGTGCGTGTCGATCATGTCGGTCATGCGGAAGTGAGCGGCCAGCCGGTAGAGCGCCGCCAGTTCTTCCCGTACCTGCTGTTCGGTACCGATCGGCGCCGGCTTGTCGCTCATGCGATCGGATGTGGACGTGGATTGCATTTCAGAAGACTCCCAGGTTTTCACGTGCTTTAGTGCGCATAGTGTTCGTTAGCGCGTCAGTGTCCGTCAACTTCATTGTTCTAATGCAGATTATTAGCCGCGTGAATACTTTACGACATGGCGCATTGCAGCACCTCGTGAAGCGGGGCTTTGGCCTTAAGGCGAGCCAGTATCGCGGGCTCCGCGCGGTCGGACGCCAGCGCCAGATCCAGCACGGCGGCAAGGGTCGGCGCTTCGGCGAACAGCACGCCGTTGTCGTCGGCCAGCACAATATCGCCTGGGCGCACCGCAACCCCGCCGCACATTACGGGCTCGTTGAAGAGACTCGACATCGTGTCGCGCTTTTTGGTCGTCAGCAACGAGGTTCCGCGCGCGAACACAGGCAGCCCCGTGCTGCGTAGTTCGATGAGATCGGTCACCACGCCGTCGACGATAACACCTCGCGCACCGGCGTCGAGCGCGGCGTATGCCGTGACCGCTCCCACCGGCGCATGCGTATGGTTCCCGCTCATGTCGATCACCAGCACGTCACCGGGTTTGAGTTGCGAGAGGGCGCGGTTCACGGGAATGGCATCAGGCGACAGCAGCTTGAGCGTTACCGCGCGCCCGATCACCTTGACGTTAGGGACCATCGCGCGGAGGCGATGGTCCGCGAAGCCGTCTTCCATGAAGTGCCCGAGAGTCGGGAAGCTGACGGATTCGAGGCTGCGCAGTAGGGATGAGTCTGGCGTGGTTTGCATCAGAGCGGTATTTTCCGTTTTCATATCAGACCTTCACGAAAGGCTCGCCGTGGCGGCATTGGTGCGCGCCGCGGACGAGATGTCGCGGCGCAGCGTTTCCGCGAGCAGCACGAGCGCGAGTACTGAAACAGCAGCCGAGCCCATCATGTACCACGCCACCGATGAGCCGCGGCCTGTAGCGGACAACAGCGCAGTGGTGACAATCGGCGTCGCCGCACTGCCGAGCAGCCCGGACAACATGTAGCTCACCGACAGACCGGAGTAGCGAACCTCGGTGCCGAACAACTCCGCGAGGAAGGTGGCGATAGGGCCATAGTTCGCGGCGAAGGCGGTCATCATCAGCAGATAGCCGAGCAGCGCAAACGGAAACTCGCGCGTGTCCAGCAGCCAGAAAAGCGGAAAAGCGAGCAGGGCCTCGGCGACAATACCGCCGATGATTACCGGTTTGCGGCCCACGACGTCGGATAGCTTGCCGAAGGCCGGCAACAACACGATGCAGAGCGCGCAGGCAATCAGCGCGATGGAAAGCATCGCGTTACGTGAGAAGCCCAGCGTCTGTGTCCCATAGGTGAGTCCGAAAGCGACGATCAGGTTGAACGAAGTGCCCGTCGACATCGTTGCGATGCCGCCGAGTAGCACCTGCTTCCAGTATCGGGTGAAGACCTCGGCGATCGGCAGTTTGACCTGCGCGTCGGCTTCCTTGATCTTGCGGAACGACGGCGTTTCCGATGTGTTCAGACGGATATAAAGCCCGACCCCCACGAGCAATGCGCTCGCAAGGAACGGAATGCGCCAGCCCCAGGAGAGCAGGGCGTCGTTTGACAGCGTGGCATTGCAGACCAGAAACGCCAGATTGGCGATCAAGGTGCCGGCAGGCACGCCGATCTGCACCCACGACCCATACAGTCCACGCTTGCCGGCCGGTGCGTGTTCCACCGCCATCAGCACGGCGCCGCCCCATTCGCCACCGAGTGCGAGTCCCTGAATGACGCGCAAGGTGAGCAGCAGAATGGGCGCCCAGATGCCGATCGACGCGTAGTTCGGCAGCAGCCCGATCGAGAACGTCGCGATGCCCATGATGATGAGCGAGACCAGCAGCATCGCCTTGCGTCCGAGGCGGTCGCCGAAATGGCCGAACAGGGCGGCCCCCACAATGCGCGCGAGATAGGCGGAGGCGAACGTGCCGAACGCCAGCAAGGTGCCGACCAACGGGACGAAGCCGGGAAAGAACACCTTGTTGAAGACGAGTGCCGATGCGGTGGCGAAAACGAACAGGTCATACCATTCGACGGTCGTACCGATCACACTCGCCACCGCGATCTTTTTCATGTTGCGTTCGGTGCCGTCTGGTGGCGGTGGTGTGTCCGCAGGGCGATAGGACGTCATGGGTTTCTCCTTGGGCATGGCGGTTTCAGTGGATGAACGCAGCCATTGCGCGCATGGCCTGGTGCCTTTATCGGAAGCCAAAAACAATAAGTAAAAGTCTGATTTCTAATCCTTTGTATTAACGCGGCGAATGATCGGACGGCCTGCCCGGCGAGCTGGCGTGTCCTGTGCATAAAACAGTACCTTGCATTAAACAATACTGGGTGCTAGAGTTCGTTCGTCACCAAGCGGATCGGTACGTTCAGCACCAGTGCATAGCAAGGTACCGTGCCATGCACGCTAATGTAATGGAATTGAATGAAAACGCAGCTCAAGAAGGGAACGCTCGACATGTGCGTGTTAGCTGTCCTCGCCGGCGGCGACAGCTATGCGTACGAGCTCGTCTCGACGCTTTCCGAAACCATGGAAATCAGCGAGGGCACGATTTACCCATTGATGCGCCGGCTGCAGGCCGAGGCATGGGTGTCGACCTATTTCGTCGAATCCAGCTCGGGGCCGCCGCGCAAGTACTACTCGCTGACGGCGGCGGGCCGCAGCAGCCTGGCGGAAATGCAAAGCGAATGGCGCAGTTTTGTCGATGAAGTCAACGGTGTGCTGGCCTTGTCCGGTGCGCCCTCAGGAACAGGGGAAAAGCAATGACGCAGGACGCATTCATCCAGCAATTGCGCCACGAACTGCGGAGTTTGCCGAAGCAGGTGGTCGACGAAATCGTCGCCGACTATCGCGAGTATTTCGGCGACGCGCTCGCTGCGGGCCGCAGCGAGGCGGAAGTGGTTGCAGCGCTAGGCGACCCAGTCAAGCTCGCACGCGAACTGAAGGCCCAGGCGAGCTTCCGTCAGTGGGAAACGCGGCGCTCGTTCGGCAACCTGATGCGGGTGGTCGTATCGATCGCGGGACTCGGCTTGTTGCAATTGTTCCTGCTGATTCCGTTCATGTTCTATCTGCTGATGCTGACGGTCGGCTACATGGTTTCGGGTGCACTCGTGGTTGCCGGACTCGTGACGGTGGTCGCGCTCGGCAGTCATCATCTGTTTGGGTGGCCGGCGTTTCATTCGCTGCCGTTCACCTTCGAAAGCAGTGACGTGAAAACGGGTCAGCAGGCGAGCACCAACGGAAACGACGACGATGATGACGACGCTGCGGATGACGTCCCCAAGCAGGGC
Source organism: Paraburkholderia sediminicola (assembly GCF_902859805.1). Classification (GTDB taxonomy): domain Bacteria; phylum Pseudomonadota; class Gammaproteobacteria; order Burkholderiales; family Burkholderiaceae; genus Paraburkholderia; species Paraburkholderia sediminicola. The sequence goes on along the minus strand of NZ_CADIKC010000002.1, from coordinate 705,049 downwards.
GACCCGCGCCTCGCAACCGCCAATATGAAGGTGTTCCGGGTGGACGGCGACCGTTTCGTGCTGCGGCCGGATGCAGCCACGCGGATTTCCGTTGTGACGCTTGCCGGTCCGATCGACATCAAGAACGACGACGGCAAACTCAAAATCAATTCGGTCGGCGGCGCACGCGATCTGTTCAAAGTCGACCCGGACGGCACGTGGTCTATCGCAGCCACCGACATCGTGGCGCTCGATCTTAAGGATGGCGAAGGGGACAAGGTATCGGTTGCGCGCATCGGAACCGGTGCGAAGGCGCTGGCGTGGGACATAAGGAACCACGGTGACCACGTGTCTTTCGTGCAGGGCGCGGACGGCAGCGGCAAGCGTCTGGCGGTCAACAGCGGCACGGATTCGGTCGTGATCGATCGCGACCACATTTCGATCAAGGACGGTTCGGATAACGTCGTGATCGTCGGCCCGCATGGCTCGGGCATCGGCGCAATGATTTACGGATTCACGATGCTGGTCGCCGGCATCGTCGGTTTGTGGCTGTGTTTGTGGTTGACGCGAATTACATGGCGCGCCCTGGTTCGCTATGTTCAGCGGCAACTCGATCTGATTACTGCTCGACTCGACGAAGGGCAATCCGCCTGAGGCGCGGCGCAGGTTGACTGACGTCTCTATCCTCATTCGATGAAAAGGAAACGGTCATGAATATGCATTATTCAGGCGGTACGGCAGTTCCGGCACGTCCGCAACCTGTGTCCGGGCTGCGCTATCCGGATAGTCGTGTGGTCGGTATGCAAAGCGTTGGAGGCTGGCTCGCGGAAGGGATTCGTATCGCTCGCGCGAATCCTGTGCTGTGGCTCGTGGCGATTCTCGGTTGTGCCGATCTGGTGACGCTGTTCGAACTGGCGCCGCCGCTGCGCGTGCTGGCGGTGCTCGTCGGACCGGTCCTTGCCGCTGGACTGGTGCTGATGCAGGAACGTGCGAGCAATGCGCGCCCTTGGTCGATCCGCGAGACGATTGAAGCCGTCAACGTGCATCGCAATGCGTTGATCATGATCGGGCAATGCGGCGCTGCCGTTGCCTACGCGGGGCACCTGATCGCGTTTGTGGCGTTTCATGTGTCGATGAAGACATCTGTCGCACCGAATGGCGTGCATGATCTGACGATCGTCTACGGTGCACATAACGGCACGGGCAATGCGCTGGAGCCGGTGCTCAACATGCTGGCCTACGCGCTCGCGGCTTCGCTCGTATGGTTCGCGCCGGCGCTGGTTGTTCTGAACAACGTGTCGCCTCTGAACGCGATGGCGGCGAGTGTGCGTGCCGTGGCGCGTAACTGGCGCGTCGCTTTGGTATTCGGCATTGCCATCGCTATCGACGTGTGGCTCGCTACCTTCGCACCGCTTCCATTGCGCGGATTGCTGGTGACGCCGCTGGTCAGCGCGCTGATCGTTCTGTCGATGTACGGCGCGTATCGCGGCGTATTCGAGAAGTCGTAAGTGACGGGCTCGCGCTGGGGTGAAAAAGATAGCTGCCCGGCCGAGATAACGATATCGGAATTGAATCATTCTCACGAAGCGTCCTGATCGCTACGCTTGCAGAAATATTGCAAGCGAGGGCATATGGCCGCTTCTGTTTATACGTCTTTTTCCACGCGGCGGCGCACGCTGAAGTTGCTCGGCGCAATGCCGGCGCTTGCCACAGCCGGCGCGTTTCATTCACTCAACGTGCAGGCCGCCGATCTGGCATCGACCACGATCGTGCTCGGCGATCAGGCTGGCGGCACACGGGCGCTCGCCGAAGCGGCCAAGGTACTCGACGGCACGCCGTATGCATTTCGTTGGGCCAATTTCCAGGGCGCCGCGCCACTCTTCGAGGCGCAACGCGCAGGCGCCGTCGATCTTGCGCCGGCGGGTGACTTGCCTGTGCTTGCCGCGGCTGTCGGCGATCCGAGCTTGAAGATCGTCGCGACGCGGGTGGGGTCGGGCGCGCAACTCGGCATTCTGGTTGCGCCCAATTCACCGATTCGCACGGTGGCGGATCTGAAGGGGCGCACCGTGTTCGTGTCGTCGGCGCGCGGCAGCATTTCGCAATTCCAGTTGTATGGTGCGCTCGCCGAAGCCGGACTCTCGAAGGACGACGTCAAGGTCCGTTTCATTCTGCCGGTCGATGCGTTTGCTGCGTTCGCGTCCGGCTCGATCGACGTATGGGCGACGTTCGATCCGTACTACGGTATCGCGGTCCAACGCGGCGCGCGCATTTTGCGCGACGGGTCCGGCATCAATAGTGGTCTCGGCTTTATCACTGCATCGGGCGCCGCGCTTGCGGATACGCGCAAACGCGCGGCGATCGCAGACGTTCTGCTCAGACTGCAGCGCGCGGGTGATTGGGCGCTTGCGAATCCCGATGCCTACGCGCAGATCTACTCGACATTGACGCGCTCGCCACTCGACGCCGCGAAGCAGATCACGCAGCGCGCGGCATTGAAACAGCACTTCGTGACCGAGGCGGATATCGCAGCGCTTCAGAAAGTCGCCGATAGCGCGGATCGCGACGCTATCCTGCCGCGCCGCATCGACGTGCGCGCGATTGCCGAGACGCATATCGCGAAGGTTTGAGGCGAAAGGGGGAGCGCGCCGCGTGTATTCCATGTCGGGCCAGCGTTAGCTCGCCAATTGCACTTGAAGCAGGGACGGAAGGCTGGCGCCAAGTTCGTACATACCAAGCAGCATCAACGCGCCGCAAACCAACAGAAGCAGCGGATTGATTCGCGTGCTGAGCAGCGTCCCCACCGACATAAGGGCGATCGCTTGCGCCGGAAACCCACCGTCGAGCGACTTCAACAGAACCCATCCCGCTGCGAGAATCATGCCGGAGGCGACGGGCCGCAGCCCGCGCTCGAGCGCCAGTTGCCACGCCGCGCCCTTATATCGTGTCCAGAAGTGAGTCACGCCATAGATCAGGATGCCGGTCGGCGCGAGCAATGCCAGCGTGGCCACCACGGCGCCCCAGAACCCGGCAATTTGCCAGCCGATCAAGGTGGCCAGCAGCGAACCAGGGCCCGGCGCCATACGCGAGATGGCGAAATCCACACCGAACTGGGCATGCGTCAGCCATCCATGCACATCCACAACCTGTCGTTGGATATCGGCGATGATGGCCTGGCCACCACCTATCGTCACGAGCGACAGGGGCGCGAAAACAGCCGCAAGTTGTAGCAGAACGCGATTCGACATGGTCAGGCTTTGCGCAGTTTGATGTATTCGAACAGCACGCTCAGACCTCCCGCGCCGATCACGACCCACACCAGCGGCAGACGCAATATGCCGACCGCGACGAAGGTGCCGGCAAGGAACAGCAGCGGCATGAGCCTGCGCTGCACGCGGCGCGCGGTCGTCACGCCCATCGACAACGACAGGCCGGTGGCCGCTGCCGCTGCGCCCGCAAGCAGGATGTGAGCGAGCGGAAATTGCAGCAGATGGCCGAGAACCGTACCGAGAATAATGATGAAAATGGCGGGCGGGACGATGATGCCGGCAACGGCCAGCAGCGCGCCGCGCCAGCCGAGCAGACGGTGGCCGATCCATATCGCCATGTTTTTGACGTTGATGCCCGGCAGCGCCTGAGAAATGGCCAGGCCATTCAGAAAATCTTCTTCACTGATCCAGTCGCGATCCTGGACGAATTCACGCAGGAGCCACCCGCTCAGGCCGCCGCCGAAGCTGGTGAGCCCAATCCGGCTGAATATCAGGAAGAGCCCGGTGAGGGTGGGCGGTCGACTCGTGTTGGCAAGTTGTTGGGACATCGAATCTTCCAGTCAGATTGACGTATGACGGGCGAAATATTTGCTCATGATGAGCGTGCCTCGTCATATGCGGCTGGAAAATTATATCAACCACGGTCCCTTCCGGACTTCTCGGCACAGTTCGGCCTCCCGGATCCAGCGACTGCGTGTAGGAATTCAACGCGGCCAAAGTCCTGCAGAAAATATGAATTCTTCTGAAAACGCCGTCGTGCATGACGCACGCCGCGTCTTTTTCTGCACCCATTTCTTTTAAGAACGATTAAGGATTTCAACAAGGACTCTCGGTAAGGGCGTCGATAGACTCGGCTTCAGTTTCTCTCGCACTTCAGGCGAGTGCGGCATGTCTTCACCCAACCTTTAGGATGTATAGAGCCATGGCAAATCCGAAACTTGAAGTCCTGACACCTGCAAATTCGCAGATCATCTTCATCGACCACCAGCCGCAAATGGCTTTTGGTGTCCAGTCTATCGACCGCCAGGTACTGAAGAACAACGTAGTAGGACTCGCGAAGGCAGCGCGAGTGTTCAACATTCCCACCACGATTACGACAGTGGAATCCGAGAGCTTTTCGGGCTATTCCTACCCCGAGTTGCTGGATGTGTTTCCAGGGCAAAAATTGCTCGAACGCACTTCCATGAATTCGTGGGATGACCAGAAGGTGCGCGACTCGCTCGCGGCTAATGGCCGCAAAAAAGTCGTGGTGGCAGGTCTGTGGACCGAGGTTTGCAATAACACATTTGCGCTATGCGCGATGAACGAAGGCGACTACGAAATCTATATGGTGGCCGACGCGTCGGGCGGGACGTCGAAAGAGGCGCATGAGTATTCGATGCAACGCATGATTCAGGCCGGCGTGGTTCCAGTGACCTGGCAACAGGTGCTGCTCGAATGGCAGCGGGATTGGGCGCGCAAGGAAACCTACGAAGCCGTCATGGCGATCGTCAAGGAGCATTCGGGTGCGTATGGGATGGGCGTGGACTACGCCTACACCATGGTGCACAAGGCGCCCCAGCGCACGGCGGGGTCCCACGAGGTTCTGGCAGCGGTGCCCGCGAAGAAGTAAGCAAAGAAATAAGCAATCGCGAAGAGCACCCGCTTCCCGTGAATCGCTCCGCACGTAAAAAGCGGAGTGCTCCCCAATGAGGATCGCCATGACTTCCCATACTCCCGACCCGGCGTTAGCCGAGGTCGTCTTTTTCAACGGCAAGATCGCGACACAGGACGACAAACGCTCCTTTGCCGATGCGCTCGCCGTAGCGAATGGCCGCATCATTGCGTCGGGTTCACGCGATGCCGTGATGCGGCACGTGAACGACAACACGCGGCACGTGGACCTCAAAGGCCGAACGGTTATTCCCGGTCTCAACGATTCGCACTTGCACATCATTCGCGGCGGACTGAACTTCAATATGGAGTTGCGCTGGGACGGCGTGCCGTCGCTGGCGGACGCGCTCGACATGCTGAAGAAGCAGGTGGCCCGCACACCCGCGCCTCAGTGGGTGCGCGTGGTAGGCGGCTGGAACGAATTTCAGTTTGCCGAGCGGCGGGGACCTACGCTCGACGAAATCAACGCGATTGCACCGGACACGCCGGTGTTCATTCTGCATCTCTACGACAGCGCGCTATTGAACGGTGCGGCCTTGCGTGCGGTCGGCTATACGAAAGACACCCCCAATCCTCCCGGCGGCGAGATCCAGCGCGACAAGCGCGGCAATCCGACGGGCATGCTGATCGCAAGGCCCAACGCCGGACTGCTGTACGCCACGCTGGCGAAGGGCCCAAAGCTCGCGCCCGAAGATCAGCGCAATTCCACGCGACATTTCATGCGCGAGCTGAACCGGCTTGGCGTGACAAGTGCGATCGACGCGGGCGGCGGCTACCAGGCCTATCCAGACGACTACGCGGTCATCATGGACATGGCGAAGCGCAATGAGCTGACTGTGCGCATCGCCTACAACCTGTTCACGCAGAACGCCAAAAAGGAAATTGAAGACTTCGCGAAGTGGGTGAAGATGACGAAGCCTGGTGAAGGCGACGACTTCCTGCGTGTCAACGGTGCGGGCGAAATGCTGGTGTTTTCCGCGGCTGACTTCGAAGACTTTCTCGAGCCGCGGCCGGATCTGCCGGACACGCTCGAAGACGAACTGGAAACCGTCGTGAAGCTGCTAGTCGCGAACCGTTGGCCATTCCGTCTGCATGCCACCTACAACGAATCGATCGAGCGTTTCCTGAATGTCTTCGAGCGCGTGAACGCCGAGATTCCGTTCAACGGCTTGCGCTGGTTCTTCGATCATTGCGAGACCATCACGCAAAAGAATATCGAACGCGTGCGTGCACTCGGCGGCGGCATTGCGATCCAGCATCGAATGGCCTATCAGGGTGAGTACTTCATTCAGCGCTATGGAGAAGAGGCCATTCAGCGCACGCCGCCGGTGCGCCATATGCTGGACGCGGGCCTCCCCGTCGGTGCGGGAACGGATGCCACGCGTGTGGCGAGCTTCAACCCCTTCGTGTCCCTCTACTGGATGGTGTCGGGTAAGACGGTTGGCGGCACCGCGATGTATACGAGCGAAAATCGCCTGGACCGGATGGAAGCACTGCGTCGGTACACGGTGGGGAGCGCCTGGTTCTCGAACGAGGAAGATCGCAAGGGCGCGCTGGTTCCCGGTCAGTTCGCGGATTTTGCGGTGCTCAGCGAGGATTACTTCACCGTCGACGAGAGCCGCATCAAGTATCTGACCTCCGCGATGACGGTGGTAGGCGGCAAGGTCGTGTACGCCGACGACGAGTTCGCGCCGCTCGCGCCTCCAGATCTGCCGGTCAGTCCGTCATGGTCGCCTGTTGCGGAGTTCGGCGGCTACAGCCGTTACAAGCCGACCGCGGTGGCGTGCGTGGATGGCTGCGTGAACCTGTGCGGTGTGCATGCTCATGCGCACGGCTGGGCCTGGCGTAAGAACGTGCCAGTCAGCGATTCGAACGGCTTCTGGGGCGCGCTGGGATGTAGCTGTTTCGCGTTCTGACATCCACGGTTTCTTCCCACGGGGCGAGCGGAGACCACCATGCCGACGACGAAAAGCATTGCGGGCGTCGATATTCCTGACGGTCCGCTGGCCCGGGCGGCAGCCGATCAGATCCGGGCGGCGGAATCCGAGTTGATGTTCCATCACGCGTTGCGGGCATTTCTGTTCGGTGCGCTGACCGGCGCTCGCGAGAATCTGGCTTTCGACGCGGACCTGCTTTACGTCGGCATGCTCTTTCATAACGTCGGTCTTACCATGCAGTATCGACATTCCCGTCACCGGTTCGAAGTGGACGGCGCGAACGCCGCACGTGACTTCATGCGGCAGCACGGTGTTGCCGAGAGCGCGATCCAGGAGGTGTGGGTCGCAATCGCATTGCACACCACGCCGTGTATTCCTGAGTACATGTCGCCGCTGATTGCGCTGGTCAGTGCCGGTGTGCAGATGGATGTTCGCGGCTCCCGCTACGACGAATTCACCGCGCAACAGCGTGACGAAATCGTGCTGGCGTATCCGCGTGAATCCGGCTTCAAGAAGAAGATCATCGAAGCGTATGCGCGCGGCATGCAGCATCGTCCCGAGACGACCTTCGGCACGGTGAATGCCGATGTGCTGGACCGGTGGGACCCGAACTATCGTCGTCTGAATTTCTGCGGACTGGTACTGGGGTGTGACTGGCCGAATTGACGCGATCTATCGTGAAGTACTGCCGCCTGACTGTGTGTCGAGTGCCTGTCGAAAGAAAGAGCTGGCGCGAACACGGATGGCGGCTATTGTGAGGACAGGCAGAATGGGCTACATCATTTCACTAGGCGTCGGCTTCGGAATAGGGCTTCTTTACTGGCTGCTCAAGGTGCAGTCGCCAGCGCCGCCCCTGATCGCGCTCGCCGGGCTGCTCGGCATGGTGTTGGGCGAGCACGCGATACCGGTGGTCAAGGCACAGCTTTTTGCCCAGACGCAGACGGTTCAGGCCGCGGATCAGACAAAAGACGGCGTGGTGCAAAAACCGGCAGCGTCCAGCGCGACGAAAGAAGGCGGCTGACTGGCCTGTCTCCGTGCGGTTTTGCGGCTTTGCCTCTTTGCGCCGAGGAGAGACGCCGGCCGGATCGTCGCTTCGTCATCGACAGACAACAGAATCGGCCTCGCCACGAGGCCGGCCATTCAAACTTCGCCAACACAACGGATAACACTATGTTTAATTCGCTGCAACGCTATCGTCCAGTCGCGCTTCTCTGCGCCGCGGTATTGATCGGCTTGTCGCCGGTTTCGTCGGCATTCGCCGATGCGGGGCCACCGGAAGTGTCGACCGGAAAAACTGCACTTGCAGCCAGACAACCTGACGTGTCGGTCGGCGCGCAGTACGACACAACCCACGTGTATGTGGCCTCGGCCGATCTCGACGCGTTCGTCACCAGCTTCCTCGCGACTTTCGGCGGCAAGGCGTCGCCGCGCGCGGTGTTTACGGTGACGCCTACGCCGAGCAAAACGGCATCGCAGTATGTGCAGACGCCGGTCGGCATGCTGTCGGTCTTTGGCTTCGAAACCCCGATTCCCTATCCGTTCGGCAACGAGCGGACCGGATATCTCGTCACCAATATCGATCAGGCGGTGAGCGCCGCGCGTGCCGCGGGTGCCAATGTTCTCGTCGACACATTCGACGATCCGATCGGCAAGGACGCCGTCATTCAATGGCCAGGCGGCCTGACGATGCAACTCTACTGGCACACCAAGGCGCCGAACTACGCGCCGCTGCACAGCGTTCCGGACAACCGCGTGTATGTGTCTCGCTACGAAGCGAACAACTTCGTGCGTCGCTGGCTGCATTTCTCGCATGGCAAGGTGGTGTCGGACAATCCGCGCGCGGATGCCGGCGTAATCGGCCGTCCGGGCGAGACTATCCGCGAGATTCGCATCAACTCCGGCTTCGGCCGCATGGTGGTGTTCGTCACGGACGGCAAGCTGCCGTTCCCGTTCGGACGCGAGACGACTGGCTATGCCGTGGACGATCTGGCGCAGACGCTCGAGCGCGCGCAGGCGGCCGGCGCGAAGGTGTTGTACGCGCCGTATAGCAGTGACGTGGGCAAGACTGCCGTGCTCGAATTCCCGGGTGGCTACATTGCTGAAGTCCACGATGGCCAGTAATGAGTGCAGCGTGACGCCACTTAAGTCTCAGCACGCAAACCGGTGCCGGCGGCGGTATGCTGCGCTGCGCATCGTTCGCGCGTTGCTATTCAGCACGGGCCTTGCCGCCGCGCTGCCGGCTTCGGCGGCGGATACGGCGCTGGGCAGCGGTGACGACACCAGCACCACGGGCGGCAAGACGGCGACGGCGACGGCGACGGCAACGACATCGTCGGCTGCGGCAAGTACCTCGTGCGCGCGGCCTGCGATCATGTTCAACCGCTGGCAGGAAAACTGGTCGGCTTTGGCCAATCCGTGCGTGCCGAAAGCGCCGTTCGATTCGCTCAAATATATCCCGCTGTTCGGCAATCCCGACGCGTATATCTCGCTCGGCATGGTGCTGCGCGAGAGGCTGGAGATCAACGACGCACCGCTCTTCGGTCTCGGCTCGGGCCGCGACGACACCTACTTGCTGCAACGTCTGGAAGTCCATGCGGACGTGCGCCTCGGTCCCCACGTGCAGTTCTTCATGCAATTCGAGGACGCGCGCCCGTACGGCAAAGACAACGTCACGCCGGTCGACAAGAACCCGCTCGACTTGCGCCAGGCGTTTGTCGCCATCACCGAACCGCTCGGGCCGGGGACTTTCAAATTCCGGGTGGGGCGCCAGGAAATGGCGTTCGACTTGCAGCGCTTCATCTCCGTGCGCGACGGTCCCAACGTGCGCCAGGCGTTCGACGCGATCTGGGTCGACTATGAAACCGGTCCATGGCGCTGGATCGGCTACGCCACGCAGCCGGTGCAGTATCGCGACAACTCGGATTTCGACGACGTCTCGAATCGTGATCTCACCTTCAGCGGTGTGCGCATGGAGCGCAAAGACATCGGCCCGGGGGATCTGTCCGCGTACTACTCCCGCTATAACCGCAGCAATGCGCACTTTCTCGATGCAACCGGCGACGAGCATCGCGACGTATTCGACGCGCGCTACTCCGGCAACCTCAACCATATCGACTGGGACGTCGAGGGGATGTATCAGTCGGGACATGTCGGCAGCAAAACGATCGGCGCGTGGGCTGTGGGCTCGCTCGCCGGCTACACGCTGACAACCGCGCCGTGGACGCCGCGGCTCGGCATTCAGGTGGATGCTGCGTCGGGCGACAAGCATCCCGGAGACGGCCGTGTCGGCACGTTCAACCCGTTGTTCCCGAATGGCTATTACTTCGCGCTGGCCGGCTATACGGGCTATGCCAACCTGATTCATGTGAAGCCGTCGCTTACCCTCAAACCGAATAGCAAGTTGACGCTGCTGGCAGGCGTGGGTTTGCAATGGCGCGAGACCACTGCGGATGCGGTCTACCAGCAAGGCTCGGCTGTCGTGCCGGGCACGGCGGGGCATGGCAGTCCATGGACCGGTTTCTATACGCAACTGCGCGCTGACTGGGCGGTTACCGCGAATCTCGCCGCGGCGCTCGAAGCCGTACATTTTCAGATCGGTTCGTCTCTGCGCGAGTTGGGCGCTCGTAACTCGGACTACGTCGGCGTCGAACTCAAATTCGGCTGGTAGACGGTGCACTCGCACAACGTCATCCCGTTGACGGGCTAGAGGAGGCCAGCTTTCTGGCCTCGCGATCACTCAAAATTTTCGAACAATAGGTTCAGTTTTTTCCGCGCATGCCAACGCTTCGTTGATCTAGACTGCGGGGACGCAACGCCGGGGGATCAACCCTCCGTTGTTCCTCTACTCGCTGCGTCTTGGATACTCAGGCAATGATCTGCATTGGCCCGCTTCAGGTGGACCTCGCCAGCCGAGAACTCTTTCGCGACGGCCAACCACTACGGCTTGGCAGTCGCGCATTCGACATGCTTGCCGTGCTGATCGCTGCCAACGGCGCGCTCGTGTCGAAGAACGACCTGCTCAAACAGGTGTGGCCGGACACGTTTGTTGAGGAGAACAATCTTCAGGTGCACATGTCCGCACTGCGCAAAGCGCTGGGCGAAAGTCGCGGGCTTATCCAGACCGTGTCCGGACGAGGCTACCGTCTGGTGCTCCGTCATCCTTTGGCGACGCCTTCCGATAGCAGCGGTCGTGACGATGAGCTTGAGGCTGCAGTCGAAACGAGGCAAAACCGTGCTGTCCCCAACAATCTGCCTGCCAATTTCTCGACGCTGGTCGGGCGCGAGAAAGCGCTGAACGACGTCGCACTGGCGCTCGCTTCGACTCGTCACATCACGCTGGTCGGCTCCGGCGGTATCGGCAAAACCCGCCTGGCGATCGAGGTCGCGCGCAGTTTGCTGCAGCACTATCCTGATGGTGTCTATCTGGTCTCGCTCGCCGCCACATGCGACGCGAACAGTGTGCTCGCGATGTTCGCCACCAGCATCGGTGTGAACGCGGCAACAGGGGCGCTCACATTTGCACGAGTTAGCAAGGAACTCAGTGCGCGGCGCGTGTTGTTCATACTCGACAATTGCGAACATGTGCTTGGACCCGCTGCCGAGCTAGCCGAAACACTATTGAACGCAAATCCGTCCGCGAGCATTCTCGCGACCAGCCGGGAGCCGTTGCGTGTCGTCGACGAACATCTGTATTGGGTTGCTTCGCTTGAGGTGCCCGCCCAGGACGACCAGAGTCAGGACGTGCTGCAGCGTAGCGCCGTCAGGTTGTTCCTGTCACGCGCACGCTCGATCGACGAGCGTTTTTCAGCCGACGAGAGAAGTATCCATCTGACCGGCATGGTATGCCGGCGGCTCGACGGTATTCCGTTGGCGATCGAACTGGCGGCGGCGCGCGCGGCGATACTCGGCATCGAGACGCTTGCGGATCATCTCGACGACCGCTTCAACATGCTGACGGGCGGCAATCGCACCGCGTTGCCACGGCACCAGACCTTGAAGGCGACGCTCGACTGGAGCCATGCGTTACTCGACGATACTGAGCGCGCGACGCTGCGCGGGCTCGGCGTCTTCGTCAACGGCTTCACGCTTGAAGCCGCGGTTGCCGTGGTCGGTGGCGGCGCGCTGCGCGAACTCGACGTGATCGCAGCGGTGTCGGGCCTTGTCGAAAAGTCGTTGGTGGTAACGCAGGTGGAGCGTGGCAAAGCGCGCTACCGGCTGCTGGAAACCACGCGTGCCTACGCGCTGCAGAAGCTTGACGACAACGGCGAGCGGCGCCTCGCCACGCTCAATCACGCGCGTTACTTCGCAGGTTTGCTCGAGTGCGAAAGGTCCGGCCGTGCGAACCCCGCGAGCGCGTGTTCCGAACCATGGCATCGGCGGATGCACGAATTGCTCGACGATTTGCGCGCGGCGCTCGGCTGGGCGCTATCTCCGAAGGGTGATGAGGCGCTGGGAGAAATGCTGGCCGTGAACGTCACGTCGCTTCTCTACGAGCTGTCGCTGGTCGACGAATGCTGCGTCTGGGCGCGGCGTGCGCTCGATAGCGTGACGGCGGCCCATCAGGGTTCGCGCTCCGGCCGGCACCTGCGCGTGCGTATGCAACTGCTGGCGGCGCTTGGCGGAGCGCTCGTGCATGTCAGCGGACCGAATCGGGAAATGCTTGGCATCTGGGCGGAGGTACTCGCAACGGCGATCGCACTCGGCGATCAGGTGTTCGAAGCCCGAGCGTTGTGGGGCATGTGGAACGCGGATCAATCGTCCGGCGCCGCGCGCAATGCGTTGGCGTTCGCGCAGCGCTTTGCCTCGCTAGCGTCGGAGTCGGGCGACGCGATGAGCGCGATCCTCGGCTACTGCTTGCTAGGTATTGCGTCGCACTACGTGGGCGATCAACAGCAGGCGCGGCTGTCGCTCGAACGGTTTCTGCAGCACGTGGATAGCTTGCAGCATCGTCTGCCGTTGGGACAGTCGGCCGATCAGCGAGTGGTTGGCCGGGCGACGCTGGCACGCGTGCTGTGGCTGCAGGGGTTCGTCGATCAGGCGCTCGCGCTGGCGGAGGATTGCGTGGCCGCTGCATGTCATCACGGCCAGGCGATCGTCACGTGCTACGTGCTGGCTGAGGCGGAGATTCCGCTGGCGCTGCTGTCGGGTAAGCGGGACAGGGCGGCTCGGGCGATCGCGATGTTGCAGGACCTGTCGAGATGCGCGGGACTGAGCGTGTCGCAAGCGTGCTGTCGCTGTTTTGGCGAATACCTGCGCTCACTGGACGAAACCGGTCCGGAGCGTGTGCGTGCGCTCCGTGCGGCGTTGAACGATCTGGAGGCGCTGGAGTACGGTGCGCCGCGCGCGATGCTCGCGGCACAGTACGCCCTCACGCTCGGGCGCGCCGGGCAGCGAAGAGAAGGGATCGCTGCGCTCGCGCATGCATTGGCGCGGTGCGACGAAGCCGGCGATCATTGGTATACGGTCGAACTCAGACGCGTCCACGGCGAGTTGCTGCTGATGGAGTACGCCGGCGAGCCACCGTTGGGCGAGGTGGCGACAGATGCAGAGGCTTGTCTGACTGCGGCACTTGAGGAGTCGCTAGCGCAAGGCGCGCTCTCGCTGCAATTGCGCACTGCGACGAGCCTCGCGCGGCTCTGGTATGCGCAAGGCCGGAACAGGGAAGCCGTGCAGTTGTTGAACTCCGCATGCGCAAGGATGACGGAGGGTTTCGATTGGAACGACTTCAAAGCCGCGAAACAGTTGCTGCGGATCGCCACCGAGGCGAGCAAGCGGGCCGACGCGCCGGCCAATGCGGATGGGGATGCAGATGCGGAAACCGACAGCGATACGAACGCGACATCCGGCCCGCTCGACCAACCGCGGCGAGGCAAAATCAGCCAGGACGGCTAGACACGCTTTATCCGTGCAACATTCTCTGTTGCGCAGCCTCGTCGATCAGATCCGGGCGGTTCAGTTGTTCGACCCACCAGCGCAACGCTCGACCGCTCTCATCGTCGCGCCACGCAAGATAGAAATGCGTGACGTCGCGCATGCCGAGCACTTCCTTTTTCACCAGTTCACCCTGGATCAGCGGTTCGACGGCGAGACATTCCGGGATCGTGCCCGCAGCGAGACCCTTGATTTGCGCGGCGAGCTTGGCTTCGAGCGTCGGCACCGTCAGGACCTCCTGGTTGGCGGCGATTGCGATTGTGCGCGGCGCGAGCTTGCGGGAGGTGTCGCCGATTGCGACCGCGCGATGTCGAGCGACGATATCCAGCGTCAGCGGTCCCGGCATGGACGCAAGTGGATGATGCGGCGCCACCACGAACACATGCCGCAGAGAACCAATTGGTTTGGCGACCAGACCGGGAATCGCCGGCGGCTCGCCCGCAGCGCCGACGATCAGGTCGGCGCGACGCGTCAGGAGCGCGTCCCATGAACCGCCCAGCACTTCTTTCGACAGATGCAGCCGCGTGTCTAGCTTCAGCTTGTAGAACTGGTCGACATGGCTCCAGAGCAAGTCGAACGGGATGATCTCGTCGACCGCGATGTGCAGATCGGATTCCCAGCCATGCTGGATTCGCTTCGCCTTGCGCTCGAGATCTTCCGCGGCCTCCAGCAGGCGGCGGCCTTCTTCGACCACCACGCGCCCCGCATGCGTGAGCGTCGCGCGCCGGCCAGAACGGTCGAACAGCTTGACGCCAAGATCGAGTTCGAGTTTCTGAACCAGATACGTCAACGAAGACGGGACCTTGTGAAGCTTTTCCGCGGCACTTGCAAAGGTGCCGGTTCGATCGATCGCATCGAGCACCTGCAGGACTTCAAAGGATAGGTTCATGGCGAAGAGCCGGATTCGTCGGAGTTTCAGCGGAACGGTCAGCATACTGGATTTCACACTGTCCGCAATGCCTGCTGCGCCTCCACCGTGCTTTCGAAAACGATCCTTCAGATATTTTCAGCTTGATTCAGGATGGTTTCGCCGCGCCGTCCTTGCCTCAACGATCCAACTGATCCACCAGCGCAAACGGAATACTCTCCGCAAACAACTCCCTGTCTCCCGTCGCACTCGTCTGCGTATTCAGTTGCAGCGCGAAGTTCAAACCGGGACTCTGCGTGCTGGTGGTGCGCTCCTTGACCTTCAGTTCGATCGGCATCCACGAGCCCGGTTCGTTCAGAATGCCGTTCACCTTTTCATCGATCTTCGCGCGCCCGGCAGCGGCTTCGCCGGGCGGCAGCTGCTTCGACATCGCCGCGAGCATGTCGAGCTGTTTCGCCGCGCTACGCCGCAAACGGTAGCGGTGAAAGTAAGTCTGGTTTGGCCGCCGGTTCGCCTTCACATCGCCGAGATGCCGGTCGAGCCGTTGTTCCGCGAGTGCGCGCGCCGGTGGTAGCTGCGGCTCGGGCCTGCCGTTCAGCCTCGCTTCCTGCCGTTCGCCTTCCTGTTCGGCATTCACCTGCTCGGTGAACAGATTGACCCACTGGTCACGGCTTGCATCGAGCGCACGCGTATAGGTTTCGGCGCTCGAGTACTCGGTGTCGAGCAGACACGCGCGACGCATCAGCGCGCCGTCCTCGCGCACCAGTTGGACTTTGGCGAGGTGGCTGTCGTCGTTGAACGTCATGGTCGCGGACGGCGCGTCGAGTGAGACGAGCCCCACACCCACGCTCGACTCTTTCGCGCCGACCGGCTGCGTCGCGCTGACGGTGCCGCTCAGCCGCCCGATCAGACGCGAGCCGGCGCCGACGCGATGTTGCTCGATTTGCATGCGCCCAGTTTGCTCATTCGAATCGAGCGTCTGTTTCGCGGTTTTCTCATAACCGATGCCGACGTTGGCGCCCGCGCGAAACGGCGAGCCGATTTTCGGCACGCTTACGGATAGGCCGACATCGGCGGAGGCCCCGCGTTTGATGGTGCGCGCCACGGTGTCGGTCCAACTGATCGACACATCGGGGTCGTCGAAATAATGTTCGGCGAGCCGATTCCAGGTGCCGCGTGAACCTCCCGAGTTGGCGCCGTGCGCCTGGGTCGTTTCGTCGAAGACATGATCGATGATGCCTTCGAGTTTCTCGCGCATCGCGCTATCTTCGTAGCCGGTGCCGTTCGGATTGACGCGGCGTGCCACGCGCAGTGACACGCCGCTCGGCTCGGACAGCTCCTGCGAGTGCAGCACGGCCTGAGTGGTCAGCCCGGCGCGCACCTGGGTCAGCCCGACGTCCATGTCGTAGCCGACCAGTACGCCGACGCCCGCATGCCGCACCTGCGTTTTCGCGGTGCCGACGAACATCTCGACACCGTGCGTGCCGCGGCTCAATTCAACTACGGCTTCACGGCTCTTGGACGCGCGCAGATCGAGGCGCGGCGCGATCGGCACGCCGCCGGTGTGCAACACCTTGCTGAGATTCGCCGACAAGCCGCGTGTGCTGACACCGATGCGGCGGCCGTCGGTAAGACGCAGGCGCGAACTCGATTGCAGATCGTGCGCGACGTCCTTGAGCGTTTGCCGGACCGTGTCGGCATTGTCCGCGGCGGCGGTCGGCGCAGGCGGGCGCGCTTTGTCCTTCAGGTCGGATACATGGGTCCAGAACGGCGAATCGGCGGGTACCTTCGCGACCTTGCCCCACGAGGCGAGCCGTTCCAGATTAAACGGCTGTTTCGCGATCGACTTGAACGGCTTGCTACGGGCGAGCGTGTGCGGATCGGCGGCGGCCCAGCGCGCGGTTTCGGTTTGCAGGCGCGCGAGCGTCGCAGGCGAACCGACGTCACGCGGTTGCAACTCCGCGCACAACTGCTGCGCGCGCTCGGTGACCTTGTGCAACTGTTCCGCATCGAGCTTGCCATTCGGAAAGCCACCCGATTCGAGCCAGACATGCAGCGCCGCGAGTTCGGCGATCGACTGCTCCGGGCGGGCATGCGAAAGCGCCGCCGCGGGACGCATCTCGGGCCGCTCGGCGAGCGGCGCCAACGACCCGTGCATGGCCTCCTCGAGCTTTCCCTGTTCGGTGCCGACAGTCTTGCGCGGCACGCCTTGCGTACCGAAGCGCAGCGCGGAAAGCGGCGAGCTGCGTTTGCCGACGAGCCGCGGCAAGAACGTCTTCCAACGGTTTTCGCTGACGCGGTCGATCGTCTTCGCCGAGAATTTGTTCAGACGTTCGCGTGCCTGCGACAACTCGCTGCCGCGTCCGTCTTCCCGAAAATTCTGGCGCCATGCGAAAAATGCACCCTTCTGATCGGCGTTGAGTGCGCCACGACCCTGTGTGGTCAGTGTCGACGCCGCATCGTAAGCCTGCCAAGCGAGCGGCGTTTCATGCAGCGGCGTGCCCGCCGCGGGCGCTGAGCGCGCGGCGACAGCGGCCGGTGCGGGATCCTGCGCTGGGCCCGCGCCGTGGAGCGGCGGATCGAGCGCGTCGGCGGCTTGCAGCATCATCCGCTGGGCGAGCTGCGTCGACGCATCGCCGGGCGGCGGCTGGCCGTGATGGCGCAATTGGTTGAGCGCGTCGAAACCGGCTTCGGTGCGCGCCAGCGTACGGGCGACTTGCCATGCGCCGGCTTCGGCGGGCGTCGTCGAGCGGGCCGTATGCATCTGCGCGAAGTCGAGGTGTTCGAGTGCGTCGAGCACTTCGTTGGCGCTGTGCGCATCGCCGATATTGGCGCCGTGTAACGCCTGGGCGACCAGTGCGCCGCGATGGGTGTCTGTGGCGGCGTCGGGGCCGCTTAGCGCCGCCAGCCGATGCGAAAGCTCGCCCTGCGCGAGCAGGTTGCCGGGCGGGGCCGGCAATTGACGACCCACATAGTTGCGCAGCGCGGCCTCGCCGGCCATCGCATCGAGCGGAATCGTCGATGCTTCGTTCCCGTTTCCGTTTCCGTGTTCTGCTGCGAGTCTGCCCGCCGAGGATGATGAAGCGGACGAAGCAGCGGACGACGCAGCGGACGAAGCTCGCGCCGTCTTGCCAAGCGCCTGCCGGACTTGCCGCTCGCTCTTCGCCAACGGCGTGCCCGCCGCGTTGGACTCCGCCACCGGCTTCGCAGGATAGCGCTCGCCATTCGCAGTGAAGTCGGCCGGCGCAAACGGCTTGCCGTGCTGACTCGTTTGCGAGAGCGCGGTGCTGATATCGAACTTGCTCGCGCGCAACCGTGCGCCGGTGCGCGACAGCTTGTTACCAAGCCTGCCCAACAGCGTTTCGTCGACTAGCGGCCGGGCCTGCGGCGCGCCCGTGGGCGGCACGGCGGGCGCACCGGCAGGCTGATGGCCGGGCGCTTCAGTCGCTTCAGTCTCGGGCGTGTGAATCGGGTGCTGCGGTACTGCATGGATGTCGGACATAGCGCGTGGCGTTCAACGAGCGGCAGTTGAAGTCACGGTATGGAGCGCGTATGACAGTCCCAGGCAGGGTGCGAAGCGAGGTCACCGCACGCGAAGCAGCCCTGCGGAAGCCGATGCGTCGAGCGCCTCGAGATCGACGGTGATGCGCAACTCGAGCCGTCGTGCGCCGTGCTGCCGCGCGCGCTGCAACGCGTCTTCAAGCAGCGGCCGCACTGCCCGCGGATCTTCGCCGCTGCGCTGACGCAGCGTCGCAATCAGACGCAGGAGCTCCGGCACGTACCAGAGCTCGCCGGTGCGTTCGCTGCGACTCACCGCTTCGCGCAGCGTCGCGGCGAGCGCCGCCGCGAACTCCGGTTCGTCCTGCACCGCGATGCGCGGCAGCAGCGTGGCGATGAAGGCGATATCGGGCACATTGACGCGTTCGCGCGCCATCCGCTTCATCGCGCCGGTAATCAGCCGCCGCGCGGCTTCCTGATCGCCACGCCGGGCGTCGAGCCAAAGTTGAAAGTCGAGGCCGAGACGCAGCCAGCGTTTCACGCCCGCCGCGCGCGCTCGCGTCACCATCGCCGCCGCGCAGGACTCAGTCAGCGGAATGTCGTCGTCGAGTGCGGCAAGTGCGCAGGCGAGGCCGAGCGCAATGCAGCCCGCGAGGGGTTCGCTTTCGTCGGCGGGATCGCGGATCGTGACGCGCAGCGGCGCGGCCATATGCGGTTGACCGACCAGCCACAGCGCGACGGCGTGAATCGCCCGCGCCACGAGATGCAGCGACAGTCCATAGCTGGTGGCGACCGCATTGGCTTCGCGGCTGACGTCTTCGTCGATCTCGTCGGCGGCTTCGTCGTTAAGTCCGACGACCGGCGCGAGCAGGCGAATCGCGGTATCGAATTCACCCGCATACGCCTTGACGATGCCCTCGATGCGCCGTGCGTTGACGCTAACTGCCTGGCTGTGCGCCACCGGCGCAATTTCGCTGAACTCGTTGGAGAGGCGCCGGCAATGCTCGACCTCGCCGGCGTCGAGCGCGCACATCACGAGGCAGAACAGCGCACGCAGGCGGTACGGCGTGTCGGCGCAGATATTGGCGAGCTCGTAGGTGCGCTGCCAGCTCTCGACAATTTCGTTTGACGTGCTGCGCTTGAGCATCAACGCGCGCGCAAGCACGGCACGCAAGCGCATCTCGTCGCGGATACGACGCATCGACACACTGTCCACGCGCGCCAGCACGGCGCGCACCCAGCCGATGTATTCGTCGACGAGCGCGAGCGCCCCCCACATCGGCGCTGTGTTGTCGAGCAACTCGGTGCACAGTTCCACCTTGTCGACCGAGACGGCCCATTCGAGCGCAGCGCGGAGCGCGTCGATATCGTGGCGGCTGTGCGCGGTGGCCACGGTGACGCCCGCGCCGAAACGGCGCGCCATATCGCGGGCAACGAACTGTGCGTGATGCAGATCGGCCTCGGCGCTTTCGCGGTTGCGCTCCAGCGCGTCGAGCGCGAAGCGGCGCACGGCGGGCGGCAAGCGCAGCCGCAAGGCGCCGTCGCAGTCGACCGTATTGACGAGGCCCGCATCCATCAGCGTATGAAGCTGGCGCTCCAGCAGGCGCGGTTCAGGAGGCCCGAAGCCGTAGTCGCTGCCGAACGCACCGAGCATTTCGCAAGCGGCTTCGTGCGAGAACGCGGTGGCAAAAATGCCGAGCCGGCGCAGCATGGTGCGGGTCGGGGCTTCGAGCGCCGCATACGAGAGGTCGAGCATCACGTGGACGATCGCGGCGCGCGGCAGCACGATGCGGCGGCCGCCGCTGCGATGCGTCATCACGGTATCGAGTTCGCGCGCGAATGCGACGATCGCGTCTTCCGGCGGCACACCGGCGCGCACCTGGCCGGCGATCGTCGCTGCAGCGAGTTCGAGTGCGAACGGCACGCCGTCGACACGCCGGCAAATCAGCGCGGCCGCCGCAAAGGTGGCCGGCGCGATGCTGTCCACTTCGGGCAGCGGCGCATGCAAAGCGGCCGGCTTCAGACAGTGCGCGAGCCGGGTGAAGAGCAGGCGCAGCGCATCGTAGTCGAGCGTGGCGGGCGTGCCGTCGATCTGCTCGGGCGGCGCGCGCAACGCGGCCACCGGCACGGCCGTTTCGCCGCCGATGAAAAGCGGCGACTCGCACGTGGCGATCACATGCAAGCCGCCTGTGTTCGCCACCAGCGTATCGATGAGTTCGGCCGCGGCTTCGCTCAGATGATCGCAGTGATCGACGATCAGCAGCATGCGGCGTTCGCCGATCTGCATGGCCAGATTGGCCGCCATCGCCAACTCGTTATCCGGCTCGAGGCCGATAGCCGCGCCGATCGCGTTGGCGATACGGTCGGGCTGGGCGAGCGAGGCCAGCGCCGCGCAAAAATCGCCGTCTGGAAAGTGCGGCGCGAGGTGGCTGGCCGCCTCGATCGCGAGGCGTGTTTTGCCGACGCCGGACGCGCCGGTCAGCGTGACGATACGGCGCGTGGGCACCAGCGCGAGCAATTCGGACAGCTCGGCGTGACGGCCGATGAACGGCGACGGGTCGATGATCTGCGAGCGTAGCGACGTGACGGCGCTGGTCGGCATCAGCGCCGGGAAAGCCGAGGCGGCTGGCGCAGCCGCCGCGGCAAGGCTCGATGCGGCTGTCACTGAGGTCAGCGTGGCGGACGGCGCGGCTTTGGAATACCCCGTGCGAGGCGAGGCCGGAGCAGCGCCGCGCCACGTCGCGCTATAGGACGTGCCGTACGGAGAACCGAACGTGAGTCCGGCCGTGGTCAGCGGGCTGGCTGCGGCTGTTGCCGCGAACGAGGTGGCGAGCGACGCAGCAATGCTGCCGGTGTTCGCCACCGGAAAATCGAGTCCTGCATCGGGTGTTTCGAGCACGCGTACTTCACCCGCAAAGCGGTAGCCACGGCCAGCCACGGTGACGATCAGGTCGCGGTCGTCGTCGAGCGCGCGGCGAATCGCCGAGATCTGCGCCTGCACGGTGTTTGCATCGACATTGCTGCCCGGCCAGACAATCTCGCGCAACTCCGTGGTCGACACCACGCGGCCACGGGCCTCGAGCAGGGCAGCGAGTATCGCGAAGGGGCGCGCGCCGAGTTCGATGACAGCGCCGTCGGAAATCAGCAGGCCCACTTCGCGCGCGAGCCAGAATCGCGAAAAGGCGATCACCTGACCGGTGAGCCGCGGTAGCGACATGATGGGTCTCCGGCGTAGTTGTGTTTCGGTCCACCGGCGAGGGGTACTCGCGAGGCACGCATAACGAATGGCCGCGGTGCGGTATTCGTCTGACCTTTGCATTATCGCCTGAGAAGTGAACAATTGCTTGTGTTGCGGACACTTCTTCGTTCCGGCCCCGACGCTCTGTTGCGCGGTTCGGCGGCTTCAGGCGTCCGCGAGACTCCATTGCATCGTGTTGCGCAGCCAGGCTGCACCCTCGCTGGCAGGCTCCGGCGGGACCGGCGCGGGTCGCGTCAAGGCGTAGAGGTAGCTGTCGTCGGCGGCGAGGCCGCGGTTCGGACGCGGCTCGTGATTCGTGAGCCGCGCTTCCTGCACGAAGCCGAGGCGCTCCATCGAACTGTGCGCGGCGCCATCCACGGCGCAGCACGCGAAGACCCGGTACACGCCTGGCTGCTCGATCAGCCAGTCGATCAATTCCTGCAGCGCGAGTACGCCTGCCCGGCGTCGCCGGGCGCCACCGTGCCGGCTGATGATCACGCCGATCTCCACGCGCGGCAGCGTCGGTTTCAATTCGATCAGTGCGGTCAGCCGGCCAGTCTCCTTGCATTCGAGCGTGTAGCGAATCAGGGTGCCGTCTTCCCAGCCGCGCAGCGCCTCGCCGACGAATTCGGCGGTTTGCGCCACGCCGGTATGGCGCAGCACCGGCAGGTCGCGCATCGTGTCGGCGTCGCCGAGCATCTGGTCGAACAGGGCAGGGGCATCGGCAAGGGTGAGCGGACGCAGCCGCAGATAAGGCGTTTCCATGCTGTCGAGCGGGATGAAGCGCATGAGTCGGACTCCGAATGAGCGACGAACTCACGCAGTGTGCCGCCCGCGTGTGACTCACGCACGACGGTCCGCGAACTGGCGTAAGAGGGTGCGAAGACCGGACTGCGGATGCCTGGCGCGGCGCCGGCTTGCGGCCGACGGGGCTCGTAGCTACGTGATTTGCCCCCTCGCGCCCCGCATCCGGCTTCGCTTCGTCGCACACTATTTCGCACTGTGACTGCGGGCGTCGTACGCCCGTTGTAAGGTCGAACAGGATGCCTGTTCGACGTCCCGTCTTGCGCTTCGTCACCGCGGCGCACATTCCCACCAGGAGCCTTGCACCATGCCGGATTCCCCGTCGATTTCACGCCCGGGCAGTACGCTACCGCTATCCGACGCCAGCACGCAGTCGACACCTGCCACTGGCGGCCGCAAGCCCGTCGACGGGGCGGCGCACGCCAGTCAGCAAGCGGACGCGAATCTCAGCCAGCTAGCCGCCAACGGCAGCGGCGAGGCAACGGGAAAGCGCAAGGGCGCGTCGTTCTCAGCAAATCCCTCGTCGGCGAGCCGGCCTGTGGTGCCTCAGCAAAGCGCGGGAGGCATGCCGGGCGGCGTGCCAGGCCGTCCCGGCCGTTTCGGCGGGCTGGCGCAAGGTGCGGCCACGATCGCGAACGATGCGACCGGCGTGGCGTCGGCAGGCATGAACGTGCTGGGCGGTGTGATGCAACTGGAGCAGGCGGCCGTCAATCAGTTCGCGGAGTTGATCAAGCAGGGCGCGCACAACGTCGAAGAGGCTTCGAAGGGGTGATGAAGGGGTGATGCGGACTTAAGCCCGCAGCCAGAAAAACTCCCCCGAAGCGATGCCTTCGAACATCTCGTCGTTCGATTCGACGATGTTCTGCCGCCAGTAGCGGCCATGCTCCGCGTAATGCGCGAGCAGATCGGCGAGCCCTTCGCCGTTGAGATCGTCGGCGAACGGCAAGCGTAGCACCAGCACCACGCCGCCCGTGTCCGTATCGAGCCCCAGTTGCGCCTGATCCTGTGCATAGATCAGCAGGTTGGCTTCGAGCATGAGCCGGAAGACGACGAGCGTGCGCCCGGCCGTCACCGTGCCGAAATGAAAATTCGCATACATCGCGTCGAGGTCGCGCTCGAAATAGTCGAGCCGCACATCGAAGCCTTCGACCTCGATCGACCGCGTACGCAGCACATGGTCCGCGTCGCCTAGACCGACGGTCGCGCACAGATCCACGATCAGGCTGGTGTAACGCTCGCTGCTCATCCTCGTACCTTGCTTGGGCGATGCGCGCTGGAATCAGCGCGGTGCGGATGCGAGCCGCGCCATGCATCCGGCGAATGCTGAGAATGCTGCAAGAAACACGGCCGGGTCCCGTGCAAAACAGGACCGGCCGTGTGCGGACCGCCGCCGATGGCGAGCGGCCCGCGTGTGCGATGCTTAGCTACCGCGCGAAGCATCCTTGACGTTGCTTGCACCGCTCTTCGCAATGTTTGCCACCGACGAATACATGCTTTGCTCAACTTGCATCTGGGCTGACATCATCGTCATCTGGTCCATTTCCTGCGTGAGACCAGCCATCATTCCGCCTGCGCTTCCTACGGACATAAGAACCTCCAGTGACTATGGGTAGAGAGTGAGTGGCCTATATCGAGACCTGCCGCCGCGCCGGCTGCTCATAAGAACAGGCCGCCGCAGCAAGCGCGTTGCCCGCGAGCCCGGTGCGTGATACGCCGCCAAGCTCGCGGTGAGCCACGCGTCGCCGTATCAGGCGTGCGCGCCGGCCTGTTTTTCCTGCAGCCGCGCGATCACGCGCGACGCAGCGAGAAAGCCGCGATACAGCTTTGCCAGATTGTTGCGGTCGAGGTCGGTTGCGCCCTGCGTTTCGCTGACCCGCTGCGCGGTTGCGTCGAGCGCCTGACGGATCGCGTCCACTTTCGGCGCGCCGGCCGGATCGGCGAGCGTCTTCTGCAAGTCGTTGAATTCGCTGGCGTGGGCTTCGAGCTGCTCGTACATGTCGATCTCCTGATTGAACGGGGCGGTGTGCCGGTAATAGGTCAACTGGACGGACCGCGCGGCTGCGCGGTCGGCAGTGTGGCAGGGTTGGGTAGCGGCACGACGCCGGCTGCGCTGCGGGTGACGGTGTCGTTATCGACGATCGAGGCGTTCGCCGGGTTCGATGGGTTCGCCGTATTCGCTGCATGGGCGGCGTTGGCGCTGGCGTTGGTATTGCCTTTCGCCGTGGCGTTTGCATTCGCTGTCGCGATGCCGCCGGATTGAGCGGCGGTGTTGGTGTTGGCAACTGCTGCGCCGCTTGCGCCGCCTGCCCCCGAAGCTGCATTCGCCGCGGCTGCCGCATCGCTGTCCGACGCCGGCGGATCGACCGCGTAGATATGTTTGACGCCGTCCGGCGTCTGCGCGTAGCGGACGTCGTCGGAGGAAATCATTTCGGAATACGACGCCGCGCTCGGGTTGGCCGCGGCGATGCTGGTGTTTTCCGCGGCTTCCACAACCACGTTTTTCACGTTCGAATCCAGATCGGCACGCACGCGCGCCAGCGCCGCGTCGAGATCCGCGCGGCTGCTGACGGCGCCGGTCACCGCGAAATTGCCGTCGCCGAGATAGCGCACATGAGCGCCCGCAACACCGAGCGAATCCTCGATGCTGCGCGCGTCGTTCTGTGCGACGTCGTAATTGCGCGAGATGCCGGTCGTCGAAATCCGCGCGAGCAGGTTGCGCACGGCGTCGTCGTCGGCGGGGCTCGTGACCATGCCGGTTACCACCACGGTATTGCCGACTGCATGCGCCTGCAAACCGCTCACGTGGGCTGCAGCCAGCGCTTCGCTCACGCGCTGAGCGCGGTCGTCGGCATTGCGCGGCAGGGCGGCGCGACTCATCTGCGTGGTCGTCAGCAGCGAACCGGCGACGATCACGATGCCGAGCGCGAAGCACGCCACCACGGCGCCCACATAGCGGCGGCGTTTCTTGCGTTCGGCCGCGAAGCGCGCTTCGGCGGGGCGCGTCAGGAGCATCGACAGCAGGTCGAGGTCGGACGGCCACACGGCGTCGTCCGCGCCGACGCACAGGATCATGTCGTCGAATTGCATCGGCACGAAGTCCACCAGCAACACCACTTCTTCTGCGACGGCGGGCTGTGCTGGCTGCCCGTCTGCCACGTCCGCTGTCTGCACGGCCGCAGCCGCGACACGCTGCGCGCTGACCACGCCGCTTGCGTCGACATGCAGCAACGCATCCGCACCCCGCCAGTCGGTGAGGCGGATGTCGGCATCGTCGTCGGCGCCGACGCGATGCGTGCCCGGCGTGAGCTGCAATTGCGCTCCCGCGTGAACGCCCGTCAGTATCCGCAGCAGTTTCATCGTGCTCGCACAGGGTGGGTGGGGGGAGTGCCGGGGCGCGCGCGGTGCACGGCGCGACCGGCCCGATCGACCCTAATGTAGCCGCCCGCTATGGCATGCTCCGCAGTGGATGCGAAGGCGCCGCATGGGATGCGAAGCCGCGCGCCAAACCGCCTAGCGGCCGCCGCCAGGAAAGGCCCGGCGCGGGCCTGGCGGGGGCGCCGGCGCGCCGGGCGCGGCCGTATGGGCGTTTCTTTCAGGGGCAGACTCGGCCGCGCCGGATGTACCCAACGCGCCCGAGGCTCCCGGTGCGTCGGAAGATCCCGAAACCGCCGATCGTCCGAGCGTGCCGCTGCGCATCACGCACAACGTGTCGATCGACCGGTTGAGCTGCGCCGGATTCGACGGTTTCTCGGCATGCAGCCAAAGCAACGGAAACAGCAGGTTGAAACGCTGGACTCGCTCCGGCGGCGGCAAGCGCGTCACCCCTTGGGCAGTCGACCCGCCCGTACGCTCCCGTAACGCGGCCACGCCGGACCCCGCCCCCGGCTGCGATGCGGCAATGCTGCCGATTCTCTGCTGCACGCCAAGCAGATCGATCGCCTGTTCCACCACGCGGGCGTCGATCGGCATTTGCGGATTGGCGGCCAACTGCTCGCGCAAGTTCAGCATGTCAGTGCGCCACGCATCGCGGACCGCTGCGGCGCGCGCGCCTTCCTGACCTGGCTGCGCGTACTGCGCGGCGATTGCGTCGAGCCGGCCCGGCGGCGGAGGCGGCACGGCGCTACGATCGCCGCGCGCCTTGATTGCCGGCGCTGCGCCTGAATCGTGCTCGTCGCCATGATCGCCTTGCGAATGACCGCCGCCGCCACGCCCGCCGCCGTCGCGGTTGACCTTATGGCCCTCGGCATGATGCGCTTCGGCGTCGTCCGGGCCGTCGTCGTCGAGACCTCCGGCATTGCTGCGCTGCTTCTTCGCCGCGCGCCGTTTGCGCGCCAACTGATCGGCCATTCGCTTCGCACGCACCGAGCTTACCGACGGACCACGTTGCGCGTCGTTGCCATACGTGAAATTGGTGGTGCCGCGATACAGCGCCGCGAATTGCGCGCCGTTGCGAGCACCTTGCGCATTGGCGGCTTTCTGCTGCGACTGGGCGACGTGTTGCGCCTGGGCCGCCGCCGTATCGCTGCCCTGATGAGAGATTCGGCTCATGTCGGTCCCCTCGCTGGTCGGTCAGGCAGTGCGCCGCTTTACAGCGGCACGGCTGCCTGCATCATTTCGTTGGCGAAGTGCAGAATCGCCGCGCAAGAGAGCGGCGCGGCGACCACGATCACCACCGTCACCGCGATCAGCTTGACCGCGTGCGACAGCGTCTGGTCCTGCATCGACGTAATCGCCTGCAGGAACGACACGCCGAGGCCGACCACCGCCGCGACGATCACCGCAGGCAGCGACACGGTCAGACACAGCAGCATGCCCTCGGTGGTGAAGCGGATCAGCGAATCGATTTCCATGTGAGTTTCCCTGGGCGGCCGTTCTGACTACGCGCGCTATTTGTAGGACATCACGAGACCGTGGATCAGCGTCGACCAGCCGTCCATCACGACGAACAGCAGCAGCTTGAACGGAATCGCGACGTTGGTCGGCGTGACCTGGTTCAGGCCCATCGCAAGCAGCACGTTCGCAATGATCAGGTCGATCACGATGAATGCGATGTACAGCAGAAAGCCGATCTTGAATGCGTCGGTCATTTCCGTCAGCGTGAACGCGGGCGCCAGCACGATCAGATCGTCTTCCTTGATCTGCGAGGCTTCTTCTTTCGGCCAGACCACGGAAGCCGAGCGCAGGAAGAAGCGTTTTTCGCGCTCGTTGGTGTGCTTGACGAGGAATGCGCGGAACGGCTCGCGCGCTGCGCCGAACGCCTGAATCAACGCTTGCGAAGGCTGCGCCGCGAGCTGCTGGCCTTCAAGCGTTTTGGCGGCGAGCATGCCGATCGGCGCCATCACGTAGATGGACACCAGAATCGCGATGCCGTTGAGCACCATGTTCGGCGGCACCTGCTGCACGCCGAGCGCATTGCGCAAGAGACCCAGCACTACGACGATCTTCGCGTAAGACGTGACGACCATGGCAACGAAGGGCAGCAGGCTGATCGCGACAACGACCAGCAGCAGCCCGGTGATATCACTGAATTGGACCATGCCTGTGCGCCATGCGAATGATGCGGATGCCGAGATGCTCGCCGACCGTCACCAGCTCGCCATAGCCGATGGTCTGTCCGTGTGCGACGAGCCGCAATTGCGCGTCTGCCACCGGTACGGGCAGTTCGAGCACGTAACCGGGGCCGAGCGCCGACAATTGGGCGAGCGGTAATGCCACCGTGTCGATCTCGAACTGCACCGGCAGCTCGAGTTCGCCGATCCGGATCGGATCGGCGGGGTCGTCGATGGCGAGCCCGGCGTCGGCGCTCGCCGGGTCCAGCTCTTCTGACATGTTCGGCTCCTTGACGATGACGAGCGACTGCCCGTCGAGTTCCACAGCGGCGCACACACGGGTGAGCCCGGGGGTTCCCCACGCGGCGACGGCACGTGGCCGCGCGTGGGGCGAAGAGGGGGCGCTCGATGCATCGAGCAGCGTTGCATCGAGCGAAGGGAAGGCCGCGCGCAGCAGCACGTCGCCGGGTTCCAGCGCGTGCAGTGTGTCGACGGGTAAGCGCTTGACGCCGAGGATCAGACTGCCGGGGACAGTGAGGTCGAAGGCGGTTTCTGGTGTGTGATCGGACAATGCACGCGAAGCGGTTGAAGCGGCGGCTGCGTGTGATGAAACCGAAGCCGGTGTGGGTTCGGTGCGCAACAGCCGGTCAAGCAGGTCGTAGCACGCGGGATCGGCGCTGAGCGCAGCCTGATAGCAGCGTTCATCGAGCACGAACGAGAGCGCGACGACAGGTATATCGGCGTTAGCCTCGTTCAGTCGTCCGCGGCGAATAGCGGCGACACGTGGGCCTTTGAAACCTGCGCGGATCAATCGTTCGAACAGTGGTTCCAGCACGACGCCCGCGACGGCCTGGCGTAACGCGACGTCGGCGGGAGGCTTCGTGGTGAGTGCGTCGCTGTCCGGCCACGCGGCGATCGTGAGTGCAGGATAGGCGTGCAGATCGAGCGCAACGCGCATGGCGACGGTCGATATGCCATCCGCCGAAGCGAGTGTCAGTTCGATGACGCCCGGGTCCGCGTAAGCCGCATCCAAGCTGTGCGCGTAGGCCAAAGCCGCATGCCATTCGGTGACGCCGAGCGTTGCATGTAGACAACCAGTAAGCCGCGCATCGCAGACCGTGCGCGTCACGCGAGCAGCGGCGCGGCCGATGGCCGGCAAACGTAGCGGCGTGATCGGAGTAACCACTGTTTCGGCCATAGCCGCATCGTGCGCCGGTTTCACTATCGTTGCGACCGGCATTGCAGCCGCGCCGTGCTGCTGCTGTTGCTGTTGTTGCGTATCGCCACGCGCAACATCGTTCGACCGATGCGTCGATTCCACCGCGGCTGCACGCTCGCGTGCCGTATCGCCCACCATGCGCGCTACGCCCGATGTCCGCTTGCGCGCGGCGTGCGGATCGGTCGCGGCTTCGTCTTCGGTTGTCGGCTCGTCGAGCGGATAGGTCATGCGCAGGGAGTCCGTCACCACACTGTGAGTTCGATTTCGCGGGCTTCACCCCACGCGCGCAGCAAGGTATCGAGTTCTCGCTCGAGTAGTGCGCTGTGTTCCAAGAGTAGTTGTCTCGTCGCCGTATCCGGCGTGTCGAACCGAAGCTGCAGACTGAAACGCGAAAGCGTCAGATACAGCGTGGTCTGCGGCAGCAGTTTCTGATCGAGCGGCAACTGCACTTCCCAGTTACCGGCTTCCGCAATCGAAGGATCCCCGCAGAACGCGCCGATCTCACGCGCCAGCGAGCCGAGCAGTTGCACAAAGCGCTGTTGTTGCCGGTAGACGGCAGTCACGACCGGCGCCGCGGCATCGGCGACGCGCGCGCCGATGGCCAGACGCTCGGGCGAGGGTGTGCTATCCGCGTTTGCCGAAGCACTCGCGTCAGCGCCAGATGCGGTGTTCGCGGACGCTTCAGGGCTCGCATCGCCGCCGCTGCGAGCGAACGGGTGCGGTGCGGGCGGAGCGGGTGCATCCGCGGTGTCTTCTGCAGCATCCGCTTCGCCTCCGCCTTGCGAGCCTGCATGCGCATCGGCATTCGCATTGCTGTTGAGCCGATGCAATGCACGACGCCGTCCGAGCAGCGACGCGTAATCGAAGCCGCGGCCACCTGATCCACGCGAGGCTGTGCGCGCATCGATCTCGTCGGCCGTTTCACTGTCCGCTTCGCCGGGAATGACGCGCACGTGGCGCGAAACGATATGCGTCATCGTCGCGGCCTCAGATCGACACGCGGCCGAGCGGCCGCAATTCGACGTGCTCGCCGAGTTCCTGATACGAATACACCGCAAGCCAGCCGAGCCGCGCCTCGATCATGCGCCGCACGTAACGGCGGATATCCATCGACGTCACCAGCGCCACCCCTTCGCGCGGCACAGCGCCGACGAAGGACTGGATCTTGTCGATCAGCAACGTGGCCTCGTCAGGCGGCAAGGCGAGGAAGTTGCCGGTCGGCGTCTGCTTGATCGATTGACGGATATGCTGCTCGACCGGCATGTCGAACAGCACCGCCGACAAGGTCCGCTCGCCGCTCGCGGCACGATGGGCGAGAAAGCGCGAGAGGTCGCCGCGCACGTACTCGGTGAGCATCAGCATGTCTTTTTCCTTTGGTCCCCACGCAATCAGACTTTCCATGATCGTGCGGACATTGCGGATCGAAATCTGCTCTTCGAGCAGGCGCCGCAGCACGTCGGCGATCCGTTGCGGCGGCAGCACTTTCTGCACTTCGGCGACGAGACCCGGATAGTCGCTCCCCAGTTGATCGAGAATCCATTGCACTTCCTGGATGCCGAGAAAGAGCGGTGCGTGCCGCCGCATCAGCGCCACCGACGCATGCGCGATCGCCTGTTCCGCCCGCCATACCGGTGTCTTCGGCGGGACCGCACGCTCTTCGAGCCAGCGCGTCGGCGCGCCACTCGTGTCGATTGGCGGACCGGCCTCGCATTGCGCAATGAGCGCGTCCATTGTCTGACTTTCTTCGCTCGTCAGCGTGACGGGTGCGGCCGAATGCGCGAGACGGCTGGCTTCGGGCAACATCACTTTGCCGGCCGGCAGTTCGATCGTCAGTTGCGGCACATCGTGCACGAGGATCTGACAGGTCGATGAAGGCAGGGCGGCATAGGTCCACATCGTGATGCCTGGAAACGGCAGGCCGAGTTCTTCCTGCAAACGTGCGCGTTCGGTTTCGAACGACTTGTCGAGCGCAGGCATGGTCAGCCGGGCGACGAGGTCCGGCGCAATGCGAACGCCGAGCGGGCAGGTGAACTGTGGGGCGCGCGCCAGAATCGCGGGCACGTCCGTCTTCGAACCCGAGCGTTGCATGGCGTGCAGCGATTCGCGTTCATGGTTTTGCTGCTGGGGTTTTTTTGCGTTCAAACGCCATGCGGTGAATGCGAGCGTGCCGGCGAGCAGCAGGAAGAGTGGGGCCGGAAAGCCCGGCACCGCGGCGAAGCCAAGCAGCAACACGGCTGCGAAATACAGCGCGCGCGAACTGGAACCGAGTTGGCGACCGATCTCATCGCCGAGCGAGCCGGGTTTGGCTTGCCGTTCGTCCGCGACGCGCGTGATCATCACGCCGGCCGCCACCGACAACAACAGCGACGGAATCTGCGACACCATCGCATCGCCGACCGACAGAATCGAAAAGCGGTTCGCCGCTTCGCCCGCGCTCATGTTGTGATACGCAACACCCACCGCGATACCCGCGACGATATTGATCATGGTGATGATCAAGCCCGCAATCGCATCGCCTTTGACGAACTTCATCGCACCGTCCATGCCGCCGTGCAACTGGCTTTCGACAGCAAGCGTCGCGCGTTTGCGGCGCGCTTCCTCGGCAGTCAGCAGATTGGCGCGCAGGTCGGCATCGATACTCATCTGCTTGCCCGGCAGTGCGTCGAGTGTGAAGCGCGCGCCGACTTCGGCGACCCGTTCCGAACCTTTCGCAATCACGATGAACTGCACGGTCGTGATGATGACGAACACCACCAGCCCGACCACCAGGTTGCCGCCCACCACCAGTTCGCCGAAGCTCTCGATGATATGGCCGGCCTCCGCATGCAACAGAATCGACTTGGTCGAAGCGATATTCAGCGAGAGCCGGTACAGCGTGGTGAACAGCAGCAGCGACGGAAACGCGGACAGCGACACCACGTCGGGCACATACATCGTCACCATCAGCAAGGTCACGCTAATCGTGATGTTCACACCGAGCAGAATGTCGATCAGCGTCGGCGGTAACGGCAGGATCATCAGCGAAATAATCGCGACGATCAGCGCGACGATGCCGATTTCACCACCGGCGGGAAGTTTCAACGTCTTCAGCATGGTGGGTCTCGTCAGTGGAGAGCGGGCGGCGGAGTGGAGGGATGCATGGCCGCGCTATCGGTGTGCATATCGGCGTGCGAGTCGGCGTGCATATCGACGTGCGAACCGGCGCCGCTAGCCAGATCACCCTCCACGCGCCGCACGCCGATCGCATCGACCCAGCGGAGAATCGCCGCGACCGTCTCGAACAACTCTTCGGGAATCGGCTGATCGACGCCGACCTTGTACAGCGCACGCGCAACCGGCGGATTGCCGATGATCGGCACGCCCGCATCGCGGGCCGCCCGCCGCAGCTCCGCGGCACTTTCGTCCATGCCTTTCGCGATCACGCGCGGCAGCGGGTGTTCGTCCGGCGCGTAGCGCACGGCGACCGAATAGTGCGTGGGATTGACCACCATCATGTTAGCCATGCCGACCTTCGACTGTGGCGGCGCGTTCAGCATTTCGCGCGCGAGGCGTCGCCGTTCGCCCTTGATGCGCGGATCGCCTTCCTGATTCTTGTGCTCGCGTTTAACCTCGTCTTTCGACATCTTCATCTTCTTGAGGAACATGAAGCTTTGCAGCTTGACGTCCGCAGCGCCGACCAGCACGAATACCGCCGCAGCCACCATGAAGAGCTTCAGCAGCAGGTCCCAGAACATGCGCACGAGTTCCGGCAGCGGCTGATACAGCGAGCCGACGATCAGCGGAAACAGCCACTTGATGGTCTGCCACATCACGCAGAACACGATCGCCGCCTTGACGATCATCTTCGCGCACTCGATCAACGTTTTAACCGAGAAAATGCGCTTGAGGCCCGCCATCGGGCTGACGGCTTTCGGATCGGGCGTGATCGGCTTGGTGGCGATCTGCATGCCGACCTGGCCGATCGAACCGGCGATCGCCGCGAGCGCCGCGATGCATATGCACGGCACGATCGCCGACAACGCGAGGCCGCCGATCTTGTAGAACTGCGTCTGCATATTGGTCAGCGAATGGTCGCCGTTGACGAAGCCCGTGGCGATCAGCACCGCTTCGCGCATCGCGTCGCTGAAATGACTTGCGCCGGCCATCAGCAACAACACCACCGCCGACATCGAAATCGAATCGGTCAAATCGCTGCTGCGGGACACCTGACCGTCTTTGCGCGCGTCCCGCAGCTTTTTCTGGGTTGGCTCTTCGGTCTTTTCGTCGCTCATGTCGGCTCGGTCGCGATGGGAGGAGGGGCGTGGGCGGGCGGCGCGTTCACGAATCAGGCGGCGCTTTCACGAAACGTGCGTGGGGCAAGGGCCGCATAGTCCGCCTGACGATAGCGCTCGCGCCTGGCCCGCGCGCCGGGCGAGGCGAAGCGGGCGCGCGCATTACGAAGCGCTCACCCGGCTTCGCATCCCATGCGCTCACTTCGCGTCCAACGGTTTGCGGCCGCGCGCCGGTTGCTATGTTTGCGTCATCCTTCCCGACCGGCTGCGAACGGCACGGTCGACCTCAACGCTTCTGTCAGGAGCCCATCGCCATGACCGTCAGCACGCCGGAATACATGAATTGCAGCCCCGATGTCGTCGGCGGTCTGATCGAAACCGTTTCGACTGCGTTGCTCAGCAACTTCCCGAAGGTATCGGCCGACCCGTACGACATCGAGCTCGTGCTCGATGCGCTGCGCGTGCTGCGTCCGCGCGTCGCCGAAATCGACACGCTCGACGGCATCCTGCATATGGTGCGCGGCCACTGGGACGACGCCATCCACGTGCTGCGCCAGGTCGGCGAGAACGCGCCGCGCTTCGGTTACGCCAAGGCGCTGCTCGCCTTCTGCCTCTCCGCGAAGGGCGACCCGGACTGGAAGCAAAGCGCGACCGAAGCCATGGAAAACAATCCGACGCGCGACACGCAATCGCTGGTGCGCGCGCTCGAAGCCCGAGAGGACCTGTTGAACGCGATGAAGGTGAAGCGCGCCGGCGGCCAGTTCGTCACGCCGAAATCGTTGGAGGCGCTGGCGGAGTTCGACGCGGAAACCGCAGAGGGCGCTGAACCCGGCGTTCAGCCCGCAGCGGCAGCGCCCGCTCCGTCCACAGCCACGCCGGCGGCAGCCGACTACGCGCACCAGTCGTTCCTGCGAGCCTGATTTCCATCCGTTTCCGGAGCCGCACATGACCGTCAATGCCACCACGACCGCCTTGCAAGCCTCGCTCGAGCAGATGTCGCAAGGCGCGGGCGCCGCGCCGGCCGCGCAGACCGCGCCTGAAATGGCCGACAAGTTCCAGTCGCTAATGCAGAAGTCGCCGATGAGCGCACCCGCCACGCCGCAGCAGGACGGCACGGCGGTCGCTTCGAAGCTGGTCGCCTCGCAGGACGCCGAGTTGCAGCACACCGTCAACGACGCGCTGCAACTCGCCCAGCAGGCGCCGAACATGACGATGAATGAGATGAGCGCGGGCACGATTCGCATGACGCTCGAACTCGCCAGCACGCAGCTCGATCTGGAAGCGAAGATGGGCGTGGTGGATTCGTCGAAGTCGGCGATCGAAACGCTGATGAAGAACCAGTAACGCGTCTGCGCACGCCACCCTGAATGTGGCGCTGCGCCTTCGCGAACCTTGTGCACACGATGCGAGACGCCGCCACCATGTTCGATCGACTGCCGATTCGCCGCCGTGCCGCACCGTTACTCTGCGTGCTCGCGCTATGCGTGACGCTAAGCGGCTGCAAGAAAGAGCTGTACGGCAACCTGTCCGAGCAGGACGTCAACGAGATGGTGGTCGCGTTGCTGGAACGCGGCGTGGATGCGTCGAAAGATACGTCGGACGCGGGCAAGACCTGGTCGCTCGACGTCGACGACGCGCAGATGGTGCGCGCCATGGAAGTGCTACGCGCGCGCGGTTTGCCGCACAACAAGTTCGACGACCTCGGCGCTTTGTTCAAGAAGGACGGACTGGTTTCGACGCCGACTGAGGAACGTGTGCGGTTCATCTACGGCACGTCGCAGGAGCTGTCGTCGACCTTGTCGAAGATCGACGGCGTGCTGGTCGCGCGGGTGCAGATCGTGTTGCCGAACAACGACCCGCTGGCGCAGACCATCAAACCTTCGTCGGCGGCGGTGTTTATCAAGTATCGGCGCGATTCGGATATCGGCGCGCTGGTGCCGCAGATCAAAACGCTCGTCATGCATAGCGTGGAAGGGCTCACCTACGATCAGGTCAGCGTAACCGCGGTCGCGGCGGACCCGGTTGAATACTCGCAATTGCCGCAGAGCAACAGCATGCCGGTGTGGCTGATGGGCGTGCTGGCCGGCGTGGTCGTGCTGGCCGCGACGGCGTTGCTGGTGCTCGCGCGCCGTGGCCTACTGGCGGGGGGACGGCCGGGCGGCGAGTCGAGTGGCGCTGGAACGGGCGAGCCCGCGAGCGGCCGCTTCGCTGGATTGCTGGCGCGTTTGCGCCGTCTGCGCCCCGCGAACTGATCCGGCGACGCGGCTACGATGAACGCGCCGACCGATTTGCCTTTCATGCGGGTGGCCGCGGCGCTCGATTCGTATCGCCGTAACCTCGCGACCGTGGCGCACTGGGCCGATCCGTCGTGGAGCGTTGCATTGCTCGGCGCGAATGCGGCGCAGTTGGAACCGCAGTTGGAACATTG
This sequence comes from Paraburkholderia sediminicola, assembly GCF_902859805.1. Taxonomy (GTDB): domain Bacteria; phylum Pseudomonadota; class Gammaproteobacteria; order Burkholderiales; family Burkholderiaceae; genus Paraburkholderia; species Paraburkholderia sediminicola. The sequence goes on along the minus strand of NZ_CADIKC010000002.1, from coordinate 669,409 downwards.
GCGTGCTGCGCTCGAGCGTGCTGGTGCCGCAGCGGTTCAAGCCTGCTCCCAGGCCATTGCTGATGCGGCCGGCGTCAAGCCGCCTTCGTTCGCTTCGCTCACTCAAGCCGCGCTGAAACCGACGCCTGCAGGCACCGTACAGCCGAATGCCGTGCTACTCGACGTGCTGCCGGTCCATCACGCACTGCAGGTTCTGCGCATGCGCGCACTGTCATTCCGGCGCGCCGAGGTGCGTCGTCTGATCGACAAACGCACGCGATCGCAACTGTCGGAATGGACGGGCGTGGGCATCGACCGTCTCACGCAGGACGCCCATCTTGCCGATGCCCCCGACATCGCGCGCTTGGCCGCACGCGCCGCAATGCCGCCGTTGACCGCACTGGATGCCGGGACGTTGGCGGTAGAAGGCTGCGCGCTGTTGTTACGCGATCTGGGCGGCGCGAACCCGGCGAACGGCGCAAGCGGCGCGAACGAAAGCGCGCGTGTGCCGTTTCCGCTGCTACGGCTTGCATTGCCGCGTGTGCTGCCCACTCCTGCATGGCTCGCGTCTGTGCCCGAAGAGCTGGATGCATCCGGTTCCGCACGGCTTTTCTCGCGTCTATCCGATCTGCTACCGGAGTTTGCATGGCTATTTGGTTGAAGCACGCGCGCTCCGCTTTTGGCGAAATCGATGCAAACGCGTCGTTCGCCCGAGTCGGCGCGGCTGCGGATGTGATTCCCCGCGCGACCTTCGGCGAACTGGTCTCGATCGACGAGGCCTATGCCGCGCTCGCCGCCGAACGCGATGCGCTGCTCGCCGACGCGCGTGATGAGGCGGCACGCATCGTCGATGCCGGCCATACACAGGCGGCAGAAATCGCCGAGCAGGCGCAGCGCGAATACGACACCGCCAGCGAGCAGGGCTACCGCGACGGCTGCGATCGCGCGCTCGCCGACTGGATGCAGCGTCTCGCCGACGTCGCCGATGCGCAGAGCCAGTTGCAGATCCGCATGCGTGAGCGGCTGGCGCAGATCGTTGCGTCTGCGGTCGAGCAGATCGTGCGCGTGGAGCGTCACGAGGCGCTGTTTGAACGGGCGCTCGTAACCGTCGACCGCATTGTGGAGGGCGCGACCTATCTGCGTGTCGCGGTTCACCCTGACGACTACGCCGAGGCCAAAGCCACCTTCGACCGGCTTGCCTCGCGCTGGCGCGATCTTGGCCAGCCGATTCCGCTGTCGGTGATCGCGGACAAACGGCTCGATCCCGGCAGTTGCGTTTGCGAGTCCGATTTCGGCACCGTCGACGCGAGCCTCGACACACAATTGCGCGCCATGCGCAGCGCCGTGTCGCGCGCGCTGAAACGCTCGGTCGAAGAGGCCGATGCGCACGGCGAAGAACCGGCGTCGGCCGACTTGGACAACGACGCCGACGGCTACAACCCGCGCAATGACGAGGAAGCAGCATGAGCACGCCGTGGCTCACCCGCACCGTCGATTTCGACCGGCTGACCGACGAGATCGAACGCGAGATTCTGGCCGTGCCGGGTGTCGCGCGCACCGGCAAAGTACTGGAAGTGATCGGCACGCTGATCAAGGTAGCCGGTCTCGATCTATCGCTTGGTGAGTTGTGTGAGTTGCGTGCGCCGAACGGCACTTTGCTTCAGCATGCCGAGGTGATCGGTTTCACGCGCGACGTGGCGCTGCTGTCGCCGTTCTCGCGCCTCGAAAACATTTCTCGTTCGACCCAGGTGATCGGCCTTGGACGCTCGCTCGCGGTGAAAGTCGGTGACATGTTGCTCGGCCGGGTCATCGACAGTCTCGGCGAACCTGTGGACGGCGGTCCACCGATTCATTCCGACACGTTGCGGCCGATTTTCGCGGCGCCGCCCGATCCGATGAGCCGCCGCATGATCGAGGCGCCGTTGCCGACCGGCGTGCGCGCCGTCGACGCGATGATGACGCTCGCCGAAGGCCAACGCATGGGCATTTTTGCGCCGGCCGGCGTCGGCAAAAGTACCTTGCTCGGCATGTTCGCACGTGGCGCTTCGTGCGACGTCAACGTGATCGCGCTGATCGGCGAGCGCGGCCGCGAAGTGCGCGAGTTCGTCGAATTGATCCTCGGACCGGAAGGTATGGCGCGCTCGGTGGTGGTGTGCGCGACGTCGGACCGTTCGTCGATGGAGCGTGCAAAAGCGGCTTACGTCGCGACTGCGATTGCCGAATATTTCCGTGACCGCGGCCAACGCGTGCTGCTGATGATGGACTCGCTAACGCGCTTCGCGCGCGCCGGTCGCGAGATCGGTCTGGCGGCCGGCGAGCCGCCCGCGAGACGCGGCTTCCCGCCGTCGATCTTTGCCGAATTACCGCGTTTGCTGGAGCGCGCGGGCATGGGCGAGACCGGCTCGATCACCGCGCTCTACACCGTGCTCGCCGAAGACGATAGCGGCAGCGACCCGATTGCGGAAGAAGTGCGAGGCATTCTCGACGGCCACATGATTTTGTCGCGCGAAATCGCGGCGAAGAACCAGTACCCTGCGATCGACGTGCTCGGCAGTTTGTCGCGCGTGATGCCCCAGGTCGTGCCGGACGCTTACGTGCAGGCCGCAGCACGGATTCGCGAATTGATGGCGAAGCATCGCGAGGTGGAGATGCTGCTGCAGATCGGCGAATATCAGCCCGGCACCAATCCGCTCGCCGACGAAGCCATCGCGAAGGCTGACGCGATCAAGGCGTTCCTGTCGCAACGCACCGGCGACTATGCCGCGCCGAACGAAACGGAAGCGTTGCTGTACGACCTGAGCGGGCTCGGCTGATGGCGGCAGGATCCATGGGTATGCAACAAAGGCGCATCGTCGCGCTGGAACGATCGTGCACGCGGCGTCGGCGCCTCGATGAGACCTTGCGCGCGACGCTTACGGCGCAGCGCAACGCGCAGCTGCAACTCGAAGCCGCGCGTGACACGAAGGCAGACCAGGTCGCGCACGAAGCCGGTGTGCTGCAGTTCTATCAGCATCGCATCGACGGCATGATGACGGGCACCGAACCGTTCTCGCTCGACGATCTGAACAACTGCCGGTTGTATATCGGCGTAGTGAACGACCGCCTGCGCGTACTCGAAGCGGAACTCGCGCAAGCCGAAGCCGCTGTGCAGGCCAATATCGCCGTGATCGCCCAGACGCAACGCGACATCGCCCTGAATCAAGGCCGCATCGATCTGTGTGGCGAGCGGATTCGCGATATCCGCCGCGCTCAGGACAACGCCGCCAGCGACGCGAGCGACGAGGAGGCCGAAGAAACCGCGCTCGCGCGACGTTTTCAGGCGCGTGGGGCGCACGCATGAACGACATCTTTTCCGCACTGCCGCAACTCGGCACGCTGCTGGTCGGCTACATCACGTTGATCGGCGTGTGTGCGCTGCGCCTGTTCATCGTCATGTTCATCTTTCCGCCGACTGCCGACGGTTTGCTGCAAGGCGTGGTGCGCAATGCCATTGTGCTGCTGTTCAGCTCCTACGTGGCGTACGGTCAGCCCGTCGCCTTCATGCAATCGCTGCACGGGGTCATGCTGCTGGAAGTCGGTTTGCGCGAGGCGCTGATCGGACTCGTGATCGGTTATGCGGCCTCGATCGTGTTCTGGGTCGCAGAAGGCGCGGGCACCTATATCGACGATCTGACCGGCTACAACAACGTGCAGATCACCAATCCCACGCGCCAGGAGCAATCGACGCCGACCGCCACGCTGCTCGGGCAAATCGCCTCCGTTGCGTTCTGGGCGCTCGGCGGCATGACTTTTCTGCTCGGTACGCTATACGAGTCGTATCACTGGTGGCCGATCGTGTCAGCGGGGCCGAATGTGGCGAACATACTCGAATCGTTCGTGCTTTCGCAGACCGACACGCTGATGCAAACCATCGCCAAGCTCGCCGCGCCGATGATGTTCATTCTGCTGCTGGTCGACTTCGCCTTCGGCTTTGCTGCGAAGTCCGCGTCGAAGCTCGATCTGATGACGCTAAGTCAGCCGGTCAAAGGCGCGGTGACGGTGTTGATGCTGGCGCTGTTCGTCGGCATCTTTGTCGATCAGGTGCGTGATCAGGTGACCTTGCGCGGTCTGGAGGCGCAGTTTCGTGTGCTTAACGAAACGACCAAGGCGCCGAATGCTTCGAATGCATCGAACTCTGCGAGCCCGCCGAACAAGCCTTGAGTTTGTGTTGAGAATGCCTGGCAGACCGTCATTGCGCGGCCGCGCCGATGCAAATCTCAAACCTTCTCAAATGCGCCGCAAATATCAGATTAATTGAAACTTCGTTTGGTGTGCCTCGCTACATTGACTCCACTCGACGCATCGCGCATGCCGCTTGCGACGCGTTCCCGCACTCAGAGGAGTCGTCCATGTTCTCGATGCTTTACTTCCCCGTGGTATCCGCGCTCGCGACGCCCGCACCCTGTGCTCACTCCGCACTGTCCGGCCGTTTTCTCGATACCTTGCTCGACGGCAAGCTGAACGCCGCGAGTCAGCTGGCGAGCCGCTGGGCCGACGAAGCCGGCAACGCCGAATTCGCGCCACATGCGCTGCAATTGCACGCCGATCTGCAACTGATGCTCGGCATCGAAGTCGAGGCCGAGGAGAACTACCGTCGCTCGCAAAAGCTGATCCGGTCGTCGAAGCACGCGATCCGTACCGCGTCATGCCGCAACGCCGCATGGCAGGCATTTTTCCGGCATCGCCTCGGCACGGCGCTGGCGTGCTTCTCGCGTGTCGCGGACGAGCCCGAAATCGAACCGGCGCGCGCCGTGGAAGCGTACTTCGGCATTGTTTGCGTGCTCTACGAACTGGGCCGCACCAGCGAAGCCGCCGATGCGCTCGACGATCTTTTCGAGCGGGTAGAGCGCGATCTCGACGATGTAGCGGGCCATTGGCACGCGCTGCTTGCGACACTACGCTTCGACCTCGCAGTGCAAATGGAAGTGCGTAACGCGACGGCGCTGCGCGATCACGTCTACTGGCAGTCGGGTTTGTCGAGCGAACGTGTACCGCGGCCGGGCCAGGGCGCCGATGCGAGCGTCGACAGCCTCGCGCGCGCTGTGTTCGGTGTGCGCTCGCCGTTGCTGCGCGCGCGCATCGACTATCTGCAGCAATTGCGTCTGGCCGCCTGCGCGGATCGGGACGCGATCGGCGAATTGCAGCGTCATCTGCAGTGGTCGCGCGAGCAGGGGATCGGCGACTATCAGCGCACGCTGCGCCTCGAAATCGCGCTGGCGACACTGGCCGGCGCCGCGCCGCATCTGGCCTGCTCGATTCTGGAGCCGCTGCATCAGATCGGCCGCAACGGCACCACCGGCCACCGTCAGCTCGAATATCTCTACTGCAGCGCCAAAACGCGTCAGGCCGAAGGCCGCGCGCAGGAATCGCTGCAACTCTATAGCCGTTATGCGCTCGTGGCCATGCAGTGCCTGCGCGAAGACTCACAGGTGCGCGCGCCGTTCCTGCAGCGCAGCGCGAAGGCCTCGCCGCAACTCGACGATGTCGGCGCACGCCTGCCGGCCAAATACCGCCGTGCATACAGCTACGTGCTCGACAACCTCGACCGTCGCGATCTCTCAGTGCGCGAAGTGGCCGCCGAGATCGGCGTGACCGAGCGCGCACTGCAAAGCGCCTTCAAGAATTTCCTCGGACTGTCGCCGACCGAATTGATCCGCCGTCAACGGATGGAGCGGATTCGCGCGGAACTCACCGACCGGTCGTATTCGAGCGATCGCGGCGTGCTGGGCGCGGCGAGCAAGTGGGGCGTGCAAAACCGCTCGACGCTCGTGAACGGTTATCGCAAGCAGTTTCATGAGGCGCCGTCCGAGACGCTTGAACGATAGCGCTGCCGCTTCTTTGCTACTTCTTTGCTACTTCTTTGCTACTTCTTTGCTACTGCTGCGCGTTACGGTATTCGCGGTTTTTTCCATCACCCTCACACAGTCGACTCCATGAAATCGAAGACGCTGTTCTGCGCCGCGTGGCTCGCGGCGTCCCTGACGTTGAGCGCGCTGCAACCTGCTAGCGCGGCTCCCGTGCGATGGCGCGGCACCTCGGTGCACATCGCCGTGGAAGGCAAAGATCTGAAAGACGTGCTGCGCGATTTTACCGCGAGCCAGGGCGTGGCCGCGTCGATCGCGGGCAATGTTCAGGGCGCGGTGACGGGCCGCTTCGACATGTCGCCACAGCGCTTTCTCGACACGCTTGCATCGACTTTCGGCTTTGTCTGGTTCTATGACGGCAGCGTGCTGTCGATCAGCAGCGCCAACGATGTCACGCATCAGGTGATCAAGCTCGACCACGCATCGGCCTCCGATCTGCGCGCCGCGCTGCATACGATGAGTGTCGACGACGCGCGCTTCCCGGTCGTATACGACGAAAGCGCGGGCACGGCGATCGTCAACGGTCCGCCGCAATATGTGCAGATGGTGAGCGAGATCGCCCGGCGTCTCGACGAGAACGCGAGCCGCCGCAGCGGCTCCGTGATTCGCGTGTTCAAGCTCAAGCACGCGTGGGCCGCGGATCACAAGGTGCAGATCGACGGCAACACGATCACGGTGCCGGGTGTCGCCACCGTGCTGTCGAACATGTATCACGCGAAGCAGGAGAAGGGCGGCGGCCAATCGCAGACCTCGGTGTCGCCGAACATGCAACGCGTGCAGCCGATGAACGACGTGGGTGGCGGCAACAGCGGCGGTGCTCCGGTCATGAACCCGCCGTTGCCGCCCAATATGGCCGACGGGCAAGGCTCCGCGCTCGGCGGCCTGGTCGGCAACGCGCAGCCGTCCAACTACGGCAGCACGGGCAGTGTCGGCTACGCGAACGCGCCTGGCGCCTCGCAGGCGAGCCAGCCGAGCGGCGGCGATCTGACCTTGCCGATCATGCAGCCCGATCCGACCACCAATTCGGTGCTGATCCGCGATACGCCGCAGCGCATCGACCAGTACGCGTCGCTGATCGATCAGCTCGACACGCGGCCCAAGCTGATCGAGATCGAAGCGCACATCATCGAAATCGACGACGACGTGCTCGCGCAGATCGGTGTGGACTGGCGTGCGCACAACAGTCATCTCGACTTCCAGACCGGTACGGGAACGTATCAGCAGAACAGCTACGCGAACGGCCAGATCAATCCGAACTTCGGCACCACGACGCTTGCCGACGGCACCACGGTGGTTTCCGCGACGCCGGTGGGCGCCTCGATCACCGCCGTGCTCGGCGATGCGGGACGTTACCTGATGGCGCGTGTCAACGCGATGCAAAGCACCTCGAAGGCGAAGATCGACGCCTCCCCGAAGGTCGCCACGCTCGACAACGTCGAAGCCGTGATGGACAACAAGACCAAGTTCTTCGTGCGTGTGTCCGGTTATACGTCGGCGGATCTGTATAGCGTCTCGACCGGCGTCTCGCTGCGCGTGCTGCCGATGGTCGTGCAGGAAGACGGCCAGACGCGTATCAAGCTCGAAGTGCATATCGAAGACGGTCAGCTGACCGGCCAGCAGGTCGACAACATTCCGGTGATTACCAGCAGCGAGATCAATACACAGGCTTTTGTCGGCCAGGGCGAGAGCCTGTTGATTGCCGGCTACAGCGTGGATAACAACTCGAATGGTGTGACCGGTGTGCCGGGTCTGTCGAAGATTCCGCTCATCGGCGCACTGTTTCGCAACAACAACGACTCGCGCTCGCATATGGAACGCGTCTTCCTGTTGTCGCCGCGGGTGCTGGATCTGTAATCGGGTGCTGTTGTGAAACGAGGGGCAAGCGCATGCAGCGCTTGCCCCTTATGCTTTAGCGGCGCCGTCCATTGCTTCCTAGCAGCGCGGCGGGAATCGAGAACGAGGTCAATGCCGACGAAGAATCGCTGCCCGGCGATTCAGCCCCGCGCGCCGTGAAGCCCGCTACCGGGTGCACGAAGTGCGCGGTGCCGCTGTGCCACATGGCTGCATACTGGCCCCACGGTTGCGCGCTGCGGGCGGCCTCGCTGTCTTTTGCATGAACGTCGAGCGTTCGGGAAGGGCGCGTTGTTTGCCCAACGCATTCTAAATTCGCTTCGTGGCGGGCAATGTCGACGACTTCAGTGATCGCCGCAATCGCATCGGCGGTCTGCTCGACCTGCGCTATTGCCGGCAGGATGGCGTCGGCATCCGCCTTGCCATCGCACAACTCGACGCGATATCCGTGCGCATACATCGTGCGTAGCTGGACGCCTGACGCGCCGTTCAGCCCCAGCTTCTTGCGCAGCTTGTAGATGTGCTGTTCGAGCGTGCGGCCCACGATATCTTCCGTGCTGCTCCAGATCGCGCCGGCAATCTGCCGGCGGCTCACGTATTCGCCGGCGCGTGAGAACAGCAGCCATGCAATCGCAAATTCGCGCACTGTCAGACGGATTTCGCGTTCGTCCACCAGCACCGTGCCAGTACGCCGGTCCAGGCGATAAGGACCGAGTTCGGCCCGATCTTCGGATTGCAACGGCGGCGGCGACTGAAACCGGCGCAACGCCTGGTAAGTGCGTACCTCGAGTTCGCCCTGATCGATCGGCGAGAGCACCACATCGTCGGCGCCGACTTCGAAGGCCCGTTCGATGCTGTCACGATCGGCAAATGCGCCGATCACGATCAACGGCGCGCGGCGATCGCCATAGCAGGCACGGCGTGCGAACACCGCGCGCGTGGCATCGATGCCCGTTGCCGCGTCGACAAGGATGGCGTGATAGTCCTCCCGATAGATCGCCCGCGAGAGCGCGACGTCATCGAGGAAGCGGCAGCATTCGATCGTATCGTCGCGAAAGCATTGGCAAATCAGATTGAACAGACTGCTGCTGGTGGTCATCACGGCGAATTTCAACATGCCCTCCCGGGACTGATGCCTAAGGTTGCTTCCCAAACCGCATTGCGTGTCCCGAAAATTACGGCCCTTAAAATATCAGGGCTGTAACGAATTGTTTCGCCGCATGACGCATTGAAATTGCATGAAAGATTGAGAATTTGTTTCGCATCGTTTCGATCCGGTCAATAACCAGACAGATCGCGGCTATTAGCCGGGAGATGCACTTCTAAACACGATTTCGGCATCAATTACCGTCACGCATTCCGTAACGGGTAAAAGAGACCCGGATCGCCGGGAATCGCACGCGAAGCAAGGTTCGCAGTACCTTTCAGCGTTGCAAGCCATATTTACTTTTGTTGAGAATCTGAAAAGCGCGTTTTAAGAAATGCGGCTTCGCATTTCCATGAGCTTTGTTGAATCTGTGGGATGGGCGGCTATTTACACTCGTATGAGGTGGCCGCCAGAGTGGCGCCGCGCATTTTTTTTTGTGCCGATTCCATTGCGAGTGCGCTCATGTCCTTTCTGTTAAACGCGTGGTATGTCGCCGCTTTCGCCCACGAGGTCCGCGCCGACGTGCCGTTTTCGCGCACGCTGCTCGGGCGGCCCGTGGTGCTTTATCGCGATGCGGAACAGCGCGCGATCGCGCTCGACGATCGCTGCGCGCATCGTTTCGCGCCGCTGTCGCAAGGCCGTATCGTCGACGGTGTGCTCGAATGTCCGTATCACGGTCTGCGCTTCAGCGCGAGCGGGCAGTGCGTGCACAATCCGCACGGCGACGGCCGGGTGCCGGCCGCCGCGAAGGTGCGTGCGTACCCTTCGCTCGAACGTTACGGCGCCATCTGGTTCTGGCCGGGCGACCCCGCGCGCGCCGATGCGGCCTTGCTGCCGTCGTTTCCGTTCGTCGACCCCGCCGCCAACGTCACGCACGACGGTTACCTGCACACGCGCGCGCACTATCAACTGAGCGCGGACAATCTGCTCGATCTGAGCCACTTCCAGTTTCTTCACCCTGATACGCTCGGCAGTGAGGCGATCGCGCGCGGCGACGTGCAGTCGGGCAGCCTCGACGACATTGTCTGGGTCCGCCGCAGCGCTTACGACGAAGCGTTGCAGCCGTTCGTCGCGCAAGGCTTCGGGATTGCGCCGGGCACGCGGGTGGACCGCTGGATGGACGTGCGCTGGACACCGCCTGGATTGCTCTCGATCGTGGTCGGCGTGACCGCGGCGGGCATGCCGCGCGAAGCGGGGCTGATCGCGCCGTCCGCGCATTGGCTGACGCCGGAGACCGAACGCACGACGCATTACTTCTTCGCGTTCGGTTTGCCGAACGAAATGGGTGACGCGGCGCGCGGCCTGGTGCGCTATGCCGTCGAAGGGCTGATGAAGCCGTTCGAGTGCGAGGACCTGCCGATGCTCGAAGCGCAGCAGAAGAATCTCGGCGACCACGACTTCTGGGCGATGCAGCCGGCGCTGCTGCCGATCGACGCCGGCGCGATCCGCGCACGACGCGTGATGGAGCGGTTGATTGCGGCGGAGCTGGGAGCGGCGCCCGCGCCTGTGCGCACGATTCCGATTACGCCGGTGGCGGGTACTTCGCAAGCGGTGGCTTGATGGGCGCTCTTCCTGATGTTGTCGCGAGGCGTGACCCATTACCTCGCGAAGTCGCGGCGTCGGACGGTGAGGCACTGAACGGCGCGGCTATGACGGCAAGCGCTTTGCGATACGAAACCGTTACGACGGGCAGTGAATCGTTAAGCGAAACCGGCGCGGCGAGCGGCGAATCGCTGAACGCCGTGTGGGTGGAATTCATCGTCGAGATGTTAAGCGCTGCCGGTGTGCGTCGTGCTGTGCTGTGTCCCGGCGGACGCGCGAGCGCCATGTGCCTCGCGTTCGACGCGCATCCGCGCATTGCCGTCGAGATGGTCAGCACCGACGAGCGCAGCGGCGCCTTCATCGCACTCGGAATCGCGAAGGCGAGCGGCGAACCGGTCGCGATCGTCACGACGTCCGGCTCGGCGGTGGCGAATGTTCTGCCTGCGCTGACCGAAGCGGACGCGTCCGACGTGCCGCTCGTCGTACTGACGTGCGACCGGCCGCGTGCGTTGCGCGGCACCGGTTTTGGACAGATGGCGGATCATCTCGGTGCGACCCGCGCGTTCGTGCGCGCACAGGCGGACCTGGAAGATCCTGAAGATGCGGTGCAGGCTCTGGAGCAAGCCCGTGATGCGCTCGCGGCAGCGCTTGCTGCGATGTCCAGGGGCGTGGCGGACCTCGATGACAGCTTGTCGCGCGCCGATGCACATCCATCGTCAAAGCGGCCCACGCGCGGTCCAGTGCATATCAATGTCCCGCTCGCCGGTGTCTACGATGCAGTTGAGACGCAGCCGGTTTCGTTCGAGACGGTCCGCGCGGCAAGGGCACCGGTGGCTTTGGACGATCATGCCGCGTCTCCCGTATCCGAAGCGTCTCCCGCGCGTATCGTCGAAGGCATCATGGCGCGCGTGCTTGCGAAGCGCGGCGGCGTTCCGCTCAGTAATGGTCTCGACGGGTTGATCGTGGTCGGCCCTGAACCGGGCGTGCCACTCGAAGCGATTTTCGCGCTGGCCGCGGCGAGTGGCTTCCCTGTGCTCGCCGACGCGGGCAGCGGACTGCGATCGGGCCCGTTTGCGCTGGCGCCGCAAGCGGCCGCGCGTGGCGCAGCGGGAGCCTTGATCGTCAATGCATTCGATGTATTCGGCGGCGCCGCACGGCTCGCATCGGCGCGCGCGGAGCTGATCGTGCGCTTTGGCCTCGCGCCGGTCATGCCGGTGCTGCACACGTACCTCGAAACACACGCCGACGTGCCGACGATCAAAATTGCACCTTGCCGTGTGGCGCACGACTATCTGCACCCGGCGCTGGATCCGCGTGACGTGCTGATTGCACCGTCATCGGCGATGTTGCATGAAATTGCCACGACGCTCAGCGAAGAAGTGCACGGACATACGCATGCCGACGCCAGTCCCAACGCACCCATGCAGCCCCGTCTGCCTGTCGCCTTTTCCTGGCGCGACCGCTGGGCAAGCGTCGCCGGCTACGGCGCACGCGAGCGGCGCGCCTGCGTCGCATCGCTCGCCTGGGGCGAAGTGTCGGCGGTTCATCGCGTGCTGGCGACGCCGGGTTTCGCCTTCGTTCATCTTGGCAATTCCATGTCGATGCGTCACGCCGACATTGGCTACGACGTACGCGCCGCGCGCCAGGACATCTATGTGAATCGCGGCGTGAGCGGCATCGACGGCACGATGGCGACGTTTATCGGCGAAGCGCTCGTGCGCGGCGATGCGGGCTTGTTACTGCTCGGCGATCAGGCGTTGATCCACGACCTCTCCTCGCTGGCGAGCGCGCAACGTGTGGGTACGCCGGCGTGCATCTGTGTGGTCGACAACGGCGGCGGCGCGATCTTCGACTTTCTGCCGATTGCGCACGCACCGGCCTATCGGCGCACGATCCGCAATCCCTACAAACTAGATATCGGCGCACTCGCGCAGGCGTTCGGCCTGGCGCATCACCGCGTCGAGGCGTGCGATGCGTTGGACCATGCACTCGCCGAAGCGCGCGATCACGCGGGCGTGACAATCGTCGAAGTGGCGGTGGAACCTTATTCCGGTGCGCTGCAAATGCAACAACTCGCCCAAGCTTTGGGAGCGACGTGATGGATTGGGACATTGTCGAGAGCCCGTTGCAGCGTTCGCTCGCCGCGCTGAATCGCTATGCAAGCGCACCCGCGCCGGACGAGGTGTTTCTCGACGACATGCAGCAACGCATCAACGCGGCGCGGCGCGCGCCCGGCCGCAGCGTTTCAGGCGCGAATCGTGACGCGCCGCGCGTGTTGCTGCTTGGTTATAGCGGCGCGGGCAACACAGGTGCCGATCTGCGCACGATCGAGACGATCGCGCAGTTGCGCCGCCTGCTCGCGCCGCGCGAGCCGCGTATCACGCTGTTTGCGCTCGGCGATTGCTTCGATCATCCGCTGCTTGCCGGCACGCCGCGGCTTACGCCTTCGCTGCCTTATCTGCCCGATGCGCTCGACGCCGCCGTGCGCGATGCCGATCTCGTGCTGAACGTGGAAGGCTCGACCTATACGTCGAAGTTCTCGGACTCGTTGGCGGGCGTGCTGATCGGCGGGATTGCGCTCGCGCATGCGCATCGGCGGCCGGCGATTGCCTACGGTGTCGATAGCGGCACGATGAGCACAGCGCTCACGCGCTTTGTCGAACGCAATGCGGAAGCTGGCGAAGTCATTTGCCGCAACGACGCGGCGCGTACGCAACTCGCGTCGCTCGGCGTGAGCGCGCAAGTAGGTTCCGATACCGCGTGGACTTATCGGGCGCCCGCCGACGCAAGCGACGCGGCGCTCAGTCCGCGATGCGTCGCGCTATGTCCGAACAATCCATTCTGGTGGCCAGTGCGCGCCGACGCCGCGCGGGCGCGTGAACTCGATGCGCGCGGCGAGGCATCGTCGCTGCGCTATGGGCCGTTGCATTTTCACAGTTGGGACGCGGCGCGTGCCGAGGCCTATTACGCCTATCTCGATCGCTTCGCGCAGATCGCTGTCGGTTTGAGGGCGCAAGGTTACACGCCGGTGCTGGTGGGGATGGAGCAACTCGATAGCGCCGCTTGCGCCGATCTGGCGGCCCGTGTGCCATTCCCAATCGACGTCGTCGCACGCGGCCCGCGTACGCTCGACGAAGTGGCCGCCACGGTCGCGCATGCAGCGTGCGTGGTGACGACGCGTTATCACGCGGCTGTGCTCGCGATCTCGCATGGCGTGCCCGTGTTCGGGCTTTCGATGGACACGCGCATCGAGCGTCTGCTGAGCGAGGTGGGGTGCGAGTCATGGAGCGCCGCATGCGATGACGATGACGGCGCACAGGCCGCGCTCGCGGCCATCGCATCGCTGCAGGACGACGATGTGCGCAACGCTTTGACCAGGGCATACGGCGACTATGCCCTCAGCCAACGCGCCCGTTTCGACGCAATGGGTGAGCGGGTGCGCGCCGTGCTCGAAAGCTAGGCGCGCTCAGTTCAATTTCAAGGCACCGACAACGAACTGAGTTCCCGCTGCGCGCTGACCTGCTTGACCGCCTGCGCCGTGCCGACGTACGAGAGCCCCGACGTGCGCGACGCCGAATTCGACTCATAGCTGTACAGCACATGATTCGTCCAGCTTGTCGGCGACTCGAGCAGGCGTGCGATCTCACCGCGAATCCGCAGCATCTCCTGCTGCTCGTTCGGGGTCGGCGTGCGTCCGCCCTGTTCGAACATCCGCAGCGTGCCGCGATACGCGTTGATTTCGGCCGCGGCTTCCGGCACGATGCGCTGCCGCTCGCCATAGTACTGATTGCCGCGCGTCGCGTTGAGCTTGACCTTGGTCTGATACGTGTCCAGCTCCTGGCTGCCGTTCATCGAATGCGTCCATGCATCATGGCGGCTGTCGATGTATTGCAGGTAATTGCCGACGCTGGTGAACTCGGTGTCGCGATAGGTGCGCTCGGGCACGATGTCGCCGCTCTCTTCATAGAGCCGCAGCGTCGAACCGGTGCCCGTTTGCATCAAGGTCGTGCCGAAGCCGACCAGCGGCGCGCTCGAAAACGACAGCGAGTTAAAAGGCCCGGCGTTGCCGATCGGCACGGGCGGCGGGCTCGATACCAGCGTGGCGCTGCCGTTGACCGCGAACCGATGCCCGCTGCTCGATTTGTCGACATTGCGTGCGCCGCTCTGATCGGTCGAGTGAGCCTTGCTCGAACTGAACACGGCTTCGCCCGTCACGAGCGGCCCGAACTTGACGTTGGCCGGGGTCACATAACGCGCACCGCCCGTCACTGCGAGCGAGCCGTAGTTCGAACGGCTCTTGTTGTCGACCCAGCCAATCGACACGTCCGGATCGGCAAAGAACCTGTCGGCCATGCCGTTCCACATTTCATCTTTCGTGCGCGGCAGTTGTCCGCCGGGACCGGAGCCGCCGAGCGTGCGCACCACGTCGGTCATCTTGCCGCGCCAGGCATTTTCATCAGCGTTGCCGGTCTGGTTGAACGGCGTGCGGATCACCACGCCGCGCGGATTGCTGGTGTCGCGGCCGCCGACGAGAGACCCGTAGCCGCTCGCCATTGCCTTGCCGCCCGCGAGCGACCAGCCGATAAAGCCGCCGACGCCCAGGTGCGCAGATTTACGGTTGTCGGTGCCGATGAAGATTTCGCCGTGATGCGAGGTGGAACCGACTTCGAGCACCGCATGACGGCCTTTCAGATAGCGCACGTCCGGCGCCACTGAAGCGCTCGGGGCGCCGACGAGGCCGAGCGCGGTCGCGATGTTCTCGGAGATGTTCGCGTCGAGCCCGTAGACGCCGCCGCTCGACATCTGCACGCTCCACGTTTTCGGCACGTTGTCGACCAGATGGCACAGCGAATCGATGTTGCCTTGCGGCGTGGCCGGCGTCGCCACCGGATCCTGGCGGATCGCCTGCATGCGGTCGAGATTCTGGGCGAGCGTGCGGTCGGTCGTGCCGATCCGCGCGTTCATATCCGCGCCCGAGTCGGTTGCCCAGGCGCGCAGGGTCTCGGCGTTCATCTTCGGCAGGTCGCGGAACGCCGGGCTGTTGCGCACCGTGTCCTTGTCGACGTTCAGCGCGCCGGCTACGTCGCGCGCAATCTGATTGCGTTGCAGACGGCCGAATTTCGTGTCGTCGCGCAACCAGCCCTTGGTGCCGATGCTCGCCTTCCAGTTGCGCAGCGCGGCGGCGCGCACGGCGGCGTTCATCGTGGCATTGCTCGGCGCTTCGCCGCGCCGCCGGTGCGGCGCGCCCACCACTTGCGTGTTCAGCGCGTCGACCACCGTGTCGATGGATTGCAGCGTGCTGAAATCCTTGTCCGGGTGATCCATCAAACCGCCGGCCGTGCCCATGCCGAGCGCCGAGATGGGATCCTTTTCGTGGCCGAAGCTTTGCTTGACGCCGCTGCGAAACCGCTGCGCCGTGCGATTCATCCAAGAGCCGGTGCGCGCCGACGTCGCGTTGCGCTGCGCGTGCTTGACCACCGAGTACATGCGGTTCTGCACCTGGCCGACATCGGCTTCGGCAATGCCGTTGCGATGCGCCAGGTAGGCTGATCGAAGATGCGTTTGCGGTTGCGCGCGCGGACTCTCGAGCAATGCGTTGCCGCACAGCATTGCCTTGGCGGTCTGCGTGTGCGGCGTCAGCGCGAGGCTGATCGCAGCCTGTTGCTGGCTTTGGGCGACCTGGGTGTTGGCGTCGCGTTCGGCGGCCGGCAGCATGGCGTTCGCCGACTCTCCGAGTTCGCGCAGCGTGCCGGGTTTTTCCATGCCGTTCGGCCATGCCGACAGCAGCGTGTCGGCGGCGCGCCAGGTTTGCCAGTCGGCTTCCGTGTGCACCTTGCGGTCGCGGTCGGTGGGCGCCTGGATGTTGCCGCCCATTGGCGGCGCCGCTTCGACGTTGCGCAGCGCGTGGAACGCGGCTCGCGAGCGCGCCATCGCGCAGCGGGTCGCGAACGTGTCGCGCATTTGCTGCGGAGTGGGATTCTGGTTCGTGCCTTGCAGCACGTCGAGCACGTCGCTTGCGCGTTGCACGTTGCCGCCGGTCGCTTCAGCGAGCGCGTGACCGAGATAGCGCGACTTCGCGAGCGGCGGGTCGCCGCGCTGACCTTGCGGAATCGCGTCGCGGATGTTGGCGAGCAGCGTGTTGCGCTCAGTTTCGAATTGCGTGCCCGCTTCAGCCGGAAAGCTTTCGGCAAGATGCGCGTCGGCCGCGGCCACGTCGCGCAGTTCGGTGTTTGCTTGCGACAAGGCGCGCTCGTTCTTGCCGACCGCAGTCTTCACGTTGGTGTTGTTGTGCGAATTGACGCCAAGCGGCGTGCTCGCGTTGGCCTTCGGCGTGTGCATTTGCCCAGGGCTCGGCAGGATATCCGGCGCGGGCCGCGATGCGCGTACGGTGGTCCGGGAATGGAACGGCGTGAAGGCGCTGTTCGCACCGCTGCCGGTCAGATCGTTGAGGGGCGAGCCTTGCGGCATCGGGTCACTCTGCGTCTGCCCATGTGCAAGCGGCGTCTGCACCGGCGCGCTGGGCAGATGGTTGCGCAATGCGCGCAGCTTGTCGAGCGGGCCGCCAACCACTCTCGTCTCGGGTAGCGGGACGTTGTTCTGCGGCTGATTAGCCTGCGGGGCCGCAGGCTGTTGCTGTTGCTGAACGGGCGGTGCGCCGCGTGAGAAAGGGTTGCGAATCCCGAATGGCACGAGCGGTCTCCCATGTGAGGACGGTCGCGTCGGCAACTCGCCGACGATGACGAATTTTCATCGCCACGTCACATTGCAGTGCTGGAAGTCCGAAGTGAGGGCCGGGGATGCGAACGTGGCGGCCGTGAATGTCATCCGCACGAGCGCGTGCCATGCGCACTGAATGCGTTCACCACGCCAATGTGGATTCCCATTGCGGGCGCGGTGCCGGCGCTTGCTGGGTGGCCGCTGCAAGCGCACCGTTCGCGAATGCGGGCATCACATCGCGTGCGAACCGGCGCAACGATTCCATCGCCATGTCGTGCGGCATCGAACCGAACCAGAAGCTCGCGCTGAAGTAATCGCAGCCGAGGCCGGCTTGAATCCGGCGCAGTTGATGAATGCATTCTTCTGCGGTGCCGATCACGAGGAAATCGTTGCGCAGCGCGTCGTCGGATGGTTCGTCCGGTAGCGGTTGGGCCGGCACGATGCCGTCCACCACGTCGCCCATGTCGTGACGCAGGCGCAGGGTTGCGCGTCCGTTCCAGCGCCCATGCTCGACGGCCTCGCGGGCCTGCGCTTCGTTTTGCGCGACGAACACCGGTCGCTGCGTGCCGATGCGCACTGTCGAGAGCGCGGCAGCGAGGTCCGGATAGTGACGCCGCACGTCGGTCAGTTTCGAAATGGGTTCGAGCACGCCGGTGAAGAGATTTGCGCGCCGTCGCACCGCCTGTTCGACCGAGGCCCGCCGGCTTGAGTTGACGACGAGCCACACCGGCATCGCGCGTTGCAGCGGCTGCGGGACGAGGCCGGTGCGGGGAATGTTGAAGTACTCGCCCTGATGCTCGAACACGGGTTCGCGTAGTGCTTGCAATAGTACGTCGATCGCTTCGTCGTCGCGGGCGGAGGTGGCGCCTTTGACGAGCTGGAAGCGCTCGTACTGATAGCGTTGATAGCCGCTGCCGAGGCCGGCTTCGACACGTCCGCCGCTCAGCACGTCGAGCGTGGCGAGCTCTTCCGCGATCACGAGCGGATGATGCAGCGGCACCGGCACGATCGCCGGGCCGAGGCGCAGATGGCGGGTGCGCGCGGCGATATGGGACAGCAGCATCAGCGGCCGCGACGAGTGCGAGTAGTTCGTGAAGTGATGTTCGGCCAGCCACAGGTGGCTGAAACCGAGCGTATCGGCGGCTTCGGCCATCGCGATCGCGCGCTGGTAAAGCTCGGCTGCGGGCGCAGGCTCAGGAGCCGGCAACGTCATGAACAAACCGAATTGCATCGTCGACTCCTCGGTTACTGCCGGGTCTGATTTGCCGACAAGGCGACCGGCGCGCGGCCTTTGGCGCGGTAGAACATATAGGTCGCGCCATATGGCACGAGCAGATGCGCGCCCTCGAGTTCGCACGACGGTTGCGGCGGCAAGCCGCCCGAGGTGTCGATGCGCTGGATCGAGCTGACGTCGGCGAAACGACCCTCGCCCGGGCGTGGGGCCGCGACGAAGCGGGCCGTGTAGCGTGCCCATGTCAGCGCATTGGCGCCCACCTGGCTTTCGGCGGCGACGTTTCCGATCACGTAGCTGCCGTCGTAAGAGAGAAAGTAGCGGCCCGGCGCGACGGTGCCGACGCTTTGACCGGCGGCGTCGACGAGGATTGCTTCGGAACCCAAAGGATCCCAGAGCAGTTGCGTGCCGTCGCGGGCGACGCCAGGGAGCGTGTCAGGCAGCGCGGCCGCGCTCGCCTTGATGCGCCGGCATATGTAGGTCTCGTCGCCGTGGGTGGTCATGACTTCCTGGAGCACCTCGTCCTGGCTGGCGCGCAAGGCCACGGGCAAGGACTCGTCGGCAGTCGGCGGAGGCGGTTTAGGCGGCGTCGCGCAGCCGGCGAGTGCGAGCAGGCTGCCTGCCACGAGGCAGGTCATCGACAGGCGCAGCAACTGCGCGGGGCGGGGCGGCAAACCAGTCATTGGCGGAAGGGGAAGGCGGGCGATGTTGCCATCACACCTGATCCGGCACGCTGTTGCGTGGCTCGACACGAAAGACTGCATTGAAAACCGCACGTAGTGGGTGGGCAGATATGCTGGCGCACGAAGGCACGAAGGCACGAAGGCACGAAGGCACGAAGGCACGAAGGCACGAAGGCACGAAGGCACGAAGGCACGAAGGCACGAAGGCACGAAGGCACGAAGGCGGCGAGCGTCGGCGGTTCGCATGAGCATGCATCCGTTCGCAATTCAGCCGAACGGGGACTCGCGTGGGTCGATACTGGTTCGGGCTTGCCGCGGCGCCGAGCCGTGCTCGTAGCGGCTTTCCTGCGCACACATCTCTTCCGCTAACGGCCCGAGCGCCCACCCGAATCCGCGATGGAATTGAATCCTTCGAGTCCTCCTTCCGCTTCTTTGTCCGGCCCCGAGTCGCAGCTATCCATGCTGGTCGCCGACGACGAGCGCGCCTATGCGTACCTGGCGATGATCCGCCGTTACATTGGCGGCGCGGCTGACACTAACGACCTCGCGCAAACCGCCTCGGCCCAAACTGCGCCAATCACCGCCGACGATTGCGCCGAACGGCTCGCCGATGCGGACCAGGTATTCGCCGAATGGCTCGCACCGTTGCATCGCACGGCTGCCGAGGTCGCCGGTATTGAGCCGGCACGTATGGCGGACGCACTCAACCACATGCACCACGAGTCGCGTCGTTTGACTATGTGCGACGACGTGCTGCTCGATAACGTCGTCGAGTTGGCGCGCGTTGTGATCGACGAGCGCGTGCCGGGCGACTTCATCGAAACGGGCGTATGGCGCGGCGGCGTGACGATTCTGATGCGTGCCGCGCTGACCGCGTTCGGCGGCTTTGGCCGCAACGTATGGGTGGCCGATTCGTTCGCGGGTCTGCCCGCGCCGAACCCCGCCACCGATTTGCGCGATGCCATCTGGCATCACCTGATGCGCGCTGTCGGCCTGCTGCGCAGCGATCTGGCCACCGTGCGCGAAGCCTTCGCGCGCGCGGGCCTGCTCGATCGCCGGGTGCGATTCCTGCCGGGCTGGTTCGCCGATACATTGCCGGACGCGCCGATCGAGCGCCTTGCACTGATGCGGCTCGATGGCGACTGGTACGACTCGACCCGTGACGCACTCGACGCCTTGTATCCGCGTTTGTCGCCGGGTGGCTTCGTGATCGTCGACGACTATGGCCTGCCAACCGGCTGCGCGCGCGCCGTCGACGAATACCGCGCCGTGCATCGCATCGACGCACCGCTGACGCGTGTCAACACGCAAGCGGTCTACTGGCGCAAGCCATGGTGAGCATGACGGCGCATGTCGAACTCAGCGCGCTTCTGGAAGCGCGGCTCGGCGAACATTACGTGGCGCCGCCGCAAGCGGTGGCCGTCGATCTGATCGTCAGCGATTGCGCGGATGCCAGCCGTCGTTTCACGTTCGGTCCGCGGATCGAGTCGACGCCAATCCCGCCTGACGGCATGCACCACGCCGCGGCTCGCATCACGCTGAGCCGCGCGTTGTTGAGCGCGATGCTCGACGATCCTACCGGCTTCGATCCGCGCAGTGCGGCGGCCATGGCATTCGGTGGCGTGCGTCTCGACGGCGCTGAGCGGCTCGCCGCTTACTGGCTGCAACTGCTCAAGCGGCCCTCGGTGGCGGCTCGCATGGCGCTGGAGCGAGCCCGGCGGCGCGCACCCGCAGCGCTGGCGAAGGTGCAGACGCTGCAGGCCGGCGGCTGCGATGAGCAGGACCTCCACGCGGCGCTGGCGGACACGCTCGATGCCTCCGTCCCGCTCGTATTGCGCGGCATGGTGAACTGGCCCGAAGTCGCCTGGACACTCGACGATTGGCGCACTCACGAGGGTGCGACAGTGCTGCGCACGAATCCGTCGAGCGGCCTTGCGCAAACCGTTGCCGATTTCATCGATGGCTTCGCGGTGCAGCCTCTCGCCAATACAGGCGCCGCCACCTACACGGAAGGCTGCCTCCTGCCGCCCGCATGGGAAGCGCGTTTTTCTCTGCCGATGCTGCCGGCGCGCACGTTCGGCGCGGGGCAACTGTGGTTCGGGCGGGCCAGCGCCGCCGCACTGGTCACGCGCTTGCACTGCGATCTGGCGAATTCGTTTCTCGCTCAGATTCACGGCCGCAAGCGCGTGCGGCTCTATGCGCCGGCTCAGGAAGGCGCCGTCTACGCGCTCGATGCATTCAACACGTATCGTCCTTGCCGCGTCGACGTAGCGGCTCCGGACCTGACACGCTTTCCGCGCTTTGCCGGTGCGGTTGGTGTGGACGTCACGCTCGAACCGGGCGATCTGCTGGTGATTCCAACTGGCTGGTTTCACTGCGTCTGGGCGCTGGATCACGTGCTGTCGATCAGTCGTTTTGCCGACGACGAAACCGCGGCGACGCTGCTCGACGGCAGGCTTTCACCATCGAATACAACGAGGACTGGATGATCGGCTTAACCCGAAGCGACTCACTTCGCGCTCCCTGTCTGCCATTCGTACGCGGCGTGACCGTGACAGTGCTGATTGCGTCAGCCACGGCGCTGAGTCCGTTATCCGCGCATGCACAGGCTTC
Source organism: Paraburkholderia sediminicola (assembly GCF_902859805.1). Lineage (GTDB taxonomy): Bacteria > Pseudomonadota > Gammaproteobacteria > Burkholderiales > Burkholderiaceae > Paraburkholderia > Paraburkholderia sediminicola. The sequence continues at coordinate 647,743 of NZ_CADIKC010000002.1, read as the reverse complement.
GTCGGCAATGACGCAGGTCTGCACGACGCGTGCGAACAACGCGAAGCTGATTGCGCAGGACCGCGATGCGGGCATCAGCAAGGAAGACGAATTGCGCAAGGCGCAACGCATAGCGGCGGCGATGCCGATCGAACGACAGTTGTACGCGCAGGCGGAATTGACGACCTTCATCGACCGTTTGTACGGACAGTACGCCAAAACGCCGCCGCAGCAGGCCTACGATAAGTACCTGGCTTACTGCGAAGAGCAGGCCGCGCGCGGCGCCGCACAAGTCCAGTGATCCGCAGTGCCGGATGCCACGCATTCCCTCTCGCACAGACATGGCTTCGCATTTTCGGCCCGCTTTTCGCATGGGCAGAAACCGGCCCGGTTGGCCCAATTAGCATTAGACGACCCCGGACCGCCGCTGTGTTCCGTTTCACATCCGCATGACCGATGGCGGTCTATCTTTCCTTGCAGAGGATCCCATGACCGCTATCGCCAACGACGCCGTCTCGAGTCTTTCCACACCCAGCTTCGACTCGTCGTTCTCTTCAGAAGATCAGTCCATCCAGCAGCTCGAGCAGCAAGTCGACGCGATGATCAACCAGGTGCTGCAGCAGAGTTCGTCGTCGGTGGGGCAGAACGCAATGGCGCAGAATGCGTCGGGCACGCTCGCCAGCTACATGAACCAGAACGGCATCAAGTCGCTCGATCCGAATCAGCTTTATCAGCTGGCCAACAATCCGCCTGCCGGCACGCCGCCCGATGTGTCCGCCGCGGCGTCGTACATGCTGCAGAATCCGGACGTCTATAAGCAGATCGAGACGCACGACGTGTCCGGTGCGGACGGCATTTCCGGCGTGGGCAACTTCGAGTGGGCGGCGCAGGGCGGCCTGGATAGCGAGCCGTCGCCGAGCACGACCGATACGCTGGATTCGACGTCGACCCAAGGCGCCATGATGGATGCGCAAAGCGCGTCCGGCGCGCTGGCAAGCTATATGAGCCAGAACGGCATCTCGTCGCTCGATCCCGATCAGCTCTACAAGCTCGCCAACAATCCGCCCGCCGGCACGCCGTCCGACGTGTCCGCCGCAGCGTCGTACATGCTGCAGAATCCGGACGTCTACAAGCAGATCGAGACGCACGACGTGTCCGGTGCGGACGGTGTTTCCGGCGTGGGCAACTTCCAGTGGGCAGCGCAAGGCGGCCTCGACCAGACGGTTTCCGGCAACGGTTCGTTCAATTTGCCTAATCTGAATACGGATCTGGCGCTCAATTCGCCCAATCTGAACCTTCAGCAGACGCTGTCCGTCTGATCGCACAAGGGCGTGGCGGCTTACCGGCCGTCTTTCGCCCGATCCCCCAAAGACGGGCGGCCATGGTCCGGCCCCGACTGCGCAGAGCATTTTTGACCAAGACGACCTCCCATGAGACTGAGTATCCTAGGCGTAATCAGTCATTTCATGCGGGGAATTCAAGGTGGCGCACTATCTTTGCCATGAGCAGCCGGACTTACTCGAATTTGAAACGAGCGTGATCGCCTCGCGGCCCGGCGCCGTCGTGTTGGGCCGCACGGCCTTGCACCCGGGCGGTGGAGGCCAGGTCTCGGACGCCGCCACGCTGACGCACGCGCACGGCGCCGTCCGCATTACCGGCGTCGCGCCGGAAGGCGGCATGCTCTGGCATCTGCTCGACGAGCCGCTCGAATTGAATGGCGACGTCCACGTGGCCGTCGACGCGGCCCGGCGTTCCACCGTCGCCCAGCTTCATACCGCCACGCATATTCTCAACGCCCTCGTGTATCAGCGCTTTGCCGGCGCACTCGTGACCGGCGCGCAGATCAATGCCGACGGCACCGCGCGCATGGACTTCGATCTGCCCGAGGCGGATAACGACGCACTGCGCCTGCTCGAGGAGCCTGCCAACGAGGTGATCCGCAGCGCCATGGACGTACGCACCTACTACGTGAGCGCAGCCGAAGCAAAGTCGACGCAAGGCCTGATCCGCAGCCTCTCGGTGGCGCCGCCGCCGACCTCCGACGGCACGGTGCGAATCGTCGAAATCGGCGACCTGGACCGGCAAGCTTGCGGCGGCACGCATCTGACCAACACGGCGCAATCGAAACCGATCCGCATTGTGAAGATAGAAAACAAGGGGCGCCGCAATCGCCGGGTCAGAATAGAGCTGGTTTGAAGGGCATCCCGGGAGAGCGAGTCATGGACACATCGGATAAAAGCGAGCCGGAAGTGGTGTGCTGGCGAGACGGCGCGCTCGACGGCGCCTGTCTCGCGAGCGCCCGCTACGGCGAGCACAAATTCGACCGGCATCTGCACGACGAACTCGTCATTGTCATGACGCAGTCCGGTGCGGGGCAGTGTCATACGCGTACCGGCAGCGAGGTCGCCGGGCCCGGTAGTGTGCTCGTGTTCGGACCGGGCGAATATCACAGCGGCGAGGTGTGGGAAGGCCGCGAATGGAATTACCGCGCAATCTATCTCGACATGGAGGGCCTGGGCGCGCTGGGTGCTGTGTTTTCGCCCGATTCGCGTCCGGACAAACCGCTTCTGATTCCACCCGGGCTCTATCAGGATGCGCATCTGGCCGGCCTGCTGGTCAAGGCGCATGCGAGTCTCGACCAGCACGGCTCGGTCTCGCTGATGGAGCGGCAGGCGAACTGGTGGGCGGCAATGGGGATGCTGGTCGGGCGATATGGGCAATCGCGGCACGAGCTTGGCGAAGCGCGGCGCGAAGCTCACAAGATGGCGCAGGTACGGGAGTACGTCGCAGCAAACTATGCGCGCGATATTCCGGTCGATGAACTGGCGGAACTGGTCGGACTGAGCCGCTACTACCTCACGCGTGCCTTCTGCAAAGAGTTTGGCCTGCCGCCGCACGCCTATGCCACGCAGGTGCGGCTGCTCGCGGCCAAGCGCATGCTTGCGGCGGGGCATAGTGCGGCGACCGCTGCCGCGGCCGTCGGCTTTTACGATCAAAGCCATCTCAACCGGCTTTTCAAGCGGGCCTATGGAATCACGCCGGGGACGTACGCGGCGCTGAAGCCTGGACACTAGGTTCGCGCGCTGTACTTCTAACGTTACTCGGGAAGCGGAACGTCCTCGATCAACGCCGACTGTACAGCGCGAATCCTGCGATCGACGAAGTAGCCGCCTCCTTCCGTGTAGCGCAGATAAAGACGGTCGCACAAGGCGCACTGCCAGACGGCACAGCGGTTGTACGGGAAGTAACGCGGCGCGATGGGGGCATCGGCCGACCAGTAGGTCGTTTTGCCCGGCAGGTATTCGCTGAACGTGGGTTCCGGATCCTCTTCCGGCGCAAGCGTGCCGATCTCCTTGAACTGCGTTTCGTCGAGAGAAAGCGGCTGCGAGTGCCAGCCGTCCAGCGGTGTTTTTGTACACATGCAGGGCGCGGCAACGCGCTGCTCCGCACGTTGCGCGAGTTCAAGGAGCATTGCAGCGTTCAGATATTCAGCCATGAATTTCGCTATAAAGCACACGATTCCTGCAGGATTGGGACGATGTTAGCCGGTTCGCCGTGACTTGCGGTACGCGGCAGGAACCAGCCAGCATCATGCACGCTTTGGCGTCGCGCGCGAAGTCCGCCGTTCATCAGCCGTTCATCATCCGGTCGCGATGCGGCACGACCCACGAACGGTCGAAACAGCCATTGGCGATCGACTTCAACGCCGCCGTTTCCTTCGCATTCTGCCGCCGTGCGCCTTCGATCACCGCTTCCACGTCGGCAGGCGAGATCGCGAGCAAGCCGTCTTCATCGCCAACGATGATGTCCCCAGGATGAACCACCATCCCGCCGACTGTCACAGGCACATTGATCTCACCAGGACCGTTCTTGTACGGCCCGCGATGCGTCACACCGCGCGCGTACACCGGAAAATCGCGCTGACGTAGCGCGCCGACATCGCGGATCGCGCCGTCGATCACAAGGCCCTGCACGCCCAGGCTCTCAGCGAAGCTGGCCATGATCTCGCCCATCAATGCTTGCGTGAGTTCTCCGGCGCCGTCGATCACGAGCACGTCGCCCGGCCGGCAAAAGTCGAACGCGCGATGAATCGCGAGGTTGTCGCCGGGGCGGGTGTGGACCGTGACCGCGGTGCCGGCCATCGGTTTGGGCTGATGATACGGCCGCAAGCCGACCATGCCGCTCGCGCGCGCCATGTTGTCGCTCAGCAGCGAAACCGCCAGTTCACGCAATGCGTCGAGCGTTGCCGGGTTGGCCTGAGGTGCGGATTCGTGTTCGCGCCAGCCGATGGGATTCGTCGTGACAGTCATACCGTTGCCCCTTGCGTGGCGAATTGCTGCTCGAGTTGATGGGACAGCCGCGGGTACACCGCGCGGGCGTTGTCTTCGTAGATACGCTGACGGTCCGCGGCGCTGAGCCATTCGATGGCGTCGATGTAGCGTCGCGTGTCGTCGTAGTAGTGGCCGGTTTCCGGATCGATACCCTGAACCGCGCCGATGGTTTCCGAGGCGAACAGAATGTTCTCGACCGGAATGACTTTGGCGAGCAGTTCGGCGCCGGGCTGGTGATACACGCAGGTATCGAAGAACACGTTCTTCATCAGGTACTCGCTGAGCAGCGGCCGCTTCATGTCCTGCGCGAGCCCGCGATAGCGGCCCCAGTGATAGGGCACTGCGCCGCCGCCGTGCGGAATGATGAAGCGCAAGGTCGGGAAGTCGGCGAACAGATCGCCCTGCAGCAACTGCATGAATGCCGAGGTGTCACCGTTGATGTAATGCGCGCCCGTCGCATGAAAATTCGGATTGCACGACGAAGACACATGAATCATCGCCGGCACGTTCAGGTCCACCATCGCTTCATAGAGCGGATACCACGAGCGGTCCGTGATCGGCAGCCCCGACCAGTGTCCGCCGGAAGGATCCGGATTCAGATTGCAACCGATAAACCCCAGCTCTTCCACGCAACGGCGTAGTTCGGCGACGCAATTGGCCGGCGCCACGCCAGGCGCTTGCGGTAACTGGCACACGCCGACGAAGTTGCGCGGAAACAGCGACACCACGCGATGGATGAGGTTGTTGGATTCGCTCGACCAGACTGCATTGGCTTCGGCCGTGGCGAGGTGGTGCCCCATGCCGGCGGCGCGCGGCGAAAAGATCGTGAGGTCGGTGCCGCGTTCGCGCTGGATGCGGATCTGGCCGGTTTCGATGCTCTCGCGAATTTCGTCGTCGGTAATGAGGGGGCGCGGTGGCGGCGAGCCGCCGTTTTTCAGCGCGGCGATCTGCTGCGCGCGCCAGGCCTCGTGCTGCGGCGGCGAGGTGGTGTAGTGACCGTGGCAATCGATGATCATGGTGTGAAAATCCGGTGATGTCTTTGTGGATGTTTAGCTGTCCGTGCTGTGCGTTCGCTACGTTCGCTATCTCGCCGGTCAGAGCGCTCAGATGCGCGGGGCAGGGTCACCGGTCGCGAGCGAGGCGGCTTCATCTTCAGCCGGCGTGACACGCATCACGAGCGCGATGATCGTCGCGACCACCAGAAACGCGGCGATCGTCAGCAAGGCCAGCTTGAAGTTGCCGGTGGCGTTGCGCACCAGCCCAATGCTCCAGGGACCGACCAGCCCTCCGAACTGTGCGATGGTGTTGATCAGCGCAATCGTCGCGGCGCCCGCGGCACCGGTTCTGAACGACGACGCGAGGCTCCAGAACAGCGGGTTACCCGCATAGATGAACAAGCCGGTCAGGCACAGCAGTGCGTAGGCGATCACAGGGTTCGGCGCGTATGCACTACCGGCAATCGCCAATGCGCTCATGCCGTACACGAAGGCGAGGTGCTTCTTGCGGTCGCCCGTGCGGTCGGAACTGCGGCTGGTCAGGAAGGTGCCCAACACGCCAAGCAGCGGCGGCGCGGCGGACAGAAAACCGACCTCGATGTTGCTCAGATGGCCGAGGCTTTTAACGATCTGCGGCAGCCACAGGAACAGGCCATAGATGCCGACCAGCGCGCAGCCGAACAGACACGCGAGACTCCACACGCGGATGTCGCTCGCCACACGCAGCAGCGGAAAATGCGTGCTACCGCCGACAGCTTCGCGTTCGGCTGCGAGCGTCGATTCGAGCCAGCGCTTTTCGTCGTCGGAGAGCCATTTGGCGTCGGCCGGACGTTCGGTCATGATGCGCAGCGTCAGCAAACCGAGCGCCATCGCCGGGATGCCTTCGAGGATGAACATCCATTGCCATCCCTGCAAACCGAGAATGCCGTTCGCGTAGGTCATCAAAGTTGTCGAGATCGGACCGCCCAGCACCGCCGAAAACGAACCCGCGATGATGTAGCCGCCCACCGCGCGCGCCCGGTAGCGCACCGGAAACCATTTCGTCAGATAGACCGCCACGCCAGGCAAAAAGCCCGCTTCCATCACGCCCAGCAGAAAGCGCAGCACATAGAAGCTCGAGTCGTTGAATACAAAAGCGGTGGCTGCCGCAACCGCGCCCCACGTCAGCAGAATGCGCGCGATCCAGCGGCGCGCGCCGACCCGGTGCAGCAACAGATTGCTCGGCACTTCCAGCAACATGTAGCCGACAAAGAAGATGCTGCCCGCGAAACCGAACACGGCTGGACTGAAGCCCAACTGCTTGTTCATGTCCAGCGCGGCGAATCCGATATTGATCCGGTCCAGATAGTTGAAGAACATCATCGCAAAGAGCAGGGGCATTAATCGCCCGTACACTTTGCGCATGGTGGCGGCTTCGTCGAATGAGGTCATGCTGTCTCCTACCTTGCTGCGACGGCGTCATGAGCCGTCGCGGCGTTCTTATGGTTGGCCTGCCGGATCGAATGCCGACAGTGTCCCGTTGGCCGCGCGTTTGACGGCCCGGCTTCAGGGGTTGCCGCTTGTGCTCGCACGCGCTGATGCTGATGCTGATGCGCTCGTGAACGGACAACGGCTGAAGCATGAAGTCAATGATAAGAACGCCCGGACGGAGAGTCCAAGACCGCTTGCTTATGCTTGTATAGGTATTTACTTATAGTGTGGCGTCAGCAAGCGGCGCGGGGAGACAGGCGAGGAAAGCTCGCAGATGCGGTGAGGCGTCGTCGGTGCGGAAGGTGGCGGCGAGCGTCGATCGGTATGACGAGCCGGGACCGCTGAGGTGGCGGAACACGACGTCCGTGCGCCCATGCTTCGCAACCGATTCGCCGATGAAGGTCACGCCGAGGCCCGCAGCTACGAGTGCAATCGCGGTCTGAATTTCATAGGCCTGGTGAGCGACGACTGGGGTTACGCCCGCATCGCGATAGAGCGTCTGCACCGAGCGTTTGAACTGCGCATTCTGGTGCTTCGGATACAGAATCAAGGGCGTATCGGCGAGCTCGGCGATTCGCACGGTCTTGTGCGCCGCGAGCGGATGACCCGGTTCGAGCGCGACCATGACACGCTCGCGCAGCAGCGGATAGGACGTGCAGCCGTCAATCGCAAGCGGCTGCCGCCCGATGCCGATGTGAATGCGCATGTCGCGCAATGCATCGGTTTGCTCCTCGGTAAGCAATTCGAAGAGCTTGAGTTCGACCTGCGGGAACGCGTTGTGAAACGCTTTGAGCGCGGGCGGCAGGATGCTGTACATCGCCGAGCGCGTGAAGCCGATGCTGAGCCAGCCGCGCCGGCCGACGCCGATTTCTTGCGCCGTAAGAGACACCTGTTCCAACGAACCCAGTATCTGACGCGCCTCCGTGCAGAGGTAATGGCCGGCTTCGGTCAGACTCAACGGGCGTCTTGCCCGATCGACCAGCTGCGTGCCGAGCCGCTCTTCGAGTGAACGGATCTGCTGACTGAGCGCGGGCTGCGCAATATGCAAGCGCTCGGCGGCGCGGCTGAAATTGAGCTCCTCCGCCAGAATCACGAAGCATTGCAACGCCCTAAGATTCATATCCGTGTTTCCTGATCTTCAGTACTTCAGTAGGAAGAGGATAACGGGTTATGCGGTGGACGGTGCAATGCCGGTGTGCCGGGGGAGGTTCCGGCGCCGCAGCAGCTCCTCGAAGCTGCCGCGTTGGGGCGCCGGATCATGGAGCGCGCAGCGGCTTCTTAATCCAGTCCGCCCTGGCACAGATACTTGATCGACATGTAATCGTCGAGCCCGTACTTCGACCCTTCGCGGCCGTAGCCCGATTCTTTTACCCCGCCAAACGGCGCCGCTTCGCTCGACACAGCGCCTTCGTTGATACCGATCACGCCCGCTTCGAGCTGGGCCGCGACGCGATTGATGCGTCGCACGTCCTGCGTGTAGAAGTAGGCGGCGAGGCCAAACGGCGTGTCATTGGAAAGGCGGATCGCTTCGGCTTCATCATTGAAACGGAACAGCGGCGCCACCGGTCCGAAGGTTTCTTCGCAACAGACGATCATGTCGTCCCGTGCATCGGTCAGCACGGTCGGCGCATAGTAGTTCGGGCCGAGTTCGGTCAGGCGCTTGCCGCCAGTCAGCACTGTTGCACCGTGTTTGACGGCATCTTCCACGTGCCGGGCAATCTTGTCGATTGCACGTTCGTTGATCATCGGGCCGATCTGCGCGTCCGGATCGGTTGCGGGCGCAACCTTCAGCGCGGCGACGCGTTTCGCGAGCAGATCGGCGAAACGCGCGTAGACACCCGATTGCACATACACCCGGTTCGGGCACACGCAAGTCTGACCGCCGTTGCGGAACTTGGAGGCCATGAGACCCGTGACCGCCGCGTCGAGATCGGCGTCGTCGAATACGATGAAGGGGGCATTGCCGCCCAGTTCCAGCGACAGCTTTTTCAGCGTGCCCGCCGATTCTCGGGCGAGATGCTTGCCGACCGGCGTCGAGCCGGTGAACGTGATCTTGCGCACGCGTGCGTCGGCGAGCCAGTCAGCGACCGCCGCAATGCCCTGGTCACGCGAGGCCGACAGCATGTTCAGCACGCCGTCCGGCAAGCCCGCTTCCTGAGCGAGCGCCGCTAGCGCGAGCGCGGTGAGCGGCGTGTCTTCCGCGGGCTTGGCCACGACCGTGCATCCGGCTGCGAGCGCGGGCGCGATCTTGCGCGCGATCATCGCCAGCGGGAAATTCCATGGCGTGATCGCCGCGACCACGCCGACCGGTTCCTTCACCGCGCTCATGCGTTTGCCGCGCTGTTGCTGGGGGATCAGATCGCCGTAGATGCGTGTCGCCTCGTCGGCGAACCACGCGACGTAGGAGGCGCCGTAGGCGACTTCGCCGCGGCTTTCCGCGAGCGGCTTGCCTTGTTCCGTCGACATCAGCCTGGCGAGGTCTTCGGTATTGGCGACGATCAGCGCGTGCCAGCGGCGCAGAATCTCCGCGCGTTCGCGCGGCAGCTTGTCGCGCCATGCGGGGAACGCGCGGGCCGCGGCGTCGGTGGCGGCGCGGGCATCCGCTGCGCCACTGTTCGCGACTTCGACGATCAATTCGCCGGTGGCCGGGTTGGTGACGGGAAAGCGCGCGGCGTCGGCGGCGTCGATCCACTTGCCGTCGATCAGGTTCTGCGGGCGAATCAGTTCTTTGCGGGTCAATGCGAGAGACATCGGGGTTGCTCCTTCGGGTTGCCCTGGATGATGAAGCGAGGGCGAGTCATCGATGCGGCGGCGCGGCCGCGCGCACTCGGTCGATTGCGGGCGATTAACACGTTGATCCTACGCGTACGCCGCAGTCAAAGAAATCATCACATGGGGCCCTTGACCATACGCGGAGCGTTTTTTTTGCGCCGCCACAGCATTTTCTGCTGAATGTGGGGTGAAGCGCGCTGCGCCGCGAAACGTGGCGGCTGGCGATGGCCGTGATGGGCGGTCTGCGGTACGCGCAGGCTCGCGCCTCAATTCATGCGCCGCGGTCCCGTCGACGCCCGCACAACGAGTTGCGGCGGCGGCGCGAGCACCATCGACGGTTGCTGTTCGGGCGTCTGGATCAGCCGGATTAGACTCTCGATCGACAACTCCGCGACGGTCGACGTCTGGATCGCGACCGTCGTCAACGCAGGATGCACCTGGTGCGCCAGTTGAATGTCCGTGATGCCGATGACCGACACATCGTTCGGCACGGCGCGGCCAAGCGTGATCAACGCCTGTGCCGCGCCGATCGCGAGCAGATCGTTGGTCGCGAAAATTGCGGTGAGGTGAGAGCAGCTCGCCATCAACTGCATGCAGGCCGCGTAGCCGGCGTCGATCGAGTCGCGGATTTGCAGCACCGCGGCAGCGTCTGTTTCGATTCCAGCTTCGCGCATCACCGCGCGAAATCCGTTGGAGCGCGCATCCTGCAAGCCGCCGCACCCGTCGCCGATAAGCAGGCCGATCTCGCGATGCCCCAGTTCGAGCAGATGCTGTGCGGCAAGCGCACCCGCATGCGCAAAATCCACGGCGATGCAGGGCAGCGCAGGCGGCGCCTCAGGGTGTTCCCACATCGCCAGCAAGATCGGTGCGCTATGCGTGGCCGACGCGCACAATTCGTTGAACTTGATGTCCGTGTTCATCACGAGGACACCGTCCGCGAGTGTGCCGGCGATCTGGTTCAGATACGCACGGCCGACCTCCGCATCATCGTCAGTATTGCAAACCATTAGGAAGTATCCCGCTTTGCGTGCCGCCCGCTCGGCGGCCAACACGAACTCGGGGTAGAACGGGTTCGAGATGTTCGACAGCATCAAGGCCAAAGTCGACGACCGGCCCTCTGCCAGCGCGCGCGCGTTCAGGTTGGGCCGGTAGCCGAGATCGGCGATGGCCTTCAACACGCGTTCGGCCGTCTCCGGGCGGACCTTCTCGCGGTTGCGCAGGACGTTGGAAACGGTGGCGGCGGTGACGTGTGCGCGCTTTGCGACTTCGGAAAGAGTGACCATGTTCTGTTTATCCCATATTCAGGGAGCGCGATTCAAATGTTGCAAGCAACCGGCGACGTTGATAACTTGCTGGAAAACACCAAAGGAGACATCACCATGGCTTTTCCCTTCGAACTCGAATTTAAGCGATTAAATGCCTGCTGCACAAGAGCTGGCCGTTTATTTTTCACAAAAATTTAAGCGGTTAAATCGAGGAGGCAACAGCATGGCTACGATTCGTCTTACGAACGTGCAGAAGTCGTACGGTGACCATCCGCCGGTGATCCGGCGCGTGAATCTCGAGATTGCGCAGCATGAGTTCTGCGTTTTTCTGGGGCCATCGGGTTGCGGCAAGTCGACCCTGCTGAGAATGATCGCCGGTCTCGAAGACCTGAGCGAAGGCGAGCTGCATATCGGCGGCCGCCTGATGAACGATGTGCCCGCCGCCGGGCGCGGCGTGGCGATGGTGTTCCAGAGTTACGCGCTGTTTCCGCACATGACCGTGTTCGACAACATGGCGTTCGGCCTGAAACTCGCGAAGCAACCCAAGGACGTGATCGACCGGAAGGTGCGCGAAGCCGCGCGCGTTCTGCAACTGGACGCTTTCCTCGACCGTTATCCGAAAGCGCTTTCGGGCGGGCAGCGGCAGCGTGTTGCCATTGGCCGGGCGATCGTGCGCGAACCCGGCGTGTTCCTGTTCGACGAACCGCTGTCGAATCTCGACGCGGCATTGCGCGGCCAGACGCGTGTCGAAATCGCCCGCCTGCACCAGCGCTTCGTGAACGCGAGCGTGGTCTATGTGACCCACGATCAGGTCGAGGCGATGACCCTTGCCGACAGAATCGTGTTGCTGCACGCAGGAGCGGACGCCGAACGCTTCGGCAGCATCGCGCAGAGCGGCGCGCCGCTCGAGTTGTATCACCATCCCAAGTCGCGCTTTGTGGCGGGCTTTATTGGTTCGCCGCGAATGAATTTCATCGATGCCGTGGTCGATTCGATCGAAGCGGGCAAGGTGGCCGTCACGCTGACGGAAAGCGGCGAACGGCTGGTCGCTCACGTCGATGGCCAGCGTCTTCAGCGCGGCCAACCCGTCACGCTCGGCGTGCGCCCGGAACATCTCTGCCTCTCTGGCGACGAGCAATCCATTCAATGCGTCACGGTGCTATCGGAACGGCTCGGCGAGCACAGCTATATCCACGCGGATCACGCGGGAGGCACGCTCATCGCCAAGGCTGCGGGCGATACGCCGATCGGTTCGGGCGAGCGCATCTGCATTCACGTTCCGCCTGCCGCATGTCATCTGTTCGATGCGGACGGCGTTGCACTGCGGCGCAGCGCGTTCGAGCCCGAGCGGGTTGCCGCTTGACCGGAAAACCCTATTCCGCCAAAGAGCGGGTACATCGTCTGGCAGCGAGCCGCTGTCAGCCAACAAGGTAGTCAAGGAGACATAAGATGATTTCTCTTCGCCTTCGCCGTCTGGCATACGCGTCGGTTGCAGCCGCTCTGGTTGCAGGCACACTCTGCGCCACCGCGGCTGACGCGGCCACGCTGAGCGTCAACGTATCGGCGCGCGGTAATCAGCGCTCGACGTGGCAGGACGCGTTCGACAAGTTCAAGAAAGCCAATCCCGACGTCGACCTCAAGGTGACCTACGTCAGCGAGGAAGCGTACAAGGTGCAGATGGGCGGCTGGCTCGCCACCGATCCGCCAGATGTCGTGTCGTGGCACGACGGTGAGCGCATGGCGTACTACGCGCAACGCGGCTTGCTGGAAGACCTGTCGTCGGACTGGAGCAAGAACGGCTGGTCGCAGCAGTATGCGTCGGTGAAGGACGCCTCGACGTATAAGGGCAAGCAGTACGCCGCGCCGCTCGGTTACGACGCCTACGGCTTCTTCTATCGCAAGGATCTGTTCGAGAAGGCCGGCATCAAAGGCGAACCGAAAACGTGGGATGAATTTCTCGACGCCTGCAAGAAGCTGAAGGCCAGCGGCGTTGCACCGATCGCCGTTGCGGCGCGCGATAGCTGGACGCTTGCCGCGTGGTTCGATTATCTCGACCTGCGCATCAACGGCAACGCATTCCACCAGCAGTTGATGGCCGGTGAAATTCCCTACACCGATGCACGCGTCAAAAAGGTCTACACCGCGTGGAAAACGCTGATCGACGATCACTACTTCATCGACAACGCGCTTTCTTACGACCTCGATTCGATTGCCCCGTTCCTCGTGAACGGCAAGGCCTCGATGATGCTGATGGGCACGTTCTTCTCGGCGAGCATTCCGCCATCGGTCAAGCCGCAGACCGGTTTCTTCCGCTTCCCGGTGATCGACGCGAACGTGCCGATGGCCGAAGACGGTCCGGTCAACGTGCTGCTGATTCCGGCGAAGGCGAAGAACAAGGCCGATGCCCGCAGACTGCTTGCCTTCATGGAACAGCCGCAGATCAACGCCGATCTCGCGAAGGGTTGGGGGACGTTGCCTTCGAACAGCCAGGCAGCGGAACCTGACGACGAGATTTCCAAGGTCGGCTTCCAGACGCTTTCCAACACGAAGGGCGGCATCGCGCAGTTCTACGATCGCGACATGCAGAAGGAAATGGCCGACGAAGGCATGAAAGCGATGCAGCAGTTCTACAGCGATCCGTCGCAACTCGACGCCGTGCTCGTGCGCCTCGAAGCGACCCGCAAGCGCATCTACAAGAAGTAAGCTCCGGCGCGCCAGCAGGGCAGCAAGCGCTGGCGCTCGCCTTCGATCTCCTTCGATTTTCGACCAGGCCCGATCATGTCTCATTCCGCAGCGCGCCGCCTACCCGCGGCGCGGCACCGGCACGTCTCTACGACGCGCCGTCACCAGCACCGCGCGGCGCTTTTCTTTCTGCTGCCGGGCTGTGTGTTGTTTTGCCTGTGCGTGATCTATCCGATCATCAGCAGTATTTCGCTCAGCTTTTACAACTGGGACGGCATGACGCCGAAGACGTTCGCGGGCTTCGATAACTACATTGAACTGTTTCATGCGGACACCTTCTATACGGCGCTTAAGAACAACCTGATCTGGCTCGCGCTATTCCTGCTGGCGCCGCCGCTCGGACTGTTGTTTGCGTTGTATCTGAACCAGCATATCCGTGGCATGCGGGTCGTGAAGTCGCTGTTTTTCGCGCCGTTCGTGCTGTCGGGCGTGGTGGTCGGGCTCGTGTTCAGCTGGTTTTACGATCCCGGCTTCGGCTTGCTGCGTCTGATCGTCGGTCACGGCATTCCGGTGCTCGGCGATGCACATACCGTCACCTTCGGCATCATCTTCGCCGCGCTGTGGCCGCAAACGCCGTTCTGCATGGTGCTGTATCTGACCGGGCTCACAGGCATCAATCCCGAAGTGGTCGAGGCGGCGCGCATGGAGGGTGCGAAAGGCGTGCGTCTGCTCTGGCACGTGATCCTTCCGCAACTGCGGCCCGCCACATTCATGGCAGTCGTGCTGACCGTGATCGGCGCGCTGCGCAGCTTCGACCTGATTGCGGTGATGAGCGGCGGCGGTCCCTTCGATAGCTCGACCGTGCTCGCCTATTACATGTACGACCAGGCGATCAAGTACTACCGCGAAGGCTATTCCGCGGCGATTGCCGTTGTGCTGTTCGCCATCATGCTCGTCTACATCGTGTTCCATCTGCGCCGCATGCTGCGCGAAGAACACTGATTTCCAGGAGTCACGCGTCATGTATCCGCTTCCCGTCGAACGCTGGAAACCGCTCAACCGCACGCTGTACAAAGCGTCGCTGCCGCTTGCGCTGCTGATATGGCTGCTGCCGATGCTGGCTGTGCTCGTCACGTCGATCCGATCTTCGGACGAGTTGTCGCAAGGCGACTACTGGGGCTGGCCCAGGCATTTTGCGTTAATCGAAAACTACGGCACGGCACTCACGCAAACGCCGATGCTTCATTACTTCGCCAATAGTGTGCTGATTACGGTGCCTTCGGTGATCGGCGCGATCGTCCTCGCTTCGATGGCGGGTTTTGCTTTGGCAACCTACCGGTTCCCGGGCAATACCGCTGTGTTGTTCGCCTTTGTGGCCGGCAACTTCGTACCGATCCAGATTCTGATGATCCCGGTGCGCGACATGGCGCTGAAAGTGGGCCTCTTCAACAGTGTGTGGGCGCTGGTGATTTTTCACGTGTCGTTTCAGACCGGCTTTTGCACGCTGTTTCTGCGCAACTTCATCAAGCAATTGCCGTTCGAGATGATTGAGGCGGCGCGCGTGGAAGGGGCGAGCGAATGGACGATCTACTGGCGCATCGTGCTGCCGCTGATTCGTCCCGCGCTTGCCGCGCTAGGCATCCTCGTATTCACGTTTGTCTGGAACGACTACTTCTGGGCGCTGTGCCTCACGCAAGGCGATGAGGCTGCACCGATCACCGTGGGCGTTGCCGCGCTTAAAGGCCAGTGGACGACGGCATGGAATCTGGTTGCCGCCGGCTCGGTACTCGCCGCTTTGCCCTCCGTGCTGATGTTCTTCCTGATGCAAAAGCATTTCGTCGCCGGCCTGACTTTCGGCGCAAGCAAGGGCTGATCGCCCGTTTGCCGTCATTTAACAAAGAGACTCTCTCATGCAACTTGGTGTTTGCTACTACCCCGAACAATGGCCGCGCTCGATGTGGGCCGACGACGCGAAACGTATGGTCGAGCTCGGCATCACACATGTGCGGATCGCTGAATTCGCATGGAGCCGGATGGAACCACGCGCCGGCGAATTCGCCTGGGGCTGGCTCGATGAAGCCGTCGAGACGCTGGCCTCTGCAGGACTGAAACTCGTGCTGGGCACACCGACCGCGTCGCCGCCGAAGTGGCTGATCGATGCGCACCCGGACGTGTTGCCGGTGCGTGCGGACGGCGTGCGCTGGAATTTCGGCTCGCGTCGCCACTACGATATTTCCAGCGAAACCTATCGGCGTGAGTGCGTACGCATTGTCACTGCGATGGTGGAGCGCTATGGGCGGCATCCGTCTATCGTTGCGTGGCAGACCGATAACGAACTCGGCTGCCACGAGACCGTGCCGAGCTATTCGGGCGCGGCGCTGGCGCGCTTTCAGACGTGGTTGCAGCGTCGCTACGAGCGCGTTGAGGCGCTGAACGATGCGTGGGGCAATGTGTTCTGGAGCATGGAGTATCTGTCGTTCGATACGATCGGTCTGCCGAACCGCACGCCTACGGACGCCAATCCGATTCATCTGCTCGACTTCCGCCGCTTCATGTCGGATGAGGTGGCGAGCTTTCATCGCGAGCAGATCGACGTGCTGCGTCAGCATGCGCCCAAGGCGGATCTGCTGCACAACTTCATGGGCTTCTTCACGACCTTCGACCATTACCGTTTCGCCGAAGACAATGCGCTCGACGTGGCGGCGTGGGACAGCTATCCGATCGCGCGCACGGAATCGATCGCTCTGCCGGAGGAACAGAAAGCACGTTACGCACGTACCGCGCATCCCGACGTCTCCGCGTTCGATCACGACCGCTACCGCGCGATAGGCGCCGGCCGTTTCTGGGTGATGGAGCAACAGGCCGGGCCGGTGAACTGGGCGCCGTGGAACCCGGTACCCGCGAAGGGCATGGTCCGGCTGTGGGCTTATGAAGCGTTCGCACATGGCGCGGAACTGGTGTCGTATTTTCGCTGGCGTCAGTGTCCGTATGCGCAGGAACAGATGCATTCGGGTCTCAACTTGCCGAACAACGAACTGTCGCCTGGCGGCCTCGAAGTGCAGCAGGCGGCGCGTGAAATTGCTTCGTCCGCAGCGCTAGCCGGACTCGGCGCGCCGGCGCGCGCGGCCACCGCAGTCGTGTTCGACTACGAGACGCAGTGGATGTTCGAGATTCAGCGTCATGGCAAAACCTTCGACTATCAGACGCTGGCGTTCGACTACTACGAGGCGCTGCGTGAACTCGGTCTCGACGTCGATATCGTGTCGAGCAAGGCCGATCTTTCGCCGTACCGGTTAGTGGTGGTGCCGAGCATTGCCGTGATCGACGAGACGCTCGTCGATCAGATCGAGCGGAGTTCGGCGCAATGGGTTTTCGGCCCGAGGAGCGGCTCGAAGACTACGGCCTTTGCCATTCCTTCGAGCTTGCCACCGGGCGCATTGCAGCGCGTTCTGCCGATGCAGGTGCTCGAAGTCGAAACGCTGCGTCCGACGCTTACGCCAGCGCTTTCGATCGGAGACACGCAGGGCGTTGCGCTGCATTGGCGCGAGCACGTTCGCGCCAATGGCGAGACGACCGTCGACGCGCAATTCGACGACACGTGGCCCGCGATTCTCACGCACGGAAGGGTTCGCTATGTGGCGGGTTGGTTGTCGCATGCATTGCATCGCGAGGTCTTGCAGCGGGCTGCGAAAGATGCCGGTGTCGAGACTCAATTGCTGGCTGACGGCTTGCGCATTCGCCGACGCGGCGATCTGACCTTCGCGTTCAACTTCGGCCCGGAACCAGTGCAAGCGCCGGCGCCAGTCAATGCGACGTTCGTGCTGGGACATTCGGAATTGAAAACCGGTGACGTCTGCGTGTGGAGAAACGCGTAGGCCGTCGCGTCAATGAGTTTGGCAAGTCATAAGAAGGCGTGACTGGAGGCAAAAATTTAAGCGCTTCAACCCGGAACAGGCGGCCTCTAAAAGAACCGCCATTCAATCGATGGAGGATGACAGATGAACAGAAGAGAAATGCTCGGATGGCTCGCATCTGCTGGGGCTGCCGCTGGAGTTGGCGCAACGGTCGGCGTGCCTGCCGTTGCGGGCGAGCCTGGCTTGTTCGGTCATGGCCGCGGGTTTGCGAAAGGGGCGGACGTGTCGACGCTGCTGGAACTCGAGGCCAATGGCGCAAAGTTTTACGAGCACGGTGTACCGCTCGACTGTCTCTTCATTCTGAAGAGTCACGGGGTTGACTCGATCCGCATCAAAGTGTGGAACGACCCTGGCAATCCGAACTTTTTCCCGGCCGATCAAAGTCCAGCCGCCGGTTACAACAATGCCGAACATGTACGCGTTCTGGCTCGCCGCGCTGCAGCGCTCGGCATGCGCATACTGATCGATTTCCACTACAGCGACTGGTGGGCCGATCCGGGCAAGCAGTATCCGCCTCACGACTGGGCCGGCAAGGATATCGGGCAAACCTGTGCGTTGCTGTCCGACTATACGTCGAAGGTGCTCACGATGCTCAAGCGCGACGGTGTGCATCCCGAGTGGGTTCAGGTGGGCAACGAAATTACGGGCGGCATGCTCTGGCCGCTCGGCAAATACGACCAGTGGGACAACCTCGCGCAGCTGCTGAAGGCCGGGCACGATGCGGTCAAATCGGTCGATGAACGGATCAAGGTCATGCTGCACCTCGATAGCGGCGGCAATAACGCAACGAGCCGTTGGTGGTTCGACAGCGCGGTACAGCGCGGCGTCACGTTCGATGTGATCGGCTTGTCGTACTACCCGCAGTGGCAAGGCTCGCTAAGCGACTTGCAGAACAATGCGAACGATATGGCGACGCGCTACGGCAAGGACGTGATGGTGGTCGAGACCGCATATCCGTGGACCACCAGCGACGGCGATTCGGAACCCAACTCGATGACCAATACCGGCTCCACGACCTTCCCGCAGACACCGGCCGGCCAGGCGCAATTTATCGGCGCGGTGACGGATATCGTGAAGGCGATACCCGGTGGCCACGGCAAGGGTGTGTTCTGGTGGGAGCCGGAATGGATCCCGACGCCGAATGTCGGATGGAAAGTCGGCGCGGGCGATCAGTGGGACAACAACACGCTGTTCGATTTTCACGGCAACGCGTTGACGTCGCTGGATGCGTTTCGCAAGCGGTAGCCCTGGCGTTAACCGTTATTGCGGATAGCAGGCACTACTGCGCGGGTGCCTGCGATTTCTGCTGGTTTGCGCAGTCCGAGGTGAACGCCATGCTGGCCTGATCGGGTGTCATGTGAGGGGCGTTCGGGCTGTAGATCTTTTCGACGATGGCGGAGACTGCTTGCCGGTCGGATTCACCTCGGTAGTACTTGGCCGCCTGGGCAAGCGCCTGCGCTTTCGTTTTCTTGTGGGCACGCCACGAGGCCACCTGGCCGGCAATATCGCCGATGGCAAAACATTGATCGCTGACTGTTTGTGCAACGGCTTCAACGGCCGGCTGCGCGAGGCACAGTGCCAGCACGGCCGATACAACTACGCGTTTCATTGACTGAATCCTGTCGTTAGATGGGCGACGGTGCAAAGGCAGTGGTATTGACCATTGCCGTGCCCGCCCGAATCAATAACGGCGTAGTTTATCGGGAAGTGACCGACGGTGCTTTTTACTCGCACCTCCGGCCTTTTCAATGCCCAAACGACTCCGCTTTCGCGCCAGTCTCTGCCGCCACATGCGGCCGTGCCGCCTGCTTGATCAGCAACGCCACGCACGAAATCAGACCCGCCACCGCAACCATCGCGAAGATGCCGCCAAAGGTGAAGTGGCGGCGCGTCAGCTCTGCCACGAGGAACGAGCCCGCGATCCCGCCGAAGCGGCCGATCCCCAGCATCCACGCCACGCCCGTGCCGCGACCCTGCGTCGGGTAGAACGCGGCGGCAAGCGCCGGCATCGACGATTGCGCGGTATTCATCAGCACGCCCGCGACGAACACGATAAACACCAGCGCGCCGACATTGCCGACCGCCTGGCCGATGAAATACACGCTCACCGCAGTCAACGCATAGCAGGCCGCAATGATGCGGTTCGCGTTGAAGCGGTCCATCAGCACGCCGCACAGCACGGCGCCCACGCCGCCGAGCGGGAACAGCGCGGAAATCAGCGTCGCGCGTTGCGGCGTGAGTCCGGCGTCCTTCAGCAGAATCGGCATCCAGTTGATCGACGCGTAGAAGATCACGAGGCCCATGAAGTAGGCAATCCAAAGCATCACCGAGCCGACGATGTACGAACGCGACAGCACGACGCCCATGCCCTTGCCGCCGGTTTGCGGCGCGGTTTCGGTCATGACGAAGCTGTCGGCCTGAGCGGCGTCGCTCGAAATGCGCGCCAGCGCTGCGCGAATCCGTTCGACCGGCTTGCTGTTGGCCACCATATAGCGGACCGATTCCGGCATCTTCAGCACCAGCACGATCAGCAGCAACAGCGGCGTGACACCGCCAAGCACCAGCACGCTGCGCCAGCCGAAGTGCGGAATCATCCACGCAGCGAGAAAGCCGCCGAAGGCCGCGCCGAGCGGAAAGCCGCAGAACATCAGATTGATCACGGTCGCGCGGCGGCGATCGGGGCAGTACTCGCCCATCATCGTCACGGCGTTCGGCATGGCCGCGCCAAGGCCGACGCCGGTGACAAAGCGCAATATCGTCAAGTGTTCGATGCTGTTGGAGAAGGCCGAAGCAAAGCAGGTCACGCCGAATAGCAGCACCGAGCCGAGCAGCATCGAGCGTCGCCCGAGCCGGTCGGACAGCGGACCTGAGACGAGCGCGCCGCAGGCGAGACCGAACAGCGCCGCGCTGAGCACGGGTGCGAGCGCGGGCCGGGTGATGCCCCATTCGGAAATCAGCGACGGTGCAATGAAGCCGATCGCGGCCGTGTCAAAACCGTCCAGCAGGACGATGATGAAACACATGAAAAAGATGAGCCACTGGAACGGCGAGAAGGGGTGGTCGTTGATAAACGTTTGAACGTTCACAGCGTTGCTGCGGCTCATGCTGGTCTCCTGACTGCACAATACGTAAAGGCTCGCCGTAACGAGCCTTCCTTTCTTTTACGATCGTACGCCGGTTGGACGCGGCGCACGATGCCTATGCCGGCGACGGCGCACTTTGCAAACCGTTGCCGATAATCGCGCCGGCCGTGATGATGAAGCCCGAACCTGCCGTGCCGGACGCATTGCCGTTGCTGCGCTGGAACGCCTGTAGCGCATACAGATCGATGCGCTTCGACAATGCATAGTACTCGGACAGGTTTAGCTGCCTTACCCTGTCTTGACCTGCGAGAACATACAGGCGATCCGGGCGCCGATAATCCCGGCTGATTTGTTCGTATAAAGAACGCTGATTCTCTATATGAACAGGCCGAACTGTAAGTAGTTTGACAACGAGGGGCAACGCGGGATTACCCGACTATGGCGTCAGGGCAGTGGGAGTGACGAGGGATGCCGCGGCGCAGGGTGCGCGGGGAACAAGGCGTGCAGGTGGGGAGGCGAGCGCCGGGGACGGCGCCCGGGGGGCGTGCTCAGAAGATCACATAGATCTTTCGCATGGTTTCCTCGACTTCCCAAAGACCTTCTGTATTGGCTTCGAAAAAGAGCGTGTCGCCGCTTTCGAAATGGATGGTCTCTTCGTTATCGGGCGTGAAGCGGCCGCGCCCCGCGATGAAGTGCATCACCTCGGCCTGCTTGACCGAGCGGTGGTACGTGCCCGCCGTGCATTCAAAAATACCGGTGTCGATGGCTTCGCTGCCCTTGATCACGCGCTGCACGCCGGACACCTGAATCGGCGTCGTGCCCGGCAGCCCCGCTGTGCCCCAGTCTTCGAGATTCTGCAGATTCACGCTTTGCTTGATGCTTTGAACCTTCATTTTCACGTTACCTTTTGAATGTGCATGGGCCGATTCATCGGCCGTTCGTGTTCGTCACGGTTTGTTCGATCTTGCCCAGCCGCACCACGGTGACGCCGGGACGCAACTGACGCAGCGACGGCATCACGAGCATGCAGTTGTCATAAGGCGTGACCACCGCTTCGCCGTTCGACCAGCCGATGACGGTGCCGGCATCGGGAAAGATCTCCAGGCCGGTGTAAGGCGCCGCGAAACGAAAATCCATACTGGTCGCCACCACCGGCTGCGTGACGCGCACGATGTGCTGGGTGGACGGCAACGGCGCCAGCCAGCCGTCCGGCAAATCGGCTTCATCGATCACGCCTGCCAGCAGCAGGAAGCGCGCGGTCGTGTCGCGGGCCACGGCGACCGCGCTTCGTTCCCAGTGTTGTCCGCATTCGATCAGCAGCGCGTGTTTCGCGCTATCCGCTGTGCCGAAGCCTTCGTAATCGCGCATGCGGCGGCCTTCGGGATGGCCCTCGTCGCAGATCACCGTGGCGGGCGTGCCGAGACGCACGGCAAGGTCGATGCCTTTCTGCAGCGGTCCCGCCACGATCAGCGGCTTGCATTTCTCGTGCATCGAATGCAGATCGAGCAGTGCGTCGACCGTGTCGATCACCGGGCGCATCTCGCGTGCGCGCGTCAATTCGCTTGACGTGCGCGACGTATCGTCGAGCACCGCTGCGGTCCATACGCGGTTGAAGTCCTGATCGACGAAGCGGGCGGCGTCGGGCTTTGCCGGGTCAAAACGCCCATATGCAGCGACGTTCGCAAAGGCAAGCGTGAGGCGTCCACGACGCGGCCTCAACGCGCGCCGCAGCAGTTCGTCGACGACGATAGCCCCGCACACTTCGTTGCCGTGCGTGAGCGCGTTGATCATCACGTGCGGTCCCGGCGCGCCGGAGTCGAACGTATGAACGTAGGCGATGCCGGACGGCGATTGCTCGTGAACCGAAATATCGGGGAATTCGACTTCGATGGGGTAGGCTTCCATGCTCATTCGAACGTGTCCTCGCAGAAGGTTGGGATCGACAGATCGTTAGACTCAGGCGAGTTTAGCCGCGATTGCCTGGCCGACTTCGGTGGTGTTCGCCTTGCCGCCGAGGTCGCCCGTATGCGGACCTTCGATCAGCGTTGCCTCGATCGCCGCGAGAATCGCGTCATGCGCCTCGCGTTCCTTGCCCTCGTGATTGCCGAGGAAGTCGAGCATCATCGCGGCGGACCAGATCATCGCAATCGGATTGGCGATGTTCTTGCCGGCGATGTCAGGCGCCGAGCCATGTACCGGTTCGAACAGCGACGGAAACTTGCGGTCCGGGTTCAGATTGCCCGACGGTGCGAGGCCGATCGTGCCAGTGCAGGCAGGACCGAGATCGGAGAGGATGTCGCCGAACAGATTGGTGGCGACCACCACGTCGAAGCGATCCGGGTTCAACACGAAGCGTGCGCAGAGGATGTCGATGTGTTGCTTGTCCCACGTCACGTCCGGGTACTGCGCGGCGATACCGGCCGCGCATTTGTCCCACCACGGCATGCTGATCGCGATGCCGTTGCTCTTCGTCGCCACGGTGATCTTCTTGCGCTCGCGTCGTTGCGCGAGGTCGAACGCGAACTTCAGCACGCGCTCGCTGCCGTGCCGCGTGAACACGGATTCCTGCAGCACGAACTCACGCTCGGTGCCTTCGAACATCACGCCGCCCACCGACGAATATTCGCCCTCGGTGTTCTCGCGCACGATCCAGAAATCGATGTCGCCGGCCTTGCGGCCCGCGAGCGGCGAAGGCACACCGGCGAAGAGCCGGGCAGGGCGCAGGTTGATGTACTGATCGAATTCGCGCCGGAACTTCAGCAGCGACCCCCACAGCGAGATATGGTCGGGCACCGTGTCGGGCCAGCCGACCGCACCGAACAGAATCGCGTCGGCGGATTGCAGTTGGGCTTTCCAGTCGTCCGGCATCATCTTGCCGTGCCTGGCGTAGTAATCGCAGCTCGCCCATTCGATGTGCTGATACTCCAGTTCGATGCCGAAGCGCTTTTTCACCGTCTCCAGCACGCGAATGGCTTCCGGCATCACTTCGACGCCGATGCCGTCGCCGGGTATGACCGCAATCCGATAGGTCTTCGACATGTTCCTGCTCCTCCGTTGGGAATTTCGATGGTTCGATAGCGCTTATTTTATTCCTGCTGTTTGAGCTTAAAATAGTCGCTTTAGTTAAGCCACTGTGCACGAATCGTGTACAAACAATCTGCCACCGAGCGACCTATGAACGCCGTCCCATCACCCGATCTAGGCGATTTGCGCGTGTTTTGCGAAGTGGCGCGCAAATCGAGTTTCAGCGCGGCGGCGGAGGCGCTGTCGGTGTCCGCGGCGTACGTCAGCAAACGCATCAATGTGCTCGAGACTACGCTCGGTACGCGCTTATTGCACCGTTCCACGCGGCGCGTCGCGATTACGGAAGCCGGTGAACGGGTCTACACCTGGGCCGAAAAGATTCTCGACGACGTCGACCAACTGGTGGAAGACGTCTCCACCACGCGCCGCATCCCCGGCGGCAAGTTGCGCATCTCCAGCAGCTTCGGCTTTGGCCGCCGTTTCGTCGCGCCCGCGCTGGCCCGGTTTTCCGACCGGTATCCGCAACTGAGCGTGCGGCTCGATCTGTTCGACCGCCTCGTCGACGTGGGCGGCGAAGGCTTCGACCTCGATATCCGCATCGGCGACGAAATCGCGCCCCATCTGATTGCCAAACGGCTCGCGTCGAATCATCGGGTACTGTGCGCGTCGCCGGAATACCTCGCGCGGCACGGCGCTCCGCGGCAACTCGCGGACCTGTCGACGCACGCGTGTCTGGCGATCAAGGAGCGCGACCATCCATTCGGTCTGTGGCGTTTGACAGTGCGCGGCGAGGCGGCCTCGATCAAGGTCACGGGGCCGCTGTCGACCAATCACGGTGAGGTGGCCGTGCAATGGGCGTTGGCCGGACGCGGAATCGTGCTGCGCTCGATGTGGGATGTGCGGCCCTTGCTCGACGGCGGCCAGTTGCAGCAGGTGCTGCCGGATGTCACGCAACCCGCGAACCTGTGGGCGGTGTATCCGGCGCGGCTCGCCCAGTCGGCGAAAGTGCGGGTATGCGTCGACTTTCTGAGTGAGGAGTTCGCGCAATGGAGTCCGCCGCCTGACACAACGGCGGTGGAAAAGGCGAGCTGAATTCGAAAACGGCGAGCGTCAGATTTCCAGCCGGTAACCCACGCCGTACACGGAGGCGATAGGCTCGCTGTCCGGCCGTGCGCCCTGCAGCTTGCGGCGCAGGTTCTTGATATGGCTGTCGATGGTGCGGTCGGTGACGACGCGGTGATCGTCGTAGAGATGACTCAGCAGGTAGTCGCGGGAAAAAATGCGTCCCGGCGATTTCATCAGCAGCGCGAGAAGCCGCAATTCAAGCGGGGTGAGCTTGAGTTCCTTACCGTCGAGTAAGGCGTGATGAAACTGCTCGTCGACCTGGAGACCCTGTGAACCCTGCTGCCCCTGCGGCAATCCGTCCGCCGCCGCCGCGGCAGGCGTTGCACGGCGCAGGATCGCCTTGACGCGCGCCACCACTTCGCGCGGACTGAACGGTTTGCAGACGTAGTCGTCGGCACCGATCTCGAGACCCAGCAGACGGTCGATTTCGTCGATGCGCGCGGTCAGGATAATCACGGGCAATGCCGAAAATTGCCGTAGCTCGCGGCAGATGTCCATGCCGCTGCGCCCGGGCAGCATGAGGTCGAGCAGCATCAGCGCCGGTGGCGTTGAACGAATGAAGGGCATCACCTGATGGCCGTCGTCGAGGATCGTGGTAACGAAGCCCTCGAGTTGCAAATACGCTTCGAGCACGGCGGCGAGCTTGGGTTCATCCTCGACGATCAGGATGTGCAAAGGGCGCCCTTCGGTCATGTTGTCACGTCTCCTTCCGATGGAAAGCGGGCAGTGATCCAGACGCCGCCGAGCGGCGAAGCCTTGGCGCCAATCGTGCCGCCATGCGCCGTCACAATAGCGTGGCACAGCGAGAGGCCCAACCCCGCACCGCCGTTCTGACGGCTACGCGATTCGTCCACGCGATAGAAACGGTCGAACAGATGGGCTAGCGCGGCTTCAGGCACACCGGGCAGGGAGTCCTGCACGTCGAGTTGCCAACCGCTGGTACTTTGCGAAAGCGACACGCGCACGTGACCGTCCGGGTCGGTATAGCGCAACGAATTCTGCAACAGGTTTTTCAGCAGTTGTACGAAGCGCGCGGGATCGACCGCGAAAGCTGTGTCGGCCATGTCCGGCATGCAGGTCAGGTCGAGCTCGATCCGTTTCGCCTTGAACGACTCCCGCATGGCCTCGATCGAGGCCCGCGCCAGTTGCCCGACATGGGTCGGCGTCTTGCGATAGCTGAGTGCGCCGACATCGCTCAGAGAAAGCTCGTAGAGATCTTCGATGAGCTTGTTGAGCATGTTCACTTCGGTTTGCAGCGAAGTAAGCGAATCGCGGTTGAACACATGTACACCGTCTTCGATGGCTTCCAGCTCGCCGCGGAGCACGGCGAGCGGCGTGCGCAGCTCGTGCGAAATGTCCGCAATGAAATCGCGCCGGGAGCGCTCGGTTTTTTGCAGCGAATCGGCCAATACGTTGAAGTCGCCCGCAAGCCGGCCGAGCTCGTCGCGTCTGCCGGCCGGCACCCGGGCCGTGTAGTCCCCGCCGGCCAGACGGTGGGTCGCATTCATCAAGCGCTTGACCGGCGCGAGCACGATGCGCGCAAGGACCAGCGCGACCAGCGCCGCCAGCACAATAGCCACGCCCGCGATCTCCCAGGTCGCGCGCTTCTGCTGTGCCTGGAAGGCGATGTCGGCAGCGTCCGAAAGGGTGTCGGGCCCGTTCACGGCAAGCCAGCCCACCACCTTGCCGGCGTAGACGACGGGTCGCATCGTGCTGCCGGGTGGAGGCGGCTGGCCGGTGCTCGCCACGAGTTCATGGCGGGCGTCGTAGAGTGTGACGGGCGGCCCCTCGGGCGGCGTGTCACGGGTCACGCTGTCATGCGACGGGGGCGAGACGGGAGACGCCGCCAAAGGGGCCGAAGGAGGCGGCCGGTCATAGCGACTGTCGCCGCCCACGACGCCGCTTGCCGACACACGGTCACGCTCCATCGCGATGTCCGGACCAGACGGTGGCGCGGGTGGCAGGCGCATGCCCCAGTGCGGCCCTTCAGACGGGCCGGAGAGCGGCCCGAGCAGCTGCTGCACGCTGCCGCTCCCGGGAAAGGTTCTCCAGCCCGGCAGCTTGCCCGTCTGCGCTGTGGCGAGTTCCTCGCGCAGGGCATCGTGCGCGGCGCCGTCCAGCAGCGCGAGCCATGCTTCGGGATGCTCCCGCAAGAAATTCCAGTTGCCGTGAGCGGCGTATTCGCTCGTCACCTTCGCCATGACGGCTTTAATGCGCCCGGCGTTGCGCTCCCGGACATAGTGCAGGAAGCCGTTTTCGAAGCTCACGCGCAAGGCGTAGCCCATCGTCAGGGAAATCGCCAGACAGGCGATTAAAACGGCGAGAAACATTTTCCAGGTAATGCCAAAGCGCATCTTCGTTCGCTGCTGCCGCGCGCGGGAGAGAAAGGTCCCTAAAGGGCGGTCTGGACGAATTCGGATAGTTTCACTTTGCATGGCTGAATTCTAGATGAATGCTACGTCAACACACACTTGGCGACGAATCTCCACAACTTCTCCATCCTTTCTTCGTTGTCTCTGCGTGTTGTCTGGATATGATGGTATGGCACTTTTACGGTGGTCTCAAAGAGGCCATGTCCGGTGATCAGATCCGTCAGTGGAGCCATCTCATGCAAGTCTCCTCACCTGTAAACCGTGGCGAGTCGCGCGGTTTCCGGCCCGGTCGAAAGACAGCAACTGCTGCGGCTACGCGTGGCAAGGCTGCAAACGGCGCTAGCGCACCACTCGCCACCGATGTCATGAAGATACGCGGCTGCCGCGTCTCCGCACCGCTCATGCAGCCGTGGGGCGAGTGCTGCCGGATCGTCGAATGGATCAACCGCAATGGTGAGTACTCTTGCGTTGCCGTGCCAGGCGCGGCAACCGTGGCCGAGATTCGGGAGCGCGTGCGGATGCATCGCAACGGTCAGCGCCACACGCTGGCGGACGACCCCTCTACGCCTGCGGGCCGCGGGCGTCTGCGGCGCGGTTGAGCGCTGCGGAACCTCGTTGCTGCATGTCATTCAAGCCAGCAGAAAGGGATTGTAATTGAGCCAAAAAAACTTCGTTATCCTATGGCTGTCTGACTTTCAAGATCAACTTTGAACACGTCCATTATGCGCATCCTTACTGTCGTCCTGGTCGTGGCATCGATTTGCTGCGCTCCGATTCGCCATGGTTTGCGCGAGGAGAGCATCGATGCTTTCGCACCAGGGGATCACAGCGTTTCTGCCGGCGTTGTCGATGATCTGAATAGCTGCGTGTCGCAGACACACTATGCCTCAGGGTTCAGGCCCATCGTTCCGGCTGATTTCCACTACGGATTCGGTGGCCTGCTGGCAGCGACCAGTGACCTGTATTCCGGCTATGTCGGTTATGTCGACATCATTGATGTGATCGACGCCGCGATGACGGGGCCTATCATGCAGCTAGCCCTGGAAGAGGGCCAAAAGTAACGCAGTATGATGGCAAGCACGCAACGTGTCGTGCGATGCCTTTGGCTTTCACCCGCCTCAGGCGAGGCTCGCTATCCGATCTATCCGAACTATTCAAACTACTCGATCTACTCGAGCGACGGCACGAACATATAGCCTCGTCCGCGCAAGGTTTGAATAAACCTGGGATTGGCCGGGTCGGTCTCAATCACGCCGCGCAAGCGGCAGACTGCAACATCCAGACTGGCCTTCTGGCTCTCCGCTCTTCCTAGCTGGCTGTTGACCATCGAACGCGTCAGGATTCGCATCGGATTGCTTGCGAACAGCTTGAGCAACGCAAACTGGCCGGAGCGCAGCGAGATTTCGCAACCGTCCTTGAGCAGGCGCCGCGTAGCGAAGTCTATCTGGTAACTGCCGAACAACACCTTCTCACGAATTTCCGGCGCGTCGCAAAGCGATCGGTTGCAGCGTTGCACGGCGCGCTTGATTCTGGCGGTCAATTCGTATGGATCGATCGGGTCGACGATATAGTCGTCCGCACCCAATTCGAAGGCGACGATTTTGTCGACGATCTCGTCAGAGGTGCTTTGTACGAAGATGGGCATGTCGTAGCCGGCCAGCCGCAGTTGCCGGAGTGCCTCTCGCGCCTCGCTCATCGGCGACTCGGCGCGCAATAGAATCGCAGACGGACACTCCAGTTCCACACGGCTGACGAGCTGAGCCGCGCTATACAGCACGGAGAGTGCGATCTGGTTCTTGTGAAGATGAAAGCGCAACTGATCCCGAATGGATTGATCGGGTTCGACTACAAGAAGGCTGATCGTCATAAATCTGCGTTACCTCCCAACCGGAATCGACGGTTGCAGCCCGTGCGATATTCACGTTCAGCCAATTCAACCATCTGCTGCTCTGGAGCGACCTATCGAACTCGGAAAGCGGACCGGACACGGTCGCGCTGATGATGAGCGAATGATAGATAGCAACGTTGGAGCAACGATGGTGAAATTAAGGAGACTTTGTGAACTTGGCGCAGGAGGACGCATATGGGGTGCCGTGAGCAGGCCCGAACCGGTTCATACCGGTTGGGCGCGTGGGCGCGGCCGAAAGAAAGCGAGAGGCAATGATGCGGGTAACGCCCGCGGTCTTCAAAGCATGACCGCTGACGTTGCAGAGCAGAACGACGTGATCAGAACGATGTGCCGATCTGAAACTGGAATACCTGGTACTTGTCGGTGGCGTGTCTGATCAGTGGGAAACCCAGCGAGAGCTTGAGTGGGCCGATCGGTGAAATCCACTCGAGACCCGCGCCGTAGCTGTACCGCAGGCCGTTGGCGCCATTGCTGTTGCCTTCGGTGCCCCAGACATTGCCTGCATCCATGAAGGTGAAGACGCGCAGCGTGCGGTCCCAGCCGGTGCCCGGCAGCGGGAAGGTCATCTCGACGTTGGCCACGACCATGCGCGAGCCGCCGATCGGGTCGCCGGTCGTCTTGTCGGTTGGGCCTAGTGAGCCCGATTCGTAGCCGCGTACCGAGCCGATACCACCTGCGTAGTAATTCTTGAAGATCGGATAGGCTTTTCCGGCGAAGCCGTTGCCGTAGCCACCTTGAAAATTCAAGCCGAGAATGAAACCGCGTGAGAACGAGTAGTAATACTGCGCCTGCACGTCGGTCTTGTAGTACTCGGTGTTGCCAAGCGGGGTGCCCACTTCACCATTGGCCTGAAAGAAATAGCCTCTGCTCGGCACCAGCGCACTGTCGCGATTGTCCCGAGCCCAGGCCGCCGTGAGCGGCACGTTGTTCACCACGCTGCCGAATTCGGATACGTAGTCCTTGTAGCTCTGTGGTGTCGACGAATCAATGGACAGCCGGTTCTGTTCGAGGCCGGCGCCGAAGTACACGGTATCGGCTTCCGAGAACGGAATACCGAACTTCAGGTCCGCGCCCACGGTGATAATCCGGAAACTCGTGTCGGTGTAGTAGTAGAGGGGATAGGAGGTTCGGTAGTAGACGTCGGTGATCCGCTTGATGCCGTCCACCGTGAAGTACGGGTCGACCTGCGTCAGGGTCAGCGTGCGGTAGGTCTTTGCAGTGTTCACGTTCAGGGCGAGGCTGGTGCCGGAACCGAATACGTTGTCCTGTGAAATCCCGGCCGACAACACCACTTTGTCGGTGGACGAAAAACCCGCGCCCAGGGTAATCGCGCCGGTCGGTTTTTCGCTTACCTTAACGTCCACGTCGACCTGGTCCGGCGAGCCTTCCACCGGCACCGTGGTGACGTCGACATCGGTGAAGTAGCCGAGTCGATTGACACGGTCTTTCGATAGCGCGAGGCGGTTCGAATCGAACCACGAGCTTTCAAGCTGACGCATTTCGCGGCGCACCACTTCATCACGCGTACGGGTGTTGCCGACTACGTTGATGTGACGCACGTACACGCGGCGGCTCGGATCCACTTGCAGCGTCAGATCGACCTTGTGGTGTTCCTGATCGATCTGCGGCAGCGCGTTGACCGTGGCAAACGCGTAACCGTATTCGCCGAGTTTGTCGACGATCGCCTTGGTGGTGGCCTGCAGCTTTTCAGCAGAGAAACGCTCGCCGGGTTTGATATTGACCAGCTTCTTCACCTCGGCTTCGCGATCGAGCAGATTGCCCGCGAGCTTGATCGACGAAACCGTGTACGGCTCGCCTTCATGCAGTGTGACCGTGAGGTACATCTCCTTCTTGTCCGGCGAAAGCGATACCTGGGTCGACTCGAAGTTGAACTCCAGATAGCCACGATTCAGGTAGTACGTGCGGATGCGCTCCAGGTCTCCGGTCAGCTTGTCTTTCGCATACAGGTCGTTCTTCGTGTACCACGAGAACCAGTTCGGCGTGGACATCTGCATTTCATCGCGTAACGTGTCCGTGCTGAAGACGTTGTTGCCGATGAAGTTGATCTGGCGGATCTTCGCGCTCGGGCCTTCTGCGACGGAGAACAGTATTGCGACCCGGTTGCGGTCGATCGGCGTGATCGTGGTGGTGACTTCGGCGGCATAGTAGCCGCGCGTCAGGTACTGCCGTTTCAGCTCCTGCTCGGCTTTATCGACTAGCGCCTTGTCGTAGTAGCGGCCTTGCGAAAGCCCGACCGCACTGAGTGCCTTGGTCAGGTTTTCCTTGTCGAACTCGTGAATGCCGGCGAAGTCGATCGTACCGACCGCGGGGCGCTCCTGAACGTGAACGATGACGACATTGCCTTCGGTCGAGATCCTGACGTCATTGAAGAAACCCGTGGCGTACAGCGCGCGAATCGATTCCGAAGCCTTATCGTCGTCAAACGTGGCGCCCTGCTTAATGGGCAGATAGGCAAACACAGTACCGGGTTCGACGCGCTTCAATCCCTCGATCCGGATGTCCTGCACCACGAACGGCTGCGCTGCGTGGGCTGCCCCGCTTGTCAGCGCGACGCCGACGAGCGAGAGTGCGCCGGCGATACGGCTCGTTAAAACTTGAAGATTCATCTTGGGTTTTCAGTCCTGATGCAGCGCGCGGAGCGCAGACGGGAGCGCTCGAAGGCAAGCGACGCGTTCGAAACGACGTTCCATGACACTGGAAAGCGCGAAGTATAGGGACGCGTTTTCTGCCGATCGTTACTGAAAACTTTCCGACCATTCCGGCCGCCAAGGTGCATAGCGTGCACCCGCGCAGGCTGACGCCGATTGAGGCGCGCGCTTCGAAATAATGCGTTACAGACGCAAAAGAAGCGTAGTCCGCGCGTAACCTGGCGGCGATTTCGCACTGCTATTGTCAAATTGTCGATTCCGCTACCTGCGTAACGCGATCTGGAGAAGTGGTCATGATTGAATTTTTTTCACCGGCAGTTTTTGCGGCTGTCTTGCGCGTCAGTTCCTCACCGATCTTTTCAGTCCATCTGGCGATGGCGTCGATGCGCACGCTTCGCGCCGTGCCCGGCGATACGGTGAGTGGGGCGGCAGGCCGCTCCGACGTTGTGCAGGAGGGCACACGTCATGTCTGATCCGTCCACTTTCGTGCTGAATTCGATTACCGATATGCAGTTGACGGCAGACGGTCAATATCTGCTGATTCACGGCAATCAACCCACGGCGGCACTGCACCGTTCGGTGCTCAACGATCTGCTGGTGGCGCTGCCGAACGCAATCGAGCACGCCGACCGCGTGATTCATAACAATCAGGAAATGGGCTTCGCGCTGCACTGCCAGGGATGGGAAGTCGGCCGGCTGAACGGGATGGAAATGGTCGTGATCCGGTTCCGTCTATCCGGCAGCGCGGGGCTGTCGTTCTCGTTGCCGTCCGAGCAGATTCCCTATCTGCTTCAGGCGCTGGGCGGCGCTGCGAGCGGGGCAGGCACGCCGGCGGACCCCCGTTCCAGGGACGTCACACTTCAATAGCGCCGTATGCGTTCGCTGCTGTTCATCCTGACGCAAGTCAGGGCTTCCGTTCGCCTTGGTGCGTCTGCCATCCTTTCCGATCCTTATCTGTTTTGATACTACGCGGTGTATTTCGACGCCTACGCTTAAGGCCTCTCATTTCTTTCATGCTGGGTACGGCTGGATGCGTGCCCCTTGCCGGATATGCACAATTAGTCGGTGCGTCTGCAATACCAGAACCGCTCGACGGCGTCTGGGGCCTTCGGCTCGATCCGCAACTGACCGAGCAACCCCTGCGGCCTGGCGACAAGCCCGTTACTTCGGCGATCGCCGATTCGGTGACCACCACCGCCGACACGGACGTTTCGCTAAAAGGTCACGCGCAACTGCGGCGTTACGCATCGATCGTTAAAGGCGATGCGCTGCACTACGACGTCGATACCGACAAGGTCGACGCGTACGGACAAGTGCGCCTGGTCGACAACGGCAATGTGTTCGATGGCCCGGACGCGCATTTCTACGTCGAAGCGAATGAAGGCTATATGAGCGTGCCGAAGTACCGGTTTCATCTGACAGGCGGGTGGGGTAGTGCTCAACGCGTGGATATGGTCGATAGCGAGCGCACGGTCGTTCATCACGGCACGTACAGCACGTGCCAATGCGAGTCGGATCCCGCGTGGTATCTGAAGGCCTCCGAATTCGACATCGACAGCGGCAGCGATGAGGGAATCGCACACAACGGTGTGCTTTTTTTCCAGGGCGTGCCGCTGCTGGCGAGCCCATGGCTATCGTTTCCCTTGTCCGGCGCACGGCGCAGCGGCTTCCTGCCGCCGACGTTCTCGATCAGTTCGACCAACGGTGTCGACGTCGCGTTGCCGTACTACTTCAATCTCGCGCCGAACTACGATTTAACCCTGACGCCTCGCATCATGTCGAAACGAGGTGAGATGTTGACGGCGGACTACCGCTATCTGCAGCCGAACGATTCGGGGACGATCTCGTTGGCGTGGCTGCCGCACGATGCGATCACCAACACCGATCGTTACTCGATCGCGCTGAAGCAGAACTGGGACTTCGGCTCGGGCTTTGGCGCCTACGTCAATTACAACCGGGTGTCGGACTCGACGGTGGTGACCGATCTTGCGTCGGGTGTCGCGTTTCCGACGGGTTCCACCACGCTGTATCAGCAGGAAGCGGGGTTGACCTACTCGAACGGGCCGTGGAGCGTGCTGGCTCGCGAGCAACGGTGGCAGGCTTTTACGAGCGACTCGACCTATAACCGCGAACCGCAGGTCAATGTCAAGTACGCGCGTTACAACGTGGGGGGCTTCGACTTCGGCGCCGAAGCGGATGCGACGCGTTTCACAATTTCATCGGCCGATGCGACGCAAGGCAGCCGCTTCGTTTTCAACCCTTACGTCAGCTATCCGATCGAGCGTCCAGGCTGGTTCATCACGCCGAAGCTCGCATGGCACTTCGCTGCGTATGACCTGACGACGATCGGATCGGATGCGCCTGCCGGGCAGCCCAAAACGTTCGACGTCAACGTGCCGACCTTCACCCTCGATTCGGGCATGCGTTTCGAGCGAAGCGTGCGACTCTTCGGGCAGTCGTATATCCAGACGCTCGAGCCGCGGCTGTTCTATGTGTACACGCCCTACCGAAACCAGGCATTCGCGCCGCTGTTCGATACGGCGACGGCCGATTTCGGGCTGGCTGAACTGTTCATGCCCAACAGCTTCGTTGGCAATGACCGGGTGTCCGATGCCAACCGCGTCACGGCAGCACTGACAACGCGTTTCATCGATGCATCGAACGGCGATGAGCGGTCCCGTTTCGTTCTTGCAGAGCAGTACGACTTTCGCACGCCACGCGTAACGCTCAACACGGACGATGCAATTGGCACCGTGGCGCGCACGAGTGTGATCGCCGGCGCGTCGTACAAGCTGGGGGCGGGTTTTTCAGCGGAACAGGCCGTGGAGTACAGCCAGGCCAACCACTATCTGACAAATGCGGAGGCCGGCTTTGGCTGGTCGCCGGCTTCACGGGAGGTGTTGAATGTCGCGTATCGCTACACGCGCGCCAACACCACGCTCGACTATCAACCGGTTAATCAGTTTATCGTCTCGGAGCAATGGCCGTTAATGCACAACGTTGTGAGCGTGGCACGCGTCAATTACGACATGAGCGCCCATCGGCTGATCGCGGGCCTGCTGGGACTTCAATACGACGCGGATTGCTGGTCGCTCGGCGTGGCGTTCGAGAAATACACCAACGCCACCAGTTCGACCACGTCGCCCAGCACCGGCACGCGTGTGTTGATGCAACTTCAGCTCAAAGGCTTTTCGCAGGTCGATAACGGTTTGCTCAATCAGTTTCGCGCGAATGTGCCGGGTTATACACCGGCGACAACGGAAACCGAACCGGCATCCCGGTTTAGCGACTATCCGTAATGGGCTGCTGGACTAGTTGTGGTTCTGCGAGAACAGCGTTTCGAGCGGATAGTGGCTCTTCACGAACGGCGACTTGATGATCACGTAGCTGAAGTACTTCTCGATGCCGATATCGCGTTCCAGCAGACCCTCGATGATGCTCTGATAGTGGCTCACGCTGCGCGTGACAAACTTCAGCAGGTAATCGTAGCCGCCGCTCGCCAGATGGCACTCCACGATTTCGTCGACGTCTTTGATCGCATTCACGAACTTGATGAAGTCTTCCCGCCGATGATCGGCGAGCGTGACTTCGGTAAATACGATCTGCACGTCGCCGAGCTTTTCCAACTGGATCTGCGCGCCGTACCCGATGATGTAGCCGGCCTTCTCCAGACGCTTGACCCGGATCAGGCAAGGACTGGGGGAAAGGCCGACCGCGTCGGCAAGCTCGACGTTGGTTATGCGGCCTTTCTTCTGCAACTGGGAAAGTATGCGCAGGTCAATCCGGTCCAGCTTGCTGTCGCTGCTCATCGTAACGTTATCGCTCCGGCGATGGGTGAAAGGGTCTCGAAGGGCCCTCTACTCTAGCACGCAGTGGCATGAATTTTGACCTTCAGCGCGGCCCGGACATCGGCCTGCGCGAGAACGTCGTCGAGGGTTTTTTCAAGGCGCTCGAACAGCAGATCGAACTCGGCCTCGATGTACGACAACGCCGGCGCAAAACCGAGAATATTGTCGCCGAACGCGCGGAAAATCAGGCGATTTTCATACGCCGCCGCGGCGATCCGATCGGACAGTTTCAGCGCCGGATCGAAGCCTGCCTTGCTGTCCTTGTCCGATACCAGTTCGAGTGCACCGAGCAGGCCACGATGGCGCGAGTCGCCCACCAGCGGATGCGCGAGCAGCGCGTCGAGGCCGCGGGCGAAACGCGGACCACGTGCCACGCCATTCGCGAGCAGGCCGCCTTCGTGATAGAGGCGCAGCACTTCGAGGCCAATCGCCGCGCTGACCGGGTGCGCCGAATACGTATGGCCGTGGCCGACAATCGCTTCGGCGTCGCCATCGGCGATACCTTGATAGATTTCGTCAGACATCAGCACGGCGCCCATCGGCGCATAGCCGGAGGTCAAACCCTTGGCCACCGTCATCAGATCCGGTTCGACGTTTTCGCCCTGGCACGCGAACAGCGGACCCGTGCGGCCAAAACCGGTGATGACTTCGTCGGCGACGAACAGAATGCCGAGCTTACGGCAGCTTTCGCGCATCGCTTTCAACCAGCCGACCGGCGGCACGATCACGCCGCCCGAACCCTGAATCGGTTCGCAGAAGAAGGCGGCGACGTTGTCCGCGCCGAGTTCGGCCACCTTGGCTTCGAGCGAGGCTACCGAGGCGGCGATCAACGCGGCGTCGTCGGCGAAATCGTTGCGGTACGCGTACGGCGACGGCAAATGATGCTGGTTCGGCAGCGGCAGATCGAAATTCCGGTGAAACGCGGGCAACGCGGTCAGCCCCGCGCCCATCGTCGACGAGCCGTGGTAGCCGCGTTGCAGCGCGATGATGTGCTTCTTCGACGGCCGGCCGGTTGCGTTGAAGTAGTGCGTGATGAACCGGATAGCCGAATCGACTGCGTCGGACCCGCCGAGCGTGAAGTACACGTGCTGCAGCGAAGCGGGCGACACCTCCACCAGCTTTTGCGCCAGTTCGATCGCCGGGGCCGAGCCGAAATGGAAATAGCTGGTCGCGTAGGGCAGTTTCTTCATCTGCTCCGTGGCGACGTCGACAATGCTTTGCTGGCCGTAGCCGACGTTGACGCACCACAGGCCGGAGAAGGCGTCGAGTAGTTCGTTGCCGGCCGCGTCGCGCAGGAACGCGCCGCTGGCTGACTCGAGGACGGTGACGCCGCGGGCTTCGTGCGCGCGGTAGCTGATAACCGGGTGAATCAGATGCTTGCGGTCGGCTTCAATGAGCGAATGAATCGGCATGATGGGTTCTCGTCGCGGGAAAGGGCTGTTGACCGTTCCATACTACTGACCCAGGGCGATTGCCTGCTCACCTAAACAATTGCCTGAAAAGCGTGTCCGACGCGTTTTGACATGCGGCCTCAGCATTTTCTGCTGCGGACGCTGAAAAGCCGCGGCCGCAGGGCGTTTCATTCGACGCCGCGGCACAGCGCTTAGTGTCCCGGATTCAGTATCCCTGAGTCCGGTCAACCTGGCCGAGCATCGGCAGGCCGTCGCGATGGCGGCGCAGATTCTCGAGCACCACGTCGACGGCGGTCTCGGGTCGCGTCGCGCTGGCGATATGGGGCGTGATACGCACACGTGGATGCGTCCACAACGGATGACCGGCGGACAGCGGCTCGGGATCGGTGACGTCGAGAATGGCGTTGTGCAACTGGCCGCTATCCAGCGCTGCCAGCAGATCGGGCTGATTCAGATGCGGGCCGCGCCCCGTTTGAATCAGCGACGCGCCGCGCGGCAGCTTCGCGAACAATTCGGCATTGAGCAGGCCGCGTGTGGCGGGTGTGAGCGGCAACAGGCAGATCAGAATGTCGGTGCGGGCGAGAAACGCATCTAGCGCGTCTTCGCCTGCATAGCAATCGACGCCTTCGATCTCGCGAGGCGAACGGCTCCAACCCGCGCAGGCAAAGCCGAACAGCCGCAGCTTTTCCAGCACCGCCGTGCCCAGCACACCGAGCCCCAGCACGCCAATGCGGCGAGCACTGGCCGGCTTGGCGGGCAGTTCACGCCAGATCTGCTGTTGTTGCTGATGGCCATAGTCGATCAGATCGCGATGAATCGTCAGCACGGCTTGCGTGACGTACTCGACCATCCCTTCAATAATGCCCGGCTCGATCATCCGCACCACCGGTATATGTGCAGGTACGCCTGACAGGTCAAACTGGTCGATGCCCGCGCCGACCGAGAACACGATCTCGAGGTTCGGGAAGGTGCGAGTGGGATCCTCCGGCGGTTGCCAGGCGGCGAGATAGCGGATCGCGGCCGGGTCGCCGAGATCGGGCCAGACGTGGAACGGCAGATTCGGTGCTTTCTGCGCGAAGAGTTTGGCCCATTGCGCGCCACGCGCCGGGTCGGCTTTATAAAGGAAGGCCATGGTGGGTCAGCAGATTGCCTGGTTGATGATGCCGTATTGCAGATAGGGCGCGTCTTTGCCTGCGCCGGCAAGATCAGCCGGCGTGGCGTGTCGAACCATTTTGACGACCGTATCCACCCGCGGCAGCCCCAACTGCTCCAGCCATTCGGTCAGCCCGCTCTCGCCCGGCGTATCGATGCGCACGAATACGCCTTCGTTCAGCGCGAGCCAGTGGCTGATCAATGCCTTCGCGCGGCTCGAATCTTCCGACTCGGGTGCGACCACCGGTCCGATCGCAAAGCCCCGTCCGAAGCGGCGAAACAGAGCAAAGCCGACCAGTTCACCGTCGCGATCGAGGGCGATGCCGTCGGCGGCGCTCAATAGTGCGGGCAAGACTTCTCCGCGATCCAGGCCGCTTGCACGCGACGCCAGTTCGACCAGCCGTGCCGTATCGCTTGAACCGAGCGGGCGCAGGCGCTCCCCTTGCGGTAATGAAACGAGGGGCGGCTGAAATGCGGCGCCCTGATGCTGGTCGAGCGTGCCGATCGCGCGAAAGCCGAGCTTTTCATACAAAGGCTGACCTGCAGGGGTGGCGTGCAGCAGCGTGACCCGCCCGCCGAGTTCTTCCAGTACGAGATTCATCAGCTTTCTGCCGATGCCGCGCCCTTGCTGCTCGGGGGACACGATCACCATCCCGAGCGAAGCCCGGTCGGCGCCATATTTCCAGCACAAGGCCGTGCCGATCACGCCGCTCGCATCTTCCGCGACGAAACCCACGCCGAGTTGCACCACGAATCTCCAGTCGTCCGGGCGATGCGGCCATTTGAGCTCGACCGTTAGCGCATGCGCGGCGGGGATGTCCTCGTGGGTAAAGGGTCTGTAGGTAATCGGATCGGACACGCCGTACTCCCTGGATGGCTGAAGGCTTACGCCGTCACTTTGTCATTCGGTGCGCGGTGTGACTAGGACGATCTTTTTATCCGGGCCGCTCGAGAGGGCCGCATCGCAAATCGATGCAAAACCCCCCGTTTGATCGCTCATTACAGGCGCGTTCTGCTGCGCGGGGATTTTTGTCGGCGATATATGCCGCGCCTGCGGCTCTACGATTTTGCCATGGCGGCGGCGCGCTCGAGACGCACCGCGTGGAACACACAGCAGTCACACAGGAAACCATTCTCATGGACAGCTTCAATCCGGACGACGTCGCGATTCGCAGCGGACATTTTATCGGCGGTGAGTATGTCGACGAGGACGAGCGCGGGGATGAGCGCCGCATCGAGGTGGCGCGCCCCTCGGACGGCGTGATCTATGCCTCAGTGCCGGTTGCCGGCGCCGGGATGGTGGACCGTGCGGTGGAGAACGCGTGGCAAGCCTTCAGAACAAGCGGCTGGGCGCGCATGGCGCCGCGCGAGCGCGCGAAGATCCTGCGCCGCTTCGCCGGGCTGGTCGAAGCCGACGCGCCGTTTCTGGGCCGTCTGGAGTCGCTCGGTTCGACGCGTCCAATTGCCCAGGCAGTGGGCTGGGACGTGCCGTTCACCGCCGAGGGCATCCGCTTCTACGCCGAGTTCGCCGACAAGGTGGGTGGCGACGTGGCCGCGACCGATCATGACCACCTCGGCATGACCATCGCCGAACCGTACGGCGTGATCGGGGCGATTGCGCCATGGAATTTCCCGCTGGTGATGGCGTCCTGGAAGATCGCACCTGCTCTCGCGGCGGGTAACGCCGTCGTGCTGAAGCCCTCGGAGATGACACCGTTCTCGGTGTTGCGGCTCGCCGAGCTGGCTGTGCAGGCGGGTGTGCCGGCCGGCATTTTCAACGTGATTCAGGGCGATGGCCGTGTCACTGGCGATGAACTGGTGCGTCATCCGAAGATTAGCAAGGTTACTTTCACCGGCTCCACGCGTACTGGCGCTGCGATCATGGCGGCCTGTGCTAATAGCGGCACGAAGCCGGTCACGCTCGAACTGGGCGGCAAGAGTCCGCAAATCGTATTCGCCGACGCCCCGCGTCTCGACGACGTGGCGCGGCGGATTGCCGGCGCTATTACCGGCAATGCCGGCCAGGTGTGCGTGGCCGGCTCGCGCCTGCTGGTCGAGCGAAGCCTGGCGGAGCCGCTCGCCGAGCGCATCGGCAAGGTCTTCGCTGAGTTGAAACCCGGCGCGACATGGGCTGCGGGCACGACGTTGTCGCCGATCATCTCCGCGCCGCAGGCAGCGCGCATCGAAGGGATCGTCGGGCGCACGCTGGAGGCGGGCGCGACGCTGCGCTTTGGCGGTGTGCGCGCTGACGGTGGGGCGGCGGGTGGCGCGAATGGCGCGTTCTATACACCGACCTTGCTTACGGACGTCACGGCCCACTCCGAGGCCGTGCGCGAAGAAGTGTTCGGCCCTGTGCTGACACTGCAAACCTTCGACACCGAAGAAGAAGCGCTCGCACTCGCCCAGCATCCCGAGTACGGCCTCGCTGCCGGGGTGCACACCGCCGACCTCGGCCGGGCGCTGCGCTTCGTGCGCGGCCTCGAAGCGGGGACGGTCTGGGTCAACCGTTACGGCCGCACCTCCGATTTCATGATCCCCACCGGCGGCTACAAGCGTTCAGGCATCGGCAAGGACCTCGGCCGCCAGGCTTACGAGGCAAACCTGCGCTTCAAGAGTGTGTTGATCGACCTGCGGCCCTGATGTCAGCAAGGACTCGTAAGCGGAAACCCGTACGCGGTTCCACGGGTTCGGCTTTCATCGGCCCGCACCACGAACCGGCCGGCGCCGAATCCCGCAAAACCAATACGGACGGGGCTTCCAGCCCGTCCACCGCAGACTGTGCTGCGCAACGGCCTCAAAACGCATGGTTTGTGTCATCAGCAACGCCCTAATCAGGAACATCTATGTTTTTGCGCTGATTAAATCTTTAACAGGAATGAGCTTTCCCTGTTCTCGCCACTGAGCTCACAGCGAGTTCACCACAACGATAGGACTGCACCATGATCGAATTTGAACCGAAATACATCACCTTCGACTGCTACGGCACGCTCACGAAATTTCGTATGGCCGACATGACCCGCGAAATGTTCGGTCACGTACTGAACGCCGAAGACCTGGAGAAGCTCGTCACGCTTTACTCGGGCTATCGTCGTGACGAAGTGCTCGGTGCATGGAAGCCGTATCGCGACGTGGTTGTGAACGCGTTGCGCCGCGCCTGCAAGCGCATGAATGTCGAGTTCAATGAAGTGGAAGCCGAGAAGATCTACACGGCGGTGCCGACCTGGGGTCCGCATCCGGATGTGCCGGAAGGCCTCTCGCGTCTGGCGAAGAAGTACAAGCTGGTGATTCTCTCGAACGCGTCGAACGACCAGATCCAGAGCAACGTCGACAAGCTCGGCGCACCGTTCCACGCAGTCTTCACCGCCGAGCAGGCGCAGTCGTACAAGCCGCGCATGCAAGGCTTCGAATACATGTTCGACCAGCTGAACTGCAATCCGGAAGACGTGCTGCACGTGTCGTCGAGCCTGCGCTACGACCTGATGACCGTGCACGACATGGGTGTCAAGCACAAGGCCTTCGTCAAGCGCGGCCACGAACCGTCGACGCCGTACTACCAGTACTACGAAGTCGACGACATTCCGCATCTGGCTGCGGAACTCGGCCTGTAAGCGTCGTTTGCACATTCACCGCCTCGCTCATTGCCCATCTCAAGGACAGACCGGATGAAGCTCGATTCCTATTGGCTCGACACCGCACCGCCGCTCGTTTCGGCGTGTGAAGGTCCGGTTGAGGGCCAGGCCGATGTTGTCGTGATCGGCGGTGGCTTCACCGGGCTCTCGGCGGCGCAGGCGTTGGGCAAGCGCGGCGCCTCGGTGACGGTGCTCGACGCCGGGAGAATCGGCGGCGGCGCGTCCGGGCGCAACGGCGGGCAGGTCAATACCGGCGTCGCGCAGGACTTCGTCGCGCTGGTCGCGCAACTCGGTGTGGAGCGGGCCAGTGCCTGCTACCGCGCGTTTTCGGATGCGGTCGATACGGTCGAGCGTCTGATTCGCGAGGAAAACATCGATTGCAATTACAGCGCGACCGGCAAGCTGAAGCTGGCGTCCAAACCGCATCACCTCGCGCATCTGGAGAAGACGGCGGAATTGATCCGGCGCGAAGTCGATACGGATATCGAATTAATCGGCCGTGAGCGGATTCGCAGCGAAATCCAGTCGGACAGTTTTTACGGCGGGTTGCTGCAACGGCACGGCGGCCAGATGCATATGGGCAAGTTCACGGTCGGACTCGCGGATGCCGCGGTTCGTCGCGGCGCGAAGCTGTATGAAAACGCGGCGGTCACCGCGATCGCGAAGGACGGCGCCGGCTTCAAGGTCACCACCGCACGCGGCGAAGTACGCGCGAAACAGGTGCTGATCGCTACTGGCCCGTCGCGGCATGGTCCGTTCGGCTGGTACCGGCGTCGGCTTGCGCCGGTCGGTTCGTTCATCGTCGTGACGGAACCGCTTGCGCCGGAACTGTTGGCTCAGGTGTTTCCGAACCGGCGCGCGTACACCACCACGCGGCTGATGCATAACTACTTCCGCGTGACGCCTGATTCACGTTTGCTGTTCGGTGGCCGCGCGCGTTTTACGGCGTCCGAGCGGCCGTCGGATGCGAAGAGCGGCAGGATTCTGCAGCAAGGCCTCGCGGCGATGTTCCCGATGCTGGCCAACGCGCGCATCGACTACTGCTGGGGCGGCCTCGTGGACATGACCGCTGATCGCCTGCCGCATGCCGGGCAGCACGACGGGATTTACTTCTCGCTGGGTTACAGCGGCCACGGCACGCAGATGTCGACGCACATGGGCCAGGTGATGGCCGACGTGATGGACGGCCACGAAGAGCGTAATCCGTGGCGCGAGTCGGAGTGGCCCGCGATTCCAGGCCACACCGGCAAACCCTGGTTCCTGCCGCTGGTGGGGACTTACTACCGCATCAAAGACATTTTCTATTGATTCTTCACTGTTGCATTTGCCATTAAAAACCACGCTGCTATCCCTGTCACCCTCGCGGAGAAGTTCGATGAATAAGGAAACCTCACAATATGACGCTCTTCAACTCGGCACCGAGTTGGAACGCTTGACGTCAAAAGGCGCGTCGCGGCGCGGCGTCCTGCGCGCGATGGCCGCGGCCGGGATGATGTCGGTGACGGGCGCGGGTCTTCTGACCGCGAGCGGCGAGGCATTTGCGCAAGCGAAGCCGAAGCAGGGCGGCAAGATCCGGGTGGCGACGCAGTCCGCATCGGCCGCCGACACGCTCGATCCGGCAAAGGGCGCGCTCGGCACGGACTATGTCCGCGGCTTCATGTTCTACAACTGCCTGACCGAACTCGATTCGCATCTCGGCGCGAAGATGGCGCTCGCCACCTCGCTGGAAACGACGGATGCAACGGTGTGGGTCGCGAAGCTGCGCCCCGGCGTGCAGTTCCACGACGGCAAGGCGCTCGCGCCGGCAGACGTCGTGTACTCGATCATGCGCCATAAGGATCCGGCGACAGCGTCGAAAGCGAAGACTCTGGCTGATCAGATCAAGGACGTGAAGGCGACCGGTCCGAACGAAGTGACGATCACGCTCGAAGGCCCGAACGCCGATCTGCCGGTGATTCTCGCCACCTCGCATTTCCAGATCATCAAGGACGGCACCAAGGACTTCAAAACGGCGGTCGGCACGGGCCCGTTCAAGGTCAAGGAATTCTCGCCCGGCGTGCGTACAGTCGGGGTGAAGAACACGAATTACTGGAAGCCGGGCCTGCCGCATCTGGACGAAGTCGAACTGATCGGTATCGGCGACGAATCGGCGCGCGTGAACGCCCTGCTCTCGGGCGACGTGCAACTGATCAACGCGGTGAGCCCGCGTTCGACCACGCAGATCAAGGGTGCAGGCGGTTTCTCCGTGCTGGAGACGAAGACGGGTCTGTACACCGATCTGGTGGTTCGCGACGAAGGCGGCATTACCGGCAACGACGATTTTCGGCGAGGCATGATGTACCTGCAGGACCGCGAGCAGATGCGTCGCGCGATCTTCCAGGGTTACGGCGCGATCGGCAACGACCAGCCTATCGATCCGACCAACAAGTACTACCTGGCCGGTTTGCCGCAGCGCGCCTTCGATCCGGACAAGGCGAAGTTCCATTTCCAGAAGGCGAAGGTCGGCAGCGCGCCGATCCAGATTTTCGCGTCGCCGGCAGCGGAAGGCTCGGTTGAAATGGCGATGTTCCTGCAGCAGGTCGCGCCGCAAGCCGGTCTGAATCTGCAGGTGTCGCGCGTGCCGTCCGACGGCTACTGGTCGAACCACTGGATGAAGCATCCGCTGGGTTTCGGCAACGTCAACGCGCGTCCGAGCGCCGACGTGATCTTCACCCAGTTCTTCAAGTCGGACGCACCGTGGAACGAAGCGAACTGGAAGAGCCCGAAGTTCGACCAGATGCTGCTTGCAGCACGCGGCGAACCGGACGATGTGAAGCGCAAGAAGATTTACGGCGACATGCAGGTGCTGGTGCATGAAACCGGCGGCGTCGGCATTCCGCTGTTCCAGAGTTCGCTCGATGCCTACACGACGAAACTCAAGGGCCTCGGCTCGATTCCGCTGGCTGGTCTGATGGGTTTCATGTTCGCGGAAAACGTCTGGCTCGAAACCTGAGCCGGACTCAGGGCACGCTTTGCAATACACGCGCCGCCTCATCAGCGGCGCGCAGCTTCAACCGCAACGGAGGCGATTCTCGATGAAAGCACACGCGCAACGACTCATCGCCGCGCGCCTTGGCCTCGCGCTGCTTACGCTGCTGCTGGTCTCGGCGGTCGTGTTTGCCATCACCGGGTTGCTTCCCGGCGATGCCGCTCAACAGGCGCTCGGGCAGGCGGCAACGCCGGAAGCCGTCGCGGCATTGCGGCATCAGTTCGGGCTCGACCAGCCGGCGCTGCAACGCTACTTCGAGTGGCTTTTTCATATTGTCAGCGGCAACTTTGGCACGTCGCTGTCGAACAATCTGCCAGTCAGCGAGTTG
This sequence comes from Paraburkholderia sediminicola, assembly GCF_902859805.1. GTDB lineage: Bacteria > Pseudomonadota > Gammaproteobacteria > Burkholderiales > Burkholderiaceae > Paraburkholderia > Paraburkholderia sediminicola. The sequence goes on along the minus strand of NZ_CADIKC010000002.1, from coordinate 602,756 downwards.
ATCGCCACGCGCCTGCCGAATTCGCTGGTATTGGCCGGTCTGACGGCGCTGGTCTCGGTGCCTGTGGCCTTGCTGATCGGTATTTCGTCGGCGATGTTCCGTGGTTCGCTGCTCGATCGCACGCTCAACGTGCTGACGTTGTCGACGGTGGCCGTGCCGGAGTTTCTGATCGCCACCATCGCCGTGCTGATTTTCGCCGTCAAGCTGCGCTGGTTGCCCGCGCTCTCGTATCTCTCGGAGGTCCATTCGTTCGGCGCGCTGCTGCGCATCTACGCGATGCCGGTGATGACGCTGTGCTGCGTGATCGTCGCGCAGATGGCGCGCATGACGCGGGCCGCGGTGCTCGATCAGCTCAATTCGTCGTACGTCGAAATGGCGGTGCTCAAGGGCGCGTCGCCTGCGCGCGTGGTGTTGCGGCATGTGTTGCCCAACACCATCGGCCCGATTGCGAACGCGGTGGCGTTGAGCCTGTCGTATCTGTTCGGCGGCGTGGTGATCGTGGAATCGATCTTCAACTATCCCGGTCTCGCAAGCCTGATGGTGGATGCCGTCACCAACCGTGACATGCCGCTCGTGCAAGGCTGCGTGATGGTGTTCTGCGCGGCGTATCTCGCGTTGGTGCTGATCGCCGACCTGTGTCAAATCGTATCCAATCCGAGGCTGCGTCGATGATGAGCCAACCTACCAATCCCCACGTTCCTCATGTTCCCCATGCCGGCACCGAGCTCTACGACCTGGGCCTCGATGAGCCCGCTATCGAGACGCCGGTTGTCGACACGGCAACGCCTAAGCAGGGCGTGTTGAAACGGCTGGTGCACCGCTTCTCCGTGCTCGGCCTGATCGGCCTCATGCTGGTGACCTTCTGGCTGATCGTCGCGTTCATCGGTCCGCTGGTTGCACCGTATAAAGGCGGAACGCTGACGTCGACGGAGATTTTCGGCCGCTATAGCGCGGCGTATCCGCTCGGCACCGACTATCTCGGCCGCGATATGTTGAGCCGGATTCTCTACGGCGCGCGCTATACGATGGGCCTCGCGCTGGCTGCTGCCGTGCTCGCCAGTTTGATCGGCACGTTCTTCGGTTTGCTCGCCGCGGTGTCCGGGCGCTGGGTCGATGAAATACTGAGCCGTCTGTTCGACGCGTTGATTTCGATTCCGAGCAAGGTGCTCGCGCTTGTTGTGATCGCTGCGTTCGGTTCGTCGATCCCGATGTTGACGACGGTTGCCGCTTTGGCCTATATCCCCGGCGCATTCCGTATTTCGCGCTCGCTCGCGGTGAACCTGATGGGGCTGGAGTACGTGCAAGTGGCGAGAGCGCGCGGCGAGGGCATCTTCTATATCGCACGCGTCGAAGTACTGCCGAACATGATTCATCCGATGCTCGCCGATTTTGGTTTGCGCTTCGTGTTTATCGTGCTGCTGCTAAGCGGGCTGAGTTTCCTCGGCCTTGGCGTACAGCCACCGAATGCGGATTGGGGTTCGCTCGTGCGCGAGAACATCGGCGGTTTGTCCGAGGGCGCGCCTGCCGTTCTGATGCCTGCCGTTGCGATTGCGACACTGACCATCGGCATGAATCTGCTGATCGACAACTTGCGGCGTCGTGGCCGTAGCCATGGAGGTGCATGATGGCTGATCGGGACATGATTGAAGTGAAGGGCCTGCGGGTTGTCGCCGGTGCGGCGCCGGGGCCGGTGACGGAGATCGTCAAGGGCGTCGATTTTTCGGTGAAGAAGGGCGAGGTGCTGGCGCTGATCGGCGAGTCCGGATCGGGCAAGACGACGATCGCGTTGTCCTTGCTCGGTTATGCGCGGGCAGGGTGTTCGATCAGCAGCGGCTCGGTGCGCGTCGGCGAAGTGGATGTGCTGTCGCTCGATGCAAAGGGCCGCCGCGCATTGCGGGCACGGACCGTGGCGTATGTCGCGCAGAGTGCGTCGGCAGGGTTCAACCCGGCGCGCACGATCATGGATCAGGTAACCGAGCCGGCATTGCTGCATCACTTGATGACGAAAGACGCGGCGCGCGCGAAAGCAATCGACCTGTTCCGTGCGTTGGCGCTGCCCGCGCCGGAGACGATCGGCGAGCGCTATCCGCACCAGGTGTCCGGCGGCCAGTTGCAGCGCTTGATGGCCGCGATGGCGTTGATCACCGATCCGGCAGTAGTGGTGTTCGACGAACCGACCACCGCGCTCGATGTCACCACGCAAATCGAAGTGCTCGCGGCCTTCAAGAAAGTGATTCGCGAACTCGGCACAACGGCGGTGTACGTGTCGCACGATCTGGCTGTGGTCGCTCAGATGGCGGACCGCATCGTCGTGCTGAATGGCGGCGCGGTGAAAGAAAACGGCGTGGTCGCGCAAGTGCTCGATGCGCCGGTGGATGCTTATACGCGTCAACTGCTTGCCGCTACGCGGCGTCCGGAAGCGGAGCTGGAGACGCCGCAGAATCTCGGCAAGCACATCCCTCCGCTGCTCGAAATTCGCGGACTGTCAGCGGGTTACGGGCGTGTCGATCGCTTCGGCAATCCCGCGGTGCGCGTGCTCGACGATGTCAGTTTGTCGATTCCGCGCGGCAGCACGCTCGGCGTGATCGGCGAATCCGGTTCTGGCAAGACGACGCTCGCGCGTGTGGTGGCCGGTCTTGTCGACCGCGCGGGCGGCGAAGTGTTGTTCGACGGCAAGCCGTTGCCCGCACAACTGTCGCGCCGCACGCCGGAGCAGTATCGCCAGATCCAGATCGTGTTTCAGAACGCCGATACGGCACTGAACCCGAGTCATTCGATCGCCGATATTCTGGGCCGTCCGCTCGCGTTCTATCACCATCTAAGTGGCTCGGCTGCGAAGAAACGCATGCTCGAACTGCTCGATCTGGTGAAGCTGCCGGCTTCGATTGCTACGCGCACGCCAGCCGGACTGTCAGGTGGCCAGAAGCAGCGTGTGAATCTGGCGCGCGCGCTTGCGGCCGATCCTGCGTTGATCCTTTGCGACGAAGTGACTTCCGCCCTCGATACGGTCGTCGGCGCGGCGATCCTCGACCTGCTGGCCGAATTGCGCCGTGAACTCGGCGTGTCGTACATGTTTATCAGCCACGACATCTCGACCGTGCGGGCGATCTGCGACGAAGTGATCGTGCTGTATGCGGGGCATCGCGTGGAAGCCGGGCAACGTGACGTGCTTGCGGCGCCGCCGTATCACCCGTACACAGAATTGCTGGTGGATTCGGTGCCCGCCTTGAAACCGGGCTGGCTCGATGCGCGCCGCGAGATCGGTTGTGCCACGTTGCCGGCGATGGGGGAGAGCGCGAATATTCCCGAGTTGTGCGCGTTTCGCGCGCGCTGCCCGGTGCGCATCGACGGGACCTGCAATATGACGCCGCCGTCCCTGAAGAAACTGCCTTCAGGCGCGGAGATTCTTTGCCATCATCCGGCGGCCGAGTTGAATCGCTTGCAGACTGAGGAGGCGAGCCCGGTATGAACGGACGATTTGTGCGGCTCGCGGAAACAGGCCGCAAGACATTTCCGATTACTGTGGACGGCGTCGTGCGCGAAGCCGCGGAGGGCGACACGCTGATGGTCGCCTTGCTGACCGGCGTGAGCACGTTGCGCGATTCTGAATTCGGCGATGGCCGCCGCGCCGGTTTCTGTTTGATGGGCGCGTGCCAGGATTGCTGGGTCTGGACGGCGCAAGGCGAACGCATGCGGGCGTGCAGTACGCCTGCGGCGCCGGGCATGTCGATCGTGACCAGGCTGGCCGAATCTGCGGAGGGTGTATGGCCCCGCGTGTAGTGATCATCGGTACCGGACCGGCGGGCGTGCGCGCCGCGCAGGCGCTGGTCGAGGCGGGGCTGCGGCCAACGGTCGTCGATGAAGGACGGCGTGACGGTGGGCAGATCTATCGGCGGCAACCGGAAGGGTTTTCGCGCAGCTACGAGACGTTGTACGGCACCGAAGCTGAACGCGCTGCTTCGTTGCATGAAAGCTTCGATGCGCTGAAGGGCAAGATCGACTATCTGCCGGAGACGCTGGTCTGGAATATCTTGCCGAACACCGTGCATCTGGCAAGCGGCACGCGCTACCAGGCGCTAAGCTTCGATTCCCTGATTGTTTGCAGCGGCGCGACGGACCGGCTGATGCCGGTCAAGGGCTGGCACCAGGCGGGCACGTATAGCCTCGGCGGCGCGCAGGTCGCGCTGAAATCGCAGGGCTGCGTGATCGGTTCGCGCATCGTGATGATGGGCAGCGGGCCGCTGCTGTATCTCGTCGCCGCGCAATACGTGAAGGCGGGCGCACAGGTGGCCGCCGTGCTCGATACGTCGACGTTCTGGCAACGTGTGGCTGCGCTGCCGCGTTTGCTGGCGATTCCCGCCGCGCTCAAAAAGGGGATTGCATTGACGCGTGTGCTGGCAAAGGCGCGCGTGCTGGTACATCGCGGCGTGCAGCCATTGGAGATTCAAGGCTCGCCGCAAGAGGGTGTGAGCGGCGTTGTGGTTGCGTTGCCGGGCGGCGAACGCCTGGCGCTGGCATGCGATGCCGTCGCGCTCGGCTATCACCTGCGTTCCGAGACGCAGCTTGCGGACCTCGCAGGGTGCCGTTTCCTGTTCGACGACAACACGCAGCAGTGGCTTCCGCAAATCGACGAGGACGGCCGCAGCAGCATCAAGGGCGTCTACCTGGCGGGCGATGGCGCAAGAGTGCGCGGTGCGGACGCAGCCGAGCGTTCGGGGCGTCTCGCGGCTTTGGCGGCGTTGCGCGATCTCGGCATGCAAGCTGGCGGCATCGAGCAGTTGCGCGCCGAACTCGCGCGTTTCACGCGCTTCGCCGCGGGATTACGCGAAGCCTTTCCGTGGCCGGCGAAATTTGCTGCGTCCTTGCCGGACGAAACGATCGTCTGCCGCTGTGAAGCGATCACAGCGGGCGAACTTCGCCGCGTGGTGCAGGCAACCGGCGCGCAGGAAGCCAATCGTGCGAAGGCGTTTTCACGCGTCGGCATGGGGCGCTGCCAGGGACGCTATTGCGGACACGCAGGCGCCGAGATTATCGCGGCAGCGGCTTGTGTGCCGCTGTCTTCAGTGGGACGGTTGCGAGGTCAGGCGCCAGTTAAACCGCTGCCTGTAGCGCTTGCCGAAGAGGTGAGCGAATGAGCGCAACGACGACAAACGAAGCCGATGTGATCGTGATCGGCGGCGGCATCATGGGGACGACAACCGCCTTCTTCCTGCGTCAACGCAAGCGTTCGGTGATCCTGCTCGAACGAGGACTCACGGGGCAACAGGCAAGCGGCGTGAATTTCGGCGGCATCCGGAGGCAAGGTCGCGCGCTGCCGCAACTGGCGATGGCGAACCGCGCGCTGCGCACGTGGCAACGCTCAACGGCACTGCTCGGCGAAGACATCGAGTTTCTGGCGTCGGGCCACACGCGCGTGTGCTACCACCAGAAAGACGTGGAAAATTTCGATCAGTATGCGATCGACGCTCGCGCTTATGGTCTCGACCTCAACGTGCTGCACGGCGACGCCGTGTTCGAACGCTTTCCGTTTCTCGGGCGCGAGGTGCTGGCGGTATCGATTTCGCCACTCGATGGCCACGCCAATCCGCGCCTCGCTGCACCTGCGTTTGGTCGCGCGGCCGCGCGGCTCGGTGCTCAGGTGATCGAGAACACCGAGATCGTGCGTGTCGAAAAAGAAGGTGAGCGGTTTCGCGTGGAGAGCGCAGGCGGCGAAGTGTATTGGGCCGCGCAACTCGTGATCTGCGCGGGAGCCTGGGCGAGCCGTCTTACCGAACAGTTCGGCGAACCCGTTCCGCTGGTCGCGAGCGGACCGCAGATGGCCGTGACCGAGCCGGTGCCGTATGTGTTCAAGTCGTCGATGGGGGTGTTCACATCGATCAAGGAAGAGAGCATCTATTTCCGCCAGATTCCGCGCGGCAATATCATTGTCGGCGGCGGTCCCGCTGGGCCGGCGGATGCCGTGACGTGCCGCGCATCGGTCCTGCCGCGCAATACCGTGGGGCAAGTTGCGCAATTGCGGCGGCTCGTGCCCGCGATGGCGCCGCTCCATGTGATTCGCGTGTGGAGCGGCGTGGAAAGTTATCTGCCCGACGGTGAACCTGTGATCGGTCCGAGCAGCAAAGTGGATGGTCTTTACTACGCGTTTGGCTTCTGCGGCTCGGGTTTCCAGATCGGTCCGGGTGTCGGCGAGACGCTGGCCGAGCTCGTCGATACAGGTCGTACGGACATTCCCCTCGACGTGTTTTCCGTCACCCGGTTCGCGAAGCAAGCCGCGCCCCGCTCGACTATCGCGACGTCATGAAACAGTCCATCAGCCTCAACGCCGCCCGGGCATTTATCGAAGCTCATTTCGACGAGCCGGTGACGCTCGCGCAACTCGCCGCGCTGTCCGCGCTCAGTGTGTCGCGCTTCGCAACGGTGTTCCGTCAGCAGTATGGTTCGTCGCCCTATCGCTATCTGTGCGGGCTGCGGATTCAGCGGGCGCAGACTCTGTTGCTCGAAGGTGTGCCGGGATCGGTTGTGGCCACGGAAGTGGGATTCTTCGATCAAAGCCACTTTGGCCGGCATTTCAAACGATGCTGCGGGATGACGCCCAGCATGTTCATCGCTCGCGCCGGTGCGAACGCGGCGAAGAATGCGGTGAAGCATGGCGCCGTGGCTCAGGCTACTGCGCCGCGTTCAGCTTCCGCCATAACGTCGTCTTGCTGATGCCGAGCGCCTCGCAAACCGCATCGCGATCGCCGTCGCAGGCGGCGAGGGCGGCGCGGATCTCGTCCGCTTCCACGTGACGGCTGCGCTCGCGTAACGTTAGCGCGGCTTTCTTCGTGCGCGCGTGGGGTTGATCGAAGATTTCAGGCGCGACCGTGCGCAGAACCTCGCGCGTGAAGACGGTTTCTGTTGCGCTGTTTGAATCCGTACCCGTGCCCATATCCGCGTCTGCCAGTTCAACCGCAATCCGCTCGATTACGTTCTGTAGTTCACGCACGTTGCCCGGCCACGTGTAACGCTTAAACGGCTCGCTGAGACTGGCGAGGACGCGCTTCGCCGCATCCGCATCGGGCAAGCGGGCCGCCAGTCTCGGCTCACGCAATGTCGCCTGCAGCAGCAGTTCGACCGCGAGCGGCAGCAGATCGGTTGGCCGCTCGCGTAGCGGCGGCAGTGCGATGCTCAGAATGTTGAGCCGGTAGTAAAGATCGGCGCGAAAACTGCCGGACTCGATACCCTCAGTCAACGCACGATGTGTCGCCGCCACGACCCGTATGTCCACGCGCGTCGGCTCAGTCGAGCCGAGCCGCACGACTTCACGTTCCTGCAGCACGCGCAATAGCCGGCTCTGCAACGAGAGCGGCATTTCGGCGATTTCATCGAGAAACAAGGTACCTCGGTGCGCGACTTCGATCAGCCCCGCCTTGCCGCCTTTGCGTGCACCGGTGAACGCCCCTTCCTCATAACCGAACAACTCGCTCTCGAGTAACGCTTCCGGAAACGCGCCGCAATTGATAGCGACGAAGGCGAAGTCGCGCCGCGCGCTCAACTGATGCATGCTCTGCGCGACCATCTCCTTGCCGGTGCCGCTTTCGCCGAGAATCAGCACGGTGGCGTCCGATTTCGCGTAACGCTGCACGAGTGTGCGGACCCGTTCGATCGAATCGGATACACCGACGATATCGCCAAGCTGATAACGCGCGCTGAACTGCTGCACGCGCTGCCGCGAGCGCAAGGTGCGGTCGAGCCGTTCGACCGCGCGCGATTCCTGAAACGTCAGCACGGTGCCGGCCGCCGAGCTGCTGCTCGCCAGTGGCCCTCGATGCACGACGTAGCTCGCGCCACGGACCGTGCAGAACGTGTCGCCGTCCGCGTCCGGCAAGCTGCCGGCGAGATCCGGTGCGAGATCGAGTAGCGCGCGGCCCACGGCCTGTGCCGCGTCGATGCCGAGCACGCTGGCGAGGCGCTGGTTCATCGCTTCGACACGCCCTTGCGCATCGAGGGCGACGACGCCGTCGCGCAGATGCTGCAGCAGATTGTCGAGCCGTTGACGCCGAACTGTTTCGCGGCGAGTGGCCTGTGCGACTTCGAGTGCGGTATCGAACGCGGCGCGTACCGATGCGCGTGAGTACAGAAACACTGCACCCATGCCGGCGTTCGCCGCGAGATCAGCAATGAGCCCGGGGCCGACCACAGCCTGGATGCCGCGATCGCGCAGATCGAGAACGACACTCTCCGCATCCTGCGCCGATTGATACGACGCAAATGTCACGTCGATGCCGTACGCGGCGATGAAGCGCCGCACTTCGTCCGGCGTGTCGCCGTGCGTGACGAGCGCGACCCTGGCGCCGTCGCGCCGCGCTCGCGCGAGCGCGTGCATCACGTCGAAGCCGGTTGGGCCGATCAGCACGACCGGTACGCTGACACGCGTTTTCAGATACGCGCCGTTGGAGCCGCCGGCAATCACGACATCCGGACGCCCGGCACCGACCGCGTCGATCTCGTGCACGGCGTCTTCGAAGCCATGCGAGACGATGCGCAGATCGGCGCGTTCGACGTACTCGCCGGCAATGTCGAAGAACAGATCACGCAGACGGCTGATGCTGACGGCCCAGATGCGAGGGCGCTGCGCGGGGTCGAAGGGAGGCGTGCTCACGGCGGGGGCTCGTTGTCTGGAGGGAAGCGGGAAGTCTGGAAAGTTCGCCTATTATGCACCTGTCGTTTTCGAATTTGAAATTTATGATTTCATTTGTGAAATAGGCTGGTGATGTGGTCAACGCATGATTTTTTGTTAAATCAGGCACTTAGCGGTGTGCGTCCCGCATGGCCCATTCTTTGCGTTATAGCCTTCGTTTTCACCGGTTCCCGCATCGAAACCCCGCAAGACAAGCTCGGCGCGCTGATTGCCGCACGAACGCAACCCCGCAGTTGGAGACGAAATTATGAGTGAAGCCGATAACAGCACGCCGAACGCAGGCGCCTTCAAACCGAAGAAATCCGTCGCCCTGTCCGGCGTGACGGCTGGCAATACGGCGCTTTGCACGGTCGGCAAGACCGGCAATGACTTGCACTACCGCGGCTACGACATTCTCGACATCGCCGGTGCATGCGAATTCGAAGAGATCGCTTATCTGCTGGTCCACGAAAAGCTGCCGACGCAGGCCGAACTGACTGCCTACAAGGTGAAGCTCAAGGCGCTGCGCGGTTTGCCCGCGAACGTCAAAGCCGCGCTGGAATGGATTCCGGCCGCCGCGCACCCGATGGATGTGATGCGCACCGGCGTGTCGGTGCTCGGCACCGTGCTGCCCGAGAAAGACGATCACAACCTGCCGGGCGCACGCGACATCGCCGACAAGCTGATGGCCTCGCTCGGCTCGATGCTGCTGTACTGGTACCACTACTCGCACAACGGCAAGCGCATCGAAGTCGAAACCGATGATGATTCGATCGGCGGCCACTTCCTGCATCTGCTGCACGGTGTGGAACCGTCGAAGGCGTGGGTCGACGCAATGCATGTGTCGCTGAACCTGTATGCCGAGCATGAATTCAACGCGTCGACCTTCACCGGCCGCGTGATCGCGGGCACGGGCTCGGATATCTACTCGGCGATTACCGGTGCAATCGGCGCGCTGCGCGGCCCGAAACACGGCGGCGCGAACGAAGTCGCGTTCGAGATCCAGTCGCGCTATCAGACACCGGACGAGGCCGAAGCCGATATCCGCAAGCGCGTCGAGAACAAGGAAGTGGTGATCGGTTTCGGTCACCCGGTGTACACGATCTCCGACCCGCGTAACAAGGTCATCAAGGAAATCGCGAAGAAACTCTCGAAAGAAGCCGGCAACAACAAGCTCTTCAACATCGCCGAGCGCCTGGAGTCGGTGATGTGGGAAGCGAAGAAGATGTTCCCGAATCTCGACTGGTTCAGCGCGGTTTCGTACCACATGATGGGCGTGCCGACGGCGATGTTCACGCCGTTGTTCGTGATCGCCCGTACGGCAGGCTGGAGCGCGCATATCATCGAGCAGCGGATCGACAACAAGATCATTCGTCCGAGTGCGAATTACACCGGTCCCGACGATCTGCCGTTCGTGCCGCTGGCCAAACGCGTCTAAGGGCGTAAGCGCAAAGCCGCAAGCGTTTCTCCTCCATTGCGTCTCGTGAGAGCGGCGTGATGAAGTTTGGCCTTGGCTCGCTGGAACCCCCGAGCCAAGGCTGTTTTTTTGCGGAGCGTCGTGCGGTGCTTGTTGTAGTGCCTGGTGCCTTACGTTGTGCGGCGCATCAACGAAACACACTGCAAGCCGGCGCGCCATCGCAAGCTATAAACTACACAGACTGTCGGATTGATGCGCCAGCGTTGCGCCGTCTGAAAGAGGGGCAGCGGATTGTGAAGCACGGCTGCCGCCATCGTCCCCGGATCATTATTGTTTTGTCCCCTACGCCATGAATACTGCCAACCGCAAACGCCTTCCCGGTACCCAACTGGATTTCTTCGACACGCGTGCCGCCGTCGATGCAATCCAGCCCGGCGCCTATGACAAGCTGCCGTACACCTCGCGCGTGCTGGCCGAAAACCTCGTGCGCCGCTGCGATCCGGTGACGCTGACGGCGTCGCTCAAGCAGATTATCGAACGCAAGCGCGAGCTGGATTTTCCGTGGTTCCCGGCGCGCGTGGTGTGTCATGACATTCTCGGCCAGACCGCTTTGGTCGACCTCGCCGGTTTACGCGACGCGATCGCGGCGCAAGGCGGCGATCCCGCGATGGTCAACCCGGTTGTGCCGACACAGCTCGTAGTGGACCACTCGCTTGCCGTCGAGTGCGGCGGTTTCGATCCGGATGCGTTCGCGAAGAACCGCGCGATTGAAGATCGTCGCAATGAAGACCGCTTTGATTTCATCAACTGGACCAAGCGCGCGTTCAAGAATGTCGACGTGATTCCGCCGGGCAACGGCATCCTGCATCAGATCAACCTCGAGCGGATGAGCCCGGTGGTGCAGGTGAAAGACGGCGTGGCCTTCCCCGATACGCTGGTCGGCACTGACTCGCATACGCCGATGGTGGATGCGCTCGGCGTGATCGCGATCGGAGTGGGCGGTCTCGAAGCGGAAAGCGTGATGCTGGGCCGCGCGTCTTATATGCGGCTGCCGGATATCGTCGGTGTTGAACTGACGGGCAAACCTGCTGAGGGCATCACGGCGACCGACATCGTGCTCTCGCTGACCGAATTCCTGCGCAAAGAGAAAGTGGTCGGCGCGTACCTCGAGTTCTACGGTGCAGGCACGGCCAACCTGACGCTCGGCGATCGCGCGACCATCGCCAACATGGCGCCTGAATTCGGCGCCACGGCGGCGATGTTCTACATCGACGAGCAGACCATCAAGTACCTCAAGCTCACTGGTCGCGACGATGAACTCGTCAGGCTGGTCGAGACCCATGCGAAGGAAACCGGTCTGTGGGGCGATACGCTGAAGCACGCTGAGTATGAGCGCGTGTTGACGTTCGATCTGTCTAGCGTGGTGCGCACGCTGGCGGGGCCGTCGAACCCGCATCGTCGTTTGCCGGTTTCCGAGCTGGCCGCGCGTGGTATCAGCGGCAAGGTGGAGAACGAGCCGGGCCTGATGCCGGACGGCGCGGTGATCATCGCTGCGATCACGAGCTGCACGAACACCAACAATCCGCGCAACATGATCGCCGCCGGTCTGCTGGCGCGTAATGCCAATCAACGCGGATTGACGCGCAAGCCGTGGGCGAAGACCTCGCTCGCGCCGGGATCGAAGGCGGTCACGCTGTATCTGGAAGAGGCGGGTCTGTTGCCGGAACTGGAGCAACTGGGCTTCGGCGTGGTCGCCTATGCGTGCACGTCGTGCAACGGCATGTCGGGTGCGTTGGATCCGGTGATCCAGAAGGAAATCGTCGATCGCGATCTGTATGCGACGGCGGTGTTGTCCGGTAACCGTAACTTCGACGGCCGTATCCATCCGTATGCGAAGCAGGCTTTCCTCGCTTCGCCGCCGCTGGTGGTGGCCTACGCGATTGCGGGCACGATCCGTTTCGACATCGAGAAGGATATGCTTGGCGTCGACGCAAACGGCAACGAGATCAAGCTGAAGGACATCTGGCCGTCGGATGAAGAAGTCGACGCGATCGTTGCTTCGAGCGTGAAGCCGGAGCAGTTCCGCAAAGTGTATGAGCCGATGTTCGCGGTCTCTGTCGATACCGGTGAGAAGGCTGATCCGCTGTACGACTGGCGTCCGATGAGCACGTATATCCGCCGTCCGCCGTATTGGGAAGGTGCGCTTGCCGGTGAGCGCACGCTGACGGGCATGCGTCCGCTGGCTGTGCTGGGCGACAACATCACGACCGATCACCTGTCGCCGTCGAATGCGATTCTGGCGGACAGCGCGTCCGGCGAGTACCTCGCCAAGATGGGCTTGCCGGAAGAGGACTTCAATTCGTACGCAACCCACCGTGGCGATCACCTGACCGCGCAGCGTGCCACTTTCGCGAATCCGACGTTGAAGAACGAGATGGTGCTGGAAGACGGCAAGGTGAAGGCGGGTTCGTTGGCGCGTATCGAGCCGGAGGGCAAGGTGACGCGCATGTGGGAAGCGATCGAAACCTACATGGAGCGCAAGCAGCCGCTGATCGTGATTGCCGGGGCCGATTACGGCCAGGGTTCGTCGCGTGACTGGGCGGCGAAGGGCGTGCGTCTTGCGGGCGCGGAAGCGATTGTTGCGGAAGGATTCGAGCGGATCCACCGTACGAATCTGGTGGGCATGGGCGTGTTGCCGCTGGAATTCAAGCCTGGTGTGAACCGCCTCACGCTCGCAATCGACGGCACCGAAACCTTCGACGTGATCGGCGAACGCAAACCGCGTGCCGACCTCACGCTCGTGATTAATCGTAAGAGCGGTGAGCGCGTCGAAGTGCCGGTGACGTGCCGCCTGGACACGGCGGAAGAGGTGTCGATCTACGAAGCCGGCGGCGTGTTGCAACGCTTCGCGCAGGACTTTCTTGAATCGACGAAGGCTGCTGCTTAAGGCTTTTGAGCTTCTCTCATCAGGACACTACTTTCATGGCTCACAAACCTCAGATCAAGATTCCGGCGACGTACATGCGCGGCGGCACCAGCAAAGGCGTGTTCTTTCGGCTGCAGGATTTGCCGGGGGCGGCTCAAGTGCCAGGTGCCGCGCGCGATGCACTGCTGATGCGTGTGATCGGCAGCCCGGACCCGTATGGCAAGCAGATCGACGGTATGGGCGGCGCGACTTCCAGCACGAGCAAGACGGTCATCATCGCGAAGAGCAGCAAGCCGGATCATGACGTGGACTATCTGTTCGGGCAGGTTTCCATCGACAAGGCGTTTGTCGATTGGAGCGGCAATTGCGGGAATCTTTCTGCTGCGGTGGGACCATTTGCGATTAGCGCGGGTCTCGTCGATGCGAGCCGGATTCCGCGGAACGGTGTGGCCATTGTGCGCATCTGGCAGGCGAATATCGGTAAGACGATCATCGGACATGTGCCTATTACCGATGGCGCCGTGCAGGAAACCGGCGACTTTGAACTCGATGGCGTGACCTTTCCGGCGGCTGAAGTTCAGCTCGAGTTTATGGACCCGGCTGCTGAAGAAGACGGCGCGGGCGGCGCGATGTTCCCGACGGGGAATCTTGTCGATGACCTCGAAGTGCCGGGTGTCGGTACGCTGAAGGCCACGATGATCAATGCCGGTATCCCGACCATTTTCGTGGATGCCGAAGCGATCGGTTATAAGGGTACCGAACTACAGGACGCTATCAATAGCGACGAGAAGGCGCTCGCGATGTTCGAAACCATTCGTGCGCACGGTGCAGTGCGTATGGGCCTGATCAAGAACATTGATGAGATCGCGACGCGACAGCATACGCCGAAGGTTGCGTTTGTCGCCAAGCCTGCGGAATACGTGGCTTCCAGCGGCAAGCGTGTTACCGCGAGTGACGTCGATCTGCTGGTGCGAGCGATGTCGATGGGCAAGCTGCATCACGCGATGATGGGGACGGCCGCGGTTGCGATTGGTACGGCTGCTGCGATTTCAGGGACCTTGGTGAATCTCGCCGCTGGTGGTGGGGCGCGCGAGGCGGTGCGATTCGGCCATCCGTCGGGGACGCTGCGGGTGGGCGCCGAGGCTCGCGAGGAAGGCGGGGAGTGGACGGTCACCAAAGCGATTATGAGCCGGAGTGCGCGGGTGTTGATGGAGGGGTGGGTGAGGGTGCCGGGGGAGTGAGGTAACGGTTGCCAGCCTGGTATTACTGCAACCAAGTACTTGTATCGCTGATAGACCTGGTCGGATGGTGCGCACCAGGCTATCTAAATTTTCAGACCAGCACGCCACCGCTGTCTACGACGGTTTGTCTCGTGGCATATCGATTGGTCATCAAATAGAGGTAGGTTTGCGCGAGGTCCTCCGGCTCGACGACGTACTCCACAGGCAGAGCCACTCCACTTGCCGCGTAGGGAGCCTCGGCGGCCCACAACGACGTTCCTGCTAAACCCGGACTCACCAGGTTGACGCGAATGGGCACCAACTCCACCACGAGTGCCCGAATCAAGCCTTCCATCGCGCTGCAGATACCGGCAAGCACGCCGGTTCGCAACAAATCTCTCGCGCTATAGATCAGATGATCGACATGTCCGGGTTGCTCGAACAACTCGCGCACAACGGATTGATTACTCAGATCGGCCGTGTACCCGTTGACCCGTTTGCCAAGCATGCTTTCCGGCTATCAGATCGACATCGAATTTATCTCAAAAAATATTTGGTTAACCTGATTAGATTTAAACGTTTAGTTTACTGCTCAGGCGACCAGATCAGTAACAGCGGAGTATTTGTGAGTTCGACAGTTGAGTATGGGGACGAGCTTAAACGGGATGCAAAGAAGCTCGCAGTGGCGAGTGGCCAGGCGAAGTATTTCATCGAGGTGTTCGGTCCGGAAAGGATCAGCGATATTTCGGTGGCGTCATACCGTGCTGTCGAAAAAATGGGGCAGTCCTATCGCATTGATATCGTCGCGGCTTGCTCGCGGAAGCTCACGCGTGATGTGATCCTGGGACATGAGGCAAAGTTCAGGCTCGTGCCCGACGATGGCGGCGAGCCCGTCGTGTACTGGGGGCGCATTACGGGCTTCTCACATACGAAGACCACAAATGACCTCAGCAGCTACGAGATTGTTCTCAAGGCACACATCGGCTGCCTGAATCCCCATACGACGCAGACCTACCAGAACAGCAGCGCGCCCGAGATCATCGATGCGGTTCTACGCCGCAACGAGCTGAAAGGACATCAGTTCATTTTCAAACTGCGCCGACAGTACCCGAGGCACTCGTTCAGGTTTCAGTACCGGCAGGGAGACTGGGATTTTGTCAGCATGCTCATGCAGCAGGAGGGCATGTACAGTTACATCATCCAGGGCGAACACGGTGATGTTGTTATCTTTGGCGACGATATCGATCACTATGTGTATCAGCCCAAGCTCACGGCCCTGTATCGGTCCACCTCGGGGCTGATGACGGGAGAGGAATCCGTATCGGCGCTGCGCATGGACGCTGAGATGGTACCCAGGGCGTATGTCGTCGCGGACTACAACCCTGACCAGGCTTGGGAGCGTATCAAGGCAGAAGCCAACGTCGCCCGAAGCGACAAAACGACTTACGGCCAGCCGTATATCTATGGCACGGGCCATCTTGACCAGTCCGGCGCACAGTGGGAAGCGCAGTTACGCCATGAGGCCGCGCTCGCCTGGCAAGTCGTCTATACCGGCGAGAGTAACCTGCGCGAACTGCGTCCTGGCCGTATCCTGACTACCGACGAAAATTTGCCGGACGCACCGCACGGTCAGGTCATCATCGAAGTCACGCACTCGGGCGGGCGTGCCCAGCCCTATCGCAATACCTACAAGGCCATTCCTTCGGACCGGCGCTTCCGGTTAAAAATCGAAGATCACAAGTGGCCAAAAATCACGGGGACGCTGAGTGCCCGTGTCACGTCGCCGGGCAAGTACAAATATGCCTATCTGACACAGCAGGGCTACTACGTCGTTCGCTTCGACTGCGACTATGGCGAGTGGCCTGCCGGCGGTGAGAGCGTGCCGCTGCGGCTTGCGAAGCCATTTGCAGGCGGTTTGCAGACCGGCTTCCATTTTCCCGCCGTGGAAGGTACGGAAGCCGTCATCGAGTTCCGCGATGGCGATCCGAACAAGCCGTATATCAGCGCTTTCCATCACACGAACCACCAGGTCGATCTGATTACCAATCAGGACCGGCTGATGTCGCGCAATCGCATTTATACGCAGAGCGGCAACGAGTTCGATCTTGAAGACTGGGAAGGTGAGGAGCACGTCAGGCTTTCGACCGAGCACTCAGGCAAGAGCCAGTTGACCCTGGGTCACATCGTCAACGGAAACCGTCAGCACCGAGGCAGTGGTTTTGAACTGCGCACTGGTGAGCAAGGCGTGGTGCGCGCCGGCGGCGGGCTGATGCTGTCCAGCGATATGCAGCCACAGGCGGACGGCAAACAGACTGACATGGCGGAAGCCATGAAGCAGTTCCAGACACTACAGGTCCAGGCGCAGGGCCTTGCTGATCGGGCGAACACGGCAAAAGCCGAGATTGCCGACCTGAAAGCCGAAAACGAATGGCTGAAGAACAGCGTGAACGAGTTGAAGGAGGCTGTCGTGCTGCTGTCCTCGCCGAAGGGCATCGCTGTTTCCACGCCTGATCGCGTGTCGGTTAGTGCGGGCAAGGACGTGAATGTGACGACGGGATCCGGTTTCAACGTCAGCGCCGTGAAGAGCATTGTCATGGCGGCCGAAAGCGCACTGTCGCTGTTCGCACATACGCTCGGAATAAAAATGTTTGCTGCGCGCGGAAAGATCCAGATCCAGGCGCAAAGCGATGAGCTTGCCATGTCAGCGCTTAGGGATCTCACGATTACCAGCACGAACGGCAGGCTTGTGCTCTCGGCGAAGGACGAGGTCTGGATTGGTGCGGGCGGCTCCTACCTGCGTATTACGCCGTGCAACATCACGAATGCCACCCCGGGTGACTACATCGAAAAAGCGGTGTCCTGGCAGAGAGATGCGCCGGACTCGCAGTTGAGGAAGGAATCCCTGCCTTACACGACCGATCTGCCGGATACGGGCGCTCACGGTTCACGGTTCTCCGGCTGACAGCGTTGCGTTGTACTCCGGATTACTAACCACAGCCAATACGACACGTTACAAGCATGATCGCACAAACTCAGCTGCATCCAACACCGGCTCCCACGCCCGCATCAGCGCCGCCCGCGCCGACTTCGGCGACTACGCCGCTAACGTGGCGCTACCCGTTTCCGGACAAGGACTACAAGGAAGTGACCAGCCCGCAGACCTTTTATCAGGCGCTGGCTGGAATGGATGACGGTTTTTTCCCCCTTGGAGTCAACGGCTTTCCGCACGGCGGTATCCACCTGAACAACAGCATCGGCATGTTCGGAACCAGGGACGGCGTTCGGTGCATTGCGGACGGGTACATCGTCGCCTATAAGATCGATGACGCGTATCCGCATCTGCAATTCAAGGACGGCAAGTGGGCCATGTACTCGACCGGCTTCGTGCTGGTGCGCCATACGCTGACGCTGCCACCTGCGCCCAACAGCACCGGCGTGCAGCCCGCCGACGAATCACACGATATCTACAGTCTCTACATGCACACAGCGGATTGGGCAACCTATCTGGCCGATGAGAAACTGAAACGTCCGTGGTGGTGGCTGAATGTTGACGCGTTTCGGATTCAGGGCAAGGATCACCAGATGGCCCCGCCCGAGAATGGCACGACCGGGGCCGCAGGCGCATTTGTCTGGACGGAGCCGAAGGCCGGCAAGAAGCCCGGAAGCTTCACAGCGGGTGAGCGGGTTGGTTTTCTGCCTGAAGGCAGCGAGGTCATCACTAGTGAGACGCGTGGCCAGTGGGCGCACATCAAGCGCCTCACCGCGGGTCATATGGTCAGCCCGATCAATGGCGGTTATTTCGGGGGCGAGGACGAGAATGTG
This sequence comes from Paraburkholderia sediminicola, assembly GCF_902859805.1. Taxonomy (GTDB): domain Bacteria; phylum Pseudomonadota; class Gammaproteobacteria; order Burkholderiales; family Burkholderiaceae; genus Paraburkholderia; species Paraburkholderia sediminicola. Next base: position 584,712 of record NZ_CADIKC010000002.1, on the reverse strand, counting down.
CCGTGGAAGACCGAAACCAAAAACGCAAAGGTCACGCCTGAAAATGACTGGGGCTGGCTCTACAAGCCGAATCTGAAAGGGATCAAGGAACCGGACCCGGTGGGTCAGGTGGTGATTCCGCCGACACCGGTATTCGTCAAGGCCGGAACGCCGCTCGGACAGATCGGTGAGTATCACGATTACGAGCGCGCGACGCCGCTGCCACCTGTACCGAAACGCCAGCTTTTGCACCTTGAAGTATTTGCCGACGATGGCTTTAGTGCGTTTCTCGACAAAAGCCGTGCGCGGGCGGCACAGTTTGTCCGCCCCGAGCAGCTACCACTGCTCGTGATAAATGCGGGCGCGAAACTGGTGAAGGACCTCGTTCCGCCGGATCGCAAGCTGTGTGAGTGGCGTCCCCTGTACCGGGCCGACGTGACGCCGGATAGTCCGGCAAGCGGTCCATGGGTCAAGGTGCAGCCGCGATATCAGGATTCAACCACGGCTCTGCTTATGCCAGAGGGGGCGCCTGTCTGGATTGAGCGGGAGAAACTCGCGACTGCAACGGCGACAACGTCTGCCTGGAGTCAATTTCCGCTAAACCTGCAAAAGGTGGGCGACCCGGCGAACGCGTTTACGCTCGTGTATTCACGCAGTCAACTCGACGGATTGAGTGCGCGCGACAAGGCTGTGGACGATGCCAGGACGCAATGGTGGCGTGTGAAATTTGGCGACGCGGACGGGAATCCGGCTTCGGGTTGGGTTTGCGAAAAGAAGCATCCCGACACGCAGTGGCAGAGTCCGTGGGCGTGGCCTGGCTTTGAGAAGGTGGACGCAACCGGTATCAATCTCGCGGATGCCTTCAGGCGAAATCTGGTTCTCACCGGTTCCGCGGACTGGAAGGAGCAGACGGAATTCGAGCCGTCGGTCACGGCAGTCAACGGCAGTCCGCTGTTGCTGAAGCTGGAACAGACGATTGCAAGGCTGGCGCCCCCGTCGAGCTCCGGTGCCGGTAGCAAGCCCACAGAGAATCCGGCTGGCAAGGTCACAGCGAGAGCCATGCAGGCTGCCATGCGTACGCCGTGGCTCGCACAGGCATTGTCACGTGTGATTCTTCGCTACGAGAGCGAATGGGGCGGCGACATGTCGCGATGGAACGCAATTACGCCGCTGATGCGAAACGCTAGAGATAACTGGCTGGTTGAGTTGCAGCGCATTCACGAGCTTCAATGGTGGAACGATGTGAAGGGCAAGGTCGCGGGGTTTCCTGTTAGTGCGACGGTGCTGCATATTCATCCGATTGCGTTGGTTGCGAATTTCGACAAGCGTAGCCGAATTGATATTCCGAAGTTCGTGACTCTATATAGGGAAGCGCACTCGGCGACATTCGGGTGGTATGAAACAGCCTCAAGTCCTAAAAGCAATCTTCCTCCGCTGTCTGCACGGTCGGAGGAGAATCTAACGAGTCTGATGAACTGGATTGATACCTTGTACGTATCAAAAAATGCTGACTTTAGCGTTCCATACGTAGCCTACATGCTCGCGACTTCGCGCATTGAATCATATGATTTCCATACGCAAACATTTTTTGGCCCGTTTTCAGAGGCAATTTCTTACGAGAGGGCCGAACGTGACTATGGTTCCGGCCCAACTGCCTCCAATCCCACGCGCGCCAGGGCACACCACAACACTGCGATAGGGGATGGGTACAAATACCGCGGGCGAGGTTTGGTGCAAATTACATGGAAAGAGAATTATGAGAAGTTCACGCCAATAGTTGGAGTGAACCTTGTAGAGCGCCCAGACGAAGCACTGCCGTGGAAGAGCGCGGCGGTAATAATGGTGGAGGGAATGATCGGTGGCATCTTCACCGGCAAAAAACTCTCAGATTACATTAATGCATCTCAGGTAGATTATGTGGGTGCGCGCCGAATAATAAATGGAACTGATAAAAATATAATATTTTCTGAATATGCAAATAAATTTGAATTTTTGCTGAAAAAATGTCTATGAGAAAAAATCTGCCGTTCATTCTTTCAGTGTTTTGCGTGACGCAGGCGAGTGCTGCCGTGATTTGCTACAAAGACATTGCCGCATGCGATTTGTATCTTGATAAGAGCGGGTCTCTCCTGGATCGCAGTACTGGAGATGTAGTTGCAAACAACGTCGGCAACGTTGGTATGTTTTCTGACGTTGCCGTTTATAAATATAGTAATCAGTATGTTCTTGTCCAGGAAAACCATTCAAGCGATAGACTTGTTACGGCGATTCCATTGGCTAAATTAAATGAGGGGTGGGCCGCGAATTCCGTCTATTATTTCTCGATTTCACTTATGGACTCTTCGGCGAAGTCCGGTCCACTCTGGTCAGGTCGAAAAGTTGTCACGCAGAACTTAAGGGTCACTGACGACATTCTGGACCGTGCGGGAGAGCTGGCGTCCAAACAACAATTTGGTTCGCTTCTGTCTTCCGGTTGGCCCAGCACAAAGCTATACGTGGCAACGAGTACGCTCGAAACCAGGAGTGAGCAATGCTTTATTCCATTCGGTTCTGAGGACAGCGCTTTACCCTTGGATTTGATGGCATGTCGTCCTTTGAAAGTTCCGATGAACAACGGTCAGTATGATCTGACTGGGTTGCTAGATAAAAAATATCTTATAGAACTTACTCTAAATAGAAATGGGAATTCTATTTCTGGTCGGTATAGATATCTGCATCGTTCAGATAAATTCATAAAGGTGGAAGGAAGTTTGGCGCAGGACGGCACACTCTCAATGACGGAGTTTGGTGGAAAATCAGGGGGAATTTCTGGTTACTTTTATGGCGTTGTTGTTGATGGTGCATTTTCCGGAGAATGGATGTCGCCTGATAAAACGAGGCGATTACCGTTTTTCATGTATATGCAAGGTTTCCCACAATAAGAGGAGTATCGGATAATTGTCCGTCGCAAAGATGAGGCGCTCGTAAACGGAGGGTCAGAATTGAAAGTGCTGAAGATAAATTAATGAAGATAACTAGTGTGATATTCGTTGGCATATTAATTCTGTCCAATTCTGCTCACTCCGGATCGGTATGTGACAGTCAGATAACGCGCGAGATCGAGGCTTGTGCTGAATCGAATTTCAAAGGGGCTGACACTGAATTAAATCGTGTTTATCAGATGCTGGATAGAAAATTGGCGCCGGCCGATCGCCAAAACTTACGGCAGACGCAACGCTACTGGATTCAGTGCAAGACTAAGTACTGTCAAGCAGCATTTGATGCAACTAGCCCAGGCCAGGAAGCGGGCATCGATAAATTGGCTTGTTTGGAATCGGTAACGTCCGAGAGAACCCATGAACTCCTTTTCCTTGATAAATCGTACAGCATGAAGGATTTTAATCGGGCTCTAAATTTCATGGCAAATGAATATGAAAATGGACGGGAAGGGCAAGTGCTCCGTAAGTTGGCTCGCGATACGATGGATGGAGAAGATCAGGACTGGTTGCGATACGCCGAAGCTAATTGCCAAATGACTCACGCCAAGCTTCTCGAAGAGCGCGACGTTTGTGTAGCGAGGATGAGTTTTTACAGAAACTGGTAGCCTCACGAGGTCTAATAAAAAGTACTGCTATAACGTGAGGCGGAAATAATGGGGGATGACCTTGTCGATTCCCCGTTCGCGGCTTGACTGCAGTGGCATTTCGTCCCCTTCACAGAAACACCGTAGCGCTGACTTTTTAGGGCTTTACTCAACGCCTTTTCCAGGAATCCATCATCAATGAATCAACGTTTTGATATCTGCGACGGCGATACAACCACGGCGGGCGGGCGAGTCTTCGCCGGTTCGCGCGCGGACCTCCTCAACGGTCGCGCAGTCGCATACGAAGGCGATCAGGTTTCATGTCCCAAATGCGACACGATAGGCTGGATTCTATGCGTCGGCGAGCGCCTTCCGAGCAGAGGGGCCAATGGCCGCGAGCAGGCACTGAGCCATGACTGGTGCGTGTGCAAGTGCGATCCGAAACCGTTATTGATTCCCTCGCAGAACCGGTCTGGGATGCGCGCATGACGGCGACACGCATGGATGGAAAACACGAACGACTAAAAAAATAGACCGATTAGGGTGTAGGGACCAACTGCCTCCGTTCGTTACATGCCGATCTGGACGCAATCCACTCGGTTCCTGATAAGTGACAAAGCGTCCGCCAACCGTTCGAGCGGGACTCGCTTCTCGCTCTCGACAGCAGTCGAATAGAGATGCAACGCGCACGGACCGCAATTTTCGTCTGCGCGCAGTGCGTATGCTTCGAGCTGGTGATCGACGCGCCGAGCGATTGCCGTAGCTGTCTCAATCAGGCGAAACTGACTTCCGAACAGACGCTCCATGCTCGGTATCAGAAGCGCATAGTGAGTCGAACCAAGCACGAGGGTGTCCGCGCCTTCATTCGCCATCGGCGTCAAATACGTCGCAAGCAACGCATCAATCGATGATCCCGAGGTTATGCCTTGCTCGATTAGCTCCACAAGACCATGCCCAGCCTGGCGCACAAATTGGCACTCGTGCTCATGCGTGGACAACAAATCTCGAAGACGTTGACTGCGCAGTGTCGCGGCGGTTGCCAATACGCCAACGACTTTTGAAACCGAGGTCTGGACGGCCGGTTTGATGCCGGGTTCCACACCAATGACGGGAACGTCGAACCGGCTTCGGAGATGCGAGATCGCATGGGTCGTCGCCGTGTTACAGGCAACCACCAGAATTTTCGCCCCTTGCTGAAGCAACCATTCGGACAGCGCCACACTGCGTGTCCTGATGAACTCGTCTGGCTTCTCGCCGTATGGAGCAAATTGCGAGTCTGCAACGTAGACGATTGACTCGCCTGGTAGGCGTCTACGAATCGCGTCGACTACGGACATGCCTCCCAAACCTGAATCGAAAACACCAATTGAAGTCGAGCCGTTTAGCATCAGTCAGTCAGCTAGAAACGAGTTGCAAGTGGGAAAGTGGAACAAGCAGCAGCAAAAAGCGTCGAGCACACCGTCATTGCCACGGTGTGGTTGTCCGAAATGCGCCGGCTCAGCAATGGATTGTCATCAATTTTGACAAGCCCGTCGAGTGTCGCTTGTTGGCCGGTCAGGGGCCGTCTGTGTCTGACGGATTCCGGCGCTTGCCTGCCATGTGCGGCCTTACCATCCCCGTGTGAGATCGATCACAGCATTCCAGATTGGCACATTCCGCTCTAAATCAGCTCCGCGACGCGCACGATGATGAGCGCGGCCGGTACAAGCATGATTTGGGCGCACAAGGTTCCGACAACTCGTGCCCCGGCGAGGGTGGTGATAGCTCGTCGAAAGCTGTTCTCGGAGAGTCGGCCGTCGATCACGTCGTCTGTCATGACGGAAACTTGCGGGTCGATGACCACCGCCAATACAACGGTCGCAAAGCCATTAATGACTGACGATAGATTGGCGCACGTCACGCGTAAATCTGGCTTGAGGTATCCCGCGTAGAGCGACGCGAAAACACCGACAGTCCAGATGGCCATCGCAAAGATGTTGAGCGCTATCACCACTCCGGATACACCGGCGCCGCTCGCTAGCTGGGAAATGTTTTGGCGCGACGGAACCCGCGCACCGTCCCGCATATAGTTGATGCCACCACGGCTGAAAATGTGAAGTAGAAGGCGCGGCAATGAACGATTGGCCTGAAAATGCTCGACAGCGCGACTGAAATAACGCTGGAACGTTGGGATCAGCAACGCGCCGACTATGCTTGCCGCTGTGGCCGTAACAAGGAAGAGCCGAAAATCACCGAGCAGGCCACCCTCAAGATGCCGGGAGATATCAAGCTCCACGCGCTTGGCTATGAACGGCCCTTGAAAGGAGTTCGCCGTTCGGGACACAAGGGCAATGATTCCGAACAGCGAGAACGACACAGCGATGCGTCGGGTGCGAACACCGGCGATCCGCACAGCGTAAGCCAGCGTCGCGATCACGTGGATCACGAATGTGAGTCCGCAGATAATCAAAAGCTGGGTATCCATGCGATCTCGGCGAGGTTTGGCGAGAGTTGCAGTCTACCCGAGCGCCGTCGTCGGTTCGACTGTCACCAAACTGACGGTCGATACCGAATGTCTGGAGCTGACCGACCGCTGCCTGACGCGGCCGGCTCAGTCCGGCCCAATCCGGCCAGTCGAATTTCTACAACACGGCCATTCGTTCGTCGTGGCGTTCAATAAGGCTTCTGTCCCAACAAGAACGAACCGAAGCGGCAAACGGCAACGCCTACGCTAATCGCAGATCCCACAACACATCAAGTACGTGTTGCGTGGGACGTTCAACGTACCCCGCACGATGTGCAATGCCAAGTCGACGCCACAACGCCGGTCGCAGCGGACGCATGACAATGCGCGTGTCGGGCAATGGCGTTGTGGCCTCATGAGGCAACAGCGCTGCGCCGTAACCTGCCGCTACGAGACTCTTGATCGCGTCGTTGTAGTTGAGCTGAATGCGCGGCGCAGGATGGTGCCCCGCAGTCGCAAACCACTCCGCAGTCAGACGCGAGAGACGCGTGGTCGCGTCATTGAGAATGAGAGGCTGGGCGGCGAGCCATTCAGGCGTGACGCGAGCCGGACACCGCCAATGCGCCGGCACAAAGGCCATCACGGGGTCGCGGCGCCAGGGCTTTATCACGAGTCCCGCCACCGGGGGCTGAGGCAGTGCGACCAGCCCGACATCCAGTGTTCCATCCGCCAGCCGGGAGAGCGTTTCATGCGAAGTGAGTACTGCAACCTGAATGTCGATAGAGGGATGGTGCTGGCGCAGCACCTCAAGCGCTTGCGGCAACAGGTGCGCGATCGCGCCAGTCGACGCGCCGAGCCGTGCGCGCCCTTCGAGTCCCTGCACCTGGCGTTGAATATCGTCTAACGCCTGCTCAGCATCGGCCAGCAGTCGACGCGCGCGTTCCACCAGCACCTCTCCTATTGCCGACGGCCTGACATGTCCGCGTTTGCGTGACAGGAGTGGGGCGCCAATGCGCTCTTCAAGTTCAGCGATGTGGAGGCTGACCGTTGGCGGCGCCAGGTGTAATGCACGCGCCGCATCGGCAAATGAGCCCCGGTCGGTAATGGCGACCAGAGTGCGCAAGCGGTCCAGGCTGATCTCTCTCATGTCGGCGTCCAGATTCAGAAAAACTGAATATTCACGTTATGAAATTCAACTTTCTCTATTCTAGCCGTGCGTGGAACATAAGGGCTCGTTCTGCCTGTTACAACCAATAGTCACCGGAGTATTCCACGTATGAGCTCTCCCGTTGTTTTCATCGACGGCGACCAAGGCACCACCGGGTTGCAAATCCACGAACGGCTGCGAGACCGGACCGACATCAGACTGTCCACGCTTGCCGCTGCGGAACGCAAGGATCCGCGGCGCCGCGCAGAAGCCATCAACGCCTGCGATATCGCCATCCTCTGTTTGCCTGATGCCGCCGCGCGCGAGGCTGTGGACGCCATTGTTAATCCCGCCGTCAGAGTAATCGACGCAAGTTCCGCTCACCGCACACAGCCGGGCTGGACATACGGCTTTCCGGAAATGGCGCTGGGACAGGCTGAGCGCATTGCGAACGCACGTCGGGTCACCAATCCCGGTTGCTATCCGACCGGTGCAATTGGCTTGCTGCGCCCCTTGTTGCAGGCTGGGCTCATACCAGGCAACTATCCCATCAGCATTCATGCGGTGTCCGGCTACTCCGGACGCGGGCGTGCCGGTGTGGAGGAGCATGAGGGGCAGGGTGCGGTCAACGCGCCTTCATACCAGGTATATGGTCTGGAACTCGCGCACAAGCACACCCCGGAGATCCAGCAGCACGCCGGGCTCGCGCAGCGTCCCATCTTCGTCCCTGCGTATGGTGCGTTCCGCCAGGGCATCGTGCTGACGGTGCCCCTGCAGTTGCGGCTGCTGGCACCTGACGTGGATGGCGCCATGTTACACGCGTGTCTCGCACGCCACTATGCCGAGGCGGCCCACGTACGTGTCCTGCCGCTGCACGAATCGTGCGTCTTGAAGCACCTGGATCCGCAGGTGCTGAACGGTACGAACGACATGCGCTTAAGCGTATTTCCTAACATGGAACACGGGCACGTCCTGTTGTCCGCAGTTTTCGACAATCTTGGCAAAGGCGCATCCGGTGCTGCGGTTCAGAATCTGAACCTGATGCTTACGCAGCATTAGTTGCCGATGGCTTGAGCTAACAAACCGCCATGACAATCAGGCTGTTAGCCGACAGGGCGAAGATCGTCATGTCGAGGTCAGTAGAGGATCTGGGCAGCCAGATCCCGCTTGACCGCTGCTGCCATCTTTCTCAACTCCAGATACTGCGCTGCATCCACAACTGGAGCGTTAGTGGTGATATCGAGGCTTCGCGTTACCGTGATGCTCCGGCCCGACTGCGAATAGGTCGACGCATAAGCTCCGATTGGAGATGCAATCTTGACGGGCTTAGGTAGCGATGCCACCTTTAGTCCGTCTGGCAGATCGAGCTCGATCGATTCACTGATATGACGTCCTGGAAACACAAGAGGCAGCTCGCGTGTTACCGGCCCGAATACATCGAACGCACTGGCGACATCGGTAAAGTCGGAAGTGCCTCGTGGTATGCGTAGCGCACCCGGCCCAGGTAGTTGCGCGTAGCCTGGAAGATCGAATTGCGTCGAATAGTCGAAGGGCTGCGTCAAGTCACGAGCGCTGCCATGCGTGAAATTCCCCTCACCGCTTTGGCCGGTGAAGGTCAACAACCTGGCTGCAAACTGTGGCTCCGTCCCGGGCGGAAGAGATGCAAATAGCGATCTGGACAGCCAGTCGAAGACGCCCGAGTTTTTCACTGCCGCGTCACCTTTTACATTTCCATCGCTATCCAGCGTGATTCGGGTGTGGATCGTCACGCGATCAGTCTCTGGACTGCTCAACGGTAGCGAAACAAGTACTGCATGGCCGGTGCCATCATCAGTGACTAACGCCGGCTTGCCTCGCTCCGCCAAGGGAAGCGTGCCGAATGGCGCTACGCCTGCGGTTGAGTCCACGTATAACCTGAATTCAGGCAGGTAGGTAATGACGTGGTCAAACACGGCGAGCGGATCCGCCGCAGCAGGCAGCCAGTAGCGGGATCCGGCATTCACCAGAACCGGGCTGCTCGTGATGCCTTTCGCGGCGAGCAAGGCCTGCAATAACGTTACGTGATCTTTGCAGTCACCATAACGCGCGTCCATGATGGCTTGTGCGCTGTGTGGCACGACCCCGCCAAACCCCAGATAAATAGCAACGTAACGAATGTTAGCGCTGACCCACCGATACAGCGCCTCGGCCTGCGTTCGCCTGTCAGTCATGCCAGCGGTGAGTTGATCGGCAAGTGCCTGGAGCTTGGGTGTGACCGCTGCCTGGGGAGCAGCACGTTCAAGGTACGCGCTCCCGACCGCCTCAAAACCGGGAAACGTAGAGATCACGACACGCGGACTGTGGTCCGCAAGGGCAGGTGCTCCAAATTCCGGCGCGCGCGCCGACGTGTCCTTGATCGACCATTGCCATGTCTGCTGGTTGCCGTTGCCGGAGGACACCTGGCCGCCTTGCATGCCGATCGCGTCGACATGGAGTTGTAGCGTGGATGGGGCATGCACCGTAACGCTTGCAGATTTGAACGCTTTGTCATCCAGGAAATTGTCGCTGCTCGAGAACTGCCCCGGGAATAATGCTTTCTTCTGGGTCCGGCGCATATGCATGGTCAGCGTTGAGCCGATTTCCACTGCGGGAAATACGATGATCTTTACCTTGCCATCGTCGAAGGTGGGCGCTCCAGGGTTTTCGGCACTTTGTTGCACCAGGATTTTGTCCGGCGCTACATCAACACGCTTCCCATCTGGCGTAGTTGTGTAGGCATCCAGAACGTCGAGACTCTGTAGCGAGGTGCTGTAGTGCAAGGGAAACTGACTTCGCTGCTGGACACCCTGATCGGTTTCGATGCGGTAAGAGACGATCTCATCTAGCGTAAATGTGCCGTCCGCGTTGACGTTATACGTGCTGTCATCTCTAAGAACCGTTGTATTTGGTTGAAAGTCAGCTGCAGCGGTAACTGTGCAGTGGCCAGCAACTATCAGTACGGTGCACGTCATTAAGTTCCGTCGGGATACGGCATTCGAAAATCGACCACGCATAAGCCACCTCACTGAGATATTTTCTGGAATTATTATGGTTGCCTGATCAAAAACTAGCGAGCCGATTTCTCGTACAGCGACCAGACATAGCCGCCGGGTTCCGGCTCCCTGTACAGTCCTACACGCATAAAACCAAGCAATTCGTAGTAGGTGCATAGTTTCGCATTGTGGGCGGCGCAGTCGAGTCGAACAAAACGCCTATTCAAGGCGCTCACCCTGTTAGCGCACCAATCAAGCATGAAGTTGCCGAGTCCTCGCCCGTTAAAGCCTTTCCGCACACAAAGTCCATGCACGTAACCAGCGATCGGCTCCTGAACTCCCCAGTGTCTTTCATCGTCCAGATCTAGCGAAAACATTCCGACCGAAGTGCTATCCAACTCAACGATATACACTTCTTTTTGCGAGACATTGTTTCGTACCCAACTCTCGGAAAATCCGCCTCCTTCCTTGCCCCACGCATAATCGCCGTGAGCCACCTTCTTCGCATGCGCATCGTTCCTGATCTGTGTAAGAACCGGCACGTCCTCTGCCGTTGCCCGGCGGATGCTTTTCGAAGTCATCGCTTGCGTCTCCGTTGAGCCGTCTTGATGGCGGAAGAACGAAGATTAGCAACGTGCCCTTACGTTATGCCAACCAATCCTTGGATTGTGGGCATTCCGAGGATGGGTATTTGAAAGGCTTGCCTCTGGTCGGTCGCTGCCTCATGCAAACGGCATGCAACGCCCGAGTCTGGCAACGTAGCGATAGGCAGCACGTGCCTCTAACCGGCCCTGGCGGTTCGCCGAAAGCGGCCGTTCGAACGAATTGTTGTCCTATCCTGTAGGCATCCCACAATCCATCCGTGACCGCCCAATGCGCTTCGAAGACTTTCTCAAAAGGTGGAGCGATGACCCTTCCACAACATTCCAGATCACGCTTCTCATGCGAATCGCGGCCGCGGTCCGAGATTCCCCAGATTGCATCGGCGCGGTGGTCGTCGGTTCATTTGCAAAAGGGACCGCAGATCGCCTCTCTGATATCGACCTCGTTGCCTTTTGCTCTGGAGGGGCTGCGCGTTCACTGTTCCAAACGATACAGCAGCAGATCGCCCCAGCGAACGTATTCATCACGTTTGATGGCGCGCATGATCCGGACAGTCCATTCCAAAAACTTATCTTCAACGACTTAACTTCTATCGAGTTTCACGTCATCTCGCCCGATACCGAGCTCATCCTTGAGCAGCCCTTTGTCGAGATAGTCAATCGGGATCGCTGTCTTGAGTCGAGGACGTCGTCGAGGCCCGCGTCGACTGAGCAAGACCCGATTGTCTTTCGCTATGGTGACCGGTTCCTGGCATGGGAACTCTTCAGTTGCTTGAAGTGGCTATGGCGCGGGGACTTTCAAAAAGCAAAGCGCTATCTGGTCAAGCTAGGAAGAGCTATTGAGGCGTCGGAAGAACGCGATGGAACAGCCCATCACCCTGGTTGATCCGAAACAATCTTCTTTGGGCCTCCCAAAAGGGCGCCCAAAGCTATTACCGACTAAACCGAGACCGCGCTCAACGCTGCCGTGTCGATTACTCAACAGTCACGGACTTCGCGAGATTTCGCGGCTTATCGATATCCGTGCCGCGCGCGAGCGCCGTGTGAAAGGCGAGCAGTTGCATTGGGATCGTATGCAGAATGGGTGAGAGCAAGCCATAGTATTCGGTAAGCCGGATCACCTCGATATCCGGACTCGGCGAAAGCCCGCAATCGATATCGGCGAAAACGAAAAGCTTGCCGCTGCGCGCATTCACTTCATGCATGTTCGATTTCAGCTTTTCGAGCAGGCGATCGTTCGGCGCGACGGCGACCACAGGCATCTGGTCGCTGATCAGCGCCAGCGGCCCATGCTTCAATTCGCCCGCCGCGTATCCTTCAGCGTGAATGTATGAGATCTCTTTCATCTTCAACGCGCCTTCGAGTGCGATCGGATAATGCATGCCGCGCCCGAGAAAGAGGATGTTTTCCTTGCGAGTGAGAATCTCAGACCACGCCATGATGTGCGGTTCGAGCGCGAGCACTTTGCTCATCGCGTCAGGCAGATGACGCAGCGCACGCAGATGGGTTCTTTGGTCGTCCTCGGACAGACGGCCGCGCACTTGCGCCAACGTCAGCGCCAGCATGAAGAGCGCGACGAGTTGCGTCGTGAATGCCTTGGTCGATGCAACGCCAATCTCGATGCCTGCGCGCGTGATGAAATTCAATGCACATTCGCGGACCAGCGCACTGGTCGGCACATTACAGATTGCGAGCGTCTTCAGCATGCCACGCTGTTTGGCGACGTGAATGGCGCCGAGTACATCCGCTGTTTCGCCGCTTTGCGATACCGCCACCACTAGCATGTTCGGATTGACGACGCTTTCGCGGTATCGGTACTCACTTGCAATCTCGACGTTGACGGGCAATTGCGCGAGGCTCTCGATCCAGTATTTGGCCGTCAGCGCCGCATGAAAACTGCCGCCGCACGCGAGCAATACGACCGCGTCGACCGAATTCAGCACGCGCCAGGCGTTGTCGCCGAAGAGTTCCGGCATGATTGACGACACGTCCTGCAAGGTGTCCGCGACCGCGCGTGGCTGCTCGAAAATCTCCTTCTGCATGTAGTAGCGGTACAGGCCGAGGTCGGCTGCGCCGCTGTGCGCGGCGACTGTGTGAACGGAACGTTCGATGCGTCGCCCGGCCGCGTCCACGATCCAGTGGCGATGAAGCTGGATGTCCACGACGTCGCCGTTTTCGAGGTACGCGATCTTGTCCGTCACCCCCGACAGCGCAATCGCGTCAGACGCGAGGAAGTTCTCGCCTTCACCGATGCCGATCACGAGCGGCATGCCGTCGCGCGCACCCACCAGCCGATGCGGCTCGTCACGGCAAATCACCGCAATGGCGTAGCTGCCGCGCAGCCGTGCGACTGTTTCACGTACCGCGTCGAACAGATCGCCGTCGTACAGATAGTCGATCAGATGCGCGATGACTTCGCTATCGGTCTGGCTCGAAAATACATAACCGTGATCCTGAAGCGTCGCGCGCAACTCCTCATAGTTCTCGATGATCCCGTTGTGCGAGAGCGCGATTCGCGGTGACTCGGCATTGGGCGAGAAGTGCGGATGTGCGTTGGTCGTGACGGACTTGCCATGCGTTGCCCACCGCGTGTGTGCAATGCCGGTGTAGCCGGACAAGCCGCGGTCGGATATCTCCTGCTGCAGGGTGGCGACACGATCTACGCTGCGTGCGCGCACGAGCTTACGGTCCTGATAGAGCGCCACGCCGCACGAGTCGTAGCCGCGATATTCGAGTCGCTTCAGACCGTTGACTAGATCAGGCAGGATGTTCCGTTGGGCGACAGCCCCGACAATTCCACACATCACTTTTCTCCGCAAAGGGTTCGTTGGGAACCGATGCAGTGATGGTAAGGGTGGTCATATGAAAGTAAATTTCATAATTCAACGATAAATAGAATTTTGAATCGATCATGAAGTATGGTGAAATTTAATTTCACTCATTATTCGCTGCGAGGTCCGCGTGCCCGGCATCACACTCGATGAGCTTGATCTGCGCATTCTTGGAATTTTGCAAACAGATTGCGCGCTGTCGAATATCGAACTCGCAGAGCGCGCGCATACGTCTGCGCCGACGTGTCTGCGTCGCGTGAACCGGCTTCGGGACAGCGGAGTGATCAAGCGTGAGATTGCGATCCTCGATCACTCGAAGCTCGGCCCGACGCTGACCGCGATCATCGAGGTGAGTCTCGACCGGCAAACGGCGGAAGACCATCAGCGTTTCGAGTCGTATATCTGTGCGGAACCGGCCGTCACGCAGTGTTATCGCGTGTCGCCAGGGCCGGACTTCATCGTGGTCGCAGATGTCACGGACATGGCCGCTTACGATGAACTCGCGCGCCGTCTGTTCACGAGTTCATCGAACATCCGCAACGTCCGTACTTTTTTCTCGACGCATTGCGCCAAGTTCGAGGCGAATGCGCCCGTACGCACGCGCGGAGTCGGTTCAGAGTGAAGTCGCGTTAGACGCGACGTCCTCTGTCAACTATCTGAGAGCCGTGATCGAAGGGCGGATTCTGGCCGGACAGCGTCCGGTCTCAGTGCACCGGTTCGATCTTGAAGTCATCGACCGCTACACCGAGGTTGATGCCTTCACCACTGCCGCTCAACGCCATCGACGTAGTGCCTTTGGTCAGCACCTGCGCAGTACCGCTCTTCCCCGCGCCGGCCGAAGCGCCTGCCTGCGCGTAACTGCCGAACACATCCTTGATGCTGTAGACATGGGTGATTTCGCCGCGGCCACTGACGTGGAACTTGCCGGCGGTCAGACCGCCGCCGTGCACGCTGATTTTGACAGCGGCCTTTTGCCCATTGCTGCAGCTTACTTTGCCGCGTCCTTCGGCATGCTGATAAATCGCCGACCATCCGGACATGCTGTAGGTCAGATGGCATTTCACCGACGCGTCGGCTGCCTGAGCCGAGGTGGCGGTCAAGGCCGTCAGGGCAACCGCACACAGCAACGTGGTGGCTGTCGATACAAGGGTGTGCTTGCTCATAGAAGTCTCCTGGCACCTGAACATAGGTTCTCCAGTGTAACCGTCATTTGCAGTGGGTCGGTTGATCGCCGCTAAAATGTCCATACGGCTGTGCGGGAGAACGCCGGTTCATGGCCAAGCCGGTCCCGTGCCGAATTTCCGTGAACGACCCGCAATCGTCGCTCAAAGCGGGCGAGCGGCGCGACGGAGCAGGTGCGCCCGAATTTGCGGTTAGAACCTGCAGCGAACAGTGGATGGGCTGCCCGCTGTCGGGCGGGTCGCCGTTCAGGCGTCCCGCAATGCGTCGATCTCCGCGCGAAGCGCGGCAACGACGCCAGTCCAATCGTCTCGCGTCGTTTGTCGAAACAACCGCGCCTTTGCGTACCACGGACTATCGCTTCGGTCGAGTTGCCATCTCCAGTCCGGCATGAACGGCAAAGCAATCCATACGGGCTTTCCAAGCGCCCCAGCCAGATGCGCCACCGCTGTGTCGACGCTGACGACGAGGTCGAGGCGGGCGATCAGCGCAGCAGTCTCAGCGAATGTGGTGAGCCGCCCGGAAACATCGCGCAGCACCCCGCGCTGTTCAAGTTGCGCGAGGCACGCGCGGTCACTGTCGCGTACATCCGGTTGCAATGCGAAGAAATCCACGTCGGCATCGAACACCGGCTTCAGTTGCTCAAGCGAAATGGACCGATTGTGATCATTCAGATGCGTACGGCTTCCCGACCACACGATCCCGATGCTCGGCCGTCTAGCGGAGCCTGTAAAAAGATCGTCCCATTGAGGGGCAAGCGCATCGTCTGCCTGCACATATGGACCGGATAGCGCGATATCAGGTGCACGAACCTTGAGCGCAAACGGCAGACTCAGGGTTGGAATGTGATAGTCGAAATGCGGCACTTGCGCTGTCTCACCGATGACTTCGGCCGCACCCCGATAATTTTGGAGGAGCGGCAACAGGGCATCCTGAACACGCAACACCACGTGAGCGCCAGCTGCACTGAGCCGATCCACAAAGCGCACGAATTGCAGCGTGTCGCCGAACCCCTGCTCATGATGAACGAGCACTGTCCTGCCATCTATCGGTTGGGTGCCAGTCCAGAGGGTGTTCTGCGGAAAACCGTGGCTGCAGGTGCCATCGCGCCAACGCCATTCGTATTCGCGCCAGCCGTGTTCGAATTCGCCGAGCAGCAAATTCGTCTGAGCTCGATTGGTGCGTGCGCCCGCGTCGTTCGGATCGATCGAAAGCGCCTTCTTGAATTGAAGCAACGCCTCATCAAAGCGCCGAAGATCTCGTAACGCGACCCCGAGATTGACGTATGCGCGTACGAAACGCGGCTTGAGCGTGATCGCCTGCCGGTAGGCATCCAGTTCGTCTTCATAGCGCGCCATCGAACCGAGCAGCGTTCCACGGTTGTAATGCGCTTCGGCCGATAGTGGCTGGATCTTGCACAGATGCACCAACGCCTCGAGTGCCCGCTGCAATTCGCCAAGCTGTATCAGCGACATAGCGACACCGTACAACGAGGCGGGATGGTTCGGAAACTGGGTCAGGCAGCGCTCGAACAGCGCTATCGCAGCATCGTGACGCTGCGCCAACTGACACACCTGCGCGGCGAAGTTCAGTTGATCCAAAGACATTGACACGTGCGCCGATGCCTGCACCAGGTACTCCGCTGCGCGTGCATGATCGCCCTGGTTGGCGGTGACATAGCCGAGACCTGCAAGAGCTTCGCCGTGGTCAGGGACGCTCGCCAGAATGCCGCGCAGCAGATCTGCGGCATCGTCGAGCCGACCGGCCTGGAGGTTCTCCTGCGCGGCGGCGAGAGCGTGTTCAATATCGTGATTCATGGCGCTGAAGGCTGGAGCGAAGTGCGATCTGTCGCGGGATCTGGAACCACTCATTGTACGGGATCGTGTATAGCGAGTTTCCAGAGCGAGCAGACCAATTGCTGTCGACAGTGGGGGAGCGGTGAAGGAAGGGGAAAGAGCTGAGCGTTGAGGTTTTCGCCGCGACTGCGAACTTACGCTTCGTTACCGCGGTAGGAATAAAGTGTCCTGCGCTGTGTTTCGAGTATGTGCAGGCCATGAAAGTCATGGAGCGTAAGGCAGCGAAATCGATGGAAACACCTGTCCGCAGCAGTAATCGCTATCCTCTGGGTCATCTCCACCGGAAGACTCAAAGTGCGTTCGATTCCCTTCTTTATCATTTTGGCCGTGTTGTGGTTTGTGCTCATCAAAGTCCCGCCGCACGACGAGTAACTCCGCCAAGCGCTTTGACAGATTTTCTGGTCCAGCAAAAAATCAAGCATCATTTCCTGCACGGCATCGATCATCTGGACGCCGTTCGGCGTCTTGCAGCCTGCTGATTGCGCCGTCTTCAGAAACGGCACCATCCAGTTTTTCAGGCATCGGATTTCCCGCTCGCGGCGCCGGGGAGCGAATTAACCGAGGCGCTGCTCAAGCACGTCCTTAACGACTGGAAGCGCCGTAAAAACGCTAGGCCAGCCCGCATAGAACGCCAGTTGCGTCATGACTTCTGACGCCTCTGCCCTGGACAGTCCGGTACCGAGCGCAAACGACATCATCGCGACAGCGAATATCCTCATCGGCAGTGTCCTCGATAGCGCCTGATCGCATTGAAATGAGTCGATCTACATTGTGTTGTTCAACGACGCCTAAGCGCACGCTGCTCCGACATCCGATTGCAACTAGAGCGGCAGAATGAGCAGGCGGTGCGCTCTACCTGAAATCTAACGCGCCCACTCATGCTCGACTAGGCGCTAGAATCGGCAAACATCTATGAAATGAGTTCATCAATGCGTCGCGAAAGCTACAACGACCTGCTTGCACTGATCGCCGTCGCGCGCGAGCGCAGCTTCACGCGCGCCGCCGCGCAACTCGGCGTATCGCAATCAGCCTTGAGCCATACCATCCGCGCGCTGGAAACCCGGCTCGGAATGCGACTCCTGACCCGAACCACGCGCAGCGTCGCGCCAACGGAGGCTGGCGAACGCCTCATTCGGACCATCACGCCCCGCTTTGAGGAGATCGATTCCGAACTGGCGGCCGTGACGGAGTTTCGGGACAAACCTGCGGGCACAATCCGCATCACCGCGACCGATTACGCGACCGAGACGGTTCTGTGGCCCAGGTTATCGCCGGTTCTGCATCAATATCCCGACCTCAAGGTGGAGATCATCACCGACTACGGCCTCTCAGATATCGTGGCAGACCGGTACGACATCGGCGTTCGCCACGGCGATCAGGTAGCGAGAGACATGATCGCGGTCCGTCTCGCGCCCGAAATGCGCATGGCAATTGTCGGGACGCCGGAGTACCTGAAGACGCGTGCGTTGCCAAGGAAGCCCCAGGATCTGACCGCGCACAACTGCATCAATCTTCGTTTGCCGACGTTGGGTGGCTTTTATCCATGGGAGTTAAAGAAGGGCAGTCGCGAGGTGCAAGTTCGCGTCGACGGGCAACTCGCTTTCAACGGGACCTACCCGATGCTGGCTGCCGCGTTGTCGGGATACGGCCTGGCTTACATTCCGGCTGACCTTGCCCAGCCTCATGTCAAAGCGGGCAGCCTCGTGAAGGTATTGGAAGAATGGTGCCCCGCCTTTCCGGGGCTGCACGCCTGCTATGCGACGCGACGTGAGTTCTCGCGGGCGATGACCGTGGTGATCGATGCAATCCGTTATCGCAAGGAATAGTCCCGGAACTGGAGTGAGATTCATGAATTCAGTTCATGAGGGTTTGCCGTTTTACTGGCTTTATCACTAGATACCTTCAACTTATCATCCTCCATACAGACGGCGATCAAAGCGCCTGCTGATGCGCCTTTTCCGGCGTGCATGTTCTGGTAACCGCAGGCGCAGCCTGCATGGAGATGATGAGAGTGGACTATCGATATCTGGGGCGCAGCGCCCTCAAGGTTTCGCCCCTGTGCCTGGGTGCAATGATGTTCGGCGGCGAAACGGACGAAGCTACCTCGCGCCGGATTATCGACAAGGTTTTCGATCAGGGCGTCAATTTCCTCGACACTGCCGATGTGTACCACGCTGGCCGATCTGAAGAAATCGTCGGACGGGCAATTGCGGATCGACGGGATGACTGGGTCGTGGCAACCAAGTTCGGCTATCCGGCTTCAGTTTCCGCTCGCCCAAACGAACAGGGCCAGTCGCGCAAATGGATCTACCAGACCGTCGACGCCAGCCTGAAGCGCCTTGGCACCGACTACATCGATATTCTCTACTTCCACCGGTCGCTTGTTGACGCGCCGCTCGAGGAAGGGCTTCGTGCCATCGGCGACCTCATTCGCCAGGGTAAGGTGCGTTACTTCGGCCTGTCCAACTTCCGCGCCTGGCGTATTGCGGAAATCGTGCGCCTTGCCGATCAGTTGGGCATCGATCGCCCCGTTGCGATCGAACCGGTCTACAACATGGTCGACCGTACCGCCGAGGTCGAGCTGATGCCCGCGGCTGGACACTACGGCATTGGCGTCGTGCCCTACAGCCCGCTCGCCAGAGGTGTATTGACCGGCAAATATGCACCCAACGGTGCGCCTCCTGCCGACTCCCGTGTTGCGCGCGGCGACAAGCGCATCCAGCAGACCGAGTGGCGTCCGGAATCTCTCGCCATCGCAGAGAAGGTCGCGGCATACGCCGCTGAGCGCGGTACCACCTCGATAGCGTTCGCCATTGCGTGGGTGCTCAGGAACAAGCTTGTGAGTTCCGCTATCGCCGGGCCGCGCACGGAAGCGCATTGGGACAGCTACATGGACGCGTTGACACTGCAACTGGGGCCGGACGACGAAACGTTTGTCGACAGTCTGGTGCCTGCGGGGCACGCATCGACGGCTGGCTATACGGACCCGAACTATCCGGTCGAAGGCCGTCGCGTGACCGGTTGATCCGCCGCCGAATGACTGCCTTAACGGAATGATGAAGCGCTCGAAAGGTCTGCTCGAGATCAATGCAACCGGAACCTTTCAGTGCGTGCCATCAATGCCAGTCCAATAACGGCCAGACCCGCGAACAGCGCAGGCAACAGGAAGACATTAGGAAGGCCCAGGAAGGCCACTCCGAAACCGCCCGCAATGCCTCCTAACGCCGAAGCGAGCGCCGTTGAACTCATGAAGATTGCCGACGCCGTCGCTACCGCGTTGGGAAGCAGGCGTTGAGCGACGATGATGCCCAGAACCATAAATATGCCCCACACGCCGCCCATGAGGATCTGTCCGGCGAACATGCCCGCCGCGGACGACCAGAGCGCAAAACAAAGATTGGCAAACACTCCCATGGCGGCCGCGATACACATCAACCACACGTTGCCAAGCTTGCGCCCCAGACCGATGCTGAAGGGCATGATGAGCAACTCGATGAATGGCTGTATCCCAATGACTGCACCCCGTACGGCCGGACTCAGCTTTAAATGTTCTTCCATGTAGATCAGCAGGAATCCGTATTTCACGGGTTCCCCTGCGTAGACCAGGACGAAGAGTCCCGTGAACGTCAGCAGTGGAAGCATGGCACGTAGGCTCGAGTGACGCGCGGGCTCACTCGCCGACTCCGGCTTGATCTTGACAGTTGGGTTCAGCGTTCCGAGCGGCGCGATCTGTAAAAGCATGCAGATGGCGGTCATCCAAAGCATTGGGCGCAAGCCATAGGCAGCCGCCACCCACGCTCCCAGCACAGGCCCGACGATCCATCCGCCGGTCAGCGCCATACGGATGATGGCAACGACACTTTCATTTGCATCGCCGGGCTTGTGGCTGAGTTCATCGTGCACCGCCGCAAAAATTTGCGAGGCGGTAGCACCGGAAACGGCCAGCAAAGCAATGGCGATGACGAAGGGCATCCAGACCGAAGTGGAGAGGGCGAGCCCGGCCCAGCCCACAAAGCCCGCCACAGCGCACATGCGAAAAAGACCGAGGCGGTTCCCGGTGTAATCAGAGTAGCGGCCTACGAAGTACCCCGCGACAGGCGCTGCAAGGCTGGTCAAGTAATAGAATCCCGCCAACGGCAGCGAGGCGCCGAGTTCCTTTGCGAGGAACAGAACGATCTGAGGCGCAGCCGCCGACGCGCCGAGACCCGACAGAAACATCGCAATCGTTGCGCCGAGAAAAAGCCGCGAGCCTGCAACTTGTCGCAATGCAGATTGACTATCGGTTCGCTCAGACATCGTGACAGATTGACTACCGCGTTGGTCAGCCATTGTGAAACGCCCCTGGTTATGTTCCTGAATCTGTTCGGCAGCGACGATCCGTGCGGCGCGCATGCTGGAGATTATCGCGACCGCTTCTCGATTGCTATGGTCAGGTCGAACTCGTTACTTTTTCTGCACTGCAGAAACAACGCGGTTTAGGCTTGAAATTACAAACGCTTGAGCAGTCCGCATTCTCATTTATAACGCTCATCCGATTTTATCTTTTACGCATAAATTTCTGTATCCCTAAACATTCCCACGTGCTGGGATGACAAAAAAATTTTTGGAGTTCTCGAGCAGACCTGAATATAGTCACTCCCAAAACAGCCCTGCCGCAAGAGTCAAGCGTTCAACCAGGAGACAGACATGAACCTGCTCGTGTACAGACGTTGTGTCATTTCGCTGTTAACCGCATTAACCGTGAGTGTGTCGATGGGTTTGTCGGGTTGTGGCGGCGATGCGTCGGACGGTGGTGGCGCCGCCGTCTCGCTGAAGAGTCAACAGGCCGCAGCGGTCTCTGCCGCGCAAAGCGAATCCGCGGCGCAGCAAAGTCGCCGCCTCTCGCGTCAAATCGCCGTGGTGCCGCCGCCAATGGGATGGTCGTCATGGAACAGCCTTGCGGAGAACGTGAATTACAACACGATCAAGGCCGAAGCCGATGGCCTTTCCGCACTGAATGCGCAGATAAAATCCGGCGCGCAGTACGAGTATGTGAACACCGATGAAGGCTGGTGGACTTCAGGGACGCGGGACGCCAACGGCAACTTCGTCGTCGACAACACTCAATGGCCGGGCGGCATGCAGGCCATCGCGCAGTATATCCACAGCAAGGGACTGAAAGCGGGCATCTACATCGACGCCGGTCCGCAGGGTTGTGGCACGCGAACCAACGGCACGCATTTCGTCGGTAGCGATTTCGCGCATTACGATCACGACTTCCTGCAATTCGCGCAGTGGGGCTTCGATTTCGTGAAGGTCGACTTCTGCGGGGGCAGCGCAGCCGGCTATGATCCGCAGCAAGCCTATACGGCCATCGCCGATGCGATCGACAAGGCGTACGTGCAGACCGGTCACCGCGTGACGCTCAGCATCTGCGATTGGGGAACCATCGCCAGTAACAGCACCTACCCCGACTTCAACGAGGGACCGTGGGCGTGGGCCGCCGGGGTTGGCAGGATGTGGAGAACGACAGGCGACATCTATGGGCCGAACAGCGGCGCGCCGAATTTCGGCAGCGTGACCGGCAACTTTCTTGGCAACTACCACCCTGAGGGCCAGCACACCGGCTTCTACAACGACCCCGACATGATGGTGGTCGGCATGGGCATGACGGCGGTTCACGATCAGGCGCACATGAGCCTGTGGGCGATCGCCGGCGCACCGCTGATTCTCGGTAACGACCTGTCGAAGCCGTTGACTGCGGATGCCACGCAGTTGATGACCAACACCGGCGTCATCGCGGTCGACCAGGATCCGCTTGGCACACAAGGTGTAAAGGTCGCACAGTCCGGTGCACAGCAGGTGTGGGCGAAGCTTCTCGCCGGCCAGGGACAGCGTGCTGTCGTGCTCTTCAACAACGGCACGACGGACGCGCCGATGACGGTCACGTGGCAGCAACTCGGCCTGGTGCCGAACGCGCGTGCGAGCGTAGGTGATCTGTGGGCCGGCAAGCAACTCGGCTCGTTTGTCACCTCGTATACGGCCCCCACGGTGCCGGCGGGCGGCGCCGTGATGCTCCTGGTAAGCGGACAGGACGTCGCCGCGGCGACCTACCAGCCGACCTCGCTTGGCGGTGGTGCATCGTATACGCACTGCTCGGACTGCGACGGCGGCAGGATTGTTCGGGGGCTTGGCACTGTAACCTTTGGCAACATCGCATCGACCGGCACCGGCGGCTACGTTGCGATTGCCTATGCGAACCGCTCTCGCGAAACGCTGACCGCGCAACTTTCGACAAATGGCGGCCAGGCGACCACCGTGGCATTTCCGCCGACCGGTGGTGGAGGGCGCATTGGCACGGTCACGGTCTACGTGCCGCTGCAAGCCGGCGGGGCGAACTCGCTGACGTTATCGAGCGCGGACAGCACCGCGCCTGCTCCCGAGATCGGCACAGTCACTGTCGTCGCCGGTCCGGTGACGCTACCGCCGTTCAAGGCCGCCTATGAGGCAGAAGCGTCGACCAGCGTACTCGCCGGTGGCGCGCGTATTTCGACATGCAGCGGTTGTTCGGGCGGCTCGGACGTCGGCTACATTGGCAACGGCGGGACGTTGACGATCAACGATATTAGTGTCCCCGCGGATGGCACCTACACCGTGTTGGTGGGTTATGCGAACGGCGACTCGGCGCCTCGCTCCGCGGACATCAGCTTTAACGGAGCAACGCCTGTCACTGTGTCGTTTCCGCCGAGCGGTGGGTGGAGCACCGTCTCGACTCTCGCTGTAACGGGCACATTCAAGTCAGGCAACGCGAACGCGCTGATCTTCTCGAACCCTTCGGGTTGGGCACCAGACATCGATGGAGTTGGCGCGCCGACAGCGCAGTAGCTTCAGTTGAAGGACCTGCGCCGCCGTTTCTGGCGGCGGCGCAGACGACGTTAAACCCCGTTCGCACGTGCTCCTCGCTCCGATAGCGCTCAGTGGGCCCACTTCTACGGGGCCGTCTCCGTGCGAGAACGCATCCCCTCGTGCTCGAGCCATGAGCGGAACAGCACGATCACGTCATCTGCGGACCTCCCATCCGGCACGTAAGTGCAATAGCTCCGCGAGGGTAGGCGAGGGCTGGCGAACGGCGCGACAAGCCGGCCAGCAGCAAGGTCGTTTGATACCAGCGCAGTCGGTCCCATCGCAATGCCTATGCCGTCGATGGCAGCCTGCAACGTCAGATAGAAGTGATCGAAGGTGAGGGTAGCGGCCGGCCGGAGTGCGGAAATCTGTGCTTTCGCCAGCCAGTCCGGCCAGAGTCGCGGCAGGCTCGATGTGTGCAGCAAGGTATGCTGGCGCAGATCGTCCGGCGTTCGAAGCGGCAGTCGCTGCAAGAGTGCCGGGCTACAGACCGGGAGTCGCTCCTCGGACAGGAAAAGCCGCATGGTGTAGCCATAAAACGTGTCCGGACCACCCCGGATGACGACGTCGTAGGTCTCCTTCAGACTCTCCACTGACTCGTTCGAAGTCTCCACCTTGACGTCCACGTCGGGATGCCCGGCGCGAAATTTCGCCAGTCTCGGCACCAGCCAGCGCAACGTGAAGGTCGCAGGCGCGTTCACGGACAGTGTTCGCGAGACCGTTTCGAGCAAACCATACCGGGCGGTTGCCTGCGAGAGCTGCTCGAACAAAGGACCGACTTCCGCCAGGTAGGCCACAGCCGCCGGAGTCAGCACCACGCGCCGATTGTGTCGTTCGAATAACGATGCGCCGAGCCACTCCTCGAGCAGCCGCACGTGCTGGCTCACCGCACCGTGAGTGACGTGCAATTCCGCAGCGGCTTCCTTGAAGCTGCCGAGCCGGCCTGCGGCCTCGAAGGCACGCAATGCGTTGAGAGGAGGCAACGTCCGCTTCATTTGGGATAGTTTATCTAACGCGAATGACCAATTTATCTGGTTTGATGGCTGGCCACAAGATAGATATTCTTCGTAATACCTTCTCTTTCCCGAACTCGAATGCTCAGTTATACCGGCGGCTTTGTTCTCCTCGCCGCTCTGCTTCACGCGAGCTGGAACGCGATGCTGCACGGCAACGGCGACCGGTTCCTGTCCATGACATGGATGAGCATCGCCATTGCGGCGGTCTCTACGGTCGTGATTCTGTTCACACCGTTGCCATCCGACGCGGCCTGGCCGTACATCGTCGCATCGGGGCTCGTGCATATCGTCTACAACGTGACGCTCGTGCGGTCGTACCGCCGCAACGATCTGGCGCAGGCGTATCCGATTGCGCGCGGCTCGTCGCCGCTGCTTGTCACGCTCGGCGCGGCGCTCTTCGCGCATGAGGCGATTGGCCCGTTGCACGTGCTCGGGATCGTGATGATATCGGGCGGTATCGTCGCAATTGCGCTGGAGGGGCGGCACGTGTCGCGTAAGGGTTTGCTGGCCGCGCTGACGACCGGTGTGACGATCGCCGTCTATACCGTGATCGACGGCATCGGCGTGCGCTTATCCGGTGGCCAGGCGCTCGCCTACACCGCATGGATGTTCCTGTTCTATTGGCTGATGCCTGTGCTATTCGTCGTGACACGTGGGCTCGCGGCGCTGTGGACGCCGGTAACGGCGGCGCCAATGGCAATAGGCTCATCGCTCGCCGGCGGCCTCGTTTCGATCGCGGCGTACAGCATCGTGATATGGGCGCTGCAGTCGGGCGCGATGGGAACGGTATCGGCTTTGCGCGAGACCAGCGTGGTGTTTGCGGTGCTGATCGGGCGTGGGTTTCTGCGGGAAACGGTCAGTGGAAAACGCTGGCTCGCGTGCGTGATCGTCGCGGGTGGGGCGGTTTGCTTGGGGCTTTGACATTGCACGGGGGAAGACAGGCAGACTCAACGCGCCTCACGGGACGCCTTGAGAACCGCGTTGTGCCGAATGCCGGTCACAATCTTCCGCAGGAGGCACTTGAAGTGTTCGCCGCTGCGGTTCTTGATATCAACGCCCGGGCCGATTGATGCCGAACGTTTGCACGCTTGGTACCGGCACCATCACGTGGAGGATCACTAAATGAATGTTGTTCAGCAGGCGCCGCTAATCCTGATAACGGGTGGAGGTCGTGGCGTAGGCGCGGCGACTGCACGGCTTGCCGCCGCACAAGGTTACGATGTAGCCATCAGCTTCGTCTCCAACGAGTCTGCCGCGCTTGCGGTGGCGGCTGATGTGGAAGCTCTCGGGCGCCGGGCTTTAGCTATGCACGCAGATAGCGCAGACCCAGAGCAGGTCGCTCAGCTATTCGCCGCGATCGACCGTAAGTTCGGCCGGATCGATGTGCTGGTGAACAACGCCGCGATCATTGCGCAGCAGTCCCGCCTGGAAGATCTCGAATTCGAGCGGATGCAGCGTATCTTCGCGGTCAACTCGATAGGCCCTATCCTCTGTGCGCAGCAGGCGGCAAAGCGGATGTCGTATCGTCACAGCGGGCGGGGCGGCGCCGTGATCAACATCTCATCGGCATCGGCCAGGCTCGGCAGTCCAAACGAATATGTGGACTACGCTGCGTCGAAGGGTGCGCTTGAGACATTCACTATCGGCTTCGCCAAGGAAGTCGCGCGGGATGGGATACGCGTCAACTGCATTCGCCCTGGGCACATCTACACGGAGATGCATGCTAGCGGCGGAGAGCCGGGACGGGTGGATCGCGTCAAAGATTCGATCCCCATGGGAAGAGGCGGTCAACCGGAAGAAGTTGCGCGGGCGATCCTATGGCTGGCAAGCGCCGAGGCTTCCTTTATCACCGGCACGTTCCTCGATGTTACTGGCGGCAAGTGAGCAACGGGGAGCAGCGAAGGGCGTTTTCCGAGCCGCTTGCGATGCTCCCCGTATGAGGCGTCCTCTTTAACGACTGTTATTGCCCGGCGGCCGGCGACACTACGCTCGGGGTTGCCAGCGTGTTGTGACTCCCGGGAAGATTGGTGAGGGACGTCGAGCTATTGCTCGTGCTATTTTGCACGCCCGGGTTCGGCGACCCGGCGCTCGTGCCGCTGTCCGAATTGGTGGCGCCAGGCGTGCCGTAGCCGCTCGTTGCATTGGCCGGCGACACGGCGGCCGGTGACACTACGCTTGGGGTCGCCAGCGTGTTGTTGCTCTGTGCATAAGCGCCGCCTGACAGCGTGAGTGCGGCGCCGGCCGCGATTAATGTGCTGGTTGCCTTGTTCATGACTCGTGTCTCCTTGATTGGATTGGAATTTCGATGCGAATGGGATCGAACTGATAGCAGCTAATACCAATTTTAGGAAAGCGGTCGCTAATAATTAAGCGCATTGTCCGCAAGGATGAATTTCGATTTTTGGGGTTACCCCTAATGGGTCCTGGTCCCCAATTTGAGTTTGAATCGGAAAATTCCACCACCGTCGACCCGATCGGCGATATTTGCCGATCGGGCCAGTTCAGTTCTGTCATATGCCTTACGTGTCATGCTCAATTCGAAAAATCGCTTACGATAGTCACCGGCCGCTACTGCGGTAGCTGACCACCGCGCCAAGCTAGCCACTGGCTTTACCCTTTCAGGGTGGATCTACGCTTTTATTCCCCGCGAACTACGCCATGTTCAAATTCGACTTGCTGGGAACGCGATGAGTGACACTATGCAGCCGCCTTTTTCCGTTCTCTTCGTCGACGACGACGAGATGTCACGCAATCACTTCGCACGCGCGATCCATAAAGAATATTGTGTGCACGTCGCTCAAGGTGTAGATGAGGCGATGGCTATGCTGAGTGAATACGGGGCGGAGATCGCCGTACTGGTGACCGATTTCCGCATGCCGGGGCGACACGGAGATGATCTGCTGCGCCAGGTCGCGCAGGAGTATCCGCAAATCGTGCGGATACTTGTGACCGCCTATGCAGATAAAGACATGCTGTTGCAGACGGTCAATACCGGTGACGTATTCCGTATCCTCGAAAAACCGCTTCGGGTCGAAACGGTGCGCGAGGTGCTGCAACTGGCAACCGCGCGCTACACCGAGCGGGAAACGCGCCAACAGCGTCTTTTGGCGATGGATGAGACGCTTGCTTTCCTTGCTCACGAACTGAATACGCCATTAGCAACGATCTCGCTTTTTGCGCGCACCGTCGAGAGCGACGTTGCTGAGCAATACGATCCAGAGCGTCAACTGGCGATCGGGCAGGCGGCAACGTCCATGCTTAATAATGCGCAGTATTGCCTGACGCTGATCTCGTCCTTCTGGGCGGCGGTGCACAAAAACGGAGGCCAGCAGTCCGCATCGGGCACTGGAACCCAGGAGGTCCGGGCGACGCGATTGATCGCGACCTTGCTCGATACCTATCCGTTTGCCGGGTCGCAGCGTGACTGGGTACAGGTCGACGTGCAAGGGGATTTTATCGTGCACGCCATGCCCAATTGCGTGGCGCTCGTCATCTCTTCGCTGTTATCCAACGCGTTGCGTGCGCTCGACGGTACACCCGCGCCTTCGTTGCGCCTCGAAGTAGTGGACACTCCGGAACCTGAGATCCGTATTCGCGACAACGGTCCGGGGATTGCACCGGAGATAAAAGCGCGTCTGTTGCTGGACCCCGTCACGACTTACGCAGGATCCGGCGGGCATGGCATGGGCATGATTTTTTGCAACCGCATCATGAAATCCTTTGGTGGGTGCCTCCGGATCGAATCCACGCTGGGTGCGGGCACTACCGTGACGATGGGGTTTCCCTGTTTGAGAAGTTGAATGCTCATCACTGACATCGGGTAGCCGCCTGACGGCTACCCGTCGCTCAAGACATCCCGATGATCGCGGCGCGCTTTGGCCGAGTCGAAATACATTTCCAGCGCGGTAGCTGAACGGTCACCCAACACGCAAATCCGTGCAAGCCAGTCGGCCTCCGAAGGCCATTCGCCCTCTACCATTCGCGGGTAAATCTGCCTCGCGAATTGGTGCAGCGCCTTTGCTCCGATATTGCCGCTGACGCCAAGCAGAAGGTGTAAGGCTCCATGCGCCGATTGAACGTCACGAGCCGTCACACAGGTAGTAAGTTGCGCCGTAAGCACGCGAATCTGTTCAATGCCCATGAGGAACGACTGATCCAGCAAATCAAGCGCCATAAGCTCTTCGAGGTGTTTCTTGTCGAGCAGATCGCCTTCCATGACTGTCGCGGGCTTGCCGGTTACGCTTGCCAATGCTTGAGATAAATCTGCCTTCGCCGGCGCATGCAAGGTTCGTTGCTGGGCAAATTGCCGTGCAAGAGAGGCATACAGGGAGCCGACCTGCACGGGCTTTATCATGACCTCGTTCATCCCTGCAGCGAGACAGGCCTGTACGGCTTCCATATCGGATTGGCTGGTCAAGGCAATGATCGGTACCTGGGCATACGCATCGGTACGGGCCCGTATCAAGGCGGTGGTTTCAACGCCGCCCATTCCCGGCATGTTCAGGTCCATTACGATGGCATCGATAGTGTCGTCTTCCTGCAGCCTCGCCAGCACAGCCAGGCCATGTTCGGCCTCGACGACGTTCGCGCCGCATCGCTCCAGGTAACTTTTGGCAACCAGCCCGCTGTAGGTGTCGTCGTCCGCCACCAGGATCGTTTTGCCGGCGAACCCATCGAAACTCTGTTTCGAATGATGCTGCTTGCCGTTTTCGAAGATCGTCTGCAAGGTGCCAACCAGTTCCACCACGCCGCACGATTTGCTGATGAGCCCGTCCATGCCCGCTTGCCGTGCGAGGACGCGCGCCACATTGCTTGGCTCTGCCGTATAAGCGACTATCAGGACATTCCAGTTAGGTTCCTGACGGCCGGCGCGGATTTTCTCGGTGGTGGTATAGCCGTCCAGAACTGGCATGTTGATGTCCATCAGTACCAGGTCCCACGGCGTTGCCTGTCGAAGCATGCTCAGCGCGGTCTCGCCGTCTGCGGTTTCGCTCACGTCCGCACCTACCTTCGACAACGCACGACGGGTTCTCGCCCGCTGACCGGCATCGTCGTCTACGACAAGAATGTTTTTCCCCCTAAAAAACGGCGTGGCGTGGTCTAGAATCTTCTGCTCATGGCTCGCGACTTCGCTTTCAGAGACCACAGGAAATTGCAGCGTGAACTGTGTAAATTTCCCGACTTCCGACCGGCAGCCGATGGTGCCGCCGAAGGCGTGCATCGCGCGCTGGCAGTAGGCGAGCCCGAGCCCGGTACCCGCCGAATTGCCCGCAGTGCGGAAAGGCTCGAACAGATGCGGCAGGATTTCAGGCGCAATACCGGGGCCTGTGTCATGCACGATCACCGTTTGCCGCTCGACCGTGAGTGTGAGCGTCGCCTGAGGATGCGCGGCAATGTGATGGAGCGCATTCTTGATCAGATTGAACAGTGTGAACAGATAAACGGTCTCGTCGACCTTGAAGGTGAAATCCTCCAGCACCACGAGTCTGACTTTGCTGCGCTCCTTCTGATCGCTGAAACCGTATTCGTCCAGCGCCTTGCGTGTGGTACTCGCCGCGCTCAGATAGGTCAGGTAGTCGGAGCGGATAGGTTTTGCGCTGACTTCGTCCAGTGTCATCGCGATGATGCGCAGGCCTCGCTCAATCGACAGTTGTCCGTGGGCGAGATGACGATAGAGCAACGCTGCCCCATCCTGCGACAACGCTGGCGACGCAGGGGATCCGGTCCTCGCAGGCAGCGCATCTTCCACGCGATCCAGAACGTGCTTCAGCTGGCTGAGGGGATTACGCATTTCATGGGCGATCGAGCCCGCGAGGGCCTGCAATGCCCGGTTTCTTTCGACAAAGATGCGTCCTTTGCTGATCGCATAACTGAAAGCCATGCTACACAAGACAACGACGGGCAGTACGGCAAGGTCCGACTGGTTGGCCGCACTTAGAACGATCGGAGCCGGTGAGCTGACCACCGCAGCCAGCGAGCCGGAAAGAATGCCTATGCCGATGCAGGCCATCAGCAAAAGCGGGTTGTCGATACACAGCGCCATGATGAAAAGCATCATGACCTCAGTCATCATCCACATGGTGGAGAATGAATTTCTGATCGCGAGGAATGTACAAACAAATGGCAATACGTAGATCAGGCAGCAATGCCAGTAGATCAGCAGGTAGTTGTTAAAGCGCCGGGGCCAACGCGCCTGAAAGATCAAGGGAATGCAGATGACAGCCGCACTTAACCGGAGGAAGAGGTTGTCGTACGGCTGCGGCAGGACATAGGTCCAGACGACGTAGTAAATGGGGTGGCACAGGAGGCCAAGTATGCCTCCCCATCGAATTGCAAGCCGGCTTCGTTCCAGCAAGTCCCGCATGCTCTCGCGCGGCATCACCATCTGGCCTCCAATGACGTTCACGACCCTATCAGCTCATGTTTGCCACGACGCTGGGTACTCTGGACGATCGTCGAACCGTCTTTGCCGTGAAAAGGTCCGACCGAAAACCCGTACTTCTTCAGAAGACCGTGAGTATATGAAACGGACCACACAGGAGGGCTGCCGATGATGAAATCGGAAGCGATGCCTTCCTGCCAGGCTGCGTAGCCCTCGGCGAAACAGGTATAGCAATCGCGGGTGGTCGGCAGTCTGAACGGAAACACGGTGTTCAGTCCGGCAGGGCCACGTGCGAAACACTCAATATATAGCGTGTGGGCTCGCGACGCGAGTTCAGCCTCGACGCTCGCCGCCCGGGGATGAGAATCGTCGATCCAGAACTGCGCCCGTTTGAGGTCGGAAGACGTGAGGTAGGGAACGCTGGTACTGCTGACGAGGATTGCGCCATCGAACTGCGGCAGCGGCGTGTCCGGACTGAATGTGTGCACCGAAATCCGGGTTCGTCCCAGCAGATCGGTTGCTAGCAGTTCTTTGGCTTGCTCCTTGAGCAGGTTCACCTTGTCCGGTAAATCGATCAGAACAAGCTCTTTCGGTGCATCTTTGTAAAGCAGGTATTTAGCCACCGTGACGCCGAGCCTCCCAGCGGCGCCGAATAGAGCGAGCTTCGTCTTGCCGAATTCGAGATCAAGTTCATTGCAGCAGTGGACGGCCCAGTCTTTCAGCATCGCTGCCGTCGCGGCATGACCCGTAGTGATGTGGGGCGGCTTCGTATGCCGGGGGAGTGCGCCGTAGTTGCAGGCATAAGGCGTGGAAGCGCCCATTGCCACCATGCTCAATCCCGCCTGCCTTGCCAGTTCCAGAGCCGGAAAAAATTGCGTCTCCCGAAATCGCTTGATACCGCGCGGGCTCCCAAGCCATAACTCGAGGGGCACCGGACACGCAATATTGGCCCCTATGACCTGAGATCCCGAATAGATAGGCGATGCGATAAACGGCTTTGCGTTCCAAAGCTCTTCTTCGAATGAGATATTTCTGCGTTTTACATTGTGAAATGAAAATGAAAGCGTATCCCAGTCCGTCGCGTGAAACAGAAACCCAATGCCACCTTGGCTCACCGACAGGTTGTCCCGGATCTCTTCTGGGCGAATGGTGTGTTTGAGCGTCAAAGGCGCACTATTGGGGTGCAGACTCGAGTTGGCGTGCTGATCGAAATCGATCGTAATTTTCTGTTGAAGAGACGTTCTCATTTGGGTTCCCTTAGGTTGAACGCACGCTGGAAAGTCAGCGCAGCATCGTCAGTCAGGATTGACTGCCGACATTCAACTCTAGAGAAATCCGGCGCGGTGTGTCCGTCTGTTCGGTCGCATCGCAAAAGTTGCACGATTAACCAGAAACAGCGAATGGAGGCTGCTACGAGGCCAGCGTCGGTTGTATTCAAGGCAACGAGCTCGCACGGCGGTGTCTACGCAGATATCCAAAATGCATTGACACAGCCGTCTGGTGCAATTAATTTCCCAATGCCTGGGACAAGTCGGCCGGGTAATTCCACGATGGCACAGGCCAGATCAGTTGCGTCCCTTTGGGGTCGCGCTGCGCACGCAGCAAAACCCATATTCGGTAGTACGGCAACACTCAATGCGTAGAACGCTTTCACTTCTTCTATTGATTACTGTATTGGCGGGGGCGGCGCAGGCGGCGCCTGCCACCCAGATCGGTGTGGTGCTCGCTGGCTCGGCTCTGGATTTCTGGGTGACGATGAGCAAGGGCATGCACCGTGCCGCTGACGATCTCCATGTCGAACTGGTAATGCGCAGTCCTTTCGACGGCATGTCACTCGGCCCGCAACCCAATATCCAGTTGAGAATGATCGACTACCTGGTGAAGAGCGGCGTAGCGGGTATCGTGTTGGCGCCCGAGTCATTGCAAGGTGTCGCGACGCCGGTTTCGATGGCAGTTCCTACGGTACTCGTCGACCGCAGCAGCACGGATTACAACGCGATTTCCACGGTAAGCACCGACAATTTCGCGGCAGGCAGAACGGCGGCTCTGAGTCTGGTACCCGTTTTGCACAAGGGCGCCAGAATTGCAGTGCTGAGACTCGCGCCGAATATCAGTTCGACGACCGCGCGCGAAGAGGGGTTTTTAGCCGTCGCACGTGAAATGGAGTGGCGTGTGGTCATCGCCCCCTATGTCGGGTATCAGTTTCGCGAAACTGAAGCACAGGTGCGCAAGGCCCTATCAGGTGACGTAGGACGTCTCGACGCCGTCTTCGCTCCGAACGAGACGGCGGCGTATGGGGCCTTGCACGTCGTCGAAGAGATGCCGGTCAGTATTCGTCCTCGTCTGGTCGTGTTCGATTGGCGCCCGGAATTTATATATGCGCTTGAACACGGCGTGATATACGCTGACGTTGTACAGGATTCCTACCGTATGGGTTATCAGGCAATCGAAACGCTGGTCGCTGCTTTGCGAGGCCATCCACCGGGTCCAAAGATATTTGTCGACGTGGTGACGGTGACACGCGCAAACATGAATGACCCGGCGATACGTGCCGTGATAGACAATTACAAGCGATAGCGGCGCGGGAAGACAAAAAAGGCTGATGCCTCGCCTTAGTGCCTTTGTCTCCTAAGGCATCCCCCAAACCCAGGAAAAAGATCTCATGAAGTTCATCGTCGCCACGTATGGCACTGAGGGCGATGCGCGCCCTTTCGCTGCGCTCTGTCGTGGCTTGATGGATGCCGGACACGAGGCGCGTCTGCTCGCCGATGCGGCTACGCTCGGCAGCGCCCATGCGCTCGGCGTGCCGGCCGCGGCGTTAGCCGGCGATATTCGCGGCACGCTCAGCCCGGACCACGCCCTGGCGGGTGCAGTCGCCAAAGGCGGTGGTTTCAACGACACCGCACGCGCGCTTGCCAAGATCGCCAACGAGAATGCCGAATCCTGGATGCGGACCATCATCGAGGAAGGGGAAGGCTGCGATGCGATCCTGGTAGCGGGGTTGGCCGCGTTTGCCGGCCTTTCCGCGGCCGAGTATCTGGGCGCCAAGGGCATCGGCGCTGGCATGATCCCGATTACGCCGACCGCTGCATTCCCGTCGCCGTTTCTACCGCCCAGGTGGGTGCCGCGCCCGCTCAATCGGGCGAGCCACAGTTTCGTGAACGCCATGCTGTGGAAAGCTTTCCGCGACAAGACCAATGCGGCCCGTGCGATCTTCGAACTGCCGCCGCGCAAGACGGTATGGACGGATCACCCGATGCTTTACGGGATCTCGCCCAACCTGTTGCCCACACCTGCCGACTGGCCGGCCAACGCACGCCTCTGTGGACAGTGGCTGACGTCAAGCCCCGCCTGGACGCCGCCGCCGGCGCTGGCGAACTTCCTCGCTGCAGGAGACGCCCCAATTTATATCGGTTTCGGGAGCATGACCGGCTTCGACAACGCGCGGCTGCTGGATGCCCTGATTGATGCGATGGCCGGCCGACGCGCACTGTTCTATCCGGGCTGGAGCGGCATCGATCCGAAGGTCCTTCCGGACAACTTCCTCGTCATCGACGATACGCCGCACGACTGGCTGTTCCCGCGAACAGCCGCGGTTATCCATCACGGCGGCTCCGGTACGTCGCACTCTGCTGCGCGCGCGGGCGTGCCCTCCATCGTGACGCCGTTCGCCGGCGACCAGTTCTTCTGGGCCGCACAGTTGCGTTTGGCCGGTGTTGCGCAGGCCGCCGTGGATGGGCGAGCGCCTAAGGCCAAGGCATTCGCCAGCGCCCTCGACTTCGCCGCCGACGCCCTGGTGCGAAACCGCGCCCGAGTGCTGGGCGAGACAATGCGCACGGAAAACGGCGTGGTAGATGCAGTGACAACCCTTGAGCGCATCGTGTTGAGTTGACGGAACTACTTCGTCGGCGCTAGTACTTCCAGAAAGTCAACGGATAGGTCATCCGAAAACCCGAGCCCATGCGGCCCGAAGGCGTCGCGCGCGGTCTTCGAAGAGATAGGACGCAGCCAGCGTCAATAGACCTGAGATAACACCCGTCACGATGTGCTCGACGTAGGGGATGCGGTAGTGACCTGTGTGCGAGTAGGCATCGCCTAACATCGTCAGGAGTCCGACGATCAACGCATTGCCGTATCGATGCGAGTAGAGTTTCGCCGCGGGCGTGAAGGTCAAAAATACGGCAAGGAGTCCAGTGAGTAGACCCGTATGGAATGCAATCGTCCAGTGAGGCAGGCTCATGATATTGCCCCAGCTCCCCGGCATGCAGGTCATGCACGCGCTGGTCGGCTGCCAGAAACGCTGGATGAACAGCCTGATGCGGCGCTTCCACTCGGTTGACATGATGTATTTCCGATCAATGCCGCTGTCACGGCCGACGTCGCCATAGGTACGGTTGGACCAATTGTCAGGCCTTTCGACCAGCTTGCCATCCTCGTCATCGATACGTTAACTCTGCGCACCGTCGAGGCCGCGCAATAACGTAGGCATGCCGGGATACTACACCGCGATTGGACGGCCGCCGCATCAGCCGCTCGTGCTTTTTAAATGCCATGACTGCTTGCAGATGTCGACCCATAAAAAAAATTTGCAGCGAATGGAATGTTTGCTCCGGGACTGTGTTTGCACCTTCATACACCAGAATCCAGCGACCGCTTGCAGTCGTAAGCATCGACCGGATGATTGGCTGGGTATGGTCCGTCTTTCGACTCGTCATTGCGGCTGAGCGAAATTCGTGAATCTCATCCTTCACATGTCTCGGAGAAGTCTCATGAAGTTGAATTCGTTTGTCCTCGCCGGTTTCGCCTGCGCCACGCTGCTGAGCGCAACGACGTCATTCGCACAGGACAGCGCCGCCGTTCCGTCCGCGCCGATCAAGAATGTCGTGCTGGTTCACGGGTTGTTTGCAGACGGTTCAAGCTGGGGGAAGGTGATTCCGCTGCTGCAGGCTAAGGGCCTGCACGTGACGGCGGTGCAAAATCCGACGACCTCGCTCGACGCGGACGTGGATGCGGTCAAGCGCGCACTTGCGCAACAGGATGGCCCGACGCTGCTAGTCGCGCACTCGTACGGCGGGATGGTGATCAGTCAGGCTGGCGATGACCCGAAGGTCGCCGGTCTCGTGTACATTGCCGCGCGTGCGCCGGATGCCGGCGAGGACTATCCGGCACTGACGAAGAAATTTCCAGCCGCACCCGCATCGGCGGGGCTTCAGTGGTCGGCTGACGGCTACGGCAAGCTCTCCGAGCAGGCGTTTGTGAAAGACTTCGCCGGTGACCTGCCGACGGCTGAAGCAGAAACGTACTACGCGGTTCAGCAGCCGATTGGCAAGGCGATCACGATGGCGAAGACGACCGTCGCTGCGTGGCACGACAAGCCGACCTGGTATGCGGTGTCGACTGAAGATCGGACCATCAACCCCGATCTGGAGCGCTTCATGGCAAACCGGATGCACGCGCATACGATCGAGCTTAAGTCGAGCCACGTGTCGCTGCTGTCGCATCCGACTGAAGTGGCAAATCTGATCCTCGAAGCGACCGGCGAGCAGAAGTAAGGCGACACTTGCAGACAGGCCGGTCATCGCCCTGGATAACAGATCCGTAATCCGCTTGACGCTCGCCGGTCAGAATCATCCCGGCAGAATCGTCCCATCGCGTCGTTCACGGGACGCTTGTTCAACGGATAGCGGGAAAATTACGATGATCGGTCCACGTTCTGTCAACATGTTGCGCGCCGGCTTGCGTCCGCTTTCGGTTGCGGCGCTCGTCGGTTTCGCAAGTACCTGTCATGCACAATCCGCAGCGAATGTGCAGGACACTGCTGATGGGGCGGAATCTCCGTTCATCGCGACCTGTGTCGCGTGCCACGGCGCATTGGGCGCCGGCACTGTAACCGGTGGGCCGCGGCTCGCTGGCAAAGATCCGGATTATCTCGCACACGCATTGTCAATGTTCAAGGCGGGTACGCGCAGAAGCGCTGTCATGCAGACAGTTGCACTCACTCTTTCCGATAGCGAGATACGCGAGCTCGCAACTTTTTTCTCGAAGCAAGACCCGCCGCTTGCCGAAGGTGCGCCACCGCAACAAAGCCTGGTGTTGGCCGGAAAGCAGCTCGCCGAGACGGGTACGGGATCCGACATTCCCGCCTGTTTCAGCTGCCACGCGGCCGGCGGCAAAGGCAACGGCGCGCGCTTTCCGAGCATTGCAGGCGAACCGGCGGCATTTGTCGTTGCCCGGCTACACGAATTTCAGGCGCGCGCGAAGGGGAAAACGCCGGCGCCGGGAACGATGACAGCCGTCGCGGCCACGCTGAACGACGCACAGATCGAAGCGGTTGCGGCTTATCTTTCGGTGACCGGACCTTGACGACCGGCAACGCCTGATCTGCGCGTCAACACTGTGTTGATTGGCGTTCCAACTCCACGTCTAACAGTGTTTGCGACGCTTTCCCCTACCGCAACCCATTCGCTTTGTGGCGAGTACATATGCAATTTGCCGTGTGGCGTAACGTCGCCGTGGTATCAGGCTTGGTCGTGATGCTTGCCGGCTGCACAGTGAGTAGCGACGGCTCAAATTTGAGTGCAGCGCAGAATCCGCAGCTACCTGAATCCTATCCCTGCCAAAGCTTGCACGTTAAGCCGATGACCTGTCCACCCGGATAGCAAGGCGCCGACTGCGTTGGCTACCTCGTCGGTGGTGACGCGTGCGGATGGGGGCAGGGGAGGCCGTTTCGGCCTGTCGCCGATCCTGACTGCAACGGCTTCCATTCCCGCCTGAGAAGCCCGTACACGCAGGAATCCGATACTTCGCCACCCACGATGCAGGCGCAATAGCAGGCGAGGGGTATGCAGTGTCGGGCTTGGCAAAGACATGAGCGTAAGAGTGTGTTGGTCAAACACGGTGTGCGCAGAGTTTTCGAGCCGAGACGTCCCGAAAGGAGCAGTGCCAACTAACTGCAGAAATCTTTGCGGAGATACGCAGTGACCGCCCCTGTCAGCGCGATGCTTTGCAATTCCTCTGGCGATGCCAGATGCGTGGCGACAATCTCACGATTATCAAGCCGCAACTCGGGTATGCAATCGAGGTGCAGTTCAAAGAAATGCACGCGGTCTCGTCGCCCGTCCCAGGTGCCATAGACACTGCCTGCGGGGAGTAGTGTGTATGACGGCAGACCGATCTCCTCTTCCATCTCGCGCTGCGCCGCGGCATCAGGCGTTTCACCGGGATGGACACTGCCGCCGGGAAAATTCCACTCGGCCCGGTACGATGACTTCACAAGCAGCAACGCCTGCCCGACGTAAATTGCGACTAGCGCGCCCTCATGGCGAGGTCGCCGAATATGCCACCAGGCGCGAGCGAGCGGGAATCCGAGGCGAAGCGCCATGCGCCAGACAGAGTCGATAAGCATAGCCGGTCGCGCCCGTTACCGGAGGCAGTAGAAGTCTATGAATGTGGCATTGTCGCCAACTTCTGCCCGACGGTCCAGCGACTGCAAGGTCGCTGCCGCAGATCACCCCGTCACACGAGGGGAATGTAGATGTCAGTTTGCCGCTGGTCCTGCGGCGTTTCCGAAAAGACGCTCAGGTAATGAGTTCTTGCTCAATCTTCGGACTACGGGGATTCGCAACGATGCCTGCCTGTCACGGGTGATAGACTTTTCTACGCACCTCGGTGCGTAGCTAACCGAACAACGACATCACAATCAATTCGGAGCCATCGCATGATCAATGAACGACATACGGTCACCCGTGCCAGCCCCTTGTCCGCAGACGGATTGTGGATACCCGAAGGTCCGGGTAAGTGGTCGCGGCCGCTGCGCTTCCTGAAAGATGGTCGCGGCTGGGTGGAACTGATGCGTCTGGATCCAGGTACCAAGCTTGGCCTGCACCGTCATACCGGCGAAGTGCACGCTTTCAACCTTGAAGGGCAGCGTCGCCTCTGTACCGGCGAAATTGTCGAACCCGGCGACTACGTGCATGAGTCTACCGGCAACGTCGACTGGTGGGAGGCGGTCGGTGACAAAGCACTGGTCGTGATGGTGGTGGTGATGGGCACTGTCGAGTATCTCGGCCACAATGGCGAGGTCAAACTCCGCATCACAGCCGCCGATCGCCTGGACGACTATCAGCGCTACTGCAGCGAGGCGGGCATCGAGCCTCAGGATCTGCTCGAGCGCTGAGCGCGGCGCCTCAGCGTGCAGTTGCAGGCGCTCACGTCCTCCCAGCGCCTGCTGTCTTCAGCCATCAGTTGAGACCGTGACCGACTCCCAGTCACGGATCTCATTTCCCAGCGCGGACAACTTGTCCCTCACGAGTCCGAGTGCATCGCTACCGAGCAGAAGATGCGCGGGAGGGTGGTCCGCGGCGATTGCTGCGAGCATCGCGTGTGCCGCCTTTTGGGGATCTCCCAATTGCTTACCGCTCTTCTCCTCACGCGCTTTCCGGATGGGTTCGAAGATCGGGTCGTAATCCGCAATCGAACGGGGCGTTCGCATCATCGAGCGACCCGCCCAGTCGGTGCGGAACGAGCCTGGCGCGACGGCTGTTACGGCGATGCCGAAAGACTTGACCTCTTTGCCAAGCGCCTCGGAGATGCCCTCCAGCGCGAATTTGCTCCCGCAGTAGTAGGTGATTCCGGGCATGGTGATATGGCCGCCCATCGACGTGATATTCAGAATGTGGCCACGTCTGCGCTCGCGCATGAAGGGCAGCACGGCTTTCATCATGGCGACAGCGCCAAACACATTCACATCGAACTGTCGGCGCATCTCGGACAAAGGCGATTCTTCCATGACGCCTTCGTGCCCGTAGCCGGCGTTGTTGACCAGAACATCCACGGGTCCGACGGCCGCCTCAATTTCCGCCACGATGCCGTCGATGGCATCGAAATCGGTCACGTCAAGCACCCGTCCAAAAGCAGCGTTCGCGGACAGCGACTCGAAATCACCCTTTGCCTGCGCGCTTCTCACCGTACCGACGACTTTGTGTCCCGCCGCTAACGCCTCTTCTGCGAGTGCACGGCCGAAGCCGCTGCTGACGCCCGTGATGAGCAGAATTTTGCTGGATGCCATTGAAGCTTCTCCCAAATGGTGTCTGGAGAATGCATACTAGTCTGAGTGGCGAGGCTGGCTAAGCCATATTCCGCTATTTTTCTTGCCTAAAGCTATGAGTACGAAGCGGACTTCCACGCACAATCCGGATCTTTCCTCTGGAACTCAGAAACGCATGATTGCATTGCTCCGCGCGTTGGCGCCGGAGGAGGGCTACAACCTCACGGCGCTGCCGAGCGTCCGGATCTTGCGTTCAAACCGGCCTCTGTCACGCACGCCGGTTCTCTACGACCCCGGCATCGTGATCGTTTGTCAGGGCCGCAAGCGAGGTCATTTCGGCGACCAGCTCTATCTGTACGACGAGCGTCACTACCTGGCCGTGTCCGTGCCGGTTCCGTTCAGCATGGAAACCGAAGCAACTCCAGAGCGCCCGCTGCTCGCGCTGTACCTTCACCTCGATTTCACATTGGCCGCTGAACTGGCCGTGCAGATCGATCGTGAAGGCGCAACGGAATACGTGCAGGCGCCTCAAAGCATGATGTCGACGCCGATGGATGACGCGATGCAGGCGTCAGTGTTGCGCTTCCTCGAGGCGATGCATCGGCCGCTCGAAGCCACTGTATTGGGTCCCGGCCTGCTGCGCGAAATTTATTTCCGTGTGCTCACCGGAAAGCAGGGAAGCTCGATGCGCGAGGCGTTGGCGATGAAAGGGCAGTTCGGCCGGATAGGCAGATCGCTACGCCTCATCCATGCCGGCTACGCGCAGCCGCTGGACGTGACGCAGTTGGCAGCGGAAGCGGGAATGAGCCTGCCGAGTTTCCACAGCCATTTCAAGGCAGTCACACACGTTTCGCCGATGCAGTACGTGAAGTCAACGCGTTTGCATCAGGCTCGTCTGTTGATGGTCCGTGAGGATTTGACTGCGGAGGCCGCGAGCCATGCAGTGGGTTACACGAGTGCGTCCCAGTTCAGCAGAGAGTTCAAGCGGCTGTTTGGCTTGACGCCAGCGGCGGAGACGAAGCGTATGCGCGAGAGCTTCGCTATTCCGGCAGCGTTCGACGATGCGATGTATGTTTCGTCGCACTGAGGCACTGAACATACGTCGCTGACCTCTAGGTACTTGGGCAACTGGACTCGGTGCTCGTCAACATCGAAGGTATCACCAGCCTGCTCCGTGTGTTCGCGTAAGGTCAGCGCGTCAAGCGGTCTGAGCAGCCCTGCTTGTCACGGAGTTGTTTCGCATCCACTCCTCGAGCCCGCAGACCGCAATGCCCTTTTGCGCGTTGAACGTGCTTTGCTGATCCCACGCTACACCACGCCCTTCAGCAAAGACGACGCGGTACTTCCGGAGCGCATCATGAGGTTCCTGGGCGAGTTCCCGCTTCAGTTC
The DNA here is from genome assembly GCF_902859805.1 of Paraburkholderia sediminicola. Classification (GTDB taxonomy): domain Bacteria; phylum Pseudomonadota; class Gammaproteobacteria; order Burkholderiales; family Burkholderiaceae; genus Paraburkholderia; species Paraburkholderia sediminicola. Next base: position 543,386 of record NZ_CADIKC010000002.1, on the reverse strand, counting down.
ATCCACGCTCCAGACCGTGCGAAGAACATGTGTGCCCATCAATCTGTCGACCGTGTCCGCCAGTTGCTGATAGGTCAAGGTGTCGCCCGCGACATGCACCACCTGGTTGGCAATTCTCGGCGTTGAGAACACGATCTCCGTCGTCAAGGCGCCGATGTCTTCGGCCGTCGTCACCGTCACCGCGTTGTCCCAGCTGCCTAACGCATTCACCGTGTTCCGGGCCAGATCCACAACGCCGAAAGATGGTTCGAACAAGAAGCTCGTAAACATGCCCGTCGAGACGATTACCCATTCGGTCCGCTCTTGAGAGCGGAGAAGATCGCGCACATCGAGTTGTTCGTCGAATAGGTCCTGCGCGCTTCCTCTTCCGATCACCTCATAGTCGACGCCGAATTGCCACGGAAAATACCGTTTGACCCCTGCATTCAGTGCCGCTCGTGCAATCTTGAGTTGTACACCAGGGCCGCCGACAAACCCCGTGCAGGAAATGACGGTGTCGAATCGTCGGAAAATGGCCGCAAGCGCAGCCCCCGATTGGTTCGCCAGGTCTCCTTGAACGAGTTCTACGCCCTGCGAGCGCAACTCTGCCACGTCATTCTGTTTGGCTGGGTCCGTGGAATTGATAGTTGACGGACGCAGCAGCACCGCCACAGATAGAGCCGCGGGAGCGGTACGACGGACAAGGTTGCGCAGCATGGCCATGCCGAGTTCACCTGCGCCGAGAACGAGAATGCGGTTGTCATGCAACATATGCGTTACCTCTTTAGAGAAGCAGAACTTGATAGAAGCGAGGTTCGCGGCCGGACTGCGAGCACATGAATTGCGTTGACCATGGAGCCGGGCCGTCGAATGCTTTGCAGTGTAGGGGCGGGGAGGCGCAGCATTGTTCGGCGTGCCGGAATACAGAAAGCATCCGGAACGAATCAGCCGGCTTTAGCCGGCTGAACAGACCTCATTCAGCTGGAACGGCGGGTGAACAACGTAAGATAGTTATTTCTCGAGCTTCCGGCAGTGGACTGCAGGCGACCGGACCACGGCGACCATCTATGGACAAACTTCAGGCAATGACGACGTTCGTACGCGTCGTCGAGGCACAAAGCTTCAGCAAGGCGGCGGAAACGCTGTCGATGCCTCGATCGTCGGTCACAACAGTGATCAAGAATCTGGAGACCCATCTCGGCACCCCGTTGCTCAGGCGAAGTACGCGAACGCTCAGTCTGACCGATGCAGGCGCACGTTACTTCGCATCGTGTCAGGCCATTCTGTCCGACATCGCCGAGGCGGAGATAGGACTCTCGCTCGACGCAACGACCCCGCGCGGACGCGTGCGGGCCGACATGCCAGGCTTGATCGGACGTGCGATTGTCTTGCCGAGGCTGCGCGAATTCGAGAAGCGCTTTCCGGATATCGAACTGGTGCTTGGTCTTAGCGATCGGCCCGCCGACCTGATCTACGATGGCATCGATTGTGTTATCCGCACCGGGGAATTGACGGACTCGACGCTGGTAGCGCGCCGGCTTGGACAGTTAAGCTGGTTGACATGTGCGTCGCCGGGTTATCTGAAGGAGCATGGTGAGCCCGATTCCGTGAGCGCACTCGGCGCTCATCCCGTAGTCAACTACATATCGAATGCGACCGGCCGCCCGCTTGACTGGCGCTTCAACGTTGACGGTGAAAATCTCACGATCTCATTGCAAAGCCGTTTTGCCGTCAACGAAACGGAAGCCTATTTGCAATGCGGCCTCGAAGGTCTGGGACTTATCCAGATATCAAGATTCGCGGCATTTCCCTACCTTCAAACCGGCCGCCTGAAGGAGGTTCTTGCTGACGCGCGATGCTCGCCGGTGCCGATTTCCATCGTCTATCCGCTCGGCCGGAACGCCACTGCCGCGATCAAGGCGTTTGTCGACTGGATCGTCGAGATATCGGCGTCTGCTGCATTCCAATGAGGCGATATGGTTGACGACCTGTAGCGTCAGCGGGCGAAGTCGCGCGCGATGACCTCGACCAATTCAAAATGCAGCGTTACCAACTCGAAGTGGTCATGCAGATCGAGGTGCGGCATGCAACGAATATGGCACTCCCGGAATTCCTCTGCGCTGGAAAATGTTTCGCCTCGCCAGACCTCTTCCGGGATGTTCCCGAACTCGATCGTATGCACTTCGGTTGCCCTGATGATGCAGCGAAGCCGCTGCTTCAAATCGTAAACCTCAATGATGTCCCCCGGTGCATAGCCACCGTCGCCGTATTCGCCGTAGGATTTGTAATAGTCCGCGACCGTGTCTGCGGTGACGGTTTTGCGACCATCCATGACAGCGCGCGGAAGACTATCGTCGTTTTCGTCAGCGCCCCAAAAGGTCAGTCTCTTCCTTCTGTTCATTCTGCATTCCTTGCGAGTTGCTGAACGGTTGGGTGCGCTTCCCAAAAACCGCCGCTCGGGTGCAGTAATGCGCGCGTCTTGCTAAGGTCAAGCATACGGTGCTAATACCCACAGGTTACTCGGGGAGGGACGTCGCTTTGGCAGTGGCGCGTTGAACCGCTGGCTTCGTGGCCAGTTCACGTATCGTAATGAAGAACTCGAAGGCTTTGTCGTTCTCACGCTTCACTTGAAATCCAAGCTTGCGATGGAAAGCGATAGATAATCGGTTGGTCTTGTAGACATGACTTCTTAGCTCACCGATTCCTTGTTCGCTCGCCAACGTCGCCATCTTTGCGAGCAGCTCAGTTATAACGGCATACGTTCGATACAAAGGATGCGTGCCAAATGCGCCAACGAACCAGCAAGCTCCTGAATGCGGTCGAAGCATTGCATAGGCAACGAGTTTGCCTTCCCGTCGCACTGAGCATACCTGACTGACTTCCAGGGATTTTCGCAACTGTGCTCGGTGCTCTTCAACATTGAAGGTATCGCCAGCCTGCTCTGTGTGTTCGCGTAAGGTCAGCGCGTCAAGCGCGAGGAGTTCGTCGATAGACGGCAACATGACAGGGACCAGGGCGATGTAGAGACAATTCGCAAGAGTACTTCGAATAAAAATTGTCGCCAATTCATTTTGCCTTTCTGGTCGGCGGTTCCTGGTCAAACGCTTACAGGTTCTGGTCGACCCTAAACGGTCCCTCAGCTTTCTCGACAGGAGACGTTCGACGGCAGAGTTATGTGAGTCGTATGTCGGCGCCTGCGTAGCCGGAGCCACGGCATTCCTGTTCCAATACGTCGTTTGCGCATCCTAGCCAGTCCGGAAATACGGCTGCGTCCATCGGCACTCCCTTCCCATTTGGGAGGTCCCACAGCGCAAGGTTGCCGAGAAGCGCACCTAATGCATCCGGTTTATCAAGCCGCAACCACTCTCGTTGAAGAAACTCGAACATGATCAAGTAGGCTTGACGCAAGGTGACTGTGGACTCCATTGAAGAAACATCCATTACATTTCCTCGACTCTGATAAAAAACACGAGTCTATCTCGACAGAGCGGTTGTGGCCGAACGGAGACGGATGGAAATCGTCTCAGTCGACCCGGAAGGAGCCTTTGCGCACCTTGAGAGTGGATGTTCGCTGGACGCTCTCATGACCTCGGTCGGTTTAGAATCGGACTTCATGTAGCTAGGCGGATTCAATGGTCTGGTTCGCCGCTTTCATCGGCATTTCTACAGTCGGGATAAAGGAATGCATGTTAGCTGCCGATATCTGAACCAACGGCGATACGGACCAACCTACAACAACAAAAGGAAAGGCCGATGACAACAGGTCTAAGAAAAATGGGTTTCAGCCTTTACGCATTGCAGGCCGTAGGAGCCCTCGGCGTCCTGATCTCGCTTGCTAACCATAGAACAGCGGGGATATTGATTTTTGGCCTGCTGACCGGCCTTAGTGGCATGTTCATTAATCGCATCGTGCGTCAGAATCCTGGCGTGCTTCAACGGTCTAGAATTGCCACCACGATTCATGTGATGTTTTTGTGGTGCGTTGCAGGATGCATAGCTTTTCTTTTGATCGGGGCACCCTTGCACCAACTCCTGAATCTACGTCATTGATCGCGCTGAGCTATCAACAACCCGTTTTCCAATGATATTCGCGACCGACCGCAGCTGGCCGAACCTTTAGGTCGCTTCACTACTAGCGTGAGACGACATGTTGAACAGCAGAAAAAGCTGGTTGGAATGTTGATCCTTATGTACGTGGCTTCGCTTCCCTTCGATGGGTTTTGCTATCACGGCAACAATTGCGAAGCCGGTTGGGGAATTCTTCTATTCGGTTTTCTAGGTTTGGTTGTCGGCGGACAGATAAGTTGGCTGGCGAATCTGTTGATCATCCCAGCGTGGCTGTTGTTGCTTTTGCACAGCAAGGCAAGCGATGGCGTCGCTTTTATGTTCGGCCTTGGAGCTATCGTTGTCGGCAACTCATTCCTTTTTCAGGGCGTGAGCACGTCCGAAGCGGGAGGGCCCTTGCAGCAGATTACGTCCCTTGGCGCTGGGTATTGGGTTTGGATGGGCAGCATTACGCTGTCAGTGGTAATGGCTGCTCACGGTGTTCTCACGGGTTCCTCATTCCACGGATGTCGAGAGTCGCTTGTCAGCGATTCAGATTTCGATGTCGAACGGCCGAAGTTAGCCGCACTGGCACATCCTTCGATCCGTGTTTTCAACCCCAGACATTAGCGATAGTTAACAAAGTTGATGATGTCATTGAGGAACCACGGAAGAATCAATTGCGTATCAGGATCGGTGACACCAACGCTGAGCCTCGGTCGCTTTGACGCGGAGCCACCAGGCGTCGCACCGTTGGTAGAGTGCAGAATGTAGGTATCCGCGTCGGACGGACCTTGCCCGGCGGTCTGATTATTCGCGGGCGACCATGTTGAGGCGCAGCCGGTAGTGAGCGCGACATAGGCCAGACAAAATAATGTCTTCCAGAAGCGCTTTGAAAGAAGGCTCATGTTGTATGGAAATGCATGAAGGTCTGACGGGCGGTCGCCGAAGATTCAAGTGAATTTCTTATTCGTTAGCTCGGCGACAATTATGCCAGTCGCGGCCGTCGAGTGACGTATTGGCCTCACTCGAGCTACGTGCCAGCGCGGGGCGCACCGCTTGATTGCCGTCAATTGTTAAGCGTCCATCGAACGTCCCATGCTCGCCGTACCAAGCCGATCAGACAACGCGAGTCCAGGCTCGCGGCAGACTTGCGGTAAAGTCCTGAATCGAATCGCTTCGCCATAACATTCGCTCACGCAGAACCAAAAATGACTGCCTTGCTACGTCCGGCCGGTGCGCTCCTTTTGCTGGTGGATCTTCAGAAAGCAATAGATCACCCAAGCTGGGGGCGCAGAAACAACCCGCTTGCGGAAATTCAAATTGCACGTTTGCTTGACCACTGGCGCAGTCACGGCTGGCCGGTATGGCACATTCGGCACGACTCTACCGAACCTGGCTCGCACTATCGACCGGGCCAAAGCGGCCATGACTTCAAACCTGAGGCCGCTCCTGTCGCCGGCGAGCCTGTGATCCCGAAACGGACCAACAACGCCTTCATTGGTACGGATCTGGAAGCGCAACTCCGCGCGCAAGGTCATGACACGCTAGTGGTCGTCGGCGTCATCACCAATAATTCTGTCGAAGCGACGGTTCGCATGGCCGGCAACCTGGGCTTCACAACCTATCTCCTATCCGACTGCTGTTTCACGTTTGATCGTAGGGACTGGAACGGAAACATGAGAAGCGCGGAAGACGTGCACGCGATGTCGCTTGCCAATCTCGACCCGGAATACTGTACCGTCACGACTGCTGAGACATTGCTGGACACGGACAAGTAAGCCGTGTCATTTCAGACGGTGCGCCAGAGATCCATGCAGCTTCATGCCACGCCTGCCGTACGATCAAATGGCTCAGCGCAACACCTTACGCATCTTCGGCCCACCTCCAGTACTACCTAACACGGCAACCACAGCATCTATAAGCGGATTATCCCGACCAGTACTCCAGGCAACAGCGGTAGTCACCACACTTACGTTTTCCTTCAGTGGGCGAAACACAACATTCTCAGGAGCCAGCTTCTTCAGCGAAGCCGGCACGAGGGCAATGCCTTGCCCGCAGCCCACGAAAGCAACCTGCGAAGCCACCGAACGGACCTCATGCAGTATTCGCGGAGAGAACCCGTTGGACCGGCAAGACGCCACCAGACTATCGAAGTACACCGGGCTTACCTGCCGCGAGAACATGACGAAATCCTGATCTGCGAGCGACGCCAGCCTGATGCGTGAGGTTCCAGCCAACGCATTGTCGCGATGCATCGCCACCGCCAGTCGATCCTGGGCTAGTGGCAATGACTGAATGGTCCCGCCAAGCTCGCCCTCCAGTCTGGCGAAAGCCAGGTCAATGTCACCGGCCTCGAGCGCTGGAACTGCCTCGACGCTGTCGATTTCTTTGACCGATATCGTGAGTTGCGGGTACTCGGACTTTAGCCGCTCGACCAGCGGCGGCAGAACATCCAGCATTGCCGACGAAATCGCCCCAATTGTCAGCACGCCACTTCGTCCGGCGACCGCCTCGCGCACCGAGAGCTCAAGTCGCTCAAGCTGCTCCGCGAACTTACGCACCGCAGGCAGGATCGCAGCGCCAATCGGCGTAAGTTGCGTTCCACGCCGGGAGCGCTCGAACAGCTTCACCTTCAACGCCTGTTCGAGTGCCTGGATTTGCTCGGTCAGCGGCGGCTGCGACATATCCAGGCGCCGTGCCGCACGCCCGAAGTGCTGTTCCTCGGCAACGGCAAGGAAAAGCCATAAATGACGGATAAGCCGGAAGTTGATCATGATTGACTGATAGGTTTACCGTATCGAAAGCTTCCGGGATTCGGAATTTACATATCGAACTGTAGGCGTGAAAGTAGGGCATCGCAACCATCTCGCGACGCTCCCATGACCTCGATCTCACTGCTCGATCGCTTTGCCGCGCTCGACACCAACACGGTATCGGACGCACTGGACTTCTTTGATATTCCCGGCGCTACGTTTGGCCTGCGCCCCCTTTGGGATTGTCCGAATATCGTCGGACGCGCCAGCACCATTCAACTCGGACCGAAGGTGGACGCGGGACCAACCGTCCACCTGATTTCTCCGGTCATCGCCAAGATCCAGTCAGGTGACCGGATTCTGGTTATCGCCGGCGGCATCGATGGGATTTCGTGTTGGGGCGACATTCTCGCCAATGCTGCCCAATTCAGGCGCATTCGCGGTTCGGTAATCGATGGCATGAGCCGCGATATCGACGGCAGCGAATCGATCGGATATCCGGTCTTTGGGCGTGGCGTCACCATGATCAGCGCCCGCAATCGGGTCGCTCAGGTTTCCTCGGGCGAGCCCGTGCGCGTCGCCGGAGTACTCGTCCATGAAGACGATTACGTCATCGCGGATCGTTGCGGCACGGTATTCGTGCCGGCTGCGCGCATCGAAGAAGTCGTCGAACTGGGTGAACGCATCGCGCGGCGCCAGGACGGCATGGTGCAGGCGGTGCGTGCCGGGCGATCGGTCGCTGATGTCATGCACGACAAGGAATTCGACGCCATCAAGGAAGGGTGCAGGTAGTGAATCGCGAAGATCAGGAACGCCCGAACGTTCACCTCACCAAGGTCCGCGTATGTGCTCGATGACGACGCACTGATCGAGGCGTGCCGTGCGATCACAAGCTTTTGCCAATCACACTTAGTCAGGAAAACCATGCCGTCGCCGGATGAGCTTGCAAGAGAGACGCTGACGCTGAGCGTACAAGGTGTTGACCTCCAGATCGCCGCAATGCGCAGAGCGGGCGAATTGGCGCCGATCTTGTACCTGCACGGCTTCGGTTCGACCAAAGAGGATTTCGCCGATATCGTTCGCCATCCTGCGTTCGCTGGACGTGCGGTCGTGGCATACGACGCACCCGGCTGCGGCGCAACACTCTGCGGCGATCTTTCGAAGATTTCGATCCCATTCCTGGTAGCGACTGCGAAGGCCGTGCTTGAGCACTTCGGCATCCACAGGTTCCATCTCGTCGGGCACTCAATGGGCGGCCTCACCGCGCTCTTGCTGGCCCATGAAGAACCTCAGCGCGTGCTGAGCTTCGTCGATATCGAAGGTAACGTGGCACCCGAGGACTGTTTCCTGAGTCGGCAGGTGATCGATTATCCGGCGGAGAACGCGCAAGCATTCTTCGACGATTTCATTGAACGGGCCTGGCATTCGCCGTTTTATTCTTGTCCGCTCTATGCAGCGAGCTTGCGTCACAGGGTGCGCGCCGAGGTGGTGCCAGCCATCTTCAGATCCATGGTCGAACTGTCCGACCATGGTGACCTGATGACGAAATTCCTTTCGCTGCCGTTCCCGCGGATGTTCATGTATGGCGAGCAGAACGGGTCTCTGTCGTATCTGCCCTATCTGCGAGCTCACGGAATAGAGTTGGCGGAAATATCCCATAGCGGGCACTTCCCGATGTACTCGAATCCGGTCGACATGTGGGAGCGCCTGAGGCGGTTCCTGGCGGCAGCTTCGGCCGGTTGATTACCGGCTTCGTCATTGCCGCGCTTCGCGCAGCGCATCCTGCATCACGACACCCGCCGCCTCGATTTGCGCTTTCGTCAGGCGCTTGGCGGTGCGCCGATCTCGCGCGAGCACTGCATCGAGGATCGCATGATGCTCCGCGAGCGAGATGCCCTGGTAGCGCTCCAACTGCCAGACAAGCCGCAGATAGCGGTCAGTCTTGCGCCAGATTGCTTCCAGCGTCTCCAGCAGATGCCGCTTGTCGCTCGGACGATAGATTGCTCGATGAAATGCCCAGTTGTCGATCGACCAGTGCTCGACCTCGTGCGCATTCTCGTCGTGCACGAGGATTGCGCGGACTGCTGTCTCGTCGCTCGCGCCGAACGCATCGATAGCGGAGTCGAGCGCGAGCAGTTCGAGCGCGATCCGCATTTCCGTCAACTCGGCTGCTTCGTGCCGCGTCATCGCGGAAACGAATGCGCCCCGGTTCGGCACGATCGTAACGAACCCGCTCGCCTGCAACTGCACGAACGCCTCCCGCACCGGAATGTGGCTGGTGCCGAATTCCTTCGCAATCAGATCCTGGCGCAACTGCGTCCCCGGCACCAAGATGCCGTTCGCAATGCGTTCGCGCAGGAGATCGGCGAGCGAAGTCGAGGAGGGCTTGCTATCTGAAGATTTTTTCACTTTAATATATTAAAACGATAGCGGAGGCCCGTGTGACAGTATCTCGGTTAAGAAATATTCCTGGCATTGGAGTCGACCGGATCGGCGACGCCGCGGATTCTCTGCGCGACGCGGACATTCTAAGGCTTGAAAATCTCGATACCGACCTGCGGCCTCCGGCGCAGGCGCTGGCCCGCACGCACGAGGCCGTCGACGACGACGCGGCAAACAGCTACCTGCCTTTCACAGGCCAGCGTGCGTTGCGTGAAGCGGCTGCCGAGCGGGTCGGCCGCGCCGCAGGCGTCGCATACGACGCCGCGAGTGAATGCATCGTGTCGGCCGGCGGTCTGGCGGGGATTTTCAACGTGCTGCTGTCGATTCTTGAGCCGGGCGACGAGGTCGTGCTGACGGATCCGACCTACGCCGGGCTGATCAACCGGGTGCATCTGGCCGCAGGCGTGCCGAAGTTCGCGCGGCTGCAGCCAGGTGCCGACGGCTGGCGGCTCGATCTCGACAGTCTTGCCGCCGCGATCGGGCCGCGAACGAAAGCGCTGCTGATCATGTCGCCTTCGATGCCGGGCGGCTACGTCGCATCGCGGGACGAATGGCTTGCGATTGCGGAACATTGCACACGCCATGGCATCTGGCTGGTCTATGACGCGGCGATGGAGCGCATCCTGTTCGACGGGCGCGAGGTCATTCATCCAGCCGGTTTACCGGGCATGCGCGAACGCACGATCACCATCGGCGCGGTGTCGAAGGAGTATCGGATGATCGGATGGCGTGTCGGCTGGATCGTTGGACCCGCATCGATCATGAACGACGTACGTCTGGTGAGTTTGTCGAACGTGGTGTGTCAGGTTGGAATCGCGATGCCTGGCGCCACTGCTGCACTCACAGCCACCGACGACGGCGTGGCTGCTGCTGTCGCGGAATGGGAGCGCCGTCGCGACTTCTTGATGGGCGAGCTTGCTGACCTGCCGGTTATTTGTCCGCATGGTGGCTGGTCGATGCTCATCGATACCCGTGAGCTGGGTCTGGAGCCCCCCGAGGCGTCGAAGCTGCTGCTCGAACGCGGCAAGATCGCGGCCACGCCGATGACGAACTGGGGACCCGGCGCGGACCGCTATCTGCGTTTCGTTTTCTCCAACGAATCCGTTTCGCGCTTGCATGATATTCGCGAGCGCATGCGCCGATCATGGCAGGTATGACTCCCGAGAAGTGGCTACATAAACGGCGCTGACCGCAAAAACGAACTCTTTCCGTGTGTCGTACGGCCAGGTCGGCCTCCACATGTCCGCCAGGCCTGCTTCACTTGCCACGCGTACTCAATCGTCTTGAGGAACGAACGCTCGACTAGCAGCTCGCCGATTTATTACAAATTGTATTAGCGATAATATTGGCGAAATTCAATCAGTCGCACACCACTTTCCCCACTATATGGACGTCACTGTTCGATCCCTCAATCTACGCATACGGGATTGTACTGAGGCGATAAATCGATATTATTGACTAATATTATTACTTAACGCGGCGACCCTACCGTCTCGCGTCGTCAGATGCTGTCCCGCTGGGCAGCCGATCGATACAGCGATAGTGGAGACGAGCATGGCGAGCCGCTGTTTACCGCAATGGATGGTGGCGATGCTGATCGCCGACCGCGTGTACTAGCCACCCGCGCACGCCGTCCTCTTCGTGGTCTACCAGACAATCAACTTCTTTCCCACGCACCGTAAGGCTGGGACGGCGCGTTGCATCGCTCGGCAGCACATTTCCTGACTGCCGACAATAAGTGGCAGTTCTGAACCCGCCTGATCCGTGATGATTTTTTATAGATCATTTTGCATAACTAAGTTGAATGAGTCCAATCAGAACCTTGGTTTCATAGGAGGAGGTCATGATGTCCAGAGGAACCGGATTATTTGCTGTCCTGTTAGCGATGACTGTCGGGCTTGCCGCATGTAACGGAGATAGTAGCGGCACGTCCGCATCTCAAGCGGCAGGGGTGTCGAACTCAAGTACGTCGCCGACGGCTGACACAGCCCAGTCAAATGACAGTACAGCAACGGAACAAGCGACCGCGAGCCCGTTACCTTGTGACGCCGCAGCAACCGCCAACACACCATGTTCCGCGGCTCATAGCGTGACACGCTTGCTGACGAAGAATTACAGGGGGCCGTTATTTCAGATTCAACGTGCGTCCGATAGTGCAACGCAGGACATCTACCCCTATACGTCGGGTAGCTTGCCGAACGGCGCCGACCGCACGCTGATCGGCTCGGCCAACGTCAAGAGCGCAAATGCGTTCTGCAACAATACAAGTTGTTCCGTCAAGTACATCTACGATCAGATTGACCTGGTTGCGCCTCTCAAGGGAGGAGCATTCGGCAACGTGCCGGCCACTCTCACGCTCAACGCGGACGGAACAGAGTCACTGATCCTGCCGAATAGCGGTTCAGGGAATCAAAAGACGACGACTGTTCCGGTCCTCAACGGCTTTGCGACAATCACGCTTCCAGGAACCAGTGGAGCACTGACCGTTCAGTTGCTCCAGCCCCCTACGGCGCTGACCACCCAGTCGCCGACCCTTCAATTGTCGATCGGAAACGATTTGCCGGCGCTTCCCGGTACGCCGGCCAAATTAGGCTTCGTGCCGTTGCAAGGCGTCCAGATTCCAGCTCTCGGTACTTTGGCGGGACAAGCGTATCGCAACAGGTTCGGCACCGTGAACCAGTCGATTGGTGATAGCGATATCGCCGAATATATGGTGGCAGGAGCGCACTATAGCCAGTCGTCCACGTGCTGCGGGACCTATGGAAACATGGAAAGCAGTGCTAACCCGGGCACCTATGCGCATGGAGAAGTAGAAGGCGAAATGTTCGCGTTGGCGTTTTCAAATGGTAACGCAGCCGTGTTTGGTTATTGTGACGGTGACTCGAACCAGGCACCCAACGTAAAAGACCCTGTGTGCAACGCACTCGATATTAACTGGCCGGGCGTCGACGCGGAGGCAGGCGTTTATCTCTATGGTCCGCAGCAGCCTCCAAAGGAAAAGTTCGTCACTGTGCTCTCCAAGTACTCACCGGTGACCGCGTCGAATATCTTCGTGGTCAAAGGCGGCTCTGCCTCGCAAAGCGTACTTACAGCACTCTATGACCAGGCGCCGCCAGAAGCCTTGAACTTTGGTAACGACGCGGGGCATGCATTTAATGGGCAATGGCAGGGTGGTCTTTCGCTTGGCGAAGGCGGCGACGGTAGCGCTGCTCCCATTCAGTTCTTCGAAGGAGCGGTGATCACCAAGGCGACATCGGATACGACCGACAACGCGATCCAGGCGAGCATTGCAAGGTTTTACGGACCGCCTGCAGACAAGGCCGTGGCGGCCTGCTATGCAAACAATCTGATTAACTCGCCGCTGAATCTCGCTACACCGGATGCATGGTCGCAACAAAATGGAGGCACCGCTGTGCCTGCAACCGATGTCTCCGGAATCAACAAAGGGGCTGCAATGGTTACCAGCACGAACGGCTCGTCAGTTTCGAATGTCCGCGAAATCATCAGGGTTCAGGGTGGCCAATCGTATAGCTTCACTGACTATGTTCTCTCCACTACCAACGCAACGGTTTTCCCTGGCGGATCAATCCAGACCGATGACCCGAACGGCACCGAATTCGGCTGGGTCCTCAATACGAATACGGGCGCTGTAGTGCGAGGAACATGGGGCGCCGGACAGGCAACCTCGCTGAGCGCAGTGAAATCGGGTAACTGGTGGAAAGTGACGATGACCCTTACCGCTCCCGCGGGATCGAACAATGCATCAGTCTTTATCGATCCGCCTACGTCTAACGCTGCTGGAGCTCGTTCGCAGCAAGCGCCGTACTTGAGCGCAACACACTATTGCCCAAGCCTCGCAATCTTGGCTAACGCGGGAACCTAGGCGTGAACCGTGTGGTGGTTTCCGCAGACAGTCGCTCTTAAGGGAAGGGTGTCACGGAAAACACAAAGCGAAAGTCAGCAAGTGCTCACCAGAAATCGGTGCGCAACCGGTTCGGATGGTGCCGGAACATCATCCGAACCGGAATCGTTCTTGCGGACGCTCGCTTAGTCCGCGATTGAACGAATGACCCTCGCCGGATTTCCGCCGACAAGCGTATTCGGGGGTACGTCCCGGGTGACCACCGACCCTGCCGCGACAACCGAGTTCTCGCCCACTGTCACGCCACCGATGATCGTCGCGCCAGCGGCGATCCAGACGTTTCTCTCAATCACGATGGGTTTTGCAATGACGAAGGCACGCCGCTGAGCGGGGTCAATGGGGTGGCCAGACGTGATGATGCTCACGTTCGGCCCGATCATCACATCGTCGGCAATGTCGAGCCCGCCAAGGTCGTAGAAAGTGCAATTCTGATTGACGAAGACGTTGCGCCCGACGCTGATATCGACCCCGCCGGTTGTGTAGAACGGCGGTATCAACAGAAAGCTGTCGTCCACCTTCTTGCCGATCAGATCGCTGAACAAGGCCCGGATTTCGTCCGCATCGTTGAACGTCAGCCGGTTGAGCGTGGCTGTGATCGCCATCGCGCGCTTGACGTTTTCGGACATGGCCGCTGATTCAGGCGTTCTCCGGGGAATTATCCTGGTGCGATCGTCGTTCGACATTTGTTGTTCTCCTCCGGTTGCGATCGAGCGTTCGGCGCATGAGCGCGGAGTGCGCGGGCGTTGAAGGATGGGCGAGGGTGCCGGGGGAATGACCCGGCACCCGTCCGTCTTTACAGATAGCTGCAGATGTAGTCGAGCGTTTCGATCACATCGATATCGAAGCGGCTCTTGCCGGGCACCGAGAACGACTCGCCCGCGCCATACGTCTTCCACTCGTCGCTGCCTTCGAGGCGGATGCGGCATTGTCCGGCCTGCACTTCCATGAGTTCCGGCGCGTCGGTGCCGAAGTTGAGCGCGCCGGGCAAGATCACGCCGAGCGTTTTGCGCGTGCCGTCGGCGAAGAGAACGGTGTGCGAAACACACTTGCCGTCGAAGTAGACGTTGGCGCGTTTGATAACGGAAACCTGATCGAATTGCGTTGTGGCCGTCATGGCGGTCTTCCTTTGGGTCATCGTGAATGGATGCATTCGCGCCGCGTAGCGGCGGCGGGCGGTGCGCGATCTGCGCGGGTCGCCGGCGCGGGCCTTCGTCGGACGCAAGCCCGCAATCATACAGGTGGCCGGTGGCGCGAGCCGCTAACCCATGTGCCTGTCAGGGCAACGCCGCGGTGTGATCCTGATGACTAGTCGGCCCGGGACCAACGACCCGAGTCCGGACACACAATCACCTGTTCGCCGTTCAGTTGGACTTGCTCTGTGTCCAGTTGCGACGACGTCGAAGGGGCAACGTCGAAGGTCAACTTCAGTGCGTGCGCCACATGGGCATTTTCGATGGGAAGCTCCCAGGTCAGGAATATCTGGATCCAATCCTGGTCCGGCGTGAAGTCGGCCGCATCAAAACCACTGCTGTTGCGCTGGATGACGCCATGAGGCTGGCCAGTATCGAATATCACAACCGTTCCCCGTGTCAGCGGAATGCGGCGGCCCAAAGCGGGAAAATGCAGGTCCAGGCCTCGGTCCTCGCTCATGAAGAGATTGCAGAAGGCCGCGTCGCCATATTGCGCGCCGTCATGGTGATACCGCGCGCCGCGGCAGGCCATGAGGGCTACGTCACTGGCGGCAAGCACCTCAGGCAGTCCAAGCGTACTCGTCCAATCGGCTACAGCCTGCACGCAGCGCGTGTAATCCGGCCAGCGCGCCCGCGCTCGCGGCAAAGGCATTGGCTCGACGTCCCCGGCTTCCAGGACCAGATGCGACGATATCTCTCGTTCCCAATCCGCAAGCAGACGTGCAGGGGGCATAGGGACGTCGACTGTGCCTGATAGCACGATGTCGCTCACGCTTCGGCTGCGGATGGCGTCGTCACTCCAGTAATAGGAGGTCAGCATGTCGCGCATTCGATTCAGTTGAGGGGGGATTCATGCGGGCATTGTAGCGATTCCACGGGATCGCTTCGGCGCGTGCCGGTTACGTGCCACGGCGTTCGCGAAGAATTGCGGGGTCGACTGTGCCCGACTTCGTGGAGATCGTCTGGCGTAGCCAGCCGTCGGCGGACGCGGCGTGTGACGTATCGGGCGGATTGGTATGCGTGTGCCGGGCCTGACGTTGTGAGGCTGTGATGACTGTCAGGTCCGGCCGTTCTCTCTGTTGTACCCACGAGGCCGCGCTGGAGGTGCCCCCCGGGGCACCTCGCATTGCGGATTAATGCTTGGGTGTGGACGGCGTGCTGCCGCCGAGTCCACCTGTGAGTCCGCCGAGCAGGTTCGTCAACGGGGCGAGCGGAGACGAGCCGCCGCTTGCGCCGCCGAGTACACCGGTCAATGTGCCGACCAGGTTGGTCAGTGGTGCAACCGGATTGGACGCGGTGTTCGTCGACGATCCGTGCGAGGTGCCGCCGCCCAGGCCTCCGGTTAGTCCGCCGAGCAAGGTGGTAACCGGTGCGAGAGGGTTGCTGCCTTGCGAGGTGCCGCCGCCTAGACCTCCCGTCAGTCCGCCGAGCAGGGTGGTCACTGGCGCGAGGGGGCTGCTGCTGCCTTGCGAGCCGCCGTTCACCGAGGCCACCGACAGTCCGCCGAGCAACGCGGTCACAGGTGCCAGCAGGCCACCGGTGCTATGTCCGCTCGATCCGCCGGTGACGCCGTGTGAACCACCGGTTGTGCCGTTGGCCACGCCGTTGCCATTGCCGCTACCGCTGTTGTTGCCCACGGTGATCGGCACGATAGGCACGCTGATCGCGCCGACGCTGACGACCAGGTTCACGATCGGATCAAGCAGGCCGCCGGTGGTCTGGCTGCCGCTGCTGGAGCCAACGCCGGTGTTGGAGCCGCCGGAGCCGCTGGTGCCGCCGTGACCACCGTTGCCGGAACCGCCGCCGTATCCGCCACCCGAGCCGCCGTGGCCACCGTCTCCAGAGCCGCCGCCGTTGCCACCGCCTGAGCCACCCGAGCCGCCTGAGCCGCCTGAGCCACCTGAACCGCCCGAGCCGCCGGAACCACCTGAGCCGCCGCCGTACCCGCCGCCGCCGTGGCCACCGTCTCCAGAGCCGCCACCGTTCCCACCACCCGAACCACCCGAACCGCCGGAGCCGCCCGAACCTCCCGAACCTCCAGAGCCACCCGAACCTCCGGAACCTCCGGAACCTCCGGAACCTCCGGAACCGCCGCCGTACCCACCGCCGCCATGGCCACCGTCTCCAGAGCCACCGCCGTTCCCACCACCCGAACCGCCGGAGCCGCCGGAACCACCAGAACCTCCGGACCCGCCCGAACCTCCAGAGCCACCCGAACCTCCGGAACCGCCGCCGTACCCACCGCCGCCGTGGCCACCGTCTCCAGAGCCACCGCCGTTCCCACCACCGGAGCCACCCGAACCACCCGAGCCGCCGCCATAACCGCCGTCTCCGAAGCCGCCGCCCCATGCCGAGCCGCCGGCCCAAACCGAGCCACTACCCGCACCACTGCCGGCCCATGCACCGGATGTGGTACCGCCTCCTGTCCACGCGAATCCCGATCCTGGTTGCCCGGTTGTCGTCCATCCGCTGCCTTGCGTAAACGAGGGCGGCGGTGTGGTCGTGACGTCTCCGGCCTGACAAGAAGTGGCTAGCGACCACCATAGGAGTGCGCTCGCCGATGCAACAAGAGTGTGTTTGAAGGGAGCCATGATTAGTCCTTTCGCGATGAAATCGCGTCCTGATTGGAAGGTGTAATCAGTGCCCCCGGAAAACCGCTGATCGGTCTTGCAGAAACGTTTGCTTTTCTAGCCCGAGATCGCGTTTGTGCGCGTCGCCTTCGTTTAATTCTGGAGTCGGCGCGGTAGCGCCATGCTCGGATGTGGCTTGCTCGGGCAATCGGTCGCTGCAAGTTTCGAGCCAATGCGCCGGTTACGGAGCGCGGCACGTTCCGCGCGCGGGCAGTGCTGAAATTGAGCGGCGTACAGCGATGAGGGTCTTTGCTGCAAGGGGGGATTGGGTGAGATGGAGAACGCAGTGACGGCATCGCGTGGCGCGTGTTACGTCCCGGGTGTTACGTGTTCCCGTCACGTCGAACGTAACCTCGCCGTTACACGTCGTGCTGCGCAATTAGTTCAGACAAAAGGCGGTGTTGTCATTATATGGAGTCCGATCTATTGAGGCGCGTGTTGGAAACGCGCGTTTAGATCCGTGCCGGCCCAATGGCTTCCAACGCTCGCGCTTCGAGGGCGCATCGGGCTCACTTTACTGCGAGTGCCTGCGCGTCCTCGATCAGGGATCTGATCCGCTCCTGATCGACCGGTGTCGCCGGGTTGTAGACGATCATCTGAAGATCTGGCCGCCCGTCGACTGCGAAGGATGAGTATTCCAGCGAGATCGGCCCCAGCACGGGGTGGCGCAGGCGCTTGACCCCCTCGCCGTGGGTCTGCACTTCATTGTCCCGCCACATGGCGGCGAACTCGGGACTTGAGCGGCAAAGTTCGTCGACGAGCGGCGCCACCTCGGCGTCGGCGCCTGCGCGTGCGGCGTCGATCCGGAAGGCACCCACTACGAAGCGGGCCACGCTTGTCCAATCGAACTGCGCGGCACGGACGCGGGGATCGCAGAAGATCATGCGCAGGACGTTGCGTTGTTCGGGTGGCAGGGAGCCGTAGTCGGTGAGCACGGTTGCGGCGGCGCGGTTCCACGCAACCACATCCCACGTCGCAGTCCTGACGATTGCCGGACTGTAGGGCAGGGCATCGAGCAGGCGCTGCAGTCGCGGCGTGATCGCGTCACCGCCGCGATAACGGACTTCGGGCGGATGGCCGAGTCCGAGCAGGAACACGTGTTCGCGCTCGACTTCGGTCAGCATCAGCGCCTTCGCAATGCGGTCCAGCACGTCTGCTGATGGATTGCCGCCGCGCCCCTGCTCGAGCCATGTGTACCAGGCCGCGCTGATATTGGCCCGCTGCGCCACCTCTTCGCGGCGTAGTCCGGCCGTGCGCCGCCGGCCGCCGGAAATACCGAAGGACGCGGGATCGAGCTTGGTCCGCCGGTTCTTCAGATAGTTGCCGAGCCGGTTGCTGCTTTCGTCGTCGTTCACTTGGGCCATGCTTAACCTGTCAAGACGTATACCCGGATAGTGCCACCAACTTAACAGGATGATTTTGCCTCTTACATCGTTCCCAATCAATCGGATTCGGGAAGTTTCAGGCCAGCATCGCGCACGGGAAGGGCGTGCCGGCGTACGTGGGTAACGGCCTAGACTGCCTCAGAGAATCGGGGCAACACCGGCTGATACCATGACGCCCACCCTGTTCACGCGAGAGAACGACATGAGACTGAAAGACCGCGTTGCCCTGATTACGGGGGCGCAGCGAGGCATTGGATATGCAATTGCGGCAAGGTTCGTGGCCGAAGGAGCGAAGGTAGTGCTCGCCGACGTAACGGATGCGACCGCCGAGGCAGACGCGCTCTGCGCCTCGGGCGGCGAAGCCTGCTACGTTCGTGCGGATGTGTCGCTGGAATCCGACGTGAGCGAAATGGTCCGCCTCGCTGAAGCGCGATTTGGACACGTGGACATTCTGGTCAACAACGCGGGCATCGAATTCGCGAAAACCGTTCTCGACACGAGCGTTGCGGAATGGGACCAGTTGATGGCCGTTAACCTGAAAGGCGTTTTCCTGTGTTCGAAAGCCATCATCCCGGCGATGCAAAAACGCGGTCGTGGCGTGATCATTAACATTGCATCCGAACTGGGGCTCGTGGGCGAAGCCAATGTGGCCGCTTACTGTGCCTCGAAGGGCGGGGTGGTGATGTTGACAAAGGCGATGGCGATCGACCACGGCCGTCAAGGCATTCGGGTGAACTGCCTTTGTCCCGGGCCCGTCACGACGCAATTGCTGGAGGACGTATTTTCCAGCAGCCCCGATCCGGCCGGTCTGCGGCGCTCATTCGAAGCCGCGACGGTGCTGGGGCGAATTGGTTCTCCTGACGAAGTGGCCGGCGCCGCCGTCTTTCTGGCGAGCGACGACTCGGCCTATATGTCAGGCGCAAATCTGGTCATCGACGGGGGATGGACCGCGCGGTAAATCCGGATCGAGTAGATCGGAGCGGGGCGCGGCATTCGCGTGACCAGGCCGCTGCTATCGGCGCATGGCGGCCCAGAACGGATTTTTATATCACAACAAGATATAATGCTGGCGAGACGCACTTTCATTTCGTGGGGATTTGCACCTTAAGGTGCGGTCCGGTCCCACGTGAAACCCTCCAACTTTCCCATCTAAACCTTGTCCCGCTACGCCCTCATCCGCTGGCTTTCCAGCTTCGCTCCCCATCCCATTGCCGTCCGGTGGCCGGAACGGCTGAGATCGTGTCTCGGCGCATTGCTTGGGATTGCGTTCACCGGCGGGACAATGCACGTCCTTCTCGGGCCGGCAGCGAACATTCCATTCCTCGTGGCGCCAATGGGCGCTTCGGCTGTGCTGCTGTTCGCGGTTCCCGCCAGTCCGCTTGCGCAACCGTGGTCCATCATCGGCGGCAATATCGTCTCCGCGACGGTCGGCGTTGCCTGTGCAAGCTGGATCTCCGATCCGGTGGGCGCTGCCGCATTGGCCGTTTCGCTGGCGATCTGTGCGATGTTCGCGCTGCGGTGTGTTCACCCTCCGTCGGGCGCGGTGGCTTTGACAGCGGTCCTTGGTGGTCCGGCCGTGCATGCGCTGGGCTACCGCTTTGTGGCCGAACCTGTTGCGATCCAGTCCGTCATGCTGCTGTGCGCGGCTATCGTCTACCACGCTGCTACCGGACATCGATACCCGCACGTCGCGCAGAGTGCGAGCAAAGGCGCGGCCGCATCGTCTGCGGCGGCGAACGAAGGTTTCACGCGTGCGGACCTCGAGGCGGTGCTGAACCGGCGCGGGGAATTGCTCGATATCGATACGGACGATCTGGAATCCCTGCTGCGCGACGTTCAGTTGCAGGCCTACGCTCGCACGTTCAATGAACTGACGTGCGCTGACATCATGTCGCGTTCGCTGGTAGCCGTGTCGGCAAACACGAGGGCGTCGGCCGCATGGAGTCTGCTGAAACAGCGCCATATCAAAGCGCTCCCGGTTACTGACGAGAGACAGCACGTGATCGGTATCGTGACCCGCGCCGACCTTGTCGACAAACGGGCGTTCAGCAAAGGGGCCGGTTTGTCGTCCCCCATGCAACGCTGGTTCCGGCGCAGCATCACGCCGGCGCCGCTTGTCGGTGCACTGATGAACGTCGACGTTCGCACGGTCGATGCGACCACTCCGATTGTCGAACTGGTGCCGGTGTTCGCGAACTACGGGCACCACCACATCCCGGTTCTGGACTCGAATCAGCGGCTTGCCGGGATGATCACGCAGGCCGACCTCATCGCGGGACTGTATCGTCAGGCTTACGCGAAGCAGCGAAGCGTGGCATAGACGCGGCATAGCGCTATCAAAGCCACCTAGGCTCAATACGAACATAAATATCACGACGTGATATTATTTCGCTTTACCTATTTCTGCACGGTACTCCGATGAAAACACTCACGCGCGGCTTGACCAAGGCGAACTTCGAGCAACTGTCCGAGTTTCGCTACCAGATGCGGCGCTTCGAGCGTTTTTCTGAGCAGGCCGCCCAGGGCGAAGGCATTACGCCATTGCAGTATCTGCTGCTTCTGCATATCAAGGGCTATCCGGAGCGCGACTGGGCAACCGTCGGCGAGCTTGCGGAACGGCTTCAGGCGCAGCATCACGGTGTGGTCGCGCTCGTGTCCCGCTGTGAGGCGCTAGACCTGGTCCGCAGAAAGATCAGTGAGACGGACCGCCGCCAGGTCGAGGTTCATTTGCTGAAAGCGGGCGAGCAGGTGCTGGCCCGTCTCGCCGAAATGCACCGTGCCGAACTGAAGTCGCTCAAAGGCACGTTCAATGTCCCCCAGATCGATGTTTGAGTCACCATGAGTCTCGATACCCATAAACGTGATTTTTCCACCAACGCGCGGCTTCCCGGCATTTCCGCGCTCGCTGCGGGAATCGGCGCGCTCAGCACGCTTGCCGCATTTGTGCTGCTGAGCCTGATCCATCTGTTCACCAATCTGTTTTTCTTTCAGCAATTTTCGTTTGCAGACCGCTCACCGGCCCTGAATACGTTGGGGATCTGGGTGGTGATCATCCCGGTGATCGGCGGCCTTATCGTCGGTTTCATGGCCCGCTACGGTTCGGAAAAGATTCGTGGACATGGCATTCCCGAAGCGATCGAAGCCATTCTGTTCGGCAAGAGCCGCATGTCGCCGAAAGTGGCGATTCTCAAACCGCTGTCTTCCGGCATTGTGATCGGCAGTGGCGGGCCGTTCGGCGCGGAAGGCCCGATCATCATGACGGGCGGCGCGCTCGGGTCGCTTATCGCGCAGTGCGTGAAGGTCACGTCCGCGGAACGCAAGACGTTGCTGGTTGCCGGCGCAGCGGCGGGCATGACAGCGGTTTTCGGCACGCCGGTGGCGGCCGTGCTGCTGGCGGTCGAATTGCTGCTGTTCGAATGGCGTCCGCGCAGTTTTCTGCCGGTTGCCCTTGCGTGCGCGGTTGCGGGCTTTGCACGCGCGGCATTCTTCGGCACGGGGCCGCTGTTTCCGCTTGAGACTGCGCCTCCCGGCGCGCTGTCGCTGGTGTCCTGCGTCATTGCAGGCCTGCTGTCCGGCGCGCTCGCGTCGGGCTTGTCGGCCGCGTTGTACAA
The DNA here is from genome assembly GCF_902859805.1 of Paraburkholderia sediminicola. Lineage (GTDB taxonomy): Bacteria > Pseudomonadota > Gammaproteobacteria > Burkholderiales > Burkholderiaceae > Paraburkholderia > Paraburkholderia sediminicola. The sequence continues at coordinate 521,427 of NZ_CADIKC010000002.1, read as the reverse complement.
GACCGAAGACCTGTTCGGCAAGCTGCCCATCCATTGGATGTGGTGGCCCGCGCTCGGCGGCCTCGTCGTCGGCATCGGCGGCTTTCTTGAGCCTCGCGCGCTGGGTGTCGGCTACGACGTGATTGGCGACCTGTTGCACCAGCACATTGCCATCCAGATCGCACTGGCGATTCTGATCGTGAAAGCGATCATCTGGGTCGTGGCGTTGGGCTCGGGCACTTCAGGCGGCGTGCTGGCACCGTTGCTCATGCTGGGCGCAGGGCTCGGCGTCGTGCTCGGTCACGTATTGCCGGGCGGCGAACCTGCCCTGTGGCCGCTCGTCTGCATGGCGGCTACGCTTGGCGCTACCTTGGGCGCGCCGTTGACCGCAATCGTGTTCGCCTTCGGCCTCACGCACGACAGCAACGCATTGCTGCCGCTGCTCGCCGCGACGCTGGTCGCACACGGGTTTGCAACGGTCGTCATGAAGCGCTCCATCATGACCGAGAAAATTGCCCGGCGTGGCTATCACATCTACCGGGAATACGGCGTCGATCCGCTCGAGCGCCACCATGTCGACGAGGTGATGTCGCGTACGGTCGAGACAATCGATGGCGATATATCCGTGGGCGAAGCGCTAGCAACGTTCTTCGGCGCGACGCAGACGCATCGGGCTTATCCGGTCGTGCGTGAGGGCGTGCTGGCAGGCGTCGTCGATCGCGCGCTACTGGAAAAAATTCGCGATGACGAGACAATCGATGCGTTCGAGTCGCGCCTCGCTGACGTGTTGCGCCACCGTTCCCCCGCATTTGCATTGCCGAGCGAAACCTGTCGGCTCGTCGCAACGCGGCTTGCAGTGCACGGTCTCGAACGCTTGCCCGTAGTCACGGACTCCGAAACATTGCAACTGGTCGGCATTGTGTCGCGCAGCGATCTGGTCAAGCCGTCTCTTGCCCACTTCGACGAAGAGCATAAGAAAGAGCGCTTCCGGCGCTTGCCAATCCATACCGGCAAGCGGAATTTCCCGCCGGTTCCTTAAGTCATCAGCTAGTCAGCGGCCAGTCAGTAGCCGCTCAACAGCCGGAACATATACGCGGTTTGCCGAAGAACTAGCAACGCTCCGGCACGTAAGTCACCGCATCCCCGCGCCATACGGCTGATGCCGGAGTCGGTGCCTGAGTTCAGGCATCGGCTAACCGGACGGCTTCCACGCCCCCGCATCCCCAGCCCGCCAGCCCCAACCCCAGCCCCAGCCCCAGCCCCAGCCCCAGCCCCAGCCCCAGCCCCAGCCCCCAGGGAAAACAACCAGTGGACGAGCGCCCCGGGTGGTGTACGATCCAATCGTTACATCAAACAATGTAACAATAAAAACTGTCATAATGACGGGCGTCCGCATCCCCGTCGACAGCACATTCGGGAGGCATGTATGGGTGACAAGTCCATTCCACAGGTCGACGTGGAAGAACTGGCGCAGTTCCGCGAAGTCCAGCAACTGGCCTATCGCTGTGTCGAGAGCGTCGGCGAAATGCTCCAACCGGGCATGACGGAGAAGGACGCCGCCCGGCTGTTGACCGAATGGCTACAGGACCACGGCGTGCACGACTGGCTGCACAAACCCTTCGCGTGGTTTGGCGACCGTACCGCCTTTGAAGGTTTTTCCGGGCTGTCGCACATGGCCGGTTTTAACCTCGCATTCTTTCCGAGTTCGCGCCGGCTGGAAGAAAACATGCCGGTCATTCTCGACGTGGCGCCGGTGCTGAACGGAGTAATCGCCGATGTCGGCTACGCCACCTGCGTCGGCACGAATCCCACGCTCGAACAGCTGAAAGACGATCTGGCCGAGCACCGCGAGTTGATCGTCACCATGGTGAAGCAACGGCACACGCTTGCCGACGTGGCGCGCGCGGTCGACCTGTTGTGCAGAAAACAGGGCGTCGAGCCGCGCCACAAGGCCTATCCGTTCAAGGTGCTCGCGCATCGTGTCGCGAAACTGAACCAGTCGGCCAAGCCGCGTTTCGTTGCGCGTTTCGGCCTGAACGCCACGCGCAACCTGGTCCTCGACCAGGTTAGCGCGGGCAGGAAGGAGGGCTGGTCGCCGTTATGGTCGATCGATCGCCGCTCCGATCATGCGCCGACGCCCGGCCTCTGGGCCGTCGAGCCGCATCTCGGCTTTCAGGGTGTGGGCGCCAAATTTGAAGAGTTGCTGGTCATCACCGATGACGACGCCTACTGGCTCGACGACGACCTCCCGCACGTGCGCCGCTGGGCGCAGCGCGGGCGGGTGTTGGTCGCGGCATGACGGAGGCGTGCATGCAACTTCTAACCGAACCGGTATCGCCCACGCTGTACGAAGCGCCAGCCGCCACACGCCGCACCGAATTCACGGTGAGCTCGGGCGACGTGACGCTTGCCGCCAGGGCATGGGGCGACCCCGCCCGGCCTACGGTGGTGTTAGTGCATGGCTACCCCGACAACAGCGAAGTCTGGGACGCCGTGGCCGGATTGCTGGCCCACGATTTCCACGTGATTGCTTACGATGTTCGCGGCGCGGGGCAATCCACTGCGCCTAAAGGGACGGCTGCTTACCGTCTGGGGAAACTCACCGACGACTTCATCGCAGTCATCGATGCCGTTAGCCCCAATCGCGCCGTCCATCTGGTGGCGCACGACTGGGGTTCGATCCAGGGCTGGGAGTTCGTCACCGAAGAGCGTTTGCGCGGGCGCATTGCGTCGTACACGTCGTGTTCGGGTCCTTGCCTCGACCATGTCGCTTACTGGATCCGTGCGCGTTTGCTGCGTCCCACGCCGCGTTCGATCGGCAAGCTATTGGGTCAACTGGTGCGCTCCTGGTATGTGCTGCTTTTCCATTTGCCGGTGCTGCCAGGCGTGACCTGGCGCGTATGGCTCGGCCGCGCGTGGCCACGCGTATTGCGTCGTGTGGAAAAGACGCAGATCGCGCCGCGCCCGACGCAAACGCAGGACGGCGTGCGTGGCGTATCGCTGTATCGCGCCAACTTCATCCGCTGCCTGTTCACGCCGCGCAAGCGCTACGCACACGCGCCGGTCCAGGTGATCGTGCCGACGCAGGACAAATACGTCAGCCCGGCCTTGTCCGAGGATCTTTCGCGATGGGTGCCGCAGTACTGGCGCCGTGAGCTGACCGCGCGGCACTGGCTGCCGGTCACGCACCCTGAACAGATGGCGCGGATGGTGCGTGAGCTCGTTGATCACACTGAAGGCGGCGCCGAACCGGACACGTTGCAACGCGCCCGTATGGATGCCGCACGTAGACCGCTCAGCGGCAAGCTCGCGGTCGTGACTGGCGCAGGCAGCGGTATCGGGCGATGCATTGCACTGGAATTCGCGAAGCAGGGCGCCGCAGTGGTCGCGGTCGATATCGACACGGCAAGCGCGGAACGCACGGCTACCCTGGCCAGGTTGTCAGGCTGCCAGGCATATGCGCGCAAGGCCGACGTCGGCAGCGCCGAACAGATGGAAGGGCTAGCGGACTGGGTTGGAACGGATCTCGGCGGAGCCGACATCGTGGTCAACAACGCCGGCATTGGCATGGCAGGCGGCGTGCTCGACACCTCGACACAAGACTGGGAACGCATTCTTCACGTCAACCTGTGGGGCGTGATTCACGGTTCACGCCTGTTCGCCCGGCAGATGGTAAAGCGCGGCAATGGCGGTCACATCATCAACACGGCGTCGGCCGCTGCCTTCGCTCCTTCGCGCGATCTGCCGGCCTATGCGACCACCAAGGCTGCCGTATTGATGCTTAGCGAGTGCATGCGCGGAGAACTCGCCGCTCACGGTATCGGCGTCAGCGCAATCTGCCCGGGGTTTGCCGAGACTGGAATCATGGCCTCAACCCAGTACGTCGGCGCCAGCGCTCAGGAGCAGGACCGTATGCGCCAGAAAGCCACCAGGCTTTACCAGATGCGCGGCCTGCAACCCGAGACGGTCGCGAAAGCCGCACTGCGCGCGGTATTGCGCAACAAGCCTGTGGTGGCCATCGGCATTGAGGCGCATTCAATGCGTTTCATCTCGCGCTACATGCCCGGACTAAGCCGCGTGATCGCTCGCATCGGCATGGTGCCGCGCTGATCTCACTCACTGGATGCCGGAGACCGTCATGACCCAAGAGCACACTCAATACAAGATCAGGGCACGCCATGTGAAATTCGACTGGAGTCGAACGCCGATCCAGTGGATTCCCGGTGACCCGTCGAGCACGCACATCATCAATGTGCTGAACCTGCTGTTCCCCGCCGGAGAATTGTGGTTCTGCCGCGTCTACAACAAGGCGTTGCCGCTGATCACCGATCCGGCGCTGCGCGACGACGCAGAGGGGTTTCTCAGGCAGGAAGCGGTGCATTCGCGCTCGCACGGCGGTGTGCTCACGCACTACTACAAGGCTCACGGCATCGACACGCAGCCTTTCACAAAGAAACTCGACTGGTTGTTTGGCAAGCTACTCGGCGAGCAACCGCTTGGATTGAAGATCGGCAAAACGCGCTTCTGGCTGCGTCAACAGTTGGGTGTTATCGCCGCGCTGGAACACTTTTTTGGTTATCTCGGCAATTGGGTGCTCAATGCCAACGGACTCGATGCCGCTCATGCCGACCCAACCATGCTCGACCTGCTGCGCTGGCACGGTGCGGAAGAAGTGGAGCATCGCACCGTAGCCTTCGACATCTTCCGGCATATGGGCGGCACTTACTTCGAACGCTGCTTCCATATGCTGTCGACGGTGATTCTTCTGCTGTACTTTCTCACGCACGGCGCGCGCTTCATGCACCGGCGCGATCCCGACGCCGGTACGTACCGCGGTTTTATCCTCGCCTGGCGCGCCGGGGCGCGGCGCGGTTGCCTGCCGTCGTTCTGGAAAATGATCGCCGCAGCGCTACGCTATTTCAATCCACGCTATACACCGCATCACGAAGGCTCGACCGAGCAGGCGCTTGCCTATCTCGCCACGTCGCCCGCTGCGCAGGCCGCGGCGCATGGCGGCAACTGGGTGCGCGATGCGAATTGATACGGCGGCATGAAGCACCAGGGCACTAGGGCGTTGCCGTTTTCAAAGCCTCTATGTCACGCCGAGGTGGCGCTCCAAACATGCGCGAATATTCGCGGCTGAATTGCGATGCGCTTTCGTAGCCCACCTGATAGGCCGCCGCTTCGGCATTGGCAATGCCTGCCACCATCAGGTTGCGTGCTTCAAGCAGGCGAAGCTGCTTCTGGTATTGCAACGGCGTCATCGATGTCAGCGCCTTGAACTGCCTGTGGAATGCCGACGGACTCATTTGTGCCACGGCGGCCAGATCCTCGATGCGTACGGTCTCGGTGAATTGGCCTCTTAACGCATGGATGGCAGTCACGACTTTATGCACATGGCTGGTGGCCAGCACGACGCGGGCGACCTCGTTGCCGTGACGCCCCGTGAGCAACCAGTAGCAGATTTCCCGCTTGATCATCGGCGCGAGAATGGGAATCGCGTGAGGCGTGTCGAGGAGGCGCACCATGCGCAGCATGCAGTCAGCGAGCGGGCCGTCGATCTCTGTCACAAATACGCCGTGCCCGAGCTCGTCTTCCGGCGCAGGCGGCGTATCGAGGCATGCCATGACATCGCGCATGATGGCAAGGTCGAACTCCATCGCAATAGCGAGGTATGGCTCTGTTGGACTGGCTTTCACAATCCTGCTGAACGCCGGCATCTCGACGTTGACGATCAGGGCTTGTCCTGCCCTGTAGTCGTACCGCCTGTCACCGAATGTAGTCCACTTGGCGCCTTGAACGACGACACAGAGGGCCGGCTTCATGATCAGATGAGAGGGATGTTTTTCATGATCCGAGCGGATGATGATCAAGCCCTCGATGGCGGTCATGAACGGGCCCTCACTCCCGGCTTGATTGTCGGTGTAGCGTTTGACACCTTCGACCAAGGCATTTGACATATGAAACTCCTTCGCACCAGCATTTGCTCATGTTACTGCCTCGCGTGCCGAGCTGCAGAGCTCGGGCAGGATTAGGCAAGAAGAAGGACAGTTAGGGCATTCAGCCTCGCTACGGGCCGGAATAAGCTGCGTCTACACCTCTAACGTGGAGCGCAAAAATGACAGCGGGACAATCGGCAGACGCCATTTCGAAGATCGCCATCGTGACAGGCGGGAGTCGCGGCTTGGGGCGCAATACGGTCGTGAGCCTCGCGAAGCGCGGCGTCAGTTCAATATTCACCTATCGCGCCAATCAGGCAGAAGCCGACAAGGTTGTCGGCCTGGTGGCAGAGGAGGGGCAAAGAGCCATTGCACTGCCACTCGATACCGGAAAAGTGAGCACATTCGACTCGTTCGTGGAGCAGGTTCGGGCGTCGCTTGCGCAGTTGGGCGCCGAGCGTTTCGACTATCTCGTCAACAACGCCGGCACGTCGAATCACACGCCGTTTGAAAAGACCACCGAGGAAGAGCTGGACAGTCTTTACCATGTCCATTTCAAGGGCGTGTTTTTCCTGACGCAAAAGCTGCTGCCGTTGATCAAGGACGGTGGCCGGATCGTAAATATCTCCTCGGGGCTGACCCGTTTCACCTTTCCAGGCAGTGGGTCCTATGCATCCATGAAAGGCGCGGTCGAGGTTCTGACGCGTTATCTCGCGAAGGAACTCGGTCCGCGTCGAATCGCTGTCAATACTGTCGCGCCAGGCGCCGTCGCCACGGACTTCAGCGGCGGCATGGTGCGCGACAATCCCGAGATCAACAAGCTCGTGGCGGACGGGACGGCACTCGGCCGTGCGGGCTTGCCCGACGACATCGGTCCGATGATCGCGTCGCTGCTGTCCGAGGACAATCGCTGGGTCAATGGCCAGCGCATCGAAGTCTCGGGCGGCATGTCTCTCTAGTCTAGCTGTGCCAGAATCGGCATTCTCCCAACGAGGACAGAATGCCGCTATGACCGACAATCACAACAACAGTCTGGATATCCGGAGGCTTTCCCCAACAGAATGGGCACAGGCCTTTCCGGTGATCACGCAATTGCGGGCGCTTGATCAGGACGAATTTCTCAGGAGAGCCAGATTGCAATCGCATTCTGGCTATGAGCTTGTCGGCGCGTTTCAGAACGGCAAGCTTGTTGGCGTGATGGGGATGAGGCCGGTCCACACGTTGGCGCGCGGGGCGCACTTGCACATCGACGATCTCGTCGTCGATGAGGCGACACGAGGCAGCGGTGCGGGTCGCGCCTTGACGGACTATGCGGAAGCTGATGCGCGTGCTCGCGCTATGACTGCGGTGTTTCTGGACGCCCGGCCGGATGCCGTTTCCTTCTATGAGCGACAGAATTACGTGGTCCATCCTGCACCGTCGATGAAGAAAGCTCTCTTGCCCTCGTAAGCATGAAACGGGTTACAGTCAGCAATATTCTTCGCCCACAGGAGGATCGAAAGTCATGACCGACAAGCAAGATGCAGCGCCAGACAGTACAGCAGCGCGAGTCGCTTTGTGGCGCGCGCTTCATGTCCAGTCCGACCCGCCGCCGCATGTGCTGGAAGACGAAATCGGCCTTAAGCTGCTGGCCCCGGATGCGGACTGGCACAGCCGCGGGGACATGGATCCTCAATTCACGCGACCGTTTCGCGCTTCGATCGTGGCGCGTGCCCGCTTCATTGAAGACCTGGTCGTGGAGCAGGCCGGGCGCGGGCTCGATCAGTACGTCATCCTCGGTGCCGGCCTTGACAGCTTCGCCCAGCGGCGCCCGGAGATCGCATCCCATCTCAAGGTGTTCGAGGTCGACCAGCCTGGGCCCCAGGCATGGAAGCGTCAGCGTCTGATCGAACTCGGCTTCGGCGTTCCGGACTGGCTGCGTTTCGTGCCGGTCGATTTCGAAGCGGGAGGAAGCTGGCGAGACGGGCTCGTGACCGCGGGCTTCGATGACAGCAAGCCGGCGATCGTGGTCTCCACAGGCGTCAGCATGTATCTCACCAAGGATGCGAACGCGGCCACGCTACGCGAAGTCGCGTCCCTCGCCCCGGGATCGGCGCTCGCCATGACGTTCCTGCTCCCACTTGAGATGGCGGACCCTGAGGTGCGGCCCGGGCTCGAGATGGCGGAGAAGGGCGCACGAGCAAGCGGCACGCCGTTCATCAGCTTCTTCACGCCGCCGGAGATTCTGGCGCTGGCTCACGAAGCGGGCTTCGGAGAAGCACGGCATGTCTCGGCGGCCGATCTTACCGAGCGCTACTTCATGGGCAGGACCGATGGCCTGCGGCCGCCGAAGAATGCTGAGGAGCTGCTGGTAGCCAATACCTGACTGCTCGCACAACGGGTTCAGAGGAACCAGCGGTATTCCCGCGCATTCACCTCGTTCATGAAGTCCAGATGGTCCTGGCGTTTGTTCTCGCAGTAGACCATCACGAATTCTTCGCCCATGCCTTTGCCGACGACCGGATGGTCCTGCATCGCGGCGACGGCCGTGAGCATGTCTTGCGGAAAGTCGACACCGCTTTGGCGGTCTTCGTTGAGCGGGGCGATGGGTTCGCGGCCCGCATCCAACCCGTGTTCCATGCCGGTGAGAATGGCGGCCAGCACCAGGTAAGGGTTCGCATCGGCGCCCGCCAGACGGTGTTCGATGCGCAGGTTGCGGTCATCCGATTCCGGAATGCGAATGCAGGCGTCGCGGTCTTCGAAACCCCAGCTCGCGCGGCTGGCTGCATTCGTCTTCCAGCCATAGCGGCGAAACGCGTTGTGGTTGGCGGCGAAGACAGGCATGCAATGCGGCAGCAAGGCGAGGCATCCGGCCACTGCATGGCGCAGCGGCCGCTGGCCGTCAGCGGCCAGCAGGTTGTTGCCCGCTTCGTCGTAGAGACTCACATGCACGTGCATGCCACTGCCCGGCGCGTGCAGGTATGGCTTGCTCATGAAGCTCGCGCGGTAGCCGTGTTTCATCGCCACGCCGCGCGTACTGCGGCAGAACAGGGCAGACCAGTCGGCGGCGCGCAGACTGTCGCCGCTGTGGCCAAAGTTGATCTCGAACTGGCCGGGTCCGAGCTCGGCGGTGATCACGGTAGCGTCCACGCCCTGCTCGCGTGTGGCGTCGACCATCTCGTTGAGCACACTGGAGAAGCGCGACAATCGCTCGATGTGCATGTTGGACTGGTCGTCCGGATCGTCGCAGAACGGGTCGCGCGGGAATTGCGGAATCCCGTCCGCCAGTCTGGCGTCGAACAGATAAAACTCCAGTTCGAAGGCGACAACCGGGCGGATGCCGCGCCGCTCGAAGCGTTTCAGCACGCGCGCCAATACCTCGCGCGGCTCGAACTCGATGGGCGCCTCGGTGCCGTCCGAGCTGATCAGCATCTGTCCCAATGGCTGGTTTTCCCATCGCACGGGCTTGAGGGTGCCTTCGATCAGGCGGCGCTGCGCATCCGGATCGCCGTCGTTGAAGCAATAGTCGCCGATCGGGAACACGCCACCCTGCGCACCGAGCAAAATGCAGTTCTGCGGCAGTTTGAGGAGGCTGCCGGCGGCGACTTTCTCGAGCATGTCCACGGGGTAGCGCTTCCCATAGAAGTGCCCGGGGATATCCAGGCAAATGAGGTCGACGTAACGCACCTCGGGATACGCCGCGCGGAAAGCGCGTACTTCGCTGAGCAGGTCGGCGCTGGGGGAAGTCATGTTGTTGTCCTTCTCACGCAAATTGACGCGATGATTGAGCTTCAGTTAAAAGCTGTGGTGGAAAACGTGGGCAAGTCGACGACATAACAGAACTGAGCAGAACTGAGCGGAACTGAGCGGAACTGAGCGGAACTGAGCGCGGTAGTCACAACGCTCTCCGTTAGTCATCCGAATTGACATTCAGCGCAGCATTCATTGCTGCGTCATGTAGTACCTCAATGCTAGGTGAACACCCAAAGTACCCGCGTGGGTTCATCGGAGAGATTGGCGTAGCGGAACCGCGCGTGCGCCGGCACCTGGAAGCCGTCGTTAGGGCCGAGCGTCGCCGGGTGCTCTTCGTCGTCCAGCCAGATGGTCAACTCGCCTTCGAGAACGAAGCCACCTTGCTCGTCGCTGTCATTCAATGGTTTGTCGCCGCTGCTGGCGCCCGGCGCCAGGTGGCTCTCCAGCATCGAAAACCCCGCTGACATGTTCGGCGACACGAGCACGTCGGTCACACCTTCCGCGTAATACAGCGTGCGGCGTTCGTCCGGTCGGGTCACCCAAGGCAGTGCACGCGGCTTGCTCAGGCTATAAAAATAGGTGGTGGGTACGCCCAGAGCCTCGCCGATGGCGGTCAGATCGCCCACGGTCGGACGCGAGAGGCCGCGCTCGATCTGGGAAAGGAAACCGACCGAGCGGCCGATTTTTTCCGCCAGCGCGCCCAACGTCACCTTCTTATGCTTGCGCAGGTCCCGAATCAGTATCGCGAGACCTTCAATTTCTTCCTGCTTGTTCATCTTCTGCCCCTTCGCTCAGACTCTGTCGCGCAGACGATACCAGGTCTTGCCAATGACCTCCAGCGGCGCGGCCAGTAGTGCACCGCCGGGAAAAGGCGGATTGTCGATGGCCTGATAGAGGTCGAGCAGTTCGTCGTCGCCGAGGATGGCGTCGGCGACCGCCCGGCCGGCGGCGAGCGTGGGCAGCACGCCATGCCCCGAATAGCCTTGCAACCAGTAGCGCTCACCTTGTCGACCGATATCCGGCGTGCGTTTCATGCTGATGTCGATATGCCCGCCCCACGCAAACTCCAGTTCCACTCCGCGCAGTTGCGGGAAAGCGCGCTCCAGGTAAGGCCGGGTCGCCGCCGCAATATCCTTTGGAATACCGCCCGCGTACGTGCAGCCGCCGCCGAATAGCAGGCGGTTTTCAGGACTTAAGCGGAAGTAGTCGGGAACGAACTGGTTGTCGATCACGCAACTGTTGCGTGGCAGTAGCGAACGGGCCACTTCCGGCTCCAGCGGCGACGTGGCCACCTGATAGGTGCCAACGGGCAGCATGCGCCTGGAGAGTTTGCGGTCGAGACGGTCGATATAAGCGTTGCAGGCGAGTACCAGCACATCCGCACGCACCTCGCCTTTATCGGTGCGCGCGACGTAACCGTCCTGCGTCTCGCGGTAGTCCAACACCTGACTTTGCTCGAAGATGCGTCCACCGGCCTGTTCGATCGCCGCCGCGAGGCCTTGGGCCAGTTTCAGCGGATTCAGATGGCCTGCCTCGGGATCGTAGAGCGCTGCCTGATAGCGTTCGCTTGCAATCCATTGAGGCATTTCCACGCGAGGGATGAAGCGCATCTTGTCGTAGCCCCACTTTTCCTCCGCTTCCCGTTGGGCCTGCTCGAGGAGCGCGGTGCGGCGCGGCAGCACCGCTGCCCACAGACTTCCCGCACGGTAGTCCACATCGAAGCCATGCCGTGCCGGCAGCTCACGTATCTCCGCGGCGGCCCAGCGCATGCTGTCCCACAGTTGACGGGCACGCTCCAGACCTAACGCTGCCTCCAGCGGAGGCATGTCGCAGGACCAGCCGAGCAGGGCCTGGCCGCCGTTGCGCCCGGACGCTGCCCAGGCCACCCGGCTGGCTTCGAGCACCGTGACACGCTTGCCCGCGAGGGCCAGACGCAGGGCGGTGTGCAAGCCACTGAAACCCGCGCCGACGATCAGCACTTCCGTGTCGAGGCGCTCTTCCAGTGCCGGCCGCAGGGGGATCGGGGCAGGATAGGTGCGGGCGTAGTAGCTCGCGACGTGCTCGGCAGACTGGTCGAACATGTTGGCTCTCGTGAAAAATATCGCGGTAAATTTCATGAAAAAATACCATTCATTTTTCACGAGCGCAAGCGCGCGTCAAAATGCCGACGTTCTTTTCATCGATCAAGGGGAGGAGAGACGCGCATCGGGCATCAGGCCGAGTTCGGCCAACGCGAGACAGCTATTGCTGTTCCGCCCCGAAGGTATGCGGATCCGCACGGCGTCTTAGATCTTCGGTTGTTTCCCCGGCGTTATCAGGCCGCCAACCCGGTGGCCTGGCGATATAGCCCCATGCCTCGCCGATGGAGCGCGCGGCCAGCAGGTCGCGCCATAGCGCGCGCCAGTGGTCGAACTCGATGGTCAGCAGGTTGTAGGTCGTCATGGGCCGGACCAGACCGTAGCGACACGGTATGTCGCGCCGTTCGGCGATGTAGGTCCCAAACAGCCGATCGAACACGATCAGCACGCCGCCGTAGTTTCCATCGAGGTATTCGATGTTGGACGCGTGATGCACGCGATGGGCTGATGGCGTGTTCAGAATCCATTCCAGCGGTCCGAGGCGCGGAATCCAGGTTGCGTGCAGCCAGAACTGGTAGAGCAGGTTGAGCGAAAGCAGCACCATCACAACCTGGGGTGGCATGCCGACCAGCGGTGCGATCATGAAGAACAGCAACGAACCCGTAAGACGGCCGGTCCAGCCGAAACGGTAGGCGGCGGACAGGTTGAGTTGATTCGGTGAATGGTGAATCGCGTGGGTGCACCAGAACCAGCGCGTGCGGTGGGCCGCCCGGTGGTACCAGTAGTAGCAGAACTCCTGACCGATGAAACACGCCAGCCAGGCGCTCCAATGGTTCATCGGTAGTGTCCAGAGCCTGTGCCGCCAGAACCAGTTCATGGCGTCGCTCCAGAACGCGAGCGGCAGCAGCCAGCGCAACGGATACTCACGAACCAGATAGTCGACCACCGAGACACCGGCCGCCCGCCAGTCGTAGCCGCGCCAGCCGTGGCGCACAGAAAGCACTAGCGCCTCGACCAGTGAAGATGCGAGGACGAGGACGATAGCGAATTTGAGTATCGTAAGCAACGCAGCCATGACCGGACCATCCCTGTCGTGATGCCAGCTTGCGTGATTCTACGCGGCTTGGTGGTAACCTTCCCCCGCCTGTTCAACCGGCCGGCGCGGCATCTTCCGCGCCGGCATCCAACATCGACCGAAAGAGTAATCATGACCAGTTCCATCTACAGCGCATCCGTCCCCGTCTTCAAGCAAATGCTGACTGCATTGTCCGAGGTGCTGAAGAAAGCCGAAGCGCATGCCACCGAAAAGAACATCGAACCGAACGCGCTGCTGCAGGCGCGCCTGTTCCCGGACATGTTTCCCCTGGTGCGCCAGGTGCAGATCGCCGCGGATTTCACCAAAGGCGTCAGTTCGCGCCTGGCCGGCGTAGAAGTGCCGTCGTGGCCCGACACTGAAGTGACGTTTGCCGACCTGCAAGCACTGATCGCCAAAGCGTTGGCTCACCTCGGCACGCTCGATGCCGCCCAGTTCGAGGGCAGCGAGAACAAGGAAATCGTCCTGCGCCCGGGTACGCCGAAAGAGAAGAAGCTGGTTGGCAGCACCTATTTGCAGAACTACGGCCTGCCCCAGTTTTTCTTCCACGTCACGACGGCCTACGCGATTCTGCGCCACAACGGCGTTGAAATCGGCAAGCGCGATTACATGGGATCGTACTGATCTTTGGAGCAGGGGCAGGGCGGTCGTTTCATGTGCACTTGCTGTCCGGCCCGCATGCCCTTGTCCTTTGGCCAGGTTCCATGCGTAGACGGTGAATGACGGGTAAGCCGTGGAGGGATGTCGCTTGCCGCGCGAAAGATTTTCTTTCGCTGCGGACAAGATATCGTCGATAGTCGATGAGTCTGTGGGCACGCATACTCCTTCCCCGGCAGACCTGTTTCAACACCCGTCACCCACCTACGCAAACCCGATCGATCAGGGACATGAATCTGAGAACCGTAAGCCTCATCGCAGCAACCTTCTTTGCGTGTGCTTTCACCGCCGTTGGCCACGCGGCCGACGATCAGCAAAACAGAATCAGACATACGGTGGACGCCGCCATACAACCGGTCATGGCAAACGATGGCATCCCCGGCATGGCGGTTGGCATCATCGACGGTGACCGGCATTACGTATTCAACTATGGTCTGGCGTCGACGAAAACCAGAACGCCGGTTACCCCCGACACCCTGTTCGAACTGGGTTCTGTCAGCAAGACGTTGACGGCGACGCTTGCCTCCTATGCGCAGGTAAGCGGTTATCTGTCCCTGTCGGATGAGACGAGCAAGTACCTCCCGTCTTTGCGCAATAGCGAGTTCGGCAAGGTCAGCCTTCTCAATCTGGGCACGCACACACCCGGCGGGCTCCCATTGCAGGTGCCGGACAGCATTCGCAACAACGATCAGTTGATGCAGTATTTCAGGCAGTGGCAGCCCGCCTATGCGCCTGGAACGTATCGGACGTATGCCAATCCCGGCATCGGCGCGCTCGGCCTGATTACGGCGAAGAGCATGGGGCAGGATTTCAGCGCGCTGATGGAAAATCGTCTGCTGCCCGCGCTCGATATGAAGCGCAGCTACATCAACGTTCCCGCGGGGAAGTTGAGCGACTACGCTCAGGGCTACACAAAAGACGGTGCGCCGATCAGAGTGGCGCCTGGTGTGCTGTCCGCTGAAGCCTACGGTATCAAGACCACGGCTGCCGACATGGTTCGCTTCGTGCAAGCGAACATGAATCTGATCCAGCTGGACCCAAAGCTCCAGCGCGCGATTACGGACACGCATACCGGATACTTCAAGGCCGGAGGAATGACCCAGGACCTGATATGGGAACAATATCCGTATCCTGCCAGATTGCAGACGCTTCTCGATGGAAACTCGTCGGCGATGATTTTCAACGCAACGCCGGTCACTGAAATCGTGCCGCCGCGGCCGCCTCGTGAAGACGTCTGGATCAACAAAACCGGCTCGACCAACGGCTTCGGCGCGTACGTTGCATTCATTCCGCAGAAACGGCTGGGGATCGTCATCCTTGCGAACAAGAACTTCCCCATTGATGAACGGGTGAGCGCCGCATACCGGATTCTCACGTCGCTGGCCAACGACGAACAATGAGTGTGCAAGGCGCTATCATCGCCCGTAGTCCCCAAAGGAGAACACCCGATGAGCCGACCCGATTTCATCAAGCACTGGACTGAGCTGGAAGAACCGGATGCGCATTCCTATCGCGGCGACACCGAAAAAATGGCGCTCGACGCGCCGCTTTCCGCCGCGCTCGGCATCACGCGCATTGGCATTCATCACGTGAGGCTTTTACCCGGCCGGCGCACGTCATACCCGCACGCCGAAAGTACCGAGCAGGAGTTTGTGTACGTGCTCGAAGGCAAGCCCGATGTCTGGATCGACGGTGTGCTTCATCCGATTGCTGAAGGCGATTCCGTCGCGTTTCCGTCAGGCACGGGCATCTGCCACACCTTCATCAACAATACGAAAGACGAAGTCAGGTTAATGGTAATCGGTGAGCGTCCGCGCGACGACAACCGCATTCGCTATCCGCTGAACGAAGCGCACGAACGAACCCGCGCGGATCGCTGGGTGGACTGGCCCGCGAGGCCGCTCGGGGACCACAACGGAATGCCGGACTGAGCGTTACGCCGCGGATGAGCGCTGCGGCGACCATCCGGAGCGCGGTCCTGCAGAAATCAGCGATTCAGGCTAGGCTACCCTGTGGGCCGTTTTGTGTCGCAGCGAAGCGGCCGCGCCTCAGGTTATTTCAGTCAGGAAAGCAATGAAACAACAGCTAACAATCGATTTTGTCTCCGATATCGCATGCCCGTGGTGTGCCATCGGCCTGTCGTCACTCGAGCTTGCACTGTCGCGCTTGAGCGATACGGTCGACGCTCAAGTCACCGTGCATCCCTTCGAGCTGAATCCGGAGATGGGGCCGGACGGCGAGGCCATTGTCGATTATCTCGGCAAGAAATACGGACGCACCCCGGAGCAGATTGCGGAGACCCAGGCCATGATCCGCGAGCGCGGGGCGAGCGTTGGCTTCGACTTCGGCCCGCGTACGCACGTCTATAACACCTTCGATGCGCACCGCCTGCTGCATTGGGCCGGTATCGAAGGCAAGCAGTTGCCGCTCAAACTGGCGCTGTTGCGGGCCTATCATGCCGAGGGCAAGGACCCGAGCAATCACGAAGTCCTGGTTGAAGCGGCCCAGTCCGTGGGGCTCGACGCAGCACAAGCGGCGGAGGTACTGCGCAGCGGAATCTATGCAGACGACGTTCGTGCGGAAGAACGGGAATACCAGGCGAAGGGCATCCAGTCCGTGCCGGCGATCATCTTCAACGGTCGCTATCTGGTGAGCGGCGGACAACCCGTGGAAACCTTCGAGCAAGTCATCCAGCAGATTCTCGCCGAAGCGTAGGACGGCAAATCGGCGAATCGGTAAATCGCGCCGGCGACCCGTTGCGTGCAACGGGTCGTAACCGGGTTCATTGCCGCACGCCGAATCCCGCCACACTTGTCACTCACACCGTTCGATGCAAGGCATTAGTGTGCTCTACAAGGACGAGGCTGGTGATGTGTTCCATAGCGCCTCGACATCCATAGGAGAGACGCTCGTGATGGATCGCATCATGGCGATGCAGACCTTCGTACGCATCGTCGACGCCAACAGCTTTACCCGCGCCGCGCAGTCGCTCGGGATTCCGCGTGCAAGCGCGACAACACTCGTGCAGAACCTCGAAGCCATGCTCGGCATCCAGTTGCTCGTGCGCACCACGCGCCGGCTCAGTCTGACTGCCGAGGGGGCCGCGTATTACGAGCGTTGCGTGCAGATTCTCGCCGACATCGACGACATCGAGGCGAGCCTGAGGCATCCCGATGACCGGCCGCGCGGGCGGTTACGCGTCGAGATGCCGGCGGTCGTCGCGAACGCGATCGTGTTTCCGGCTCTCGACGATTTTCACGCGCGCTACGAGCACATCCTGCTCACCTTCGGTGTCAGCAATCGCCAGGTCGAACGGGTCGGCGAAGCGATCGATTGCTGCGTTCTGACTGGAAAGTTGCCGGACGCGAGCCTCGCCGCTCGCCGACTGGGCGCACTCGAGCGCGTGACCTGTGCGAGCCCGCTTTATCTCGCCCGGTGCGGCACGCCGCAACGGTTCGATGAGCTAAGCGGTCATGCCGCGGTGAACCACATGTGCGCGCAAACAGGGCGTGCGGCGGATTTCGATTTTCAGGTCGAAGGCGACACGGTCAGCGTGCCGCTTGGGGGCTTCGTGCAGGTGAGCGACGAGCATGCATATCTCGAATGCGGGCTGCGCGGACTTGGACTGATCCAGCCGCCGCGGGCGCTCGCCCAGCCTTATCTCGACTCCGGGCGGCTGCGTGAAGTGCTGCCGCATCACCGGCCCGCGGCGCTGCCGGTATCGGTCGCGTATCTGCGTCATCGCCGCGCTCCGCCTCGCGTGCTCGCCTTCGTCAACTGGCTCGCGGAACTGTTCGAAACGGCGCGGCATGTAAGCCATGAACAGCCGTCTGTAGAGCGGAGCCTGCGTGGCGTGGCGACCGCCGAACCGGCCTGAAACGAGCGGCAAACCAAATAGTGGGAAGTGGCCGCGAGATACTTATGCGCACGACACTAGGGAATGCCTACGCTTGAGCCGCTGCCATTCAGCGTCGTAAAATCGTGGCACATCAGTTTGGGTGGCCCAGCAATGTGTCTGGCTTCTCGTTACGATTTCAGTCGCGATACCCGGCAACGCCCGGCGCAGCGGCTTCCCGCGCTTGCTCGACCCGCTCCCCGAATTGAGGCCGGCGGCGGTCGCGGAATTGCCGTCCAATCCGCGTCATGACCCCACTCATTTCCGTTAAAAAGCTCAACAAGCGCTTTCCCGGCGTGCGGGCGCTTCACGAAGTCCAGTTCGAACTCATGGCGGGTGAAGTCCACGCGCTAATGGGCGAGAACGGCGCCGGCAAGTCGACGCTGATGAAAATCCTCGCTGGCGTCTACACCCGGGATACGGGCGACATCCTCTATGACGGTCAGCCGGTCGAGTTCTCGAGCCCGCGCGAGGCGCAGGCTCTCGGCATCGGCATCATTCATCAGGAACTCCAGCTGATGAATCACCTGAGCGTCGCCCAGAATATGTTCATCGGCCGCGAGCCGCGTGGGCGCCTCGGTCTGTTCCTCGACGAAGACAAGCTCAATGCGCAGGCGCGTGAGATTCTTGCCCGCATGCATGTGAATATCGACCCGCGCGCGGTGGTCAGCACGCTCACCGTCGCGAAGCAGCAGATGGTCGAAATCGCCAAGGCCTTGTCCTTCGACTCGCGCGTGCTGATCATGGACGAGCCGACTTCGGCGCTCAACGACGCCGAGATCGCCGAGCTATTTCGCATCATTCGCGAGTTGAAGAGCCGGGGTGTGGGCATCGTTTATATTTCCCACAAGATGGACGAACTGAAGCAGATTGCCGACCGCGTCACCGTGTTGCGTGACGGGGAATATGTGGCCACCGTCACCGCGAAAGACACCAGCGTCGACGCGATCATCGGCATGATGGTCGGGCGCACCTTGACCGACGTCGCGCCTTCTGTGAACGTGACAGGTACAGGCGAGGTCGCGCTCGAAGTCAACAATCTGAACGCCGGCCCGCTTGTCAGAGACGTCAGCTTCACATTACGTAAAGGCGAGATATTGGGCTTTGCCGGCTTGATGGGCGCCGGGCGCACCGAGGTCGCCCGCGCGGTGTTCGGCGCCGACCCGATCGAATCGGGTGAAATCATTGTGAAAGGCGTGAAAGCGACGATCAGGAATCCGAGCGATGCGGTGGCGCGTGGCATCGGCTATCTCTCGGAAGACAGGAAGCGCTTCGGTCTTGCGACCGGCATGAACGTCGAGTCGAACATTGTCATGTCCAACTTGCGCAAATTCCTGTCGCTCAACTTTTTCTTGCGCCGCACCGAGATCCGCCGGACAGCCACCCATTTCATCAATCTGCTCGCCATTCGTACGCCCTCCGCGACGCAGGAAGTGCGGCTTCTCTCAGGCGGCAACCAGCAGAAAATCGTCGTTGCGAAATGGCTCGAGCGGGACTGCGACGTGCTTTTTTTCGACGAACCGACGCGCGGCATCGACGTCGGCGCCAAGAGCGAAATTTACAAACTCCTGCGCTCGCTCGCGGGAGAAGGCAAGGCGATCGTAATGATCTCGTCGGAACTGCCGGAAATCTTGCGCATGAGCGACCGCATCGTCGTGATGTGCGAGGGCCGCATTACCGGCGAACTTTCAGCCACGGAGGCGACGCAGGAGCGCATCATGCAACTGGCGACGCAACGCGAAACCTTAAAAGCGGCGTGAGCCCCAAGAGGAGAGATCCAGTTTATGACACAGCCATCGGATACTTCGACGCTCGCTAGCGAGGGACGGTTGTCCGGCCTTAGAGCCCGCGTCTTCACGCCGACTGCTCTGCAAAAGCTGCTCGCCTTCGGGAGCCTGATCCTGTTGCTGGTCTTTTTCAGCTTCGCGTCCCCTGCGTTCATGCAGATGGACAACATGCTGGGGATTCTGCAGGCGACGGCCGTCAACGGCGTGCTGGCGATTGCCTGCACGTTCGTCATCATCACCGGCGGCATCGATTTGTCCGTCGGCACTTTGATGACCTTCACGGCGGTCATCTGTGGCGTGTTTCTGACCTATTGGCATTTGCCGATGTGGACCGGCGTCCTGGCTGCGATCGGGACGGGCGCGATCTGCGGGACCATTTCGGGCACGCTCACGGCGAAGATGAAAATACCGCCGTTCATCGCCACCCTGGGCATGATGCTGCTGCTGAAAGGCCTTTCGCTCGTCGTCTCGGCCGACAAGCCGATCTATTTCACCGACACTGAAAACTTCTACATGATTTCCCAGGATTCACTGATCGGCTCTTTCCTGCCGAGCCTGCCGGTTCCGAATGCGGTCCTGATCCTGTTTTTCCTTGCGGTGGTGAGTTCGGTCACGCTCAATCGCACGGCGCTCGGCCGCTACACCTTTGCGCTCGGCAGCAACGAAGAAGCGGTGCGCCTTTCCGGCGTGAATGTCGACCGGTGGAAGATCGCGATTTACGGTCTCGCCGGGGCCATTTGCGGCATCGCCGGGCTGCTGATTGCCTCGCGCCTGAATTCGGCCCAGCCGGCGCTAGGCCAAGGTTACGAACTCGAAGCGATCGCCGCCGTGGTCATCGGCGGGACCTCGCTTAGCGGCGGCGCGGGCACGATTCTGGGCACGATCATCGGCGCGTTCATCATGAGCGTGCTGACCAACGGCCTGCGCATCATGTCCGTTGCACAGGAATGGCAGATCGTGGTGACCGGCCTCATCATCATTCTCGCGGTTTATGCCGATATTTTGCGGCGCAAGAAAAGCTGACGAAGGTGGACGCTACGCGAATCAGAATCAAGAAGCAGGATCAAAAAACCGGATCAAGAAAAGGGAGCGCCCAAGGCTCCCCGCACGGCTGAAGGTTGATGGCCAACTTAGGAGGAGAACCCCATGTTGAAAAGAAGACTAGTCGGTGTCGTGGTCGGCGTTGGCGCGCTCATTGGCGGGGCGAGTGTGACGTACGCGCAGGATACCTACATCCCGCTCATCTCGAAGGGCTTCCAGCACCAGTTCTGGCAGGCGGTCAAAGCCGGCGCGGAACAGTCGGCCAAGGAGCACAACGTCAGGATCACCTTCGAGGGTCCGGAAACCGAGGCCATGGTCGACAAGCAGATCGACATGCTCTCGGCGGCACTCGCCAAGAAGCCCCAGGCGCTCGGCATCGCCGCGCTCGATAGCAAGGCGGCCATTCCGCTGCTGAAGCGGGCGCAGGCCGCCAAAATACCCGTGATCGCCTTCGACTCGGGCGTCGACAGCGACATTCCGTTGACCACGTGCGCGACCGACAATGTTGCCGCGGCCGCCCTCGCCGCCGACAAGATGGCCGAGGCGATCGGCAATGCCGGGGAGGTCGGTCTGGTGGTGCATGACCAGACCAGCCGCACCGGCATCGATCGTCGCGATGGTTTCCTGAATGAGATGAAAGCGAAGCACCCGAACATCAAGATTGTCTCAGTCCAGTATGGCGGCGGCGACCACCTGAAGTCGGCGGAAATCGCCAAGACGATGCTCCAGGCCAACCCCAATCTCAAGGGCATTTTTGGGGCGAATGAAGGCTCGGCGGAAGGTGCTGCGATCGGCGTCAAGGAGTCGGGCAAGAAGGTCGTCCTGATTGGCTACGACTCGGGCAAGGAGCAGAAGGACGACATCAATTCGGGCTTGATGGCCGGCGCCATTACGCAGAACCCGGTCGGCATCGGCAAATGCGTCGTCGACTCTGCAGTGAAGGCGTTGAAGGGCGAGAAACTGCCGAAGAAGGTCGACACGGGCTTCTACTGGTACGACAAGAGCAATATGAGCGATCCGAAGATCGCTGCTGTGCTCTACGATTGACCGGCGCTGCCTGAGGCGAAGAGAGAGGAGGGGGCGCGGCGCTCCCTTTTCTTTTCCCGCCTTGCCTCGCGTCCGCGTGGAACGAAGGTGGCTGCAAAGAGGCGAGGCGTGCACGCACGGCCTCTTTGCTTAGAAGCAGAACACGATAGCTGTCGCAGAGGAGGGGTTCAGATGCCCACGATCACCAGGCTGTCCGTCCGGGACATTCGGTTCCCGACCTCGCGTTCACTCGACGGCTCCGATGCGATGAACGCCGCACCGGATTACTCCGCCACCTATGTGACGCTCGAAACCGATTCGCCGACCGGGCTCACAGGCCATGGCCTCACCTTCACCATCGGCCGCGGCAACGAGATCTGCGTGAGCGCGGTGAAGGCGCTTGCCCCGCTGGTGGTCGGCACAAAGCTCGAGGATATCGCCGCGAACATGGGCGCCTTCTGGCGCACGCTGACGTCGGACAGCCAGTTGCGCTGGATCGGTCCGGACAAGGGCGCGATTCATCTGGCGACGGCGGCTGTCGTGAACGCGGCCTGGGACCTGTGGGCCAAAGCGGAAGGCAAGCCGGTGTGGAAGCTTCTCGTCGACATGAGCCCCGAAGAGCTCGTGCGGTGTCTCGACTTCCGCTATGTGACCGATGCGATCACGCCGCAGGAAGCCATCGCCATGCTGCACCGTCATGCAAAGACAAGAGGCGAGCGCGAAAAGGACATGCTGGCGCATGGCTATCCGGCCTACACGACGTCGGCCGGCTGGCTCGGCTACGACGACGACAAGATTCGCCGGCTCGCACGTGAAGGCGTCGCGCAGGGCTGGACGCACTTCAAGCAGAAGGTGGGTGGAAATATCGAAGAAGATATGCGCCGGGCCCGCATTCTGCGCGAAGAAATCGGCGAAAACCTGAAGCTGATGATGGACGCGAATCAGGTGTGGGACGTCGACGAAGCGGTCGCGAACATGCGGCGCCTGGCGGAATTCGACCCCTGGTGGATCGAGGAACCCACGAGTCCCGACGACATTCTCGGCCACGCGGCTATCCGCCAGCGGATTCGGCCCATTGGTGTCGCGACCGGTGAGCACTGTCATAACCGCGTGATGTTCAAGCAGTTGCTGCAGGCGCAGGCCATCGATTTCTGTCAGGTCGATAGCTGCCGCCTGGGCGGTCTGAACGAGGTGATCATCGTCCTGTTGATGGCGGCGAAATTCGGTGTGCCCGTGTGTCCGCATGCGGGCGGGGTCGGTCTGTGCGAGTACGTCCAGCACATTTCACTGTTCGACTATATCTGCGTGTCGGCGTCGCTGGATAACCGGGTGCTCGAATACGTGGATCATCTGCATGAGCATTTTGTCGATCCCGTCGTAATTCGAAACGGCCGTTATATGCCGCCGCAACGCGCCGGCTACAGCATCGAAATGCTTGCGGCCTCGCTCGATGAATATGACTTTCCTGAGGGGCCGGCCTGGCGGGCCTGAAACGGCACACCCGGGGCTCTCTGCTGCCGCTGGCGCCGCTGGCTAACCCGTACTCGTCAAAGCGACGATGAAGTCGAGAAACACCCTTGTCTTGGCCGGCGTATGGTGCCGCGATGGATGGTAAGCGTAGATTGGAAAGCGCTCATCCGGCCAGTCCGGGAACAGGTTGACGAGCCGCCCCTCCCGAATCAGCGGTTCCGCTCCGATCAGAAGCATCTGCGCGATGCCGGAGCCGGCCAGACACGCGTTGAGGAGAGCGCTCGGATCGTTCACCGTAAGCCGTCCATTCGTTTCGACAATCAGCTTTTTGCGCTTGCGATGAAACTCCCACGGATATGGCTTTCCGGTTTCCGGGTTCCGGAATTCGAGGCACCGGTGCGCCCCGCGACCCAGATCTTGAGGCTCCGCCGGCCGTCCCCGGCGAGCGAGGTACGAGGGTGCTGCGACGGTGACAACAGCGGTGTCCAGAAGCTTTCGCGCAATCAGACTGGATGAGCGGGGTTCGCCAAATCGCAAGGCCAGATCGAAGCCGTCCACGATGAGGTCGCCAAGCTGATCTCTCGCAATGAACTCGAGTTCAAGTTCAGGATGCGCCTCCATGAATTCGTCGAGCTTCGGGCCCAGAAGGACTCGCAAAAAAGCCGGATCAAGATTGATTCGCAGCTTTCCGCGTACCGTCGCGGTGCCGCCTGATGCGGCGGCCGCCGCTTCTTCCATTCCCCTTAAGTGCGGCATGACCTGCTCGTAGAACCGTTTGCCCTCTTCCGTGAGGGAAACGGCGCGGGTCGTCCGATTGAAGAGCCGTATTTTCAGCCGCTTTTCGAGCCGGGCGATTGCCCGGCTAACTCCGGGTGGTGACATACCCATCACTTCGGATGCGGCTGCGAACGTCCCCGCATCGACCACAGCCGCAAATACGCTGATACCGCTAGAGAGATTTTCGCTGGACGATCTCATTGGCGCCCTCCGCACAGTGCTTCAAAAACCGCACTATGGCTCATTAGTGACTGCCTGTCACTTCACAAGTGTCATTCGTGTCATTTAGTTTCTCATCGCGTTTACCCACAATGCATCCCAACGGTCCGTTTCGACCGCAACGATCCAAAGGAGCATTGCCATGAATACCCGTTATTTCGCCGCCGCTGTCGCCACCGCTATTGCCGCCGCCATCGCCTTCCCTGTCGCTGGCTACGCTCAGGAATCCAGCTCGACCGTCACGCGTGCGCAGGTGCGCGCGGAACTCATCCAACTGGAAGGCGTGGGCTACCAGCCCGGCCGCGCCAACGATCCGCATTACCCCACCGACATTCAGGCAGCCGAAGCCGCGGTGGCTGCGCAGAAGGGCGCCGAGTCGAACGTCGCCAGCGGCATGGGCGGTGTGCGCAGCGGTTCGTCCGATTCGGGCAATCGCGTGACTGCCGGAGCGGCCCTCGCGAATGCGCCGTTCAACTCGCTTTATGCGCATCGTTGATTGGCGCGTGGGACCCCTCTATTTACGCAAGGAGAAGCTGCAATGTATGCAATCACAGGGATAACAGGAAAGGTCGGCGGCGCGGTGGCGCGCACGTTGCTCGCAGCCGGTCAGCCGGTACGCGCGGTGGTACGCGATGCCGCTCGGGCACGTTCGTGGGCCGAGCGCGGGTGTGAAGTGGTGACCGCCGACATGGACGACGAGACAGCGCTTACCGCCGCTTTCGCGGGCGCGCAAGGCGTCTTCATCCTGCCGCCTTCCGATTTCGATCCATCGCCGGGCTTTCCAGAAGCACGTGCTGTCATTGACGCTGTGCGTGGGGCGCTTCAGTCCGCAGCGCCTGGCAAGGTGGTCTGCCTGTCGACGATCGGCGCGCAAGCCACCGAAATCAATCTGCTCACGCAACGTACGCTGATGGAGCAGGCGCTTCAGGATTTGCCGATGCCGGTGACATTCCTGCGTCCTGGCTGGTTCATGGAGAACGCGGCGTGGGACGTGGCGCCTGCCCGCGACACAGGGGTGATCCCCAGCTTTCTGAAGCCGCTCCACAAGGCGGTGCCAATGGTCGCGACCGCGGACGTGGGGCGAGTCGCCGCGCAACTGCTGCAACAAACCTGGAGCGGCGTGCGTGTCGTCGAACTGGAGGGGCCGCAACGTGTGAGCCCGAACGATCTGGCCGCGGCATTTGCCCAGGTGCTTGGTCGTTCGGTTTGTGCGGAGGTGGTGCTGCGCGAAACCTGGGGCGAGCTGTTCCGCTCCCAGGGTACGACGGACCCGCTGCCGCGCATGCGCATGCTCGACGGTTTCAATGAAGGCTTCATCGCGTTCGAAAGCGATGAAGCGGACATCGTCAAGGGTGAGGTGGAACTGGAAACCGTTCTGCGAGGCCTCGTCTCGCAGGCGGCCTAACGACGCGGACATACCCGGCGACGCGTGCAGGACGCCGCGTCGCCGGGTGCTTTCCGCTCATCGTTCAGCAAGAGATTCAAATCAAGGGATTCGCTATGGAATACAGCACACTCGGCAGGTCAGGCCTGCGCATTTCCCGTCTTTGTCTTGGCGCCATGACCTTTGGTGCCGGTACCGGAATCTGGGGCGAAATTGCCGGCCTCGACCGCGCCCAGGCCGCTCGGCTCGTCACGCTGGCCGTCGAGCGCGGCATCAATCTGATCGATACAGCTGACGCCTATTCGCAAGGGCACTCTGAAACGGTCGTCGGTCAGGTATTGGCTGACCTCGGACTCGACGAATCGCGCATGCTGGTCGCGACCAAGGTTCGGCTGCGCACAGGAGCCGGCCATAACGACGTCGGACTCGGCCGCTCGCACATCATGCGGTCGGTGGAAACGAGTCTTCGGCGTATCGGCCGGGACCATATCGACCTCTTTCAGTTGCACGACCGTGACGCACTCGTGCCGCTCGACGAAACGCTTCGCGCGCTGGATGATCTTGTTACGCAGGGAAAGGTGAGGCACATCGGCGTGTGCAATTTCAGCGCGGGCGATCTGGAGCGTGCGCAGGGAGTTACCAACTGTACGCACGGGGCCCGCATCGTCAGCAATCAGGTTCACTATGCGCTGACGAGCCGCGACGTCGAGTATGAGATCGCGCCCGTGGCAAAGGCGAATGATGTTGCGCTTCTGGTGTGGAGTCCGCTCGCGGGCGGCTACCTGAGCGGTAAGTACACGCAGGGAAGCAGCGGCGAAACCGGGCGTCGAACCACGCTCAATTTTCCGCCGATCGATCCCGCGAAGGCGGATCCTGTCGTGCATGTATTGCGCGATATCGCTTCGGAATTGAACGCGTCGCCGGCTCAGGTGGCGTTGGCGTGGATTCTGGCGCGCCGCGAAGTCTGTTCCGTCATCGTAGGCGCGCGCACGACCGACCAGCTAAGCGCTAACCTCGACGCTGAGCACATTGCGTTGAACGCAGCGCAGACCGAACGTCTGAATCAGGTTTCGCAGCCGCATCTGCCTTATCCGTACTGGATGCAGCAGTTCCACGACAAGGATCGAGTGGTGGCCTGATTGTTTGAGCGGCGACTCTGCGCGTCACGCCTCGAGATTTCCACCGGACGAGCGCCAACGCGCCGGTGAAACGCCGATATGACGCTTGAAAACGCGTTGAAACGCGGCATTCGATTGATAGCCCACCGCCTCGCCGATTTCAGCGATCGGCGAGGCGGTATGCAACAGCATTCGGCCCGCGATGGTCATTCGAACCTCGGTCAGCACGTCGGAGGCCGAGCGACCGATGGCTTCCTGAAACTGACGGATGAATGTCGCCCGGGACATATTGCAGAGCGCCGATAACTGATCCAGCGTCCAGGGCTCACCTGGCGTCTCGAACATTGCGGATATCGCAGGTTGCAAACGAGGCCGCCTCGAGAGCGCGAGCAAACCATGCGGCGGCTGGGTGCCTTCAGTGGCGAAACGCAACGTCAGTGCGAACAACGCCGCCGACAGGTGATTGACGAACATCTCGCTGCCAGGGCCGGGATCGTTGGCCTCCTCATGCATCAGTTCGATCAGTTGCCGCAGGCGGGCGCGGACAATCGACCGAGCTGAACCTTCGACGTCGCCGCCTGGTTCGGGCAATGCGCTATGCACGACGAGGCGGCCCGGCAGGTGGTCGCGCAACAGCCTGTCTGGAACTGCGCCGAGCAGAAACCGTCCGCATAGGAAGTCAGCTTTTTCGCCTTTCCCATCGTTCTCAAAGACGATCAGCGACGCCTTTCGACTTTTTGTTTCGGGCCCCGCAATCTTCCCGCTGCCGTCGTGAATAAGATGTGCGTTGCCCGCTGGAAACAGAATGATGTCGCCAGCTGTCAGCCGTTCGGGCGGCCCGTTAACGTCCTCGAGAACGGCATGACCGGACAGCAGCACGTGGTACGGAATTTCTCGTACGCCGGAGACAGCCTGATCGATTTTCCACGGCGCGCCGAAAAGACAGCGCAGCTCCAGCCGCCCCGTTACAGGTATCAGTGAAAGCAGTCGACTTAGCAGATCCATGTGAAGCGGGTGAGCATGTTTTCGCGTTGTTCGGGAATCGGTATCAAGCCATGCAACGTGGCGCATCGACGCAAACAATGACGCCGGATTCTGCCTGGTTCATGCGCGGCCTGCGGTGGTGGTATCGGCAAGCGCTGCCCGCCCGACCCGCCGCGCTAAGCAAATGATGTGATACTTTTGAGCATAATAATGACAATATTTAGTATCGTAAAGATCATTCCCGGCACCTAAAGTGGAGGCTCCTAACCACCACTGAAGGAGTTGCATGATGAGCCGCATCACTGTCCCCGCCATTGCTACCGCCACGGGCGCCACCGCTGACGTCTACGCCCAGGTCAAGAAAATTGCCGGTGGCACCGTGCCTAACCTCTTCGCCGCTGCCGGTCACGTGGCTCCGGCGACGCTCGCCGCCGCGCTGAATGCGGAAGGCGTGCTGGCAGCCGGAAGCCTGAGCAAACAGGATCTGGAAACCATCAAGCTGCTGGTCAGCGAACTGAGCGGCTGTGACTACTGCGTCGCTGCGCACTTCATGCTGGGCAAGATGACAGGTCTTTCGACCGAAGCCCTCAAGCAGATTCGCGCGGGGCAGCCGACCGGCGACGCAAGGCGCGATGCGCTTGCGCACTTCGTGCTGAATTTACAGAAGACGAGCGGCACGATCAGCGAGAGCGAATTCGCCGCCATTCGCGCGGCCGGCTATACCGAAACGCAACTCGCAGAGATTTCGTTGGCCGTTGCCATGACGATCTTCACCAATACGTTTAACCGTATCAACGACACCGACGTCGATTTCCCGGCGATCAAGTAACGCAAACATCGCGGAGCGTGCCGCCACACGATAGCGACGCGCTCACCCCGCTCACCCATTAGCTGATTGGAGCATGTTATGTCTCATGTTGAACATTTCGATACGGTGATCCTTGGCAGCGGCCAGGGCGGCAAACTTCTGGCATGGCACCTCGGACGATCAGGCCAGCGCGTGGCCGTCGTGGAGCGGCAGTGGGTAGGGGGCTCGTGCCCGGCCGTCGCCTGCCTCCCCAGCAAGAATGAAATCTGGAGTGCACGTGTTGCGCATGTGACGCGACACGCTGCGGACTTCGGTGCGGTCACGGGGCCGGTCACCGCCGATATGGCAAAGGTTCGCGAGCGCAAGCGCGATATGGTCGAGCGCGAGGTGACGGCGCACCTTAACGCCTATGCCGCGAGCGGCGCCGAGCTGATCATGGGCAGCGGCAGGTTTGTCGGACCCAGGACGATCGAAGTCGAGCTCAACGACGGCGGCAAGCGCGTGCTTAGCGGTGACCAGGTTGTGGTCAATGTCGGAACACATGCCGCCATTCCCGATGTCCCGGGACTGCGCGCCGCTGAGCCGTTGACTCACATTGGTTCTCTGGAACTGGATTACGTACCGGCACATCTGGTGGTATTGGGTGGTGGGTACGTCGGCATCGAAATGGCGCAGGCCTATCGCCGCTTCGGCAGCCGCGTGACCATTGTCGAACACGGCGAACGACTGATGAGGCGTGAAGACAATGATGTCGCCGAAGAGATGCTTGGCATTCTGCGCGGAGAGGACATCGAAGTTATCCTGAACGCCGGGATAGTGAAGGTGGAAGGCCGGTCTGGATCGAGTGTGCGGGTTGTTGTGCGCACAGATTCTGGCGAAAAGGTGATCGAAGGCAGCGACCTGCTTGTCGCGACGGGGCGCGTTCCGAATACGGCCGGTATCGGTCTGGAAACTGCGGGTATTGAGTTGAATGAGCGGGGCTATATACGCGTGAACGAGCGGCTGCAAACGGTCACGCCTGGCGTCTGGGCGATAGGCGAAGCAGCGGGCAGTCCGCAGTTCACCCACGTGTCGGTCGACGACTTCAGGATCGTGCGGGACAACATGGCCGGCGGAAATCGCAGGACGACTGAGCGGTTGATTCCGTACACAATGTTCACCGAACCGCCGTTAGCTCATGTCGGGCTGAGCGAGCGCGAAGCGCAGCATAAGGGCATCGCGGTTCGTGTCGCGAAGCTGCCCATGGCCAATGTGCTGCGAACCCTTGCAACCGACGAGACACAGGGATTCATGAAGGTACTCGTCGGTGCAAATGACGATCGAATCCTGGGTTTCACGATGATTGGCGCGGAAGCGGGCGAAGTGATGGCCGCGATGCAGACCGCGATATTGGGAGGGCTGTCGTATCAACAGCTTCGCGATGCGGTGATTTCACACCTGACTTATGCCGAAGGGCTTGGGCCGTTGTTGTCAAATGTGCCGGCTCGGGCCGAGGGATGAGGTTTTGAACTGACTATAGGCACGCCTCCAAAGGAATTACCCTGGACGCAGTCAAACCGCTTGACATCCTGAATTTGGCTTCTTAAATTCGCTTCGACTGAGCCGTCATTGTTTCTGGCGGCTCCACGGCAACGATGCCGTGCTACATATGAAAGGCTATGCAGCCCCCGAACTTGCGTCCAACGCTGGTTCGGGGGCTTTTTGCTTTTGGGAGAAGAAATGATGACGTT
This sequence comes from Paraburkholderia sediminicola, assembly GCF_902859805.1. Taxonomy (GTDB): domain Bacteria; phylum Pseudomonadota; class Gammaproteobacteria; order Burkholderiales; family Burkholderiaceae; genus Paraburkholderia; species Paraburkholderia sediminicola. The sequence continues at coordinate 491,710 of NZ_CADIKC010000002.1, read as the reverse complement.
GCAGTACAACCCCGCGGAACGCGGTGTCGCAGACCTGGTGGTCGCATGCGTTCAGATGGAACCTCATGTCGGCAGTAAGCACGACAACGTGGCGCAATGCATCCGCCACATCGAAGCGGCGGCGCATCGCGGCGCTTCGCTGGTGGTGTTGCCGGAGCTGGCCAATAGTGGCTACGTGTTCAACGATCGCGACGAGGCGTTCGCGCTGGCCGAACCGCTGCCGGAAGGGGAAACCGCGCAATTGCTTGCTGAAACGACGCAGCGCCTTGGCATTCATGTCGTGATGGGTATCGCCGAACGGGCGGGCAAGCAACTCTACAACTCAGCGATCCTGACCGGCCCGGCAGGTCACATCGGCGTCTATCGCAAGCTGCATCTCTGGAATAACGAACATCGCTTCTTCGAACCGGGCGATCGTGGCGTTCCGGTGTTCGACACGCCGCTGGGACGAATCGCCATCGCAATCTGCTACGACGGCTGGTTTCCCGAAACATACCGGCTAGCCGCGACGCAAGGTGCTGACATCGTTTGCGTGCCGACCAACTGGGTGCCGATGCCGGCGCAGCCCGAAGATCGCCCCGCCATGGCCACGACGCTCACCATGGCGGCCGCGCATAGCAACGGCGTGGTGATCGCATGTGCAAACCGCATCGGCATGGAGCGTGGTCAACCGTTCGTCGGGCAGAGCCTGATTGTGGGCGGCAACGGATGGCCGGTCGCGGGCCCGGCCAGTGTCGATCGCGAAGAAATCCTGTACGCCGCAATCGATCTGACGCGCACCCGTTCGGAACGCACGCTGAACGCCTTCAATCACGTGCTGAGCGATCGGCGCGCGGACGTGTACGACCCGATGCTGGGCACCGGCTGGCCGACCTCACGCACATGAGGCATCCAATGGCACGCCCGTATGAAACACAAGAATTTCATTCGACCACTGTGAGGAAAAAATCCATGACTCCGTTCAATAGACAAATCCTTGGGGCCGCCGCGGCGCTCGTCGCGGCCTGCACCTGCATGAGTGCGCTTGCAGCCGATCCGATCAGGATCGGCGTCGCGGTGGGGCTGTCCGGCGCCAATAGCGTGGTCGCGCCGGCCGTCGTGCAATCGTCGCAACTTGCTGTCGATGAAATCAACGCGGCAGGTGGGATCATGGGCCGCCAGGTGCAGCTCGACATTACCGACGACGCATCCGGTGCAGTCGGCGCGCAGAAAGCGTACGACACACTCGTGTTCCAGAAGAACGTCGACGCGATCATTTCCATGGAAACGAGCGCTGCGCGTAACGCGGCATTGCCGATCGTAGCGCGCGGCAGGAAGCCGTTCGTGTACACGTCGTTTTATGAGGGCCGTTCGTGCAGCCCGTGGATGTACGTCAACGGCTGGGTGCCCGAGCAGCAGGTCGCGCCGGTGGTCGATTACTTCGCGAAGAGCAAGGGCGCCAAGACCTTCTATCTGGTCGGCAACGACTACGTTTTTGGCCGCGGTATGCTTGGATTCACCAGAAAGTACATCGAGGAGCACGGCGGCAAGGTAGTCGGCGAAGAGTACCTGCCGATCGACGGTACCGACTGGACGCCGATTCTTTCCAAGATCCGCGCGGCTCATCCTGATGCGTTGATCAGCGCGACGGCCGGCGGCGCGCCAAACGTGTCGCTTGCCAAACAGTTGAAGGGTTCCGGCATGACGCTGCCTTATGGCAACCTGGCGATCGACGAAGGCACGGCGAAGAGCATGGGTGACGTCGCCACGGGCATGTATATGTCGGGCTCCTACCTGACGGGCATCGATACGCAGGGCAACAAGAAGTTTCTCGCGGCCATGGACAAGAAATTCGGCAAGGATCTGAAGACGCCGAACGAGTTGTCCGAGCCGCAGTACGAAGCCTTCTTCCTGTACAAGGCCGCGGTCGAAAAAGCGGGTTCAACCGACGCCGACAAGGTGATCAAGGCGCTGGGCCAGGTGTCGTTCGACGGACCGCGCGGACCGGTGGCCATGAACAGGAGTCGCCACACGCCTCTCGCCATGCGCCTGGGCCAGATACAGGCAGACGGTTCGATCAGGATCTTGCAGACGTTCCCGAACGTGGATCCGGGTGCGCAGTGCCCGAATATCAAGTAGACGCAACTGGAAATACAGCATCCGCCTGATGCGCATTCGCAGGCGACCCACAGGCGACCCACAGGCGACCCACAGGCGGATGCGACTGGAGAAGACAATGGTTCTGGCACTCGATATTTTCACAACCGCGGCGGTGCTGTTCATCGTGACCGCAGGGTTAATGGTGATTTTCGGCGTGATGAAAATCGTCAATTTCGCCCACGGTGCGCTACTGACAATAGGCGCATACGCGAGCTTCGTCGTGACGCAACTCAAGCTGAGTCCATGGCTCGGACTGCCGCTCGCGGTCGTGGTGGGCACCGTCGTGGGCATGCTCGTCGAGCAGGTGATCGTGCGCCCGCTCTACAAGCGTCCACTCGACGCGATCCTTGCCACCTGGGGGCTCGGAATCGTGATTGGACAGCTCATTGTGATGACCTTCGGCCGCGAGGCGCAGTTCGTGGAGACGCCGCTCAAAGGAGCCGTCACCATCGGTGGGACCGATTACTCGGCCTATCGTTTGCTGCTGATCCCGATTGCACTCGGTCTGTGCGTCCTCATGAGCGCGCTGCTCACGGGAACGCGCTTCGGCATCAAGACGCGCGCGGTGATCATGAATGAGGACCTGGCGCGAGGGCTCGGCATTCATTCCGGCCGCATCCGTTTCATCACCTTCAGTCTGGGCGCCGCGCTCGGTTCGCTCGCCGGCACGCTCATCACGCCGCTGTCGAGCGTCGACCCCGACATGGGACTGCCGTGGCTGGTGAGCGCGTTCATGCTGGTCATGGTGTCAGGACACTCGATGCTCAGTCTGCTGGTGACGTGCCTCGTATTCGGCGCTTGCCAGGTGCTGGTCAGCACGTTCGTGAGTCCGGTGCTGGGCGGATTGACTATCGCGGTGCTGGCGGCGCTCACGCTGCGCATTCGTCCGAAGGGGTTCTCTCATGGCTAAAGTCGACGCTTCGCCACATCGAGCTGGTGATCAAGCTATGCAAGGCGATGAGCGGGCAAGCACCGAGAGAACGATTCACGGACGCGGACTGCTCGTGGCCGGTGGCCTGGCTGTCGTGCTGCTGGCAGCGGGTCCGCTCGTGTTCGGCTCGTATCTGCTCAACGTCCTCATTCAGGCCTTTTTCTTCTCAATCGTAGCCGTGACCGTGGATATCCTGTGGGGGTACACCGGATATCTCACGTTCGGGCAGTCGGCGTTCTTCGGTCTGGGCGCCTATGCCGCGGGTCTTGTCTTTACGCACGGCGGTTTTTCCGCGGGTTACGTGGTGCTCGCCGTGGTAGTGGCTATCGCGGTGACCGCGGCCGTGGCCGCATTGCTCGGCTGGCTGTCGTTCTATCGCGGCGCGTCGCCGTTTTTCGCGACGGTGATGTCGCTCGTATTGCCGATCGTTCTCAGTCAGTTGCTGCTCTCCGGCGGCGCGTGGACCGGCTCGAGTTCGGGACTCACCGGCTATGAGACCTTCGATCTTTCGCTGCAGGCCTGGTACTGGCTCGCCGGCGTGGCTCTATTGGCTGTTGCATCGATCGCGTGGCTATTCGTGCGTAGCGACGGCGGCCGGGTGCTGGCTGCGATTCGCGACAACGAATCACGTTGCGCGTACCTCGGCATCAATACCTCGCTCGTCAAGATCGTCTTGCTGGTTGCAACCGCGGCCATTGCCGGCCTCGCCGGATTCGGCTACGGATCGTTCAGCGGCGTGGTCGCGCCAGAGCTGGCTGGGTTTGTCCTCGGCACCCAACTGATCATCTGGGTTGCGCTCGGCGGTCGGGGAACGTTGTGGGGGCCGGTGATCGGCGCGCTTCTGATCAATGTCGGGACCGCCTATCTCAGCGGCAGCATGCCATTCGCGTGGCAACTGATTCTGGGCGCCGCGTTCGTGGCCGTGATCGTGCTGTTGCCTCAAGGTTTGGTGCCGCTGTTGCTCAAGCCACTACGCCATCTGGCGGGTCACGGCGCCGAACCGGAGCTGGTGGAGCGAAACGTCGGCGCAGCTCGTGAACGGGAGCTGTCAGTGCCGGCGTTGCAGATGAACGGCGTCGCCAAACATTACGGCAGTCTGAAAGTGCTGCAAGGCATCGATCTGAATGCCGATGGTGGTGAACTGGTTGGCCTCATCGGACCGAACGGCGCGGGCAAAACGACGCTTATGCGCTGCATGAGCGACGGCGCCGAACGTTCTGCCGGCACGGTCGCGCTATGTGGCAACGATGTCCGTAAATTGCCGCCGGATCGCTGCGTGCATTTCGGCTTGGGACGCAAGTTCCAGAACGCAAATATCTTCGAGACGCTTACCGTTGCGGAGTGCCTGAGAATCGCCGGCACCATCATCGAGCGGCCATCGCTCCTGCGGCGCTCCACGACGCTTGCGCTGCCGCCCTATGCGCTGGAGGTACTGCGTACCACGCATCTCGATCAGAGGCTGGGCGTCGTGGCGAAGGATCTTTCGCATGGCCAACAGCAGGCGTTGGAACTGGCGATGGTGCTCGCACTGGAGCCGCGTATCGTACTGCTCGACGAGCCCACGGCAGGCTTGACCAAAACGGAGCGCACGCAAATTGGCGACGTGCTCGCCGCGTTGGCTCACCAGTATCGGCTTTGTTGTCTGCTGGTGGAGCACGACCTCGACTTCGTGGCCGGAATTGCTACACGTATCGTGGTCCTGCATCAGGGGCGCATCGTGATGCAAGGCAACTTCGACGAAGTCGTCAACTCTGAGCTGGTCAGAACGATTTATGCCGGGACTGCGCAAAGCGCCGCGGCAGGCGAAAACGTCGGACAACGGGAGGCGTCATGAGCCAGATTGCGCTGGAGTTGCAGGACGTGACGAGCGGATACAAGGCTTCGGTCGTGCTGCGCAAGCTGTCGATCACCGTTGCCGACGGCGAGGCCGTCGCGCTGCTCGGCAAGAACGGCATGGGCAAGACGACGGTGCTCAAGACAATCATGGGCTATCTGCCGAAAAAGGCGGGCGCCATCCGTGCACGCGGGCAAGACATCACGCGCATGGCGCCTCACCAGATTGCACGAGAAGGTATTGCTTACGCTCCGCAGGAACATGCCTTGTTTCAGGACCTCACCATTCGCGACAATCTGCGTCTTGGACTCGAGAAGGCGTCGGCGTTCGACGAACGCTTTGCCGCGATCGAGCCCGTGTTCCCGGTGTTCGCAAGTCGCCTGAAGCAGTTGGCCGGCACGCTTTCCGGCGGCGAACAGAAGATGCTGCTGGTGGCGCGCGCGCTCATGATGCGCCCATCGCTCATTTTGCTCGACGAGATTACGGAGGGGTTGCAACCGTCCGTGATCGACCGGCTTGCCGACGCGCTGCTATGGGAGCGCAGCCAGCACGGCACGACGCTGCTGCTGGTAGAGCAGAATGTTCCGTTCGCGCTGAAGGTTGCCGATCGCTACGCGGTACTCAAACAAGGTGAGATCCTCGAGCATGGCAACGCGAAAGATGAAGCAGCGGTAGGATCGATCTTCGAACACCTGCGCGTGTAAGCAACATTCAGGACGACCATGACGAAAGGCGGCATATGACGAACGCAAACTCCTTCTATCGACCCCGCTCAGGACTGGACCTGCTCGAGAAAACCGCCGACGACCCGCGCGAGCGCGAACGCGCCGTTCTCGAGTCGTTCGCGCGCATCGAGGAAGTCGAGCCCGAGGTGAGGGCGATGACGGCCGTCGCGCAACGGGAAGCGGCATTGACCTCGGCCGCTGGTGCAACGGGTCCGTTGGCCGGCATACCGATCGCGGTGAAAGATATCTTCGACACGAGCGACCTGGTCACCGGCTACGGCTCGCCAATTTACGCAGGTTATCAGCCGAAATCCGATGCCGCGATTGTCACGTTACTGCGGCGTAACGGCGGCATTGTCATCGGCAAGACCGTCACCAGCGAATTCGCCTATATGACGCCGCCAGTGACGCGCAATCCGTGCGATCTGACGCGTACCCCGGGTGGATCTTCGTCCGGGTCGGCCGCCGCAGTGGCAGCCGGCATCGTGCCTTTCGCGATCGGCACGCAGACCGGCGGCTCAACCATCCGGCCCGCTTCGTTCTGCGGCATCGCTGGCTACAAGCCCACACTCGGCATGCTGCCGACCGTCGGCATGAAGTGCTTCTCGTGGTCGTTCGATACGGTCGGCCTGTTCGGCGCCGGTGTGCGTGACGTGGCGTTCTTCGCTCAGGCCCTGTCGGGCAGGTCACTTGCACTGGGCGGCGTGACGGCCGGCCCGGTGTTCGGCGTGCCGGACAGCTACCCATGGACCGCGCCGTCGGCGAATGCAAGCGACGCGCTCGACACGGCGGTGCGCGCCATCGAGCAGGCGGGAGGGCGCGTGCGGCGTGTGCGTTTCGCGCCGTGGATGGCCGAGCTGGTTGCCGCGCACGATACGATCCAGAGCTATGAGGCGTATCAGTCGTTGGGCTTCGAGTACGATCATCATCGTGTGGATCTATCGCCGATGCTCGCTGGTTTTCTTGATCGTGCAGCGAGAGTCGATACGGCAACTTATATCAAGGCATGTGTGCTCGCGGAACAGGCGAAGGCGAGGCTTGCCGAACTATTCGACGGCATCACCGGCTTGCTGACGCCGAGCGCGCCTGACGAAGCGCCCGAAGGCCACGCGTCCACGGGCGACCCCGCGTTCAATCGCAATTGGACCCTGCTCGGTTGCCCGTGCGTGAACGTGCCGGGATTGAGGGGCGCACGCGGCGCTCCGATCGGCGTGCAGGTGATCTGCCGCCCTTGGGACGATGCCCGATGCCTCGACACCGCCGCATTTGCCGAGCAGGCGATCGCGGCAGCAGTGAGACGTTTTCCCGCGACCTGAGCAACGAGGAAGCGATGCAAGGAGGAGACGAAATGGAGGCGAGCTCGCGACAGTCGGCCAATCCGGCGCCCGCGGACGATGGTTGGCGCATCGGCGTGTTGTACTCGCGCACGGGCGTGACTTCGGCGACCGGATCGGAGCATTTTTTCGGCACCGTGCTCGCGATTGAGGAAGTCAACGCGGCCGGCGGCGTGGGCGGACGCCTGCTCGACCCGGTTGTTTACGATCCGAAGAGCGATCCGGACGAATATCGCCGGCTCGCCACGCGGATGCTGCAGGAAGACGACGTGACCGTGATTTTCGGCTGTTCGACTTCGTCGAGCCGAAAGGCGGTTTTGCCGGTGATCGAGCGCACCAACGCATTGCTCTGGTACTGCTCGATCTACGAAGGATTCGAGTATTCGCCGAACGTGATCTACACCGGCGGGGTACCGAACCAGAACAGCATGCAACTGGCTGCTTATCTGCTGCGCAATCACGGCCGCCGTTTTTTTCTGGTTGGCGCCGACTACATCTATCCGCGAGAATCGAATCGGATCATGCGCGACATGGTCGAGCAGCATGGCGGCGAAATCGTGGAGGAACTCTATCTGCCGAGCGATGCGGATCCAGCGGCGCTGGAAGAGGTGGTACGTCAGATCAAGGACATCGAGCCTGACGTCGTGTTCTCCACGCTGATCGGGCGAGGCGCGCGCGACTTTTATCGGTTGTATCGCGAGCACGGTATCGACCCGGCACAGATTCCGATCGCAAGCTTGACAATGACGGAGGGCGAAACGCGGATGATCGGCTCCGAACTGTGTGGCAGCCACATCGTCTCGGCGAGTTACGTCAACACGCTGAACCTTGCGAGTAACCAGCGCTTTCTGAAATCATGGCATGCACGATTCGGAGATCAACCGGCCAGCATGTGGTCGGAGATGGCGTATAACCAGGTGCATCTGTTTGCGCTGGCGCTGGCCCGTTGCGGAAGTCTCGATACGGCCAGGCTGGTGGAGGCGGTACACGAAGTCGAATTCGATTCGCCGGAGGGAGTGCTGAAAATCGATCCGGAGAACAATCACGCGATCCTGACGCCACGCATTGCCGTGTGCAGGCCGGACGGTTCGTTCGATATCGTCTGGGAGGGGCGAGGTCCGGTCAAACCCGATCCCTATCTGACGACGTACGGATTCGCGGAATTCTGGCTCGACGGAGAATCGGCATGAGCACGGGGGCCCGTCGTCTGTTCGACGATCTACGCACGCTGCGCGTCCTCGTGATTCATCCGCCGGGTGAGGACCGTATTGTTCTGGAAGAGCAGTTGCGCCGGATCGGCTGTCCGGTGCGCGTGCTCTGGCCGTTTCCGTCGCAATTGCCCGCCGATGTCGATGCGATTTTCTTTCTCGTCGGCCCCGAAACCCGCAGCGCGGGCAACTGGTGCGCAGCCGATACCGAAGCCACGTTGATCGCGTTATCCGACTACGAAAATCCAACGGCGCTGAAAATGCTGGTGGATACACAGGCGCATGGCGTCATCACCAAGCCCTACCGGTCTACCGGCATTCTGAGCACGCTGGTGCTCGCGCGCGCGTCCTCAGGCTATCAGCAGCGCTTGCATAGCAAGGTCGCCAAGCTTGAGGAGGCGATCAAGGCGCGACGCCACATCGAGAAGGCCATCCGCATCCTTATGGAGGCGCACCAGCTCAGCGAGAGTAACGCATACGAGCACATTCGCTCGAGAGCGACGAGTCTCCGGGTCACGGTGAGCGAGATCGCCACGTTGGTGATCGATGCCCATGAGGCGATGGAAAAGCTCGGCCTTGGCAAGGTACCAAAGCCTTGAGCCTTACCACTCGCTAGACGTCCGGCGGTAAGCACGAAGAGGACGCACTGACCGGTAGCGCGTACGCCGTTGCGCCGATGCCGGTTTCGTCAGTCAGGGATGACCGGTTCGACCAACTTTGCCAACTGGACCAGCGACTCCTGCCAGCCGAGGTAGCACATCTCCACTGGAATGACCTCGGGCACACCCTCCTGCACGATCGTGAGCTCGGTTCCGCAGGACACCGCCCGCAAGGAAATCGTGACGTCCATCTGGCCGGGCAGGTTGGGGTCGTCGAATCGGTCCGTGTAGCGGATCTTCTCGAACGGCACCAGTTCGACGTACTCGCCGCCGAACGAGTGGCCATTGCCGGTGCCGAAGTTACGGAAGGACATTTTGTGAGTGCCACCCACGCGTGCATCCATGTGGTGGACCTGACAGGTGAACCCGTAGGGAGGAAGCCATTTCGCGATCGCATCGGGTTCGAGGAAGGCTCGATAGATACGTTCGGGCTTAGCGTTCAGGACGCGATGGAGACGGATTGTTCCGGTAGTCATGGTGTGCGGGCCTTTCACTGGAGAAGTTGAACATACTCCTACGACGATCCGGCGACACCGGTATCGACATAGGCTGAGACCAGGAAAAACCCGTAGGTGGCAAAGAGCGTCACCTGTTAAACGCCTCTATCCCGCCACCACACGGTTACGGCCATCGTGCTTGGCCCGGTACAGGCGTTCATCGGCAACGCGTAAAAGGGTGTCGATCGTGTCGCCGTCTCGGCCGAACTCGGAGACGCCAACGCTGACAGTAACGGCGACGGCTCGCCCGGTTCCGGTATAGAACTCCTCGGTAGCCACAGCGCCCCGAACGCGCTCCGCGATCGAACGTGCCACCTCCAGCGCAGCTCTAGGCAGCAGCACCATGAACTCTTCGCCACCCACTCGCGCCACGCCGTCATAGGGCCGAATGGCATCGAGGCATTTCTGCACGAATCGCTGCAACACCTCGTCACCTACCTGATGGCCGTAGTTGTCGTTGATCAGTTTGAAGTGGTCGAGATCCAGCGCCAGCAGCGAGAACGGCGCACCATCGCGCCTCGCTCGTGCGATTTCCGCCTCCACTTGCTGGATAAATTCGCGCCGGTTCGCGGCACCGGTCAGCGGATCGGTCGCGGCGAGGTGCTCGAGCTTGTGATTGGTGCGTTGGAGTTCCTGCAGCGCGCTTTCCGTGCGTGCCATTGCTTCGGCGAGGCGAGCCATCAGTTCTTCCTGGCTGTAGATCGTCGAAAACGAACGCGTTGTACGAAACGCTTGCACGACGCCATAGCTCAGCAGGAAAAAGCCGGCGGCGAAGATCGCGTGTGCCAGCCACCACATATGATTCCACGGCTTGCCGAGAATGAACGCGAGCGACGCCAGCGCGAAGAAGGTGATTGAGATGCCATAGATCACCATCAGTGGCGAGCGAATGCGACGCAGCATCAGCACCGTGACGTTCAGCGTCGAGAAGACAAGCGCTCCGCCTTCCATGGTTAGCCGCACGGCGAGGTCGCCCGCAATGGGCGAGTTCGCAATGATTCCGACAACCACGTCGATCACGACGAACACAGCGATCCACATGAGCCACGGGCGCGGATTCGAGCGCTGCTTGAGCGGTTCCGGTGCGCGGTGGTACGAGAGAAGTCCAATCAGCAGAAGCACCGACATCACCAGACGCGATGCGGGTCCATACAGCAGGAATAGCCAGATATTGTGATGCGCCATGCCGGTGAACGCGCCGTGCAGCGCATAGACCAGCACGAAGCCCAGGAAACCCAAAGTCAACCACCGCAACAGCGGTTCACCCGACGACAGAAAACAACGCCAGGTCACATAGGTGACAAACAGCCCCTCGAGCGTTGCAGCAGCGATCGCGATTTCATGGAACCCGTGGTTTTCGAACTTCAGGCTTGGGTCTTGAAAGAAAGCCAGATAGGCAATCAGGTAGGCGGGAAGGAGCGCAAAACCAATGACCAGCAAACTCGAGTAGATCTTGGTCACGATCCCGATGAGGCGAGGCGGCTCTTCGATTGAAATTGTCGTGCTCATGTGCCCGTCTCCGACAATATTGCGGTGGTTTTTCGCATCGCCGAGCGATTGACGCGTGGATCAGCCGACTCGGACACGGCAGCATGCGGTTATGCCTGGCCAAACATATCGCGCACCGGACTACCTTCAGGCAATTGAAAGTATAGCGGACTGTAATTTGCCTCGGTGGTATATCGGTCGTGCAACTCGCTCCTGATATATCGTGCGGTTGCCTTCTGAAAATATCAGAGGCCGTAGTCGGCGGTCGCCAGCCGTTGAATCCGGTTCAGCCTAGGCTGCGGCTCCGCGTAAATCCCTTATATGCTGATAGACGGTCGCACGGCCCATGCCCAGAACGTTGGCAACATAATTAGCCGCGCTCTTTCCTTTGAAGGCGCCTTCCTCCCACAATGCCTCGACAAGTTCGCGACGGTGTTCCCGGGTCAGGGAGTTGAGTGCCAGCTGGCGTTCCTGAAGCCATGCGTGGAGAAACGTGTTGATGCGTTCCTGCCAGTCGTCCTTGAACAGCTCCTCAGGCTGCTTCACCAGACCCGCGCCCGACACCACGCGGTCGATGACATGTTTCATGTCCTCAAAGACGGCGATGTTGTAATTCACGCACATCACGCCGACAGCCGCGCCTGCGTCGTCAAAGAGCACCGTGCTGACACAGCGCATTCGTCTGCCGTCCCAATTGATCTTTTCGTACGGACCGATCGTGCCTGACTGCGCTGAATGATCAATCTCTTCCAGCGCCGATTCATCGCCCAGCTCACGCTTTGACAGGTTGTTTGCAATGTACGCGATCGTCTGGCTATGCAGGTCATGAATAACGATTTCGACGTACGGAAAGAAGAGCAGCGCAATACCGTCGGCGACACGGCCGTAGCGATCCAGCAAAAGCCGGCGCGCGGGTGTGGTCTTAGTCTTTCGCATAGGGAAGCATGAGATTTTTCGGTTTAGCCGGGTCTGCCGGCGTGTGCGTTAATGTGCAACGCATATTCGTGCGATGCACTATTTTGCCACGGGCAATATTCGCCCCTGTTTGCGGCAACCCACGCACTGCCGCATCGATCCTGTTCAATCGATCGGTTGCCCGGTTGCGTGCCTGAACAACGCGTAGGCGATCGCTACATCTTCCAGTCCGAGTCCGATTGAGCGGAAGAAGACGTGTCGCCGCCCGGAGGGTTTCCTTGCGCTGCCGGATACGAGTTCGGGCAAATCGCCCAGAACGCTTTCCGGCGACCAGTCATGCAGTTGCGCCGCCAATTTCATTTCACCCGCGCTGGCCGGCGTGGTTCGCCGGTAGTCGCAATAGACGTCCATGTCCTGAATCCACGCCGGTGGAATTTCATGCGCATTGGCGATATTCGTGCTGATCGACGTGATGAGTGCCGGCTTGGTCAGCAGGTTGTCCGACAGTACAGGCGTGCCTGAGGATGTGCACAACGCGACCACGTCGGCATCGCGCACACACTCATCGAGCTGGGTGCAAATCCGCACGCGTTCATGAAGGGCGCCGACCTCCGCGCGCTTTGCCTCGTTTCTCGCAAGCTCGGGTGAAAACACATTGATCGAGTCCCACGCTCGTAGTGGCGCGAGCTGGCGCAAATGCGCCTGCCCCACGGCGCCCGCGCCGACGATGGCGAGCCGGCGCGCGTCGGGCGACGCAAGGTGTTCCACCGCAAGTGCCGTTGCGCCGGCGGTGCGCTCGATGGTGAGCAGACCCGCATCGCACCACATCAAAGGCTGCCCCGTTTCCATCGACATCAACGCGGTCCATGCCGTAATGACCGGTTTCGCATCGGTCACGATGTACGGCGACATCTTTGCTCCGAATACCTTGGCGTCCGCCATGACCCCGAGGTACGTAATGAAATCGCCAACCCCTTGTGGAAACGGAGTGAAGGTCTGGGGCGGCTGCACCGCGGAATCGTTCGCGAGCGAGAGAAACATGCGGGTCAACGCGCCGCGCACGTCGAGGTGGGGCAGTGCTTTACGTACTGCGTCCTGCTGGACGATCAACGGGAATACTGTGTCTGTGCTGCTCATGGGCCTGCTCTCCACATCGTTGCCGGCTAGCGGCGTCAGCCCGATTCTAAAGTCAAAAAGTCCAGTCTGGACTTTTATTTTGAAAATCGCTTGCAATTGTTAGTGTCCAGAATAGACTGTTGTTCCAGAACGAGTGTGAGAACCGGCCTTTCTGGCACCTCACGCGTCTTCTCGAGGTCGCGCTGCCCGTTACCGCCCCGTACCCTAATTTTGTGAACCCCAATTTCATAGGGAACCATCATGCGTCTGAAGCTTTCACTCTCACTTTTCGTCGCTGCTGCTTTAATCGGTTCGGTTGGCACTGTCAGCGCCGAGACTCAAAGCACCTTGCGCTTCGGCATCGAGGCTGCGTATCCGCCGTTCGAAAGCAAGTCGCCGACGGGGCAATTGCAGGGCTTCGACGTCGACGTCGGCAACGCGGTCTGCGCGAAGATGGGCGTGAAATGCGAGTGGGTGGAGAATTCGTTCGACGGATTGATTCCCGCATTGCAGGCGCGCAAATTCGACGTCATCAATTCCGCAATGAACATTACGGACAAGCGCAAACAGTCCATCGATTTCACACCGCCGATCTACGTGGTGCCGATCGTGATGGTGGCGAAGCGCGGTTCGCCCTTGTTGCCCGATGCGAAGAGCCTGCAGGGCAAACGCGTCGGTGTGCTGCAGGGATCGTCGCAGGAAGATTTTCTTAAGCGCCACTGGGCGAATGCCGGCGTATCGATCGTGTCGTACCAGGATCAGGATCAGGTGTACGCCGATCTCGTTGCCGGCCGTCTGGATGCCGCCGTCCAGGAAGCGCAGACTGTTGAGGATGGTTTCCTGAACAAGCCGTCAGGCCACGACTATGCGATTGTCGGCCAGCCGCTCAGCGATCCGGCAACGCTCGGCGAAGGCACGGGCTTCGGCATGCGCAAGGGTGACAAGGCCCTGGCCGGAAAGATCGACGCCGCGCTCGCCGCGCTAAAGAAAGACGGCACGCTCAGCAACCTGTCGCAGAAGTATTTCAAGCGCGACATCATCGCGAAGTAACCGGTTCATGACCCGGTGCGAGCCGAATCGCATCGGGATCCGAAATGAACATTCGAGCGAGTTTATGGATTTCGATGTGATCGTGCTGGGAGCCGGGATCGTCGGCGTGTCGTCTGCGCTGCATCTGCAGGACCGCGGCCGCCGCGTGGGGCTCGTCGATCGACGCGGCCCCGGCGAAGAGACCAGTTTCGGCAATGCCGGGCTGATCGAAAGCTCGTCGGTGGTTCCCTACGGTTTTCCGCGCGATCTCGGTACGTTGCTGCGCTATATGCGTAACCAGTCGACCGATCTTTACTGGGACTACAAGGCGCTGCCGTCTTTTGCGACGTGGCTCGCGCGATTCTGGTGGGAGTCGTCTCCCGAGCGGCTTGAAGCGGCCGCGCGCGACATGTTGCCGTTGATCCGGCGAAGCGTCGCCGAGCACGACGTGCTGATCGAGCGTGCCGGCCTCCAAAGCCTCGCACACGACGGCGGCTGGATCGAGGCATTTCGCACGCGCTCGGAATATGAGCGGCAGGGATCGGCTGCCGAAGTCACGGCGAGGACATACGGACTGCGCGTGGCGCCGTGCGACGCCGATGCATTGGTGGCCCGCGAACCCGGTATCGCACCGGGTTTTTGCGGTGCATTGCATTGGCAGGACCCGAAGAGCATCTCCAGTCCGGGTGCGTTGACAAAGGGCTATGCGCGACTGTTCGAGGAGGGCGGCGGCGTGCTGCTCACCGGCGAGGCGGCCACGGTGCGTCAGGAAGCCGATGCATGGACTGTGCAGACATCGCAAGGCACGATCAGTGCCAAAGAGGTCGTCGTCGCGCTCGGGCCTTGGTCCGACAAAGTCTTTGAGCCGCTCGGATATCGGATACCGCTGCGGGCAAAGCGCGGCTATCACATGCACTATGAGGCCACGAAATCGATGCTCTCGATACCGCTGGTCGACACGGAAAAAGGGTATGTGGTTGCGCCCATGCAAGGCCGCCTGCGGCTGACTACCGGCGTGGAAATCGCCCGATGCGATGCACCACCGACGGGCGTTCAGCTGGATCGCGCGGAAGCCGTTGCCCGGCCGATATTCGGTCTGGGGCGCCGTCTCGACGACGCGCCATGGCTCGGGTTGCGGCCGTGTACGCCGGACATGCGGCCTGTCATCGGGCGCGCGCCTCGCCATCAAGGGCTGTGGTTCTCGTTCGGGCATAACCACCATGGATTGACGCTCGGTCCGGTGACGGGCCGCTTGCTCGCGGAAATGATGACGGGCGGCGAGCCTTTCACCGACCCCCATCCGTTCCGTCCCGAGCGATTCCGATAGATGGCCGTGGCGGACTCGCTTCATCGATAAATCACTGCGTAATGAACCATTGCATAACGAACCGTTGCGTAACGAATTGCGAAGGAGAGTGAAATGAAGATCAAGGACTTCGGCGTCGAGCGCTGGATGGATCTCTACGAGACCCAATGCACTTACAACCTGGCCGAAACCTGTGTCGAGTCGCTGACCGTGGACGAGTTGCTCACGCTCGCCGGCAAGCAGAACAGCATTCTCGACGAGCTACGGCCGCTCAAACTCACGTACGGCGCTATCGAGGGATCGATGCGGCTCCGTGAAGCGATATCGTCGATGTACGCGCGCCAGTCGCCCGCCAACGTGATCGTCACGCACGGCGCGATCGGGGGTAATGCGTTGGTGTATCAGACCCTGGTCGAACCCGGCGACACGGTGATTTCGGTGCTGCCCACATATCAGCAGCACTATTCGATTCCCGAGAGCTATGGTGCGGACGTGCGGATTCTGAAGCTGCGCGAGGAAAACGGTTTCCTTCCGGATCTTGCCGAACTTCGCAGTCTCGTCAACGACAAAACCCGACTCATCGCAATCAACAATCCGAACAACCCGACCGGCTCGCTGATGGATGAAGCGTTTCTGACCGAGATCGGAGACATCGCGCGTTCGTGTGGCGCGTATGTGCTTTGTGACGAGGTCTATCGCGGCACAGATCAGCATGGCACGGGTTATACGGCTTCGATTGCGGACGTGTATGAGCGTGGCATCAGTACGGGCAGCATGTCCAAGACGTACTCGCTTGCCGGCTTGCGGCTTGGTTGGATCGCCGGGCCGAAGGACCTGATTCACGCGGTTGCGATTCATCGCGACTACAACACGATCAGCGTCGGCATGATCGACGATCACTTCGCTTCAATCGCACTCGAGAACCGTGCGGCGATTCTCGCGCGCAACCACGACATCGTGCGGACCAATCTGGCGATTCTGGACGCATGGGTTGCGAAGGAACCGGCCATTTCGTATATCAAGCCGAAGTCGGGAACGACCGCACTCCTGAAGTTCGATCTGCCGATTTCGTCCTTGCAATTTTGCACGGAGCTCATCGAGCAAACCGGTGTGATGTTCACGCCGGGCAGTGCGCTCGATATGGAGGGTTACGTACGCATCGGGTATGCGAACAACCGGAACGTACTTGAGACGGGGCTGGCGAAGGTTTCGGAATTCCTCGCCAGGTTAGGATCCAGGTAAATCCACGTAGTCAACCACCCCGATGTGGCGCCCGGTCCCGGGCGCCGCTCGATTAGCCATTTGCATTCGCATCCAGCCGCTTCTGGAACTTGCATGAAATTTTGATTAGCCGGGCGATTTCGCGTGCGACTGCGTCACTGCGGTCTTCTCGAAGAACGGCGTAGTAGTCGATCGACGGCGTTGCAGGGCGCGTCCTGATAATTTTCAATTGCCCGTCGGCAATCTCTTTCTGAAAATAGTCGACCGGTAGCGCGCTAATGCCGAGTCCGGCCGCGGTCAGTTGCCCCAACACGGGCAGGCTATTGGTACGAATCGCCTGCTTTGTCGAAACGCCGTTCGCGCGTAACCAGTCTTCATAAATTCTCATCACCGATGAGGTTGGCGATTGCATCAGCAATGTGTGGTTCACGAGTTCGCTTGCTTTCCAGACCCGATTGGACGGAACAAGCAGGGGGCTCGCCATCCACATGTTTCTGATTGTCCCAACCTGGGTCGCGTTGTAGCGCTTATGCCAGTTACCGTCCCCCGGGACCACGACCAGATCCAGTACGTTGTCGTCCAGCCGGTCCAGCAATGTTCGCCCCGAATCGACATCGGGTTCAAGTGTCAGGCGAGGGAAGCGGCTTCTGGCAAGTGAAATGAACTGGGGCAACCACGTCAGCGCGGAGAGCTCGGTGACGCCGAGCTGAAACCGTCCCGCAAACTCGTCCTCGCTTTCAGCCTCAGCAGCGATCTGCGACATCACGTCGAGCGCTTGCGCTGCAAGCCCAAGCAGTGCGCGACCCTTGCTCGTCGGCGCAGGGCGCTTCTGATTACGCTCGAATAGCGTCACCGATAACGCGCTTTCCAGTTCAGCGACGCGCTTGGATACGGCGGATTGTGTCGTGTGCAAATGCGCCGATGCCGCACTGAAGCTGCCGAGCTTCGACGTCCAGTAGAAGGCTTCGAGTTGTTTGAACGTCGGGTTCATGATCGATTATCCAGGAAAAATATTCGTACTCAGAGACGAAAATTTATCGCTTTTTAGCATTTTTGTCATGTCCTAGACTTGCCTGCAAGCGTCGAACATCTTCATGCGGAAACGGATGTCATTTTTTGGAGGCAGGCAATGGATAGGCCAGGATACCGAATTCTGGAGCGCACGGAAGGGCTGAGCGCGGTGCGCAGGAAGCAGTTCGAGAACGTGCCGCTTGCAGCGCTGAGCGACTGTATGGGCCGCTCGTTTGGTACGACAAATCTGCGACCGCTCCACGGCACGCGCGCGCTGCTTGGCAATGCCGTCACCGTAAAAACCCGGCCGGGAGACAATCTCCTGATTCACAAAGCGTTCGACTGTGTGCGGCCCGGCGATGTGCTTGTCATCGACGGCGGTGGTGCGCTCCAGAACGCGTTGGTTGGCGAATTGATGATGCTGATGGCGATCGAGTGTGGAATGGCAGGCTTTGTCGTGGACGGCGCGATTCGTGATGTATCGGCCTTTCGTGAAGCGGATTTCCCCTGCTATGCACGGGGCGTTACGCATCGAGGTCCCTACAAGGACGGTCCCGGAGAGATCAATACGGCGATTTCGATCGACGGTATGGCAGTGTTTCCCGGTGACCTGATCGTTGGCGATGCTGATGGGCTGCTTGCAATCCGCCCTGACGACGCCGAACAGGTGTTGGCGGCCGCAACCAGTCATCTGAAGAAGGAGGCCGATTTCAGAATCGCGATCCGCTCGCATTCTCAGGACCGGGACTGGATCGCGACAGCGCTTCAACGGCTGGAGGGGAATCGCTAACATGGCTGTCAACACCGTTCCCCTTTCCGCGCGGCTTGCCAGAATCAAACCGTCTCCCAGTTCGGCGGCGCGGGCGCGAGTCACCGAACTGGTTCGGCAAGGTCGCACCATTCTTGATCTGACGATCGGCGAACCGGATCTCGACACGCCCGAATTCGTCAAGGACGCTGCGATCGCGGCAATGGCGCGGGGCGAAACCAAATATACCGGTTCGTACGGCACGCTCGAACTTCGGCAAGCGGTCGCCGAAAAATTTCGACGCGAGAACGGTCTCGTTTTCGACGCGTCGCAGATTTTCATCGGTGCTGGCGCCAAACAGGTGTTGCATAACGCCTTTGCGGCGACGTTGAACACCGGCGACGAGGTCATTATTCCAGCGCCTTACTGGGTTTCGTATCCCGACATGGTGTTGCTAAGCGGAGGCACGCCCGTTGTCTTGTCGACGCGCGTGGAGGCCGGCTACAAAATGCAGGCGGCTCAACTCGAACGCGCCATCACGCCCCGCACACGCTGGGTGGTACTGAATTCGCCGAACAATCCGACGGGTGCGTCCTACACAAGAGGCGAGCTGCGCGAGCTTGCCGACGTGATCCTCGCGCACGACCACGTCTGGTTGCTGACGGACGACATTTACGAACATTTTCATTACTCTGACGGCAAAGCGCTAACGCTCCTCGAGGTGGCGCCCGAACTCGCCGAACGGACGCTCGTCGTGAACGGCGTATCGAAAGCGTATGCGATGACAGGTTGGAGAGTCGGCTACGGCGCTGGACCGAAAGCGTTGATCGAGCAACTCGCGACGTTGCAGTCGCAAACCACTTCGTGTGTTTCGTCGATTAGCCAGGCTGCCGCCGCTGCCGCATTGACGGGGCCGCAGGCGTTTGTAGCCGACTGCGTGGCGACTTTCAAACAACGACGCGACCGGGCGATGGCCATCCTGAACACCGTCGATCTGCTGGAATGCGTGTCTCCTGCCGGCGCGTTTTATATCTTTCCTTCATGTGAACGCGTAATTGGCAGGGCAACGCCATCGGGCAGGCGCATCGGGAACGACGTCGATTTTTCTTCCTATCTGCTCGAGCATGCGGGCGTGGCGGTTCTCGATGGCTCAGCCTATGGGGTGTCGCCGTCGATCCGGCTATCGTTTGCGACCCGTATCGATATCGTCGAGGAAGCGTGCTTGCGCATCAAGGAAGCATGCGAGTCACTTGTCTGAACCACTCAACGGAGCACTACACCCATGTCCAGAATCCTCGGCCTGTTTCTGGCCAGCGTCTGTTTATCGTCAGCCGTCTCTGCTCATGCGGATGAACTCAGCGACGTCAGGCAGCGCGGCACGCTCATTTGCGCAACGCTTGGCACGGCGCCCCCTTTCAGCTTCCAGGATGCAAAAAGCCGTGAGACGGTGGGGTACGACGTCGACATGTGCCACGCGCTTGCCGACGCATTGAAGGTCAAACTGGAATTGAAGCTGGTGTCGGTCGACGCTCGCATTCCCGAGTTGCTGCAGGGACGGGTCGACGTTGTGGCCGCGAACCTCGGCTATACGAAGCAACGTGCTCAGCAGATCGATTTCAGCTACGGCTATTTTGCCGGGCCATCGAAGTTGCTGGTCAGAAAGGATTCTGGACTGACCACGCTGGATCAGCTGGCCGGCAAGCGAATTGCGATCGTCAAAGGGTCGTCTGCCGAACAGGCCATCAAGCGCCTGATTCCATCCGCAAACATCGTCAGCTATCCCGATCCGACGAGTGGTTTCCTCGCCGTGTTGCAAGGTAAGACCGATGCACTGTGTGCTTCGGAACTTGCCGTGCTCAAGATGCAGCGGCAGGGAGCGGCTTCGACGCCGCTATCGATCATCGATAAACCTGTGTTCGTCGAGTCATGGGGCATCGGCTTGCGCAAGGGCGAGCCGGCGTTTGAGAAAGCGGTGAACGACGCGCTCGCGGGCATGGAAACGTCCGGCCGCGCTAACGCAATCTTCCAGACCTGGCTGGGTGCCAATAGCGAATACAAGGTCCAGCGGAACTTCCGTTTCGAACCGATACGCGATTGATTGCGGGCAGAGAACCCGGTCGGACAGGGGAGGAGACATATGAATTATCGCTTCGACTTCGGCGTGGTGCTGCACGGCGAATATCTGCAATGGCTGCTTGGTGGGATCGGCGTTACGCTCGAGCTGTTCGTCATGGCGTGGGCGCTGAGTTTTATCCTCGGCGTAGTTCTCGCGGTGGTGCGCCTCGGTCAGTCACGAGCCGCAGCGTGGCTGATCGGCGCCTACGTCGAATATCACCGCAACGTTCCGTTGCTGGTCCAGTTGCTGTTCTGGTATTTCGCGGCGCCCAGCCTGTTCCCGGCGTTCGTGCGTAACTATCTGACAACGCATGGAAGCGAATTTCCGCTTGCGCTCGTCGCGCTGGTGCTGTGTGCAGCCGCTTACGTGTCGGAAGACCTGCGCAGCGGATTTCGAGCCATTCCGCGAGGACAGATCGAGGCCAGCCGGGCATTGGGGCTGACCTACCTTCAGGCTGCGCGGCTCGTCATCGTGCCGCAGGCGTTACGGATATCCTTGCCTTCGCTTGTCAATCAGGCGCTCCTGCTCTTCAAGAACACCAGTCTTGCGATGGCAGTCGGCGTCGCGGAACTGACCTACCAGGCAAAAGAGGTCGATAGCAATTCGTTCAGAACGTTCGAAGCATTCGCTGTCGCGACCGCGGTCTATCTGCTGTTCTCGTTCGCCATCATGTTCGCGGGATCAGTGATTTCGACGCGCTTCACGTCATGGGAGGTGCGGCGATGATCGACATTCTGATCGACCACTGGCAGACGTTTCTGGTGGGCCCGTATCCGCAGGGTCCCTTGGGTGGCGTGGCACTGACCATCGTGGTGGCGCTGGTCTGCATCGCGGCCTCCTTGCCCCTGGCACTCGTACTCGCACTTTGCCGCACGAGCCGCTACCGGGTGTTGCGCTGGCCGGCATTCGCCATTATCCAGGTGGTGCGTGGACTGCCTTTGCTGATGTTTATTTTCTGGGCGTATTTTCTGCTGCCCGCTTTGACACATTTGACCGTGTCGGCGCTCGTCACGCTGATCTGTGCGTTGGTGATCTATCAGTCGGCTTACCTTGCTGAAGTCATCCGGTCCGGCATTGAAGCGATACCACGCGGGCAGAGCGAAGCGGCGCGATCGCTGGGGCTCGGTTATTTCGGAACGATGCGCCATATCATCGTGCCGCAGGCGCTCTACAACGTATTGCCGAGCATGCTCAGCGAGTTCATCTCGACGATCAAGGAGACATCGCTCGGTTACGTGATTGGCGTGCAGGAACTGACGTTCGCCGCGACCCAGGTGAACAGCCTGCTTCTCGTCAAGCCCGTACAAGTCTATGTGCTGCTGGCAGCCATTTATTTCGTCGTGTGTTTTTTCCTGACGCGAACCGCGCGCTGGCTGGAACATCGTGTGATCAACCGCCGCACAGGGATATCTGTGCCAAAAACGCGACGCGGTTTTGTGAAAGTAGCGAGAGTGCAAAAATGATCGAGCTTAGCGATGTCCACAAGTGGTTTGGAACCCATCATGTGCTGACGGGTGTAACTGAGAAGGTCGCTCGAGGTGAAGTCGTCGTGATCTGCGGTCCGTCCGGTTCTGGAAAGTCGACTCTCATTCGAACCGTCAACGGCCTGGATACGATCGACAAGGGTGCGATCACATTGAACGGCAAATCGGTTCATCAGCGCGGCACGAATCTGAATGCGTTACGCACCCAGGTGGGATTCGTGTTTCAGCAATTCAATCTCTTTCCACATATGAGTGCGCTCGACAATCTCGTCCTTGCGCCGCTGCATCTGTCGAAGATGAGGCGCAAGGAGGCCGAAGCGAAAGGGGTCGAACTGCTGAACAAGGTCGGCCTGGGCCACAAGCTTCATGCTTATCCGGCTACCTTGTCGGGCGGTCAGCAGCAACGGGTAGCCATTGCTCGTGCTTTGATGATGGACCCGGCTGTCATGCTCTTCGATGAGCCGACGAGCGCGCTCGATCCGGAAATGGTCGGCGAGGTGCTGCAAGTCATGAAGACGCTGGCGAAAGGCGGCATGACGATGCTTTGCGTCACCCATGAAATGAACTTCGCGCGAGAGGTGGCCGACCGCGTCGTGTTTATGGATGAGGGGCAGATACTCGAACGGGCCGCCCCTGAAGTATTCTTCAGACAGCCTGTGCACCCAAGAGCCAGCCGGTTCCTGCAAGACATCGTGGCGCATTGATCTTTGTCTGGCGAGGCAGCACGCTGCCTACAGTCCCTTCAGGAACGCAACCAGCAACTCACTGACCTCTGCCGAACGCTCGCGCTGAATCCAGTGACCCGCACCATCGAGAATATGGCATCCGCGCAGTCCGGGCAGTACGCGCGCCAGATTCGCGATTCGGGCTTGCGCGCCCGGAAACTTCAGGACGTCGTCTTCCGCGCCGGCCACAAATAGCGATGGCTGCCGGATCACGCAGCCTCTCCACGCGCTCATGAGTTCCGACGAGCGCCGAATGCTGCGGTACCAGTTCAGGCCGCCTCTGAAGCCTGTGCGCGCGAATTCGCCCGCCACGTAAGCGATTTCTTCGCTGCTCAGCCAGTCTGGCAGCGTCTCGGGGTCCACTGTGTTGTCGAGAAAACCTGTGCCGGGAGCGAGTATGCCTGCCACCACGTGGTCGGGCCCATCGCCCGACATGCTGAAGGTGACGCGCCGAATGGTGGCTTCGGGATCAGCTTCGAACTCGCGCTCAGCAACGCCGGGTGTCTGGAAATACTGCATATAGAACGTTTGCACACCTTGCCGCGCGAGCGCACTGAGCAGGTCCTCCCGCGCAGGCGGATGGAACGGCACGCTCATGCCGGCGACGGCACGGAACAGATCGGGCCGCAGCATCGCCGCGTTCCAGGCCACCGGCGCGCCCCAGTCGTGGCCGACGATCACCGCCTCGCTCTCGCCGAGAACATTGACGAGTTCGACCATGTCGCCGACGAGATGCAGCATCGTGTACGACTCCGCTTCCGGCGGCGCATCGGTGCCGCCATAGCCACGCATGTCGGGCGCGACGGCGCGGAACCCGGCGGCCGACAGCGCCGCCAGCTGGTGCCGCCAGGCGTACCAGGACTCCGGAAATCCATGACATAGCAGCACCAGCGGGCCGCTGCCCTGGCTGGCCACACGCATGCGCAGTGCACCTACCTGCAGTGTCTCGAGGCGATGTTCGTGCAAGGTTTGCTCCGTGATGCTCAGGTTGTCGTGAATCGCCTTAAACGATCACTCGCTGCTGGTCCATTCCACGCGCGCGCCCACCGAGCGCAGGTTTTCGACAAAGTTGGGGTGCGCACGGCGAATCGGTAGCGCGTTGGTGATTTCCGAGCGCCCCTCGATACTTGCTGCGACCATGAGCAGTGCGATTGCCACGCGGATGATGTACGGACTCTCAACCTTCGCGGGACTTAACTGAAGTCCGCCGAAAGTGATCAAACGATGAGGGTCCGACAGGAACACGTGCGCGCCGAACTTGGAGAGTTCAACGGACCAGCCCATGGCGCCGTCATAGACCTTGTTCCAGAACATCGCGCTGCCTTCCGCCTTCACGCCAAGGGCGATGAAAATGGGGAGCAGATCGACGGGCAGATACGGCCAGGGCGCCGCTTCCACCTTGGTGAGAATATTCTGGGTGAAAGGGCGGCGCACCCGCAATGGGCCTTCCCGAACGGCGTGCGACCAGCCATCGCGATGCTCCACCTGCACGCCGAACTTCGCGAAAGTTCGGTCGATCAGCGGGAACTGATCGGGCGCGCTGTTTTTGACCTTGATGTCGCCGCCGGTGATTGCGCCAAGCGCGAGAAAGGTCGCGATTTCGTGGAAATCCTCGCTGAACCGGAACTCGCCGCCGCCGAGTTTATGGCCGCCTTCCACGCTCAGACGCGAGGTGCCGATGCCGTCGATCGGGACACCCAGCATGGCCAGAAAACGGCAAAACTCCTGCACATGCGGTTCCGATGCTGCATTGACCAAGGTCGACGTACCATTGGCCGACGCCGCGCACAGCACGAAATTCTCAGTGGTAGTGACTGACGCGTAGTCCAGCCAATGATGATTTGCCGCCATTTGAGTGCTCGCGCGCACGATCAGCGAGTCGGTGGTGCGCTCGATGCTCGCGCCGAAGCGCTCGAACACCTCGACGTGCGGATCGATCTCGCGTACGCCCAGCGTGCAGCCCTTCACGTCGTTTTCCAGACGTGCAACGCCGAAACGCGCCAGCAGCGGCGGCACCAGCATGATCGAAGAGCGCATCTCCTCGGGCAGCCTGTGCGCGACCGGATCGAAGGACGTAGCGTGGTGATGCAAATCGAGAATGCCGGTGGCAAAGTCCATCGACACGTTGCTGCCGAGCGTGCGGAAGATCTCGAGGATCTTCTTGACGTCGGTAATCTCGGGTACGCCGATGAGCCGCAGTGGCTGGTCGGTCAGCAGCGTGGCGCAAAGAATGGGCAGGACAGCGTTCTTGTTGGCGGATGGCACGATCTCGCCGCGTAACGGGAGGCCGCCATGTACGATCAGGTTCGACATGTTCGGGAGAGAGGCTGGTGGATTAAGAAGCGAGGCCACTATCATGCCATTGGATGGCGTGCGGAGTATGTTTCGGGATTCCGGCGCCGTTTTTTTCTTGTCGCTGCTTAAAGCAAACTATCCAGCATCTCCCGGCGAATGGCTCGCGACCGGTCCGGGCCGTCTATTGGATCTTGACGACAACCTTACCCTTTACACGCCCGGTTTCGACGTAAGCCAAGGCTTCATTGGTTGCCGCAAACGGGAAGATTCGATCGATCACCGGCCGTATGGACCCTGCATCGATCAGCGCAGCGATCCGGCTCAGTTGGTCTCCGCTGGCGCGCATGAACACAAATGAATAGCTGACTTCATGACGTTTTGCAGTTTTCCGGATGCGATAGCTCAAAAGCCGCATCACCGTTTTCAGGAACCATGAAGCGCCCATCTCTTTGGCAAAGTCGGGATCAGGCGGCCCCGCGATCCCGATGAGTTTGCCACCCGGTTTGAGCACGCGCAGTGACTTCTTGAACGTATCGCCACCCTGCGTGTCGAGCACGAGATCGTATCCTTTGAGGATGTCGGCAAAGTCGTCTTTTTTGTAATCGATGACGATATCTGCACCGAGTTGCTTTACCAGTTCGGCATTGCGCGCGCTCGTTGTCGTCGCGACGGTCGCGCCCACATGTTTCGCCAGTTGAATGGCGAATGTGCCGACGCCGCCCGAGCCGGCATGGATCAGCACTTTCTGCCCTTTCTTGAGTTGTCCTTTTTCGATTAGTGCCTGCCACGCGGTCAAGCCGACTAGCGGAATCGAGGCGGCTTCTTCCATAGCGAGTGATTTGGGTTTCAACGCCACGCCGTCTTCTTTGACGGCAATAAATTCTGCGAAAGTGCCAATGCGATCTTTGTGCGGTCGGGCATAGACCTCATCTCCTGGCTTGAATTGCCGAACGCGCGATCCAACACGGACGACTACCCCGGCCAGGTCGTTACCCAGGATCAGCGGCAAACGATAGGGCAGAATGAGCTTGAACTCGCCGTCCCTGATTTTGGCATCGAGCGGATTCACGCCCGCGGCGTGGATCTGGATTAATACGTCGTCCTCACGCGGCTCCGGGACCGGCATTTCGCCGGCTCGCAAGTCTTGCTTGCGCTCGTATCGATCGACAACAAAAGCTTTCATCGTGTTTCCTTGTACGTTTCTCGTTGAGTCAGGGTGCTTCGCGGGCAGTAGCGGGGATGGAACGCTGTAGATCGATCGCAACGCAGTCATGCCGTCAAGTTTGAAGCCGCAGGTCCTTGCGGATACCGGCATCCACAAGCCCGGCGGGCGCAAACCTGCGCAGCAATCGCAGACGGGCGGCGAGTCCACCGGCTGTATAGCGAAGTTTCGGGCGAGCCGCGATGGCGGCCTGCAGTACGGTCTCGGCCACGACCTCCGGACCGTCAGCGCTCTCGACAACCTCTTTCACTCGCCTCGCGATGGCGGTGCGTATCTCGAGGTAGTCGTCGAGGGGAACGTCCGGCTCCATGAAGTTCGCGTCGAAAGGCGTCTTGATGTAGGCGGGCTCAATGACGGAGACCCGGATGCCCATCGTGCGCAACTCATGATCGAGCGATTCCGAATAGCCCGCGACCGCGTGCTTGGTGGCGGAATACAGCGCCATATAGGGCATGGGCAAGAAACCCAGCACCGAGCCGATGTTGATGATGCGGCCGCTGCCTTCTTGCCGCATATGGGGCAACACGGCACGCGTCATGCGGACGATCCCGAAGAAGTTCGTATCGAAGATCGCACGGGCCTGGCCAATCGAACTCTCTTCCGCAGCAGCAGGCGCCACGCCGAAACCAGCGTTGTTCACCAGCAGGTCGATGCGGCCGTGCAGGCGTAGTACTTCCTTGACGACGGCTTCGACGGATTCATCGCTAGTCACGTCCAGTGGCAGCATCCCGAACGTCCGCTGGCCAGCCTGTGCGCTGCGCCGGCTGGTGCCGTAGACCTTGTACCCAGCCTTCGCGAGCCGTTCGGCCGTGGCTTCGCCAATTCCTGACGAGGCGCCCGTCACGAGCGCTATCCCAGTTTCCATGATGTTCTTCCGATAGTGATGGGTGTCTTTGATGGTTTGCTTGCGTGTTCATTTTTCTAGAATATGATGTTCATCATATTCTAGATCCAACAAAAACCGGCCCCGAGCCGGTGGATTTATACGTCAGTGGGCGCGAGTTTTTTCAATGCGGCTTCAAGAAAACCTTCCGACAGCTTCGGGTCGTCAACGGCGCGCGCCAGCACCATGGCGCCAACCATGGTGGCCGCCGTGACAAGCGCCTGCTCATGCGCGCCCGGTTGACCCCAATCGGGCAACTGGCGCGCAATGACATCAATCATCTCCTTGATGCGGCGGGTGGCTGCGCGCCGCACGACCGCCGCCTGGCGCGGCATCTCGGAACCGAGGGCGGAGACCGGGCAGCCATTCTCTACGTCTTCGCAATGCTCCTTTGACAGATAGGCGCGCACCATCGACGGCAACGCATCCTCTGGCGGGACGGAGGCGGCGATATGTTCCGACAGGGCGACGGCTTCAGCGCCGGCGCGGTCAGCCGCTTCGGCAAGCAGCACCTCGCGAGATGGGAAGTGGGCATAGAAGCCACCATGAGTAAGGCCGGCCTCCTTCATGATGTCGGCCACGCCTGTCCCGTCGTACCCGCTGCGCCGGATCGCACGCGCGGCGACTTCGACGATGCGCTCGTGCGTGATTTCTTTGCGGCTGGCAGTCTTGCGATTGATTGATGGCGTTTTCATGATGACCATCATATAACATTTCGACATCGTTTGCTGTGCGAGACCATGTCGATGACGGTCAAGGTTCGTCAGACTGCGCTGGGCAGTGCAGTTAGCCTCGGAGGAGGGCTGGCAGTAAAGGTAATGAGTGCGTGGGCGCGTTGCTTCGTCTGCGATATCGGTAGTTGTGAGAAGCCTCATAGATATACGACGTCTTATAAATAAGGTCTCACCCACTATCGAGCTGAAAGAATTTGAAATTTAACGATTTGGCTAATTTTTGGTAAATACGTATCGAATGATTTCGACAAAGGGTCAATTCGTCTTGTATGATGACGTATCTCGGAATGGATCTCCACGACGCCACGCGGCGCAGCGGTCTGTAAGGCAATCTTGCGAGATCGACGGCTCAGGTTCTGCGTTGTTTATGTCGTAAACAAACGAACAATGGTTAACTGGATCGGTAGGCATGCGTAATCTCACAATAAGACACAGTCTCCTTGCCGTTCTCGTGCTTTTCGCGAGCATGATCCTGATCGGCGGCATCGTGGGGGTGCTGGCACTTGGCCGTTCTAACGACAACGCTCGGCGTCTGCACGATATCGCGAGCCAGGAAGTGCTGGTCAACGATGCCTATAAAGACTCCACACGCACCCGCGCCGCGCTGACGCGTGCGTATTCCGCATTGAAAGAGCGCAATGACGAAGCGACCCGCGACTCGGCGCTCAAAAGTGCCGCCACGACGCTGGAGCGCGCGGACCGCGAAACCAGGATGTTTCGTGATGCCGATAAATTTGCGGGCCAGGACGACGAGCTGAAGCAAAAGCTTTTCGATTCTTCCAATACGTTGGCCACGATTCTGCATACTGCTTTCGACGCCTTGCAGCGGGGCGATACGAATGCATACGTATCGATCAACGACAAAGACATCACGCTGGCCGGCGTCGCTTATTCGGCCAATGTCGAGAAGTTCCAGAAGCTCGCTGAAGCACTCGCCCAGGATTCCGCTGCGCAAGGCGATCGCGAATACACGTGGGTTGTCACGATGGTCGCGGCGGGGGTGGCACTGGCCCTTGCATTGATCGTCGCCGCCCATTTCGCATTGCGCAAGATCGTGGTCCGTCCGCTGCAGATTGCATCAGAGTTGCTCAACCGTATTGCAGGAAGCGACCTGACCGTATCCATTCCGGAAGGCGGAAGGAGCGAGTTGGGGCAGCTGTTCACGGCGATGTCGCAGATGCAGACGGGCCTGGCCAAGACTGTTTCAAATGTGCGCGTGAACTGTGAAGCCATTCACGGTGGTGCGCGTGAGATCGCTGCCGGCAACCTCGATTTGTCGAGTAGAACCGAGCAGCAGTCTGCGTCGCTTGAAGAAACGGCGGCCAGCATGGAAGAGCTGACCTCGACCGTTAAACAGAACGCCGACCATGCCCGCCAGGCAAGCAAGCTTGCCGCCAACGCGGCGGACGTCGCACAGCGAGGCGGCAACGTCGTGCAACAGGCGGTGCAGACAATGACGGCAATCACGGCCAGTTCGAACAAGATTGCCGAGATCACGGGGATGATCAACAGCATCGCTTTTCAAACCAATATCCTGGCCTTGAATGCAGCGGTCGAATCCGCGCGAGCAGGGGAGCAGGGCCGCGGCTTTGCCGTTGTCGCCGGTGAGGTGCGCACGCTCGCGCAGCGCAGCGCTGCCGCAGCACAGGAGATCAAAACGCTCATCGCCGCATCGGTCAACGATATCCGTGACGGCAATGAACTCGTTGTTCAGGCCGGGCAGACCATGGGTGAGATTGTGGGCGCGGTGCAAGGCGTCGCCACCATCATGGCTGAGATTACCTCGGCGACAGTTGAGCAGAGCTCCGGCATCGAGCAGGTCGGGCAGGCCGTCAGCCAGATGGATCGGGTGACGCAGCAAAACGCCGCGCTAGTCGAGGAGGCCGCCGCCGCCGCGAGCGCACTTGAGCAGCAGGCGCAAGCGATGACGGATGCTGTTTCCGCGTTCCGCCTCAATCGGGCTTGACCCGCATCCCTATCCAGTAAAAGCATCGGTCGCGCACGTGCCGGGGCGGCAATGCGCTGCGACCGGCCGTCGAGATTCTTTCGAAAAAACCGGGGCGGCCGATGCTGGATGTTCATATTCAACCATTTCAACGGAGTGTCACGATGAGCGTTAGGGCCACCCTGGTCGCAGCAGTTCTGTTTGCGGGTGCTTTGGGATCGGGCGTATCGCAGGCTGCTACGTATGCCTACGTATCCAATGCGGACAGCCAGGACATCTCTGTCTTCAGCCTCGACAAATCGAGCGGCTCACTCGCCGCAATCGAGACCGTACCTGTTGGGGGCACGGTCATGCCGATGGCGCTTTCGCCCGACCATCTCCGGCTTTATGCCGCGTTGCGTTCCAAGCCGTATAGCGTGGTGAGCTTCGCGGTCAATCCGCTCGACGGCCGGCTGATTGAACTTGGCAGGGCGCCGCTTGCGGAGAGCATGGCCTATGTATCGACGGATGCGACCGGCCGTTACCTCTTTTCCGCGTCGTATGGCGGCAATCTTCTGGCGGTGAACCGGATTGCCGAAAATGGCGTGGCGGGCGATGTTCAGCAAACCGTCAAAACCGGCCCAATGGCTCACGCCATTCGCAATGCGCCCGACAATCGTTATGTCTTCGCATCGGTGCTCGGCTCGGACGCGTGGTTGCGTCTGAAATTCGATGCTTCGAACGGTCAGTTGACCGAAGATGCCGCGCCCGCGCATTCGTTGCCTGCGAAGTCGGGGCCGCGTCACTTTGTATTCTCGCCGGATCATCGCTTTGTCTATCTGATCGATGAACTCGATGGCAAATTGCATGTGCTCGCTTTCGATAGCACGCGTGACAAAGTCAAACCCGTTCAGACTGTTTCCATCCTGCCGCCCAATTTCTCCGGCGACAAGCCGTGGGGCGCGGATGTGCACGTCACGCCAGACGGGCGTTTCCTGTACGCCTCAGAACGCACGTCCAACACGTTGGCTGTCTATCGGGTGAGCGCGAAATCGGGTGAACTGACACGCATCGGCACGTACCAGACAGAAAAGCAGCCACGCGGATTCAATATCGATCCGTCGGGCAAGTATCTGCTTGCAGTCGGTCAGCTGTCGTCAAACATGAGCGCTTACCGCATCGACCGTGACTCCGGCGCGCTGACTTTGATCGGTCAGTACCCCGTAGGTAAGGGCGCGAACTGGATCGAGATCGTTGAGTTCGAGGGATCAAACGGCAACTGAGAGCCGGGTCGCGCGTGAGTAGATCAGGTTAAGCGCTTTGCGGATGACGTTCCGCGCGACAGCGCAGCACTGTCGCGCGGAACGTCAACACGTTAGTCAATCCCGCGATCGCTTGCCGAAGAGCGCAGATGTGGCTCTCCCGCTAGCCTGCGCCCTGCGGGTCGCCAGCCGCCACAAGCGGCCCACAGTCGCAAGAATGCCGGGGAAGGGTGGCCCTGTCGTGGTCGGTGGGGCATCCTCTGAAATCATCGAAATGGCCGGCCGGCCGAAGTGGCCTTCCTGCATCGGAAGATTCAAGTACTCGTATGGGTACAACATCCGGGCGAAGCGAATGCGTGCATCGCATCCGCTATCGTGCCATTCGACAGGAGCTTCCCAACGCATTGTCGACATAGGGCGACGGGTTGGGTAGATCGCAGTACTTGCCACGCGGTCTTTGCTGCAATCGTCGGTTGCACGCAAGCCCGATGGGGCCAACTTTGGGCTTCTTTCGTCCATGGTCATCTCCGCTGGTGATGCCGATCACGGAGACGCCACAAACAAAAAAGGCCTCATCCGTACTTTCGGCGAGGCCTTTGAGCTGCGTTCCTGCTTATCTAACGCGCGTTGGCCTCCGATGGCATGCCCGAACGGACTGCCATGTGGCTTTGAAACGCGAAGGAGAAGAGGTTTAGCGTCAGCATGGCGTCAAGTTTCTTTGCAATTGGAGCGCGTGTCAACACCAGTGACTACAGCGAGCGCTCAATCGCCTTCCCAAGCAGATCCAGACCCAGGTCGATCTCACTCTCGAGCACAGTCAACGGAGGCGCAATCCGGAAGACACCGCCCATACCTGGCAACTGCACGATATTCATGCTGAGCCCCAGGTTCATGCACTCACGTGTGATCTTCGCGCCGAGCCCATCGGCCGGTTCCTTCGTACGGCGGTCCTTGACGATCTCCATCCCCAGAAGCAGCCCGCGTCCACGAATATCGCCGATACACTCGAAGCGTTCCATCAGATCGAGCAGGCCGCGCTTGAGTCGCTCGCCCATCAGGTTCGCACGCGCAACCAGCCCCTCGCGCTCGACCACATCCAGCACCCGCAAACCGACGGCGGCCGGAAGCGGATCTGACACGTGGGTCGTATAGAACAGGTAACCCAACTCGTGAGCCCGCTCCTCGATCTGTGCCGAGGTGACAACGGCCGCGAGCGGCAGACCTGCGCCCAGCGTCTTCGACAAAGTGAGAATGTCGGGCGTGACGCCGTCGCGCTGGCAGGCGAACATCGTGCCCGTACGCCCGACGCCCGTTTGCGCTTCATCGAGGATCAGCAGCATGCCGCGCTCCTCGCATTTGCGCTTCAGTGCGGCCATATAGCCGACCGGCAGTTCGATGATGCCGCCGGAGCTGAGGATCGGTTCCGCGATGAAGGCGGCGAGATTGCCACTGGACTGACGATCGATGAGATCGAAGGCGTAGTCCAGCTCCGCCAGATAATCGTATTCCCCGTTGCGCTCGAAACGCGGCCGATACGGGAATGGGGCGGGGATCGCGTAGGAGCCGACGGCTGCCGGACCGACACCCTTGCGACCGGCGCTATAAGTTGCGGACGCCGCGTTCCCCGTCATGCCGTGCCAGGACTGCGCGAATCCGACGATTTCATACTTGCCGGTGACGAGCTTCGCCATGCGGATGGCGGCCTCGTTCGACTCTGCACCCGTGCTGAGTAACAGCGCCCGGTCGAGCCCGTCCGGCGTGATCTCGGCCAACCGGGTCGCCAGATCGACGACCGGCCGCGACAGCATCCCGCTGAAAAGATGGTCGAGCTTGCCGGCGTATTCGTTGATGACCGACACGATTTCCGGATGGCTGTGCCCAAGCACCGCGCTCATCTGCCCCGAAGTGAAATCCAGAATCGCGCGGCCATCTGCGTCATAGACGAAACTGCCCTGGGCGCGCTCGATGATCATCGGCTCGAAGGTGCCGCCGTAGCGGATGAGGTGCTGCCTGGCGTTGCGCCAGAAATTTGCATCGTTGTTCAGGGACACCTTGTTTCTCCTGGGCGGGTGGCGAGAATAACTTGCAGTCTAGATGGCTCTCTGCTTTCATAGAATCGAATAGTTCTTATCGAAGATAGAAGCGGGGCTTATACCTTGAGTCTTTCCCTGGAAATTGATCTGCTGCGTTCGTTCACCGTCATTGCCGAAGTCCGGGCGCTCAGTCGCGCGGCCAACCGGATCGGCCGAACCCAGTCTGCGCTGAGTCAGCAGATGAAGCGCCTCGAAGAAATCGTCGATCAGCCGCTGTTCCAGCGCACGGGTCGAGGGGTGGTGCTGACCAATCCCGGCGAACGCCTGTTGATCCACGCCCAACGCATCCTGCGCCTGCACGACGAGGCGATGGCCGATCTGTCCGGCAAAGGGCTGTCGGGGACGATCCGCTTCGGCTGCCCGGACGACTACGCCGCCGTTTTCCTGCCGCATTTGCTGCGCCAGTTCTCGAGCCAGCACCCACACGCCCTGGTGGAAGTCATGTGCGCCCCGACCCCACGATTACTCGAACAACTGGAGATGCATGCGCTGGACCTTGCGATGATCTCGCTGCCGGACGACGCGGCGAATGACGACATCATTCGTCGCGAACCGCTGGTCTGGGTGGGTTATCCGGGACTGGATTCCGCGCACTTCGACCCCTTGCCGCTGGCGGTTTCCGATCCTGACACGCTCGACCACGTGGCAGCCTGCGAAGCGCTGCAACGCGCGGGCAGGGCTTACCGCATCGCCTATGCAAGCAGCAGTCTTGCCGGTCTGACGGCCCTGGTCCGCTCGGGGCAGGCCGTTGCCGTTATCACACAAACGGCCGTTCCCGCGGATCTCTGCATACTCACTGGGGATGCGGCGCTTCCGTCCCTGCCCACCGTTGGCATTACGCTGAAATTCGAGCGGGAGCGCCCCCCCCATCTGATCGCGGTATTCGCAGAGCACATCAGGCTGACGCTGCCGTTGCTCTGATCGCAGCGGGTAAAAAGTGAAATTCTTCTTCGCGACGTGTCGATTTTGATAGCCTTCCTTCGTCGTCTCAATGGCAGCATGCGGCTTACCTCCGCATTCAGCCACCACTGACAGGAGATTTGCCATGACGATTCAAAAGATCACGCCATTTCTTTGGTATTCGGATCAGGCGGAGGAGGCCGCAGCTTTCTATGCGAGTATCTTTCCGGACTCGCGCGTCAAACGGGTTACACCGGTACCGGCCGCCGGGTCCACGAAGATGGTCGAGTTTGTTCTTTTTGGGCAGCCCTTCATTGCCATGACCTCTGGTGGGGGCGACCCGTTCAACCACGCGATATCCCTTATGGTCGACTGTGCCGATCAGGCAGAAGTTGACCGCTACTGGAATGCTTTTCTTGACGGCGGCGGTTCGCCTGAAGCGTGCGGGTGGTTGAAAGACCGCTTCGGTGTCTCGTGGCAGATCGTTCCAACCGATCTCATCAGGATGATGGCTGACCCCGATCCGGCAAAGGCGGGGCGTGTCGCTCAGGCCATGATGAAAATGGTGAAGTTCGACGTCGCCACGCTGAAAGCCGCTTACGCGGGGACGGCGGATTAACAAAAGGTCCCTTGCATTGTGTGCGCCATGGAGCGTCGGTCAGGCTTGCCCGCTTCAAGCCGACGCTCATCGCATCAACGCTGTTTGCACGTATAAGTCGAACCTACTGCGTGGGTGGTTCGCTTCGAATGACCAGTTCCATGAACCCTGAACCTGAGTCGTGCTCCCGGGAGAAGCGATGTTCGGGAAGAAGCGCCAGCAATATCTCCGCTGTCGTGCGGACCATGCAACCGCGTGCCACATGACCACCGAACACCTGGCCGCGCGGGTCTGCAACCGACATGTGCAGATGCGCTCCATCAGGGGATAGGGAACCGGCGAGCGTCAGGATTTCCAGATCGTGGCGCAGTTCAGTCGGATCATCATTCCCGGCAAATCGCAATTGGGCAACGCTGAGGCTCCCAATGCCCTGGATCACGAAGGCTGCCTGCAACCCGACTTGACGCAGCACATCTTCGAGGGCGACGCGCAGATCGTCGCCGGGAGAGAGGCGTAGAGGATGGGCTTGCATCGTGAGGCTCCAGGTCGGGGGCTTGGCGATAGCTTAAGGCGGATCGAGCGCGGCCGGGAGAATGCGGCTAGCAGACGTTGCACACCCTCTGCCAATTCAATAGTCGTACACGTGCTCCGTCACCAGACCGTTTTTTCCGGCTGCCGCCAGAAAATCGGACAGGTCGCGAACCGGCATCAGCAACGCGACGCGTCGTGTATGGGCCGGCATTGCTAGCGGTTGTTCAAACAATATGCGGCCGCTGCCGGCGGGTAACGGGGAGTCGTCTTTCGCCCACACCGTGACCAGAATGACCGACGTGTTGCCGGCGATGTCGGTGAGATGAATGCCCTGTTGCGCAAGCGCTGTTGCCGCGAGCCTGAAGTCGAAATAGCGCGGCAACGCCAGTAACGCCCGACCGTCTGGCAGACGGGCAAGCACGCTGACGTGAGCCGGCGCCGACCACCCCTCGGGCAGGCGGTCGACGACCACATCGGTCGTCATGAGTGCCGGTGTGTAGGTGGCCCGCGTCGCCTTCTCGATCAGTTTTCCATACACAGCCTTGATCGCGTATTCGGTGGTCAGCGCGTAGCGGCGTTCCCATTTGCGGACGAGACCGGGTCCCCACATCGGGACATCGCGCCAGAGATGGCGAAGGCGGGCGCCGAAGTCGAACAGGTACCAGGGCTCCTGGCGGATGAAGTCCACGTACTCCTGAGCCGCCTGGGCGGCGTAGCGGTCCTCGTCGGTCAGCTTTTTCCCGCCGAGCAGCCAACTCGCGCGACCCACGGTATTTTCGTAGAGGGAGCGCAGCGCATACTCCACGGTCGTACTCGACGCGATCACCCAGATCATCACGTGGTAACCGGGATTGAGCGGATAGTTGTCGTGCATCTGCTCACGCGTGACGGTCGCGTAACTCGACCAGAGCTGGCCGATCTGATCCAGAAACGGAAAATCGTGCGACGGTTCGTGTTGCACGATTCGTGCGTACTCCGCCGGGCTGTGCACGAGATACCACTCCGGAAAAGTCAGCAGCGTCTGCTCAGTGCCGCGGCGATCCGCCACCGGCACAGGGCTTTGATATGAGGCTCCTGGTGTCTCAGGCGCCGCAGAGGACGTTGCAGCATGCGCAACCGGCATCGCAAATGTGAGCGCGAATGTGAGCGCGACGCCGATGGCGATCGTGGCGGTAATGGCAATCGTAAGAAGCGCTTTGCGCAACGGCCGCATCATGCCGCCTCTCCATGGCGCACGAACGCCATCAGGACGTTGTCCGACGGATCGCCTTGCTGGGTCAGGCGCATGCCGGTATGGCGAAAACCTGCCGCTTCGACGCGCGCGATCCAGTCGTCGACGCTAGCGAAATGACGCAACTCCGACCGGTTGGTTTCCCACGTTTCGCCGAGGCCCGCGTTGAAAACCGTATGGGCAAGTGAAACGAATGCATCCATTGTCGGTGTCGTGACGTCGTGATCGCGGACCACAAAATAGCCGCCGGGGCGGACGATTCGCGCGATCGAATCAAGAAACGGCGCGAGCTTCGCCGGCGCCATATGATGCAAGCCGACAAAGCAACTCACCAGGTCCGCACTGGCGGCAGGCAGCGCGATGGGCGCGTAGTCGTTCAACGGCTGGAACTCGCCTATCGAGCCGATCTGTCCACGCTCGACAATATCGACCGGGCTCATTCCCGGCCGCACGTCATGAACCAGCGTCACCTTGCCTTTGAGCCGCAGATACTTCTTCATGGCCCGAACATAGCGTCCTGTTGTGCCAATCTCGACATAATCCTGCAACGGTGAATCGCCCAGCAGCATGGCGGCTTGCCGGCCCATTTCAGCCTTCTGCATCGACAGGGACGGCAGCGCATGCGTGAGCATCGCGAGGCGCGGCGTGATCGGTTTGAGGCCCGCCTGGATCGCGCGATAGATACGTTCGTCGCCCGTGTGTTCGGCTGTTGAAGTTTTGATCAGCGTATGCAGACGGTCTTCGGGCAACACGTTGAAAATGTTCTGCAGGAATGCATAGAAACGATCGGCTTCGCGCTCGTTACGATAGATCGTGGCGAACAGGGTGCCGTTGCTGTTGCTGTCCTCTTGTGACGCCGTCACTTCAGGCGTCACTTCGAGCTCGCTTCGCTCGGGCGCATAGTAGCGATCCCACAGCGCGCCACGCAGGCGGTATTGCGGATCGAGCTCCCGCTTGAGTGCAAACATCTCGCGCGCTCGCGGATAGGCGCGATGGAACTGCTCGCGCGTTGCGTGCAGCTGGTAGGGCAAATAGTAAGTGCCGCCCACGGCGAGCACGGCGTCGATCAGTTCGCGCGTCCATACCGCAACGCGCTCTTTGGCATTCTCGCGAGTGCGCTGCTTGTAGTAGAGCACGAAGGCAAACGTCTCGCCGCGTGCCCACGCCATGACGGTGCGGTTGTCGGCGAGCGCATGGCGGATCGAGATGTTGACCGCGTTCACCCGATGCCGCGAGAGAATCATCGATAACGCCTCGGCAAATCGTGTGACGGCGTCTACGGGCACGAAGTACTCCTGCAGCACGTACGTGCGCTGGCGCCGCCCGACTGGTTCGAGTTCCGCGACGTCGTAACCGGCTTCGTAATTGCGCCAGTGCACCTTCTTGCCAAAATGCAGCAGCGGGTCGTACAGATACTCGCGACGAAACTTGCCGAGCGGCGTCTCAGTGATTGCCCAGAGAAAGTATTTCGCAGCAAGAAAGCCGCGACTGAGCGGCTGCAATCGCGTCGACGTGGCCGGCTCGTCGGTGACCGTCCAGCTGATCGCCCGGCCGCGCGTGTAGCGCGGCGGATAGAGGTCGAAATTGTGGAAGATCACGTCTTGATGGCTGCGCACGGTTGTATCGAACCATGCCTTGTAGTCGGCAGTGCGCATCTTGCGGTCGCTGCGCTTGACCCGCGTATTGGGCACAAGGTCGAGCTCCGCTTCCGTGATGATGCCTACGCCGCCATATCCGCCGATCGCCGCGTTGAACAACATGGTGTTCCCGGTGGGGCTGGCGTTGACTACTTCGCCGTTGGCGAGCACGAGCGTAATCGCCCGTACCGAGAGCACAACCGGCCCCAATCCCATGTAGCGTCCGTGGGCGTTCACCGACAACGCGCCGCCCACCGTGAAGTTCGCGTAGGTCTGCATGATCTTGACCGACAGACCGTGCGGGTCGATGAACCGTTGAATATCGCACCAACGGATACCGGCCTGCACGCGAATCACCGACGTGTGCGGTTCGAACCGCAGCACACGGTTCATCTTGCGCATATCCAGATGCAGGGTGCCCGGACTCGCGGTGTGTCCGCCCATGCTGAAGTGGCCGCCGCCTACCGACACCGGCAGATTGGTCTGGGTGAGGGCCTCGACGACTTCCTGCGTGGAGGTGGGCGTGGCGATTGAAAATACGGGAATCCGGTTCAGCTGAGTGACGTCGTTGACCGTTGCCATGTCTCTATCACTCCCCGATGTTGACTTTGAGGTAATCCGCGCGGGTTGCCGGATCGGGGCCAAAGCGGTTCTCGTGATCGACGCCGCGGCGCAGCACGTGGATCAACACCCAGATTGGCCCGAACACTGGAATGACGGCGGTCAGCAACGACCATCCGCACCGTCCGGTGTCATGCAGGCGCTGGGTGGAGAGCGCAACCGCGCTCCAGAGAAAGACGATCGCGAACACGGCCGCACCGATCTCGCCAAACCAGGACCCGGCAAGACTGCCGAAGGCGGCGCATACGAATGCGGCAATGATGATCCGGGTCAGCCATTCGCTGCGGGTAATACGGCCGCGGCTCAAAAAGAAAGCGGGGGTGAGGGTGGTTAATAGCATTTTTATTTTTGCCTATTCCCGGAAGTCAATTGGTGATTCCTGAAGCCGTCAAAACGTTTCAATCTTCGGTGCGCAAGTTTAAGCGGACTTGATATTATCGGTCGATCTCAATCTTGAGAAATTTGGCTGAGCATAACTGTACATAATCATCGGCCAGAATAAGTGTGCCGCCGAACCCATCAAGCATAAAAAGAATACATAAAACGCCATGAAACTTTATAAAGTCGCGCTCGCACTGGTCGTAGTGCCGATCATCGCGCTGGTCGCCGTATTAGGCGGCGCGGATCTGATCGCCCATAGCCGCGAGCGGGATATCGCGCGGAGCGCGGCGCCGGCCGGATCGCGCTTCGTGCGTGCGGCGGACGTGGACATGCTGATACAGGAGCGCGGCCCCGCCAGCGGACAGCAGATCGTTTTCATTTCAGGCGTGGGCGCCTGGAGTTCGACATGGCTGCCGACCATGGATTATCTCGCTCAAGCCGGCTATCACTGCATCGCGGTGGATCTGCCGCCGTTTGGGTACACCAGCCGGCCTGTGGACAATACGTACGACACAGGCCACCAGGCCCTGCGCATTCTCGGGATGCTCGACACGCTGAAGCTTTCGCGGGTGATTCTCGTTGGCCATTCGTTCGGCGGGCGAGCCACGGTCGAAGCATTGATGGCCGAACCCAGCCGATTCAAAGCGGCGGTACTGGTGGACGTTGCGCTCTCAATCGATCCGCCGCCGGCCGAACGCGGCTTGCTCGGCAGCCTGATTGAGGTGCCGGCCGTGGCGCGGCCCGTGATCGCTGCGACAGCGACCAATCCATGGCTCACCGGATGGTTTCTGCGGAAATTCACCTCGCGTCATGATGCGTTGACG
Source organism: Paraburkholderia sediminicola (assembly GCF_902859805.1). Taxonomy (GTDB): domain Bacteria; phylum Pseudomonadota; class Gammaproteobacteria; order Burkholderiales; family Burkholderiaceae; genus Paraburkholderia; species Paraburkholderia sediminicola. Next base: position 452,088 of record NZ_CADIKC010000002.1, on the reverse strand, counting down.
GCTGACCGGATTGCCGTCTATCAGCGACCGCTTTCCGTGGTTGGAACAACGCAGGCGTATGGCTATTGGCTGGATGCATTCGTCAATGATCCAGGGCTCAGTAGGAGCAGTCGCTCGTCGGACTATGCGTCGCTGAGCATGCCAGTCGAGATGATCTGGGGGAGGACCGATGGCGTAACGCCCCTTAGCGACGGATTGCGCCTGGCGCGACTGTTGCCCGACGCACGCATGAACGTGTTACCGGGAATTGGGCATATACCTCATGTGGAGGACAATGCGGCGTTCAATCATGCGATTGAGGGCTTCCTGGTCCACCTGCAGGGCGTGCAGGCCAAAACTGAATGATCGGGCGTCGGCTCTCGTGCACTGACGGGTTGCCTCCGGCTGTCCCGTGGTTAAAATCCCCACAAGAATTCCAGCAACGGAGGCAGCTTGCGGACCGCCGAATACCGCTTTTCCACCATTTGGCGCATCGATGCGCCAGTGCAGGAAGTTTGGGCGGCAATCCAGGATTCGGCGCGCTGGCCCGAGTGGTGGGATAACGTTGAGCGCGTGGACCAGCTGGAGGCGGGTTCCGATCAGGGCGTGGGCGTCGTGCAACGCTATACGTGGAAAGGCTGGTTGCCCTATCGCCTCGTGTTCGATATGCGGGTGACGCGCGTCGACCCGTTGGTCGCGCTGGAGGGGGAGGCCAGTGGCGACGTCGAAGGCGCCGGCCGGTGGAGTTTTTCAACCGACGGACGCAACCTTACCGTGGTGCGCTATGACTGGTGCGTGCGTACGACCCGCGCATGGATGAATGCATTGGCGCCGCTATTGCGACCGGTTTTCCAGTGGAATCACGATGCAGTGATGCGCGAAGGCGGCGCGGCGCTGGCGCGTCGGCTGGACGCGCGGCTGCTTGGCATCGAGCACGGATGAGGCCAGCGCGGGCACCGAACGTCTAGGCAAGCAGCCGCAAGGCATCCGCAAGCGATAGCACCGTGGTGCGCGAATCGAATGCGGTGGAGAACAGATGTTCGTGTACCACCTGGTCCGGGTCGTAACAGCAATCTTTGACCGTGTACAGGCGGAAGTCCACGTCGCTCGCATACGCGACCGACGACAGCACGACCCCGGTCGATGCAATGCCGACCATGATCAGCGAATCGACACCTTGTGCGAAAAGTCGTGCCTGCAGATCGGTGCCGAAGAACACACTGGCGCGATGCGCGATGATGACCGGTTCACTGGCCTGGTGGGCTAACTCAGGCGAGGGCCGGTCGTCGATGAAGAGGCCGAGTTGCTTGATTCCTTGCCCATTCTTGTTCAATGGGCTGACTTCCGGATAACCCGGACTGAAGCGAAGATTGGCGAAATAGACGCTGACGCCTTTGGCCCGCGCTGCATCGCATAGCTTGCGCGTATTGGCGAGCAAGGCCGGCGCGACCGATGGAAAGAGTCCGAGAATGTCGGTCTGATAATGCATGACGACAAGCGCGGTTTGCGCCGGCACGATTGCCGGAATCTGCGAACTGGTCAGCTCTACTGACGCACTGCTGATTCCGTCATCTATGCTGCCGCGGGGATTCGAGCTGGTTGCCATTGCGCTATCCAATGCATTTTCCGGATTCATGATTGACGCCGCCTATTAGCCGTTCTCAATGCTAGTGCCTCCATTTACAGTCTCCTTTATATCGTTCATTAGGCTCATTGACCAGTGACTCCTGTCTGCGCGGATTGCGCCGCCGCATCCGTGGATCAGTAGGTCTGGTCGGCCACAACGCGAGCCACCGTCTCCAGTGACTGCTTTAACGTGGACAGACTGACGGAGCCGAGCGCCAGCCGGATGGCATGAGGCACATGCGCTGATGTCGCGAACGGGTGGGCTGTCGACACGGAAATATGTTCGCGCATCAACGCCATCGCGATCGCGTCGGCCCGAACCTCCTGGGGCAGAGGAAGCCAGGTGAAGTACGAAGCGGGATGGCTGATCCGCTTCAGCCCGCGCAGGACTTCAGCAGCAACGCTCTGGCGCAGCGTGGCATCCCTGCGTTTGTCGGCTTCAAGCCTGGCCACGGTGCCGTCCTCGATCCAGCCGCAGGCGATAGCCGTCATGGTCGCCGGGGTGTTCCAGGTGGTTGCCCGGATGGCCCGCTCGAGCCTCGGAACCCATTCGCGCGGGGCACCGACGAAGCCGACGCGCAGCCCGGTCGCGACACTCTTCGACAAGCTCGACACATAGACCGTTGTCTCCGGAGCAAGTGCTGCCAAAGGCGGTGGGGCGCCTTCCGCCAGGAACGCGTAGGCCGCGTCCTCGATGAGCATCAGTCCATGATGCCTCGCGATGGCGACCAGCTCCCGGCGTCGCTTCGCGCTCATCACCCAGCCGAGCGGGTTATGGAGCGTCGGCATCGCGTACACGGCGCGTACTCGCCGTCGCTTGCATAGGGCAGCCAACGCATCCAGATCCGGGCCGTTCCCAGCCGCAGGAATGGGGGCGAGCTCCAGCCGGTTGACCTCGGCGGCGAGCTTGAATCCCGGGTACGTCAAGGCATCTACGGCCACCACGTCGCCGGGCTCGAGCAGGGCCATGGCGATTGTTGTCAGCCCGTGCTGCGCGCCGCTCACGAGCAAGACGGTTTCAGCCGATACCGTCAGTCCCCGGCTGGCCAGGTGGCGCGCCACGGTCGCCCGTTCGTGCTCGCGCCCGCCGTGCGGCTGGTATCGAAGCAGCGCTTCCAGGTCGCCTGCGGCGGCGAGCTGGCGCAGCGCCGCGCGCAGAAGGTCCCCCTGATCCGGCAACGAGGGATTGTTGAAACTCAGATCCACCGTGTCAGCGCTCCAGGCTTGCAGATCGACGCCTTGACCACGAGGGAGCGCTTCCTTGACGAACGTGCCGCGACCCGTTTCTCCGCTCACCAGGCCCATCGCCTGCAGCTCGGCGTAGACGCGCGTGGCCGTGACCAGCGCCAGTCCTTCGCGAGCCGCGAGATCGCGGTGCGTTGGCAGCCGCGTGCCGGGACGCAGCCGTCCCGCACGGATATCGGCTGCGAGACGGTCGACCAGTTGCTTGTAACGGGGCTGAGGCATGCCTGAGCGTATCCATGACAATTATTTGAATGTATTGATTATCGGTTCTACGATGGCGCAATACAACGTCTCCACGCGTACGAGGCCCCCATGCACATCGCTATCCTGACCTTTGAAGGTTTCAACGAACTCGACTCGCTGATCGCGCTCGGTATTCTCAACCGGGTCAAGCGGCCGGGCTGGCGCGTTTCGATCGCCAGTCCGACGGACAAGGTGCGTTCGATGAACGGCGTGGTGATCGAGGCGCAAGCGTCGCTGAAGGATGCGTGCGACGCGGACGCTGTGCTGGTGGGGAGTGGGCGGCTGACCCGGGACGTGGTCGCTGATGCCGCGTTGATGTCGCAAATGAAGTTCGACCCGACGCGCCAGTTGCTGGGCGCGCAATGCTCGGGAACGCTGATACTTGCCAGGCTGGGCCTGCTGGACGACGTTCCGGCCTGCACGGACCTGACCACCAGACCTTGGGTCGAGGAGGCGGGCGTGGCTGTGCTCAATCAGCCGTTCGTGGCGAAGGGAAACGTCGCGACTGCGGGCGGCTGCCTGGCGTCGCAGTATCTGGCCGCCTGGTTCATCGCGCGTCTGGAAGGTGTCGAGGCTGCACGTAGCGCGATTCACTATGTGGCGCCAGTGGGGGAGAAGGAGGTCTATGTGACGCGCGCGATGGAGAACATTTCGCCGTTCCTCTAAGGCGTTTGTCCTTCCTGATGGCGTCATCAGGAAGGACAAAGACCGCCCGTACTTTCGTTACCTTAAGCCGTAGTCGACACCAGGCTCCCAACCGTTTGCATGTGCGAATGTCCCTTGAGGTTATCCGCGAGCGTCTGCACAAACGACTGCAACGAGGTCCCCGAGTTGCTGTCGCCGAGTGAGCTCAACAAGGACTGAAAATCCGTCTGCAGGGTCGACGCCTGCGAAGAAGACGAAGAAGAATTGCTGCTTGCATCCGAGGTGTCGGATGTTGCACTCGAACTCGTTGTACTGCCGGACCCGAGTTCCTGGGCGAGCGCATTCAGCGCGCCTCCAATATCTCCATAGGAAGAACTCGCGATCGAGTTCGTCGAGCTGCTCGAGCTAGCTGACGTGGAGCTATTGCCGTTGCCCGCTTGCTGAAGCGATCCTAGTGCCTGGAACAACGCACCGAGAAAGGCCTGCAGCGCGCCGGAAATGGTGTTCGTCGACGACGAATCGCTCGTGGAGGAGGTGGAAGACGCTGCGGTGGTGGACGAGCTCGAAGAAGCCGTCGTGCTCGACGTACCCGACGTAGCCGTGGTCGACGACGTGCTGCCAATCCCAAGCGCCGACAATGCCGTCTCGAGTGCCGACAATAGCGGATTCGAGTCCGTTGAACTGGTCGACGAAGACGAGGAGGACGACGCCGACGCCGCTTCGTGGTGGCCGCCTCTCGAGTGGCGAGCGGAGCCGATCGAAAGCAGGTCCGTACTGGTTGGTGAACCACTTACACTTTGTATGCTCATGATGCTAGATCTCCTTACGAGTTGAACATTTAGGGTAAGTGATGAGAACATTTCCAAATGCCTGGTAAGGGGTGGATTTACCCGCCATCTCGGCCGCCGGTAAGGTGCGGAAAGTTTTCGTTTGGAAATTGTCGTCTTTTCAACGTGCTACTTCGTTGACGTCAATTCGAAAATATGCAGGCAGCGTTCGCGGTGACGATTTCGTTGGGCTATCTGGCTCTCGCGCAATCGGAGGCTTCGCGCCGAGGCGGGCATTCGTGCGCATCGGAAGTAATCCGTAACAAATGCCCGAAACATCAGCGACCGTCTACACCTTACGGCGTGGGCTTTGCCTGCCCGCTCTGGCCTGCGTTCATCATCACGTCCCGTTCCGCCCGGTGTTTGGCGGCAACCTTCTCCTGCGCAGCCTGTATATCGGCGGGGTATGAACCATCGTCCCCCTGGGATGGGTTGTAACCCGCTGCTTCCAGTTCTTCGAGTTCATGCATAACTTCCGCACGTGTGACTTGATGGGGGGCGGGCTGCGGCATGGTTTGCGCAAAGACGCTCGCTGAACTTGCCATCAGCACGGCTCCTGCCATCACGAAGCTGAGTAATGGTGACAATGGTGAACCAATACGCCGATTTAACGAATCCGATTTCATGTTGGTACTCCTTGTGCCTTGCAGGCGAAAGAATGACGGACGTTCACTGAGCGGTGTTGTCCGCGGCAGATGCGTTCCGCTGCGCCAGATGCTCGCGCTTCGTGCGTGCTCACCTTGCAAGACCGCACGCGTGTACCAGTTATTCCCTCATTCGCCTGAAAGCAGTAGAGAGCAGCAGAACGCATCTCGTTGCCGCAGCCGGGTTCATCGCCATCTCGCCGGGTCGGGAATGACCCATTAGTGAGCACTGCGACTGACTCGTGTGCGGTGGGTGAAGCCAATCGACGACGGTCAGTGACCAGCAAGAACCGGCCGTTCAACCGCGCTTTTGGGGAGGCACATCCGGAGGTCGGTTGCGTTCAGCTAGCGGATATCGCCCGATCATTCTGTTCGTTGGACCACGTATCAACACGAAGCAATACTTTCATCTGTCCTGCAACTGGGACTATGCTCATTAGTTTCTGAGCCCCCGATGTGCAAGCGGGACAACGCAAGAATGTCCATAGGCGCAATCTCCTCCCGGGACATTTCCCGTCGCGTGGCTAGCCCCGCTCAGGGATGTCGGATAACAATTCAAAGTGAGATAGTCGTGAGACCTTTTCTACTGTTGATTGGCGCTCTGGCCGGCGGGTTTTGCGTCGTCGCGGCTCAAGCCACTGACATTACTGGCGCCGGCAGCACCTTTGCGGCTCCCCTTTACGCCAGGTGGGCTACCGATTACCAGAAGTCCGGCGGAGGCGAGGTGCACTATCGCAGCGTCGGCTCATCAGATGGCCTCAAGCAGATCCTTGCAAAGGAAGTCGACTTCGCGGGGTCGGACGCGCCGCTTACCGACGGTGAGTTGATGAAGGACGGGTTGCTGCAGTTCCCGACTGCCATCGGGGGTGTGGTGCCCGTCGTCAACCTTCCCGGCATCAAGGCGGGTGAGTTGACACTGTCAGGTCCGTTGCTCGGCGACATATTCCTCGGCAAGATCCAATACTGGGACGACCCGGCGATTGTTCAGTTGAATCCGAAGATCAAAATGCCCGACACGCCCATTGCCGTAGTCCGTCGCCAGGATGGTTCCGGCACAACCCTCATCTGGACGCACTATCTTGCGCAGATGAGTCCCGAGTGGAAGCAGAAGGTCGGTGAGGGTGCCAGCGTGCACTGGCCGCGTGGATTAGGGGGGAAAGGTAATGAAGGCGTGGCCACTTACGTCGGATATCTTCCGGGCGCCATAGGCTATGTCGCGTGGGACTTCACGAAGCAGAACCACATGACGTACGTGGCCATTAAAAATGCGTCGAGCGCCGTTGTCGAGCCCAGCGTACGGACCTTCAAAGCGGCGGCCGCAGGCGTTGACTGGACCCGATCGCTCGGCCAGTTCCTGACCAATCAGCCGGGCAATGATGCGTGGCCCATTATTGGTGCCACCTATGTGTTGTTGCATGTGACGCAGGATCAGCCAGATCACGGCGAGGAAACGCGGAAGTTCTTCGACTGGGCGCTTAGGAGTGGGGGGAGGGCGGCGGAAGATCTGGACTACATTTCGCTGCCGGACTCGGTCGCGACGGCAATCCGCTCGCGATGGCGCACAGGAGTGGGCGCTGTTCCGTCACCCAGGCCTCTCGCCGGGCAATGATTCGACAGCACGCGTGAGACGGGCTGCCGGCCGCTCGAAAGCGGCCGGTTTCCTGATTAGAACCGATGCGTCATGCCGAAGATGCCGGCGAGTTGGTGGTTGTTGCCCGAGTAAGCGCTGCCGTTAAGATCGGCAACGGCTCGCTTGCCCGTCGAATCAATACCCGAAGCAGTCTCGTAGAAGCCAATTGCGTAGAGCGAAGTACGCTTTGACAGCGAGTAGGTCGCGCCCAGGTTGAACTGGCTATATTTCGCGCTGCCCAGGTTGTCCGCACCACTGTTGTGCGTATAGATATACGCGCCACCGAGTTGCAGCGCCGGGGTTACCTGATACTTCAGGTTGATTTCGCCGGAGTTGAAAGTCGCCGTGCCGCCCGTGTACTTCGGGCCGGAAATCTGACCGACCGCATTGACGGAACCCAGGTTCTGGAATTGCGTGTTCGAGTACAACAGGCCGATGATTGCCGGACCCAGTGTGTACGAGCCGCCCGCCACGATGATCTGTTGCGAAGCTGCTGACGCGTAGCCGCCGTAAATCTTGTTATTCATATTGTCGTTCGCGCCTGTGGCGGAAGACGACGGCGTCGACGAATTTCCCTGATTGCCGAACGTCGCGTAGTACGGATTCTTGACGAACGTATAACCGGCACCAAGGTTAAGCGGACCGTTCGTATACGAGACTGCCGCGTCCACGACCGAGTTCTGCGAGAAATTGCCTGCCTGGCCGCCCAGACTGTACAGCACGCCTACCTGCAAGCCTCTGTAGTTCGGGCTCATGTACTTGATCGAATTCTGGACACGATTCGAGGTATCCACGTTATCGACGTCGCTCGCGCGTGTGCCGTAGCCGAGTCCGGAAGCGGCCCAATCGGCGCCAGACGCGAACGAGGAGGTCAAATCATTGCTTGCCGAGTATTGGCGACCGGCCGTTACCGTACCCCAGGTCTTGCTGCTCAATCCGACGAAAGCCTTACGGCCGAACAGGAGGCCACCCTGGCTAAGCGTACCCGTGCCTGAGGTGAAGCCGCTTTCAAGGGTGAAGATCGCCGACAGACCGCCGCCCAGATCTTCCGTGCCCTTCATGCCCCAGCGCGACGATGTCGCTTGCGAGAACGCGTACTGGTGCAAACCTTTGACGTTGTTGTTGATCAGGAAACCCGTGTCGACGATGCCGTACAGGGTCACGCTGCTTTGTGCGTACGCCGCGCTACCGAGCGCGCTAAGCGTGAGGAAAGCCACCGAGGTCTTTATCAGTTTCATCTGTTTTTCACTTTGTTGATGTAAGGATCTATCGCTCACATGGTGAGCGTGATCCCATTGATTTCGGTTGCCCGGTGCAAGTATCGTAAGTAATGCTATTTAATGTGCTTGCACCGGCTAACCCACTACGAGCAGGAACTAACTAATGTTGTTCTTGCTGTTCCCCTGCGCCTCAAGGCGCCGACGTTTTCCGCCGGATATGCTGTCCCTGCCAAATTCAAAGTTCGGCAAAAATAGCTTATGCAGAATGGTTTGGGGAAGGAAATTTTTGCCGTGTCTCACGTCCACAACAGGACGCAACGGGGATCAATATTTCGTCATGCCATTGCGCAATAGCGTCACAAAAGGTCGGTACGAGCACGCGTCCGCAGCTGTCAAAAAAACGACACGAGGTTTGCGATTTCGGCAGGCGGGGGTTGCAAATAGTGATGACGCACACTGAGTTGCACCTAAACGGTGCTTTGGCGTGCCGGCCTCAAACTGAACGCTATGGATGCAGTTGGATTCGGGTTGTGTGCCGAAACGGCCCGTATCGAGCTTCCGTTTTTCTAGCGCGATGATTTCCGATGACGATCAGATATAAATCGTTATCCGAAATAAATGCTATTAATTGGCTCGGTATATGCTGCAGGGTATCAACTAAAACGGAAGCTTCTATCTTTGTTACTGCTTCTCCGGCATGGGCAATGAGTGACGACTCGTAATTAGCCACTGAGTCCCATCCCAGTGATATTCGCTGTCGAACATCTGACGGCTCAGCCCGGTTGCGACGGCCGGGCGTGCGCTGACAGTTCCGCGAAAATTGCTGAGTTCATTGAGCCTGTTGGCCCCGCCCGGGTCCGCGCAACGACCCGGAGCCAGGATGCTGACGACACTTACTGCACCACGCAATCCACGGTACCGCTCGTTGCACGGGAACTCTGATTCGCCGGCGCATTCTTGCTGATCGACAGCGGCATCGTGACCGGCACGCCCTGCGTCGGCGGTACCACTACCGGCGGAGTGTTCAGGTTGGCCACATAGCCGAACTGACCGGTCTGGTATATCTGTTGGCCGGCCGGATTGCTGAGCACTATGGCGCCTTGCGACACGTCGACATACAGACCGTTCTGCGGCTTGTTCCCGTTTGGCGTCGGTACGCTGCCGCAATCGTTCTGGCAGAACACGGCGCCGAAGTTGGTGCCACGTACAGCGATAGCGCCCATCGGCGTCTCGAAGCTGACGGCGTCATGGTTACGCTTTCCGATCAGGCCGGTTACCGAACGCAGGCCGCCATTGACGAGGCGGATAGCGACATTGTCCTTCTCCGGATGATCAACGTCGTACACGTAGCTTTTGACGACGACCTGTGAAGACGGGCGCACGACCATCTCGCCGTCATCGACAAACTTCACGCGGGTGTACGTGTTCGCCTCGGTGACCAACGTGTCACCTTGCAATATCGATGACTTGACCGCCAGCGCCGCAACGCTGCCGTCGGCATGTTTCACCGTCAGCACGCCGGACAAGTGCGTCACCGTGCCGACAGCCTGCGCGTAGGCGCAGGTGCCGCAGGCCGACATGACGAGTAGAAACAGGAACTGCCGTGTGAGCCGGAACATCGCACGGCCGCGCCGATGGGTTGTGTTGATGACTCGTTTCATGGTCGGGATATCAGCTGCAATATAGTTTTGCCGTGGCGGATTTGGCGCCGCTTTTGTCGGTGCTTTGGCTCGAATTGGTCGACGTGTCGGTGCCGCCGAACGTGCCCGCCTCACCGCCAACTGTCATGGGTTCCGCGGACGTTGAACTGCTCGTGCTGGTTGACGGTGTGGCAATCGTGACGGTCGTGGTGACGGCCGGTGCCGTCGTCACAGCCTGAACAACGGCATTCGATACTGATGTCGCCGATTGCGCGACCGCAGCCGCCGCCGTTTGCGAAGAATCAGGCGTAGCCGGAGTCGTGGAGGTCGTAGATGTCACGGGCGTCACAGGTGGCACGACCGGCGTCACAACCGGCGGCACCACCGGCACTGGCACAACGGTACCGCCGGCGTCGGAAATGCTGACGCCGGCCGCATACATTACGGCACCATTGGCGGCCGTGAGTGTGACCACTCCGGGTGCCGATGTTGCGACGTTCGCATTGACCGATATGCTGTTGCCGGCGAACGCGTTGATGTTCCCCCCAGCGGACGCAAGCGCGCCGTTGAGCGTGAGATTGTCGGTCGGAGCACCGGTGTTGGCGACCGACAGGTTGATGCCGCCCGTCGCATTGACACCGCCCGCGCCGATGATCATCGCGCCGGTGTTGGCGACGCTGACGTTGCCACCGGCGTTGTTGATGCGGCTGACATTCACCGCGCTGGTATCGGTAGTGTCGAGTTGATTGACGATCGCGATATCGCCGGTGGTCGCGTTGCTGGCGGAAACGCCGGCGATCTGATTGCCGGCCATCGTCAGGGTCGTGCCATTGGCTGACGCCGTCTTCAGCTGTTGCGTGACGTGCAGTGGCGAGAACTGCTGGGATATCGCCCCGTTTGCCGCGCTCAGCGTCAGGTTGCGCGCGGTGATATCGCCCACCGTCAGGTCACCTGTGCTCTGTGTCACGGACATATCGCCGCTGGTCGAGATCGAGCCGCCGTTTTGCGAAAAGCTGTCGCTGACATTGAGCTGGGAACCGCTGCCGCTGCCGACCATGCTTCCCCCGTCGGTCAATGACAGCGCAGCCAGGTTGGCGGTGCCGGTATAACCCAGCACGCCGCCGCCGAGAGCGACGCTGCCACTGCCGCTGATGTTGGTCACGTTAAGCGTGCCGCCCGACATGTACAGGCTGGAGCCAGTGTTGAACGTGATGCTGTTGACCGTATCGACACCGTCGTAATAACCATGCGCCAGGCGTCCGCCCGCAGCCACGATGACGTTGTCGATGGCCGTCGGGAAGTAGTGGGTAGACCAGAAAGACGGGTTGCCCCACAGACTCTCGGCGGTGCCCGTATAAGTGATGTTCTCCGATCCCGCCATGACTAGCAACACGTCAGGCCCCGAGCTGTTGTAGACCGCCTTGACCATCTGCAGGGCGCCGCCGTTATTGATTACGTTGCCGAGGACATGACGGAATAAACCGAGAGGGGTACTGCTGACAGGGCCTGAAAGTGCGGCAAAGGTCGTCCCTAACGTCGGGACATAAGCGCCCAGCAGATTTGTTTGTAGCGTCCCACCCAGCGAGAGGGACGGCGCGGAATAGGTCAGCGTGTCGTAGCTGCTGGCGGAGGCGATGTCGATCAGCAGCGTGCCGGTGGAACCCTGGCTATAGCCGCCGTTGATCGACAGCGAACCTATCACGCCATCGCCGCCAGGAGAGATCGTGCCGTTGTTGAGCAGGACGCCCGTGCCGGACGACCCTACCGAAATCGTGCCGGTACCGGAGAGATAGCCTCCGGTGTCGTTGGTGAACGTGCCGAAACTCAACGCGCTGTTGCTCAACGTGAGGTTACCGGTATTGGTGAGTCCTTCGCCGCCAAGTGAACTGCCTGATGTCATCGACAGGTTGCCCTGGTTGCTGACATTGCTAACCGATCCCGTCACGTTGGCAAACGTGGCCGTTCCGGTGTTGACGAACGAAGCGGCGTGCACGGTGGCATTGGTCAGCGACAACGTACCGCTGCTGGTCAGACTGCCGTTGCCGGACCCGCCCAGCCCGTCACTGACGGTCAGCGCCCCGCCGTTGAGGCCGAGCGTGGCGTTGCTCACGGTCACCGCGTGGGTGCCGCTTTCAATGCCGTTGACGTTGGTGTTGAGATTCAGCGCGAGCGTGCTCGCGGTGCTGGTGATATCGGCGTTGATGTTGATGTTGCCGTCGGCGTTCAGGGTCAGGGATGCCGCTGAGCCGCCGGTTTTGTTGATGGCGGCGCTGACGGTGATGTCGCCGCCGGTGGTTCCGCCGTCGGCGCCGGTGGCGAGGGCGACATTGGTGCCGCTGTTGAGCGCGCTCGACACCGTGCTGGCGCTGATGGTGGAGCCCGAACCCGTCGAGGTGATCACGTTCTCCGAGTTCGACGCATTACTGGTGCTCCCCGTCACCACTTCGAGGGAATACGGATCGATGTACCACTCGCCGCCCGCGCCGACGGTCGGCAGCTTCACCACATCGAGCGACTGCTTGCCCGATGTCTCGACATAGCCGCCTCGTCCTGCATGGCCGGTCGCCGAGATATCGCCGTCGAGATACGCAAGCTTGTCCGAGTACAACGCGATATTGCCGCCCTGGGCCGCACCGTCGGCCGTAATGCTGGAGCTTGCCGTCGTGGTCAGATTTTGCGAGGCACGCAGGAAGATGCGGCCGCCCTGATTCACCACGCTGCTGGCGTTGATGGCGCCGCTGTTGTTGATGAGACCGGCCGCCACGCCGATGCTGCCCGCTTCCGCTGCGATGTTGCCGAGGTTGGTCACGTTGCCGGCGGTGCCGGTCACGTTGACCGTCACACCCGGTGTGCCGGTGTCGACAAGCTGCACGGTCTGCCCGGCTGCCAGCAGCACTTCGCCGTTCGGGTTCGTGATGACGCCGCTGTTCTTCACGTCGGCGCCGATCAGGTAGACACTGCCGCCGCTGGCCGTCTTGATGACGCCCTGATTCTCGACACGGCCCGCCACGTCGCCGGTATTGAAAGTCAGCCGTCCCGCCAGAAAATTGCTGTCGCTGATGTTGAGCGTGCTGGCAATGAACCGCGACACGTCGACCACGCCGGACGGCCCGACCAGAATGCCGTTCTGATTGATCAGCGCGACCGCGCCGTTGGACTTGAGCAGGCCGTAGATCTGGGAAGGATCCGAACCGGTCACGCGCGCGAGGAATGACGATGCTGCCCCGGGCTGATTGATGTTGACTACCGCATTGGCGCCGATGCTGAACGTACCGAAGCTCGCAATCGCCGAACCGCTGCTCTGGTTAATGTTGAGCGCATTGCCATTTTGCGTGATCGTGGCGGCGCCGTACGTCACCTTGCCGCCAGTCGGCAGGGCGTTTGCCGCGGGCGCTGCCGCCATGGATGGCATATTCCACGTCAGGAGCATGGCCGCGACGGCCATCGCCGACATGCGCAATGGCGAGAAGGCCATCCGCACATTCGATTGATTTCGATTTGTCATATCAAAAGCCCAGGCTTGCGCTGACGTCGGCGTGGAAGTCGCCGCGCTTCTCGGTGAGTGAATTGCCGGCCGCGTCGACTCGCGCAACGTCGAACCGGACATTGACGTTACGGCCGAAGACGTAGCGCGCGCCGACACCCACGCTCGATACGTTCAGGTTCGCCGGAATGCCGCTGCTGCCGACATGGCTGTTGTTGCCATAGCCCCAGTCAAAGAAGGCCAGAAGGCGCAGGTTGCCCTTGCTGACGAGCGGGGGCGTGTAGATCTCGGCGTTGGCGAACACGCCGCTGTCGGCAGTTACCGCGCGCTCGGTGAAACCGCGCACAGCGTAAATGCCAACCAGGCCGAACTGCTCCGACGACACCAAGGGGTTCCTCGTGGCTTGCATCGAACTTGCAACACGCCACTGCCAGTCGTTGGCAAAGCTCCTGATGATCGACGCGTCGCCGCGCAGGATCATGAAACCGTCGACGGTATCGCGGCTGCCGGGCGTCAGGTACGAATACCGATCGGTGCGTCCGTCCGTGTTGGTGTATTGCGAGCCGGTCGCCACGTTGCGCGAGAGGCCGATGTCGTAATCGATGCTTTGTCCGACGCCAAGCGTCTGGCTGCTATACGTCAGGCTGAAAGGCATCGTGGTGTACGGCACGCAGGACGCGACGGGCGGGGTCGGTCCCGCCGTGCTCAACTGCACGCCGTTGACGTTGCAGGTTGAATCGATTTTCTTGTAGTCGAAACCGAATATCAGCTTGCTGGTGGTCTCGCCGCGGCGGGCGAAGAAGTGATTCCAGCGGAAGCCGTAGATGTCGCCCTTGCCGGTTAATCCGAGCAGACCGCCCAGTGTCGGCGATGAGCTTGGCGTGTTGATGCTCGACTTGCCGTAGAAGAAATCAAGGTTGTCGCCGAGGCTGTACAGCGGAATCCGATAGCCGACAGAGTAGACGTTGACTCTTACGCCGCTCGGGCTGTCCGGGGATGTCGTGTACGCCAGCGTGCCGACCTGATCGAGACCGAACAGGTTGGCGTCCTGAATGGCGACACCGGTGCGCCAGCGGCCGGTGGAGGCCGCGCCGGTGTTGTCGATCGTTGCGAAGATGTGCAGCGGATTGTCGTCCACCACTTTGACTTCCGCGTCGACCGTGCCGGGTTCGCTGCCGTTCTCAAGCGTTACGCCGACCTGCTTGGCCGGGTTGTCGTTGCTCAGTTGCACCGACTCGGAGATTGCGCGCAGGTTCGGCGACTGGCCGCTCTGCAGTTGCGGCAGACCGGCAAGGATGTTCTTTTCGCTGAAGTGCTGGTTGCCGGTGACAGTGATCTTGCCAATCCGGTTTTCGGTCACCTGGAGCCTGACGACGCCGCTGGTCAGTTCCTGCTCGGGCACATTGACCTGCACCGCGGTGTAACCCGCCTTGCGGTAGGCATTTTCGAGCGCTTCGAGCGCGTGCTGAATGTCGCCGTAGACGCGGTGCGGCCCGCTCATCGGCTGCAGCAGGCGTTGCACTTCGTCGGCAGGCAAGAGGCTGTTCCCCTCCACCTCGAAACGCGTGATGGTGAAACCGTCGTCGGCAAACGCACTTGCGGCCGCAGCTATTAATGCCATCCCCGAGAGGCATTGCATCAGACGTCGCTTCATTACTTTTTATGTCCGTCTTTTCTCCGGACGATAGCCGGATGCCAGTCGTTTCATGGCAACCATCGTCTCGAGTTGTTATAGGGGTCTCCCTTTGCCGGCGCGTACGCTACGTGCCAACCTTGCTACGCGTTGCAACTGCAATTTCGTAACGCCCATTCAACCTTGTTAACGGCGATGTGAAGCGTTACTTGATGGCGATTGGTCCAAAAAACTGCGTCTGGCTCAGACGATGGCGCCAGTGATGGATATGGCGAGAGGCTTGCCGCCGTGGCGGCAAGCCAGCCTTCAGCCAATAAGATCGGCACCTGTAGTCAGGACGATTTTTCCAAAGTGGGTGCCGGAGTCGATCAGCTCGTGAGCACCGCGAGCGTCGGCCAGCGCGAAGGTCTTGTAGACAACCGGTTTGATCTTGCCGCTCTCGAAGTGCGGCCAGACATGTTGCTCGAGTTCATTGACGATAGCCGCCTTGTCCGCGGAGGTGCGTGAGCGCAATGTCGAGCCCATATGCGTCAGACGCTTCGTCAGCATCGGCACGAGATTCAGATCCTTCGCCGGCCCCTTGATCACGCCCACCTGGAGGATCCGTCCGTCCATGGCTGCGGCCTCATAGTTTCTCGCCACGTAGTCGCCGGCAATGATGTCGAGGATCACGTCGACGCCTTTTTCCTCGGTAAACCGCCTGGTTTCGGCGACGAAATCGTCCTCGCGGTATTCGATCGCGAGGTCTGCGCCGAGCGCCAGGCTGGCCTCCCGATGTGCCTGCGAGCCCACGGTCGTGATGATTTTCGCTGCACCGAATGCCTTCGCCAGCATGGTCGCCGTGGTGCCGATACCGGAGGCGCCGCCATGGATCAACACCGATTCGCCGGCAACCAGCTTGCCGCGCTGGAACAGGTTCAGCCATACCGTCATGAACGTTTCGGGCATGGCGCCCGCTTCCACCAAGGTCAGGCCTTTGGGGATATGCATCGTGTTGCAGGCGTGCGCGACGGCATATTCCGCGTAGCCACCGCCGGGAATCAATGCGCACACCAGGTCACCGATCTGGAATTGGGACACGTCGGCGCCGACGGCAACTACTTGACCTGCCACTTCCAGCCCGGGAATGTCCGAAGCGCCGGGGGGCGGATCATACAGCCCTTTGCGCTGGAAAACGTCCGGGCCGTTCACAGCAGCCGCGTGGATGCGAATCAGAACCTGATCGGCGTGAGGCACCGGCACCGGGCGCGTAGCCGGCACCAGGACTTCAGGACCGCCGGGCTGTTTGATTTCAATCGCCGTCATGGTCGACGGTACGCGATAAGTTGAAGCAGACATGGATACCACTCCTTCGTTTGATGAGGCTCGTTTGATCCGGTCGGATCACTTGGCGAGGAACTCTTGCACTCAGTATAGGCATCGACATTGATGAATAAACGCAGCATTATTCATGTGGTGAGATGCAAATTTGCATCAGGAGGGTGGCACGATGAACTGGGACGATGCGCGAGTGTTTCTCGCGGTGGAGCGCGAAAAAACGCTTCGTGGAGCGGCGCGGACGCTCAATCTCGATCAGGCGACAGTCGGCAGGCGGATTGCGGCGCTGGAGCACGCCCTGCGGGCAACGCTTTTTCTGCGCACCTCGGAGGGTTATGCGTTGACTGCGGCAGGGGAGGCCGCGCTGAAATCGGCGGAGAAAATGGAACAGTCCGCGCACGAACTCGTCAGACGAACTCAGGGCACGGATACACGGCTTGCGGGAGACGTAAGAGTCACCAGTACAGACTCGATCGCGCTCGATTTTCTGCTGCCCGCTATCGAACGCCTGCACGCTGCGCATCCCGAAGTGCGCGTCCTGCTGGACACGTCGACGCGCATGCTGAATCTGGCCAGGCGTGAAGCGGATATCGCGGTCCGGTCAGTCAGGCCGGACAATCCCGATCTTGTCGCGCGGCGCCTGGCGCGCTGGCCCATGGCGCTCTTTGCATCGAATGCTTATCTCGAGCGGCACGGCAAGCCCGTTCCTGGCTCCGCATTCGAGGGCCACGATCTTGTCGTCTATCAGGGAAGCTGGACCGCTAGTCGATCACTCACGCTCTCGGGCGAGCCGGTACACGCGGGGCGCATCGTATCGACTTTCAATTCCAGCCTCATGCTGCGTACCGCGGTGAAGGCCGGTATTGGCATCGGTGAGCTGCCGATCCATCTGGCTGAGCGCGACGGCCTCGTGCAGTTATGGCCGGAACCTACGCGTGGGGCAGTGTATGAAACCTGGCTCGTCACGCATCAGGACCTTCGGCATACCGCGCGCATCGCAGCCATGATTGAGGGCATTGTTTCGGCGTTCGAGGAGCTCACGGTCCACACAACAAACTAGTCACGCGTGAGCGCTCATTCGCCGTCTTCGACTGACTTGATAAGATTGTTCCGCAACGTCACGATTGCCTTCTGCATCTTCGCGAACTCGTCGGGCGCGAGGCCCGTTGCCTCGACGAGGTCCATTTTCAGGGCTTTTTCGCGCAAGCGTCGTCCACTTTTCGTCAGACTGACACGCACCTGACGCTCGTCTTCGGGATCGCGCAATCTTTCCAGATAACCCATCACCTCAAGCTTCTTCAGGATCGGCGTAAGCGTGTTGGATTCGAGAAACAGCTTCTCGCCCAGTCCGCCGACGGTCTGATGGTCCGTCTCCCACAGCGCAATGATCGTGATGTATTGCGTGTAAGTGAGCCCGAGTTCCTCGAGTATCGGCTTGTACGCCTTGCCGAACGCCAGGTTCGCGGAGTAGATCGCAAAGCACAGATAGTCGGAGAGCATTCGATTCGCGGGTGCCGGTTGATCGGTGGATTTCATCTGTATCCTCTTTGACTGGAGCCTGATGTTTCACAAGACGTACGAAACGGACATGTATCGCATGCGATTATATCGCAATGTAGTGAAAGTCAGGCCGCTGCCGTGTCGCGTGCAACCGGTTGTCAATTTCAGCGGGCCCGGCTCTTTCGCACCGTAGTGGTCTTGCGGCGCAGCCCTCCTTGCCGCTGTGGCCGCCGCGCAGGAGCAACAACGATGCGCGACAGCACAGCAGCGAGAAGACACGCGATCTAGCGATGCGCGTACAGGCTATCGCGTGGCATCGCCGCGACACGGCTGCCCGCCTGGGAGAGTCCTGCGACTACGCCGCCATAGGCCTCTTGCGAGCCCGTGACGTCGTCGTGTTCGGCAGCGACGGTGCGCGCGCTCTGACCGCTTTGTGACGCCGGTGCGCCAACCGAGGGCTTGTAGAACGGAGCCGGTCCATAGCCGCTGGCGAACGCGGGTGCGGTGGCGAATGCCGAAACGGCGACGAGCAGTGCAACGATGAGCTTGGTCTTCATGATGGAAATTCCCTAAAAATATGTTCAGTGAAAGGCACGTGCGTGAGCGAGATGCACGTGCCCTGGTGGATTACGCCGTGACGACATTCAGGCCGACCTCGATGTTGCCGTGCACAGCCTTCGAGTAGGGGCAGATCTGATGGGCCAGGTGCGCGACCGCCTCGACGACTTCCTTGTCCAGACCCGGCGCGCGAATGGTGAACTCGGCGCCGAGGAACCACGCGGCGCCGGTTTGCCCAATGTTTACCTGGATGTCGACGGAGTAGTCGGACGGCAGCGTGACCTTCTTCAGCGAGGCCGCAATCTGGAGTGCGCTGGTGTAACAGGACGACCACGCGCCCGCGAACAACTGCTCGGCTCTCGGGTGCGGCTCGGTGGCGATGAACTCGATGTCTTCAACGCCAGGCGCTGTCAGCCTGAGGTCGAGGACGCCGAACTCACCGCGCTGGAGATTGGGGTCGCGATTGACAGTGGCGTGGCTGTTGCCTGAGGCAATGACTTGGTCGATCTTGGTCATGATGGGTTCCTTTGCGAATAACGGTGTCAAGGGGTGTCAAGATGCTTTAAATCGTATGCGATGTAATCGCATGCGTCGCATGATGAGGGAGAAGTTTTGGGATGTCAATCGCAAAAGATTAAATCGCATGCGATTTATTTGGGGGTTGAATGAAGATCCTGCGATCGCAGCCGGGGAGGGCCCGGCTATCCGTGGCATTTCACCCCACAGGCTTGCTGGCCCGGATTACGTGACAATCACGGCGTCATCGCGAACGAAAAGCCGCACGACAGAACCGGAATCGGGCGTGCTCTCGATGAGCAGCTTCGCATCGATCAGCCTGGCGCGCTCGGCCATGCCCTGAAGTCCGTACGAGTAGCCGGCCCGTGCGGTAACCATGTCGAAGCCCCGGCCGTCATCGCCGATCGTCAATTCGACACCCGCTTCGGTGTTGGCCAGGGTCACGTCGACGCGCGACGCGTCGGCATGACGGGCCACGTTAGTCAGCGACTCCTGCACGATACGGAATAGCGCTGTCGCGCGGAAATCCGAGAAGGTCGGTTCCGACCCTGTAACATTGACGTGACAAGGAATGTGCGTATGGCGGGTGAAATCCTCCGCGAGCCATTCCAGCGCGGAGGCGAGGCCGAAATTCAGGGCGACCGGCCGAAGGTGGCTGGCCACATTGCGCACGATCTGGATGGTTTGCTCAACCAGATCGCGCATCTGCTCGGCTTTTTGCATGGCGGCGGAAGTTGGTGTCAGCTGCATCCTCAACAACGACAGGTCCATTTTCAACGCGGTCAGCAACTGGCCGAGTTCGTCGTGAACCTCCATTGCGATGTGCTTCCTTTCCTCCTCGCGAATGGCTTCCAGATGCGCGGACAATTGCTGCAGTTCTTCGCGCGACGCCAGCAGTTCCAGCTCGGTTCGTTTCCGTACCACCACTTCCAGTTCGAGCTGGTCGCGATGGCGCCGCAGGCTTTCCACGGCATGCTTGCGAGCCGTCATGTCGGTCAGGAGGCCTTCAAGTCCCCTCAGGCTGCCGTCGTCATCTGTCGCGCCACGTGCATTCAGCTGAACCCAGATCGGCGTGCCGTCGAGACGCTGTAACTGCAGTTCGAGTCCCACGATCTCACCCTGCTTGCGCAGAATTTCGAACAGGGTTGCAATCTGCTCCGGCGAGAACGGCTGTTTGTGGGCGGCGTTCGCTGCGGCCTCGATAAGGTCGTGCACGTCACGATAGCCGAGCAGTTGTGCCATTGCCGGATTGGCTTCATCCAGTTGCCCGTTCCGATCGAGCAGGAAGATACCCTCGAGGGCATTCTCAACGATGCTGCGGTATTTCCGTTCACTGGCGCGCAGACTCACCGTCGATTCCTGAAGGCGGTCGGCCATGACATTGACGCGCAACGCGAGCCGGCCCAACTCATCGCCCGATTCAACCGTGCAGCGCGCACGAAGGTCGCCGCTCGCGATGCGGTCGACCATTTCCTCAAGACGGTTGATCGGGCTGCGCACCATGCGCTTGAGCAACAGGAAGGTCGCGGCGTAGAGCACGGCCACGACGGCCGCGATCATGGCGAGGATGGCCCGGCGGGCGTCGCTGATCGCCTGTTCCGCCACCGCCTTCGTGAGGACGACACGAACCTCGCCGATCTTTTCCCTCGGCGCATCGCCCGGTGGGGTGTATTCGATTGCCCTGACACGCACCACGCTGTCGGCAGGTTTCGGCTGAACGGCTTTCCCGGCGGTGGACACGATACCGTAGCCCACTGCCGTGACGGTGAATTGGGCCACTTCGGGATTTGGCGCGAGCGCGGCAAGCTGGCCGTTGATCGCGGCAAGATCAATGTTCCACAGCGGTTGCGCGAGCGATTGGCTGAACAGGTCAGCAATCCGGGTGGCGCGCTCCTCCAGCGCAGTGAGTCGGCGTTGCCGTTCGTGTGCGACCAGCGCGTACGCCGACGTGCCGGCCACGATCGCGACAAGTATGACGAGCGCCAGCATCAGCTTGGTGTGCAAACTGGGCGAGCGGAGCGTGAGCCGTGGGGACAGACGCATCATGAAACCCTGGACGCAGTGTCCAGAAGATAGTGGAGATTGAAGTCGTAGGGGCCCGGACGCGGGGATCGGGTTTTCGAGTACTGGCCAAAGTCGAGTACCGCTCCGCTCCGGAAAACAAGGTCGGCGTAACTGGCGGCGTTCTCGCGATGGATCACGGTCAGAAAGTCGAGCTTCTGGCGCAGACCTCCGTTCGCGGCAAAGTCGTTGCCCTGATTGTGATCGTGCAACAGAACCATCGCCCAGGCGCCGAGGAAGTAGTCGCCTGCCATCATGGCGGCCAGCCCGCCGTCAGCCACCCTGGCCAGTGCCTCCTGCAACGCGCCCATACCCCCCACCAGAACGCGCGCATTGCGCGCTTTGACGGCGTTCAGTGCGCCGAGCGCCATCGCGTCGTTGGCGGCCCAGATCACATTGGCATCCGGATACCGGGCAAGAAGCACGCGTGCCTTTTGATCGCTGTCGGCATAGCTCCAGTCGCTGAAGACCAGTTGGCAGGTGTGCGTGTTCGAAGCGTGAAACAGGAAGTCTGCAACACCGGCAGCACGCTCCAGCGAGACCGGCGTGCTCGGGTCTCCCGTGATGCCGATCACCTGCGCCCCGTGCTGGCCCAGTTGTTGATACAGAAATTGCATCAGCCGGTACCCGGCGCGCTCGGCGTTTGCCGTCACCGTGCCGATCCAGTTAGGGATCAGTTCCCGTTCATTGCCTACTGCGTGACGCTGCTCAGGCGTCAGGTCGTTGTGGATGAGCAGCACCTTCGCCGGTGAGCGCGCCAGTGTCTTGAGCATCTGCTGTGCGGCCATCTTTTCGTTGACGATGATGACGTAGTCCGGCGCGTCGGTGCGTCGCGCAACTTCTTCTGCCTGGCGTTGCATCAGCAGATGGTCACGTTCCGCGTACAGCACCTCAAGTTGCATATCGAAGGTCTGCGCCGCCATCGCCATGAATCGGGAGACCAGTTGCCAATGCTGTCCCGTACCGCGTTGCACAGCCTCGCCCGGATTCAGGAACACCACACGCGGGGCGCGCTTCGCGGCAAAAACGCGGCCGGACACGCCGGTCAGGCCGGCATACGCGCAGGTGAGCAACGCTTGCCTACGATTCATAAGACGATTCACTTGATTGCCGCCGGGACGCGCGGTTGCGCGCCGTGCAAGGATCGCGGTTAGGCGATGGACACGGCAACGCACATTCTACGTGCCAGGCCGGCGTTGGCAATATTCGTCCTGGATAGACTGGCTTTCGTGATATTGCTTCGAACGGCAGAATTGCGGCTTGAATCGGCTGCTCCCGTTTCGGACAGCAACCTGCGGCGACCCTTTGTTCGTGCAAAAAAAAACGGGCCGTGAGGCCCGTAATAGCAGTTTAGTTGTTTGCGATGCAGTTATTAGCACTCGCCCTTTTTAGCGTGTCCCGGAGGGCAGTGGTCATGGTCACCATGGTGGTGGTGGTGATGTTCCTCCCATTCCTGGCGTTCCCAGTAGCGATGACCGTCGTAATATCGGTCCCCATGCCAGCCAATGACAACCGGCGCCTGGGCGACGACTACGGGGGCAGGCGTACCGATATTGACGTCTACGTTGACAGCATTGGCCACGCCGGATAGGCCGATTCCCAGGCTCGCGACCAAGGTTGCCAGTAGAGGATATTTCATGCCGTACTCCCAAATAGAATTCTATAAATGCACCTGGCTTGTCGCCGCAGTGACAATGCACGGCAGGTAATTCGCCGATCCCTCCCTAAACGGGAAATGCTGCGATGTCGTTGACGGGGTTTTCCCAGACAGTGGGTGATTTGATAAAACTTAACACTAGGTTCGGTGCAAGGTAGCGTTTGCGATGTTGCTCGCCGAACGTCACCGAACGTCATCGAAGGGCGCAAACGGGGCGCAGATTGCTATCTGCCGGGATCAGGCGCGGTACTGGCCAGCCATCTCTTCGTCGTTTCGCCCACCGGTTGATTTCCGTTTCCTTTGCAGCGACGGAGACCGTTCGGTCAAGCGAGCCTCCACATCCTTATCCGGAGAACCCGCAGCCGCGAACTGCCGTCGATATTCAGCCGGCGTCGCCTGCTTTGCGGCCCTGAACTGCCGATTGAAATTGGCGACGTTCGCGAAGCCCGAACGAGCAGCGATGACGGCAACCGGCAGGGACGTGTCAACCAGCATCCGGCACGCGTGGCCAATACGAACCCGGGTGATATACCGGCCGACGCTCTCACCGATATGCTGAACAAAGTAACGCGTGAGCGTGCGTTCCGACAGGCTGGCGGCCGCGCAGAGCTCCGACAGTCGCAACGGCTCGGCAAAGCGCGCGTCAATCATCGAAAGGACCCGGTTGATCCGTTCGGGCTCGTGGCCGGATGGACCGGTGGACGCTTCGTTGAAAGCGCTCGGCGAGGCGAGTGGCTGGCCTGGCGCGTCGGCGAGCGTGCACATAATGTCGAGAGCGGCACCAAGGCGCTCGCGCGCGACGCTCGATAGCAATTGTTCCAGGCGCTCACGCATCCATTTGCCGGCGGGTGGCTCGAAGGCCAGACCACACGCGGCCCTGCGTAACAGCTTGCGCAGCGGTTCATATTCGGGGCAACAGTCCGCCATACGCCGCGCCCAATCGCCGTCGAACCAGATGACGATGGCGACTTGTGGCGAGGATGGATCGATCGAACGATTCGACGCCCAGGTGTGCGGAAGGTCCGGCGGCACGAGGACCAGATCCTCAGCCTCGTATTCGTTGACAGAGTCGCCGATGTAGCGCTTGCCATGACTGTTCATCGTCAGCGTTAACTCGTATTCCGGATGGTGATGCCACTCGAACGGAATACGCGGGAGCCGCCGATGGTAAACCCGCACCGAACAGTCCCCACCGAAGTCGACATGCTCATAGGCTGGTTTCATGGCCGAATACGCAAAAAGATTGCCTGAATAGTATCACCAAGGCCTGCATGCGCGTCATATCCTCGGGGCGTATCACATCCCTACGGAGACAGTCATGGCGTTGAAAATCGACGATTTGCCGAGCGCAATCCGGCAAGCGAAAAAGGAGTTGCGCGCGGCGTTGCCGAACTACCGGCAGGTCTTTGCCGAAGTCGAAGAAGCGATCAGCACCGAGGCGAAGCGGATTGCTACGCAGCGGGATCGTGGAGAAGACGTCATCCCCGAGATTCAGTTTTCCGACATCGCCGAACAACGCGTCACCGCGGACCAGATCGCGCTCGTCAAAGCGCGCGGCGCATGCGTGATCCGCAATGTATTTCCCCGTGCGCTGGTGCAGAGTTGGGACGAGGATATTGCCAGCTATGTCGAGCGCAATAACCTCGACAAGCACCTGGAAAACCGCGCCGAAGATAAATACTTTGGCCAGCTGGCGTCCAGCAAACCGCAAATCTATGGGGTGTACTGGTCGAAGCCACAAGTGCTGGCCCGTCAGTCAGCATCACTAACCGAGGCACGTGTATTCCTGAACCGGCTGTGGCGCAATGAAAGCGGCGGCCAGGTGCACTTCGATCCGGAGCGCGTGCCTGTTTATGCGGATCGTCTGCGTCGCCGGCCGCCGGGTTCAGCGTCGCTTGGATTGTCGGCGCATTGCGACGGCGGGTCGGTCGAGCGCTGGATCGAAAGCAATTTCCGGAAGGTGTATCGCCACGTGTTTGCCGGCAACTGGCGCGACTACGACGCGTTCGATGCGGCTTTCCGGCCTGACGTGCAGGAGATCGCGTCACCGGCCGTATGTTCGATGTTCCGCACGTTCCAGGGCTGGACTGCCTTGACGCCGCAAGGCCCGGGCGACGGCACGCTGCAACTCGTGCCCATCGCCAATTCGATGGTGTACATCCTGCTGCGCGCGCTTCAGGACGATGTCGCAGAAGACGACCTGTGCGGCGCCATGCCTGGACGGGCGCTGTCGATCAAGCCGGAATTTCATGCGCCATTGTTTGAGGCGTTGTCGTCGATTCCCAAAATGGAAGCCGGCGACACCGTGTTCTGGCACAGCGATGTGATCCATGCGGTCGAAGACGAGCACAAGGGCGCGGGTTACAGCAACGTGATGTACATCGCTTCGGCGCCCGCGTGCGCAAAAAACGACGCTTATCTAAAACGCCAGTTGCCGAGCTTCCTCAAGGGTGAAAGCCCGCCCGATTTTCCTGCTGACCATTTCGAAGTTGATTTCAGCGGACGCGCCACGGCTGACGACCTGACATCGCTCGGCAAGGCGCAACTTGGGTTTGACCTTTAGATCGGCAAAGACCTTTAACACGCATGAAAGCGGGCACGCACAGCGTTCGACTGAGCTTCGAACGCACAGCCCGACCAAATAACGAAAACTTCGGAGACTGCAATGAAACGATCACTCACGTCGCTTGCGGCGGGCATTACGCTGCTCATGGCTGGAACGCATGCTGGTTTGGCCGCCGAACAGCTTTCGGTATTGCACTGGTGGACCTCCGGCGGCGAATCGAAAGCGATCCGGGTGCTGAAGGACGATATGACCAAACAGGGCTATGAGTGGAAAGATTTCGCCATAGCGGGAGGAGCGGGTGCGGCGGCCATGACGGCGCTGAAGACGCAGGTTATATCGGGCAACGCGCCATCGGCCGCGCAGATCAAGGGGCCGCTGATTCAGGACTGGGCCGATCAGGACATGTTGGTCAATGTCGATCAGTCCGCTACCGATTGGAAAGCGCATTCGCCTTCGCAGATAGATAGCTCCATGAAGGCGGGCGGTCACTATGTGGCTGCACCCTTCTCGGTACACCGAATCAATTGGTTGTGGATCAACAAGGTCGACCTTGAAAAAGTTGGAGGCGCGGCGCCCACTACGTGGCCGGAATTCTTTGCGCTCGCCGAAAAATTTCGTGCAGCGGGCATCACGCCTGTCGCGCATGGTGGCCAGCCCTGGCAAGACATGACCATATGGGAGACGGTCGTGCTTTCCCAAGGTGCGGATTTCTACCGGAAAGTCCTCGTTGATCTTGACCAGAAAACGCTGACTTCGCCGCAGATGGTGCAGGTGTTCGAGATCGTCCAGAAGATTCGAGGTTACTTCGATAAGGGCTACCACGGCCGTGACTGGAATCTCGCGACGGCAATGGTCATTTCCGGCTCGGGCGGCATGCAGTTCATGGGCGACTGGGCGAAGGGCGAATTCGCCAATGCGAACAAGAAACCCGACGCCGACTATATTTGCGCGGCCGCACCTGGTACGTCGAACGCCTACACGTACACCGTGGATTCGTTCGCGTTCTTTCAGCAGAACGGTAAGAAGCAGGCGTCGCCCGGGCAGCTTGCGCTTGCAAAGACAATCATGTCCGTCGATTTCCAGCAGCAGTTCAGTCTCTACAAGGGTTCAATTCCCGTTCGGCTGGACGTTTCCATGGACAAGTTCGATAGCTGCGCCAGGAAATCATTCGCAGACGAGCAGGCCACGATTAAATCCGGTGCGTTCCTGCCTTCGTTGGCCTTCGGCAACCTTCAGTCGCCGGTTACCGCCGGCGCGATTACCGACGTCGTAACGAATTTCATGAACTCGAACGAGGACCCGAAAGAGGGCGTGCGCAAGCTTGCCGCTGCCGCGAAGATCAAGTAGACGGGCGTGGTGTGCCAGCCGGTCTGGAAAGAATGACTTCACTCCCATCGACAAAGGAGATAAATATGGATCCGGTAGCAAAGCGTAAATGGCCGCGTTCAGGGCTCGAGACAAGCGTGATGGGTTTCGGCGCCGCGCCCATCGGCAACATCTTCAGGCCGATCAGTGAAGAGGATTCGGCTGCCTTGATCAAGGCAGCGTGGGACGCGGGCGTGCGCTACTTCGACACCGCGCCGATGTACGGGCACGGGTTGAGCGAAGCACGCTGTGGCCAGGGGCTGCGCTGGTATCCGCGTGACCAGTTTGTGCTGTCCACCAAGGTTGGGCGCCTCCTGAAGCCGCGCAAACGCGCCGAGATCAACTTTGAGCCGTGGGTCGACGGGTTGCCTTTTGAACCCGTTTTCGATTACAGCTATGACGGCACAATGCGTTCGATCGAAGACAGTCTGCAGCGTCTGGCGTTGGAACACATCGATATTGCGCTGATTCACGACATCGACGTGTTTACGCACGGCGAGCGTCAGCCTGAGATGTTCGAGGCGGCGATGGCGGGTGCGTCGAAAGCCCTACTGAAACTTCGTGACGAAGGGGTCGTGAAAGCGGTGGGACTCGGTGTCAACGAATGGCAGGTCGCACACGAAGCCATTCGCCGGCAGGATTTCGATTGCCTGTTGCTGGCTGGCCGCTACACCTTGCTCGAGCAGGACGCGCTGGACGGTTTCCTGCCGCTGTGCGAAGAGCAGCAGGTGTCGGTCATTCTCGGTGGCGGCTACAACAGCGGCATTCTCGCGACGGGTGCGGTGCCCGGCGCGAAGTACAACTATTCGCTCGCGCCGGAGCCAATTTTTGAGCGCGTGCGCAAGATCGAGCAGGTATGCCAGGAATACTCGGTGCCGCTCAAAGCGGCGGCGCTGCAATTCGTGCTCGCCCATCCCGCGATCCCGACCAACATACCCGGCGTGCGCACGGTTGCACAGCTGGAAGATAACCTGCAAACCTTCCGGGCTGAAATTCCACCGGCTTTCTGGGCCGAATTGAAGCGCCGGGAGCTGATCCGGCAGGATGCGCCGACGTCTTCTGTTGATATCCTTTAGCAAGCTCGCATACTATCTGTGCTCTTGCTAGAGGATCTCACATGACCGACAGTACGCACGCCACCGCCTCCTATAGCCAGGAAACCACCGCATCGGCAGGAGTGATCTGGGAACTCTTCGAGGCCGTTTCCAGTTGGAAGAATTGGAATACGGGCGTCCACGCCTGTTCCATTGATGGTCCTTTCGCTGTGGGCTCATGGCTAACCATGACGCTTCCTGATCAGGAGATCATCAAGTCGCAACTCGTCGAAGTCGATGCGCGGCACCTGTTCACAGACGAAACGATGCTTGGCGACATTGTGGTTCGCGTGGTGCATGAAATCGAACCTCTACCTGATCGGGGCAATCGCATCACCTACAAGATCAACGTAGTCGGAGAAAACGCGCACGACATTTGCGCTGGCGTTTCTTCCGATTTCCCTGAAGTCTTGTCGGCGCTGGTCGCACAGGCGGAAAGTCGGACAACGAAATAGAACAGGTCGCCAGACGGTTATAGCGCCATACCGCCGTCGATGGTGAGGCTGGAACCGGTCATGTAGCCTGACTCCTTGCGAACGAGGTAGGCGACCAGACCGGCAATCTCATCCGGATCGCCAGCGCGCTTAAGCGGAATGAGCGGCTTGATCGCCTCGATTTGATCGGCCGTCATGTCCGTTACAGTTGGCCCGGGTTGAATGTTGTTGACTGTGATGCGGTCGAGATTGTTCGCGCCTAATCAGCCAAAAACGTGGGGGTATAAGCAAAAGCGAATCGGCGATGTGAGGGTCCGGCTGTCGATGCGTTGCGGCTTCCTGGTCAAAGCCGGTGCTTTGCCTCATGAAAGAGCTAACATATTCACGAGCGCGCTTTCAGTCGAATACTTGCGAAACATGACAATGCATCCCGATCCTCGCCCTGCCGTTCTTACCGACCTCCAGGCTATCGAGGAAATCGTTCGACAGGCCTACTCGCCTTATATCTCCCGTATCGGGCGGCCGCCGGGACCGATGCTTGATGACTATGAAGTCCTGACCGGCGAGGGCAGGGTCTATGTTGTCGAGCTGGAAGGCGCCATACGGGGCATTGTTGTGCTCATCCCGGAGCAGGACGCGATGCTGCTGGACAACGTAGCCGTAGCACCTTCCGCCAAGGGAACGGGACTAGGCCGCAGCCTGCTGGAATTCGCTGAACGTTCAGCCAGAGCGGCCGGCTATCGCGTCATCAGGCTCTACACGCACGAGAGCATGACGGAAAATATCGCGCTTTACTCTCGTATCGGCTATACGGAGACGCATCGGGCCGAGGAGAAAGGTTTAAAGCGGGTATTCATGGTTAAGCAGCTGGCCTGATCATTGGCGAAGTGTGTGGAATCAACCAGGGAAAAAGGACGAATGATGCTCAAATTCCTCAAGCGCCTGTTCAGCAACAACAAGCAGAATCGGAGGGGACCATCGCAGACTCCCTACTTACCGACGGTGGATCTTTCGTCGCCGCCTAACACGCACGTATCCGATCATTGCCGCACAGACTCGTCGGCGCACGGTGGCCACCACTCGTCATCTCATTCGTTCGACTGCCCGTCCGACGGCGGGGGGCACAGCGGTTAGAGCGGTGAGGTCGGGGATAAATGGTTTAAAGCGGGCGCTCGTGGTTAAGCGCCTGCCCTGACATCATGGCGACAGTCATCCTGTTTCACTCAGTCCGTGCCTTTCATCAGGCGCTGCCTCAGCGAATCTCCACCTCGATAAATACCACCTCGTGGTCGGTCGCGTTGATGACGTTGTGTTCCACTCCCTTCAATCCCGCGTAACTCTGCCCGGCGCGCAGTTGCGATTCCCGGTTGCCTTGTGCTGTCTCGAGGAGAAGTTGACCGTCCGTTTGCGGTACCACGACATAGTCATGTCCATGAACATGCCAGCCAGTTTCGGCACCGGGCGCAAATCGCCACTCGGTGACGATCACGCGTTCATTCAATACCTGCTGCGTTGGAACTGCCTGCGGACGACCCATGAGAGTTTTCTCAGCGAAGTGGACGACGAAGTTCGTCGGATAGCCGTCACGCCGCATCGATAGACGCACTATCGCCCGTTAATGGCGACTCCACCGTGCGTCAACGTGCTGCGGGGCTCAATACATCGATAGACCATTCTGAAGCTGAAGCTTTTCGTTTGACATGTACAGTGCCTCTGCGCTTACCAACACAGTTGCATTCGCCTATGCGCTACAGGAGGGGCGGCTCCTCCGGGCGCTATCAACCGTAAAGCAGGGCTTGCTCAAAGCCAGGTGCCGCCCTGCCGTTCGCTCGGCTCTTCCGTGAGCGCATCGAAATCGTGAATCCAGCCCAGGTGATTCAGCATGCTGTCGCGCGCGCCGAGGCGGGCGTTGCGGGCCTGCGCGGCTGGCCCGTCGGGCAAATGCAGCACGTCCGCCGTGGTGATCGACGCGTACTGCACCTTGCGTGTGCGGCCCCGGCGCAGGCGCTCGTAGGCTTCCTGCGCCTCGCGCCAATTGCCAGGACCCGCTGCCGCCAATTGAGCGGCCAGCACCACGGCATCTTCAATCGACTGATTGGCGCCCTGGCCGTGATGCGGCACAAGCGCATGCGCGGCATCGCCGATCAGCGTCACGCGGCCTTTGCTCCAGCGGCCGAGCGGGGGACGGTGGAACAATCCCCAGCGCTGACTGATGGGCACAGCCGTAATCATCTGCACGACGGCCGGATGCCAGTCCTTGAACAGGCGTAGTTGTTCGCCCTCGCTGGCGGGCATGACCCAGTCGCGTAACGGCCACGGAGATGGATGACGCTCGACCAGCAGGAAATTCTGGTCACCTTTGTCGCCGATGGGATAGTGCAGCAGATGGCCGCCGGGTCCAACCCAGAACTGGATGGTCTCGGGATCGGGCAAGAGGTCCATGCGTTCCGCCGGCACCACGCCGCGAAAGCCCGAGCAACCCGAGTACAGGGCGTCGTCATAGCCAAGCATCCAGCGCCGCGTGATCGAGCGCGCCCCGTCGGCGCCGATCACGAGGTCGGCGTCGATGCGCTGACCGTTATCAAACGCCAGACTCACGCGATCCGCGTGCTGTACGAGATCGACCAGCCGATGGCTGAGCTTGATGCGCTCAAGTCCGACGGCTCTGGACAGCACCGCCTGCAGATCGGCGCGATGAATACCCCAATACGAGCCGCCGAACAGCTCGCGAGAGCTGGGCGTGCCGCGATGATGGCCGATGACCGCACCGCTGCGTCCGTCGCGATAGACGAGACCCGGCACCTCCGCGCACAGCTTCTCGAAGTCCGGACGCAGTCCCATGCGCTCGTAGAAGCGCGTCGCGTTAGCCGAGAGCGCGACGGCCGCGCCCACTTCGCGCAGCTCGTCGGTTTGCTCGTAGAGTTGCGCATCGATTCCGTGCTCGCGCAGCGCGAGCGCCAGCGTAAGACCGCCGACGCCGGCGCCGACGATCGCAATTTTTAGATCCGTCTGCTTCATGACTGTGTCTCCGATATCCAGATTTATGAGTGCGGCCGCCATGACATTTCCGGACGCCATGGCAAATGCGCGTGCCGTGTCAGTATTTTCAGCACTAGACCTTCATTCCTCAATAAGATGAAATGAATCTGCTTCATCACTGGATTGAATGAGACCCGGATATGCGTGAGTTATGGAACTGAGCGAAATCGACCTCAATCTGCTGTTGCTCTTCCAGCGGCTGATGCAGGAACGGCGCGTGGCGACCGTCGCCGAGCAGATGAACATGAGCCAGCCCGGCGTCAGCAACGCGCTCGCCAAGCTGCGTCGCCGGCTTGGCGACCCCTTGTTCGTGCGCGGGCCGGGCGGCGTGGTGCCCACGCCATTCGCGCTGCGTCTGGCGGAACCGGTCTCACAGGCGCTCGCCACACTGCACGGCGCGCTCAATCCAGTGACGGGTTTCGATCCGCTGCGCGCGATGCGCACCATGACGATCGGCATGACCGATATCGGCGAAGTGGTGTTTTTGCCCGCGCTGCTCGAACGGCTGTCGCGCGTCGCGCCGGGCGTCGCACTCAATACCGTGCGCGATACAAGTGTCAATCTGAGCAATGAGATGGCCGACGGCCGCGTCGATCTGGCGATCGGCTTGCTGCCGCAGCTCAAAGGTGGTTTCTATCAGCGCCGCCTGTTCGATCAGCGCTATGTGTGCCTCTTCAGGCGCGGCCATCCGCTCGAGGACGCGCCGCTCACGCTCGCTGCGTGGCGCGAGGCTGAGCATCTTGTCGTCGTGGCGGCCGGCACTGGCCACGGGCAGGTGGACGAATGGCTGAAACGGCGCGGCGTACGGCGCCAGGTGCGGCTGACGGTGCCGCACTTCATGAGCGTGGGCTACATCCTGCAACGCACCGATCTGATCGCTACGGTGCCGGAGCGCCTGGCCCTTCAACTGGCAACCCCTTTTTCGCTCAGCCTGCGCGCGTTGCCCATGACGCTGCCCGCCGCGCCGATCCATCTGCTCTGGCACACACGAGTCCAGCACGACGAGGGCAATCGCTGGCTGCGCGAGGTCGTGATCGATCTGTTTGCGGACACGACAACGCCTGTCCGAAAAGCAGGAGGGCAGCAAAGGAAATAACACGCGCGGCTGGGGCCGCGCGAGCAGTCCCTATCCCTTGAAAGGCAGCGTGCTGGAGAACGCGTCTATTTCCATCGCGCGCGCGGCCAATCGGGCAAGCTTGGGAAATGCAGCCGGATGCACGACGTCCGGCATAAAAGCCAATGATGCGGATTGCCAGGTAATCACGACCATCACATCGGCTTGAGACAGTGCGTCGCCCACCAGCCAGCCATTACCGGCCCTCGACTCGAGCATCTGAAATCCCGCCAGTGCCTGCTCGCGCAGCGATGCGACGATCGTGGCGATCTGATGCTCGGGCGGACGGATCGACTCGTCATACATGTCGCTGAGCTTTCCGTAGATTGCGGATGCGATGCCGATGAACTGCAAAGCGTCGCGTCGATTCAAGCCTGAGGGCGCGAGCAAGGCGCGTTCTGCTCCAACTTCTTCATGCAGATAGTCGATGATGGCTGCGCTGTCGTAGAGAATCGTGCCGTCGTCGAGTGCGAGCGCCGGTACCTTCACCATCGGGCTGTACGGACGGATAAGATCCTGCTGCTCATAGG
Source organism: Paraburkholderia sediminicola (assembly GCF_902859805.1). Classification (GTDB taxonomy): domain Bacteria; phylum Pseudomonadota; class Gammaproteobacteria; order Burkholderiales; family Burkholderiaceae; genus Paraburkholderia; species Paraburkholderia sediminicola. The sequence goes on along the minus strand of NZ_CADIKC010000002.1, from coordinate 419,521 downwards.
CGTGATAGGGCAGATGCTCGAACGGTATGCCGAGCAGCTTTAGCGTGATGCCGACCCGGCGGGTATAGCCGGAAAACCATGGACCGATAAGTTTCATCATTGACTCTTTGAAATTGACAGTGTTGAGGTTCGCGATCGGTTAGAACGCTTCTTTGAAGGGGCGCAGATCGAGCTCGTGCGTCCACGCAGAACGGTGCTGCCGGTGAAGCGACCAGAATGCATCGGCGATAGCGTCGATATCGAGCAGTCCGTCGAGGCCCTTCCGTTCCACATGCTCAGTGAAGCGCGTATGCACCCGTTCTCCGTCGATGCCACCGTCGATCACGACATGGGCGACGTGCAGGCCGAGCGGGCCGAATTCGCGCGCCATGCTTTGAGCAAGCATGCGCAAGCCGGCCTTGCTCGACGCGAAGTGGGCAAAGTTTGGCAAGCCTCGCAGCGCGCCCGTCGCCCCGCTGAAAAGAATCGATCCCCGGCCGAGGGGCACAAAGCGCCGTGCGGCTTCGCGACCCACGAGAAAGCCGCCAAAACAGTTGAGCCGCCAGAACGATTCGAAGACGTCCGCTTCCATCGTTCGCAGATCCAGAGGCTGGTTGTTGCCCGCGTTGTAGGCAATGAGGTCGGCACTTCCGCCATGTTCGTCTGCCTGCATCGCGACGTCGAACAGGCGGATCACGTCCGCTTCGTTCGTCACGTCCATGACGACCGTGCTCGCCGAGCCACCTGCCTCGACAATGCTCTCGCGTACCCGTTCGATCTTCGCTTCGGTGCGCCCCGCGATGACGACATGACGACCCTCTGCAGCGAATCGGCGCGACAGGCCCGCACCGAGACCTTGCTCCGGTCCGACTCCGATAACCACCGCTTTCGGGCGGTCCGACGCATGCGTTTCTTTAACGATAGACATGGATATTTCCCTGTTCAGAATGAACTTCGGCGCGGCTGCGAAAGGAGGGTGATTGACCTGGTCCTTTCGAGGCGCCATTGAAGTTCGTGTGGCGATGGGTGAACGATACCGAGAACGCGCAGGTGGATAAATCGCTGCTACGATTCCACATTGTTTCTGCAGTGAAACAATCAGGCAGACTCGGACGGGACAGCGAGGAGTCAGACCGTGGACAAGTTTCACGCCATGCAGGCGTTCATTCGGGTGGTCGAGAGCGGCACCTTCACCAAGGCCGCGCAGGTGCTCGACTTACCGAAGACGGCCGTCAGCCGTCTGATCGCGTCGCTCGAAGTCGAACTGGGCACAAAGCTGCTTAACCGCACGACACGCAAGGTCTCGACGACAGCGGATGGCGCCGCGTACTACGAACGCGCGCTACAGTTGATGAGCGATCTCGCGGAGCTCGAGGGCACGATGTCGCGCGCGAAGACCAACCCGCGAGGACGCTTGCGCGTCGATCTGCCGGTGCCGCTAGGTCTGTCGGTGATACTTCCCGCGTTACCGGCGTTCGTCGAGCGGTATCCGGACATCGAAATCGAGTTCGGGATCAGCGATCGTCCGGTCGACCTCATTGCAGAGAACGTCGACTGCGTCGTGCGGGCGGGGGAAATCTTCGATCAATCGCTTGTTGCGCGGCAGATCGGCGCCGTCAGGCAAATCCTGTGTGCGACACCCGCGTACTGGGACAAGCACGGACGGCCTTCGCATCCTTCGGACCTCGAGCATGGTCACGTCGTTATCCGAACCATCGCCTCGCGAACCAATCGCCCCTTTCCGATCGTGGTGACGAAAGATCGTGAACGCGTGGAAATACACAATCGGCACGGGCTGACGGCCAACGACATCATGGCGTGTCTGACCATTGCGCTGGCGGGTCTCGGCGTCGTCCATGCATTGACGTTCTCCGCCACCACACACCTTGAAAGCGGCGCACTTGAAGCAGTTCTGAGCGACTGGGTGTCGGATCCCGTTCCCGTTTTTGTTGCCTATCAGCCCAATCGGCACCTGAGCGCGAAGGCTCGCGTGTTCATCGATTGGCTTACCGAACTGTTTGCGAACAACGAATCGACGGCCAAGGGCAAGCGCGTCGCAAAGACGTAATGGATGTCACGCGTTGAAGAGATGCGTCGCCGTCGCTACGTCGACTCTGGAAGGCCTGGAGCTGATATCACTTTGCTTTGGTCTGCCGCGCGGCTCTTCACATGATCAATGAAGGCGCGCAGCTTCGGCGTCATCTGCCGGCGGCCTGGATAGTAGAGAAACACGCCCGGTATCACCGGCGCGAACGGCCCCAGCACGTGCACCAGTTTTCCCGCTCGTAACCCTTCAGCCGCCATCGGTTCAGGTAGCTGGGCAAGACCCATACCTTCGACTGCCGCGCCCAGCATGGTGGAAAAATCGTTGGCGATGAAGGGGCCGGAGACGGCGATCTCGATCGCGTGGCCCTTGTCGTTGAAGGACCATAGCGCGATTGCGCCGCTGGATCGCCGCCACCGCAAGCATGCGTGTTGGCGCAGATCGTCCGTGTGCATGGGGCGGCTGCGCGCTGCGAAATACGCAGGGCTGCCCACGACGACGAGATGAAACGGTGGCGTCAAGGGTATGGCGACCATGTCGGCGTCGACGAACTGACCGAGCCGGATGCCGGCGTCGAACCCTTCCGCGGCAAGATCGATCAGCTCCTTGCTGGTGGCGATCTCCACTTCGACCTCGGGATAGGCCTGGCAGAAGGATGCAATGAGTGGTTCCAGCAGGATCGGCACCACCGCGCGCGGCACCGAAAGACGCAACAACCCGGTGGGCCGTTGACCAAGTCCGCGCGCAACCTCACTTGCGGCGACAAGCTCGTCGAAAGCGGGCTTTGCGTGCGAAAGAAACCGTTCGCCAGCGTCGGTCAGACCGACGCTGCGCGTGGTGCGGATGAAGAGCGCTGCGCCAATGCGCGCCTCAAGTACACGCACCGTCTGGCTGACGGCGGACGGTGTCACTCCGAGTTCCGCGGCTGCCCGGCGAAAACTGCGATGCTGGGCAACGCTCAGGAACACTTCCACGCCGTCGAGCGCGCCTTGTCTGACTGTGAAGTTCTGCTTCATAGCCCGTCAACATTGTGATGAATAGTCGCTCGCGAGAGGCCATGGTACACCTACGCCTGCAGATGAGGGCTCATGCGGATGTCGACTCGCAAGCCCTCAACAATTCGCTTAGACCGTGGAGGAACTCCGCAATGACTGATGCACTTGATGGCGTGCGAGATCACTATCGCGCGACCGGCCTGACCGAGCGGCTCAAGGTGGCGCTCACCGCCTTTGGGCCGGAAGATCAGCAGCTCACACCGCAGCAACTGGGCGCCCTCGACCAGTTTCACACACGTGGGCTTGCTGCCACCACCGAGCTTGCCAGATTGGCCGGGATTACCGCCGGCATGTCGGTGCTGGACGTCGGTTCGGGCATTGGCGGGCCGGCCCGTTTTCTGGCTGCAACCTATGGCTGCCGGGTGACGGGCATCGACCTCAGCGAACCGTTCGTGGATGCCGCGCGCTATCTCACCGGGCGCACAGGGCAGAGCGAACTGGTTTCGTTCCATACCGCAAGCGCGCTGGAACTTCCCTTTGAAGGCAGCGGTTTCGACGCCGTATTGCTGCAGCACGTGGCGATGAACATCGCCGAGCGCGCCCGTCTTTATCGTGAGATCGAACGCGTGCTGAAGCCAGGCGGAAGGTTTGCGACGTTCGACGTCGTCGCAAACGGCAGCGAACCGTACTACCCCGTTCCCTGGGCGCGAACGCCGGCAACAAGCTTTCTCCTCACAGCCGACGCAACGCGCGAAGCGATCGAGCAAGCAGGCTTCCGCACGCTGGCATGGCAAGACGACACCGAGGCCGCCAGGGCCTGGATCACCCAATCGCGTGCGTCAGGCCCGCCGCCTTCGCCAAACCTCGGCGTGGTGATGGGGCCGGACTTCGCAGAGCTTTTCGCCAACCTGGCGCGAAATCTCCTTGAAGGCCGCCTCGGCATTCTCACCGCAGTGTTCGAGACCGCATCCACGTCCTTCAACGCGCCCGACAACACCTGACTGGAGGCAACATGTCACCGGAACTTATCTTCCAAACGCAGCTTGTTCTGGGCTATGTCGCCTGGCTGCTTTGCTTTCGCGTATACATCTGGCCCAGGCTCAAGTCGATGGATTCGTTCGACGCGCAACGCGCCATCGCCACCTTGCACAGCTTCCGTTTCTTCGGGCTGGTTTTCATTCTGCCGGGCGTCGTCAGTCCCGATCTGCCTGCCGGCTTCGCCGCGTTCGCCGCATACGGCGACTTCGCAACGGGCGTTCTGGCGATGCTGGCGCTACTCGCAGCAGGAAGACGACCGATCTTCTGGTTGTTCGTCGTGGCCTTCAATCTTGTGGGAACGACCGACCTCATCGTCGACTACGTCCACGCTATCCAGGCCGATCTTCCTGCGCGTGCGGGAGAATTTGGCACTACGTACGCGATTCCGATCATCTACGTGCCTCTGCTGATGATCACGCACGTAGCCGCCTTCTATCTGCTGCTGCGCGCCCGGCCTAAGGCGGCGCTGAGCTATTGGTCGTTCCGTAAGTCATGAATTTGGTCGCTTACCTGGCCGCTTGCATGGCCGCTTATTTAGTCGCTCATTTGGTCGTATAGCCGCCGTTGATCAGAATGGTTTGCCCCGTAATCCACCACCCATCGCTGACCAGATGTCGGATGAAGGGCACCACATCCCCTGGATCGGTCAAGCCAGTGGTGGAGAACGGCGAAAGTGCGGCGGCGGTCTTGTGATAAGCCACCGCGTCCGCGCCTTCGGCCGGATAGAAGAACGGTGTGTCCATGGGGCCGGGGCCGATGGCTGTCACCGAGATGCCGCGTGCGCCAAATTCCTTGGCCGCCGCACGCGTGAAATGCTCGACCGGTGCCTTGGTGCCCGCATAAGCAGCGTAAAACGGCGTGAATGCACCAAGCAGCGATGTGACGAGCGTAACGATCTTGCCGTTGTCATTGACGTGCTTGCCGGCTTCCTTGAGGAAGAAGAACGCGGACTTTGAATTGACCGCCGTCATTTCATCGTACTCAGCCTCGGTGATGTCCACGAACGGCTTCTTCAACACCTTGCCTACCGTATTGATTGCGATATCGGGGCGGCCGACGGCGGCGACAACATCCGAGAACAGCTTCTCGATCGCGCCGGCTGAGGTCAGATCGGCCTGGAAAGCGACCGCCCTGGCGCCTGCCGCCTCGATCGCGGCAAGCGTCTCATCTGCCGCGGCCTTCGAGCTCGCGCTGTTGTAGTGGATCGCCACTGCCTTGGCGCCCTGTGCGGCGAGATCCCGCGCAATCAGTCCACCGAGATTTTTCGCGCCGCCCGCAATCACGACGGTTTTACCTTTGATGCTGTGGTTTGCCATGGTCCATCCCCAGTACCGAAGCCGCCGGATGCAGCCTCTCATCCTGCTGGATGATATATTCCAGGAAAATCATTTAAACCTGCTGTTTCTGACATCACTGGTCAGAAAAGTCGAACAGTGGAAAACTGGAAAAGGGACCGTGGACCGTATTGATCTGTTTCGGGTGTTCGCGCGCGTTGTCGAATGTGCGAATTTCACGCGCGCGGCGGACACGCTCGGCTTGCCTCGCTCGTCGGTGTCCGCGGCGATTCAGGAACTGGAAGGGCGGATCGGTGCCCGGCTGCTGCATCGGACAACGCGTAAGGTGGCGCCGACTCAGGACGGCGCCGCGCTCTATGAGCGCTGCCTGCGGCTGATCGCCGATGTCGAGGAGACCGAGAATCTGTTCCGTCACACATCGGTAGGACCGAGCGGCGTGCTGCGCGTCGACGTGCCGGGCCGCATCGGCCGTCTGATCATCGCACCCGCGCTGCCGGAATTCCTGGTTGTGTTTCCGAAAATCGATATCGAGCTCGGCCTGACCGATCGCGCGATCGACCTTGTCGAAGAGCGCGTCGATTGCGCGCTTCGTGTAGGCAAGCTGCACGATTCCGGCGCGATCGCGCGGCCTATCGGCAATCTGCCGTTGATCAATGTTGCGAGCCCGCTCTATTTGTCCCAGCGCGGCATGCCTCGCACGCCCGGCGATCTGGCGAGCCACCAGGTGGTCCACTATGCGTCGCCGTCGAGCGGCCGTATTGCGCCCTGGGAGTGGGTCGACGGCGAAACCGTGAGGACGTCGACAACGCAAGGCCGCGTGAGCGTCAACAGCGCCGAGGCGTATATCGCGTGCTGTCTTGCGGGACTCGGTTTGATCCAGATTCCTGCGTACGACGTGCAGCAGCATCTGCGCGCCGGCGAACTGATCGAGGTGATGCCCGAGTATCGGGCTGCGCCGATGCCGATGACCTTGCTCTATCCGCACCGGCAGCATTTATCGCGCAGAGTTCAGGTGTTCGCCGACTGGCTCGAGACATTGTTGAAAGGGCAACTCGTTGTCGATTCGCACGGAAGAAAATGAAGCGGCCGGCGCCTCGATAAACTTTTCAGCGACGCCTTGATAAAAGCCCTCAAGAAACGCAAATGTGAGTTTCCGCCGCAACTATTGCGTCTTCTGTGACACAGGAACGTGCCCGGCGTGACGTCCTCCTTATCGCGGCTTCAGCGTCGGAAATGCGAGTAGACACATAGGGTCCCCCCGGAAATAATGAAAAACCGGAATCGCACACTATTCGGATCAGGAGATTGACCCCATGAGTGCAACTGAACTACTGCTCAAGATGTTCCGCTATCAGGCGTGGGCCAATGTCGAATTACTGGACGCAATGAATGGATTGAGCGCTGAGCATCACACGGCCGAACGCCATCTTGCTACCCGGCTTATGAATCATTGTCTGGTAGTGAACAGGATCTTCGCAGCGCATCTCATTGGCGAACGTCATCACTTCGCGTCGGACAATACACCTGACACGCCAACGCTTACGGAACTGCGCGCCGGTCTCACTGCTGTGGATCACTGGTACCTTGATTATGTAGGGGCGGCCACACCGGCCATGCTGTCCGAATCGGTTCCCTTCGCGTTCACCGATGGCGACAACGGATATATGACGCGCGAAGAGATGCTGACCCACGTCGTGACCCATGGCGGTTATCACCGTGGCGAGGTAGGGCGGATTCTGGTTCAGGTTTCCAACGGATCAGAGCAGGGCATTAAATTGCCTTGGGACACCTACGCCGTGCATCTGCACACAACTGAGCCCTCACGCCGGCTTCGTGGCCAGGCGCTCTTGCCAGAGGCAGTTCACACCGGGCAATAACCGGCGAATACCGCCGTGCTACGAAGTCGCATACCCAAGGCGCTCAAAAGCCCTCAGGCGTCCCCGTTCGACGCCTAAAACAATTGCCCCGAGCAACACAGCATCCGTTCCTGTCGCCGAGACCGCGAACTCGGGCACGGGAATAGGCAGCCAGTCAGCAAGATGAGCCCGGATCGTCGGTAGAAGCAGGGCACCGCTTCGCCCAATGCCGCCGCCGAGCACCACCAGCTTCGGATCGAGGATCGGAATAATCGATGCAAGTCCCCAAGAAAGCTGTCGCGCTTCTTCCGCGACGCAGTCGAGTGCGCGCTGATCGCCTGCGTGGGCCGCCACGAACACGGCTTCCGCATTGGCCACGTCAAGGCCACGCCGCTGTGCGTGCGCAACGATTCCCTTCGCCGCGGCGGACACCTCGAACATGGGCCGATAGATTCCATCGGACTTCGAACCCACCACTGGGGCCGCGGGCAGCACCGCAATCTCACCGGCAAAACCATGAGCGCCGCGATGCAGCCTTCCATCGGCGATGATCCCCAGGCCGATACCCGTGCCAACCGACATAAACACAAAGTTGTCGACGCCACGCCCAAGGCCATGCTGCTGTTCGCCTAGCGTGGCCAGATTAATATCGTTTTCAACCATCAGTTCGGCATCGAGCGCGTCCCGTAGTGACGGGATCAACCCCGCACGCTCCAGATCCGGCAGGTTCGGCGCGAGACGGAGCCGGTCGCTTTCCGTATCCAGCACGCCTGGGGAGCCGAATACGGTTGCCAGAACCTCGCTGCGTGAGATGTGCTGTTCTTCGCGCATTGTGTCGACGAGATCGACGATTCGCGCCACCAGCCGTTCCACGCGGGCAGGGGTGCGCTTTTCGAGTCGCGCCACCACCGTTCCGGTCAGATCGGCAACCGCGCCGCGTATCCATTCGGCGCCGACGTCGATTGCGACCACGAAGCCCGCTCGCGCTCGCGGCGCGTAAAGACGCGGGGAGCGTCCTGCGCTGCCTCCGCGCACACCTGTCTGTTCGACGATGCCCAGGCGCTCGAGATTGCCGAGCGCGGCCGAGACCGTCACCTTGGACAGTCCGGTGCTCTCCGCAAGTTGCGGACTCGACGCAGGCGCCAGCGACAACAGATGCTGGTAGATGGCCCATTCGTTGCCCTGGCGGACGAACGCGGGACCACGGGTGACGGTGACTGTCGGCCGGCTGTTCTTTCTGTGCGCGTGCATGGGGCGTCTGGTTTCAGGATGGCCGATCCTATCAACGACTGTCCGGCTGGGCAAGCAACCGGCCGCCAATTCGGACCGAAAACGGGCCGAAAACTTTTTTGACCGGATTGCATTAGTAAAGAAAGTTTCCTATCATTCGCAAAAAAATGGATAAACCCCGAAGCATCCGGCTATCAACGCGGCGAGCGCCGCAAGGAGACACACATGAGCGATTCCGCCTGGCAGGAGCCGTCCTCTAACGCGCTGGCTGGCGCGGCCGAGCGGCCGGCGACCGAGGCACCGCATTTCCACCGTTCGGTCGGCCTGTTTTCGGCAACCGCGGTGAACATGATTCAGATCTGCGGGGTGGGTCCGTTCCTGACCATCCCGGCAATCGTGGCCGTGATGAATGGGCCGCTTGCCGTCATCGGCTGGATCTTTGGCGCGGTGCTGGCCATGGCGGACGGCCTCGTCTGGGCGGAACTCGGTGCGGCGATGCCCGGTGCAGGCGGCACATACCTCTACGTGCGCGAAGCCTTCCAGTACCGCACCGGCAAGCTGATGCCCTTTCTGTTCGTCTGGACTGCGATGCTGTCCATTCCGCTCATCATGAGCACGGGCATCATCGGTTTCGTTCAGTACCTGGGCTTTTTTCTACCGAATCTTTCGGGGTGGCAGACGCACGCGATCGGCGTCGGCGTGACCGCACTCGTCGTTCTCGCGCTTTATCGGCGCATCGAATCGATCCGTGCGTTGAGTACGGTGCTGTGGATCATCATGATGCTGGCGGTCGGGCTGACCATTGCCGCCGCTTATTCGAACTTCCACCTGAGCCTCGCCACGACGCTGCCGCCAGAAGCGAGCGATATCAGCAAGTTCTTCACGGGCCTCGGTGCGGGGCTGATCATCGCCATCTACGACTACGCCGGCTACAACACCACGGCATACATGGGTGACGAACTGAAGAATCCGGGACGCGTCATGCCTCGCTCGATCATCGTGTCGATCATCGCCATGATGTTTCTTTACCTCGCGTTGAATATCGGCGTGATCGGCACAGTGCCCTGGCAGGAGGTGGCCAAGTCGACCTCGGTCGCGTCGCTCGTCGTGTCGCGCAACTGGGGGCATACAGCGGCGGCGTTCGTCACCGTCCTGATTCTGATCGCGGCGTTTGCGTCGGTCTTTGCCGGACTGCTCGGCGGATCACGCGTGCCTTTTTATGCGGCCCGCGACGGTGTGTTTCTGGCCGCATTCGGCAAGCTGCATCCGAAGCACAATTTCCCCCACGTTGCGCTGCTTGTGATGGGTGTGGTCACGGCGGCCGGCACGTTTTTCGATCTGACTGCCGTGATCAATATGCTGGTGGCCGTCGCGGTGCTGCTGCAGTCGGTGGCGCAGATCGCGGCATTGACCGTGTTGCGTCGCCGTCAGCCGGAATTGCATCGCCCGTATCGCCAGTGGCTCTATCCGGTGCCGAGTCTCGTCGCGCTGGTTGGCTGGCTCTATGTTTTCTACGCGACCGACCGTCAGTCGCAATTGATGTCGACGGGTTGGCTCGTCCTTGGGCTGATCGCGTTCCTGATCTGGGCGCGTGTCGCGCGGCAATGGCCGTTTGGCCCCAAGCCTATCCGTGAGGTGTTTCTCGAACGCCAGATGGATAGCACTGCAACAGCAAATATCGAAGCGCATGCACGTTAAAGACACAGATGAAATCCAGCGCGCCGGTGCTGGTACGAATGGGTTCCTGCTGGCCATCGACATCGGCGGCACCAAGATCGCCATGGCGACCACGACGCCAGCGGGGCAGCGCCTTCACGAAGCCGAAATTCCGACTTTGGCGGAGCAGGGGGCTGAGATCGTCATGCGGCGCATGTTCGACGCGGCGAGGGCTTTGATGGCGAAGACGCTTGCCGGCATGGAGCGGCGGTTGCTGGCGGTGGCCGCGGTCACACCCGGCATCATCGAACCCGATGGCATCCGGCTAGCGCCGAACAATCCCGGTTGGGACCGGCTCGCGCTCTACGATGTGTTGCGCGCAGGCTTCGACGCCGAGTGCGTCGCCGTCGAAACCGACGTCAAAGCCGCGGCGCTGGCAGAAGCGCGCTGTGGCGCATTGGCCGGCGTCGATTGCGGCTTGTATCTGAACCTGGGAACCGGCCTGGCGGCGGCCGCGGTGATCGATGGAAGGGTGCTGCGTGGTGCGAACGGCGCCGCCGGTGAGATCGGCTATCAATTGCGGGGTGTTCCGGACGAAGCCCTGTTCGCGGATGGCGGCGCGTCGCTGGAAAACTTCGTGTCGGGTCGCGCGATCGGCGACCGCGTGAGCGCGTTGCTGGGACGAACCGTCAGTACGCACGAAGCTTTCGCGTTGCGTGATTCAGTGCCTCAGGTGGCGGTGCTGATCAAGGACGCGTTCGAAGGTCTCGCCAGGCACGTCGCGAATCTGACGCTGATGCTGGATCCGTCGAGGATCGTGATCGGCGGAGGCATGGCGCGTATTCCAGGCATTACTGATGGAATTCGTTCGCTGTTGGCGCGAGCCGTGCCCTATCCGCCGGAAGTGGCAATTGCAGCGTTCGGTCATGGTGCCGCATTACAGGGCGCGATTGTGGCGGCGAGCGACGCGTGGGCATTGCGCCGGTCGCCACCTGGACATTCGCCGTTGCGGGAAGTCGTGCCCGCTCTGTAGCCGTCAATACGCCGGAGCGGTGGCCAACGTCGCCCCAGCCCGGCGTCTTCTTCAACCCGCGGATTCGAGATGTGCCGCTGAATGCGATCGATACATCTCCAGCGTCAGCGCTTCGCCGTCGTGCGACAGTTGCGTAGCCGCAGCGTCCGCCGCGCCTTGAGCAGATTCGACCGTCCGCGCAAACATCTGCGTTTCGAACTCGATCACCGCCTCTGCCCAGTTTTCGCGTTCGATAAGCAGCCGAGCCAGTTCAGCGGCGTCCAGCATCGCATTGTTTACGCCGTCGCCGCCGAACGGCGACATGACGTGCGCGGCATCGCCGAGCAACGTCAACCCGGCACGGTTGGTCCAGCAATGACCGACCGGGAGTGCATAAATCGGTCGCACCGCGAAATGTTCGTTGCTGGCAGCGAATAGCCTGACGATATCTTCAGCAAAACCATCGAACTCCCGGTTGAGGGCTTCACGCATTGTGTCGGGCCTACTCAAGTCGAAGTGCTTGCCAATCCAGTCGGTTGGGACGCGGAAGATGGCGTAGCCGCGGATATGCGCATGACCGTTGCGTTGAGCAATGATTGCCTTGCCGTCGGCTTCAACGGACATTTTGCCGCGACCGACCAACGTCGACAGGGCAGGGTGGAGGCGGTCGACGTCGTCTATCCCGAACTCGATAAAGGTTAGACCGCTATATTGCGGCTTGTAAGGAGAAAGGATCGGTCTGATCCGTGACCATGTGCCATCCGCGCCCACAACCAGATCGAAGGGGCCTTCCACACCGTGGTCGAAGCTCAGATGCCAGGTGCCGTCACCCTGATCGAGCACTTCTCGCACCGTACAGCCCCAGCGCACGCTATCGTCCGGCAACGCCGAGATCAGGGTGGCACGGAGTGCCGTACGGTCGACTTCCGGGCGATCACCGCCTTCGCCGCTCTCCTCGAACAGCACCTTGCCGGTCTTGTTTAACAGGCGAGTGCCCTGGTCTTCGTAACGCGCAATCGCTTCAAATTCCGGCAACAGTCCTGCCCGTTCGAGCGCCAGAAGCCCTGATTCCTCGTGAAGATCGAGCGTGCCGCCTTGCGGACGCTCATGCGGATCGGCGTCACGCTCGAAAACCGTGCTTTGAAAACCGGCGACATGGAGAATGCGGGCGAGCGTCAGACCGGCGGGGCCACCGCCGACTATCGCGATACGAGGAATTTTGGTCACTGGGTACGATCTGACATATATAATAGGTACCTATATATAAACATAGGCTCCTATCTAAAGTCAACATGACCGGGAAAAGCTTGAACAATCCGCTAAAACTCATCGGCCGCGCCAATCGCGCATTTGCGCGGGTCGTCGAGGGACCGTTGCGCGAGCTCGGCTTTGCGATGAGCCAGGTGCCGGTGCTGGTGACGCTGAAGAAAGCAGGCGCGCTGTCTCAGGCCGAATTGGCCCGTCTCGTTGAGGTCGAGCAGTCCAGCATGGCGCAGTTGCTCAACCGCATGGAACGCGATGGGTTGGTCGAGCGTGTTGCCGATCCGGCTGACCGGCGCAGCCGCTTGATTTCTTTGACGGACACCGCCGCCCGGCAACTACCTTCGGGAAAATCCGTCATGGAAGCGGTGAGTCGTCAGGCGCTGGCCGGCTTCAGCGCCGAAGAGAAGCAGCAACTGGCTTCGTTGTTGCTGCGGGTGAATGAAAACCTGGACGCTGCGTTGCCCAGGGCTGATGGCTAGACATCAGCGGTTACATGGCTCGCTCGTTGAGGTGGTGCGAGTCAGTTGCCGTCACGCGTGCATCGGCCGATTCCGCACGGCTTGACCGAGCACAGCACAGGCAATCAACAGCGAACCCGTGACAAAGAACACAGCGTGCAGACCGAGATGGACGCCGATCACGCCACCGATCAGCGGCCCGACAACCTGGCCGGCGAATTGCGCCGACTGCAGATACCCGAGCATCGTTCCCGACTGACTTTCAGTGGCCGTGTGCCGGACCAGTTTCGCGATCGACGGCAGCAGACCGGCCAGCGTCATGCCCATCAACCCGCGCAGGGCCGCCAGTTGCCACCAGTGCGTGACGAATGCTTGCGGCACCATCACGAGCCCGGTCAATACGAGGCAACCGATGATCACGTTCCAGCTGCCGATCCGATCCGCCAGCGCGCCAAGCCGCGCCGCGGTCAGCATGCTGCCGAACGCCGAACATGCCATCACGATGCCGGCGGTGCGGGCCAGATGGTCGGTCGGCACATTGAGGTGCGAGATATAGACGGTGATGATCGGCTCGATCGACATGTTGGCGAGCAGCACCATCATCGCGGTGAGCAGCAGCGTGATCATCACCGTGCGGTTGGCCAGCTTCGGCGCCGTGGCGTGGGTCGAGGCGCGCGCTTTGGTGTCGGAGTCCGGGTGAAAATCTTCGCGCACGAACAGGATCGTCAGCAGTGCGGCCACGGCGATCATCGCGCCGCCGGCAAAGAACGTGCTGCGAATGCTGATCAACGAGGGCAGCACGCCACCCACCAGCGGACCCACGAGACTGCCGGCCAGCGACCCGGTCGACAGGATGCCGAGTGCCCACCCCGCACGTTCACGCGGCGCCTGGGTGCCGATCATCACAATCGACGCCGACGCATAGCCACCGATCAAACCGGCCAGCAGCCGCAATATCACCAGTTCGGTCACGTTGTGCGCCATGCCGATCAGGGACATCACAATCGCCATGCCGACCGCGGCCCTCACGAGCATCGGCTTGCGTCCGTAACGATCGGCAAGACGTCCCCAGAGCGGCGCCGTGACGGCCGTACCGAGAAAGGTCGCGCCGAACGCCACGCCTGACCACTGCACGATCGCGGCCTGCGAAGTCACGCCGAGTTGCTGCACGTAAAGCGGCAGAAACGGCAGCAGCATGCTCAAACTGACGAGGGTGGTAAACGAGCCGAACACGCAAATGAACAGGTTGCGACGCCAGTAGAGTGTGTTTCGCGCCGCGTAGCTGGTGGCGTTGTTCGTCAACCCCATCCCGACCTGACCGGCCGCGGCGTTAGCTGGCTGATTCATAACGCCCCCCGTGATCCGGCGCGCAATCGCGCACCGGCGATGAGCACCACGTTCTGTCCCGAGTCCATTGTCTGCTCCATGCGTTTGGCGTTGCAGCCAGGTTTGGCCGCAGCTGTTACCCATGGCGAACAGTTTACGAACAAACGCGCGGCGAGAGAATCGCCGCCGCGCGGCAGTTATTCTTCCGCGCGGCGGTTTAATCGGCGTCGGTGATCGCTTTGAGCGCGCTGAAATGGGCGCGTAGACGGGGTAGCGCGAAGTCGACGAAAGCCCGGACTTTCGGCACCGCTAGACGGCCTTGCGGCGTAAGCAGATGAACGGGGAGCGGCGCCTGCTCGTAGCCGGTCAGGACGATCTTCAACGAAGCGTCGCGGACCTGTTCGGCCACGTGATACGAAAATAGCCGCGTGACGCCGTGCCCGTCGACGGCGGAGGCCACCGCGCCCTGCACGCTGTTGACGATCAACCGTGGCGTGAAGTGCACCGTTTGCGGCGCAGCGGAATTGTTCGACGACGGAAAGCTCCACGAATCGACGCCGAAATGCGTCATCGAAATAATCCGGTGCTGGGCGAGATCGCCAGGTTCCTTGAGGCGCGGATGGTTGGCGAGATAGCGCGGCGCGGCAACCACCACGCGGCGTACTTCGCCGACCGGCATCGCGATCAGCGTCGAATCGGCCAGGTGGGCAATGCGCAGCGCGACGTCGATTCCTTCGTCGATCAGATTGGCGGGGCGGTCGAGCAGGTAGAGGCGCGCGGTGACTTCCGGATACTGGTCCACAAACTCGTCGAGCAGCGGACGCAGGAAGTCCTGACCGGCGGCCACGGGCGCGGTCAGCGTCAGCGTGCCGCGCGGCGCCGCGCGTTCGCCGGCAATCATCAGATCGGCTTCTTCGAGGTCGGTCAGGATTCGCCGGCACGAGGCGGCGTAACGCTCGCCGGCTTCGCTCAGCTTGATCGTGCGCGTGGTGCGATGCAGTAGCGCCATGCCGACATGCGCCTCGAGAAACGCAATGGCCCGGCTCACGGCGGCGGGCGAGCGGCCGAGGCGCCGGCCTGCTGCGGCAAGGCTGCCCTCGTCGAGGGCGCAAACGAATACCTTCATCGCGTCGATTCGATCCATCGCCGGTCAGCCTTCAGGGAAGGGACGAAGTGGCGTCGTCGCGCCGCGCGGAACCGAGCGTCTCGACAAGAAAATCGACGAAGCTCCGCACCCGCAATGACACATGGCGCTTGTGGGGATAGAGCAGCACGAACGGCCGCGAGGCGCCGCCGAACGCCGGCAACATTTCCACCAGACCGCCAGTTGCGAGGTCCCGCTCAACCACGAAACGATACGTCTGGAACAGTCCCGCGCCGCTGCGCGCCAGGGTTACGCCGCCGAGCACGTCGCCCGCGCTCGAATAACCGCCCTCGGTGAAATACTCCTGCACCTGCTCGCCGCTTTTGAAGAGCCACGGAATCTTGCGGCCACTGCTCGGCAGGTCGAACTGGATGCAATCGTGGTGCGTGAGATCGTCGATCGATCTGGGCATTCCGGCGCGTGACAGATACGCGGGACTGGCCACCACGACCAGTTCCGCGTCTTCGAGCTTGCGGGCAATCAGATTCGATTCGCCCGGTGCGCTGCCGCGAATCGCCAGATCGAAGCCTTCCTCAGCGAAGTCGATGTTGCGATTGCTGATGTGCACGTCGACCCGGACCTGTGGATGTTGTTCGCGGAAGGCCGGCAGGATGGGCAGTACGCGATAGTGCGCGTAGGGCGTCGGCATGCTGATGCGCAACACGCCGGCGGCGGCAGATTGTTGGCCGGTCGCTTCGCGCTCGGCGTCGAGGAGTTGTCCGAGCGCTTCGCGGCAACGCTCGTAGTACGTCCTGCCCGCATCGGTCAGCCGGATACGGCGCGTGGTTCTGACGAAGAGCCGCACCTCCAGGCGCTCCTCGAGCCGCGACACCGAGCGGCTCACCGCCGCAGGCGTGACGCCGGCTGCGGTGGCGGCGTCCGTAAAGCTCTCCAGTTCCGCCGCGAGACAGAACAATTCGATGCTGCCGAGCATCAAGTCGTCGAATTGACGCTTACTGGTTCGTTCGACAATCCGCGGGCTATTCATTACCTGGCGTATCAAATGAATTTAACATGAGCGTATTTATCGACGCGAGTGGCATAAGTATAGTGAGTTACGTGGGAGCCGGACAGAGCGCGGAACGCTCAGGCGCTTGTGGATGGTGGAACGGCGGCCGGCCGCCGGTAGTACCCCCGTCGAACCCGGGGCAACTGAAAGGAGGGCATCATGCCGTACATCAAGATTGAGGTGACGCGCGAAGGCGTCACGCGCGAGCAGAAAGCCGAGTTGATCAAGGGCGCCACCGATCTCATGGTGCGCGTGTTGCACAAGGACCCTGCAGCCACCTTTGTCGTGATCGAGGAAGTCGATACGGACAATTGGGGCTGGGGCGGCGAATCGATCACAAACATACGCGCACGGCAACGCTGAGCGCATCGAGATTTCAAGGGGCTGAGGACATGAAGGACTCTCCGAATCTGCTCGCCCGGTTGGGCGTTGCCTTGCCGATCATTCAGGCACCGATGGCGGGCGTGGGCACGCCGGCGCTAGTGGCGGCGGTATCGAATGCGGGCGCGCTGGGCTCGCTCGGTGTCGGTGCGATGAACGCGCAGAGCGCGCGTGCGGCGATCCACGAAATTCGTGCGCTGAGCAGCAAGCCGTTTAACGTCAATGTGTTTACCCACGCGGCAGCCGTTGCCGATCCCGTTCGGGAGGCGCGTTGGCTCGAGTATCTGGCGCCGCACTTCGCACGTTTCGGTGCGAAACCGCCGGCGGCGCTGCGCGAGATCTACACGAGTTTTGTCGAAGACGACGCGATGTTCGAGATGTTGCTCGACGAGCGTCCGGCAATGGTCAGCTTTCACTTCGGCTTGCCGTCGGCCGCGAAAATCGCGGCGTTGCGCGAAGCCGGGATCATGCTGGTGGCGAGTGCCACTAACCTCGATGAAGCCGCTCAGATCCAGGCGGCCGGGCTGGACGGCATCGTCGCGCAGGGTGCCGAGGCCGGCGGCCATCGGGGTAATTTCGACCCCTCGGCACCGGACGAATTGCTCGGAACGATGGCGCTCGTGCGGTTGATTGTGCGCGAGATTTCGCTCCCGGTGATTGCGGCCGGCGGCATCATGGACGGCGCGGGCATTGCGGCTGCGTTGGCGTTGGGCGCCCAGGCGGCGCAACTCGGCACTGCCTTCGTGGCGTCGCCCGAATCGGCTGCGGATGCTGCGTATCGCGCCGCACTGCTGAGTCCCGAGAGCCGCACGACGTTCATTAGCGCGATTTCCGGCAGGGCGGCGCGCGGCATCGAGAACCGGTTCAGTGAGTTGGGCGATGACCCGGCGCGCCCCGCGTTGCCTGACTATCCGATTGTTTATGACGCCGGCAAGGCTTTGAATGCGGCCGCGAAAGCGCAGGGAAGCGCTGAGTATGCGGCGCAATGGGCCGGACAGGCCGTGCGGCTTTCGCGGGCGATGCCGGCGGCGGAACTGGTTGAGACGCTAGTTCGCGAGACGCGTGAAGCGCAAATGAATGGGTGACGCCGCGGGTTCAATCCGTACACACATCCACAACAATGCGCTCACCAACTGTCCCGCATCGGAATCGAGTCAATCGAGCCAGTCGCCAGCGCAAGCGCCGCCGCTGCGGATAACGAACTGCTGTAACTATCGGCGTCCGCGTTCTTCGCTGCCAGCAACTGATTCTGCGCAAGCAATGCGTCGGTGACCGAGCCGACGCCGTGCCGGTACGCGTCGAACGCGGCGTCATACGTCGTTTGCGCGGCGGCCAGCAACTCTTTGGACGCGGCCTGTGCGGCAAGACTCGTCTGCAGCGTATTCTGCGCAGCCACGATCTGCCGAACCGCTTCTTCGCGGCTTCGAGTAAGACGGGTCGAGGCGCTGTCGGCATCGTTGCGCGCTTGCGCGAGCACGGCCGATCTCAAGCCGCCGTCGTACAGCGGAATCGTCACGCCCACGATCACGCTGCCGCCGTAACGACCGCCGCTCAGATTCACTGTCGGCAGTTGCTGGCCGATGGCCGGCACCGCCGAAATCGACGAACTGCCGGTGTTGTACGCGCCGTTCGCCGAGAGAAATACCTTCGGCATGAAGTCCGACTCGGCCGCCTTCACTTTCGCCAGATTGACCCGCTCGGCGGCATAGGCGCTCAATACATCCGGGCGTCGAGCGATGGCGGACGACACGATCCGGTCGATCGAGTCGTTCGTGATCGCGGGCAGCGTGTGCGCCGGCATCTCGGCGATCCTGGGCTTCGACAACGGAGAAATCCCCATCGCGGCGATCAGCGAGAGATAGCTGTTGCTCTCGCCACCTTGCGCCTGGACCAGCGCGAGCCTTGCCTGAGCGCGATTCTGATTGGCCTGCGCGACTTCGATGACGGTGCCGACGCCATGTTTGTAGCGCGACTGTGCGGCAGCGAGGATCGCGTCGGCGTTGTCGAGACCTTGTTGTGTCGTGACGATGCGGGCGCGCGCGGCCTGATATGCGTAGAACGCGACGCTGACGTCGAAGATCACCTGTTGGTGAACGGCGGTGAAGGCGATGTTCGCCATCACCGAGGCCTGCGACGCGGCCTCGACGCGCGCGGCGCGTCCGCCGAAATCGAACAGCAGCCATTGCAGCGCGACCACCGAAGTCATGCCGTGTCCCGTTACGCTCGATGAGGAATCGCCGAGCACGGACGTATCCGAATTATGAAAACCGGCGTATTGCCCCATCGCCGCGACCGACAGCTGCGGAAGATACGCGCTCTTCGCGATGCCGGCCGCGAGTGCTACGTTGCGGGCGTCGTTCCAGGCGATGCGCGTGAGCGGATTCGCTGACTCTGCCAGGTCGATCAGTTCGGGTAGGTCGTATGCGTGTGCCTGCTCGAGTGCGGGTGGAGGTGGCACGGCGGCGAGGGCGGGATTGGCGGGTAACTGGTAGCTGTGCGCGGCGGTAGTCGAGGGCGCCGGGTTAGCCGATGCAGTGGAAGCAACCGAAGCCGACGCAGAAGCCGGCCCAGGCACGATGGCGCCCGTCGCGTCCGTCTGCGGTTGCCACGGACGGTCGGGACTCTCCGGCGCCATGTCCAGCGATGACGTGGCGCATCCGGTCAAACCCGCTGCGGCCAGGATCGCCAGTGCAAATGAAGGGTTAAGCCGGCGCATGGGTCGCGAGTCCCTTCGCTGCATCGTCCGACGCAGCGTGTTCGAGTTGAGTGAGGCGTGCATCGCCGAGGCGTAGCAAAACGGTGCGAGTGTCGTCGTGGGCTGCGGCTTCCGGTAAAGCCGCATTCCGGGCGACGGGTAACGGCGTGACCTTGGCGCCGGTTTCAGCCGACGGCATCGGAAGCTCGTCCATGGCCCGCTTGATCCAGCCTTCAATCGCGGCATCGCCCGGTCGGCGTTCGGCGAGCAGGAACATCGGCCCTTCCAGCGCGTCGAGCTTCGCCAGCGCGCTGCGGCGCTCAGCGATCCACTGCGCTTCGGGGCGAACCCACGACGGCTCGTAATGCATCAGCGCGATGTCCTGTTCCAGCGCGCCGCACTTAGCCATAGCGCTCGCGGCCTGCGCCCGGCGCGTGACGGCATCCGGCAGCGCCGTCAGTCGTTCCCATTGCTGCCGCAGCGCGGCGAGCCCTATGTCGATGCGCGCGGCCACACTGACCGGCCACACGCGCGTGAAAACCAGATAGACGACCACGTTGCCGATCAGAATCCCGATCGTGCGATCCCGCGCAAGCGTCAGATCGTAGCCAGGCGCCGCGCCCTGCAACACGCACATGAAGAACACCAGGGCGATCTGGAAGCCGGCATACGCCATCCGTGGCGAACCGAAAGCGATCCACGCCGAGAGCCATGCACCGACCAGCACGAGTGTCATCAACCCGGCGACGGACGTCAGCACGGGCGTGACGAACACGATCGCCGCGATGCCCAGAAGCGCGCCGACGAGACATCCTGCGATCCGCAGCGTCATCTTCTCGACGGTCTCGGCGGTCGTGCCGAGCGACACCATGTAGACGGTGATGAAGCAGGTGTGGATGCCGGGCCAATTGATCTGCGAATAGAGCAGATAGCAGAACATCGCCGCCACGGTGGTTTTCAGCGCGTAGCGGACGTGTTCGGGATTGGTGAAGGCGTCCGGCAGGAAGAACCCGCCGCCCTTCGCGGCGGGTGGCGGCGTGGGTTCGGCTTTGACTTGAGCCTGAGGGTGCGCTTCGGTTCGCGCGGCGGCTTCGACTTTGCCCGCGCCTGCGACATCAGCTTGCGCCTCCACTACGGCGAAGCGCGTGATCGCATCGTGCAGATCCTCGACGACAAGCCGCGCGAGCGGCGTCAGTTCGTTCACGCTGGGCAGCTTGAGTTCGATATCGACTGGATAGCCCCCTGCTTCAAGTATCCGCGCCATGTTCTCCAGCGTCTCAGCAATAGGCGCGGCGAACGATGCCGGCAGCCGTCCCGACGCTTCGCGCGCCGCAAGATCGGCCGCGACCAGAATCCTCAGCGTCGACGACACGGCCTGCCGCAGCGGCCCGACATCGTCACGCACCGACGACCCGTCGACGACCGAGAGCTTGAGCCACGTGCCGATTTCCGCGTCGCCCTCGCGCAGGCATGCGCTGAGTTCGTCGGCACTCGCCTCGGGTTCGACCAGGCTCTGCGCCGCGAGTCGCAGACGCTTCGCGAGCGCGCGGCCGGCCAGCTTTCGCGGCGACGGCGCGATCAACAGGCTGACGCCGATCGAGATGCCGACCGGAATCGCGACCATCAACCAGACGTAGAGCAGGGCGCGCGTCGCCACTTCGCCGAACGGTACGCTGCCGAGTTCGTCGAGCGCAAAGCCGACGATCATCGCGAGGATTGCGCCCACCGGCCGCAGTTTGCTCGCCGAGGTCACGAACAGCAGGCCGAACGATAGCCCCGTGATGCACGCAACCCGCCACATGGGATCGTCGAGCGCGAACATGGCCACCACCGTGACCAATCCGATCATTACTGTGACCAGCACCAGCAGCGCTGAGCTAAGCATCACGCTCAGCACCCGGTCGGGCCGGTTCAGAAAGAACACGACATAGGCGGAGATCGCGGCTTCCGGCGTGCCGTACGCGCTCGTCACGAACGCCGTCAGCGCGCAGATCAGCGCGATGCGGCTCGCCATCGCCGCGCGCCCGGGATAGGGCGCAAGCAGCTTCAGGATGTCCGCGGGGCCCGGTCGGGCAAGATCACCGGCAGGCTGCGCCATGCCGGACCTCGACTATCGCGCTCGCACCGATCCGCACCAGCCGGGCGGCCGGCTCGTCGAGCCGCACACGCACGGGGAAACGCTGGGCGACCCGCACCCAGTTGACGGACTGTTGCACGATCGGCAAGGTGCGCGGCAGATTGATACGGTCGGAATCGGTCACGCCCGCGCCGATGCCGACCACCTTGCCGTGAATCGCCTGGCTGCGGTCGATCATCGAATAGACGGTCGCACAATCGCCTGGCTCGATCCGCGCGAGCGCGCCTTCCCGGAAGTTGGCGACGGCGAACCATTCGTCCGCGTGGACGAGCGTGAAGATCGACTGATGCGGCGCGATCGTCTCGCCCGCCAGCACCGATAGCCCCGTGACGAAGCCATTCTGCGGCGCGCGCACGACGGTGTCCTCGAGACCGCGCTGCGCAAGCGCGAGGGCGGCCTCGCGCGCATGCACCGAGGCGATGGCGCCCGCTTCGTCGCCGATCGTCTGCGCGGTGGCCAGCTTCTGCTCCTGCGCCTGCTTGAGCGACAACGCCGCGTCATGTTGGGCGACCTGCGCCTGATCCAGTTGCTGAACCGGGACATAGCCCTTCGCCACGAGCGGCGTGAGCCGCTCCACGGTGCGCGTTGCCAGTTCGTAGTTGTGAGCCGCTTTGCCGGTCTGATCGCCGGCGATCACCGCCGTGGCGCGCTCGCCGACAATCGACCTGCGTCGCGTGTCGAGCGACGCGCGGGCCAGTTCGAGGTCGGCCTGGGCTTGCGCGACCGCAAGCCGGTAAGGCACAGGATCGATCTCGAAGAGCACGTCGCCCTTTGCGACCCGCTGGTTCTCTTCCACCGGTAGTCTGATGATACGGCCGCCGACCGGCGACGCGACGTGCACGACGTCGGCATCGATCGTCGCGTCGTCCGTCGACGGAAACCGGGTGGTCCGGTCATAACCGTACCAGGCCGCCGCGAGGCCGAGTACGACGATTACGCCCGCGATCACACGGCCCTTGATGGAGGCTTGGCGCTTGCCGGCGATTTTCATAAGAGCTGTCCTGTTCCCGAAAGCCAGCAGAGCACGCCGACCGTCAAACCGATCGCGAGGCAAACGGAAAGCTGAAGCGGAACGACCTGCGCCCACCCCGTGGACACGAAGATCCGATGAGCGACGAGCGCGCCGACGAGTCCGACCACCGCGCTCAACAGCCAGAGCGGGAAGTAGGCGCCGAAGATCTCATACGACGGCGCGCCGCGCAGCGTGCACCCTTGCAAGGACAGGCTCAGCACAGCGACGGCCGGAAGATGCCGCGTGCGGAGCACGATCAGGTCGCGGGCGCTTCTTTTATTTGGCTTGAAGGGCATTGCGGCGTCACGAGGTGAGTGAACCCATGTTGGAAGCAACGAAGTCACCGGCACTTTACCAGCGCCGCAGTTTCGTTTCGATGTTTTCTGCTATCGCACATGTCCATCTATTCCAGCTCGTCGATATCGATACGGGCATCTGGATTTGAAGAAGAGTATGCCATGCGATGCGCATATTCGGCATCGTATCTGTTTCTCTTATTCGCCAAAAATGCCGTCTGTCAAGCCCAGCAAAGGAAGGACGATTCTTCAGTAAACGTTAAAGACTTTTCTTTAACTGCCGTTTACAGGCTTGCGCGATTTTGCGCAGGGTATATCGAGATCCAATCAATCACTTTGCGGTATTGAGAGTCCGCAGCCAGAACTAATAAAATGAAAATGAAAACAAAATCAACGCTAGTTGTTTCAATGTTGGGTTCACTTGCACTCGCTGCGTGTGGCGGGGGCGGAGGCGGCGGCAGCAGCACGCCGACCGCGCAGTCGGCCAGCACACCGGCAGCCGCAAGCGCACCCGCGCCTGCTTCGGCACCGGCCTTGACGGGTGAGGCGCTGCCGAGCCTGACGGCTCCGCAGGCCGGCTCGACGGCTGCCACAGGCAACGGTTCCGAAGGCATCTGGACGCAAACCGGCACGACCAACATGACGGCCTTCGTGGACCCGGCCAGCAACCTCTCTTACATCAACGGCCTGTTCACTGTCGTCACGTCGACGTTCTTCGGGACGATCGTCCCCGCTGCGCCGAACTGGACCTTGACCACCGGCTTCGAGACTACTTTGGGCGGCATTCGCTACACGGCAACATCGGGAAGCGGGACCTTCACCGCGAACCAGGTCTTGAATGGCAGCTACGTGGCCAACGGCAACACGGTGAACCTGACGCTGAAGTACGACCCGGCGAATGCGCTCGCGGTCACCCAGTCGAGCGTCACAGGTACGTGGGTGCAAAATTCGACGGCGCTGACGGTCGACGATGCGGGCGGCCTCACCGGTTCGATTCTCGGCTGCGGTGTCACGGGCACACTGGCGTTGACCACGCCGGGCTCGAGCAAGAATCTTTACACGATGACCTTGAGCGGCACGACGAGCACCTGCACGTTGCGTTCCGGCGTGACCTATTCCGGTAATGCAGCAATCACGTTCCTGCCTGTTTCCGGCAGCACGACGTTGTACAAGCGGACGGTCGTCTATCTGATCAAGGCAGCCGATAACTCGGTGATCGGCTACGGTCAACTGACGAAGCAGTAAGGCGGTTGAGGGCCGCGGCGCGCGCTGGCGCGTCGCGGCCCTCGCGCACTAGCCTTGCAATGCAGGTTTGCGGGCCTGGCGCCGCAAATAGATGTTGTTGAAGATCAGCGCCGCGCCAGTCATGCACGCGCCTGCGATTTGCCAATGTCCCGGAACCACGCCGGTCAACGAAGACACCACGAAGGTCGTGACGGGCAACACGTCCATGAACAGAACGCCGTTGAGCGGGGTGAGAATCTTGTTACCCATGTTCCAGAACAGGATCGCGATGAAACCGGCGATCGGACCCATATAGAGAAGGTGCGGGACGATTGCGTGCAATGCCGTTGCCGACGGCACGGGTACAACGTGAAGCGCGAACAGCACTACGTTGAGGCCGATGATCGTGGTGAGTCCCAGCCAGGTGGTCATCGTCGTGTATTTGAGTGCGGACCAGCGCTTGAAGTGGGACGCACTAAAGGTATATATCACCCAGCACAGCGCGCCGAGGACGATCAGGGCGTTCGCGGAATAGTGTTGCGGTTCGCGCAGAACGGCAGTGACATCCCCTTTTGTCACCACAAGCGAGACGCCGGCGAATGACATCAGAATAAACAGAAACGAATAGAACGGCGGGCGGTGTTTGCGCACGATCGAGTTCACGAGCAGGCCCATCATGGGCTGCGTTGCCATCATGATCGATGCAGTCAGTGCGCCCTCGCGCCCCGCCAGTTGTTGCCCGAGAAAGACGAACGATCCGAATCCGCAAAAGCCGACCGACCCGAGCAGCCACGCGAGGGCGAACGATTCACCATTCGCCTTCAGCGCTCCCTTTCCTTCCTTTATCAGCAACAGGGCAAGAAACGCCGCGCCGGCAATCAGGTACCTGAGCGACGTAAACGTGAACGGATCGACATACACAAGGGCGCTCGTCATCACTGGAAACATGACGCCCATCAAGACCGTTGCCATCACGCAAAACGCAACGCCCTTCCAGTAGCCACTGCGGATCGACTGCGCAACCAGACCGGCAGACGGATTGCCCCGATCAGACACTGGCGTGACAGGAAATTCGATGGGTTTATTCATGAACGATCATTCCAGAAATAGGAAAATTTTTTTTAGACCAGCGCTCGCATCGTCATGTCGACGATCGACACCAGTTCGTTCCTGCTCACATTCACTTTCCCCAGCACGCGCAAGCCCTGAACCATGCAGAGCAGAAAGTTGCCGACAGATTGCTCGTCGAGCTCGGCGTTGAATTCCCCCGCTTGTTGGCCGCGAACCACCGCGGCTACCAGATGGGAGGCAATACGTCTCAAGGTGGTCTCGATGTGAGGGCGTAAAGCCTCGTCAGCCGGCAACATTTCGATGGCTGCGTTTGTGATGAGGCATCCGTGGCGCCCCGACAGCTTGCTGGCGACCTGCGTGTAATGAAGCAACGCCTCACGAAGTGCTTCGCGCGGCGGCAGATCGACGGCGAGCCGCTCTTTCAGGCGAGCAATGGCGCCTTCTGCGTAACGGTCGAAGGCGGCGACCAGAAGCCCGTGTTTATCGCCGAAAGTACTGTAGAGGCTGGCACGGAAAAGGCCCGTTGACTGGCATAAGGATTCAATCGACGTTGCATGGTAGCCCTGCTCCCAGAAGACTTTGCCGGCAATGCCGGTTACTTCGTCAAGATCGAATTCACGCGGCCGCCCGCGCTCGGACGGCGGGGCGGAAGGGCTGGCGGCAGGAGGGTATCGTCTCATGGTGAAACCATATTAAGACTGACCGTTCTTAAATTCAAGTGTATTCGACAATGTCGTTAAGAGGGGCTTCTCAGGGTGGGACTGTCTTGACTGCGACTCTAACGACTGGAACAGCGCCGCTGTATGCGCGACTGGCCCGGGTGCGGTCTGCAACGCCTGACTATCTATCGCCTCCAATGAGCCATCGGTAGTAAGCATTGTCCGGGTCCGCGTGGACAGCGTTGCTGATGTCCTGCGCCCACGCATCCCGATCGCCTTTATAGGCATCCAGCCCTGCTGAATAGAAGCTCTGCAATGCACCGCGCGACTGCTCCATTGCTGCGCGGAACGTATCGTCGGCGCCCTGCAGCGGCGGTGCGGTGTGAAGCGCAAGCAGGTGCGCCAGCGTCGTCGGAAATGCATCCTGGCGAACCCACGTGGCGTACTCGATGCGCGGTTGGTCGTCCGTGACCGGCTGGGCGTCCGCGGCGTAGTACTCGAGGCCGGCGCGGTCGGTGATCCAGGTGGCGAGCAGCGCCGCCGACGATGCTATGCCAACTTCGCGCAGCGCCGCAGCGACCTGCGGTTGCGCAAAGCGCGCCTCGATCCGCGGCACGTCCAGTTCGAGCGGCTGCATTGAACCCACCAGCATCATCTCGTGCAATTCGGTGGTCCACAGCGCGGCGTGCGGAAACACCTGGATGAAGCTCTGGATCAGCGAGCGCGTGTCCTCTTCATTCTGCGTCGGCAACGGCAGCCATTGCGCGACGATGCCGCCTTGCTGCAGGCGCGAAGCCGCCAGGCGATAGAAATCCGAAGAGTACAGATTGACCACACCCTCGGCCGACGGCGGCGGCGGTTCGAGTGTGATCAGGTCATAGCGTTCGGCATTGCGCAGCAGTTCGCGCCGCCCGTCGCGCATCCGGATGTCCATGCGGGCATCGGTGCTCATGCCGAAGTTGCCCTTGAATTGCGGCGCTGCGCGCACGACTGCCGGCAACAATTCGGCGACCGCGCGGTGTTCAAGCCCAGACCAGGTCAGCAACGCGCCACCGGTAATGCCGGTGCCGAGCCCGATCACCAGCGCCGTACGCGGCGTCTCGCGATGGATGATCAAAGGCAACAACGCTTGCAGGCGCATATATCGCAGCGACGCCATCGTGTCGCCGGAGTTGGAGACGCCCTGGATATAGAGCCGCCGGAATTGCCGCTGGCCAGCGTTCTGTTCGACGACCGCCACCGTGCCGCCCGCACTCTCTTCGTAGAAGGCCAGATTGCCGCCGCGTGATTCGGCGAGCAGTGTGGCGAGGCGGTCCGACGGTGTCGCGATCACGGTGACGAGCGTCAGCACGGCGAGGACGGGCACACTCCAGCGCGCGAACGGTCGCACGTCCGAGCCGCGCAGCACGGCGACCAGACTCACTGCGCCCGCGAGAACAGCAAGCGCCGCGAGTGTGTGAATGAGGCCCAACTGCGGCACGAGCACGAAACCGGTCAACAGGGTGCCGGCGATCCCACCGGCGGTATTGAGCGCCACCACGGCGCCGACGTCGCGCCCCGTGTGCGGGTTGTCCACGTTCAGGCGCAAGGCGAATGGGAACGCCGCGCCCAACAGCAGGGTAGGAACGAAGACGACGCACACGGCCGCCACCGCGAAGCCCACGCACATGGCCGTCAACAGACTGCCCGTGGCGCCGAGTGCGGCTTCTCGCGCGAGACTTTGCCAGTGCAGCAGCCCGTTGCCAAGTACGGCGATCTCGAGCAACGCAACCAGTCCGG
This sequence comes from Paraburkholderia sediminicola, assembly GCF_902859805.1. Classification (GTDB taxonomy): domain Bacteria; phylum Pseudomonadota; class Gammaproteobacteria; order Burkholderiales; family Burkholderiaceae; genus Paraburkholderia; species Paraburkholderia sediminicola. Next base: position 391,962 of record NZ_CADIKC010000002.1, on the reverse strand, counting down.
CCGACACGATCAGCACGGCAAACACGCCCCACGGATCGCGCGCCCGATCGACGTAGCGCGACGCTAGCGCGCTACCGAGCGTGAGGCCCAGCAGATAGGTGGCCAGCACCACGGCGAAGGCGAAACTACGGGTGCTGATAAATTGCACGATCACCTGCGACCACACCACCTCGTAACCGAGCGCGACGCCGCCGGCCAGCGCGTAAAGCACGAGCGCAAGGCGGCCTTTTGAGCCCGGAGCGACGGCCGACGAGGACAACCCGACAACCGCCACCAAAGCGTGTTGTGCACGTCCCACCAGCGCGGCAACAAGCGCTGCAACAGCATTCAGCGCAGCAGCGGCAAACGCACAACCCTGCACGCCGAGCGATGGAATCAGGACAAAACTCGCGGCCAGCGTGCCGGCAATCGCACCGGCCGTATTGGCCGCATAGAGACGGGCGCCGGAGCGGCCCATCTGGGCGGCGTTGGGGAACAGCGCGCGCATCAGCACCGGCAGCGTGCCGCCCATTAGAACGGCAGGCAAGCCGACCAGCACAAAGGGCAACGCCCAGGCAAGCGGTCCGATCCGATCCTGCAGCGAAGCGAAGGGCGCCGCGGCACGCGGCAGCATCCACGTGCTGCCTAGTGCCAGCACCAGCACACCGGCTTCGAGCAGCGCATACAGACGCAAGGGCCGCGCGAGCCGGTCCGCGAGTCTGCCGAAGACCCAGCCGCCCACTGCAAGACCCGCAAAAAAAGCACTGACACCAGTCGTGACGGCTTGCACCTCCACGCCGACCACCAGCGCGAGCTGCTTGATCCACAGGACCTGGTAAATCAGCGATGCCGCGCCGGAGATAAACAGAAGCAACACCGGCCACGCGATCGGCAAGCTCGGGTTGGCGGTTTCTTTCTGGGGCGCGTGCAAGGGTGCATCGTCGCGACGCTGTGCGCGTTCATGTGCGCGGCGCTCACGGCGTGAGCTTTTGGCACGATTGGCCAGCGTTTGGGTCATGGAATGAGTCGCGTTGGAATGGTGTGAACCGAACCGAACCGAACCGAACTGAATTGAAGCGAATAGGCGTGCTCCGGATCGGCTCGACGCGGTTTGAGCTAAACCGGAAAATTGTGCCCACCGGATAAAGCCGGCGGGCACAACCGCACTACGTCTTACTCGAGGCCACGCTTCTTGAAAGAGTCGTCGATCTTCCTGTCGACCTGCCTGCGCACGCCGTCCACGCTGAAGCTCGCGGGCCGCTGGCTCGGCGGATAGGCGACGAAGGTCTCCAGGAACGCCGACGCTTTCAGTGTCGCGATGCCGGTCAGATAAGCATTCTTCGTCACCCAGTCGTTGTACTGATCCGAGGTGATGTCAGCCCGTTCATAGGGATCCATGCGCAGGTTGAATATCTTCGGCAGACGCAGGCAGATGAGCGGGTCCTGCCAGATATTCAGGTTGCCCTTCGCGCGCTGTTCGCAGAAGACCGCTTTCCAGGCATTGCCGTCCTGGTCCCAGCGCATGGCGACCAATTGTCCATCGTCGTCGAAATAATAGAACTCCGTACGAGGGTCCTTGGTCGTCTGTCCGGTCAGGAACGGCAACTGGTTGTATCCGTCGAGGTGATTCTTGAAGCTCGCGCCGCCCGCCTTGGGCGACCATCCCTTCATGAGCCGGTCCTTGACGCCACCGTCGCCTGCTGCGGCGAGCAGCGTTGGGAACCAGTCGAGGCCCGAGAACATCTCGTTGGACGTTTCGCCTGGCTTGATATGGCCCGGCCATCGCACCATCGCCGGGACCCGGAACGCGCCTTCCCAGTTGGAGTCCTTCTCGCTGCGGAACGGGGTGGTTGCCGCGTCCGGCCACGAGAACTGATTCGGTCCATTGTCGGTCGTGTAGACGACGATGGTGTTTTTGGAAATATTCAGGTCGTCCAGCAGCTTGAGCAGTTTGCCGACGTCCTGATCGTGCTCCCACATGCCGTCGGCGTATTCGTTGCCGGGCATGCCGCTCTTGCCTCTGAACTCGGGCCGCACGTGCGTGAAGACGTGCATGCGCGTGTAGTTCATCCAGACGAAGAAGGGCGTGCCGTTCTTGACCTGCTTGCGGATGAACTCTTCCGCATGAGCGCCGGTTTCGTCGTCGATGGTCTCCATGCGTTTAACCGTGAGCGGACCGGTGTCCTGAACCTTGCCGTCCGATGTGCTGTGAATCACACCGCGCGGCGAAAAGTTCTTCACGTAGGGGTCGTTCTTGTCTTTTGGCCAGTACGGACGCTCGGGTTCTTCCTCGGCGTTCAGGTGATACAGGTTGCCGTAGAACTCGTCGAAACCGTGATTGGTCGGCAGGTACTCGTTCTTGTCGCCAAGGTGGTTCTTGCCGAACTGACCGGTGGCGTAGCCGAGCGGCTTGAGCGCCTGGGCGATCGTCATGTCGGTCTTTTGCAGGCCGACCGGTGCGCCTGGCGCGCCGACCTTGGACAGGCCCGTACGCAGCGGCGACTGTCCGGTGATGAAAGATGAACGCCCAGCCGTGCAACTGTTCTCGGCGTAGTAGTCCGTGAAGATCATGCCCTCGTTAGCAATCCGATCGATGTTCGGCGTCTTGTAACCGACCACACCGCGCGAGTAGGCGCTGATATTCGTCTGCCCGACGTCATCGCCGAAAATCACGAGGATGTTCGGTTTGGACGAGTTCTTGGCGGCAGGTTGTGGCGCGCTGGTCGGCGCCGGTTTGGCCGGCGCCTGAGTCTGTGCAGGCGCGTTGATGGATGGAAGAATCAATGCACTGAACGCGGCGAGGGCGATCACTGTCGCCCCGGCCGCGTAGCGCCCCTTTCGCTGGAACATTCTCATCGTATTGCTCCAATGGAGTTGCCTTGCGGTTCACCCGCCACGCGTTCCCTGCGCGCGGGTTGCCTCGTAGCGGCCGCGACCTGCACGCGGCTCGCGCTCTCACGCGTGCATCTACTGCTTTGGTGCGGGATAGATGGTTTGCCAGTCGTCCTTCATGCTGACCACGGTCCAGCCGTCGGCGATCGCTTCGTCCCAGGCCTTGTCGAGCTTGCCGATCTTCGAGGCGCGGTCGTATGCGAATTCGCGTACGGCATCGTCGTGATGCACCAGCAAGGCGAGATGCGGACCGCTGCCGGATGCGGTGTACTGCAGCATCTGCAGATCGCCGTCCGAATTGCCGAACGCGAGAATGGGTTTGCGGCCGATGTTTCGATAGATGCCGACAGGTTTGCCTGGACCGTCGTCGACGAAATCTAGTTTCGGCTGGCGCACCAGCACAGGCTGGCCGTCACGCATCTGGTATTGCACCACCTGGCTCGAGCCGATCACCTGCTCGGGCGGAATGCCGTACGCCTTTTCGGCCCACGGTCGCATGAATTCGATCGTGCCGCCCGACACGATGAAGGTCTTGAAGCCGTTGTTGCGCAGATAGGCGAGCAGCTCCAGTTGAGGCTGATAGACGAGTTCGGTGTAAGGGCGATTGAATTTCGGATGCCGGGCGCTGGCCAGCCAGTCGCGGATGGTCCTGTCGTAGTCGTCCACGGTCATGCCGCTATTGGCGACGGCGACAAGTTGCAGCAGCTGTTTCTCGTGACTCGCTAACGCGCCATAGTCTTTGGCGACCAACGCTTTGAAGGCAGGATTGTTCTTCCACTCCGGATGCTTCGGTGCCGCTGCTTTCACCTGGTCGAGCATGAAGGCGAACTGGAAGTACAGCGGCTGCTCGCTCCATAGCGTGCCGTCGTTATCGAACACGGCAATGCGCTGGGCGGGCGGTACGTAGTTCGGTGAACCTTCGCGGGTGACATCGGCGACGAATTTCTGGATCGTCTGTTTTGCTGGTCCGTCGCGCCATGAGGGCAGTGCGGCCGCAGAGTCGACTGCCGTCGGCGTTGCTGCGGTCGTGCCGCCGGGCGTCGTGCAACCGGCGGTGCATAGCGCGACACCGAGCGCGAACAGGGCGACGCAGAACGCCGATCTGAACGAAGGGCGGATCGAGCCCACGGTACGTTCCGACCACTTCGATTGACCAATCGACTGCATCCGCCCTCCATTCCGATTGCACACTTCCATGACCCGCGAGCGACAGCGCGCGGGAGAAACGGGTACAGCTCGAAAAGTTGCGCGCTCTAGCTTCCGTCTACGCTTGCAGCGCGGGCCGACGCTTGACGTGCCAGTGGTTGCTTCCAGGTGTCTTCGTCCATGACGAGGCGAAAGCCGAGATGCGACATGCTGTTGTAGGGATCGGTGCCGCGCCGCGCGCTGGGACGGTAACTCAGGCAGTAGGCTTCATTGCAGAGGAACGAACCGCCGCGCGTCACCCGCTTGGGTGCGTCGATGGGAACGCCCTGATCGGCCGGATCCCAGGAGTCGCGCGGGCCGATAGGGTTGTCGATCGTGCTGGTGCTCACCGCTTCACGCCGGAACTGGTCGGCGCGATACCAGTCGGCCACCCACTGCCAGGCGTTGCCGGTCATGTCCGAGAGTCCGTAGCCGTTCGCCGGAAAGGTGCCGACCGGACTCGTGCCGAGTGCGCCACCCGCCTTCGGGCTGACCACAGGGAACGCCTGCGGCTCCTGGCCTTGCCAGACGTTGGCCATCTGCTTGCCATCCGGCGCGAATTGATTGCCCCAGGCGTAAGTGGCCTGTTCGAGCCCGCCACGCGCGGCGAACTCCCATTCGGCCTCGGTGGGCAAGCGTTTTCCGGCCCATTTCGCATAGGCCTGCGCGTCTTCGTAGGAAACCTGAACAACCGGGTGATCGTCTTTACCAATGACGTTGCTGTCCGGCCCGGTGGGGTGGCGCCAGTTCGCGCCGGGCACGTAGCGCCACCACTGCGAATAGTCTTCCAGCGGCACGGGGTGATTGGTGCCGACGAACACCATCGCGCCGGCCACCATCGCGCTATCAGGCGGACGTGGCGTGTCAGGCGGCAACTGTACCTTCAGCGTGTCCCAGTCGGGTTTCTTCTCGGCGGTGGTGACGTAGCCGGTGGCTTCGACGAACTTGCGGAATTCCGCGTTGGTGACGTGATGACGGTCCATCCAGAAACCATGCACCCGCACCTTGTGGGCGGGACGCTCGTTGGGCTGCGCCTGCTTCGAGTCGCTGCCCATCAGGAATGGTCCGCCGGGAACCCATGCCATGCCGAGCGGGCCGTGCGTTCCGTCGCCGTAGACAACTTGAGGATGAGCTTGAGTGCGCGAAGCGAAGGCCCAACTCACTGCCGCACCGACACATGCAGGAAGCATGACGAGAAGTACGCCCCACAAGAGCAGCTTGCGATAGCGTGCGGTGGGTGCTGAGATTGCGGAAGGCGTGCCTGTAGAGCGGGCAGCCGTTACCGTGCCACGTTTTGCTGAACTCATCATTCCTTCTCTCACGCAGGTGAACCTGCTGGCCCTTTAGCAAACCTGGTCAGCTCTCTTTTGCACTTATGCGAAGCTTAGCGATACGGAATAACGATTTACGCCGGTAACGAATACGCCGGATACAACTTTGCGAAACGTAAGACGGAGGCTAGCAACTTTTCAAACACATTTCACGCATTTTTTTGCGTAGGTGCGAAACTTTGACGGAATTACGCTTGTGCATTAACGTGTCTGGCGGCGAGCGTCGGCATGCAAGTTGTTCCACTATCCAATGATTGGGGAAATCGAGAGCTATGCGCGAAACGATCCTGCGCTTCGAATCGAGTGTCAACGAAGCGATAGTGGGCCAGCAAGCGGTTGTCCGGCAGGTATTGATTGCGCTACTCGCAGACGGTCACGTCCTGCTCGAAAGTCTGCCCGGCCTCGCAAAAACTCGCACCGTCAAAGCCATTGCCACGCGTCTTGCGGCGACCATGAGCCGCATTCAGTTCACACCCGATCTGTTGCCGTCCGACATCACCGGCGCCGAAACGCTGCTGCAAAGCGGCACGGAACGCATGCTCAGTTTTCAGCCCGGGCCTATCTTCGGCAATCTGATTCTTGCGGATGAAATTAACCGCGCGCCTGCGAAGGTTCAATCCGCATTATTGGAAGCCATGGAAGAGCGGCAGATTTCCGTTTCAGGTAAAACGCATCAAATGCCGGACCTGTTTCTTGTCATGGCAACACAAAATCCGATTGAGCAGGAAGGCACCTATCCATTGCCTGAAGCGCAAATGGACCGGTTTCTTCTTAAAGTCCTAATTAGTTATCCGTCGCCACAAAGCGAAGTCGACATGTTGCGATTGCTGCGGCGCGAGAACAACGCGGCGGACAAGCCGCCGAGTGTTCTCGGCCAGGATGTCATTTTCGCGGTGCGTGAAGAAATCAGCAGAATCGCGGTGGCGCCGGCGATGGACGACTACATTGTTTCGCTCGTCAATGCGACTCGGCATGGTGAGGCGCTCGACGCCGACCTCGGCAAATGGATCGAAATCGGCGCAAGCCCGCGCGGTTCGATCGGCCTCGACCGGGCGAGCCGCGTGCAGGCCTGGCTGCAGGACCGCAAGTTCGTCACGCCCGACGACGTGCGCGCGGTCGTTCATCCGGTGCTGCGGCATCGGCTGATCCTCTCTTATGACGCCAATGCCGAGAGCATCAGCGCCGACGCCGTGATCGACAGGCTGATCGAAAAGGTTGCGGTGCCGGCCTGACACCTGGCGCAATATAAGTATCGTCGCATCGACGCGGGGGATCGCCGTGGTCTTGATGTCCGAATCTGCAAGCGCTGCGAGTTCAGCAGATGGCCGCGTCTACATCGACGCAGCGCATCTGGCGAAGCTCGAGTTTCATGCCCGCGGGCTGAGCTTTGTCGCGCCCGCGCCGGTATCGAGCGTGCTGTCAGGCAGTCACGCGTCGCGATTGCGCGGGCGTGGGCTCAATTTCGAAGAAATCCGTGCCTACCTGCCGGGCGACGACATCCGTCATATCGACTGGAAGGTCTCGCTGCGTCTCGGCAAGCCTCAGGTTCGCGCTTATACGGAAGAGCGGGACCGGCCGCTGCTTGTCGTAGTCGATCAACGCATGAGCATGTTTTTTGGGTCGCGCCGCGCGTTCAAGTCGGTGGTGGCCGCCGAAGTGGCAGCACTTGCTGTATGGATGGGCTTCACCGCCGGCGACCGGGTCGGCGGCGTGCTGTTCAACGACAGCCAGGTGGTGCGGGTCAAGCCGCTGCGCAGCCGTAGCCGGATCAAGATGCTGTTCGGCGCGCTCGCTACGATGAACCGCGCACTGCACGCCGGGAGCGAAGCGCGCACTCATTACGGACAACTGGACACTGCGCTTGAAGGCGTACTCAAGCTGGCCGGTCACGACTACCTCATTTGCATCGTCAGCGATTTTGCGGGGGCGAGCGAGCGCACGCGCAAGCTGCTGCGGCAACTGGCCGCGCACAACGACGTCGTCGCGGCGATGATCTTCGATCCCTTGTGGCAGAGCATGCCGGAACATCGTGCGCTGGTGGTCAGCGAAGGCCGTTTGCAGGTCGAATTGCGAATCGAGCAGGAGCGGGTGAGAGCGCCGTTGTCGACCCTGTTCAGCGGGCGCACCGCGGAAGTAGCCGAACTGTTGCGCTCGAGCGGTGTGCCGTTGATGGCGCTATCGACCGCGGAGCCGACGGTCGACCAGGTGCGGCGTCTGTTCGGCGAGCGTGCGCGGCCCGCTACCGGGAGCGGCATATGAGTGCGCCGGCCGCTTCGGCGCTGGTCGCGCCCGACACGTCCGGGCAACTTCAGCCCTTGCAGGAACTACCGCTGCCCCAGACGGTGTCGTACGTGCCGCAAACCATCGGCTGGGTATTCATCGGGCTTTTACTGCTGGCGCTGCTGGCGGTGGCGGGCTGGCTGGTCTGGCGGCGGCGAGAGAAGCAGCGCTACCGGCGTGTGGCATTGGCTGAACTGGCGAGCATTGAAGCGAGCCTCGCCGCGACACAAATGGATTCCGCACAACGTGCGAGCGCACTGGCTGCGATCCCGCGTCTCATCAAGCGGACTTCGCTGGCGGTTGCGCCACGCGAGCAGGTTGCCGCGCTCACCGGCGACGCATGGCTTGCGTTCCTGCAACGTACGCGCGGTCGCTTCGACGCGAGAAGCGAGGCGCTATTGGCGCTCGCGAGTTACGCGCCACCCGACCAGGTTGCCGCTATTTCCAGCGACGAAGCCGCGATGCTCATCAGCCACACCCGCGACTGGATCGAACGCCATCATGTGGAAATTTGATTTCCCGTGGATGTTCGCGCTGCTGCCTCTGCCGCTCTTCGTGTGGTGGCTGGTGCCGGCCTATCGCACGACGGCCTCCGCGGTGCGTGTGCCGTTCTTTCACGAAATGGCACACGCGGCAGGAGAAAAACCGGCGCCGGGCGGCGTGCGGTTGCGGCGCAACTGGTTGCAGCGTCTCCTGATGCCGCTCCTCTGGGTCCTACTCGTGATCGCCGCGGCCAAGCCGGTCTATGTCGAAGCGCCCATCGTGCGCGAAGAACCAGCTCGCGATCTGATGCTCGCGATCGATCTTTCCGGTTCGATGGCCACGCGCGACTTCGTCAATGCCGCCGGTGAGCGCATGGATCGTTTCAGCGCGGTGAAACGGGTGGTGAGCGACTTCATCGCCAAACGAAAGGGCGACCGCATAGGCCTCGTCGTTTTCGGTGACGCCGCCTATCCGCAGGCGCCGCTCACGCTCGATCACGAGGCCGTGCAGGTGCTGCTCGATCAGATGCAGATCGGTATGGCAGGGCCGCGCACAGCTATCGGCGATGCGATCGGACTCACCGTCAAACTGATGACGAACTCGCAGGCCCAGGAGAAAGTGCTGATCCTGCTGACCGACGGCAACGACACCAGCAGCGCGATACCACCCGAGCGCGCGGCGGAGATCGCGCGGAGCCACAAGCTGGTAGTGCACACCATCGGTATCGGCGATCCGGATACGACCGGCGAAGACAAGGTCGATCTCGATGCGCTCGCGCGCATTTCGAGCATCACGGGCGGCCGGTCGTTTCGCGCGCTCGGCCGGCAGCAGGACCTTGCCGATGTTTATGCCACGCTGGACAAACTCACGCCCGAGAAAGTAAAGCGCGAAATCTATCGTCCGCAGCGCGACTTTTACTGGGTGCCGGCCGCTGCGGCGGTTGCGATTTTCGCGCTCTACCATGTGCTTGCGTTGCTGATCGCGGTGCTGCGTGCGCCACGTCGCGAGGCGCTGCCTGCGCGGGCGAAAACCGTGGAGGCGGGTCATGGAAATTGATCTGACCGCCTTCCATTTTCTGCGGCCGTTGTGGTTGCTGCTGCTGATTCCCGCCGTGCTCCTGCCGCTTTGCTGGTTTCGCCGCAACAACGTGCGCGCGCGCTGGCGCAATGTCATCGATCCTGCGCTGCTGGAACATCTGATTGTCGGCGATACGAAGCGCCGCGTGATTCAGCCGGTGCACACGCTGGGGCTGCTGCTCGGCATCGGCGCGCTTGCTGCCGCGGGGCCGACCTGGCAGCAGGAGCGCCCGCCGTTCAATCAGGATAAGGCGCCGCTCGTCGTCGTACTGGAGCTCGCGCATTCGATGGACGCTACCGACGTGGCGCCCACTCGGCTCGAGCGCGCCAAACAGAAGGTGCTCGATATTGCACGAGCGCGTAAGGGGGCGCGTACCGGACTGGTCGTGTTCGCGTCGAGCGGCCATCTCGTCGTGCCGCCCACCGAGGACCCCGCCATGCTCGAACTGTATGTGCCGGCGCTCTCTTCCTCGCTGATGCCGCGCGACGGCAAGAACGCCACCGCCGGTCTCGACGCCGCCGAGCGTTTGCTCGCGAACGAGCCCGCCGCGGGCACGATCGTCTTTATGAGCGACGGCTTCGATACGAATCAGGCGGACGCGTTCGTGCAAAAGGCCAAGGCGATCCGTCATCAACTGCTGTGGCTCGCGGTCGGCACGGAGAACGGTGGGCCGATCCGCGGTGCTGACGGCATGATCGCGATGGACCCGGAAGGGCATCCGCTGATGGGTACCTTCGACGCCGGCGCGATTCGCAAGGTGGCGGACGAAGCGGGCATTCCGTTAGCCAGCATGCGTGTGGACGACGATGACGTGGCGTGGGTCCAGCATCGCGCGCAGGCCTACCTCGCGCAAGCGGAGGAATCGAAGATCGTGCCGCGTTGGAAAGAGTCGGGTTACTGGCTCGTCATTCCCGTGCTGTTGCTTGCGCTATGGGGCTTCCGGCGCGGTTGGAGCGTCAAGTGGCTGCCTGTGGTGCTGATCTCACTCGCTTTCAGCGCCGTGCCGCGCCATGCTCAAGCGGCCGAATGGCGCTGGGTCGATCTGTTCGCCACGCACGATCAGCAGGGCCGTTGGGATTTCGAGCGCGGCGATTACAAAGCGGCCGCGCAACGCTTCGATGATCCGATGTGGAAGGGGCGCGCCCAATATCTCGCGGGCGACTATGCCGGCGCGCTCGAAAGCTTTTCGCGTCTGAAGACGGCGCAAGCGTATTTCTACATGGGCAATACGCTTGCGCATCTGGATGACTTCGCTGCCGCCATCAAGGCATATGACAACGCGCTCAAGGTTCAGCCCGCACTGCGCGAGGCAGCGGCCAATCGGGCCTTCCTGCAGCGCTTGCTCGCAAAAGACCAGCAGGATGAAATGGATCCGGAGGAGGATCCACCCGACCAGGTGCAGGCCGACAAGAAGAAAGGGCGGGGCACGTCGACCATTATCGAAGGCGCACCGCGTCCGAGCGAAGAGGTCTGGATGCGCAATCTGAATACCTCGCCCGCGGTTTTTCTGCAGCAGCGGTTTCTGCAGGAAACCGAAGTAAAGGGAGCGAACGCGCCATGACAGCGGTTTTCCTGCGGCTTCTACTGGTTATCGCGTGGCTCGGCGCGGCTTGCGCTTCAGCGCCGGCCTTTGCCGACGCCGCGCCGCGGACTATGGTTCGCGCGCATCTCGAACCTGCCGGCCCGGTGGTTGCGGGCAGCGAGATCAAGCTCGTCGTCGATCTGTTGACGACCACGTGGTTTACGGAAGCGCCGAACTGGCCGCTCTTCACCGTGCCCGATGCGATCGTCAGCCTGCCTGACGAGCAGGCGGACAATCTCTCGGAAGACATCGACGGTGTGCGCTGGTTCGGTGTGAGCCGCGCTTACCGTATCGCGCCGCAAGCGGGTAAGACATTCGACATCGCGCCGTTTGCCATTACCGTATATCCGGGCGGCACGACTACGCCCGTGCAGGTCATGACGCCCGCACTCAAACTCGTCGCGACGCTGCCGCCTGGCGCGGAAGGCATGAGCACCTTTTTTCCAACCACGCGGCTCATGGCCACGCAAACCATCGAGCCGTCGAAGGAACACATCAGAGTGGGCGACTCCGTGACGCGCACGATTACGCAAAGTGCCGCCGGCACGGAGTCGATGTTGATTCCGCCGGTGAATCTGAGTGACGTCGACGGATTGAAGCGCTACGCCAAACCGCCCGCGACCCGCAACATCGTGCAGGACCGGGTGGGGCTCGTGGCGGGCGAGCGAACCGACAGCGTGACCTACACAGCCGATCACAACGGCCGCTTCACACTGCCGCCGGTGACCATCGAATGGTGGAACACGAAGACGCAAAAGAAAGAGACGATCGCGTTGCCGGGTATGACGTTTTCGGCTTCTACCGCGCGGGAAAAGCCCCTGTTCGAGATTCCGGTCGAAGCGATGAGCAACGGCTTCCCGCACAGAATCATCGTGATTCACAGCAGGCAGGTGATTGTCGCCTGTGCCGTTCTGCTGGCGATCATGCTGGCATTCTGGGCGCGCGAGCGTGTGACCACGTTCTTGAGGCGAGCGTGGCAACGTGCAATCGATGCACGCAAGCGATACCTCGAAGGCGAGGCCGTTGCGTGGCGCAGGCTGAGTGATGTTGCGCGTCAGGGTGATTGGCGGCGGATTATTCCGGCGTTGTATCGCTGGATGGACCGAACGCACGAATTCGGACATCCGGCGCGGCTGGAAAGCGCAGTTCGCGCGGACGATACGGGCGTTACGGACCTGATCGATGCTATCGGCGCGCACTATGCCGGCGGCGTTGCGCCCGAGCTTCACTGGAAGGACGCCGAAACAGCACTACAACGGGCCGAGAAAAAGACAAGGTTGCAGCACCAGGAAACGCAGCCTCTTCCACCGCTCAATAAATTCTAGTTAACAAGCCACCGGTCGATTTCAGGCGAAGGCGACGTAAGCTGCCACGAGGATCATGCAGATACCGAACACGCGTCCCTGAATTCGCAACGCACGTGCGGATCGAAACCGGCGAAGAATCAACTGGCCGCCATAGATCCATGGAAAGTGGCAGACCATGCACACGACGAGAAACGCCGCCGCGAACTGAAAGACTTGTGCCGGTAGCGGTTTTGCCGAGTCGAGAAACTGCGAAAACATCACCAGAATCATCGAGTGAATCTTGGGGTTGAGGATCACGGATAGAAATCCGTCTCCGGTACGCAGGCGGGCATGATCCTGCCCGCTGCTGTTTGCGGATATAGCCGACGAACGAAAAAATCCCCAGGCAAGATAGAGCAGATAGACGGTGCCGCCCCACTTGAACACCATCTGGATTTCAGGGTGGCCGTGCAGTACTTTGCCGAGACCCATTCCATAGGCGAGGCACAACACCAGATTGGCGATCTCGAAGCCGGCCCAGAATGGAATCGAGCCGGCCACGCCGTAGCGGCCGCCGGCGGTCGCGAGGACCGTGTTGCCCGGACCGGGGCTGACGACCATCGGTACGGTGTAGCCAAGAAACAGGATCCAGATGTTCCATGCAATCATCGATTAGCCTCATGTCGGCAAGGAGCCGGAACATTACGTTTGCCCGTGGAGTGTGTGATTAGAAGCGACTTCCTCCTGCGTCACAAACGGGTTATCTTCATGCTCTCGATAAACCACGGTAATCGACCAGTCCATGCGACGCCTGCCTCCGCTAGGTGCGCTGCGTGCCTTTGAGGCCGCGGCGCAGCATCTGAGCTTTACCCGCGCTGCTGCCGAATTGTGTGTGACGCAGGCGGCCATCAGTCATCAGATTCGCCAGCTTGAAGACTGGTTGGGCTTTCGTCTGTTCGAGCGTCGCGGGCACGCACTGAAGCTCACAGCAAAGGGCGAAGCCTATCTCCCGGAACTGGCCGGTGCGCTCGATCGCATTGCGGCGGCAACGCTGCGTCTGATGGAACCCGATGCGCGACCGTTGTGCATCACGGTTCTGCCTTCGTTCGCTTCGCGATGGCTGGTGCCGCGTCTTGAAACGTTTCGCGCCTTGCATCCGGACATCGACGTGCGCCTCGATAGTTCTGCCGATGTCTGGACGTTCACAACGGAGCGCTTCGATGTTGGCATTCGCTCAGGGCTCGGGAAATGGACCGGTGTGAAAGCTGACCTGATCGCTCGTGAAACACTGAGTCCGGTCTGTAGTCCGAGGCTCGCCGATGGGCAGCCTGCCATTCGTGTCCCGGCTGACTTGCGCCATGTCCGCCTGTTGCACGACACACCGCGAGAAGCGTGGCGGCACTGGTGCAACGAGGCCGGGATAAGCGGACTCGACATGGATACGGGGCCATCGTTTAACGACGCCAGCCACGCATTGCAGGCTGCGGTGGATGGGCAGGGGGTTGCGTTGGGCCGGCTCATGCTCGCCGCGGACGATCTGCGCAGTGGCCGATTGGTACAGCCTTTCGACGTGGTGCTGCCCAACGACTACAGCTATTGGCTTGTCTATCCGCCCGCCGCGCTGGACCGCCCCAACGTCGTGGCTTTCAGGACCTGGTTGCTGTCTGAGGCGAAGCAGAGCGTGGGGCCGGTTTCCATCGTCTAGGGCATCGCCGCGCATCGGGTTTGCGCGGTCATTCTCGCCGCCTAGCGACGCCCGCTGCGGCCCCACACGTAACGCACCCAACGTTGCCACCTGCTGCGTTGCGGAGCGATAGCGTTGCGCGACGCCAGCTCTTCGCGGTCGCGCTCGAGGCTCTTTTGCACCTGATCGTGGATCTGGCGCAGCGTCAAACCACCTGGGCCTTTCAGTTTGTCGGGATCGGAGTCGGAGTCAGAGTCAGAGTCGTTTTTCATGGGAATAGCCTGGTCCGGATGAGTCGGCTTGATCTTGATACAGATGCACAGTCGCGGCAAGCGCGCAGAGGAGGCTTATACGTGAGCCGCCTTCGAATCCGCAGGACTGGCACAATCGGGGTGACCTTCGATTCATCAGGGAAACTTCATGTCAGACGCTGTTCCGTCTTCGCCGCCTGCATCAGCTTCACGACGTATTGGCCCTCTGTTTGCCCTGTTGCCCTTCCTGCGCCCCTATGCAGGCCGCTGGGCGCTCGCGTTCCTCGCGCTGGTGACCTCGGCCGGCGCCACGCTGGTGTTGCCGGTGGCTTTCAAATACCTGATCGATCGTGGCTTCGCGGGGGGCGATCGGGCGCACATCGATCGCTATTTCTTTGCGTTGTTTCTCGTTTCGCTGGTACTGGCCGCCGCCACGGCGCTACGCTTCTACCTCGTGTCGTGGCTGGGCGAGCGGGTCACGGCCGACTTGCGGCGGGCGGTCTACGACCACGTGCTGGGCATGAGCCCGCAGTTCTTCGAGACCACGCAAACCGGCGAAGTGCTGTCACGACTCACCGCCGACACCACCCTGATCCAGGCGGTGGTGGGCACCAGCCTGTCGCTGGGCTTGCGCAACTTCTTCCTGTTGACCGGTGGCGTCGCGATGCTGGCGGTGACGAGCCCGGTGCTCTCTGGGTACATCATCGCGACGCTGGTTGTGGTGGTTGCGCCTATCGTGATCTTCGGGCGGCGCGTGCGGCGTCTTTCGCGCGCGAGCCAGGACAAGATCGCGAACACGAGCGCGTTGGCGGGTGAAGTGCTCAATGCCATGCCGACTGTGCAGTCGTATACGCAGGAACCCTTCGAGGTGCGGCGCTTTGCCGGCGCGGTGGAAGCAGCCTTTGATACGGCGCTCACGCGCATTCGCGCGCGTGCCTGGTTGACCGCCGTGGTGATCGTGCTGGTGTTCAGCGCCATCGTGTTCGTGCTGTGGCTCGGCGCGCAGGCGGTGCTGGCCGGGCGGATGACGGCGGGCCAGTTGTCGCAGTTCATTCTCTACGCGGTGTTCACGGCCGGCGCAGTGGGCGCAGTTGCTGAAGTGTGGGGCGATCTGCAGCGCGCGGCCGGCGCCACCGAACGGTTGCTGCAACTGCTGGCGGCGCGCTCGCCGGTGGTGCAGGCCGAGACCACGGTCGCGCTGCCTGCGCGAGGCGAGGGCATCCGATTCGACAACGTCAGTTTCTCGTATCCGTCGCGCCCCGGCATTGCAGCGCTTTCCGCGCTCTCGCTCGATGTCCGTCCGGGCGAACATGTCGCCCTGGTCGGACCGTCCGGTGCGGGCAAGACCACGCTGTTCCAGCTGCTGCTGCGTTTTTACGATCCGCAGTCCGGCAGCATTCTGATCAACGGCGTCCCGACGCGCGATGTGCCGCTCGTCGAGTTGCGCAAGGAAATCGGCGTGGTGCTGCAGGAGTCGGTGATCTTTTCTGGCAGCGTACTCGACAACATTCGCTACGGCGCACCGGATGCCACACTCGCGCAAGTGCAACGTGCGGCCGAGATGGCCGCTGCGGCCGGTTTTATCGACGAACTGCCGCAAGGCTACGACACCTTTCTCGGCGAGCGTGGCGTGCGGCTGTCTGGCGGGCAGCGCCAGCGCATTGCGATCGCTCGCGCGATTCTGAAGAATCCGCCCATTCTGCTGCTGGACGAAGCGACCAGCGCGCTCGATGCCGCCAGCGAACGGCTCGTGCAGAAGGCGTTGGACAATGCCGCGCAGAACCGCACCACACTGGTTATCGCGCACCGTCTTGCGACCGTGCAACAGGCCGATCGCATTGTCGTGCTGGAACAAGGCCGCATCGTCGCACAGGGCCGTCACGCAGAGCTTCTTCTGAGTTCGCCGCTCTATGCGCAGCTCGCCGCTCTGCAGTTCGGCGAGCAGTCGGGGCATGCGGTGCAGCGAGGCGCGGTGAGCGATCCGATTGATTCGGTGTGACAAACCGGCCCTACGTAACGCCGTTCATGCCGAGAAAAGCGCCGCGCAGCTATCGCGCGCTCGGCCCGGTCGATTGCCTGAGCTGGAATAGAGCGTGCACTTCGTGTCCGTGCTGCGGGCGCTTGCCGTCGAGCACGTCGAGCAGATACTGCGCGGTAAGACGCCCGATCTCGTACGTGTCGACTCGCATCGTCGTCAGCGCGGGGCGGAGCTCTTTCGCGATCTCAAGATCGTCGAAGCCGGTCACGGATAGTTCGCCGGGAATCGCGATACCCAGTTCCTCCGCCTCACGCAGGACGCCAAGCGCGATGTGATCGTTGCCGCAGATGATCGCGCTCGGGCGCTCGCATGGCGCTTGCCAGATCGAGCGCAGGCAGCGTCGCCCGAATTCGATCGATGATTTGCCTTCGAGCATGTGCTCAGGCCGCACCGCGAGGCCGTGGCGTTCGAGTGTCGAGCGGATACCCGCCACGCGCGCCTGCACGCGATCGTTGTCGCGGGTCGGCTGGATGCAGACCGCGAACGAGCGATGCCCGAGGCCGATCAGATGTTCGGTGATCTCGGTGTAGGCCGCGTGATTGTCGAAGCCGACGCAGATATGTGGGCTGTCCTTGCGGTATGCATACGTGACCGCATAGGGCACGCGATAACTCCGCAACGCCTCGAATAGTTCGGGGGGATGAGCCTCGCCCACCACGGCCATCGCCTCGACACCGCGTGCGAGCATGGCGCGCACCTGCACGAGCGCCTGCGCTGGATCGTAGTTCGAGCAACCGAGCACGAGTGTGATGCCGCGTGCCGCGAACGCAGCCTGCATGGCGCTCACCTGCGAAGCGAACACCTGGTCATCCAGCGTTGGAATGATGATGCCGGCAATGTGACTGCGCGTGGACGCAAGCGCGCGGCCCGCTGCGTTGGGAAACCAGTTGAGCGTGCGCGCGGCGTGTTCGACACGCTCGCGCACGTTCGCCGAGACCTTGTCCGGCTCGTTGTAGACCCGCGATACGGTCGCTGTCGATACACCGGCGAGCTTGGCGACATCGGACAGCACGGTACGGCCCGTGTTGCGGCGGGCACGGTTCGTCGGAGTTCGGACGGTGGCCGGGGACTCGGGGGAGTCGGCGGAATCAGGCATTGGATCAGAAAGCGAAGAGTGAATCGGAGAGCGCCCGACATCTTACCGCTGCCTGCACGCGCGAAGCGCGGGCGCACATGACGGTGGTTGCTCGCGTTCCGGTCACTGGGTGTCTCTGACGGCTGATATCCGCGAACCTAGCCGCGTTGACCGAGCGCGGCAATGCGCGAGCGGAAATGCTCGGTGCCGGCGACGATCTTGTCGAGCACCGCGTCGAGCGCCCAGAAACGTTCGCGCACGTCATAGTCGATCGCACGGCAGCGGATCGAATCGAACGTGCCGATGCGCTGGTGATAGATCTTCGCAAGCGCGGGGTAACCGAGCGCTTCGGATACGGCAGCGAGCACGAGAAACGTCGCGAGTTCCTCCGCGAGAGCCGGGTCCTGTGCCGCGTCATTGCGCAGCCAGTTGTACAGATCCGGGTGGAAGTTCGTGAATACGCCGTTGAAGCCTGCGGAGCCAGCCTTCATGGCGTCCCACGCAATGGCCGCGTTGGCGTTCAGGATTTTCAGCGGCGAGCCCTGGGCGAGCGCGACGCGCCGCTTGACGGTCGCGAGATCGCAACTCACGTCCTTCAGCATGATGAAGCGGCCGGTATCGATGCAGAGCTTCAATTCATCGTCGGATAGCAGCCGGCGGTAGGGCGCCGGGCATTCGTACAAACCGAGCGGCATGTCCGACGGAAGTCGCGTGAGGAGCCGCTTGAGATTCGCCGCGAAGGCCTCCGTTCCCTGACGATTCGGATCGAGCCGGTTCGTCACGAGCACGATGCCTTGCGCGCCCGTGGCCGCGGCGACGTTCAGCTCCTCGGCCTGCGCATCGGCGTCGTCGCTGATGTGGCCGGAGACCACGACGGGAATGCGGCCGGCAACCTTCTCGACCACGAAGCGTCCCAGCGCGCCGCGCTCGGCGAGCGTCAGAAACTGCATTTCACTCGACTGGGCGACGGCGAACAGCGCGTCGGACCCGTGTGCGATGTACCACTCGATCAGACGTTCGAGTCCGGCGTAGTCGATGGCGCCGGAATCGTCGAACGGCGTCAGCATCACGGGGACGATGCCTTCGACTGACGTCTTGGCGGGCTTGGCGGTGGTCATGGTGTTGATCTCCGGGGAAGGATTCGATGAGTTGACGCAACGGCCGCCTTCAGGCGGGCGCTCGCAGGGTTTCAGTGGAGACGGGCCGGTCGTCGATCGGTTTGCGTACCAGCAGGAGGTAGCTCATGGCGCCGGCAAACGCGATGCCGGCGGCCGTGAGCAATGCAGGGACGAACGACCAGGTCTGCGCGATGTAGCCGGTCAGGATAGGGGCGAGAGCGCCGCCGAGAAAGCCGCCGAAGTTCTGGATCGCGCCGAGCGAGCCGACGCGGTTCGGCGGCGCGGCAGCGGTGGCCAGCGCCCATGAGCTGGCGGAGGCGGCATTCGCCAGAAAGATCACTACCGAAATGCACACGATCGCGATTGTGTTGCTCTCGACGAGCGCCGCCGGAATGGTGAACGCGACCATGCCGAGCATCGCGATCACCACCGCATTGCGGCGGCTGGTGACCGGATTCGTGCTGCCGCTCGTGATGAGATCGGAGAACCAGCCGGCCGTGAGCGAACCCAGAAAGCCGCAGAAGAACGGTATCGACGCAGCAATGCCCGTATGCATCAGGCTCATGTGCCGCTCCATCGTCAGATAGCCAGGCAGCCACGTGAGGTACACCCAGTTCAGGTAGACCGAGCCGAAGAAGCCGATCAGCATGCCCCACGTGGTTCCGTGAGAAAACAGCGAACGCCAGTCGGCGAACGTGACCGCGGGGGCCGGCTTGCGGTCCGCTTCGTCGCCTTCGAGATAGCGCCGCTCTGCTTCGCTCATCGTGGCTTTGACGGGATCGCGATATACGGCGAGCCACACGACAGCGACGACCAGACCCAGCACGCCCGTCACGATGAAGGCCCAGCGCCAGTGGAACTGAACCACGATGATCGACAGGCAAAGCGGCGCGAGCGCCGTGCCGAGCGGGGACGCCGAATTGAAGATACCGGTCGGCTTGCCACGCGCGCGCAACGGAAACCAGTTGCTGACAACGCGCGCTGCCGACGGAAACTGCGGCGCCTCGCCAATGCCAAGCACGATTCGCGCAAGGACGAACCAGCCGAAAGTCGAGACGAATCCGCCGGCGGCCTGCGCAATTGACCAGACGATCAGGCCGATGCCGAGCAGCTTGCGCGGTCCGATCCGGTCGACGAGACCGCCCACCGGCAGCTGGAACAACGCGTAGCTCCAGGAAAACGCGGACAGCAGCAGGCCCATCTGGCCGAGCGAGAGCCCCATGTCGTGACGGATCAGCGGATTGGCAACTGCGAGCGTTCCACGGTCCAGATAGTTGACGATGCCGCTCACCATCAGCAGCGTGAGCGCCACGATCTGGGCGCGGCGGATTTTCGGTGGGGCCTGCTCGAGGTTCGGGGTGGCGCTCATGCTGGTTGTCTCCGGTTCATGTGTTTGTCTGTTGCGGGGGCGCGCTGATGCGGTGTCAGGTCGCCGGGAGATCGGGGTTCTCCAATTGCAGTTCATCGCGCTATGTTAGCGCTTACATGCTGGCATGCTGATCGTGTCCCAGGCAGTCATTTCCGCCAGTTAAAGCCGTACATTTAAAATGATAGCGCTTACATTTTGAGCCACATTCCGGCGAAGTGGCAAGTGTCAGAGTGGGTTTGGCGGGTAAACACCAGTCATTTGCGGTCGGATCCCGGTGTTCGGCGCGACGCGGGCGCCACCACGAAGCTGCCGTTGGTGACTTCGTGGTGGCCGCTGACGGCGCGTCACCAACCGCGCCGCATTGCTGCGCTACTGCAGTTGCGCGATCTCCAGCGCGTCGCGCAGGTAAGCGAGCATCGCCCGGTCGATGCCTGTGCCCGCCAGCAGCGCGGGCTCGTTCTCGTAGGCGGACTGGAGTTTCCGGTGGGTTTCCGGATCCGTGCCGACATATGCGTTGAACAGATTCATCCAGCGCTGCGCGAGCTTTTGAACCGACGGGTCGTCGACGGTTTGGTGGTTGTCCATGGCGCGGCGGATTTCCGCGACGAGTCCCGGCCATTCAGACACGTAGCGCTCGTCGCCGTCATGCATGCGCTGCAGTTCCTGCGGCGACAGATATTTCGCGTAGAGCGCCAGCTTCGAGTGCCGGACGGCGCGTGTCATGTAGGCGAGCATGTCCGTCGTGATGCCGCTTTTCACCTGCAGCGCCGGCTCATTGCGATGCATCGTGTCGAGCTTCGAGAGCAGACGCGGATCGCCCCCGGTGTAATCGGCCACCATCGACATCCAGCGGTTCGCCAATGCCTGGGCCTCCTTGCATTCGACGGAAACGCCGCGATCCATCAGCGCGTGCACTGCCTGAATCAATGCCGGCCAGTTGGCCGCCCCCGCGAGCTTGTTCGAACGAAGCTGGTCCTGTTCATCCTGCGTAAGATATTTATCCTGCATGGTCATCATCTCCAACGTGGTTAGCCAGTCGGCAAGATCGGGCTCTTCTCCCGTCATCAACTGGCCACGCAAACGATGAAGCCTGTCGCGCAGGTCCGTTGCACGATCGATCTGTCGAGTCAGCGCTGCGATCTGCTGCTCGATGACCGTCGAGAGGGAGGCGTCCGGTCTTGCCAGCAAGGCCCCGATGTCGGCCAGCGACAGATCCAGCTGCCGCATCGCCTGGATCTGATGCAGCCTGGCGATGTCGTCGCGGTTGTAGAGCCGGTAGCCCGCATCGGAGCGGGCAGAAGGCGTGAGCAACCCGATCGCGTCGTAGTGATGAAGCGTGCGCACCGTCATGCCGGATCGCCTGGCTAGTTCACCTACTTTCAGCAGCATCGAAATCGCTCCTTTCTTCATGCCTGCATGGAGACTAGAACCTGACGTTGCGTGAGGGTCAAGCGCGGTTTTAAAGCGTTGAAACGATGATGTTGCCTGTTGTCACTTCACGCCGTGCTTCGCTTGCCAGCGTTGCATGAACGCGATCTCATCGTGTTGCGCCTTGATGATGTTTCGGGCGAGGCGCTTCAAGTCGGGATCTTTGCCGTACTTGAGTTCCACCTGCGCCATTTCGACCGCGCCTTGATGATGCGGAATCATGTGGGCGACGAAGTCCTTGTCGGCATCGCCCGTGTAGGCAGGTGCATCCATGGCCTGCATCATTTTCTCGTCGGCGTCCTTGAACGCCTGCGTCGATGCGCTCGACCCGGCCTCCGCTGAGCTGGACATGTCCATTCCGGGCATCGACGCCGCCTGCTGGGCGTAGACGGGCGCCGCGGCGACAGCGAACGCAACGCCGCTGAAAAGGCAGAGGGCACGGAATGCGCGAAGGTTTTTCATATGGGTTGTTCCGTTGGGAGAAAGTGATATCAGGCAACCATGATGCCTGCGAACAGGGTGCTCAGCTTAATCGATAGACATGGGTTGATGCGATCCGTCTAGCGCTTGAGCGAAGGATGAAACCCCGCCGCTTCGATTACCTCGATGACGCGTTCCGGCGGCAAGGTCGATGCGACCTTCACGATTTTAACGGCGACATCGACGTCGAGCTTTGCCTCCGGGTCGAGGCCAGTCACTGCGCGAGTAATGGCGTTGGCGCATCCGCCGCATGACATGTCTGGGATCTGGAATTCCATTTCTTGCCTCCAATGAGAAATCAGAACTGGAGCTTGGACCTTCCCACGGCGGGAAGGTCAAGCATATACGTCCATGTTATTTATTCTGCCGCCAGCCGTAGCGCTATCGACGCAAAAAGCCGCCATAGACAGCGGCGATTACAGCCTTACGTTCTTCTTAAACAGCGTGCTAGACTCCGTACCCATGTCTTACTGGCGCAAACTCTTCCTCGTCGTGCTGCTCGCGCTGAGCCTTCCGGTTCAGTCGTTCGCGGCCGTCACCATGAAATGCGAGTTCTCGCATGGTGGTGGAGAAGGGACGTCCATGCTCCATGAGAATGCTGGCGAGGCAACTCATCAACATGATCATGCTGCGATGATGGCCGATAGCGCCAATGACATCGCCGGTGCACATTCGCAGAACCACAGTCACGCTGGCGGCGCGCATCATGCGCATGCCTGCTCGACCTGTGCGTCGTGCTGTTTCGGCGGCGGCTTGCCGGCCGCTCCGGTTGCGGCGATATCCGCCGACGCAGTCCATTTCGCTGTGCCGCTTGCTCCCTCTGTTCGTGTCGCGTCATTTCTGACTGACGGCATCGAACGACCTCCTCGACTCTCTCTCGTCTAGTTCCTTCGCGGCGTGATGCTGCGATGTTCAATTTCGCCTTGATGGCCGCACGTTGCACGTCGGCCGTCCGGGTGGCATACGACGAGAAAATCAATGCGAACGTTTATTGCAGCGCTGCTCGGCGCGACGGCAGTATTGCCGGCGCTCGTGCACGCCATATCACCACCTCCCGATCCGGCGGATGCCGCGGCATCGGTTCCGGCGGTCAATGTGCCGTCCGCCTTCGCGGACTATCGGCCATACCGGGAACAGAAGGCGCCCACATGGCAAGCGCTTAATCGCGCGGTAGCGAGCCCATCGGGCAAGCCTCAGATGGACCACGGTCAAATGCATTCGGGCGATGCCGATGAGGGTGCCGATGCCAACGCCAACCACATTGGCCACGGTGCCCATCAAGAGGGGCCGGCAGAATGAAGCGGCCTCTCTTTCCCACTGGCCGAATCATTGCCGCCACTACCGCATTGGCGTTACTCGCCGGCTGCACGACCTTTTCGAAGGACGGCGGCTTCGACACTGTGTCCACCACAGCATCGCAGCGGCTCGGCAAAGACGCGGTACTAGTCAAGACGGACGAAGATCGAAACGCAGTCGCCAAACGCACACAGGAACTGCTATCCCGACCATTTGGCATGGACGACGCGATCCAGATCGCGCTGTTGAATAACCGCGGATTGCAGGCCTCGTATAGCGAACTCGGCATCGCCGAGGCAGACCTCGTGCAGGCGGGACGGCTGCCGAATCCCGGTTTCACATTCAGCCGCACGCACGGCGGCAACGACCTGAGCATCAGCCGCACGTTCACGCTCGGCGTGTTGAACCTGCTGACGATGCCGTTGGCGACACGCATCGAGAGTCGCCGTTTCGAGCAGACCCGGTTGCTCGCAGCGGACGCCATGCTCAAGGTTGCCGCCGATGCTCGACGTGCCTATATCGGTGCCGTCGCCGCGAAGCAGTCCGCCGCCTACGCGGAGCAGGTGAAGGACTCGGCAGAGGCCGGCGCCGAACTCGCATTGCGCATGCAGCAAGCCGGCAACTTCAGCAAGCTCGACTATGCACGTGAGCAGGCCTTCTACGCGGAAGCTGTGGCGCAAGTGGCGAAGGCTCGACAGCAGTCGGTCGCCGCTCGAGAAAAGCTCACTCGCACAATGGGCCTATGGGGTTCGCAAGCGCAGTACGACCTTCCCGAGCGTCTACCTGACCTGCCTGCAACGAGGCCCGAATTGCAGGATCTCGAACACTTCGCGATGCAGAACCGCCTGGACATCCAGGCAGCAAAACTGCAAACGCAGAGCGTTGCAAGCTCACTGGGCCTGAGCCGGGCAACGCGATTCATCAATGCGCTGGATGTCGGCTATCAGAACGACTTCACGACCTCCGACGGCCGCGAACAGGGCTACGAGATCAGCGTCGAGATTCCAGTCTTCGACTGGGGCACCTCGAAAGTGGCGCGCGCCGAAGCGATCTATCTGCAGTCGGCGAACCGCGTCGCCGAGACCGCGATCAACGCGCGCTCGGAGGTTCGAGAATCGTATTCGGCTTATGTGACCGACTACGACGTTGCTAAGCACTATCGCGACGAGGTCGTGCCGATCCGTAAAACGATTTCAGACGAACTGCTGCTTCGCTATAACGGCATGCTCGCGAGCGTGTTCGAACTGCTTGCCGATTCGCGTGACCAGATCGGCGCGGTGAACAGCTATATCGACGCGCTCAAGGACTACTGGCTCGCGGAGACCGACCTGCAACAGGCACTCGGCGGCCGACTGCCGCCGAGTGCCATGGCCGCAGCGCCATTCGCATCCATGACGCCGCAAGCGTCATCCACAGATTCTGAAGGTCAATGACATGGTCTCTCGTCGAAATTTTCTGGGTGGCTCTGGGGCCGCGTTGTTGGGCGCAGCACTCGTCAGCAAGGCCGGCGCCGCGTCATTGCCTGAGGCACCTACGATGGCCAAGGCCGCGATGCAGACACCGATCGCGCCACCAAATGGCCGGCCGTACTCGCCCGTTGCCACGTTGAACGGCTGGTCGCTGCCGTGGCGTATGAAGAACGGCTGGAAGGAGTTTCATCTGATTGCCGAGCCGGTAGTGCGCGAACTGGCGCCGGGCATGAGCGCGAACCTGTGGGGCTATAACGGCCAGGCGCCAGGACCGACCATCGAGGCCGTTGAAGGTGACAAGGTGCGCATCTTCGTGACCAACAAGCTGCCGGAGCACACCACGGTTCACTGGCACGGCATGCTTCTGCCGTGCGGCATGGATGGCGTCGGCGGTCTCACGCAGCCGCACATTCCGCCGGGCAAGACCTTTGTCTACGAGTTTCAGCTGGAGAAACACGGCACCTTCATGTATCACCCGCATGCCGACGAGATGGTGCAGATGGCAATGGGCATGATGGGCACATTCATTGTTCATCCGAAAGACCCGGGCATCATGCAGGTGGATCGTGATTTCGTATTCATCATGTCCGCATACGACATCGACCCGGGCAGTTTCACGCCGCGCGTCAACGAGATGACCGACTTCAACATGTGGACGTGGAATGCGCGCGTCTTTCCGGGCATCGATTCCTTGCCAGTACGCGCCGGCGATCGTGTGCGCATCCGCGTCGGCAATCTGACGATGACCAATCATCCGATCCATCTGCACGGCTATCACTTCGAAGTAGTGGGCACGGATGGTGGATGGATTCCGCCTTCCGCCCGCTGGCCCGAGGTGACGGCAGACGTTGCCGTCGGCCAGATGCGCGCGATCGAGTTCACGGCGAACCGTCCGGGCGACTGGGCGTTTCATTGCCACAAGTCCCATCACACGATGAACGCGATGGGCCATCAGGTACCGAACCTGATCGGCGTGCCGCAGAAAGACCTGGCGCAACGCATCAACAAGCTGGTGCCCGACTACATGGCGATGGGCAGCACGGGTGGCTCGATGGGCGGGATGGAAATGCCGCTGCCCGAC
This sequence comes from Paraburkholderia sediminicola, assembly GCF_902859805.1. GTDB lineage: Bacteria > Pseudomonadota > Gammaproteobacteria > Burkholderiales > Burkholderiaceae > Paraburkholderia > Paraburkholderia sediminicola. The sequence goes on along the minus strand of NZ_CADIKC010000002.1, from coordinate 366,578 downwards.
AACACGCTGCCGATGATGACGGGCACGGGGCCGTTCGGCGCGCTGGAGATGGGCGGCATGTTCACCGTTGTGAAAGTGCGGGAAGGATTGGGGCGCAACGACTATCGCGATCCGGGGTGGTTCAGGCATCCCAAGGGGACCGTGGCCTATGAGTACACCGGCGAGATGCCGGAGGACTGAGCCCGCAGCACCGCGCGCTATCCAGGGAAAACCTTACCGATCCTTTGTACGCTAGCTCACCAAGATGGGCCAAACTTTACGTGGTCATGCTTTTGAAATGTTATGCTCAACCGTCCCTTCCTTCGCAGCAAACAGGTCCGTGCCATTTTTAAAAAATACCTAATTAATTAGGAGTAAGGCATGTTGAGAAAGGTAGTCGATCGGGCGAAACAGATCCGACGTAGCGAGGGATTCAAGCATAGCGTGGCCATGCCGCGCCGGATTTCCCTTCATGCGACACAGCGTTTGAACAGGGGCATTTTTTCCATCGAGATTCAGGAGAACTCCGGGTTCTTCTCCGTGATGCAGATGGTCCTGTTTATTCTGATGTATTGCGACGAGAAATGTCTCACCCCGTGCATTAGCGCACGCGGTGGGCTGTATGGTGATGCCGAAGGGAAGCTGGACTGGTTCTCGGCCTTCTTCGAGTCCGCGCACACCACCTCCGGAGCCGCGATCACTCATAAGATCAGAACGTCGACAGTGCGTGACCTGGTTCAACTGGGCTTTCGTCAGCGTTATGAAGCGCGGCTTCGACTCCGGAGTGCAAGCGAGCTCTTCTTCGCGCACTATCGTCCGGCCGCGCATATCTGCGAGGAAGTCGACGCGATCTGCCAGACGCTCGGGCTCGGCACGTCGACCCTTGGCGCGCATTTCAGAGGGACCGACAAGGCGCAGGAAGCCGTCCCGGTTTCATGGGGAAGCTTTTGCCGGCAGGTGGAGGCTACGCTCGCGGGAAACCCGCACTTGACCAATATTTTTGTCTCGAGCGACGAACAGGCGTTTATCGATTATTTTGTCGCCTGGCCATTCAGCAAGCCGGTCAGAGTCGCACCCGCAAAACATCTCGCCTGCGGCAGCACGCCTGTTCACTTCAGCGGCTATCCGGGAATCGAAATCGGCCGCGAGGCGCTGGTGTCCTGCCTGCTTCTGGCCAATTGCGGGTTCCTCGTGAAGACGCCGTCCTATCTGTCCGCATGGTCGAAGATATTCAATCCCTCCCTTCCGGTGAAACTCGTCTCGCCGCCGCGTCCGGACGCGTTCTGGTTTCCCGATAGCCAGCTCTGGATCGAACAGGCTGCGCGCGAAGCAGCTCAAGCCGCTCAGGTGGCGCAAGCGGTTCAAGCGAGTAAGGCGGCCAAGGCGGCTTGAGCCCTTTGAGTCGCTTGGGCCGTTTAGGCTGCTCAAGCGCCAGCCGTTTTTCAAACAGCAGTACGAAAGTCTGCAAGCCCGAAAGTCTCCCAGCAAGACCATACCGCCGCGTTAGCCCGGCGGTCTCCCGCACCACGTCCATCGTTTTTACGAAACCGCGCGAACTATTAACGCTGCGTTTACGCGGATTTTCCTAAATTTCACGGTGCAGGAGTCCCCTGTGGGAGACCGGACCATGGATCTGCTTTACCTCATCGCCATCATTGCATTCAGCGGCCTCGTCGCGGGCTTCGTCATTGGCTGCGACAAGCTTCGCCGTGCGCCCGGAGGCCGTCCATGACTACCTGGATGACCTGGCTCGCAGCGGCCTCGACGCTGATTCTGTTCGCTTACCTCGTGTATGCGTTGCTACGCGCGGAGGCTCTCGAATGAACTTCAACAACCTGTTTCAGCCCGGCCTGTTCATCGTCGTGCTGATCGCGCTCGCCATTCCGCTCGGCCGTTACATGACCGGCGTGGTGGACGGTTCTTCGGTCGTCGTGCGCCGGATAGCGCGTCCGATCGAAACCGCGCTCTACAAGCTCGCCGGGGTTGACCCCAGCGCCGAAATGTCATGGAAGCACTATGCGCTGGCCGTACTGGCGTTCAACGCGCTCGGCGTGTTCGCGGTGTACGGATTTCTGCGTTTGCAGCAATGGCTGCCCGCGAACCCGCAAGGCTTCGGCCCGATGACGCCTGACGCCGCCTTCAACACGGCAATCAGCTTCGTGACCAACACCAACTGGCAGGACTACACGCCGGAAACGACCGTCAGCTATCTGACGCAGATGGCCGCGCTCACGGTGCAGAACTTCCTTTCGGCCGCCACCGGCATCGCTGTCGTGATCGCGCTGATTCGCGGTTTCGCACGCCACACGGCCGCGACGATCGGCAATTTCTGGGTCGATCTCACGCGTATCACGCTGTATATCCTCGCGCCGCTCGCGACGGTCATCGCGCTCGTCCTGATCAGTCAAGGGGTGCTTCAGAACTTCAAGTCATACGAAGACGTGCCGACGCTGCAGGTGACGACGTATCAGACGCCGAAGACCGATGCCCAGGGCAATCCCGTCAAGGACGCCAAGGGCAACCCGGTGATGGTGGACAACAAGGCCGACAAGCAGACCATCTCCATGGGGCCGGTCGCCTCGCAGGAAGCAATCAAGATGCTCGGCACCAACGGCGGCGGTTTCTTCAACGCCAATTCCGCGCATCCGTATGAGAACCCGACACCGTTCGCCAACTTCGTTCAGATGATAGCGATGCTCGTTATCCCTGCTGCGTTGTGCCTGGTGTTTGGCCGGATGGTGGGCGACAAACGCCAGGGCTATGCGGTGCTCGCCGCGATGACGATCGCGTTCGCGGTTGCCTGTTGGGGAGAGATTTCGTCTGAGCAGAGCGGCAACCCGCTGTATGCGTCGCTGCATGTCGATCAAACGGCGTCGAGCGCGCAAACGGGCGGCAACATGGAAGGCAAGGAAACCCGCTTCGGCATCGCGCAGTCCGGCATCTTTACCGTGGCGACCACCGCCGCGTCTTGTGGCGCGGTTCTCAACACGCACGATTCGTTGACCCCGATGGGCGGCTTCGTTCCGCTCCTGCTGATCGAACTCGGCGAGGTGATCTTCGGCGGCGTGGGCTCGGGTCTATACGGCATGCTCGTGTTCGCCTTGCTCGCGGTGTTCGTGGCCGGCCTGATGATCGGGCGAACGCCGGAATACATCGGCAAGAAGATCGAGTCGTACGAGATGAAGATGGTGTCGATCGCCGTGCTGCTCACGCCGCTGCTCGTGCTGGTCGGTGCGTCGATCGGCGTGTTGACGGCAGCCGGCGTGGCGGGTGTCTCCAATCCAGGGCCGCACGGATTCTCCGAGATTCTCTATGCCTACAGCTCGGCCGCTAACAATAACGGCAGCGCTTTCGCGGGCCTCTCGGTCAATACGCCGTTCTACAACAGCACGCTCGCCATCGCCATGTGGTTCGGCCGCTTCGGGTCGATCGTGCCGGTGCTGGCGATCGCCGGATCGCTGGCCGCAAAGAAACGCATCTCCGCGACCGCCGGCACACTGCCGACGCACGGCCCATTGTTCGTCGTGCTGCTGCTCGGCACGGTGGTGCTGGTCGGCGCGCTGACGTACGTGCCTGCGCTGGCGCTCGGCCCCGTCGTCGAACATCTGATCATGGTCGCGGGACATTGACTGAGAGGACAGCATGACTAACGGACTCCAACCGCCGGTTCATCAGCCGGGCAACATCGGTCAGGCGCGCAACGCCGCGCGCTCGATGTTCGACCCGTCGATTGCCCGGCCGGCGCTCGTCGATTCGTTCAGGAAGCTCGCACCACGCCATCAGCTGCGCAACCCGGTGATGTTCTGCGTATACATCGGCAGCATTCTGACCACTATTCTGTGGGGCGCCGCGCTTGCCGGCCAGGCCGAGGCGCCCGCGGGTTTCATTCTGGCGATCGCGCTCTGGCTGTGGTTTACCGTGCTGTTCGCCAACTTTGCGGAGGCGCTCGCTGAAGGGCGCTCGAAAGCGCAAGCGGCTTCGCTGCGTGGCGCGAAGCGCGACGTGATGGCGAAGAAGCTGCAGGAGGCGCACCCCAAGTCGCCGATTCGTATCACGACGGCCACCGATCTGCGCAAGGGCGACGTCGTGCTGGTGGAAACCGGCGACGTGATTCCGGCGGATGGCGAAGTAATTGAAGGCGTCGCGTCGGTCGACGAATCGGCGATCACGGGCGAATCCGCGCCGGTGATCCGCGAGTCGGGCGGCGATTTTTCGTCGGTGACGGGCGGCACGCGTGTGCTGTCGGACTGGATCGTCGTGCGGGTCAGTGTGAATCCGGGCGAGGCTTTCCTCGACCGGATGATCGCGATGGTGGAAGGGGCGAAGCGTCAGAAGACGCCGAATGAGATCGCCCTGACGATCCTGCTGGTCGCGCTGACGCTCGTACTGCTGTTCGCAACCGCGACGCTGCTGCCGTTCTCGATGTTCTCCGTCGAAGCCGCGAAAGCGGGACATGTCGTCACGATTACCGCGCTGGTCGCGCTGCTGGTGTGCCTGATTCCGACCACCATCGGCGGTCTGCTTTCGGCGATCGGCGTAGCGGGCATGAGCCGGATGATGCAGGCGAACGTGATCGCCACCTCGGGCCGTGCTGTTGAAGCCGCAGGCGACGTTGACGTATTGCTGCTCGACAAGACCGGCACGATCACGCTCGGCAATCGTCAGGCTTCGGCTTTCACGCCGGCGCCGGGCGTCACGGAGGAACAGCTCGCCGACGCGGCGCAGTTGTCTTCACTCGCGGATGAAACACCGGAAGGGCGCAGCATCGTCGTGCTGGCGAAGCAGCGCTTCAATATCCGCGAGCGCGACATGCACGCGTTGCAGGCGACCTTTCTTGCTTTTAGCGCACAGTCGCGCATGAGCGGTGTCGATCTGCCCGACCGCGAGATTCGCAAGGGCGCATCCGATGCGATCAAACACTATGTCGAGGCGCACGGTGGTCGTTTCCCCGCCGAGTTGACGGCAGCGGTGACGGACATCGCGCGGCGCGGCAGCACGCCGCTGGTCGTCGCGCAGCAGGTGCGCGGCGAGAGCGGGGCGCGCTGTATGGGTGTGATCGAGTTGAAGGACATCGTCAAGGGCGGCATCAAGGAACGCTTCGCAGAGCTGCGCAAGATGGGCATCAAGACCATCATGGTGACGGGCGATAACCGCCTGACGGCAGCAGCGATCGCTGCAGAAGCCGGTGTGGACGATTTCCTCGCCGAGGTGACGCCTGAGGCCAAGCTCGCCACGATCCGTTCGCACCAGGCCGAAGGCCGTCTGGTGGCGATGACCGGCGACGGCACCAACGACGCCCCGGCGCTCGCACAGGCCGACGTCGCGGTGGCGATGAACACCGGTACGCAGGCCGCGAAAGAAGCCGGCAACATGGTCGACCTCGATTCGAATCCGACCAAGCTGATCGAGATTGTCGAAATCGGCAAGCAGATGCTGATGACGCGCGGCTCGCTCACCACGTTTTCGATTGCGAACGACGTCGCCAAATACTTCGCGATCATCCCGGCGGCGTTCGCGACGACGTATCCGCAATTGCGTGTGCTCGACGTGATGCATCTGAGTTCGCCGTCGTCGGCCATTCTCTCGGCGGTGATTTTCAATGCGCTGATTATCGTTGCGCTGATTCCGCTGGCACTCAAGGGCGTGAAGTACCGGCCGCTCGGCGCGGCCTCGCTGCTGCGCCGCAATCTGCTGATCTACGGGCTGGGCGGCATTTTGCTGCCGTTCCCGTTCATCAAGCTGATCGACATGGTGCTGAACGTGTTCGGCTGGGTCTGACCCAATAGAGTGAACATCATGAAAACGCTGATTCGCCCGGTACTTGTTCTGTTCATCCTGATGACGGTGATTACCGGGGTGATCTATCCGATCGTTGTAACCGCAATCGGTCATGCTGCCTTTGCGGCTCAGGCGAACGGCAGCATGCTCGAGAAGGATGGCAAAGTGGCCGGCTCCGCGCTGATCGGCCAGCAGTTCGACGCGCCGTACTATTTCTGGGGACGCCTGTCGGCCACCTCACCGCAGCCCTACAACGCACAGAATTCGGGTGGTTCGAACCTTGGCCCGACCAATCCCGCGCTCGCTGACGAAATCAAGGGCCGTCTCGATGCGTTGAAGGCGGCAGGTAACGACATGTCGCAACCGGTGCCGGTGGATCTCGTGACGTCGTCGGGCAGCGGCCTCGACCCGGAGATCAGTCCGGCCGCTGCCGCCTATCAGGTGGCGCGCGTGGCGCAGGCTCGCGGCCTGCCTGTCGATCAGGTGACCAATCTTGTCACGCGTAATACGTCAGGGCGGCAGTTCGGCATTTTCGGCGAGGCACGCGTGAACGTGCTGAAGCTCAACCTGGCTTTGGACGATCTCAAGCCGATGCATTGAGCCCACGGATGAGCGATCCCACCGTAACAGTCGTTGTGATCGACGCGGACAAAGCTATCCGCCGCTTCATTCATACAAACCTCGAAGCGGCCGGCATGAGCGTGTTCGACGCGCAGACCGGTGCGCAAGGCCTCGCGCAGGCAGCGACGCGGCTGGCGGATCTCGTCATTATCGATCTGAGTTTGCCGGACATGGACGGCATCGAGGTGATCCGCGAGTTACGCGGCTGGTCCGCGATGCCGGTGATCGTTCTGTCGGCGCGAAGCCGCGAAGAAGACAAGGTTGCCGCGCTGGATGCCGGCGCCGACGATTACCTCACCAAGCCATTCGGTCTACCCGAACTTGGCGCGCGGATCAGAGCGCATTTACGCAGGCAGGTCGGCGGCGACAGGGTCGGTGTGCCCCAGATTCAGTTCGGCCTCGTCACAATCGATCTCGGCGAACGCAGGGTTGTGCGCGGCAGCCGGATCGTCCATCTAAGCCCTACCGAATATCGCCTGCTCTCCGCGCTGGTGCGCCATCCTGGGCGCGTATTGACGCACGAGCAACTGCTCGGCGAGGTATGGGGTCCTTTGCAGACCGACAACCACCACTATCTGCGCATCTACATGGGGCATCTGCGCCACAAGCTCGAGCGCGATCCGGCACATCCTGAACACATCGTCACCGAGGCCGGTGTGGGTTACCGGCTGGTCGGCGTGCGGTGATTTTCACAGGATTTTTATATCGCCGGCGGCAATCGATTCCCGGCCTTTACGGCCTGCTCCGTATAGTTCGAGTCTGGCGTTTCGCCGCAAGGACAATCTGGGTTTTGCTGGAGGGTGTATGGCGTTCAAACAAACAAAGGGCAACGTGACCGTGGAGGCCTGCGTGTTTTCCGCACCGGGTTTTGACCTGCCATGACGCCCTCAAGACCAGCGATGATATTCAGGGGGATGTGCAAGGTCGTCGCCATCGCCTTCGTCACCAATCAGGTTCTCACGACTATTTTTACGTACGTTGCGCAGCAACTCGACGCCTCACTGCCTCATGAAACGATCTGGCTGTTCAGCTGCGTGACATGCGGGCTGCTTACACTGTGGCTGCAATCCGATGCGCGGCGCGCGTTCGGCTTCGCGCGCGAGAAAGGTTTCGTGAAGACGGCCGGCGACAGGAAGCAGGAATTGCAAATCGCCGAGGATTGTCCGAAGCGGTGGCTGGTGATTTTGCATATCGAGTTGAATCCGGCTGCGATACAGGCATCGTGAGGATGCTTTTTTGTCGCCGTGTAATTTGCGTGCCTGCCTGTGCGTGCTGCAAAAACAGCAGTTTTTTTACACGACGTTAATGCCGCTTTCGCTAAGCTCAAAGTACAAAGTACCCGCCAGGAGTTCTCGATGATACGAATGCTGATCCCTGTTCTCGACCACGGCGGCGCGATAGAAGCCGCGCGCTATGCGGCGTTCATGTTTCTTGAGCGCGGCGTAACCGAAGTCGAATTGCTGGAAGTACTCGAGCCTGTTGATCAGGGGCGCGCTGCAGCCTTCCATACGCGAAGCTCACTGGTGCGGATGGAAAAACATGCGATGCTCAAAGCGCTGATCGATGCCCGCACGATTCTCGAAGAAGCGGGCGTGCCATATCACTGGAAGCGGGTATTCGGCCATCGCACGAAAGCGATTGCCGACTACGCGGCAACGACCCAGCCCGACGTCATGGTGATCGACGCGAGCCACATGGGCTTCTTTAGAAGACTGGCCATGTTCGCGTCGCTGTCAAGGCGCACGGTTACGCCGGTAACGATGGTTCACTGAGTCATCCCACGTTCATCGGCAGCAGCACCATCTGTTTGCCGTGCTGGTGCAGACGTGTCTGGATTTCCAGCGGTGTGTGATTGTGAAGCCACCGCGTCAGGATATTCACCCGTTTGAAAATCAGTTTGCTGGCGAAGCATACGCTGTTCGGGAATTCCTCCATGGCGGTCCCCGTCAGTTGGACGAATTCTTCCACAGGATCGGTGCCGAAAGCGATCCTATATTCAGCGGCCATTCCGTGCCGGCGGCACTGCGCCACATAGTATTCGAGCGCTGCCGAAATCGTTTTCCGCAACTGCTCAAGGTGCTCCGCGCCTTCGTAGCTTTGCGCGTCTACTTCACCCACCGCGAGAAATATCACATTCCTGAAGTGGTCGGGGAACAACCGGTTCACCCATAGCAACGCATGCATGCTGGCGCCGCGGTGTTTGCCGACAAGCAGAATAGCGGTCGGCAGGGAGGGATCCGGTTTGAGCGCCGCCGCCGCTTCGCTGACCTCGGGTGGAGCGCCGGTAAAGAGGGCATCTTCCTTCGCAATCAGGGCGCGGGTTTCGCTGTAGTGCCGTTTGATGGCGAAGCACAGGGCCACCACGGCGCCGGTCACCAGTACCGTCAGCCAGCCGCCCGCTGTGAACTTTTCGATCAGCGTGATCACCAGCACGGTGCTGGTGACTGATAGCCCCAATGCGGATAGCGCGAAGTGCGTGAGCCAGTTTTCGCCTTCATGGCGATGGCCCCACCAGTAAATGCACAGGCCCAGCAACGAGAGGCTGAAAGTCAGGAACACGTTGATGCTGTACAGCACCACCAGAATCGAGACGTCGCCGTGTGTCCAGATGAGCATCGCGAGGCTCGCGAGCCCCATCACCACGATGCCGTTCTGCCTGACCAGCCGCGCTGAGAGATCACGGAAGTGGCGCGGCACCCACGAATCCGACGCCATGTTCGACAACACAGCCGGCCCGTCCAGGAAGCCGGTTTGTGCGCCGACCAGCAGCAGGCCTGCTTCGAAGGCTAGCACCGCCGCAAGCAGCGCATGCCGCGCGAACGCCGAGCCTAGCCCGAGATGATCGATGACGCTGCCGAATACCACCGCGTTGAGCGTTTGACCTTCCACCGCCTGGGCGTGCCACAACATGTACAGCAGAATGATGCCGCCGGCCGTGAATGCGAGCGACGTAGACATGTAGAACATCGTCGTCCTGCCGTTCGGCACGCGCGGTTCGGCCAGCATGTTGACGTTGTTCGACACGGCTTCGAGACCCGTATACGTGCCGCCGCCTAACGAGAATGCTCGCATGAGCAAGGCCAGCACCACGAGGGGGCCGACAGCGTGCGACATGCCGCGCGCCTCGCTGATCGCGCCCGGCACGACGGCGGCGAGATGATCGCCGTGCACCGCGATGCCGTACACGATTAGGCCGAGATGCAGTACCACGAAACCGAGAAAGATCGGCAGCAGCACCATGATCGATTCGCGCATGCCGCGAAAGTTGAGGCCCGTCATCAAGACGATGAGGATGAGTTCGGTGGCGAGCTTGAACGCCTGCGCACTCACCGGCAGCAAGCTGAAGAAGGCATCGACGCCGCTTGCGAGCGAGGTTGCGACGGTCAGAACGTAGTCGACCAGCAGCGCGGCGCCTGACACCAGCCCCGGATGCGGGCCCAGCAATGCCGTCGCAACGCGATAACCGCCGCCACCGGTGGGAAACAGCTGGATGACCTGGTTGTATCCGAGCGCGATGATGAAGACCGTCGCTGCGGTAGCCAGTGCGAGAAACAAGGCAAGCGACGTGTGCTGGCCGAGCGCGAGGAAGGCTTCCTCCGGCCCGTAGCATGACGACGACAAGCCGTCGGCACCGAGACCGACCCAGGCCAGCAGCGGCGTGACGGCGATCGCGTGACGGGTTCGGGGATCGAGCGGATCCAGCGGCTTGCCGACGATCAGGCGCCAGAAGTTAGCGAAGACGGCCATGTCCCCTCCAGGCCCGGTCAGGCGTGCCGGTATGACTGCTGTTGTCTATGGTTCGACGCCCGAATGGTTCGGGCGTAAGGAGAATGACAAGTAGCGAGCGCTGCCGCGATCATCGGCAATCGACAACGAGAATGTAGGGCAGTTTCGCGTGGTGCGCCAGTGAACTATACCCGGGGGCGGATGTAGTCAGGATATCGAAAGGAACATGGGTGTGACTTTATCCCGGCGTAATTATTGTCCTGTATAGCCTACGGGTGCCGTGTACTTGCCCTGGATCGCATTGGCGTTCGCCAGCACCACATAAATCGGCGACTCGGTCAGCGTGAGATTCGCGACGCCGTTCGTGTAGCTCACCGAGCTTACATTGCCCATCATGTCGATGACGCTTACGTTGCCGCTCGTGCCGGTCGAGTTCACGGTCAACGCATAGGTGGTGCTATAGGTCGAACTGTAGGTGCCCGATGACGTCGGCCAGTTCGAATTGTTGTGCGTCCACAGCGCCGCGATTACCGCTCCCGAGTTCAGTTGCTGGAATGCGTAGCCATACACCATCGAGGGAAGCCCGTTGAGATGCCCGAGCGTTTGCGTGCCGTCCAGTACGCGTGTCAGTGCGGCAAACGCGAGCGCTTCTGGTTTGGGACTCAGATTCGTCGCGCCGTATTGCCCCTGCGAATCAGCGAGATCGAAGAACGTGCCGATGCCTACGTCGGCAGGATAGTCCGGGCCGTAGAAGAAGTAGGTGACCTGCGCACCTTCGCCGAGAATGATCAGATGCGCGCGCAATGCGACCGCGGCTTGCCCATACAGCTGGTTGGCCGGCGGGTAACTCGGCCCATAAGCGGCGCCGGAGTCGTAGGTGATGCCGAGCTCGGTCATCCACAAGCGCATGTTCGGCTTGACCATCTGCATCTGCGAACGCAGCGACCTCATCTGCTGATCGAGCGCGTTCGCGACATTCGAGGGATTCGGGTCGGTATCGTATTGTTCCGGCGGATGCCCCGCGAACGTGCCTGCGTTGTAGTAGCCGTGCGTCGTCACACCGTCGATGTAATTGCCAAGCCCTAGCGATGCGTAGGTGGCGAGATATCCCTGCGTACATTGCGTCGAGCAGTTGGCGGGGAAGACGTTGGTCGTGCCCATCACAACCGCGTTCGGATCAGTCGAATGCAAGCCTTTATAGACGGCTGCATACATTGCGACGAAATTGGCGGTCGAATCGACCCATTGGGGCTCCCACGTCACCTGGTAATAGTTGTATTGCTGATTGGGGAAGTACTGCTGACGGATCGCAGCGCTGTCGGTGCCCACGCGCGCCATGTAGTTCTGGTAGTAGGTTTCGTTTGATGGTGCGTTGGTGTCGTCCTGAAACGCGCCGGTCGGACTCGCCCACGCGGGAATGCCATCCAGCCTGATGAGCCGCATGATCTTGCCGTTCGTGTAGAACGAATCGAGATCCGAGAGGGAAGGCGTCCACGTATTCGCCGCATTGGGTTCCATAGCGGACAGCTCACGGTCGTCGATTGTTTGGGATATGCCGAGTGCTGCGAGCATCGAGCCATTGTCGTTGAAGCCCTGCATACCGAAGCGGTGCTGCTCCTGATGCGCGTAGCTGACTGCCGGTATCGTGCTGGACAGATTCGGCAAAATGCCGAACGTGGCGATGCCGGTTGGCCGCGTGCCGAGCTGCGGCAGCGTGCCGCCCGAGTGCGACAGCGTCGCCGTAATCGCGAAGTAACCCGCCGCGCTGCTCTGGCACGACAGCGTGCTGGTCCGCGTCCCGCTCGCAACGGCAAACGAACCGCTGCCCTTGATGTTGCCCAGCTGATCCTGCATCGACCAGACGACGGTGTCCGCTGATGTCGCAGCAGTGACGAACGACACCTGGAAGCTGCTGCCTTGATTGAAGAGGCGTGTGCCGTCGCTGCTTGGCGTGTCGGTGACGATCAGACCATTGGCGGTACCTCCGGCTGCTGATGTCGGAGCTGCGCAGGCGATGGCGGATGCTGGTGTTGGTGTTGGTGTTGGTGTTGGTGTTGGTGTTGGTGTTGGTGTTGGTGTTGGAGTCGGCGTAGGCGTGGGCGTGGGCGTGGGCGTCGGCGTCGGCGTTGGTGTAGGCGTGGGCGTGGGCGTCGGCGTTGGAGTCGGCGTAGGCGTAGGCGTAGGCGTAGGCGTAGGCGTAGGCGTAGGCGTAGGTGTTGGTGTCGGAGTCGGAGTCGGAGTCGGAGTCGGCGTTGGCGTTGGCGTTGGCGTAGGTGTAGGTGTAGGTGTAGGCGTCGGCGCCGGTGAAGGCGTCTTCGGAATCCAGCAGAACTTCGAAACTCCGTACGCCGGGTCGGTACCAAAAGCCGTATTGCTGCAAGTCACGCCATTGGTGAAAACTTTGCTCACGTTGTTGGCAGTCGTGCTCGCGCCATACAGCACGGTCATCTTGCCGCTGAACGAACAGCGCGCGTTTTCAACAGCGCATTGCGTCCACGCACCAGAGGGACTCGGAGTCGGCGCAGGGGTGGGTGTTGGAGTCGGGGTAGGAGTCGGCGTGGGCGTGGGCGTGGGCGCCGAAGTGCTTTTATACCAGCAACTCTTCCCATACCCGAACGCAGGATCCGTACTCGACACCGCTCCCGTCGAGCACTGCACGCCACCCGTAAACGGGCCATTGATATCGTATTGAAGCGTAGGCGACGTGGTGCCGTAGACGACGTTCGCCGTGCCGGTGAACGAACAGAATTGACCCTCGGCCGCACAGTACGTGTACGTGGTTCCGCTGATCGTCAACGAACTCTGCGCATGGGCAGCGCCAACCAACATCCCGCCGACCGGCGCAAGCATCAACAGCGCACGTTTCATTTCGGACTCCGCGAATAGATGTCGTCGGAGATGCCCGCGCGTCAATTGAATGCGTCGAGGCAGTCCGAGGCGTGATCACTGCTGGGGAGCGAAGACAAGGGCTTAAGTTAAGGCGATTTGACACTCCGGTAACGGACAACAGAAAGCTCTTTCCAGCAAAATCGACTTACACCCGCGTTTTAAACGTAGATTTTTCTCGATTAAGCGCTATTCGTATGAATAAAGCCGGTAGGGTAGGCGCGTTTTTCGAAAGCAAAAACAGCCACGCAAGTAGCTCTTACTTCCAGAAAACGTTCGTTTTGACACTGCTTCAAACTTCCCCCGTCCCGCTTGACACTGCTTGACTGTCCCGTTTTGGCATCGTCCCGATAATTGGCCCCGGCGCGGTCGGTTTGAGCGCAACGCCATCGCTGAACCCGCCACACACACGGTCTTTCAATACGACGCATTACTTATCAATGGGGATAACCATGAAATTCACGCGCTCAGGCGTTCTCGCTACGGCCATCGCTGCAGCAGCCGCCATGCCGGCCGTTTCGCAGGCAGCCGACGGCACCATCACATTCACCGGCCAGATCACCAGCCAGACCTGCACGATCAGCGGTAACGGCGGCGGCAAGAACTTCACCGTCACGCTGCCGACCGTCTCGACCTCGGCGCTCGCCACTGCCGGCACGACCGCGGGCCGCACGCCGTTCAACATCGCACTGTCGAACTGCACGCCGAATTCGGGCAACGTGTCGACGTATTTCGAACCGGGTGCCACGGTCGATACGACCACGGGTCAACTGATCAACGCCACCGGCACGGCGACCAATGTCGAAATTGGTCTGCTCAACGGCGACAGCAGTGTGATCACGCTGGGTGCGGCGCAGGCCTCGCAGAACTCGAAGGCTGTTGCGCTGGCAAGCGGTGCGGCCACGCTCAAGTACTTTGCGCAATACGTGGCAACCAATGGCGCGTCGACGGCAGGTACCGTCAATACGACCGTCATGTACTCGATCGTCTATCAGTAACACACGACGCTACGGGGCGGTGGCTGGCGCCCGAGAGAGGCGCCGGCTGTCGAGGAGATCAGAGCGAACCACGAGTTCGCCACGCAATCAGGATAACGAAATGGTAATGCGAAAAAAATTATCAAAGGCGATGACGGTTTTCGCATTGTCATGGTTGGTGAGCATCGCGCATGCGGGTGTCGTAATCAGCGGCACGCGCGTGATCTATCAGGCAAAAGAGCGTGAAGTAACCGTCAAGCTCAGCAACGAAGGTGACGCACCTGCGCTGGTTCAGGTGTGGCTCGATACGGGTAATCCGAACGCGATGCCGGACGAATCCAAGGTGCCGTTCACCTTGTCGCCGCCGCTTTTCCGGCTCGATCCGAAGAAAGGACAAAGCCTGCGTCTGATCTACACGCAGGAACCGTTGCCGCAAGACAAGGAATCCCTGTTCTGGCTCAACGTGCTTGAAGTGCCGCCGCGCGCGGCCGCGAGCACCACAGCGGACGATCCGAATTCGCTGCAGCTCGCGTTCCGTTCGCGCATCAAGCTGTTTTTCCGTCCGGCGGGGCTGGCGGGCAATGCGGACGAAGCGGCCGCGAAAGTCAGCTGGAAATTCGTGCGCAAGGACAATGGCGCTTACGCACTCGAGGCGACCAATCCGACGCCCTATCACGTGACGTTCAGCAAGATCGTCGCGAGTGAAAGCACGACGAGTTGGACCAGCGACAAGGGCGGCATGGTCGACCCGGGCGCGAGCGCGGACTTCGACATTGGCAACGTTGCGCCGCTCGCCGACGTGCCGGCGCAAGTCGACTACACATTCATTAACGACTACGGCGCCGGTGTCACCGGTAAAACGCTGCGCGACGGGGCCCGCAAGTAATCATGCGCACCCGGGAATATTCTTCGCGGCCGCGAGCCGGAAGCTGGTTCGCGCTCAGGCGCAGCCATGCCGTGATGCTCGGCGCGCTGGCCGCCTGGGGGGCGACGCCCGCGTTCGCCGACTCCACGATGCTTGCGGACGTGCAGTTCAACAGCGAGTTTCTGATGAAGCCGAAAGGCCAAAGCGTCGACGTGTCGCGTTTCGAGCGCGGCAATCCGGTGCAGCCCGGCGAGTACACCATCGATCTCTACGTGAACGGAAACTGGGTCGGCCACGACACGCTGCGTTTCGTGGCGCGGGAAGGCGCGGGGAACGCTGTGCCGTGTTTCAGCAAGGCGCTGATCGAGCGCCTCGGTCTGGACTTTTCGGCGCTGTCGGACAAGGGCCGCGGCGAACTCGCGAAAGCCCAGGCGGGCGAGTGCGCGAACCTCGCAGATCTCGTTGACGGTGCGTCGCAATCCTTCGATCTGTCCGATTTGCGGCTCGATCTGAGCATCCCGCAGGCGGCGCTGTTGCGCAATCCGCAAGGCTATGTGAGCCCCGAGTTCTGGGACGAAGGCGTGAGCTCGGCCACCTTGGGCTACAACCTGAATTCGTTTCGCGTGACGGGTTCGGGCTCCGCGGGGTCGTCAAATACGCAGACCTATCTCGGCCTGAATAGCGGCGTCAATGTAGGCAGTTGGCACTTCCGCCAGAATTCCGCGCTGACGTGGCAGTCGAACGGACCGCGCACCTATCAGAACATCGCGACCTACGTGCAGCACGATCTGCCGTCGATCCGCAGCCAGTTGACGCTCGGCGATGCCTTTACCGACGGCGCCGTGTTCGACAGCATCGGTATTCGCGGCGTCGAACTCGCGAGCGACGACCGCATGTTGCCGGACTCGCTGCGCGGTTATGCACCGCTGATTCGCGGTGTGGCGATGACCAATGCGCGCGTGAGCGTCACGCAGAACGGCAACAAGCTCTACGAGACGACGGTCGCACCGGGCGCATTCGAGATCAACGATCTGTACGCCACCGGCTACGGCGGAAACCTGCTCGTCACGGTCACGGAAGCCGACGGCAGTCAGCATAGTTTCTCCGTGCCCTATGCGTCGGTCGCGCAGTTGCTGCGTCCGGGCATCACGCGTTTCAATGTCGCCGCGGGCCAGCTTCGCGATGCGCAGGTCAATCAGCACGACAACCTGCTTCAGGGGACGGTGCAGCACGGTTTCAATAACGTCATCACCGGCTACGCGGGGACGATCGTTGCGGACGGCTACCTCGCCGGGCTGCTCGGCGCGGCGGTCAACACGCCGTTGGGTGCGGTCGCGTTGGATGTAACCGAGGCGCGCGCCAACATTCGCGGCGTGACCAACACCACTGGCCAGAGCGTGCGAATCAGCTACAGCAAGCTGGTGCCGGCCACCAACACGAACTTCACCGTCGCCGCTTATCGCTATTCGTCGAGTGGCTTCTGGGCATTGCGTGACGCCATGCTCGCGCGCAGCGCGGTTGCCGCGGGGCAGGACCCGACCTCGGTGGATCGCCAGCGCAACCAGGTTCAACTGACGATGAATCAGAGCTTCGGCAACGGCTGGGGCAATGCCTATGTGGTCGGCTCGACGCTCGACTACTGGAATCGCAGCGGTACCACCACGCAATTCCAGGTCGGTTACAACAACGTGCTGCGCGCGCTCGGCACCAACTTCAGCTACAACGTGTCGCTGTCGAGGCAGCGCGACGGCCTGACCGGGCAGATGAACAACCAGATCTTCGCGAGCGTCTCGATTCCGCTCGGTACGGGTCAGCACGCACCGACCCTGTCGACGAGCTTCACGCACAACAGTCAGAGCGGCTCGTCCGAGCAGGCGATGCTGAACGGCTCGGCCGGTGTGGACAACGAATTCACCTATGGCGTGACAGCGAACCATGCGCCGGGCTCGAGCGCAGGCGGCGTGAACGGCCAGTACCGCAGTCCGTACGCGACGCTGGCGGCGAGCGCAAGCGGCGGCTCCGGCTACTCGCAAGTGTCGGCCGGCGTGACCGGCGCGATCGTCGCGCATCCGGGCGGCGTGACCTTCGCGAACGATCTGGGCGACACGATCGGTGTGGTCGAGGCAAAAGACGCGAAGGGCGCACGCATCACCAATTCGTCCGGCGTGCGCATCGACAACTTCGGCTATGCGGTGATTCCGTATCTGACGCCGTATAGCCTGAACACGGTCGAAATCGATCCGAAGGGAATCCCGCTCGACGTCGAATTCAAGTCGACCAGCCAGCAGGTGGCGCCGCGTGCCAACTCGGTGGTGATGATCCACTTCGGCACGGTGACGGGCAGGGCGGCGGTGATCTCGGCTCGCTTGCCGAACGGCGCACCGCTGCCATTCGGCGCGACGGTGTACGACGCGAAGGGGCAGGGTGTCGGCGCGATCGGCCAGAACAGCCGGATCTTCGTGCGCGGCGTGGCCGATGAGGGCGCGCTTACGGTGAAGTGGGGCGATGCCGCCGATGAACAGTGTGCCTTCGGCTATCACTTGCCGCCGAAGGGCGAAGACCGCGGTGCGTATGCGCATATCGATGCTGTGTGCGGCGCGGCGGGCGGCGTGGCGAATCAGGCAGCGGCGGGCTCGTCCGCTGGAGGAAATGCGCAATGAAGATGTCTCTCTCGTACGGTGCCTTGCGTCGATGCTTCGGCGTCCTGATGCTAGTCGCTGCGGGTTGTGCTGGCCTGATCGCCAGCATGCCCGCTCACGCAGCGTTGCAATGCACGATTAGCGGCTCGGCGGCGATCAGCTTCGGTACGCTCACCGTACCGCGCGACACGCCGGTCGGCACGGCAATCGGGCCGGTGCAGTCGTCGACCGTTTCTGTCAACTGCCCGTCGAATCCGGGTACGGTGCCGCCGTACAACAACGGTTGGTATATCCAGTACTACCCGCAACTGACGAGCAGTCCGGTGGCGGGCGTGTGGAACACCGGCATTGCGGGCATCGGCATCAAGGTCGTGGACGTGACCTACGGCAATACGACTTTGTCGTCACTGGCAGTCGGCAAGTGGGGCGATTTCGGCGCACCGATTACGAACACGACGGCGTTCCAGGGCAGCTTCACGTTCACCTATCAACTGGTCAAGACGGCCGCACAGGTCACGACGGGTGGCGCGGTGAACATCCCGCAGCTATTCACGCTGGTCAGCCACAATATTCCGTTGAATGTAACGTCACCGGCTCTCGTGACGATCTCGGTCAACAACACATCGATCGTAGCGACCACGTGTACCGTGACGACGCCGTCAGTCAGCGTCACGCTGCCTACCGTCAATGCCAGCGCATTGAGCCCCGTCGGCACGACAGTCGGCAACACGAACCTCAGCATCGGACTATCGTGTCAGGCCGGCGCGAATGTTTATGTGACGCTGACCGACGCGACCACGCCCGGCAATACGACCAGCAATCTGACGCTGGCGAGCGGGTCGACCGCGACGGGTGTCGCGTTACGCGTGCTCAATAGCGGTGGAACGGCAGTCAGCTACGGGCCGGATTCGGCGGTGGCGGGCAATCCGAACCAATGGCTGGTCGGTGCATCGGCGAGCACGACCCGCATTCCGTTGACCGCGCAGTACATCTCCACCGGCACGGTAGGGCCGGGTACGGTGAAGGGGCTCGCCACCTTCACGATGAGCTATCAGTGAGGCTTGAAGGTAGGGTGCGTCGACTCGCCAACAACGTGCGGCGTGTTTCTAGCCGCGCCTACCCAGGTCTGCAAAACCGACGGTTCTCGCTTCGCATGCGTGCGTAAAAGCGGTGTCATAACTCGAGAAAAAAACCGTGCGGGTTTCGGCCAGCGTTTTAAACAGATCGACCAACACCCCGCGCGCCGATGCGTCGAGTCCGCCGACCGGTTCGTCTGCGATCACAACTTTAGTCTCGCCGAGTACGGCCCCGGTCAGGAAGAATTTCTTGCGCGTGCCAAACGACATCTGCTCGAAGCGCTTGTCGAGATGCGGTTCGAGTCCGAAGCGCTGGGCCAGGTTGAGCGTGTAGCTGTCGACCGCTGCCTTTCTCTCCAACGCCACACGCGCCAGATACTCACGACCGGTCTGCTCTGGATACGTCATGCAGTCTTCGGGCACGTACGTGAGCACGGATGTCGCCTCGCGCGGCGCGGTGCGCAGCGAATGGCCGCCGAGCCACACCTCGCCGGCGTCGGGCTCGATCGTGCCGGCGAGGATGCCCAGCAACGTCGACTTGCCGCTGCCGGATTCATCGTTGAGCGCCACGCATCCTGCAGCCGTGTCGTAATGCAGCCCCTGAAAGATGATGCGTTCGCTATAGCGTTTGCTGAGGTTCTCGAATCGAAGCATGACGTGCGGAGTGGTCAGCCGAAGAATGTGCCGGACGGCGGCAGCGAGGATTCTTCGGGAAGTTAGCGGTTTGCAAGTGTAGCAGCGTGGTCAGATGCATTCCTCCGCATCAAACAATGACACCACCCGCTGGTGAGGTAAGCGAGGCGGCATCCGCGTGTGCAGTGTAAAGTTGCGTCTTTTTGCGCCGTTAAAAAAGGCTTTACCGCCATTCTGTCCATCTCCTGAATACCTCGACGGTTCCCCCGTCGACCGCAATCCATGCAAACTGCTGCCCGCAAAGCGGCCCAACCGTCCCGCGCCGAACTCAGGCGTATCGTCACGGCAATTGTTATCGGCAACGGCTTCGTGGCGTACGACTTCACCGTCTACAGCTTTTCCGCCGTCATCATCGGTAATCTGTTCTTTCCGTCGAGCAATCCCGCGTCGTCGCTATTGCTCTCGCTCGCCACCTTCGGCGCGGGATTTGTGATGCGCCCGCTCGGCGCGATCATGATCGGCTACATTGCCGACAGCCGTGGCCGCAAAGCCGGCCTGACGGTATCGCTCACGCTGATGACCCTTGGCACGTGGCTGATCGCGTGCCTGCCGGGCTATGCGTCGATCGGCCCGGCCGCGACGGTGTTGATGGTGCTCGCGCGCCTGATGCAGGGGCTCGCCGCCGGCGGCGAGATCGGGCCGGCGTCGGCTTCGCTGATGGAGTCGGTCGCCTACCGGCACCGCTGTTTCATGGTGAGCTGGCGCGGCGCGAGCCAGGGCGCGGCCGCTTTTGCCGCCGCGCTGGTCGGGGCGTGCACGACGGCGCTGCTGTCGCCTGCCGCCATGCATGACTGGGGATGGCGCATTCCGTTCGTGCTGGGCGGGCTGATCGGACCGGTCGGCTGGTACCTGCGTCGCCGCATGCCGGTGGCCGCGCCGCTGCCGCGTACGCGGCTCAGTCTGAGGCACATGTTCACGGAGTACCCGCGTCCCTTCGTCTGCGGCCTCCTGATGATGGCGGCGCCTTCGGTAGGCATCTACCTCACCGTTTTCTATATGCCGGCCTACCTGGTTCGTACGCTGCATCGGCCAGCGGCAATCAGTCTCCTGACCGCCTGCCTGTCGGGCCTCGTGATCCTGGTGGTAACGCCGCTCGTGGCGCGCGCGGCCGACCGTTTCGTGAGCCGCAAGACGTTGCAGTACGCAGCACTCGTGGCGTCGCTGGCGGCCGCGTGGCCGGCATTCTGGGCGCTGACCCACGGCGTCGGCGACGTTGCCGCGCTCGTCATCATCACGGGGTACGTCGCGCTTGCGGTCAATAATGCCGGCCCGAGTTCCGTGCTGATGATGGAAGCGTTTTCGGTGCATCGGCGCGCGGCGGGAGTTGCGATGATTTACAGCTTCGGCGTCGTCCTGTTCGGTGGATTTTCGCCGTTCCTCGTGACGTGGCTGATCAACCGCACGGGCGATCCGATGGTTCCAGCGTGGTATCTGATGGCCGCGACCCTGCTTACGCTTGCGGCATTAAAGGCCTTTCCCGAGGCAGAGGCGCCGGATGCCAGCCTTGCCGGTGCCTCGCAGCCGCCGGCCTAAATGCTCCCCCAGCGCTCCCTCGCGCCGCGGTGCTGCAGGTCCACGGCGCGCGCCCGCATGTCTTGCGGGCTCATATCGAAGGCCCGGCGAAACGCGCGTGTGAAATCGGACGCGCTCTGAAAGCCGAGTCCATACGCGATTTCCGTCACCTGAAGATGCGGGAAACGAACCAGTTCGTCCGCCGCTTCCCGCAAGCGGCGATTGCGGATGTAGGCGCCGAGTCCGCCGTCGTGCTCGAACCAGCGATAGATGGTGGCGCGTTTCAGCTGTAACGCCTGAACCACGCTGGTGGGTGTGAGGTCGCCCTGGTGAAGATTGGCATCGACGTAGCGGCGCACCTGTCCCATCAGAGCGGCCTGCATTGCCGCCCGGCTCGCGCCGGTCAGTCGCGCCTCCTTGCGGAAAGCGGCTATCAGCAGTTGGGCGCCGGCATGTAAGGCCTCCGCCGCACTGACTGGGTCGAGCCTGGGGATTTCCCGGGCGACTGCCGTCAGGTGGTCCAGCACGAGACGGGTCAACGGCGCACCCTGCTGGACGACCCGGCCGTGAATCGCTGTGGCGTCGCGCAGTTCCTCGTCCACGATAGAAGCGGGTACGAACAGGCTCAGTAGCCGGCATTCGGGCCGCTCGGCCCGAAATGGCTGATTCAGATCGAACGCGACGATACCCTGCACCGATCCTGGCGCGCTGCGTTTCTTGCGCATGCCCGTTACGTGGCCGACCTCGCCTTCCACGAACAGTTGAAAGGCGTAATCGCGCCGCGAGTCTGTGGACACCCGTGCGACCGATCGTTCCAGCAGCACCGCGTCCGTGCTGCAGTCCGTAAACACCATACCGCCGACCGCATAAAGATCGATCTCACCGCGAAATCCCCGGGCGACCTGCTTCTTCGACGGTGGCACGTCGACCACATGCCCCACGCGCTGGCGCCAGGCCAGAAATTGTTCGTCGGCTGTGAGCGCGTGCGTGCTGAAGCTGCTCGTTGAAATGGCGGAGCGCGATTCGGCCGCTGCGGCGGCAGCCAGGTGAGGCGGTAAGGTGCGCTGGTTCATGGATCGGTTGCTGCAAACAAGGCGTGTGATTCTGGCGAGTGGCGGTGGTAACCAGATATTTAACACACCGTCGTCGAATATTGAGACGGATGGTAAAGCCTAACAAAAAACCTGCGGTATCGTCGGATGATTAGATGCAGATCGGTTTCATCGACGGGCCACCAATGCGTTTATAACAGGCTCCGCGCTGGAAAACGCAACTGCGCGCAGAAAGCGCGCCGATTGGTATTTTCGGCGCAATGGGTGCGAGGCCCAGGCTTTGCCGGCGGCCAATTTACGGGGAATCGAAAGATGAGCGGCACGAACAGGCAACCGATCGCCCAGCGCGGCGGGCTGCGTCCGGCCAGTCTGGTGGATAGCCAGTTGGAGCATCTTGAGAACATGGTCCAGTACGTGACGCGTGGTGACGCGGTTAGCGTGCTGGTTCCGCTAGATCACGAGTACTGGGAAAAGCGCATTCGCGAGCTGGAAGAAACTCACGAGTTGCTTGCCAGCCAGCGCAAACGTGTCATCAAGCTTCTCGACCGGCTCGGGAGTGAAGCGCAGATGAAGCTGAGGCGGCGAACCGCTGCCTGAGTTCGGGTTTGCTAAAGGGAAAGGTTGCGAGGATCGGGGTAGTTGCAGGAGAGAAGATCGGTGCCACAAGGTACCGGCGATAAAAAAGAAGGACCTGAGAGTGCAGTAATGATACGGACGGGCCCACAGAGGTTCGCCGGTCAGTTGTGAAACCGCTGGGCGCCTTGCCCATCGGACGTTTGGGGGTGTTGCAACACACACTTCCAGACTTGGCTGAGCAACCGGCTGGGGATCGCCACGAAAGTGTCGTCCTCGCCGGGGCTCGCTCGGCTCCTCCCTGCGTCAAACCCAACACCTGTTCGTATAGCCGCCAGCGCGTTTGGAGGCGTGCCTCTAATATTGCGTGCTTACCGCAATATTGACCGTTTTTAATAGGGCACGGTTACTTTCAGGTATGCAGAATACACAGTGAATATAGCGCTGATAAACTGTGCGCCGGAACAATAGGTCATCGCTTTCAACGCGCCGATCGCTCCCCTAAATCCGACGATATAAATCGCCGGACTACCCACCGCTATCACCTGTATTTAGCCAGTACCAGGGCTCCTTTGGCCCGTTTTTGGAAGTGACTCATGAAGCCGGGAAAGAACTCGCTTGGGAACAGACGCGCACGCAAGATCGCCATTGGGGTCAGTGCGGTATTAATCGCGGTATTGCTCGCACTGGGCAGCTGGTTTTATCAGCAGCGCGAAGCGCAGACAATTCCGGCGCTTACCGGCATCGCGAATCAGATGCGTCACGATCCCTCGGCGTGGACACATGACGAGAAAGACGCGTCGCAAATGCTGCGTGATATTCACGACGCCAACGTAGCCGCGATCGGCGTGAGCCCCAACGCGATTCTCGTGTCGAAGCGCGACGGTGCGAAATACTTCGTCACCGACCATAACTCGACGTTTTCGCACGCACTGCTGCTTGGTGAACCCAAAGCTGATCAGGCCGCGTCCTATCAACTTGTCTGGCTGCCCGACGCCGACATTCGCACCGGTGCATCGCGCTGGGTGCCAGTATTTAATCAGGTGCGCGACGCGATCAGCTTGCTGCTGCCGCTGTTGCTGATCGGCGGCATGGTGTGGTTCATGCGCCGCGAAATGAGAGGCGGCGCTTCGCTTCTCAGCAAGGCGCCTACCCTGAGTTTCGACGACGTGATCGGCGCGGGTGAAGCGAAGGCGGCGCTCGCGGACATCCGCGGCTATCTGTCCGATCCGAAGCAGTTCACGTCGATGGGCGTGCGCGCACCGTGCGGCATTCTGATGGTCGGCGGCCCTGGCGTCGGCAAGACGCGGCTTGCCCAGGCGCTCGCCGGCGAATGCGGCGCGAACTTCATTTCGATCACCGGCAGCTACTTCAGTGCGAAGTACTACGGTGTCGGCATACAGAAGGTCAAACATCTGTTCGAACTCGCGCGCAAGAATGCCCCCACGGTCATCTTCATCGACGAAGCCGACGGCCTGGCCAAGCGCACGGATACCGGCGGCGGTCCTGTCGAAGCCGAGAGCAATCGCATCATCAACCAGTTGCTGGCCGAAATGGATGGCTTCGCTTCGAATGAAGGCGTCATCATCGTCGCGGCCACGAACCATCCCGACAATCTGGACGAGGCATTGCGCCGGCCAGGCCGTTTCGATCGAACGGTACAGGTTCGTTTGCCCGACCGCGAAGACCGCGCGAAAATTTTCCGCTTCTATGCGGAGAAGCTGAAGTCGAAGGCCGCCGATATCGACTACGACCAACTCGCTCGCCTGACCACCGGCCTGTCTCCGGCCACGGTCGCGATGGTTGTGAATCAGGCGGGACTGGTTGCGCGCAAAGCCGGCGAGACGGAAATCGCCGCGAAGCATTTCATGGAAGCGATCAAGATTGCGCGCATCGGCGACGTGAGCGGCGCCGAGCGGGCATTGAGCGAAGACGAACGCACACGTATCGCGGTGCACGAAGCGGGGCACGGTCTCGTTGCCGCGCTGCTCGGAACCGGTGTGCTGGAAGAAGTCACGATCTTGCCGCGTGGCGGCGCGTTGGGTGTCGCGCTCATCACCAAGGCGCAAGACAAGCACCTGTACCGCGAAACCGAGATCCGCAACGAGATTCAGGTCCTGCTCGGCGGCCGCAATGCCGAAATTCTCACGTTCTCCGAAGCGTCGAGCGGCGCTGCGTCGGATCTTCAGGAAGCGTCGCGCATCAGTCTCGACATGGTGTCGAAGTTCGGCTTCAACCGCGATGGCGATCTGTTCAGCCTCGCGGCGCTGCCGTCGCAGTACGCGGGACTGCAGATGAAGAGCGCCATCGAGCACGCCAACGTGCTGCTCAAGGAATTGAACGAGCTGTGCTATGGGCTGCTGCATGCCTACGAGCCCGTGCTGCGTGCCATTGCCGACGAACTGCTCGAGCGGGAGACGGTGCCGGGAGAAGCGGTTTACCGGCTGATCAAGGAGCACAAGAGCGCACTGAAGATCGTTCACGAGCCTGCTGCCGCTTGATCCGTTCGGCGCAGAGTCGATGAGTTGACGCCGATACGTGCGGCTGTGTACCTCTGGGTCCGCACGTATTGCGTGAGCCGGGAGCAACCACGCCGTCGTTATAATCCGCCGCGCTTTTGTCCGATTTTTCCGGATGCGCGGCCTATACTGAATTTCGCGGTGCAATCTTAATGCGCCGCCGACTCACGAAGTCAGCCAATGCGCGGATTTCCGTGCGATTCCTCCGCACGCATCCGCCGGCACCGGGCGATCAATCACTTGCCCGGTGAAGCAATTCACCCATCATTATCTTCCGCTCTCGGCTCCCCGGCACCGCACGCTTGCGCTGCTCGAATCGCCGACGATACCGCGCTGTATTTCCGCTGGACGTAATCCTGCAGATGGATTTCGTCCTTTTATCGCAGGCTCCGCGAATAGCGTCGGCCGTGTAGGGGTGTGCCTGTTCAACCGGTTTGAATGGCTCGCTCAATTCAGTTAGGTAGCCGAAGTACATGAATTGAATTGAACGTCTGATTTGCTTACGAAGGAGATGAACATGAATAGCAAACGTATAAGCGTGCTGTCGGCCACCGCCATGGCGCTTCTGGCGCTCAGTGGTGCGGCAACGGCTGCCGGGAAGTGCTCGCTCGGGACGCTGAACGGCGCGTATGGGTTCAGCGCACAAGGCCACCTGATTGGATTGCTGGATTCGTCGGGCGGAGTCCATCCGTTTGTCACGCAACAACTGCTTAACGATGTTGCCCTCGTGACCTTCGACGGGGCCGGCAACTTTACGCGGATCGATACCGGTACCGTCGGCGGCGCGCCAAAGGGTGGCCAGACCAATTTTGTCGGCAATCAAACCGGCGTCTACACGATCAAATCCGACTGCACCGGTACGATGACCATCCAGTATGACAGCGGGGTGGTACTTCTACTGGAAATGGTGGTGACCGATGATGCCAGGGTGATCAAAGCGATCATCATCACCGAGACGCTGCCGAGCGCCGGGGCTACCGTCGACGGCACGCTTTGCCAGGCGCCTTGCGCCGAGGCGGTCGAGGTCAGTCTGGAGGGGCAGAAAGTCGTGTCATTCGGGTCACGCTAGCTGACTGACTGACGGGCGGCGACCACGTTTCTGGCGCCGCCACGAGAGCCGGAACGTCACTTTGCGGGTGGTGGCGTGTCGCCCTTTTGCGGCAGAGGCTGATCGAGACCCGGTTCGACGGGGGTAGGGATGGCGTCGCCAATAGGCTTGGAGACCTCGGTTGGCGGGCTGCCGGGGTCTTCATCCGGCCTGTTTTCGTGCTCGTTCGGGGGATTGGGCATGTTTGCCACGATGGCTCTCCGGTGGATTGCTATGAACAATGATGAGCAATCCGCGTTCCACGGGCTGGCATGTGCAGCCCGAACCCCTATAAAACCCCGGATTTCCAGACCATTTGCGCCGCGGCCGCCAGAACGAACACCAGAACCAGAACGCGAAACGCTCCCGGCGGCAATCTGTCTCTAAGCGGCCGTACCAACAGTATTCCCGCGATCACCGGCACGCTCGCGCAGACCGAAATGACCAGGTCGCTCCAGCTGGCATGCGCACCGCCGCTAAACGTGGCAACCAGCGTGATAATCGACACCACCAGAATTATCGCGATCTGCTTCGTAAAGACTTTTCCCGTGGCGCCCGTGGCGATCAGATACATCGCCAGCAAAGGCCCCGGCACCGAAGCGATGCTCTCCATCACCGCTGCACCGAATCCCAATACGAAGCCCGCCGGCTTCGCCCATTTCGGTGACAGCGTGAGCCGCGGTGAAAGCAGCAGGAGCAGCGCGGCAACGATCAGCAATATGCCCGCAGCAGCCTGCGCGCGATGGGGCGCAAGCGAAATCAGTACGCTCACGCCGACGATGTTGCCGATCACCGTACCGATCAAGGGCGCGGCAATGCGCCGGACCGTCGGCAGCATGTCGCCGCCTTCCAGTGCCTGTGGAATATTGCCGAGAATGATCGGCATCGACAGCAGTAGAACGGCCTCCTTGATCGGCATGAACTGGCTGAGAATCGGCATCGCCACCAGCGGCACGCCGATACTCACCACGCCCTTGACCATCCCGCCCAGCAATAGCGCGGCAACAATGCCGAGCAGCGCGTAAAGGCTGAGCGTCTGCAGGCTCGCGCCAAGCACGCCGTTGGCGAAACTGAAATGAAACATCGTTGAAGTCCGCGAGCCCACCGCGCGGATCAGATGGACCGGAGTTCGCGCGGGCAGTGGCTTGTTTTTATCGTTCGGTCTGTTCAGTGCCTGCGTGTCGCGCAAGGGTCGAAGCAGCCGGCCAGGTGAGGCCGCATGATACCGCGCCCTTACTCATGTCGCATGAAAGCAGAACGTAATGGATGAGTCTTTCAGGCGGCATCTGAAGCGGTGCTTTTATCTCTCAGCGCATGCCCTTTGCGAGGGGCAAAAGTGGCCGGCGTTTGCGTAGCCATTGGTGTCGTGGTGTCCAATGGCGCACGCCGCGTTTTCAAGCGAAGAATCGGTGCTTCAATCAGGCGCCAGGACAACACGGCCATGGTCAGCGAAATCAGGAACGACGCGATAATCCCGGCGACATGTGCCCACAGCGGCACGGTACCGCCGAAGAACGCCGTGGCGTGGTGGTTGCGGGTCAGGTCCGGAATCAGATTGTGATAGAGGTAGAAGCCGTAGCTAATGCGCCCGAAGTTCATCAGCCAGCCGGTTTCAAGCAGGCCAATCACGGCCGCGTTGCGGCAGCACGCAATCGAGCACACCAGTGCCGCGATGCACAGGCCGTACAAGGCGCTGACCGTCGTGAAGGCAAGCGAACTGTCCAACTGACTCCAAATGGGCTCGGTCGCACAAAAGCCCACAAGGCACACGCTCAATACGAACAGCGTCAAACCATGCCCGAGCACGACCCGCAAGCGGCTCTCTTTCCCGGCGATCATCAAGCCGCCAATTCCGCCCAGGGCCAGCAGCCAGAAGTTGGTCAGCGGATGCGTATAGATCGTGATGTCTTGCCACTGCGCCGCACGCATCGCCAGCAACGAAACCAGTCCAAGCGCGACGATCGCGAGGCACACCGCGCGATGCCGCCGCACCGCAACCAGCAGCAATAACGGCGCAAACACGAGATAAAACTGCTCTTCGATCGCGAGGCTCCAGAGATGCGAGTAACGCCCCGGCCAGTAATGCAGCACCGAGCCGATCCAGAAGTTCGACAGATAGGCGAAATGAAACGGCATGCCACTCGCGAGTTCCGGGCTCGCCAAGCCGAGCGCCATCAGCACGCACATCACCACCAGCATCAGGTAGTAGATCGGAAAAATGCGCAATGTGCGGCGAAACAGAAAGCGTTTCAGTTCTACACCGAACCGGCTGGCGTTTGTTTCGATGCGCGCGCGTTGCGCCGACAGAATGCCGATGATCAGAAAGCCGCTCAGCGCGAAGAAGATCCACACGCCAAGATGGCCAATTTCGCCGATGTCGCCGAATAAGCGGTGCTGAAAAAAGACCATGAGAACTGCAATCGCGCGCAATCCGTCGAAGCCTGCAATCCTGTCGTTCATGTGGTTATCTTCCAGTGCGAAGGCGGCGCGCAAGGCGCTGCCGTTCAGGGCGAGAGTGGAAGGACCGGAGCGTACCGGTGACGGCAAAGTCAACGACGGCAAAGGGAAAACGTCGCAATGACGCTCAGCACGCCAGGAGATCGAGGATCAGCCCGGCAGCGTGTCCGGTCCACATGAGTGGCCGCCGTCGAGGGGTGGTATCGCGCGATAAGCGGGAGATCCGACGGGCCTGTATGAAACCATCCTACGATGAAAAAAAGCGAAAAAAATCGCGCAGCGCAATCGGCGATTTTTTTCAGTGACCTTTACCGATCGTGCTGGTGATGGATGGTCTGAAAGCCGCAAAACTTGCTGCAAGACTTTCCACTAATCATGGCGTGACGACTCAGTATTACTGCATGCCGACATCTGATTTTCAGATTGCTGGCACTCCGAATGCATTTAGAGGGCGGTTGTCAGCGCGTGTCGAGTTGGCGCACGGTCTCGCTGGGAACGTTTTATTCTCATGGAGTTCCTACATGGAACTCCCATGTGTATGACCGTTTTTCACGGCGCGTTGCACGCACGCGCCATCTTGCGAGAGCCAGAATGGACACCCGCCGCGGACGCTCGATCGAAGTGGATTTCTTCCGCGGCATTGTGTTGATCGTCATCGTGCTGGATCACATCCCCGGCAGCACGCTGTCGCATCTGATGTTGCACACGTATGCTCTGTGCGACTCCGCGGAAGTGTTCGTGTTCCTCGGCGGCTATGCGTCAGCGGCCGCGTTTACAGCGGTACTCGCGGGCCGCGGCGAGAGTGCGGCGAAGATGCGTTTCGTGAGGCGCTGCTGGGAGATCTATCGCGCCTATCTATTGACGGCCATATTGACGCTGCTGTCCGGCGCCGTCCTCGCGCTATTGCATCTGAACCAGCCGATGGTCGACCTGACCGGCTGGCAGCCGTTCGCGGTTCAGCCGCTGCACGAAGCATTCGATATTGCCGTGCTGCGGCGCCAGCCGTATTTGTCGAGTGTGCTGCCCATGTATGTGATCTTTGCGCTATTCGTGCCATTCGTGGTGCCGTTGGCGCGCCGGTCGTCGCTTGCGGCGCTGGGCCTGAGCGTGACGATCTGGGCGCTTGCCCGGCCGCTGGCCTCGCTATTCAGCATTGACGACGTGGCCGACTGGGCTTTTAATCCGTTTGCATGGCAATTGATGTTCGTGCTCGGCATTCTGTGCCGGGTGCAACCCGTCAGCGAGCGCTTTCACGCCACCCGCACGGCGCACTGGTTCACGCGTGCCGCGGTGGTCGCGGTGCTGGCGTTCGCCATTGTTAAACTCTTTGTGCTGACGCAGCCTCTGCCCGGCGTGAATAAACAGAACCTTTCCGTGGAACGCGTGATCAACTTTCTCGTCATCGCCTGGCTCGCCGCACAGTTCGTGCGCACCGGCAGCATCGCGTGGCTCGCACAGCGCCTGCCTGCCGTGGTGACGGTCGGCCGTACCGGGCTCGTATGTTTTGTCGCCGGCACGCTGGTGTCGTTGATCGTCGATACGGCAACGCCCCATACGTTCCACGGTTTTCGCGGCACGCTGATCGGACTCGGCGGCGATCTGGTCGCCATCGGCGCGGTGCTGATGATCGCGCGCGGCTGGAACGACTGGAAAGGGCCGCGCTCGCGCGCGGCTGTCAACGGCGCGGGCTACGGATGAGGGCGCGGGTGCGCCATGTCCGTCATGGGCTTTCTAAGGGGCGTTCACGCACGGCCGTCACGGTGGCCGGCGCGGTGCTATGGCTAACGAACGCCTCACAGGCATGCGCCGCGCCCAAGGACGCGCCGCTCGCCATGCGTTGCGCGGAATTCGCGGGCGCGGTGTTGCCCCCAGAACTGATCGCGTTGCCGACGGCCGGCGTGCAGATCGAAAGTGCGGCGATGGTGGCGGCCACGGCGCCCGGCAATCAGCAAGGCGGCGAATATTGCCGTATCACCGGGCGCATCAAGGCGCTCAAGGCCAGTACGCCCGATATCCGCTTCGATCTGAATCTGCCGCGCCGCTGGAACGGCCGCGCGCTGCAGATCGGAGGCGGGGGCTACAACGGCGTGGTGGTGAGCGGAACGGGCGTGATGCCGTTCTCTCCGGATCGCGCGCCGCTCGCGCAAGGCTATGCGACCTTCGGCGACGACTCGGGGCATGTGGGCGATTCGTCGCTCGCGGTGTTCGGCCTCGTAGACGAAGCGGTCACGAATTTCGGCTACGCGCATCTGAAGAAAACGCACGACACCGCGCTCGCATTAATTGCACGCGCTTACGGCCGGCCGCCGCAACGGATGTATTTCGCCGGCGGCTCGACAGGCGGTCGCGAAGGCTACACCGTGATGCAGCGCTATCCCGACGACTACGACGGCGTGATCGCCAATTCGCCCGCGCTCAATTTCTCCGGCGTGCGTTTGATGGGCGTGAAGCTCGGTCAGGCGGAATACGCTACGCCCGGCGGTTTCATTCCGCCGCAATTGCTCGATCATGTGTATCAACGCACGCTCGCGGTTTGCGACCGGCTCGATGGCGCGGCCGACGGCGTGATCAGCGACGTCGAGGGGTGCAAGGAACACGAAGCGGAAATCATCGCCTCGCTGCGCTGCGCCGGACGAGCCCCCTCGCATGACGAGTGCCTCACCGACCCGCAGCTCTCCACCTTGCTGCTGATGCGTGACGGCCTGTCGTTGCCGTACAAGCTGGCGTGGAATGTTAGCGGCTATCGGGGCTACAACGTCTTTCAAGGCACGCATCTGACCGGCATGCTCGGCCTGGGGCATCAAGCCGCGCGCTTGCCGGTGCCGACTTTCTTCGCCAACGGCTACCTGTTCGCGCAGGGCGACGGCTACGTCCGCTACTTCGTGGCTCACGACGCGGAGTTCGACTCGCTCAGGTTCGACCCGCTTCATCCCGGCAAATATCGCGGACAGCTCATCGCGCTCTCGCAGACGATCGGCGCGATGAACCCCGACCTCGCCCGCTACATCGCGAAGGGCGGCAAGCTCATCACACTGCAAGGCCTCGCCGACGAAGTCATCAGCCCGAACCAGACGATCGCCTACTACGAAGCGCTGATCGATCGATTCGGCATCGACCAGGTCGATGCGTTCATGCGGCTCTACATGGTGCCGGGTTTCCAGCATGGCAGCGGCGTGTTCATCCCCTCGGTGGATCTGCTGGGCGCGCTCGACAACTGGGTGACGCGTGGCGTATCGCCCGAAACGCTGACCGCTACGGATATCGCGGCCGCGACCAACGGACGCTCGCGTCCGCTGTGCCGTTACCCGCTGTTTCCCCGCTATAGCGGCAAGGGCAATGTGAATCTCGCCAGCAGTTTCGCGTGCGCCGAACCGTGAAAGGCCCCGGCCTGTCTGGCAAGAACCCCGGCCGGCCCTGAAAGGCTGACACGCTCGCCGGCGGTAGCCGCTCCTCCGAATTCTCGCGGTTGCGCTGCACGCTTTCCCACTTTCAATTACATTGCGGGTGCGGCGGCGTATTCGTCCCGCCCCCTTTTAATCCAATACCGGTGTCTGCCATCGTCGAATCCATGCAGCCTATCGTCTCGGTCACGAATTTGTCGAAAACCTATGCCACGGGTTTTCATGCACTCAAAAACATCAATCTGGCGATCAATCGCGGAGAAATCTTCGCCTTGCTTGGGCCCAACGGGGCGGGCAAAACCACCCTTATCAGCATCATTTGCGGCATTGTCAACGCGAGCGTCGGCAGCGTGATGGTGGACGGCCGCGACATCGCGACGGACTATCGCGGCGCACGCTCGCTGATCGGCCTCGTGCCGCAGGAGCTCACCACCGACTCGTTCGAAACCGTCTGGGCGACCGTCTCGTTCAGCCGCGGGCTGTTCGGCAAGCCGAAAAACCCCGCTTACATCGAGAAGGTCTTGCGCGATCTGTCGCTGTGGGAAAAGCGCGATAACAAGATCATTACGCTGTCGGGCGGCATGAAGCGCCGCGTGCTGATTGCGAAGGCGCTCTCGCACGAACCGCGCGTGCTGTTTCTCGATGAACCCACGGCCGGTGTCGACGTCGAGTTGCGCCGCGATATGTGGAAGCTGGTGCGCTCGCTCACTGCAAGCGGTGTGACGATCATTCTCACCACGCACTATATCGACGAAGCCGAGGAAATGGCCGACCGCATCGGCGTGATCAATGCGGGCGAGATCATGCTGGTGGAAGAGAAGACGGAGTTGATGCGCAAACTCGGCAAGAAGCAGTTGACGCTGCAACTGGAGAGTTCGCTCGAGGCGGTGCCGGCGGCGCTGGCCGGATATGGGCTGGATGTCGCCAAGGGTGGCAACGAGTTGATCTATACGTATGAGGGCGACGGCGGGCGTACGGACATCATCGCGCTGCTCAAAGCGCTCGACGATGCCGGCATCCGCTTCAAGGATCTGCATACGACACAAAGCTCGCTCGAGGACATCTTCGTCAGTCTGCTCCGAGGTAACCAATGAATATCTACGCAATCCGCGCGATCTACAAGTTCGAGATGGCGCGTACCTGGCGCACGCTGATGCAGAGCATCATCGCGCCGGTGATTTCGACTTCGCTGTACTTCGTCGTGTTCGGCGCGGCCATCGGTTCGCGCATCAAGGAAGTGGATGGCATCAGTTATGGCGCGTTCATCGTGCCGGGTCTGATCATGCTTTCGCTGCTGTCGCAAAGCATCTCGAATGCGTCGTTCGGGATTTACTTTCCGCGCTTTACCGGCACGATCTACGAGTTGCTGTCGGCGCCGGTGTCGTACCTCGAGATCGTGGTGAGCTATGTGGGCGCGGCGGCCACCAAATCGATTCTGCTCGGCTTGATCATTCTGGCTACTGCCGGCCTGTTCGTGCCGCTGCAGGTGCAGCATCCGTTCTGGATGATCCTGTTTCTGGTGCTCACCGCGGTCACGTTCAGTCTGCTCGGTTTTATTATCGGCATCTGGGCGGATAGCTTCGAGAAGCTGCAACTCGTGCCGCTACTGATCATCACGCCGCTTACGTTCCTCGGCGGCAGTTTCTATGCGGTCAATATGCTGCCGCCGTTCTGGAAGGTCGTGACGTTGTTCAATCCGATCGTTTATCTGGTCAGCGGTTTTCGTTGGAGCTTCTATGGCCTCGCCGACGTGGACGTTGGCGTCAGCCTTGGAATGACCGCGTTGTTTCTGGCGGTGTTTCTCGTGATCGTTGCCTGGATCTTCAAGACCGGGTACCGGTTGAAGAGCTAACTAGCCCACCACTCAAACGCACGCGGCAATCGAAGAAGTCATTGAGACGTGGTTGGTAGGTAAGCTGCAAACGGCCTGACGTGCAGGTTTAGTGCTTTTGTTGAATGGACGTGACGGGGTTCGTCGTCACGTCCACTGCTTTCCCCCCAGGCAAGTTCCTTCCGCAATTCCGCCGCGATTCCCCGGCAATTCCCCGCCAGCAGCCCCTCAGGCTATCCCCTTAGTCCATCCGGACGATGCCCTCGCAAGCCCAATCGCCGTCAATGACGGTATGAACCGGGCGCGGTGCGGCATGCTTTTCCGCCGACCGTATCCCCCGGCACACAGCCACGTGGCAGCCGTTGGAGCCGCGTACAGGGATGGGGACGAGTGGGATGAGGGCGGGTGCGATGGAGGAGGGATGCAAATGAAATCCAGAGTTCAGCGGGACGGACTGATTGCCGGTTTGCTGGTGGCGATCGGCGTGGTCGGCGTATCCGTGCGGCAGCTCTATGCCTGCGCCTGGAACGACGAGTTTCCCGGCATGGTGTGTACGGCCGGGTCATCGCTTTCGTTGTTCTTGGGGATCACCGGGTTGGCTGCGCTCGCTGGAAGAATCTGGGCACGCCGCTCGGGCGCGGACGAACAGTGCTTCACGTTCCTCGGCGCGGTGGGCGGCGCAGCGCTGGTGTATGCGATGGTGGTGACAGGTTTCTAGTCGCTGGTGATGCTGGAAAAGATACGAAGCCGCACAGCCCGGCCCAGCACATCATTCGGAGCCGCTGCGCCGTGCTACACGTGCCGCGCAGCGTATCAGGCCACGATTGCCGGATGCGCCTGCACCGGTCCGCCCAACGCCTCACGATGCGAAGGCGGCTGGCGTCCGTCGAGCTCAGTGACACCGTATTCGTGCGCAAGCTCCGCGCCGACCAGTACCCAACCGGACTTCTGCTGACGTTGCGGATCGCGGTACAGCGCATCGATCAGGCGCCCCGTGAATTGCGGCGTCTCCGCGAGTTCGCTGAAGCCCGCATACTGCTCGGGATGCTCGGCGATCACGCGCGCGGTGCGCTCGGTTTGCAGCATGCCCATCCAGATGGAAACCGCCGCCACGCCATGCGGTTTCAGATCGACGGCCATGTCCTTGGCGAACTTGTCGACACCCACTTTCTGTGCGCCGTACGCCGCGCCGTGCATATAGCAGCTTGCGCCGAACGAGGACGTGAACGCGATCAGCCCATCGCCTTGCGCGGCCATCAACTTCGCGGCATGCCAGCTCGCGACATACCCGGAGCGCAGGCCGACATCGAGAATATTCACGAGATCCAGCGGCTTTTCCCAGAACGGTGCCGGGCGGATCAGTTCGTCATGCAACGCGGTGGCGTTGTTAACGAGGATGTCGAGGCGCCCGCTGTTGTGACGGATGTAGTCGAATACTTCCGCCACCTGCTGGTCATCGGCGTGATCGCAGGTAAGGGCGATGCCTTTGCCGCCGAGCCTGTCGATTTCGATTGCTGTCGCGTGCACCGTGCCGGGCAACGGCGCATCGCCTTCGTGCTGCGTGCGTCCGGTCACGTAGACCGTTGCGCCCGTTGCGGCGAGCGCGAGTGCGATACCTTTGCCGGCGCCGCGTGAAGCGCCGGTGACGAGGGCTACATAGGGCTTTTGACGTTGAGTCATCGAGGATTCACCATGAGGAGGTTTCGAGTTCGTATGACGCGGACTGAGCGTTTAACTGCACCGTTACGGCGGACCGAACCGGCGCGGACATCGGCGCGGACATCGGCGGCGCGCTGGCCATCGGCGCGGCAAGTGCGCGTTCGAAAGCGTGCGGGTTATCCGGGTCCGCTTCGCCAAGCGGAATGAACGCCATGATCTCGAGTTCATGACCCGACAGCGCCGGCAGCCTGAATGGGCTCGACAACACATTCAACCGACGCACGCCGATCTCGCGCAAGATCTGCGAGCCGATGCCTGAGAGTCTGCCGTCCTTGCGCGCCGGCGTGCCGTTGCTGCTATTCATCGCATCGGCTCGCATGTCGCAATCGAGCAGCACCGCCACGCCGCATCCGGCCGCATCGATTTTTTGCAGCGCTGCATGCAGCGGCCACGAATGCGCGGACGGTTCTGCGTCGAGCAGATCGAGCAGCGAAAAGCATTCGTGCACGCGTGTGAGCACTGGCACATTGGGCAGAGGCGTGCCGCGCACCAACGCGAGATGCGTGGATTGCCGCACGGTATCGCGATACTGAATGGCGCGAAACGGTCCCCACGGCGTGTGCAACGGTCTTTCTCCGACACGTTCCACGAGCGTCTCGTGAGTGCTGCGATAGTGGATCAGATCGGCGATCGTGCCGATCTTCAGGCCGTGCAGTTCCGCGAATTCGATCAGTTGCGGCAGGCGCGACATGGTACCGTCGTCGTTCATGATTTCGCAGATCACCGCGGCAGGCGTTAAACCTGCCAGCGCGGTGAGGTCGCAACCGGCCTCGGTATGTCCGGCACGCACCAGCACACCGCCTGGCCGCGCCGCAATGGGAAACACGTGGCCCGGTTGCACCAGATCTTCGGCGCGCACCTCTGCGTGAACCGCGGTGCGGATCGTATGCGCGCGGTCGGCGGCAGAGATGCCGGTGGTGACGCCTTCTGCCGCCTCGATGCTGACCGTGAAGGCGGTGCCGTATTGCGTGCCGTTCTGTTCCGCCATCGGCGGAAGTTTCAGGCGCGCGCAGTGTTCGGCTGTCAGCGTCAGACAGACGAGGCCGCGGCCAAAGCGCGCCATGAAGTTGATCGCTTCGGGCGTGACATGGTCGGCGGCAATGAGCAGATCGCCTTCGTTCTCGCGATCTTCCTCGTCGACCAGAATGATCATGCGGCCGGCTTTCAGCTCGGCGACGATTTCGTCGGTGGTGGCGAGTTTCATGGGTTTATCCCTGTGCTGCTGCTGTGACTGGCGCTACGTATGGAAGAAAGCGAAAAGAGACGCTCAACCTGCGCCAGCGCCGAACACAGGCGCGCGCTTGTCGAAGAAGGCGTCAATGCCCTCGCGGAAATCGTCGCCTGCCGCGCAGTGCAGAAAGCTGCGCTGCTCCGCGTACAGATGCTCGGCGAAGCTGCGCTCGGGCGCATGCTGGATCAGATTCTTGGTTTGCGCGAACGCATCCGGCGAGAGCGCGCCCATCCGTTTTAGCAGCGCGCGAGTCTGCGCCGTGAGGTCATCGTCCGGTACGACCCAGTTGACGAAACCCGCTCGCAACGCTTCGTCGGCGGTATGCCGTTCGTCGAGATACATCCATTGCGCAGCCTGCTTCGTGCCGAGCGCGCGCGGCAACGTATAGGTCGCACCGCCATCAGGTGAGGTGCCGATACGGCCATACGCCGAGGTGAACGTCGCGCTCTTCGCTGCAATAGCCAGGTCGCAGGCCGCGACGAGGCTTAAGCCGAAGCCCGCCACGGCGCCGTTGACGCTGGCAATCACCGGCTTGCGCGAACCCGTGACGGTCTCGGCCACGGTTTGTGCGAGCCGCACGAGTTTGCCGATCGAGCGGTCGCGTACCACGGGTTTGGTGTCGAGTGCGGCGCGCATGGTCTGCAAATCGCCGCCCGCCATGAACGCGTTGCCGGCGCCGGTCAGCACGATCGCGCGGATTTCGTCGTGGTGAGCGAGGCGTGCGAGCTTGGCGTTCAGTTCGATTGCCATCGCTTCGTTGAGAGCGTTCAGTGCCTCGGGGCGGTCGAACGTGAGCGTCGCGATGCCGTCTTCGGCCGCGAGGCGGATCAATGCAGTCATATCTTTTCTGGTAAGCGGAGTCAGGTGTTCTGGACGTGCAGCGCATCGCGTAAGCGTTGCGCCGCCATCGTGAGTGCATGGTCGGCCGCATCGAGTGCGCCGAGAAAACTGGCGAAGCCGTGCATGTGCCCCGGCCAGCGCAGATGGGTGGTGAGCACGCCGGCTTGCGCGAGACGTGCCGCGTAATGCTCGGCCTCGTCGCGCAGCGGGTCGTATTCCGCGCTGATGATGGTGGCGCTGGCTACGCCCGTGAGATCGGTGGCGGCGAGCGGACTGGCGAGTGGATCGGCGCGATCGGCGCCCGCGGCGAAATACTGGTCCTTGAACCAGCGCATCATGTCCGCCGTCAGCAGATAGCCGTCGCCCATCGATTCGTATGAGGGATATTCGGTTGCGCAATCCACCACCGGGTAGAACAACAGTTGATGCGCGATATTCACGTGGCTATGACGCAACTGCTGCGCGGCTACCGCGGCGAGATTGCCGCCCGCGCTGTCGCCGGCAACGGCAAGCGCGCCGGGCCGCACGCGCAGATCGGCTGAGTTGGATGCGGCCCAGCGCACGGCGTCGCATGCATCGAGCGCGGCGGCCGGAAAACGCGCTTCCGGCGCGAGCCGGTAATCGACCGATAGCACGACCGTTCGCGCGCGTTGCGCCAGACAGCGGCACAGGTTGGCATGGGTGTCGAGCCCGCAGGAAACGAAGCCGCCGCCGTGGAAGAAAACGGTGAGGGGAAGCAGGCCATCGTCGCCTTCTATCACCGGCCGGTAAAGGCGCGCGCCGATCGGACCGCTCGCGGTCGGGATCATCAGATCTTCTTCCGAGGCGACCGGGTCGCCCGGCGCAAAACCGCCGCCCGCGGCAAGCATGGCGCGGTAAGCGGGCGCGCTGAGTTGCGCGAAATCGAGCGGGGGCATGCCGGCGAGAGCGGCGAGCACGGCTTGCGCCTGAGGTTCGAGCGCCATCGGGTCTCCTGAGAAAACTGTCATGAAAGCGGCTATACCGCGTATAAGCGATGCGGCCGTATATGACGCGAATCGGGCCGCAATTCAGGGCATCCAGCACGCACGCCGCAACGCTGAACGCATTGAAACGCGGCGGCTTTGAGGGGGCATCGTCCGATTGGACGAGAGTTCGTTCGCACGCTCAGCGAAACTTTTGTCAGCTAAGTACTTCCCCCGATGCCAGCAAACAGAACGGCCCTTAAGCTTGGCGTCGCGATGCAAAGTCGCATGGAGGACGGAGAGTGTTGATGGAGACAAAATGGGCCCCTGAAGAGGGCCAGGCCATGAGTGAACTGGCCGAGGTGAGCGTCGCGCAGTTCAGCGAGCTGACCGCGCGCATTTATCAAGGGGCGCTGGAAAGCACGCCGTGGGCTAGCGCGCTCGAGTTGATCCGCACTTCGCTCGGTGCGAGCTATGCCACCCTGATTCTGCGTTCGCCCTCGAGCGACCGGCGCGGTCTGATGGTGCACGCCTCCGAAATGGGGTCGGGCGTGCCGGGCGAAGCGTCGTACAACAACTACTACTATTCGCTCGACCCGTTCGTCGGTTTGCCGGCGGATCGTGTGGTCACGGTGGACGAAGTATTCGGCGACACGGGCTGGCTCACCAGTGAGCTCTACAAGCAGTTTCTGAAGCCGGCCGACATTCGCTACATCATGGGCGCTGATCTGCGCACGGAGTCAGGCGTCGAATGCCGGTTCCGCGTGTGCCGCAGTCACGCATCGAAGCATTTTTCCGCGCGCGACAAGGCGTTTTGCGCGCTGTTGCTGCCACATTTGCGGCGCGCGGTCGAACTGCACTCGCGGCTCGATATCGTGGAGTCGGAGCGCACACTGTATGCGAGCGCAATCGACCGGATGCTGGTGGGCACGGTGACGCTCGACGAGAGCGGCGCGATCATGCGCACCAATAGCGTGGCCGATGAGATTCTCGCGCAGGGCAATGGTTTGCGGATCGTGCACGGCAACGTCGAGGCGACGGACGCGCAGGAGAACCGCAATCTGCAACGTCTGGTGCGCCATGCGTTGATGGGGCACTTCGGGACGGCAGCGCCGATTGTCGAAGCCATGCCGATCACGCGCGGTTGCGACAAACCGAAACTCGGCGTGCTGGTGCGTACGATTCCGCTGTCGGACTGGTCCGAGGACAACAAGCGCCGCCCGGCAACCGTGCTGTTTCTGCGCGATCCCGATCGCAAATCGCAGGGCTCGCAGGAGATCGTGCGCAAGCTGTTCGACCTCACGCCTGCGGAGACCTCGCTCGCGTTGCTGTTGACCAATGGCTTGACACTGGAAGAAGCGGCCGACGAACTGGGCATCAGCAAGAACACCGCGCGTGCTCATCTTCGGGCAATCTTCTCGAAGACGGGTGTGACGCGTCAGGCAACGCTCGTGCGAATTCTGCTGGGCAGTGTGGTGCCGCTCGGCTGACCCTGCTTCAACTCAATTGAACGAAGGCACCGTGTGTGCCGTGTGTGCCGCGCCTGCATCCAGCGCGGCGCACACGGCACACATGGCACACGCGGCGCCTTCGACGTCTTAACCCGTGCGCTTTTGCGACAGCACCAGCAACGCGCCATTCTTGTCCTCCAGCACCGCGCGCAATTCGTGCGGCCCTTGCTGCACCGGCACGCGTACTGACGCACCTGCCGCCACCACGCGCGCCATTGCTGCATACAGGTCGTCGTTTTCGTCGACGCGAAACACCAGCGCCGCGCGTTCGACGATCCGTTCTTCACCCGCCACCAGCGCGATGCCCAGCGCGCCACCGTCGAGCGCGCAATAGCGTTCGCCGTCACGAAACTTCACCGTCAAACCCAGCCCGTCGACAAAGAGCGGCAGCGCCGCATCGATCGTGTCGACCGGGTACAGCATCATCGAAGCCTTCATTGCATTGCACTCCCATCAGTTGAGCCGCGTTGTATGGCGGCTCGATCGTAGCGCCGCGGACGAGCACCGCACGAGGTCCGATCGGACTAGCCGGAGAACGAAAAATCGGCGAAACAGATGGCAAAAAGCGCCTTCGTTCAACGCTTCTCCATCAAAGCGCACACCGTTAATCCAAATAGACGATGCCGGCCCGCACGCGCGAACTGAAACTTCATTCCGTGGACCGTCACGATCATCGTAGGAATCGGTGGGTCGGGAGCGGACCGCCCGTTTCAGCACAGTCCAAAATTCATGGAGACGCACGCAATGAAGTTTTCTCTGATTTACGAAGCCCAGACCACGGACGCTTCGCGGGAAGGCGATCACCGGGTATTCAAGGAGACCGTCGAGCAGGCGTTGCTTGCCGAACAGATGGGTTTCGACACCGTCTGGTGCGTCGAACACACGTCGCTGACGAACTACGCGCATATGAGCGCCCCGGAAACCTTCCTCGCGTATCTGGCCGGCCGCACGACCCGCATCGGCCTCGGCCATGGCGTGATCTGCCTGCCGCCCGCGATGAATCATCCGATCAAGGTAGCCGAACGTGTGGCCATGCTCGACATTCTGTCGGGTGGCCGCGTGCATTTCGGCGTCGGCAAAGGCGGCAGCCAGCAGGAAGCGGGCGCGTTCGGCTACGACCTCGCCGAGCTGCAACCGATGATCGACGAATCGATGTACCTGGTGCCGAAGATGTTCGTGCAGGACGAAATCGAGCACGACGGAAAATACATCAAGATTCCTAAACGGCCGATTCACCCGAAGCCGTTCCAGGACCCGCATCCGCCGATGTATATGGCGTGCACCAACAACGACGGCCTGCTGCGCGCCGGACAACGCGGTCTGGGCGCACTGGTGCTCGGTTTCGGCGGTCCCGATGAAGTGGCCAAGAAAAATGCCTTGTATCGCGAGGCATGGGCCACGCGCAAAGCGGAAGACCAGGTTGGCTTCCGTCCCACGCAGCATCTGGCGGCCCTGTGTCCGACCGTGGTGCTGAACGACGGCCAGCAGGCCCGCAAGATCGGCATCCGCGGTCAGCGCTACTTCATGGAGTCGCTGGCCTACTGGTACACCGGCGGCGAGCGCCCGAACCCGGATAGCTGGGGCGATGACCTCGTGAAGGGCAATACCGG
This sequence comes from Paraburkholderia sediminicola, assembly GCF_902859805.1. Taxonomy (GTDB): domain Bacteria; phylum Pseudomonadota; class Gammaproteobacteria; order Burkholderiales; family Burkholderiaceae; genus Paraburkholderia; species Paraburkholderia sediminicola. The sequence continues at coordinate 325,051 of NZ_CADIKC010000002.1, read as the reverse complement.
CGAAATGGTGATCCGTTCGCGCTTCGCGTCGGAAGAGGTGGTGGTCGACTTCAGCGATCCGGCGCTTTCGATGATGAACCCGAATCACGCCTACGGCACCGTCGACGATTGCATTGGCTACGTGGGCCGGTTGATGGAAGCGGGTGTAGATGAAGTGCTGTTCCTTTGCCAGATGGGCACCGTGTCCCAGGAAGCGCAGCTCGAGACGATCCGCAACATCGGCGAGCACGTGATTCCGTATTTCAACCGTTTGAAGGCCGAGAAGCAGAAGGCGCAGGTCGCTGCTTAAGGCCGTTGCATTAGAGCGCGCGAGGCGGGCGTCGCTAGTCTCTTCAGACGATGCGACGCCGCGGCCGCGGCTCGAAGATGAACCCAACAAAACAGGCGCGACATCCATCTCGCGCGCCATCATGGAGACAGCCGTGCATCGCGACAACGATTCGAAAGCCCTTGCAGCCGAACTGATTGCCCGCGCCGAAGCGCTCGCGCCGGTACTTGCCGGGCGTGCCGCGCAGGCCGAGGCGAATGGCCGGATTCCCGCGGAAACCGTGGCAGATTTTCAGGCTGCCGGTTTCTTCAAGGTGCTGCAGCCGAAGCGTCACGGCGGCTATGAACTCGATCCGCAGACCTTCTTCGAGATTCAGATGGCCGTGGCGCGCGGCTGTATGTCGACCGCTTGGGTGTACGGCGTGGTCGGCGTGCACAACTGGCAACTGGCGCTGTTCGACGAACGCGCACAGCAGGACGTGTGGGGCAAGGATCAAAGCACGCTGATCGCGTCGACCTATATGCCGGTGGGCCGCGTGACGCCCGTTGAAGGCGGCTTCCGTCTGTCCGGGCACTGGAAGTTTTCCAGCGGCAGCGAACTGTGCGAATGGGTCTTTCTCGGCGCGCTGGTGCCGCCGGCGAAAGAAGGCGAACCGCCGGAATACCGCACCTTCCTGCTGCCGAAAAGCGATTACACGATCGAACAGGATTGGGACGTGCTGGGCTTGCGCGCCACCGGCAGCCACGACATCGTGGTGAACGATGCGTTCGTGCCGGACTATCGCACGCACAAGGCGATCGACGGCATGATGGGCACGAGCCCCGGTCTCGCGGTGAACGATGCGCCGCTGTTCCATCTGCCGTTTGCGCAGATCTTCGTACGTGCGGTGTGTACCGCGTGCATCGGCGCATTGCAAGGTGCGCTCGACGACTTCACGTCCTACGCGGCAACGCGTGTGAGCGCCAACAGCGGCGCGAAGACCACCGACGACACCGGCGCGCAAACCGCCTGCGCCAACGCCGCTGTCGCGCTCGATGAAATGAAGCTGCTGCTCCAACGCAACTTCGCCGAACTGCTCGCGGCCGCCAACGGCGGACCGGCGGTATCGATCGAACGGCGCGTGCACTTCCGCTATCAATCCGCGCAAGTGGCCGAACGCTGTGCGCAGGCTGCCAACGCGCTGCTGCGCTACGCCGGCGGCAACGGCATCTACAACCGCAATCCGCTGGTGCGACGCTTTCTCGATCTGCATGCGGCGCGCGCGCACTACGCAAACAACCTCGACCGCTTCGGCCAGAATCTCGGCGCCGTGATGCTCGGACGTCCGAATACCGATTTCTTCGTCTGATGGATGCCGCCATGAGCGAACAGCAAACGCAGACCTACGTGTTCGACGTGGTGGTGGTCGGCTCCGGCGCGGGCGGTATGCTGGCTGCCTGCCGCGCGGCTGACCGTGGCCTGTCCGTCGTCGTGCTTGAAAAGAGTGATCTTTACGGCGGGACCTCGGCGGTATCGGGCGGCGGCATCTGGATTCCGTGCAACCACCATATCGCCGAACTGGGCGCCACGGACACGCGCGAGGCTGCACGAACCTATATCGATGCCTGCACGAAAGGCGTGACCGCAACCGACCGGATCGACGCCTATCTCGACACTGCGCCGGAAATGTTGCGCTATGTCGAAGCGAATACGCCGGTGCGTTATGAAGCATTGCCGAAGTACGCAGACTACTTTCAGGACCTGCCGGGCTCGATGCCGGGTTACCGCGCGCTCGATCCCTTGCCGGTGGACGGTGGGTCGCTTGGTGAAGAATTCGTGCGACTACGCGAGCCTTCGCCCGGAACGTTGATCGGCGGGCGAGTGGCGGTGACCTCGAAAGAGGCGCACATGCTCCTGTCGAAAGCACCGGGGTATATCGGGCTCGCGCTGAAGCAGTTCGGCCGCTACTGGTTCGACCTGCGCGCGCGCAGCCGCTCGCGGCGCGATCGGCGCCTGACGCTCGGCAATGCATTGGCAGGCGGCCTGCGCCGCGCCTTGCTCGACCGCGACGTTCCACTGTGGCTCAACGCGCCAATGAGCGAGTTGCTCGAAGCAGACGGCCGCGTAACGGGCGTCGTGGTCGAACGCGGCGGAGAGGGCGTGCGGGTGCTCGCAAAGCGCGGCGTGATTCTCGCGGCCGGCGGTTTCGAACGCAATCAGGCGATGCGAGAGCGCTATCTGCCGCGTCCCACGCAGGCGCGGTGGAGCGCGACGCCGCCGAACAACACAGGTGACGCGATTGCCGTCGGTCTGAAATTGGGCGCGCAGATTGCATTGATGGAACACGTGTGGGGCGCGCCGACGGTCCATGTGGATCATGAGGAAAAGCAGCGCGCACTGTTCGTCGAACGCAATCTGCCGGGCTGTGTGGTCGTCAACGGACTCGGCAAGCGCTTCGTCAACGAGGCCGCGCCGTATTCGGAGTTTGTGCCGGCGATGTATCGCGACCATGCGCAAACCGGTGCGTGCGTGCCGGCGTGGATGGTGTTCGACGCGCAGTTTCGCCACAAATATCCGTGCGGACCGATCATGCCCGGCGCGATGATGCCCGATAGCCGCATCCCCGCGGCGTTCCGCTCGTTGCTCTACAAGGCCGATTCGCTCGCTGCGTTGGCCGCGCAAATCGGCGTCGACGCACAAGGTTTGCGCGACACCGTGGCGAAGATGAATCGCTACGCCGCGACCGGTATCGACGAAGAATTCGCGAAGGGCGGCAACGCCTTCGACACCTACTACGGCGACCCGAGCGTCAAGCCTAATCCGTGTCTCGCGCCGATCGAGACCGGACCGTTTTACGCGGTACGTATCGACGCAGGCGACATCGGCACCAAAGGCGGTTTGCTGACCGATGCCCGCGCTCGCGTGCTGCGCGTCGACGGCACGCCGATTGCCGGGCTCTATGCGATCGGCAACACCAGCGCGTCGATGATGGGGGCGAGCTATCCCGGCGCGGGTTCGACGCTCGGTCCCGCCATGACCTTTGGCTACATCGCCGCGAATCATCTTGCCGACAGCGAAGATGAGCGCGACGGCGTCAGCAGTATTTCAGAATCAGCACGCGCTGCCAGCAGCGAACTTCGCGGAGTCACGCCATGACTGAACCCACTTCTCACCCGTTGCGCGCCGACATGCTGCTGGCGATGCGCCGCCTCGCGCGCTCGGTCGCGGTCATCAGTTGCAACGACGGCGAACGGCGTTACTCGATGTCGGCCACCGCGGTCGATTCGCTCTCGACCGAACCGCCGTCGCTGCTGATCTGCATTAACCGCACATCGTCGATTTTTCCGCCGCTCGACAAGGGCGCGGCGTTTTGCGTGAACGTGCTCTCGGCACAGCACCAGCACATTGCGATCGATTGCAGCGGACGCCTCAAAGGTGAAGAACGTTTCACCACCGGCAACTGGCAGACCTCAGATCGTGGCGTGCCGTATCTGCACGATGCGCAGGCGAGCCTCGTCTGCTCGCAGGACGGTCGCTTCGATTACGGCACGCATGCGATCTTCATCGGCCGTGTCGAGCAGGTGTTAATTAGCGGCGAGGTCGATCCGCTGGTGTACGTGGACGGCATCTATACGACTGCCGCGGCGCCCATGCGCTGCGCAGCGGTTTAAGCGGGCGCGCGGCGTCATGCAGAGCCCTTCGTCCGTACCGCAGGAATCGGCCACGCCGGTCGAAACACCGCTCGTCGTCGACGATCCCGCCTGCGTGCGTTGGGACGATGTGTGCGACGTGCTGGTCGCGGGCTATGGCGCAGCGGGCGCGTGTGCTGCACTGGAAGCGGCGACGGCTGGCGCGAAAGTGCGGATCGTCGAGCGGTTCGAGGGCGGCGGCGCGAGCGCAAAAAGCGGCGGCGTGGTCTACGCAGGCGGCGGCACGCGCTATCAGGCCGAAGCGGGCTACAGCGACACGCCCGAGGCGATGTTCGCGTACCTGCAGCAGGAAGTGGGCGACGCGGTGTCCGCGGCTACGCTCAAACGCTTTTGCGCGGGCAGTGTCGACATGTTGCGTTGGCTCGAACGCCTCGGCGTGCGCTTTGCCGCGTCGGTGCCGCCGCGTAAGACTTCGTATCCCCAGAATCGCTTCTACCTGTACTACTCGGGCAACGAAGCGGTAGGGGATGCCGTGCGCGAACATGCGCCGGCACCGCGAGGACATCGCGTGGTCGGCGACGGCATGTCGGGACGCGTGCTGTACGACACGCTGCGGTGTGCGGTGGATGCGCAGCCGTTCATCGACACGATGTGCCACGCAAGCGTGCGCCGCTTGATCACCGACCGCAGCGGGCGCGTGATCGGCGCGCAGGTCTGGCAGGTAGCGCCGGGCCGTGCCCAGCGCGCCCATCGGCAGCTGGCACGTTGGGCGGAGCGCTTGCATAACGGCATGCCGGCATGGGCCGACCGGCTGCGCGCCGTGCTCCATCGCGTCGAGCAGCGCGACGGCCGCCTCATCACGATCAAGGCCGACGCGGTGGTGTTGAGCACCGGCGGCTTCATCTTCAACCGGTCGATGGTGGCGCATTACGCGCCGCGTTATCTGCCGAACTGGCGTCTTGGCACCACCGGTTGCGACGGCTCCGGCATCCGGCTCGGCCTGTCTGCCGGTGGCGTGGCGCAGCGGCTCGAACGCGTGTCCGCGTGGCGCTTCATCAATCCGCCGTATGCATGGGCGCAAGGCTGCGTCGTGGATCACAACGGCGAGCGCTTCTGCAATGAGGAAGTCTACGGCGCCGCGCTCGGTCACGCGATGTGCGAAACCCGTGATGGGCACGCGTGGCTGATTCTCGATGCGCGGCTCGTGAAGCTCGCACTCAAGGAATGTTTGCGCGGCAAGCTGTGGGCGTTTCAAAGCGTGCCCGCGATGCTGCTGATGCTGGCAGGCCGCAAACGCGCCCGCTCGCTGGCCGATCTGGCCGCACGCATCGGCAGCGATCCGGCGGTGCTCGAGCGAACCATCAATGCCTACAACCTGGGCGCGCTGAACGGCATCGACCGTGCGTTCGGCAAATCCGCCGCGATGCTGCAGCCGCTCATATACGGGCCTTACTACGCGATCGATATTTCATCGGACAGCCGCGTTTTCCCCTGTCCATCGATCACGTTGGGCGGTTTGCGGGTCGACGAGACAACGAATGCCGTGCTCTCCGGGCAGGGCACGCCGATCGAAGGCCTGTTCGCCGCCGGCCGGGCCGCGTGCGGACTGGCATCGAATCATTACGTGAGCGGACTCTCGCTCGCGGACTGTATCTGGTCCGGCCGCCAGGCAGGCCGGGCCGCAGCGGGCGTGGTTCTCGCGAACACCGCCCATTCCCTGACTGAAACTGACTGACACTGAAAAGAGAGAACGAAGATGGGAGACAGACTCAAAGGCAAGATTGCCGTCGTGACGGGCGCCGCGAGCGGCGTCGGCAAACAGGATGCATTGCTGTTCGCCCGTGAAGGCGCGCGTGTCGTGCTCACCGACGTCAACGAAGAAGCCGGCCGCGAAGTGGCCGCGCAGATCGGCGATGCCGCACTGTTCGTGCGTCATGACATTACGTCGGAAACAGGCTGGAACGATGTGTTCGGCGCGGCGCAAACGACTTTCGGCACGCCGGACGTGCTGGTCAACAATGCCGCGGTGCTGTTGCTCGGCAGCATTGAAGACACCACGCTCGAACAATGGCAGCGCGTGCTGCGTATCAATGCCGAAGGCTATTTTCTCGGTTGCCGCGCGGCCGTCAAGGCAATGAAGGAGAAGGGCGGCTCGATCGTCAATATGTCGTCGGTGGCGGCGTTGGGCGGGCTCGGCATGTTCTGCGCTTACTCGGCCAGCAAAGGCGCGGTGACGGCCATGACGCGTGCGATCGCCTCGCACTGCAAGCAGCGGGGCTACAAGGTCCGCTGCAACACGATTCACCCCGACGGCATTCTCACGCCGATGACCGCGCCATTCTTCGGCGCCGCCGAGGAGACCCGCGACGCGCTCACGCAGTCGATCGATCCGCACGCTCGCATGTGTTTGCCGGAAGACATCGCGAATCTGGTGCTGTTCCTCGCATCGGATGAATCGCGTTTTATCAACGGCAGCGAGTATCGGATCGACAACGCGCAGCTGATCATGGGCATTGCCTGAGTTCCTACGTTATGGCCGATTCGCGTTTTCACCGGCTCAAAGTGGCGGACGTGATCGCGGAGAGCGCCGACGCGCGCTCTTTCGTGTTCGATCTGCCGCAGGCGCTGCACGATGCATTCAGCTATCGCCCGGGGCAGTTTCTCACGCTCAAGGTGCCGTGCGCGGATGCCACCGTGCAGCGCTGTTATTCGCTTTCGAGTGCGCCGGGCATCGACCGCGCGCCGAAGATCACCGTCAAGCGGGTGCGCGATGGGCGCGTGTCGAACTGGATGTGCGACAGCATTCAGCCCGGCGACGAACTCGACGTGATGGCGCCTGCGGGCGTGTTCACCCCGCGTTCGCTCGACGGCGATCTGCTGCTGTTCGCGGGCGGCAGTGGCATCACGCCGGTGCTGTCGATTCTCAAGTCCGCGCTGGTGAACGGGCGTGGCATGCTGACCCTCATCTACGCGAATCGGGACGCACAGTCAGTGATTTTCAGTGAAGAGCTGCGGCAACTCGGGCAGCGGCACGCGGGACGATTGCGGGTGATTCACTGGCTCGATAGCGTGCAGGGCATTCCGCAGCAACGTCATCTGGAAGAACTGGCGCGGCCCTGGAGCATGCAGGAATGCTTCATCTGCGGGCCGGCGCTGTTCATGGAGAATGCGTTAGCAGCAATGCTTGCGCTGGGGTTGCCGCGAGCGAAGGTGCATGTGGAGCGGTTTGCCTCGCTGCCGGATTTGCCGGCTACGCCTGGCGTGTCCGTATCTGGTGTGTCGGCAGTTCCTGGAGACGGTGGCGTGCCCGCGGCACCGGGCGCGCACACCGCGTCCGAAATGCCGCCAGCATCTGAATCGGCTTCGACCGCTCCCATCGTCAATGCAGCAATCGAAACCGTACTCGACGGCAACACCTTCACGTTCATCTGCGAAACCGGCGAAACCCTGCTCGACGCGATGCTGCGCGCCGACGTGCCAGCCCCTAACTCGTGCCGCAGCGGTTTGTGCGGCGCCTGCATGTGCCGGGTCGAATCCGGCAGCGTGAACCTGAATGCCAACCACGTGCTCGATGCGGCCGATCTGACCGACGGCTGGACGCTTGCCTGTAGTGCGACACCCGCCAGCGCGACGCTGCGCGTGGTCTTTCCTGACTAGGTTCGCGGTCCGCACGCGCGGCTCTCGCGTGTTGCGCCTGCCGCGAACCCCATCCATCGAATTCACCATGACGCTCAACCACATCCTGACGACGCCCGCGCTGATCGCGCGCGGCGCCGCGCGCTTCGGCACGCGCACCGCGATCGAAACAGCCCAGGGTAACCTGAGCTATGCGCAACTGGACGCGGCGCGGATCGAAGCGGCGCGCGCGCTGATGAGTTGCGGCATCCAGCCGGGCGAGCGCGTCGCGATCTGGGCGCCGAATGTCGCTGAATGGATCGTGGCGGCGCTCGCGATTCACAGCGCGGGCGCGGCGCTGGTGCCGATCAACACGCGCATGAAGGGCCTGGAGGCTGCCGCGATTCTCGAGGACAGTGGCGCGCGGTTGCTGTTCTGCTGTGGCACCTTCCTTGGGGATTCGTATCCGGCCATGCTGGCTGCGCACCGTCCTGCCGGGCTCGAACGGGTCGTGGTGTTTGACGGCGCGGCAGCGGAATCGAGCGACGGCCGCGATGAGACGTGGGACGCGTTTCTGATGCGCGCCGCAGGCACCTCGATGGAAGCGTTTCGCACCCGCGAGGCGACAGTGCGCCCCGACACGCTGATGGACATCATGTTCACGTCCGGCACGACGGGACGGCCGAAAGGCGTGATGACGACGCATGGCCAGAACCTGCATGCAGTCCACGATTGGGCGCAGATCGCGACGCTGCGCGAGAGCGACCGCTATCTGATCGTCAATCCGTTCTTTCATGCGTTCGGCTACAAGGCCGGTTGGTTGGCAGCGTTCGCGAGCGGCGCGACCGTGTTGCCACATCTGGTGTTCAACCCGGAGCGCGTGCTCGAGCGCATCGTGCGTGATCGCGTGTCCGTCTTGCCGGGGCCGCCGACGCTGTATCACGCGTTGCTCGACATGCCGGATCTGGCCGCACGCGATCTGTCGTCGTTGAGAGTCGCGGTGACTGGCGCTGCCGCGATTGCGCCGAGTCTGATCGAAAGGATGCGCGCGCAACTAGGTTTCGAAACTGTGCTGACGGGTTACGGCCTTACTGAATCGTGCGGTTTCGCCGCGCTGTGCCGCAGCGGCGACGACGCTGAGACCATTGCGTACACCTCGGGGCGTGCGATGCCGGGCGTGGAGATTCGTATTGCCGACAGCAGCGGCGATGCGCTTCCATCCGGCCAAACTGGAGAAATCCTGATTCGCGGCTACAACGTGATGCAGGGCTATTTCGGCCAGCAGGACGCCAGTTCGGAAGCGGTTGACGATGAAGGCTGGCTGCACACCGGCGACCTCGGCACGCTCGACGAACGCGGCTATCTGCGCATCACCGACCGTATCAAGGACATGTTCATCGTCGGCGGTTTCAATTGCTATCCGGCGGAGATCGAGCGGCTGTTCAGCGCGCATCCAGCGGTGGCGCAAGTGGCGCTGGTCGGCGTGCCCGACGCGCGGCTCGGCGAAGTGGGGCACGCGTATGTCGTGCTGCGTTCGGGCGAGCACGCGAGCGCGGAAGAACTGACCGACTGGGCCCGCAAGAACATGGCGAACTACAAGGTGCCGCGGCATCTCACGCTGGTCGATCAGCTGCCCGTCAGCGCAGCCGGCAAGGTACTCAAATACCGCCTGCGCGAGGCAGTCAGAAGCGACGAAAAAATCCACGAAAACACTGCTGAAAACACCGCTGCAAGCTAGTCCCAACAGACGATGTTAGCCGCCCCCGGGACCGCCAGAATAAGCCTGACAACAACAGCTTCTGGAGGAGTCGGAGATGATCGATGTACGGGCTTTGGGCTACATCGTCGTGCAGTCGGCGAATATCGACACGTGGCGCGGCTGCGCGGAAAACGTGCTGGGCATGCAGGCGCTGGACGCAACGGACGGCGCGTTGTACGTGAAGATGGACGAGCGCGATTTCCGCTACCTGATCGTGCCCGGCGAGGCCGACCGCTACTTCGCTTCGGGTTGGGAACTGGCCGACGCGGCTGCATTCGACCATGCCATCCGCGCTCTCGAGGCGGCCGGCGTGGGACCGATCCGCGCCAGCGCGCAGGAAACCGCGCTGCGCCGCGTGCAGGCGATGGTGTGGTGCACGGATCCCTCCGGCAACCGGCACGAGTTTTTCTGGGGCGTACGCGCGGATTTCCGGCGCTTCGTATCGCAGCTGGGCGTGGCCGGCTTCGTCACCGGCGCGATGGGCCTCGGGCACGCCGTGCTGCCCGCGCCGAAATTCGACGCGACCGATGCGTTCCTGCGCGACGTGCTCGGCTTCGAACTCTCCGACATCTTCCGCGTGCGTTTCACCGACGACCCCGCCGAGCCCGAAAAACGCATCCATTTCCTGCATTGCAAAAACGCGCGTCATCACAGCCTCGCGATCATGGACCTGCCGGTGCCGTCCGGCTGCATCCACGTGATGGCCGAGGTGGATTCGATGGACGAAGTGGGCCGCGCGCTCGACCGGGTCGCGACGCAAGGCGTGAAGCTCTCCGCGACGCTCGGCCGTCATTGCAACGACCACATGATCTCGTTCTACATGAAAACGCCGGGCGGCTTCGATCTGGAGTACGGCTATGGCGGTTTGACGGTCGACTGGGCGCAGCACAACGTCTACGAGGCGACGCGCGTGAGCCTGTGGGGTCATGACTTCAGCGTTGGATTCCGCTAGGCCATGGTCGGGAAACCCGCAGCAAGCACGCAAAAAATCAGCAGGAATACCGCATGAAATCACTCGATAAAACTCTCAGCGCGCGCGATGTCGTGGCGCAGCTCGCCGACGGCATGACGATCGGCATCGGCGGCTGGGGCCCGCGCCGCAAGCCGATGGCGCTCGTCCGCGAGATCGTCCGCTCGAATCTGAAGGACCTCACCGTGATTGCGTATGGCGGTCCGGACGTTGGACTGCTGTGCGCGGCGGGCAAAGTGCGCAAGCTGGTGTTCGGCTTCGTGTCGCTCGATGTGATCCCGCTCGAACCGCATTTTCGCCGGGCACGTGAACAGGGCGCACTCGACGTGTGGGAGCTCGACGAAGGTCTGCTGCAACTCGGTCTGCGTGCTGCTGCGGCACGTTTGCCGTTTCTGCCGACGCGCGTCGGCCTCGGCACCGATCTGCTGAAACACGCTCCGCATCTGCGTACCGTGCAATCGCCGTATGGCGGCGAGACGCTGCTGGCGATGCCGGCGCTTGAACTCGATGCCGCGCTGCTGCACGTGAACGCCGCGGACCGGATGGGCAACACACGCATCGACGGTCCGGATCCTTTCTTCGACGCATGGTTTGCGCGCGCGGCGAAGAAGTGCTTCGTCAGCAGCGAGACGCTGGTCGAAACGCTCGCGAGCGACGACCTCGACCTCGCTCGCCGCAATACCTTCGAACGATCGCTCGTAAGCGGCGTGGTTCACGCACCTTGCGGCGCACATCCCACTTCGTGCGCGCCGGCTTACGGCTGGGATTTGCCACATCTGAAAACGTATTGCGCGAGTGCGGAAGATCCGCAACAAACAGCGGCTTACCTGAGTGACGTAGTAGGCGCCGACGAACCGGGCTATCTGCAACGCGCAGGCGGCCGGTCCCATGTAGCGGCCCTGCCGTTGCCGATTCTGTAATGGAGCGCACATGAGCGACTCTCTCGATTATTCCCTCGCCGAATTGATGATCGCCGCGGCGGCACGCGTCTGGCGTGATGACGGCGAAGTGCTGGCGACTGGCATTGGCACGGGGCCGCGCCTCGCCGCGGGTCTTGCGCGCCTCGCATACAACGCAGGCCTGATGCTTACCGATGGCGAGGCCTATCTGGTCGAAAGCCCGGTGCCGCTCGGACCGCGTGTAGCGGGCTATCGCGTGCAGGCGTCCGGTTTGATGACCTATGAGCGCGTGTTCGATTGTGTGTGGCACGGCAAGCGTCATGCGCTGGTGATGCCCACGCAGATCGACCGCTTCGGCCAGGCCAACATCTCCTGGCTCGGCGACGACTACGCCCGCCCGAAAACGCAATTGCTCGGCGCGCGCGGTTTCCCGGGCAACAGCATCAATCACGCGAACTCGTTCTTCGTCCCCGGTCACGGTAAGCGCACGTTTGTTGCCGGTGAAGTCGACATGGTGTGCAGCGTGGGTTACAACCCCGCGCGCGAAATCCCCGGCATGCGTGCGTTCACCGATCTGCGCAGCGTGATTACCGATCTGTGCGTGATGGACTTTGGCGGCGTGAATCACGCGGTGCAGGTGCGTTCGCTGCATCCTGGCGTGAGCTTCGACGAAGTACAGGACGCGACGGGTTTCGAACTCAAAGAGCATCCCGACATGCACGTGACGCCGCCGCCTGGCGCGGAAGATCTGCGTATCGTGCGTGCTCTCGATCCGCACAACCTGCGTGCGAGCGTTGTGCGCAACAACCCCGCGCCGCGCCGCGTGTGAGGGACATCATGCAAGCCACCCACGAAAGCGTCGTCGAATACAGCGTGAGCGATGGTATCGCCACGATCACGATGAATCGCCCCGAGTATCACAACGCGCAGAACTCGAAGATGACCTATGCGCTCGACGCCGCGTTCAAACGCGCATCGAACGACGATGCGGTGAAAGTCATCGTTCTTGCAGGCGCGGGCAAGCATTTTTCGGCGGGCCACGACATCGGCACGCCGGGCCGGGACATCGATCAGTCGTTCGAGCGCGCGTCGCTCTGGTACGACCACGTCGGCAAGGAAGGGGGCGAGTTCCTGTACGCCCGCGAGCAGGAGGTTTATCTCGGCATGTGCCGCCGCTGGCGCGATTTGCCCAAGCCGACCATCGCGATGGTGCAGGGCGCATGTGTGGCGGGCGGCCTGATGCTGGCGTGGGTGTGCGATCTGATTGTTGCATCGGAGGACGCGTTCTTTTCCGATCCGGTGGTACGCATGGGCATTCCCGGCGTCGAGTATTTTGCGCATGCGTATGAACTGAATCCGCGCATCGCCAAGGAGTTTCTGTTTCTTGGCGAGCGGATGGATGCGGCGCGCGCGTATCAGATGGGCATGGTCAATCGCGTGGTGCCACGCGAACGCTTGCAGGACGCCACGACGGAAATCGCCGCGAAGATCGCGCGTATGCCGCGACTCGGATTGACGCTGACCAAGCAAGCTGTGAATCACGTTGAAGAACTGCAAGGAAAACGCGCGGCGATGGATGCGGCGTTCGCGTGGCACCACTTCGCGCATGCACACAACGAACTGGTGAGCGGCGACAAGCTGGGTGGTTACGACGCGCGCAGGATGGCCGAGTCGCAACGGCCTGGCCCCGCGGCGGTCGGCGATGCAAAGGCCAAAGGAGAGGTCGCATGAGCGCCACCCTGCATACGCCGTTGTGCGATCTGCTCGGCTGCCGCTATCCGATCGTGCAGACGGCCATGGGTTGGGTCGCAGACGCGAAGCTCGTCGCCGCGACCTGCAATGCGGGTGGCTTCGGGTTTCTGGCCGGAGCGACGCTCGAAGCCGAACGCGTGGAAGCGGAAATCCTGCGCGTGAAGGAACTGACCGACAAACCGTTCGGCATCAACTTCCACATGTTCCAGCCAAACGCGGCACAGGTGGTCGATCTGGCGATCAAGCACCGGCTGCGCGCGGTCAGCTACGGCCGCGGACCGGACGCGAAGACGATCCGCCGCTTCAAGGACGCCGGTGTGATGTGCATTCCCACCGTGGGCGCGCCGAAGCACGCGGCCAAGGCGGTCGAACTGGGCGCCGATGCGGTCACCGTGCAAGGCGCCGAGGGCGGTGGGCATACCGGCTCGATGCCAACTACGCTGCTGCTGCCAAAAGTGCTGGATGCAGTCAACGTGCCAGTGATCGCAGCGGGCGGTTTCTTCGACGGGCGCGGCCTTGCTGCCGCGCTCGGTTACGGCGCGGCAGGTATTGCAATGGGCACGCGCTTTCTGATGGCCGAAGAGTCGCCGGTGCCGCGCTCGACGCTCGCGCGCTATGTGGCGGTCAACGATCCTTCGCAAATTCGCGTGTCCGCAGCGCTGGACGGCTTGCCGCAGCGAATGATCGACAACCCCTATCTGCTACGCCTTGAAGCATTCGGCCCGTTGCGCCGCACGCTATTCGCATTGCGCACGGCTGAAGCGTGGCGCCGCCAGAGCGGCATGAGTCTGGGCCAGATGGCCACGCTCGGCTTCAAGGCACTGCGCGATCACAGCTACACCGCGAGCCAGACGTTGATGGCGGCGAACGCGCCGTTTCTGATCCAGCGCGCGATCGTTGACGGCGAACCGGACGAGGGCGTATTGCCGAGCGGTCAGGTTGCCGCGGTGATCGGCGCGATCGAGCCATGCGGGACCTTGATCGCACGCATCGTCGACGAAGCCGTGGCGCGGCTCGATGCGCTGGCGGCGATGCGCAGCGCGCCGGTTCACGCATGACGCAAGGCATGACTCAAGCCATAACTCAGGCCACGACGCCACGCACGACCTCATAAAGCAAACCCACAAACATTCACCAGGGACGGAGACATGACAGAACCCATCAATAGCGTCCGCTCGCTGCCGTTCAGCATCGAACGTGAAGGCGGCATCGGCGAACTGGTGATCGACCAGCCGCCGGTCAATGCGCTCGACGCACGCGGCTGGCAAGCGCTTGCCGACGCAATCGACGCGCTCGGCCGCGACGACTGCGTGCACGTGATCGTGTTGCGCGGGGCAGGGCGCGGTTTTTGTGCGGGCGTCGATATCAAGGAACTGGCGGCGCATCCCGAACGGATCGTCGCGGTCAACGCCGGCAATTACGCGACCTTTCGCGCGGTGCACCGCAATCCGAAGCCGGTGATTGTCGCGGTGCATGGTTTCGTACTTGGCGGCGGCATTGGCATTTGCGGTGCGGCGGATGTGATCGTCGCATCCGACTGCGCGCGCTTCGGTGTGCCCGAGATCGACCGGGGCGCGATGGGCGGCGGCGCGCATCTGCAGCGCATGTTCGGCGTGCAGAAAGTGCGGGCGATGTATTTCACGGGAGACATGGTCGACGCCGCTGAAGCTTACCGGCTCGGCGCGGTCGAGCGCGTGGTGCCGCGCGAACAGCTGCGTGAAGCGGCGTTCGAGATCGCCCGCAAGATCGCCACGAAGAGCCCCGCGATGCTCCAACTCGCAAAAGAAGCGCTGAACGGCATCGAAGACGGCGATCTCGAAGACAAATACCGCTGGGAGCAGGGCTTCACCTTGCAGGCGTATATGACGAACGACTCGGCCGAAGCACGCTCGGCCTTCGTCGAAAAGCGCGATGCGCAGTTCAGCGAGGCCGAACGCAAAACCGGAGCGCGCGCATGAAGCTCGATTACACGCCGGCACAACGCGCGTTTCGCGCCGAGATTCGCAGCTGGCTCGCGGTCCACGTGCCGCGCGAGCCGCTGCCGAGCTTCGACACCGAAGCGGGTTTTGCCGCGCATCGGGAATGGGAGCGCACGCTGCATTCGGGCCGCTGGAGCATGGTGACGTGGCCGCGCGAATTGGGCGGACGCGGTTGCGATCTGATCGAGTGGCTGATCTTCGAAGAAGAATACTGGCGCGCGGATGCACCGATGCGCGTGAATCAGAACGGCATCTTCCTGCTCGGCCCGACCTTGATGGACTTCGGCACGGAAGAGCAAAAGGCCCGCTTTCTGCCGGCTATGGCAGCCGGCGAACACGTCTGGGCGCAGGGGTGGTCGGAGCCTAACGCGGGTTCCGACATGGCAGCGATCCGCGCGAGCGCTATTCGCACGGACGAAGGCAGGGGCGGCGAATACATCCTGAACGGGCAGAAGATCTGGTCGACTCGTGCGGTGTGGGCCGACTGGCTGTTCGGCCTGTTTCGCAGCGACCCGCAATCTACGCGTCACCACGGTCTGACATTTCTGATGGTGCCGCTCTCGACGCCTGGCGTTACGGTGCGGCCGATTCGCCAATTGAACGGCCACACCGGTTTCGCCGAAATTTTCTTTGACGACGTGCGGGTGCCGGTCGAAAACCGTCTCGCCGGCGAAGGCATGGGCTGGCAGGTCGCCATGGCAACGGCAGGATTCGAACGCGGCCTGATGCTGCGCTCGCCGGCACGCTTTCAACGCACCGCCGAAGCACTGCGCGCGCTCTATCTGGCCCATCGCACGCAAGCCGACCGCGATCCGACCTTGCGCGATCGGGTGATCAGCGCGTGGATGGATGCGCAGGCTTACGCGCTTTCCACCTACGCAACCGCGAGCCGTTTGCAGAAGGGCGGTCATATCGGTGCGGAGTCGAGCACGAACAAGGTGTTCTGGTCCGAACTCGATCTGCGTATGCACCAGACAGCGCTCGACATTCTCGGCGCGCACGCGGAGGTTGTGCCGCAAACGCAGGAGCAACACGCGGCGCTCGGCGCCTGGCTCGACGGTTTTCTGTTCGCGCAGGCCGGGCCGATCTATGCGGGCACCAACGAGATCCAGCGCAACATCGTCGCGGAACGGATGCTAGGCATGCCGCGCTCGTGATGCCGGTGCTGCGGGCGGTATGCAACCCGCTGCAGCTCGCATACAGACGCTTAAAGGATTGAGCGAGGAACTATGGATTTCGTATTCAACGAAGATCAGGAAGCGTTGGCGAGCAGCGTCAAGCGCTTTCTGATGACGGAGATGACGCCGGAGCTGATCCGCGAGTTGTGGAGCACGCCCACGGGCCGCTCGGAACGCATGTGGGACATGTTCGCCTCGCAAGGGCTGACAGCCGTGTCGGTGCCGGAACGTCATGACGGGATGGGGCTCGGTGAAGTGGAGTGGGCGCTGCTCGCGCAGACCTATGGCTACTTCGCGGGACCCGAGCCGTTGCTCGATACGGCACTCGTGGCCGTCGGCATGCTGGAAGGTTTGCCGACCAGTGCGCAACGCGACGCATTGTTGCGCGATATCGCGGCGGGTGCGGCGCGTGTGGCGATTGCGCATCCGGTGAATCCGTATGTCAGCGATGCGCACGTCGCGAAGGTTTTGTTATGTGAGCGGGATGGTGAATTGCACTGGCTCACGCCCGACGCTTGCCGGTTAAACGGGGTGGAGAGTGTCGATCCGTCACGTCGCTTATTCGAACTCGACTGGCGGGCCAGCGCGAGCACACGGGTAGCAACGGCCGCCGAGGCGCAGCCGTTGCTCGCGCGCGCGCTCGATCAAGGCGCGTTTGCGGTCGCCGCGCAGTTGCTCGGTCTCACGCAGCGCGTGCTCGATGTCGCAATCGACTACAGCGCGCAGCGCAAGCAGTTCGGCAAACCGATCGGCTCGTATCAGGCGCTCAAGCATCTGCTCGCCGATGTCGCGATCCGCTACGAGTTCGCGCGGCCCGTGGTGTATCGGGCCGCCTGCGCGATCGCGGACAACGACCCGAACCGGGCGCTGTACGTCTCACACGCGAAGCTCGCCGCCACCGCTGCGGCGCAGCTCGCCGCGCGCCACGCGATGCAGGTGCACGGCGCGATCGGCTACACGTGGGAGCTCGACTTGCAGATCTTCATGAAACGCATCTGGGCGCTTTCGGGCAGTTGGGGCGACATAACGTTTCACAAGGCCCGCGTGGCGGATGCGCTGATCGAGTCATGTGCTCCGATCGGACCGGCCCGTACTTTCGAACTGGAATCGCAATGAAACAGGCTTATATCGTCGACGCGTTGCGCACGCCGACCGGCCGCCGCAAAGGCGGACTCGCGCAGGTGCACGCCGCGGATCTTGGCGGCTTCGTACTGAAGGAACTGGTTGGCCGCAACGGCATTCCCGCTGATGAATACGACGACGTAGTGTTCGGCTGCGTCGATACGATCGGTCCGCTGGCGGGCAATATCGCACGCACCTGCTGGCTCGCCGCGGGCTTGCCGCTGACGGTGCCAGGCGTGACGGTGGACCGGCAATGCGGTTCGTCGCAACAGGCCGTGCATTTTGCTGCGCAAGCCGTGATGAGCGGCACGCAGGATGTGGTGGTTGCGGGCGGCGTGCAGACCATGACGCAGATTCCGATTTCGTCCGCGATGACCGCAGCTGAGCCGCTCGGGTTCACCGATCCGTTCTCGGGCAGCATCGGCTGGCGTGCGCGTTTCGGCGATGCGCCGGTCTCGCAGTTCCATGCGGCGCAGCGGATCGCGGATCACTGGAACCTGTCGCGCGAAGCGATGGAGCAGTACGCGCTCGAGAGTCACCGTCGCGCGTTGGCGGCAATCGAAGGCGGGTACTTTTCGCGCGAAATCGTGCCGTTTGCCGGCGTTGTCCATGACGAGACACCGCGCAAGGACACCACGCTCGCGAAGATGGCTTCGCTCGAACCGTTGATGCCCGGCGGCGCGTTGACGGCCGCCGTCTCGAGCCAGACCTGCGATGCGGCAGCGGCGCTGCTGATCGTCTCCGAGGATGCCCTCAAGCGTTACGGCCTCAAGCCGCGCGCCCGTATTCATCACTTGAGCGTGCTCGGCGACGATCCGCTGTGGATGCTCACTGCGCCGATTCCTGCGACACGTCACGCGTTGAAGAAGGCCGGCCTCACGCTGGACGACATCGACGTGGTGGAGCTGAACGAAGCGTTTGCCTCGGTGGCGCTGGCGTGGCTCGCTGAAACGCGCTATCCGCACGAGAAGACTAATCCGAACGGCGGCGCGATCGCGCTCGGTCATCCGCTCGGCGCAACCGGCGCGCGGCTGATGACGAGCCTGCTGCACGAACTCGAACGCACGCAAGGCCGCTACGGTTTGCAAACGATGTGCGAGGGCGGTGGTCTCGCCAACGTCACGATCATCGAGCGTCTGTAAGTGCATCACTGTCTACGAGGATCAAACATGGGAATCTGCAACGAACGCACCGTGATCATCACCGGCGCGGGTGGAGGGTTAGGCCGTGAATATGCGCTGGCGTTTGCCGCCGAAGGTGCGGCGGTGGTGGTCAACGATATTCGCCAGGAAGCCGCGCAAGCCGTGTGCGACGAGATTGCGCGTACCGGCGGCCGGGCATTGGCCAATGCCGACGACATTACGCGCATCGACACGGCGCAACGCATCATCGATGCCACGCACGAAGCCTTCGGCGAGATTCATGTATTGGTGAACAACGCGGGCATCTGCCGCGACCGGATGTTCACCAGCATGACCGAAGCCGATTGGGACGACGTGATGCGGGTGCATCTGCGTGGGCATTTCTGCCTTTCGCAGCTGTTGGCAAAGGAGTGGCGAGATGCGTCGAAGGCGGGGCGTGAGGTGGACGCGCGCATCGTCAATACGAGTTCGGGAGCGGGTTTGCAAGGCTCGATCGGGCAGGCGAACTATGGCGCGGCCAAGGCGGCCATCGCGGCTTTGACGCTGATGCAGGCCGCGGAGTTGCAGCGCTACGGCGTACGGGTGAACGCGCTGGCGCCGGCGGCGCGCACGTCGATGACCGAAGGCGTATTTGCCGAGATGATGAAAAAGCCTGCCAATGGCTTCGATTACTTCGATCCGGCGAACGTCGCGCCGCTGGTCGTCTGGCTCGGCAGTGCTGAATCGCGCGACGTGACCGGGCAGGTGTTCGAAGCGGCCGGCGGCATGATCGCCGTGGCCGAAGGCTGGCGCACGGGGCCGCGTATCGACATCGGCGCACGCTGGCAAGTCACGGCACTGGGTGGCGCGGTCGCGGCGCTGGTTGCAGAACGTGAGCCGGCGCAGCAAGTCTACGGAAGCTGACGCGATGAATCTCGCTCTTTCCGAAGAACAAACCATGATTCGCGATTCGGCAGCCGAGGTGCTGGCTGAGCGAAGTGCCTCGGCGGCGGTGCGGCAGGCGATTGAACATACCGCGGGTCGCGATGAGGGACTGTGGCGCATGCTCGCAGGGGAGCTCGGCTGGTGTGCGCTGACCGTGCCGGAAGCGGCGGGCGGTGCGGGGCTGGGCGCGATGGAGCTGGTGTTGCTGATGGAAGAGATGGGGCGGCGCCTTGCGTGCGTGCCCTACTTCGGCACGGTGTGTCTCGCGGCGACGGCGCTGGCGCAGTGTGAATCCGAGGCGACGCGTGCGTGGCTTTCGCGGATCGCAAGTGGTGAGGTGAGCGCGACGCTGGCGTTGCATGCTGAAGCTGGTTTTGATGCGCGTACGGTTTCGGTTTGCGCGGAAGAGACGGCTCACGGCTACCGTCTGTCGGGGACGCTGGCGCAGGTTGTCGATGGTGCGAGCGCCGATCTGTTGCTGGTGCCCGCCTTGATCGCGAACGAAGCGCAATCCATCGGGCTGTTCGAATTGAACTGCGCCGATCTTGCCGGTCTTGCCGGTCTCACTCGCACGCCACTTGTCACGCTGGATGCGACGCGTCCCTTGGCACGCGTCGAACTGAATGCCGTCGACGTGCCGCGCGAGGCGCTGCTGGTTTGTGGCCGTGAGGCGCAACGCGCGCTGTCTGACACTGCATGGTTTGCAGCATTGGCGCTGGCGGCGGAACAGCTCGGCGGCGCGCAGCAATGTCTCGATCTCACGCTTGCCTATACGGCGGAGCGTGTGCAATTCGGCCGCACGATTGCATCGTTTCAGGCAGTCAAACACCGTTGCGCGCAGATGATGGTCGAGATCGAGGCGACCCGCTCGGCTGTGCTCGGCGCGGCGCAGGCGTGGGACCAGATGCGCAATCAAATGCGCAATCAGCCAGGCGCTTCGTTACCACCGGACGTGCTAGCCGATATCGCCACAGCAAAAGCCACCGCCAACGACGCTTTTCGCTTTTGCGCTCAGGAAGCGATCCAACTGCACGGCGGCGTCGGTTTCACGTGGGAATACGACCCGCAACTGTATTTCAAACGCGCACAGGCGTGCAGCGCGCTATTTGGCACGACCGCGCAGATGCTGTGGTTTATCGCGGAGCAGGTGATTGACCGTAGCGAGACTTCGGGTGCAGCACTGCCAGTGCTGCCGCTACATGCCGACAACCACGCACAAGCCGTTCTCGCAGGAGTTCTCTGATGAACAGCCAAACGCAACAACAACGCTTGCGCGTAGAAGTCGCCGACTGGATGAGCACACATCTGAGCGGCGAATTCAACTGTCTGCAATACCGCGGCGGTCCCGGCGACGAAGAGGCCTATCCGGCATTACGCAAGAAATGGGAACGCGAACTGGCAAGCGGCGGCTGGACGGGTCTCGGCTGGCCGAAAGAACAAGGCGGCCGTGCAATGTCCGTCGCCGACCAGGTGATCTTCCACGAAGAGTACGCTCGCGCCGGCGGTCCGGGACGCATGGGTCATATCGGTGAGGGTCTGCTCGGACCGACACTGATTGCATGCGGCACCGAAGACCAACGCAAACGCTTCCTGCCCGGCATCCTGAACGGCACGCAGTTCTGGTGCCAAGGGTATTCGGAACCGGGCGCAGGTTCAGATCTCGCGAACGTCCGTACTCGCGCAATCCGCGACGAAAACGGCAACTGGCGCGTGCATGGCCAGAAAGTCTGGACCTCGCTCGCACACGATTCTGACTGGATCTTCGTGATTGCGCGTACCGATCCGGAATCGCGCGGCAATCGCGGATTGTCATTCCTGTTGATGCCGCTCGATCAATCCGGTATCGAGATTCGCCCGATCAAACAATTGAACGGCGGCGCTGAATTCAACGAAGTGTTCTTCGACGGCGCGCTCGCCGCTGCTGAAGATCTGGTCGGCTCCCCCGGCGATGGCTGGCGCATTGCCATGACGCTGCTCGGCTTCGAGCGCGGCATGTCCACGCTGGGTCAGCAGATGCAGTTCATCCGCGAACTCGAATGGGTGGTCGACGCAGCGCGTGAAGCGGGCGTCGCCAATGATCCGCTGATTCGCCAACGGATTGCGCGGGCCTGGAGCGGTTTGCGCGTGATGCGCTACAACGCGCTGCGCATGCTGGCCGGCGCCGATGCCGATGAAAGCGGCGTCGCATTGAGCCGTGAAGCGCTGATCTACAAATACTACTGGTCGAACTGGCATCGCGAGCTGGGCCAACTGGCGATGGATGTGCTTGGCCCCGACGCGAACCTGATCGACAGCGCCGACGCAAAACGCACCCGCCTGCAAGGTGTATTCCTCTTCTCGCGCGCCGATACGATCTACGCCGGCACCAACGAAATCCAACTGAACATCATGGCCGAGCGCGGGCTCGGCATGCCGAGAGAACCCCGAGGAACGCTATGAACGAGTCTCAAACGGTGCGGACCGCGCCTGCCTACGTACCGGGCCATCAACTGCTGGCCGGCAAATCTGTGCTGATTACGGCGGCCGCCGGTGTAGGCATCGGCTTTGCCGCCGCCAAACGCTGCGCGGAAGAAGGCTGCCGCGCGCTCTTCATCTCCGACATCCACGAGCGGCGCCTCGCGCAAGCAGTCGAAACATTGCGTGCGGAAACGGGCTTGCAAAAGATTTACGGGCGCCTGTGCAACGTCTCGGTGGAAGAGGATGTCCGCGCATTGGTGGCGGACGCCGAAGAGAAGATGCAAGGCGTCGACGTGCTGATCAACAACGCCGGGCTTGGCGGCGCGCGTCGCATCGTCGAAATGGACGATGCCGAATGGTCGCGCGTGATCGACATTAGCCTCACCGGCACCTTCCGCATGACGCGGGCGATGTTGCCGCATATGCAGCAGCGTGGCCGTGGCGTGATCGTGAATAACGCGTCGGTGCTTGGCTGGCGGGCGCAGGCGGAACAGGCGCATTACGCGGCGGCGAAGGCCGGTGTAATGGCGCTGACACGCTGCGCCGCGCTCGAAGCTGCGCCGTACGGTGTGCGCATCAACGCGGTGGCGCCGAGTATTGCGCTGCACGATTTTCTGAAGAAGTCGGCCTCGGCCGATCTGCTCGATCAACTGGCGTCGCGTGAAGCATTCGGACGCGCGGCCGAAGTGTGGGAGGTGGCGAACGTGATGGTGTTTCTGGGAAGCGATTACGCGTCATATATGACCGGCGAAGTGCTGTCGGTCAGCAGTCAGCACGCGTGATGGACGGCGTTATGGCTGAAATGCGGGCTGAAGTGTGTAGCAACCCGCAGCCGGTTCGCGTGTTTGCCCATCCGGACGAACTGGTCGCGGCGGTCGGCGAGCGGCTCGGCGAAAGCGCGTGGATGCAGATCGAGCAGGCGCGCATCGCGCTGTTCGCGGACGCCACGCTCGATCATCAATGGGTCCACGTCGACGCCGAACGCGCGCAACAAGGTCCGTTCGGCGGTTGCATCGCTCACGGCTTCCTGACCCTCTCGCTCGTCAATTTCTTTCTGCCGCAGATCGTACGGATCGACGGCGCGCGGCTCGGCGTCAATTACGGTTGCGACAAGATCCGCTTCCCCGCACCGGTGCGAGCCGGTGCACGCATTCGAGGCGTCGGTCAGTTGCTGCGCGCTGAAGCGATCGAGGGCGGCGTGCAAGCGTGGATTCGGGTGACCGTGGAAATCGAAGGCGAGACCAAACCCGGTTGTGTGGCCGACACCATCAGCCGCTATTACCTGTAGCAACCCGAAGAAGCCCGAAGAAACCTGTAGAACCCGTAGAGGAATAGTTCATGAACGAAGCGGTCATCGTCTCGGTTGCACGCACACCGATCGGCAAAGCGTATCGCGGCGTGTTCAACGACACCGACGCGCCCGCACTCGGCGGCCACGTGGTGCGGGCTGCAGTCGAGCGCGCACAACTCGATCCCACCGATATCGACGACGTGCTGATGGGCTGCGCTGCGCAGCAAGGTACCCAGGGCTACAACATCGGCCGGCTCTCGGCGGCTGCGGCGGGCTTGCCTGCTTCGGTGCCGGGCATGGCGATGGACCGGATGTGCTCGTCGGGCCTGATGACGATCGCGACGGCCGCGCAGAACATTCTGTGCGGCGACGCGCGGATCGTGGTGGCGGGCGGCGTCGAGTCGATCACGCTCACGCAGAACAAGCACAAGAATGCGTATCGCACGCGCTCGGACGCCGTGCTCGCACATCAGCCGGCTGCCTACATGGCGATGATCGAAACGGCGGAAATCGTCTCGCGCCGTTACGGAATCTCGCGTGCGGCGCAGGACGAATACGCACTGACGAGCCAGCAACGCACGGCCGAGGCGCAGGAGGCGGGGCGCTTCGACGAAGAGATCGTGCCGTTCGATGCGCAACGCGCGCTGTTCGACAAGGAGGGCAAGCTGGTCGGCCAAGAAAGCGTGCGGGCCACGCGCGACGAATGCAATCGCGCGGATACCAGCGCGGTCAGTCTGGCTGCGCTGAAGCCAGTCTGGAGCGGCGGTGAGGCGGTCGCACAGGGCGAGTTCATTACTGCCGGCAATGCGTCGCAACTGTCTGACGGTGCAGCGGCGGTCGTCGTGATGAGCGCTGCCGAGGCGAAGCAGCGCGATTTGAAGCCGCTCGGTATCTATCGCGGCATGGCCGTAGCCGGTTGTGACGCCGACGAAATGGGCATAGGTCCGGCGCTCGCGGTGCCGAAACTGCTGGCGCGTCATCGGCTGACGGTGGGCGACATCGGCCTGTGGGAGATGAACGAGGCGTTCGCGTGCCAGGTCATTTACTGCCGCGATCAGCTGCATATTCCGGCCGATCGTCTGAATGTAAACGGCGGCGCGATCTCGGTCGGCCATCCGTTCGGCATGTCCGGTACCCGCATGACGATGCACGGATTGCTCGAAGCGAGGCGGCGCGGTGTGCGCTATGTCGTCGTGACGATGTGCGTCGGCGGCGGAATGGGCGCCGCGGCACTCTTCGAAACAGCGGCGTAGACCGCGGTCGGAGCTTTGCATGGGATCGGAGTAGGCGTCAAAGCGCCAACGCCGATCGACAGGAGACAAAAAATGAAATCGACACTACCTGGCCTGCTGCTCTCAGCGGCCGTACTGGGCGCAGCGCTGTTTGCGTTTTCGCCCCGGCCGGTGCCGGCCTTTGCGGCGACCACCATTCAGGCCGATCGCCTGCAGATCAACGGGCTGGCCAAAGCCGGCACGCGGCTCGTCGCGGTGGGCGAGCGCGGCGTGATTCTCCTGAGCGACGATGCGGGCGCATCCTGGCGACGAGCCGCGATGGCGTCCGACGAAGCATCGGCGCTCACACAGGTGTTCTTCATTTCGCCGCGTACCGGTATCGCGGTGGGACACGACGGCTGGATCGTGCGCACCGTCGATGGCGGCGCGCACTGGAGCGAAGTGCGCTTCGATCGCAAGCATTCGGACCCGCTGCTCTCCGTGTGGGGCAATGCAGGTGGACTGGTGTTCGCGAGCGGCAGCTTCGGCCAATTGTTGGTCTCGCACGACGCGGGCGCCACCTGGTCCCAGCAAAAAACACCCGCCGACGATCGCCACCTGAATGCGATTGCCGGCGATGCAAGCGGCCGTCTGATGATCGCAGGCGAAACCGGTACGCTGCTGCGCTCGAGCGATAACGGCACGACCTGGGAGAAGCGCCCCGTGCCTTATCAAGGCTCGCTATTCGGCGTCCTGAAGCTGGCAGACGGCGACTGGCTCGCCTACGGTATGCGCGGCAATGTGCTGCGCAGCACCGATCAGGGCGACACGTGGACCCACATCGATAGCCGCATCGGCACCTCGTACTTCGGCGCGGCACAACTCGCCGACGGTGAACTCGTGCTGGTCGGCCAGGGTGGCGCGATCGTCACCTCGCGCGATAACGGACAGAACTTCGCGGTCCGCAAGGTGGGGGGCGTGCAGAGCCTCGCAACCGTGGTCGACGCCGGGCATGGCGAGCTTGCGTTGGGTGGAGAAGCGGGCATCGCCTTGCTGCCGGTATCGCCCGCAGTCCGAACGCTGCCCGCGTCTGCGCCTGCTGCGCCCAGCGCCTCACCTTCCTGAACGCGCGGCTTCGTTCGCCGACACTCCATAGCGCGCTCGCCGGCCACCGGTTCGCCACGCCCGCCGCGCTCCCCGTTGCCTTGCAGTGAGACGCATCATGAACGCATCGTTCCGTCCTTCTTCGTCCCGCCTTTCGCGTTTTGTCGAGCGTTGCGCCGACGCCATCATGCGGCACCGGCGCATCCTGTTGACGCTGTGTCTCGCGTTGACGGTCGCGCTGGGTTGCTCCGCGACGCGCTTGCGGCTCGACCCCGGGTTCAACAAGATGATCCCGATGCAGCACCCGTACATGCAGGTGTTCAACCGTTATGCGAGCGCCTTTCCGGGCGCGAATACGATTCTCGTGAGTCTGCGCTGGAAGGGTCACGGCGACATCTACAACCAGACGTTTATGGACGACCTGCGTCACGCGACCGATGACGTGTTCTTCATTCCCGGCGTAAATCGCTCACGCGTGTTCTCGCTGTTCACGCCGAACGTGCGTTATACGGAGGTCACCGAAGCGGGCTTTCGTGGCGACGTGGTCGTGCCCGGCCAGTTCAGCAGCGCGAATCCCGACGACCTTGCCAAGGTCCGCCGCAATGTCGCGCGTTCCGGACAGATCGGCAGGCTGGTCGGCAACGACCTGCATTCCGCGCTTATCCGTGCGGAGTTGCGCGAGACCGATCCTGTCACCGGCAAGCATCTGGATTACGGCGCGGTCGCGCGTCAACTCGAACAGATCCGTGCGCGCTATTCGAATCAGGATGTCGAGGTCGACATCATCGGCTTTGCGAAACTGGTGGGGGACGTGGAGGCGGGGATCAGCGGCGTGATCGGTTTCTTCGCGCTAGCGTTTCTGATTACCGCTGCGCTGCTGTTTGCTTATACGCGTTCGGCAAAGACCACGGTGCTCGCGCTGTTCGTCGCGTTGCTGCCGGTGGTGTGGTTGCTCGGCGCGTTGCCGATACTCGGTCTCGGCATCGATCCGATGTCGATCCTCGTTCCGTTTCTGATTTTTTCGATCGGTGTCTCGCATGCGGTGCAGATGACCAATGCGTGGAAGCAGGCGCTTGTTGCCGGCATGTCCTCGACCGATGCGGCACGCGACGCGTTTTGCAAGCTGTTCGTGCCGGGCACCGTGGCGTTGTTGACGAACGCGCTCGGCTTCATGGTGATCATGCGCATCCAGATCGAAATTGTGCGTGAGCTGGGTGTCACGGCGTGCCTCGGCGTGCTGCTGATGATCGTCACCAACAAGGTGTTTCTGCCGATCCTGTTGTCGTACACACGGCTCGAGGCCGGCACGCTGGCGCGTGCACAAAGCCGTGCGGCGCAAGGCGGCAGCCGCCTGTGGACGCGCTTCGCGATGTTTGCACGGCCCGCACCGGCGCTCGGCGTGTTCGTAATCGCGCTGCTGTTGCTGGCGTTCGGCGCGAAAGAGTCGCGCAATCTGCAGATCGGCGACATCGGCGCCGGCGCGCCCGAGTTGCGCAGCACGTCGCGCTACAACCTCGACAACGCGCGCATCACGAGCCAGTACAACATCGGTGTGGATGCGCTCGCCGTGATCGTCGAGACGACCGGCTTCGACGATGCCTGTCTGCATTACCCGGTGATGAGTGCGATCGAGCGCTTCGAGATGGAGATGCGCGGGGTGGCGGGTGTGCAGTCGGTGGTGAGCGTGCCTTCGCTCGCGAAGATTTCGATTGCTGCCTTCAACG
This sequence comes from Paraburkholderia sediminicola, assembly GCF_902859805.1. Lineage (GTDB taxonomy): Bacteria > Pseudomonadota > Gammaproteobacteria > Burkholderiales > Burkholderiaceae > Paraburkholderia > Paraburkholderia sediminicola. The sequence continues at coordinate 298,027 of NZ_CADIKC010000002.1, read as the reverse complement.
AAGGCAATCCGCGCTGGGGCGCGCTGCCGCGTTCGAGCGATGGCCTCACGCAGGGCGCAAGCGCATTCGATCCTGACAACGGCATGAACACCGAGAATTGCCAGGCGATTCAGGTGTTGATCTACACCACCGATCACGAGGGCAAGACGATCGCGCACATCGTCGATGAAATCAAACGGCTGGCCGCGGAAGATCACACGCCGAATATTGCGTTCCGGCTTGCGGGCGGCAACGTCGGCGTGATGGCGGCCACTAACGAAGCGGTCGGCGAGGCCGAGGTTGCGATGCTGTTGTCGATATTTGGTGCGATTGCGTTGCTGTGCTTCGTGACGTTCCGTTCGTGGCGCGCGGTGTTGTGCATCGTAGTGCCGCTGACCGTGGTGTCGATTTTGTGCAATGCGGTGATGGCATGGCTCGGCATCGGCCTGAAGGTTGCCACGTTGCCGGTGATTACGCTGGGCGTGGGGGTGGGGGTCGACTACGGCATCTACCTGTACGAACGGTTGCAGCATGAGGTACGCGGAGGCGCCACGTTGCCCGAAGCGTTCGCGGCGGCGATGCGTCAACGCGGCACTGCAGCCTTGTTTACCGCGGTGACGATGTTCATCGGCGTGGGGACGTGGGCGTTTTCCGCGCTCAAGTTCCAGGTGGATATGGGCGTGCTGCTTGCCTTCATGTTCCTGGTCAATCTGTTCGGCGCGGTGTTCCTGTTGCCGGCGCTGGCGGCATGGCTTGGGGTGGAACGTGCGGAGCGGCGTGCGGGGGCTCGTAGTGCTACGCCGAACGTGGAACGGCTAGCTGAACTCCCTAGTCCGTCGGGACGATGAAAGCGAGGTGCGCCACGTCTATCGTCAGGCGTGAGCGCGGAGGTCGGCGCGCTTCGAAACAACACTGATGACGGCGGCTATTCAGACGCGCCGTCTATTCCATTGGAGGAGATAACAGATGTCCGCACGTCCCTACAGAATTGAAGCGCAGCCGCTGGTGCAGCGATATGCACGCGGCTGGCATTGTCTTGGCCTTGCCAGCGAATACAAGGATGGCAAGCCGCACACGCTGAACATTTTCGGCCAGCGCCTCGCTGCCTTCATGGATTCGCAGGGGCGCGTGAACGTCGTGGACGGTTTTTGCCCGCATATGGGCGGCGATCTGAGCACCGGCCGCGTGGATGGCGACACGCTGGTGTGTCCGTTTCACGGCTGGCAATGGGACGGCGACGGCAATTGCCAGTCGATTCCGTATTGCAAGCGGATCCCGCCGAAAGCGAAGATCGGCACATGGCAGACGTGTGAGCAGAATCAGTTGCTGTTTATCTGGCACGATCCCGAAGGCAATCCGCCGTCTGAAGAAGTGACGATTCCCCGCATTGATGCGTGTTTCTCGGGCGAATGGTCGGACTGGGTTGTCGACCTGATGACGATCGGCACCAACTGCCGCGAACTGGTCGACAACATCTCCGACATGGCGCACTTTGCAACCGTGCACGGCGCGCCGGTCGATTACTTCGCGAATCTGTTTGAAGGCCACAAGGCCACGCAACTGCTGGTTGGCCGCAGCGAACGCCTGGGTGACGACGAGCTGATTGCGCTGTCCACTTACTTCGGCCCTGCGTATCACATCACCGAGATGACAGGGCAGAGCGGCGGCCATCCGATTCACTCGATTCTGCTGAACTGCCATGTGCCGATCGACATGAACAGTTTCGAACTGCGCTACGGCGTGATGGTGAAGAAGGTGCCGGGTTTGTCGGACGAACAGAACATGGAGATTGCGCGCGCGTATTCGAAGCAGGCGCAAGCCGCGTTCTATGAAGACGTCGCGATCTGGGATTCCAAGACGCGAATCGACAATCCGCTGTTGTGCGAGGGCGATGGACCGTTGTATCAGATGCGCGACTGGTACTCGCAGTTTTACCTCGATGCGGCGGATGTGAGGCCGTCGAGTACGGCGAGGAAGGTGGTGGAGATCAAGGTGCGCGATGGCGGGGCGCCGCCGCCGCTACGGCACGTGTTCGAGGGATAAGATGATTGAGAAGGCGGTGCATGCACCGCCTTCAGGTTGCTGACTCCCCCACGTTTTTCGGAGCGTGGGGTTTTGTTTTTCAGCCCAGGCGGTTCGCGGCGTGAAGCGCGAGTATTGTGAGTCAATCAAGACCTATTGCGCTTGCGGGTTCGCCGCTGCAGTTTGCGTTGCCGGTTCCAGATAGTTCTGCTGGATCTTCTCCACGTTCACGTGCAGCACATCCACGAGATAGTGTTGCATTCCGCCGTATTGCTGATCGATCACTTCCATTGCTGCACCGATGTAATCCGGGTCGACCGCGAGCAGCGGCGCCAGGACGTCGGGCGCGACGCCGATCTTCTGCAACTGCGCGGTTGCTTGGGCGTTGCCCGCGGCGTTATAGCGATTCGACTCCAGGTAGTCGGCAATCACCGTTGCTCGATCGACACCCAGCGCTGACAGCAGCAGGACTGTCGCGAAGCCTGTGCGATCTTTGCCTGCGGTGCAGTGATAGAGCATGGTTTTATTGTCTTCGGCGAGCTTGAGGAAGCGGGCGAATTGCGCTTGATAGGTGCCTGGGAATTGCTGGTAGAGCGACACCATGAACTGATGCGTTTGCGCGGGCGTCGAGCGCTTGAGCATGGGGATGACGGTTTCCGGCGCGAGGTTGCCGGCGAGGACCGGGTCGGCTTGCCAGGGGAATTGGGAGGCGAAGGTTTGTTCAGCGGGTTTCTTTTCGCTTTCAGCGCGGAAGTCGAGGATAACGTCGAGGTGCATCGCCTTGAGTTTGGCGATGTCGGCTGGTGTGGCGAAGGCTGGGTTGCCGCTCCGGAAGAGGCGGCCGGGCTGGATTTGCCGGCCGTCTTTTGATGTTATGCCCGCCAGGTCGCGGGTGTTCTGGATTTTTTCCATCTGGATGTGCGGGGTTGGTTTGCCTGCGGTAGGGGCGGGCTGTGCGGCTATGGGGATCGCTATTGCTGTTAGCAGGGCACCGAGTGCTGCTAGTCTATATGGGGTGGGGTTCATGATTTTGGTTTGAGGGGAAAGGTTTTTTGCCTGCTCGGCGGTTGATTGTCAGTGTTCCTGGGGTGTTGGGTTTTCCTTGTTCTGGCTTTTGTGCCTTTCCTTGCTTTGTTAGTGGTCTATTAGCGTTCCCCCTGTGCGGGGGGGCACCTACTTTTCTTTGCCGGCTGCAAAGAAAAGTAGGCAAAAGAAAGCAGCTCAAACCGCTAATGCTAAGCGGGCACCGCAGTTTGCTGCGGGTAGTGGTGCGACTGGAATCTGGGTTCGTGCCCGTGCATACGCCAGTGACAAAGGCGTCATACTTCCGGCGGCGCTGCGCGCGCCGAAGAGCTGTTCATAAAACCGATCGCTGTGTTCTGGCGCTCACGTCTCGCCATCGAATTGTGGCTCTCTATTGGACTCTCATTACCGTCATCAGTGCGAGTGCGAGTGGAATGGCAATTGCAATTGCAATTGCCGCCACGGCTGTGGCTGTGATTGCAACCGGGACTGAGGGGGCAGCACATCAACAAATCATTTGAGGTGAGGGGTTCCCGCGGAAGTGCAGGGAGCGTCGCCGAGGCGAAGCCGACGGCCCCCACAAACCTCAACCGAAGCCCGTGGTTTCCCATGCAGACCTGTCCGCGACGCACGCAGTGCGGAGTGGGAGCTGATGAGTCCTTTGTCACTAGCGCGGAGTGTGCGAGAACACGGATTCCAGATGCACCACTACCCGTAAAAAACCACGGTGCCCACTTAGCATTAGCGGTTTGAGCCGCTTTCTTTTGCCTACTTTTCTTTGCGGCAAGCAAAGAAAAGTAGGTGCCCCCCCGCACAGGGGGAACGCTAATAGACCACTAACAAAGCAAGGAAAGGCACCAAAGCCAGAGCAAGGAAAGGCACCAAAGCCAGAGCAAGGAAAGGCACAAAAGCCAGAACAAGGAAAACCCCAGTAACACTAAAAATCAACCGCCGAACAGGCAAAACCCTAAACTTCTAACCCACGCCCTCTGGCAAGAGTAATAGCCGTATCTTCAATCATATCCTCCTGCCCGCCAACAAGCCGCTGCCTCCCCATTTCAACAAGAATATCCCTCGCCGGAACCCGATACTTCACTTCAGCCCGCTTGGCAAACAGCAAAAACGACGAATAAACCCCCGCATACCCAAGCGTCAACGCATCGCGATCAATCCGGATCGGCGCATCCATAATCGGCACGACCAGATCCTCGGCAACGTCCGAAATCCTGAACACATCCACGCCAGTCTGAATCCCCATCCGCTCGCACACCGCGACAAACACTTCCATCGGCGTGTTGCCGGCGCCAGCCCCAAGACCCGCAGCCGCGGCATCGATACGGTTAGCCCCCGCAGCGATAGCCGCAATCGAATTCGCGACCCCCATGGCCAGGTTGTGATGGCCGTGAAATCCGAGTTCGGTTTCCGGCTTCAGCGCCGCACGCACAAGACCAATCCGCGCAGTCACGTCATCCGGCAACATGTAGCCGGCCGAATCCGTGATGTAGATGCAGTTGGCACCGTACGATTCCATCAGGCAAGCCTGCTTGACCAGCTGCTCGGGTGACGACATATGCGCCATCATCAGAAAGCCGACGGTATCCATCTCGAGCTTGCGGGCAAGGCCAATGTGCTGCTCGGACACATCGGCTTCCGTGCAATGCGTCGCGATTCGAATCGTATGCACACCAAGCTCGTGCGCGAGCCGCAAGTGGTCGACCGTGCCGATGCCTGGCAGCAATAGCGCCGATACCTTGGCCTGCTTCACTTCCGCGATCACAGCGCTCAGATACGCTTCGTCCGTGTGCGCCGGAAAACCATAGTTGACCGATGCGCCGCCCAGGCCGTCGCCATGGGTCACTTCTATCAAGGGCACGCCGGCAGCGTCGAGACCGCGCGCGATCGAACACATCTGCTCGAGTGAAATCTGGTGACGCTTGGGATGCATGCCGTCACGCAACGTCATGTCGTGCACAGTAATGTGGGTTCCTGCTAAAGACATAGTCGGCTCCTCACGCGGTGGCAGGCGATGCGGCAAGCATCTGTTGGGCAAACAGTTCGGCGGTGCGCGCGGCAGCGGCGGTCATGATGTCGAGATTGCCGGCGTATTTCGGCAAATAGTCGCCGAGGCCTTCCACTTCCATGAACACGGATACGCGGCGGCCATCGAACACGGGGCCGTTTTTTAACGTATAGCCGGGCACGTACTGGCGAACTTCGTCAATCATGGCGTGCACGGAAGCCGTAATCGCCTCGACGTCCGGATCGGTTTCGGTCAGGCAATGGATGGTGTCGCGCATGATCAGCGGCGGCTCCGCCGGATTGATCACGATGATCGCCTTGCCCGCCGCTGCGCCACCGACTTTTTCGATCGCCTGCGCCGTTGTGCGTGTGAACTCGTCGATGTTCTTGCGCGTGCCGGGGCCGACTGAGCGCGACGACACGGTCGCGACGATCTCGCCATACACCACACGCTGCACGCGCGATACGGCATACACCATCGGAATGGTGGCCTGGCCTCCGCACGTGACCATGTTGACGTTCATGGCCTGCTGGTCGATCTGGGCGGCGAGGTTGACCGGTGGTACGCAGAAGGGGCCGATCGCGGCAGGCGTCAGGTCGATCACGCGCACACCGCGCGCGGTCAGCTTGTCGGAATGCTCGCGGTGCACGTATGCGGAGGTAGCGTCGAAGGCGATGCGGATATCGTCGGCGGCCAGATGGGGCAGCAGGCCGTCTATGCCGTCAGCGGTCGTCTTCAGTCCCATTTCGCGGGCGCGCGCGAGGCCGTCCGAGTCCGGGTCGACGCCGACCATCCACACGGGCTCGAGCACCGCGCTGCGGCGCAGTTTGTACAGCAGATCAGTGCCGATATTGCCGGGCCCGATCAACGCGCATTTGATCTTGCTCATTGAATGCATCCTCAAGGAAAAGACGGTCAATCGATCAGATGAAGCGCACGGAACAACTGCCGATGCCTTCGATCTGCATGTGCAGCTGGTCGCCGGAAACGACGGGAATCAGGGCCGCCAGCGAACCCGACAGCACGACTTCGCCGGCGAGCAGCGGTACGCCGAGTTCGCCGAGCGTGTTCGCGAGCCACGCGATGGCATCGGCCGGATGACCTAGTGCGGCCGCGCCGATTCCTTCGGCCGCGCGCTCGCCGTTCTTGTCGAGCGTCATGCGGCAGGCGGCGAGATCGAGCGAGTGGGGCGCAACACGTTCTTCGCCCAGTACGTAGACGCCGCATGACGCGTTGTCGGCCACCGTGTCGCCGATGCGGATCGCCCAATCGCGAATGCGCGAATCGACAATCTCGAAGCACGCACCGACCGCTTCGGTTGCCGCGAGCACCGCGTCTCGCGTGATGCCCGGGCCGCGCAAATCGTCTTTCAGATAGAACGCAATTTCGCCTTCGGCGCGTGGCGCGATCAGATTCGCGATGGGGATGTCTTCGCCGGCCACGTAATGCATGCCGGAAAGCAGCACGCCGAAATCCGGCTGGCGCACGTCGAGCATGTCCTGCACGGCCTGGCTCGTCACGCCGATCTTCTTGCCGACGACGGTTTCACCCGCTTCGATGCGGCGTGCGACGAAGTGCTGCTGCACGCGGTAAGCGTCGGCGAGCGATAAACCGGCGGCGCGCGCCGAGAACGGTGCAATTGGTGTGCGTTCGCACCATGCGTGGTAAAGCTCGTCGCCGAGTGTGGCGTGAAGTGTCGAAGTCATGGCGACCGCAATAAGAAAGGGAAAAGCGCCGGGGCGGGGGCTGAACCCGTCCCCCGCCGCGGCTTCAATGGAGGCGCAACGAAATCAATTGCCCGCGCCGCGAATCGCATCAGGTGAGAAGTACGCCTCGGTCAGTTGCGAGCCGCGCGTGAGCACCGGCATCGGTTCCTGATTCGCCAGACGGTCCGCGTAATAGGCGCCTGAAATCAGGTCGTGATAGAACACGGCAGTCGAGTAGAACGCTTTGGCGTCGAACGCATAGAGCGTCGGAGCGAGGTTGGTGCGCCACAAGGTGCCGCGAGCGTCGTAGTTGTCGGCGGCGACTGCGTTCCATGTGTCCTCGTCGAGATACAGCACCCGTTTCGCGTATTGATGGCGATAGCCAGACTTGAGCGTGGCTTGCAACACCCACACGCGATGCAGTTCGAAGCGCATGTATTGCGTGTTCTCGTGGCCCTTGGTCAGCAGATCGGTGTATTTGATCGACGGATCCATCAGCTTGTAGTTGTCGTACGGCACATACACTTCGCGCTTGCCGACGATCTTCCAGTCGTAACGCTCGCCCGAGCCGTTAAAGAGGCGGTCGTCGTCGACGGTGCGGAAACCGCCTGGCCCTTCGGGCTGATCGAAGCCGAACTCCGGCGCCTGGCGTACGCGCCGTGTGCCCGGGTTATATGACCACGTGCGGCGGGTGTCGGAGCCTTCCTGATCCCACATCTCATAGCCGGTGATGATCGTGCCGCGATCGGAGAGCGGCAGCATGGTGGTCTGACGGAAGAAACTCTTCGCGTTCAGCGCGTTCTTCGGCTCGAAATGGTCAGCGCTGCGCGGCCCGTAGATCGCGTACTGCACCTTGCCCCATGCAATATTGCCATCCGGGTAGACCACGGCCTGGTCGTAGGTCGCGGTTTCGCCTTCGACCGCGGATGCGAAGCGCAGATTCCACATCGCCTCGACGCCGTTCTTCGGCACGGGGAATGGCGTGACCGGCGGGAAATCCTTCAGGCCGTTCTGGTCTTTCGTCATCGTGGTGGTGGGCGAGTACAGACGGATATCCTTGTACACGGCGTCGCCATAGCTGAAATCGCGGTGGCTCGGATAGACCGGAATCTTGAAGGTATCCGGATACTTCTTGAGCAGCGCTTTCTCGCCGTCGGTGAGACGCGCTTCGTATTGCTGCATGTTTTGCGCGGTAATCACGAAGAGCGGCTTCTCGCTCGCATACGGATCGGGGAAGCGTTGGCCCGGTTTGTAGTCGACGCCCGGCGGCGTGCCGAACCATTTGCCGCTCCACGCGGGGATCGTGCCGTCGGCATTGCCCGCGCGCTCGGCGCCCATGGGCGTGAGCGGGCCTTCGAGTTTGGCGAGATCTTCCGGGCTGGTTTTGGCAAACGATGGGGCGCTGGGTGCGGCGGCGAACGCGGCGGCTGCCGCGATCACGCAGACTCGCAATGCGGGATTGAAAATTCGACTCATGACCAAATCCTCTTGCAGTAAAAAGACGGCTGATTCAAAGGGTGATGCATGCTGTGAGGCGTCCGAAACACCAGACGCCCAGTCAACAGGGAACGCAATATCAGAACGAGTAAGTCGCCGTGGCGAGCACGTAGTCGCGATCGGCGAGCGGACGATTGGTCGGGTCCGGCCGGCCGAGGAATTTCGCGTAGACCAGTCCGAGTTTCAGATTGCTCAGGCGCGTGAAGTTCACGCCTACCGTAACGCGGTGATCGCCTACGCCGGTCATCGAACCGAGTGCGCCGGCAAGTGCCGACTTGCCGGTGAAATCGTCGGCATAGGTAAGCGGCACGTCGACGTCCCAACCGTTGAAGACGTTCTTGTAGCTGAGCGTCCACGCCACTTCGAAGGCGGCGGAATTGCGCGTGTTGGCGAGCGTCGACGAACCGAGCAGCGGCGTGATGTTGCCGGCGTGTACATACGAGACTTCACCGACCAGCGTTTGCGACGCGGCGAGGAACGTCGGTCCGATCGAATAGATCGCGGACAGGTTCGACTGCCACACGTCACCGCGTGTCGATTGCGCACCGGCAGGGGTGTTCACGAGCACAGCCGCGCCCTGGCGATACGACGTTTCGCCGGCCACGTTCACGCCGTTCAGGTCGGTGGAGAAACTCAGGCCGGTGAGTTTGATGTTGTCGAAGTACTTCTGCTGGTACTGCAACGTCGGAAAGTAGGTGGTCACGACACTCGGATTCATGTCGTTGTAGTGCAGGTAGTACGCACCGATTTCGGTGTCGCCGAACACGCGCCAACGCGCGCCGAGACCCCATTGCCCGCTGTTGCCGGGACGAATGTCGTTGCCGCGCGGAATGTGAATGCCACCCGGTCCGATGATGTATTCGGCGCCGGGGCCGACCACGTCCGAATAGCTCATATAGCTGCCCGGCGCGCTCAGCTGATTTGGCTGGAAGGAAAACTGGTAGTAGCCGAGCAGGCTGAAGTTCGGCGCGATCTGCCACTGCGTCGAAATCTGCGGCACCGGCAACAGGATGTCTTTCACTTCAGCACCGGCGACGAACGATTTGGTGGCATCCGCGGGGCCTTGCGCGCCGGCAATGTTCGGGAAGAACACGCTCTCGCCCCAGGCCACCACCTGATCGCCGACCTTCACGTTCAGGCTTGTTCCAGCGAGCTTGAACGTGTTGTAGACGTAAGCCGCGAGCAATTGGGTGCGCCCGCCGGCCCAGTAATTCGCCTGTTCGGTGAAGTTGTTGTAGGTGCCGCCGTGATTCACGGTGAAGGGTGCGTTGTTGTAGTTCGAATGCTGGTACGCCTGATCGTAGAACGTGTCGGCGCGCACGAAGACACCCCAGTCGTCGTGCTTGAGGTTCACTTCACCGAGCAGGCTCACCTGATTCTCGATCAGCTTGTTCTTCGCGAAGTTGCGGTCGCCGTCGTCGCCGTTGATGTTCTCGGGCGTCAGCAAATTGCCGCTCGGCGCGCGTGTGCGCATGCCCAGGCCGTAGCCGAGCGTGAAGGTGTAATCGAGCGTGGTGTCCGCGCCGAGATTGATGGTGTCGCCCGCATAAGCCGGGGTGGTGAACGTTGTCAGCGTCGCCGCCGACGCTGCTGCCAGCACGGCGAGTCTGCATGCCGCGCACACTGCGCGCATCGCCGGTGCGCGCTCTTGTGTTCCGTTGATCTGCATCCTGTCTCCTCTGTGGTCACATCTGAAATTTGTTGTGATCAGAGGTTAGGGGGCACGTGCGGCGCGAGAATCGTCAAAACGGACTAGTCGCTTGCCCCAGGGATGCGAGGCGTGCGCGTGCGAATGCGCTCAGGGTGTCGTAGCGAACGCCTTGTGCAGATCGGTGGCGGCGAGAAAGGCGGGCACTTCGCCGCCGCCTTCGAGAATCAGGTTGCTGCCTGACGCATAGGCGGCGTGCGGTGATGCGAGGAAGAGGCACGCGGACGCAATATCGCCGGGTTTTGCGAGCCGGCCTGCGGGAATTGTCGCGGCGATGTTGTCGAGCGCGGCCGCGGCGTCTTCCGGTGACGACCCCGTGTGGCCACGGGTGGCGGCTTCGGTTTCGACGAGACTCGGGCTCACCGCGCACACGCGAACCTTGGGGGCCCATTCCACCGCGAGCGAGCGCACCGCATTCAGCAGGCCCGCCTTCGCCGCGCCATAGGCCGCTGTTCCCGGGGACGCCCGCAAACCGCTCACGCTGCCGATGAATAGCAGGACGCCGCCTTCCGGTTGCTGTTGCATCAACGCATTTGCACGTTGCGCGATCTGAAGCGGCGCCACCAGGTTCAGGCGGATGACGCCTTCGGTGAAGCGCGGTGAGGCCTGCGCGGCGAGCGCGAACGGTGCACCGCCTGCATTGCTGACGAGCACGTCGAGCCGGCCGGCTTCGCGTTCGATCTGCGCGAGCAGCGCGTCGATTGTGTCGATGTCGCGCACGTCCGCGGCGATGAAACGCGGGGCGTTCTCAGGAAAACCCGCAACCGTGCTTGCGGGCGGCGTGCGTCCGCATACGTACACGGTAGCGCCCGCGTCGCTGAAAGCCTGCGCGATGGCCGCGCCGATCCCTTTGGTGCCGCCCGTCACCAGCACCACCTTGCCGCTGAAATCAAACCCGCTCATTGCCGTTGTCTCCCGCTGTTCATGTGGGGCCGATGGTAGGAGAAATGCGGCGTGGCCTCGTAGTCTGAAAAGACGATGCCTGGCTGCGGATTCGACGGGATGATGCTTTCGCTGGCGACCTTCATACAATCTGCCGCGCCGAAGAGCGCGGCGCGACAAAGGAGACAAGCGCGCATGAATGCAACACCCACCGAGTCCCAACACGCAGACACGCACGGTCAATCACGTAGCGCGCCACCCGTCCTGCAGGCGCCCAAGGGGATTTTCACGGAGGTCCCCGGCGGCCTGACACTGCATCATTTCGAAGCCGGCAGCGGCGCGCCCGTTGTGTTCATCCACGGCAGCGGCCCAGGCGCCAGCGGCTTCAGTAACTTCAAGCACAACTACCCGCAGTTCGCAGCAGCCGGTCATCGCGCGATCGTGGTCGATTTGCCGGGCTATGGCGCGTCGTCGAAACCTGCGGACGTGCACTACACACTCGATTTCTTCGTGAGCGCATTGCGCGCGCAGCTCACGGCGAACGGCATTGGCCGGGCGACTTTGCTCGGCAATTCGCTCGGCGGCGCGATCGCGCTGCAATACGCGCTCGACTATCCGGAAGACGTCGACAGCCTGATCATGATGGCGCCGGGCGGTGTAGAGGAACGCGAGACCTACTTCAAAATGGAGGGCATCCAGAAGATGGTGTCGCTCTTCACGAACCGCCAGATGAATCGGTTGACGATGCGGCAATTGCTTGAACTGCTGGTGTTCGATCGCAGCCTTGTCACCGACGCGCTGGTCGAAGAACGTCTCGCCGTGTGTGAACACCAGCCGCCGGAAGTGCTGTCGACGATGCGCGTGCCCAACCTGACTGACCGGCTCGGCGAACTCAAATGCCCCGTACTGGGTTTCTGGGGCACCGATGACCGCTTCAATCCGGCCAGCGGCGCGATGCGGTTTCTCGAGCACTGCGCCGACGCGCGCTTTGTCCTGATGAATCGTTGCGGGCATTGGGTGATGGTCGAGCATCGGCGATATTTCAATCGCGAATGTCTGGAATTTCTCGCGGAACGGCGCGCCGCTTGAGGCATGCTTCGAATGCGGCGTGACGGGTCCGGCTGACGTGGCCGACACGGAGGCCGCAAGGCTACGCGCCACAGAAACCCTAACTACAACATGACGGAGACGGTATGACATTTCCCCATCAACTGTTCGACATGAGCGGCAAAGTGACCGCCATCACCGGCGGCGCGCGCGGCATCGGTGCGCAGACAGCACGCACTCTGGCGGCAGCCGGCTCGGCGATCGCGGTGCTCGACGTACTGACGGAACCCGGCGAGCAACTGGTCGCGGAGATCAATGAGTCGGGCGGCCGCGCCGCGTTCTGGAAGATGGACGTCACGCAGGAAGACAACGTGCAGCGCGTGTTCGGCGAAATCGCCACGCGCTTTGGACGGCTCGACGCCCTGGTGAACAACGCTGGGATCGAAGGCGCGAATCTGCCCACGCACGAAATGACGCTGCAGCAATGGCAGAAAGTCATCGACGTCAATGTGACGGGCGTGTTCCTCTGCACCAAGTACGCGATTCCGCACATGCTGACGGCGGGCGGCGGCTCGATCGTGAATCTGTCGTCGATGTATGGGCTGGTCGGCGGCCCGGACGTGCCGGCGTATCACGCGTCGAAGGGCGCGGTGCGGCTGATGGCGAAGACCGAAGCGATGCTGTACGCCACGCAGAACATCCGCGCGAATTCCGTGCACCCCGGTTTTATCCGCACGCCGCTCCTGGAAGAAGCGTTCGCAAAGCTCGGCGACCCGGAGCAGATTTTCGAGCATATGAAAACGCTGGTGCCGCTTGCGAAGATCGGCGATCCGCAAGATATCGCGGCGGGCATCCTGTATCTGGTGTCGCCGGCCGGCCGCTACGTGACCGGCACGGAACTGGTGATCGACGGCGGCTACACCGCGCGCTAGGAGGACGGATGAACACCAGTGAAAACATGAAGGCGCGCCTCGTCGACTACATCGAGGCGTTCAATGCCGCCGATGCTGCACGCGTCGTTGCGCTATTCGCCGACAACGCGAGCGTCGAAGATCCGGTCGGCACGCCCCTGAAAGAGGGCAGGAGCGAGATCGAAACGTTCTATACGTATGCGACTTCGGTGGGCGCGCGGCTCGAGCTGATGGCGCCGCCGCGCGGCTCGCACGGCAATAGCGCGTCGATCAGCTTTCGCGTGCATATCACGGGGCAAGACGGCCGGCCCGCGCATATCGACGTGACCGACGTGATGGACTTCGACGCCGACGGCAAGATTCTGCGCATGCGTGCGTACTGGGGCGCCGACGACTATCACGTGCTCGCTGACGCGAGCTGAACCGGAACGGCGGCGCGATGGCGCTCTACGAGTTCAACGGTAAGCGGCCGCGTGTCGATCCGTCAGCGTATGTTCATCCGAGCGCCGTGCTGATCGGCGACGTGACGGTGGCCGCCTGCTGTTACATCGGGCCGCATGCGAGCCTGCGGGGGGATTTCGGCGCGGTGATCGTGGAGCGTGGCAGCAACGTGCAGGACAGTTGTGTGCTGCACACCGGCGTGGCGAATGCTTGCCGGCTTGGCGTCGACAGTCATGTCGGGCACAGCGCGATCATTCACGGCGCGACATTGGAGCCGAACACGATGGTGGGCATGCATGCGGTTGTCATGGACGGCGTCGTGCTCGGCGAGGCGAGCATCGTGGCCGCTTGCGCGTTCGTCAAGAAGGACTGGCGGGTGCCGGCGGGCGTGTTGGTGGCCGGCGTGCCAGGGCGGGTGGTGCGCACCCTCAGCGAGGACGAGATCATGGCGAAATCGTCCGGAACCCGGCTTTACCAGCAGCTTGCGGCAGATTGCCTGCGCACCTTGCGCAGTGTTTGAGGTTCGACGCCGCGCCTTGCGCGATGTCGCGTGCTGTCGCGCGATGTCATTGAGGCCGGCGCGTAACAGGCGTACCGATGCGGCCAGCGCTAACAAGCGAGCTGCCGCGGCCAACCAGCAGATGCGCTGGCCGCGGCTCGCTTTCATCCATCTACTACGTCACATACCCCTGCGCCACATTGATCAGCTGCACGCGATTGCGCACGTTGAACAACTGCCGCAAGCGCCGCAAGTGGTAGTCGACGTTATGCGGCGACAGCCCGAGGAAATAGGCAATTTCCTTGTCGCGCTGCCCCTGCACAACCGCCTTCAGCACTGCATGCTGCAGTTCGCTCAGCGAGACGCGCTGCTGCTGCTCGGGTGCAATCCCGATCACGCTTTTCGCGTGCATCCAGATGAACTCATGGATCGTGTGCGCGAACATCAGCGTTTCGGCCACGATCGATTCCGTCATCCAGCGCGGGTTGCCGATCTCCGAGTTGAAGCACAGGCTCGCGCTCAGCTCCGGCTCGGGTAGCGGCATCTGCGTGAGAATCCCGCTTTTGCGGCCGGTGGCCTCCAGCATGTCGATCAACCCGCCGAGCCGCTCGCTGCGCATCTGCGCGCGCGGCAGGTCGGCGCGCATGTCGGCGGTGTTCCAGAGGAACGGCATGCCGGTCGGCGACGCGAGCGCGACGCGCGGATCGAGCTCGAAATAACGCTCGCGAAAATAGCGCGTGAGCCACGTCTGCGACTCGTAGCTGGTCAGCACGAACATCGACTTGTGATGCGCGGTGGTGCGCGTGGCCGAATAGCTGAACGAGTCGAAGCCGAGTTGTTTGATGCGCCGCCGCACGAATTCGATGCGGTCCTGCGCACTGCCAAAACGCACCAGCGGACTGATGACTGGCGCTGCACGTCGTGAGGCGGGCGAGGGCGTGCCGATCTCCTCTTCTGTGAAAAGAGTCAGGAAACCGCCGGCCGATATGCCTGACGCCATGCGGGTTGAAGTTCTGGATGCTTCAGCCGCGTGGGCTGAATTCTCGAGTTGCCGCGTGCCGGCCGGGTAAGCCGGTTGTGCGGTAACCGCTGAGTTGTATGCCGCCGACACGTGGCTGGCCTCGCCTTGCGGCGAGCCCGTCAGCCAATGCGGCAACGTATCGCATTCGTGTTCCATGAAACGGTAGCTCCGGCGTTCGAAACGCGTGAAAGACGACAACCTGGATGATTAACTATTTCCAAATATTACGGTAGCCGGTTCCTTGCTATCATTTTTGAGATCTTGCGCTGACCTCTAACCGACGACGCGGGTGCGGCAGGGTTTGCTCATGTGCATATAGGACCTCCCTGAAAGAGACGTGATGGCAAAAATTCCAAAGCTGACAACGACGCTTGCCTACGACCGCTATATGGCGGGCCAGAAACTGGTGTCGAGCGTGGATCGCCCGTGGCGGCACCTGGTGCTGCGCTCGTATCTCGAACCTGACGAGCAGGAACTGCTGGAGGCGCCCGGCCTGCAGGACGTCACGCTGATGACGCTCGGCAGCGGCGCCGAACACCTCGAGCGCAACCTGGACGGACGCTGGGAGAGCGCCGACCTGCGTATGGGCGACGTCTGGTTCGTGCCGCCCGTGCCGATCTCGTGGCGCTGGCGTTCGATCAGCGATGAACCGCTGTCGACCGTTCATTTGCACCTGGAGCGCAGCCTGATCGACAGCGTCGCCGACCAGATGGAACTGGGTGGTTCACGCGAACTGTCGCTGGGCGACGCAATGCAGTTCCACGATCCACTGATCGCCGAGATGCTTGGCGCATTGCATCGCGCCGCGGGCGATCCCGCCGACTCGCGGCTGTATGTCGACGCGCTGACCCACGCGCTCGCCGCTCATCTGTTGCAACATTACTCGCGTGGCCGTCACGCCAAGGCCGGCCTGCCGCCGCATCCCGAGCGTCTGGTGCCACGCCGCATTCGCCGTGTAACCGATTACATTCGCGACAATCTTGCCGCCGATCTGGCCATCAGCGAACTGGCCGCGCAGGCCGGGTTAAGCAGCTTCCACTTTGCGCGTGTGTTCCGCCGCGAGACCGGTGAAACACCCCATCAGTTCGTCACGCGCCTGCGTCTCGAGGAAGCCGCGAAGCTGCTGCGCGCCACCGATCAGCCGGTGCTGCAAATCGCGCTTGCGGTTGGTTTCGAGAATGCCAGTCACTTCTCCGTGCAGTTCAAGCGTGGCTACGGCGTCACGCCGCTTGCCTACCGGCTGCGCGGCTGAGCGTCAGGTTGCGCGGCTGGATCGTGCGGGTGGCTCGCCAATATGCGATGCCCGAGCTGCATGCCGACGTTTGACGGCACGCGGGATTCGTCGGTCGCGACACGCTATGCTGCTGTGCAGAGCGGGGGCGCCCAATCGCTGCGTGGCAGCGTGTATCGAGGGCGGTCGCGGTGGGTTGTCGAGGGCAAGGTTTGATGAAGCGCCGAAAACGGCAATCACGCACTTTTCGCAGTTTGCTGCGCATTGCGCGGCTTGCAAACTACGAAGTTTCGTGGCGCGATTGAGGATGAACCTGGCATGGATGCGCCTCGCTGCTGTTCCGGCCAATTTTGAAGCCGTCGGGTGCCATGCGCGGTGACGGATAAAACCGCCTGCAACCGTTGCACTTGCTAGGTTGCGTTATTACACAGTGAGGCGCAATGAACGCGTGGCGGCCTGTGCGATGCGAGGCTGTCTCCCTGCCACTGGACTAACTGGCCTGACCAGTTATATAGCAACTGTATCTGTCGAAGCCTTGCACCGGCCGACAGAATGTTGTGCCGACGGCTTGGCCCCAGCCGGCGTCTGACCGACCCTTCCACTCACCCTTTCACACCGGATACCTAGCGATGACCCGACTCCGAATCACCTCCTGCGGCCACGTCTTTACCGCCGAAACGCATCCCGACGCGCCGCAAACGGTGGCCGCCTTTCTGAAGCTTCTGCCGTACCGTCAGAAGATCATTCATGTGCGCTGGAGCGGCGAAGGCTGCTGGGTTCCGCTCGGCGACTTCAAGCTTGAAAACGACGGTGTGGCGGTCGGCTTCGAAAATCATACAAGCCATCCTTCGGTGGGCGACATCCTGTTCTATCCGGGCGGCTACAGCGAAACGGAGATCATTCTTGCGTACGGCTCGTGCTGCTTCGCAAGCAAGCTCGGCCAGCTCGCGGGCAATCATTTCCTGACCATCGTCGAAGGCAAGGAAAAGCTGCGCGAACTCGGCACCAAGGTGCTGTGGGAAGGCGCGCAAGAAGTATTGTTCGAGAAGATCTGAAGCTCTGAAGCGGCGGTGCGATGTATCCGCAGTAGCCGCAGGCGGTGGGTGGGGGAAGGCGCGCAACGCGTGCCGCGCGTTGTGAAGCTTTGCTCGCACCCCGCACGTTAGATCGCGCGAGGTGCGGTGCAACACTTAACTTACTTGAACAGCTTCATCGCCTGCGTGAGCGTATTGAACACGCCCCACGCCAGCGGCAGCGTCACATACAGCCAGAAGACGGCGAGCTTGACCTTGTTGGTCGGATGAACGGCTTGAACGGTCGACATGCGAGTCTCCTTAGGCGCCTTTGGCGAGTTGTGCGTCGGTCATGTGGTGTTTGGCGTCGACGCGCTTGACCAGCCGGTTGCAGACGAAACCGATCACCAGCAGCACCACCATGATGTGGATCGTCATCGTGTAGGCGTCCGCCTTGGCCACGCCGTGCGCCACCTGATAGGCACGGATGTAATTCACCAGCACCGGACCGGCGACACCCGCCGCGGCCCACGCAGTCAGCAGACGGCCGTGAATGCCGCCGACGAACGCTGTGCCGAACATGTCCGCGAGATACGCGGGCACCGTCGCGAAACCACCGCCGTACATCGACAGGATCACGCAGTACGCGAGCACGAACAGGGCGATCTGGCCGGAAGCCGCAAAGCCGGGTACGAGGTAGTACAGCACGGCGCCGAGCGCGAAGAAGATGAAGTACGTGTTCTTGCGGCCAATCCAGTCTGAAGCCGACGCCCACACGAAACGGCCGCCCATGTTGAACAGTGAGAGCAGGCCGACGAAACCGGCCGCCGCGGCAGCCGTCACGGTGTCCTTGAAGCTCTCCTGAATCATCACCGACGCCTGGCCGAGAATGCCGATGCCGGCCGTCACGTTCAGGAACAGCACCAGCCAGATCAGGTAGAACTGCGGCGTCTTCAACGCCTGATCGATGTGCACGTGGTTACGCGAAATCATCTTCTTCTGGGTGGTCTCGGGCGGCGTCCAGCCGGCCGGCTTCCAGTCCGCCGGCGGCACGCGAATCGCGAGCGCGCCGATCGACATCGAGATGAAGTACGCAATGCCGAGCACGACGAAGGTCTCGGCCACGCCGATGCTGGTCGCGCTGCGGAAGTGATTCATCAGCGCCACCGACAACGGCGCGGCAATCATCGCGCCGCCGCCGAAGCCCATGATCGCCATGCCGGTCGCCATGCCGCGACGGTCCGGGAACCAGCGGATCAACGTCGATACCGGCGAGACGTAACCGAGCCCGAGGCCGATCCCGCCGATCACGCCGTAGCCGAGATAGAGCAGCGCGATCTGATGCAGATGCACGCCGAGCGCGGAGACGAGGAAGCCGCCGCCGAAACAGCACGCCGCGGTAAACATCGTGCGGCGCGGGCCGACATGTTCGAGCCACTTGCCGGCAAACGCCGCCGACAAACCCAGGAACACGATCGCCAGCGAAAAGATCCAGCCAAGCGAGGTCAGCGACCAGTCGTCAGCGGCGGATTGCGTAATGCCGATGACTTTGGTGAGCGGACCGTTGAACACGGAGAAGGCGTACGCCTGACCGATACAAAGGTGAACGGCGAGCGCCGCGGGTGGAACCATCCAGCGCGAAAACCCCGGTTTCGCGATGGTGGCCTGTTTGGAAAAGAATGGGGCTGAGCCTGAATTCCCGCTCGGCTCGGTGATGCTGCTCATGGTCGGTCTCCGGTGTGACGAATGCTTTGTTATCGGCGTTTCTTACGGAATGCTTTAGTGTCGCGGCGTAAAAATTGCAGATTCGTGTGGCCTTGATATATGTATTTTTATTTCATATGAAGATCGTCAAATTCGGACAAAACTCGTTTCGTCGAACGATAGGGCGCGAATCTGGCGTTTGCAATATGAGATTTAAATGCATAAGGCATTAGCCTGGTGAAATACGACTGTAATTTTTTGAAATGCGGCAATGCGGCACGAACGCGGGGAAGGGACTACCGGATGCAAGGCAGTCAGTGTCTGGAATCGGCAAAAAGCGGAGTGTTGGGGGGGAGCGAGGGGGAAGCGGGTGGTACACCTCCACCCGCGAGAGATCTAACGTTCGTTCAAAAGCCAACGGGCCGGCGTGGCACCTTTGCCACGCCGGCCCGTCGCAATCCTCATCGGCGAAAATCAGGCGACTGTGCGCCCTGTCTTCATCTTCGCCGCCACGAGTACCGAGATCAGGCAGCCGATCGCCAGATACGCCGCCACCGGATGCCAGGAGCCGTCGGCAAAGCTGACCAGCGCCACCGCGATAAACGGCGTGAAGCCGCCGCCCACCACGCTCGCCACCTGATAACCGACACCCGCGCCGCTATAGCGGTACTCGGTGCCGAACAGTTCGGTGAACATCGGCTGCTGCACGCTCACGACCATGTCGTGGGCGACGTTGGCAAGCATGACCGCGAAGATCACGATCCACACCGTCGAGCGGGCTTCGAGGGCGAGGAAGAATGGCACCGCGCTGAACATGCCGACCAGCGCGCCGATGATATACACGCGCCGGCGGCCGAAGCGGTCCGCAAGCCACGCGAAGCACGGAATCGTCACGCAGCTCACCGCGCCGACCAGCAGACCGATCGAGAGGAAGAACTCGCGCGGCATGTGCAGATTCGCCGTTGAGTAGTTCAGTGCGAAGGCGGTCACGATATACATCGTGAACAGCTCGGCAAGGCGCAGTGCGATGATCAGCAGAAAGGCCTTGGGGTGCTTCAGCAAGGCCTCGACGATCGGCAGCCGCACGCTGCGTTCACCCCGTTCGCCGACCTTCTCGACGAACTCCTTCGATTCTTCCATGCTCGAGCGGATCCACAGCGCGATCAGCACCAGCACCACACTGAACAGGAAGGGCAGGCGCCAGCCCCAGCTCAGGAACGACGCGTTGTCCATCGAGCGGCTGATGATCGCGACCAGCCCGGTCGAGAGCACCAGACCCACGCCATAGCCGACCTGCACGCCGCTGCTGTAGAACGCCTTCTTCTTCTCCGGCGCGCTTTCGACCGCCATCAAGGCAGCGCCGCCCCATTCGCCGCCGACCGCGAAGCCCTGGATCGCGCGCAATGTGACGAGCAGCACCGGCGCCCACCAGCCGATGGTGGAGAAAGCCGGCAGCAGGCCGATTGCCGCGGTGGAGAGGCCCATCATCATCACCGTGAGGACCAGCATGCGCTTGCGTCCAAGCCGGTCGCCGTAGTGACCGAACACGAAGCCGCCGAGCGGCCGGAACAGAAAGCCGACGCCAAAGGTTGCGAATGCGGCGAGCGTGCCCATTGCCGGGCTGACTTTCGGGAAGAACTCGGCGTTGAAGACGAGCGCGGCGACGATGCCGTACAGCAGAAAGTCATACCAGTCGACTACGGCGCCGACAAAGCTGCCGAGCGCCGCCTTGCGTGCCTGGCTGCGTGCCGCGCGGTTGTCGGTGATGACCGTTTTCGGCGCTCTCGGGATAGTGGTACTCATAGGACGGTGTCTCCTTCGAATTCTCGGATGCTGTCTGGGAGCGCGCGGCAGATGCAGGGCAGGGGCTGCTACGACCCATCACAGGATTCCTCGAAGGTTAATGATGCATAGCGGTTCCCACAATCCGCATTCGGGTGGATTTGCGCGATCATCGAACGCGACTGCGCGCATAGCGCGCGTTTTGCGCGTTTACACCGAGCTTCAGATGTTGGGACAAGCAGAGGAACCGCCCGCGGGTTGCCCGTGCTACCTTGGCAATGCAATCCTATAAACAACATCGACTGATATACTACATACGGAATATTGATTTTTGCGGCGTTGCAGCATATGATTGAGTCATCTTTTCACTCAATCATTCGGAGTTACAAATGGAATTTGTTCCTCTCGCGCTGCTCGCCGTTGGTTTCGTAGGTTTGGGCTCTGCCGCCACTGTTCTGCTGACCCGCTGGATCCCGCAGCCGGTTGCGCAACTTGCAGCGCAACATGGCCGGTTCGTCGGCCTGGGCGAACAGGATGGCAGAATGGCCGCAGTGGCGCCGTATCGTGCGCATGTTCAACAAGAGGCGATGAATGTCGTCAGAACTTCAAACTGAAGCAGTGGCTACACCCCTGACGTTGTCGCTGCAGCCGATCGGCGCGAGCGTGAGCTTGCGCGATCAGGCGTACGCCATGCTGCGCCAGGCCATTGCCGACGCGGATATCTACCGGACTCACGAAGAAATCCGCCTCGACGAGCGCGTGCTGAGCGAATCGCTCGGCGTGAGCCGCACGCCGGTGCGCGAGGCGATGACGTTGCTCGAACAGGAAGGTTTTCTGCGCATGGTGCCGCGGCGCGGCATCTATATCGTGCGCAAGAGCAAGCGTGAAATCGTCGAAATGATCCAGATGTGGGCCGCGCTCGAAAGCATGGCGGCGCGTCTTGCCACGCTGCACGCCACGGACGAGGAAATCGCCCGCCTGCGCCACATGTTCGACAATTTCCGCGACGCCACGCCGGCCGAGCACATCGCCGAGTATTCCGACGCCAACATCGCGTTTCATCAGGCGATCGTCGAGCTGTCGAAGTCGCAGATCATTCTCGACACGATCAAGAACATCTTCATCCACGTGCGGGCGATTCGCCGCATGACCATTTCGCAAAGCGACCGCGCGTCGCGTTCGATCGTCGACCACCTGCGCATTATCGAGGCGCTGGAGCAGCGCGATACCGAGCTGGCTGAGCGTCTTGCACGCCAGCATTCGCTCGATCTGGCGACGTTCGTCGAAGCGAATTGCGATTTTCTGGATTGATGGCGGCTTAAGCGCCTGATTGGCGCAACGAATGACAAAGAAAGGCCCGCGGTGATGACGTCACCGCGGGCCTTTTGCTTTTCCGATCCATTTCCGTCCTCTCTAGTCGACGCCACGCAGCGGGTGGGGTTAAGCCCGGCTTGACGACGACTGAAATGTGGTATGTGATATATCAAAGGCGATCGAGACAAGCGACACCTCAGTGTTTTCCCTCGAATCGAACAGGCCGGCGCAGCTTAATCTTAGTAAAACGTAGGCCTGACAGGCATTCAGGGCAGAAATCCCGAAGCAGCCGCATTTTGAGATCGCGCTTGATTGAATGTGATATATCACATACCGTATGTACCGGGACTAAGCAGACATCCGCGCGAGCGGACGTTATCGAAGCGGGCGCGTCGGTCGATAACCGTTGCACACAACTGACTGATCAGGACAGGAGACTTGATATGAGCAAAGCACTCGACGGCGTGCGCATTCTCGATTTCACGCATGTGCAATCGGGCCCGACCTGCACGCAGTTGCTCGCGTGGTTCGGCGCGGACGTGATCAAGGTGGAGCGGGCCGGCGCCGGCGACATCACGCGCGAGCAACTACGGGACATTCCCGACGTGGACAGCTTGTACTTCACGATGCTCAATCACAACAAGCGCTCGGTCACGATCGATACCAAGAACCCGGAAGGCAAGCTGGTGCTCGAGGCGCTGATCCAGAAATGCGACGTGCTGGTGGAGAATTTCGCGCCGGGCGCATTGGACCGGATGGGCTTCACATGGGAGCGGATTCAGGAGTTGAACCCGCGCATGATCGTGGCCTCCGTGAAGGGTTTCGGCCCCGGCCCTTACGAGGACTGCAAGGTCTACGAGAACGTTGCGCAATGCGCGGGCGGCGCGGCCTCGACCACCGGTTTCGACGATGGTCCGCCGGTGGTGAGCGGCGCGCAGATCGGCGACAGCGGCACGGGTTTGCACCTGGCGCTCGGCATTGTCACGGCGCTGTATCAGCGCACGCAAACCGGGCGCGGCCAGAAGGTACTCGCCGCGATGCAGGACGGCGTGCTCAACCTGTGCCGCGTGAAGCTGCGCGACCAGCAACGGCTCGAACGCACCGGCACGATGAAGGAGTATCCGCAATATCCGAACGGGACGTTCGGTGAAGCGGTGCCGCGAGCGGGGAATGCTTCGGGCGGCGGTCAGCCCGGCTGGATTCTGAAGTGCAAGGGCTGGGAGACGGATCCGAATGCGTATATCTACTTCATCACGCAGGCGCCGGTGTGGGCGAAGATCTGCAACGTGATCGGCAAGGAAGAATGGGCCACGGATCCGAACTACGCGACGCCTGCCGCGCGCTTGCCGCATCTGAAGGATATCTTTGCCGAGATCGAGCGCTGGACCATGACCAAGACCAAGTTCGAGGCCATGCAGATCCTTAACAAATACGACATTCCTTGCGGGCCGATTCTCTCGATGAAGGAAATCGCCGAAGAGCCGTCGCTGCGTAAAACCGGCACGATTGTCGAAGTGGATCACCCGACTCGCGGCAAGTATCTGACGGTTGGTAATCCTATCAAACTGTCGGACAGCCCGACTGAAGTCAAGCGCTCGCCGCTGCTGGGTGAGCATACCGACGAGGTGATGACTGAACTCGGCTACTCGCCCGAGCAGATCAGCGCATTGCGGACCGCCGGCGCGATTTGAGAGCTCAAGGAGCGATGTATGGATACGTGGATGCGTTTCATGTCGAGCGACGGTGGTGTCGTGTTCGGCCGGGTGGAAGGCGGTTATCTGCACGAGTACGAAAGTCTCGATCAACCCGTGCCGACCGGGGCGGTGTTGTCGACACGCGCGCTCACGCCGCTCGCGCCTTGTGCGCCCGGCAAGATCGTCGCGTTGTGGAATAACTTTCACGCGCTCGCGGCGAAGCTCGACAAACCCGTGCCGGCGCATCCGCTATTTCTGCTGAAGCCGGCGGGATCGGTGATCGGTTCGGGTGAACCGATCCGTCGGCCGCTTAGTTACGCGGGCAAGATCGTCTACGAAGGCGAACTCGGTATCGTGATTGGGCGGCGCTGTCGCGACGCGAGTGTCGAAGAGGCCGCGGAATCGATTTTCGGCTACACGCTGGTCAACGACGTGACCGCTGCCGATCTGCTGAACGAGAACCCGCACTTTCCGCAATGGTGCCGCGCGAAGGGCTTCGATACGTTCTGCTGTATTGGACCCTCGATCGTCTCCGGTTTTGACTGGCATTCGGCACGTCTCGTGACGATGCTCGACGGGGTGGAGCGGCAGAACTATCCGCTTGCCGATATGGTGTTTTCACCTGCGGAGCAGGTGAGTCTGATTTCACAAGACTTAACGCTCGAACCGGGGGATGTGATTGCGTGCGGCACGTCGGTCGGCGTCGGCTCGATCAAGGACGGCGCGACCGTGACGATCTCAATCGAGGGGATCGGCACGTTGAGCAATACCTTGAGCGCTGTGTGTGAGATAGCGCTATGACGCGACGGCCGCGGCTCGTTGCGTTGCTCGGCAGTGGCACGGGGCTCGCCGTCATGGTGAGCGGGTTTGCGTGCTACCTGTCGGCGGCGGTGCAGGCGAATGTCGAGCGTATCGAGCTCTATGCCGCGGTCTTTATTGGCGCGCTGGTTTTCGCCACCTCTGCCATTGCATTCTGCAAACTGCGTGGCATGCTGGACCTGAGTAGAGTCGCGCGTCCGGGGCATGGCATTGTCAACGTCTCGGCGCTTTTGCTGTGCGGCTGGCTCGGTTATGGCTTCGTCACGGAGCAGGCGCAGCCGTTCGGACTCGCCGCGCTGCTTGCGATGAGCGTGCTGGCCGTTGCGCTAGGCACGCATCTGATGACCAGCCGTGCGTACTCGAACGATCGCGATTCACACTGCCATGCGTTTGCGGGACGTTGTGATGGATTTGCGCTGGAGCAGCGCGGGTTGCTGGCGCGCATCGAATGGCATGGCGGCGAGGAGCAGGCGTGGGCGCTGCGCGAGATAACGCCCGGCATGGTGCGCGCGGCCGCATACCGGCACCGGTGCGGCTGGCATAACACTGGAACGGTGGGCGTACAAAAGCGCAGGCTTGTCCGCCAACGCGTCACCCACCGTGCAATGTGCCGCCAAAGATGAATACACCAATGCGCCGGGCGGCGAGCAGGGCGAGCGGCGGAATCGTTCCGCCGAAGCGCTTATTCGCCGGCCGACGCGAATTCGCTGTAGTACCTGGCTTTCTTGCTCAGGATCATCTGGGCGAGAAACTCGGCGTCGTACGCGCTGTGAAGATGTGCGTGAAACCGCTCGATGTACGCGGTGATGCGCGCCGCTTCGCTGTTGAATTCCTTCAGCACATCGAGTGTGGCCTGGTCCCAGCGGAACCGCAGGCCGAGGTCGCTGAACGCCGCGTTGAACGCGCTCAGATGGGCGTCGTCGGGATTGTTCGCGGTGGCGCGTGCAGTACGTGTGCTGGCGTGAGACTCAACCGCAGCGTGGTTCATGATCGGCCTCCTGGGCTGACAGGTGAGAGAACTAAAGAGAGAACTCACTTGCAGCATAGGGATACTGATCAATCCGCAATAGTTAAAGTTTCATTGGCTTTCCATAGCCTACTGCTTATAGACGCTCAATTCCTTCACGCGGGTGATCTTCTCGATAAGCCCCGCGCCTTCCTCCATCAGGAAGCGCTTGAAGGCGACCGCAACTGGTGGCAGGCGCTTGTTCTTCCGATGCACGACGTACCAGTTGAGCATGACGGGAAAACTTTCGACGTCGAGCACGACCAGATGGCCGAGCTGCAACTCGAGGCTGATCGTATGCGCGGACAGGAACGCGATGCCCATGCCGGCGATCACCGCCTGCTTGATCGTTTCGGTGCTCTTGATCTCCATCGCGATCTTCAGATTGGCAAGGCGGCCGGCGAAGCCTTCTTCCATCGAATTCCAGGTATCCGAGCCGCGTTCGCGCACGATGAAAGCCTCGCCCGCCAACTGGCTCATCTTGATGTTGCGTTTGTGCGCGAGCGGATGCGTGGGCGCCGCCACGATCACGTAAGGGTGCGGCGCGAACGGTTCGTTGGTCGCGTCGGTTTCGTGCGGCGGCCGCACCATCACGGCGAGATCGGTCTGGTTGGTCGCGAGTTGATGCAAGAGTTCCGCGCGATTGTGGACGGCAAGATTGAGTACGACGCCCGCGTAACGCCGCGTGAATTCTGCGAGCAGGCGCGGGAAAAAGTAGTCGCCGGCGCTGATCACAGCGACGTTCAGCTTGCCGCCGGAGACGCCCTTGAGCTGACTCATCGCCTCGTCGACTTCGTGGAACTGCTGAATGATCGCGCGGCTGTAGTGAAGCATCTCGGTGCCGGCCGGCGTCAGATAGATTTTTTTGCCGAGCTGCTCGAACAGAGGCAGCCCTGCGTGCTCCTCGAGTTGCCGCACCTGAGTGGAGACGGCGGGCTGCGTCAGATGCAATTCTTCCGCGGCGCGCGAGAAGCTGAGGTGGCGCGCTACCGTTTCAAAGACCTTCAATTGCCGCAGAGTGGCATTGCGCATCGTCATGGCCGATGTATAAGCAAACATGAATCGACATAATAACAAACTTTAATTATTAGTTATTCAGCAATGACCCTAGCATGAGGCTGTATAAGAAGCGCAATTGCCGGCGCTGCATTCGGGTTAACGCTTGGATTCGAGGCATGGCAGGGGAGGCGGAGAAACACCGATACAGCGCTAATACTTAATTGATCGGAATAAAGAAATCGTCTGAAAAACGGTGATTCAGGCAGGAACAGGCCTTAAAGAATTCGAATTAAAGACGCAAATATTAAATATTCCCGAATGGCAACGCTGTTCGGAGCATAAGTACAAGGTGAGACGCATACAGTGCGGCGTGACGGCCGGCCGCACTCAATAAATAGCGGAGACAAGGTTCATGGACGATATCAATCGGCAGACCACGACTCGCGTATTCTGGGCGAACCGCTGGTGGCAACTCGTCATCGGCATGATGTGCATGGCATTGGTAGCCAATCTGCAATACGCATGGACGTTGTTCGTCACGCCGATGAATTCGCGGCATCACTGGGGTGAAGCGTCCATTCAGCTCGCGTTCGCTATTTTCATTCTCACAGAAACGTGGCTCGTGCCGGTGGAAGGCTGGCTGGTCGATAAATTCGGACCGCGCCCGGTAGTCGCGGGCGGCGCGGTATGCGCCGGCCTCGCGTGGGTGATCAATTCGTATGCGACGACCTTGCCGATGCTGTATGTGTCAGCGGTCATTGCCGGGATCGGCGCAGGCGGCGTGTACGGTACCTGTGTCGGCAACGCGTTGAAGTGGTTTCCGGATCGCCGTGGTCTTGCGGCCGGTTTGACGGCTGCAGGTTTTGGCGCGGGCGCGGCCGTCACGGTCATTCCGATCGCCAACATGATCACGCGCTCGGGCTACGAGCACACCTTCTTTTTCTTCGGAATCCTGCAGGGCGTCAGCATACTTTTGCTCGCGCTGCTGTTGAAAAAACCGAACTTGCGCCAGCAAGCTGCACCGAAGAAGAAGTTCGCGGTCACCAAGGTCGATTACACACCGGGGCAGATGATCAAGACACCGGTGTTCTGGGTGATCTACGTTTCGTTTGTCGCGGTGGCGGCGGGCGGCCTGATGGCGACCGCGCAAATCGGTCCGATCGCCAAAGACTGGGGGCTTGCACGCATTCCGATGACGATCTTCGGCATGACGCTGCCGCTGCTCACGGCCACGCTTTCCATCGACAATATCTGCAACGGCTTTACCCGTCCGCTGTGCGGTTTTATCTCCGACAAACTCGGTCGTGAGAACACGATGTTCGTGATCTTCATCGGCGAGGGTCTCGCATTGCTCGGCCTCATGCAGTACGGCACCAACCCGTATGCGTTCATGACGTTCGCCGCGTTGATCTTCCTGTTCTGGGGCGAAATTTTCTCGATCTTCCCGGCGATTTGCGCCGATACCTTCGGCAGCAAATATGCGGCGGCCAATGCGGGCACGCTGTACACCGCGAAGGGCACGGCCTCGCTGCTGGTGCCGATTGCTTCGGTGCTGTCGGCCACGGGCGGCTGGAGTCTCGTCTTTATCGTGTCCGCCGTCGTCACGATCGCCGCGGGCGTTTCGGCGAAGTTTATTCTTGCGCCCATGCGCTCGCGCTGGATCGAAGCGCACAACGAACCCCAGGGCGTGCTGGCCGTTGCCGGCAGCAAGGCTTCGCGGCTTAGCCACTGGCCTGAGCAGACAGGGGAATAGGGTGACCTACCCACACCCGGCAGTAACGTTATGAATGTTTCGTTGCAGCAACTCAAGGTGTTTGTCGCCGTCGCGCGTGAACGGAGCTTTACGCGCGCGGCGCGCGAGTTCGATCTGACGCAGTCGGCGGTGAGCCGCTGCGTGCGTGAACTTGAAGACGCTGTTGAATTGAAGCTGTTCGACCGTACCACGCGGCAGGTAGAACTGACTCATGCGGGCGCGAGTCTCGAGCGCAGAATCGGCCGCCTGCTCGACGAAATCGAATTGACGCTGCGCGAGGAGCGTGCCGCTTACGACGGACACACTGGCGTAGTCGTGCTGGCGAGCAATCCCGTGTTGTCGTCAAGCTGGGTGGCGCAGGGGCTGGCGCGTTGCGCGACAGCGTTTCCCGAGCTGATCGTGTCCGTCAGGGATCAATCGCAAAGCGGCGTGCTCGCGAGCGTCGAGCAGGGGGAAGTGGACTTCGGCGTGGTCTCGGTGGCGGAGCCTTTGGCGAACGATCAGTTGCACGCGCAAGTGGTGTTCACCACGCCGCTGCATGTGGTGATGCCGCCCGCGCATCCGCTGGCGCGGCAAGCCAGCGTCGCATGGCGCGCGTTGCAGGAGTGGGCGCTCGTCACGTTGAATGCCGACGCCGGCGTGCGCGCCGCGCTCGATCTTGCCTTCAATTCGCACGGTCTGAAGCGACGGCCCGTGCAGGAACTCGGCCACGTTGCGGCAGTGTCGCGCATGGTCGAATTGGGCCTTGGCGTTGGCGTCTTACCCGTCGATGGACATTGGCCCGCGCCCGGCGCGTCACTAGTGAGCCGGCCGCTCGTTCCCGAGTTGAATCTGATGACGCTGCTCGTGCATCGTCGCAATCGTTCCCTCAGACCCAACGCCGCAGCGGCCTGGGCGCAGTTTGCAGCGCTCGCCGGGGTGGCTTCGCCTGCCGCCGGCGCGGAGCCGGCCGATCCGCTGCCGGTCAGCTCACGCAACATCCCAAGCAAGGAGCTTCATGATGGAAACTGAAACCGACCTCAGGCGCCATGATTTGCTGATCGACGGCAAGCGTTTGCCGCCCGGCACAGGCGAATATTCCATCGACATCAATCCGGCGACCGAAGAGCCGATCGCGCTGGTTGCACAAGGCAGCGCGGCCGATGTCGATACCGCAGTGCACGCGGCGCGTGCCGCATTGAAAGTGTGGAACGCGATACGAGCAGCCGAGCGTGGCCGCATACTGATGCGTCTAGCCGGTCTGATGCGCGCGAATCTGGACGAACTCGCGGCGCTCGAAAGCCTCGACGCCGGCAAACCCATCTCGGCGGTAATGCGCCAGGATATTCCGGCGGCGATCGATACGCTCGAATACTACGCAGGCTGGTGCGACAAGATCAATGGGCAGGTGGTGCCGGTACGTCCCGATGCCTTGACGTACACGCTGCGCGAGCCGGTCGGCGTGGTCGCCGCGATCGTGCCGTGGAATTTCCCGCTGATGATCGGCATGTGGAAAATCGCGCCCGCGCTGGCATGCGGTTGCACGTTGATCGTGAAGCCCGCGGAAATTACGCCGCTGACCGCGTTGCGCCTCGGCGAACTCGCGCTCGAGGCGGGTGTGCCGCCGGGAGTACTGAATATCGTCACCGGAAAAGGGCGAGTGGTTGGCGATGCGCTGGTGGCGCACCCCGGAGTCGACAAGGTGACCTTCACGGGCTCGCCTTCCGTGGGGCGCGGCATTCTGCAGGGCGCGGCCGGCAACTTCAAGCGCGTCACGCTCGAACTCGGCGGCAAGTCGGCAAACCTGATTTTCCCGGATGCGAATCTCGACAATGCGGTGCGAGCCGCGGCGTCGGGGATTTTCTTCAACACTGGCCAGGTATGTTCGGCCGGCTCGCGCATTCTGGCTCATCGCGACGTCTATGACGAAGTGGTCGAGCGTCTCGCGGCGCGTGCGAAGGCGATCAAGGTCGGCGATCCGGCTGCGCGCGAAACGTCGATGGGTCCGCTTATCTCCGCCGCGCAGATGAAAACCGTGCTCGGCTATGTCGAGACAGGGCGCTCCGAAGGGGCATCGCTCGTGACTGGCGGCGTACGGGTGGGCGAGCGCGGCTTTTTCGTCGAGCCGACGGTGTTTGCCAACGTCGAGCATGAAATGCGGATTTCGCAGGAGGAGATCTTCGGGCCGGTGGCGAGCGTGATTCGCTTCAACGATGAGGCCGATGCGATCCGTATCGCTAACGGCACTTTGTATAGCCTCGCAGCCGGCGTATGGAGCGCGGATATCGGCCGCGTGCATCGGGTGGCGCGTGACCTGAAGGCGGGCACCGTATGGATCAATACCTACGGTTATACCGATGTGCGCTTGCCTTGGGGCGGCTCCGGCGATTCGGGCTTTGGCCGCGAGCACGGCGACGTGGCGATTGAGAACTTCACCGAGCCCAAGGCGGTGTGGCTTGCGATCGATCAATAGCGAAGTAAAAAAGGATCGAACGCGTGGCGTTCGATCCTTTTCTGAACTGAAGCTTGTGAGAGAGATTAGCTGCAGCGTGCGTTGACGCGCAATCTCAATCGCCCTGCAATGCCATCCGTTCGCGCAGCTTGATGAGGGCGAGCACGACATCGATAGTCGGCGTGGGCTCGGCAACGAGACGGCCCATTTCCTGCACGACCGTCAACAGCGGATCGATCTCCATCGGACGGCGATTCTCCAGATCGACCAGCGTCGAGGTCTTATGCGCGCCGACCGCACCCGCACCGTCGATGCGTTTTTCCACATCTACGCGGAAATGCACGCCGAATTGATCCGCAATGCGCTTGGCTTCCAGCATCATCGTGCGCGATACCGCGCGTGTGCCGGGATCGCTGGTGAGAATGTCGAGCGTGGCGTGGGTCAATGCGCTGATCGGATTGAAGCACAGGTTGCCCCACAGCTTGAGCCAGATTTCGTCGCGGATGTTGTCGCGAATCGGCGCATCGAAACCCGCTGCCTGCATGATCTCGTGCAATTGCTGAATACGCGGCGTGCGTTCGCCGCTCGGCTCGCCGATCGGGAATTTCTTGCCGTACACATGCTTGATGACGCCCGGCTCGACGATTTCCGCAGCAGGATACAGCACACAGCCGATCGCGCGTTCCGGTCCGAGTTTGGTCCATTGGCTGCCGTCCGGGTCGATGCTGGCGAGGCGCGTACCGGCGAATTTTCCGCCGTGCTGATAGAAGTACCAATAGGGAATGCCGTTGACGCCGGTGACGATGGCCGTGTGTTTGCCGAGGAGCGGCTGCATCGCGTCGACTACGCCGGGCAGCGAGTGCGCCTTCAGCGTGATGATCACGAAGTCTTGTACGCCGAGTTCGCGCGGGTCGGACGTGCAGCGTACCGGTGCGCTGATCGTCTCGCCGTCCATGATCAGGCGTGCGCCGTGTTCTCGCATTGCAGCAAGGTGCGCCCCGCGCGCGACGAAGCTCACATCCGCGCCGGCACGCGCCAGTTGTACGCCCATCAAACCGCCAATCGCTCCTGCTCCGAAGATACAGATCTTCATGATGCCGCCCCTATGACTATGAGAAGTCGCTTGTCCGATGCCGCGCAGGGTCCTGCCGCGGCGGCGGGTCATTCTTCGAGCATAAAGGCGCAGGTCAATTACTGACAGTTAAAGTTTATGCAGCCGTCCATTACCTATTGTTTATGATTGCACGAACAGGCTGACTGCGATTCGGATTTCAACGGTGCGAGAAGGCGTCGTGCAGCTGCAGCGCTGCTGGAGAGATAATTCGGAAAGCTGAATATTAAGTTTCGAGTTCAGGCGTTTTACGTCCGCCGAACCAGCAGAAAGCTTACGCCGATTGCCGCCAGAAACGCTCCGCAGCAGCGATTGAACCACCGGCGAACCTTGGCGCGAACCAGCCACTTGCCAAGGTGCATGCCAGCCCACGAATACAGCGCAATCGCCACCCATTCGAGGACCAGAAAGCTCGCCCCGAGCACCGCGAACTGCGGCAGCATCGGTTTGGCGATATCGACGAACTGCGGCAAAAATGCGGTGAAAACCAGAATCGCCTTCGGATTGCCCGCAGCCACGAGACACTCCTGCCGCGCAATTCGCCAGAGCGATGCATCGTCCTGCTGGATCGTATCGATGGCCGGCGCGTCGCTGCGCCACAACTGAATGGCAAGCCAGATCAGATACGCGGCGCCGGCCAGTTTGATCGCGAGAAAGAACCATTCGGATGCGTGCAGCACGACGGCGAGGCCGGTCGCGGCCAGCACCAGCATCAGCGCGAACGCGACCAGCCGGCCGGTGCCGCCGACGAAAGCCGTGATGAAGCCGTGACGCGCGGCAACGTTAATGGAGAGAAGATTGTTCGGGCCGGGCGCGAGGTTGATCGCGAAGCAGGCGGGCAGGAAGAACAGCCAGGCGGTGATAGACATGACGGCTCGCACAGAGAAGGGCGCAGGGTTGCAGAATCGGGCACGCGAGACGGCAGGCGCCAGCGGCGCTTCGATTCTGCACGATTCTGCCGGATTTTGCGGTCCCCTCGATATTCCCCGATTGTAGCGAATCGGCGCATGGCGCCGGTCCGGTCTGTCCGTTTAATTCACCGAATTAACAAAACCTGGGTCGCTGATCAGCGCCTCGACACTCAGTTTGACCGTGTCTTCGATTGCGATGGTATTGCTCGTGAATTTGGGCGACTTCTGCCGGACCGTCTTGGTGGTTGAGAACACAACCTTCTGGGTCGTGGCATCGGTCACGATGTAGCGCATTTTCAGCGTCCAGAATGCCGGCGAGCGTGCGTCGTCCACCGTGAACTTCTCGATGCTGCCGCTTAGCACCTTCCTGCCTTCAGTGAGATGAAAACCCGCGATCTGCAAGTTGCTGACAATGCTGTTGCGCACGGTCTCATTGATATCGCTTTTTAGCACGATGCCAGTCATCGCCGTGTTTTCGATCCGGTTCGGCGAAACCTGGCCGTTGCGAGCCGGCATGTAGGCGAAATCGCCGGCGGGCGCGACGCTCAGCCAACCGGTTGGATGCGCGGTTGCGCGCGGTGGGCAATTCAGGCCGAACCACGACCACGAGCATGCGGACAGCATCAACGGCAGCGCGACGACGCCGCAACCCTTGAGCACGGTGGATCTCAGGCCCGGACGCATGGGATCGAGCGATGGCCGCAGAGACTGACTCCGTTGCGGCGACTCGGGCGCTGTGCTGGAAAAAGCGTCGGTCGAGGTCAGAGGAATTGCCTTTTAAGTTGAGTCATTCCGGTACAGAGCAGCATGGTAACAGCGAGCCGATCCCGTGCATCTTCTAAAGTGGATCGGGGTCCGGAATTCTCGAACTATTGAAGTAGCCTCGCTCCGAGGCCAATGCGATCAAAAGAACCCGGCTTTCCCCTGAGTCATATCCACCAGGGCTAGCCGGGCCTCGTCTATCGCGTTGACGGGCAGGCGGACCGTCATCTTCACCAGCATCCCGTAGGCACTGTCCACAAGGCCATAACCTTCAGCCTCGATCCATCTGCGCACCTTCGCTTCATCGGCGTAGCTCACTTCGACGATCAGCGTAACCTGGGCAATCCTCTCCACCCGCGGCGCGTCCAGTAGAACCGAAGCAATCGCGTCGGTATACGCTCGCACCAACCCGCCGGCGCCCAGCTTCACGCCGCCGTAATACCGCACGACGGCGGCCAGCACGCCGTCTAGGTCGTGATGCCGCAGCACTTCGAGAATCGGCCGGCCCGCGGTGCCGGACGGCTCGCCGTCGTCGGACATGCCTGACTGGCCACCTGCCAGCAGCGCCCAGCACACATGCGTCGCGCCTGGATGCTCGTCGCGCAGGCGCCGCAACTCGGCCATCGCGGCGTCGCGGTCGGCGACCGGTATCGCGTGCGCGATGAAACGGCTTTTGCGAATCTCGAGTTCCGCGGAGAGCGGCGCGGGCAAGGTGTAGGTGGGCAAGGCAAAGACTTCAGTGGATAAAAAATGCGGGCCGCACGTGGAGCGTAGGCGGCCCTGTGCCCGCAATGGTAACGGATCGTCGGCGGGGAATCGCCGAACGATCTACAATCGTCCGCTGAACGCGCGCCTCTGCGTAGAACCGGGCGCGCCACACAGGAGACGACATGCTTGACCTTTCTACGCTAGGAACCTTCGTTGCCGTTGTACTCGGGCTCTTTCTGATTCCCGGTCCGGCCGTGCTGCTGGTTTTGACCCGCACGGTGCATGGTGGGC
Source organism: Paraburkholderia sediminicola (assembly GCF_902859805.1). Taxonomy (GTDB): domain Bacteria; phylum Pseudomonadota; class Gammaproteobacteria; order Burkholderiales; family Burkholderiaceae; genus Paraburkholderia; species Paraburkholderia sediminicola. Next base: position 263,742 of record NZ_CADIKC010000002.1, on the reverse strand, counting down.
GCAAGGCCGGCATACTCACCGGCCTCGGCGTCGCCGCTGGCGATTTCATCCACACGCTTGGCGCTGCGATTGGCCTGTCGGCCTTGCTGATGACGTCGGCGCTCGCCTTCAATGCGGTGAAAATCGTCGGCGCCGCCTATCTCGTCTATCTGGGCGTTCGCGCCTTGCGCGAAAAGCAGGCGAGCGCGCATTTGCCGACGGTTGCGCCGGTATCCGCCTCCAAGGCCTTCTTTCAGGCAATTCCTGCCGAAGTGCTGAACCCCAAGACCGCGCTGTTTTTCCTCGCGTTTCTGCCGCAGTTCGTTCGGCCTGAGCACGGTTCTTCGTTCCTGCAGTTCACGACGCTGGGCCTGATCTTCGTTGGCATGAGCGCGCTTTATACAACGCTGATCGTGCTGACGATTCGTCCGCTGGGCAAACTCGTCAAGCGCCTGACATGGCTTAGCCGCTGGCAAAACAAGATTATCGGCGTGCTGTTCATTTCGCTCGGCCTGCGCGTCGCGACGCAAACACGCTGACCCTGCGGCATTGACGCGGGCGCGCACCGCTTTTTCGTTCGGGTGCGCGGAAACACGCTGCCGCACTCGAACTAGATATTCCGGCGCTGCCTCCTCAGGCGGCCTTCGCGTGCGTATTCCATCTGGCCCTCGGTGCGCACGGCGAGCTTCTCCTGTTCGGCGCGGCTCTTCTGCCGCGTATCGTCGATATCGCCCACACGCAGTACTTCCTGCGCGATCCGTATGCGTAGCGTCATTAATGGTTCGCCGCGTTCGACCAGCGTGCGGTCGGCGGCGCGCGCCTGCTGGACGCCGCTGTCGATCAGATTGCGCAACTCCAGCAGCGTGAGCCGTTGCCGTTGAATCTCGAGAATGAGGCGCTGGATGGCCTGCTCGTCGCGCGTACGCCACCAGGCGCGCAGTTCAGCGAGCGTTGGAGATTCGAAGGGAGGAAGGCGCATTGTTCAGACGAAAAGTACTGTATATATGTACAGTATATCCCGTCTTTTTATGGAACCGCGGGGTGCGCGTTGACCTGCTGGACCGCCCTATAGCACGGGGCGTTACAACGCTCGCTCAGGTGAGCGCGAGCATGATGGTGGTGGAGATCACGATGATGAAAAGGCAGGCGGCGGTCAGTACGTCGTAGGGATAGTTCATGTCGAAACCATGACGTGTCGGGTGAATCGACCCATCATAGGCATAAACATTCCCCGTGACTGTCAAGCATTGCAAAGGCGCGGCGACCCTCGGCCGCCCGTGATCTGAACGGAAATCGAATAACGCCAGCGAACTCCTTACGTCTGGCGCCCACGTCCTTTTGCTGTGGTTTTGCCCGTTGCCGGCACAGGTGACGCGCCCGCATTGCCGCATATCAACGCCACCCCTGCAACCGCCGTTGCCCGCAGCGACGCGCGCGAATCGCCCGCGCGAGCGCGCAACGCGAGGCTGTGCAAAATCGCCGATGCGACCTTGGCGAGAAGAGGCGGTTGTGCATCGGCGGCCAGTTCTCCTGCGGCCTGCGCCAGCTTCAAGCGTTTCTCGAAGGCCTTGTCGTAGGTGCGCAGTCCCTCGGCTAGCGCTGCGCGGACTTCGGCGTCATCCACCGCTTCGACCGCGGCGGTGCCGATCATGAAGCAGCCGAGCGGATCGCCGTCGGCGGGCAGGTACCACGCGAGCGCGCCGTCATAAACGCGCAGCAGGGCCTGCGGCAATGGCAGATCCTCGCTGAGTGCATGAACCATCGCGAGCCGGCCGGCCTCGATATAACGTTCGAGCGTGGTCAGATACAACGCGTGTTTGTCGCCGAATGCACCGTACAGACTCGGGCGATTCATACCGGTCGCGGTGCTCAGTTGATCCAGCGAGGTGCCCGCATAGCCGCTGCGCCAGAACACGTCTCTAGCATCGGCGAGCGCCTGGTCGGAATCATAGGCACGCGGACGGCCACGCGGGCGAACTTCTTTTTTTGTACTGGTCGGCATAAAAATATGGCGGAAGTGATTTATATGCAATATAGTACAAAAACACCAACGACAGGGGATTCCCCATGGATCTGTACTTCTCGCCGCTCGCTTGTTCACTGGCCACCCGAATCGCGTTGTACGAGGCGGGGGCGCAGGCTGGGTTCATTCAGGTCGACACGAAGTCGAAACAGTTGTCGGACGGCTCGGATTTCTATCCGATCAGTCCGCTCGGGCAGGTGCCGGTGCTGCGCACGGATGAAGGCTGGCTGTTGACCGAAAACACGGCGATCCTGCCGTATGTGGCCGATCATTTTCCGGCCGCCCGGCTCGCGCCTGCTGCGGGCACGGCACAGCGCGCGCGCTTGCAGCAATGGCTGGGTTTTATCAGTTCGGAGTTGCACAAGGCGGTGTTCGTGCCGCTGCTCGATGCGCGCGCGCCCGAAGACGTGAAGCGCTATGCGCGCGACAAGGCCGCGTTGCGGCTAGGCGTTCTGCAGGATCATCTGGCGCAAAGCGAGTATCTGCTCGACGCGTTCAGCGTGGGCGACGCGTATCTGGTCACGGTGCTGAACTGGGCGTCGCATGGCGGCATTGATCTGTCGCAATGGCCGGCGGTGGCGGCTTACTACAAGCGCTTGATGCAGCGGCCGAGTGTGGCAAAGGCCGCAAAAGAAGAATTCGCCCTGTTTGAGGAAGAAATGGCGAAGCGCGCGAAAAGCTGAGGGCAGGTTGCCGGCTAGTGAATTAATCGTCGCCGTGCTGGCAGAAGCGGCGCCCCGGAATGTGCGACACGACCGCCTGTGCGATTTCGAGTGGCGTACTTTCCGCGGGCACCACGCGGCGGCTCGATTCGGGGGTGTGCTTCATGGTCCATTCGACGAGTCTGTACGAGCGTCCCCATGGGGGCTGCAAGGGGTCCGAGACCTTGCACGAGTGGATCTGGCGCACCCATTCGTTGCCGGGCATCGCGCGTAGATGCTCGAATACCGTGTCTTCCACCATCGTTTGACTCCTTCTTCGCAGGCATGCTGTCCATCTATCGGCGCGTCGGCGACATCCCTTGAGAAAAAAAGCGCCGCCGGTGTTCTGGCGGCTCAACAGGGGATGTTGGGTGCCATAGTTACAGGTAAGAATTAAGCCAAACTTAAGATCACGCTCAAAATTCCCGGGCGTGATCCCTCTGCGTGATCACCCTGTTAAACCGCTGTTTTTGCGAGCGTGGTGATCGAACCCTCAAGACCTCGCAGAAATGGCCGTTATTACAGCGGTTGGGGCCGCCGACCCCGCTTCGCCTCCGGGCCCGCATCAATAACGTGACGAATCTCGCTCAAACGCCGCTCTCCGACCGCCTGCGCTCGCTCGTCGATACTGTGCAGCACAACGAGCGCACGCTGCGCCGCTTCCAGAACGTCGAGTTGAGGTTGATCGGCGCGCAGGATTTCGCGTCGTTTCTCGACACGCTGTTCAGCCATCTGCCGAAGGAGTTCTCGCTGGCGAGCGTGACGCTGTGGCTCGACGACCGCGCGCCGATGCTGCTCGAACTGCTCGATCCGGGCGCTCTGGATGCGCTCGACCAGCCCAATCTGAAAACGTCGCGCGAAGGCGGGCTCGCCGCTCAAGGCTTGTGCGACGAGGGACGGCCATGGCTGGGCAAGCCTGGCCAACTGGATGAAGCGGCGCGCCGCGCATTCTTCGGCGACGCCGACACGCCGGCGAGCGCAATCATGCTGCCGCTTGCCGCCGGCGACACCGTCAGCGGCTATCTTTGCCTGTGCAGCGACGACCTGGCGCGTTTCGCTGAAGGCATGGCTACGGATATCCTGGAGCGCTTTGCGAGCATCGTCACGGCGAGTCTCGACAATGTCGCGCATCGCGAGCGGCTCAAGCAACTCGGTATGACCGATTCGCTGACTGGTCTCGCCAATCGCCGCTACTTCGATGAACGGCTGCGCGAGGAAATCATGCGCGCCGTTCGGTATGGCGTGCCCGTTGCGTGTCTTTTCATCGATATCGACAGCTTCAAGCGGATCAACGACACCTACGGCCATCAGACCGGCGACCGCGCGCTGGCGGCCGTGGCGGCCTGCGTGCGGCAGCAGGTGCGCCTGGGCGACACCGTGGCGCGCTATGGCGGCGAAGAGTTCACCGCGCTGCTGCAAGGCGATCGGGCCGATGCGTTGACGGTCGCCGAGCGCGTGCGGCTGGCTGTCGAAAAGCTGGATTTGCAGGACGACCATGGCGAGCGCATCGCGTTGACCGTGTCGATCGGTGTGGCGGCGCGCACGCTTGCCGGTGCGCCTGCCGACGCGGCCGTGCACGGCCACGCGATGATGGAAGAAGCCGATCGGGCGATGTACCAGGCCAAACGCAACGGCCGCAACCGCATCGAAGCGTTGGCGAAAGTAGGCAGCGATAACGCGCCGCGTTAACCGTCGCTGCTGGTGGAACGGCGCGGCGCGATTCACGACGTAGCGAGTCCGCCTCACGCGTCCGGCGGTACCCCCAGCAATTGCAACGCTCCACCCGTTACCGCGCCGAACACCGGCCCGGCCACCGTCCCGCCATAGAACGCCTTGCCGGCCGGGTCGTCGATCATCACGGCGACGATCAGCCGTGGGTCGCTCATCGGCGCCATGCCGACAAACAGCGCGCGGTAACGGTTTTTCGCGTAAGTCGCGCCGACCTGTTTGCGCGCCGTGCCCGTTTTGCCTCCGACCCGGTAACCTTCCACTACGGCTGCGCGCCCTGTGCCGCCAACGCCGGTGGCCATTTCGAGCATCGAGCGGATCGCGCGCGCGGTGGCGGGCGTTGTGACTGCATGGCCCTTATCCGTGGTCTGCGCCACGCTATTCGCACTCGCGGTTCCGTCCGCGTTTTTGTCGGTCCGCAACAGACTCACGGGATGCAGGGTGCCGTCGCCGGCATAAGCCGTATAGACCTGCGCGATCTGCAGTAGCGAAGTGGACAGGCCGTAGCCGTACGCCATGGTTGCCTGTTCGATCGGACGCCAGCGTTTGTACGGACGCACCTTGCCTGACGCGACGCCCGGAAAGGTCAACTCGGGCCTCAACCCAAGCCCGTACTCCTGATATTTGTTCCAGATTTTTTCAGCTGGCAGATTCAGTGCGAGCTTGGCGAGCGCGATATTGCTCGACTTCTGCACGGCTTCGGCGACAGTCATCGCGCCGTGATTCGACGTGTCGTGAATCACCGCCGGGCCGATCTTGTACCAGCCCGGCGCGGTATCGATGATGCTCTGCGGCCGCACCTTGCCCTCATCGATCGACAGCGCGACGACGACCGGCTTGATCGTCGAACCCGGCTCGAAGGTGTCGACGACCGCGCGATTGCGCAGTTGCCGCCCGGTGAGCCGCGCGCGGTCGTTCGGATCGAAGCTCGGATAGTTGGCGAGCGCGAGGATCTCGCCGTTGCGCGCATCGAGCACGACCACGCTGCCGGCCTCGGCGTGATGTTTGGCGATGGCGTCCTTCAGTTGCGCGTAAGCGAGTTGCTGGATGCGCCGGTCGATCGTCAGGTGGATGGTGTCGCCGTTCTGCGCGGGCACGAGCGGCCGGGTCTCGGACACCACGCGGCCCAGGCGGTCGCGAATCACTTCGCGCTGGCCCGGCACGCCGAGCAGTTGCTCGTTGGCGGCGAGCTCGACGCCTTCCTGGCCGTTGTCCTCGATATCCGTGAAGCCGACCACGTGCGCCGCCGATTCGCCTTCGGGATAAAAGCGCTTCGAATCCGCGATCTGCGTGATGCCGGCGAGACCCAGTTTGTTGAGATGATCGGCGGTGTCGGCGTTCACCTGGCGCTTGAGCAGCACGAAGGTTTTATCGCCATTCAGACGCCGGCGCAGTTCCGCCAGCGGCAGGTCGAGCAGCTTGGAAAGCGGCGCGAACGAGGCTTCGTCGAGCAGCTTGGGCGAGGCCCAGATCTCGTAGGTCGCGAGACTGACGGCGAGCATCGAGCCATTGCGGTCGACGATGCGCCCACGCGTCGCGTCGAGTTCGAGCGTGCGCTGATAGCGTTTTTGCCCCTGATCGACGTAGAAGTCCTGATTGACCACCTGCACCCAGAACGCGCGCGCCGCCAGCGACGCGAACGCGCCGAACACCAGCAGGACGACAAGTTTCGAACGCCACATCGGCAGGCGCGCGGCCAGCAACTGGTTCTTCGCGACGGGCGCGTACGGATCGTGCGACTGCGATTTTTTCTTCTGGATCATGAGTGCGGGTAACGAACAGCAGTGCAAGGGCGAGAAACCGGCGAGGCCGATGTCCTGTTGCGCGTGACTGTCGAGTGTGCTCCTCGAGCGAAAGCCACACGCGCGTGGCGTGCAGCGGGATTAGCCTGCGCCGCCCGAATCGGCGGCGGTGAATACCTTGAGTTGCCAGCGAAACCGCACCGCCAGCATGCGCACTGCGAAACCGACGGCCAGTACCACGATCGAGGCCGGCGCCGGCGCCACGTCGCAGGCCTGTAGTGCGACATACAACGCCCCGGCGCCGAGCGCGATGCTGGCGTACAACTCCTGACGCAGCACGAGCGGCATCTGGTTGCACAGCAGGTCGCGCAGCATGCCGCCGCACACGCCGGTGATCGCACCGGCCAGCACAACGATCGCCGGGCTCACGTCCAGCGTCGCGGCGACGTCGCAACCGATAACCGTGAACGCGATCAGGCCGATTGCGTCGACCGTGACGAACAGCCGTTGCCAGTTGCGCAGCCATCTGGCGCCCGCCGCGGCAACCGACGCTGCCCCGATTGTAATCAGAACGTAATCTGGATGCGAGATCCATGCAAGGGGATAGTGGCCGAGCAGCACGTCGCGCACTGTGCCGCCGCCGAGCGCGGTGACCGTGCCGACGAGGCACAGGCCGAAGCGGTCCATGCCGCGGCGCATGCCCATCAATGCGCCGGACATGGCTTCGGCGATGATCGCCACGAGGTAGAGGAGGTGGAGCAACATGACAGCGAGCCTTGGGTGGCGGCGCTCGCGAGAGGGGGCTCGCATGGGAGCTTGCCGCGAGGCACGCGTTGGAAAGCGGCCATTATCGGAAGCGGCGGGTCCTGATGAAAATGCCTTAAGCCGAATTCGGCGATGCCAAATTCGGCTTAACCTGGTTGCGGAATCGGGCGCGGTAAGCGTTCGCTGAATACAAAAAGCCGCGTGGACTTGAAAAATCCGCGCGGCTGGCTCGTTCGATTAATGCGTCGACTCCGACGCGGCGTGTTAAAGAGGCGCTCTCTGCCTGTAGAGCGCCTTCTTTTTTCTGCCTCTCTTCTGCCTATATCCCGCAGCCTGAAATAGCCGGCAGCCTCAGGCTGGCAGAGCGAAACTCGAGATTGCCTCGCGCAACACGCCGACCTGATCCTTCAGTGAATGGGCCGCGGCGGCGGCTTCTTCGACCAGCGCGGCGTTTTGCTGCGTGACCTGATCCATTTCGCCGACTGCGCGATTGACCTGTTCGATGCCCGCGCTCTGTTCGCGCGACGCGTTGCTGATTTCCTCGAGGATTTCGTTCACGCGGCGCACCGACTGCACGATCTCGCCCATGGTCGAACCGGCGTTGGCGACCAGCGACGCGCCGGCTTCGACGGTATGGGTGGACGTTTCGATCAACGCCTTGATTTCCTTCGCGGCCGTGGCCGAGCGCTGCGCGAGGCTGCGCACTTCCGCGGCGACCACCGCGAAGCCGCGGCCCTGTTCGCCCGCGCGCGCCGCTTCGACCGCTGCGTTGAGCGCGAGGATGTTGGTCTGGAACGCGATGCCGTCGATCACGCCGATGATGTCGCCGATCTGCCGCGAGCTGGTGGTGATTTCGCCCATGGTGCGGACCACGTCGTCGACGACGCGGCTGCCGCGCGTGGCCACATCCGCTGCCTGACCGGCGAGTTGCGCCGCTTGCAGCGCGCTGTCCGCGTTCTGCTTCACGTTGACCGTCATCTGATCCATGCTCGACGCCGTTTCGACCAGCGCCGCGGCCTGTTCCTCGGTGCGTTGCGACAGATCCGTGTTGCCGGCGGCGATTTCGGTTGCGCCGATATTGATGTTTTCAGTGCCGAGACGCACGCGCGAAACCGTATCGACGAGACCTGCCTGCATGGTGTGGAGCGCGTGCAGCAGACTGCCGCCGGTGTCGTTTGCTTGCAGCGGCACGCGCGTGGCGAGGTTGCCGCTTGCCATCAGTTGAGTCGCTTCGACCGCGACTTCGAGATCGCCGCCGAGCGTGCGGCGGATGCTGCGCAACACCAGCAGCATGACGGTCGTGGCGATTGCGCCGAGCGTCAGGGTGATGACGAGCCAACGCAGCAGGTTGGCGTAGAAGGCGCGCTGCACGTCGTCCATGTACATGCCGGTGACGAGATACCAGTCCCACGGTTCGAAGTGACGCGAGAAGCTGGTTTTCGCCACGGGCTTATCGCTGCCGGGTTTGGCCCAGAGATAGTCGACATAGCCGCCGCCCTCGTGATTGCCTGCGGTGACGATATCCGTGAACAGATGATTGCCAGCCGGATCGGTGAATTGCGCCATGTTCTTGCCGACCAGTTCCTGCTTGATCGGGTGCATCAGCATGACCGATTGCGAGTTGTTGACGGAGATATAGCCATCTTTGCCGTAGCGCATGGCCGCGAGCGTTTCGAGCGCCTGCTTTTTAGCTTCGTCTTCGGTGATCGCGTGCTGTTGGGCGAGGGTGTAGTAGCGGTTGACGATGTGATTGGCCTGGTCGATCAGCGCGACGAGTTGATCGCGGCGATCCGAGATCATCGAGGCGCGGTTTTGCCATGCGCCGAAGCCGCCAATCAGGATCAGGCCGGTCCAGAGGACCGCGATCATTGAGGCTAGTTTTTTGTTCAGAGTCATAGCAATGGGCTTTTTGCTTTCGCTTTTGCTTTCGCTGTCGCGAGATGGTCGGTCAGGGTAGGCACTTCGCTTTTCGCGGGTTGCTTTTTCGCTTGCAGCGAGTGGCTTGTTGCTGACTGTGTTTACGGCTTGTTGTTGTTTGCTCCGCAGGGGAGGGGAAACCCGTTGTTTTTATTTGTCTGACTATATAGGTTTGGTTTTTTGGGTTTTTTTTGCCTGCGCGGCGCTGGATTGTCCGTGTTCTTGGGGCTTTGGCCTTTCCTTGTTTTGTTAGTGGTCTATTAGCGTTCCCCCTGTGCGGGGGGGCACCTACTTTTCTTTGCATGCCGCAAAGAAAAGTAGGCAAAAGAAAGCGGCTCAAACCGCTAATGCTAAGTGGGGCCCGTGGTCTGCTGTGGGTAGTGGTGCGACTGGAATCTGGGTTCGTGCACCTGCATGTGCTTGTGACAAGGGCGTCATTCTTCCGGCGGCGCTGCGCGCGCCGAAGCGTACTTCTTAAAACCACTCAGTACGTTTTTGCTCACGCGTGCCTACACGTATGTGCTTTTTCGTCTGCGTTCTCGCGTTCAGACTTTCGCGTTTTGCTCAGCGCCGAGACTAGTCATTGCATGGCCGCTGCGAGTGTGAGCGGTACTAATTAAAATTTCATTTGAAGTGGGTTTCGCCCATAAGTGAGGAGGCGCGTCGCCGAGGCGAAGCCGACGGCCCCCACAAACCCCAACCGAAACCTGAGGTTTCCCCTGCAAACCCGTCCGCGACGCACGCAGTGCGAAGTGGGAGCTGATGAGTCCTTTGTCACTAACGCGGAATGTGGGAGGGCACGGATTCCAGATGCACCACTACCCGCAGCAAACTACGGTGCCCGCTTAGCATTAGCGGTTTGAGCTGCTTTCTTTTGCCTACTTTTCTTTGCAGCCGGCAAAGAAAAGTAGGTGCCCCCCGCACAGGGGGAACGCTAATAGACCACTAACAAAACAAGGAAAGGCACCAAAGCCAGAACAAGGAAAGGCCAAAGCCCTAAGCAAACTGAAAAAACGCCAGCCCGCGCAAAGGGCAAACACCAATCCCTAATACCCCAATCAATACAAAACCAGAATAAACAAAATAAAAACACAAAAACACCAAAAACAAAATCAAATAAGAAAAGCAAAAAATCGACCCCAAACCCCAAGCCCCGCAGGGCCCACTCACATTCCTCCACATAACGCCAAAAAAATCCAAATCAAATCGCCACTGCATGAAATGCAAAAAACAGCACATTTCCCCACTTAACAGCAACATCAAAAGAACCCCAATACCACTTCAACACCAGATAAAAACGATTTCAGCTATAGTCGCCATTTTCCAGTACCAGCCGGGCAAAAAAATAGCATCAATAAGCCCGCCACAAGGAGTAAAGAAAATGAACGCCCGCGAACCTGCTTTCGTCTCCGCTTCCCGCAGTGCGCGTCTGCGCCAGATGCTCGTCAGCAACGAACTCGAATTCATGATGGAGGCCCACAACGGTCTCTCCGCCCGTATCGTCCGCGAAGCCGGCTTCAAGGCGATCTGGGGTTCGGGTCTCGCGATCTCCGCCCAATTCGGCGTGCGCGACAACAATGAAGCCAGCTGGACGCAAGTCGTCGACAACCTCGAATTCATGGCCGACGCCAGTGATCTGCCCATCCTCCTCGATGGCGACACCGGCTACGGCAACTTCAACAACGTGCGACGCCTCGTGCGCAAACTCGAACAACGCGGCATCGCCGGCGTCTGCATCGAAGACAAACAATTCCCGAAAACGAATAGCTTCATCAACGGCGAAGCGCAGCCGCTCGCCGATATGGACGAGTTCTGCGGCAAGATCAAAGCCGGCAAAGACTCGCAGTCGGATGAAAATTTCTCGATCGTCGCGCGCGTCGAAGCACTGATCGCCGGCTGGGGAATGGACGAAGCACTGCGTCGCGCGGAAGCCTATCGGCAAGCCGGCGCCGACGCGATCCTGATTCACAGCAAGCTCTCGCGTCCCGATGAAATCCTCGAGTTCGCGCGCGAGTGGGCCGGCCGCGGGCCGCTCGTCATCGTGCCGACCAAGTACTACAGCACGCCCACCGAAGTGTTCCGCGAAGCCGGCATCAGCACGGTTATCTGGGCAAATCATCTGATCCGCGCGGCAACCTCGGCCATGCAGGCCGTCGCCAAGGAAATTCATTCGAGCGAAACGCTCGTCAATGTCGAAGACAGTATCGCCGCCGTCAACGAAATTTTCCGTCTGCAAGACGCGGACGAATACTCGGAAGCGGAAGACCGCTATCTGTCGAGCGGACGCTCGGCGGGCTCCGCTATCGTGCTCGCGGCCAGCCGCGGCAAGGGCCTCGAAGCGGTCACCGAAGATCGTCCGAAAGTCATGCTGCCAATCGCGGGCAAACCGCTGTTGCGCTGGCTCATCGATGCCTTCAAGAAACAGAGCGTCAACGACATCACCGTGGTCGGCGGTTATCGCGCCGATGCGATCGATACGGCCGGCATCAAGCTGGTCGTCAACGAACGTCACGCGCAAACCGGCGAACTGGCATCGCTCGCCTGCGCGGTCGACAAGCTTGCGGGTGACACGGTCATTTCCTATGGCGATCTGCTGTTCCGCAGCTACATCCTGCGCGACCTGGTCGAGAGCGAAGCCGCGTTCAGCGTGGTGGTCGATTCGTCGCTGACCGATGCGGAAAACGCCAGCGTGCGCGATTTCGCATGGTGCTCGGCAGCCGACGATCGCGGCCTGTTCGGCAACAAGGTCACGCTGCGTCATGTGTCGAGCGGGCAGGAGGCCTCGTCGGCCATCGCTTCGCAAACGCCGCATGGCCGCTGGGTCGGCCTGCTGAATGTACGCGGCGAAGGGCGTGAGCGTTTGCAAGCGGTACTCGGCAAACTGCAGGCACGCCCGGATTTCGATTCGCTCGATATGCCCGCGCTGCTGAACGCGCTGATCGAAGCCGGTGAATCGATCGAAGTGCAATACGTGCATGGCCACTGGCGCGGTGTGAACGATCTGGACGACTTCCGTCGTGCCGGCGATTTCGCGCATGCACAAGCGCCGTTCGCAGCGGCCGGCGGCAACACGAACGAAGCCAGCGGAGCCGTGCAATGATCGAGGCGGCACAGTTCGTCGAGGCGGCGCGTGAACGCGGCTTCGACTGGTATGCAGGCGTACCGTGCTCGTATCTGACGCCGTTCATCAACTACGTGTTGCAGGACGAATCGCTGCATTACGTCTCGGCTGCCAATGAAGGCGACGCGGTTGCGTTGATCGCGGGTGTCACGCTCGGCGCGCAGAACGGCCGGCGCGGCATCACGATGATGCAGAACTCCGGCCTCGGCAATGCCGTGAGTCCGTTGACCTCGCTCACGTGGACCTTCCGTCTGCCGCAGTTGCTGATCGTGACGTGGCGCGGGCAACCCGGCGTCGCGGACGAGCCGCAGCACGCGCTGATGGGCCCAGTCACGCCCGCGATGCTCGATACCATGGAGATTCCGTGGGAGACTTTCCCGACCGAAGCCGACGCGATCGGTCCGGCGCTGGATCGCGCGATTGCTCATATGGATGAAACCGGCCGTCCGTACGCGCTTGTGATGCAAAAGGGCAGCGTGGCGCCGTACGAGTTGAAAGAAGGCGCTGCGGGTGCCCGCCGTGTGCCGGTCGCGCCGCGTTCGCAATTCAAGAATGTCGCGGCGAATGAACTGGCTTCGCGTCACGATGCGCTGCAGAAAGTCATCGCACACACGCCGCTCGAATCGACGGTGGTGCTCGCGTCGACCGGATTCTGCGGCCGCGAACTCTATGCCATCGACGACCGTCCCAACCAGTTGTACATGGTCGGCTCGATGGGTTGCGTGACGCCGTTCGCGTTGGGTCTCGCGCTTGCGCGTCCGGATCTGCACGTGGTCGCGCTCGACGGCGACGGCGCCGCGCTGATGCGCATGGGCGCATTCGCGACGCTCGGCGCGTACGGTCCGTCGAATCTCACGCACGTGTTGCTCGATAACGGCGCGCACGACTCAACCGGTGGCCAGGCGACGGTGTCGTCGCAAGTCTCGTTTGCGGGCGTGGCCGCGGCGTGCGGTTACGCGTCGGCAGTTGAAAGCGATGACGTCAACGTGATCGACGAACTGTTCGAAACAGCGCCGTCGCCCCATGGTCCGCGCTTCGCGCGACTGGCGATTCGCCGCGGCACGCCCGATGGCCTGCCGCGTCCCACTATCACCCCGCCCGATGTGAAGACGCGCCTGATGCGCCACATCGGCGCCGCTTAAGGAGTGCGCTCAATGCTGCTGCTCAATCCCGGCCCGGTGACGCTCACCGAACGCGTCCGCAACAGCCTGTTGCAAACGGATCTGTGCCACCGCGAAAGCGAGTTTTTCGACTTGCAGGAAGAGGCGCGCACGCGCCTGGTCGATCTGTACGGCCTCGACGCAGATGAATGGCAAGCGGTGCTGATGACCGGTTCCGGCACGGCCGCTGTTGAAAGCATGACCGCCGCGCTGGTGCCGCAAAACGGCAAGCTGCTCGTCGTGGAAAACGGCGTGTACGGTGAGCGTATTTCGCAGATCGCCACGCAATACGGCATCGCGCACGAGTCGCTGAAACACGACTGGATGCAGGCGCCGGATCTCGCGAAGATCGCCGAACGCCTCGATGCGGACAAAGCGTTCACGCACGTTGCCGTGATTCATCACGAAACGACCACCGGCCGTCTGAACGATCTGCAAGCGCTCGGCGCGCTCTGCCGCGAACGCGGTCTGCGTCTGCTGGTTGACGGTGTCAGCAGCTTCGGCGCGGAAGCGATCGATTTCGCCGACGCCAGTCTCGACGCCGTCGCTGCGACCGCGAACAAGTGTCTGCATGGCGTGCCGGGCGCGTCGTTCGTGCTGGTGCGGCGCGCGGCGCTCGCGCAGGCGGCGAGCCGCACGTATTACCTGGACCTCGGGCGCCTCGCGCGTTTGCAGGATCAGCGCAATACGCCGTTCACGCCGTCGGTCCATGCGTATTACGCACTGGTCGAAGCGCTGCGCGAACTCGCCGACGAAGGCGGCTGGCAGGCGCGCCACGCGCGTTACGCAGCGCTCGCCGAGCAGGCTCGCGCGGGTCTCGCGGAGCGGGGCATCGGCAGTGTGTTGCCGCCGGAGCAGTCGTCGGTGGTGCTGCGCGCGTATCGCTTGCCGGATGGCGTGGCGTATCCGCAGTTGCACGACGCGCTGAAAGCGCGCGGCTTCGTCATCTATGCGGGTCAAGGCGGCTTGTCGGCCGAACTGTTCCGCATCTCGACGATGGGCAACATCCACGCCGCCGACATCGACCGTCTGTTGCAGGGTTTTAGCGAACTGACGCGCTAAAGCGCACGATCAGTCGCGCGTGCCGTCATGATCCGGCAGCGGGTAACACGCGCGCCGTGCCGTCACACCGGGTCTTTGTCCGGCGGTCCATCGGGTCGCTGCGGCTCCTCGGTGTGATGACCCGGCGACGGCGGCACGAGCGGATCGGCTTCCGGGTCCCGGTTCGGATCGGCGTTCGGGTCGGGAATCGGGCTGGTATGCATGTCGTAGCTCATTGCATCACCTTTGAGTTGAGAGGCGAACGGAAAGCGGGCGGTACGGCCGCTGTCGGTCGAGTTCACCCACACGCCAGCCGTTTCCTTCTAGCGTAGGCGATCCAGCACGCCGCGCACTCCTACTTTTTCCTGCGGCGCCCCACGCTCAATTGCCAGTAGCGTTCGGTGTCGAAAACGTCGTCGTAATTGCCCGCGCCGAAGGCGCGCAGCTGGCTTACGTAAGCGTTCACCGCTTCGCGTTTGAGCTGCGTGCGGCGCGCGAGATCGATCGTGTGGCCGACGCTCGGATAGGCCGGCGTCGCGACGACGCCGCGTTGCGCGAGGTCGGCGAGCCGCGCCTGCACGACGCCGGGCGTGCGGCGGTGAATCGCGTCCTCATAGGCAAACCACGTGAGATGCGACAGGCGCGGCAGGATTTCGCAGCAGGCTTCGAATACCAGCACATGATCGTCATGATGCAGGCCGAGCGGCATGAGCAGCGTGTTCGCGGTTGTGCGGTAGATGGTTTCTTCAAGCACGGCCGCCAGTTTGCTGATCGACGGCGAATCCATGTATTGGCTGCCGCGAAACGGCATGCGTAGCGGAATCGCGTCGAGCACTTCCAGGGCGAGGTTGTCTTCGAGCGTGCGGGCGTGAGTGGCCTGATGGGCGCTCGTGAAACCCGATTTTTCATCCCATTCGGTGTGCATCTCCTGTTCGGGCGGCGCGGCAAACACCGTGCAGACCGCGGCGTCAGGATGGGCGGCGAGTAGCGCGCCGCAACTGAAGACGGCGTCGTCGAAATGGGGCGAGACGATAAAAAGGCGTGGGCTGGTTTCGCTCATGGGACGTGGGTAGTTTCGAAACGCGCGGGGCCGCATTCGAAGCTTCGATATTGCGCGCGACAAACTTGCTGGATTGGCGGCGTCACATCAGCTTAGGCGGAATTGTCGCGACTTGTGTAACCGGTGCGGTCGACGCAAGCGGCATGCCTGAGCGGGCCGGTTCTGCTGTAGGTTCCCGCAGAGGCTCACCGTTGGGCATCTGACCTATCCCGAACATGCTCACCTTCAGGTGGCGCGCTGTCTCCCGCCAGCGCCGCCGCGCGGCTGAACGCCGCCGCAATGGTCGCTACGACGTTGTCGCGCAACGTGGCGTCGGCCATTCCTAGTGCATACGACGGGTGCCAGGTCGGCACGATCAGACGGCCGTTGTGAGCGATGGTTTGCCCGAGGTATTCGGACAGATTGACGTGCGGGCCGGTCAGCGTTTGCAACGCGGTCGCGCCCAGTGTGACGACCACGCGTGGCGCGACCTGCGCCAGTTCTTTTTCCAGCCAGTACTGGCAAGCCTCGATTTCGCGCCACACGGGCGTGCGATGAACGCGCTGCTGGTCGAGCGTTTCCCATTTGTAATGCTTGACGGCATACGTCAGATATAGCGTCTGGCGTTCCAGTCCGGCGCGCGCCAGCACGGTGTCCAGCAGTTGGCCGGCCGGCCCGGTGAAAGGCTCGCCGTGCTGGTTCCCGTGCTCGCCCGGCTGCTCGCCGATCACCATGATCGCGGCAGGCGCGGGCCCGGCGCCCGCAACCGGCTGTTTCGCATTGCGCCATAACGCGCAGCGCCGGCAGGTGGCGAGCGGGCCGGTGGGCTCCCGCAAAGGGGGCGTCACGGCCGAATACTCGATCGGCGGCATGGGCGGAACGGTGACCGCCGCGCTTTGCGCGCCGAGACGACTGCGTTCGCGCGCGAGGTGTGCGGGCAGCGGCGGACCCGCGGGCGGCCTTCTCCAGTAGCGCAGCGGCACAGGCGAGGGCTGGGCATTGAAGGCCTTGCAGTAGTACGCGAGCCAGAGCGCTTCCGTGGGCGTGCTGGTGATGGCTTCGCCGGTCATGGCGTTGGCCTCCAATACCGGCGCGGCTTGCTCGCACTCCGCCGTTACCGGCCGGTCGGTGCGCAGCAGCATGCCGTTCCAGAACACCGCGCCGTGCGGCGTGGCCAGCATCCACGTGGAATTTCCCGTTTGCCTGGCGAACCGCTCGGCGGCACGCTCCAGCAAGTCGTGATGCGGCTCGTACCAGCCGACGAATTCGGGCGGCTCCATCGACGGATCACGCCGTCTGAACAGGGTGAGTGTCAGCAGATCTTCGGTTTCACGCTCGATAGTCCGGATGCGTTGATCCAGCAGCGCGCCGTCGGGGTCGTCGAGATCGAGGACGTTGCGCTCGCCGCGCGTCCAGCGCCATAGGACGCGGTACAGCAGCGCCCAGCGGTCCGGCGCACGGAAGCACGCTGCCGTTTTCAGCCAGGAGAGCAGTTCGCGCGGAATCGCGGGCGTGGCGAGGACGGGGGCGGAGGCAGGGGCAGGGGCGATTCCTGTCTCGGAGGCGCCCGCCGTGGCGAATGCGGATTCAGTAGCCCGTAGACTCGGCGCCCCGGCTTCACCTTCAGACTCGACCCACTCGATCTGCGAGGGCTCGACACCTTGCTGCAGCAACACCCGCGCGGCGCGCCGCCATATGGCGAAAGACGGTTCGATCGAAATGCGTTTCATGCTGACGCGCCGTGGATGCGCGCATCGGGATGCGTGTACCTATGCGGCCAAAATACTGTATGGATATACAGTATGCGCTAAAACGCCGGTCTGGATCAAGTCAGCCGGATCAGACCGGCGCAACAACGGGCGCACGTCAATTGCAACGGGAGCAGAGGCACGTCCGCAGACCCATCACCAGGGAACGACCCTCCCGAGGTAATCAAGGTAATGCAGGCCGGCGCGTCCTTCATAAGCCTCGATCGTGTTGACCAGGTTCGGAATGCTCTCCCCGATGGTCAAGCGCGCCGTAGGACCGCCCATGTCTGTCTGGACCCATCCAGGCGCCATCAGCAGGAGGTTGCGCGGAGACTCGGCGTTGCGCGCCGCGAAGGTCCGCATGAACATATTCAGTGCGGCCTTGCTCCCCCGATAGACTTCGAAATTCGCGTTGGTGGCATTCGTGAGACTGCCTTGTCCCGACGACATGACGCCGATCGTTCCAGTCGGCGGGACAAGGTCCTGAAACGCGTTAATGACTCTGATCGGACTCAGCGAGTTCGTTACCATCACCCGCACAAACTCCTCGGTCGAGACGTCCGCGAGCGTTTTACCATCGTCGTTGACGACGCCTGCGTTCACGAAGAGCACATCGATACGCCGATCTGCAAGGCGGCCTCGCAGTGCTGCGACCTGCTCGGGGATCGTGATATCGACAGTTTCTACTTCGAGCGCGCCAGCGGCGGCTTGCGCGACCTGCCGAAGCTTGCCGGTCGAATCAGTTCGCCCGGTGGCGATGACCTGATAGCCGCGCTTCAAATACTCCTCGACCATTGCAAATCCAAGGCCGCGCGAGGCGCCGATCAGGAGGACAGTTTTCTGCGAATGTGTGTTTTGCATGGCATTCCCGGTAAATGAAGCCGCTCCCGAACCTGAATCTGACGAGAGCGATCCTCTTGGATAAATCGTTCAATCCAATATAGCGATGCGCTGGAAAGGGCGGAAGCCGCGCTGAATGCAACTAATATCTGCATCAGACGCCTTATTCCACCTCCGCTGATTACGATAAAAAATGCCCGAACCGGACCTGAATCTTCTTTTCGCGCTCGATGCGTTGCTCGCCGAGAAAAACGTGACGCGCGCGGCCCGGGCGTTGCATTTGAGTGCGTCGGCAATGAGCCGCACGCTGACCCGCCTGCGTGCCGCGACCGGCGATCCACTCCTGGTCCGGGCCGGGCGCCAGATGGTGCTGACGCCATATGCCGAGGGGATTCGCGAGCGCACACAAAACATCGTTCAGGAGGCGCGTTCCTTACTGCGTCCGTCGCCTGCGGCGCTGGATTTTTCAACCTTGCGCAGAACCCTGACGATTCGTGTGAATGAAGCTTTCGTGGAAGCGTTCGGTGCGCCATTGATTGCCGAAGTGACGGCATTGGCGCCGTTCGTGCGTTTGCACTTTTCGTCCAAGCCGGAAAAGAACGCGGAATATCTGCGCAATGGGTCCGCCGATCTCGAGATTGGTGTCCTGGAGGAAATGGGGCCTGAAATTCGCGTCCAGGCCTTGTTTCGAGACCGCTACGTTGGGGTTGTCAGAAAGGGGCATCCCCTGGACCTGAAACAGGACGTGACGATCGAGCAATACGCAGCGTATGGCCACGTCGTCGCTCCATACGGCCGCCAGACAATCGACACGCTTGACGCTGCGATTGCGCAGTCGGGTTTGGAGCGAACGACCGTAGCGGTTGTACCGAGTTTTCCGGCCGCGTTGGCCGTGGCGCGAGCGTCCGATCTGGTAGCGCTCCTGCCGGCATCTTTTGTGAATACTCAGCCCGGTGTCGCCGTCAGCGTCTACGCGTTTGAACTTCCTGTGGCGACTGAGGGTTTTACGGTGTCCCAGATGTGGCATCCCCGTTTGGAGAATGACCCGGTTCATCGTTGGCTTCGGCAGCTCGTTCTTGGCATGTGCCGTCGGCAGATGTCGTCGAGCTAAACGTTGCGCAGATCTTCCGGCGTATCGACGTCGCGCAGAATCCCGGGATCGTCGACATCCAGCCGCATGACCCGCTGCGAGGTTAGCAGCGTACGTGCGCCGGTGTCGCCGTCGAGTGCAATCAGGGCGTCCCGATGCTCGATGCCGAAGCCGACCGGATGGCCGCGCTGGCCCTGATAAAACGGCGCGACGATCGAAGCGCCGCTGTCGAGCGCGCGCGCCACTTCTTCGATCGTCGGGGTGGCGATGCGTGGCATATCGGCAAGCGCGACGATCCAGCCCTCGGCGTCGTCGCTGGCTTCGATGGCGGCGGCGAGACTCGCACCCATGCCACGATTGGCGCTCTCGGCGAACACCACATCGCAACCGGCGTCGTTCAGGAGGCGCGCCAGGGCGTCCGAGCCCGGCCGCACCACCGCCAGCACATGCGAGACAACCCTTAGCAGCCGGTGCGCCGCTTCGTGCGCGACGGGTGTGCCGTCGGGCATCTGCGCGAGGAGCTTGTTGTGCAGGCCGTCCGGATCGAAGCGGGAGCCGAAGCCGGCGGCGAGCAACACGCCAGTAGCGAGCGAGGCGTAGGCCATGGACGGGCACCGATAGAAGGGACGTGCCCGATTGTGCGATGCAACGCATCGGCAGGCAAGCGGCAATGCATGGGCCGTTATGCGCGCGTCGTCCTCATCACCTTGTCGAGTGTCACCGGCAGATCGCGCACGCGCACGCCGGTTGCGTGATACACGGCATTCGCGATGGCCGCCGGTACGCCGGTGATGCCGATCTCGCCGATGCCGCGCACGCCGAGCGAGTTGACGTACGGATCTGGCCGATCGATGAACGCGATGTCGAGCGAACCGATGTCGGCGTTCACCGGCACGTGGTACTCGGCGAGATTCGCGTTGGTGAAGCGGCCATAGCGCGTGTCGAGCGACGTATCTTCCTGAAGCGCCGCTCCCACGCCCCACACGATGCCGCCCAGCATCTGGCTGCGCGCGGTCTTCTGATTCAGCACGCGGCCCACGTCATAAACGCCGACCACGCGCGCCACGCGAATCGTGCCGAGGTCCGCATCGACATGGACTTCGGCAAACACGGCGCCAAACGAGTGAAGCGAATACTTCTGCCTTTCCTCGCCGGGTTTGACCGTCGCGGTGGCCTCGATCGGCTTGCCGCCTGAGCGCGCGATGATCGCTGCCGCCGGATCGCGCTTCGACGGTTGTGAGCGGCTCACGACCCAGCCGTTTTCCACCGTGATGTCGTCGGGCGCGATGCCGTGAACCGGCGAGGCTTCGTCGGCGAGCGCCAACGCGATCAGCTGGCTGCGCGCCTGGCTTGCAGCCTCGCGCACCGCGGGCGAAACGCTCGCCGCCGATTGCGAGCCGCCCGACCCCGGCGCTCTCGGCAGCGACGAATCGCCGAGCGCGAAGTGGATGTTTTCCGGCGCGAAGCCGAGGGCGTCGGCGGCCACCTGGGTCATCACCGTATAGGTGCCGGTGCCGAGGTCCTGCGTGCCGGAGGCGACCATGGCGCTGCCGTCCGGCAGAATCCGCGCGATCGCCGCGGCTTCGCTGCGATTGGCCGGATACGTGGCGGTGGCCATGCCCATGCCGATCAGCGTGTTGCCGTTGCGCATCGAGCGTGGCGCGGCGGTGCGCCGCGACCAGCCAGATTTCTCCGCGCCGATCTGATAGCACTCGCGTAAGGACTTGCTCGACCACGGTTTGTTTTCCTGCGGATCGGCCTCCGCGTAATTCTTCAGACGCAGCGCGAGCGGGTCCATCTTCAACGCTACGGCGAGTTCGTCCATCGCCGATTCGAGCGCGAACGAGCCGGTTGTCTCGCCTGGCGCGCGCATGAAGGTCGGCGTGCCGAGATTCATCGGCACGATCCGGTGAGTCGTGATCTGATTGGGCACCGTGTACAACATGCGCGTGACCATGCAGCAGGTCTCGGTCCAGTCTTCGAACATCGACGTGTTCGACGTACTGTCGTGGCGCATCGCCGTCAGCGTGCCGTCGTGCCGCGCGGCAAGCGTGAAGTGCTGCTCGGTACGCGGCCGCGCGCCGACAGAGCCGAACATCTGCGGCCGCTCGAGCACAAGACGCACCGGTCGCCCGGTCTGCTTCGCCGCCATCGCACACAACGACACGTGCGACCACGATGAACCCTTGCAGCCGAAGCCACCGCCGATAAACGGCGAAATCACGCGTACGTCGCCGGGCGGCATGCCGAATGTCTTCGCAACCGCCTGCGCCGCATTGCTCACGCCCTGCGTCGAGTCGTAGAGCGTGAGTTGCGGGCCGTCCCAGTGCGCCATCGTGGCGTGCGGCTCCATCGGGTTGTGATGTTCGATCGGCGTGGTGTAGACGGCATCGACGTGGACGGGGCCGCTGCGCATACCGTCCTCGAAGTCGCCGCGTTGCGTGTCCGTGGTGCGGCCTTGCGGTTTGTCGGGCGCATGTCCGTTCGGCTTCGCTTGCGTGAAATCGAGCACCGCGGCGCTGCTCTGATAAGTGATGCGCAACTGACGCGCGGCGTCGGTAGCATGTTCGAGCGTATCGGCAACCACCACCGCGACCGGCTCGTTGTTGTAGTGAACCTGGTTGTCCTGCAGCAACGACAGGCGCCTACCTGCCGGCGGCGTCAACGCGGGCTTGCCGCCATTCGGCAGGCGCGGCGCGTTCTGATACGTCATCACCAGCAGCACGCCTGGCAATGCCTGCGAGCGGCTCGCGTCGATCGACGCAATCGTGCCGCTTGCAACCGTGCTGGTGACCAGCACCGCATGCGCAAGGCGCGCCTCAGGAAACTCGGCGGCGTAGCGCGCTTCGCCGGTGACTTTCAGCATACCGTCGATACGGTCGAGCGGTTGACCGATCAGATTCATGCGACACCTCCGCTGCGGCCGGCGGCCAGATTCACTGCGCGCACGATCGCGCGTTGCGCGAGCTGCACCTTGAACGCATTTTCATGCTGCGGCCTCGCATCGCGTAGCGCGGCGGCTGCGGCCTCATGCAACCTCGCCTGCGTGAGCGGCTGGCCGTTGAGCATCTGCTCGGCTGCGCTCGCACGCCACGGTTTGTGCGCGACGCCGCCCAATGCGATGCGTGCGGTTTGCACGTGCTCGCCGTCCATCTGCAATGCGGCGGCCACCGAGACCAGCGCAAATGCGTAACTCGCCCGGTCACGCACCTTCAGATAGTGGGCGTTCGCGCTGAACAGCGGCGGCGGCAAATCGACGGCCGTAATCAACTCGCCCGCCTGCAAAGTCGTATCGATATCGGGCCGGTCACCGGGAAGCCGATGAAAATCAGCGAATGGAATCGTCCGCTCGCCCGCGGCTCCGCTTACGTGCACGACGGCGTCGAGCGCGGCGAGCGCCACGCTCATATCTGACGGGTTCACGGCGATGCATTGCGAACTCGCGCCGAGAATCGCCTGCGTGCGATGGTGGCCTTCGAGCGACGCGCAACCGCTGCCTGGCATGCGCTTATTGCACTGCGTGAAGGCGGTGTCGTAAAAGTAAGCGCAGCGCGTGCGCTGCATCAGATTGCCGCCGACGGTCGCCATATTGCGCAACTGCGCTGAAGCACCCGCCAGAAAAGCTTGCGACAGCAACGGGTATTGTTCGCGCACCAGCGCATGATTGGCAGCATCGCTGTTGCGCACCAGCGCGCCGATGCGGATGCCGCCATTGGGCAGCGTGGTGACCGTATCGAGTCCGCTGATGTGCGTGATATCGATGAGCCGCAGTGGCCGCGCCACGCCGCCCTTCATCAGGTCGAGCAGATTGGTGCCGCCGCCGATGAATACCGTACCCGGTTGCTGCGCCGCGCGCACGGCGCCGGCGACATCGCCGGCGCGTTCGTAAGAGATCGCATCCATGCTGGTCGCTCCGTCAGGCGTTGTGGCGGTTGTCGCTGCTGCCACTGCCGCTCGCAACGTTCTGCTCACCGCCTTCATGCACGGCGCGCACCGCCGCGACGATATTGACGTACGCACCGCAGCGACAGATATTGCCGCTCATGCGTTCGCGGATTTCGTCGTCGGAAAGTTGTGGAGGCCGGCTGCGGACATCGGCGGTCACGGTGCTGGCCGTGCCGTTACGGAATTCGTTCAGCAGGGCAGTCGCGGAACACAACTGCCCGGGCGTACAGTAGCCGCACTGGAACGCATCGTGTTCGATGAAGGCTCGCTGCAACGGACTCAGCACGCCGTTGCTGGCGAGTCCTTCCACCGTCGTGATGTTCTCGCCTTCATGCATCACGGCGAGCGTCAGGCAGGAATTGATGCGACGGCCGTCGGCGATCACCGTGCATGCGCCACATTGCCCACGGTCGCAGCCTTTCTTCGTGCCCATCAGACCCGCGTACTCGCGCAGCGCATCGAGCAAGGTCACGCGCGGTTCGAGTTGCAGCGTGTAAGCGCGGCCGTTGATGGTCAGCGTGACCGGACGGCCCGGCACCGGCGAGCGAACTTCCGCGGGCGGCGCGGCCGGGATGGGGGTTTGTGTTTGCGCGCGCAGATGCGGCGCCGCGCCGACTGTGGCCGCCGCGGCCGCCGACTGCAGAAAGCGGCGGCGCGACGGTCGGGGTGGCGTGGTGGCGAGCGCGTCGCCCGAATCCTGATGTTCGTTCTTCGTGGACATGACGGTCTGCTGGCTCCATTGAAAGGTCAATGCAGGCTGGCGACATGCAAGTAGCCGACGCGCGGATACCCGCACGTTGGCATCCGAAGCGTCGTGGCCTAACTCGTCGTTATCAGCGTAATCAGCAATTTCGGTGCCGTTGCGAATGCAACAGGTTGCGCACGCGGCGCAACGGGGTTCGCTGCCACCCGGCTATCGGGTCACAGCGAAGGATCGAATCCTGGAGAGCGCAACCAGAAACGTAGCGACGCGCGTCAACCACGGACGTTGCGCTTAACGAATGGGAAAGTAAATACGCGGACGTGCCTTCTTTCTACGTGCAAAAAGAAAGACTGTTTTGTGTGAGACGATGAGTCCGCCAGATCAGGCGTCGGCCCAGCGGCGCAGCAGATTGTGATAGATGCCGGTGAGACTTACCACGGTTGCGTCGTTCGAACCTTTTTCGGCAGCCAGACGTTGCACGTCGTTGTCGAGTTGGAACAGCATGGCGCGTTCGCCGTCGTCGCGCACCATGCTTTGGATCCAGAAGAAGGAAGCGACCCGCACGCCACGCGTCACCGCGCTCACGTGATGCAGGCTCGAAGCAGGGTAGAGCACCATGTCGCCGGCAGGCAGCTTCGCGCGATGCACGCCGTAGGTGTCTTCGACGCAGAGTTCCCCGCCGTCGTAGGACTCCGGTTCGGCCAGAAAGAGCGTGGCCGACAAATCGCTGCGGATGCGGAAGTCGGTGCCGCGCAACTGGCGGATCGCGTTGTCCACGTGCGTGCCGAAACCATCGCCTCCCGCATAGCGGTTAAAGAGCGGCGGAAAGACTTTCAGCGGCAACGCGGCGGAGAAGAAGCGCGGATTGCGGCCGAGCGCGTCCTGAATCGCATCGCCAACCGCGCGCGCTGCGGGAGAGCCTTCGGGCAACTGCTGGTTGCGCTTGGCCTGCGCCGATTGTTCGCCGGAAGTCGCATTGCCGTCGATCCATGGCGCCGCGTCGAGGATTTCGCGGCATTGCGCGACCTGCTGTTTGCTGAGTACGCCTTGCAGATGCAGCATCATGCGCGCACCTCTTCATGGATCTCTTCGTTGATCTGGTCAGCCAGTGCACGAAATGCGGCGACTGGCGATGCGGCCAGCCATGCTTGCATTTTCTCGACGAACGCCGCCGTTGCCGTTACTGGCACGCGCCGCAGCCACACCAGCGCGGCATCGATCTCGCCGCGTTCCGCCAGTAGCCGCGCATAGTTGAACTGGCCGCGAAAATCGCCGCCCACCGCTGCACGCCGGTAACAGTCGAGCGCGATGCTTGCGTCCGCATCGACTTCCCAGCCGTCCTCGTAAAAGCTGCCGATAAAGTTGATGGACTTAACGTGACCCATTTCGGCGGCGCGCCGGAACCACTGCAGCGCCTGCGCACGATCGCACGCCACACCATTGCCGAGCGCCAATGCGGAGGCATAGTTGTACATGCCCCAATCGAGTCCGGCCTGCGCCGCGAGGCGGTACCAGTAGAGCGCCACCGGCGCGCACGCGGTGGTTCCCCAGCCGTGTTCATAGCAACGGCCCAGCATGTTCATCGCCATCGGATGATCCTGCCGTGCCGCGTGCTTGAACCAGGTCAACGCCTCCTCAGCGTTGCGGTCTACACCGTGACCGTCGAGCAGATACTGCCCGTACACCGCCTGCGCTTCGACGATGCCGTTATGCGCGGCCGCCGCCACCCACGCGGCCGCAGTGGCCGGTGGTCCGGCGAGAATCGCGGCGAGCTCGTCATGCGACACGCTCGCCAGCGCCTTCAGCGTTACCTGTTCCGTCATGCCGTGCTTAGTAGTGCGCGTTGAGCGTCAGGAAGGCGGAACGGCCGGCTGCAATCGACGCATAGTGCGCCGGATACGCCTGGTCGTAATACGTCCGGTTGAAGATGTTCTGCACGTTCAGTTGCAGATCGACCTTCTTGTTGATCCGGTACGTCGCCATGCCATCGAAGCGCCAGTACGACGGCACCGCACGCAGGTTCGCCGTATCGCCGTACACCTGCGACATGTAAAACGCGCCGCCGCCGATCGTGAACTTCGGCAGCACGTCGTAGTTGGTCCACAGGCTGATGCTGTTCTTCGGCGTATTCGGGAACTGGTGGCCGTTATCCGAGGTGGTCTTGCCGTTGTCGCGCAACTGGCTCTTCATATACGTGTAGCCGCCGAACACCTGCCACTTGTTCGTCAACTGACCGGCCACGCCGAATTCGAAGCCTTGCACGCGCTTGTTGCCGACCATCGCGTATTCGTTGTTCGGCAGCGTGACGCGGGCATTGGTCGTGTCGATCTGGAACAGCGCGCCCGTCAGCGAGAGGTGGTTGTCGAGCACATTCCACTTGGTGCCGAGTTCGATGCTGCGGTTCTTTTCCGGTGCGAGCTGATCCGCGTTCGCACCGACACCGCCACGGCCCGGCGTCAGCGATTGCGTTTCGCCGCCCTGGCCGAGCAGGGCGCCGGCCGGCGTCGACGAGGTCGCGATCGACGCATACACGCTGCCGTTCGAAGCCGGTTTGAAGACGAGACCGAACTGGTAGTTGAACAGCGTGTCGTCACGCGAGGTGCGCTTGCCGCCGTTGGCTACCGTGTTGCGGAAATCGGTCGAGTAATCGTCGACGCGCAAACCGACATTGGCCTGCCAGCGTTTGGTGAGTTCGATCGTATCGAACGCATACAGCGATTTGGTGGTGGTGCGCTGCTCGCTCGGGTCGTTCGTCTGCTTGACCGAGCCGGCCCACGGGTCGTTCGGATTCGGCGACCACAGGCTCGCGCAGTTATAGCCCGACGCCGAGCCGATGCCCTTGGTCTTGCAGATCGCACCGGTGGCCGTTGCAACGGTGTACGAATCATTCACGCTGGTCTCGCGCGACAGTTCGAGGCCGGTCGTGAAGCTGTGTTTCAGGAAGCCTGTCCTGAACTCGCCGAACAGTTCGGTCTGGTTCGCGAGGCTGTAGACGTCGCTGGCACGCGTATTCGCGCGGCGCCACACCATGCCGTTCACAACGTTGCCCTGGCTATCGTCCGGCTGCGTCCAGATGTAGTCCTGCGTGGACTTCGTATAACGCGTGGTGTTGCGGACCGTCAGATTGCTGTTGATGTCGTGCTCGATGCGCACGGTGCCGACGTCCGAAGTCGTCTTGCGGAAATCGCGGTCGATCAGGCCGTAAAAGTTATGCCGGTCTACATTGGCCGGATAGATCGTGTCGACGTTGGCCGGCTTGTTGGTGGTTGTGTAGAAGTACGGAATACCGCTGTCGGGCAGGTCGTCGGTGGAGAGGTGGTAGTAGCTTGCCGTGACGCGAGTGGGCGTGCCGAGACCATAGGTGAACGACGGTGCGATGCCCCAGCGTTCGTTGTTGACTGCGTCGCGGCCGGCCACGTCGTTGTTGTGGCTCATCACGTTCAGGCGGAAGGCCGCGTGATCGGCCATTTGCCAGTTGCCGTCGGCGGTGAAGCGGCGGTAGCGGTCGGTGCCGAGGCCCGCGCTGCCGTCGGCGGAATTGCCCAGATGCGGAGTCTTGGTGATCAGGTTGATGCTGCCGCCCGCGCCGCCGCGGCCGCCGTAGGCGCCGTCCGAACCTTTGGTCACTTCCACGCTTTCGATGTTGAACACTTCGCGCGTGGTCGCGCCGATGTCGCGCATGCCGTCGACGAAGGTGCTGCCCTGGGCGTCGTAGCCGCGAATGAACGGCCGGTCGCCGAGCGGATTGCCGCCTTCGCCGGCGCCGAACGTGATGCCCGGCACCGTGCGCAGCGCTTCGGTCAGCGTCGAGGCGCCCGTGCTTTTGATCAACTCCTGCGGAATCACGGTCACCGACTTCGGCGTGTCGACCAGCGGCGCAGTGAATTTGACCGACGCCGAGTGGTCGGTCTTGAAGCCGTCGTCCGCCTGGCCTTGCACGGCGATCGGCGCGAGCTGGCTCTCCTTGTCAGGCGGCGCCGTGCCGGCGGTGCCCTGCGCGAGCGCGGGACCTGCTGCCAACATGCTGCACAGCGTCGTGCTGATTTTGCCGAGCTTCGGTTCGTCGGACCGCAACTTCATTTTTATCCCCGTCATGAGTGCTGGTGCCCGGGCGAGCAACGCATTTTCTTACCCGAACATTCCATGTTTATTACAAATTGTTTGCGGCGTGCATTCTATGCAATCTGCTTGTAATTGAGAAGCGTTCTCATCAGAAAATCTTCGGGCGGGGAATTGAGTGCGTGGGTCAATTCATGAAATTGGCGGCTTGATCGACGAAGATGGCTAGGGAAGGAGTGAGTTTGGCGGCTCCGGCAGGCGTGGAGATGCCTGCACTTTTGTCGCTGCGAGCGCCGTCTATAGCGCATGGCGCGCCTCTGTCTTCTAGTCCAAGGCGGATCCTGTCCGCCCGATTTCCTACTGTTCGGCCAACTCGGCCAGCATTTCCCGCAGCCACACGAGCGCCGGATCGGCCTGATTGCGCGGATGCCAGCCCGCGTACAGCGTGAAGCCGCGCGCCTCGAACGGCAGCGCAAAGGTGTCGAGACGATCGGCGTAGCGCGTCGCGAAGCGCGATGGCAGCGTCGAAACGTAGTCGGTTTTAGACAGCAACTCCGGCACCAGCGCGAAGTGCTGGAGCGACAGCGCGACGCGCCGTTCGCGGCCGAGTTCGTCGAGATGCTCGTCCATGAAGCCGTGAAAACTGCCGCCGCTGGTCGAGACCAGCACGTGATCGAGCGCGCAGTAGGTGTCGAGATCCAGTGGGGCGTCGCCGCGCGGATGCCCCTTGCGCTGCACGAACACGAAATGCTCGTCGTAGAGCTTGCGGACCTTCATCGACGGCGGAATCATCCGGTCGGAACCGAGCAGCAGGTCGATCTCGCCGCTTTCGAGCCGCGACGCGGCGGTGGGCTGATCGCCGATCAGGAACGCCACGCGCACGCCTGGGCCCGCCGACGCCGGCAAGCGCTCCATCAGACGCATGCCGAGCACGGCGGTGGCGTTGTCGTGCGCGGCGATCACAAAGCGCCGCGTGTCGGTATGGGGATCGAAGACGGACTGGTGGCGTACCACCGCTTCGAGATTCTTCAACGCGGCATGAAGCGGCTCCATCAGCTCCAGCGCCCGGGCCGTGCGCGTCATGCCGCGACCGGTTTCGGCGGGCAGCAGCAGCGGATCGCCGAAGATCTGCCGCAAACGCGAAAGCTGCGTGGAGACGGCCGGTTGCGTCAGATGCAGCCGCTCGGCCGCACGCGTGACGTTCGACTCGGCGAGCAGCGCGTCGAGCGAAACCAGCAGATTCAGGTCGATGCCGCGGAGATCAATCATGTTGATAGGTCGCATATGAGTAATTGATTTCTAGAATACGTACCGCGCTTCTACAGTTCAAGCACCGAAACGAACTGAAGGAAGCTCAACATGAAAGCCTGGATGCTCGACGAACCCGGCAAGCCGCTGGCCTTGCGCGACGTGAGCCAGCCGCAACCGCGCCGTAACGCTGTGCTGGTGCGGATGGAGGCGGTGCCGTTGCTCAGTTACACGCGTGACTATGTCGAAGGGAAGTTGCCCTATGCGTATCCGCCAACACCGTTTTCGCCCGGCACCAATGGGGTTGGCCGGATCGTCGCAGTCGGCGAAGGTGTGGTGGCATTTCGCGCCGGTCAACGCGTTGCCGTGAATCCGTACTGGATTGCCGACGAAGCGGTGCGCGAACCGGCGCAAGCCCTGGTGGGGCTCACCGCTATCAGCGCGGACAGCGGGGCGCTGATGGTTGAGTTTCCGCACGGCACATTGCGCGAACTGGCCGAATTCCCGGCCTCGACGCTGATCGCGCTGGACGGTCTGGACGAGGTCAACGCCGCCCGTCTCGCGGTGCTCGGCAAATTCTCGGTGCCGTTCGGTGGCTTGCGACGCGGCCGTCTGTCAGCGGGTGAAACGGTAGTGGTCAACGGCGCAAGCGGTTACTTCGGCTCGGCGGCCGTGCTGGCGGCGCTCGCGCTCGGCGCGAGCAAGGTCGTCGCGCTCGGCCGGCGGCTGGAACCGCTGCAGGCCTTGGTCGAGCAAGGCCGCGGGCGTGTGGCGCCCCTCGTGTTGACTGGCGATGCCGCGCAAGACATCGCAGCGATTCGCGCAGCAAGCGGTGGCGGCGCGGACCTCGGGTTCGACATGGTCGGCCAGGCCACTGACGCGAACGCAACGCTGGCCGCATTGCGCAGTCTGCGCCGCGGCGGGCGGCTTGTGCTGATGGGCAGCATGCAGGTGGACTTGCCGATTGCGTACAGCGAGATGTTGCTGAACAACTGGGAATTGATCGGCCACTTCATGTACACGCGCGCTGACTATCTCGCACTGGTTTCGCTCGTGACGTCCGGGCAGATTCCGCTCGATGCGGTCGAGTTGAAGTCCTATCCGTTTGCCGAGCTGGAAGCGGCGATCGATGCTGCCGGCCGCATGTCGGGTCTGCAATGCACGGTCGTGGAAGGCAGGTCCTCACAAGCGTGGGGTTGAGCGCTTCGCGGCTTAGCTGCGGCGGCATAAAAAAGCGGCCTTGCTGATTCACAGCAAGGCCGCTTTGCATCGGCAAATCGCAATCAATCCACGGGCAATCCACAGTCAAGCGACGTTCAATCGATGCCGCGAATCACCGCGTTGTTCTAGCCCTCGCTGAGCGGTCCGGCGACGACGACGCCGTAGTAATGACCGGCCGACGATTTGAAAATCCAGTGGGCGGTGCCCGACACTTCGTTTGCCTCCTCATCGTCGCCTATGTTGGAAAGACGTACAACGAGGTGGCCGCCGAGTAGAGAGAGGTCCGGGTTATCGCTGTCGTTCAGAAGACCTTTACGGACCCAGAAGCCGATGCCTTTCTGCTTCTTATCGTGGTACTTGCTGACTAACGAGTCCTTCGCCTTGGTCGGTTTTTCAGTGTCGGTTTGGTGTAGCGGCATGATGCATCTCCTTTGAGGATTGCGGCTGCGAATAGTGAAATTGCTGTCGATTCGTCCGGTCAACCCATTACGACGTTCGCCAGTCTGAACTGATACGGCACCGCTGTGGTTCCGCCGCCACCGCCCGTCATCACGATGTCGCAGCGTGCAATGCCAAGCAGCGACAACTCGGTGTTGATGTCGGAGATCACGGCGGAATTCATCACCTTGCCTTGCTCGATCTGCGAGGCGGTACCGATCCAGAGCGTCGGCTTGAACTCGAACACGGCTTTCTGCCCCGGCACGATGCCGGTCTTCTTCGCGAGCAGACGGTTGTCCTTGAACACGCCGGCGCTGATAGCGCCCGTGCGCAGATCGTTGCGCAACTGGATCTCGCGCGAGCTCGACGACGCACCGGCGATAGCGAGCACGTTGCCGGATGCCGCGCGGCTTACGCTGAACATCTGACCGTTCTGCGCGACTTTTTGCGGCATATAGTTACCGTCCGAGTCGCTGGCGGTAACGGTGGTGAGCAGCGGAAAGACAAACGGGTGATTGTCGCCGCGCCCGCAGTTGCTGATGACCTTCCACGCGACCGCGAGCTCGTCGAAATCCGTCGAAACGTTTTTCTGAAAGATCACGATCTGACTGTTGTTGACGTCGTTGGAGAGGTTGATGAAATTGAGTTTGATGTCCATGGCGAACCTTTTCGTGGTGGAGTGAAGCGGCGCCGAATGGCGAATCCTCCGACGCCGAACGCGTGTCCGTTGAGTCCGTTAAGTCCGTTACGCCATCACGACGTGTTCGAGGCGGAAGGTGAACGGCAACGAGCGCGGGCCGGGACCGCCGCCGGTCAACACGATGTCGGCGCTGGCGATGCCGAGCAACGAAAGCTCTGTGTTGATGTCGGAGATGACGGCCGAATTCAGCAGCGCGCCCTGTTCGATCTGCGACGCGACACCGATCCACAGCGTCGGCTTGAACTGGAACACGGCCTTTTGCCCCGGCGCGATCGATGTTTTGGTCGCGAGCGGGCTGCCGTCCTTGTAAATGGTCGCGTTCGTGGCGCCGTTCGGCAGATCGTTACGGACCTGGACTTCCGAGCTGTTGCCCGGGTCCGTGCCGAGCGTGAGCACGTCGCCCGACGTCGAGCGGACGATCTGGAAGACCTGTCCGTTGGTCGCGGTTTGCTGCGGCATGTAGTTGCCGTAGCTGTCGCTCGCGCTGACGCTCATCGTCATGGGAAACTTGAACGGATGATTGTCGCCCTGGCCGCAGTTGCGGATGACTTTCCACGCGATCGCCAGTTCGTCGAAATCCGTCGCGACGTTTTTCTGGAAGATCACGATGTTCGAATTGTTAGCGTCGTTCGAACGGTTGATGAAGTTCAGTTGAATATCCACTTGCCTGCTCCTTGAGGTTGAAATACGGCAATCGGTTTGCCGCGCACCTTGCCACCGGCCTGCCGGTTGGACGGGCCGTCAAACGAAAGAAGAGGTGAGACGCCGCATGCGGGCGCCGCGCCGGTTCGAAGCGCTAAAGGCGCTAGAGAGGCACGATGTTTTCGAACGCGAAAGCGAAGGGTTGCGCATCGCTGCCGCTGCCACCGCCTGTCATCACGATGTCGCCCGCGGCAATGCCGGCCAGGGGCAGCATCGTGTTGTCGCTCGACAGCACCGCTGAACTGAGCGCGCGTCCTTCCTCGATCTGCGAGGCCACGCCGATCCACAGCGCCGGCGTGAAGCGGAACACGGCCTTCTGCGCCGGCGCCACCGCCTGCTTGGCGGCGATCAGCTTGCCGGCGTTGAAGGCGTTGACGTTGACCGCGCCGCGCGGCATCCGGTTGACGACCTGGATTTCCGGACCGCCGTCCGCGCCGCTCGCCGGTGCCGGTTCGCCGGTGAGCCGGGCGCGGCCGGTCGGATGAACCCCGATGACGAACCGTCCGCCGTGCTGCGCACTCATGCGCGGCGAGAAGTTGCCGTGCTCGTCGCCGAGCGCGATCTCGATGTCGGTCGAATAGACGAACGGATGAATGCAATCCCGGCCGCAGAAGCGGATCACCTTCCATGCGATCGCGAGCTCGTCGAAATCGGGAATCACGTTGCGCTGGAACAGCACGATTTCGCTGTTGCCGCAGTCATTCGAGTGGTTGACGAAGCGAAGATTGACGTTCATTTCGCCGGCTCCGTGTCGTCGTCCGAGAGATGCTTCTCGACCCACTGCGTGATGGCGGGAGACACGCTGCCGGCAACCGACGACGTATGCAGCGTGAGCGCCCGGCTCTGCGCCTGCATGTCGTTCGCGAACCGGCCGAAGGCCATCGCGGCATCCGTGGCGTTGCGGCTGCGGGACAGGTCGTCGAGATACTGGGCAGCCGCATCGGTGAGCGCGCCGGTGTGCTGGACGTGACCTTGGGCGATGCGCGTCGCGAGGTCGGCATTGATCGCGGCCAGCTCCTTGATCGCGGCGGCGGCGCCCGGCAGCGCGAAACGGTCGCGCTGCTCGCGCCAGCCGGCGTCGAATGCCGATTGCGTGGCGCTTGTGTACTGCTGGGTGCTCTGCAGGGCGGTGCGGACGAAGGCGCGCCACGCGCGGACGTCCGTCGTGGCACCCGGCAGTCCCGCCGGATTGGCCGACTGTGCGACGAGCTTGCCGAATAACTGGAAGACAGCGAGATTGGCGTTTTCCCACTGCGTGATGAGGGTCGAGAGCATGACGGATCCTTGATCGGTTCGGTTCGGTTTCGGGTTCGATTAGCGACGAGCGATGACAATCACCGCATTCACTGACGTGCGCCGCCCAGGCGCTCGATCATCTTCATCACGGCGGCCATTTGCGGCGCCTCGCGGGTATTGAAGTTGGGATGGTCCGGGTCCGGACTCGTGTAGCCCCAGAAGTCCCAGCATCCGAGCGGATTGACGGCCGATTTCGCGGCCTGCGGGTAGAGCACGATCAGGCGGTTGGTGTCGGCGATCTCGTTGTAGCCGGCGCCACGCACGAATCGTTGGCCGACGGCATCCGCGTTCTGCACACAACCGTGAAACGCGACATGGACGGCGCACGCCGCATGCAGGCAATCGGCCGGCACATACACGTAGGCCACGTCGGCGAGCGACGCCCCTCGGTCAGGATCGAACTCGCGCTGATCGAAGCTCAGCAACTGGCCGCCTGGCTGCGTCGCGGGTGCATTCAACGGCGCATTGGGTCTCGCGTAGATCCAGCGCAGTATCTCGTGCGATTGCTCGAAGCCGCAGTTGTTGATGTACGGGCTTTGATTCGCGTCGCAGGGTGAGTCTTCCGGGCGGTTCGTGATCAGTGCATGGCCGGCGTCGGGATGGCGTTGGTACTCGATGCTGGTTCGCGGCACTTGAGCCAGCCCATAGAACCGCTCGGCCTGATCGACCACGCGGGTTGCGACGACGCTATCCTTCGCGCCGCTGAAGAGGTAGATGCGCTGCTCGCGAAGATTGGCCGGATCGTCGATCTGGCCGGCCTTCGCCGCGCGTTGCGCGGCACGCCATGCGCCTTCCGCAGATGGCGCGGCGCCTGCAGGCTGCATGCACAGCGTGACCGCCGCGACGGCCGGTGCGATAAAGGCCGACTCTCCCGCGCAATCGAACGCGCCGCCGGCCACGATGCCCGCGCCGATCAGACGGCTCGACCAGGCAACGTCGAACTGGGCCGCCATGAACGCGCCGGAGGACAGTCCGGAGACGGACGTATGTTTCAGATCGGCGCCGAGCGTGGGCAGCGGCGCGAGGTCCGCGGCGTGTGCGCACGAGACGGTCGCGGCGATCAGCACCACTGCACTGAACCGCGCGCGCAGAACATCGTGCCAGGATCTGCGTGGTTGCCTATCAAGTTCGGATAACGAATTGTTATGGGTAGCTGCCGGATTCATGCCATTGCTCCTGTTGAGGGTGTGCTCGATGAGTGTTCGGATCTACGTTTCAGGCATGCGTTGCTTGTGTTTCACTACCCTTGCAGAGTAGATGCGCGGCGCGTTCGCATGAATAGGGCGGAAGGCTGGTACGGCGACATAGGACGGATGGCCTGTGCCGTACTCGCCGCGCATTGTCAGGTTGTCAGCGCGCGCCGCCGGGCATGCACGGCACCAGCGGTATCGAGACGCTGCGGTCAACCGTGGTGATGGCAACAGGCCGGTTCGACGCCGTGTAGCGCAACCGGTGGATGCCGCGCGGCCCAAAACCACTGTCGATGTCGGCCAACAGGTCGCCGCCGTCAGGAATGCCGGCGAGACTGCGGCCGCTCATCATCGCGGGCCGGCGCTGCGGGTCGTCCCAGTTGGCGCTGTCCACGGATGCGTAGAAGCTGGGCAGCACGCCGAGCCGGTAAAGACTGTCGAGCGTTCGCGCAAGCCGCTCGCCGCAGCGCTCGCATAGCGCCGGCTGGTGCGCGATCTGCAAGGCCTGACTGATGCGCACAACTTCAGCCTCGCAGGTGAGCGCCGGCGTCGGCTGTTGGGCGTGCGAATCAGCGACGGAATATACGGCGATGGCGGCGGCTGCGATTGCGCAGACAACACGCCTGTTAAGCCCGCGACCCGGCCGGTCGTGATGGTTTGAAATCATCGGGAAGCCTCCTGTCAGGACACTAAGGACACTAGGAAAGAAACAGCTTGCGTTCGGCCTGGCGGCGGCGCGTCAGCCCCGCGAGCGGTTTGCCGCCCGCTTTGTTCCAGACGAGGAACTGGTCGGCGGCATGACTGCTTGCGCCCGCGTTCAGATAGCGCAGCAGCGTTGAAGAACGCAGCCGTCCCGCGCCGAGGTTGAAAACGAACGACATCAACGCATCGAATTGCTGCTGCGTGATCGCCACGCGTACCAGCTTGCGCAGCCCGAGTTCGGCGCTGCGCAAGTCGCGCCTCAGAAGCGCCAGCGCCTCGGACTCCGAGAGCGGGCGGTTGAAGCTTTCGTGCGGCAGAATCAGATGCCCGTAGCCGATCGTCGGTTTGCCGACGGCGTCGAGATAGCGGGCCAGGCGCAGCCCTTCGTACTGTTTGATCAGGTCGATACCTTGCGTGCCGGTGCACGTGGGTTGTTCAGGCATGGCTTTTCTCCTCGTCGTCGTGCCGTGCGCGCGGCACGAGCCGGTGGGTGTATTCGTCGATCACGCGCATGATCGCTTCGGGCGGGTCGAGCGCCGCAAACTGCATTTCGATGTCGATGTGCTGGCTGTCGCGCTGAGCCTGCTCGCCCTGGGCGTTCGGGCGTGCCGACGGCGGCGCGAGCGTCACGAAGAAACGGCCGCGTTGATCGCCGCCCGCCAACCCGCCTGCCGGCAGCGTTTCGGTAAAGTCGGCGCGCACCGTCAGATGCACGACCATCCTGTCGAGCGCCAGTCCGCGCGGCGTCGCCAGCGCGACCAGCGGCACCGGCATCGTGTGCTCCGCGTCGAGCGCGACCTCGACCGCGCGTGGCGTGAGCAGGCCGTCCTCGTTCTGGTCGAAGAACTGGTCGAGCACGGTGGTGTACTGAAGCGAGAGCAACTGGTTCGCGGCGGCTGCCGCGTGTTGCATGCCACGCGTAATGTCGTCGAGCGCGAGACCGCGTGGCGGTGGGGGTGGATCGCTCGCGCTCGACGGCGGCGCACCGCCGGACGGCGGAGCGCCGGGCGGCACGTTCCCGCCGGTGCCGTTCGCCATGTCGGCGTCGCCTGCCGCCGCTGAGGCGGGCGGGGCGGCTTGCGCGGCCACCGGCGGCTCGCGTGGGTCACGCGTGTCGTGCGCGGCGGCCGGTCTGCTATCGCTAGCGTCCTGCGTGGCCGTGCGCTGTGAGACGTCGTCGTGCGATACGCCTTCTGCCTGCCTGCCGTGTGAACCCGGCACGCCGCGGCGCCGCTTGAAGAAGTTGAACATGGTGTCCGTCCGCCGTCAGTGGCCGCTGTGCTTACTGATGGACAGGCTGCTGGCCGCTCGCCTGGGTGCCGGGTTGCGTGCTCGTTTGCGTGCCCGGTTGCGTCGTCTCGCCGACCAGCTTGCCGTCCGTCGGTGTGGCCGGCAGCGGCTTGACGTCTTTCGACTTGTCTTCGGTCACGACCGGTTTGGTGGCGGCGTCCGTCAGGAAGTCGATGACACGCATCAGCGCTTCGGGCGGCGGCTGCCGCTTGATCTGCGTGTGGATCGAATATTTCGCTCGCGTATCGGTGCTGCGCGTTTGCTCCGACTTGTGCGAGACACGTCCCGAGATGCTCACGCTGACCGGACCCCAGCCAAACTTCGCCTGGAATTCGCCGCTCGCATCGGTGGACTCCGACGACTTCTCCGACTGCGTGATTTCCATTTCGAAGTCGATCGTGCCTTCTTCGATGGCGATGATCGGATGAACGATCGCGGCCAGCAGCGGAATGCGCATGGTCTTCTGCACCACGCCTTTCGATACGCCGCTCTCGTCGACGAGTGTTTCGTCGTAGTCGAACTGCACGGCGACTGCCTTGCCGTTCTGAATGCATACCTGCATCAGAAAATCGGCATAACTTTTCGCCGCCTGGGTTTGCGCTGAAATCATTGCTTTCAATGGACCGGCAATCATTTGGTCCATTGGTAAGGCATTAATGACAGAGCCGATGAAATTGGCATCCATACAGACCTCCATGGTGAATTTGTGACAGTGCGAATACACTGTCTATATTCAAATTACATAATTCGTAGAAATCTGTGGAGAGGCCATCCGTCATGCATGACGGCAGGGGCGGGCGACATATTAATTCTGAAAGAAATGGAGTGCCTTTTGTATTAGAACGTTTTTCACGGATCGTCGGAACTAGTGCGCCATTTTCAAAAGAGCGGTAAAAGCGAGCCGAAGAGACGCAAATAACGTGAACCCGAGCGTCTCGCTACCGAGGGGATACGCTTAAATGAACGTTCTGATGATCGATAGTCCGCCGCTATTCGTGGCAGGGGTAGCCGATGTCTTATGGAGACGGGACAGCAGTTGCCAGGTGTGGTCGGCTCAGCGCCCCGAAGACATCTACCGCATCCGGGAAGGCCTGCCGCCAGGAACGGTCGGCGCGGTCACCCTTGAATGGGACGAGCGTGCCGCACGAATGGGCTGGCCGAAGGTGCTGCAGGACGCCCTGGGGACGGTGCCGTGGCTATTCGTAGTGCGCACGGTGTGTCGTCAGGCAATCGCCGATGCACTGATGGCAGGCGCCTCGGGCATCGTCGAGCGTCATGCGAGCGCGGACGAATTCGCCGATGCGCTCTGCCGCGTCGCCTCGGGCGCGATCTATGTTCCGCCCACTTATGGGCTTGGCGCCGAGCTGGGGCCGGCCCAGGCGCAGTCCGGCGATCGGGCATTCGAACGCCTGACGCCGCGGCAGCGCGAGGTGTTGCGTCTGCTGGCCGAGGGGAAGTCGAACAAGCAGATCTGCCGGGTGCTCAACGTCGCGGAGGGGACCATCAAGAATCACCTGTACGCACTTTTTCGGCAGATCGGCGTCAGCAATCGCACGGAGGCGGCGCTGTGGCTTGCGCGTCACGTGACGCCTGAAAATGTGCACGGTCAGACGCTCTTATGCGTCACGCATGGGTAAATGCCACGCTTACATTCGGCCCGGGGCAGGGGCCGCATGTAAGACCGGAAGACCGGAAGACCGGCTAGGCCGGCGCAACCTGATGTCCGGCGTCTTCACCGGCAAGGGTGTCGATGGCGTGCTGCATGGGCGCCGGACTTACGCTGACTTCGCCGGCGAACGGCCGGTCGACGGCCAGCACGAAAAAGAACGCGAGCCCGAGCGTCGTTGCCCAGATGGTCACGAGCCCAAGATGAAAGCGGGTCACGGGCAACACGTACAGCAGCACCAGCGAGAGCGCGCTCGCGATCAGCATGACACCCCACAACGTTACCGGCATGGCGACATCGAGCGCCTGCAGCCGATGCTCCCGAAGCTTGGTCATTTCATTCACGCGGGCGAGCACTTCGGTCAGCAGCGCCCGCTCGCGATCGTCCGACGGCACGATCCGGTTTGTCGTCGCGAACATCCGGTCGAACGCGGCCTGGGTCCCGGCATCCGCGCGGGCGTACTGCTGCATTTGCGGCCATTCGTCGTGAACGACATGCTCGATATAGACGATCAGCTCGCTCCTGGCGGTGAGTGCATCCGGCTTGCCGAACGACGCGAGATCGTGAGCGAGTTCGGTCGCACACGCGGCCTCGGACGAGACCGTGCCGGCCGCGGCGTCGTAGGTGCCCCAGACCGTGATGGCGGCGAAGGCGACCAGCAGTGAATTGATGGTGGTCACCGCGGACATCATCGCCACGGTCATGCCGCGCTGTTCGGCATCGAGTTGAACCGGGAAGCAGCGGCGAAACAGCAGATAGCCGCCCAGGGCGGCGGCGAGCGTCGCGCCGACGATCAGCGCACCCATCAGGGCGGCCGGCATGTTGTAGAGGAAGAGCATCGTGTCACTCCGGGTCGTTTGGAACGGGGGCAGCAGACAGCCGGACCGGCTCGCCTGCGAGCATCGCGCGAGTGAGATCCGCGAGGCGTTGGCGTACGGTGTCGCCGGCATCTGGACGATCGAGCGACTGCTGAAGTTCGAGCAGGCTCGCGGCGATCTCGCTCTGCCATTGCGTGCGTTCGCTCACGGCCTGGGCGCGGCGCGTTTGCTGTGCGGCGTCCGCGTCGGACGAGCGATCGCCGCGCACGAGTGTGTCGAGCGTGTCGACGAGTCTCTGCAGCAAGCGGTGTACGGCGGTTGCCGAGAAGCCGCCGAGCATCGAGAGGGCGGGCTTGCCGAAGCTGTGCATGCTGCCCTGATCGAAGAGGCGCGACGGCAGCATCTCGACGAGGATCAACCCGGCAATGAGCCCGAGAATCAGGCGCGCGCCGTAGGATGCGTCGTACTTCGGGTCGTACGTCGAGGCGGCGACGTAACGATGTGCCTGAAACAGCGTCGCGAACGATGCGCCGAGCCCCGCGCAAAAGAGCAGGAACAGCGCATTCCATAGCAACTGCGTGCCGTGTGAATCGAGGAAACCACGCTCGACGTTGTCGGCTGAGACGTCGGGAGAAAGCCCGGTTGCGATCACGGCGATCAGAAACGCAATCGCCGCGACCGTCAACAGCCTGATTAGCGGCACCGGGCCGAGCCACGCGAACGGGCGGCCGAGACGGTGGTGCGCATCGAGCAGCGTGACGGCTTGCGGTGTGGCCGGCGCGATGAGCGCGGCCAGTTTTCGGTGGATCGATGCAAGCGAATGCTGCGAGGTGGCGGCGTAACGAGGCGCGTCGCCGGCAGTGACCGGAGGCGGGTTGTCAGGCGCCGTGCCGTCGATCAGTGCGCTCAGCAGCGAGATGGTTTCCGGCGCGACCGGCAAGCCGTGATGCAACGCGTAGCGCGCCATCGCCTCGCATTCGTCGCGCAATTGCGCCAGCAGTGCACCGGGCGATGCGCCGTCAGGAAGGGCATTGCCTCGTGTGGCACGCAGCCGGAACCGGTTGGAAAAATGGTCGATGCCCATGTCAGCCCTCCGGTTCGTTGCGGTGGCCGATTGCTGAACGTGCGGCGCGGCACGCTCGGGTCAGGAAGCGTCGCAAAGTCATGATGAGTGTCCTGCTGTGGAAGAGTGCCGGCGTGCGTGGGGAACGATGTGGTCTCCCGATCAGGGCGGTTTGCCCGGACGCGATAGACGGCGATGCCACTTTGCTTGTCTCGCGCGCTGCGGACAATCCAGCAGAAGTCATGCATGAGGGGGTGACGAAGCGCCCGTGACGGGTGTTCGAGCGACGGCGGAAAAAAAAGCGGCCTTGCTGGTTTTCAGCAAGGCCGCTTTATATCGGCAAATCGTGATCAGTCAATTTGTCGATGAGAGTCGTCCAATCGATGCCGTGAAATACCGAACCGTCTGCGATATCAGTCGGGTGCCCGCTCCGGATGGCGAAGGCGCGAATGATTGCGACCGTAGCTCCCGTAGATGATGAGCCCGATCACGAGCCAGACGAAGAGCCGTACCCACGTGACGAGCGGCAGCCCGGCCATCAGCAGCAGGCAAAACAGAATCCCGAGGATCGGGATCACCGGCACGCCCGGCGCGCGGAACGGCCTGGAGGCGCCCGCGTCGCTGCGGCGCAGATAGATCACGGCGCCGCAGACGAGAATGAACGCGAACAGGGTGCCGATGCTAACCATTTCGCCCAATACATCGATCGGTGTGAACGCCGCCACGATCGCGACGATGGCGCCGATCATCGTCTGGCTCAGATGAGGCGTTTGCAGACGCGGATGGACGCGTGCGAACAGGTGCGGCAGCAGGCCGTCCTGTGACATCGTGAAGAAAATGCGGCTCTGGCCATACAGCAGCACGAGTATCACGGTCGTCAAGCCGGTTAGCGCACCGATCTTGATGAGCACCGAAAACCAGGTGACGCCGATCACGTCGACACCTTTCGCAATCGGATCCGGGACGTTGAGCTCCGCGTACGGAACCAGCCCGGTCAGCACGCCGGCGACCGCAATATAAAGCACCGTGCAGATGACCAGCGAGCCCAGAATGCCGATCGGCATGTCGATCTGCGGCTTGCGTGCCTCCTGGGCCGCGGTGGACACCGCATCGAAGCCAATGAAAGCGAAGAAGACGACGGCCGATCCGCGCAGAATGCCGCTCGCGCCGAAATTGCCGAATTGGCCCGTATTCTGCGGAATGAACGGATGCCAGTTGGCCGGATGCACGAAGAAGGCGCCGATGACGATGAAGGCCAGTACCACCGTCAATTTGATCGCCACCATGATGTTATTGAGTCGCGCCGACTCCTTGGTGCCGAGCACAAGCATGATGGTGAGCAAGGCGATAATGAAAATCGCCGGCAAATTGACGACGCCGGCCACCGTACTGCCGTCTGCGAGCGTCACCGTGGTGCCGGGCGCGGCCGCCATGGTGGGTGGAATGTTGATCCCGACATTGTGCAACAGGCTCACGATGTAGCCCGACCAGCCGACCGCAACGGTCGCTGCGCCCATCGCATACTCGAGGATCAGATCCCAGCCGATGATCCACGCGAACAATTCGCCGAGCGTGGCATAGGTGTAGGTATAGCTGCTGCCGCAGACCGGCAGCATGGCCGCCAGTTCGGAATAGCAGAGTCCGACAAAGGCGCAGGCAATCCCGCCGAGGACAAACGAAAGAATGATGCTCGGCCCCGCATAGTGCGCCGCGGCCGTGCCGGTCAGGACAAAGATGCCGGCGCCGATGATCGCGCCGATACCCATCGCCGTAATGCTGAGCGCACCCAGCGACTTCGACAGATGATGCTCACCGCCTTCCGCGCTTGCGACAATATCCGCGACGGATTTGCGCGCCATATAACTTGTGTCTGCCATGATGAGCCGTCCAGTTCGTATGTTGGTGAATCCGGAATCGAATCGATTCGTGACGCACTGCAATAAGCGACTGCTTTTAAGGCGACTGGCAATGTTGATATTGCGGTTGAGGAGGAAACTGACGAGTTCAGTCTAGTCCGGATTTAATCGGGTGGGTACTGGAGATCGGTGCTGCAGATGCAAAAACGGCCTTGCGGGTAAGCCGCAAGGCCGTCTTTCAACTCATTTCTGGAATCCTGATCAATCGATGCCGTGAAACACCGCATCGTCCGGACCGAGATACACCGGTGGGCGCCACGCGGCGTCGCGCATCGAATGCTGGACCAGTTTTTCTACGCCCAGCAGCACGGCGAAAATCGCCATCCGCACTGGAATGCCGTTATCGGTTTGCCGGAAAATCGCAAGACGCGAATCGTGATTCAGGTCGACGCTCAGATCGTTCGCACCCGGCCGGCTATCGCGTGGCAGCGGGTGCATGATCAGCGTGTCGGCGCCGCAGACGCTGTCCATCAGCGCCTGATTGATCTGGAAATCCGGTGTGTAGCCTTCGAACGATTCGTCGGTGAAGCGCTCTTTCTGGATGCGCGTGGCGTACACCACGTCGGCGCCGCGCAGCCCGGCGGGCAGATCGTGGGTTTGCTCGATCACGTGATCGTTGCGCGAAATCTGCTCGATGATATAGCTCGGCATTTCGAGCATGGGCGGCGAGATGAGCGTGAACTTGATGCCGCGATACAGCGCCAGCAGCTTGACCAGCGAATGCACCGTGCGGCCATATTTCAGGTCGCCGACGAGCGCAATATGCGCACCGTCGACGATCTTGCCGAGCCGCGAGAACTCGCGCTGGATCGTGTACAGATCGAGCAGCGCCTGGCTCGGATGCTCGCCCGGACCGTCGCCGCCGTTGATCACCGGCACGTTGGTGGCGCGCGCGAATTCGGCCACCGAGCCTTGCTCCGGATGGCGGATCACCAGCGCATCCACATAGCCGCTCATCACGCGGCTGGTGTCGTAGATCGATTCGCCCTTGGCCATCGACGAAAACGTGAAGCCGGTGGTGTCGCACACCGAACCGCCCAGCCGGCAGAATGCCGCGCCGAAGCTCACGCGGGTCCGCGTGCTCGCTTCGAAAAACAGGTTGCCGAGGACCGCGCCTTCGAGCACGCGGGAGATTTTCCGGCGCCGCGCGATCGGCTGCATGATGTCGGCGACGCGAAACAGCGCCTCGACCGAGTCGCGCGAAAACTGATCGACCGACAGCAACTGCGGCTTGCCCTCGAACAGCATCTGGCTCGCCAGCGACTGTGAGTCTACGCTTTGCGTATAGTTTTCACCCGGTTCACCATGCACCACGATTTCCGACACGAAACGCTCCACGATCTCCGGCATGGCCCGCGATTCCTGCGAATCGTCCGGCAGGAGCCATGTGTCGAGCGCGCGGCGCGACACGCCGATACGGCTCGCGAACGTTTCGCGGGTCATGTTCATGCGACGCATCGCGTCGCGCAGGAAAGCTTGTTGTGGGACGCTCA
Organism: Paraburkholderia sediminicola; assembly: GCF_902859805.1. GTDB lineage: Bacteria > Pseudomonadota > Gammaproteobacteria > Burkholderiales > Burkholderiaceae > Paraburkholderia > Paraburkholderia sediminicola. The sequence continues at coordinate 220,398 of NZ_CADIKC010000002.1, read as the reverse complement.
TGCGGGCACCTGTCGGGAAAGGGCTGCGTACCGGCTATGTACGCGGTGCGTATATTAGTTTCCCTGTCGCAGAAGTCAAGCAATTTTGCGAGTTTGGCCAATCCGTGGGCCGGCCCGCTTTGCCAACTCGGGCCGGACGCGGTTACACTGCGTTTCATGCATCCCGGCCAAACGCTCCGACTCCGTCCGTCAACCATCGCCCGTCTCGCTTTTGCGAGCGTCGTGGTCGCACGCGCGGGTTTCCCGAGCGTTAGCGCCAAAGCCAAAAAACAGCCGCTCATCTGACCGGAGCTGCTGTTCCGTCAGATGTTGCGACGGAACAGCCGGTCAACGCCCTCTGCGGCATTCCCTGTTTTTCCTCCCTCGCACCGCTGATCGGAATCGATACGGTCGTCATCGAGGTAAAGACATGTCTATTTTTTCGGGTATCTGGGTTCCGCTCATCACGCCGTTCGCCGATGGCGAGGTGGATCATGCCGCGCTGCGCGCGCTAGTGCGCCGCTATGCCGACGCGGGCATCGCCGGGCTGGTTGCCCTCGGCACGACTGGCGAGCCGGCCGCGCTCGACGAAGCCGAGCAGGACGCCGTGCTCGCGACGATTCTCGACGAAGCGCAAGCGCACGCTGCCGCCCGCGGCGTGGACGCGCCAGCACCAGCACCAGCACCAGCGCTGCCCGTGCTGGTCGGCGTGTCGGGCAATCACACGGCGAGCATGAAGGAGCGCATCGAACAACTGAACGCACTGCCGATCGCCGGTGTGCTGATGGCTGCGCCGTACTACATCCGGCCTTCGCAAGCGGGCATCGTCGGGCATTTCATGACGCTTGCCGATGCGAGCGACAAGCCGGTGGTGCTGTACGACATTCCCTATCGAACCGGCGTGCGGCTCGAACTCGACACGCTGCTGACGCTCGCCGCGCATCCGCGGATTCAGGCGGTGAAGGATTGCGCCGGTTCGCTCGACACCACGCTCGCGCTGATTCGCGATGGACGCCTGCAGGTGCTCACCGGCGAGGACATCAATATCTTCAACACCTTGTGTCTGGGTGGGAGCGGGGCGATCGCGGCTTCGGCGCATCTGCGGCCGGAACGGTTCGTCGCGCTGTATCGTGCGCTGTCAGCCGGCCGGCTTGACGAAGGACGGCGTATTTTTCACGAACTCGCGCCGTTGATCCAGGCGCTCTTCGCCGAACCGAATCCGGCGCCGGTGAAGGCTCTCCTCGCCGCACAAGGTCTGATACGCGACGAGTTGCGCATGCCGATGACGCGTGCGGGCGATGCGCTGGTCGCGCGGCTCAGAGCACTGGAAGGGCTTGATCGGATCGAGTCGCACGCGGCGGCATAGGGGGCCTGCGTGCGGATTCGCTTGCGGCTATCTGTACTTGAGATGATGGCTCGTGATGCCAGGCTAAGCGGCCGCGCGCCGCGTCAAACCGGCCCCGGCAGCGTCTGGCGTTGCGTGGACGTGTCGTGGCCGAGCACGTCGCCGCGCGGCGTTCGCGATTCGTGCAATCCACGCATTTCCCGTGACTCGGCGAGACGCTCCAGCGCACCGCGGTCGAGCGTGGCGAGCATGTCGCGTTCGACGATCAGATGATGCAGGGCCAGCACGATCAGGCCGATGGTCAGCAGCAGATCGCCTGCAAACACGACGGCATACAGTGCCGAGGTGGTGCGAGGATTGCCGTACAGCAGCGTCATGTTGGAGCGGTCGAGCAACACCAGGACGAGCGGCACGATGGCATTGAGCGTCGCAATACCGCTGCCCACCGCCACCAGCATACGTGCAGCCCCAAGTTGCGGGCGGCGGCGTCGGTACACCTCATACAGTGTCGCCGCGCGGCACGGCGCGAAAAACAGCGCCAGCAAAGTGGCGCGGACCGCCAGCGGCGCATTCCATGCCAGCACGCCTGCATACAGCACGCAGAACACGGCAGTGACGACGAGACCGGCGCGCCACGGCGCCGATGCGCCGAACAGATCACGCGTGCCCGTCCAGATCAGAATGCGGCTTTGCAAAGCCAGCGTCGCGGTAGCCAGCAACAGCAAATCGCTGGGCCAGATCTTGTGCAACGCGAAGCATGCCGTGGCAGTGGCAAGCAGATAAAAGCCGACGGCCCAGAAACGGAAGGCGCTCACCTGCGCGAACATGCGCGAAAGCGCTGTCGTGATGAGGGCGCTGCACAGAAACGTGATCAGCCACACCGTCTGGAACGTCGCTACGTCAATTTTCATGAAGTCTCCTGCAACCAATCTGTTTGTTCCTGCTTATAGGTAAAACGAGGCGACGCAGCGGGCGCGCCATGAGAGGCGAACCGGGGCGCAAAGGTACGCGTCTTTCAAACAGATAGGAATGTTCATGCGGCCACCATTCTTGCCCGCAGCAGATCGCCGAAGGCATCGGCGGTGAGCGGCTTGCCTAGCAGGAAGCCTTGCATTTCGTCGCACATCATCGTCTTGAGCATGCCGAGCTGCGATTCGGTTTCGACGCCTTCGGCCACCACGTCCATTTCCAGCGAGTGGGCGAGCGCAATGATCGCGGAAACGATCGCGCTGCCTTCCGGGCCGTGCTCGTCGAGCCCATTAGTGAAGAAGCGGTCGATCTTCAACTGCTTGACGCGAAAGCGTTGCAGATAGGCGAGGCTCGAATAGCCGGTGCCGAAATCGTCGATGGCGATTTCAAAGCCGCTTGCCTGGAACGCGCGGATCATCTCGATGGTTTTCTGCGCGTCCTGCATGGCGACGGTTTCGGTGATTTCGAACATGATCTGCGCGCATTGCACGCCTTCGTCTTGCACGATCTCGAGCATCGTCGCGACGAGGTCCGGTTGCGACAACTGACGCGGCGACAGGTTGATGGCCACTTTCATCGACGGCAGGCCCTGGTCGACCCAGCGGCGAATCTGCCGGCACGTCTCGCGCAGCACCCAGTAGCCGATCTGCACGATCTGGCCCGAGCGCTCGGCAATCGGAATGAACTCGAGCGGTGCCAGTGCGCCGAGTTGCGGATGATTCAGGCGGATCAGCGCTTCGGCACCCGCCAGCGAGTCGCCGCTGCCGTGAAACTTCGGCTGGAAGTGCAGCGAGAAATGGCCGGCGGTGAGCGCTTCGTGCAGCGCGCTTTGAATTTGCAGCGTGCGCGTCGCGGCTTCGTTCATGCTCTGTTCAAAGAAGCGATAGGTGCTGCGGCCAGCGCGCTTGGCTTCGTACATGGCCGCGTCGGCATGCTTGAGCAACGTGTCGACGGTGTCGCCGTCGTAGGGAAAGAGTGCGATGCCAATGCTCGGCATCACCTGCAGCGGCTGCGAATCGGTCCATACACCCTGGCGCATCCGCTCGAGCACGCCTTCGGCCATCGTGCCGGCGTCTTCGCGCGATTCAAGGTTCTCGGAGAGCACGACGAACTCGTCGCCGCCGAGACGCGCGACGGTGTCGCTCTCTCGCACACACAGCAGGAGACGCTGGGCGAACGCGGACAGCACTTCGTCGCCGGCCGAGTGGCCAAGTGAATCGTTGATGGTCTTGAAGCCGTCGAGATCCATGAACAGGATGGCGAACAGCGAACGCTGCCGGCGCGCGCTATGGATGGCGCGGTCAATGCGTTCGGTGAGCGTGCTGCGGTTGGGCAGGCCCGTCAGCGTGTCCAGCGTGGCGAGTCGCACGATCTGACCGTTGAGCTTCGAGACTGCGCCGACCAGAAAGCTGGTGCGCGCATCGAAGCGCGACAGTATCAGCGTGACGATCAGAATCGCAAACGTGAACAGGATGACCGAAGTCGCGAGCCAGGCGGCGTTCACACCCTTGGCCGCGCCGCACACGGCGCCGGGCGGAAACTCGGCGGCCGCCATGCCGGCGTAGTGCATGCCGCTGATCGCGACGCCCATCACCAGCGCCGCGATGAAACGTTTGCGCAAAACGTGGGCTTCGTCATCGTTACTGAGCGCGCGCGCCATCCACAGCGCGGCGGTCGAGGCGCCGATCGCGATCGCCAGCGAGCCGGCGAACCAGGCCGGTTGATAGTGGATGCCCGGCTCCATTTGCATCGCCGCCATGCCGGTGTAGTGCATGCCGGCAATGCCGAAGCCCATCAGTACGCCGCCGGCCACGAGCCGAAGCAGCGTGAGCCGCGCGTGGGTCGTCACGACCAGCGCCAGATACGACACGCCGATCGCGATTCCGAGCGAATAAGCCGTGGTTGCGAAATCGTAGCCGAGCGGAATCGGCAGCGAGAAGGCGAGCATGGCGACGAAGTGCATCGACCAGATGCCGACCCCGAGCGCGGCGGCGCCGCCGAGACGCCACGCGTGCCGCAAACCGTTCGATGCCAACAGGAAGATACGGCCGGTCAAATCGAGCGCCGTGTACGACGCCAGCGTCGCGACGACGAACGAGATTCCAACCAGCCAAAAATTGTATGAGCTCTGCATGTTAAGTCCAACCGCGAGAGGGAAGCGGCTGAACTTGTTATCGACAGTTGGTGGCGTTTATTTAATTGATTTTCAATATGTTACTCATGGGGTTTGAGCATCACACAGCTGGCGTGGTGTGTACCAGGGTTAATCCTTCGTCGAGCCAGCCCGTAATGCCGCCGATCATCAGTTTGACCGGGCGTCCCAACTGCGCGAGACGCAGTGCGCCGCGTGCAGCGCCGTTGCAGTGCGGGCCCGCGCAGTAGGTGACGAACAGCGTGTCCTGCGGGTACCCGGCGAGCTTCGACGCCACGATCTTTCCGTGCGGCAGGTTCAGTGCGCCCGGCACGTGACCCTGTTCGAACAGCGCCGGGCTGCGCACGTCGAGCAGCACGAAGCCGGGCGTGCCGCTCGCGAGTGCCGCGGAGACGTCCGAGCAGTCGGTTTCGAATTGCAGCGATGCCTGGAAGTGGGCAAGGGCGGCGGCGCTATCGGCGGCAGGGATGGCGGTGACGGCGTTATGGGCGATGAGAGCGTTGAGCGTCGACATGGCGAGGTTCCGGTTGGGCAGTGAGCGTGGTTGTTGGCGAAGCGATTCTGGAGCCTTCATTGTCGCGACACACCATGCACCGGGTAAGTGGCGTAATCGTCAATCTCCGGTAACATCACGCCATGCGCAATCATCTTGTCGTCGCGCTGGCTTACGACCGGCTCTGTACCTTCGAATTCGGCTGTGTGACCGAACTGTTCGCGCTCGAACGTCCTGAGCTCGGCGTGGACTGGTATCGCTTCGCGGTATGCGCGAGCGAACCCGGTCCGATTCGCGCAGCCGGCGGCATCACCGTCGCCGCGCCGTATACCCTCAGGCTGCTGGATCGCGCTGACACCATCGTGATCCCAGGCTGGCGCGATACCGACGAATTGCCGCCCGAGCCGCTCCTGAAAAAGATCCGCGCTGCCTACGAACGCGGCGCGCGCCTTTGCTCGATCTGCTCCGGCGTGTTCGTGCTGGCCGCCGCGGGTGTGCTCGACGGCAAGACGGTCACGACACACTGGCGCTACGCCGACAAATTGCAGCAGCGCTATCCGCACTTGCGTGTGCAACCGGATGCGTTGTATGTCGACGAAGGACAGATCATCACCTCGGCGGGCTCGGCGGCAGGGCTCGACATGCTGCTGCATCTGGTGCGGCGCGATCACGGCAGCGCGATAGCCAACCGGGTCGCGCAGCGTCTGGTGGTGCCGCCGCATCGCGAGGGCGGTCAGGCGCAGTTCGTGCCCCGGCCGATGCCGCAAGATGAAGGCGGCCGTCTCGCGAAGCTGATGGACTGGGTGCGCCGCCATCCCGCGTTGCCGCACACCTTGCGCTCGCTGGCCGAGCGGGCGGCGATGAGCCCGCGTACGTTGCAGCGGCAGTTCCATGACGCTACGGGCATGGCGCCCTACGAATGGCTGGTGCGCGAACGCGTGGCGATCGCGCGAGAACTGCTTGAGGCGCCGACCCCGTTGCCGATCGCGCGCGTGGCTGAGTTGGCGGGCTTCGGTTCCGAAGAATCGCTACGGCGGCATTTCCGGCGTATCGCGTTGACGAGCCCAGGCGCGTATCGTAAGAAGTTCGGCGTGCAGGCCGAGGTGCAGGCACTTGGATAGAGGTTCGTCACTTTTCGTTCTGCTGCTTTCGTTCTGCTGTTCCTCCGTACGGGAACAGTTTCAAACGAGCGCTTGCCAATGCGCAAAATCAGGTATGACTCGGGTATAACAAGCACGCTTGATGCGCGCCGCATGACCGGTCGAACGCCTTTCGTGCAAGCCGCCGTGCATGCTCAAAAGTCACGGAGTGCCGCGTGCCGGGCGTTGCGAGCGAATCGTGCGAAAGGCCGCCCGTTTCGCCGCCTTGCAAGGGTTCGCGCAATCGCCCGTTTTCTGTCAGCATCACGGCCAGCATCCGTGGCAACCCACGTCAAACGTGCGGCGCATACGGCTATTTGAAGTGCGTGTTCGAAACACGTCGTCGCCACCGTCCTCTCCTGCTCATGAACGTCAAAACCGCCGCTGCTGCCGTTGTCGTCTCTGCTGCCATTGCAGCGCTCATGCCTGCGCTCGTCGCTGCGCAAACGGAAGCGGCCGATTCGCGCGCCGAACTCTATCGCCGCAACCTGCTGGCCGGCAAGGACGTGCCGTGCCGCACGAATGCGTCATGCGCGGCGTTGGGCGTGGCCGCGCTCGAAGCAGGGCGCCTCAAGGACGCGCAAACGCTGGTTGCAATGGAAGCCGCGCTCGCCGAAGCCACCGCCATGCAGGCAGGCGAAGAGAACTCGCCGAAAGCGACCAGTTCGGCGCGGGCTCGCGTGGCGATGGCGCTGGTCCATCAGGGTGACGTGCAAGTGAGGCTGGGCGCGCTGCCGGATGCGCGTGCGTACTACCGCACCGCGGTGAGCCGCGGCGGCGACTATCCCAACGACGCGTTGCTCGGCCGCGCGGTAGCGGCCGCGCGCCAACGGCTCGAAGCGATTGCGGACAAGGCAGTGGTGGCCGGTCTGCCGCCGAACGGCGCGCGCTTTGCCAGCTATATGTTTTTCGGCGCGTGGAACAGTATCGAGGTGAAGCCTGTGAAGGGGCGGCACGGCGTCTACCGGATCGATGGCGACTTCGTCTATCCGACTGTCGGCCCGGACGGTCAACCGAGCGCGAATATGGGCAGCCTCTCGGCCTACGTGCGGTTCTACGACGGCGTGGCGCGCGTGCCGGTGAGCGATGACGGAGGCAGTGCGCCGCTCGACGCCACCGCGAGGATCACCAACCTCACGCCTTATGACAAACATGAGGACAAACACGCAGACAAGCATGCGGACAAATGCCTGATCGAGTTCAAACTCTCCGCACCGGAAACGCTCGATGTAGCGACGCACGGCTCGCCGGCGGAATGCGGTTTCGGCTTCAACGTCAGCGCGGACGGACGTTACTATCTGATGACAGGCTCCTGACGACCGGCATGCAGCAGGTTGGCGAGCCTGTCCAGCTTCTGCCCGCATGCTTCCCCATCCGCGCCGCGTCTTTTATGATGCAGTGGCCGTGCGCGTTTCACCGCTGTTCAAAGCGTTCCCGCCAACAAAACTCTGATAAGAAAAACGCTCGTCATGCAAAACCTCCTCGACTATCCGGCACTTGTCTTCATCATGTGCTTTGTTGTGATGTGGCTGTCGGCGCGCATCGGCGCGTCGCTGCTGCGGCGCTTCAGAAAGATCGACGAGGATGCACGCGACGACTTCAGCGTGATTCAGGCCGCCACACTGACACTGCTCGCGCTGATCATCGGTTTTACTTTTTCGATGGCGGTAGGCCGCTACGATCAGCGCAAGAACTACGAGGAAGAAGAGGCGAATGCGATCGGCACCGAATACGTCCGCGCCGATCTGTTGCCCGCCGCCGATGCGGCGGCCGTGCGCAGCCTGCTGAAGACCTATCTCGACGAACGCGTGCTGTTCTACGTGACGCGCGATGCCGATGAGCTCGCCAAAGTCAACGCCGAGACGTCGCGCCTGCAGGGCGCCATGTGGATCGCAGTGAAGAACGCCGCGGTCGCGCAGCCCACGCCAGTGGCCGCGCTCGCTGTCGCCGGAATGAACGACGTGCTCAACACGCAGGGTTACACGCAAGCCGCGTGGTGGAATCGCATTCCTGTCGCGGCGTGGGTGCTGATGGTGCTGATCGCCGTGTGCGCCAATGTGCTGGTCGGCTACGGCGCACGTGGTTTGAAAGCGGGAGCAGGCTTGTTGCTGATCGTTCCGCTGATCGTGTCGCTGTCGTTCATGCTGGTCGCCGATATCGATAGCCCGCGAGGCGGCGTGATTCGCGTGAAGCCACTCAATCTCCATGCGCTCGCGGATTCGATCCGCGCGCAATGAACCGCTACTGAACCCGCATCGAGTTGTATGAAGGAGAAAAACATGTCCGATATCGCGCAGACTATCGCCAGCTTCAATACCGGTCGCGATCCTGAACGGCTCGCGATGAAATACAAACTCATGCGTAGCTCGCCGTTCGTGTTTCTGCGCGGCACCTGTCATCTGTTTTATGCGCGCCTGCCGCGCGACAAGGTGCTCGACGAAGCGCCGCCGGTGTGGATCTGCGGCGATATGCATGTGGAAAATTTCGGCAGCTACAAGGGCGACAACCGCCTCGTATATTTCGACAACAACGATTTTGACGAAGCCTGCCTCGCGCCGAGTCTTTACGAACTGGTGCGGCTCCTCACGAGCGTGCTGGTCGGCGCGAGCGATCTCAAGCTGAGCCGTGCGCAGGCACTTGCGCTGTGCCACACCGCGGTCGACTCCTATAGCGCCGCGCTTGCCTTCGGCAAAGCGCGCTGGATCGAAGCGGAGACGTCGACCGGCATGGTGCGCGATCTGTTCGACGCGCTGGCGAGCCGCACGCGCGCCGCGTATCTGGACCGGCGGACCACGCTCAAGGGTAAGACGCGCGTGCTCAAGGTGGACGGCAAGAAAGCGCTGCCGGTGAGCGACAAGGCGCGCGCCGAAGTCACCGCGTTCATGCATCAGTTCGCTGCCGGTCAACCCAATCCGGACTTCTATCGCATCGTCGACGTGACGCGGCGGATTGCCGGCACCGGTAGCCTGGGCGTGGACCGCTACGCGATTCTCGTCGAAGGCAAAGGCTCACCGGACGGCAACTATCTGCTCGACCTGAAGGAGGCGCTGCCTTCTTCGGTAACGCCTCATGTACGCACACCGCAGCCGAAGTGGCAGAGCGAGGCGCAGCGTGTGGTTGAAGTTCAGCGGCGCAATCAGGCGGTTTCGCAGGCATTCCTGCATGCAGTCGATTTCAATCAGCGCTCCTATGTGCTGCGCAGCTTGCAGCCTTCGGAAGACCGTGTGGCATTGAGCGACTGGGACGGCAAGCTGCCGCGGCTCGAAGAGGTGGTGAACAGCATGGCTCAATTGAGCGCGTGGGCGCAACTGCGCAGTGGCGGCCGGCAGAAGTCGTCGATCGCGGACGAGCTGATTGCGTTCGGCAATCGCAAGGATTGGCAATTGCCGTTGATCGAACTCGCGACGCAGTGCGAGGCGCAGGTGGGGGCTGACTGGAAGGCGTATTGCGAGGCCTATGATGGGGGTGCGTTTAATTTGCCGGCGCCGGCCAAGCCTTGAGGTTAGCCACACTGGAAGTTCAGCGCGCATCGCGCGAACTTGCAGAATAGCCCGCGCGTTGGCGTACCCTGTCGCACTACGCTCGCGCATTCTCACGCCGTCCCCGGCCTCTTCCAATGCGCGGCGCATCGCAGCGCCGCGCATGCCAGCAAGTTCTCCAGACAAACCCTGATTGCTGCGTTCAATCCGCCACTGCTATCGTTCGCTGGTCTTTGTGGAAGCGCTTCCACTCTAGCTGCCAGGCAGCATCCACATCGAGTTTCGCCGTACCCGGTTCAATGACCTCAGCGCAGGAGAGAATCCGTGGCAAACGACGCATCCGCTGTATTCGACACCCTATCCCCAGCAGTTTCCGGGGGCTCGCTCGCCGATCCCTTCACCCCGCCCGCGGACTCCTCGCTGTGGCGCAAGAACTTCCTGCTTGGCGCCGCCACCGCTTCGTATCAGATCGAAGGCGCGGTGAATGAAGACGGCCGCCTGCCGTCGATCTGGGACACCTTCTCGGCGATACCCGGCAAGGTGCTGGCCGGCGACACCGGCGCCGTTGCCTGCGATCACTACCATCGCTGGGAAGCGGACGTCGATATGCTGGCTTCGCTTGGCCTCGAAGGCTATCGGCTCTCGATTGCGTGGCCGCGCGTAATGGACGCGGCAGGCGTGCCCAATCGCAAAGGGCTCGACTTCTACAAGCGCCTCCTGAACCGCCTGAAAGAGAAGGGCATCACGACCTTCGTGACGCTGTATCACTGGGACCTTCCGCAGCATCTGGAAGATCGCGGCGGGTGGCTCAATCGCGACACTGCTTACCGTTTCGCCGACTACGCCGACCTGATGAGCCGCGAACTGGCCGGCACGGTCGACGCATGGGCGACGCTCAACGAGCCGTGGTGCTCAGCGTATCTCGGCTATGGCAACGGCCACCACGCGCCGGGCCTCGCCAACGACCGCTTCGCGACGCAGGCGATGCATCATCTATTGCTCGCACACGGCCTCGCGGTGCCGGTGTTGCGCGCCAACGATCCGGCTTCGCAGAAAGGTATCGTCGCCAATATTGGCCGCGGCACGGCCAATAGCGAAAGCGCGGCGGATCAACGCGCGGCGCACCTGTTCGAAGTCCAGCACAATGCGTGGATTCTCGATCCCTTGCTCAAGGGCTCGTATCCACAAGACCTGTTCGAGTTGTGGCCGGGCACCGAGCCGCTGGTGCTCGATGGCGACATGGAAACCATTTCCGCGCCGCTCGATTTCCTCGGCATCAACTATTACTTCCGCACCAACGTCGCGAGCGACGGCGCGCATGGATTCCGCGATGTGCCGCTCGAAGGCGTCGAGCGCACGCAGATGGGCTGGGAGGTGTATCCCGATGGCTTGCGCGATCTGCTGACCGCTTTCAGGAAGACGTATCACAACCTGCCGCCGATCTACATTACCGAAAACGGCATGGCCTCGGACGATCAGGTAACCGACGGTCATGTGGAGGATACGCAGCGCATCTCGTTCCTCAAGCGCCATCTCGCGGCGGTGGATCAGGCGATCAAGGCCGGCGTTGATATTCGCGGCTACTTTCTGTGGTCGCTGATGGATAACTTTGAGTGGGCGTTCGGGTATGAGCGTCGCTTTGGTGTCGTACATGTCGACTACAGTACGCAGAAGCGCACGATCAAACGCAGTGCGCAGTGGGTGGCGAAATTCCTGAAGGAGCGGAAAGCAAGGGCTTAATGGCAGGTGAAGCTGGTTTGCATGTCGACTTGAAACATAGGCGCAAAGCCTTGCGCACTATCGTGCATGGGACCGGAGTAAGCGCTAAAGCGCTAACTCCGGTTGACAGGAGACGGAATGAACAGCAAAAAAATGATCTTGAAAGGCATGGTTGCGGCACTGGCTTTGTACGGCATCGTCGCGCACGCGGCTGAACCGCTGAAAGCCAACGTCATTCACTGGTGGACCTCCGGCGGAGAATCCGCCGCGATCCGCCAGTTTGCCGATGCGTACAACAAGGCCGGTGGCCAGTGGGTCGACAACGCGGTAGCCGGCGCCGATCAGGCGCGCTCCACCGCGATCAACCGGATCGTCGGCGGCGATCCACCCACCGCCGCGCAGTTCAATACCTCCAAACAGTTTCACGACCTGATCGATCAGGGCCTGCTGAACAACGTCGACGACGTCGCCGCGAAAGAAAACTGGAACGGCGTGTTCCCGCAATCGATCATCGACAGCATTCGGGTGAAAGGTCACTACTATGCCGCGCCGGTCGATATTCACATGCCGGCCTGGTTCTTTTACTCGAAGCCGGTGTTCCAGAAGGCCGGCATTGCCGCCGAGCCGAAGAGCTATGACGAATTCCTCGCCGATCTCGGCAAGCTGAAAGCGGCGGGCGTGATCCCGCTCGCGCTCGGTGGTCAGCCGTGGCAGGAAAAGATCACGTTCGATGCGGTATTCGCCGACGTCGGCGGCCCGGATCTCTATCTGAAGGTGTACCGCGATCGCGACATGAACGCGGTCAAGTCGGACGCGTTCAAAAAGGTGCTCGCGCAGTTCAAGCGCCTGCATGATTTCGTCGATGCGGGCTCGCCTGGGCGCAACTGGAACGATGCCACCGCGCTGGTGATTTCCGGCAAGGCGGGTGTGCAGATCATGGGCGACTGGGCCAAGGGCGAATTCTCGGCGGCCAACCAGGTTGCCGGCAAGGACTTCGGCTGCTTCCCGGGTTTCGGTCCGCACTCGCCGTATCTGGTTGCGGGCGACGTATTCGTATTCCCGAAAACCGACAATGCCAACGCGATCAAGGCGCAAAATCTGCTCGCCACGGTGATGACCTCGCCGGCCGCGCAAGTCGCATTCAGCGCGAAAAAAGGCTCGATTCCGATTCGTCCCGATGTGGATGCGAGCAGTCTCGACATCTGTGCGAAAGAGGGCATGGCGATCATGAAGGACAAGTCGCGTCAGTTGCCGAATCCGGAGATGCTGCTTTCGCCTGATACGCAGGGCGCGTTGATCGACGTCATCACGAACTTCTGGAACAAGAACCAGTCGGTCGACGATGCGCAGAAGGCGTTTGCCAGTGCGTTGAAGAGCTAGGCGCTCATCATGCACGCGCTCAAGCTGCCGGCAGCCGACTCCAGGCATCGCAAAGGGCCGCTGAAAAAGCCGCTAAAGAAGCGTTTACCGATAGCGGCATGGCTGGCCTTGCTGCCGATGGTCCTGACTGTCGTGTTCGCATATCTCGGCACGATGGTCTGGACCGCTCGCGTGTCTCTCAGCAATTCGCGCACGTTTCCTTCCGGCGACTTCGCGGGTCTCGCGCAGTACGCGCGGCTCTTCAATAACGACCGCTGGTTGCTGTCGCTGCAAAACATCGTGATCTACGGTGCGTGCTTCATTGTCGCGTGCATGGTCATCGGTTTGCTGCTGGCGATCTTCATCGACCAGCGCGTAGTGGCCGAAGGCGCGTTGCGCACGGTGTTTCTCTATCCGTATGCGATGTCGTTCGTCGCAACGGGTCTGGTCTGGCAATGGATTCTGAATCCTGAGCTGGGTGCGCAGGCCGTGCTGCATAGGCTCGGTTTCGTGCATGCGCGCTTCGACTGGATCGTCGATCAGGACTGGGTGATCTACACCATCGTCATCGCGACGGTGTGGCAGGCGTCCGGCCTTGTGATGGCGCTGCTGCTGGCCGGCTTGCGCGGTATTGACGACGAACTGTGGAAAGCCGCGCGTATCGACGGGATTCCGCGTTGGCGCGTGTATGCGAGCATCGTCGTGCCGATGCTCGGGCCTTCCATGTCCACCGCCTTCGTGCTGCTCTTCGTGATGGTCGTGAAGCTTTACGACGCCGTGGTGGCCATGACGCAAGGCGGTCCCGGCACGGCGAGCGAAGTGCCGGCGAAGTTCATCATGGACTACCTGTTCGGCCGGGCCAATATCGGCCTCGCGTCGGCCGCGTCGATCGTGTTGCTGGCCACGGTGCTGGCGATTCTCGCGCCGTTCTTCTATGCCCGCAGCCGCGCTGCATTGCGCAAGGAGGTGTGATGAACACGCTCAGTCCGCCACTGAAGGGCGGCACACCGAGCCGTAGCCGCCGGCGTCGCCATGCGTTTACGCCCGCACGTCTCGGCGTCTACGCGTTTCTACTCACCGCCGCGTTGTTCTTCCTGCTGCCGTTGTATGTGATGCTCGTCACATCGGTGAAGCCGATGAGCGAGATTCGCCTCGGCAATCTGCTCGCTTTCCCCGCCCATTTCACACTCGATGCATGGAGCGCCGCGTGGCAATCCGCCTGTACGGGGCTCGATTGCAACGGCATCCAGGTCGGCTTCTGGAATTCCGTGCGGATCGTCGTGCCCAGCACGGTGTTGTCGATCATGATCGGCGCGGTGAACGGCTATGCGCTGTCGTTCTGGCGGCCGCGTGGGGCAGGGCTGCTGTTCGGCGTGCTGCTGATGGGCGCCTTCATTCCCGTGCAGGTGATGGTCTATCCGCTCGTGCGCGTGCTCGCGAGCGTGCATCTGTTCAGCTCGCTGCCGGGCATCGTGGTGATCCACACCATCTTCGGCATGCCGGTGATGACGCTGCTGTTTCGCAACTATTACACGTCGATTCCGCAGGAGCTGTTCAAGGCGGCGCGTATCGACGGCGGCGGTTTCTGGCGCATCTTTTTGCAACTGATGCTGCCGATGTCCACGCCGATCATCGTCGTCGCGGTCATCATGCAGGTGACGGGCATCTGGAATGACTTCATTCTCGGTCTCGTGTTCGCCGGCACAAAAAACCTGCCGATGACGGTGCAATTGAACAACATCATCAATACGACGACCGGTGAGAGGCTCTATAACGTCAATATGGCGGCGACCATTCTGACCTCCATGGTGCCGCTTGCGGTCTACTTCATTTCGGGCCGCTGGTTTGTGCGCGGCATTGCGTCTGGCGCCGTCAAGGGATAGGGCAATAAAGCATGGCAAACCTGGCTAATCTGGTAAATGCGGCCGATGTGGCGAGTCCGGCGGATGCGGCAGATGCGGCGAATGCCGGCCACGTGGCGGACACCGCGGGTCTGTCGACTCCGGCCAATGTATCGGTGCGCAATCTGAAGATCCAGCTGGGCGCGAATACGGTGATCGAGAATCTCGATCTCGATGTGCGAGCGGGTGAGTTCGTCGTGCTGCTCGGGCCATCGGGCTGCGGCAAATCCACCTTGCTGCACAGCATCGCGGGCTTGATCGATGTGACCGACGGCAGCATCGAAATTGCGGGCGTCGACATGACCTGGTCCGACCCGAAAGATCGCCGTATCGCCCTGGTGTTTCAGTCGTACGCGTTGTATCCGACCTTGAATGTCGAGCGTAATCTGTCGTTTGCTTTGCGTATCAACGGCACGCCGAAGGCGGAGATTGAACGGCGTGTCACGCGTGCGTCCGAGATGCTGCAACTCGGCCCGCTGCTCAAGCGCAAGCCCGCGCAACTCTCCGGCGGCCAGCGGCAGCGCGTGGCGATCGGCCGTGCAATCGTGCGCGAGGCCGATGTGTTCCTGTTCGACGAGCCGTTATCGAATCTCGACGCCAAATTGCGCACCGAACTGCGTCGCGAACTCAAGCAATTGCACCAGCGTCTGGGCGCGACAATGATCTATGTGACTCACGATCAGGTCGAAGCGATGACGCTCGCGACTCGCATGGCCGTGATGCGTGGCGGCGTGATCCAGCAGTTCGGCACGCCCGCCGAAGTTTATGCGCGGCCGAACAATCTGTTTGTCGCGACGTTTCTGGGCTCGCCCGCCATGAATGTGCTTAAGGGCACGCTCGAGACGCGCGACGGCGCGCTACACTTTTGTACAGCGGATCTGCAGCTCGATGTGTCGCACTATCCTTTCAAAAACCTGCCAACGGATCGTCTGTCATGCGTACTCGGCGTACGCGCCGAAGACGTGCACGTGGGGGAAGGATCAAGTGGTCCAGGCGGTTCAAACACAAAAATGAGCGAGCGCGCGAACATTTCACTGATCGAGCCGATGGGCAACCACCGTGTCATCTGGCTCGACTATCATGGAGTGCAAATCGCGTCGATCGACCAGACGAAGACGCCGGTGGCAATAGGGGATGCCGCGGCGTTCTCGTTCGATGGCGCACATATTTCGCTGTTCGCGGAAGAAGGCGGCGCGCGTTTGTAGTGACGGGACGCAGCGCCGTTGAATACAACAGGCTTGACGGAGAACCGCGTGGCAACACTCAAGGATGTCGCGGCACTGGCCGGCGTCGGCATGTCGACTGCCTCACGGGCCATTTCCGGTAAGGGACCCATTTCAGCCGATGCCGCCGCGCGTGTGAAGGCCGCGATCGAAGCGCTGAATTTCCGGCCGTCGTCCATCGGCCGCGCCATGGCGACGCAATCGCTCGGCATGATCGGCATTTTCGTGCCGACTTTCTTCGGCTCCTACTACGGCACGATTCTCAAGCAGACCGACACCGAACTGCGCGCCGTGCGCCGTCACGTGGTGGTGGCGACGGGTTGCGGGGAAGTGTCGCCGCGCGAACAGGCCATCGAGGCGGTGCGTTTTCTGATCGGCCGCGATTGCGATGGCGTGGTGGTGATCAGCCACGATCTGCACGACGAAGATCTGGACATGCTGCATCGCATGCATCCGAAGATGGTGTTCCTGAATCGCGCGTTCGATCAGTTGCCGGAAGCGTCGTTTTGCGCGGATCACCGGCGCGGCGGCGAACTGGCGGCGCGCACGCTGCTCGATTATGGGCACCGGGACATTGCGGTGATTTCCGGGCCGTTCAGCGCCTCGGACAATCACACCCGGCTCGAAGGCTTCTTTGCCGAATTGTCGCGCGAGGGCATTGCGCGCGAAGACGTTACGCTGATCGAATCGGACTTCTCGCCGGAAGGCGGGTACGTTGCCGCGCAGAAGCTGCTCGAATCGAAGCGGCGCTTCACGGGCCTCTTCTGCGCGAACGACACGATGGCAGTGAGCGCGCTGGCGCGTTTTCACCAGGCGGGCATTTCCGTACCGGACGAAGTCTCGGTGATCGGCTACGACGATGATTATTCGGCTGCGTACGCCGCGCCTGGACTCACCTCGGTGCATATCCCAACCGCGGAGTTGACGCAGAACGCCGTGCGCTGGCTGGTCAATCAGTGCTACCGGACCTCGTGGGAGATCATCCGCGAGTTTCCGGTGAGCGTGACGATGCGGGAATCGGTGGGGCCGGCGCCGGGGGCTTCGTCGACCAGGATCAAGGCGGCGAGCTGCCGCATCGCTTCTTAGTCGCTTTGTAGCCGCTTTGTAGCCGCTTCGCGAAGCGGCGCGCAGGGGCCCGCCGCTTTGCCCCGCTTGCGTCCCGCTTACGTCCCGCTGCGCAGCGACTGCTCGTAGCGCAGGCGCGCTTCTTCGTCGAGGCGCGTGTCTTCGAGTTCCTGCAGCACGGCTTCAAGATCGATCGGCGTGGTGTCGAGTTCGACACGGCCGGTCAATTTGGCATCCACGTGCAAGGCGCCCGCTTCGTACAGCGACCAGATTTCCTTGCCGTAGCTCGTATCGAGCAACGCGGGCGCGAAACGGCCGAAATACGTGGCGAGATTGTTCACATCGCGCTCCAGCATGGCGGGCGCTTCCAGATTGCCAGCGGCATTCACCGCTTGCGGCAGGTCAATGATCACCGGGCCGTCTGCCGCGAGCAGAATGTTGTATTCGGACAGGTCGCCGTGAATCATCCCGGCGCACAGCATGCGCACCACCTGGTTGAGCAGCAGCGCATGCAGTTCGAGCGCGCGCCCTTCGGTCATCTCGACATCGTTCAAACGCGGCGCGACGTTGCCGTCCGCATCGGTCACCAATTCCATCAGCAACACGCCGTCGGTGCAAATGAAGGGTTGCGGCACGCGCACGCCGGCGTTGGCGAGCTGGAACAGCGCGTCGACTTCCGCGTTCTGCCACGCCTGCTCCTGCACTTCGCGGCCATAGCGGCTGCCTTTTTCCATGGCGCGCTGCTGACGGCTGTTCTTGACCTTACGACCCTGCTGATAGGACGCGGCCTGGCGGAAACTGCGCTGTTTGGCGTCCTTATAGACCTTCGCGCAGCGCGTGGACTCGCCGCTGCGGACCACGTAGACAGTGGCTTCCTTGCCGCTCATCAGCTGCGAGATGACTTCGTCGATCAGGCCCTCTTCGACGAGCGGGAGCAGACGTTTAGGTGTTTTCATGCGGCCACCGGAGCGCGGTGGGGGGCGGATCGACCGTATGCGGCCGATTGCGAGGGGAGGTGGTGCGGGATTCGGATCATGCCGGATTATAAAGGGTATGCGGCAGGTCGCCTGTATCGGCTAAGGAACAGAGGCGTCCACGGTGTCGCGGTCTGTCCGATACTAGGTGCGGGCGACCTCGCTCGGCATCATCTACGCGCGAGGCGTGACGATTTTCGGCGGCTTCGCGCAGTTGATCGTCAGCGTGTTGTGGCGCTTGTCCGGTAGTTTTTACGCACCGGCGTGGTCCGTGTTGGCGTGCGGACTGGTGAGTTTCGCCGGTGTCGTGCTGCTCAAGGAGGCGAAATAGGGCTGCACTTTCACGGTGCGGGCGGCGCGGCCTGGGCAGTCGGTCCGCCTTGCACCTGATGGGTAGCAGCCGGGTGCAAAAACCCTGCGTCGCCGTAAGTGCGCAGCACCTCTGAGATGATCACCTGATAACCGTCGAGCCAGTTCGCCTGCGCCGCTTTCGCTTCCAGATGTGCGGGGTGTTGCATCAACGCCTGCAATGCCTCGAGCGACGCCCAGTAGTACACATTCGACGTCAGTCCTGTCGACGCGTTTTCCCACGACTCTTCGCCGAGATAACCGGGAATGGCCTTGGCGGCGGTGGCAATCGTCTCGTCGAGCCGGTAGAAGCGTTCGTCTAATTGTCTCGTCGCGAAGATGAAAGTTGACGTGTACATGGCGTAACCGGTTTGTAGGTGGGCGAACGTTTGCGCATCATAGCGCACGGTATCGCGCGTCTGTTTTTTTGCATTATTTGCCGCGTTTTCAGGGGTATTTTCACGCGTCGCCTGCCGCACGGCAGTAACGGCGTTGTAATAGTCCGCAACAGTGTATTGCGTTTTCCCTCATTCATTTCGCACGGCAATCGCTTAAACTTGGCAGTAACAATTTGTTACGGGGTGCGAGATGTTGGCCGTGTTCATCATCGCCTGTCCGATCTGCATCGCCGCGCTGTTCGGTTTCGCGCGGCACGTGGATCCGCTGACAGGACAGTTCAGGCGTTAGACCCAAAATCGGGGCAGTTTCGGCAGGGGTGTTCAAGCCATGGCTGGTTTTAACCACTTTCTTTAGCCGATCAAAGCCTCAGCCCTTGCCTTGACGTGCCGAGTCACGGCACGATGCGCGATAACCTAAGTTTGGGGCACTATCGCGTATGCGGGATTTTCTGGCAAACATCACTACACGCCTCGGCGTTTTGAAAGGCGTGCTTCCTTTGAGCCGTGCCGCGGCAGCGCGCGATGCGCTGGCCGGCGTGCAGCTTGCGTCGATGGATATTCCGCAAGTGCTCGGCTATGCGCGCATTGCCGGCATGCCGGCCGTTACGGGTCTTTACACGGTCTTTCTGCCGCTTATCGCGTTTGCGTTCTTCGGCGCCTCGCGGCACCTCGTCGTGGCTGCCGACTCTGCCACCGCCACCATTTTCGCGAGCCGCCTCTCGACCATGGCGCCGGCTTCGAGTGCGGAATATGCGGCGCTTGCCGGAATGGTCGCCTTGCTCACTGCCGCGCTTCTGCTCATCGCGCGGATTTTCAAGCTCGGTTTTCTCGCTGACTTTCTCTCGCGCACGGTGCTGGTCGGCTTCCTCGCCGGCGTCGGCGTGCAGGTCGGCATCGCCATGCTGGGCGACATGTTCGGTATTCCTGGGCATGCCGCGAACAGCGTCGGGCAACTCGCACTCGTGGTGCGCGAGTCGGCGCACATCAATCTGCCGACGCTCGCTATTTCTGCGCTGGTCGTGGTCTCCATTCTGGTTTTCAAGCGCTTTTTGCCGCGCCTGCCGGTGCCGTTGATCGCGGTAGTGGCGGGTATTGCCGCAAGCGATATCTACGGTTTCGCGGCTCACGGCATTTCAGTGTTGGGGCCGGTGGCGGGAGGACTGCCACCGCTGCGCATGCCGTCGGTCACGTGGCAGCAATTACTCGATCTGCTGCCGGTCGCAGCCTCGTGCTTCGTGATGATCGTCGCGCAAAGCGCTGCCGCAAGCCGCGTATTTGCCGAGCGGTATCACGAGACTGTCGATACCAATGCCGACTTGCTGGGGATTGCGGCCGCCAACGCAGCGGCGGCGTTTTCCGGCGCCTTCGTGGTGAACGGTAGTCCGACGCAAACCGCCATGGCCGATCGCGCCGGCACGCGCAGCCAGTTCGCGCAGGTCGCGTTCGCGGTGGTCGTGGTCGTGGTGCTGCTATTTTTCAGCCGTTATTTGCAGTACCTGCCGCACTGCGTTCTGGCCAGCATCGTGTTTACGATCGCCATTGGCCTGATCAATCTGCAGACGCTGTTTTCGATCCGCCGCGAAAGTCCCGGTGAATTCACGCTTGCCGTGTTTACCGCTGCGGCGGTGGTGCTGATCGGCGTGGAGCACGGCATTCTGGTGGCGGTGGCGTTATCGCTGCTGCGGCACGTGCGGCATAGTTACCGGCCGCACACCATGGTTCTCGCTCCGGGCGAAGGCGGCATCTGGGTGCCGGTGCCGGCCGCGCCCGGACTCCAGACCGCGCCGGGGCTGATCGTCTATCGCTTTGGCGCCGACCTGTTCTACGCGAACGATCACTTTTTCGTCGACGATGCCCGCCGCCTGATCGATCACGCGCCGAGCCCGGTGCACTGGTTCGTGATCGATTCCGGCGCGATCACCGACCTCGACTATTCGGCGGCGCGTTCGATCGGCGAGTTGTGCGAGGCGCTCAAGCGCAGTGGCGTCGAAGTGATTTTTGCGCGCGTGAATCAGTATCTGCGCTCGGATATGGACCGGCATGGCATCACGCCGACTGTCGGCGCAAATTGCATCTTCAGCACCTTGCATGACGCGCTGCGTCTTGCAGGCGTGGAGCAGCCGGGTACGGAGCTCAAAGCCGCGTCGTAAGCGTCATCTCGGTGTGTTTGGTCTGTTCGACCAGGCGCTGTGGATTGCCTCAGATCTGCGGCTCTTCATCGGCAAAGAAGTAGCCGATAAAAAAGCACGCGCCCGCAAGCAGGGCGCCAAGCACGGCCACCGTATAGGCGAGCGCCGTACCGTGCCAAAGACTGTCGAACCACTGATGAATCTGCGCCATCACCACGGCAGCGTTGCCGCCGATGCGCTGCAACTCGATCTGATAGCGCGGGTCTGCGATGCTGTACATGGAAACCGCGCTGTCTGGCGCCGGCGCCATGGCATAGAGGATCGCCCCGGCGATCAGACCCGCGAGCAGCACGACGACGCCCGCCAGATAGAGCCGTTTTTGCATTGGCGAATGCTTCGCCGCCGGATTCAGATCGTTGCCACCGCTCATCGTGTTCGCTTGCCCGCTCGAGTCGTCAAGGTGACAGTATCGCAGAGCGGGCACACCCCGAAGGTGCGGCTAGCTTTTCGAAGTCAGCAGCTTGATTCCGGCAATGCCGAACATGATTGCGAGCGACCCGTCCAGCCAGCGACGGATCGCGACGTAGATGCGCCGCGCTGACGCGGTTGAAAACAGCAATGCGTAGCTGCTGAACACGGATACGCCGATCACCATGCAGCCGAGCACCACCGGCGCGGTGTGCGACGCGCCGCCTGCCGGCGACATAGCCAGCGAAACGATTGAGAGCCACACCAGAATCGCTTTCGGATTGGTGAGATGCAGCAGCAGGCCGCGCAGATAGAGCCGTTTGAGCGGTTCGCCTTCGCGTGCGGTATGTGTTGGCAACTTTTCCGCGCTGAATGCCGAGCGCGCAGATTTAAAGCCAAGCCACAAGAGATAGAGTCCGCCGGCGATCTTGACCGCCACCAGGCATTCCGAGTAAGTGGCGAGTACCGCCGACAAACCCAGCGACGCCAGCAACGCCCAGAAGAACGAACCGGACACCACGCCGAGCGCGAAGGTGAGCGCGGATTTTCTGCCGGCGCTCATCGCCAGCGACATGATCGCGAGATTGCTCGGTCCCGGACTCGCCGTGCCGACGAAGTAGGCGCTATAGGCGATCAGGACATCGGCAGTGAGGAAGGAGCTGGCGGTCATGGGCGTGTGAACCTCGGCGGGGGCGAACTGCGCCGCTCATTGCGGCACGGGGGAATCGCACGGATCGATGCGCGAACAACGATTCTGCTCGCTTGCGCCCGAATCTCACAGATACAGTTGATCTCGCCTGCGGCTGCACAATCGGGCGTTGGCGGGGTAACCCGGGGCAACGCCGGGCAACTCTGGCCGGGCAATCAGCAGGTTCAGCCAGCTCAGGACCCCGCCGCCGTTCCGATGCAATCCGCCAGCGCCCCCGCCACCGCTTGCCGGCTATGCCGTGGACGCTGCACGAGCCCGATTTCACGGTGAAACGTGGCGTCGCCGAGTTCGAGCGCGGTGACATTGGCGGGCCACTTGCCGAGTCCAGCCGTATTCGGAATCAGCGCCACACCGATACCGCGCGCGACCAGTTGCGCGATACCCTGCAACTCGTCGAGCTCAATCACGTCGTGCACGTTCAGCCGCGCGCGCCGCAGAAACCGGTCCACCAGCCTGCCGCCGAACGAGCCGCGGTCGTAGCGGATGAACGGTTCGCTCCTGAGCAGTTCGCGCCAGGACGGCGTGCCACGCGCGAGCGCCTTGGGCACCAGCAGCACGAACGGTTCGGTGACGAGCGTGCGCCATTCGAGTTCAGACGGCAGCGCGAACGGCGGTTTGATGATGACGGCGAGGTCGAGTTCGCCTGAGTCCACCTGGCCGAGCAGCCCCAGCGACACGCCGGGCACGACACGAATCCGCCATCCCGGGCGATCGTCACGAAAGCGGGCTAGCGCGTCGGCGAGAAACGACACCTGCGCGGACGCGATTGCGCCGACCCGCAGCATCCCGCTTTCGGCGGCACCCGCGCCACGTTCCGAGAGTCGTGCATAGAGCGTCATCATTTCTTCGGCGAGCGCGAGCGTTTCGCGGCCGGCGTCGTTGAGCGTGGCCGAGCGGCCCGTGCGGTCGAACAGCGCGAAACCGAGTTCCTCTTCGAGCCGCTGCATCTGCGCGCTCACGGCGGATTGCGTCAGGCCGATGCGCGCGCCGGCGCCGGAAAACGTGCCGTACTGGCTGACGGCGATAAAGGTTCTGAGTTCGCTGAGCATCGTCGATTGATCGATTTTGGTGTTGGTCAGATCAAATATATATCGTTTTTCACCATTTTTAGTCATGGTTAAAATTTGCCTCACGCGTGCGCTTTTCCGGGCCGCTTCATTGACCGATACACGAACCCCCTTTACCTTCTGCGAGTTTTCCCACCATGAGCGTTGCCGACACCGTTTTGCCGCCGTTCCATCTGGCGTTTCCTGTGCATAGCCTCGCCGCGGCCCGCGAGTTCTATGGCGAACTGCTTGGCTGTCCGGAAGGGCGCAGTTCCCCGGATTGGGTCGACTTCAACTTCTATGGCCATCAGATCGTCGCGCACCTTGCACCCGAGGAAATCGGCCATCGTCAGACCAGCAAGGTCGACGGCGATGCGGTGCCGGTGCGCCACTTCGGCGCGGTGCTTTCGATGGCGCAATGGCAGGCCGCGGCAGACAAGCTGCAACAGGCCGGCATCGACTTCATCATCGAACCGCATGTGCGCTTCAAGGGCGAGGTCGGCGAACAGGCGACGATGTTCTTCCTCGATCCGTCGGGCAACGCGCTGGAGTTCAAGGCGTTTGCCGATATGTCGTCGTTGTTTGCGAAGTAACAGTTGATGCAAGGGGCCGCGTTGCACACCGGCCCCTGAAAATAAAAAGGCCGGTCAACCCTCGTGGTTGACCGGCCTTTTTTGCGCGATGCCAACGCTCAGCGATTCACCAGCCGCGCCGGAATGAACACCAGAATGAGCACGGCGGATAAAGTCAGCGTGCAGGCCGTCAGCACGAGCCCAGACGCTAACGTATGCGTGTATCCCTTGAGCCAGCCGATCACGGTCGGACTGATGAAACCCGCCAGGTTGCCGGTGCAGTTGATCAGCGCGATCCCCGCCGCCGCGCCGCTACCGCCGAGAAACGCGGTGGGCAGCGCCCAGAACATCGGCAACGCGGTAACCACACCGGAAACGGCCAGTGTGAGCCCGATCATCGACAGCAGCGAACTGTCGCCGTTGACCGCGCACAGGCTGAAGCCGCTCGCCGCCACCAGCGCGGGCACGACAATATGCCAGCGCCGCTCGCGCGTACGGTCCGCGTGACGGCCCACTGCGATCATCGAAATCAGCGCCACCGAGTACGGAATCATCGTCAGCAAGCCGATCATCAACGGATCGTCGATTCCTGTGCCGCGAATGATCGTGGGCTGCCAGAAGCCGATCGCGTACGAGCCCATCACCACGCCGAACAGAACGAGGCACAACAGCCAGACGCGTGCCGAGCCGAATACCGCGCGCACCGAACCATGCGTGCGCACCACGGCGTCGGCGTCGATTTCGTCCTGAATCAGGCGCTTTTCTTCACTGCTGAGCCACTTCGCGTCGGCCACACGATCGTCGAGACAACGATAGATGACGAAGCCGAGCACGATCGACGGCAGCGCTTCGACGATGAACAGCCACTGCCATCCTTCGAGACCCCATGTGCCGTTGAACGCATGCATCAGATAGCCGGACAGAGGGCCGCCGAGCAGACCGGATACTGGAATGCCGGCCATCAGCAGCGCGGTCATCTTGCCGCGCCGGTGCGAGGGAAACCAGTACGTGAGGTACAGGATCATGCCGGGAAAGAAACCCGCTTCGGCGACGCCGAGCAGAAAGCGCACCACGTAGAACATCAAGGGCGTCTGCACCCAGGCGGTGACCATCGAGAGCAACGCCCACGTAATCATGATGCGGGCAATCCAGCGCCGCGCGCCGAAGCGATGCAGCAGCAGGTTGCTTGGCACCTCGAACAGGAAGTAGCCGATGAAAAAGAAACCGGCGCCGAGGCCGTAAGCGGCTTCGCTGAAATGCAGGCTGCTGAGCATCTGCAGTTTCGCAAAGCCGACGTTGACGCGATCCAGATAAGCGACCACGTAGCCGACGAACAGCAGCGGCATGAAGCGCCACGCGACGCGCCGGAACAACTGATCGGCCGGGTTCGCATCGACCGCGGCAGGGTAGGACGTTTCGGTGAACAAGGCTTGTCTCCTGGCCCGCCGTGCTGATTGTTTTGAAGGCTCGGGCGGGCGAACGATGTGAGGGTGTAGGGGCAGGTGAGCCGCGTTTCCATGGCTAGGCGGCGCTGGTCTCCTGAAGGTCGGCGGCAAGTGTTGACGCGTCTTCGATTTCGAAGCCGATTTGCGTGAGCGCCTGTTGCAGTTCGTGTTGCTGCGCGTCGTCGAGTTCGATCAGCGGCGGGCGCATCGTGGTCCAGTGCGGATCGCCCGATTGCCACGCGATCGCGGCTTTCATCGCGGCGATGATCGGGTAGCGCTGGAAGATCGCGCGGGTGTCGTTCAGACGCTGTTGCTGTGCGGCGGCGTCCGCTTCGCGCCAGTGATCAGCGAGACGCACGATCGCGGCCGCGTTGACGTTGCCGGTCGCCGTGATGCAACCGGCGCCGCCATTCTGCAGGGTCGGCAGCAACAGCGTTTCCGTGCCGGCGAAGACGTCGAAGCGGTCGCTCTGGAATTCCTTCAGCAGTGCGGCGGTGTGAGTCCAGTCGCCGGAACTGTCCTTGATGCCGGCGATCACACCGGGATAGCGCATGAGCAGACGCTCGATCAAGTCGAAACTGATACCGACCTGAGCGACTGGCGGGATGTGATACAGATAGACGCGCAGGCGTGCATCGGCCACCGCTTCGATGACCTCGGCAAAGCCGCGAAACAGGCCTTCGTCGCTCACGCCTTTGTAGAAAAACGGCGGCAGCATCAGCACACCGGCGCAACCGCTGTTCACTGCATGACGCGTGAGTTCGATCGCATCGGGCAGCGCGCATGCGCCCGTGCCGGGCATCATCCGCTCGGGCGGCAAACCGGCGTCGAGCAGAGTGTCGAGCAGCGCGCGCTTTTCGCTCACGGTCAGCGAGTTCGCTTCCGAGTTGGTGCCGAATACGGCCAGTCCCACGCCCTGACGCAACAGCCAGCGGCAATGATTGACGAAACGGGCAGGTGAGGGCGAGCGGTCGGCGTTGAACGGCGTAAGTACCGGCGACAGGACGCCGCGCAAGCCCGGCATGAGCATGCTCATGGGAATGTCTCCTTCGATGTTCGTGTAGGTCGCGTCGCTGAATGCCATGCCCGGCAAGCGGGGGCGAAGCATTCAGGCGCCGACGCAGTATTGCGTGAGCGTGAACAGCGAAGAAGCGCGAGCCGCTTGCTTCAAACGTTAATTATTTTTGTGTCTCGCCGGGCGCGGCGTTCAGTTCCTGCGCGGCTTTGAGGAATGCGTGGACGAGCCGCATGCGTGCCGACGAGCGCCCCCACAACAGGCCGACCACGCGCTTTGGAAACGCATGCGGCAAGGGCCATTTCGCGAGCGACAGCCCGGAGAAGCGCGTCATCAACCAGTCCGGCACCAGCGAGACGCCGAGCCCGCGATCCACCATCACCGCGATGGCGTCGAGCCCGTCGAGCTCGCAGCGCTGATGCGGCTGGATACCGTGCTGCCGCAAATACCCGTCGGCCAGTTGCCCGCCGACCACGTTGCGGTCATAACGTACGAACGGCTCGCGCTGCAGCACGGCGTGCGGATCGTCGACCTGCATCGACGCGGGCGTGAGCAGCACCAGCGGTTCCTCACGAAACGTGTGCCAGTCGCAACTTTTCGGCAAATCGAAGAGCGGCTGCACCAGCATCGCAGCATCGAGATCGCCGCTCACCACTTTGCGGTAGAGGTCGACCGAGTTGCCCGGTTCCAGATAGATGTCGATCTGCGGATGCCGCGCGAGCAGACCGGCCAGCACGTCGGGAATCAGGCTCGTCATCATGGTGGGCGTGCCGCCCAGACGCAGTTGACCGGCGAGTACCGATTCGTCGTTCAGGTCGGATTTCAGGTCGCGGATATCGTGCAGCACCGCGCGGGCGCGCTCCAGAATGCGCTCGCCGGCCTCGGTCGTGCCGACTGTGCGGCCCGACCGGCGCACCAGCTTCGCACCGAGTTCCTGTTCGAGCATCTTCACGCGCTGCGCGACGGCGGCGGGCGTCAGATCGAGCCTGCGCGCGGCTTCGGCGATCGACCCGAGTTCGACCACATAGACAAAGCTCTGCAGGTAGCGCGAGTCCATCGAATAGAATTTTTATCTTTTGAAGAAGCCAGAGGATACTGTTTTTGACGCCTCACGGCTATCACACTTCGATCTCACCGAACGCGCATCGGACGCGGACGGCCAGCAAACATGGAGGAGTGTGGAAATGCCAAGGATTGAATCGGTGTCGGTTTGCGCGGCGGGTGTGCCGCTCGATCGCGTGACGTCATTTGCAACGCGCACGGTCTCGACGCGTCACTATGGTCTGGTGAAAGTGCGCTCGACCGACGGTGTGGAAGGGATCGGCTTCTGTTATGTCGGCAGCGCGGGGGGCGAACTGCTGCGCGTGGCCGTCGAACAATTGCTGGCGCCGGTGTTGGTCGGTCAGGACTCATATGCGGTCGAGGGCCTCTGGCAGGCGATGTATCAGGAGGCCTTGCTACAAGGCCGTGCCGGCACCGTGATGCGCGCAATCAGTATTCTCGACACGGCGCTGTGGGACCTGAATGCGCGCAGCCATAACGTGCCGTTGCACAAGTACCTTGGCGCAGTCGAGCTCGAAACCGTGCCCGCCTATGCGAGCGGCGGCTATTACCTCGAAGGCAAGTCCGCCGGCATGCTCGGCGAAGAAATGGCGAGCTACGTCGAGATGGGTTTCAAGGCCGTGAAGATGAAAGGCGGCCGCCTCTCACCACGCGAAGAAGAAGCGCGCGTGCGCGCCGCGCGCGAAGCGATCGGCCCGGATGTCGAACTGATGATCGACATCAACAACGGCTGGACCGACACGACCCAGGCTTTGCAGCATCTGCGGCGGATCGAGCAATACGATCCGTACTTCGTGGAAGAGCCTTTTTCCCCTGACGATATCGACAACCACGCGCGCCTCGCCAGACTGACGCGCGTGCCGGTGGCGACCGGCGAAATCGGTTATGGCCGCTGGTATCACAAGGAACTGCTCGACAAGGGCGGCGCGGCGATCCTGCAAACCGATGCGGTAGTGTGCGGCGGTATCAGCGAATGGCGGCGGATCGCGGCGACTGCCGCGAGCTACGGCGTGGTGATGTGCCCGCACTGGTTCCATGACGTGCATGCACCGTTGGTTGCGGCCACACCTAATGCGCGTTACGTGGAGTACTTCTGGGACGATCAGGTGCTCAATTTCCGCCGCCTGATCGATCGTCAGCTTGGCCACAGGAACGGGCGCATCGTATTGCATCAGACACCCGGCCTCGGCTTCGACTTCGACGAGCGTGAGGTAGCGAAGTACGGCAAGTGGACGGTCTGCTCAATCGCTAATCGAACGTAAAGTGTTTGCATAAGGCAATCCGTACGCAAGATCCGTACGTAAGATAAGGTAATAGCATTGCGCGATAAAATATAAAGGCATGTCTCGCATGAGGCCGGCGAGTCATGCCTTTAATTGCCCCCTTAAAATCGTCTATCTCCACCTCATCAAACGTTTGCGCAGCATGATGTTGCGGGCGTTTGAACCACCGTCCATCCTTACATTAGCCTTCCTGACAATCCGGCCATTTTGGCGCCATGCAGGCGTTGGTACTACCGATCTAGCATAGGTACGGATTCACCCATCCCATTCCTTACCTGCATTTTCCCGGGCGCGTTTCATGTGGATCGTCAACGTTGCGCTTAAGCGGCCATACACGTTCATCGTGATGGCCATTCTGATCTTGCTGGCGACGCCATTTGTGCTGTTGACCACGCCGGTCGACGTGCTGCCGGAGATCAATATTCCGGTGGTCAGTATCATCTGGAATTACACGGGGTTGTCGGCCGAAGACATGGCCAACCGCATCACGTCCGTCAACGAGCGCAGCCTGACCACCACGGTCAACGACATCGAGCACATTGAATCGCAGTCGCTTGCGGGCATCACGATTCTCAAGGTCTTCCTGCAGCCGAACGCGAACATCCAGACCGCGATCGCGCAAACCGTGGCCGTCGAACAGGCGCAGCTCAAGCAGATGCCGCCAGGCGCGACGCCGCCGCTGGTGATCAGCTATTCGGCTTCCAGCATTCCGGTGATCCAGCTTGGTTTGTCGAGCCCGAAGCTCTCCGAGCAGGCGCTCAACGACACGGCGCTGAACTTCCTGCGCCCGCAACTGGTGACGATTCCGGGCGCGGCCGTACCGTACCCGTACGGCGGTAAATCGCGGTTAATCTCTGTCGACCTCGATACGCGCGCGTTGCTCGCAAAAGGCCTGACGCCTTCGGATGTGGTGAGCGCGTTCAACGCGCAAAACCTGATTCTGCCGACCGGTACGGCCAAGATCGGGCCGAAGGAATACACGATCAATATGAACGGCTCGCCCGCCACGGTGGAAGGGCTCAACGACATTCCGGTGCGCACGCTCAACGGCGCGACGACGTACCTGCGTGAAGTCGCTCACGTGCGCGACGGCTTCTCGCCGCAGACCAACATCGTGCGACAGGACGGACACCGCGGCGTGCTGATGTCGGTGCTGAAGAACGGTAGTGCCTCGACGCTTTCGATCGTCAATACGCTGCAAGGCATTCTGCCGGCCGCGCGCGCCGCGTTGCCGCCGGACCTGAACATCACGGCCCTGTTCGATCAGTCCGTGTTCGTGAAAGCGGCGGTGCAGGGCGTGGTGCGTGAAGCCCTGGTTGCCGCTGCGTTGACCGCCGCGATGATCCTGCTGTTCCTCGGCAATTGGCGCAGCACCTGCATCATCGCGATTTCGATTCCGCTGTCGATTCTGTCTTCGCTGATCGCCCTGCATGCGCTCGGGCAAACCATCAACATCATGACGCTGGGGGGCCTTGCGCTCGCGGTCGGGATTCTGGTCGACGATGCAACGGTGACGATCGAGAACATCGAACGGCACCTGCATATGGGCACGAATCTGCACGATGCGATTCTCGACGGCGCCGGCGAAATCGCGATACCGGCACTCGTCTCGACGCTGTGTATCTGTATCGTGTTCGTGCCGATGTTCTTCCTGACCGGCGTCGCACGTTATCTGTTCGTGCCGCTTGCCGAAGCGGTGGTGTTCGCGATGCTCGCCTCGTACGTTCTGTCGCGTACGCTGGTGCCGACGTTGGCCATGTTGCTGATGGGCCATGCGCACAAGCCCAAGGCCGATGCCAGGCCGAGTGTGTTCCGGCGTATCTACCTGCGTTTCGATCACGGCTTCGAGCGCATGCGGTCTACCTACATCGTGATTCTCAGCAGCGTGCTGGTGCGGCGCGGCATGTTCGGCACCCTGTTCCTCGGGTTCTGCGTGGTGTCGATGGGTCTGGTTTTCGTGCTCGGTGAAGACTTCTTTCCGAGCGTCGACGCCGGCGACATCCGTCTCCACATGCGTGCGCCGACCGGCACGCGCATCGAGGAAACCGCACGTCTCGCGGACGAAGTCGAGAAAGTGATCCGCGAGGTCGTGCCGGCCGACGAACTCGGTACGATCCTCGATAACCTCGGTTTGCCGTATAGCGGTATCAATCTTTCGTATAGCAACGCGGGCACGATCGGCACGCTCGACGGCGAAATTCAGGTGGCCCTGAACGAAGGCCACCACCCGACGCAAATCTATATGGACAAACTGCGCGCGATCCTGCCGCAGCGTTTTCCGGGCGTCGAGTTCTTCTTTCAACCGGCCGACATCGTCACGCAGATTCTCAACTTCGGCTTGCCCGCCGCCGTGGACGTGCAAATTTCCGGCGCGGATCAGCAGGGCAACTTCGATGTCGCGCGCAAGCTGCTCAAGCAGGTGCGGATGATTCCCGGCACCGTCGACACCCACATCCAGCAGAAACTGGACGAACCGGCGATCAATCTTCAGATGGATCGTACGCGCCTGCAGCAACTCAATCTGAGTGCGAGCAACGTGGCGCAAAATGTGCTGATTTCCCTGTCGGGCAGTTCGCAGACTTCGCCGGGTTTCTGGTTCAACAACAAGAACGGTGTCGAATACAGTGTCGCGGTGCAAACACCGCAATATCAGATTTCGTCGATCGATGAGTTGTTGCGCACGCCAGTCTCCGCCTCGGCCAACGGTCCGACGCAACTGCTGGGCAACCTCGTGCGGGTTTCGCCGCAGAACCAGTTCGCGGAAGTCACACACTACAACATCAGGCCGGTGATCGACCTGTACGTGAGCGTCGAAAAGCGCGATCTGGGCAGCGTGGCCACTCAGGTCGACAAGCTGGTGAACAACGTGCGGGCCTCGTTGCCGCGCGGTAGCCAGATCACCTTGCGCGGGCAGGTGCAGACCATGCGCAGTTCTTTCTTCGGTCTCGGGATCGGCGTGGCGATGGCCATCGTGCTGGTGTACCTGCTGATCGTGGTGAATTTCCAGTCGTGGGTCGATCCGCTGATCATCGTCAGCGCATTGCCCGCGGCACTGGCGGGCATCGTATGGATGCTGTTCCTGACGGGCACGCATTTGAGCGTGCCGGCCTTGACGGGTGCGATCATGACGATGGGCGTCGCCACTGCCAACAGTATTTTGATGGTGTCGTTCGCACGCCAGCGGCTCTCCTCCGGCGCGCCGCCGCTCACCGCCGCGCTCGAAGCGGGCGCAAGCCGGATCAGGCCGGTGCTGATGACGGCGTTCGCGATGATCATCGGCATGATTCCGATGGCGCTGGGTCTCGGCGAGGGCGCCGAGCAGAATGCGCCGCTGGGCCGCGCGGTGATCGGTGGCTTGCTGTTCGCCACCGTGTCCACGCTGTTTTTCGTGCCACTCGTGTTCGCGGGCATTCATACCCGCCTCGCGCGGCGCCATCGCGACGATGACGACACGGATACCACGGGCGGCCACGGCAACGACGGCCCCGCGCCTGACCACGGCGGCGCAGGCAAGCCCGCGTAACGTTCAATGTAAATGACGGCTGACTGAGATGGCTGACTGAGATGACCGAAAAAACCCATGCATCGCTGGCGATTCCCGCGCGAGAGACCGAAGGCGGTCACGCCTTGCCGCCGCGCAATCGCGAATGGAAGCGCGCCAAAATCGCCATCTGGATCGTGCTGGCGCTGCTCGCCGTGGGTGCGTTGCGCACGGTGATCGCGAATGTTCTGCAAAGCCGCTCGGTCGCCGAGACGACGAAGCAGAACGCCACGCAGTATGTGAACGTGGTGAGCCCGGCGCAAACCGAGGGTGGCGGCAACACGTTGTTGCCGGGCACGTTGCGCGGCTTTGTGGAATCGCCGATCTTCGCGCGCTCCACCGGTTATCTGCTGCACTGGTACGCCGATATCGGCACGCGCGTGAAGCAGGGGCAACTGCTCGCCGATCTGGATACGCCTGAGATCGATCAGGAGCTTGCCCAGGCGTTGGCGCAGCGCGCGCAAACCAGTTCGAGTCTCGGCCTCGCCAAAAGCTCGATGGAACGCTGGCAGCAACTGCGTCAACGCGATGCGGTTTCGCAGCAGGAGCTCGACGAACGGACCAGCACCTACACGCAGGACCTGGCCAACCTCGCCGCCGCCGATGCCAACGTGAAGCGCCTGCAGCAACTCGAATCGTTCAAGCGCATCGTCGCGCCGTTTTCGGGCGTCGTCACGCAGCGCAATGTCGATGTCGGCGATCTGATCGACGCGGGCAGCGGCACGAGCCGCGCGCTGTTCGCGCTCGCGCAATCGGATCCGTTGCGGGTCTACGTGCAACTGCCGCAGGCGTACGCACAAAATGTGTCGGTCGGGCAGAAGGTGGTGGTGACGCAGGCCGAATTGCCGGGGCAGCAGTTCCACGGCACGATCACGCATATCTCAGGCGCGATCGACGTGCCGACCCGTTCGTTGCAAGTCGAAGTGACCTTACCGAATCCTGACGACAAGCTGCGGCCCGGTGCGTATGTGCAGGTGGCTGTGCCGGCGGCGGCGCATGCGAAACTGACGGTGCCGGGCAATGCCTTGCTGTTCCGCGCCGAAGGCCCGCGGGTCGCGGTGGTCGATGGGAACGGCAATGTGGCCTTGCACAAGGTCGTGATCGCGCAGGATCTCGGGCAGTCGCTTGAAATCGAAAGCGGGATCGAGGCGAACGACAAGGTCATCATCAACCCGAGCGATTCGATCGCGGACGGCGACCACGTGCTGATCACGCAGCCGCAGAAAAGTGGCAAGGGGGCGTCGTGATCGCGAAGCAGGCGAGCGCTTATCGGGCACTGACATCGCGAGCGACACTAACGGCGCTGGCGGCCACCGCGAGCGCAGCGTTGCTGGCGGCGTGCACAGTCGGCCCGGATTATCAGCGGCCGCAAGCCGAGGTGCCGCCGAGCTGGCAAACGGATTCGTACTGGCGCGTCGCCGCGCCTTCGCATGCGCCTATTTCGCTGGACTGGTGGAGCGCCTTCGGCGATCAGACGCTCGGTACGCTGGAAACGCAGGCACTTGCGCAGAATCAGACACTGGCCGCGGCAAGCGCACATTACGCGCAGGCCAAGGCGACGCTGGCGAACACCCGTGCGCAGCAGATTCCGGAAGTTGATCTGGGGGCGTCCGGGTCGCGCTTCAGAATTTCGCATGATCGCCCGCTGACCAATTACGGCACGCCGACCACGTCGACAGTACAGAACAATCTGCAACTCGGCCCGACGATCAACTACGACACCGATCTATTCGGGCGGATACGTCGTGAAGTGGAAGGCGCTGCGGCTTCCGCGCAGCAATCGGCCGACGACCTCGCCAACGCACGGCTCGTCCTCACCACCGATCTTGCCACCGACTATTTCTCGCTGCGTGAACTCGACGCCGAGATCGACGTGTTGAATCAATCGGTGAAACTGCAGCAAAAGGCGCTCGATTACGTCACGACCGAGCACGACCTCGGCTCGGTGTCCGGGCTCGACGTGTTGCAACAGAAGTCGCTGCTCGATTCGACGCGGGTGCAGGCGCAACTCCTGCTGAATCAGCGCGCACAGTTTGAACATGCGATTGCCGCGCTGGTCGGCGTGCCCGCGCCGCAATTCGCGATCGAGCCCAAAGTGCTCGACACGCAGGTGCCGGCGATTCCGCTCGGGTTGCCGAGCGATGTCTTGCAACGCCGTCCGGATATCGCCTCGGCGGAGCGTGCGATGGCCGCGGCGAACGCGCAGATCGGCGTCGCCAAGGCGGCGTTCTTTCCGAGCCTGACGCTGACGCCGAGCATCGGCTGGGAAAGCACGCAGTTCGCGAGCCTGTTTAGTGCGCCGACGCTGATGTGGACGCTCGGCGCGGCCGTGGGCCAGGTGCTGTTCGACGGCGGCCGCCGCGCAGCGAACGTGCAATTTGCGAGCGAAGGCTACAAGGCCACCGAGGCGAACTACCGGCAGACCGTGCTCAACGCATTCCAGCAGGTGCAGGACGGCATCACGGGTCTCTCAGTTCTGGATGGCGCGTCGAAGCAGTCGCGTGAGGCCGTGACCGATGCGCAGCATCTTCTGGCGCTCGCCAACGATCGTTATTCGGGCGGCCTCGTGGCTTACCTCGACGTCATCACCGCGCAGCAGTCGTTGCTCACCAGCGAGCGTCAGGACGTGCAGATCCACGGCCAGCAGATGACCCTCTCGGTTTCATTGGTGAAGGCGCTGGGCGGCGGCTGGAATGCCGCGGACGTAGCGAGCGCGCAGCCGCCAGGCAACGCAACGAAGGAGGCGATGGCTCCCGCGAAGTGAGCCGACCGACAATGACACGGCCAGACAGGAAAGAGGAAAAACGAGGCGTTTCGTATAATGCAGATACAAGGGGACGCGCATGAAATTGCTGATCGTTGAAGACGAGCATAAGGTGGTGGACTACCTGCGCTCCGGTTTGACAGAGCAGGGCTGGGTTGTCGACGTCGCGCTCGACGGCGAGGAAGGCATGCATCTGGCCACCGAATTCGATTACGACGTGATCGTCCTCGATGTCATGCTGCCCAAACGCGACGGCTTCAGCGTGCTGAAGGCGCTGCGCATGCGCAAGTCGACGCCGGTCATCATGCTGACCGCCCGCGATCACGTGAACGACCGCGTGCGGGGCTTGCGCGAAGGCGCCGACGACTACCTCACCAAACCCTTTTCCTTCCTCGAACTGGTCGAGCGGCTGCATGCGCTGGCGCGCCGCACGCGTTCGCAGGAGTCGACGCTGATTTCCGTCGGCGATCTGTTCGTCGATCTGATCGGACGTCGCGCTACCCGCGACGGCGTACGCCTCGATCTGACCGCCAAGGAATTCCAGTTGCTGAGCGTACTGGCGCGCCGGCAAGGCGACATCCTTTCGAAGACCGCCATCACCGAACTCGTGTGGGACGTCAACTTCGACAGCCATACGAACGTGGTCGAGACCGCGATCAAACGATTGCGCGCCAAGCTCGACGGCCCGTTTTCCTCGAAACTGCTGCACACCGTGCGCGGGATGGGCTACGTGCTCGAAGTGCGTGAAGAGGCAGAGCAATCATGAACCGTTCAATCGCGCGCCGCCTTGCGTTGATGTTCGCGCTCGTGGCGCTACTGGTATTCACGCTGGTCGGCACCGGGCTGTTTCTGGTACTGCGCACGCAGCTCGAACACCATTTGCGCGAATCGCTCGACGATCGTACCGAGATCGCGCGCATCATCGTCTATCACGCGGTGACGCCGGAGAAGTGGCGCATGGCCCGCGAAAAGCTGACGGACATGATGCCGCATGACGGCAGCACCGTGTATGCGGTGTCGAGTACCGATCCGTATTTTCACTATGGCAAGCCCATCGAGGGGCCGGTGGTGTCGAACTGGCAGGGTGGCTATACGAGGGTATCGCCGGTTGGCGGCGGCGCGGACATGCTGACCATCTCGGTGACGATACCGGCTTACGGGGCCCGCCCGCCTGTGCAATTGCAGGTCGCCGCCAGTTGTTCGCCGAATACCCGCACAATGCGCGTGTTCGGGGCGGCGCTCGCCGCGCTGTCCGCGCTGGGCAGTCTCGCCGTGCTGCTGCTGAGTTACTCGGTGACGAGAATCGGGCTTGCTCCCTTGACGCGTCTGACGCGAGAAGCATCCGCGGTGAGCCCGAATAACCGCTCACAGCGTCTGAATACGGCCTCGCTGCCGCTCGAATTGAGCGATCTGGCCAACTCGTTCAACGGCGCGCTCGAACGTCTGGACGGCGCATACGGCCGCCTCGAATCGTTCAACGCAGATGTTGCCCATGAATTGCGTACGCCGGTGACGATTCTGATCGGCCAGACCGAAGTGGCGTTGACACGCAACCGTTCGGTCGACGATTTACGTCATACGCTGCAATCGAATCTTGAAGAGTTCGAACGCATGCGCGCGATTATCAACGACATGCTGTTCCTCGCTCGCGCCGATCAGGGCGAGCGCGCGACGGGCCTCGTCGAGGTGTCGCTGGCCGCGGAAGTTGCGCACACGCTGGAATTTCTGGAGATTCCGCTGGAAGAAGCACGCGTGCATGCGCAGTTGCGCGGCGATGCGGTGGCGCGGGTGAACCGCTCGCTGTTCGGCCGCGCCTGCACGAATCTGCTGATGAACGCGATTCAACACTGTGCGCCCGGCGCGGCGATCACGGTGACGATCCTGGAAGTCGCGGATCAGTTGCGCGTAGCGGTGGCCAACCCGGGCGAGCCGATCGAGCCGGCCGTGCTCGAACATCTGTTCGACCGGTTCTATCGTGCGGAAGTGTCTCGCACCAATAGCCGCGAAAACCACGGCCTGGGTCTTGCGATCGTGAAGGCGATTGCCGAGATGCATCGCGGCACGGTGTCGGTGGAAAGTGCGAACGGTGTCAACACGTTTGCGTTTTCGATTGCGTCGTCGAGTGTGGAAGCCAGTTTGCCGGCGGCGCGTACGAATGCCGGTGTCCCCGCGGAAGCTGCAGGTTAATCTTCGCTGTTAAAAGGCAAGTCGGCCTGAACCGGTACGCGCCGCTTCGCCGGTTGTGCGTTGGCCGGCGTCAATGCGCTTACGCGCACACCCAGCAGCCGCAGCTTGCGGTTCAATTCCACTCTTCTCAGACATTCGGTTGCGGCGCGCCGGATCTCGGTGGCGTCGGCGGTCGGCTCCTCGAGCGTCAGGTCTCGCGTGACCGTGTGGAAGTCGTCGTAGCGCAGCTTGATGCCCACGGTGCGGCCCACATAGCCCTTTCTCACCAGATCTTCCGCGACCCGCACGCACAGGCTGGTAAACGAACTGGAGAGCGCCGGGCGATCGTGACGTGGATGCAGATCGCGTTCGAAGGTCGTCTCGCGGCTCATCGACTTGGGTTCCGATTCGACCACGACCGGCCGCTCGTCGTAGCCTTGCGCGACCTGCATGAGCCACGCCGAGTAGCTGCGCCCGAAGTTGTCCTGCAACAGGCCCGCGTCCGCCGCTGCCAGATCGCCGACCGTGGCGAGGCCGAGCGAGGTGAGTTTTTCCGCGGCCTTCGGCCCGATTCCATTGACTTTGCGCACCGGCAACGGCCAGACGCGCAACGGCACATCCGCAGGCGTGAGGATCGTGAGGCCGTCGGGTTTATCGAGTTCGGAGCCGATCTTCGCGAGCAGCTTGTTCGGCGCCACGCAAATGGAGCAGGTGAGGCCGGTCGCCTGATTGACGGCCTGCTTGATGCGCGCGGCGATCTCGCGCGGCTCGCCCGGCAATTCGGTGAGGTCGATATAGATTTCGTCGATGCCGCGGTCTTCGATCCGATCCGTGAAGGTGGCGACCGCCGCCTTGAACAGCCGCGAGTAGTGACGATACGATTCGAAATCGGTGGGCAGCAGAATCGCCTCCGGCGCGAGCACGGCGGCTTTCATCATGCCCATCGCGGAGAACACGCCGAGCGCGCGGGCTTCGTAGGTCGAGGTGGTCACCACGCCGCGGCCGGCGTAGTCGCGCAGCTTCGCAAAGCGAAGGCTGCCGTCTTCCAGTGTTTGCGGCACGGCGTTGCGGCCGCCGCCGATCACCACCGCCTTGCCGCGCAGTTCCGGATAGCGCAACAGTTCAACGGACGCGTAGAACGCGTCCATGTCCAGGTGCGCGATGTGGCGGCTTGCAGAACTCATGGCTGGCGGAAACGGATGACGGTGCGGGCAGCGAGCATAGCAGTCGAACCATGTGCCGTGCGGCCCGATCGTATGGCTTGCTGCGTCGGGCGTCAGGACGTGCTAGCCATGATGCGCTGCACGCCGGACGCCAAACCGTAATAGTACCTTGCTCCGCCGGGGCAAGGTGCCGCGCCTCTAGCATCAGCCGCAAGCCGGCTTCGCTTTCTTGCATGCGTCCGCAAGCTGGGGCGGCGGGTCTTTCTTGAACACCGTCTTATACGACTCGAGCACATTCGACTGAACCACCGGCAGCGACTGCACGCCGATCCACGCCGGCGGCGTCTGGCCGATCAGCGCCTTCATCATCGCCATCGCCTCGGCCACGCCCTGATCGTACGGGCGTTGCGAGCCGGTTGCCTTGAGCGGTCCGCCCTTGGCGATCTCGATCGCGGACTGAAGGCCCAGATCGACCGTCGTGACAGGAATATTCACGCCTTGCGCGCGCATTGAAGTCAGCGTGTCGAGCGCCGGTTGATCCCAGACGGCGAACAGCCCCTTCACATCCGGATTCCCGGTGAGGAAATCGCCCGCGATCTGGCCCACCTTCGACGGGTCCGTAAACGCGACCTGTTTGACCTTGATGTCCGGACGATTCTTCTTGATCCAGTCGTTGACAGCCTTGGTGCGTTCCGTTGTGCTGAAGTAGTCCACGCCGAAATTCACCAGCCCGATCGTGGCGCCCTGCGGGACGCACGAGGCTAGCACTTTCGCGGCGATCTGGCCGTTGCCTTCGCTGTCGGCGGAAATCATCGCCGCGTATTGCTCAGGATGCTTCAGGCCGGTCGGCACATTGTCCATGAACACGAGTTTGATCCCGGCTTCTGACACTTTCTTGTACGTGGCGGCCGTGGCCGTTCCGTCGACCGGAATGGAGATGATGCCGTCCGGGTGGCGCTGGATTGTGTTCTCGATGTCCGCGATCTGCTTGTCGACCTGGTATTCCGCCGAAGCCGTGCCGATCACTTCCACGCCATATTTTTTGAGCGTGTCCGTAATGCCTTGCACCTGCAATTGCGACCAGTCGAGATTCATGGTCTGCATCGAAATGCCGACCTTGAACTTGCCGGCTTTGATTTTGGCGATGTCGGCGTCGCTTAGCTTCACTGCATCCACCGAGGCCGCTTTTTCGCCGTTCGGCCCTTGCCCGACAATCGTCTTCGGTCCGATCGAACCGGCCGGCAGGCTGGTCACGCATTGCGCGTAGACACCCGGCGACGCCAGCGCCAGGACGGCGGCGGCCGCCATGAGAGTGGGTAGAACACTTCTTGAGCCACGACGATGTTTCATGATTCTTCTCCGTTGGTCTTCATGTTTGTGTTACGTCTCCTGCATTCACGAACAACGCGGGCACGTGACATCTCGCGTGATCGACGTGCTTTCCTCATTTCCCTGGTTACTTCCTGAATCACTTCCTGCTCATTTCCTGGTAAAGGCCACAGCCGCGACGATAATCGCGCCCTTGATCACCAGTTGCAGCGACGAACTGACGCCAAGCAGCACCAGCCCGTTATTGAGCGTGCCGATGATGAGGCTGCCGAGCAGCGTGCCGAGTACGAAACCACGGCCACCAAACAGGCTGCAACCACCGAGCGTTACGGAAGCAATCACATCGAGTTCGAGCCCTTGCACGACGTCGGGCCGCGCCGCATGCGAACGTGCGGCGAGCACGAGCGCCGCAAGCCCGGCTAGTGCGCCGGTGAGAATGAAGGCGAGAGTGGTCACGCGCCGCGTGTTGATGCCGGAGTAGAGCGCCGCTGTCGGATTGCCGCCGGCCGCATAGATCTGCCGGCCGAACACGCTGAAATGCAGCAGCAGGATGCCGGCGATTACGGTCAGCGCTGTCCAGATGATCGGTACCGGCACACCGGCAATATCGCCCTCGCCGAAGATCGAGATGAACGAGTCGTTGGTGATGATCTCGGGCCGGGTTGTCGTCACCATGAGCGCGAGTCCGCGTGCCGCGCTCAAGGTGCCGAGCGTGACGAGAAACGACGGAATGTTCAGCCGTGTGGTCACCACCCCGTTGATCGCGCCGACGATTGCGCCGGTGCCAATGCCGGCAATCGCGCCGATGATCCAGCTGTCGCCGACATGCGACATGGCGAGCGCCGCGGACATGCCCGAGAGCGCCAAGGTCGACCCCACCGACAGATCGATCTGCCGCGCAATGATCACGAAGGTCATGCCGATCGCGACGATCGAGACCAATGCGGTTTGCCGGCCGATATTCAGGAAGTTGTCGATGGAGAGAAACCACGGCGACGCGAAGCTGAACACCACCAGCAGAATCGCGAACGCGCCGTAGAGCGCATAGGGCCGGTCGCCTTGCAGGAGGAGTTGCGCGAGGCGCCGCATACGGCTCTTCTGCGGTGGCGATGCCTGCCGTTTAGCCGTCAGCGGCGAGACAGAGTCGTTCATATTGCGTGCTCGATGGAGGAACGGGACAGTTGAATCAGGTGATGAAGCGCTTCGGCATTGGCAAGCTCGGCGCGCTCGACGGTCTTGACGATAGAGCCGTCCGCAACGATCGAAATCCGGCCGCACAGGCGCAACAGTTCATCGAGGTCCGAGGAAACGACGAGCACGGCGGTGCCGGCTCGCGCGGCGTCATGGACCACGCCGTAGATCTCCTCGCGTGCGCCGACGTCGACGCCGACAGTGGGTTCGTCGAGTAAAAGAAGCGTGGGGCGCGGATGATTCCACTTCGCAAAGACCACTTTCTGCTGGTTGCCGCCGGATAAAAACTTGACCGCAGTCGATGAGCCCGGCGCCTTGACGGCCAGCTCTTTCATCGAGCGCTTCGCCTGGTTGACGGCCGCCTGGCTGCGCAGCCATCCCCAGCGAGAAAATTGCGGCAACCGCGGCAAGGTCAGGTTGCGTTCGATCGAATGATCGAGCACAAGCCCTTCAAGATGACGATCCTCCGGCACCAACGCTACGCCGAGCTGGATGGATTCGGCGGGCGTGATACGCGAGCGCGATTG
This sequence comes from Paraburkholderia sediminicola, assembly GCF_902859805.1. GTDB lineage: Bacteria > Pseudomonadota > Gammaproteobacteria > Burkholderiales > Burkholderiaceae > Paraburkholderia > Paraburkholderia sediminicola. The sequence goes on along the minus strand of NZ_CADIKC010000002.1, from coordinate 179,445 downwards.
ACCGTCGATCTCGATGGCGCCCGCCTCGATTTTTCGAATGCCGAAGATGGTTTGCAGAATCTCCGTGCGCCCGCTGCCGATCAATCCCGCAAGCCCGTGAATCTCGCCAGGACGAACCGTGAGGTCGACGTCGTGAAGCCTGTCATTGCTCACGTTCGACAACTTGAGAACGGGTGCCACGGCGGCATTGGACGCGGCCGATGTTTGCGCTCCAACAGCGGAGTCATCGCCGGTAGCGCCGACAGCCGTCCTCTCCCGTGCCTGCAACGCGGCATGGCCGGGACCGACGATCGCCGCGACCAGCTGCTTCATATCGGTTTGGGCCGTCGAGAACGTGCCCGCATTGGCGCCATCGCGAAACACGGTGACGCGCTGTGAAATACGAAACACCTCGTTTAACCGATGCGTCACGTAGATCACGCCCACGCCGCGATTCGTGACCGCGCGAATCGCGTCGAACAGAATCTGCTCTTCGCCGCCCGTCAGCGCCGAGGTCGGTTCGTCGAGAATCAGAACTCGCACGTCGCCCATCAGCGCCTTGCAGATTTCAGTCATTTGCCGGTACGCGAACGGCAACGCGCCAACCGCGGTGCGCGGATCGAGCGGGATGCCGTGCGAGCGGAGAAATTCGCTGACCGTTGCCATGAGCTGGCGATTCTTCACAAAGCCGAGACGTGTGCGAGGCTCGCGCCCCAGCATCAGATTGGCGCCGACCGACAGCGATTCGACGAGGCTCAGGTCCTGGTAGACCACGGCCACACCTGCCTCACGCGATCGCGCCGGCGACTCGAACGCCACTGTCTGGCCATCGATCTCGATGACGCCGTCGTCATAGGTGTGAACGCCGCTGAGGATCTTGATCAGCGTGGATTTGCCCGCGCCGTTTTCGCCGAGCAACGCGTGCACTTCGCCGGGCAACACATCAAGGCTGACGCCGCGTAGCGCCTGTACGCCGCCAAATCGCTTGGTGACGCCCGCAACACGGATCAATGGAACCTGAGGCGATGACGCGGCCGTGACCGCAACCGGCTCACTCATCTGGCATGTCTCCTTCGTCAATACGACGACATTCTTTTCTTTGTATGGTGCTGTCGGCCAAAACCGTGTTGTGATCTTCGCATCATGAATATGGTGCGTCAATAACATTGGTGGCGCTTACAGGGCTTAGGTGCCTGCTTATGTGATGATTGAAGCGGAAAGCTTGTTATGATTCTATCAATCGTTGTAGCATAAGTGGGAACAAATTGTCGGCGGCTGTTGTGCGCCGCATCAAATTTTCGGATGTCTTATGCCTGAAGCCCCTGTGCTTTCTTCTTCGGTCGTCGCGCTGCGCGGCGGCCCGCTCATTCACCCGGTGCGCAACCCGGGCATGCCGTTCGACGCGTCCTGGCTGGACGGCTTGCGCGTCAACCAGTCGGCGGTCGAACGGCGCACGGCGACGCTTGCCACGCGCCGTACCGTCAAGAAAGATGCGCAGGCGGCCTGGCTGCTGAAAGCCGTCACCTGCATCGACCTCACCACGCTCAACGGCGACGACACCGAAGGCCGTGTGCGCCGCCTGTGCGCGAAAGCGCGCCAACCGGTGCGGGCCGATCTGCTCGAAGCGCTCGGCATTGCGCCGCAAGGCATCACGACGGGTGCGGTCTGCGTCTATCACCGTTTCGTCGCGGCGGCGGTGGATGCGCTGCAAGGCAGCGGCATTCCGGTCGCGGCGGTGTCGACCGGGTTTCCCGCCGGGCTGATCCCGCATCCGCTGAAGCTGAAAGAGATCGAGGCTTCGGTCGCGGATGGCGCGCAGGAAATCGACATCGTCGTCACGCGTGAATATGTGCTGACCGGCAACTGGCAGGCGCTCTACGACGAAGTGCGCGACTTCCGCGCAGCCTGCGGCCCCGCGCATCTGAAGGCGATTCTGGCGACTGGCGACATCCGCACGATCTCCAATGTGGCGCGCGCCTCGATGGTCTGCATGATGGCTGGCGCGGACTTCATCAAGACGTCGACCGGCAAGGAAGGCGTCAATGCCACGCTGGACGTCTCGCTGGTGATGGTGCGCATGATCCGCGAATACCAGGAGCGCACCGGTGTGCCGATCGGCTTCAAACCGGCAGGCGGCGTGTCGAGCGCGAAGTCGGTGCTGTCCTATCAGATCCTCATGAAGGAAGAGCTCGGCCGCCCGTGGCTCGAACCGGAGCTGTTCCGTATCGGCGCATCGAGCCTGCTGGCCGATATCGAACGCCAGCTCGAACATCACGTGAGCGGTCGTTACTCCGCTTTCAACCGTCACCCCGTAGCCTGAACAGAAGACCGATCCCATGAGCGTAGCCGAGTATTTTTCATCGATGGAGTACGGTCCCGCACCCGAGGACGATCAGCCCGCGCGCGCCTGGCTCGCGCAGCATGAGGCGAGCTTCGGGCATTTCATCGGCGGGGCGTGGCATGCGCCGGCCGCCGGTGAGCACTTCGTTTCGCACGCACCTGCCACGGGCGGCCGGCTTGCCGGGATCGCCCAGGGCGATGCGGCCGACGTCGACGCGGCGGTAGCGGCCGCGCGCGCCGCGCAGCCGGGCTGGCTCGCGCTCGGCGGCGCCGGACGGGCGCGGCATCTGTATGCGCTCGCGCGCATGGTGCAGCGTCATAGCCGTCTTTTTGCCGTGCTCGAAGCGCTCGACAACGGCAAGCCGATCCGTGAGACACGCGATATCGACGTGCCGCTGGTCGCGCGGCACTTCCTGCATCACGCGGGTTGGGCGCAATTGCAGGAGAGCGAATTCGCCGACTACGCGCCGCTTGGGGTCGTCGGGCAGATCGTGCCGTGGAATTTTCCGCTGCTGATGCTCGCGTGGAAGATCGCACCGGCGATTGCGACGGGTAACTGCGTCGTGTTGAAGCCGGCTGAATACACGCCGCTTACCGCGTTACTGTTCGCCGAACTTGCCCATCGGGCCGGCTTGCCGGCAGGCGTGCTGAACGTCGTGACGGGTGACGGCCGCACCGGCGCGGCGCTCGTCGAACATCCGAAAGTGGACAAGATCGCGTTCACCGGCTCGACCGAAGTGGGACGCCTGATTCGCGCAGCCACGGCGGGCTCGGGCAAATCGCTGACGCTCGAACTCGGTGGCAAGTCGCCCTTCATCGTGTTCGACGATGCCGATCTCGATGGCGCCGTCGAAGGTGTGGTCGACGCGATCTGGTTCAACCAGGGGCAGGTCTGCTGTGCGGGTTCGCGCCTGCTCGTGCAGGAAGGCATCGAAGCGCGCTTCATTGCGAAGCTGAAGCGCCGCATGGAAACGCTGCGCGTCGGTACGTCGCTCGATAAAAGTATCGACATCGGTGCGATCGTCGATCCGGTGCAGCTCGAACGCATCGAGTCGCTGGTGGAAACCGGGCGGCGCGAAGGCTGTGCGGTGTGGCAGTCGCCCGATACGACGATGCCCGCCGGCGGCTGCTTCTATCCACCCACGCTCGTCACCGGTGTGGCGCCGGCTTCGACTCTCGCGCAGGAAGAAATCTTCGGACCGGTGCTGGTCACGATGAGCTTTCGCACGCCGGATGAGGCGATTGCGCTCGCCAACAATTCACGCTACGGACTCGCCGCGAGCGTGTGGAGCGAAACCATTGGCCGCGCGCTCGATATCGCGCCACGGCTTGCCTGCGGCGTCGTGTGGATCAACGCGACCAATCTGTTCGATGCGGCGGTCGGCTTCGGCGGTTACCGCGAGTCGGGCTATGGTCGCGAAGGCGGCCGTGAGGGCATCTACGAATATCTGAAACCGCGTGCGTGGCTCAATCTTGCTGTCCGTCAGCCTGTGCGCGCGGAACCGACGGCAGGCGCAGGCGAGCGCGATCCGTTATCGAACGTCACGCTGATCGATCGCACCGCGAAGCTCTTTATCGGCGGCAAGCAGGTGCGTCCGGACAGCGGCTATTCGTTGCCGGTTCACGCGCCGGATGGGAGGCTGGTCGGTGAAGTGGGCGAGGGCAACCGCAAGGACATTCGCAACGCGGTCGAAGCGGCGCGCGCAGCGCAGAAGTGGTCGCAGGCGAGTACGCATAATCGTGCCCAGGTGCTGTTCTATCTCGCGGAGAACCTGGCCATTCGCGCGGACGAGTTCGCGCGGCAACTCGTGACAAGAAACGGTGCGACGCAAGCGGCGGCGCATGCGGAGGTCGAGGCGGCGGTAGCGCGTCTCTTCACTTACGCGGCGTGGGCCGACAAGTTTGACGGCGCCGTGCATACGCCGCCGCTGCGCGGCGTCGCGTTGGCGATGCATGAGCCGCTCGGCGTGATTGGCATTGCCTGTCCGGACGAAGCGCCGTTGCTCGGTTTCATCTCGCTGGCGGCGCCCGCGCTGGCCATGGGCAATCGTGTGGTGGTGTTGCCGAGCGCGGCGTGTCCGCTCACGGTGACGGACTTTTATCAGGTAGTCGAAACGTCGGATGTGCCCGCTGGTGTGCTGAACATCGTCACGGGTGAACGTGGTGCGTTGTTGCCGGCGCTCGCCAAACACGACGACGTCGATGCCGTCTGGTGTTTCGGCAACGCGGCGGATTCGACGCTGGTCGAGCGCGAGTCGATCGGCAATCTGAAGCGTACGTTCGTCGATCACGGCCGCCAGTTCGACTGGTTCGACCGTTCGAGCGAAGGCCGGCCGTTCCTGCGTCAGGCCGTGCAGGTGAAGAACATCTGGATACCGTACGGAGACTGATTGAAAGCCGGCGCTCGCGCCTGAATACCCCGCACGCCAACCAGAAAATGGAGGAGACAACGTGCTGAAGCATCTGGATCTGCAATTGAACACCGCGGTGCGGCGCGCAATACATGCCCCGCACGCATGCCTCACGATCAACGCGCCTCATGGGGAACGCGAATGAGCACGTCTTTGCAACGAAACGGGCGTGTTGTCATTCTCGGCATCTACGTTACCGACCTGACGTTTCGCGCCGGACGTATGCCGCTGATCGGCGAGACGATCGCCGGCACGGCGTTCGCAATGGGACCGGGCGGCAAGGGCTCGAATCAGGCGGTGGCGGCGGCGCGCGCCGGCGCCGAAGTAGTGTTCTGCACGCGCATCGGCAACGACGCGTTCGGCGAGATTGCGCGCGCCACATGGGCCGCTGAAGGCATCACCGCACGCGCCTCGGTGGTCGAGGGCGTGTCCACGGGCGCCGCGCATATCTTCGTCGACGACAACACCGGCATGAACGCCATCATCGTCGCCTCCGGCGCGGCCGGCACGATGGAGGCAGCCGACGTCGATGCGATCGAAGCCGATATCGCCGCCGCGCGCGTATTCGTTACGCAACTCGAACAGCCGCTTGCTGCTGCGCGTCGCGGGCTCGAAGTGGCGCGCCGGCACGGCGTCATCACCGTGTTCAATCCGGCGCCCGCCTTGCCGCTCGACGACGACATCTTTCCGTTGTGCGACTACATCACCCCGAACGAAACCGAGGCCACCGCGCTGACCGGCGTGCCGATCGCGAATGCCGACGACGCGCGCCGTGCCGCCGACGTACTGCTCGCCAAAGGTGTCGGCGCGGTGATCGTCACGCTGGGCGAGGGCGGCGCGCTGCTGCACTCGGCAAGCCAATCGATACTCGTGCCGGCCTATCACTGCGGCCGCGTAGTGGAGACCGCCGGCGCCGGTGACGGCTTCACAGGCGGTTTTGCGGCGGCGCTTGCACGCGGCGACGACGCCGTCTCGGCGCTGCGTTTCGGCTGCGCGCTGGCGGGCATTTCCGTCACCCGTCCGGGCACGGCGCCTTCCATGCCGATGCTCGACGAAGTGAACCGCGTGTTGAACCAGCCGGCCGAGGCCGCCTCGCCGCTGTCCTGACCGTTCGCGAAGACTGAAGGAGATCGTGCTCACCATGAAGTCCTCGTTTACCGATGGAAAAATGTTCGGCGACCGGCAACTGAATTTTCTGCTGATCGTCAACGTAGTCGTCGTGCTGGTCGCGACGTGGCTTTCGCATGGGCAATTCGTCGACATCGACAATCTCCAGTCGATGGGTGGACAGTTGCCCGAACTCGGCTTGCTGGCGCTCGGCATCATGTTGTCGATGGTGTCGGGCAATGGCGGGATCGATCTGTCGGGTGTCGGGCTCGCGAATCTGTCCGGGATGGTTGCGGCGCTCGTCGTGCCGCACTTCGTCAACGGCGACGATTCGCCCGCGCTCTACACATCGCTCTTCTGCGTGATCGTGGTGACGATGGGGCTGCTCGGCGGCCTCCTGAACGGTGTGGTGATCGCGCGCCTCAGGCTCACGCCAATTCTCTGCACGCTCGGCACGCAGTTGCTGTTCACGGGTTTTGCGGTGGTGCTCAGCAACGGCGCCTCGGTGCATGTCGACTATGTCGACCCGTTGTCGAATATCGGCAACGGTACCGTGTTTCAGGTGCCGATCGCGTTCTGTATCTTTATCGCGGCCGTGATCGTGCTCGGCTGGTTGCTCAGACGCAGCCCGTTCGGCCTGCGTCTCTATCTGATGGGCACCAACCCCAAAGCGGCGTTCTATGCGGGCATTCCGCGCGCGCGGATGCTGATCACCACTTATGCGATGTGCGGTGTGCTGGCGTCGCTCGCGGGGCTGATCAGCGCGACCCATACGTCCAGCGCGAAATGGGACTACGGTAATTCCTATCTGCTGATCGCCATCCTGATCGCGGTGATGGGCGGCGTGAATCCCGCCGGTGGCCATGGCCGGATCATCTGCGTGTTCTTTGCCGCAACCGTGCTGCAGTTTCTCTCGAGTCTGTTCAATCTGCTGGGCGTGTCGCAGTTTTTCGGCGATTGCGCGTGGGGATTCTTGTTGTTGCTGTCACTCGCGTTTGCAGGCGGCGAGCGAGTGCGGGCGATTTTCGGTTTTGGCGGGGGCGGTGGTGGTGGGAGTGCTAGTGCTAGTGCTCCGGGTTCCGGCGCAGTTCCGAAACGTTAGCGCGCCAAACAGCCTTGAAAGGCGCAACCCAGGTTTCAGATTCAGGTTTCAGTACGCGGCGGACAACGAGCCCTGACTGTCCGTGATGGTGAAGTAGGGCGACATCGAACTACATCGAAGGATAAAGGAGACATCGCATGAAATTGACTCGACTGGGTGCCGCGCTCGCAGCAGGCGCTCTTACCGTAGGCGTGATCGCCGCTGCGCAGGCTGCAACCAACGAGACGATCGTCACGGTCGTCAAGGTGACCGGTATCAACTGGTTCAACCGGATGGACGACGGCGTCAAGCAATTCGCGAAGGACAACCCGGGCGTGAACGCGTATCAGACCGGCCCGGGCCGCGCGGATGCGGCACAGCAACTGAAGATCATCGAAGACCTGATCGCGAAGAAGGTCACGGCGATTGCCGTGGTGCCCTACGATCCGCCGACGCTGGAACCGGCGCTGAAGAAGGCGATGGATCGCGGCATCAAGGTGGTGACCCATGAGGCCGACAACGCGAAGAACACGATGGTCGACATCGAAGCATTCGACAACACCGCCTACGGCGCCGGCCTGAACGAACGTCTCGCCTCGTGCATGCACGACGACGGCAAGTGGGTCGCGCTGGTCGGTTCGCTCGGCAGCCGCTCGCAGGTGCAATGGGCCGACGGCGGGATTGGCAACGCCAAGGCCAAATATCCGAAGATGGATCTGGTCGAACCGAAACTCGAAACCAACAACGACGGCGAGCGCGCCTATGAAGTCGCGAAGGAAGTGCTGCGCAAGCATCCGGACCTGAAGGGCTTCCAGGGCTCGTCCTCGCTCGACGTGATCGGCATCGGCCGCGCAGTGGAAGAAGCCGGCATGCAGGGCAAGATCTGCGTCTACGGCACGGGCCTGCCGACAGAAGCTGGCAAGTTCCTCGAGAGCGGCGCGATCAACGGCATCGCTTTCTGGGATCCGAAGCTCGCCGGCATCGCGATGAATAAGGTCGCGCAGATGCTGATCGACGGCAAGACGGTCGAGAACGGCGCCGATCTCGGCATTCCGGGCTACACCAAAGTCACCGTTGCGAAGGGACCAGGCAAAGGGATTATCGTGCGCGGTCAGGGCTGGGTGAATGTCGACAAGTCGAACTACAAGCAGTATCCGTTCTGATTGTTTTTTGCTTCATGTGTCACGGCGTCCCCCTCGGGGGACTTCCTTCAAGGCGTGCCCATGTGGGCACGCCTTAACTTGCGACTCGCCATCATGAATCAGGACGTATTGTCTTCGCAGCCGCAGTCCGACACCTCGCAGCCGTTTCTGGAGGTGGTCGGCGTGCACAAGCGCTTCACCGGCGTACACGCATTGCGCGGGGTGAGCCTGTCGTTCGCGCGCGGCCAGATCTATCACCTGCTCGGCGAGAACGGCTGCGGCAAGAGCACGCTGATCAAGATCATCTCCGGCGCGCAGCCGCCCGACGAAGGCGAACTCGTGATCGAAGGCGTCCGGCACGCACGGCTGTCCGCTCTCGAATCGCTGGCCGCAGGCATCGAAACCGTCTATCAGGATCTCTCGCTGCTGCCCAACATGAACGTGGCGGAAAACGTCGCGCTTACCGCCGAGCTGGCCACGCACGAAGGCCGGCTTGCGCGTACGTTCGACCGGCGCGCACTCGCGCGCACGGCGGCGCGTGCGCTGGAATCGGTCGGCCTGCCAGGCGACGCCGAGTTTCAGGCCACTTTGATCGAGCAATTGCCGCTCGCCACGCGTCAGCTCGTTGCCATTGCTCGCGCGATTGCCAGCGAGGCAAAGTTCGTCATCATGGATGAGCCCACCACGTCGCTCACGCAGAAAGAAGTCGACAATCTGATTGCCGTGCTCGCGAACCTGCGCGCGCAGGGCGTGACGGTGCTGTTCGTGAGTCACAAGCTCGATGAGTGTTACGCGATCGGCGGCGAAGTCATCGTGCTGCGCGACGGCCAGAAGATGGCGCAAGGACCGATTGCGCAATTCACCAAAGCGCAGATCAGCGAACTGATGACGGGGCGGCATCTGACAAACGAGCGCTATCGGGAAGGAACATTGGGCCAGGATGTCGTGCTTGACGTGCGCGACTTCACGCGTACGGGGCAGTTCAGCGACGTGTCGTTCAAGCTGCATAGAGGGGAGATACTCGGCGTCACCGGCTTGCTGGACTCGGGGCGCAACGAACTCGCACGCGCACTCGCGGGCGTTGCGGCGGCGCAATCGGGGCAGGTGCTGCTCGACGGCAAGGCAATTGCATTGCGCACGCCCTCGGACGCGAAACATCATCGCATTGGCTACGTGCCAGAAGACCGCCTGAACGAAGGGCTGTTTCTCGACAAATCGATTCGCGACAACGTGATTACGGCGATGATCTCCAGCCTGCGCGACCGCTTTGGCCAGATCGATCGCACGCGCGCACAGGCGCTCGCGGAACAGACGGTGAACGATCTGCAGATCGCGACGCCGGGTGTCGACAAGCCCGTGCAGTCGCTCTCGGGCGGCAATCAGCAACGCGTGCTGATCGGTCGCTGGCTCGCTATCGATCCGCGCGTGCTGATTCTGCATGGACCGACGGTCGGCGTCGACGTGGGTTCGAAAGACATCATCTATCGCATCATGCAGCGGCTGTCGAAACGCGGTATCGGCATCATTCTGATCAGCGACGATCTGCCCGAGTTGCTGCAGAACTGCGATCGCATTCTGATGATGAAGAAGGGGCGTGTGGCCAGCGAGTATCAGGCCGATGCGTTGAGCGAAGCCGACCTGTATCACGCGCTGCTGTCGGAAGCCGCATAAAAGGACGCCGATACCCATGAACTCGCGGATTCCTTCGAGCATGAACCAGACCATGAACACCCCGACCGTTGTCGAAGTCGCACCCGAGGTCAAGCCGCCCACTTTGCGGGCCAGGCTTTCGCGCAACCCCGAATGGTTCACGGTCGCGTTGATCGCGGCAACGTGCCTGATTGTCGGCGCGATCAATCCGCGCTTCTTTCAGCTCGCGACGCTATTCGATCTGCTGCACTCGGCAACCACGATGTCGCTTTTCGCGCTGGGCACGCTCGTTGTGCTGGCGTCCGGCGGCATCGACGTTTCGTTCACGGCAATCGCCGCGCTGACGATGTACGGCATCACCAAGGCGGTATTTGCCTGGTGGCCGGATGCGCCGTTCGCGCTGATCCTGATCACCGGCGCGCTGGGCGGCGTGCTGCTCGGTCTCATCAACGGCCTCCTGGTGCATCGCTTGAAAGCGCCTTCGCTGATCGTCACGATCGGCACGCAGTATCTGTACCGCGGCCTGCTGCTGACGTTTATCGGCACGACGTTCTTCATGAACATTCCGCACAGCATGGATCACTTCGGCCGGATTCCGATGTTTTTCTATCACACCAACGAAGGCCTGCGCGCGGTGCTGCCTGTTTCGGTGCTGGCGCTGGTGGTAGCCGCCGGTGTCACGTGGTGGCTGTTGAACCGGACCATGATGGGGCGCGGCGTTTATGCAATGGGCGGCAGCCTCGCGATTGCCGAGCGGCTAGGCTATAACCTGCGGGCGATCCATCTGTTTGTGTTCGGCTATACAGGCATGCTCGCCGGCATAGCGGGCATTCTGCATGTATCGAACAACCGGCTCGCGAATCCGTTCGATCTGGTGGGCTCGGAACTCGATGTGATCGCCGCGGTGATTCTGGGCGGCGCGCGCATTACAGGAGGCACGGGTACGGTGGCCGGCACCTTGCTTGGTGTGGTGCTGGTCACGCTGATCAATAGCGTGCTGATTCTGGTTGGCGTGCCGAGCACCTGGCAGAAGGTGATCATCGGCGCGTTTATTCTGATCGCCGGGACGCTGTTCGCATTGCAGCGCAAAAACGGATAACCGAAGGCCGGTTACACCGCCAGCGCATTCATTTGCGCTTACGGTGCTCCTGGCCTTTCTCGGTGATGATGGAATCGAAGTCGTCGATCTGCGAGAAGCGCACCGCCTTGACGACGCCGAACTTGCTCTGGTCCACGACCAGATGCCGTTCGACGGCACTTGCCATGGCCGCTTGCTTGAGCGCGACTTCGTGAAAGTTCCAGCACGTCACGCCGCGCGCGTTATCCACACCGCCTGCGGAAATGAACGCCTTGTTGATGCCCATGCGGCGCAGCATCTCCAGACTCTCTTCACCCGCGAACGAATCTGACGAGGGCACGTAGACGCCGCCCAGCAGAATCATCCGCACATTCGGCTTACGCCGCAAAATCTCCGCCACATTCAGCGAATAGCAGACCACGGTGACGTGACGTTCGAGCGGAATCAGGCGCGCAAGCGTGGTGAGCGTCGTGCCGCAATCGATGAAGATCGTTTCGTGGTCGACGACGAGTTTCGCCGCAAGCGCGGAGGCTTCCGCCTTGGCCTGCGCGAAATGATCCTTCTCTTCTTCGAGTGAATAGCCGGCGTTGTTGGGTACGTCGGTTGCGCTGACGATGTAGCCGCCGAGATACGTGAATCGTTCCGGACTGCCTGCGATATCGCGCCGGACAGTCATCTCCGATACGTCCAGCAGGCTGGCGGCGTCGCGCAGGCGCATCACGTTCTGCTTGGCCAACGCATCGGCGAGGGCGCGGAGGCGGTCGGGTTTCAGCATGGAGGTCCTGTCGCGCAGTGTGAGGCGCAGTGTAGAGACGCGTTATGTTTTGTTCGCGTTGATGGGAGAATTATAACAAGAGGTCGCCTGCGCGGCGAGCCTGTTTGCGCTTCGAATGCGAGGGGTATCTCGCATCGGCAATGAGAAAAAGCCTTTAGCCCGGAGGACTAAAGGCTTCTTAAAGGTGAATCAGGAAGATGAATCAGGAAAGGCGCCCGGTCAGAACCGGTAGCTCACGCCGATCTGCACCACCGGATACACCTTGTAGCGCTCGACCTTGTTGCTGATGTTCTGTTCTTCCTGGTCGATGTTCGCCTGGCTGGTGAGTTGCGCGTAGATCGCCGGCACGTTGTACGTCGTGCGCGGGCGGCCGTAGGCCACGCCGAGATCGAAGGTCAGGCCGAAACCCTTCGAGACGGGTTTGTGACCGTAACCGATGCCGAGATACGGCATCACGCGCGGGAGTGTGATGGTGGTCGACGGCGCGGGGCCCACGGCCGGCACGAATTCGTCGCCGATCTTGTAGTTGCCTTGCGCGTTCGGCACCGCCTTGCCTGTCAGTTCGTCGTCGTTGATCAGGGCGCCGGCCGTCACGCGAAAACCGCTGGACGAAAACGGAAACAGGTCGAGATATAAGCCGCCTTGCAGCAACTTGAGATGGCCGTCGTAATCGTTACCACTGACGTTGAACGAATGCGAGAAGCCGAGTCCTTCGAATTCCGCATGCACGCCGGCCCACGAGGTCAACGGCAGCGCCGCACCGACGCCTGCGCCGAGCGTACCGCCATGCACATAAACTTCCTGTGCCTGTACCGATCCTGCGACCACCATCGCCACTGCCGCGACCAGAGCCGCATTTTTCACCTGTTTCACCGCACCGTCTCCAGTAAAGAGTCATTCCCGTGCTGGCGACTTTAAGGTTTAACCTTGTGGTTCAAATCGATGAAAAGCGGGCAGTTATGGCGACTCTTCGCGCTCAAGTTTTCGCGCGCGGAGAAACCGGAAGATATGACGTGTAACGCTTGCCAAACAGGTGATTAAACTCGGTCTATTGATCAGACGAGTCCTGTTTTAAAGGGCTATTTGGTGGGATGAGGAGAATTGTTCAGATGATTCGACGCTCAGCATGACGGCGATGTTGTGACGTCGTGATGTCGTTGTGTCGTAATTTCGAATCGGCAGGCGGGGAATTGCTCCGCCGCCTGCCGCAAGCTACAGGGGAGTAGCGATTACTGCTTGATGCCTTCAGCTTGAATATGCAGCGTGGTCTGCATCTTGAAGCCATAGGTCTTGCCGAAGTCGACGCCGAAATCGTCGCGATTGAACGTTGCGGTCGATTCAGTGCCGCACACTTCGCGCTTGAGCATCGGGTTCATGATGCACTTGAACGATTCGATCTTCAGGTTGACCGGCTTGGTCACGCCATGCAGGGTCAGCGTGCCGATCACTTCCACCGGCTTGTCGCCGTCGAAGCGGATCTGCGTGCCCTTGTAGGTCGCCGTCGGGTACTTGGCTGCGTCGAAGAACTTGTCCGTGACCAGTTCCGCGTCGAGCTTGTCGTTACCGATGTCCACCGAGCTCATGTCGATCGTCACGTCGACCGTGCCGGTTTTCGCCGCGCGATCCAGCACCACGGTGCCGCTGCTCTTCTTGAACTTGCCGCGCCAGACCGACAGGCCGCCGAAGTGGTCAGTCTCGAAGCTCGGGTAGGTGTGCTGCGGGTCGAGTTGATACGTGTCGGCGGCCATTGCGTTGAACGACATGGCTGCGGCCAGCGCGCCTGCGGCGAGCAAAAGTTGTTTCTTCAAGTGATTCTCCAGGTTTCAGAAAGTGCTGTGACGCTTAGGTGTGTTCCGTTACTTCTTCGAAGCAACGATGTGAAATTTGATGACGACTTCGTCGGCGACCACCGACGTGTCTTTCCATTCGCCCGTCCCGACATCGAACTGCGAACGCTTGATCGGCAGTGAGCCGTCGAAGGTCTGCGTGTTGCCCTGGCTCGCGATGGTGACCGGCACCACCACAGTCTGCGATTTGCCCTTGATGGTGAGCTTGCCGGTGATCTTGTACTGATTGCCGCCGGCCGGCGCGATCGCGCTCGAGACGAACGTCGCGGCCGGATAGGTCGCGCTATCGAACCATTCCTTGCCCTGGGCCTGCTTGTTGTAGTCGTCCGCACCGAGGTCGTAGCTGCCGGTGTCGATCGACACGTTGGCGTTGCCGGCGGTCGGCTTGGCCGGATCGAAATTCAGCTGCGCCGAGAATTTTTTGAATTTGCCGTCTACCGGCACATTCATCTGCTTCGTCGTGGCGACGACGCTGCTTTTGCTGACGTCAACATCGGCATGCGCCAGGCCCACGCCGAAGAGTGAGAGGGCGGCAACGCCGGCCAGAATGGAGTGATAAAAGTTTGATTTCATAGTGGTACGCATCCTATCGAACCCACGCGCGCTGATTGCGCACCGTCGGGAATTAGATTGCCAACTGGCTGTCGCCAATCGTCTGTTACGCGTGAGTCGTGTGAGTCATCTGAGGAACGGGATCATCCGCGCGAGTAATCCGTCGCGGTCGACAAATTGATGCTTGAGCGCCGCGAGTACGTGCATCGCGACGAGCGCCAGCAACGTGTAATTGAGCAGCACATGAACCGTGCGCAGGATTGCCTTGAGCGCCTGGTCCGGACCGATGAGGGTGGGCAGCGGCACGATGCCGAGGTACACCACCTGAATGCCCGCCGCCGAGCTATAGAAGTAGCCGGACACCGGAATGGCCAGCATCAGCACGTAGAGCAGGCCGTGCACAAGGTGGGCCGCAGCCTTCTGCCATGTGGGCGTAGCGCTATCCAGCGACGGCGCGCGGTGGGTGGCGCGCCACAGCACGCGCGCCACGGCCAGCACGAAGACCGTTACGCCAATCCATTTGTGCCACGAGAAATACTTCAGCTTGGTGGGCGTAAAGCCGGGGATATCGGTCATGACCCAGCCGATGCAGAACCCGCAGACAATCAGCAATGCGATTAGCCAGTGCAGGGCGACGGCGGTGCCGCTGTAATGCTTGACGTCTGAAGGACGGGAATTCATGGGTACATGCTCACAATTCGAAATGCGTGTCGCGTGCGGTATGCCGCGTGTGAATGCGGATAGTAGGGATGCCAATGAAAGTTGAATAGACCAGGAGAAGAGAACAGATTGTTCTAGCGGTGACGCTAATGGGGGTGCAATAAAGCCGGGCGGCGGCCTGATTTGACGAAATGGAGGCCGCATTGTGTTAATTTGCCGGCTCAACCGCTACAAAAGGTTCGACCCATGAATAGCACTGACAAGAAGAGCGCCGTACTTGGCGCGGAATTCCTGCGGCACGACACGGCGGCGGCCGAAAGCGGTGTCGAAGATTATCTGGAGCATGACGCCGCCGTCTACCGGACCTTGCTCGAATCGACGAGGGCGATTCCCTGGAAAATCGATTGGGCGACCATGGAGTTCGCCTATATCGGCCCGCAAATCGAAACCTTGCTGGGCTGGGCGCCGTCGAGCTGGAAGACCGTGCAGGACTGGGCTGCCCGCATGCATCCGGATGACCGCGACAAGGTCGTGGAATTCTGCGTCGCGCAGTCGAAGGCCGGCACCGATCACGAAGCGGACTACCGGGCGTTGACGAGCGGTGGCGAATACGTGTGGCTGCGCGACGTCGTGCATGTGGTGCGCGACGCACGCGGCGAGGTGGAGTCGCTGGTCGGCTTCATGTTCGACATCAGCGAGCGCAAGAAGACCGAGGAGAAGGTGGCGGCGTTGCAGCGGGAACTCGAAGCGCTGTCGTTCAAGGACGGTTTGACGGGCGTGGGCAATCGCCGCGAGTTCGACGCCGTCCTGCAGCGGGAATGGAGCGCGGCCCAGCGGCATGGCGCGCCGCTCTCGCTGATCATGGCCGATATCGATTTCTTCAAGTCGTACAACGATTACTACGGACACGTGCAAGGGGATGCGTGCCTGAAGCAGATCGCCACGGTGTTGAGCGAGGCGGTGCGGCCGGGGGACTTTGTCGGCCGGTTCGGCGGGGAAGAGTTCGTGCTGATCTTGCCCAATACCGGGGCCGAAGCCGCACGGCAGGTGGTCGAACGTTGCCGTGACCGGATCTCTGCCGCGGAGATCGCACATGAAAGATCGCCATTCAGGCAGACCGTCACCGCCAGTTTCGGCGCGGGAACCGTGATTCCTTCAGCATCGGATGACGCCGTCGCCTTTGTGAACCTGGTGGATACGCAGCTGTACCACGCCAAGGATAACGGGCGGGATTGCATTTCCGCGGTGAACCGGGCGGCGTAGCGAGACAGGGAAGGCGGTTCGGCGTGGCACACAACTTGCGCTCCGACCGCCTGCAGCGTCCCGCTCATCGGTTATGCTGCGCTCCCATTCCGCGCTCGCGCACAATCAGAATCCAGGATCTACTTGGTGAATTCCGTCTTCCTGTCTTGGGGTATCGCCATCGCCGCCACGGCTGGCGTCATCACCCGCCCGTTCAAATGGCCCGAGGCCGTGTGGGCCGTCGCCGGCGCGCTTTTACTCGTATCGCTGGGCCTGCTTCCCGTCGATCTGGCCGTCGAAGCCGTCGGTAAAGGCACGGACGTCTACCTCTTCCTGTTCGGCATGATGCTGCTGTCGGAAGTCGGGCGCCGCGAAGGTCTGTTCGACTGGGTTGCCGTTTTCGCGGTCAACCACGCCAAAGGATCGCCGAGAAAGCTGTTTCTGCTGGTCTATCTGGTCGGCGTGGTTATCACCGCCTTCCTTTCCAATGACGCCACCGCGGTTGTCCTCACGCCGGCGGTATTCGCCGCCGCGAGGAAAGCGAAGACGCCTCCGCTGCCCTTGCTCTTCATCTGCGCGTTCATTGCGAATGCCGCGAGCTTCGTGCTGCCGATCTCGAATCCGGCCAACATCGTGCTGTACGGCAATCACACGCCCGCACTCGGCGCCTGGCTGATGCGCTTCACGCTGCCTTCGCTGCTGTCGATTGTCGCGACCTATGTGCTGTTGCGCTGGACCCAGCGCGACGCGCTCGCCGGCACCTGCGAAGCCGGTCTCGAGCCGCTTGAGTTGTCGTCGAGCGGGCGCGTGGCGCTTGCGGGTATCGCGGTGACGGCCGTCGTGCTGTTGACGGTGTCCGCCTTCGATGTCCCGCTCGGCCTGCCCACCGCGCTACTCGGCGCGCTGACCGCCGCGGTCGTGCTGATCCAGGAGCGCAAATCGCCGCTGCCGATGATCCGGGAAATATCGTGGAGCGTGCTGCCGCTGGTCGCCGCGTTGTTCGTGCTGGTCGAGATGCTCGATCACACTGGTGTCATCAGGACATTCGTCCACCTGCTGCAAGATGCGACGCAACACAATGAAGCCACGACGGCCGGCTGGGCGGGCAGCGTCATTGCGATCGGCAGCAATCTGATGAATAACCTGCCGGCGGGCCTGATCGCCAGTTCGACGGTGATGCAGGCGCATAGTCCCGAGCGCGTCATCGACGCGCTGCTGATCGGCGTCGATCTGGGGCCGAACCTGTCGATCACCGGCTCGCTCGCAACGATCCTCTGGCTCAACGCAATTCGCCGCGAAGGCGAAGACGTGAGCTTTATGAAGTTTTTCAAGGTGGGCGTGGTGGTGATGCTGCCCGCCCTCGCGCTGGCGCTCGCTGCGCGGATCCTGATCGGCTAGGGGTAGGTTAAGGGCAGGTTAAGGAGGTTAGGGGCAACGCGTCACGGCCGGGTGCCCGTCGCTCGCATGGGCGGCTCCGGCACCAGCTTTTGCGCGGACTTCTCGAGCGAGCGCAGGGCGGCTTCGAGCCGTGCGAGGCGGGCGCGCTGGGTAGGCATCAGCAATGTTTTGGGAAACCGGCTCAGCCGATTGCTCCAATACGATAGGGGAATGCGATCGTTGGTGGAAATCTTCCCAAAGACGAATTCGAGGTGGGCGATTTCTTTGTCTATGTCGTGATAGCTCATCGAACTAACGTTCCAGAAGAGGTGGACGGGCAACCAGGCGCGTGCGAGTCGGACGTCGCCAGCCGGACGGATAGGTCCAACGAATAGGCGCGCTTGACGGTGGTAGAGAGTGCAGCAAGCGCCGTACCGCGCCTCCACAATGCCGAGCTAACATCGAGCTTTCAAACGCCGGGCATTTGTCAGATGGTTCGGCGCCGCCCAGTCAGGGTGGCTTCTTGAGAAGACTGATCTTTCTCCTGTTTTAATCCACGCAATTCGTCACGGGACCGCAAAAAAAGCGAGTTCGGCTCGCGTCTCTGCCTGTAAGAATCGCGTCGCGACACACAAGCTACCGATCGCCAGGAATCCAGCGCGCCGCACAAGCGGAACGACCGCTTCTCGCGCGGCACGCCGGCCATTCGTCAGGACAACGGGAATTCACCAGGCATTCTTGCGTGCAGCATGTCCTATGCTGGTTCAACGGCTATTTTTGTAATCAGAATGTCGGCTCCGTTCGTGCTGATGCTGATAGAGCGCCGATGGTCTGTCGGGACTCGCATTCAGCACAGTTAACGCGGCACCACCATTACGGGTTGCGCGTAACTGACGGCAGGGGCGGGCACGATCGCATAGTTGGTCGGCGGGGGCACTACGACTGTCGTGTACAGGGTGACGGGTTTCGGCGGCAGCGGCACGGGCGTGCCGGCCGCTACGGCAACGGGAATTGGAGCCGGCGGCGGCGCCACCACGTAGACCGGTTTGACCGGCGCGTAGTAATAGACGGGGCGCGGCGGCGGCGCGTAGACCACGGCAGCCGGCATATAGACGACAACCCGGGCAAACGCCGTCGACGAACAGGCGAGACCGATGGCGGTGAAGGTAGAGGCGCAGACGAGACGAATACTCACTTGATACTCCTGAGACGTTGAGCGGTGCGGAGCGTCTTCCGGTGAAGAAGCCGTGCGACTGGTTCGGATTGCTTGAGAACCTTTCTGAACCGTTGAGATGCCGCTTTAGGCACTTTAGGCACTTGAGGCACTTGATGCACTTGCGGCACTGGTAGCGCCGGCAGACGAAAGATACGCAAACCGCCCTGAAAACGGCAGCGCGAACTTATTTCATTCAATGTCGCGCGGAAGCAGGCCTGAGATAAGCATGCAGGTGTATGAAGCGCATGCTGTGTTGCGACGACAGTGAGAACGTGTGCGATGCCGGCGCCACAAAAAGCCATGACATAAGTCGACATGATTCTCAAATTGCCATCCGGCGGCGCTTCCTCAAGAATTCGGCCTGTCATCGAACGGATCGCGGCGGTTTGCAGGCGACGCACGATGGCTCAATCCAAGGAGTCAGTCATGAAAAAGTTTCTCGCCGTTGTGCTGCTGTGCTGCGCATCCACCGTCACGTTCGCCCAAACGGCCGCACCGCAGGGCGGCAACCCGCAGCGCATGGAGCGCATGGCGCAGCAGTTGCAAACACGTTTTGCGAATGCCAACACCACGCACGACGGCAAGCTCACCCGGGAACAGGCCGCAGCCGGCATGCCGATGGTCGCCAAGCATTTCGATGAAATCGATACGCAGAAGGCGGGCTACATCACGTTGCCGCAGATCGCGGCATTCATGCAGGAACGCGGGGCAGCGCACTGAGCCGCGCGGGCATCGGCGGGATCGTAGGATATTTGACGCCTCAATGCGTGATGAAACCAGCCACGTCCTGCCGCTTGTCTATCGCCTGCGCGCTGATCGTATCGATGAGCGTGGCGCTGACGGGTTGCGTGACGGTCGGCCCCGACTTCAAACAGCCGGAAGTGACGCTCGAAAACCAGTGGCTCGAAAGCCTGGCCGGCGAGGCGCAGACTGCGCCTGGTGCTCAGGCAGCCTGGTGGACCGCATTCAACGATCCGGTGCTGAGCGCGCTGGAACAGCGTGCGTACGAACGCAATCTGTCGCTGCAGGTGGCGGGTTTGCATATCTTCAAGGCGCGCGCGCAACTCGCGATCAGCGCCGAGAATCTGCTGCCGCAATCGGGCAGCGTGTCGACTGGCGCGGACCATATCAACACCAGCGGCGTCGGTCCGATACCGCCTACGCATCTGTGGGCCGAGCATCTGCGTGTGAACGTGGGCTGGGAAATCGATTTCTGGGGCAAGTATCGCCGGCAGATCGAATCGGATCGCGCGCAACTGCGCGTGTCCGAAGCCGCGTATGACAACGCGCTCGTGTCGCTGTTCGGCGATGTCGCCAATGCGTACATCGATCTGCGCGCGCTCGAACAACGTATCACGGTGGCGCAGCAAAACCTGAAAGCGGTGCAGCAGAGTCTCACGCTCACCCAGGCGCGCTACAAACGCGGCGCGTCGAGCCAACTCGACGTCGAACAGGCCGCCACACTGGTGGCCGAAACCGAGGCGCAGATTCCGCCGCTTATCAAGGCGCGCGCGCAGGACCGTGACACGCTCGCCGTGCTGCTCGCCGATCCCCCCGACGCAGTCGATGCGCAACTCAAAGGCAACAACGCGATTCCCGTGCCGCCGACGCAGATCGATGTCGGGATTCCCGCCGATCTGCTGCGCCGGCGTCCTGACGTGCGCCAGGCCGCGCTCAACGCAGCGGCGCAATCGGCGCTGATCGGCGCGGCCAAGGCGAAGCTGTATCCGTCGCTATCGTTGACGGGACTGTTCGGGCTTTCGTCGGGCGAACAGCATGGCATCGGACTATCGCAGTGGGGCAGTAAGACGATCGGACTCTTCTCCGCGGGCATCACGCTGCCGATCCTGGATCGAGGCCAGTTGCAGAACGCCGTGCGGATTCAGGACGCGGCCTTCCAGGAGGCTGTGCTCGATTATCAGAACACGGTGCTGCAAGCGCAGAAAGAAGTGGAGGATGCGATTGCGGCCCTGCGGACTTCGCTCGATGCGCTGGCGGCGTCGTCGCGTGCGTCCGATGCGTCGCAGCGTGCCTTGAAGCTTGCGAATGTCCAGTATCGCGCGGGATCGGTCACGTACGACACGGTGATCGATGCGTCGCGTTCCATGTTGCGCGACGGCGATTCGCTCGCGCAGAACCAGGGAATCGCCGCGCTTGCGGCAGTGTCCTTGTATCGCGCGTTGGGCGGCGGCTGGGAAGTGGCAGAGGGGCAGCAGGTGGTGAGCGAACAGATCGCTGAACAGATGGCGCAGCGCACAGACTGGGGCCGTTTGCTGAACCCGCCGGCGAATTCCGCGCTGGCGCGCGCCGGTGGAGGCCAGCTCGAGAATGGGAAATAAGAATATGAAAAACGGGAGCGGGGCACAGCGTAGCGTGGCAAACACGCATCTGGGAACGAGGCTTTGTATCGTGCTGGCAGCGGCAATGATGCTGGCTGCGTGCCACGACGGCAGCGCGCCTGCCGCACAATCGGCACAGGCGGCGCAATCGGCACAATCGGCACAATCGGCACCGGCCGTGTCCCTGCCGCAAGTCAGCGTGACACGGCCGGTGCCGCGTGAGGTGCGCGAACAACTCGATCTGAGCGGCACCGTCGCGCCCTCGGCGACCGTCACGCTAACTGCGCGCGTGCAGGGTGTGCTGAAGGAGATCGGCTTTGCCGATGGCGCTTACGTCAAGCAAGGGCAGGTGCTGTTTCGCATCGAGCCGGATACGTATCGCGCGCAACTGACCTACGACCAGGCCGCGCTCGACAATGCCGACCAGGAACTGGTCCGGCAAAAGCAACTCACCTCCGATAACGCTACCTCCGAATCGACCCTGCAGAAAGCTCAGACCACACGCGACCAGGCACTCGCCAAACGCGACATGTCGCGTATCAATCTCGCTTACACAGAAATACGTGCGCCGTTTGCGGGCCGCATCGGCGCACGTGCATTCGATGTCGGCAATCTGGTGGGTGCGTCCGACTCCACCAAGCTCGCTACGTTGGATCGCATCCAGCCGGTGTACGTGAATTTCACACTCAACGAACGCGACGCCAACCGCATCGGGCTCTTCACGCAGCCACCCCGCACGGTGCGCGTCAATGTGCTTGGCGCGGCCGCGGGCCCGGGGCAAGGTGAGGACGCCGCGCTCGAATTTGTCGACACACGCGTCGATTCGAGCAGCGGGGCGGTCAAGCTGCGCGCCGATATTGCAAATCGGGACGCGCATCTGATTCCCGGCATGTCGGTCGAAGTGCACATTCCGGCGGGCGCGCCGCAAAACGTGCTGCTGGTGCCGGACACGGCATTGCTGCGCGATCAGGCGGGCGCGTCGGTGCTGCTCGTGAACAGCGCGGGCGTGATCGAAAAACGCGCGGTGGTTACCGGCGGCTTGTACGGGTCGCAGCGGGCGGTCACCTCGGGTCTCACAGCGAACGACCAGGTCGTGACCGGCGGTGCGCTGGCTGTCGCGCCCGGCGCCAAGGTGCAGGTGGTCGCCGCTGCGGCGCAGGGTCAGTCATGATCCGCTTCTTTGTCGAGCGGCCGGTTCTTGCCAATGTGATCGCGTTGATCGTGATGCTGCTCGGCGCTGTTGCGCTGATCAACTTGCCGATTGCGCAATATCCGCCGATCACGCCGCCGACCGTGCAGGTTGTCGCGCGCTTTCCGGGTGCGAGCGCGGCGACTGTGATCGACCGCGTGGCGCTGCCGATCGAAACCCAGGTCAATGGCGTGGAAAACGCGCTGTACATGCAATCGACCAGCACGAACGATGGCACCTACACGCTCACGGTCACTTTCGCCGTCGGCACGGATGTCGATAAAGCGCAGGTGCTGGTGCAAAACCGCGTGTCGGCCGCCACCGCGCAATTGCCGCAAGCGGTGCAGCAGCAGGGCGTGACCGTGCGCAAACGCTCCACGGCGATCCTGCAGTTGTATACGCTGCAGTCGCCTGATCCGAAATACGATTCGCTGTTTCTGAGCAACTACGCGGTGATTTATCTGCGCGACACGCTCGCGCGTTTGCCGGGTGTCGGTGACGTCACCGTGTTCGGCACGGGGCAGTACAGCATGCGCGTGTGGCTCGATCCGCAGAAGCTGAGCGAGCGCGGTTTGACCGCCGCCGACGTGATGCAGGCGATCCAGAGCCAAAGCAAGGACGTCAGCGCCGGTCAGCTCGGTTCGGAGCCGAACGCGGGCGGCCAGGCGTTTCAGCTCACGGTGACGATGCAGGGCGCGCTGTCCGATCCGCATGAGTTCGACGACATCATCGTCAAAGCCGATCCGAACGACGGTGGTCACTTCGTGCGCATTCGCGATGTGGGGCACACCGAACTCGGTTCGTCGAGCTATGGGCAGTTCTTCAATCTCGACGGCAAACCGGCTGCGGGCATTGCCATTTATCAACTGCCGGAAGCCAACGCGCTGGAGGTCGGCAATGCGGTGAAAGCAACCATGGCGCGGTTGGCCAAAGATATGCCGAAAGGCGTCAGCTATCAATTGCCGTTCGATACGACGACCTTCGTGCGGCAATCCGTGATCGACGTGTACAAGACGCTGTTCGAGGCCGCGCTGCTGGTGCTCGCGGTGATCCTGCTGTTTCTGCAGAACTGGCGTGCGATGCTCGTGCCCGCCACGACGATTCCGGTGACGATCATCGGCACGTTCGGCGCGATCTATATGCTCGGCTTCTCGATCAACCTGCTGACGCTGTTCGCGATCGTGCTGGCAATCGGCATCGTGGTGGACGACGCGATCGTGGTGGTGGAGGGGATTACGCAGCATATCGAGCAGGGCAAGACGCCGAAGCAGGCGGCTATCGACGCGATGCACGAGTTGCTCGGGCCGATCATCGGCATCACGCTGGTGCTGGTTTCAGTGTTCCTGCCGTCAGCGTTTCTTGGCGGCGTCACGGGCCAGATGTACCGGCAGTTCGCGCTGGTTGTCGTCGCAACGACCATCATCAGCGCGATCAACGCGGTGACGCTCAAGCCGGTGCAAAGCGTGCGCTGGCTACGGCACGCGCGGCCCGGCAAGCCGAACATTGTGTATCGCGTGTTCGACAAGGGGTACGCCCGTGTCGAAAAGGGCTACGTGCGCGTGGTGTCGTGGTTCGTGCAGCGCTGCGGCCTCGCGCTCGGCATCGCGCTGGTGCTCGGCGCGGCGTCTGCGTTTCTGCTGACGCGTGTGCCCACCAGCTTCATTCCGCTCGAAGATCAGGGCTATATCCTGATCGCCGCGCAACTGGCCGACGCCGCTTCGCTCGGCCGCACTCGTGAGGCGAGCACGCAGATAGAAAAGCGCATCGGCGCGATTCCTGGCGTGAGCCATGTGGTGTCGATCGGCGGTATTTCACCGCTCGATAACAACGCCTCGCTGCCGAATTCCGCGCTGATCTACGTCACGCTCGACGACTGGAGCAAGCGCGGCAAAGGCGAGGACCTGCGCTCGCTGTATTTGCGCATGAATAGCGAACTCGCGAAACTGCCTGACGTGCGCTCCGTGGTGATTGTGCCGCCGCCGATCCAGGGCCTCGGCAATAGCGGCGGCGTGCAGATGCAGGTGATGCTCACGGACGGCTCGCAGAACTATCAGCGTTTGCAGGACGCTACCGACGCGCTGATTGCCAGCGTCTCGAAGCGGCCCGAACTGCAGCGCGTGTTCAGCCCGTTTCGCGCGTCGGTGCCAACCGTCGAACTCACGCTCGATCGCGCCAAGGCCGAGTCGCTGCAGGTGCCGGTCGGCAACGTGTTCGACCTGCTGCAGGATTATGTCGGCTCGAGCTATGTGAACCAGTTCACGACGTTCAACCATACGTTCCCCGTGTTCGTGCAGGCCGACGGCGCGTTTCGCCGCGAAACCGACGACATCCGCCGTTTGCAGATTCGCAGCAACAGCGGCCATATGGTGGAGCTGGGCACCTTCATCGATGCACATACGAGCGTCGGCCCGGCCGTGGCAACGCTGTATAACCTCGCGCCGGCCGCGGCTATCAACGGCAATCCGGCGAACGGCTATAGCACCGGTCAGGCGATCGCCGCGTTCGAGCAGGAAGCCGCGCGCGTGCTGCCGGCGGGTATCGGTTATGAATGGACCGCGATGTCGTATCAGGAGAAACTGGTCGGCAATTCGGCCTATTGGGTGTTTGCCGTGGGCGTGTTACTGGTGTTCTGCGTGCTGGCCGCGCAATACGAAAGCTGGTTGCTGCCGGTGGCAGTCGTGCTCGCCGTGCCGCTGGCTTTGCTCGGTACAGCGGGTACGCTTGCCATGCTTGGCGCTGCGAATAACCTGTACACGCAGATCGGCCTCGTGCTGCTGATCGCGCTGTCGGCGAAGAACGCGATTCTGATCGTCGAGTTCGCACGGCATCTGCGCGCGCAGGGCGTGGGCGTTGCCGAGGCCGCAGTGGAAGCGGCGCGCTTGCGATTCCGGCCGATCATGATGACCTCGTTCGCGTTTATTCTCGGCGTGGTGCCGCTCGTGATCGCCACCGGCGCGAGTGCGAGCGCGCGCCGTTCGCTCGGGATTGCGGTATTTTCGGGGATGCTCGCTTCAACGTGCATTGCCGTGCTGTTCATTCCGTCGTTCTACGTGCTGCTGCAGCGCCAGGCCGAACGGCACGCGGCGCGGCATGCACCGCCCGACGCCTAAACCGAGGAGCTTTCGTATGGAACGCCCCGCCAAAATCATCGTGCTCGACGACGAAGCCGAGCTGCGCAACATGCTGCAGCGTTTTCTGCGCGGCCACGGTTTCGACGTCCGGATCGCGGAGGACGGCAAACGGCTCGACCGCTATCTGGAACGTGAGCCGTTCGATCTGCTGGTGCTCGATCTGATGATCGGCGAAGAGGACGGCCTCGCCATCTGCGCCCGGTTGCGCGAGCAAGGGCAGACGCTGCCGATCCTGATGCTGACCGCGAAGGGCGATCCGCTCGACAGGGTGCTCGGCCTCGAAACCGGCGCCGACGACTACCTCGCCAAACCCTTCCTGCCGCGTGAACTGGTGGCGCGCATCAATGCGCTGCTGCGCCGCCAGAAGATCGCCTCGGGCGATGTCACTGTGACCTCGCAGAGCGTGCGTTTCGGCGATTTCAGTCTCGATGTCGGCAAGCAGCAGCTGTCGCGTACCGGTGAGTTGCTGGAGATTCATTCGGCGCAGATGCTGCTGCTGGTCGCGCTGGCCTCGTCGCCGAACCGGCCTGTGAGCCGCGACAATCTGCTGGCGCGCGCCCGTGGGCGCGATCACGATGCGCTCGATCGCAGCATCGATGTGCAGGTCCTGCGGCTCAGGCAGATTATCGAGGACGACCCCTCGAAACCGCGCTTCATCAAGACCGTATGGGGCGTCGGCTACATGCTGGTCGCGGACGTCGACTCATGACGCGCACGTGGCTGCAGAGGGCGCTGCCTAAAACGCTGCTGGCGCGCAATATCCTCCTGCTGATCGTGCTGGTGATGCTAAGCCAGCTCTGCGCGCTTGCGGTGTTGCTGCACTATGTGCAGCGGCCCCGCGTCGAACGGGCGGCCGCGGTGTTCGCCACATACGTGACAACGCTCGATAACCTGCTTCAAGCCACACCTCCTCGCGCACGCGCCGAATTGACGGCACGTCTCGACGCTCGCACGCAACTTCCCGCCGATGCCACCGTTGAACCGCCACCCAGTCTGATGCGTGCTTACCGCACGTATCAGCGCAATGTGTTTCTCGACAGCTTGCGCGAGCATCTGCCCGCTGATATGCCCGCCCTCTGGCAGTCCGAAGGCGGTCAACGCCTGTGGATTCGCATGCATGCGCCGGCCGATGCGCCGCATACGCCGTACTGGATCGCTCTGCCGATTCCCGAGGACGCGCGGGGCAATGGACTCGACGCCGCGATTCTGTTGTCGCTCGGTTTGGGCGCACTGGCGGCGTTGACCGGCTACGTGATCCAGCGCCACCTCAACCAGCCGCTCCAGGCGTTGACGCAGGCGGCGCGCCGCGTGAGTGCCGGCGAAAAACCCGAGCCGTTATCGACCGACGGTCCAATCGAGATCGCCACGGTGAGCAGCGCGTTCAATCAGATGACGCATGCGTTGCAGCAGGCCGAGGCGACGCGCGCGCTGATGCTGGCGGGCATCTCGCACGACATCCGCACGCCGCTCACCAAGCTGCGGCTCTCGATGGCCATGGCGATGCCGGACGGCAGCGACAGCAACTTCGTGGTCGCCGCCGAGGGATATCTGGACCAGATCGAGACGATCTTGCAGCAGTTCATGGATTACGCCGGCAGCGGCGAGCGTGAGGCGCCCGAGCCCGGCGATCTCAATGCGTTGGTCGAACGGCTCGCCGGCGATTTCGCCGGGCTGGGCCATGAGTTCGAATTGTCGCTCGCGGTTCTGCCCGCGATTGCCTACCGGCCGATCAGCATGATGCGGCTCCTGATGAACCTGATGCAGAACGCAATCGTCTATGGCGGCAGCGGGCTCGCCGTACGCAGTTGGGCCACAGGTGAAGCCGTGTATGTCGCGGTCGGCGATCGCGGTAAAGGTCTTTCAGCGGAGGAGTTGGAGCAACTCAAAGCGCCGTTTCAGCGTGGCCGCAATGCTCGCGCGCATAGCGGCGGCACCGGGCTGGGCCTGGCGATTGTCGAGCGGATTGCCCGGCTGCACGGCGGCAGCCTGCAGTTTCATGCGCGCGAGGGCGGCGGGTTGGAAGTGTGGGTGGTGTTGCCGCTCATTCCCGGTCCAGCCACGCATCCAGTCCCACCCGGAAGGCCACGCCCGCAATGACCGGCACGGTCAGCATGAGGATGATGCCGAAATTGGGAATCTCGTCGCCGTAGGTGATCGGACCGTAGAGCACGACGGTCGCGACGATCGCGAAGACGATGACGCCGATTGCAACCATCATAAGATTGCGCGCCACCATGGACAGATCCTTGCGCTTAGCCTTGCCCGGCGTGGTGCTGGTAGTGGGGACTTCGTCGTGTTGGGCGGGCATGATGGTTCTCGTGGCTGGAAATGCAATGACAATCGCTGCGACAAACGTGATGCCGGATCGAACGCCGACCGGCGTGCGATTGGCATCATACCAGGGGTCGTTCGTGCCGCACACATACACAAACATCCCTAACACTAACGTATCACACGCCGGACGAAGCGCAAGTCGCCGGAATTCATTGAGAAAGCGTGATGTCAGCGAGTCGTCATCGTTTTGAAGGCTCAGTGGCCGAGACCGCTGCTGGCGATCTGCTGCTCGACGAATTGGGCGAACAGCGCATGCAGATGCGTCGTCGGATGAAGGTCGTCGGCGAACATGTACGTCTGATCGGCGTTGGCCGTCACATAGGTCGCGGGCGAGCACAGCAATGCCGTGTCATCCGGCGTTTTCTTGGGGTCGCAGGCCTGGCCGGTGTTTGCCACGGCGAAACCATTAGCCTGAAAGTTCGTGATCATCTGGTCGATCCATGTATAGGAATCGATCTGGATGACCTTGCCTTGCAGGCCATCGGCCTGCAAGGCAGCGTTCAGATCCTGGTTGAAGAGTTGCGATAGCTGGGTCAGATTGGCCCCGCCATCGGATGCGGCGAGGCCTTTGGGCGACAGACCGACGTTCGGTACATTGACCAGCACCACATGCGTGGCGCCGTTCTGAACAATCTGGCCGACAAGCTGCGCGAGGGTGGTTGCCGCGGTTTGCACCGTCGGCGCCGCGGCCGGCAGCAAACCGGCGCGAAGCACGTCGTTCGCGCCGGCCCACACCAGAACCAGTTGACCGGAATTGAAACTCCCGTGGGTGGACAGGTAGCTCGAAACCTGTTGATTGACCGGCATTTCGACATTGCCGATCACGTCCGTAAGAAAGTCGTTCTGGTTTGCCGGCGTCGCAACTGTGGAGCCACCCTCGGCATAGCCGAGACCGCTTTGCGCGCTCAGCTTATGCGTGACGTCAATCGTAAATGCTGCACCTAGCGAGCCGCCGTAATATTGCGCGACGTTCTGGGTCCATACCTGGCCCGGATTGGTCGTGAAACGGCCGCCACCCACCGCGCTCGCGAGCGGCGCATACGTTCCGACGTCCGACAGGCTGTCGCCGAATGAGACAACTTGCAGTTTCACGCCGCCCGGCGGCGTGGCCGCGCCACTGCCGCTGCTCGAGCCTCCGCCTCCACCCCCGCCGCATGCTGTCAATAGCGACATCATCGTGGCAAGAATTACAGCACGTACCGTGTCTTTGCTTCCCTGCATAGCGCCTCCCCACAGATCGAACGGGCGGTTGCCCCATGTGGCGGACGGTTCGCCAGCCTGCATGTCATTCTCTCGACAGTACTTCCCGGGTAGCAAAAAGGATGCCGTTCGCGGCAAGCGACGTATCGGGACGACGCGTTCCCGGGATGTCGATTTAGCCCTGTCCCGAACGTCGAGTAAGTGAGCGCTGGAGTTGCATAACCGGCACTCGACGAGACATCCAGCAAAGGAGAAATCACCGTGCCTCTTCCACCGACCCCCGTTATTACCGCCTTTGAACGCTCACCCGATCGCGGCAGGGGACTGGCGCGTGACATGCGTGTTCGCTGGGCGCTTGAAGAAGTCGGCCAGGCTTACGAGGTTCGTCTTGTTTCGTTCGATGCAATGAAAGAACCCGCGCATCGGGCGCTTCATCCTTTTGGGCAGATCCCGACCTATGAAGAAGGCGCGCTTGTCCTGTTCGAGTCGGGGGCGATCGTGTTCCAAATCGCAGAGCGCCACGCAGGCCTGCTACCTGACGATGCGAATGCCCGGGCACGCGCGATCACATGGATGTTTGCCGCGCTCAACACGGTTGAGCCGCCGATCCTCGATCTCCAAACCGCCAGATTTCTGGAGGGGGACAAGACCTGGTACGACGAGCGCCTGCCTCTCGTCAAGGATCGCATCCGTGACCGGCTGGGCGAGCTCTCCGATCGCCTTGGCAACGCCGACTGGCTCGACGGCCCGTTCAGTGCGGGCGATCTGATCATGGTGTCGGTGCTGCTCAGGTTGAAGGCATCGGGTCTGCTGGACGAATACCCGAACCTCGCCGCCTATGTCGCCCGCGGCGAAGCGCGGCCCGCCTACAAACGGGCTTTCGCCGCTCAACTGGCGGTTTTCGTCGCTGGTCAGCCACCGGCCGGCTCATGAAGGCCGGCTCTGGGCGCAACGCCGTCATTGGGCTTCGCCACGCCCGGCGCGGATACGTGCCAGCCGGCTATCGAAACGGATCATAGCGGGCTCGCGCTCGCCCCCAGGATGCTCATTAGCGTCCGCGCGTTACGCTGCCCCTGGTCCTCGAAGCAGTTATTGAAGATGACGTGGGTACGGCCGGCGCGTGTCGCGATTGCGCGGATCGAGGGGGCCAGTCCGGTCAACTCGTCGTCGCTGTAGTCGTAATCGAAGCGATCGGCTGCGCTCGCCGCGCCCGTTGCGCTCCATGCCTGCGTATTGCGGCCATGCAGACGCACCATGGCGAGCTGAGGATGGGTTGCTTCCCATATGGTGTGTACGCGGTTCGTCACATCCGGCGGCGCATCGACGATTACGTGGACGAGGCTGCGCTCGCGCAGAAAGTCGAGCGTCCATGGTGCGTGCTGATCGTCGAACCAGGATTGATTGCGAAACTCGGCGGCCATCATGTAGTCCGCCATGCGCGCCCGGCATTCTTCCACGAGCGCGAGGCCATCCGGCGCCCGCGTGATCCACGGCGCGAACTGGAACAGCACCGCGCCGAGACGGCCGCTTGCACGCAGCGGTTCCAGCGCTTCCAGATAGCGCCGCCACAATTCATCGAGGATCTCGGCTGGTATGTCGCGGTAGTAGACGTTTTTCTTGCGTGGACCCGTGATGCCTTCGGGCAGCGCCATCGCAATGTCTTTCGGCAGGACGTCGGGCGAAGTCTGATGCCCGGTAAAAAGCCGGAACGCCTTGAAGTTGAACGTGAAGCCTTCCGGCGTGCGTTCGGTCCACAACTGCGCGTTGCTTGCCGATGGCATCGCATAGTAGGCCGAATCGACTTCGACCAACGGAAACTGCGATGCGTAAAAGCGCAGCCGGGCTTCAGCGCTGCTGCTGCCGGGCGGGTAAAACCGCTTGCAGGCGATCAGCGTTTTGTCGGTCCAGCCGGCGGTGCCGCAGCGGATGTCCATCGGAGTCAACGTGGTTGTTGCCGCGCATAGGCGAGCCTAGGAAGCCGCCTCCGTGTGATCGAGCCACTCCGCGAGTTCGCGCCGCAGCTGCGAGATATCGAGCGGCTTGCCGAGCATCCGTGCGCCGGGAATGGTGTCGCCGATATCGGCGTTCTCTCCATAACCCGACACCAGCAAAACGCGGATGTCCGGCTGCCGGCTCAGCACCACGCGTGCCAGGTTGTCGCCGGACATGCCGGGCAAGGTCAGGTCGGTGAGCAGGACATCGAAACGTTGCGCGGGCACGAGCGGCAGCGCTTCCTCGGCGCTCCCGAGCGCGGTGCAGTCGAGCCCCAGTGCGCCGAGCAGATCGCAGAGGGCGTCGCGCGAATCGGTGTCGTCTTCGACCAGCAGCACGCGGGCCGGCGTACCGGGTTGATGCGACGATGGACTTGCCGGGTGATCCGCCGGCGGATTCGCCGGGGCATGCGCGTGCAGGCTTTCGCGTGGGTTGGCCGCTTCGGCTGCACTGGCCGGATCGTAGACCGTACGCGGCACGCAGGGAGAAATCTGCCCCTCGCTCACGCTCGCGACGCCGGCGCCGCGCAGCACGCTGCGCACCTTGCGCGCTAGATCGTCGCGCCGGTAAGGCTTGGACAGCAACGTGATGCCGGTATCGAGCTTGCCGTGATGGACGATCTCGTCGCGCGTATAGCCCGAGGTAAAGAGCGTCGGCACCATGGGTGAGCGCGCCGCCGCACGCTGCGCCAGCTCCACGCTTTTCACCTGGCCGGGCATCACGACATCGGTAAACAGCAGATCGATCGGCACGTCGCTGTCGATGAATTCGAGCGCCGCGTCGCCACTCGAAGCAGTCAGGACTTTATAGCCGAGCTGCGCGAGCATTTCGACGGCGGTCAGGCGCACATCCGCGTCGTCTTCGACCACCAGAATCGTTTCGCCGCCGCCCACCGGCGCCGAGGTTTGATCGACGGCTTCGACTGTTTCCGGCTCGCAGCAGCGCGGAAAAAAGAGCGAGACGGTGGTGCCGCGGCCCACTTCGCTGTCGATTACCGTATGGCCGCCGCTTTGCCTGACGAAGCCGAACACCATGCTTAAGCCGAGGCCCGTGCCGTGGCCGTCGGGCTTGGTCGTGAAAAACGGTTCGAACACGTGCTCCAGGATTTCGGGTTTCATGCCGGTGCCCGTGTCGTTGACCGAGAACACCACGTACTCGCCCGGTGAGAGTTCCGGCTTGCCGCGGCAAAACGCCGGGTCCAGCACACGGTTCGTCGCGCGAACGGTGAGCGTGCCGTCGGCTTGCATCGCGTCGCGCGCATTGATCGCAAGATTGAGCAGGGCGTTTTCGAGTTGATTGCGATCGGCCTGCACATTCCACAGGTCGTCGCTTAACACCGTTTCGATCTTGACGGTCTCGCCAAGCGAGCGGTGCAGCATCTCGCTCATGCCGGCAAGCAGGCGGCGTGGATTCAGCACAGTAGGCGAGAGCGGCTGGCGGCGCGCGAAGGCGAGCAGATGCGCGGCCAGTTTCGCGCCGCGTTTGACGGCATCCGTCGCAGCGGAAAAACGCCGCAGCGTGGCCGGACTCTCGCCGGCGTCGGCCGCGAGCATCTGCAGATTGCCGTTGATCACCTGCAGCACATTGTTGAAGTCGTGCGCGACGCCGCCTGTGAGGCTGCCGATCGCTTCCATCTTCTGCGCCTGGCGCAACTGTTCTTCGGCGATTGCCCGTGCCGCGACTTCATCGGCAACGCGTTGTTCGAGCGTTTCGGTCAACTGGCGCAGCGATTGTTCGGCGATCTTGCGCTCGTGGATGTCGATCAGCACACCGGGGAAGCGCGTCGGCTCGCCCTGTTCGTCGAACTCGCACTGGCCGTTTGCCTGCACCCACATGTAGTCGCCATCGGGGCGGCGAATCCGGTATTCGGCGCGAAACGGCGTGCCGGTGCTCATCGCTTCGGCCGTCAGGCGGTCGTTGAGCGGCTGGTCGTCAGGATGGATCACCTGCGTCGTGGCGTTGCGTTCAAGCCCTTTCGCGGCCTCTTCCAACGGAAACGAAAAGGTGCGCGCGAAACGTTCGTCACCGGTGACGATGCCGGTGCGCGCGTCGAGCACCCATGTGCCGAGCACCGCGCCGGTATTGAGCGCGAGTTGCAGCCGTTCGTTGGTTTCGCGCAGTTCGGCCTCGGCATGTTGCCGCCAGCGTTCGGTGAGTACGCGCGTGGTGGTTTCGACGACCATCGCGAGGACGCCCGCGGGTGCGCCGCTGTCGTCAGCAACCGGGCTGTAGTAGAGGTCCATCCAGACGTCTTCGGGCTTGCCGTCGCGCAGCAGGACCAGTTCCTTGTCGCGATACGACAGGGTGCCGCCGGCAAGACATGTCGCCATCACATGACGGTTGAAATCGGCGACCTCAGGCCAGCCTTGTTCGACCGGACAGCCGAGCAGATACGGATGCCGTCCGCCCGCGAAAATCGCGTAGGCGTCGTTGTAGATCATGTAGCCGGGTGTCCCCCATAGAAGCACGAGGGGTACGGGCGAGGCGAGCATCATCTGGACGGTGGCGGTCAGACTGCGCTGCCAGTTTTCTATCGCGCCGAGGTCGGTGGCCGCCCAGTCGAATTCGCTGATGCGTCGCGCCATTTCCCCGTTCCAGCCGGGGCAGCCATGATCTTGTGCCGGGAATGGCATTGCTGCGCTCCACAGAGGTCACGTCAATGAATGTGTCCCCACTCTGCCGGCGCTGATGGCGCGCGTGAATGTTCAGCAGGAGGCGGGATGAATCTTCTGCCGTGCACCGCGGGCGCGAAGCGGCCATGCGGCAGCAATAATTGTAGGCTACAACGCTCGCCTGATGACATAACGGAAGGGCCCCTGCGGGTTTAGCCGAACAATCGGCGCGAACTGCCTCGCAACTTTTACCTGCGTTGCTCGAGTCGGCGCCTGTGATGCGGAAAGAAGCGCACGTGTCGCCGTTTTTTGACTACATGTCGACCGCTTTAGTGCGCCATGAACGGTGCGCCATGGGCGTCACGAAAGCGTCAGGCGTGTTTCGTGCTCCCCGCTCTTGTTCGCTTGTGCCAACGGGCGCATGGTGGGGGATGAGCGCCATGCCGGATTCGAACTTCAATAAACACGGACCACACGATGGCAAGGAAAAACATCACACGAAACAAGCTGCCTAAGCCGGACGTACGGCAAGCGCTATTGACCACGCGCCGCAACGCCAGAATGGCGCGTTCGGCGCATGCCTATGTGCGCGGCAACACGAGCAAGTTCTACGAATGGCTCGACGGGATGGAGAGCCACACCTTGCCTGAAGGTCCGGCGATCTGGATCTGCGGCGATTGCCACAGCGGCAATCTCGGGCCGGTCGCCGATGCACAAGGGCGCGTCGAGATCCTGATTCGCGACCTCGACCAGACGGTGATTGGCAATCCTGCACACGACCTGATCCGCCTCGGGCTGTCACTGGCGACGGCCGCGCGCGGTTCGAACCTGCCTGGCCTGACCACCGTGCACATGATGGAAGCGTTGGCGGACGGCTACGAGCGGGCCTTCGACGAAGCGGCCGGCGAGGCCGATATCCATGCCGAGAAGCCGGAGGCGGTGAGGGTGGTGATGAAGGAAGCGGTGCGCCGATCGTGGCGTCATCTGGCGGAAGAACGGATTGAGGATCTGGAGCCGACCATCCCACTTGGCCCGCGCTTCTGGCCGCTGGCGAAGAGCGAGCGGCGCGAGATCGAGGCGCTGTTCGAGAAGGGCTCGCTGGCGCGGCTCGCGACAGTGTTGCGCGGCGGCGGTGACGACGCTGATGTCGACGTGCTCGACGCGGCTTACTGGGTGAAGGGATGCAGTTCGCTGGGGCGGTTGCGGTATGCGGTATTGCTGGACATCGACGGCGCTGCGGTGGATGGCGACGACCTGTGCCTGATCGACATCAAGGAAGCTGCGCAGGCGGCCGCGCCGCGTTACCCCAAGGTGCGCATGCCGCGGGATAACGCCGAGCGGGTGGTGGAGGGAGCGCGGCATTTGTCGCCCTCGCTGGGCGAGCGGATGCGGGCGGCGCGGTTATTGGATCGCGCTGTTGTTATACGGGAGCTGCTGCCGCAGGATATGAAGTTGACGATTGAGCAGTTGACGCAGGATGAGGCGATGAAAGCTGCGCGCTTTCTTGCGTTGGTGGTGGGGAAGGCGCATGCGCGGCAAATGGATAGTGGCGAACGTGCGGGTTGGCTCGCGGAGTTGCGGAGGAATCGGTCGAAGACGCTTGATGCGCCGGGGTGGCTCTGGAAGAGTATTTTAGAGTTGGTTAGTAGCCATGCTGTGGGGTATTTGGAGCATTGTCGGAGGTATGCCACTGAGGGGGGCAATAGGTGACTTTGTTTTGCCTGCGCGGCGCTTATTGGCCGTGTTCTTGGGGCTTTGGCCTTTCCTTGCATTGTTAGTGGTCTATTAGCGTTCCCCCTGTGCGGGGGGGCACCTACTTTTCTTTGCTTGCCGCAAAGAAAAGTAGGCAAAAGAAAGCGGCTTAAACCGCTACTGCTAAGTGGGCACCGTGGTCTGCTGCGGGTAGTGGTGCGACTGGAATCCGCGCCCTCGCGCATTCGGCGTTAGTGACAAAGGACTCATCAGCTCCCACTGCGCACTGCGTGCGTCGCGGATGGGTCTGCAGGGGAAACCACGGGCTTCGGTTGAGGGCCGTGGGCGTTAAACGTAGCAGGTGGTTTTAAGAAGTACCCTTCGGCGCGCGCAGCGCCGCCGGAAGTATGACGCCCTTGTCACGGGCGCATGCAGGTGCACGAACACAGATTCCAGTCGCACCACTACCGGTTGCGGGCTACGGGCCCCGCTTAGCATTAGCGGTTTGAGCTGCTTTCTTTTGCCTACTTTTCTTTGCAGCCGGCAAAGAAAAGTAGGTGCCCCCCCGCACAGGGGGAACGCTAATAGACCACTACCAAAGCAAGGAAAGGCACCAAAGCCAGAACAAGGAAACGCACCAACACCAAAAGACCACCAAAAAATGCCGCCACCAAAGGCAAACAACCCTTAGTTAGACAAAGACAAATAAGGCGAACTCACCGGCGTAGGCGGAAACGGCTGCAACCCAGTCTGCTTACTAAAGCTATACCTCAAATAAACAGCCGCGAGCCACTCGCGATATTCATAAGCATTACCGAGCGAAGCGGTAGCCCCAAACGCCAACTGCGGAGCCAGTTGATACTCCCCCACCGCGCTAAGCGAATAAGAAACCCCAGTCTTACTCTGCCCAGGATACTGCGCACCACTATCCAGATTCGACCCGAGGGTCTTGGCTTCCGCCGCCGCATTGGTCTGGAGCGAGCCGTCGAGCGGAAAGTAATCCGACGCATCCTGCCGGTAATGCTGCACGCCGATCGACCCCTTCACGTCGTAAGTAAACTGACCATTGCGCCCAGTCCACTCCACCGGCAAATTCAGAATCATGTACTGCTGCGGACTGAAGTACCCGCCCTGACCATAAGTGAAGTACGAGAGATTCTTGTTATAAGTCATCAGCGTCGTGTTCACGCCGACAGTGAGCGTCTGATCGGCATCCTTGTAAACGCGCGTGTAGATGCCGCCACCGCCTTTGACCGCGTTATTGCTCGCGACGTGATAGCCATGGTAGTTCTGGTACGCGGCGTTCACATACAGGCCATTGGTGCCGTCGTCCCATGCAAGGCTCGCCAGGCCGCCGAAAGAGGTGACGCCGCCCCACTCGAGGCTGGAGCCCGAATCGCGCGCGCCGGCATAGGACAGCAAGCTGTCCGTCACCGCGCGGCGCGCGACAGCCAGCGAGTACGACACCTTGTCGGTGATGCCACCGTTGTATTGCAAGCCCCCCACGATGTTCTTCTCGGGGAAGCCGAGCGGTGTCACGCCAACGTCGCCACTGATGCTGCGGCCCTCGTAGCCGATTGACAAGCCCACGCCGCTGGCGGTCTGGCTGCCATAAGTGTTGGTGCCCGCCACCGCCGCCGCAGCGGACGTGCTATTGGACAAGCCCGAGCCGAATCGCGCGAGCGTCGATAGACTGCCCGCGGCAGTGCCTGCATCCAGCGTTACCGGCGTCGCCGTCACAACGATGTGGCCGTTGCCGGCCTTGATGCGCCCCTGAATCGGCGCTTCGATATCAGTCAGCGTCGACAGGCCGTCCTCGCCCGTGCGGTTGCGGAATACGATCCCGCCTGACACGGTGCTGGACTGCTCGCGATTGACCTGCGCCAGTTCTTCGGCCACGCCGAGCGTCTGCGTGTTGGCGACGTTCGGTTGCGGGTAGGTGCCGCCGTTACCGTTCGAGCCGGGCTGTTGCGGATAGTACTGCTGCGCGTAACCGGTCGGCGGTTGCGGAATATATGGCTGCTGTTGCTGTGCGTAGTACCCCGAGCCCTGATTCGGATACGGCTGATAAGGCTGCTGACCGTAGGCCTGTTGCGGTGGCACCGGTTGGTAAGGCTGCTGCGCGTAACCCTGCTGCGCGTATCCCTGTTGTTGCTGCGGATAAGGCTGCTGGCCGTAATAGGGCTGTTGCTGCTGCGGATAAGCTTGTTGCTGCCCATACGGCGCTTGCGCATAGGCTTGCGCGTTGCGGTTGCTCTTCGACGCAGTTTGCTTTTTGCTGGTCGAGCGTTTCGTACTCGTGGCCGGATTCGCGTAACGCGGCTGTTGCATCGAACCGGCATTGGCCTGCGCTTCGCGTGCCGCAGGCGACATCGGCCACGGCGTGGTCGCATAGCCGTCCGGCTGCTGCGGATAGGGTGCCTGCTGCTGATATTGCGCCTGTTGAGGATAGCCGGATTGCTGCGGATACGCCGGGTTGTACTGCTGTTGCGGCGCCTGCTGCATCTGCGCCTGGCCTTGCCCAGGGTACGGCTGCAACGGCGCGCCGGACTGGCTCGAGCCGTTGGTCTCCTGGCCGTAGCCATCCGCGTTGGTGCCGGGACGTGGCGCGTTATAGGGAACGGCGGTGGGCGCGGCGTTCGGCGCATACGGCTGTGCAGGCGCCGTATAGGGCGCAACGTACGGCGCGGGCTGCGAGGGCGGCGGATAGTTCGGCACGGTCTGGGACGGCAAGGAGGACTGCGAGTACGGGAGCGATGCACGCGCGGCATTGGAGCCGCCGCCTGCAAGCGCGGCGTTGTCGGCGTCGGTCGGCGAGATCGTTGCGGTTTTACCTTCGAAGGGATTGGTGCCCGGCAGCGGCGTCGCGCCGATCCGGCGCATCGCGACTTCCCAGCCACGCGGCACGTTGCTCGGCGCATTGGCGCGCGGCCCGTTGGCCATCAGCGGTGTATTGGCGGCGATCAGCGAGCGTTGCAGATAAGTCGACGCGAGCGACAGCTTGCCTTCGGCGCGATACATGCGGCCGACCGTCGCCAGCACGCCGGGGTCGCTCGGCGCGGCGGCAAGCGCCTGCTTGGCGAGCGATTCGGCATAGCTGAACTGTTTCGCACCAGATGCCGCGGAGATCGTCGCTTGAAGCAGGTTCAGGTCGTCGGGCTTGCGCTGCAACGCGACACGATAGCTGGCGAGCGCGTTGCGGTCGTCGCCAGCGCTCGAATAGAGGCGGCCGAGGGCGGCTTGCAGATCGGGATTGTCGGGCATCGCCGCGAGCCACGGCGCGATTACGTCGTAGGCGCTGGCGAGATCGCCGCGCTGACGCACCGCGTCGCATTGCTTGATGACGATCCCCAGATTCAGGTTGCCAAAATCCGTGCGCTGCTGCGGCGTCAACTGCATCGAAGCGAGGCGCCGCATCACCATGCCGAGTTCGGCTTCCTGCTGCGTGGCGGACAGAATGCCCGCGTATTGCAGCAGCAAATCGGTGTTGCCAGGCGCCGCGTTCATCGCGCTGCGCACGAGGCCCAATGCGCGATTCGGATCGCCCGCCTGTTGATACGCGGCAGCGATCACGCCGATCAGTTCGGGATTGTTGCCGGCAACCGGTTCGGCGGCGCGCAATGTTGCCAGCGCCTGTTGCGACTGACCGTTGCGCGCCATCCGCGTCGCGAGGTCGGCCTGCTGATGCACCCACAGGCGATGCTGCAAGGTCGTCATCGCATCGGTGCGTTGGGCGGCCGGAATCCGTTCGAGTTGTGCGAGACCGGCCGTCCAGTCCTGCGTTTCCGCGGAGAGCAAGGCGCTCGCGTAGAGCGCGTCGGTCATGTCGGGATGCGCCGCGAGCAGTCCGTCCATCATGCTGCGGGCATTCGCAACCGCGCCCTGGCGCACGTAAATACGCGCGAGGTCGAGGCGCAGCCAGGGATCGTCAGGATCGTTCAGCAGGGCGTCTTCGAACAGGCTGCGTGCGCTGCCGAGATCGCCGCGCGCTTCGGCCGCGCGTGCCTGCGCGGCCTGCGCTTCGCCACGCAGACGGTTGATGCCGCCGGCCTTCGATTGTTGTTCGCTGTTCAGTTGATTGGCGAATTGCAGCGCTTCGTCGCCACGGCCTTGCGCGGCGAGCGAACCGACGAGGCCGCGAATCGCATCGGGATTGTCGGCCTGGCGGCGCAGCGCCATCCGGTAGGCCTGTTCCGCGCCGACCGGGTCGCCGTTCGTGAGCAGCATTTCGCCGAGCAGCACCTGCGCGGTGACATCGGACGGATTCAGCGCGATCGCGCGTTCAAACAGCGACTTCGCCTTCGCGAACTCACCGTTGCTGCGCGCGCCGATGGCGTCGCTGGTATAGGTCCAGTAGGTCGCGCTATCGAGCGCGGTTTTCCAGCGCGCCGGATTGCCGGTGCGCGACGCGCGTTCCAGATAGTTGCGGGCTTCGGCGAATTTTTCCTGCTTCAACGCGGCGATACCCATGCCGCCGAGCGCGTCGGTGTCGTTCGGACTATTCGCCAGTACTGACGAAAACTTCGCGCGTGCCGTGCCGAGGTCGCCGCGATCGAGCGCGGCGAAACCGTCGGCGATGGTGCGGCCGCGAGCGTCGACGGCGGCATTTTCCTGGGCGCGATCGCGGGCTACCTTGTCCTGCTGAACCATCGACTCGAAGCGCGCCTTGACCGCCGCGTCATCGGTTGCACCTTGCAGATACGCTTCGTACAGCGCGGCGTCGGAGGGCCGTGCGTCGAGCCACAGCAACGCCTGCCGCCAGCTCTTTTTCGCCGAAGCGCCCACGGTGCTGTCGCCGGCCAGCTTCTGCAGCCGCGCGATACCGTCGCGGCGCGTCGTATCGCGATACGTCAGATGCTGTGCGTAGGCGAGGGCGTAGCGCGGGTCGTCGGGGTTGTCGCGTGCGAGTTGTTCGAGGCCGCGGCGCGCCTGGTCCCAGCCTTGCGGCGTGGCGGAGAGCGCCTGGTAGTACTCGAGTTGCAGCGCAGGCGTGGCCGGCTTGCCGTTCAGCGCGCGCTGATACTCCTCTACCGCGCTCGCGCTTTGACCGCTTTGCGCGAGCCGCCGCGCGTCATTGACAGTCTGGTCACGCAGGCTCGATTCGCCGAGGCGGCGGCCCAGTTCGTCGAGGTTCGGATAGTTGGGCGCGACCGCTTTCAGACGCGCCAGATATTGCTGCGCGCCGGCGCCGTCCTTGCGGTCGGCGAGCACCATGCCCATGCCGTAAAGCGCATCGGGTTGCTTCGGATCGATGCGCAAGACTTTCTGCCACGCCTGCTCGGCGAGGTCGCCGCGATGATGCGATTGCCAGTACTTGCCCTGATCGATCAGCACGTTCAAGGGGTCTTTCGACGCCTGCGCCAATGCGTCAGGCGAAGCCATCGCCACGCAGCAGACGGCCGTGACGCTCAGCGCGAACCGCAATGAAAACGCGAGGGCGCTCAATCGCATGCATTTCTCCAACTCGGCACGAGACGGCCGGCTTCGTCGAAACGATAGCGGCCGTCGATGAATCCGGTGCCGAACAAGCCCAGCACACGATCGTAATAAACAGGTTCGCGGCCCGGCACATTGGTGTCGAGCACGGCGAGATGGGTGCGCGCGAGACCGAGGCCACGCTCGTCGTCGAGCGCCTTGAAGTACGGCGCGAGGGCGCCCCAGTAGCTCAACGGTCCTTCGCCGCTCGCCGTACCGGTAGTCGACGATACCTTCTCGGGCGGAATGCCGCTTTGCGCAACCTTCGCACGCATGCCGCCGAGCGCCGCGAGCCAGGGTTTGGCGAGCGGATCGGCGGGCGAGGTGAGCCCGGCCCACAGATAGACACGGATCGCGTCATAGCTGCCGGTGTCGCCTTCTTTCGGATCGACCACGAACTGGCCGTTCTGCCACGCCGCCCAGTCGGGCGCGAAGCCTTGCGGCGCGGTGGTCTTGATCAGCTTGTAGGCGCTGTCGGCGAGCCTGGTCCATGGACCGTTCGGCATGTCTTTGGCGAGCGCGCGCAGCACCGGCAAGGGCAGGTAGCTCGGATTCAGGCGCGTCACACCACCATTTTTGAAGCCTTGCGGACCGGGCAGCAGCATCGGGCCGACGCCCGGCAGCGTGGTCATTTCCTGGCGTGCAATTTGTGCGGCGAGCGCCTCGCCGAGTTGCGTATAACTCGCCTCATGCCACAGACGGCCGGCTTGCAGCAGATCGTAAGCGATCCACAGGTCGGAGTCGGAGGCGGAATTCGGATCGAGCACGCCGAACGAGCCATCCGGTTTCTTGCCCCAGAGCCACGACGGCAGCCGCACGTTTTGCGGATCGAACTGATTGCCCGCGAGGTTGGTGCGCGTCCAGTTCAGGAGCCGGTCAAAGGTTGCGCGGTCGTTCGCGACCAGCGCGAAGAACAGGCCGTATGACTGGCCTTCGGAAGTGGTCTTGAGCTGCGGCGAGGAGTAGTCGATTACGCGGCCATCGGCCTGCACGAAATGTTCGACGAAAATGCGGTACGCCGGCCAGTCCGTATTGCACGGACCCGTTTGGCCGGGCGCCGAAGTGGTCTGGGCCACCTTCGTGAGGCTTGTAAAACCCGTGGCAAAACACGTGGCCGCCGCAAGGACAAGGCCAAAGCCGAGCCCGAGCGTCAGCGCCACGCGTGTCTTGTTGTTTCGAACCCGCATATCAGTCCTATCAGTCCTTTAGGCGGCGCGCGGCGATCGAGCGCAGCGTCCGGTAGAACAGGCCGGCGATGATCAGCGCGGCGAGCACGCCGCCCAGCATCAGCAACAGCGGATGCGACGACAGCGCCCAGCGCAGATACTCCTGCGGCGACAAATGGCCGACATAGTACGCTTCGCCGTTCGACGTGATGGTGACGGTGCGGCCGTGGACCACGGCCATCGCGCCTTGAATTTCCTGCAGCACGTCGGCGTCGAGCAGGGCGGCGGACAGATCGGCGTCCGACTGGCCGGCCGCGCTCACCAGCGCGACGGCGCTGCGGTTCTTCTGCAGCGGCGATTCGAAACCGGTCAGCAGCGCGTCGCCGTTCGAACTCACGAGCGTCAGATCGGCGCGTGCCGGCGAGCGTTCGACACCGCGCTCGCCATGCCACCAGTCCTCGAGTTTGAAGACGATGTCCGAGAGCGCGAAGGTGCGCGAATCGCCGTCGCTGGAGAAGGGCATCGACTTGGCCCAGCGTTGCAGCAGCGGTTGCTTGCCCGGCGCGCCGAAAATCAGCAGGTCCTTGTTGGCGTACTTGTCGACATCGTCAGCCGTGCCGACGGTGACGCCATTCACCGGATAACCCGTCGATGCGCCCATGCGGCCCATGGTCAGCAGAAACAGGCTGTAGTCGCTCGAATCGGCCTCGTTCGGCAGGACCACCGCGGTCTCGGAGAGATCGGCCATCCGCGTGAACGGGAAGCCGCTGTTGGCGAAGGCCGCGAGATCGGGCAGCGCCATGTAATGCGGGAACGACGAGAGGTCGATGGTCGAGTTCGGATCGATGGCGCCGACCACGTTTTCCAGCAGACGGCCGTGGCATTCGCCGGTGTTCGGAATGTCGTAGAAGAAATGCAGGCGCACCTGCGCGCGCGGCGTCAGCAGCAGCGGTGGAATGTGCACGGTGCGACGCGCTTCGGCGGTCTTGTCCGGCAACACGCGCTCGAAGTAATGGCCCAACTCGAACACCGACGCCGACTCGGCCGGAATCGGCAGCGCCTGCACGAAGCCGTCATTGACGCTGACGTTCAGCGACGAACGGTCCCGCAGCGGACGCACCGTATAGCGGTAGCGCAGATCGATCGGCGCGCCTTTGGTGTGCCACATGAACAGATCGGGCGGCACGCGCAGATTGACGCGCACGGCGTCGGCGTCATAGCCGGACACCGTCAGGTCGCGCGGGTCGGCGAGTTCGCCGAAACGCACCGGACGGTTGGTCGGCAGCCAGTTTGGCGCGTCGTACGGCGCGCGCTGCATGAGTTCGTTCAATTGCGTGATCGTCGCGCTCGGGCCGGTGAGCGTGTTCTGGCCGATGCCGAGCGCTTTGGCAGCGGTTTTCAGTTCGGCCTCGGTGCGGCCGAGCACGAGCAGCAGCTTGCCGCGCGCCGGCGCTTCGCGATCCACCACCGCGATAGTCGGGCCGGAAATCGCCGGAATCGTTACGCCGGCCGGGCGCTGGTCGTCTGTCGCGAACACCACCGCGTTACCCGACAGCGGCGCGTTATCCAGTTGCGCCGGAAACACCGCGCCGCGATAGCCGGCGAGCGCGCCGAACCACGATGCGACGATGCCGCCCGCTTCGAGCGTCGCGGCGCCGGGCTTTTGCGGGAACACGAACGGCAGCTCGAGACGGCGCACGTCGCGGCGGTCGAAGAACGGCTGCGGCAGGGCGGCGAGATCCGGCTTGCTGGCAAGCGACGCGTAGGTCAGATCGAGCGAACTCGCGTTGCTGACGGTGGCCCATAACGACGAATTCGCCGGGTCCTCGCAACTCGTCGTGTAGTGGCCGATCAACTGCACGTTCAGATGGTTGAATTCGGTGATGAAGCGCGGATCGATCGAGACGTCGCGCGCCACCAGCATGCCGGCCTGTTCGTGCGGCACCGGCAGGGTCGCGGCGACTTCGCCGTTCACCAGCACTTTCAGCTGGGAAATATTCGCGAGCAGCGCGGGCGAGTAGCTGTAGACCAGATGCAGGATCGCGCCGGTCACCACTTCGTCGCCGCGCACGGAGAATGCGACGCCGTTCTGGCCGTCGGTGCCGCGCAGTTGCAGCGGGTCGCGCGCGCCGAGGTCGGCGAATGTGAGCGTTTGACGGCGGCCGCCCGGCACCAGTGTGCCCGGTTCGGCGGTGGTCGGCGTTTTGATCCCCAAGGCTTTCACCGACGAAGCAGCGAGCGCCGGCGTGGGCGTGGCCAGTTGCGCCTGCGCGAGCGCGTTCGGATCGTAGAGGACGGCCGCACTCGGCGCGGGCACACTGCCCACACCGGTGGCGACGCGCGCAGCCGGCGCGCCAGAGGCGCCGGCCGCCGGCGACGCTTGCGAGGCGCTCGCGCCGCTCATGGCCGCTGCAGCCACCTCAGCCGCCGAAGCCAGCGGCGCCGCCAACGCGGTTTGCAACGCGAGCCAGCAGGCAAGCCCGCGCATCAGTCGTTTTGAGTGGGGCCGTCCAGACAGACGCGCCTCCACTTCCATTCCAGTGCGCTCGTGATTCGAGCGTTCGACGTGTCCCTTCGCCATCCTGTTGCCCATAGATCAGTCTTTGGTTTTTAGCTTCTTGACGTCCACCGGACGGCTTTTCATCGAGCTTCGAAGGTCGGCATAGAGATGCTCGAAGAGCCCCACGATGCCGCGTGCGCCGACCGTCAGCACGTGCGTCAGACCGCGCAGCGGCGTGTCCTGTTGACGCCCTTCGGCCCAGCCGGTCCAGGCGTCGGCGCGCGCGAACGTGGTCTTGACGAACTCGTATTCCTGTTCGCGTGTCATCGCCGAGAAGCGCAGGCCCACGCGGCCCGGCTCCGTGAAACCGACGGTGGCCGGGAAGGCGTATTCCTCGTCACCGCGAAACAGCGATACGGTCACGCTTTCGTGCATCGGCACTTCTATCTTGGCGGGCAGCGCCACGCCGACGCCGCCTTCCGAGTAGTCGATGGTCTCGCAGGCGAGCGTGCGGCCGGTCGAGAACTTCAGCATTACCGGCATGGTCATCGCCACGCGGTGCACCGCGCGAATTTGCCGGCGTTCGCTGGCCGCGGCCACGCTCGCGCCGAGAATCAGCATGTTGTAGGTGGTCCAGCCGAGGTTCAGGATGGTCGTTTGCACCACGCTGCGAATGTGCCA
Source organism: Paraburkholderia sediminicola (assembly GCF_902859805.1). GTDB lineage: Bacteria > Pseudomonadota > Gammaproteobacteria > Burkholderiales > Burkholderiaceae > Paraburkholderia > Paraburkholderia sediminicola. The sequence continues at coordinate 134,677 of NZ_CADIKC010000002.1, read as the reverse complement.
GTTCAGATAGATATGCACGATGCCGACCACGAAGCCGATCAGGTTCAGCAACAGCAGGAACAGGTACGGCCGCGAGATCGCCCAGTCGAAGTAGTTCTTCTCGATCTGACCGCCCTTGGCCGTCACGTTGAACTTGCCGAGCTTCGGGTTGATCAGCGCGAGCAGCGTCGGCGCGGTAATGTACGACGCCAGCACCGATTCGTAAACTTCGGCCCAGAACGAATGGCGGAACGAGCGCTGCATCCGCGAGTTGGTGATGCTCGCATGCATCATGTGCGGCAGTGCGTAGATCGCGATCGTGCTGGCGGCGGCCTCGATCACGTGCGCGCCGAAGAACAGATACGACAGCGGCGCCGTGAGGAACACCAGACGCGGGATGCCGTAGAAGAAGTGCATCATCGCGTTCAGATAGCAGAGCCGCTGGCCGATTTTCAGACCCTTGCCGGTCAGCGGATTGTCGATCCGGAAAATCTGCGTCATGCCGCGCGCCCAGCGAATCCGCTGGCCGATGTGGCCGGAGAGACTTTCTGTGGCGAGCCCCGCCGCCTGCGGGATCGCCAGATACGCGGTGGTGTAGCCGAGACGGTGCAGCTTCAACGCGGTGTGCGCGTCTTCAGTCACCGTTTCGACCGCGATGCCGCCGATCTCTTCGACCATGGTCCGGCGCAGCAACGCGCATGAGCCGCAGAAGAAGGTCGCATTCCACAGATCGTTGCCGTCCTGCACGAGGCCGTAAAACAGTTCGCCTTCGTTCGGCACTTTGCGGAAGGTGCCGAGATTGCGTTCGAACGGATCGGCGGAGAAGAAGTGGTGCGGCGTTTGCAGCATCGACAGCAGCTTGTCGCGCAGGAACCAGCCGAGGCCGATCTGCAGGAACGAGCGGGTCGGAATGTGATCGCAGTCGAAGATCGCGAGGTACTCGCCCTGGGTGATCTTCAGGGCTTCATTGATGTTGCCGGCCTTCGCGTGGCGGTTGTGCGTGCGGATCGTCCAGTTGACGCCGACTTCCTCGCAGAACGCCTTGAACTCGGGACGGCGGCCGTCGTCGAGTACGTGGATCGCGATCTTGTCGGCCGGATAGTCGAGCGCGAGCGCGGCGTAGATGGTCGGCTTCACCACCGCGAGCGGCTCGTTGTAGGTCGGGATGAAGACGTCGACGGTCGGCCACAGGTTACGCGAGGCGGGCAGCGGCATCGGCGTACGCTTGAGCGGCCAGGCAGTCTGGAAGTACCCGAGCATCAGCACGATGGTCGAATAGACTTCGGCCGACACCAGCAGCAGGCCCCACGCGGCGTCGAGCGGATGTTCCCAGTAAGTCGTCGAGGTGAGCCGCCAGTACATATAGCGGCCCGACGTGACCACCGAGAGCATGATCATCACCATCGTCGCGTAACGGCCTTGCAGGCGGCGGAACAGCAGCGCCGTGACGAAGCAGCAGGTCGCGAAGGTCAGTTGCTCGTAGAACGCGAGCGGCACCGTGAAGACGAAGTACAGCATCATCAGCGCGAACAGCGTGACCAGACCCGTCACGATCCGGCTGTTCCAGAAGCGCGCGTCGACGATGCGTTCGAGCCGCGACGGTTCGCCGGCCTCGATGTCCTGCGACTGGGGCGTGCTCATGCGACGTTCCTCGGCGAGACGGCGATCGCATCGACCGCCGCCATCAGCCAGTTGCCGCACGAGCGAAAATCGGCGGCCGCCTGGCTGAGTGGATCGTAGTGAATCAGCGTGGTGTCGCAGGCGAGCGCTTCGCTCACCCCTTCATCAAGATGGATCACGCCCGGGAAGAGCTTGTCGCCGAGCATCTGGCGCAAGACCTTGAGGACGTCTTTGGTCAACTGGCGCGACTGGTCGATCTGGTTGACCACGTAACCTTCGCCGCCGAACTCGGGGCGCGGCGCCGCGTAGGTTTCAATCAGCCGTTCCATTAACGGAATGGCCGCGTACGAAGCCGCGTCGGCGAGCACCACGTTCAGCGTGAAAGTGGCGGCGCACAACGCAGCGCGTGCATACACGGACGAACCCGGCGGGGTATCGATGATGACGACGTCGGACGCGTCGAGCCGCAGCGTTTGCAGCGCGTGCGCGAGCCACCTCGGGTCCTGGTCGATATACGCTTCGAAGCGGCGGCGATCGTCTTCGAGCACGGCGCCATAGGGCAGCACGGTCACACCGTCCACGCCGTCGAACATGACCGATTGCCACGGATCGCCCGTCAATGTCGTGCGCGACAAACCGTCGATGCTGTCGAGCGGCACGCCGAAATGCAGACGCAACGCATTCTGCGGATCGAGGTCGAGGGCAATCACGCGGCGGCCGCTGGCGGCCAGCACGGAAGCGAGATTGGCGGCGAGGGTGGTTTTACCGACCCCGCCTTTGGCGGACACGACCGCAATGACTTTCATGAGCGACGAGGGCCGTTGACCAGCCACGAGTTGGAGGTGGCGGGCGCGGCGACGCTGGGAGCGCGGGCCGCCGCGGGGGCCGTTTGTGTGGGTGTGCCGCGCAGACGGTCGAAGACCGATTGCAGCGGTGCGGATTCGCCGGTGGGCGCGGCGGGTTGAGGCGGCATCGGTTCGAATGCCGGGGCGAACAATCTGCCGAGGATCGACGCGGGCACCTTCGGCGCTGAGGGCGCAGCCGTGTAGGTGGGTGCGGGCGCCGGTGCCCATGCCGGCGTGTGCGCCTGGCTGGGTGCTTGCGTCCCTGCGGGGACCGGAGCCGGCGCTTGCGCCCATGTCGGTGTGGATGCGGAGACCGGTGCCGGTGCAGTGGCGCGCGGTGTGAGCGCAGGGATCTCGGCGCGTGGCGTCACAGCGGCTGACGGCATGCTCGTGGTGGGTTGCGCTACCGGCATGGCCGGCGTGCGGAACTGGGCCAGCGGCGGAATAACGGCGGACTGCATGACAGGGGGAACCGGTGCAGCGGCAACCGGCGTCACCTGTGCTGGAGCGACGGCAGCCGCAGCCTGTGCGGCCACTGGCGTCACCGCATCGATCGGCGCCGCAACGGGTGCGCTTTGTGCGGCTGGCGCCGCGGCGTCACCCTTCGTTTCAAACTCGCCGAAGCGTGAAGCGCCGCGCGGCGCGCCAGCCTGGGCGGCGACGGCGACCGGCGGAATGTCCCGTCGATGCGAGCGGGTAAACAACGGCGCCTTCGCGCGCGTGACCGAGGCGGCGTCTTTGGGCGTCGTGTCGTGACGATCGACTTCCGGCGCCTCTTCTTGCGCCGGTGCCTCTCTAGCGACTTCACGTCGTTGCCCGATCGCGGGAATCGCCGGCTGTGTCAGATCCAGCGTCACCAGCAGCGGCCAACGCGTGCGCGCCGAACGCGCTTCGTTTTCGCGGCCGATTTCCTGGTACGCGCTGGCGTCGCCGCCAAAATGGTCGAATAGTTTTTCGATGTCGCTAGATGAACTCATAGTGCCGCCGACTTTTTAATGACTTGCGTTGCCCCGATCGGTCCGCTTGCCTGGTTCGCCTGTCTGGTCTGCTTACCCGGTCTGCTTACCTGGCCTGGTTACCTGGCCTGCTTATGTGGCCTGCTTACCCGGACCGCTCAAACAGGATGCCGCCCTAGCCGAAACTCGATCGAGGTGTCCGTGCCGTAAGCGCTCGTTTGCGCCACCGACAGGCCCTGCGCGCCCAACGCGCTCAACCACGTCTGATAGACGCCTTCGAGGAACGCCGGGGTCCACGCGAGCGCCGCGTTGCCGAATGCCTGCAGCGGCGCGCAGTAATGAACGATGCGCAGCGCGTCTGCTTCGTCGGACAATTCGACGTAGCCCCAATCCATGTCATGCCAGTAGAGATTCAACGCCTGAGCGAGCTCAGCCGTCGACCCGCACGCGGGCAATTGATGCGCCGCCGCAAACCGGCAACCCACCCGATACATCAGTTGGCGCAGTTCGTCGCGACCGATCTGCGCTTCGAACTCTGTCGCGAGTGCAGTCAGCATGCCGCGCCATTGTGGCGAGATTTGGCGTTCCAGCAGGTAATCGAGAATTTGGACCATGTTTTCCGGGAAATAGCCGCTGCCTCAAACCGCGTACAAAACGGGCGCCAACGGCCGAATAACTGAAAGTGTTACGGGAAGGCGCGCGTTGCACGCGTCTTAGGTTACTTTTACCGAGTTTGTCTGCTCTATCCGCCACACTTCGGAGGAGTCTACTTAAGACATTAACTTTTAGCCACTTTACATTCGTCTGCTTTATACGCGCAAACGATTGCTGCAGATGCATGTCCGTCACGTAATTTTTGCTGCCGGAATTGCCTTGCTTGCTTCTCCACTGTGGATGTCCGCCGCCAGGGTGTTTTCGATAATCTTATTAACGGTAGATTGCGCCGATCTTTTAGTTTTCTGGTTTCGTGTTAAATGCAACGGTTTGAGTCGGGTAGGGAAGAATGAGCGAGGCGTTGGCTGTCGCCGCGAGCGTTTGTTGAATCTTTCAGGTTCGCTGCGCCCCTAACTTTTGCCTGTACCAGTAAGCTTACGGACTGGCGCCGCCTGGCCGTGCGAGCACCAGCGCAAACAGCGCAGAAAACAAACACGCAAAGCCACACGCAGGGGCGTGCGCTATGGCGATGCCGTTGGACTCAAAACAACAATGCTCAATCCACTCACTATTCTGGCTGTCACGATTTTGTCGGGCGCCATGGGGATCGCTGTGCTCGGCTCGCTATGGCGGGCGGCGATACACGGCGTCGGCTACTGGATCTCGGCCAATGCCGTCGCGATCGTGGCGCTCCTTGCCTTTGCGTCGCAAGGACACGCGTCGCGCTGGCTGACTTTCGTGGCGGCCAATGAGTTGCTGGCCATTTCGCTGCTGTTGGTGGTGGAAGGTTGCTACCGTTTTCTGGGGCGTCGCAGGCGACCCTGGGTGGCCTATGCCGGCGCGTTTCTGGTGTTGATCGGCATTACCTACTGGACCTTCGTCAAACCGGACTTCAACGCGCGGGTGACGGTGGCTTCGGCGTTTCACGCGGGCCTCTATGCGATGCTCACTGTGACGATGCTGCGCGATCGTCCCGCGAGCCGGCCACGCTACACCTACTACTTTCTTGCGGTAGCGGCGGCGCTGTTATGCGTAGGGCATCTCTCGCGCGGCGTCATGTACGGCTTCGGCATGCTGTTGCAGTCCAGCTTGATGCAGGTGACGCCGAGCAATGTCGCTTTTCTCGCACTTGGAATCCTCGCACCACCTTGTCTTTCGATCGGCGTGGTGATGCTGGCGCACGATCGCCTCGCCGAACGGCTCGAGCGGCTGGCCAATGTCGACGATCTGACGGGCGCGTTGTCGCGCCGGGCGTTTCTGGCGATTGGGGACGCGCTGTTGAAGGCGTCGTTACGTACTGCCTCGCCGGTGGCGATGGCGATCATCGACATCGATTCGTTCAAGGCGGTCAACGACGGCTACGGCCACGCCGCCGGCGACCAGGTGCTGAGCCACTTCGCGGCCTTTATCACCCGCAATTTGCGGGTCGGCGACGTGTTCGGGCGGCTGGGCGGCGAGGAGTTTGGCGTGTTGTGCCCGGCAACGACCACGGCCGAAGCGGTGCGCCTGATGGATCGTCTGCGGGTCCGGCTTGCGGCGGCCGCGCCGGTCGAGTTGCCGCGTGAACTGAAGTACACCTTCTGCGTCGGCGTGGACCAGCACCGGCGTAATGAATCGCTCGCCCAGTTGATGGCGCGTGCCGACGGCGCGCTGTATGCCGCCAAGGCCTCGGGACGCGATCGCGTGATGGCGGCGTAGCCCTGCCCGAGCGGGGTGCAATTCTATTTGCGAGCAGGGCATAAATATTTGTCAGACGGTTGCCGTTATACATCGGTGGAGTAACCGGAGCCAGCCTGATATCTATCAATATGCTTTCCACCTCAACGAAGCAACTGTCCGATTCCGGTTTGCGCGATCGCTTTCATCGACGATCGCTGGAACACCAGCGTCCACTTTCGACGGTGACGATGGCGTTTACGGTTGTCGCGTTCCTGTGTTTCGTGGGGGCGCGCAACATGGTCGACGGTCCGGCGACGCCGCTTGGCTACCGGCTCGCCTGTGCGCTGGTGCTCGCCCTGCTGGTGATGGCGATTCCACGCACCGGTTCGACCTGGACCTTCGGCGCGATCGGTGTCGCTTACTCTCTCGTGCTGGTGGTGGGTCTCGCGCTGAACGTCTCCGGCGTCGAGCAACCGTTGTTGTGGGTTCTGCCGGCCATGGTGGTGATCCCGGTTTGCGCTGCGCCGCTGTGGCTCACGCCGTTGCATTTCTTCGTCGGCAGCGCGCTCTTCTATGGAGCGGCGTTTGCCTTGTTGCTCGGCGGCCAGCGCGCGCATGACGTCGACATCGTCGTGTGGATGTGGATCCTGGCGATCGGCCTGCCGACTTCCATTGTGTTTCACTTCGGCTTCTACCGGTTCCGGCGTAATCACTTTCTGCTTGAGAGCCAACTGGCGCAGCTGGCCGCGACTGATCCGCTAACCGGCCTGCAGAACCGCCGCGCATTCGTGAAGCAGGGCGAGCGCCGCCTCGAAATCATGACGCCCGAGGAGCGAGTCAGCGCGATCTTTCTCGACATCGACAGTTTCAAATCACTGAACGACCGCTTTGGTCACGCGATCGGTGACCACGCGCTGTATCAGGTCGCCCAGGTGTTGATGGAAGAGACCTCCGCGGACGACAGCGTGAGCCGGATCGGCGGCGAGGAGTTCGCCGTCCTGCTGCGCGACGGTCTGGCCGGCGCTCTGGCGCTGGCCGAGCGCCTGCGCGGCGCGATCGCCGCGATCGAGCGGCCGGACGGCTATCTGACGGCGAGCTTCGGGGTGGCCGAACATCGCAGCGGCGAAAGCATCATGGTGCTGCTCGATCGCGCCGACGAAGCCTTGCTGCGCGCCAAGCATTCCGGCAGAAACCGCGTGTGCGCCGAGCGCGCGTTGCCGATCGAGCCGCTGCACATGCTCGCCGGCGATGCGTTCGCGGAGGACGGGGCGCTGGTGCGGCAACATCGGTGGGAGGACTATTTCCTGACCTCGCATTTCCAGCCGCTCTACAGTTTGTCGCATCAGAAGCAGGTGGGATTCGAGGCCTTGCTGCGAGGCGAGGAGAACGACGGCACGCTGGTGCCGCCCGTGGTCCTGTTTGCGCCGAAACCCTCAAGCGACGAAGGCGCACTCGATCGCGCGAGTCATGCCGTGCATCTGGCCAATGCGCGCAAGTCGTTGCCCGGCGATGCGTGGCTGTTCCTCAACATTTTGCCCGCCACGTTTGTCGCGGAGGGTTATGCGGACCAACTCGCCATGATCGTGCGGGCGGTGGGGCTCGAACCTGAGCGGGTGATCCTTGAGATTCTCGAGTCGCACGGCGGCAGCGTCGACGATATGTCGCGGGCGGCGGCGTTGTATCGCGAGCATGGCTTTCTGATCGCCGTCGACGATTTCGGTGCGGGGCAGTCGAACCTCGACCGGTTGCTTCGGATTCGCCCGGATATTGTGAAGCTCGATGGCGAGCTGATTCGCGCGACGGGTCACGGCACCGAGCAGCCGATCTTGCCGAAGCTCGTTTCCCTGTTGCACCTGGCGGGGATGCTGGTTGTTGTTGAAGGCGTGGAGACCACGGAGGAGTTGATTCTTGCTGTGGAGTCGAACGTGGATTTTGCGCAGGGCTTTTTGCTCGGGCGGCCGGCGGCTGAGATTGCGCCGCCTGACTCGGTGCATCGGCGGATCGATGATGCTTTTGATGTGATTGCCCAGGGGAGGGCGCATCAGTATGCGTTGTTTGAGTCGGAGGTTGAGCCTTACCGGACTGCTTTGAGGCGGGCTGCCGATGCTTTGATTGCTGGTGGGTCGATGGGGGAGGCGTTTGCCTTTCTGGCTACGTTTGAGCGGTGTATCAGTTGTTTTATTCTGGATGATTCGGGGCGGCAGGTTGGGCTTGAGGTGCGGGGGCCTGCGTGGAGTGCTGATGGGGCTTCGTTGCAGCCGGTGGCTAATCCGCGGGATGCACGGTGGGATCATCGGCCCTATTTTCGTAATGCGGTTTTGTTGCCTGGTGTGGCTGTGGCTAGTAATCCTTATCTTTCTTTGGCTAGTGGGCGGCCTTGTGTTGCGGTTACTTTGGCTGTGCAGGTTGCTGCTGAAAGGTCTGTTATTGGGGTGGAGTTGGATTGGTCGGTGGTGGGGTTGCCTTGGCCGGCGGGTGAGTGAGGTTTTTTTTTGGGTTTTTTGCCTGCGCGGCGCTTGTTTGGCCGTGTTCCTGGGGCTTTGGCCTTTCCTTGGTTTGTTTGTGGTCTATTAGCGTTGCCCCTGTGCGGGGCGGCACCTACTTTTCTTTGCTTGCCGCAAAGAAAAGTAGGCAAAAGAAAGCGGCTCAAACCGCTAATGCTAAGTGGGGGCCGTGGTCTGCTGCGCGTAGTGGTGCGACTGGAATCTGGGGGCGTGCACCTGCATGCGCTTGTGACAAGGGTGTCATTCTTCCGGCGGCGCTGCGCGCGCCGAAGAGTACTTCACAAAACCGGTTGCTGCGGTTTTGTTTTTTTGTTAGTACCCGCCTTTCGTTGGTGGGGCTGTTGGGGGCGTCTTTTTGTACGCTGTTGCGAGATCTGCTGCTGCGTTGCTTAATAAGCCCGTGTCTGTTCCTACCGCTACAAATGTTGCGCCTGCCGCCAGGTATTCGGCAGCTATTCCCGGGTCCGGGGCTAGTACGCCGGCGGCTTTGCCTGCTTCTCTTACCTTTCTGATGCCATCGCGAATGGCTTCGCGTACGCTTGCGTCGCCTGGTTTGCCCAGTAAGCCCATTGATGCGCTTAGGTCGGCCGGGCCGAAGAAGACGCCGTCAACGCCTTGCACGTTTGCGATTGCCGGCAGGTTTTCCATTCCCTGCACGGTTTCTACCTGGACCAGTACGCACAACTCCTGCGATGCCGTGCTCAGGTAGTCGGGTATCCGGTTCCAACGCGACGCCCGTGCCAACGCACTCCCCACGCCGCGGATGCCATGCGGTGGGTAGCGTGTTGCGGCGACGGCTTCCGCAGCTTGCTCCGCTGTGTCGATCATCGGGAGCAGCAGGGTTTGGGTGCCTATGTCGAGCAATTGCTTGATTAATGCGCTGTCGCTTCGTACGGGACGGACCACCGGATGCGATGCGTAGGCCGCCACCGCCTGTAATTGCGCCAGCGTGCTGCGGACGTCGTTCGGTGCGTGCTCGTTGTCGATCAACAACCAATCGAAGCCGGCCGTGGCCAGTAACTCGGTCACGTAGGCGTCGGCTAGCGCTGCCCATAAGCCGAATTGCGGTTTGCCCTCTGCTAGCGCACGCTTGAATGTGTTTTGCGGTAGAGACATGTCGATCAACTCAAATGAGCTCAAATGAAGTTCAAACCAATGCCGCCCAGCGGGCCGTAGTCGACGTGGAAGGTGTCGCCCGCTCGCGCCGGGATCGGGCTCGTGAAGGAGCCGCTCAGAATTACGTCGTTCGCGTTGAGGACTTCGTCGTATGGAGCGATCTTGTTGGCGAGCCAGGCGACGCCAGTGGCCGGATGATTTAGCACGGCGGCTGCAAGTCCGCTTTCTTCCACCGCGCCATTTTTATAAAGCAACGCGCCGACCCAGCGGAGGTCGACGTCCAGCGGACGTACCGGTCGGCCGCCCAGTACGATGCCGGCGTTCGCCGCGAAGTCGGAGATGGTGTCGTAGACCTTGCGCGGTGCCTTCGTCTCGCGGTCGAATTGTTCGATGCGGGCGTCGATGATCTCGACTGCCGGGGTTACGTAGGCCGTGGCGTCCAGAACGTCGAAGAGCGTGACGCCGGGGCCCTTCAGGGGTTTGCTCAATATGAAGGCCAGTTCGACTTCCACGCGCGGCGCTATGAAGCGGTCAGCGTGGATGTCCTGGCCGTTTTCGATGAACATGCTGTCGAGCAATGGCGCGTAGTCGGGTTCGTCGATCTGTGAGGAACGCTGCATCGCGCGTGAGGTCAGGCCGATTTTGCGGCCCTTGATCACGTGGCCCTCAGCCAGTTTCAGTTTCACCCACTCGCGTTGGATCGCGTAGCCGTCCTGTACTGTCATCTCGGGATACTTGGCGGAGAAGTGGCGCAGTTGGGTGCGCGTCTTCTCGGCGTTGTCGAGTTGCGCCGCAAGGTCGCGGATTGTCTGTTCGTCTAGCATGATGGTTCTCTTTGAGCGGCTGCCAGACCCATTTACCGGGTCGGAATGTTAGGCCGGAGCCTCGAGCCTGGATTTCAGGTCCATGCATCAGGCCTTAAGCCGCGCGTGCAAATTGTTGTGTTTCCACGTGCCGGCTTCGCTGAATTCATTGATTTCCAGCGACAACGCCAGGCCGTGCTTTTCAAACCCCGCGGCGAAGTGCTGTGTGATCGCTTCAAACAGCGCGTCGCCGGTCGCCTTCTTTACGGCGTCCGAGCGGCCTGCGGCGATCTTCAGGTTTGCGTGCAGGAAGGCGGCGTCGGGCCGGCCGTCGGCGATGCAGTACTGGTCGCAACGCAAGGCGCGCACGCGGATGCCGCCGAGCGGAAAGACGCGTTGGTCGTTGTCGCGCTGCGCGGCAAGGCAGGCCGCGAGCGAGGTGCAAAGCTGTCCGATGCCTGCTTCATCAGCAAGATTGGCGCTGTATTCGAGTGTCAGATGTGGCACGGTAAGCTCCTTTCTCAGGACTTAAGCGGGTAGGGGCGTCACGGGGAAAATCGCATTGATCTGGCCGGTGCCCGAACTGCCGAAATACGGGGTGACGACTTCAACCTTGCCGTCGTAACGATCCCAGCCGAGCGCGCCGAGCAGCATCGCGGTGTCGTGCATGCCGCCTTCGCCCCAGCACTTCTCGTTATAGAGCGGCAGCATCTCGCAGAAGGTCTTCCAGTCGCCGGCTTCCCACAACTCGACCACGCGGCGGTCCATCTGTTCGAGAAACGGGCTCCACACCTTGTGCATGAACTGCTCGGCAGTGCCGTTGCTGGCGAAGTGGTGGCTCAACGATCCGCTCGCCAGAATCGCCACGGTGCCCTCGTAACGTTCTTCAATGGCCTTGCGTACCGCGAGGCCGAAGCGGGCGCTGGTTTCGAGGTCGTGCCACATGCACCAGCCGGCTACCGATACGGTCTTGAAGCGCTGGTCGCTATTCATATAGCGCATCGGCACCAGCGTGCCGTACTCGAGTTCGAGCGTGGTCTCGCTGTGCGCGCGGCTCTTCACGCCCATTTCGTTGGCGACTTCCGCGATCAGATCGCCGAGCCCGACATTGCCGGGATACGCGTACGGCATGTTCCTGATGAAGTGCGGCAGTTCGTTGCTCGTATAGACGCCTTCGAACTTCGGCGCGCAATTGATGTGGTATTCGCTGTTCACCAGCCAATGCACGTCGAAGACGACGATCGTATCCACACCCAATTCGCGGCAACGCCGGCCGATTTCATGGTGGCCGTCGATTGCGGGCTGACGGCAGCCCTTATGCGGACCGTCGAGTTCGGATAGATATAGCGACGGGACGTGAGTCACTTTTGCTGCCAACGCGAGTTTGCCCATCGCGGTCTCCTGTTCTGTGTGGTGCGAGGCGTGATGCCCTCGCGCGCAAATGACCGGCGTTTCAGACGCCCCAGCGCGGAATGTGATGGGAGCCGAGCGACACGCATACGTTTTTCGGTTCGAGGAACACTTCGTAGCTCCATGTACCGCCTTCGCGACCTACGCCCGATGCCTTGGTGCCGCCGAACGGCTGGCGCAGATCGCGCACGTTCTGGCTGTTCACGAAGCACATGCCGGCTTGTACGGCTGCAGCCACGCGAAGCGCGCGGCCGGTGCTCTCCGTCCAGATGTAGCTCGACAGGCCGTAGGAGATGTCGTTGGCGAGTTTGATTGCGTCGGCTTCGTCGTCGAACGGAATCAGGCAGGCAACCGGGCCGAAGATCTCTTCCTGCGCGATTCGCATGCGGTTGTCTACGTCGACAAATACTGTCGGCTGCACGAAGTTGCCTTTGCGCATGGCTTCGGGCAAGTCGGGCGCGTCGAGGCCGCCACACGCGAGCGTGGCGCCTTCCTTCGGACCCAGTTCGATATAGCTGCGCACTTTGGCCAGATGCCCCTGACTGATCATCGGGCCGACGATTGTGCTGTCGGCCAGCGGATCGCCCACCGTCAAACGTTTCGCGCGTTCGATGAAACGCTCGGCAAAGCGCGCGTAAATCGAGCGTTGCACCAGAATGCGCGAACCCGCCGTGCAGCGTTCGCCATTGTTCGAGAAGATCATGAACACGGCGGCATCGAGCGCGCGTTCGAAATCGGCGTCGTCGAAAATCACGAAGGGCGACTTGCCGCCCAGTTCCATTGAGAACTTCTTCAGACCCGCGGTTTGCACGATGCGGTTGCCGGTTGCCGTCGATCCGGTGAACGACACCGCATGCACATCCGGATGCGCCACCAGCGGCTCACCGGTGTCCTTGCCGAAGCCGTGCACGACGTTCAGCACGCCGGCGGGAATGCCGGCTTCGAGCGCGAGATTGCCGAGCATCGAGGCGGTGAGCGGCGATAGTTCGCTCATCTTCAACACGGCAGTGTTGCCGAACGCGAGACAGGGTGCCACTTTCCATGTTGCCGTCATGAACGGGACGTTCCACGGCGAGATCAGTGCGCAGACGCCGACCGGATGGAACAGCGTGTAGTTCAGATGCGTATCGGTGGGATACGTATGACCGTCGACGCGCGTGCACATCTCAGCGAAATAACTGAAGTTGTCGGCGGCGCGCGGCACGAGTTGCTTGCGGGTCTGCGAGATCGTCTGGCCGGTGTCCTTCGTCTCGGTCTCCGAGATCTCCGGCACGTTCTTCGCGATCAGCTCGCCGAGCTTGCGGATAAGTTTTGCGCGTTCCGCTGCGGGTTTGCCGGCCCATGCCGGAAATGCTTCTTTGGCGGCGCGTACGGCAGCGTCGATTTCTTCCGCACCGCCGCGGGCTACTTCGGCGAGCACCTCTTGCGTCGCCGGATTGACCGTCTCGAAGTAGTCTTTCGCAGCGCTCGATTTACCGTTGATCAGATGGTCGATTCGCATTGTGTTGTCCTTTCTCTTTAGCTGTCGATCGGGGTTCGCGTGTCGACCAGAGTTGGCGCTTTAGCGCTTACTCCGATCCCATGCAAAACCTGTCGATCAGGCGCGGCCGAAGTCCGCGTCGGATGCAATCGTATTGACGAGACGGCCAAGGCCGTCGATTTCGCAGACCACTTCGTCGCCCGCGTTGACGTTGACGATGCCTTCCGGCGTGCCGGTCAGGATCACGTCACCGGGTGCGAGTGTCATGAAGCTGCTCAGGTATTCGATCAACGCCGGGATATCGGTGACGAGATCGCGCGTGTTGCCGTGTTGCTGCCGCGTGCCGTTCACAAAGGTGCGCAATTCGAGTTGCGTGACGTCTTCGATATCGGCGGCATCGACGAACCAGGGGCCGAGCACCGTGCCGCCGTCGCGATTCTTCACGCGCAGGTTAGGGCGGTAGTAGTTTTCCAGGTAGTCGCGGATCGCGTAGTCGTTGGCGATCATGTAGCCGGCTACATGCTGCGTGGCGTTTTCGCGCTTGACGCTCTGCGCGGTTTGGCCGATCACGACAGCCAGCTCGCACTCGTAGTGCATGAAGGTGACGTCGGCGGGCCGGCGCGTGAAGCCAAGGTGACCGATGACCGCGCCCGGGCCTTTGAGAAAGACCAACGGCTCTTCCTGCTTGTTGAACTGCAATTCCTTCGCGTGCTCAGCGTAGTTCAAGCCAAGCGCGAAGATCGTGCCGACCTCGATCGGCGCGAGCCAGACCACTTCATCCTCACGACGCACGCGACCGTCGGCGAGGCGCACGCCGTTGGCGTCCGGATAGGCTTCGTGAATCGCCCCTGCATACGCAACACGGCCGCGCATCATTGCTGTTCTCCATCTTGTTCTGCTGCGCCGACAAACGACACCTCGAGTGACGGCAATCCGCCAATCGATAGCGTGGCCGTGTCGCCGATATGGGCGACCGGCGAACCGTGAGGCACGCCGAGCGTAATGACATCGCCCGCACTCAGTGTCATGAAATCGGTTACGTCCGCAAGCAATTGCGCCACGTTGCGTACCGACGACGCAGTGCTTGCAGTGAAGACCTCGCGTTCTGGAAGCGAAACTGTGATCGCCAGATTGTCCGGCGCAGCGATATGACGCGCTGCAACCACCGCTGGTCCGATCACGCAAAAACCGTCACGCGCCCTGAACCGTACCGAAGGCCGGTACACGCTCGCGTGCGGCACGCTCAGATCGGCGACCAGTGTGTAGCCGGCGACGTAGTCGAGCGCCTGGTCCGCGCTAACGCGTGTTGCAGTGCGGCCGATCACGATACCCAGCGAAGCGCCGACCTCCACACCCAATGCATCATCAGGCACGACAACGCGGGCGCGATGACCGGCGAACGTATTACGCGGCTTCAGATAGAGAATCGGCGCTTTGGGCGGGGTTTTATAGGGCGCAGCATGCACCGTTTCGCCCAACGCGGCCAGAGCGGCGCGGTCGTTCAGCAAGGTTCCATAAACAGCGCCGGAAACCGGTGCGCGGCAGGCAATGCCACGTGCGAGCAGCGCGGCAACGGTGTGCGCATCCACGTCGCGAGGCAGCGCGTCGCCTTCCGGATGCAGCAGGTGATCGGCAAGTGCAAACATAAATTAGCTGTCTCTCGGCAAAAACACTAACATGTTAGTAGTATTGCGCTTGATATCATCCACGGTCAATAGCCTGTTGGCCGATCGCGGGTTTTCCCTTAAGCCTCGACAGCTGCATTTAACTTATTCGCCATGTCCGCATCCGCTTCTACCCGAGTTTTGCACCGCAACCTGCCGATGTTGTTGCTGCGCGCCAGAGAAAAAATGATGGAGCGTTTCCGGCCATTGATTACCGCACACGGACTGACCGAGCAGCAATGGCGCGTGATTCGCGCGCTCAATGAGCACGGGCCGATGGAGCCGCGTCACATCTCCGATATCTGCACGATTTCGAGCCCGAGCATGGCGGGTGTGCTCGCGCGTATGGAGAGTATGGAACTGGTGACCAAGGAGCGTTTCGCGGAAGACCAGCGGCGGGTGCTGGTGTCGCTAACCGATACGAGTGTGGACCTGGTGCGCGTGATCTCGAAGGATCTCGAGGCGCACTATCGCGAGCTGGAGCGCAAGGTGGGGCCGGAAATCGTCGAGCGCGTGTATCGCGCGGTCGACGATCTGCTTGCGGGGCTTGAAGAAGAGGGCGAGTGATTCAGCAGACTACCGATATTCGTCAATCTCGATGGCACCCCCGAGGGATTCCATCATCTGCCGAATGTCGGTAGGCACATCGGGCACGCGCTTGCCCGAAGGGTTAAACCAGAAACATGAGAACCGCACTTTCGCACCGGCTTGTTGCAGGAGTTCCCGCAGACCATCGCGCGGCAAACCAAGACGATGTGCAAGGAATCGTAAATGTGGGGTCAGCAAGTCACTTTGTACCGCAAGCTCACTGCTTACGCCCCATAGACCGGTTTTCCCAGGAGCCTTGCTGGTTTTGCCTGAGGGCAGGATAAACGACAGACCTTTTGCGATTGTTGCATCGGGGGAGACCAGGAAGTATTCAGTCCAGAATTCCGGCACTACCGTATCCCCGGTTATCAGGAAAGACGCGTAGGCTCCCGCGTCTGCGTGCGGCTCTGAAGATGGGTCATCGTGCATAGTCGTGAATGCTGTCCTCAAATATCCGTCCATTGAATTCCACATCGCCATTGTCGTGAAAGATGCTGTTGTCAGCCGGTCCAAGGCCGTTGGCGTCTTTGAACCTGTGTAACATCATTCCAAACGTCTTGTAGTCGTATCCAAGCATTCTGGCAGCGAATCTTGGGTTGTTTGTGCTGGCCGCGAGTTCTTCGATGTCGGTGCTCAGGGCATCTTCGACATATTCGAACGACGTTGCATCGCCGAGCGGCGTAGCAGTTTCCGTGAATGTGGCTGCGTCGCCAGCGAGTGAGGAGGCGGCACGGTTCGCATATCGGGCCGTAACGGTATTAATCTCGTCCACCATGTCGTTATAGCGGTCGATGTAGGCAGTCGCTGCGTCGTACGACATGCCCAGTCCCGTCATTAGCTCCTCGCGGAAACTCGGAAACGCTTTTGGTTTAGGCGTTTGATCGATCCAGGCGCCCCCGGTGCACGATTGCTCGGCGATAAGGACGACACTCTCACCGCGAATCATGGACTGCAAGGTCTCTATGACCTCAAGGTCAGAGCCGCTCTTTGCCAACTGCTCATGCCAATGGAAGTTCGTCCCGAGGAACGAACGGACGCGCTGCACAAGTGCGGCATCACGAGTCCATATATCGGCGTATGCCTGTTGGGAGAAGTTCTTGCCTTCTTCAACTGCCTGCTTTTGCCTGGTACTCAGAAAGATGCGTCCGCTCCCATAAGCATCTTTGCTGTACATCATCCACCGCTGCAACAAATCTGTTTTCAGTTCAGTACCGCTCATTGCCAGGTCCTGTCGCGTGTGACGGCATAAACCTATCAGATTGCTGAGCGCTTATGTTTTTGGGATGCGAGGGCAATGCGGCATGGTTAGTCACCATGCCGGGGATGTACCTGATTTCGCGTGACTCTCACCACCCCTGAAACCGCCTCCACTCGATGCTCCTACCATCCGCCGACACCGCGTGATACTCGGGGAACTGCGCTCCGGTCGCGCACGCATGATTGGGCAGGATTCGCAGCTTCATTCCGATGGGAAAGCGCTGCGCGATGTCGTCCACAGGCGCGCCGTCTTCTGACGACGACAGAATTCCGTGCTCCTGATTGGCGCCGCTCACGACAAAACCGCCGAGCGGTGTCCCGTTCAATAAACATGGCTGGCCGTAGCCGAAATCGTGCGACTGCTTCGACGTGCCGCGATCACGGCTCATCGCCATCCAGCCCGCATCGAGAATCGCCCAGCCCTTATCCGCCTGATGCCCGATCACCGTCGCGAGCACACTGAGCGCGATATCTTCAAGCGAGCACACACCGACGTTGTGCATGACCAGGTCGAAGAAAACGTAGACACCTGCCCGCACTTCGGTCACGCCGTCCAGTTGCTCGGCGGCCAGCGCCGTAGGTGTGGACCCGACGCTCACCGCTGGGCACGGAATGCCTGCGTCGCGCAGCCGTTGCGCCGCGCGCACGCAACCGGCGCGTTCCTGCTCCGCCAGCGCGGCGAGCGCCTCCGGCGTATGAAGCTCGTAGCTGGACCCCGCGTGAGTCATCACGCCGCCTACCTTGACGCCGTTCTCATGCAGAATCCGGCCGACTTCGAGCAGCGTGTCCTGTTCAGGCGTAATCCCGGAGCGGTGGCCGTCCGTGTCCACCTCGATCCACACTTCAAAGGATTCGCCGTGCTGGTCCGCAAATGCGGCGATGGCAGCGGCAGCGGTCGGATTATCGACCACCAGTTTCAGATCGCAACCCTGGCGGCGCAGCGCCAGCGCTCGCGGCAGCTTTGAAGGCGCGATGCTGACCGCGTAAAGAATATCGCTGACGCCGGCCGCGAAGAAGGCCTCCGCCTCCTTGATGGTCGAGACCGTGATGCCGCGCGCACCGGCGGCGATCTGCGCACGGACCACGTCGATGCATTTGGTGGTCTTGACGTGCGGACGGAATGCGACGCCCAGTGCGTTCATATGTCCCTGCATTCTCGCGATGTTCTTCTGCATACGAGGGATGTCGATCAGCGCGGCAGGGGTGTCGATGTGCTCGAGTTTCATGGTTTCACCGGGGAGTGGAGTGGCTTTCGGTCTGGCCGAACTGGCTGAGCCATGGGACCAGCGAGTCGAGCGTGGGCGCCTCGATTTCGGGTGGCTGTGCTCCCGCCACCAGCGGCAGGCCCACGCGGTTGTGCCAGTATGTTCTCAACCCGACCGCGGCCGTGCCGAACATGTCGTAGCTGGAACCGGCCACGAACGCGGCCTCATGGGCGTCTACCCCCAGTTTGCTGAGCGCGAGCCGGTAAGGCAACGGGTCCGGCTTGTACATGCCGGCTTCTTCGGCGGTGACGATAGCGTCCCAGTGGATCGGGAAAATCTCGGCAGCCTGCGTGCCGAGGCGGGCGGAGCAGTTGGTGACGATCGCCAGTTTGCAATGCGGGCGGAGCGCCTGCAAGGCGTCGAGCGTGCCGCTCCAGGGGGCAAGTTTCAGCCAGTCGGCTTCGAGCGCGAGCGCGGCGGATTCAGGCAGTCCAACTTCTGCTGCCGCCTCGCGCACCAATTGTTCGTATGCAATGTAGCGGCCGCAGCCGTAGGTCAGACGTAAATAGGCGGCGCGCCACGCACGGCCCAGCTGTTCGGACCCCGCAGCGTGATTCCATGACGTCCACGAATCGAGCAGGGCGGTCAGGAGGTCGAAGAGGACGGCCTTGGGGTAGGCGGTCGGAGTCGATATGGAAGTCATGATTTAACCGGCGAGGAACGGTGAGCCGATTATAAAGTTTCACTGCTCGCGCGGAGTTCAGCCAAGGTAACTCTAAGATTCAGTTTGATTGAACTCACCACCCGCGACGTGATTCGTCACGTTTCGCGCGTTATCTTCTCCACGGCGGCAACGGCCTGAATCTGCCCTGTAGGTACTGCATGAAATGCCGCGTGCGAGCGGGCATTCCCGTTCGCTGATGCGTGAGCGCGATTACGTCGGCGTCTGGTGCCTTCCAGCCTTGCAGTAACCGCACGAGCCTTCCCTTCGCGATGTCCTCGGCTACGTCCCATTCGGAGCGCAGTATCACGCCGCGGCCTTCGCAGGCCCACTGGCGGATCACGTCGCCGTCGTTGCAACTCAAATGCGGAGAAACGCGCACGCTGCGGCGCGTGCGGCCCTTGCTGAACTGCCAGAGCGAGACGTCCTCGTTGTTTTCGCGCAGCACGATGCACGGCAGCTTGCTCAACGCTTCCGGTGACTCCGGTTGACCAACACGTTTGAGCAGTGCAGGCGCGGCGCACACGAAGCGCGCATTCGGTGCAATCGTGTAACCGACCAGATTCGATACCGGCAAATCGCCGATATGCACCACGATGTCGAAGCGGTCTATCGTTTCGGTCAAGGGCTGGTCGGACAATGTGAGCGCCACGTCGATGTCCGGATTTTGCTGCTGGAAATCGGCGATGGCGGGTGCCAGGTGGCGTCGGCCGAATCCCAGCGGCGCGTTGATTTTCAGCGTGCCGACCAGTCCGCCCCGGCGCGTCTGCAGGTCTTCGAACAATGAGTCGAACTGCTGGACCAGTTCGGCGCCGCGTTCGCACAGGAGCATGCCTTCTTCCGTGAACTGCAAACGGCGCGCCGTGCGGTTCACCAACTGCGTGTCCAGTTTCTTTTCGAGCTGCTGCAGGCGCTGGGTCACCGCCGAGGGCGACAGCCCCAGTTTTCGCGCCGCGGCGATCAGGCTGCCACTTTCGCGGATGGCCAGCAGAAACCGGATATCGGCCGAGTCGTTCATGGCGGCAAGTTATGAGTTCGGGAGTCTGGCAGCTTAAAGCGTTTGGATGCGCTGTTCCAGTGCGTCACGAGACGTTCCTGCAAGGTAGACTGATACGTCCGTAACGAAGCTGATAGCTTGAGCGGCTAAAGTGTGCACGTTAGTGTGCAATTGAGCCAGTTGAGCCAGGTGGGGCGGGCAGCACCTGCCTTCCGTCGAATCGTTGTTGCTTCCATTTGAAGAGAAGTCCCATGCCGTTGTCACAAGGATCGAGTCCGGGCGCCGCCACGCAACTAAATGCCCTGAAACAGGGGGTATTCCTGCACACGGGCTGGCGCAGCGCAGGAACGTGGGTCTGGTCGCGTCTGCGCGCACTCGATTCCGTGACCGGATTCTATGAACCGTTCAGCACTGTGCTCGCCGATCTGAGCCTCGCCGACGTTTCTGCATCCCGCCCTACGTTGACCTCCGGACACCCGCCGCTGGCCGCGCCGTATTTCGACGAGTACCGGCCGTTTCTGGAGGAGGGCGCGCGCGGCGTGGCCGGATACAGGAAGCGCTTCGGCACCGATCGTTTTGCACCTGCACCCGACGCGGAATTCCCCGCCTTGCAGGCCTATCTGGCCAATCTTTGCGAACGCACCGCTGAGCACGGCAGCGTACCGGTCTTCAAGTTTTGCCGTTCGTCGGGGCGGCTGCCGTGGCTCAAGCAGGCCTTCCCGCAGGTCATGCACGCGGCCGTGTTGAGAAATCCCGCATCGCAGTTCGCCTCGGGGTGGCTGCTCAATCAGCAATGGAGCAATTCGTTTTTCGTGGCCGCACCCTTTCGCGTGCTGGGTCTGAACCAGACGGAGCCACTGGTTAGGCAGGCCATCGAAATCTGCGGCGTGAGCTTGCCGCCTGGCGTGCCCACGTCGGATGACGCCTACGCCATGGCGTGCGAGCAATACGCGCGCACGGCGGAAGGCAATAACGCGTATCGGGCGTTCGTCGCGCTATGGATTCTCTGTGTGTTGCGCATGGCCGACGGCGTCGATCTGATGATCGACGTCGACAGGCTGGGGCAATCGCGTGACTATGCGGCCGGATTGCGCTCCGGGTTCGAGGCGCAGGCCGGCTTGTCACCCGACTTCAGCAGCGCGCGCGATCTGGTCGAGGAAACGCGCCGCAGCGCGGCGCGCATGGCTGGGATCGACGGCCGGTCGATGCGAGCCGTTCATTCCGCGGCGCTGAAATTCCTCAAAGCCCAGAACAGCGCGGATGCCGATTTTATCGAGCTCGTCCGCGAAAAGATGGTGTTGGCCAATGAATTGACCGAGCAATGGCGCTGAGTTGGGCCTCTTTTCCTGACGTTGCGCCAGCCTTGCCGGCCAGTACAGTTGCCTCGTGAAAAACAATACAGTGAGGCGCGGTTTTATTGTGCTGTATCGGGAATATGACCGGCGCCGTCGATACAGTTGGCGGATCAACCCTTGCGGCCTATCCCGAACACGAGGAACGAAATGAATGCAGTGAACGAACAAGCGAAGTTGTCGGTGCAGCAGTTGGGGCATTACATCAGCGGTGCACCGGCTGCGTCGACCAGCGGCCGCTTCAAGGACGTGTTCAATCCCGCCACGGGCCAGGTGACCGGCTCGGTCGCTTTGGCATCGGTCGAGGAAGTGGACGCGGCGGTCAAGGCCGCCAAGGCTGCCTTCCCCGCCTGGAGCGAAACCGCGCCGATCAAGCGCGCCCGCATTCTGTTCAAGTTCAAGGAACTGCTGAACAGGCACCACGACGAACTGGCGATGCTGATCACCCGCGAGCACGGCAAGGTGTTCACGGACGCGCAAGGCGAGGTGGTGCGCGGTATCGAAGTGGTCGAGTTCGCTTGCGGTATTCCGAATCTGTTGAAAACCGATTTCACCGACCAGATCGGCGGCGGCATCGACAACTGGAATCTGCGTCAGGCGCTGGGCGTAGTGGCGGGGATCACGCCGTTCAATTTCCCGGTGATGGTGCCGATGTGGATGTTCCCGGTTGCGCTTGCCTGCGGCAACACGTTCGTGCTGAAGCCGTCGGAGCGTGATCCGTCGGCGTCGTTGCGCATTGCCGAACTGCTGAAGGAAGCCGGTCTGCCTGATGGCGTGTTCAACGTCGTGAACGGCGACAAGGTGGCCGTGGATGCGTTGATCGAACACCCGGACGTCGCGGCGCTGTCGTTTGTCGGGTCCACGCCGATCGCCGAATATATCTATACGGAAGCATCGAAGCGCGGCAAGCGCGTGCAGGCGCTCGGCGGCGCGAAGAACCATCTGGTGGTGATGCCGGACGCCGACCTGGACCAGGCGGTAGACGCCCTGATCGGCGCCGCCTACGGTTCGGCAGGCGAGCGTTGCATGGCGATCTCGGTTGCCGTGGCGGTGGGCAATGTCGCCGATGAACTGATCGAACGCCTGGTGCCGCGCGTGAAGTCGCTGGTGATCAAGAACGGCGAGAACCTCGACGCCGAAATGGGTCCATTGGTTACGGCCGAACATAAGGCCAAGGTGGCCGGCTATATCGACTCGGGCGTCGCGGAAGGCGCGAAGCTGATCGTCGATGGCCGCGCGCATCCGGTCACGAATGCAGACGGCTTCTTCATCGGCGGGACGCTGTTCGACCAGGTCGGTACCGGGATGAAGATCTACAAGGAAGAAATCTTCGGTCCGGTGCTGGCGGTGGTGCGTGTGCCCGATTTCGCGAGCGCGGTCGAGCTGATCAATGCGCACGAGTTCGGCAACGGCGTGTCGCTCTTTACGTCCGACGGCGGTGTGGCGCGTGCATTCGGCCGGCAGATTCAGGTGGGCATGGTCGGCATCAACGTGCCGATTCCGGTGCCGATGGCATGGCACTCGTTCGGCGGCTGGAAGCGGTCGCTGTTCGGCGATCACCACGCGTATGGCGAAGAAGGCGTACGTTTCTACACGCGCTACAAGAGCATCATGCAGCGCTGGCCGGATAGCATCACGAAGGGTGCGGAGTTCACGATGCCGGTGGCGAAGTAAGCGATAGAGCAGTATTGCCGTAGTTAAAAAGCCGCGCCTGATTTTTCAGGCGCGGCTTTTTTAATGAATCGGCCGCGTGCACGCGGCACGCAGCGACAAACAATCAGGCCTGGTTCAGATACCAGCGCCAGTCCTGTTCACCGACTTCGCCCATGAATTGCCGGTACTCGGCGCGCTTGATCGCGAGGAACACCTTAAGGAATTTCGCACCAAACACGTCCTTTGCCCAGTCTGACTGTTCGAGCGCGTTCAAGGCGCTCAACCAGTCGGTTGGCAGCAGCGTGGTGGCTTGCGCATAACCGTTGCCCTCGATCGGCGCGCCCGGGTCGAGGCGTTCGCGAATGCCGTGGTGCGAGGCCGCGAGAATAGCTGCCGCAGCGAGATACGGATTCGCATCGGCGCCGCACACGCGATGCTCGACGTGCCGGCTCGGCGCCGGACCGCCCGGCACGCGCAGGCTGACTGTGCGGTTATCGACGCCCCATGTCGGCGTGCACGGCGCATAACTGTTGGCCTGGAAGCGGCGATACGAGTTCGCGTTCGGACAGAACATCAGCATCGAGTCGAGCAGGCCGTGCAACATGCCGCCCACGGCCTGGCGCAGTAACGGCGTGCCGGCTTTGTCTTCGGCGGCGAACAGGTTGTCGCCGGCTTCATTGGCGAGGCTCACGTGCATGTGCATGCCCGAACCGGCAACGTCGGCGAACGGCTTCGCCATGAAACATGCGCTCATGCCGTGCGCGTTCGCGACCCCCTTGACGATGCGCTTGTAGCGCACGGCGTGATCCATTGCTTCAAGCGCGGGGCCGTGTTCGAGCGTGATCTCCACCTGGCCCGGCGCGTATTCGGAAATCGCGGTGCGTACCGGAATGTTCTGTTCGCGGCAGGCATCGTAGAGATCCTTCAGGAACGGTTCGATCTGTTCGAGTTCGCGCAGGCCATACACCTGGGTTGTTCGCGGACGGCGGCCGTCGGTATCGAGTGCGGGTTGCGGACGGCCCTGTGCATCGAGCTTTGCATCCAGCAGATAGAACTCGAGTTCGCACGCCATTACCGGAAAGAAACCCTCCGCTTGCAGACCGTCGACAATGCGCGCAAGCAGTTGCCGTGGATCGGCGACGCCGGCGGGCAGGCCTTCTTCGGGATGCATCTGAACCTGCACGGCGGCAGTCGGCATTTTGCGCCACGGCAGGCGCACGAGGCTGCCCGGCAGCGGATAGGCGCGGCAGTCGATATCGCCCACGTCCCAGACGAGGCCGCTGTCTTCGGTATCGTCGCCGTTGATGGTCAGGTTCATGATCGCGCTCGGCAGCGGCCGTCCGCTGCGATACACGGCGAGCAGTTCTTCACGATGAAGCAGCTTGCCGCGCGGCACGCCGGCGGCGTCGACGATAAAGAGTTCGATCAGATCGATATCGGGATTCTGTTCGAGGAAACTCAGCGCTTCCTGTTCGTGGGCGAATCGCATGTTGGTTCTCTCTGCGCGTTGGCGCGTGCCTCGTCCTCCGCATCAGGCGCGCGGAGCGACGAAAAAATCGGAAGAGCCGTGGATGGCGGCGTCGGATTCAGCTCAGGCGAGCGGATGCAGAGAGAACGACGGGGGACGTGCGTGACGGCAATGCCAGATCGCCCAGAAAGCGAGAATTACGTTCAGCAGGGGATTGAGGCGCGCCGTGGCGAGGCGCGCGTGTGCGCACGCCGGATCGGCGTGGCAACTGCGGCTGAATGACCGTGTGGCGGGCTTCATGATGCACACGAGTATAGCTGCGGGCCGGTCGCGTTGCTCGACGAAATAATGCTGCGCTTCGTTGTATTTGGCCGCGTTTCGAGCCGCGCCCCTCAAACCCCGGCCGACGTATCTTCTTCCGCTTCATGCAACACGGCATTCTGCACCGCCGTGACAGGACTGACATACGGCGGCGCCTGACGCGGGTCGTCAATGCTGTAGCGCAGACGCCCCGCCTCGACGTACACGCGAAACTGACGATACCTCACCAGATAGAGCAAGCCAACGATTGCCGCGGCGAAGCCCGATGCCGCGCCGACGCTGAGCGCCCACCGCGGGCCGAAGTGATCCGCGACCCAACCCACCACTGGTGCGCCGAGCGGCGTGCCGCCTAGTGCGATGGCCAGCAGGATCGCGATGACCCGGCCGCGCATGGCCGGCTCGGTGGAGATCTGCACGAGGCTGTTCGTCGACGTGTTGAAGGTCTGCGTCGCCACGCCAACCACGACGAGCGCCAGACCGAACAATACGTAGTTCGGCATTAGCGCGGCGACCGTGCAGCCGACGCCAAAAACCGCCGCTGCGCCGAGCAAAAGAGCCATGCGAGGCCTTGCTCTGCGCGCGGAGAGCAGCGCACCGGTGACCGAACCGATTGCCATGGTCGAGCTCAGCACGCCGTATTGACTCGCACCTGCATGAAAGGCGGTGACCGACATGGTCGAGATGAAGATCGGGAAGTTCAGCCCGAACGTCCCGATCAGAAACATCATCAACAGCGCGGCTTTCAGATCGGGACGCGTCCATACATACTTGAAGCCTTCCACGAAGCTGCCGCGCGTGCGCGCCGCACGCGGTTTCAGATTCAGTTCGCTGATGCGCAGCATCCGCAGCGAAGCGAGCACGGCGACGAAGGAGAGGCCATTGATCAGAAACACCCAGCCCGTGCCCACTGAGGCGATCAACAGCCCCGCGACAGCAGGCCCGATCATGCGCGCCGCGTTAAACGAGGTGGAGTTCAGCGCGACCGCGTTCGGCAGATCGGCTTCTCCCACCAGATCGGAAACAAAGGTCTGACGCGCCGGTGAATCGAACGCGGTGACACAGCCGAGCAAACCCGCAAACACATAGACCTGCCATAACTGCACGAGGCCGGTCACGGTGAGAATCCCGAGGCATAACGCCAACGTGCCCATCGCCCCCTGGGTGGCGAACAGCAGCTTGCGGCGATCGAAATGATCGGCCGCATAGCCGGTTAGGGGCAGCAGGAGCATTTGCGGCCCGAACTGCAGCGACATCACAATGCCCACGGAGGTGGCATTGTGATGCGTGAGTTCAGTCAGCACGAGCCAGTCCTGCGCCGTGCGCTGCATCCATGTCCCGACGTTGGAGACGATTGCGCCGCTGGCCCAGACCCGGTAGTTGAACGTACGCAGCGAACGGAATGTGCCGCTCACCGGGGCATCTCCGTGTGGACGATTCGCGCCGCGCAGCGGTTCAGACGCATGATCATGCGCGTGATGTTTCGAGCAGATCGAGGACGTCCTGCGTCGAGCCGGTTTCGCCGAGGCGCGGGAAGATTCGCGTGACGCTGTTGGTGTGAGCGTCTGCGTTCATGTCCGTCATCGCGTCTACCGCGAACGTGATGTTGAAGCCGAGTTCCTGTGCAAATCGCGCGGTGGACTCGACGCCGATGCTGGTGGCCACGCCGACGAGTACCACTTGCGTGACGCCTTGTTTCCGCAAATACGCTTCGAGGTCGGTGTTCGTGAACGCTCCCCAGGTGCGCTTGGTCACCAGATGATCCGACGGCTGCTGATTCAGTTCGGGAACGAGGTCTGCAAAGCCGGCGGGGAAGTCGCCGGCAGGACGCGACTGTTCCGCGCGGCCCGGCGCGCCGCCCGCCACGTTGACGAGCACCACCGGCAGACCATGGCGGCGAAATGCGTTGATCAGATCAACGGAGCGTTTGACGACCTCTGAGGTGGGATGAGCGGTGGGCAGCGCGACGATGCCTTGCTGCAAATCGATGACGACCAATGCGGTCTTTGCGTCGAGCGTAGTGAGGGCCATGGTGTTTTCCTGAGCGTTACGAGTCGATGAGGCGTTTGAGCAAGTCGACGCCAATCGTGAGTTGTTTCTGTTCGGCGGCGGAGAAGCGGGTCTGGATCGTACGGAATAGCCAGTCTTCGCGCGCCGCGCGGCTTGCCTTGATTTTCTTGCGGAAGGCGGGCGTGAGGGAGAGAACGGTTTGCCGCCCGTCGTTCGGGTCGGGTGCGCCGCTCACGAGTCCGGCCGCTTTCAGAACTGAAAGCGTCTCGCCCATGGATTGCGGCCGCATACCCTGGATGCGCGCGAGCGTGGTGACCGTTGCCGGACCTTCGCGTTCCAGCAGACCGAGAACCTGCACCTGCGACGGCGTGAAATCGCCCACATGTGCTTCTTCGCGCAACCGTCGGCGCAGCTTGCCGACAAGTACGCGCAGATCTTCCGCCGTTGCGTGCAGGGCGTCCGGATCGGAGAGGGGCCGTGTGGGCTGAGTGTCGTTGCTGGACATACCGGCAGATGTGAAGGTTACCTACGAAGGTTACCTTCACATCTGCCGGGAGTCAAGTTGACTGGATTGACAGCGGAATGCAAGGTGAACCACGCATTCCGTGTTTGGCTTGAGAGATCGGGTTGGCGCGCGGCGATGCGCCGTTTAGAACTTATGACGAAGCGCCACGCGGGCCACGACCTGATTCTGCGTCGACGAGGGAGACTGCGTGCCTGGGACGAATGCGTCGTCGAGAATCGAGTTGGTTGAACTGCCGGCGACCTTCTGATATTCGCCTTGAACGTAGACGTCCGTGCGTTTGGACAGGTTGTAGTCCGCCATCAGTCCGACGGAGTGAATTTTGGGCTTCACGCTGCCGGTGGAGGCATCGTATGTCTCTATCGTGTAGACATACTGCGCGCCGACAAAGAACGCGGGGGTGATCTGGTATTTTCCGTTCACTTCGAAGTTCTGGTATTTGAGCGTGTTCAGCTGAACGCCGTTCGCGGCGAGCGGGATGCCGATATAGCCATTACCGGTAGGATCCTTGTAGTTCGAGTTGGTATACGCGAAACCGACGGTCGCTGAACCGAACGTGTAGTTGATCCCGCCGCCGAACACGCGCATACGGCCGGCGATGAAGCTTGCGTCGTTGGCGGTAATTGCACCGTTCGACCCCACGCCGGGATTATTCGCCTGCAAATAGGCCGCGGCGACCAGCAGACCGCCGTTTGCGTATTGAGCGCCGAAACTGTACTGACGATTGTTGGCGAAATTCGTATCGTTGCTGAAGCTATACGTGCCACCGAACTGAAACCCCGAGAAATCCGGGCTGGCGTACTTGATGGTGTTATCGACACGAAACGAGTTATCGGTGTTGTCATTGTCGTACGGGTGCGCAAACAGATAGCCGGCCCAATTGCCATTGGCGGTAGTTTGCGCGAGATAGTCGACGACCGAATCGTATTGACGGCCTAGCGTAACGGAGCCGAAGCGATCGCTGCTCAGCCCCACATAGGCTTGCCGCCCGAACATGCGCCCACCCTGATTGAGTCGACCGGAATTCAGATCGAAGCCATTTTCGAGTTGAAAGATTGCTTTGAGACCACCGCCGAGATCTTCCGAGCCTTTCAAGCCCCAGCGACTGCCTTGAGCGTAACCGCTGGCGAGTTCCACGACGCTACCGTGCCCGACGTTATTTGTATAGTCGATCCCTTCGTCGATGACTCCGTACAGCGTCACGCTGCTTTGCGCGAAAGCGGGGGAGGCGACAGCGCCGACCAGGGCGACGGCGAGGACTTTCTTTTTCATAAGATCTCCGGAATGGTTTGGCAAGTGGCCGACGCATGATTTTCCGGACAATACTTTTTGCAAAGCGAGGAATTCTGATGGCACCAATCGGAAACCCCGATGGAGCACCCGCAGGAGAGATGAAACCCAACCGCAAACCCTTTGCGATCCGAACTATTGAATTGAAGTAGGAGCAAACAATCCGGGATGAAAACGAAAACAACGCGCGCAGGAAAAAGCAAGAAGGGGAAAAAACCAAACGGTGTTAAGAACGACGCGTCGGCGCGCGAAGCGCCGCCGGAAGAATGACACCCTTGTCACAAGCGCCTGCAGGTGCACGCCCCCAGATTCCAGATGCACCACTACCCTAGGCAAACTACGGCACCCACTTAGCAGGAGTGGTTTGAGCCGCTTTCTTTTGCCTACTTTTCTTTGCGGCAAGCAAAGAAAAGTAGGTGCCGCCCCGCACAGGGGCAACACTAATAGACCACGAACAATACAAGGAAAGGCACCAAACCCAGAACAAGAAAACCCCAAACCCAGAACAAGAAAACCCCAAACCCAGAACAAGGAACCCCCAAACCCAGAACAAGGAACCCCCAAACCCCAAGAACACCAAAAAACAACCACCCCGCAAGAAAAAAACTAAGCAGCAACCCCAACAACAACGTTGCGCCTCTCCTCCACCATCTCCTCAATCAACCCAGCGAGCACATCCACAGCAGGATCCCGATTAACAGAAGCCCGATGCAACTCAAGATCAGCCGGGGGCAGGGCAGGCAGCCCGTCCTGAACACCGAGCACCCGCCAGTTATCCGGCAGCGTACACCGATCGATAATAGTCACAGCCGCGCCGTGATTAACGGCAACCTTAATCCCAGTAGGACTCTGACTGGTATAAACCACCTGATACTGCCGCTCAAGCGCAGCAAGCGCTTCAAGCCCCCGCTGCCGATAACAGCAAGTCTCAGGAAACAAAGCCAGCGGCACAGGAACCCCAGGCTCCAGAACAAAATCCCGATGCGCCGCCCACACCACTTCCTCACGCCCAAGATGCCGCCCACTAGTCTGCGACCCATGCCGCACCACTAGCGCCAGATCCAACTCCCCTGCCTGCAACCGCTCCAGCAACTCCAACGACATCCGGCAATGAATATGCGGCCGCGCACCCGGCCTCAGCGCATAAAACTTCTTGAGCAACTCAGGCAGCCATAGCTCCGCATAGTCTTCGGGCAGCCCAAACCGGATCACACCGTCACTATTACTCCTGTTCAGCGCAGCAATTGCCTCGTTCTGCACCTGAATAATCCGCCGGGCGTGAATCAAAAAATTCTCGCCGTCGCGTGACAAAGCCAGCCGCCGGCTGTTCCGCAGAAACATGTGCGTTTCCAGCCGATCCTCCAGCGTGCGGATCCGCAGACTGATGGTCGATTGTGTGCGGTGCAGCAATTTGGCCGCCGCAGTAAACCCGCCGCTATCGACCACGGCAACGAACGCCCGCACCAGTTCGGGGTCCAGAGAACTCAGTTTCGACCAATCGGGTCCGCTGATGGAAGCCATCGGAATTACTCGCTTTCCAAAGAAATTTGGCGATCAAAACATGGGGGCGTCAGTGAGGTGATTGTTGTCGAAAACAATTCGCGTCACAAATCAGTCTGAACCCCTAATCTGGAGTCCCGCCGTGTCAGTCCTTCCTCTTGCCGATGCCGAATGCAACGATTTGAGCGACATCGTCGATACCGGGCGCTACCCGTTGCACGATCCGGACCACCCCCGCATGCGCGAGCTGATCGCAAGCTGCCGCGCCCACCTGGCGGGCAACGGCAGCGCGGTGCTGCACGGTTTTCTGCGGCCCGAGGCGCTTGTCCAGGCGCGGGCCGAGGGCGTGGCGCTGGCGGCCAAGACCTATTTTTCGACTCGTAAGGTCAACGCCTACTTCACGGCGGACGATCCGTCGCTGCCCGCCGACGATCCGCGCCGCGTCTTCATGGACCGCACCAGCGGTTTCGTCACCCGCGATGTGATTCCCGCTGACGCGATCGTGCATCGCATCTATGTGGCCCTCGCGATGAAGCGCTTCGTTGCGGCCTGCCTCGGTGAAGCACGCGTCTGGGAATACGCGGACCCTTATGCCGGGCTGGTTCAGAACGTCATGCCGCCCGGTACCGAACAGCCCTGGCATTACGACACCAACGAATTCATCGTTTCGATGATGACGCAACAGCCGGATGCGGGCGGCGACTTCGAGTATTGCCCGAACATCCGTTCGCCCCAGGGCGAGAACTATGGCGACGTGGGCAGCGTGGTGCGCGGCGAGACACGTGCGCCGATCAACGTGATCACGTTGCAGCCCGGTGATCTGCAACTGTTCAAGGGACGCTTTTCACTGCACCGCGTCACCAAGGTGCAAGGCGCAATTGACCGGCATACAGCGATCTTCGCGTACTCGCAGAAGCCCGGTGTGATCGGCAGGCTTGAACGCACGCGCCAGCTGTATGGACGGGTTTCAGAAATGCATCTGGAAGCCGAGCAGCGGCTCGTGCGCGCCGACAACCTCGTCGATTGAAGCTGTTTTTCTAAAACTACTCCACGTCCCCTTCGAAAACATGACGATTATTCGCCCGACTCACCGCCCGGAAGATTGCGAACCCACTGCGGAGGAAATCGCGCAGATTCAGCGTGACCGGCTTGCCGCCGTGCGCCGCGAGCTGAAAAAGCGCGATCTGACCGCCGCGATCCTGTTCGACCCCACGCATATGCGCTACGCGACCGGCTCGCGCAACATGCAGGTCTATTCGATGCGCAATCCCGCGCGCTATCTGTTCGTACCGGCCGAAGGCAAGGTCGTGCTGTTCGAATACGCCGGTTGCGATTTTCTAGCGGACGGACTCGATACCGTCGATGAAGTCCGGCCCGCTACCGCGATTTCCTATTACTTCTGCGACGACATGCTGGGCCGCGTCACCGAACGCTGGGCCGATGAAATCGACGAACTGGTCAAGCAGAGCGGCGGCGGCAAACGCATCGCCATCGAGAGCGCGACGTCGGCGGCGGCCTTTGCGTTGCAAGCGCGCGGCTATCAGATCAGCGACGCGCAGGAACCGCTCGAACGGGCCCGTTCGATCAAGGTGCCAAACGAGATCAAGATGATCCGTTCATCGTTGCGTGCCGCGGAAGAGGGCGTGCGCAAGCTGGAAGCCGCACTCGTGCCAGGCATCAGCGAAAACGAACTCTGGTCGCATCTGCATAAGCACATCATCGAAACGGACGGCGACTACGTGGAAACACGTTTGATCAGCTCGGGTCCGCGCACCAACCCGTGGTTCCAGGAAAGCAGCCCGCGCAAGATCCAGACAGGCGAGCTCGTTGGCCTCGATACGGATGTAGTGGGGCGCTTCGGCTATTACGCGGATTTCTCGCGCACGTTCCTGTGCGGCGATGCTCCCGCCACGACAGCACAGA
This sequence comes from Paraburkholderia sediminicola, assembly GCF_902859805.1. Taxonomy (GTDB): domain Bacteria; phylum Pseudomonadota; class Gammaproteobacteria; order Burkholderiales; family Burkholderiaceae; genus Paraburkholderia; species Paraburkholderia sediminicola. Next base: position 103,182 of record NZ_CADIKC010000002.1, on the reverse strand, counting down.
AAACGCTCTACAAGCTCGCCTACGAACAGGTGCATTCGAACATGGAGAACGTGCGCGCCGGCACGACCTTCCAGGAGTTCATCGCGAAGGCCTGGAAGATTCCCGGTCCTTATCAGGCGCGCCGCTATTTCGCGCTCGCGCATGGCGTCGGCATGACCGGCGAGTATCCGTACATCGTCCATCGCGAGGACAACGACGCCAAGGGTTATGACGGCGTGATCGAGCCTGGTATGACGCTGTGCATCGAAAGCTATATCGGCCATGAAGATGGCGGCGAAGGCGTCAAGCTGGAAGAGCAGGTGTATGTGCGCGACGACGGCCGTGTGGAACTGCTGTCCGACTATCCGTTCGAGAAGCGCCTGCTCGCTTGAACGCATGGCGTGTCCTCACCGGCATGTGAGGCAGAGGTTCGGCCTCCCGTGCATGCCGGCTCAATGCAATTCAACGCTCCAAGGGTGATCGACGATGCAATTCAGACAACTTCGGGTGGTGTTGTGCGCCGCCGCCATGACTTTGACCGGCGTCACCGCGCACGCTGCGGATAGCTGGTGCGCGCAGGGAAAAACGGTGCATTTCGCCGGCATTACGTGGGAAAGCGGCTCTTTTGCGACCGAAGTGCTGCGGCAGATTCTGGAGAAGGGCTACGGCTGCAAGACCGATGTCGTGCCGGGCAGCACGGCGGCGACTGAAACCGCGCTCGCGCACAACGACGTGCAGGTGTGGGCTGAACAATGGACCGGGCGCAGCGAGATCACGGCGAAGGCTGTGGCTTCGGGCAGCGTCAAGCTGGTGGGCGACACCTTGCCCGGCGGCACGAAGGAAGGCTGGTTCGTGCCCGAATACGTGGTGAAGGGTGATCCCAAACGCGGTATCAAGCCGGTCGCCGCGGGCCTCGTTTCGGTGACCGACCTGCCTAAGTACAAGAGCGTATTCGCCGACGACGAAGAACCGGACAAGGGCCGCTTTCTCAACTGTCCGACGGGTTGGGATTGCGAACGGGTCAACACACGCTTGCTGAAGGTGCTGAATCTCGATGCGAGCTACACCAACTTCCATCCAGGCACCGGCGCCGCGCTCGATGCCGCTATCGCTTCCGCGTACCAGCGTGGCGCACCGATTGTGTTCTATTACTGGGGCCCGGCCGCGTTGATGGCGAAGTACAAGTTCGTCGAACTGAAGATGCCTGCCTATAACGACGCATGCTGGAAGACCTTGCGCGACGAAAGCAGTACCTCGCAATGTGCCTCCTCGTACATGGTTTCGCATGTCACGGTGGGCGTCTCCACGCCGTTCTACGACGCCGACCCGCAACTCGTGTCGATGCTCGGCAAGGTCAAGTTCCCAATGGACTTCCTCAACAGCACGATCCTCGAAATGAGCACGAAGAAACTCGACGGTTCGGCCATGGCCACGCAATTCCTGCGCGAGCATCCGGAGATGTGGAAGCAATGGGTGCCTGCCGACATCGCGTCGAAAGTGCAGGCTGGACTCGCTGGCGCCTGACAGGCGGTAACGGTAACGTCAGATGGCTTTCGACGGCACGAAGTCTTGCGGCTTCGTGCCGGACTGCAGGTGTTGTGCGGCCTGTGATCTACCTGTAGTGGAGGAGGGATCATGCATTCGTTTTTTCTGCATCTTTCGATTGCCGACTGGGTGAACGACGCCGTGCAATCGTTCGTTACCCGCTACGGCGACAGCTTTCACCAGTTCAGCATCGCGCTCTTACGCTATGTGCTCGTGCCGCTCGAAGGCGCGTTACGCGCGTTACCGCCGTGGCTGATTCTGCTGGCGGTCGGCGCTGTGACGTGGAATGCAACGCGGCGCCTGAGCATTGCCGGCTTCTTCATGCTGCTGCTCTATGCGATAGGTTGCTTCGGTCTGTGGGAAAAACTGATGCAGACCCTCGCGTTGATGCTGGTGGCGACGGTGCTGTCGGTCTCGCTCGGTGTGCCGCTCGGCATTCTCACCTCGCGCAGCGCATGGCTGCGGCGCGTGCTGTTGCCCACGCTCGACGTCATGCAAACGCTGCCGAGCTTCGTCTATCTGATTCCAGTGCTGATGCTGTTCGGCCTCGGCAAGGTGCCGGCGATCCTCGCCACGATCATCTATGCGCTGCCGCCGCTGATTCGCCTGACCGATCTCGGCATCCGCCATGTGGATGCCGAGGTGGTCGAGGCGGCGCGCGCCTTCGGTACGACTCGCTGGCAGTTGCTGGTGAATGTACAGATGCCGCTGGCGCGGCCCAGCATCATGGCCGGCATCAACCAGACGACGATGATGGCGCTTTCCATGGTGGTGATCGCCTCGATGATCGGTTCGCGCGGCCTCGGCGAAGATGTGCTCGCCGGGATTCAGACGCTCGACGTGGGCAAGGGGACGCAAGCTGGCATTGCCATCGTGATCCTCGCAATCGTGATCGATCGTATCAGCCAGGGTTACGGGCAGGACCGCCGCGCGCGACGGGTGTTGGCGCAGCGCAGAAAGGCCCGGGCGGCTTCGCGCATTCCTTATCGTGTGAGCAGCGCGAATACGGATGACACATCGGCGGCTGAAAGCGGACTCGAAACCCGCACGGCCAAATGACGGGAAAAAGCAGGGAAAAGCAGGAAAAACGCGAGGAGAGCGATATGGCAGCGATTGAAGTCAACCACGTGTACAAGCTTTTCGGGCCGCCGGCCACTCACGCGCGCGTGCTCGACCTGTTGCGAAGCGGCAAGGGCAAAGCCGATGTGCTGGCCCAGACCGGGTGCAACGTCGGCTTGAACGATGTCAGTCTGAATATCGGCGCGGGCGAGATTTTCGTGATCATGGGATTGTCCGGTTCCGGAAAATCGACCCTTGTGCGCCATTTCAACCGGCTGATCGAGCCGACCGCGGGCGAGATCGTGATCGACGGTTCGGACGTCATCAAGCTCGGCGCGCAAGGCCTGCGTGACCTGCGCCGTTATAAGGTCAGCATGGTGTTCCAGAATTTCGGACTGCTGCCGCATCAGACCGTGCTCGACAATACGGCGTACGCACTGCGTGTGCGCGGCGAACGCAAGACCGAAGCCAACGAGAAAGCCCGTGTCTGGCTCGGCAAGGTGGGCCTGAACGGCTACGACGAACACTACCCGGACGAGTTATCGGGCGGCATGCGTCAGCGGGTCGGCCTGGCCCGCGCGCTTGCCGCGGATACGGACGTGCTGCTGATGGACGAAGCATTCTCTGCGCTTGACCCGCTGATTCGCACAGAAATGCAGGACCAGTTGCTGCAACTGCAGGCGACGCTAAAGAAGACCATCGTGTTTATTACACACGATCTCGACGAAGCACTGCGGATCGGCAACCGCATCGCGATTCTGCGCGACGGCAAACTCGTGCAGGAAGGCACGCCCAACGAGATCCTGACGCGCCCCGCGGATGACTACGTGAGGCGCTTTGTCGAGCGTCGCCCGGATCGCGGAACAGTCAGCCATTGATACAGTGCTTGTATGCACAGGGATGTTGAGCCCGGTTTCACGGCGCAATCTCCGGAATGTCGGGCAAGCCATCTTTGGGCCCGAGCATGTCATCGACCGCGAGGCTTTGGCAGTTGGGTGCTGGAGCCGCCGCCGCAGTCGGAGTCGCTGCGACGGTCTCGATTCCAGCATGACTTCCTGTGTCTGCGAGTTGAGTTGTTTCGGCTTGCATGGCGACGCTGCAACCTTGCTCTTCTAGCAGTGAGGTCGAGTTACCGGCGCGGCATTCCTTGTGCAAGCTGTCGGCCCAGTTCGCAAAGCCGAGGAACTCATTCCGCTCTTTCGGAGTCTGGGCCAATTCGGCGTACCTCGCATACGCGCGCCCTGCGCGTGTCGGATCCATCTTGATAGCGTTCACGTATTCGCTGCGCGCGCCCTTGTCATCGCCGAGCAGATCCAGCGACTCCGCCAGATTGACGTGTGCTTCCTGATAGTCCGGTTTCAGATAAACGGCGATATGGAAGTCGTCGCGCGCATTTTGCAGGTCGGACTTCGCTTCAGCGGAATGACGCTCAGATGCTTGCCTCGCCAGGGCCAACCAGGCGCGGCCAATTGCATTGAACGCGGCCTCCCGTGACGAATGTAAGGCAATGGATCGTTCGAACGCGCCGATCGCCTGTTTGTGGCAACCGAGTTCACTGAGTGCGACGCCCCAGTTATAAAAGCTCCAGGACGACGGATATTCGGCGGATAGGCGGCTTACCGCGGTGATTTCGGCTTTGTACTGGTGGTTCACTTCGTCGATCTTCGAGAGTCCGAGGAGGGCCCATTTGTAGGTCGGCTGTTCGTCTCCGGCATCGACGATGCTCGAAAATATCTGTTCTGGCTCGGCAAAATCGCAGGCGCTGCTGTCGTCATAGCAGCTCGTCTGGGCTTCGGCCGACCGGTACGAGGCGTAGATATAAGGACTGTGCTTCTTCAGCACATCGCTGGCGAGATTGGGGAGTTTATTCTTCAGATCGGCGATTGCGCCTTCGGTCGTGTCGAAGTGATAAACCTGGCCGCGTTCCACCAGGACCAGATGCAGGGCGTAGTGGTCCGGGGTGCCGGTTACGCTGCCTGAGATGGTTGAGACCGGAAGCGGCAGCGCCTCGCGCACGTACTGCAGGATCGCCTTCGCGGAAATGGATGTGCCGGGCACAGAGAAATCCGGCATGTCGGAATCGAGCCTGATTTCTTCTTTGGCGGAGGCGGGTATCACGTTCGCTGCGCTCTCTTCGAGGTCGAGCAGTTGGCCCGCGACGAGTGACTGGACTACGTCGCTGGAGTAGCCGATCTTGGCGAGTTCCTCGGGAACAGAGATGTTTTCGATGACGGTCTCGCGTGCGGATAGCAGTTTCCACAGCACGGCGCACGCAAGAAATGCGCCGAACAGAAGCAGCACGTTCAGCGAAACGATGCGCAGGTTGGACGTGAAGGTGGCGACCCTCGCAAGACGGCCTTCATCCTGGGCGCCCGTTTTTCTGGGTGTCCGCCCTCGCTTCGGCCTGGGTTTCTTTTCCGGCTCGGGTCCGGATCCCGGGTGCGGCTGATGTGTTGGCTTGACCGCTCTCAGGTGCGAGGGGCGATCAGCTCCGCGATGATGTCTCGGTGCGTTCATGTTGCCTCCCCTCGATGAGCCGGCTTCAACAAAACGAAGCTGCGAGGCGAGGATTTAACAATTGGACGGCCTGCGTGACCTGACGCTTTTAATCAGGCTCGACCGTCTCGCGCACGATGCCGAAGTGCGTCCTGAATCCATCCCAACCGAGCGGCGTGACGGCTACCGACCGCGTGGTGGAAGACTTGCGCACCCAGCCCCATGCGAGAAAGGCGTCCATGAGCCGGGCGCCTAACGGCCCCGCGACGTGAAACTGCCGCTCGGTCCAATCGAGACATTGGCGGGCCAGTTCCGTTTGGCCGGCCGGCAACTCGCCGATATCGATGCCGAGCTGCTGTAGCCACGCGTGGCCGGACGTGGTGAGCGCGTAGCGGCGCTCGCTCGCCTCGACGATGAAGCCCCGCGTGAGCATGTTTTGCGTCACCGCGATGCTGATCTTGCCCGCCAGATGGTCATAGCAGCAGCGCGCGAAACGCAGCGCCTGCGCCGAGCGATTCGGCGTATTGCGCCACGCCGGGGTAACCGGGCCCACCGACGCGAGGCTTTCAAGCACATGAGAAACGTGCGCGCCCGCGAGCCGGTAATAGCGATGCCGGCCCTTGCTTTCCACGCTCAGCAAGCCGCCGTCGAGCAGCTTGGCGAGGTGCGAGCTGGCGGTCTGGGCAGTCACGCCCGCCGCTGCTGCAAGCGCGCCGGCCGACATAGTGCTGCCGTCGGCGAGCGTGATCAGCATCACCGAACGAACCGGTTCGGCGATCAGGTGTGCAACGCTCGAAATATTGTGCTGACCCATTTATGTGCAATGTCCGTCATTGATGCGTGAGCGACGCCTGCCGGCAGGCAAACCGTTGAGTTGTCCGCACGCACGCTTCGATACAGCCCGAAGCATTCTCTGTGTGGGCCGCCTTATAGTCAACGGCGAAGCAGAAAATAGGGGCTGAAACTCTTGAACGATGAACGTGAATATCAGAAGCGGGTATTGATCGCGACGAGCCTCAGCTACGTCATTGTCATCCTGGATACGTCGATCGTAAACGTTGCGCTGGAGCCGGTTGCGGCCAGTCTGGGCTCGGATATTGCCGGCCTGCAATGGGTGGTCAACGCTTACACGCTGACGTTTGCCAGCCTGCTGCTGAGCGGCGGCGCGCTGGGCGACCGGATCGGCGCGAAAACGGTCTACCTCGCCGGATTGCTGGTCTTTGCCTGCGCATCGGCGTTATGCGGATTCGCGCCGGATCTGCAGATTCTGGTGGTTGCGCGAGTATTACAAGGTCTCGGCGCAGCACTATTGGTGCCATGTTCGCTGACCCTGATCAACCATGCTTTCCCGGTTGCCCGGCAGCGCGCCAGCGCGATCGGCATGTTGGCCGGGTGCGGCGGTATCGCGATGGCGGCGGGGCCGCTAGCCGGTGGTCTGCTGACTCACCTGCTCGGCTGGCGCAGCATTTTTCTGGTGAACGTGCCGATTGCGCTGATCGGCGCGTGGCTGACTACGCGCGTCGATTCGGTGCGGCCGGCCAATTCGGACAAATCGATGGATGTCGCCGGGCAACTGCTCGCCATCGTTGCACTCGGCGCATCGGTAGCCGTGCTGATCGAGGGGGCGAAGCTCGGATGGCAGGCGGCCACGATACGTGTGGGCGCAGTGATTGCGCTTGCCGGCTGGGTCGCATTCGTGCTGGTTGAGGGCAAGCGCAAACAACCGATGCTGCCGTTGGGCTTCTTTCGTAGTCCGGTATTTTCTGCGTCGGCATTCGTTTCGCTGATTTCCGGCCTGATTTTCTATGGACTGTTTTTCCTGCTGAGCTTGTACTTCCAGTCTGCTCGTGCATGGTCGCCATTGCAGACCGGCCTCGCATTCCTGCCGTTGACTGTGATGGTGGCCATCGGCAGCTTCGCATCCGGCGCGTTGAATCGAACGTATGGCGCGCACCGGCTCGTTTGTGCCGGCTTTCTGCTGTATGCGCTGGGTTTCGCCGGGCTCGTCGCGCTCGCGGACGATGCGCCGTACTGGCGTATTGCGTTGTGCTTTCCCGCCGTCGGTTTTGCGGCGGGGGTGATTTCGCCGGCGGCGACCGCCGCGCTGATGACAGCGGTAGACAAGGCGCGTGCCGGCGTCGGGGCGGGCGTGCTCAACGCGAGCCGGCAGACAGGGGCTGCCTTTGGCGTCGCGATCTTCGGCGCGCTGATGAGTGCGATCCAGCCCATCGACGCTGGGATTCGCGTGGCGGTGTATCTGGCGACCGGCCTGTCGCTGCTGGGCGCGCTGGTCTGGAGTGTCGCGTTGGCGGTGGCGACGCGTTATGCAGGCAGTGATGCCTGCTAAGCGGGGGTGAACCGCAAAGAGCGGCGCGCCGGGCAGCATCGGCGGTCCGCCGGCTTCAACATCTTGTGAGCGCTTCACTGCTTGGTCACCGGTTAATCGCGCCGGTCGCGTAAAAACGACCTGGCCGCGTTCACAGAAGCGGGTGCAATGCCCGCTCATGGCCCCTCATGTGGACCAGGCGATTTATTATCGCTGGTACTAGTCAGGTGCATTTTCGGCCACCGATACTGAACTCATCTGCTATGGCCGTCGTGCCGCATCCGCTCGCTGCGGGTCGCCACACCGGGCCGGTCCTGCCATGCCAGGCGGACTCAGCAGAGACGATTTCATCGCTTACGAAAAGCAGACGGAGACTTCATGCTCAAGTTCCTGATCGGGATCGGCATCCCCTATGTCGGCGTGATAGGCCTGCTGCCCTGGGTCGCCTCGGTCGATCGATTCGTCCTCGGCGTGCCGTTCATCTATGCGTGGATTTTCGCGTGGTTTGTCCTGACGTCCATCTGCCTGCAGGTGTGCTGGCGTCTGTTCGATCGTCGCGCGGACGAAGCCGATCCGCGAACCCACTGAAGCAGCAGGAGAGCCAGGATGTCCACCGTTGTCTTTCTCGGTTTGATTCTCTTTTCGCTGTATCTGGCGATACGGTCTAAAAAAGGCCATGGCGCGCAAAGCGTGCATGACTTCTTTGTCGCGTCCCGGCAGTTTGGCGCGTATCTGGTGTTCTTTCTCGCTGCGGGCGAAATCTACAGTATCGGCACGATGGTCGGCTTTCCAGGCGGCATCTATGCGAAGGGCCCCACGTATGGAGTCTGGTTCCTGGGATACATCCTGCTGGCGTATCCCGTCGGCTATTTCATCGGGCCGAAAATCTGGGAGGCCGGCAAGCGCTATAACGCGATTACGCTGCCCGACCTGTTCAAGGGCTATTTCGGCAACCGTGCGCTGGAGGTGATCGTTGCCGGATCGGCGATTCTGTTCCTGCTGCCCTGGGGCGAGTTGCAATTCACGGGGCTCGTCGCCGCGTTCAAGGGCCTCGGCTGGAATTTCCAGCCGCTCTATCTGATTCTGATTTCAGCGATGCTGGCATTCACCTACATCGCCATTTCCGGTGTGCGGGCGTCGGCGTACATTGCGATTCTGAAAGACGTGCTGATGGTCGTGGCGATTGTGATCACCGGACTCGCGGTCTCGTGGGAGTCCGGCGTCACGGAAGTTTTTCACGCGGCGAGCCTGCACGTCAGCAACAGCATGAACGCCAGCCAACTGACGTTTTCGATGAGCACCATGCTGTTCCAGTCGCTGGGGTTCTATGTGATGCCGTTCGCCGTACAGGTTTTCTTTACGGCCACCAGTCCGAACACGATCCGGCGCACTCAGGTGGCCATGCCGCTGTACATGCTGATGTATCCGTTTCTGGTGATCGCTTCGTACTATGCGATCAGTCAGAACCTGCACCTCGCGTCGCCGAATGAAGCGTTCTTTGCGGCCGCGATCCGGCTGCTGCCGGGCTGGTTGCTGGGTCTTGTCGCCGCCGGCGCCGCGCTATCGGGTCTCCTGGTGCTGACGGGTATCTGTCTCGCCATCGGCCCGCTCGTGACACGCAATCTGTTGCCGAAGATGCCCGAGAGCAGGCAGAAGGCCACCGCGAAAACGGTCATCGTGGTCTACCTACTGGTCTCGATTGTGATGACCTTGCTGACACCGAATCTGATGCTCACGCTGATCAATACCGCCTACTACGGCGTGACCCAGTTTTTCCCCGGCGTGATGGTCATTCTGTTTTCGCTTCGAGTCAAACCGGCCGCTGTTGCAACGGGTATTCTGACTGGCCAGATCCTCGCGATCATCCTTTACATCCTTCATGTCGATCTCGGCGGATTCAACCTGGGCCTGCTGTGTCTCGTGATCAATATCGCGGTGACAGCGGTGCTGAATCATGGCTGGAAGCGTAAGCCGGTGCATGCGTTGTCCTGACTGTTTTGCTTGTGTCCTCAACCAAAGAACAGTTATCCATGAATTCGATTGAACGAGGTCCCATCACCGTTTTTGTCGCCAGGAAGATTCTGACGATGAATCCGGCCCAGCCGCAGGCCACGCACGTTGCCGTGCGGGACGGCAGAATTCTCTCCGTCGGGAATCTGGAGGACGTGAGTCGCTGGGGCGAGGCTGAGATCGTCGACACGTTCCGTGACAAGGTCCTGATGCCCGGTCTCGTAGAAGGGCATTGCCATCTGATGGAAGGCGCCATGTGGGATGCCGTGTATGTCGGCTACTACGACCGGCGTGGTCCCGACGGCAAGCTGTGGCGAGGACTCAGAACACTGGACGAGGTGATCGAACGGCTCGCCGAAGCACAACGCGCCATGACGGACGCTCAGGCGCCGCTGCTCGCGTGGGGCTTCGATCCGATTTTCTTCGGCGCGAGCCGTCTGTCGGTTAGAGAACTCGATACCGTTTCCGCGAGCCGGCCCATTGTCGTGCTGCACGCTAGTGTGCACCTGATGAACGTCAACACCGCCATGCTGGCGCTCGCCGGTATTGACGAAGACACCGACATCGACGGGATCGACAAGGATAGCGAAGGCCGGCCAAGCGGCGAGCTGCAGGAATTCGCCGCCATGTTCCCCGTGTATCAGGTGATAGGCAGTCAGCTTTCCATCGCGGCAAGTGAAAAGACCGAGGCCATCTGGAATTTCGGCAAAGTCGCGCAACTCGCCGGCGTGACTACCGCGACGGATCTGGTCAATGACCTTTCGGCGCTGGGCAATCGCAATCTTCGCGAAGTCACCGCCGACCCGCAGTATCCGGTCAGAATCGTGCCCGCGTTTGCTCCGCAGCGAAGCCCTGATAACGGCGTCGAAAAAGTACTGTCAGCCATTCACGACAGCACCGAGAAATTGCGGTTTGGTCCGGTCAAATTTATCGTCGATGGATCGATTCAGGGCTTTACGGCGCGGCTCAAATGGCCGGGTTATGTCGGCGGGCAACCGAGCGGCTTGTGGCTGATTCCGCCGAGCCAGCTGGAGGAGGTGTTCACGCCGTTTCATCGCGCGGGGCTGCAACTCCATATTCATACCAACGGCGATGAAGCCACCGAGGTCGTATTGAACGCCGTCGAAAAGATGCTCGACGCCTGTCCGCGCAGCGATCACCGCCATACGCTGCAGCACTGTCAGATGGCCGACGCGAGCCAGCTGGCCCGCGCAGCGAAACTCGGCGTGTGCATCAACTTTTTCTCCAACCATATCTACTACTGGGGCGACGCCCACTACGCGCAGACCATGGGCCCCGACCGCGCAAACCGGATGAATGCGGCGGGAACGGCGCGGCGTCTGGGTATTCCCTATGCCTTTCATTCGGATGCGCCGATCACGCAGTTGAGCCCGCTGTTCACGGCCTGGTGCGCGGTGCAGCGCAAGACGGCCGGCGGCCGCGTGCTGGGCGAGAGCGAATGTATCCCCGTGGCGGACGCACTGCGCGCGATTACGCTAGGGGCGGCCTATACGCTCAGGATGGAGCATCTGATCGGCAGTATCGAGGTGGGCAAATTCGCGGACTTCGCCGTGCTGGCCGACGACCCGACCGAGGTCGCGGCTGAGCAGTTGAAAGACGTCGAAGTGTGGGGCACGGTGCTGGGCGGCCGCGTGTTTCAGTCGCCGGCAAAATGAGCGGCGTGGCGCAGTCCGGCATTCGACCGCCCATTCCGCTGGTGGTGCTCGGCGGCTATCTGGGTGCGGGAAAGACGACGCTGCTCAACCATGTGCTCTCGAATGCCGGTGAGCGCAGGGTGGCGGTGCTGGTCAACGATTTCGGCGATATCAATATCGACGCCGCACTGATCCGCGAACGCACGGACGACGTCATCAATCTGGAGAACGGTTGCGTTTGCTGCTCGATCGGGGGGCGCCTCGTCGATGCGCTCGTGAAGATTAGCGCGCGTGCCGAGCGTCCTGAGTTGTTGATCATTGAAGCCAGTGGCGTTTCCGATCCCGTGAAGATCGCGCAGATCGGTCTGCTCGACCGGGCATTCAGGTTGGTCGGAATCATCGTTGCCGTGGACGCGGAGCGGGTCGGTGCGACTTTGCTCGACCCGTATGTCGGCGATATTGTGCGTCGGCAGATCGTGGGCGCGACGGCCCTTGTGCTTACCAAGACCGACCTTGTGACGGAGCAGGAAAAGGTTACGGCGTCGGATGCGGTGTTGACGCTCGCGAGCACGTCTATCCTGCTCGAATCCGCAAACGGTTCCATCCCGCTGGAGTTGATCTTCGACGCGAGCGTGGTGCCTCGTCATCGCACCCGTGGACCCGCGCTCGCGGCGAGTGGGCACGTCAATAGCCATCAGGACATCTGCAGCTTTTCCTTTCGTTCGGACTTTCGCCTCGACAGGAAGAAACTCAAGGACGTGTTTCGCACGTTGACGGTCCCGCTATTAAGGGCGAAGGGCATCGTATGGCTCGACCGGGATGCTTCTCCGCAGGAGCTCCATGTGGTCGGCGGCCGCATTTTGATCACGCCTTTTGCGGGTCATGCAGGGGGCGAATCGACGATCGTTCTGATCGGTCGCTTCAGCGACGAAGACGAGCGTACGGTGAAACGCTGCCTCGAAAGCGCACAAGTGCTGAACTGAACTGGCGTTAGCCTCGCGCCAGCGTGCCACGCTCATCGTGTCAGGCACGTCAAGCGCACTAAATTCACCAAACCAACCAAGCCCACCAACGGCCTGAATCCGAAACCGCGGTTCGAGGCCAGTCAAGCCACGTCTCCCCGCTACACGCTGCACCAGGCGAAACCAGCGCACTGGCCCTACCGTCGAGGGGTCACCAAACTTACACTTTTCCATAAGAGATCGCCGCTTAGGCAAGCTCACGAGTCACACCCAATTCACCAAGCAGGAGACATGCATGGCCACAACAGAAACGTCCGCATCGAAGGTCACCGCGGACACGCTCGCCGCATTTTCCGCTGCGTTCAATCGTCACGATGCCAATGCGCTGATGGAGTTCATGACCGAAGACTGTGTGTTCGACGCCGCTGGCGGAAGCGAAGTCTATGGCGCGCGCTTCGTCGGCCGCGACGCGGTGCGCGCAGCGTTCGAAGCGGTGTTCAAGACTTTCCCGGATGCGCATTGGGGAAAGGGCCGTCACTACGTGATCGGGGAACGCGGTGTGTCCGAATGGGTATTCACGGGCACGCATGCGGAGGGTTGGCGCATCGAAGCAGAAGGCTGCGATCTCTTCGAATTCCGTGATGGTCTGATCGCAGTCAAGCGCGCGTTCCGCAAGGAACGTCCCAAGCAGAACGTTTGACGCCGACGAGGAGCTTCTCATGGAGCAAAGTGTCATCACACGGGTCGGCGAAGGTCTGTCCGCAGGACGGGATAGCGCAACACAGTATGACCCGAGATACGACCCGCTGGTCTCGCCGGGACCGGGGCACGGCAAGCAATACGCGCCGACATACTGGGCCGCGACCGCCGGCACGCCGCCGCCGGACGATGGTCCGATCACGAAAGATATCGACGTGGATGTGGCGATCATCGGCGCAGGCTACACAGGGCTCGCGACAGCGCTTTGCCTCGCGCGCGAGCATGGCATCAAGGCCGTGGTGCTCGAGGCCAACAAAACCAGCTGGGGCTGCAGCAGCCGCAATGGCGGACAAGGGCAGAATGCGTCGGGACGCCTGTCACGTTCTCAATGGATCGAGCGTTGGGGTAAAGACGTCGCGTTGAAAATGCACGACGAGATCCAGGAGGGCTTCGACAACTTCAAGTCGCTGGTGGCCGAAATAGATTGCGATCCGCAGCCGGGTGGCCACTTTCTGATTGCGCACCGGCCACGCATGATGGACAAACTCGCCGCCGAAGCCAAAGTCTGGAAAGACGTTTTCGGTTATCCGTCCGAGCTTATCGATCAGGCCACGCTGCGCCGCGAGTACGTCAATGATTGCGAGGCGGCCGGCGCGCTCCACGAACCCGAAGGCATCGGCATCCACGCGCTGAAGCTCGCGTATGGCTATCTGCGGCTCGCACGCGAAGCGGGCGCACGCGTTCATCCGGCGAGTCCGGTGATCGGCTGGGAAACCATTAACGGCATCCATCATCTGCGCACGCCGGGCGGTATCGTGCGGGCCCGGTCTGTGGGTATAGCGACCGGCGCATATACGGCGCCGGACCTTCATCCTTCGCTGACGAGCCGGGTGATGCCGATCCTGTCGAATTCGATGGTGACGCGTCCGCTCACGCAGCAGGAAATCGCCGCTTGCAATTTTCGAACGACGCAGGTGCTCACCGATACGCGCACGCTGCGGTTTTACTACCGCTTCCTGCCGGACAACCGGCTGCAGATCGGCAGCCGTAGCGCGATCACCGGCGCGGATGCGCCGAACCCGCGCCACTACGAGTTGCTCATCGAAGGGATGGGGCGCAAGTTTCCGGCGTTGCGCGGTGTCCAGATCGACTATTCATGGTGGGGGTGGGTGGATGTGAGCCACGACATGATGCCGCGCGTGTGCCAGCCGGATCCGAAGCAGTCGGTGTTTTACGCACTGGGCTATGGTGGCAACGGTGTGTCATATTCCCAGCAGGCGGGGCGACGCCTCGCCGAACGGATTGCGGGCAAAGGGTCGAAGCAGATGTTGCCGATTTTCACGTCCCCGTTGCCCGGTCATCCGTTCGCGCCGTTCCGCCGCATTGGACAACGGATGCTCTACCAGTTGTATTTCCGGCGCGACGAGAAACCTTGAGCGCGGCCTGCGTGCCGCGCCACCCGCGGCACGTTATTCGCCAGCCGTCGTGCGTCACTTGCACGGCGTTGCGCAGCCAGACAGGTCTGCGCGTTAAATCATAAGAAAAGACACGATGCAGCGAAACGCGCAAGCGTCCTCGCTCGATCCGAATTGACGGCGCTCAGGTTCCGGGAACGCGCGCAGCTTCGCACCCCGCACGACCGGCGCCGTCATCAACAGGATGTGGAGGTGACATGCAGGTATCGAACAAGAGTGAACTGAAGACCGGCCTCAAGGAGCGCCACATGACCATGATCGCGCTAGGCGGCGTGATTGGCGCGGGGCTGTTTGTCGGCAGCGGCGTTGTGGTCCAGCAGGCAGGGCCGGCTGCGGTACTGTCGTTTCTGATTACCGGTGGCCTGATCGTGCTCGTTATGCGAATGCTCGGAGAAATGGCGTGCGCCATGCCGGCGGTGGGTTCGTTTTACGAATACGCGCGACTCGCCTTTGCCGGCAAGCGCGGGCCGGGCAAACTGGCCGGCTTTCTGACCGGCTGGATGTACTGGTATTTCTGGGTGATCGTCGTGGCCGTCGAGGCGGTGGCCGGCGCGAAACTGGTTCAATTCTGGCTGCCGGATACGCCGGCGTGGGCGATCAGTCTCGTGCTGCTGGTCGTGTTGACCGCGACCAACCTGATCTCGGTGGGCAGCTACGGGGAGTTCGAGTTCTGGTTCGCGTCCATCAAGGTGGCGGCGATCGTCGTGTTCCTGTTCCTCGGCGCGCTCTACGTGCTGGGTCTGTGGCCCGCTTCGATGCACACCACCTCGGTGATGCCGACACTGCTGTCGCACGGCGGGTTGATGCCGAAGGGCATCGGGCCGGTGCTGAGCGGCGCCGTCGCGGCGACCGGTTTTTATTTTGGCGCCGAGATCGTCACGATTGCCGCGGCCGAAGCGCATGAGCCGGTCAAGGCCGTCGCCAAAGCCACCAATTCGGTGATCACCCGCGTGCTGATTTTCTATGTCGGCTCGATTCTGCTCGTCGTAGCGCTGGTGCCGTGGGACTCGCCGAAAATGGCGACACCGTATGTGAGCGCACTCAGTGCAATGGGCATCCCGGCCGCCGCCAATGTCATGAACGCCATCGTGTTGACTGCGGTGCTGTCCGCGCTCAATTCCGGCCTTTACGCCGCATCGCGGATGATGTTTGCGCTGACCCGCCACGGCGATGCGCCTGCCGCGCTTGCCAAGGTCAATCGCCGCGGCGTTCCCGTTCGCGCGATTCTGATCGGCACCTTGTTCGGCTATGTGTCGGTGGTCATGTCTTACGTATCGCCCGATACCGTGTTCGCATTCCTTGTCAATTCGTACGGCACAGTGGCCATATTCGTCTACGTGCTGATCGCCGTGTCGCAACTGAAGCTGCGCGCCCGGCTCGAGCGCGAGGCGCCGGAGATGCTGCGCGTGAGGATGTGGTGCTATCCGTATCTGACCTGTTTCGCGATTGTCGGCATGGTTGGCATTCTGGTAGCGATGGCGTTCATACCGGACCAGCGTACGCCTCTGTGGCTCGGGGTGGTGAGTCTCGGGGTGTTGCTCGTGGCGTATGTATGGCGGGCCCGAAAAAGCGCCGTAACGTCAACTGAACCGGAATTCGTGGACTATCGGCCGCGTACTCATTGAGGCCTGTCCAGAAGGGGGCTGTTTGATGTGCGGCGGCGGGTCGTTCACGATCGCCGCCGCGCTCCGCTAATGAAAGGTTGGGGGCCGCTGCGTTGCTACTTCGTTGCGGCCACCGTTGCCGCAGCAGCAGGCTGAAGCAGCGGTCCAATGCGCACGGCGATCTCCTTGAGCTTCGGCACCGCTTTTAGCAGATCCTCCAGGCTGGAACGCGCTGTGGGCGAATGAACGGCCAGCGCCGCGAGCACGCGGCCATCCTCGACATTGCGCACCGGCACCGCGACCGCCACCATCCCGCGCACGAACTCCTCGTTGTCGACGCCGATGCCGCGCATGGCGAGGCGGTCGAGTTCCGCTTCCAGCAGATCGATATCGGTCAGGGTGCGATACGTCATCGATTTGAGCGGCAAGCGCCGGATGACAAGTGCGCGCTCGGCCGAACTCATCTGCGAAAGAAACAGCTTGCCGCTGGCCGTGCAATGCAGCGGGACGCGCGTGCCCGGTTGCATATGCAGACGCAAAGGTTCACTCGTTTCGACTCGCTCGACGTACAGCACGGTATCGCCGTCGAGCACGGTGAGATTGCAGGTCTCGCCGAGCGACTCCACGAGCGTGCGCAGCAGCGAACGGCACGCACGCGTAAACGTGCTGTTTGCGAGCGTGGTGAGGGCGAGCTGCGCGGCGCGCGGCCCAAGCGCAATCGCGCGATCGGCGCCGCGCGAGTCCGGCATGTGCGTGACGTAACCGCGTGCTTCGAGCGACTCGATCAGCCGCATCAGGGTCGCCTTCGGAATCTGCAGACGTGAGGACAACTGGGAGAGTGACGACGGTTGTCCGGCGGACGCAAGTTGCTCCAGCACGCTGAGCGCGCGCAGGACGCGGGTGTCGTCGGCGGGTTCGTGAGCGGGTGAGGGGAGATGCGTGGTGTCTCTCATTGTCCTTCCCGAAGCGGATGACGATAAATGCAGCCCGAGCGGATCAGTGACAACCCGGATGAACGCGCGCGGACAGAGTGAATAGTGAAACGAAAAAGTCGGTTTTCGTACCGGATTATTCAATCGTAACCGGATTTGCTTGAAGTCGAAACTGCCATCCAATAAATTGGGACGAAATGATCCGGTTTTAAAAACAAAGGCAGTAACACGGAGACATCAATGGTACGGAGTTTCGACTACGTGGTCGTCGGCGCGGGATCGGCCGGCTGTGTACTGGCCAACCGCCTCTCCGAGAATGGCCGCTACTCGGTCTGCCTGCTCGAAGCCGGGCCGCCCGACCGCTTTCTGTGGATCCATATCCCGATCGGTTACGGCAAGACCATGTTCCATCCGGTCTACAACTGGGGCTTTTACACCGACCCGGATCCGAACATGCACGACCGCAAGCTTTACTGGCCGCGCGGGCGCACGCTGGGCGGCTCCAGTTCCATCAACGGGCTGATCTACATTCGCGGTCAGAAAGAGGATTACGACCACTGGGCCGCGCTCGGCAATCGCGGCTGGAGCTGGAAAGAGTGCCTGCCTTACTTCCGGCGGCTCGAACACAACGAACTGGGCGAGTCACCTACGCGTGGCGTGGATGGTCCGTTGTGGGCCTCAACGATCAAGCAGCGCCACGAACTCGTTGACGCATTTATTGCAGCGTCGAATCGCCTGGGCGTCCCAACGGTCGACGACTTCAATCGGGGCGATCAGGAGGGCGTCGGCTATTACCAGCTGACCACGCGGCGTGGCTGGCGTTGTTCGACGGCCGTCGCATATCTCAAACCCGCGCGCAGCCGTCCGAATCTGCAGATCGAGACCGACGCGCTGGCGTCGAAGATTCTTTTCGAAGGCACCCGCGCCACGGGTGTTCGCTATGTGCAGCACGGCAAGGTTCACGAAGTGCGTGCGCACCGCGAGGTGGTGCTGACCGCAGGCGCGCTGCAATCGCCGCAATTGTTGCAGGTGTCAGGCGTTGGGCCGGCCAGATTGCTCAATGAGCTGGGTATTCCCGTGGTCGCCAATCGAGCCGGTGTCGGCGAGAACCTGCAGGACCATCTGCAAGTTCGTCTGACCTATGAAGTAACGCGGCCGATTACAACAAACGACCTGCTGCATTCCTGGACGGGCCGCGCGAAGATGGGACTGCAATGGGCGCTGTTTCGCGAGGGGCCATTGTCTGTCGGCATCAACCAGGGCGGCATGTTCTGCCGCGCGTTGCCGGATGAGGCGAAAACGCCCGACATCCAGTTCCACTTTTCCACGCTCTCAGCCGACACCGCGGGCGGCGACGTCCACGCGTTTCCCGGCTGTACCTATTCGATCTGCCAGTTGCGGCCGGAGTCGCGCGGAAGCGTGCGGATCCGCACGAGCGACATGCGCGACGCTCCGTCGATCCAGCCGAATTATCTGGCAACCGATCTCGACCGCCGCACGACCGTCGCGGGTGTGCGTTTCGCGCGCCGCGTCGCCGCCACGGAGCCCATGGCATCGCTGATGAAACGCGAAGTGCGGCCTGGCGGGGAAGCACAAAGCGACGACGAGTTGCTGCACTTCTGCCGCGAATACGGTCAGACGATTTTTCATCCGTCGGGTACCGCGAAGATGGGCGTCGCGAGCGATCCGGGCGCGGTGGTCGACGAACGATTGCGTGTGTATGGCACGCAAGGCTTGCGGGTGGTCGATTGTTCGATCATGCCGACGCTGGTCTCCGGCAATACCAACGTACCGATCGTGATGGTCGCCGAGAAGGCGTCCAGCATGATTCTGGAGGATGCCCGCGCCGGCGACCTTCCGGCTGGGCAAGTGCAATCGCGGAGCATGGAAGCGCAATATTGAGGCAATAACGGGCGTAAAAGCAGAAACAGAAACAACGAAGCGAAGTGGCCGCAAGAAGTAAAACGATCGCTACCTGACCCGCTGCATCCGAAGTCGATAAAAGCAGCGTGCAGGCGGCGGAATTCGTGCCCCAGGAGGAGACAGACGGGGGCTCAAATGTGCTGCGTTGCCGGGACGGCACGCGGCCATCCATTGGAGGAGGCGCTATGGCAATCGATATGCGGGTTATCCGCCGCGTTGCATTCGCAAGCGTGATCGGCGCGACGGTCGAATGGTATGACTTTTTTCTGTACGGCGTGGTCGCGGGCATTGTGTTCAACAAGCTTTACTTTCCCGCTCACGATCCGCTCGTCTCGACGATGCTGGCCTACGGCACGTTCGCCGTCGGCTTCATCACGCGGCCGCTCGGCGGCGTGATCTTCGGACACTTCGGCGACAAGGTCGGACGCAAGTCCGCATTGATCTGCACGCTGATCATCATGGGGGTTTCGACGGCAGGGGTTGCCTTCGTGCCGACCTTCGATCAGATCGGCATCTGGGCACCGATTCTGTTGCTCTTCCTGCGCGTGTTGCAGGGCATCGGGCTTGGAGGCGAGTGGGGCGGCGCGGTGCTGATGGCCTACGAATATGCGCCGCCGAACCGGCGTGGTCTGTACGCGAGCTTGCCGCAGATCGGTCTGTCGATCGGCTTGTGCCTCGCGTCGGGCATCGTCGCGGGCATCTCCCACCTGCTGCCGGAAGCGGCGTTTCTTTCGTGGGGTTGGCGGGTCGCGTTTGGCGCTTCGTTGCTGCTCGTGGTGCTCGGTCTCTACATCCGGCTCAAGGTGATGGAGACGCCCGAGTTTCTCGCGCTCAAGCGCAACCGCCGCGACGTGAAAATTCCGTTCGTCGACATGATCACGCGCTACCGCAGTTCGGTGCTGCTCGGCATGGGTGCGCGCTGGATCGACGGGGTGTTCTTCAACATCTTCGCGGTGTTCATGATCGGCTACCTCACGCAACGTCTTTCGATGAGCCGCACGGAAGCGCTCACCGGCGTGATGATCGCGGCGATGGTGATGTGCTTCTTCATCCCTTTCTTCGGCCGGATGTCGGACCTGATGGGACGTGCGCGCGTGTATCGCTGGGGCTCGCTGATTTGCGGCGCCTCGGTGCTGCCGGCGTTCTGGCTGATGGAGACGCAGTCGGGCAATACGCTGGGCGTCTGGCTCGGCGTGGTGATCCCGTTCGGTATCTTCTACGCGATGGTCTACGGTCCGGAAGCCGCGCTTTTTGCCGAGCTGTTCGATCCGGAGGTGCGCTATACGGGCATCTCGTTCGTGTATCAGTTCTCTGGCATCTTCGCGAGCGGCCTCACGCCGATCATCGCGACGGCACTGCTGCGCCTCGATGGCGGCAAGCCCTGGTACGTCTGCGGCTACGTGATTCTGTCCGCGCTGCTTTCGGCATGGGCGGCGCGAGCGATGGAACGACGCCCGAAACCCTTCGACGAGATGGCGGCCGTGCGTTGACGGCGCGGCCTGCCGGTTTGATGTGGGCGAAGCGCCGCCCAGGACGTGGGATTCTGTTTATAATTAAACGGAACAAAACGTACCGAAAATTAACATCATCCGGCGGCGCCGAACGAACATCCCCGCAGCGGGGAGGAGAAAGAAGTGACTGATATCGTGACTGGCAAACCCGACAGAATGGTCGCGGTACGAACCGTTTTCGGCATCGATTCCAGCCTGATGGTGCCCGCTTTCAGCGAGCGCGACGACCACGTGCCGGAGATCGACGAGGTCTACCGCTTCAATCCGGAAGTGACGCTGGCGATTCTGGCCGGCTTCAGCCGTGACCGCCGGGTGATGGTGCAGGGCTTGCACGGTACCGGGAAGTCGACGCACATCGAACAGGTTGCGGCCCGTCTCAACTGGCCGTGCGTGCGTGTCAATCTCGATGGCCATATCAGCCGCCTCGATCTGGTCGGTAAAGATGCGATCGTGGTGCGCGACGATCTGCAGGTTACCGAGTTTCAGGAGGGGATCGTGCCATGGGCCTTGCAGCGCCCGGTCGCCCTGATCTTCGATGAATACGATGCGGGGCGTCCGGACGTGATGTTCGTGATCCAGCGCATTCTCGAGCGCGACGGCAAGTTCACGTTGCTCGACCAGAATCGCGTGATTCATCCGCATCCGTATTTCCGCATGTTCGCCACCACCAATACGGTGGGACTGGGCAATCTGAACGGTTTGTATCACGGCACGCAGGTGCTGAATCACGCGCAGATGGATCGCTGGAACGTGGTGGCCACGCTCAACTATCTGCCGCGCGCGGAAGAGGCCGGCATCGTGCTTGCACGCGTACCGGAGCTTGCTGACGAGGCGGGACGCGCGCTGATCGAATCGATGGTGAGCGTGGCGGAACTGACCCGCAAGGGCTTTGCGAGCGGCGACCTGTCGACGCTGATGTCGCCGCGCACGGTGATCAACTGGGCGGAGAACTGCCAGATTTTCCGTGATCCTGCTATGGCGTTTCGTCTGACCTTCCTGAACAAGTGCGATGAAGCCGAGCGTTCGATCGTGGCCGAGTATTTCCAGCGCTGCTTTGGTACTGAACTCGAGGCCGCGGCCAAGGTTGAAGACCACGTTGCAGGCAGCCGCTGATGACGTCGGACAGGCAAGCGACGCTGCGCGCTGAGCAGCGCGAGGCCCTGTGCGCCGCGACCGTGCGTGCGCTCACAGGCGACGCCGCGTTGCATTACCGCGAAGGCCGTTTGTGCCGCGACCTGCGGCCTTTGCCCTTGCACGCGCCGCATCTGCGCACCGATCCGCAGCAGGACGATTTCGCGTCCCTGCGTGGCGCGGCCGACGGCGCGGCCTTGCGACTCATGCACTCCGATGCGGCGCTGCACAGCCGTCTATGCCCGACGGACCGCGTTGAGCGGCTGGTATTCGAACTGCTCGAGCAACTCCGGTGCGAAACACAGACGCCACCTGGCATGCCGGGCCTGGTGCAGAATCTGCGCGATCGTTTCGAGGCATGGTCGCTGGCTTTCTATCGCTCCGGACTCGCCGAAGACCACCTCGGCATCCTCCTGTACACCGTGGCGCAGATGGCGTGGTCGCGCCTGACGGGCTGGCCTGTGCTTGAACAGACCGAGGGTCTGATCGAAGCCACGCGCGCGGCGGTCGCGCCGGTGCTGGGCGTCCCGCTGGCAGGTTTGCGCCGGCATCGGCAGGAGCAGGGCGCGTTCGCTGTCCATGCGCTCGAACTGGCGAGGCGGGTGGCTGAGATGATCCGAAGCGCCCGCGCCGAGGCGCTGGACGATGCGCAAGATGACCCGCAGGAGAACGACGACAAAGCCCCGCGCACAGCGTTCTCGCTCTGGTTCGACGTCGAGGACGACGAGTACAAGGACATGGCCGTTGCCCTCACCGGCAGAAGCCGCGTGCTCGAGGCCTCGGAGCAAGGTTATCGGGCCTATACCACGCGCTACGACCGCGAGATTGCGCCAGGCGCGCTCGTCCGCAAAGCCTTGCTCAGTGAGTTTCGCGAGCGGCTCGACGAACGTGTGGCTGCACAGGGCATCAACGTGGCGCGGCTCGCGCACGTGCTGAAGGCGGCGCTGGCGATTCCGCAACGCGATGGCTGGTCGTTCGGTGAAGAGCATGGCCGCATCGACGGACGGCGTCTCGCCCAACTCGTTAGTTCTCCCGCTGAGCGGCGTCTGTTCCGGCTGGAACGAAACACGCTCGTGGCCGACTGCGTTGTCGGCTTTCTGATCGATTGCTCGGGCTCGATGAAAGCGCATATCGAACCGGTGGCGATCATGGTGGACATCCTCACGCGCGCGCTCGACCAGGCCGGTGTCACTACCGAGGTGCTGGGCTTCACCACCGGCGCCTGGAACGGCGGCCGCGCCCGTCTCGACTGGCTGGCGCAGGGCCGCCCGTCTCATCCGGGGCGGCTCAATGAACTGTCTCATCTGGTGTTCAAAAACGCCGACCAGAGCTGGCGACGCGCCCGCGCCGATATTGCCGCGCTCTTCAAGGCGGACCTGTTTCGCGAGGGCGTGGATGGCGAAGCGGTCGACTGGGCCTGCGCGCGTCTCGTTGCCCGTCCTGAGGCGCGACGGATGCTGATCGTGATCTCGGATGGCAGCCCCATGGACAGCGCGACGGGCCAGGCCAACGACGCCTTCTATCTCGACAACCATCTCAAGGCCGTCGTGGCGCGCCATGATGCCTCGCGCGATGTGGAGGTGCTAGGCCTGGGCGTCGGGCTGGATCTCAGTCCGTATTACCGCCGTTGTCTGGCGGTGGACCTATCCGTGCCGCCCGACATGAAGCTGTTCGGGGAGATCGTGGGTTGGATCGGTACACGCGGAACGGGCGGCAGGCGGTGACCGCTGGTGATCGCTCACGCGGCCTATCCCCGGGTGGGTCACGACGCGAGCGGCGTGGTGTGTGCGTCCAGCGGTGCCTCTGCGGTTTGCGCCTGCACGGCGGTCACGGCGATCACGTAGTAGATATCGTCCGCGCTGCAGCCGCGCGAAAGATCGTTGGCCGGTTTTTTCAGACCCTGCAGCAAGGGGCCGATTGCCTTCGCATCGCCGATCCGTTCAGCCAGCTTGTAGCCGATATTGCCGGCCTCGAGACTCGGGAAAATCAGCACGTTGGCATGTCCTTGCACCTGCGAGTGCTCGATCTTGCGCATGGCGATCTCGGAGACGAGTGCCGCGTCCAGTTGCACGTCGCCGTCGATCGCGAGATGCGGACGCTGTTCCCTCACCTGGCGCGTTGCTTCCACGACTTTGTCGACTGCCGCGTGCCGGGCGCTGCCGCTGGTCGAAAATGACAGCATGGCCACGCGCGGCTCCTCCATCAGCAGGCTTTGCGCGCTGTCGGCCGCCGCCATTGCAATCTGGGCCAGTTCGCCGGCGTCCGGGTCCACCACCAGTCCGCAGTCGGAGAAGATCAGGCCGCCTTTGAGCGTGTGGAAGGGCTCGCACAGCATCATCAGAAAAAAACTCGACACGAGCTTGAAGGACGGATGGATGCCGATGATCTGGATGGCGGTGCGGACCACGTCGGCGGTGGTGTGCACTGAGCCTGCCACCGATCCGTCGGCGTGACCGAGCCGCACCATCAGGTTGGCGAAGCAGAGGGGGTTGAGGATATCCTGCGTGGCTTCATCCGGCGTCATGCCTTTCTTGCTGCGCAGTGTGAAAAGCGCTTCGGCAAACGAGGACGCAAGCGGCGAGGTCGCGGGATCCACCAGCTCCATGTCCGACAGGTCGACGTTTTGCCCGGCAGCGGCCGCGCGGATGCGCGCACTCGGACCGACCAGCACGATGCGGGCGATGCCTTCACGCGTGGCGCGTTGCGCGGCCTCCAGCATGCGGGGGTCTTCCGCTTCGCAGAGCACGATGCGTCTCGGCGAGGAGCGGGCGCGTTCGATGATGCGGTTGATGGCTTTCATGGCACTGGGCGGCAGTCACGGTTGGGGAAACGAAGACAGCAAGCGGCAAACGGCAAACTGCAGATGTCAAACAAAGAAGCCGGAAACGGCAAAAGACATCCCGTTTCCGGCCCGCCGGGCGCAAGGAGAAATACCCCAGCGCCCGGACCTTCAACCAACGGACCGGTCAGACATAGTCCTTGTACTTATCGAGCAGGCGCACCGGCTTGGCCAGCGCATCACGGCGGAACGGATCGCCGAGTTCGCGCGTGCACATGATCTCGATGATGGTGGTCTTGCCGTGGTTCATCTGCGCATCGATCGCACGCTTCAACGCCGGGCCGACGTCCTCGAGCCGGTCCACTGTGACGCCCTCGGCGCCCATCGCACGCGCGACGCCCGCGAAGCTCTGGTTGTCGAGTTCACCGGCGACGAAGCGGCGGTTGTAGAAGTCGACCTGGTTCTTCTTCTCGGCGCCCCATTGCCGGTTGTGGAAGACCACCGCCGTGACCGGAATGTTGTGACGCACGCAGGTCATGGTTTCCATCAGGCTCATGCCCCATGCGCCGTCGCCGGCGTAAGAGACAGCGGGGCGATGCGGTGCGGCAACCTTGGCGCCGATGATGGTGGGGAAAGCGTAGCCGCAATTGCCCCAGCTCATCGCGGCGAAGAAGCTGCGCGGCTTTTTGAAGCGCAGGTAGCTGTTGGCCACCGAGTTGATGTTGCCGATGTCGGTGGAGACCATTACGTCGTCCGGCATGGCCTTTTCAAGCTCGCGCAAGACCTGGCGCGGGTGCAGATAGTTGCCGCCGCCGGGCGTGCGCTCGTCTTTCTGCTCCTCGATCATGTCCAGGCTGTAGGGGTCGCGTTCGTGGGTCCAGCCGTCGAGTTCCTTCTCCCATGCGGCCTTCTCCGCGGCGATCTCGCCGGCGCGCTCTTCACGCGAGGCGTCGCACACGAGGGTACGGCCTTCAAGGCGCTGCGTCAGCGCAACTGCGGCAGCCTTGGCGTCGCCGCAGATGCCCACAGAGATCTTCTTCACGAGGCCGAGCATCTTGTGGTCGGCGTCGATCTGGATAATCCTGGCGTTCTGCGGCCAGTAGTCCATGCCGTGTTGCGGCAGCGTGCCGAACGGTCCCAGACGCGAACCGAGCGCGATCACCACGTCGGCACGCTGGATCAGTTTCATCGCGGCCTTGGAGCCTTGATAGCCGAGCGGGCCGCACCACAGCGGATGATCGGCAGGGAACGAGTCGTTGTGCAGGTAGCTGTTGACGACGGGTGCGCCCAGACGCTCGGCGAGCGCCTTGCATTCCTCGATCGCATCGGCCATCACCACGCCGCCGCCGGAAATGATGACGGGGAATTTGGCCTGGGCGAGCAGTTCAGCCGCTTCGTTCAGGCGCTGATCGCCGCCGGGGCCGCGGTCGAGGCGCTGCGGTTGCGGAATCTCGGCCTTGATCTGGCCGTAGAAATAATCGCGCGGAATGTTGAGTTGGGTCGGGCCCATCTCGGCCAGCGCGCGGTCGAAGCAGCGGCCGGTGAATTCAGCCATGCGCGCGGGATGGGTGACGTGACCCTGATACTTGGTGAACTCCTGGAACATGGGGAGTTGCTTCGCTTCCTGGAAGCCGCCCAGACCGATGCCCATGGTGCCCGCCTCGGGCGTGATCATGACCACGGGGCTGTGCGCCCAATAGGCCGCGGCGATGGCGGTCACGCAATTGCTGATGCCCGGGCCGTTCTGGCCGATCACCACGCCATGGCGGCCCGACACGCGGGCATAGCCGTCGGCCATATGGCCGGCGCCTTGTTCATGCACCACAGGGATGAGACGGATGCCGGCGGGCGCGAAGATGTCCATGGCGTCCATGAACGCCGAGCCCATGATGCCGAACATATCGGTCACGCCGTTCGCGGCCAGGGTTTCGACAAAAGCTTCTGACGGGGTCATGGCCTGCGGGCCGCTGACGGGGGTGTGATCGCTCATGAGGGCTGTCTCCGATGTTTAATGAAACCGGAACAATTTGTTCCGAAAAGTGCTTACCTAAAATGTAGAGCATGCACCTGTGATGGTCAATAGGTGATTCGAGATAAACGGTACAATTTGTCTCGAAAATTGAAGAATATGATGCGGGGCGAAATGCGGGGAGAACGGCTCAATCCCAGGGCAGCGAATAGGTCTTCACGTTGGTGAAGCTTTTCATCGCTTCCTGGACGCCTTCCTTGTAGCCAAGACCCGAATCCTTGATGCCGCCGAACGGCGTCAACTCGAGCCGGTAACCGGGCACCTCGCGCACGTTCACGCTGCCCACCTGCAGTTCGGCGATAAAGCGCGTGATGTAATCGAGGCGATTCGTGCAGACCGAAGACGAGAGACCGTAGTCGGTCGAGTTGGAAATCCGGATCGCGTCGTCGATATCGCGAAAGCGGATCACCGGCGACACGGGTCCGAAGGTTTCGTATTTGACGAGCGGCATGTCCGGGGTGACGTGATCGACCACGGTGGGCGAATACAGCGCGCCTTCGCGGCGATTGCCCACCAGAAGCTTCGCACCGCGGCCGATCGCATCGTTCACCTGAGCTTCGAAGAACTTCGCTGCGGCCTCGTCGATGACGGTGCCCATATCGGTCGCCGGATCGGTGGGGTCGCCGTAACGTATGGCGCGGGTCTTCTCCACGAGCAGTTCAACGAAGCGGTCGGCCACCGCCTCGTGCACCAGAATGCGCTTCACCGCAGTACAACGCTGGCCGGAGTTCTTGTACGAACCGGAGACGGCGAGCGTGCTGGCTTCTTCCAGGTCGGCGTCTTCCATCACGATGATCGGATCGTTGCCGCCGAGTTCGAGCACCGCGCGCCGATAACCCATCTTGCTGGCGATGTATTTGCCGATCTGCACGCCGCCCGTGAAGGTGATCAGATCGACGTGCTCGTTCGTGATCAGTTCGTCGGCGATTTCTTTGGGGTCGCCGGTGATGACCTGCAGCATTTCCTGCGGCAGGCCGGCCGCGTAGAAGATATCCGCGAGCAGGTAGGTGGAGAGCGGCACCTTCTCGGAGGGTTTGACGACGATACGGTTGTTGGTCGCGATGGAAGGCACGATTTTGTGCGCAACCTGATTCATCGGATGGTTGAACGGGGTGATCGCGGAGATGACGCCGAGGAGGGGATCGCGCTGGGTGTAGACGCGGCGCTTCTTGCCGTGCGGCGTGAGATCGCAGGAAAACACCTGACCGTCGTCTTTGAGCGCCTCATTGGCGCCGAACGTCATCACGTCGGCCACGCGGCCCGCCTCGTACAGCGAGTCTTTCTTGCACAGACCGGACTCGGCGGTGATCAGATCGGCAATTTCTTCAGTACGCCGACGGACCATGTCCGCCGCGCGCAGCAGGATCTGTGAGCGCTCGTAGCGCGTCAGCCGTGCACGATACTGGTGTGCCCAGGCAAAGGCGCGCTGTACGTCGGCCACCGTCGCGTTGGGCACCGTGCCGACCAGTTCACCGTTGTAGGGATTAAAAACTTCGATGATCTCCGCACGCCGGATTTCTTCTCCGCCAATGCGCAGCGCTTCATGACGAACCTGCGGCGACGGCCAGACTTTCGCGATCGAATTCATACTGCTCTCCAGCGATAACAGACAGCTGAAGTATTGCGGAGGGCACCGTCATCGCAGTAGTGCCAGCCGCTGCCAATCGCTGAGTCCACGCCCGTCTTCTACATTTAAACCCGGCCTTTCCACGGCACCAGCACGCGTTCGAGGTGACGCATCAACAGGTCGAAACACAAAGCAAAGAAGCCGATGACGATGATGCCCATGATCACCACGTCGCTCGCAAGAAATTCCGCGGCGTTGAGCACCATGAAGCCGAGACCGCTGGTCGACGCCACCATTTCCGCGGCGACGAGCGTCGTCCAGCCGACACCGATGCCGATCCGCATACCCGTGAAAATCTCCGGCAACGCGGATTTCAGAATCACATACAACACCACCTGTGTGCGCGAGGCGCCCATCGAATAAGCCGCATGAATCTGCTCGATCGACACGGACCGCACGCCGGAGCGCGCTGCGATGGCGAGCGGCGCGAAGATGGCCAGATAGATGAGAAAGACTTTGGAGAATTCGCCGATGCCGAACCAGATGATGATGAGCGGCAAATAGGCGAGCGGCGGAAGCGGCCGGTAGAACTCGATAGGCGGATCGAAAATGCCGCGCGCAAAGCGCGAGACGCCCATCATCACGCCGATGGGAATCGCGGTCACGCAGGCGAGCGCGAAGGCGCCGAACACGCGCAGCAAGCTGATGCCGGTATGCTGCGCGAGCGTGGAGTTGGCGAAGCCTTCGGTAGCGACGTAGATGAACTTTGCGTACACCGCTTGCGGCGACGGCAGAAAGAGCGGCTTGATCCAGTGCAGGTTAGTCGCGACAAACCATAGTCCGATGAACAGGGCGACCGTGATAAGACTGGTGACGGCACTGCTGCCCTGGCCGGGCACGCCGAAGGTGTCGCCCGGCCGCGCGGGTTTCTTGGCGAGCAGTCGTGGACGCCGGCCGGGTGTGCGCGGTGGCTCCATCGGCGTGTCGGATCCGAGCGAGGCTTGCTGGCCGTGCGCCAATGCATGGGCCCGTTTTGAACTAAACATGTGTCACCTCGGCTTCGGCGGCGTGCATTTTCTCGTCGCCGTAAATGATACTGAGCACGCGTTCGCGCATTTCGATGAAATCGGGGCTCGACTTGATGGCGCGCGCGTCGCGCGTCTCCAGAAAGCGTCGATTGAAATCCAGCTCGTAGGTATGCGTAATGCGCCCGGGGCGTGGCGACATCACGATCAGGTGGCTGGCAAGAAAGAGTGCCTCCTCCACGCTGTGCGTAATGAAGAAGAACATCTTGCTGGTTTTCGTCCAGACGTCGAGCAGCAGCTCCTGAATGGTTTCGCGGGTCAGCGCGTCGAGCGCGGCCATCGGCTCGTCCATCAGCAGCATGGCGGGGTCGCAGGTCAGCGCACGGGCGATGCCCACACGCTGCTGCATCCCGCCGGAAAGCTGATAGATCATGTGCTTGTGAAAGTCCTGCAAGCCGACCAGCGCCAGATTGCGCGCGGCGATGTCGCGCCGCTGCGCTTTCGGCACGCCCTGAAGCTTCAGACCGAACTCGGCGTTGTCGATCACGTTGAGCCACGGCAACAGGGCATGCTTCTGGAACACGACACCACGGTCGGCGCCGGGTCCGGCGATCGGCGAACCGCCGAGCAGCAACTCGCCGCTGGTCGGCGCGATGAAACCCGCCATCAGCGAGAGCAGGGTGGTTTTGCCACAACCCGATGCACCGAGCGCGACGACGAAGTCGCCCGAGTTGATCGTCAGATTGATGTTGTCGAGCGCGTGCACCGTCTGGCCGGCCTTGCGCCCCGGAAAGACCACGCTCACATTCTTGACTCTCATGCTTTCCATGTTGCCTCCTGATTCGACGGAACCGGCCTACGTCATTTGAGTTTCATTGCCGCTTCGGCGTAAGCCGGGGTCACGAACTTCGAGTAATCGGGCAACACCGCGCTGATCTGCTTCTGATCCTTCAGGAAGTTGGCCGTGTCCTTCAGCGCGAAGGTCGCGCGGCCGGCACTGCCGCCGCCCAGCCATTGCGACGAGGCCTGCTCCTGGAGCGTCGGAAACGCGTAGAGCGAGAGCGATTCCGGCACGTCGGCCGGCGAGCCGCCGATCATCTTGGCGATGGCCGTGGCCTGCGGCGAAGTGGCATTCCATTGCGCGGTGTTCTTGCGGTATTGATCGTCGGCATCGGCGATGGCTTTCACGAGTTTTGCCATGAAGTCCTTATGCGCCTCGCCCCATTGGCGGTCGACAGCAATGCCGTCGAAGGTCGGTTTGCCGAGCTTCGAGAGATCGCCGGACGTAATCAGGACCTTGCCGTTCTTCTTCAATTGCGCGAGCGCGGGGTCCCACACGTAGGCGGCGTCGATATCGCCGCGCTCCCACGCCGCGACCAGCTGGTTCGGCTGCATGTTGAGGATCTTCACGTCAGAAGGATTGATGCCCCAATGCTGCAGCGCGAACATGGTGTGATAGTGCGTCGTCGAGACGAACGGCACGCCGATCGTCTTGCCCTTCAGATCGGCCGGTTTGGTGATGCCGGAGCCGTTGCGTACGACCATCGCTTCGGCCTGGTTGATGTTGTCCAGAATCCAGAAGAGTTGCAGGTCGAGGCCCTGGCTGACCGCGGCGGCGAGCGGGCTCGAACCGATCACGCCGACCTTCACGTCGCCCGAGGCCATGGCGGTCGCGACCTTCGCGCCGGATTCGAACTGGCGCCAGTTGATCTTGTAGCCCGTGTCCTTCTCGATGGAGCCGCTCGCGATCGCGACGACCCATGGGTCGACGATCTGTTGATAGGCTATCGTGACCTCCTTGTCCTGCGCGTGGCTGGCTGGCGCCACCACGCAGGCGAGTGCTGCGAATGCCGCTACCGTCATGCGGCGCGTCAGATGGCCGAACCAGCGGGACAGCTTTTGGGGGTTGTCGCTTTTCATCGTAGGTCTCCAGAATGGCCGTGCAGGCACGCGAGTACACGTGAATCCAACCTTCGCCGACGGGGGCTTGTCCCAATCGCCGGCAATGGGGTGATGCGAGTATCGTCAGTAAAAAATGTTGCGGGTTAGGGCCAGACGTGGCTGATCGTTGAGTCCACACCCTTGCACCAGCGTGGGCCGTTGCACCGATCTCGCCGGCAGCCGCCCGGGCTGGCTGGCTCCCGCTTTTTTGCGCGTTCACAATGCCGGTGTCCGTCTTTGCGCGGGCGGGCTCCGCCTATAAAAATCAGGAGAAAGCATGGCAAGTCGCACCTCGGTGGCCCTATGGACCCAGCGGTTCCAGCGCTCACCCGAGTCGAACATGAGCCTCCAGGGTCAGATTCGCCAGATGCTGGTGGCTGCGATTCTGGACGGCCAACTGCTGCCGAATCACGCGCTGCCCTCTAGCCGGGAGCTGGCCGACCAGTTGAGCGTTGCTCGCAACACGGTCGTGCTGGCTTATCAGCAGCTGGTTGAGGAGGGCTATCTGATTTCGCGTGAGCGCAGCGGGCATTTCGTCAACCCGGCGATCCTCGAGGGGCGGCACGAATTTGCGCCGCTGCAGACGGTCCCCGGACAGGCGGCTAATGAGGCGCTTGCAAGGCCGGATTGGGACCAGCGCGTCAGAAGACGGCCGTCCTCGCAGCGCAATATCGTCAAGCCGGGCAACTGGCTGAGTTACGAATACCCCTTTATCTACGGGCAGTTCGACCAGTCGCTGTTTCCGACCAACGACTGGCGCGAATGCTGCATGAAGGCGCTGTCGGTGATGGAGATTCGCAACTGGGCGCCGGACCTGATCGAGCGCGACGACGAGTCGTTGATCCAGCAGATCCGCACGCGGGTGCTGCCGCGGCGCGGCGTGTTTGCGATGCCGGACGAAATCGTCGTGACGATCGGCTGCCAGCAGGCGCTCTATCTGATCGCGGATCTGCTCGCGAGCGAGCGGACCACGATCGGCTTTGAAAACCCCGGCTATCCGGATGCCCGCAATATCTTCGAGAACCGCAATGCGCGGCTGCAACCGCTGCCTGTGGATAGCGGCGGCGTGCGCCCGGTCGAAGACGCCGACCTGCTCGCGCAATGCGACTACGTCTATGTGACGCCGAGTCATCAGTGCCCGACCACGGCCACCATGCCTATCGAGCGCCGTCATGCGCTGCTGGAACAGGCGCAGGCGCATGACTTCGTCTTGATCGAGGACGACTACGAGAGCGAAAACAACTTCTCAGGCACACCGCATCCGGCATTGAAGAGCCTGGATACCGCAGACCGGGTGATCTATATCGGCAGTCTGTCGAAGACGTTTGCGCCTGGGTTGCGGCTCGGTTATATCGTCGGGCCGCGTGAGCTGGTCCGCGAATTGCGCGCGCTGCGGCGCCTGATGGTGCGGCACCCGGCCGCCTATATTCAGCGCGCCTTTGCCACCTTTCTGGCGCTCGGGCACCACGATGCGCTGCTGCGACGGCTTGCTCACGCCTATCGGGAACGCGCGCAGGCGCTGATGACGGCGCTCGACACGCATCTTCCCGAGGCGCGCTATCTGCCGGTTGGCGGTGGCGCGTCGTGCTGGGTCGAAGGGCCGCCGTGGCTCGATGCGACACAGCTTGCGGCGGACGCGCAGGCGCATGGCATCCTGATCGAGCTGGGACGGGTTTTCTTCATGACCGGACTGGAGCAGAACCACTGCTTCCGGATGGGCTTTTCGGCCATCAAGCTCGAAAAGATCGATGAGGGCGTGCGCCTGCTCGCGGAGCTCGTGCGTGCGCAGCAGCCCGAGGAATAGGCCGGCGGCGCGCTAGAACGTTTTAGCGAGCTGCTGAGCGGCTTCCTGCAGGCGCGGGACGAACTCCAGGGCGCGCGACAGCGGCGCCCGCGAGACCGGCGCATGCACGGCGATCGCCGCGATGCAGGTGTTGTTCTCATCCATCACCGGCGCAGCCACACACGCAATACCGGCGACAAATTCCTCATTGTCGATGGCGATGCGCTTGTGCGCGGTGCGATCGAGTTCCGCTTCGAGCAGTTCAGGGTCGGTGATGGTGTTCGGCGTGAAGCGTTCGAGCTTCAGCGTGCGGACGAGGGCGCTGCGTTGTTCGCGCGGCAGCATGGCGAGCAGCAGCTTGCCGCTCGCGCTGCAATGCGCCGGTACGTGCGAGCCGGGCTTGAGATCGAGCCGCAACGGCCAGGGCGCTTCGAGCCGGTCGAGATAGAGCACCTCGGTTTCGTGCAGCATCGTGAGGTTGCAGGTTTCGCCGAGATCGGCAACCAGATTCGACAGGATCGCATGCCGCAACCGGCGAGCACCCGAGTGCATCATGACGCCAAGACCGAGTTGCGCGAGACGCGGCCCGATTACATAGGCATTCTTCTGCCCGGGTTCGCGGATCACGAGACCACCGGCCTCGAGCGAAGCCAGCATGCGATGCAGCGAAGCCTTCGGCAGGTCGACGTCCTGGGCAATGTCGGCTAGCGACACCGGACCTTCGGCGCGGACGAGATGTTCCAGCAGGGCGAACGCGCGCAGGGTGGGAGTATCCGCTTTAGTCATGGTGCCGTTCCGGAAAATGGATCGGCGTCATTGTACCGTGTGCCTTTGTCGGCCGAGGCTTTCGCGGAATTGAGGAGGATTTTGCGTGTAATTCAAGCGCGGATCATCCCGTTTTTCGGAATGCGCTGCGGCGGGCTATTTCGGCGGCTACTGCCGGAATGTCTTGGCGGTTTCCTCCGCGGCCAGCCGCAGATCGGGCAGGAAGGCCAGCAGATCGTCGAGTACGACCCGTCCGACCGGCGCCTGGACGGCGATGGCCGCGCACGCGCGATTGCGATCCAGCATGACCGGCACCGCGATCGCGATGAGTCCCTGCAAATGTTCCTGGTTGTTGATCGCGAGCTGACGCCGCCGCGTGATGGTCAGTTCTTTGCGTAACTCGCCGCGGTCAGTAATCGTCCGCTCGGAATAGGCGCGCAGCGGCAAGGTTTCGATAACCCGTTCGCGCCGGTCTTTGGGAAGAAAGCTGAGCAACAGCTTGCCGCTTGCCGAGCAGTGCAGCGGCACATGCGAGCCGGGTTGAAGGTGCATGCGCAGCGGCCACTCCGTTTCCACCCGGTCTACATAGACCACGTCGTTACCGGCCAGCATCGTCAGATTGCAGGTTTCGCCAATTTTGGCCACCAGTTGTTCAAGCAGGACATGGCGGGCAGCGGCCGGGCCCGCATGCATCAGCACATTGACCGCCAGCATGCGCACGCGCGGCGAGCACTCATACAGCCGGTCGCCGGCGCTGCGCGTGACCAGCCACGCATCCATCAACTGCACCAGAATGCGATGCACGGTCTGCTTGGGCAGTTCGAGGGCATGGACGAGATCCGTCATGGAAAGCGGGCCGCTTGCCTCAGCCAGGGTTTCGAGTACGCGAAATGCGCGTACGGCCGCAGCATTCGATTGATTCGAAGTCGCCACGCTGTCTCCTCGATGTCGTAGTTATAAGTTGGATTGTGCATCGGTCTGTTTAGTTTTCGGGACTATGGAAAGTCCCGAATTTCGCACTTTTCGATTCTGGCCCGCTCAGCGCAAGGGATAGTTCAAAAAACGGGACTCCGAAGCAGGTACGGCTCACTAGATTGGTACCAACGCCAATCTTTTCAGTCCGGAGTGAACCGTATGAACGTTAGGGCCACAGAAGCGGAAGCGACGCACGCTAACGCACATAGCGAAGTCGAACGCGTCGTCGCGTCACTGGTTGCGCGTGCGCGAGCCGCGCAACGCGGATTTGAGGTCGCGGGTCAGGACGTGCTCGATGCCGCCGCCGACGCCGCCGCGTGGGCGATCATGGAGCCCGCCCGCAACCGCCAGCTTGCCGAACTGGCGGTGCGCGACACCGGTCTCGGCAACGCGGACGACAAGTTCCGCAAGAACTATCGCAAGACGCTCGGCTTATTGCGCGATCTGCGCGGGCAGAAGACCACGGGTGTGATCGCGCGTCATGAGGCCACCGGCATCGTCGAGATTGCGCGGGCGGTCGGCGTGGTGGCGGCGATCACGCCGTCCACCAATCCGGCGGCTACGCCGATCAACAAGATCGTCAACGCGCTCAAATGCGGCAATGCGGTCATCGTGGCGCCTTCTCCGAAAGGCTATTCGTCGTGCGCGCTGCTGATTGAATTCATTCACGCGCAATTCGCCAGAGTCGGGCTCGCGGCCGACCTCGTCCAGATGTTGCCTGCGCCGATCAGCAAGGCGGCCACTAGCGAACTGATGCGGCAGTGCGATCTGGTTGTGGCGACTGGCTCGCAAGCGAATGTGCGGATGGCCTACGCCAGCGGGACGCCCGCGTTCGGCGTGGGCGCGGGGAATGTTGCTTCGATCGTCACTGCATCCGCCGACTTACACGATGCAGCGCACAAGATCGCGCGCTCGAAAACGTTCGACAACGCCACGAGCTGTTCATCCGAAAACAGCGTCGTGATCGAAGACGCGGTGTACGCGGACATGCTGGCCGAACTGACTGCCTGCGGTGGCGTGATGCTCGACGCCGCGCAAAAGGCGCAATTGCAGGGCGCCCTGTGGTCGAACGGCAAGTTATCGGCACACTGCACCGCGCGCTCGGCCACCGCGATTGCACGCGCGGCGGGCCTCGATGACATCGCAGCACGTGAGCCCGCGTTTCTGATGGTGGAGGAAACCGGCTTCGGCGCTGACTATCCTTTCTCGGGCGAGAAGCTCGCGCCGGTGCTGACCGTTTATCGCGCGGAGAACTTCGACGCTGCTGCCGACATCGTGCGCGGCATCTACGGCTACATGGGTGCAGGACACTCGGTCGGCCTGCATTCCAGCGATTCGGGCCAGGCGGAGCAGCTCGGTTTGACGCTGCCGGTTGCGCGCGTGATCGTGAATCAGGCGCATTGCCTTGCGACCGGCGGCAACTTCGATAACGGCTTGCCATTCTCGCTTTCGATGGGATGCGGAACGTGGGGGCGCAACAATTTCTCGAGCAACCTCAATTTTCAGCAGTACCTGAACATCACACGCGTGGCCTACCCGATCGAAGAGCACGTCCCCGAACTGGACGACGTACTCGGGGATTTCTTCGTGAGGTATGGCAAATGACGACGCCTCACACAATCCGTGCGCTGATCGATGCGCGCGCCGCGCAGTATCCCGACAAGCCGTTTTTGCTGGCGGCGCCTGAATGTGCTGAAGACGGGGGCGCTGCGCCGCGGCCCGACGTGCTGACCTTCGCGAAACTGCGCGAGGATTGCCGCGCGCTCGAGACGGTTTTTCATGAAGCAGGCTTGCAGGCCGGCGATGTCGTATCGGTCTTCATGGGCAACGGCATCCATACGGCAAGGCTGCTGCTCGCGGCGATGTACAGCGGGCTCGTCGCCAATCCGCTCAATCTGTTGTGCCAGCCGTCGCAGTTGCGCTATATCGTGGAGCATTCGGACACCCGCATGGTCTTCGTTTCCGGCGAGACGCACGCGGCGATGGCAAGCGCGATTGCAGAGTTGCGCGAGCAGGGATTGACCCGCGAAATCGCGTTGTTGCAGACGGCGCCCGATGCCGCTATTGCACCGGTGCCGACCGCCGTGGAACCTGTGTTGGCGGAAACGGCGATGTCTATGGATGCGCACACTAAACCGGCCCAGCGCGCGTCACGTGTGACATACGAGGCACACGCGAAACATACAGACACCTGGGATACCGAAACGCCGTCAAGCGGCGAACCGGCTGCAAGCGATGTAGCGTTGCTGATGTATACGTCCGGCACCACCGGTGCGCCAAAGGGTGTTCTGCTGGACCAGCGAAACCTGCTGGCCAATGCGCGCAACATCTCGCTCGAACACCGGCTCGGCACCGGCGACCGGGTCTTCGCCGCGTTGCCGCTTTATCACATCAATGGTCTCGTTGTGACGCTGCTTGCGCCGCTCTTTCATGGCGGCTCGGTGGTCATGGCGCCGCGATTCTCCGCACGCACCTACTGGCGCGATGTCGCGCGCCACGGTTGCACATGGATCAACGTGGTGCCGACGATTGTCGCTTATCTGCTCAATAACGACGAACCGTGCACGGTCGATCTGTCCGCGCTGAGATTCTGCCGCAGTGCGTCGGCCGCGCTGCCTGCCGATCATCACCGAGCGTTCGAGGCGCGCTTTGGAATCGGCATCATCGAAACGATGGGCATGACCGAAACCGCCGCCCCCATGTTCAGCAATCCATACGACCCGGCAAGCCGAAGAATCGGCAGCATCGGCTTGCCGTCAGGCGGCGAGGCGAAGGTGATCGACCGTGACGGCCGCGAATGCGTGCCCGACGAGTGCGGCGAACTGGTGCTGCGTGGCGAACAGGTCA
The DNA here is from genome assembly GCF_902859805.1 of Paraburkholderia sediminicola. GTDB lineage: Bacteria > Pseudomonadota > Gammaproteobacteria > Burkholderiales > Burkholderiaceae > Paraburkholderia > Paraburkholderia sediminicola. The sequence continues at coordinate 66,164 of NZ_CADIKC010000002.1, read as the reverse complement.
TGCGCGGCTATTACAAGCGAGCGGGAGAAACGCGTGCGGCCTTCACCGCCGACGGCTGGCTGCGCACCGGCGACCTCGGCTATCGAGACAGCGACGGTTATTTCTACATCAACGGCCGTGCGAAGGAATTGATCATCAAGGGCGGCGAAAACATCGCCCCGCGCGAGATCGATGAAGCGTTGCTCAAACATCCCGGCGTGCTGGATGCGGCGGTGGTGGGCGTGCCGGATACCGCTTACGGCCAGGAGATCGTCGCCTTCATCGTGCCTCGCATTGCAGAGGGGCCGGGCGCGCTCGACATCGCGGATCTGCGTGAACACTGTCTGCGCGAACTGGGCCGCTACAAGACACCGAAGGAGTTTCGCTTCATTGCGGAACTGCCTCGGGGACCGTCGGGCAAGGTGCAACGCCTGAAGCTCGTGCCTACCTGACGGCGCGTGTATCGGCATGCATGGCGGCATGCCCGGAGCGCGCCGGCAGGCAGAGGAGGGCGCGAGTCGAGGCGCACGCGGCGCGGAGCAGTACGACGTACGGATCGAACGATCACAGACGCCCCCGGCGTCACATAAGAGAAACAGGAGACAGCATGCAAACGCACAAGCGGCGTGTGAAGACACGCCACATCATCCTGGCCGTCATGTGCCTGATGTATTTCATCTCGTACATCGACCGTGTGAATATTGCCGTGGCCGGTCCTATCATCCGGCACGAAATGGGTCTGACGACGGTTCAGCTCGGCCTCGTGTTCTCGGCTTTTGCTTATCCGTATGCGTTCATGCAAGTCATCGGCGGCTGGCTGTCGGACAAGTACGGGCCGAAGCTGGTGCTGACGGTGCTCTCGCTGATCTGGGGGGCGGCGACGCTCGCGACCGGATTCGCCGGCAGTGTGGCAATGCTCGTCGCGCTGCGCTTCGCGCTGGGCATCGGCGAGGGCGGTGCGTTTCCGACGGCGACGCGTGCCTTTACCTACTGGATGCCGGTGGCGGAACGGGGCTTTGCTCAGGGCATCACCCATAGCTTTGCCCGCCTCGGCGGCGCGGTCACACCACCGCTCGTGCTCGCGGTGGTGGTGGCGGGCGGCTGGCGCGACGCGTTCATTCTGCTCGGCGTGGCGAGTCTTGCGTGGACCGTGCTGTACCTCTGCGTCTTTACGAACTCGCCGGAGCAGAACCGGCGTGTGACGCCGGAGGAAACGGCGGAGATCGGCTATCGCGCGGGCGACTGCGAACGCGCCAAACGTGCGGCCACGCCGTGGCGCAAGCTGATTCGTCGTATGTGGCTCGTCACGTTCGTCGACTTCTGTTACGGCTGGCTGCTTTGGGTCTATCTAACCTGGTTACCTTCGTACCTGAAGGAAGCTCGCGGCTTCGATCTCAAACAATTGGCGCTGTTCACCGCGCTGCCGCTGCTCGCCGGCGTGATCGGCGATACCTTGGGCGGTGTCGTTTCGGACCGGCTTTACAAGCGTACCGGCCGGCTGCGCTTTGCGCGCTGCGCCGTGCTGGTGGTGGGCATGGGCGGCTCGCTCGTGTTCCTGCTGCCGATGGTGTCCGCGACCAATCCACTGATGGCGGTGCTGTACCTGTCGGCGTCGTTCTTCTTTCTCGAGATCACGAATCCTGTGTTGTGGACTTTGCCGCTCGACATCGGCGGTCGCTACGCGGGCACAGCGGGCGGCATGATGAACACGGGCTTCGGCGTCGCCGGCATGATCTCGCCCGTCGTGTTCGGCTATCTGATCGAGACGACGGGCAGTTATAACGTGCCGTTCACGATTTCCGCATGCTTGCTCGGGGTGGGGATCGTAGCCGCATTTTTCATCGATCCGGCGAGGACCGTCGAGGCCGACGAGGAGCGCGAACGGCTCGAAGGCAGGCCGCTGGACGGCATGCCCGCGTTTATGCAGGCGGGCGCCGCGGTGCGGCTGGAGCGGCATCATCTGCGCCGTCCGCTGCGCTGGTGGAGATAAGGCATTCAGGTGAGTGGGCGGAGCGTAGGCGGCTCCGCCCCCGGCATACCGCGGCTCGCGCGCAGATAGGCGGCGCCGGCTTCGCTGAGCGCCACTTCGGCTACGCTGCCGGGTGAGTGGGTCCGCGTGAGATAGCCGCGCGCGAAGGCATCTTCCCAGATCGGCAATCGCGGGCAGGAAGTGCGCCAGACTTCGATTGCTTCGCTGTAGGGCCGGGCGCCCGGTCCAATCCATTCCAGCAGGTCGAGAATCAGCGGTTCGATGGGATCGTGCATGTTCACGCCGTGCGGCGTGTCTGGGTTGTTGTCGGGAATTGTGGGGTCCATGGCGGCTCCGTCTCCTTGCTATGCCCTCATCCTGAGCGCCGTGCCGCAAACAGTAAAATGAAAATATTTACGGCATTGCTGCATTTTTCTTATGAAAATCGACGGCGCCTTGGTGGGCGGGCGTAATCGCGGCAATTTGGATAGACTAAGCGGCGTCGCCCGGCCCGATCGATTCTGTTCGGGGGAGCGTCGCGGTGGCAAAGCCGCCGCCTCATCGTCCTGCGTGCATACCTGCACCCGATCCACCGAACCGTGGCCACAAGCAACGGATAAGACAAACGGATAAGACATGGAGACACCCATGAAAACAGGATTCATCGGCCTCGGCGTGATGGGGCAGCCCATGGCGCTCAACCTCGCGCGCGACGGCACGCCACTGGTCGTGTGGAACCGCACGCCGGACCGTTGCGCCGCGTTGCGCGACGCAGGCGCTCAGGTTGCGGACAGCGCCTGCGAGGTCTTCCGGCAGGCCCGCATTGTGATCCTGATGATGGCGACCGACACGGCGCTCGACGCTGTGCTCGGTCGCCACACCGCGGACTTCGCAACGAACGTCGAGCAGCACATCATCGTGCACATGGGGACGACATCGGCCGACTATTCGCGCGAGCTCGAAGCCGACATCCGCGCGGCAGGCGGGCAGTACGTCGAGGCGCCCGTCTCGGGTTCACGCAAGCCGGCCGAAGCGGGGCAACTGGTGGCGATGCTGGCGGGCGAGCCGGCGGCCGTCGACGAAGTGCGTCCGCTCCTCAAGCCGATGTGCCACGAGACGGTGATCTGCGGCGCGGTGCCGGCGGGGCTTCTGATGAAGCTGTCGATCAACACGTTCCTGATTCCGATGGTGACCGCGCTGGCCGAGGCGGCGCATCTTGCGCGGCGCTACGGGCTCGACATGAAGCAATTTCAGGCTGTGCTCGACGCGGGCCCGATGGCGAGCAACGTATCCCGCGTGAAAGTCGACAAGCTCGTGAACGAGGATTTCACCGTGCAGGCCTCGATTGTCGACGTGCTGAAGAATAACCGGCTCGCGGCCGAGGCGGCGCGCCATGCGAATCTTGCGTCGCCGTTGCTGGATGTCTGCTTTGACCTGTACACCGAGACCGTTGAGTTGGGTCACGGTCAGGCCGATATGGTGGCCGTCGTGCACGCGATCGAGGCGCGCACCGAGGCGAGGGAGAGCACAAAGGGTGCGTCCGCTTGAATCAGCTTGAGTGTCCCGGTACGGCACGTTGCGGTGCCGGGCGAAAGCGCTTCCGGAATCTGCCACGGGCGCCGAAGCCGTCGAGCGACCTGGCGCTTCACGACGCCGTTCGCCACATTCAATAACTGGCAACCTCGATCACAGCGTTCGCAAAGGCCTTGGGGGCTTCCTGCGGCAGATTGTGACCGATTCCACCTGTGATGGTGCGGTGCGCATATCTGCTGACAAACTTCTTCGCATAAGCCGTGGGCTCTGGATGAGGCGCGCCGTTCGCGTCGCCTTCAAGGGTAATCGTCGGCACGGTGATGATCGGCGCGGCCGCAAGACGCCTTTCCAGATCGGCGTACTGCGGCTCGCCATCTGAGAGACTCAATCGCCAGCGGTAGTTGTCGATCACGATCGCAACGTGGTCCGGGTTCTGGAAGGCGTTTGCGGATCGTTCGAACGTCGCGTCGTCGAAGCGCCATTTCGGCGACGCAAGTTGCCAGATGAGCTTCGCGAAGCCGTCCCGATTGGCTTCGTAACCCTGCCTACCCCGCTCAGTGGCGAAGTAGAACTGGTACCACCACGCGAGCTCCGCCTTGGGCTGCAAGGGCGCCTTGCTGCCCGCCTGGCTGCCGATCAGATAGCCGCTCACCGACACCAATGCCTTGCAGCGCTCCGGCCACAGCGCTGCGACGACATTGGCCGTGCGCGCGCCCCAGTCGAATCCACCGATGATCGCCTGTTGGATCTTCAGCGCATCCATCAGCGCGATGACATCGACGGCGAGCACCGACTGCTGGCCATTGCGGACCGTTTCGCCGGCAAGAAACCGCGTGGTCCCATAGCCACGCAAGTACGGAACGATCACCCTATGGCCCGCGGCAGCGAGCCGATGCGCGACATCGGCGAAGCTGTGGATGTCATAAGGCCAGCCGTGGAGCAGGATCACAACTGGCCCGTTGCCAGGGCCGACCTCCGCATAGCCGACGTTCAGGACACCAGCATCGATCTGCTTGATCCCGGTGAACGATACCTTCGATGCTGCGGCGTTTGCACGTGGATTCGCGCCTCCTTCCGCGGACTGCGGGTGCGCGAACCCGCTCAAGGACAGTTCCAGCACGCCGACGCCGACGGCGGCCGTCCCAAGAAAGCGTCGGCGACGGCTGTTGATCTCATTCGACACCAGTACTCTCCTCTTCATGATCAGGGTGATCGAACAACGAATCGGCTTTTGAACCTGTCGTTGAACTGCGTTACGAAAGCCGATTCATTCGGACCGATGTTATTGCGCGTCGGTCGTGCATTCTCGTCGAGGTTCGTGCGTCGCCGTCCGGCAATGAAAATGATGTTGCCAGTCGTCTTCATCGATTGCTCTCGAGATGAATGGTCTTCATGCGTGAATGGATTCGCGTCATTCAACGCAAGGACCTGAAAGACGCCCTGAGTTCTTCCGAGAAAAGTTGTGGCTGTTCCCAGGCCGCAAAGTGGCCGCCCTTGTTCACTTCATTGAAGTAGATGAGCTTGTGGTAGCTGCGTTCGGTCCAGCTGCGAGGCGCCTGATAGATCTCGCCGGGGAAGACCGTCACTGCCGCAGGGATTGAGATATCGACGGCGTTGAAGTTGTTCGCATTGTTTTCCCAGTAGAGCTGCGCCGCGGATGTCGACGTGTTGGTCAGCCAGTACAGCGTGATGTCGTCGAGCATCTCGTCCCTGGTCAGCGAGCGTTCGGGATCGCCGCCGCTGTAGGTCCAGTCCGCAAATTTGTCGTACATCCATGCTGCCTGGCCGACTGGAGAATCCGCGAGCGCGTAACCCACCGTCTGTGGGCGCGTGACCATCATCGCTGCGTAACCGCCGCCGCGCGTATAGAGGTTATCAAGCGACTTGTACGCGGCTTTCTCCTTGTCGGAGAGGCCGGCCGGCGGTGGATTGCCCGCTTTCAGCGAGTTCGCCACCTCCGGCGGTACTGTCGCCGGCATGTTGACGTGAATGCCGAGCAGTCCGGGTGGTTTCTGGGCGGCCATTTTGTCGGCGATCACGGAGCCCCAGTCGCCGCCCTGCGCGACGTAGTGCTGGTAGCCGAGGCGGCGCATCAGTTCCTCCCAGGCGCGGGCGATATGGTCAGGCGTCCACCCCGTGCCCTTGGGCTTGCCTGAGAACCCGTATCCGGGCATCGAAGGCAGGACCAGGTCGAAGGAATCTTCCGCGCGCCCGCCATACGCGACTGGATCGGTGAGCGGCCCGATGACTTTCAGTTCCTCGAATACCGAGCCGGGCCAGCCATGGGTCATGATCATCGGCAGCGCGTTCGGATTGCGTGAGCGCACCCAGATGAAGTGAATATCGACGCCATCGATTGTGGTGACGTATTGCGGCAGGGCATTGAGCCTCGCCTCGGCCTCGCGCCAGTCGTAGTCCGTGCCCCAGTAGTTCACGAGCTCCTTAAGCCTGGCGAGTTGCGCGCCTTGAGATCGGTCGTCGACCGTCTCCTTGTCCGGCCAGCGGGTCGCCGCGATGCGTTTGCGCAGATCGGAGAGTTGGGCATCGGAAAAATGGGCGTGGAATGGGCGGATCGCTGTATCGCCGGTCGATGCGGGTACGGGCAATTCGTCAGCAGCGAGGAGAGGTGGCGCAAAAGCGGCTGCAGTAAGAAAGCTCAAGCTAAACGCGCGCGCCTTCAATGAGCCGAATGCGAGTCGACGCATGGATGAAATGGAAAACATATTTACGTATGCCTAATTAAATGGAAGATATAAATCTGATCAAATGGAAGGCCAGCGAGATCGTGTCGCAACCGGTGCGGTGTGCGTACAGCGCGTCCGCGTAACGCGATCCGTGCTCCTTACCGATATTTATACGGTCAATTGGTGATGGCTCAAAGGACGTATAAACTACACTTTCAGGACGTATCAGTTCAGGAGGTAGCCGTGCCGACAGTTGCGTTTGTGGTGTTCGACGGCTTCTATTCCATGGCGCTCGTTGCGGAATCGGTGTTCGAGTTCGCAAACGTGGCGTTCGGTGAACCGTTCTATAAGACGCTCTACGTTTCCGAAGCAGGCGGCCTGGTGCGCGCCTCGAGCGGTTTGATGGTCTTGACCGAGGCGATCGACGATCGCGTATTCGACACGGTCATCTTCGCCGGAAGCAATCCCATCACCGTCGTACCGCCGCCAGGTGTGCTCGCATACGTGCGTCGCAGCGCCGAGACTGCACGGCGCACCGCATCGATGTGCACAGGCGCGTTCGTGCTCGCTGAGGCCGGCTTGCTCGACGGCCGCCGTGCAACCACGCACTGGCACTATGCTCACGATCTACGCACCCGCTTTCCCTCTGTTACGGTGGACGAGGATCGGATCTTCATTGCGGACGGGCCGATCTGGACTTCGGCCGGCATGACAGCGGGCATCGATCTCGCACTCGCGTTGGTGGAGAAGGACCTTGGCGCCACGGTCGCGCGGTCGGTCGCGCGAAAGCTTGTTGTCTATCATTGGCGTTCCGGCGGACAGTCGCAGCACTCAGCGCTGCTCGAACTCGAGCCAAAGTCCGATCGCATTCAATCCGCGCTGACGTATGCGAAAAAGAATCTCAACGAACCACTTTCGGTCGAGCAATTGGCGGATGTCGCGCGTTTGAGTCCGCGTCAATTTAGCCGCGCGTTTCGTGCGGAGACTGGGCAGACTCCTGCAAAGGCCGTCGAGCGGCTGCGCATTGAAACTGCGCGCCTGATGCTCGAGGAAAGCCGGCACACGATCGATCAGGTCGCCAGCGCGACCGGGTTCTCCGATCCGAGGAGAATGCGGGAAGTATTTCTGCGGGTATTCGGGCAACCGCCGCAAGCATTTCGTCGCAACGCACGCACGGCGACGGGCGCGCCGTGAGACCTTCTTCTTCCTACGTTCACCTGTCACCTTACGCCGGGTTTCTCAATGTCCAAGACCAAACCAGACGACTCGCCCGATGCACCTGCAACCGGGATCCGCAAAGGTCTCACCAACTATGGTGACAGCGGCTTCTCCCTGTTTTTGCGCAAGGCTTTCATCAAAGGCGCGGGCTATACCGACGACGCACTGGATCGACCGGTAGTCGGCATCTGCAACACCGGCAGCGCCTACAACCCGTGCCACGGCAACGCGCCGCAATTGATCGAAGCAGTCAAGCGCGGCGTGATGCTGGCCGGCGGCTTACCGATGGATTTCCCCACCATTTCCATCCACGAGAGTTTTTCGCAGCCGACCAGCATGTACCTGCGCAACCTGATGTCGATGGATACCGAGGAGATGATCCGCGCCCAGCCGATGGACGCGGTCGTGCTGATCGGGGGCTGCGACAAGACGGTGCCGGCGCAGTTGATGGGCGCGGCATCGGCGAATATTCCCGCCATCCAGTTGATCACAGGCTCCATGCTGACCGGCTCGCATCGCGGCGAGCGCGTGGGTGCGTGCACCGATTGCCGCCGCTACTGGGGCAAATTCCGCGCAGAAGAGATCGATAGCGCGGAAATTGCCGCTGTGAACAATCAACTGGTGGCCAGCGTCGGCACCTGTTCGGTGATGGGCACGGCCAGCACCATGGCGTGCGTAGCCGAAGCATTGGGGATGACAGTGCCGGGCGGCGCGTCCCCGCCGGCCGTGACGGCCGATCGTATCCGTATCGCAGAGGAGACCGGCGCCGAGGCCGTGCGCATGGCACGCAGCGGCCTGACGATCGACAAGATCCTGACCGCCGATGCATTCGAGAACGCCATCCGCGTGTTACTGGCGATTGGTGGCTCGACCAATGGCATCGTGCACCTGACCGCGATCGCTGGACGCATGGGACTGGATGTCGATCTGAAGGCGCTGGATCGCATGGGGCGCGAAACGCCGGTGTTGCTGGACCTGAAACCGTCCGGCCAGCATTACATGGAAGACTTTCACCACGCCGGCGGCATGGCGACATTACTGCGCGAACTCAAGCCGCTGCTCAAGCTCGACGCGATGACCGTCACTGGGCGTACTTTGGGTGAAGAGATGGAACTGGCCGGTCCCGGCTTTGAACAGGACGTGGTGCGCACGATCGCCGATCCGATCTATCCGCAAGGCGGCATTGCCGTCTTGCACGGCAACCTCGCACCCGGCGGCGCGATCATCAAGCAATCCGCCGCCGATGCCAAGCTCATGCAGCACGAGGGGCGCGCCGTGGTGTTCGAGAACGGGCAGGACATGGCAGAGCGGATCGATTCGGACGACCTCGACGTCACGGCCGACGATATTCTGGTACTGAAGAACATCGGTCCAAAAGGCGCGCCGGGAATGCCTGAGGCCGGCTACATTCCGATTCCGAAAAAGCTGGCGCGTGCCGGCGTCAAGGACATGGTGCGCATTTCTGACGGACGCATGAGTGGCACCGCGTTCGGCACCATCGTGTTGCACGTGACGCCTGAGGCGGCCATCGGTGGACCGCTGGCTTACGTTCAGAACGGCGATCGTATCCGGCTTAGCGTAGTTGCTCGTGAAATCACGCTGCTCGTGTCGGACTCCGAACTGGCGCGCCGCGCGGCCGCTGCGCCTGTGGAAATACCGACGGCTGAACGCGGGTATCGGAAACTGTTCCTCGATACGGTGCTGCAGGCCGATAAGGGCGTGGATTTCGATTTCTTGCGCGCGGCGAGGATTCTCGACACGACGCCGAAGGGATAGCGGCTGCATAAGGTGCCGCGATCCAGATTTTGTCTGGGGAGCACCGTCAAGACCAACACGAATACGCCTTCCTTGTCTTTCCAATTTGTTTAACTATAATGTTAAATATCAACCGAAAGGTTTATAAAAGGAGGCAATCATGAGCGAGCCGTTTCATCGTCCTTCGCTGGGTGCGTCGGTGTACTACAAGGACCCGTTTGCCGCGCTCGACTGGCTCGAAAAAGCGTTCGGCTTCGAGCGTCAACTGGTGGTCACGGATAGCGATGGCCAGCTGGGTCATTCTGAAATGCGTTTCGGCGACAGCTACGTGATGATCTGCCGCGAATGGTCGGAAGACGCGGCGAGTCCGGCTTCGATCGGCGGCAAGAATACGCAATCGGTGCACGTGCAATTGCGCGAGGGGATCGACGAACATTGCGCCCACGCGCGTGCCGTGGGTGCTGTGATCACGCGCGAGCCCGCGGATCAGTTCTATGGTGATCGCGTCTATGCTGCGCGCGATCCGGAAGGGCATGTGTGGAGTTTCGGGCAGACAGTTCGCGAGGTGTCGCGCGAGGAAGCGGAGCGCGTTAGCGGTCTGAAGATCGAAGGATGGGTTTAAGCGATGGGACTGCCAGCCAGCGTCTCGCTCGACCGCACTCTGGCTGCACTGGCCGATCCGAACCGGCGTCAGGTGGTCGATCTGCTCAGCCAGCAACCGATGCGCGCGGGCGAACTTGCGCAAGCCACCAGTCTTTCGCCGCAGGCGATGAGCCGGCATTTGCGTGTGCTGCGCTCGAGCGAACTGATCGAAGAATCGCACGACGGCGTCGACGCGCGCGTGCGTCTCTACGTGCTGAGGTCGGAGCCGATGAGCGAGTTGAAGGCATGGCTCGAACAGACCGAAGCCTTATGGTCCGAGCAATTGCTGTCGTTCAAGGCGCATCTGGAGCAGCAGGAATGAGTTCGCGTGTGCAGGTGTCGTTACGCGTCGCGGCAACGCCCAAACGCGCGTTCGAAGTGTTCACGCGTGAGATCGGCAGATGGTGGCGTCCGAATGGTCTGTTTCAGTTCACGTCGCAAGGCGCGGGTGTGCTGTCGTTCGAACAGGTTGCGGCGCCTCACACGCCTCGCGAGTGCGTCCGCCTGATCGAAACGCAGCCGGACGGCAGCGTGTTCGAGATCGGCTGCGTGACGGTCTGGGAGCCGGGCGAACGTTTGGCATTCGGCTGGCGTCAAGCAAGTTTCACTGACGCGCAGCACACGCAGGTCGAAGTGCGTTTCGAAGCGGTGGGCGACGAAACACGCGTGACGGTGGAGCATCGTGGCTGGGATACGGTGCCGCAGGAGCATGTCGCGCGCCACCATTTCCCCGAGCGCGTGTTTCTGTTGCGGCACGGCGAATGGTGGCAGGTGTTGCTGGCTTCGCTACGGGCTGAAGTGCAATCGGCTGCGCCACCGGGGTGAATTGCGGCGTGCGTCGTACGTTCTCGTCAGCGTGTGGCGATCGCGGCGGCAACACCGGCCATAACCGTAGCGCTGGCGCGGTTGGTGAACTTCACCGCGCGGCGCGTGCTCAGCAACTTGCGCGCGCGCGTGGCGAGCAGCGCCCAACCGAAGTCGACGGCCATCAGCACGATCAGCATGGTGAGCGTGAGTTCGAACCAAGCGACGGTGCCGATGCGCGACAGATCGATGATGGTCGGCAGCAATGCGAGGTAGAACATCATGATCTTCGGGTTGCCGAGCGTCACCAGCATGCCGGCGATGAACATGCGCCACGGCGACTGGCCGCTCGGCAGGTCGCTGCCTTGTACGTCGGCCGGTGCGCGCCACATCTTCCAGGCAAGGAACAGCAGATAGGCGACGCCGACAAATTTCAGCGCGATGAACACCATGCCGAAGCTGCGCGCGATCACCGCCAGGCCGGCTACCGCGCAGGTGAGCCACAATGCTTCGCCCAACCACATCGCGGCGAGAAACGGCAATACGTCGCGAAAGCCGTTGGTCAGCACGCGCGCGACCAGCGCGGCAACGCTGGGGCCGGGTGTGCCGGCGGCGATGATCAGTGCAAGCGCGAAGACGAGCAAAGCAGATAGCGACATCACGTTTCTCCACGAAATTCAGTGTGCGCGCAACCTCCGGCTTAATGAGCGCGCAACCTCCGGTTGACGAAGCGCCACGCGGCGCTCACCAGCAGCGATCCGACACCGAGCGAGACGCCCAGCAGCACGATCGAACTCATATGATCGCGCACCAGCGGCACGTTGCCGAACAGATAGCCGGCCGCCACCAGCGATACGATCCACAGCGCCGCGCCGGCGGTGACGAACGACACGAAGCGTGCAAACGTCATGCGTGAAACGCCGGCGACAAACGGCGCGAACGTGCGCACGACAGCAATGAACGGCGACAGCAGAAAGGTCAGGCCGCCGCGCGCTTCGTAAAACGCGTGTGCTTTGCGCAGTGCGTTCTTGTCGAGCCAGCGGTAGTCGGCGGTATAGACCTTTTCGCCGATGGCGCGGCCGATCGCGTAGTCGACGATGCTGCCGGCCACTGTGGCGGCGAACAGCACAGGGACGACGATCCAGACGTTCAGCGCGCCGGTGGCGGCGAGACCGCCACAGATGAAGATCAGCGGATCGCCAGGCAAAAAGAAGAGCGGCAGGAAACCGATTTCGACGAACACGACGAGAAACAGCATCGCGTAGACGGCCGTGCCGTATTGCACGATCAAACCGCTGAGGTGCTGGTCGAAGTGCAGGGCGACCTGCAGCACATGCATGAGATCCATCGTGGTTCGAAAGGGATTTGGGTGTTCGGAATTTTAGTCCCGTCGCGGCGCGGGCACTTGTTTATTTCTCGGTGCTGATGTCAATATCGGGGCGTGTCTTCCAGAACCACGCCCGAAAAAAACCAAGAAACCCCTATGCAACACGCTTCCAACCTCACGTTCCGCCTTGCCGCACCGCACGAAGCGGACACTATCCGTACGATCGAATTCGAGGCCGGCCAGCGCTTTGTCAGCGTCGGCATGACGGGTATCGCCGATGCACCACCGATGGAGCTGGAACTTGTCCAACGCAAGATCGACGCGCAGCAGATTATCGTCGCCGTGGAAACTGATGAGACGTGTGTGGGATTTGTGATGTTCGAGCCGCAGTCCGCGCGTTTTTACGTGCAGGAGCTGGACGTGCTGAGTTCACATGCCGGGCAACGCATTGGCGCGGCGTTGATCGATCAGGTCGCGCAACTCGCGCGTGCGCAACAGATAACGCAACTCATTTTGTCGACGTTTCGCGAGGTGCCGTGGAATGCGCCGTACTATCGGCGGCTCGGCTTTCGCGATATCGAGGCGGCCGATCTGGATGCGGCACTGATCGCCCGGCGCGATGCGCACATCGCGCGCGGACTCGACGAATCGAAACGCGTGTTCATGCGGCGTGACCTTGCGTAACGCCGCATGAACCGAACGTCTTATTCCACTGCTTCCAGCGTCGGGTAGTCCACGTAGCCGGTTTCGCCACGTGCATAGTACGTGGCCGGATTCGGCTTGTTCAGCGGCGCATTCGTCTCGAAGCGGCGCACCAGATCCGGATTCGCGATGAACAGTTGACCCCAGGCCACTGCGTCTGCTTCACCCGCGTCGAGCACGTGCTGCGCGGTTTCCTTGGTGAACTTTTCGTTCGCGATGTACGGGCCGCCGAATGCCTTCTTCAGTTGCGGGCCGAGGCGGTCGTCGCCGAGAGCTTCGCGGGCGGCGATGAACGCGATCTTGCGCTTGCCGAGTTCGCGCGCCACGTAACCGAAAGTCGCTGCCGGATCCGAATCGCCCATGTTGTGCGAGTCGCGACGCGGTGCGAGGTGCACGCCGACACGGTTCGCGCCCCAGACGTCGATACAGGCGTCCGTGATTTCGAGCAGCAGGCGGGCGCGGTTTTCGAGCGGGCCGCCGTAGGCGTCGGTACGCTTGTTGGTGCTGTCCTGCAGAAACTGGTCGAGCAGATAGCCGTTCGCGCCGTGCACTTCCACACCGTCGAAACCTGCTGCCTTCGCGTTTTCGGCGCCCTTGCGGAACGCTTCGACCACGCCGGCGATTTCGTCGAGTTCGAGTGCGCGCGGCGTCACGTACGGACGCTCCGGACGCACCAGGCTCACGTGGCCTTGCGCCGGGATGGCGCTAGGCGCAACCGGCAGTTCGCCATTGAGGAACAGCGGGTCCGAAATACGGCCGACGTGCCACAGCTGCAGGAAAATTTTGCCGCCGGCTGCGTGCACGGCGTTCGTGACGATCTTCCAGCCTTCCACCTGCTCCTGCGACCAGATGCCCGGGGTGTCGGCGTAACCGACGCCTTGCGGCGTGACGGACGTGGCTTCGCTGATGATCAGGCCTGCCGTGGCGCGTTCGGCGTAGTACTTCGCCATCAACGCGTTCGGCACGCGGATTTCTTCAGCGCGTTGGCGCGTGAGCGGCGCCATGATGATGCGGTTCGACAACGTGATGTCGCCAATCTGGAGCGGGTCAAAAAGAGTCGGCATATGAGTTCACCTTAGGTGGCGGGCGCGTGGCCCGGGCCTTAAAAAAACTGCATGATGAAATAAGCGAAAAAAACGCGGCGATGCGGATGAAGCGCTCAGAGATCCGTGTTCATGTGCTCGAGAAAAGCCTGAATGACGGCCTCGTTGCGTTTGAAAAATACCCATTGGCCAACCCGCTTCGACGTAACGAGACCGGCGCGCTGCAACGCGGCAAGGTGCGCCGACACGGTGGACTGCGACAGGCCGCAGTGCGCGTCGATCTTGCCCGCGCACACGCCGTGATCGAGCGGTAGCTCCTGGTCGGAGAAATGCGCATACGGCTCGCGCAGCCAGCCGAGGATCTCCCGCCTTACGGGGTTGGCAAGCGCTTTGTGAATCGCGTCGATATCGAGCGTCATGTGGGTCGGTTTCAGGGCATCAACTTCAAATCGTCAACTTCAGATCGTCAACGACAGGCAGACATGGCGCAGGTTGGTGGCCATGCATCTGCATCGCTACAAGACGAATCATATATCGGAATTTAACGATATGCTTGAAGCCACTACTGTCTATGGGGTCGATAGATGTCGGCACCAATGAACCTGCGCTTCCACGGCACGGGAAGGCGGACATAACGGTAAATATGAAAGGCATCTGTCACGTTATAGTTACGATCTATCAATAGCATTGCAAAAATCGCATTCTGTTGATGGCCGCTCTCACATATATTTTTATGTGCAGTAGGCCTGCCGACGCGGACCAATCCTGGTCCAACACAAGCTGTGACGTCCATCATCGGACAAAGACTATGCGCGTCGGGTGACAGTGCCAGTACATCAAAAAGAGTCCATCATGTGATTCCCCGACCGCCCGACGGCGCTGGTTCGGCGATGCACCGTAGAAACCAGACGCCGTGGAAGAACTGGTAGTGGGTACATTCCCCAAGGAGATAGTGCATGTCAAACGAAGCAAAGTGCCCGTTCAATCATGCTGCCGGCGGTGGCACGACGAACCGTGACTGGTGGCCAAAGCAGCTGCGGGTGGATCTGCTTAGCCAGCACTCCAGCAAGTCGGACCCGCTGGACAGCGGCTTCAACTATGCCGAGGCGTTCAAGAGCCTCGATCTGGCCGCGGTGAAGAAGGATCTTGCGGCACTGATGACCGACTCGCAGGAATGGTGGCCGGCAGACTTCGGCCACTATGGTCCATTCTTCATCCGCATGGCCTGGCACAGTGCCGGCACGTACCGCATCGGCGACGGCCGCGGCGGCGCCGGGCGCGGCCAGCAGCGTTTCGCGCCGCTCAACAGCTGGCCGGACAACGTCAGCCTCGATAAGGCTCGTCGCCTGCTGTGGCCGATCAAACAGAAATACGGCCAGAAAATTTCCTGGGCCGATCTGCTGATCCTGACCGGCAACGTCGCGCTCGAAACCATGGGTTTCAAGACCTTCGGCTTTGGTGGCGGTCGCGCCGACACCTGGGAGCCGGACCTGGACGTCTACTGGGGCAACGAAAAGACCTGGCTGGGCGGCGATGTCCGTTATGGCAAGGGCGCTGCCGGCAATGAGGGCGAAGGCGTGATCGTGGCCGATCCAGCACTGCACGGCAGCGAAGTCAGCCGCGACGACAACGGACGCAACCTGGAAAACCCGCTGGGCGCGGTGCAGATGGGCCTGATCTATGTCAACCCGGAAGGTCCCGACGGCAATCCTGACCCGCTCGCCGCGGCACATGACATCCGTGAGACCTTCGCTCGCATGGCCATGAACGACGAGGAAACGGTCGCGCTGATCGCCGGTGGCCACAGCTTTGGCAAGACGCACGGCGCCGGTCCTGCCGACAATGTGGGTCCGGTACCCGAGGCCGCCGACCTCGAGAACCAGGGGCTGGGCTGGAAGAGCAGCTTTGGCACCGGCAAGGGCGCCGACGCGATCTCCAGCGGACTGGAAGTCACCTGGACCACCACGCCGACGAAGTGGGGCAACGGATTCTTCGAGAACCTGTTCAAGTACGAATGGGAACTGACCAAGAGCCCCGCCGGCGCCAACCAGTGGGTCGCCAAGGATGCCGGTGAAACGATTCCGCACGCTTTCGATGCCTCGAAGAAGCAGCGGCCGACGATGCTCACCACCGACCTCTCGCTGCGCTTCGATCCCGCCTACGAGAAGATTTCGCGGCGTTTCCTGGCGAATCCAGACCAGCTCTCCGATGCCTTCGCCCGTGCATGGTTCAAGCTCACTCACCGCGACATGGGGCCGCGCGTCCGCTATCTTGGACCAGAAGTGCCTGCTGAAGAACTGATCTGGCAGGACCCGATTCCGGCGGTCGACCACGCACTGGTCAACGATCAGGACGTCGCGTCGCTCAAGCAGAAGATTCTGGCGTCAGGGCTGTCCGTTTCGCAACTGGTGTCGACAGCGTGGGCGTCGGCATCCACCTTCCGCGGCTCGGACAAGCGCGGCGGCGCCAACGGTGCGCGCATTCGCCTCGCTCCGCAGAAAGACTGGGCGGTCAACCAGCCCGAGCAGCTGGCGAAGGTACTGAAGGTCCTCGAAGGGATCCAGAGCGAGTTCAACGGCGCACAGTCCGGCAAGAAGGTGTCGCTGGCCGACCTGATCGTGCTGGCCGGTAGCGCCGGCATCGAGCAGGCTGCGAAAAACGGCGGCCATCAGGTGACAGTGGCGTTTACGCCGGGACGCGCGGACGCGTCGCAGGATCAGACCGACGTGGAATCCGTCGGAGCGCTTGAGCCCGTTGCCGATGGTTTCCGTAACTATCTGAAGGGCAAGTACAGTGTTCCGGCTGAAGCGTTGCTGATCGACAAGGCGCAATTGCTGACTCTGACCGCACCCGAGATGACCGCGCTCATCGGCGGCTTGCGTGCCCTGAAGGTCCAGAGCGGGCAGGATTCGCATGGTGTCTTCACCAAGCGGCCGGAAACGTTGACCAACGACTTTTTCGTCAACCTGCTCGACATGGGTACGGAATGGAAACCGGTTTCCCGGGACGTGTTCGAAGGGCGCGACCGCAAAACCGGTGAGGTGAAGTGGACCGGTAGCCGTGTCGATCTGGTGTTTGGTTCGCACGCTGTGTTGCGGGCGCTGTCCGAAGTCTATGCAAGCGAGGACGGGCAGGCCAAATTCGTTCGCGACTTTGTCGCTGCGTGGGTCAAGGTGATGAACCTCGATCGCTTCGACCTCGCCTGAGCGGGTGTGCGGGTCCCGTCAGAGTTGCAATCCTGACGGAGCCTTGCCTCAGTTTGCGAAGGTAATTCTGCATGTCGCGGTGCGACTCCGAATATATCGGAGCCGCGCCGTTTTTTTTGCGTCCACGCCATACCGTGCAGCTTGAGTGACTCGAGCATCCGCGTCATTGCATCAGCCTGCATGGTCGTCCTTCCCCTTCCTTAGGCTTCGTAGCGACCCACTTTGGTCTGCGGCTCGACCGTGGATCGCGTGCGGGTGTCAGTCCGTCGATTCAGGGTTTACGCGGTGCGCACATACTTGAAAAATCAAGTACACTCAGTCGCAACATAGTTGAAAAATCAAATAAATTAGCCTCTGGGACAAACCCGTGTGATGCACCTCATCCTTCCTTTGCAGATGAGGTTGCGATGCCTTGAATTGGAGCAGATCAATGAGAAACAAGATTGCACTTGAGGAACACTTTGCGATAGACCTCACTATCGATCAGTCGAAAATTTATGCGCCTGCGCCCGTTTGGGAAATGCTGAAGTCCAATCTGATGGACATCGAGCAGCAGCGACTCGAGCGGATGGAGCAGGGCGGAACCGAGTATTCAATCCTGTCGCTCAACTCGCCCGGCATCCAGGGTATCCCGGACATCAAGCAGGCGATCGATGTCGCGCGACGGGCCAATGATGTCCTCGCAGAACATGTTGCGCGTCATCCGACCCGTTTGGGTGGATTTGCTGCATTGCCTATGCAGGACCCCGAAGCAGCGGCGCGTGAACTCGAGCGAAGCGTGAAGGATCTCGGATTCCATGGCTTCATGGTGAGTGGCTTTTCCCAGGTGGGCGATGCGGAAAATGTCGTGTACTACGATGCCCCGCAGTACACCGATTTCTGGGCGAGCGCGGCGGCGCTCGGCAAGCCGTTCTATATGCATCCTCGCGATCCGTTGCCGTCCCGCGAACCGATCTACGATGGTTTCCCGTGGCTGACCGCCGCGACCTGGGCGTTCGCGGTTGAGACGAGTACTCACGCGCTGCGGCTGATGACGTCCGGCCTCTTCGACCGCAATCCTGAGTTGCAGATGATTCTTGGCCATCTCGGCGAGGGGATCCCGTTCAACATCTGGCGCGTCGACCACATTCTTCAAAAGGCGCCACGTGGATTGCCCTGCAAGCGTAGCGTGGGCGAATACCTCAGGGAGAATGTCTACGTCACGACGAGCGGGAATTTCAGAACCCAGACGCTGCTGTCCACGATGCTGGAAATGGGCAGCGACCGGATCATGTACTCGGTCGACTATCCGTTCGAAACGCACGACGAGGCGTCCCAATGGTTCGACACATGCTCGATCAGCGAAACGGATCGCGTGAAGATTGGACGGGAAAACGCACAGCGTTTGTTCGGTCTTGAATGATGCGAGGAATAGGAGAAATCGAATGTCCGTGACTCAATTGACACCAGCGTTGGCACCAGCAGATGTGTGGCGTAACAAAATCTATAGCGGCGGATGGAAGACCGGAGGCGGAGGTACGATCCCGGTGACCGAGAAGGCGACCGGCGTGGAATTGGGCTCGATTGGTTGTGCATCGGCTGCCGATGTGTCCGCCGCCGCCGCGATCGCGACTGACGCGCAACGCGCCTGGGCCGCGACACCCGGGCCTCAGCGAGGGGATGTGTTGCGCGAAGTCGCCCGTTTGCTGGAGGTTCACAAAGAGGAGATTGCCGTTCAGATTGTCCGCGAGACCGGGTCGATACGGCCTAAGGGACAACTGGAGGTGAAGCTGGCGATACGCGAGATTCTCGAGGCCGCGGCTTTGGGCAGCCAGCCAACCGGGATGATCACGACAAGCGACGTTAAGGAGCGCCATAGCGTAGCGCGCAGAATTCCCATGGGTGTGGTCGGCGTCATTACGCCGTGGAATTCGCCGTTCATTCTGGCGGCGCGAGCCATCGCTCCGGCACTGGCCACCGGCAATGCAGTGCTACTCAAGCCCGACCCTCAATCGCCGGTTAGCGGCGGCGTCCTGTATGCGCGGCTATTCGAGGCGGCGGGGCTGCCCGAGGGGCTGTTCCATGTTCTTCCTGGCGCGGCGGAAACCGGTGACGCGCTGGTTCGGGATCCTCTTGTTAACATGATCAGCTTCACGGGATCCACGCGAGTAGGGCAAGCGATCGGCGCCGTAGCAGGCGGCTTGCTCAAGCGAACGAGCCTCGAACTCGGCGGCAAGAATCCCTACATCGTGCTTGATGATGTCAATGTCGACGCAGCGGCGAGCGCAGGGGCGTGGGGATCGTTTTTGCATCAGGGGCAAGTTTGCATGTCGGCGGGCCGGCATCTCGTTCATGAACGCATTGCGGACGCCTACATTGAAAGCCTCGTGAGGCGAACCAAGGCGTTATCGGTTGGCGACCCTTTCAAGGGCAATGTCCATCTCGGCCCCATCATCAATGAACGGCAGGCCGAAAACGTCGATCGCATCGTTGCCGAGTCTGTGAGCAAGGGCGCGAAGCTTCTCGCCGGTGGGACGCGCGACGGGCTGTTTTTTAACCCGACTGTCCTGGTAGACGTCGCGCCGGGGATGCCTGCGTTCGAGGAAGAGATTTTCGGTCCCGTCGCCGCGGTGACGGTGTTCAGGAACGATGACGAAGCGGTAACGCTCGCCAATCAGAATCGCTATGGCCTGGTGGCGGCAGTGGCTTCTTCCGATTTGCGTCGCGCCCAACGGATTGCGGACCGGCTGCATGCCGGCATCGTTCACATCAATGATCAGACGGTCATGCACGAGGTGTTTGGTCCGATGGGCGGTCTCGGTTTGTCCGGCAACGGGCATAACTACAGCACCCTGACCAACATCGACCAGTTCACGGAATGGCAGTGGGTGACGAGCCGCGACGAACTTCCGGCTTATCCCTTCTAGAAAGCTGTTGCGCCGGGCTCGCCGTGTACGCGTACTGATCCGCGTCGCCCGGCAGCGACGAGAAGACAGAAATGACCCATTAGCGCACGATTTCATGCGCAAACGGAGCGAGGTGAAGAGTGACCCCGGATACTGCGCAGCGAGTCGAAGAGGCGCCTGCTTCGATCGTCGACATTGGCGCGTTGATCGATAGCCAGCCACTGAGCACCTTCCAGAAATGGATCATGGTGATGATCGGTTGCTCAGTGGTGATGGATGGATTCGACGTGCAGACAATGGGTTTTGTCGCACCTGCGATTGTCCGTGCCTGGGGCATCAGCCCGGCCGAGCTCGGTCCGATTTTCGGCGCCGGCTTGCTGGGGATGCTCGCGGGCTCCATCGTTCTCGGCGCCATGGCCGATCGCGCGGGGCGTCGGCCGGTGCTTATCGGCGCGACTGTTTTCTATGGGCTATGCATGCTCGGTACCACCCTGGTTCAGAGTGTGCCGGAATTTCTTGTCCTTCGTTTCCTGACCGGTTTCGGTATTGGCGGCGTGATGGGTAACGCTATCGCGCTGGTCAGCGAATACAGTCCGCAGAAATATCGGGCATCGCTGATGACCTGGGTCTCGTGTGGCTTCACGGGTGGGGCAATTGCCGGAGGACTTCTCTGCGCTGCCTTGCTTCCATCGATGGGCTGGAGGTCGGTGTTCTTCGTTGGGGGCGTATTGCCGTTGCTCATTGCCGTCCCGATGGCCAGGTATCTGCCGGAATCGCTTCAACTGCTGGTGGTCAAACAGCGCCGCCTGGAAAGGGTGGCTAAGTGGCTTGGGCGAATCGCGCCGAACGTCCAGCTTACGCCGGGGACCCGCTTTGCCGTTCGCGGGCAGCCGCAAACGAAGGCCTCCGTTGGCGAGCTGTTCCGCCATGGCCGCGGCACGATGACGTTGTTGCTATGGGGGATCAACTTCGCGAATCTGCTTGACCTCTTTTTCCTGTCGAACTGGCTTCCGATGCTTTCCTTGCGAGTTGGCCATGGCGTGGCGACGGCTGTACTCATCGGCACCTCATTGCAGATCGGCGGTACGGCGGGGGCGCTGCTACTGGGCCCGCTGATGGACCGTTTCGGCTTCTATCGTGTCTTGGCGCTCAGCTTTCTGGTGGCGACGTTTTCGGTGGCATCTGTTGGTCTGCCCGATCTATCAACGGGGTTGCGCTATGCCGTCGTGCTGATAAGCGGAATCTGCATCGTTGGCGGGCAGCCGGCGGTCAACGCGTTGACCGCGACGCTCTATCCAACTTCGTTGCGGGCCACCGGGGTCGGCTGGAGTCTGGGTATCGGCCGGGCGGGTTCAATCATCGGTCCGGTGGTAGCCGGACAACTGATCAGGCTGCAATGGTCGAATACCGCGTTGTTTGTCGCGGCTGCGGTGCCCGCGTTGGCATCGTGTCTGATGATTGTTTTCCTTAGCCGTGCTTCGGCGAGAAATCGGATCGATTGCGTTGAGTGTTAGTGGGCTGCAGCAGATTTAGATAAAAGAAAAACAGCAAAGCACTGTCGTGTCAACGACAGATTATCCAATCAGTCAGCCTGGATAATGACCCTGTCGTCATTCGAATACGACGGCGACAGATCGTACCGGTAACGATCGGGTGCGCCCGCTCAAACCGGGCGGTGCGGCTCGAGCGGTTCATTCGAATGGGCGGGTGGCTGCCTGACAATGGATTCGAGTTCGGCGGTATCTACCAGGGTGATTCGCCCGTACCGGATACGAACGAGTTGCCGGTCTATGAACCAGCGTAGTTCCTTGTTGACGTGCTGGCGTGAGGCCATGAGCAGCGCAGCCAGATCTTCCTGCGACAAACGGATGCCGAGCGTCACGCCATCGTTATCGGTGTGGCCGTAGCGTTTGCCGAGTGCGAGTAAATGGCCTGCGAGGCGCGCGCGAAACGACATCAAACCAAGATTTCCAAGGCAGTCGTGAAGGTGGCGTGCACGTGTGGCAAGTAGCCGGAGCAGGCTTGCAGTGAGGGTCGGTTCGCGTTCAAGTGTGGCGTTTAGCGCATCGGCGGGAATGTGAAAGAGCCGGGTAAGTCCGCGCGCCCGCTGGTTGTGAATGGAGCGCTGATCTGTCATCACGGCGGTGAGATTGGCCAGCTCGCCTGGCGGGATGAACGTCTCGACGGCCCGGATGCCCTGGGTGCTTGGCCATCCCCATTCGAGCATGCCGGAAAGAATGATGTGGATATCGGTGCAGGGATCGTTGGCGAGATAAATCAGCTCGCCATCGGCATACGTGCGCAGATAACCAGCTTCGACAAGAGCATCGAGGACGGATTCCGGCCACGCGCGCAGGGCCTCATGGTTACGGAATGCAGTCCATATGATCTCCCGCTGCTTACGTGACAGATCGCGGCCGCTCGACTGCAATGGCAGATTTGTCGCTGCTTTCGCGGAAATATCTTCAGCGCGGTCGACAGGGGAAAGGTTTCGGGGTGGAGCTTGCATGCGGCAGTCCGGTTCGAGGTGTTTGAGTCGAGTATCGATAAACGCGAGGTGTGCGAACGAAATGTCTCGGGCGATTAACGATAAACGATAAACGCGTATCGCGGCATGGATGCACGGCCGCTTTAAGAACGTTTTTCTTGTGAGCCGCCGGCAGGCAGCGGGCGGAGCGATGGAACGCGAGCCAACTGGATCTCGCCCTAACGGGAGAAGATTTATATGAGTCAACCGATTGTGAGCGGCGGCGCGCTGGACGATGCAACCGCAGCTACGCGTCATGATGTCGATGTGCTGGTCATCGGTGGTGGTCCGGCCGGCACCTGGGCTGCGATTAGCGCTGCAGCGAGAGGGGCGAAGGTCGTGCTCGCGGACAAGGGTTTCTGCGGAACGTCAGGCGCGACGGCGCCGTCAGGCACCGCGATCTGGTATGTCTCGCCGCAGGGCGATACGCGCGAGCGGGCGAAACAGAGCCGTTTTGATCTGGGAGGCCAGCTTGCGGAACACGACTGGATGGATCGTGTGCTTGAGCAAACCTGGGTGAACGTCCATCAACTTGCAGAATGGGGCTATCCGTTTCCCGTCGACGAAAACGGCGAGGAGCAGCGCACATCGCTGCAGGGGCCGGATTACATGCGGCTCATGCGCAAGCGCGTGAAGGAGAGCGGGGCATGCATCCTCGATCACAGCCCAGCCCTCGAATTACTCGTGGATGGGGGCGGCGCGGTTGCCGGCGCGCGCGGCGTGCAGCGCCAGAGCGGGGAAATGTGGGTCGTGCGCGCGAAGGCCGTGGTGATTGCAACGGGCGGCTGTGCGTTTCAGAGCCGCGCGCTCGGCTGCAATGTGCTGACTGGCGACGGCCACCTGATGGCCGCCGAGGTGGGCGCGGAGATGTCCGGCATGGAGTTCTCGAATGCCTATGGGCTCGGTCCCGCATTCGCTTCGGTCACCAAATCTCTGTTCTACAAATGGGCGACGTTCTACGACGAACAGGGCGTTAAGCTCGAGGGAGCGGGCTCGGCATTCGGGCGCAGCGTCATCGCGCGTGAGCTGCAGACGCGCCGCGTATTCGCGTGTCTCGATCGAACCGACGAACAGGTTCGCGTGTGGATGCGCACGGCGCAACCGAACTTCTTTGTGCCCTTCGACCGGCTGGGCATCGATCCCTTCACCCAGCACTTCCCGGTAACGCTCAGATTGGAGGGGACGGTTCGCGGAACCGGTGGCCTGCATGTTACGGGCCGCGATTGTTCGACGTCGGTGGAGGGTCTCTATGCGTCAGGCGACGCCGCGACTCGCGAGATGATTTGTGGCGGGTTCACCGGCGGTGGCAGCCATAACGCTGCATGGGCGATGTCGTCGGGTTTCTGGGCGGGCGCCGGTGCGGCCGACCACGCGCTCGCGAAGCGTCGCGCCGGCATCGGCATCGGCATCGGCAGACTCTATTGCGCGGGCGATGTCGGCTTGCGCGACACGTCGCACAACGTGCCTTTTGACAGCGCGAGCGTCGTGCAGGCTGTGCAAGGCGAGGTGTTTCCTTATGAGCGTAACTGGACGCGCAGCGGGGACCTGCTGGACGACTCGCTGAGCCGCCTCGACGCACTGTGGGCGAGCTTGCGCACCAGCGCACCGGCACGCGGTGCGCACGAGGCCGTGCGCGCGCGAGAGGCGGCGGCGATGGTTGCGACCGCGCGCTGGATGTATCGCAGCGCGCAGGTACGTACCGAGACGCGCGGCATGCATCGGCGCGCGGAATACAAGTCGATCGATGCAGGGCAGCGTCACAGATTGATCAGCGGAGGCCTCGACGACGTATGGGTCCGCAGGAAGGAGCTAGATACCGGATTGGTGCCGGCTGAACATCATGGAGCCCATGCATGATCGAAATTTTGAGCGAATCGCGCTGCACGGGATGCAACATCTGCGTCCGCGCGTGTCCCACGAATGTGTTCGAGGCGGTGGAAGGGGGCATTCCGCGGATCGCGAGGCAGAGCGACTGTCAGACCTGCTTCATGTGCGAGCTGTACTGTCCCGCGGATGCCTTGTTCGTCGCACCGCAGGCCGATGCCGCCGTTGTGGTGGACGAAGCACGTCTTCCGCACGGTGCACAGCTCGGCAGCTACCGCGAAGCACTCGGCTGGGGTCCAGGGCGCACTTCGACCGCCGCACTTGACGCAAGCTACGCACTGCTGACACCTACCCGTTGATGGACGACCGTAGCAATGTCATAGCTTCGACGAGAGGCCGTACCTCTCGTCGAAGGAGTAGCTGCGCCGCTCACTCGGGCACGAAGCCGGTCTTACCCTCGAACATCACCGACTCTGCGATGTTCTTTTGCGCCTGCAGCGCGGCCAGACTCCCGGTGTAGCCGGTTTCCAGCACGGAATAAGCATCTCCGCCGAGGACGGTGCGCAGCGGCGGCTCCGACATCTGGCTGACCGCATAGATGGCGTCGGCCATTTTCACGGGGTCGCCCGAAGCGTATGCGTCGCCGTTTTCCGCGATCCAGCGGCGCAGTTTGCCAACTGCGCTGTCCTTGTATTCATCGAGTTCTGTGGTCCAGCGGATGTTGGCCACGAAGTCGGTCTTCATGGAGCCCGGTTCGATGATGATGGTCTTGATACCGAACTCGGCGATTTCCTGACTGACCGCTTCGGCAAAACCTTCCAGGCCGAACTTCGCAGCGTGATACAGCGCGCCTCCCGGGAAAGCCGCACGTCCGCCGACGCTGGTGACGTGGATGAACGTGCCGCGCTTCTTTGCGCGCAACGCGCCGAGGAAGGCGCGCGTGACGTGGATGGGCGCCAGCAGATTCAGCGCGATCTGCTGCTCGATATCCGCATCGCTCATTTCCTCCATCGCGCCGATCACGGCGCCGCCCGCGTTGTTGACGACCACATCGACATCGGGATGACGCGCCGCGGCGGCCCGAACCTGTTCGTGATCGGCCAGGTCGACCGACTCCACCTGGAGCAGATCCGGATAGGCCTGCTTCAGCGCCTGCATCGCTTCGACACGGCGCACAGCTGCAACCACAGGATGCCCCTGGGCCAGTACTTTTTCCGTGAGGGCAAGCCCGAGACCGCCGGACGCGCCGGTAATGAACCACTTCTGATTTGACATGATGCCGTTCTCCTTACAAGTAATGAGCGCGTACGCGCTCAATAATGAACGAAAATTTTTAAACTGTGATTGCCCGCCAGGCGACATGAAAGCCGAGTTGCAGGTGACGTTCGGCGCTCTCGGGATGCTTGTCGACGTACTCGATCGTCGTGTCGGCGATGTGCTCGATTATGGACGAAAGAAATGCGATCGAAGCGTCAACCAGCACGCCATCGCGCACGGCGTCTTCCATCATCTGGGATATCGCCAGAAACGGTCCCATCCCCTGTGCCCGTGTGTCGTCGAGTATGTGCCCGGAAGCCGAAAGCCGCGAGAGAGCGAAGCGCCCAGCCGCATGGGCCAGTCCCCAATTCACATAGCGCTCGAAGACGTGCTGCATGCGTTGCCGGTAGCCTGCATCGTGTGGATAGTCCGGCATCACGGATCGCGCCAGATCCTGTTTCAGGTGCAGGTAGAGTTCCTGGAACAGCGCGTCCTTGTTCTCGAAGTAGGTGAACAGGGTGCCTTCGGCCACGCCGGCGCGCTTGGCGATGCCCGCCGTGGTGGCCAGCACGCCCTGCTCAGCAACGGTCTGCGTTGCGGACAGCAGCAGGGCGCCGCGTTTTTCCGGACTCAAAGGACGTGCCATCGGATGTCTGAAGACAAATAGAGTGATTACGCGCTCAATTATAACTGCTTTCTGACATGAATGCCGATCGGAAGACGGGGCGAAGAATGGCAGTTCAGCCGCGAACGGGTCGGGTCAAACAAGATCATCGAGCGCGCCGGCGTTTTCGTACACCTTGAGCAGCATGGCGCGAAGCACCTGAACGTCGTTTGCCGTAAAACCGCTCAGTATCACCGACTCATGTTGCTTCGCGACCGGGACGATGCGCAGCGCCAGTTCGTCGCCCTTGCTTGTCAGAGCAATCCTGATTGATCGACCGTCCGTCGTGCTCTTCTCGCGCTTGACCAGTTCCTGGCTCTCAAGACGATCAATGATCCTGGACAGCGCGGAAATATCCGACGTCGCATGCACCGACAATTCAGACAAGGTCTGGTGCGGAACGTACAGCAGCGAGGCGCAGACTCGCCACTCGCTGAGGTTCAAGCCGAACGGTTTCAGTGCCTTCGCGAATGCGTTTCCCATCCGGCCTCCGGCACGTGTCAGCAGGAACGGAATCGCCTGTTCGAGTTCTTGTGGTCGCTTCGGTGTCTTCATGGTCATCGGTGGGTTGCGGGTTTACATGGGTACGTATATTTGAAAAATCAACTATACTCCACCTCAAATGTACTTGAAAAATCAAATAAATGTTATCCGGGTGAATTCGGATAACCCGTCTCTTTCTGAGTGAGCGACGCGTCATGCGCTGAACCGGGGCAGGCGTTAGGGAGAAGTCGGATCGATCGAGCCTGCCTGGATATGAAAGACTCAGAAATGGTATTTCAATCATTTAGTTTGCATTGCTAATAAAAATAACAATTACGGTGATGATCTATACGAACGGAGATCGGATTTGGAAACTCAAGTCATCATTGTCGGAGCCGGCCCGGTAGGACTGACACTTGCGATCGACCTTGGCAAGCGCGGCATAGCGTGTGTGCTCGTCGAGCAAAAGGCTGAGCCGCAGTTTCTGCCGAAAATGGAGCGCTGCAACGCGCGGACCATGGAGATCTTCCGGCGGCTTGATCTCGCGGAATGCATCCGGGCCGCAGGCATGCCCGAAGACGTCCCCATGGACATCCAGATCATCCGTTCCATGACTGAGCCTGCGATTCTGCGCTTACCTTATCCGTCGGTGGCGGAGGCTCGCGCGCTCACGCACGAGAGCCACGACGGCAGCCTTCCGCTCGAACCCTATCAGCTCATCTCGCAGTACACACTGGAGCCGCTTCTTCTTGAAGTGGCCGAGCAATTGCCGGCGGTTACGGTGATGCGGGGTACGACGTTTCTGGAATTCACCGAGCAGGACGACGGCGTTCTGGTGGCGGTCAATGCCGCCGACGGCGCGAGGAGAACCTTGAAGGCCGCTTACCTCGTGGGCTGCGATGGTGGCGGGAGCCAAGTACGTAAGCAACTAGGCATCCGTCTGGAGGGCGAGGGCGACATTGCGCGACTGAGACAGGGCCTGTTCTATTGCGAGCAGCTCTACGAGCGGCTTCCGATAGGCGACGGACCGAGCCGTGGGCGGCACTACCTGGTGGCGGGCGGACCTCCTACGTTCATGATCATGCAGGATTCCACACGACATTGGACAGTCCATTCCGCCGTCGAGAGCGACGACGAGATGCGACGGATGTTCGAGCGGATCATCGGCGTTGCCTTGCCCTACGAGATGCTGTATTGCGCGGAATGGCGGCAGAATCTGCTGCTAGCCGAACGTTATGGAAAGGGACGGGTGTTTCTCGCAGGCGATGCGGTTCACCTCGTGATTCCTACGGGCGGCCTCGGCATGAACACCGGCGTTGGCGATGCCACCGATCTTGCCTGGAAGCTGGCCGCCACGCTGCAGGGGTGGGGCGGCCCGATGTTGCTGGCGTCCTATGAAACCGAGCGGCGCCAGATTGGCGAGCGGGTTGTCGGCGCATCGCGTTACGCGTCGCTTGGATATCGCGCCTGGTTGGCGGAGGTGCGCCCGGAGATCGGAGACGATACGCCCGCAGGGGAGACCGCTCGCGCCCACCTGGCCGTTGTGGCGAACGTGGAGCAACGCAAATCGAACGAGATGATCGGCGCGGAACTGGGCTATCGCTATGTGGATTCGCCCATTATCGACAATGTACCGGGAGGGCCGCAGCACGATCTGCGTGCCTATCTTCCCACGACGTGGCCGGGCGCGCGGCTTCCCCATATGTGGCTCACCAACGCAAGCGCCATCCAGGACCGGCTACGGTCGGAGCGCTACACGTTGATCGACGTCGCGAGTGGGCATGATGCCAGCCCGCTTCTCGCCGCGTTCGAAATGCTCGGCGCGCCGCTCGACGTGCTCGTGCTCGCGGATTCTCGGCTTCGCACCGTCTATGAGCGCGACCTGATCCTCGTGCGGCCCGACATGCATATCGCGTGGCGGGGCGACCGACTTCCACGGGCCGTCGATGATCTCGCCGCGAAAGTGACAGGACATGGCAACGCAAACCGCGCATTGAGTTTGATCAGTAGCGGCTGATCGAGCCGGCTGAGTCGAAAGCAGATCAATATCGGTCAGCACTACGTAGAAGGTTCGACGCGCGACGGCGCAGGGGCGCCGTCGTCTTGAGATTTCAACAACATTGGAGACAAGAAAATGAGCGTACGGTTGAATCGGGCCGGAGGTGGCCATTCATGGCGCCGGCTGTTTTGGTGGACGGTCCCGTTGCTTGCGGCAAGTGCGTCGGGCGTGTCGTATGCGCAGAGCTCTGTCACCCTGTATGGGATCATCGATACCGGCGTTGAATATGTGACGAACGTCGGTGCTAAAAAATCCAGCTCAGTGCACATTCCGTCTCTCACAGCCTCGCTACCATCGCTGTGGGGCATCCGTGGCAAAGAGGATCTGGGTGGCGGGCTGAGCGCGGTTTTTGTATTGGAGTCCGGATTTGCTCCAGGACAGGGCACGCTGAATCAAGGGGGGCGTCTGTTTGGCAGACAGGCTTATGTCGGGCTCGCGGGGCGGTGGGGGACGTTGACCCTCGGGCGGCAGTATTCGCAGATCTTTTGGGCGACATTAACGGGCGACACGCTGGCTCCGAATATCTTTGCCGCCGCCGATCTTGACCCCTACCTGACTCAGCCACGCGTTGATAATTCGATCGCCTATAGCTTCACGTCATCGGGACTGACCGTGGGCGCGACCTATTCACTGGGACGCGACGTGGCGGATAGCGCGGCGGCCGGAGGGTGCGCCGGCCAATCGCCGACTGACTGGCGGGCCTGCAAGTCCATGTCTGCCATGCTGAAATATGACGCCGGGAGATGGGGCGCGGCGGCGGCCTTCGACCGCAACTACGGTGGGGGCGGCACCGGCTCGCCCTTGCCACTTAGCTCGCAAACCGATACACGCGCCCTCATCGATGGCTACGTGAAATTTGGCAACTCGACTTTCGGCGCGGGATTCCAGCACCGGATCAATCACGGCGTGCAGACGCCGAAAATCTTCGACGCGATCAGCAACTATTGGTGGGTCGGTGGATCCTACTTGCCCGTTCCATATATTTCGCTCGACGCACAGTTCGGCCATATCACGGTGAACAGCAATGACGCGGGGGGCTCCGTGATCGCCGCGCGCGCGATGTACTTCCTCTCCAAGGGCACTTCGGTGTACGTCACGGCAGGGCATGTGTTCAACCAGCGCAACGCGGCGTTCTCGATTGACGGTGGTGTGGTTCCGCCTGCTTCGACGCCATTGCCGGGCGTGGGTCAAACCGGTGCGATGGTGGGTATTCGACACCTGTTCTAACTGTCGCTTTTTCATTCGACTATATCGTTAGGATAACAACATGTTCTACATGAGACTCCGGCCTCGTCAATTGATATTGGTCGCTGTGGCCGCCATGTCGCCGTTTCTGGGTGTTGCGCATGCGCAGATCGATACGTCGAAAAGCACAGTGATTGCCACGTCGAAGCAGATGAACGTGCCTGTCGACGGGACATTCAGGAAGTTCACTGCGCAGATCGTCTTCGATTCGGCCAGGCCGACTGCGGGAAGCGCGCAACTGACCATCGACACCGCCAGCTACGATCTCGGCGACCCAAGCTATAACCAGCAGGTGCGCGGCAAAGACTGGTTCGACTCAGCTCAGTTTCCCAATGCCACATTCGTCTCGAACTCTATTGCGCCGGCCGGCGGAAACCAGTTCAAGGTCAGCGGCAAGCTAACCATCAAGAGCAAGTCGGAGAACGTGACGGTGCCGGTCACCGTCACGCAGCAGAGTGCGACGCAAACATTCGACGGCATCTTGCCGATCAAGCGTAGCCAGTTCGACATCGGCTCAGGCGAATGGAAAGACACTTCGGTGGTCGCCGATGAAGTGTTGATCAGGTTTCACATTGTCGAAGCTAAAAAATAAACAGCAAAACCGCTCAGAACTCCCTGGAGAATCGCAATGAAGAAGCAACTTTTGACCGTAGCGATCACCGCTCTGGCAGCCGGAACATCGTTTTGTGCAAAGGCCGCGGAGACGACGTATCAACTGGATCCGACGCACACGTATCCGAGCTTTGAAGCCGATCACTTCGGCGGCGTCTCGATCTGGCGCGGCAAGTTCAATAAGAGCAGCGGCAAGGTGACGATCGATCGCGAAGCCAGAACCGGCACGCTGGAGGCGACTATCGACATGACGTCGGTGGATATCGGCAACGATACGCTGGATACGGCGTTGAAGAGCTCGAAGTTCTTCGACGCCACTCAATTCCCGACCGCTGTCTATAGGGGCACGTCGATGACGTTCAAGGGCGATGTGCCGGTCGAAGTGATCGGCGAGTTGACACTGCACGGTGTGACGAAACCGCTGAATCTGAAGATCGAATCGTTCAAGTGCTTCCAGAACCCGCTGCTCAAACGCGAAGTGTGCGGTACGGAATCGACTGGGAGTTTCGACCGGTCGGATTTTGGCGTTGACATGGGCAAGACATACGGCTTCAGGATGCAAACGGTGCTGCACATCCAGGCTGAAGGGATCAAGCAATAAGGCGGCATCCCCGGCACAATTGTCAAGCCATCGCTCACCATTTGAGTCGTCTGGCCGTGGTGATGCCCGCGGTTCTTTGCATTGACGTGGCCGCCTTCCAACGCGGACCGTGATAGCGATCCAGCGTCTCGCCGGATCGCACTGCGCAGGTTATCCACAGAAAATGTTCATATCCTTGTGGACAAGTCCTGGTCAAACCCGCCAAGTGATTGAGCGCAGGGTGATTTCCTGATCGGCACGGCGAACCCGCACATCCAGGCAGACCCGGGAGACCGAGGCAGACCAACCTCGACCGACCACCGGCAACGCGCCGCTCATTCCACCGGCGAGGCCAGCAGCGACACCGGCACGCCGTGACAACTCACTCTGGCCACGAGCGCCGCGCCGAGGTCCGCGCTTGCTTTTGTGTGCGCATCGAACGACGACTCTTCCTTATCGACGCGCAGAATGTTAATCGGCCACGATGCCCGGGAGAGCCGTTCGTGCGCAAAGGATCCGACCCACAGCGGAGTAGCGGACACGCCGTTCTCCACGGCATAGCCGCTCGGCCAGAAACGCAGAACGTCGCGTTCGTCGCGCGTGTCGCCAGGACGCATGAACACCAGCGATGAGGGCACGCCGTTGTTCAGCTTCGGCAATACCGGCAGCGAGGTCGCCGCGACGTTCGGTGAGGCAAGCGAGAGCAGGCTGTGCGCGGACAGGTCCGTGCCCTCGATCCATCCCTGGGCGCGCAGTTGTCCCTTGATCGAATCGAGGTTCGACACCCATTGCAGCGTGAGCGGTTCCTTGTGGTCGCCGCCCATATCCGAGCGATAGCATGGCAGTCTCTTCCACAGCGACACGGTCCACTGTGCTTGCGTGACCAGCACGGGCTGCGGGCGCGGCATGTTGTCCGGCGCCGCTGTCGGGGAATTGATGCTCAGTTGTACGCCCACGCTCGCGAGCATGACCACCAGAACCACGACCGGCATGAAGCCGCGTGAGGGCGGCACGGCCGGATACCGTAATATCACCGTCAGCGAGACGATGGCCACCCACATATACGCGAGTGCGGCGCCGCCGATCGCGTCGGAGACCCAATACCTGCCGAAGTAAAGTCCTGCGAGCGCGATCATGATGACGACAACCATACTCGCGGTCGCCACGAGCAAACCTTCCAGCATGCCGACCCGTCGCACGAGCAGGAACGCGAGGAAGCCGTAGACGATCACCGTCGCGGCGACGTGATTGCTCGGAAACACGTACGCGTCGGACAGCATTTGATTGGGCGGCGCGCGGTGCATCGCGAACTGCAGGGCAAAAATCAGCAACTGGGAGAACACGACCGCGGCGAGCCAGTAGCCGATGGCGCGCCAACGCCGCTCGATCAGCATCCACACCACCACCGTCACGACCACGGCCGTCAGCGTGAAGACGCTGCCGAGTGTCGCCACGCCTGCAAGGACCGTGTCGCTCCACGGCGTGCGCACCGATTGCAGAAAGTGATAGACGGACAGATCGATGCTCACCAGCGGATCGCCGCTGACGACGTCTTCGAGCACACCGAAGAAGAGCGCACCCGCCGCGAACACAACCAGCGACGTCAACACGATGCTGCTGGCGTCCGGCTGTTCGGGGTCGAGCAGCCGCCGCGCGAATCGGCCAAAGGGGCCCGGGTGACGGCAGGCCCAGTTTCCCAGATAGCGTCCCGCCGCGCTCGACCACGCACTGGCATGCGAGACCAGGAACTCCATCGCGCGAAAGCTCAGCCAGACGATGCACACCAGCAACGCGATGATGACAACGAGGCGAAACGACACTGCGCCGGCCAGCAGCACCGAGGCGCCGAAGACCACGCCCGGCAGAATATGCGCAGGGGCCCATAGCAGCGCCGACAGGACGTTCATGCCGTAGAAGCGCAACGGC
Organism: Paraburkholderia sediminicola; assembly: GCF_902859805.1. GTDB lineage: Bacteria > Pseudomonadota > Gammaproteobacteria > Burkholderiales > Burkholderiaceae > Paraburkholderia > Paraburkholderia sediminicola. Next base: position 33,240 of record NZ_CADIKC010000002.1, on the reverse strand, counting down.
GTCATGCCCAGCATGCCGGCCACCACCGGCACGATCGCTCGCAATGGTCCTACGAAGCGGGCAAACACGACACTTTTGGCGCCATGTTTCTGAAAGAAGCGATGGCCGGCGTCGAGTATCTGCGGGTGCGTGCGGAACGGCCAGAACTGGACAATCCTCTCCTTGTAGCGGCCACCGATCCAGAAACTCATGCCGTCCCCGGCGATGGCGCCGACGATCGCCCACAGGAACACCCAGCCGAGGCTCAGTGAACCCGTGCCGGCAAGTGCTCCGGCCAGGAACATCGCGGTGCTGCCCGGGATGAAGGTACCGATGACGGCGATGGCCTCGAGAAAGGCCGCAAGAAAGACGACCGTGAGCATCCACGCCGGATGGCCGGCAAGCAGATGCAAAAGGTGGATGTAGGCATGCTCCATCGTGCGCGATCAGCCGTTCTGGCGTAACGGTTGATCATAACGCGCACGGCGCTGCCGCACATTTTTGCCTGCCGGCATCGGGAGCCATGCCGGCGCACAGTCTCACGAAGCCGTCAGCAAATCGCCAGATGCGGTCGCCCCGGGTTTGGCCCGGGTTCGCCCCGAGTTCGGCCCGGGTTTGCCCCGGGTTTGCCCGTTAAGAAGCCGTCAACGAATCGCCGGATACGTGGACCCGCTCGCCGATCTGGACATCCGGCTGCGTCGGATAGCTGAAGTTGCGGTAGCTGCCGTCCTGCATGCGCACTTGCACCTGATAGGTGGTCTGCTTGCGCACGGCGTGCTCGATCCCGTTGCCGGCAAGCCCCCCGCCGACAGCGCCTGCGATGGTGGTGAGAATCTTGCCCCGTCCGCCGCCGATCTGATTGCCGACGAGGCCGCCGGCCACCGCGCCACCCAGCGCGCCGAGCCCGGTGGTCGGCTCAGGTGCCTGCACCGTGTTGATGGCGACCACTTCGCCCGCATAAGGGTCGGCGACCGGCCTTGCCGGCGCGGGTTCATAGGGTGCCTGGTAACCCTGATTGTTTGCATACCGCGGCGGCTGCGGGGCCGGCGCGCTGCGCGTGTGATGCACTGGCGGGCGCACCGGTGCGGCTTGCTGAACCGTTTGCTGAACCGGGGCCGCCTGGGGTGCGGCGACCGGCGCGCTGGCAACTTGCGCCGCGATCGTGGTGGCCGGCTGCGCGGGCTCGGTAACGGCGTGCGAGGTAGGCAGAAGGCCAGTCATCGCCGCGATGCCAGTGGCGCTCGCGAGGATGACGGCTACCGCCGCGCCGGCGACGAGGGGGTGAATGCGGTTGCGCTGCGGATTACTGGAGGTGAGGTTCGTGTTCATTGCGGGCTCCGCGGGTAGATGCCTGCAATAACGCCGCAGCAGCGCAGCCGGTGGACGCCGGACGCACGCTGCTTTGTAAGCATTTGTACAACTTGCCGATGAAAACAGGGCCGCTCAGATTTCGTCGGTAAATTCGTCGAGGAAGCGCTGCAGACGGTCGTGGCGAATTTTCGCGAGGCGCACGCCGGTTGCTGTCTGGAAACCGGACGCCAGTTTCAGCAGCTTCGTATGGAAATGGTCGAGCGTGTACGCGGTGTCGTCCAACGGACGCTCCGCCGCGTGCGGGTCGGCCGGGTCGTACAAGGCGCGGCCCATCCGGCCGGCCACGTAGAAGCAACGCGCGACGCCCAGCATTCCGATCGCGTCGAGCCGGTCGGCATCCTGCAGCGTTTTTGCTTCGAGCGTGGTCGGCGCGACACCGGCCGAAAAGCTATGCGCCTCCACCGCGTGCGCCGCAGCCTGAATTTTCGCATCTGGCCAGCCGAGCGATGCCAGCACGCGCGCGGCTTTTTCCGCTGACAGGCGCGAGGCCTGCGCGCGCAGCGGCGAATTCTTCTCGACCGCGACGCAGTCATGCAGCAGCGTCGACGCGAACAGCACCTGCGCATCGCCGCCTTCTTCCGCCTGGATGGCCGCTGCGTTCTTCCACACTCGCTGCAGGTGTGAGGTGTCGTGGGAGCCGTCGCCGTTGTCGTCGTATGCGTGAGGCAACAGGGTTGCGGCGAGGTCCTGAAATGGAGCGAAGGCGGGTTTCGTCATGATGTCGGGCGAGAAAAAGAGCCGCAGATTATCGCCGATCGTCGATCAATCCCCGAATTTCAACGATGAACAAAAGTGGCTGGCGGGCAGTCTTACTGTTCGACCGGGTTCCTTTGCGAGCGTCGTTGGCTCGACATCGCTACGATGTGCGGGAAGCATAGGTCGGGCAATTCGACGGCATGACGGAGTGGGCTATGAAAATCGTGACAAAGACCATATTGGCCGCGGCGCTGATGATGGGTCTGACGGGCGTGGCTTGCGCTCAATCGGCAAACCTCAACGCCAATGGTATGGTCGGTTTGCAAGCGGGCGGGATGAATGGCGCAGGGCAGGGAACGGGTTTGGCGGCGGGGGCGGCAGGGCTGAGCCCAACGCCGGGCGCCGGCACGGTGGGCCACACCCCAGCGATTGGAGGAACCGGCGGCACCGGATCGGGGCCGGCGCTCAACAACATGCGAGCGAATGGCACCAGCCTGAATATGAGCCCGGATCCTCGTGCACCGAACGTAACGGGAAAAGCGTTCGGACAGTAGTCGTCACTCAGCCTGAACCAGTTGCAGAACAATGCGCTTCGCCGAGGCGAGATGTTCCACCGTCATCGATCGCGCGAGGCGAGCGTTGCCAGCCTCGCAGGCTTCGAGAATCTTGAGATGCTCGTCCTGGAATACCGGTGTATCGGCGAGCAGCGTGTTTTGCAATCGCTCGTAGCGCTCAACCTGAGCGCGCAACTCGCGGATCGCTTTCAATTGCCGGCCATTTGCACACGGTCGGTATAGCAGCTCATGAAACTCGCGATTCAGTTCACCCTGTCTTTGCGGGGTATCGGCATCGCCCAGAAGCCGATGAACGAGTTCGGCGCGCGACAACGTCTCATTGTCCATGCATTTGACCGCGTGAAAAATGGCGTCTCCTTCGAGCAAGATGCGCAGGCCGTAAATCTCGTTCAGGTCCGACTCGGTCAACGTGCGCACAACCGCCCCGCGATTGCGCATGAGCTCGACCAGTCCTTCGCCCTCGAGCTTTTGTATGGCCTCTCTCATCGGCACACGGCTCACGCCGAAACGATCGGCGAGTTCACGCTCGACCAGCCGTGCGCCGTCCTCCAGTTCGCCAGTCGCGATCAGTTCGCGCAGTGAGACGGCGATGGCGTCAGCCGTCGAATCCAGTTTGTGATCCATATGCGTCAGGTTCCTGTCGTTTGGAATAATGGTATACCAAAACGGATTCGTGCATTTAGAATACACGTGTTGCGAAATCAAATCCGGGTCAACAGCGAAGGAGATTGGCATGGCGTACGGCGAGCACAAATACGCGGTATCGGTGCAATGGACAGGCAACCGCGGCAGCGGCACCTCGGGATACCGGGAATACGGTCGGGACCACATTATCGCGGCCGGAAACAAGCCCGAGATTCCCGGCTCATCGGACGCCGCGTTTCTCGGCGACGCGAACCGGTGGAACCCGGAAGATCTACTGGTCGCCTCAGCTTCCGCCTGTCACAAACTCTGGTATCTGCATCTTTGTTCGGATGCGGGCATCGCTGTTTTGAGCTATCGCGACAACGCTGAAGGCACCATGCTCGACAGTCCGGAGCAGGGCCGTTTTTCACAGATCGTTCTACGTCCTCATGTCGTCATTCGGGCAGGCGATGATCTCGAACTGGCCGGGCGTTTGCATCACGCGGCGCATGAGAAATGCTATATCGCGAACTCGGTCAACTTTCCGATTCTGTGCGAACCGGTCGTTGAGGCGGATGGGGCGTGACGGATGCCTGGTGTTCGCGGGCGTCAGGAGAAATCGTGACGCGATGCAACGCAACGCGTCAGGCAAAGCAGTGTAGGACGTGCAGAAGGAAAGTCAGCCGTTTGCCCGCCGCTCGCTCGAACAACGCGGAGCGGGCGGGCAGCATCGGTTTAATGCAGCAACGTCATCTGCACGACCTTCACAACAACGAGTGCGACAGCCACGATCAGATAGCCGCGCAGCACGCCCATCCAGATGCGTTTGGACAGATTCAGTTGCGGCGCCGGCAGTTCTTCCAGGGGCGGCATGCGCCACGTATTGCGTGCTTCTTTCGAAAACTGCTGTTCGCTACCGGAGGCCTGAGCAACCGCGGGAACCGCTGTATCCGTCGATGCGAGCCGCAGCCTGCGAACCGTCACGGTTGCAGCGTGGCCGACTACGGCCAGTAGTGTGCCGCCGGCCAGTACTTCAATAATCGCTTCGCCGGTAATGTCCGGATACAACACCGATGCAGTGAGGATGATGGAGAGCATGACGAGCACCCAGACAACCGCGCCTGTAAAGAGGTTGAGTTTCTTCGAGTTCACCCACGGACCGAGAACGGCGCGGTCGTTGCACAACAGGAGCAGGAACACCGTTGCACTCGGAAGCAGCACGCCGGCGAGCGTCTGCACGGCTTCAGTCAGAAGACCGAGCGGGCTGCCGGGAATCAGCACCAGCGCAGCGGCGGCCGCGACAATACCGAAGTAGACGAGGTAGAAGCCCTTCGCGTCGGTCACGCCACGATGCAGCGAGTGGCGGATCTTGAACACGTCGCCGATTGCGTAAGCGGTGGACAGCGACACGGCTGCCGCTCCGATAATGCAGGCGTCGAGCAGCGCGACCGCGAAGAGAACCGCGGGTGTGCGGCCGGCATATTTTTCGAGGCCGGCGATCACGCCACCCGCGTCCGTGAAATTGCCGAACTCAGGTTTGCCTGCATACAGTGCAGCGCAGAACGAGATCATGGCTACCGCACCGATCATCACGAAGACGATACCGATCCACAGGTCGGCTTTCTCATACTTCATGAAGCGCGGCGTGATGCGTTTGTCCACGATATAGCTCTGCTGGAAAAACAGCTGCCAGGGCGCGACCGTGGTGCCGACAATGCCGATCACGAGCAGCATCACATCGCTCAGTTTCGAATTGGCGGGCCAGTTCGGAATGAGGAAATCGTGCGTCATCTGCGCAACCGGCGGATGAATCGACACCAGTACTGGCACCAGCAGCAGGCTCAGCAGACAGAGCACGACCGCGAAGCGCTCAAAGCGCCTGAAGTTGCCCGTGCTGACCGCGGCCATCGTCACCGCCGCGGCGATGCAGACCCCGGTCACTTTCGAAATGCCGAAGAAATCGAGCACGAACGTGATGCCGATGAATTCGGTCACGATGGTGAGCGCGTTCAGGATGAACAGATCGACGACGCTGAATGCCCCCCAGAACTTGCCGAAGCGCTCGAAAATCAGCCGGGCATGGCCGACGCCGGTCACGGCGCCGAGACGCAGCACCATTTCCTGATTGACGAATAGAACGGGCACGAGCAGCAGCATGGTCCACAGCAGGGTGGTGCCGTAATTCTGTCCCGCTTGCGTGTAGGTGCCGAAGGCGCCGGCGTCGTTGTCGCCGACCATCACGATGAGGCCGGGGCCGAGGATCGCGAGCAGCGTTCGGATGCGAGCCCACCAGCTGTTGCGAGGTGCGGTGTCGTGGTGCGCGATGGTGCCGAGCGCGCCTTTGATGTCGCCGAGATGGGCTTCGTCGAGAACGGCGCCGCGTGGTGGTGAGACGTTAATTGGAGTGGACATTTTTAACCGCCTTGGCAGTGTGATTTGAATGCAGTGGCGCGCCTTCGGAATCCGCAGTACGCAGGTCGTCGAATGGACTCGAGCGACTGCGGCGCATGCGGATCGCGAAGACGTGCGGGTACTGACAGTGAGTATTACGAAGCTGAGTTCGAGAGGAGCGCTTTGACCCGGTGCCAGGACACGGCGAGCCAGTGCGGCTTGATGCTGTGAAGCGCGAGTGCAGCGTCGCTGTGGATATGCGTTTGCTGCAGGGTCGGTACGAGGATGGCGATGTACATGGTATTTCTCCGGTGCGTATGGCTTGACGCAGGTTGCGGAAAGCCAGCAGACACGGAGCGCGGCCGGCACTATGGGCGCGGCGGCGAAGGTCTACCTGCTTTCCTCAGGCAAAAGAAAAATTGCGTGGCAATTGAGCGGCATAAGGGATAACTGTCACTGTCGGGCATGGCGGCTCCTTATCGTTTCTGTTTATCGACGTTGCTTATCGGCATTGCTTATTTGCGTTGCTAATCTGCATTCGTTAAGCACGTGCTTGTCCACGCGTTCGGCCGCGCCGGAATTCGAACGGATCCAACCGGCGTGAGCGAACGCTGCCGCGAGTGGATACTCGCGACGCGATGCCATGCGGTTGCGGGACGTGCGTAAGCACGGCGCGGCCGAATGGCGCTAGTTAAGGTGCACGGGGAGAGTTACTACGGCGCGCACCGTCTGCCTGCTGGCAAGACGGCGGCTGAGAAAAGAGAGCGCGGGCGTCGGGCCGGTCAGGCAGTGAAACTGTTCGAAGATCGACTACTGCTGGTGTCCAAGGCAATGGCCCCGTTTGTGATAACGGGCGAATTTTATGCACTCCCGCAAGCAGAAGTCAACATGCTTCGTTAAGCGAAGCAAATATTTTTTCTTTATGCGTGCGGCAACGTACTTCGCTATCGCCAGTGGGGCTGAGTCTTTCAGAAGTGACAGGAAAGACAGGGGAATGAAGGGCGCGGACGCAGCGGTCCATAAGGCAACTGCGAGGCAACTGCGGGGCAACTGCGAGGTAACGGCAGGGCAAAGCCGAGGACAGACAACAGGCTCGCCCGCAAATTAGGAGTGTGATCTTGTTGATGTGATTTTTACTTGCGATTTTATAAGTGTGCCGAATACAATCCGCCCGTCTCAGCAAAAGGAGTCCTTCGTGGACACATGCTCTAGTAGTGGAAGTCCGATGCCGGTCTACGCCGGCGCAGTATCCGCGAGTTAGCAGCAGGTTTACTCCTTCGCCGCTAACTCGCTCCGTTCGGGTTAGCGCGCTTCTTCAGTGGCCGGTCCAGCCGGTCCGACAGTCGCACGCTCCCTCTGTTTGATCGCTATCGCATTGTTTGCGAGACCCGGTCACGTCTTCGTACATCGCCCGGTTTTGCCGGGCTCGATGGGAGTGAGCTTATGTTCGTCAAATCGTTGTCGTATCGTTCTGTGGCCCGTCGCATGCGCGGCGCTCAGACTTGCCTCGCGCAGAAAGTCCCTGAAAAAACCGGGTGGTGGATGTCGGGTGGCCACCTCGGGTTGACGCTTCTCCTGTCGTTCGGCGTGGCGCCGTCCGTCATGGCACAGACGCCGGCAGTGGATCCGGCGCCGGCCTCGGATCAGTCCCCGGCCACAGGGCAGACACCTGCCGCGCCTGCCGGGCTCTGGGAACGTTCGAATCTGCTCGGCGACATGGGCGGGTTGCGTCCCTGGCTCGGCAACTACGGTGTGACCTTCAACTTGCAGGAAACCAGCGAGTATCTGAACAACTTGTCGGGCGGCGTCAAACGAGGCGGCGCTTACGATGGACTGACCCAGTTCGGTATCGTCGTCGACACGGAAAAAGCGCTCGGGCTGCCGGGCGGCACGTTCAATGTCTCGGCATTGCAGATTCATGGCAGCAATCTGAGCCAACGGAATCTGCAGACCCTGCAAAGCGCGAGTGGTATCGAGGCCGACGACACGACGAGATTATGGGAGCTCTGGTATCAGCAATCCCTGATCGGCGGAAAAGTGGATGTGAAGGTCGGACAGCAGAGTCTCGACCAGGAATTCATGGTGAGCCAGTTCGCGACGCCGTTCGTCAACGCGACCTTTGGCTGGCCTGTACTGCCGTCGGTCGATATGCCGGCGGGCGGGCCTGCTTATCCACTGTCGTCGCTCGGCGTGCGATTGCGCGCCAGGCCTTCGGACGCATGGACTGTGATGGCCGGTGTCTTCGACGGCAATCCGGCGGGCAGCGACACGGGCGACCCACAGCAGCAGAATCGCCACGGTACGAATTTCAATCTGCGTGGCGGCGCGTTGTTCATCGGCGAGGTGCAGTACGCCATCAACCAGCCTGCGGCGAATCCCTCGGGTACGCAGGCAACCGGTCTGCCCGGCACCTACAAGCTGGGCTTCTGGTACAACACGCAAAATTTTGCGGACCAGCGCTTTGACAGTACCGGTTTGTCGCTGGCGAATCCGGCGAGCAATGGCGTGCCGGCGAGTCATCGAGGCGATTACAGCTTCTACGCGGTGGCCGATCAGACGGTTTGGCAACGGGGCGGGGACAGTCCGCAGTCGGTGGGTGTTTTCGCGAGAGTCATGGGCGCCCCTGGCGATCGCAATCTGGTGGACCTCGGCGTGAATGCGGGTGTGACGCTCAAAGCGCCGTTCAAAGGGCGCGACAACGATGTGGCCGGATTGGCAGTCGGCTACGCGAAGATCGGCTCGCGTGCTCAAGGGCTCGCGAGCGATACCGCGTCGCTGACCACCCCGGGCTATCCGTCGCGCAGCGCCGAGACAGTCGTCGAGGCGACCTACCAGTATCAGGTCGCACCGTGGTGGCAGTTGCAGGCGGACTTCCAATATGTGTTCCGGCCGGCGGGCGGTATTCCGGATCCGGGCAATCCGTCCCAACGCGTTGGTAACGAAGCGATCGTCGGGCTGCGGACCAATATCGTTTTCTGAGGGGATGGGGTGGATGTTTCGACGCGCTACGGCGTCCAGAAGCGCGTCGAAACACGCAGGGCCGGGCAGGGGATGGGTGTCCGGCGTTATGAGAATTCCATATCCAGGACATTGATACGCAACTAACGGTCAGGCCCGCCCGGCCACTCCGAATAACGCGACGCCCGCCTCGGTGGAAACTGAAGACGGCCGCCGCTCGCGCCCAACGCAGCAGCTACGCAGTGGAGAGACCAGCTATGCCACTCAACGATTGCCGTCAAGCAGATCGCCAAGCAATTCGTCGAATGCGGCTTGGGCGTCTTCGAGTTCCTGCAACGCGGCGTCGAACGTTTGCAGCGCGAACTGCGAAGGCTGGCCGCTGCCGGCCGGCGGGAATTGCGATTGCAGCGACGCGAACGCTGCCTTTACCCGCGTGGTTGCAGTCAGGACGCGCTCCATCGCGGCTGATTCTTCGGCTCTTGCCTGTTCGTGATCCATGAAAACTCCGTGCTCGTCTGGTCGGCTCGCGCCGTATCAAATGCGTGACTATGCCACGTCCGCGTTCAGGACAGCGGCAGGCCGCCGTTAGCCTTGATTTCCCGTAGTGACAACGCCGATTCCACCGACGTCACGCCCGGCAGGCTGCGCATCTCGTCGCGCATGAACGTGCCGTAGTCGTCGAGATCGCGCGCGACCACCTGCAGAATATAGTCGGCGCTGCCCGACACGTTGTGGCACGCCAGAATTCGCGGAATTGCCTGCACCTCGCGCTCGAAACGGGTGGCCACCGCGCGGTCGTGTACGGCAAAACGCACATAGACGAACGCGACGACGCCGAGGCCGAGAGCGGAGCGCGAAAGCATCGCGCGGTACTGGTCGATATAGCCGTCGTTTTCGAGGCGCTTGAGGCGCCGGGCGCAAGGCGTTTCGCTCAGGCCGACCATGTCGGCCAGCCGTGCATTCGACATGCGGCCGTCGTTCTGCAGCGCGGCGAGGATCGCGCGGTCTGTTTTATCGAGGTCGGTTGTCATGGTTTTGAGGTGTTTGCAGTGCGTTGGCGGAAAACATGACTCGGGGATGGAATATTAGCGTATTCCTTCAAAGACGAAGCCGCAGCTCCTGTATTTCGCCAGCAAACCCTCCGCTGACGACGGCAAGATAGAGCCCTTAAAACAAGAGGCTTCCATGATTTCCGCACACCTTCTGGCTGTTTATATCGCTGCGTTGTTTGTCGTCTATGCCGTGCCTGGGCCCGACATGGCGCTGGTTCTGCAGACCAGCATCGGACGCGGCGTGCGCAGTGGTTTCGCCGCGGCTGGCGGCCTTGGGCTGGCGCGGGCCACGCACGTCACGTTGTCGGCATGCGGCGTGGCGGCGCTGTTGCGCAGCGCGCCCTGGCTGTACGACGTGGTGCGTTACGGCGGCGCGGTTTATCTCGCGTGGGTTGGCATCCAGATTTTCCGCTCGCCCGTATTCGCATTACCTGAGGGCGGTGTGATGGGCACTGAGTCGCGGCCGTTGCGGACCGCTTTCGTCAAGGGCTTGCTGACCAATCTGTTGAACCCGAAAGCACTGCTGTTCTGTTCGGTGCTGTTGCCGCAGTTCGTGCGTCCCGAGGCCGGACCGGTTGCGCTGCAGATGGTTGAGCTGGGTCTGGTGCTGCTCGCCATCGGCGCATGTTTCGACGCTGTGTACGCGATTGGCGCGGCGCGCATTGCCGGATGGATGCGCGCTCATCCTCTCGCGCAGACACTGCAGCGTTGGACTTTTTCTGCGGCGCTGATCGGCTTTGCCTTGCGGCTTTCGCTGGACTGACTGACTTGCTGGCTTGTGGAGGTCGGCGCAGCGTGATGCGATGCCTGCGACAGGTAATGAATAGAGTAGCGAAGCGCGACGGCCGATGCATGCATCATGCCCACGCGCGAAGTGATTGTGTTAATAAAGCCGATACGCCGCCGCGCACCCTCCCGCGGCAACACAATCGCTCGCTCCTATCTGTCGATGAAAACTTTTCTGCTTTATGCCGTGACCGCCGTTGCCGAGATCGTTGGGTGCTATTTGCCCTGGCGTTGGCTGAAGGAGGGGGGCTCCATCTGGCTGCTGGTGCCCGGCGCGCTCAGCCTCGCCTTGTTCGCCTGGCTGCTGACGCTGCACGGCACCGCCGCAGGCCGCGTGTATGCGGCTTACGGCGGTGTGTATGTGGCCGTGGCGATCGTGTGGCTATGGGGCGTCGACAAAGTGCGCCCCACGCTGTGGGATGCGGCTGGCGTGGTATTCACGCTAGCCGGCATGGCGATCATCGCGTTCCAGCCGCGCGTGTGATGTCGCAATCACATGCCGCAATCACATGGCGCCCACGCCACAGCGCATCCACCTTCTTACTTAGCGCCGCCCAGATAGTCGAGCTTGCCAAGTTCGACGCCGTTGTGACGCAGAATGTCGTACGCCGTCGTGACGTGAAAATAAAAGTTCGGCAACACGAAACCGAGCAGATATGACAGCCCCGTGAACTCGATCGGGCCAACGCGCATTTTCAGTGTGATCGGACGTTCTTCAGACCCGTCGATCTGTTGCGGATTGAATTCCTTCAGATAATCAATCGTCTTTTGAAGGCGGGCATCGAGTTCTTCGAAGGTCTGTTCGACGTCGTCGTACTTCGGCGCTTCGACGCCAGCCAGACGCGCGGCGCAGCCCTTCGCCGTGTCGCTCACGATATAGACCTGGCGCAACAGCGGCAGCATGTCCGGCGCGAGACGGGCGTTCGTGAGCACGGACGGGTCGATCTGTTTCTCTGCAGCGTGCGCCTCGGCCTTGCCGAGGATGACTTGCAGGTTAGTCATGCCGCGCACCAGCACGGGCAATGATGCTTGATACATCGAAATTGACATGGGGTTCCTCTGATTCTTTGATCGTGCGCGCGGGTGGCGCGCGAGGCGCTGCGACGGCTGGATTGCCGCTTCAGCATCATAGCGCGGGTGCCGCGCGATGCGCATTGATCAAACGCCGCGTTAGCCATTCGGACAACTGCCGCGCACGCCGGAACTGTGTTCGAATGCATGGGTCGGACGGTTTGGCGAAGTCCTTGAAACAGCAATCCGCCGCTGGCCACGCGGCGGAGAGTTCGTGAAGGCGCGTGCCGTGCCTGGGGTCCACCTTGCGGCCCGCGCCGTCACGCTAACAGGAGAATCGACACCATGGTCAATAGACAACCGTTGCCAGGAAGCGAGCGCAAGGCGGAACAAGGTTCGACAGTCGTTGGGCAATGCGATCCGGCAGAACGGATCGAGGTTTTCGTGATGTTGCGCCGTCAACACCAGGCGCAGTTCGACTCACTGATGAGCAAGATCGAAGCGGGCGACCCGAGCGTCAAACCTCTATCGCGGGAGGCCTTTGCAAAAGATTACAGCGCAGCGCCGGACGACATCGCCAAGGTCAAAGCCTTTGCCACCGCACACGGCCTGACGGTGGTGCGGGAAGATCCGGCAGCGCGCCAGGTGGTGCTGGGCGGCACGATCGCGCAGTTCCAGACTGCCTTCGGCGTCAAGCTGGAGCATTACCAGCACCACACGGCGGGCCAGTTCCGTGGCCGCACCGGCACGATCAGTGTGCCGGACGATCTGCACGGCATCGTGCAAGCCGTGCTCGGCCTCGATAACCGGCCTCAGGCGCGGCCGCACTTTCGCATCCGGCCGCCGTTCCAGCCGGCCAAAGCGCATCAGGCGTCCTTTACGCCGCTGCAGCTCGCGTCGTTGTATCAGTTTCCGCAGGGTGACGGCAGCGGCGAATGCGTCGGCATCATCGAACTCGGCGGTGGGTACAGCACATCCGACCTGACGAGTTACTTTGCGAGTCTCGGCGTCACTTCGCCCAAGGTGGAATCTGTCGGCGTCGATCAGGGTAGCAATCAGCCGAGCGGCGACCCGAACGGGCCCGACGGCGAAGTCACGCTCGACATCGAAATCGTCGGTGCGATTGTGCCTGGCGCGACGATCGCGGTCTATTTCACACAGAACAGCGATGCCGGTTTCATCGACGCAGTAAGTCGCGCGGTGCATGACACGACCAACAAACCCTCGGTCGTCTCGATCAGCTGGGGCGGCCCGGAGGCGAACTGGACCAGCCAGTCGCAGCAGGCGTTCAACAGCGTGCTGCAAACGGCGGCAGCACTCGGCGTGACGGTCTGCGCGGCGTCCGGCGATAGCGGCTCGAGCGACGGGTCCAGTGGCGATCAGGTCGACTTTCCAGCGTCGAGCCCTTACGTGCTCGCATGCGGCGGCACAAGCCTGACCGCGTCGGGCACAGCGATTTCGCGCGAGGTGGTGTGGAACGACGGCGCGCAGGGCGGCGCGGGCGGTGGCGGCGTGAGCCGGACCTTTCCCGTGCCGGTGTGGCAACAGGGTCTGTCAGTCACTTCATCGAGCGGCGCGACGACGGCGCTCAGCGGGCGTGGCGTGCCGGACGTGGCCGGCGATGCATCGCCTATCACTGGCTATAGCGTATTGATCGACGGCACACAGACGGTGGTCGGCGGCACCAGCGCGGTCGCACCGCTGTGGGCGGCGTTGATTGCGCGGATCAACGCGGCGAAGGGGCAGCCGGCCGGTTTTATCAACCCGAAGTTGTACAAGGCGCCGGGCGCGTTCAACGACATCACCCAGGGCAACAATGGCAGCTTTGCCGCGTCGCCAGGCTGGGATGCGTGCACGGGACTAGGCAGTCCCAATGGTCAGAAGGTGGCGGCGGCACTATAGTCTGATGAGTCGCGGTTCAGTCTGGAAGGCGTCTCGCTGATCGCCAGCGTCGGCGCTCACCGGCTGTCCGCGCTTGTCCCAAGGTGCGTGGCGTTCGGGCCGCAGGCGGTACGGTGCTTGCCTTCAGGAGACGCAGGCAAGGCAGGACACACAGGTCACATCTAGAAACATCAAGAGACATCGAGACACATCAAGACGTATCAAGAGAGACACACCGAGACACATCAAGACTTTAACGATTCCATGGAGCGATCATGACGAACACCGAGTCAGCTTCCGTTAGTCCGCAGTCGTCACACAACACGCATGCTTCGTCCGCAACGGCCGCCGCCGGTGCGTCGCACAAAGGCGGAGATCAGCCGTTCTTCGATCCGGTCGCTTATGGCAACGGGCCGGACGATTCCGTCACCGATACCACTGAAACAGCCGCGATCACACATCATTCGACCACGATCGGCGGCCAGAAGATCAACTACACGGCGACGGCGGGCCACCTCGTCATTGTCGACCCAAGCAGTTCGCAGCCTGAAGCCAAGATGTTCTACGTCGCGTTCACGCAGGACAACCAGAAGGAGGAAACCCGCCCGGTGACGTTCTTCTACAACGGCGGCCCGGGTTCGTCGTCGGTGTTCGTGCTGCTGGGTTCGTTCGCGCCGCGCCGCATCAAGACGTCGATGCCGGGCTTTACGCCGCCCGCGCCGTATTCGATGGAAGACAACCCGGACAGCCTGCTCGACAAGAGCGACCTCGTCTTCATCAATCCGGTCGGCACGGGCTACTCGGCGGCCATTGCGCCGAAGACGAACCGCGCCTTCTGGGGTGTCGACCAGGACGCCGACTCGATCAAGCAGTTCATCAAGCGCTTTCTCACCAAGAACAATCGCTGGAATTCGCCGAAGTATCTGTTCGGCGAGTCTTACGGCACGGCGCGCAGTTGCGTGCTGGCTTACCGGCTGCACGAAGACGGCGTCGATCTGAACGGCATCACGCTGCAATCGTCCATTCTCGACTACACACAATCGGGCAACCCGGTCGGCGCCTTGCCCACCACCGCGGCGGACGCGTGGTATCACAAGAAACTCGGCATTGCCCCACGGCCGACCGACCTCGGCACGTTTGCCGAAGAAGTCGCTCAATTCGCGCGCACCGACTACCTGGCGGCGCTGCGCAAGTTTCCGACGACGGATTCCGCAACGGTCGAAAAACTCAGCGAATACACGGGTATCGACAAAACCACCTTGCTCGCGTGGAGCCTCGATATCGCGTCGTACGACAGCCGCGGCAATTCGCTGTTCCTGACCACGTTGCTGAAATCGCAGGGGCTCGCGCTTGGCGAGTACGACGGCCGCGTGACGGCGATCAACACCGGTATCGCCGGCAAGATCGACCCGAATTCCGGCGGCAACGATCCGACCATGACGGCGGTGACCGGCGTCTACACGACCATGTGGAACGTGTACCTGAACGAGCAGTTGAAATACACGTCGAATTCGGCGTTCACGGACCTCAACGATCAGGCATTCCAGTATTGGGACTTCAGCCATATCGATCCGACCGGCGCGCAGAAGGGGCTCGACGCGAAGGGCAACATCATTCTGTACACCGCCGGCGATCTTGCCGCGGTGATGGCGCTCAACCCTGACCTGAAGGTGCTGTCCGCGAACGGTTTCTTCGACTACGTCACGCCGTTCTATCAGACCGTGCTCGATCTGCAGCAAATGCCGCTCGTTAGCCAGCAGGTCCGGCAGAATCTGTCGGCGCGTTTTTATCCGTCGGGGCATATGGTCTATCTCGACGGTGGCTCGCGTACCGCGCTCAAGGCGGATCTCGCCAAGATGTACGACACGACGGTGTCCAATACCCAGGCGCTCTTCCGTATCCGCGCCTTGCAGGCCCGGGTGGTGCAAAAGCCGAAGTAGCTGGCGGCTGCGCGGTGCCTGAGCCGTGCCTGCGCGCGGCGCAGGCTACCGTGTTACCTTTGCACGGTGGTTCGGCGCGGTCCTGTCGCGTGTATTCGTGCACGCCAGGACCGCGCAGACGTTCATCTGCAGGCGCCTTGGGGTGCGTCCTTATTAGTCTGCGTATGGATGCCCTAGTCGCGTCGGGATATTGAATGTGTTTTAATTAGTCTGCGAATTGAACTATTGCGCGCCGCTGCCGGCGCGCCGACGAATGAACGCAGGCATTGCAGACAGGCGCCGCATCATCTATTACAGCGGCGCAACCAGCAGGACACACCAGACCGTTCCGCCGACGCTCGCGCGCCGGTGCAGTGTCGCGCGTCCGGGCCGCAAGACGCGTCTTGCGTTCCTGTTCGGCTTCGCCGCGCTACTCGCTTTGCGAATCGGTGAAGTCCGGGCTCAGGATTCAGCGATGCTCGACGAGCGCGTCACGCAGGAGTCAGTCGGCGAAACGATCTGCCGACCCGGCTACGCGGACACAGTTGCTCCACCGTTCGACCAGTTGATGGCTCACAAGGACCGCATGCTTGCCGCGCGCGGCATCGATGCCGACAACGGTCCCGCTTTCGCGCTGGACAGGCGCGTGCCCATCGTGCTCGGCGGCTCGCCGAACGCACCCGCCAATCTCGATCTTCTGCCGTGGGCAGGCCATCAGGGCGAGCGTCGCAAGGCGCGCGCCGCGGTCATGCTCAAACGCTGCGTTTGCGAAGGGAAGCTGAGCCTCGCGGAGGCGCAAGCCGCGATTGTCGGTAACTGGTCGGTGGTGTATTCGGGCTTTAGCCAGACGTCTTGCGATGTGAGTCGCCTCGATGTCGCAACTGGCGACAGCAACGGACGAGGCGACAGTCGCGACAGCGCACCATGAGGCTGCCTGTCTTCGCTTGCGTTGACGATCCGTCCGCGGTGCTGGTTCACGTGTCGCAAGGCGAGAATGCATGGTGGGTGAGCGCGGCAAACGTGCAAGCGGCGGACTGATCCCGACGATCAGCCCGCCCTTTGCCCACGTCCCCCGCAGGATGCCGGTGGCGATAAATGTCGCTGTCCGGTGCGGCCCGGTTTTTGCGTCCAGCGTCCGCGTCTGGCGCGTGTGCCTGGCCGGCACCACTGAATGAACATGTGTTTTGCTATTTTTACGGCCGCTTATTCAGGTACAGTGCATTAACGGAAGTTTTTCGTAGGTCCGTTTTTAACGACATTGTGTCGCATCGCTTTTGTTGTCGATTGTGGCTATCCTGAAAACAGGACGAAATTCGAAGGGGAGATTTAAATGATTGCCTTCTATCTGACATTGGCTGCTGTGGGTGCGGCCGGCGCCGCCTTGATCCGCCAACTCGTGGCCGCTCAGGAAAAACAGCGTGCAGCGCTGCGCCCGGTGCGAGTGCAGGCTGCGGATCGCCGCGCGCGCCGAGGGTAGGCGGCATGAACCTGATCGTGCGCAATATCGCGGAATCGTGCAGCGAGCAGGAAGTACGGGAATTTCTCAAGCGTGAGCTTGGGCATTACGCGAAACACGTCGAGGTGGTCGACGCCGGAAAACCCAGCGCCTACGCCACGGTCGAGTTAAACGCGGAAGTGCCGTATGTGGGCGAGGTGATCGCGCGGCAGATTCACGGCAAGCAGTTGGGCGGCTTGACGCTCGAGGCCAGCGCCGATCTGTTTAGTGACGACACACCGCCTGCTCACTGAGTCAGTCGCAACCGCTTTTGCCGATTGCGTCGAATGCGCTGCGTGGGGAGAGCGCGCTGCGTCAGGCGTAGATTCCTGACGTTCATCCTCCCCACGCATCCTGGTTGTTACTTCCCTTTTTTCATTCCCCGCCTGTCTTTACCGGCCAATCGAACGGCGTGTAGGGCAGCGCCCGCTTGTGGCGTGTGACGTCGTAGAAGCGCAGGACCGTTTCGCGCGCTGCGTCGCTTACCGGTTTGCCCTCCAGAAAGTCATCGATATCGTCGTAAGGGATACCGTACGCGTCTTCGTCAGGTCGTTGTGGACGCAACATTTCCAGGTCGGCGGTCGGCACCTTGTGCGCCAGCGATTCGGGTGCGCCCAGGGCTTTGGACAGTGCCCGCACGCGACGCTTGTTCAGGCCGGTGAGCGGCAGCACGTCGGCGCCGCCGTCGCCGAACTTAGTGAAAAATCCCATTACCGATTCGGCCGCGTGATCCGTGCCGATCACCACGCCCGCCCGCGCGCTGGCAACCGCGTATTGCGCGATCATTCGCTGGCGCGCCTTGATATTGCCGTGGACGAAATCCTGCTGTGAATCGTCGTTAAATCGCACGCCGCTGTTGTCCAGCGCGGTGAGCATTGCATCGGCGGCGGGTTTGATGTCGATGGTGAGATTTTCGTCCGCGCGAATAAAGCTTAAGGCCTGCTGCGCGTCGGCTTCATCTTTTTGCACGCCATAAGGCAAACGGATCGCGACGAAACGCGCGTCGTAATGTTCGGCGCGCAGCCGCTCGACCGCGAGTTGTGCAAGCCGGCCAGCGGTAGTTGAATCGACGCCGCCGCTGATACCGAGCACGTAAGTTTTCAGGCCGTTGCTGCGCAGATAGTTCGCCAGGAAGGCGACCCGGCGCTCGATTTCCTGTGCGGCGTCGAACTCGGCGGCGATGTGCATTTCCGCTGCGATGCTTGCCTGGCGTGCGGCTGGGTCCTGTTGCGTCATGTTCCTCTTTCCTCCATGTGCGGTAACGCAAGTGTCAACCATGAACGCTCGCGCTGATTGCATAAGCGACCGGTCCACGTATGAGTCGAATCCGCGAGCATGTCGCGGCAAATCGGTTTTGCAGTTTTATCGTGGATATTGGCTTTCAATTCACTTTGCGCTGCTTTTAAAACCGAGGCGCAGAGCGTTGAATATCGGTTGTTAATGCGGTGATTTGGGTGAATTGGCCGAGTCTTCATCGACAGATGCCAATGCGCTTAGTAACATCCTCGTTCCGAGCGCCGCATGAGCCGGCGAGCAGTCAATAATAATCAGGTTTGCTCAAATACGCGATGAACTACCCCAATTGGCCTGGCCAGCCTGCACCGGACCGCAGTACTTCCGCATCGGTAGATCGTCGAAGTGAAGCGGTGTGTATGTCAGGTTTACGCTTCGTGCCGCGTTTCGCGTGCGCCCCTCGTTCAGTGCGCTATCTGGCGCGCGTGCTCGGGGCTATCTTTTGCGCGATGTCATGTGGCGTTGCCGTTGCGGCGTCGGGTACGGGACCGGCCTCGGCGTCGGGCGCTACGTCTGCACGGCCATCGGCATCCGTAGTGGCGAACCACCCGGCGCGCGCGGTCGACGCCTCGGCCGTTGCCGCGCCCGATGCGGCCGGCGTGGTCGACCCACGTCGCGCGTTCCTGCTGCGTGAGGTGTTCGCGCAAGACGTCGCGCGCCGGCTGAAAGTGTCGGCCGCGGAACAGCGCGCCTATGCCGACCGTCTGCAAATGGCGCTCGGCGAACACATGCTCGGCAACCTGTCGGGCGAGTACGTCGTTGTGGTGGATCGCAACGCCAATGTGCAGGCGCTGTTCATCTATTTCCGGGCAACGCCGGCCGACAGCTGGCAGATGATCGGCGCGTCGCCGGTCTCAACGGGCCGGCCTGGCGAGTACGACCACTTCATCACGCCGCTCGGCGTGTTTGAACATACGCCGTCCAACATGGATTTTCGCTCCGAAGGCACGCTGAACGAGAACCACATCCGCGGCTACGGCAAGCGCGACATGCGGATCTTCGACCTCGGCTGGGCGCAGGGCGAGCGAGGATGGGGCAAGGGCGGCATGTCGCAGATGCGTTTCCAGATGCACGCCACCGATCCGGACCGGCTCGAGCCACTGCTCGGTATTCGCCATTCGAAGGGCTGCGTGCGGATCCCCGCGTCGCTCAATGCGTTTATCGACCACTACGGCATTCTCGACGCTGAGTATGTCGCGCTCGTCGAGTCCGGCAAATCGCTGTGGGTATTGAAAAGCGATCGCCAGGTGACGCCGTGGGCGGGGCGCTACATTGTCGTGGTGGATTCGGCGCGCAAGAGCCGCCCGGCCTGGGCGCCGGCCCCGGGCAGCAAGGTGCGAGCGAAAGTGCCCGCCGGCGCCGATACAGCGGATTGAGTGGCGGATTGAGCGACGGGCGAAGCTGCTGAGCCGATATCGAACTGACCGCGTTCGCGCGGCGATGCCACCCAGAACGCGTGACGAGCGCGCATTGACCGACGCAGGCCGGTCTGCGCCGATCAAAAAAACGTCACGACCGCGCCAGCACCACGCCCACCAGCGCCACCGCAAATCCAGCGATCTGCACCGGCAGCAGCGTTTCACCGAAGCCAACATACCCCTCGAGCGCGGCGAGTGGCGGCGCGAGAAACATGAGCGCAGTGGCGCGCGCCGCATCGCCGCGCCTGACCATCCACACCAGTAAGGTGACGCTGATTCCGGACAGCATCACGATGCCCCACGCCAGTGACCCCCACAAAGTGGCCGATGCAATCCAGCGATGCTCGCCGAGCGCCAGCGCAAGCATTGCCGCAACGACTGCCGCGCCGAAGTTTTGCACTGCACTTGCGCTGCGGATATCGGCCTTTGCCAGCGAAGTCTTCTGAAACAGTGTGCCTGCGGTGATCGCGCCGATCGCGAGGATCGAAATAAGCACGACGAGCCACGGCGGCGCGTCGCCATGTTGGGTGGGCGGCGTGGCCGCGGCGAGTTTCGGTTCGAGAACCAGCACGACGCCGGCGAGGCCGAGCGCCATGCCGGTCCAGCCACGGCGCGAAAGCCGCTCACCGAATAGCGGGGCCGCGACGGCTGCAGTCGCAAGCGGCTGCAGCGCGCCGAGCAAGGCCATCACACCAGCGCTCAACCCCTGTGCGACAGCCCAGTAGCCTGCGCCGAGATAGACGCCTTGCAGCAGCGCGCCCGCTATCAGGTGCTTGCCCAGATCGCGGCCGGTCGGCCAGGCGGCGCGTGCAGCGAGCGCCGCAAGCGCGAATATCAGCGCGGTGCCGCCGAAGCGCGCGAGCAGGAACAGACTGGGATCGGCATACGGTGTGATCGCCCGGGCGACCACGAAACCGGTCGACCACAACACGACGAATACGGCGGCGATCGAGGAGGCGAGCATCGGGAACGGGTAACGTGAAAAGCCGCCATCTTGCCTGGACGCGAGACGCACGTCTTGTTCGAAGCTGCAATCATCACCACATCAGCAATACTGTCCCCACGCCGAGTACGCCGCCGCACACCGCGCAGGCCCACAGCAGCACACGCGTACGCCGATATTCACGGCTGATATCCACCATCAACTGTGCATTCTGCTGCGGGGTGCGGGCGCGATCGTGCTCATGCTGCAGATAGCGCACGGCCAGTTGCGGCACGCGCGGCAGCATATGCGCCAGATGTGGCAACTCGCGCGAAATGCGCTTGATCCATCCGCGATGATCCATATCGCGCTGCGCTATGCCCGCCAGCACGCCGCGTGTGACATTCCACGTATCGACGCCCGGGTGCAGCGCACGCGCGAGCATTTCCGCCTGCTGGAACGAGCGCTGCGCGGTGGCGAGCCGTCCGGACACGGCGCCGTCGAACGGATGCACCGCGTGCAGCAGATGGTGAAACAGCGAACCCGCCGAGCGGTCCTCGGGCGCGTCTGCGAAGTGCGCTTCGGCGCGCGTGCGCAACTCGGCTTCGAGCATCTCCTTGCGCGTGTCGTCGGACACGTGGCCGGCGTCGCGATGCAGTTCGGCGAGACGGCCATAGTCCTGGTCGAACAGGGCAGTCGCGCCGTGTACGAAGAATTCGCGCTCGCCGGTCGACAGACTCGACATGTTCGAAAACTCTGCCAGCACGAGGCGTCCCAGTGTGTCCGGTTCGATGCTCACGCGCACCTTGCGCGCATCGAGCGTCGCGTGAAAGAAGCCGTGCTCGAATGCCTGTTCGGTCACCACCTCGACGATATGCGCGGCCAGCGGCGCAAGCTTGACGTGATGCAAATGCAGGCCGGGCAGGTCGCTGGCGGCCAGGGTGCTGACGCGTTGCATCGTCAGCGTCTGGTTGGTGCACAGGTCCCAGATTACGGCCGGCACGACGATGCGCCGGTCGCCGTCGAAATGATGGCCGGTCTGGCTCAGATTGGCGGCCTCGGCACGTAGATCGAAACGGCGCTGGATGTCGTCGGTGAAGGTCTGCGCCAAGGTCCGCAGTTGCAGGCGGCGGGCCGAGCCGGAAAGTTTTTCCAGCCAGCGCGCGACCCAGCGCAGAAGCGCGAGCTCGTCGCCGATCTGTTGCAACTGATCGGCGCGCACCAGCTTGATGGCCACTTCGCTATGGCCGTTGACCGGCACGATGAGCCGCGCGAAGTGCGTCTGCTCGGCAAAGCCGCCGCGCACCGGCACCAGATCGACGGCGCTGAAGATCGTGGCGAGGGGCCGGCCGAATGCGCGTGCCAAAGCCTGTTCGGATTCCAGCGGCGGCAGCGGGGCTTCGAGATGATCGATTGCATCCATGGCGTCGTGCAGGGTGCCGCTCGCGAGTTCGGGCCGTTCGGCCAGGGTCTGCGCAAAGCGGCTCGCGAGCGGCCCGAGCGCGGGCAGCACGCCGTGCAGGCTCGCGCCGCTGCGCCCGGCAGCGTGCACACGGCCGATCAGCTCGATCATCCAGTGCAGTTTGTGGTCGGATGGGGCGGCAAGCCAGATCAGGCGTGCGCCATAACGCAACGCGTGGAACAGCAGCAGTAAACGGCGAAACAGTGGCGGCATCGGCAGTTCGGTTGACGGACTACGCGGCTTCGACAGGCGTCGGCGCGCGGCCAGGGCGTTCAGGTTAGCAGGTAAGCGCGGCAAGAGGAGCATCCCCGCGCCACGCGTAATACAATACGCCGGCCTTCTCCAACCGTGGCGAAACCCAAGCGTGCCGGCTCCCGGCCTCCAATAGATGCTCGCAGAACAACGTCACCAATACATCCTGGCGCAGGTCGCCAAAACCGGCGCGCTCTCGGTCGCTGAACTGGTGCGCGAACTGAATGTGTCGCGCGAGACGATCCGCCGCGATCTGAATGCACTGGCCGGGCGCGGTCTGCTCGTCACGACCCACGGCGGCGCGCTATCCAGCGACCGGCGCGAGCCCGACCTCGATACGCGCGAAGCCGCCAACGCCGGCGCCAAGCGGGCGATCGGCGAACGCGCGGCCGAGTTCGTGCCGGACGGCGCCTCGCTGATCATCGATTCGGGCAGCACCACGCAAGCGGTGGCCCGTGCGCTGCTCGACCGGCACCGCCTGTCCGTCTATACGAACGACTGGCGTATCGCGCTGCTGCTAGGCCGCCGCAACGATAACCGCGTGACGCTGCTCGGCGGCGAACTGTCGGATATCGAAGACGCTACCTTCGGCCTCGACACGGTTCATCAACTGACGCAGTACCACGCGGACTTCGCCTTCATCGGCGCGGGCGGCATTTCGCCGGACGGCTACCTGACCGACTACAGCCGCATGGCCGCCGAAGTGCGCAGCCGTATGATCGCCGCCGCCGACACCGTGGTGGTGGTCGCCGACCACTCGAAGTTCGGGCGCGTGACGCCGGTACGCATCAACGGTATCGAATCGGCGCGTTATCTCGTCACCGAGCTGGCGCCGGAGAAAGCGCTCGGCAAGGCGATCACGGCGCACGGGCCGGAAATCCTGATCGCCTGAGCGGCTGCGCCCGCGGAGCCACCCGAGCACCCGGGCGGCTGGCGCCGCGGGCGCATGAGCGAGCGCCTCGCATATCTGCGCGCCACGGCTGCTCCGCAGCCGCCACGTCACTTGACGCGAATCCCAAGCCATTTCAGCGTACGGTCGATCGCGGCCACCGCGTTACGCAATTCGTCCGCGTCGATCGCGCCGATGCAACCCACGCGGAACGTGTCCACTTGCGTCAGCTTGCCGGGATACAGCACGTAACCCGCCTCGCGCACGGCGGCATAAAAGTTTGCAAAATTCCACGCGGGGTCGCGCGGCGCATAGAAGGTGACGATCACCGGCGCCTGCACGTCGGGTTTCAGAAGCGGTTCGAAGCCGAGCGCTTTCATGCCGCTTATCAAGGCCGCGCAATTCTGCGTATAGCGCGCGCCGCGAGCCGCTTGTCCCCCTTGCGCGAAGAACTGATCCAGCGCCTGACGCAAAGCCGCGACCACATGAGTCGGCGGCGTGAAGCGCCACTGCGTCGTCTTCTCCATATAGACGTATTGATCGTACAGATCCAGTGCGAGCGACGGCGAGCGTCCTTCGCTGCGCTCCAGCACGCTGCGCCGCACAATCACGAATCCCATGCCCGGCACGCCTTCCAGACATTTGCCGCTCGCCGAGATCAACGCATCGATGCCGCCGCGCCGTAAATCGATCGGCAGCGCGCCGAACGAGCTCATCGCGTCGACGATCAGGCTTTTGCCGTGCCGCTGACACACCGCGGCGATATCGTCGAGCGGATTGAGCAGGCCGGCGCTCGTTTCCAGGTGGACCTGCGCAACATGAGTAATTCGCGATTCGCGGTTGAGGGCGTCTTCGATGGCGGCCGCGCCGACTGGCTCGTCCTCGCGCAGCGTCAGTTCCACATAAGCGATCCCCATACGCTGCAATATTCGGATCAGACGGGCACAATACGCGCCGTTGTTCGGAACCAGCACGCAACCTTGGCGCGGCACGAGCGTGCCGAGCGCCGCTTCGACCGCGAACGTGCCGCTGCCTTGAAGCGGCACGCAAACATAGTCATTTTCACCATGTACGATTTTGACGAGGTCGGCGCACACGCTATGTGTCATACGGTTGAACGCGGCGTCCCACGAGCCCCAGTCGCGCAGCATCGCCTCGCGGGTTTGCGGCGCAGTGCTCAGCGGACCTGGGGTCAGCAGGATTGGATCGTTTCCAGGAATCACAGCGCCTCCATCATCAGATGAATGTCCGTCGCCCGGGCAGGGTGACGAAAAGATTGTTTTGGATATTATTGGCGAATTGTGTCAATTGTTGGAATTCGACAGAATCGTCATGGCGTTGTCATGGAAACCTGTGATCCTTGCCGTGCCCGTTCAGGCATGGCCGGCAGCGCGAGTCTCGTAGATGAGCTGTAAGTCAGGCTGGAGAAGAAGCAGCAAAGTTGTCGGCAATCTGCAATCCGCGCGAATTCGGGTGAATTCGGGCGAAACTGCACGGTAACTGGCTGCGGGCAACACGCAAGCGGCGCGGCGCTACCGCCGTTCAATCACAACAGGTATCGGGATATCCCGACCGTCTGGTTTTTTGCCTTTCGGAGAGAGCGACATGACAAAGACGAATTCCCTTCACGCCACGGCTGGCCTCGCACGCAAACTGTTGCCGGCGCTGATCGCCGCGGCAGCATTCGGCGGCACGGCGATGCAGGCCCATGCGGCTGACGCAGTGGTGCTGTACACCGCCGACGGCCTCGAAAACCTCTATAAGGATGTGCTGCCGGCCTTCGAAAAGAAGGAAGGTGTGAAGGTCAACATCGTCACGGCAGGTAGCGGCGAAGTGGTGAACCGCGCCACCATCGAGAAGGATCAGCCGAAGGCCGACGTGATCGTCACGTTGCCGCCGTTCATCCAGCAAGCCGATCAGAGCGGCCTGCTGCAGGCTTATGAGAGCGCCAACTACAAGAACGTGCCGGCGATCGCCAAGGCGCCGAACGGTTCGTGGGCGACTTTCGTGAACAACTACTTCTCGTTCGCGATCAACCCGGACGTCACCAAGAACCAGCCGAAGACCTTCGCCGACCTGCTGCACCCGGACTACACCGGCAAGGTCGCCTACTCGAACCCGGCCACGGCTGGCGACGGTATGGCCGTGATCATTCTGACCACGTCGTTGATGGGCGAAGACAAGGCGTTCGACTATCTGAAGAAGCTCGAAGAGAGCGCCAAGTTCCACACCAAGGGCACGGGCTACCTCGACGTGCTGCTCTCGCGTAACGAAATCGCCTTCGCGAACGGCGACCTGCAGATGGATCTGGACGATGCAGCGAACGGCGGTCTGTCGCTCAAGCCGATCTTCCTTGCAGCCAGCGCCGGCGGCAAGCCGACCACGTTCCAGCTGCCGTACGCGATCGGACTGATCAAGAACGGCCCGAACCAGGCTGAAGGCAAGAAGCTGATCGACTACCTGATGTCGACCGACGTGCAATCCAAGGTGCCGGACATCTTCGGTATCCCGGGCCGCACGGACGTGCCGCTCGCCGGCAAGAACGGCGAAGCAGTCAAGAAGGCGATCGCCGGCGTCACGCTGATCCCGGTGGACTGGACGCAAGTGATGGCGAAGAAGGCTGACTGGACGGCACGTTGGAAGAGCGATGTGATCGGTTCGTCGGGCAAGCAACTCGAAGTCGTCAAGCCGAAGTAAGCCGCAATTTGCAATTGAATCAGGCGGCGCCTCCCGCATTCGTGCGGGGCGCCGCATCAGCATTAATCCAGTTGGAGGATGAACCCGGTGAATACGGCCAGTCTTGCTCACCCAGGCGCGCTCGGCGCCTCACCGGACGCGCTCGACGGCGCGCGTTCGAACACGCCGGGCGGCGTGCAGATCGACCATCTGACGGTGCGTTTCGGAACGCGCACCGTGCTCGACGATCTGTCGCTGACCATTCAGCGCGGCGAATTGCTCACCGTGCTCGGCCGCAGCGGTTGCGGCAAGACCACGCTGTTGCGCTTCATCGCCGGGTTCATTGAAGCGGACGGATTGTCGGGCACCTTGACCGTCGCCGGTCACGACCTGACGCACGTGCCGCCGCATAAGCGCAATCTCGGCTTGCTGTTCCAGAGCTATGCGCTGTTCCCGCATTTATCGGTATTCGACAACGTGGCGTTCGGCTTGCGTGCGCGCCGCACGCCTTCGAAGGATGTCGCGCGACGTGTCGCCGACGCGTTGAAGCTCGTGCAGCTGGGCGACGCCGGTCATCACATGCCGGCGCAATTGTCGGGCGGCATGCAGCAGCGCGTGGCGCTCGCGCGCGCGCTCGTGATCGAACCCGATGTGTTGTTGCTCGACGAACCGCTTTCCGCACTCGACGCCAATCTGCGCGCCTCGGTGCGTTCCGAACTGAAGGCGCTGCACGAGCGCCTGCCGAATCTGACGATCGTCTGCGTGACGCACGATCAGGACGACGCGCTGGTGCTGTCCGACCGCACGCTGCTGATGCGCGAAGGTCGCATCGCCCAACTCGGCACGCCGCAACAGTTGTACGACACGCCGAACGACGGTTTCGTCGCGCGCTATCTGGGCGCGGCCAATCTGTTGCCGCCGCAGGTGGCATTCGGCATGGACGACGTGCGCTACAACGAGCGCGAGCGGGTGGCCTGTCTGCGTCCTGAAGCGCTGCGCATCGTGCCGCTTGGCGAGGGGCAATTGCATGGCGCGATTGCGTCGGTCGAATGGTACGGCGCGGTGCTGTCGGTGTCGGTCGCTCTGGACGCGATGCCTAACGAGCCCGTGCTGGTCACCATGCAGCGCGGTCACGGCATGATGCCGGAGAAGGGCGCGCGTGTTTCCCTGCGTTATGAGGCTGACGATGTCGTCCTTATCAACCCCTGATACCCCCAATTCGATCAGCGAAGCTGCTGCTGACGCCCGCCGCAGCGCGAGCGCGGCCTCGCACACGGCGGCGGTGAAGCGACGCGAACGCGCGGCGCAATGGCACCTGCTGTTTCTTGCGGTGGTCGTGCTGGGTCCGCTCGTGATCTATCCGCTCGTGCGTCTCGTGCTGCTGAGTTTCACCGGTCCGCACGGTTTGAGTCTGCAGGCTTACTCGACGTTTTTCGGCAATCCGGAAACGCGCGGCGTAGTCGGCACCACGCTGTGGATTCTGTGCGTGAGCGCCGGGCTCGCATCGTTGCTCGGTATCGGCCTCGCGTCGCTATTGTTCTTCAAGCCGTTTCCCGGCGCGCGCATGGTCACGCGGTTTCTTGAACTGTTCGTCGCGTTCCCGTCGTTTCTGGTCGCGTTCACGCTGATCTTTCTGTACGGCTCGCAAGGCTCGGTCAGCATCGCCTTGCAGCAGCTGTTTCATCTCGAGGCGCCGCCGCTCAATTTCCTGTTCGGCGTGGGCGGCGTGATTCTCGCGGAAGTGGTCTTCTACGCGCCGTTTGTTGTGCGTCCTACGCTGGCGTCGTTCGCCACGCTCGACATGCGTCTGATCGAAGCCGCCCGCAGTCTCGGCGCGAGCGGCTGGATGGTTGCGTTCAAGGTGATCCTGCCGCTCGCGTGGCCAGGCATCGCCGCTGGCACGATCCTGTGTTTTCTGCTGACGTTGAACGAGTTCGGCATTCTGCTCGTGCTCGGCAGCGCGCATCTGATTACGCTGCCGGTCGCGATCTACAGCTCGGCGACCGTCGACCTGGATCTGCCGACCGCCGCCGCCGGCGCAGTCGTGATGCTGATCATGTCGTTGTCGCTGTACGCGTTGTACCGCCAGGTCAACCGTCGCAAGGTGAAAGGAGCGGGCCATGGCCGTTGAACTCGACCCAACCGTTTTGCCGGTTATGCACAAGAAGGCGCGGCCGGTGCGCCGCAGTCTGCCGGTGCGCATACTCGGCAGTCTGTTTCTCGGCTTTGCCGCGTTGCTGTGCTTCTGGCTGTTCGTCTTGCCGGTGCTGGTGGTCGCGCTGTCGAGCGTGGCCGGGCACTGGTCGGGCACGATTCTGCCGGACAGCCTCAGCACGCGCTGGTTCGAGCGGCTCGGTTCCAGCGACTTCGACGCGCTGACTACAAGCCTCGGCATCGGCATGGGTGTGGCCGTGCTCGGCACGATTCTCGGGCTGTGGCTGGCACTGGCGCTCGAAGGCCGTGACCGGCGTGGTCTTGGCGCGTTCGTCGACACCATCGCGATGATGCCCAACGGCGTGCCGAGCGTGGTGCTCGGGTTGGCCGTGCTGATCGCGTACCACAAGCGCCCGCTCGATCTGTCGAGCTCGGCGGCCATCGTCGTGTTTGTGCAGCTCGCGCTGGTGCTGCCGTTCTGCTACCGCTGCGCGGCCGCCGCGTTGCGTCCGGAACTGACCATTCTGCGCGAAGCGGCGGCGAGCCTGGGTGCGCCACCGTCGATGGTGCTGCGTGGCGTCGTGCTGCCGCAACTGGTGCCGGCAATACGCGCGAGTCTCGCACTCGGCTTTGCGCTCTCGCTCGGCGAACTCGGCGCGACGCTCACTGTTTATCCGCCGGGCTTTGCGACGGTGCCGATCGTGGTGGTCGGGCAGGTGGAGCGCGGGTATTACCTGCCGGCCTCCGCGTTGTCGCTGATTCTGCTGCTGGTCTCGCTTGCTGCGCTGCTGCTGATCGCGGCGCGTGTCCCGCGCCGTCGGGTGGACTGACGAGCACCTTCTGATTGTTGTGTTTGCGTGCGCCTGCCAGGCGGCGGCCGCGCAAACACGCAAACACATATCGATGTGGCGAAATTTGTCAAAATGACCGAATATATGCAAACTGCTTCTGTCGATCCGATTGAGGTTGTGCGCAGGCATTCGCTGACGACGCTGGTCCGCGACGAAATCGAACGGCACATCATCGAAGGGGCGATCGCACCTGGCGACAAACTCAACGAAGCCGACTGGGCCGCGCGTCTGCAAGTGTCGCGCGGGCCGGTGCGCGAGGCGTTTCGCGCGCTGGAGCAGGCGGGTCTCGTGCGCACCGAGAAAAACCGCGGCGTGTTCGTGCGGACGGTGTCGCTCGCGGAAGCGGACGAGATTTATGCGGTGCGCGCGGTGCTTGAAGAGGCGGCCTGCCGGATGCTGGCTTCGCGTATCGATGCGCAGAAGCTTGCGGTGTTGCGCGAGTGGCTCGACGCAATGCGCGCCGCGCTCGACGCGCAGGATCACGATGCTTACGCGCGCGCCAACGTGGCGTTTCACGATGCGATCGTGGCGGCGTCAGGCAATCTGAAGTTGTATGAGACGTATCGAAGGCTGGTGAGCGAGTTGAGTCTGTTTCGTCGCGCCGCGCTGGTGGTGCATGCCGATGCGATGGAACGCTCGCTCACTGAGCATCGCGCGATTCTGACGGCGCTGGGCTCGCGCGACGCCGAACATGCCGCGGCGCTGATGCATGCGCATGTGAACGGCGGGTTGCAGCGCGCGCGTGAGGCGTGCGAACCGGCGGGGTCGTTGGGCGCGGTGCGGATGTCGGCGGCATCGAACGATTGAGACTGGCTGCAATGGATTGACTGGAGCACGCGTGCTCTCAACGGATGGAAGGTAACAATGGCAAACGCAAGCGAACGTACGATCGAAGTCAACGGCCGCAGTTACCGGCTGCCATCGCAACCCACGGTCGTCGTGTGTGTCGACGGCTGCGAATACGATTATCTCGAAGCCGCGGTCGCGGCCGGCGTCGCGCCATTCATCGGCAAGATGCTCAAGGGCGGCGCGGCCTTCAAGGGCGACTGCGTAATTCCGTCGTTCACCAACCCGAATAATCTTTCGATCGTGTGCGGTGTGCCGCCCTCGGTGCACGGCATTTGCGGCAATTACTTCTGGGATCCGGACGCGAACGGCGGCGAAGGCGCGGAAGTGATGATGAACGATCCGGCCTATCTCCGCGCAGGGACCTTGCTGGCTGCCGCGGCGGAAGCGGGCGCGGCGGTTGCTGTGGTCACCGCGAAAGACAAGCTGCGCCGGCTGCTCGGCTGGCAATTGAAGGGCATCTGCTTCTCGGCGGAAAAAGCCGACAAGGTGACGCGCGAAGAAAACGGCATCGACGAGGTGCTCGATCTGGTCGGCTTGCCGTTGCCCGATGTGTATAGCGCGGGTTTGTCCGAGTTCGTGTTCGCCGCCGGTGTGAGGCTTGCTGAAACCCGCAAGCTCGACCTGATGTATCTGTCGACCACCGATTACATTCAACATAAATGGGCGCCAGGCACTGAAGGCGCAAATGCGTTTTACGCGATGATGGATGGCTACCTCGCCAAACTCGATGCGCTCGGTTGGGTGATCGGCCTCACTGCCGACCATGGCATGAACGCCAAGCACGATCTGAAGACCGGCGAGCCGAATGTCATCTATCTGCAGGACGTGCTGGACGATTGGCTTGGTGTTCGCCGCGCGCGCGTCATCTTGCCGATTACCGATCCCTATGTCGTGCATCACGGCGCGCTCGGTTCGTTCGCGACGATTTACCTGCCGCACGATGTGAGCGTTACGCAGGTGATCGAGCGGATTGGCGGATTGCAGGGCATTGAAGTCGTGCTCGACAATCGCGCCGCTTGCGAGCGTTTCGAGCTGCCGAATGACCGCGTTGGCGATATTGTCGTGGTCAGTACGCGGCATGTGGTGCTCGGCACGCGTCGCGATGAGCACGATCTGTCCGGACTGACCGTGCCGTTGCGCTCGCACGGCGGTATTTCCGAGCAGGAAGTGCCGTTGCTGTTCAATCGCCGCGTCGAGGGTTTGCCTTCCGGGAAACGGTTGCGCAACTTCGATATCTTCGACGTCGCTTTGAATCACGTGTCGCCATCATGAACGCCGTGCTGCGGGACCATCCGGCATTTCGGGCGGAAGCACTGCGGCTCAAAGGCGAGCGCGCGATGCGCTCGCGCACGCTCGACGTGTTCGATCCTTATACAGGGACGCGGGTGGGCACGGTCCCGCTGGCGAGCATCGACGACGTGCGCGCCGCGTTCGAATACGCCGCGGCCTATCAGGCGAAGCTCACGCGCTACGAGCGCTCGCAGATTCTCGAACGTGCTGCGGCATTGCTGCGGGAGCGGACCGAGGAAGCTTCTGACCTGATTTCGCTCGAGTCGGGTTTGTCGAAGCAGGATTCGCGCTATGAGATCGGCCGCGTCGCCGATGTGTTCAAGTTCGCCTCGATCGAAGCCTTGCGCGACGACGGGCAGAGTTTTTCCTGCGATCTCACGCCGCATGGCAAGAAGCGCCGGGTGTTTTCGCAGCGTGAGCCGTTGGCGGGTGTGATCGTCGCGATTACGCCGTTCAACCATCCGATGAACCAGGTCGCGCACAAGATTGCGCCGGCTATTGCAACCAATAATCGCGTGGTGCTGAAGCCGTCGGAGAAGGTGCCGTTGTCGGCGTTTTATCTGGCGGACATTCTTTATGAAGCGGGTTTGCCGACGCCAATGCTGCAGGTGCTGACCGGCGATCCGCGCGAAATCGCCGACGAGCTGATTACGCATCCTTTGGCCGATCTCGTCACTTTCACCGGTGGCGTGGCGATCGGTAAATACATTGCGGCGAAGGCGGCTTACCGGCGCGTCGTGCTGGAACTGGGCGGCAACGATCCGCTGATTGTGCTCGAAGACGCCGATCTCGATCGTGCCGCGACGCTGGCCGTGCAGGGTTCGTACAAGAACTCCGGGCAGCGGTGTACCGCAGTCAAGCGGATGCTGGTGCAGAAGAGCATCGCGGCGGACTTCACCGATCTGGTCGTGGAGAAGACGCGCGCATGGACCTATGGCGATCCGTTCGACGCGTCCAATCAGATGGGCACCGTGATCGACGTCGCCGCGGCGCAACTATTCGAGGCGCGTGTGAACGAAGCAGTGGCGAATGGCGCGCGCTTGCGCATCGGCAACCAGCGCGACGGCGCGCTTTATTCGCCGACGGTGCTGGATGGCGTCGACCCGTCAATGACACTGGTGCGCGAGGAAACGTTTGGCCCGGTGTCGCCGATCATTACCTTCGATACGCTCGACGACGCGATTCGTATCAGTAACGGCACGCCGTTCGGGTTGTCGTCCGGTGTATGCACGAACCGGCAGGACGCGATCACGCGCTTCATCAATGAATTGCGCGTGGGGACGGTCAACGTGTGGGAAGTGCCGGGATACAGGATCGAGCTGACGCCGTTCGGCGGCATCAAGGATTCCGGGCTTGGCTATAAGGAAGGTGTTCAGGAAGCGATGAAGAGCTTCACCAATCTGAAGACCTTTTCATTACCGTGGGAGTAAGAACGTGGCATTGAGTCTGAACGACATCCGTTCGTTATATGAGCAATACGGCAAGCTCGCTTATAGCGGCGAGCCGGTGACGCAGCTTGAACATGCGCTGCAAAGCGGCGCACTGGCGGAAGAGGCAGGTGCCGGCGATGAACTCATCGCTGCGGCGTTTCTGCATGACCTCGGCCATCTGCTGAATCTGCAAGGCGAAACGCCGACGGAACGGGGCATCGACGATCTGCATCAGTATTTTGCGCTGCCGTTCTTGCGGCCGGTGTTGTCGGACGCGGTGCTGGAGCCGATCCGGCTGCACGTCGACGCCAAGCGCTGCCTCTGCGCAATCGACGATGCATACTTTGGCCAGCTTTCCGCTGATTCGGTGCGGAGTCTGGAATTGCAAGGCGGTATCTTCAGCAAGGAAGAAGCTGAGATGTTCCTGCAGAAGCCCTACGCGGAAGACGCCTTGCGTCTGCGCAAATGGGACGACCGCGCGAAAGAAGAGAACCGTGCGACGCCGGGGCTCGATCATTATTTGAGCGTAGTCGAGCGCGTTATGCAGAAGCACGTGGCCGCCTGAACGAGGTGGTTTTCGGGGGGCTTCGGGTGAGCTTGTTGTGCCACTCGTTTTCAATTCTTGCGCCATTTCTGGCGCAATCCATGCGCATCAAAATAACGCTTGCAAGGGGCGGTCGGGCTCGCTAGAATCTCGCTCTTTCGTGCTCCGGACACCGGGGCATGGGATGCGGGAGAGCCAGCAGTGGCAAGGCTTTGCGCGATGTGGGCGGGTTGAGAAAGTTAGAAAAACCTGTTGACGGCGTAGCGAAAGTTCTTCATAATCTCGTTTCTCTGCTGCTGATGCAGCGACGCAGAACGAAGCGGTGCCGGGTAGTTGAAGTGGGCGCGGGTTCGGTAGTGAGTGCGTAATCGATCTTTAAAAATTAACAGCCGATAAGTGTGGGCGCTTGATGCGCGACGCGGCGGTGGACTCTTCGGGGTCTGCCGGAAGCGAAAGTATCAAGTCTCACACT
>NZ_CADIKC010000001.1 GCF_902859805.1 Paraburkholderia sediminicola | reverse complement strand
CAGGATCAAACTCTTCAGTTCAAACCTGTTACTGTTTTTCGGGCTCTTTCGAACCCGGTCGCTCACTCAACGTACTGACGAATGATCATCCTGCCGGCGTGAATCCACCCCAACAGGAAAACCTTCCTTTAATACTAGTGTGAGACTTGATACTTTCGCTTCCGGCAGACCCCGAAGAGTCCACCGCCGCGTCGCGCATCAAGCGCCCACACTTATCGGCTGTTAATTTTTAAAGATCGATTACGCATTCACTACCGAACCCGCGCCCACTTCAACACCCGGCACCGCTTCGTTCTGCGTCGCTGCATCAGCAGCAGAGAAACGAGATTATGGAGAACGTCCGACAGGTCGTCAACCCCCTTTTGAGAATTTTCTTTTGACCAAGCGCGATTTGGCGCCGAAACATGCACCCCACTATATGTAGCAAGATCGGCGGACACTCATCCGATCGTGCGGGAGTGGCCGACATAGCCTATAGTGAAGAGCCTGCATACGCGCACGACGAGCAGTTGAAGTACTGCCTTCTGCCCCCACCTGAACTTACGGATGACAGGCGATGAAGGGACCCTGCGACAAGAGCGCATGACAAATTGGTGTGCTCATAATGCGCGCGAAGGCGCAAGCTCGTATATAATGCGAGCCGCGCGAATTTCGCACATTTCTATCGGCCCGCTTCGCGCGGGCTCATCTTTTTTGCTCCCCAGAGCACAGCCAAACAACCGCGTTGAGTCACTCAGGTGATGTTGAGCCATGCTCGAAACGCCTGACGGTAGCGTCTTGCGTCTCATAGCGAAGCCTCTAGAGGAGAATACGTGAACCCTTTTGATCGCGAAGATTCGCAACACGAAACTGCCGGATACACCGCCAAGGCGCCCGCTGGCCGTACAGCCAAGGGCAAAGGCGCAGGCAAAGCGATCCCCGTAGCGGCTGAACTGCCGCCGCAACAAGCTGAAGAACGCCAGCGCCAGATGCGCGCGCTGATCCAGCTGGGCAAGGAGCAAGGCTACCTGACCCACGCGCAGATCAACGACCACCTGCCCGACAACTTCGCGCAGACGGCGGCAATCGACAGCATCGTCAGCGCCTTTAACGACATGGGCGTGCAGGTCTACGAGCAGGCTCCGGATGCGGAAACCCTGCTGCTCAACTCGAACGCCCCCGCCGTGGTGTCGGACGATCAGGCAGATGAGGAAACCGAAGTCGCGTTGTCGACCGTCGATTCCGAGTTCGGCCGTACGACCGACCCCGTGCGCATGTACATGCGCGAAATGGGCGCAACCGAGCTGCTGACCCGCGCCGGCGAAATCGCGATTGCGAAGCGCATCGAAGACGGTCTTCACGAAATGGTGCAGGCGATTGCCGCTTGCCCGCTCGCAATCTCCGCCATTCTGGCCAGCGCCCAACAGGTCGCGGACGGCGAACTGCGCATCGACGAACTGGTCGACGGTCTGAATGAAGACACGGTTGCAGCGGAAGACGCCAGCGCAAGCGCGGACGCCGCAGCAGACGTCGACGCCGACGCGACCGACGACGATGACAGCGATAGCGAAGACGACGACGATGCCGGCCCGGCCGACTCCTCGGCAGCAGACGAAGCACGCCTGAAGCAACTCACCAGCGATTGCCTGGAAATCTTCGCGCAAGTCGGCATTCTGTCCGACCAGCAGAACGCCTCGCACACACGTGGCGACGTCAGCTCGAAGGCTTACCTGCGCGCCCGCGAAGAGATTCAGCAGCACCTCGCCAAGATCCGCTTCACGGCACGCACCATCGACCGCCTGTGCGGCGACGTGCAACACCAGGTCGCGCAAGTTCGTGCGATCGAGCGCCGCATTCTGCAAATCGTCGTGACGAAGAGCGGCATGCCGCGCGAGCAGTTCATCGAGTCGTTTTCGGGTCATGAAGCCGATCTGGGCTGGACCGAGCGCGCCGCGCGCGGCGCGTCGACGTTCGGCGCGGCGCTGGAGCGCCATCTGCCGGCAATCCAGTCGGAACAGCAGAAGCTGATCGACATCGAAGCAACCGTTTCGCTGCCGCTCAAGCATCTGAAAGAGATCAATCGTCAGATGGTCGCGGCCGAGTCGAAGATGCGCAAGGCCAAGAGCGAGATGATCGAGGCGAATCTGCGTCTCGTGATCTCGATCGCAAAGAAGTACGTCAACCGCGGCATGCTGTTCCTCGATCTGATCCAGGAAGGCAACATCGGTCTGATGAAGGCGGTGGACAAGTTCGAATACCGCCGCGGCTGGAAGTTTTCGACGTATGCAACGTGGTGGGTTCGTCAGGCTGTGACGCGCTCGCTCGCCGACCAGGCGCGCACGATTCGCGTGCCGGTGCACATGATCGAAACGATCAACAAGCTCAACCGCATTTCGCGCGAGATCCTGCAGCAAACCGGTCAGGAAGCTCATCCGTCGGTGCTGGCAGAACGCATGGAACTGTCGGAAGAGAAGGTGCGCGGCATTCTGAAGATCGCCAAGCAGCCGGTGTCGATGGAAACGCCGGTCGGCGACGACGGCGACGCCACGCTGGGCGACATGATCGAAGATTCGGCAGCTTCCTCGCCGGCTGACGCAGCGATGCAGGCCGACTTGCGCGCCGCCATCGACGACGCGCTCGACTCACTGTCGCCGCGCGAAGCGAAGGTGCTGCGTATGCGCTACGGCATCAACACGAAGTCGGACCACACGCTCGAAGAAGTCGGCAAGCAGTTCGACGTCACGCGCGAGCGGATCCGTCAGATCGAAAGCAAGGCCATGCGTAAGCTGATGCATCCGAGCCGCGCAGATCGTCTGAAGTCGTTCCTCGACCGCTAAGTCAAGCCGGTCGTTGCGCTTGTCGTGCATCACGCACGACAAGCGCCTCTCCCCTCCCTCATTTCAAACAAGCAACGAGATGATCCCGCCAATGGTGATTCCCGCTGCCAGCCAACGCCCAGCCGTGTAGAACGCATTACGCTCTTCATGAGGCTGATCCGGGCGTTCGAGACCCAACGTACCGTACGCAAATGATTTGACCGCCGAGACGTCAGTCGTCGACGCGCCCTCTCCAGCTGAATCGCTTACCGCACCGTCCTGAATCGCATTGCCCTCTTGCGCCGCCGTCGCTGCGCCTTCGGCGGAAATGTGGACGGCGTCGTCCTGTTCAGATGTATTAGACGCAACAGTCTGCGTGGCCGTGTCGTCCGGGTCGTTCGTTGCGGACCGGCTCTTCGTCATCGCACGATCCGATTCCGGCAGTGTCGACGACATCGCACTGTCGATTTGCATGGCCACCTCCGTTTATTTCGCCCAACGCATGCGCCGCCCCCAATTCGCCGTGGCAATGCAAACAGACCCATCGCGCTCGCACACGGCGGTTCGACGCACAACCGCTTACAGGACCTATCGACGGCAGCAAGCCAAAACTTGAGCGCCGGAAAGAAACGGTAAGCTCCATCGGATGCGTTGCGCCTGCCAGAAACGAATACAGCTGCGCAACACGCAGTTCTACAGAACGGATTCCATAGATCGATTTGTCCACAGAAACTGTTCAGAAGCCTGTGGATATCCTGAGTAAGAGTCGCACAACTCGTTGAGCGCATTGATTTTCACATCGACGCTTCCGACACGACAGGTCGCACGGCTCACGACTTCTCGCACATTGCCCGAACCGCTGCCCATTGCTGCGCCGTCAACGCACTTTCGCCGACCGGCGATCCCTGACTCCGTTTTTCCCGGTCGAGGGTACGCGGATGATCGGACAGAAACTCGATCGCACCGCTGGCGCTGCCACTACGCTTTTCGGTCAACGCAAAGAATGCCGCGAGCCCATCACTGCGCAATCCACTCGCTTGCAGATAAGCAACGCCGTTTGCATCAGCGAGACGCTCCATGTCACGGCTATACGACAAGCCCACTAATCGCCCCGCCAGCGAAGAGACGTCTGCGAAACCGAGATGGATGCCGAGGGTTGTGCTGATCAGAGTGATGCCGGCGCTGCGAAACAAAGCGGTCAACGGATCGCGCCGCGCGATATGTCCCGTCTCGTGCGCCATCACGCCGGCCAGTTGATCGGGATTGTCGACGCGCTGGAACAGGCCGCGCATGATGACCATGCGTGCACCAGGTAACGTGAGTGCATTGACCGTCTTGCTGTCAATGACCACCACGCGCACCGGCTGCGCGATCCCCGCCGCATGGGCGAGGCGCGCTTCGAGTTGTTCGAGCGCGCGTTGTCCGTCGTCGCCGCGGCACACCCGATGCTTACCGACCACGACCGACTCCACCATCTCGCCAAGCCGATTTTCCGCGCTGCGCGGCACAAGCGCCGCGCCAGCCGCAGGCAGTCGCACAACAAGTACGAACGCAAGCGCCAGCGCCACTGCGCCGATCGCGATCCAGCCCAGGTAATGCCAACGGTGCCCGCGTGGCGCAGTCATCTGCACAGGTAGTGCAAAGGCATCGGTCGACACGCGACCCGGTTCGCCTTTGCACGACAAGACGACCCTGCCCTCCGGGTCGGGCTCGCCGACAATCAGCCGCGCACGCGGCCAAACCGCCAGCTCACCCTCAACACCGTCGATCGACAGAAACGCCTCGCTCCAGCGCAGCGTTGCCACGTGAAGCGCTGCGGTACGGCCGTCGTAATAGCGTGTGCCGGTCGGCACTGAAGGCTCCACAACCGCGTCAGAACGCGCCGCCATGATCGAGCAGGTTCAGCATGCCTTCGCCGGTGCGCGGCGGCGGCTGATCGCTTTGACCGAGCGTCTGCGGGTCGAGTTGACCGGACACCTGCAGCGTATCGGCTGCGAAGCGCATCACGCGATGCAGCACGATCGGGAAACCCAGACCCAGCGTGAAGACGATGATCGCCAGATTGCCCAGCATCATGCCGAGCAAACGCCCCGCAGTAATGCTGCTGCCGAAGCGCAATTGCGTGCCAAGCGTCGTATTGCCCATGACATGGCGCGTCACCAGCGCCAGATAGAAGCACTGGATCAGCAACGCACCGACAATGAACAGCACGTAGAACAGGAACACCGAGCCGAATGCTGCGAACGCGGCAGGATCATGGGCTTTCAGCGGCGCGTGCCCGATCGGCAGCAGCGCCATGATGCTCTTGAGGAAAACCGCCCCGAGCACGGCGAACAGCGCGATGATGCCCAAAAACGTGCCGACGAACGCGCCATACAAGGCACGTGCGCGGCCTTCAAAGTGAAACGGCAGACTGCCGAAACTGCTCGCGTTGATGCGGCGCTCCGCAAGGCGCATGGACACCCACGGCAGCATCTGTCCAAGCGTGACGATGCACAGCAGGCCATACAGCAATGCGTACGCGCCATAGACCCATGACGAGCCCGTCATGCCGCCGCGAATCCCACACCATTGGGTGCGGCTCAAGCGGTAACGCTGCGCGCTGAAATACGCCCCTGCTGCGATCACCGCGATCACGATGTAGAGCACAATAATCGGCACGAGAGCCAGTGCAGCGCTGCCAGTGATAGCGCGCAGAATTGCGCCAAGAATGCCTGCGCCGACAATCGCGCCAAAGATAATCGCAAACGCCAGTAGAAAACCTTTGAACAGTTCGCCGCCTGTTCCCGTGTACTCAAATCGCTCACCCTGAAAACGCATGCGCGACCAGATATACCGCCGGGTATTAGTGGTGGCCCAAAACCGATAAATGCCAAGCGTGATGATCTGCAGCAACAGATTTTTGATGAATATCCCGTACAACTCTCCAAGCTTGCCGTCATAGCTCAACAGCGGCTGCTTCTGGTCGAGTGAGTTCATTTTTTCTTCCCCCAGCTGGCAAATATACGTTTTTGTGACCCGCTTACGCATAAGCGCGTATGCATGGCGGGCGGGTGGTCTTCCCTTGCAAAACTGACTACGACAGTGTGAAATTTGCAATCCGGCCGGCAAGAGCGCGCAAGCCGATTAGCACGATGATTACACGCTTTCCTGCATTTTTAAACAGGCTTCCGATTTAATCAGGCGCCCCATTCATTGAGCCAATAGCCAACCGGCAAATCAATTCATTTTGCATTGCTTTAAAGACATTAAATGCCGTGACTTCGCCAACTGTTTTACGGCATCACGAATGTTTTCACGAGCGTCAGCTCGCCCGGCTTGCGCATCGGCACCCGAATGGTTTCGCTCTTCTCGTTTGGCGTGTTCTCGTTCGTGATGATCGTCACCTGCGCGACGGTGATATCGCTGCCGCTGTTTCCGTTGCCGTAATAATTCACGTACACCAGATAGGTACCCTTCAACGGCGCCGCCGACGAGTAAATCTCCGGTCCATAGCCGGTCGTCACGTCCACGTCGAGCGCACCGCCGCTTGGCGCCACACGATCCCCATACCAGGTATGCACGCCGTCCGGCGAGACCACGTGCAAATCCAGATCGGTCCCGTCGGTGTCCCATGCAAGCACGATGCGCAACTTGGGTTGCGTCTTGCCGCTGTAAGCGTCGTAAAACTGCACGCGCTTGCGCGAGCCATCCGGCGCCCGCAGTTCCACGCTGTTGCTGCCGGACGGAAACGCGTAAGGCCGCGAAAACTTGCCGTCTTCCTCAACCCGCTGCGGCAACGGCGTGCCGTCGACCACCAGCGTGCCCACCGTAGTGCCTTTCTTCTTCGGCGTGTTACGGATCTGCCCTTCGATCAGCGCGAACTTCGACTGCCCTTCCGGCGTCGTAACCGACACCGCCGGGTAATGCACGTCCTGCGTATAGCGCTCGCTGTCACCGCTGGTGTTGCGCCAGCCGTTCAACGGCGCGCCGAAGTCGATATCGCTCGCGTGCGCCACCGTCGCAGCCTGCAAACAGGCGACGACGAGCATCATCCAGCCAGCCTTCACCCACCCCGTCGTCTTGACCTTCATCGTCACTGCTCCCATCCCGCTGTCAGAGTCGCTCGCTTTTCACGAGCTGCAGGTCGCCGATCTTACGCAGCGGCACGACCATCGTTTCACGCCGCTCGTTCGGCGTATTTTCGTTGAACACCAGCGTCAACGTCGCGGTAATCACATCGCGCTCGTGCGCGGCGGCGTCGAAGTTGTAGCCGGTCGAATCGAAGTTGCCCCAGTAGTTCAGAAAGAACAGCCACGTCCCGTGCTCCGGCGCCGCCGATGAAAATATCCCCGGCCCCGCGCCATCCACCGAATCGACATCGAAGCCGCTGCCGTCTTCGAGCGTGGGATTGGCGAAGAACGCGTGCAGACCGTCCGGCGTGATCACGTGCAGATCCACCTGCGCTTTCGGATCGTCCCACGTGACGATCGCGCGCAGCTTCGCCTGCGGCTTGCTGTGGTCGGCTTCGTAGAACTGCATGCGCTGGCGCTGCTTACCGTCGGCGGAAATCAGTTCGATGCTGTTCGAACCCGCGCCGAATGCCCACGGGCGCGCGAATGCGCCCTCGTCGTCGGTATAGAGCGGCGTCGGGTTGCCGTTGACGACCAGCGTGGGCGGCTTGCGCGCGTGCTTGTCGATGTGTTTCAGGCGTCCCTCGATCAGCGTGCGATAGCGTTGCGCGCCACGGTCGACCGGCGGCCGGGGATACGCCGCGACGAAGTGCTCGCCTTCGTTTGTCAGCCCGCTGTGGCGCCAGCCACCGAATGCGCCGGTGAGGTCGGCGAGCGCGCCGCCACTGCCGCCGTCATCCGCGCCGGCGGCTTGCACAGTCGTCGCCAAACTCGCCACCAACGCAACCGCGACCATGGCGATTGCCATGGAAACTCGCACACCACGCGTATAAGGTGACAACGTAACTGCCATGCGAACTCGAACGCCCTGCACAAGCGGCGCCAAGGCAACGGCCGCAGGAATGCGAACGCGGCGCATCGCAGGAAGCGCACGGAACACGGCGGAAAGCGAGCGCGAGACGGTATTCATTGGATCGGATTATCGGTACGAATCAGCGTGCGCGCGGTACGTTCGACGAATTCTTCATCGAGTCCACGCGGATGATGCTGGAACGCGAGGTGAATATATTCATGCGTCAGCGCGATACGGTCTTCTTCGGTCTGCAGGCGATACACGTACACGCGATTGCGCTGCGCATCGGCATACGGCCGACCTTCGCGTACCGCGCACACGGCCGGCAGATCGGGCGTCTCGTAGCCGGCCGCGCCGTCCATACGCCGCGCCCACAACGGCGCATTGCGCTGCAACCACTGTTGAGCGCCGGCCACCTCGATGCAATCGCCGGACAACGGGCTCTCGAACGACGTCAAGGTCGCTTGCGGCCAGGTGC
Source organism: Paraburkholderia sediminicola (assembly GCF_902859805.1). Lineage (GTDB taxonomy): Bacteria > Pseudomonadota > Gammaproteobacteria > Burkholderiales > Burkholderiaceae > Paraburkholderia > Paraburkholderia sediminicola. The sequence continues at coordinate 1,930,781 of NZ_CADIKC010000001.1, read as the reverse complement.
GCGAGAGAATCGTGTCAAACGTAAGGCCGGTTTGCGCGGACGCCTTCGCGGCGAGCCAGCTCATCTGACCAGGCGCGGCCTTGTCGTGGTGATACTGAACCGGCACGCCGGTGAGCACCAGCGCGTCGGTCAGATCCGCGGCACGACGCGCGGCGGCGGTCGGCACGCGCGGCAGGACGCGCTGCGTGCTGCTGCTGTCGTCAATACGGAAACAGCCGTGATCGTGATTGCCGTGCTGCACGACGTAGGACCGCGCCGCCACCGCCAACGCCTTGGCCGCTTCCGGTTGGCTCGTGTCGCCCTCCCGCTCGACCACTCGCGCGACGTAGTCGTTCATGCCGAAGCGGCCGACCACTTGTGGTGCGCCTGCAGCGTCACGATCGAGCCGCAGTTCGCCGCGGCTTTCCACACGGGCCCAGTTGCCGTTGACGAAGCCGATCCGGAACTCGCCACGCAGCGGACCGTCCGGTATCGCGGCCGGTCCTTTGTCGCCGAGCACCTGGCGAATCGGATAGCGGCTGAAGAAGTCGACCAGCACGCACGCGTTGTCGTCCGGTACCGTGACTTGCGTGAGCAACGGCGCGATGCGCGGCGCAGCGGCCGCCAGCACGCGCGCGCTGCCGCCGGCGCCGCCGAGCCACACCGGCGTGCCATCGGCAAGCCAGCCTGCGGCGCCGCCGATCGAGGCGCCAGGCCGTGCGGGATCCGGCATCGTCCAGGTTTTGGCGCGCAGCAGGCTGCCGTATAGCGACACGGTGCCCTCGCCGCGTCCGCTGGTCAGCACCGACACCAGCGTGCTCGCCGCCGCTTCGCGCGGCCTGGCCGGCATCGCCTGCAAGGCCGCGAGCAGGTCGGTCACGGGCACGCGGTGCGTGGGCGTCATCGCGTGGAGGTCGCGCAGCCAGGCGGGTGCATGCGCCGCCGTCCAATACCTGCGCCAGTCGGCGGGATCGAGTTGGAGGCGCGCGGGCTCGAAAAAGCGTCCGCACGATTGCACCAGCGCATGTTCGCGGTCGATGTGACCGCCCGTCATGCAGCAATACACTTCTTCAGGATCGCCGCCGCTGCAGGTGTAATCCGGCGTAGCGATATTTCGATCGACCAGATAACCGTAGACGAACAGCTTCCACACGCTGCCGAGCGGCGTCTCTAGCGTCGCCGGCAACGGACTCGCCGACTGCGGCGCGAGGCCGCCCGAGGCAGCGCCGGCATTGAACTGCCAAAGCTGCGATTGACCGTCGCGCGACCAGGCGAAGCGCAGCATTTGCGCCGAAGACGCAGCGGACGGCAAGGTTGGCGATGCGGCTGGCGTCGAGCTCGCCCCCGCAGCCAGTGACGCAGTCGACGCTGCAGCCGCGCCACTAAAAACACACCCGACTCCCACGGCGAGCGCAATCCGCAGCGTAGCTGCCAGACGGTCGCGCGAGTGCCGAAGAGCGGAGAACATAGCGGTCTCGCTTACTGAATACGCAGAGTGGTCATGCGATCGCTCTTGCCGCCTTCGAACGCCTTGGCGTCCGGCTGATACATGCGGAAATAGCGCGCGGGCGGCAACGCGAATGTGCCCGGCAACGCAAAGCGCACCAGTTGCCGCAGCGTCACGGGGCGATCGAGCAAAGGCACCGGCTGGTGATAGGCCAGCTCGCCCATCTCATACGAAGCAGCACGCGCAAACGGCTGCGGACCGCTTACCCCTTCCTTCTCGCCCGGCAAACCGTCGATCGATACGCCCCAGCTGGTCGCCTCCACATCGCCGCCCGGCGGCAGCGGAACGTCGAGCAGACCGTAGTGGTATGCGTTGCCGGAGCGCGGCGTGAGCGTGACTTCGTCGACATACAGCGCATTGCTGTCGATCGCATCGCCCGACTTTACCAGGCGCGCGGTAAAGGCCGAGCGTCCCAGCCGGCTCTCGGCGTCACCCGCTTTCTTCGGATCGACCTTCACTTCAAGCGGCTCCAGCTTGTAGAAACGACGTTCAACGGTGATGTTCAGCCGGCTGTCCTCGCTCGTGTGACTGCGGAACGAAACCAGCGCGTTCACGTCGGTGCGCGCGCCGCCTGCATCGAGCGTGGCCGGCAACGCAGCGCCGGTCCATTTCCACAGCGGCGTGCCAGTCGGCGTCGCAGCGCGCGTCCAGCCCGCACCTTGCAGCGACGGCAGCGAAGCCGGCGCCGTGTCGCCACCGAGCGCTTTACGCACCCACAGCAAGGTCAACGCACGATCGAGCGTCGGGTAGTCGGCGCTGCTCTTCGCGAGCAACGCCGAAGCATCGATCGCCGCGCCACCATCGCCGCCCGTCATATAAAGCAGACTCTGCACGAGCGGCGCGGAATCGTTGGCCAATGCCGTGCGTGCAGCACTCGCCGCAGCATCGAAGCCGTCCGGCAGTTGAGCACTCGTGCTACGCGCCATGTTGGCGACCAGCAACGTCGCCATCTGCTTGCCACGCGGCGAATCGGCTTGCGCGAACACGATGCTGTCCGACGCGCCATACGTGCCGCTGCGTGCCGGGGTCGAAGCATTGGCCGAAGCCGCTGCATCGCTCTGCAAGTCCGCCGCAACACCCGACACCGGCGTCGCGACCGGCAGGCCCATCTGCTGCATGAACCACAGCGCCAACGCGCGATGCAGCAGCGGCTCTTTCGCACCGGCATCGCGATAGACGTCCATTGCATGCTGCCAGTTGTCGGCGGGCAGCGTAATGCCGAGGCTGCGGCTCGCGAGCCAGTCGGCGTAGTACGCGTAGGCCGTGATCAGCGAACTGCCACCTGTCGTATCGCCCCACCAGCCGAACGTGCCACCGACACCGGCCAGCATCGCCAGACGCTGCCGCTGATTGCGCAATAGCGCTTCGAGCCCCTGCGTCGAACTCACGTTGTCACCGCGACCGATCGCATCGTGTGCGAGTGCCAAAGGAATCAGGCGGCTCGACGTCTGCTCAGCGCAACCGTACGGATAATTGATCAGATCGTCGGCGACGCGCGCAAATTGGCTCGCGGCACTGCCGATGAAACGCACGCTGACGTCCTGCGCATCCTGCGGCAGATTGAGCGGCTTGTTCGAGCCGTCGAGCGCCACCGTGTTCTGATGCAGATCGAGCCAGCCGCTCGCATCGAGCTGGATGGTGGTCTGCAAGCGATCCACGTCCTTACCCGCTCGCCGCAGGCTCGAGTTGATCACACCCGCCTTCAACGCGCCGGTCGGCAGACGCAGGTAATTCGCACCGCGCTTGAGCGTGACCTTCTGGTTCAACGAAAGACCACCGCCGTCGACCACCCACTCGGCGTCCATATCCGCGTCGGTCTGATTGAAGGCGATCATGTCGATAGCCGGCTGATCGTTGACGCGGAAATGCGAAGGCCCGCTCCACTTGAGATACAACGCCTTGTCCGAACGCACATACGCGGTACGTTGACCAACCATGCCGTCGGGCGCCGCCGCGCGCACGGTGACGCGCCAGCGGGCCAGCGAGTCCGGCATCTTGAAGGTCATGGTGGCGTGACCGTTCGCGTCGGTTTTCAGCGTGCCTTCCCACGCGGCCGTGTCCTGATCGTCGCGACGCGGCCGTTCGAGCACCTTCACGCCGCGCTCGTTGTAGTTGGCGCGTTGCGGGCCGCCCGGCGCGCCCTTCAACGGCGAGCGCGCAAGATCGTACGTAATGAACGACAGACTCGACGACGTCCGCACGTTGTTGCGGCGCGGATGATAGAAAAAGTCGACGATATTCGGTGCGATCTCCGGCTGCAGTACGTAGACCATTTCATCGACCACGCTGACCGTCAGATTCGCCGCTTCCGGCTTGCCGTTCAGCGTGCTGTCGAAGTTGAGCGTGACCGTATCGCCCGGACCGTACACCGGCTTGTCGCTCTTCACGTTCAGTTCGATCTGCGGCTGCGCGACCACGATGCCCGCGTTCTGGAACACGTATTCGCCGGCATGCACGTACAGCACCGAGAACGTCATGTTCGGCGCGAATGCTTCGCCGACCTTGATGCGCGCTTTCCATTGCGACGGCGCCACGCGTTGCAGTTGCAACCAGTCGCCGCCGGCTGTCAGCAACGCGCGATGTTCGACGTTGTCGCGCTCCAGCGTCAGGAGGGCATCGTCGACCGGCATCGGGAAAGTAATCAGCGCTTCGGCGGTATCGCCGATCTTGTACCTGTCGCGATCGAACACGATCTCGACGCTGCCCGGGATCGCCTTCAGACCATCGCCCGCCACCCAATGACTCGTAGCCGCGAGCAGGTTGCCGGAGTCGTCCTTGACCGACAGCATGTACGAACCCGGTTCGTCGAATTGCACCGGGAACGACAGCTTGCCGCCCGCCGTTGCGCCCTTGATTGCGCCTTCTCCGTGAGTCTGCGATTCAAGGCGCGTCCATTCCCACTTAGCCGGCGCATGTGACGACGGATCGATCGTACCGAGCGCTTGCAGATCGAAACTGACCGCTTCCTTCGGCTGCGAAAACGACTTGGCGGTCGACAAGCGATACGGCGTCGCGCCGCGCGCGATCAGCACCTCACGTGTCACACGCACCTTGTAGGCCGCGCCGTCCTGCGCGAACAGGGTCAACGCATAACGGCTCGGTTCTTTAGCAGCGGGCAGCGTGAGGCTTGCATTGCCGTCGCTGTCGGTTGTGAGTTCCTGCTGTTCCAGCTTAACCGGAAACAGCCCTGCATAGCGCAGTTCACCATCGACGATCGTCACTTTCTGCGCGCGCAGCGTGACCGAAATCTTACTGTCGCGCACCGGCTTGCCGTCCGGATAGCGCAACTGGATCTTGCCTTTCAGTTGCTCGCCGGTTGCGTAATCGGCCTTATCCATCGACAGGTTGACGTCGAAATGCGGCTTCACATATTCGGCGACGCGAAATGCGCTGCCGTATACATCGCCGTTGTAATCGAAGCGCAGCGTATAGCCACCGGCGGTGGCATCCGCGGGCAACGTGAAGGACGCATCCGCGCCCGTATCGGAAGCGAAATGCACCTTGCTGGTCGCCACCGGCGCGCCGTTCGGATCGAGTACGTCGAGCTTGATGTCGGCTTCTGCAGGCGCGGTGGATTGCGTCGCGTTCTGGAACGTGCGGCCGATGAACTTCACATGCACTGCGTCGCCCGGACGGTACATCGGGCGATCGGTCACCGCGTAGATCTTCGTGTTGTAAATCTCGCTGTCGTAGTAGAAATTCTCCGAAACGAACACGCCGCCTTGCGGATCGGTGCCAAGCACGTAGCTGCGCTCAGGACTCACGTGTTGCAGCACCAGTGCGCCGTCGCTGCCCGTGGCGCCGCTTTGCAGCACGCCTACGCCATCGGTCCAGTTCACGTCGGTATTCGGCACCGGCTTGCCGTTATCGCGCCGCGCCGTCCACACCAGCATGCCACTCGACGCCGCTTTCACAACCGCAACCGTGTCCGATACGAACAGCAAGGTATGCGCGCGATAGTTGCCGATCACCGCCTCGACGATATACAGCCCCGGCGGCAGCTTGCCGACCGGAATCATCACGTTGCCCGAACTCGCTTCGATGAAGTTACTGCTGCTGCCTTCGAGATTTACACCCTTCGGCGGTGCGATCACCTTCGCGTCCCAGATCGGATAGCGAAAGCGCGCGACCATGTCGTAGCCTTTCAGCGGCGCGAACTGCGAGTTCTGCTGGAATTGCGTCTGCTTGCCGGTCTGTTCGCCGAGCTTGAATTGCGGCTCGGCTTCGGTCGCCTTGCTGCGCGTCGCGAACGACAGCACACGTTGCCAGGCGCGGCGCGCTTCGGTGAACCAGCGGTCCCACAGATAAGCCAGCGTATTCGCGAGGCCTTCGCCCTGATAATTCGGCGCGACGTTCAGTCGATGCAGATTCTTCTGCGCCTTCAGAAAGTCCAACGGCTTCGGCACGCGATATACGACGATGTCCGCACCGCCGTATGCTTGCAGCGCATCCTTGAATTCGCGGCCGGGTGCTTCGAGCCGCACCTGCGCCAACTGATCGCTGCCGAAGCTTGCATCCGAGAGCAGGAAGAACGGCTGACCGTCGACCTTCTGCGACGCGAAGTTACTCGACGGCGCTGTTTGCAGCGTCGGGTTCGCGGCGATGTTGGTGTCGGCCGCGCTGCTCGAGGCGGCGTCGTCCGCATAGGCCGTTGGTGCGATGGCGAGCATCAAGGTCGCGAAGAGCGCGACCACGGTGAAGCCTGCACGACGTTTCAGGTTGCCGAGCCAGACGCGCGACGCGGTGACGGAGTTCATTCGGGTCATGGTGTCAGAAAGTCCAAACGAAACACGCCAACGAAATTCGGATTGCCGTCGAGCGGCTGCCAGCGGGAATCTTTCCATTGCATCAGGTCGGAGACGGCCACGGCGCGCAGACCGGTATCGGTCGGCGTAACGGTGCCTGTGTGATAAGCGATGTAGCGATCCAGCCAGATCATCAGATGCTGGTCGTCGCCCTGGTCGAAAAACAGCAGATCGCCAGGCAGCGCCTGGTTCACGTCCTTCGAAACAAAACGGCTATTGCGTTGAATCAGTGCGATCGCCGAGGCGTACGCGCCGGTGGAACCGTCGAGCCGCGTCCAGCGATTGGCGATTCCGCGTTGCGACGTGGACAGTTGCAGCTCGGGCGGCATGCTGCTCGTGTCCGCGAGACTGGTCATGCCGTTCGCGCGCAACCATTTGGTGTCGTGCGGCTTGAGCGTCTCGCCGACGGCAAAGCGCACGAGGCCTGCACAATCGCGTTGCGTCCAGCGCGGCGTCGGGCCGCGGCGCATTTGCTGATCGACGATGCGTACGAACCACGCGCGAAATGCGGCGGATTGCTGCGGCGAAAGCGCGTCAGGGTCGGGCGATGCGGTTGTGCTGGTGAGCGCGTTCGCGTACGGCGCGAGGCTGGCCATGACGAGCGCCGACGCAGCGCGCGCGAGCCAGATGCGGCGTGACGCGCACGCATTCGTCGCGAACGCCACGTCGGGGACGTGAAGGCGGCGCACTTAGTCGCCCTCGGTGCCAGGCTGATCTGCAGGTGAATCTGCTACTCCCGCGCCGGCGCCGGCATCCGCACCCGCCTTCGCGCGATCGAACCACCACTCCACCGGGACCCAACCCGTCGACCCCGGCAAGTTCTGCGGCAGCGTCAATGAAACCGGCGGGTAGTGTGCCAGCGCATGCAACTTCGGCACGAGGTGTGTGCGCGACGCATTGCGGAACACCGCTTCCTGATCCGCCGGCAAGGCCGCGCCCGCTTCGCGTTCGATCAACGCAGCCGCGGACGAAGGTGTCAGCGTGAGAATCGTGCGCGGCAGACGCTGCGGCGCGAGCGTATCGGCCAACGCCGGATAACGCTTGTTGAGCACGGCGAGCGTGTCGTCGACCAGACGTGAATCAGGAGAGAAAATCAGGTAGCCGTGCGCCAGTGCGAGCGTCACCGGGAAATAGCGCTCCGCCGACAGTTGCGATGCGAACGACGCCTTGCTGGACAACGCCGTACCGGAGAGCGCGCTGACCGGCCGTTGCCACACCGTAACGCCCGCGCCTTGATCTTGCTTCGTGACCGGCAAGCGGCGATAACCCGAATCGGCATCGCCGGATTTGGCGGCCTTCGCTTCATAGGCGCCGATCACGTCGCCAAAGGTCTTGCCGAGCGCGGTCTGCAGCGCTGCGATGCTCGCCGCGTCCTGCGTCTTCACGCGAGCAACGAACACCGGCGCAACCAGCGTGGACTTTGCATACCAGCAGACGGCCGCGGGGCCGGTGAGCTGATCGCCGATCGCAGCAGCGCCATCCGCGCCCACATCGGCCACCTTGCCCAACAAACCCGACGCTTCTTTCCAGTCCGCCGGCAAGCTCGTGCACGCAGCCGGATTGGCCGGCAATGCACGCCACAGGTCGGCGCTATTCCACGCTTGCGGCAACTTGCCCGGCTCGATCAACGCAGAGGTCTGCCAGTTCGCCGCAGCGCTGCCGTTCGGCGAAAAATCGAATCGCAGTGCGTCGATGCCGGAGAAAAACGCCTGGTAACCGAACGACAGATAATTGGCCGACACCACCAGCCGGTGGCCCTTCGGCGCATCGCCCGGCGCGTCCAGCTGATAGGCGCGCGCCGCATCGTCGCGGCCGGAAGAAAGCATCTCGGACACGGCGTCGGCCCGCTCGCCCAGCAAGCTGCCTTTCGCGTCGAGTAACACGCCCGGGGCGGACATCACGACGAGGCGGTCGTCCTTCGTGGCGAACAGAATCGTGCGGCCAACCGCCAGCTTCAACGCGTACACCGGCACGTCGCCGGAGAGTTTGGCGACCTGGCTCAACTGCGAATCGCTCGCGGCGACGTTGCCGAAGCCTTGCAGCAGCTTCGCCAGGCCGTTGCGGTGCATCGACATCACCCAGTAACCGAGGCGGCCGTCCGGCGAGCGCCACAGCAGCACATGCGCGGGTTCGTCGAATACGCGGCGGATCAGTTCATCGCGCCAGTCGAGTTGATGTTCGAACGCGAGACGACGCAGCGCGCCCTCTGTGGACAGCCGCGTGTCGTTCGATTCGTAATAGTCGACGAAGTCTTGAGTCAGCACGTCGTGCAACAGCGGCACACGCAAAATGTCGCGCGGCAAGCGCGAAAGCGCTTCGCTGTCGATCACAGCATCCGGGTGACGAATATCGAGCACGATTTCGCTGGTCCCGGCGGCTTTGCGATGCCCAAATGGACGCCACACCGCCTGAATGACGACGCCGGCCACGACCAGAAGACCGACTACCAGGATTGCAATCTTTTTTCGCGACATCTTCATCTGATTTTTTCTGGTTCGATGCGACGGTATTAACGTGGATGGTCGATGAATTAACTCATCGAAATCATTCGCCGAAGGCAGCGATGATAACCGATATTTTTAGTCCAAAACCAGCACCACTCTCCATTTAACATTCAGCCATGTTTCAGGAGTTTGACGGAAATATTGAACGGGCGAAATTAAATCTTTAGAAAGCAGGCTCGTTTGAAGCTTCGGCCTGGGTTAAACGGCGGCAGAAGGCGATGGCATACAAAGAAGAGGATGCTTGCGCCCGCTGCCGGCTTGAACAGCACAAAGGGGAGCCTGCGAGCATAGTCCGGCCAGGCGCGGCCTTATGCTGCTTTACCCGGATCGGGATGGTTATGCTAAATCCCAGCGATTTAGCGTCTGCATAAAAAAACCCGGCTACGCACTATGTGCTCAACGGGTTATTTCAGGTATCGCCCTTACTGCTTTACCGTCAATATTATGTTAGCCGCGTTAGTAGCGTTAGTCGCCTTCAAAACAGTGCCAGCGCCTGCTTCATTCTCTGCACGCCGGTTTCGATTTCGGCGACGCCGGGCGCCGCAAATGACAGACGCAGTGCCGTCAAATCGATATTGTCTTTATAGAACGCGACGCCCGGCACGAACATGACATTGCGCTCGATACAGGCACGCAGCGTGTCGGACGCATTCTGACCGCCCTTCAATCGGGCCCACACGAACATGCCGCCGGCAGGACGATGAAACGCGATGGCGTCACCCAGATGCTCATCGAGCGCATCGCATAGCGTGCGGCACTTCACGGCGTAGGCGTCGACGATCTTCGGCAAATGACGCTCCAGCGCTCCACTCGCAAGGTATTCGGCGGCGATCGCCTGAGTCCACGGCGAACTGCATAGGTCGACGGTCTGCTTGGCGACCACGCAGCGGCGCAAAATTTCCGCATGCGCGACCATCCACCCGACCCGCAAACCCGGCGCGACGATCTTCGACAGACTCGAAAAATGCACGACCCAGTCGCGTGAACCGGGCACCTGATCGCTCAACGCGAGCAGCGACGGCAACGCTGCGCCGCTGAAACGCAGGTCGCCATAAGGATCGTCTTCGACGATCAGAAAATGGTGACGCGCCGCCAGCTTCAACAACGCCATGCGGCGTTCGAGCGACAAGGTCGCGCCGGTTGGATTGGCAAAGGTCGGGACGGTGTACAGCAGCTTCGGCGGCCGCGCTAATGTGCCCGCCTCAGTGCCCGCCTCAGTGCCCGCCTCGAGCAACGCGGCGAGCGCGGCGACATCGAGTCCGTCCTGATCGACCGGCACCGTCACCACGTCCGCCTCTTGCAGCTTCAGCGCCTGCAAGGTCGCCGGATAGGCGGGCTGTTCCACCAGCACCACGTCGCCCGGCGCAACCATCACACGCAGCAACAAATCGAAGCCTTGCTGCGAACCCGTCGTGACGAGCAATTCCTGCGGCGTGCAAGGTGTACCGCGCCGCGTCATCAAATACGCGAGTTGGTCCTTGAGGACGGCGAGGCCATCCGTCGGGCCATATTGCAGACAGAGCGTAGGCTGCTGAGACGCACGCGCCGCGGCCGCGTCCAGATTCTCGCGATCGAACAGATCGCTCGCCGGATAGCCGCCGGCAAACGAAATCATGCCGGGTTGCGCCAGATACTTGAACAGCTCGCGAATCGGCGAACCGGTCGGCGCTTCGAATGCAGGATTGAACGTGAACATGGTGACGGGCCGTTTATCTTATCGAGGGAAGATCCGCATCGATTGTGGCCATCGTCCGGGTGAGCGGCAAACGATATCTACGCACTACGTATTGCGTTTTCCGCATCACCTCGAACGCACGGGCTAAACCACGTTCTTCTCTACGATCGGCCGGTTTTCGAGCACACGCGCGAAACTCAGCGAATCGAGATCGAGCGTCGTATAACCGCCATGCAGAATCAGTTCGCTGACGCCGCGGCCGGTTGCCGGGCCCTGTTGCAAACCATGCCCGCTGAAGCCATTGGCAAAAATGCAGTTATCGACGTCCGGGTGGTAACCGATGATTGCATTCTGATCGAGCACGTTATATTCGTAGTAGCCTGACCAGCAGTTCTGCACACGCAGCGCCTCGAATTGCGGCACACGATGCGCGAGCGTCGGCCAGATCACGTCGTCGAATAGCGCGTGATCGACTTCGTCGAGCGGCAAATCGTCGGGATCGTTATCCGCTGACGGCGACGTACCGCAGATGAACGAATTGCCCTCAGGCCGGAAATACACGCCGCTCGGATCGATCAACAAAGGGCACTGTTCGAGACGCGCGGGCGACGTGACATTGAAAATACTGCGGCGCCGTGCAAACACCGGAAGATCGATGCCGGCCATCTGTGCGATTTTGCGCGACCAGGCGCCCGCTGCATTCACTACGAAATCGCAGGCGTAGACCTCGCCATCCGCGGTTTGCACTTGCGTCACGTGTTTGCCGTCGCGACGCAGCGCGGTCACGTCCGCGGCAATAAAGCGCGCGCCGAGCGCCTGCGCTTTCTTGCGCAGCGCCTGCACGAGGCCGTAACCGTCGAACCAGCCCTCACCGCTTTCGCCGTAAGCGCCGGCAACGAGGTCTTCGGTATTGAGCCAGGGAAAGCGCGCCTGCAACGCGTCTTTGTCGAGCAAACTGATATCGGCGCCAAGACGCTTTTGCAGCGCGTGATTCTCACGCAGCGTCGCGTGACCGGCGGGCGTGGCGAGAAACAGATAGCCGCCTTCGTGCAGATCGATCGAGGGCTTCGTGCCGTCGATTTCGAGCCGCTCGCCAATCGAGCGCAGAAATTCGATGCCGAATAGCGACATCTGAACGGAAAGTGGTGTCGAGAATTGCTGGCGAATGGATGCCGCCGATAACGCCGACGACGAACGCGCATACGTCGGATCGCGTTCGATCACCGTAACGCTGACCGATGGATCACTAAGCCGCAGAAAATACGCAATCGAGCTGCCGATCACCCCACCGCCGACGATCACGACTTTGGAACTCACGTCTTACTCCACGAGTAACGTGGCCGCTCTGAAACGGCGGGCGGCGCAAACGAATTGCTGAAAGAAGTTGTGAACAGCGGCGCGTGAATGCGCCGCTGCTTGCTGCTGAATGCTCTACTGACCGAATGTTTTACCGCTGTATTGCTACAGACTGGATCAGTCGATATTGAAGTCGATGCCCTGCGCGAGCGGCAACGCCGACGAGTAGTTGACCGTGTTGGTGGCGCGGCGCATGTAGGCCTTCCACGCGTCCGAACCCGACTCGCGGCCACCGCCGGTTTCCTTCTCGCCACCGAACGCACCGCCGATTTCCGCGCCGCTCGGTCCGATGTTCACATTGGCGATACCGCAGTCGCTACCGGAGTCGGACAGGAAGCGTTCAGCTTCGCGCAGATCGGTCGTAAACACGCACGACGACAAACCGTGCACCGCCGCATTGTTCGCCTCGACCGCATCCACGAAATCCGAATAGCGCAGCACGTAGAGAATCGGAGCGAAGGTTTCCTTCAGCACCACGGCCGTTTGCGACGGCATTTCGACGATAGCCGGACGCACGTAGTAACCGCCTTCATGGCCCTTTACCTCAACGCGCTCGCCGCCGAACACCTTGCCGCCTTCGGCCGTAGCCTGCTGCAGCGCTTCCTGCATGCGAGCGTACGATTGTTTGTCGATCAGCGGCCCCATCAGCGTGCCCTTTTCGAGCGGATTGCCGATCGGCACCTTGCTGTACAACTGCTTCAGACGTTCGATGGTTTTGTCGTACACGCTCTCATGCACGAACAGACGCCGCAGCGACGTGCAACGCTGCCCCGCCGTACCGACTGCCGAGAACAGGATGCCGCGCATCGCGAGTTCATGATCCGCCGTTTGCGCGACGATGCCCGCGTTGTTGCCGCCGAGTTCGAGCAGCGAGCGGCCGAAACGCTTCGCCACTTCTACGCCGACCGTGCGGCCCATTTCCGTGCTGCCCGTCGCGCTGACGATCGACGCACGCGGGTCCGCCACCAGCTTCGCGCCGACATCGCGGCCACCGTTGATCAGTGCGGTCAGGCCTGCCGGCGCGTCGCCGAATTCCTTCAGCGCTTCGCTGAGAATCTGGTTGACGGCAAGCGCGGTCAACGGCGTCTTTTCGGACGGCTTCCAGATCACCGCATTGCCGCACACCAGCGCCAGCGCCGCGTTCCACGACCACACCGCCGCCGGGAAGTTGAACGCGGAGATGACGACGCATGTACCCATGGGATGCCATGTTTCAGCCATGCGATGGCCCGGGCGTTCCGACGCGATCGTCAGACCGTACAGCTGGCGCGACAGACCGACCGCGAAGTCGCAGATGTCGATCATTTCCTGCACCTCGCCCAAGCCTTCCTGCAGGATCTTGCCCGTTTCGAGCGTGATGATGCTGCCGAGTGCGTGCTTCTTTTCACGCAGACGGTTGCCGAGCAGGCGCACCAGTTCGCCGCGGCGCGGCGCCGGGACGTTGCGCCAGGCGGTGTACGCCTCTTTCGCATTGGCGAGGGCCGCGTCGACTTCCGCCACCGTGTTGCTGGCCACACGGCCAATGAGTTCGCCGGTGATCGGCGAATGAACCGCGATGTCGCCGGCTTGCGCCGCGTGGGCGATGCCGAGGTCGGCGAGGATGGTGGAAGCGTCCATGAGAATCCCTTTAATTTCCGATGCGAAACAAGAGTAAGTTCGGAAACTATACACGCGGGATTTTGTGGCGGCAAGGGTATTTGCCCCCAGCTGCGGTGTGCCTAGGCATGCGAGCGGGCTTTCTGGGGCTGATTCAAGGGGGCTGCGCAGCCTGCGCGGATTGATTCGCGGGTGATTTGCGGCAAGTTAGCGGCGCATCGGCAGGTGTCGGTTCGTTTCTTATTGGAAATATCCTTGCCGCACTGAAGCAACCCCCGTTTGCTTTGGCTTTGATCGCCGTTTCTTACTCAAGCGCGGCCGTACCGCGCATCGTCAGATAACCTTCATGGTCTTTAGCCCACAGATCGACAGTCTTACCGTCGGCAGAAAGTTTTCCGCATACCGTGAAAGCCTGACCAGCAAAGGTAGGCCGCAGCGCCTTGTACGCGAAGCTTTGCACTACCGCGTCCGGCTGCTCACGGCGCACCAGATCGACCAGCAGCGTCGCGATCAGCGGACCGTGCACGATCAGCCCCGGGTACCCTTCCACCTCGGTCACATACGGATAGTCGTAGTGAATGCGATGGCTATTGAAGGTTAGCGCCGAGTAACGGAACAGCATCACGGCGTCCGCATCGATCGTACGGCTCCACGTTTCACCCTCGGGTGCGAGCGCCGCTTGCGGTGGTCGGGCGCCCTCTTGCGGCGCATCGCGAAAGACAATGTCGTGCTCTTCTTCGAGCTTCAGTTCACCGTCGACGTCAATCGCGTGCTGCACCGTCACAAACACAAGACGGCCGGAGCGGCCGGTCTTGTCTTCGATATTGGCGATGGTCGACGTACGTTTCGCATGCTCGCCAACTTTGAGCGGCGCGTGGAAAGTCAAGCGCCCACCGGCCCACATGCGGCGCGGCAACGGCACCGGCGGCAGAAAGTCGCCGCGCTTCGGATGGCCGTCCAAACCGGCGTCCGACAATGGCGTGACATGCAGAAAGTACAGCCAGTGCCAGAGCGGTGGAACTGTATCGCCACTTTCTTCGCGGTCCAGGGTCGCCGCCATTGCAGTCAGCGGAAAGGCTGTGATGTCGTCTTCGATCACGACCTCTTTGTCGAGCCAGTTATCGAGGTTCTCCGGGGCGGCGGACATGGGCAAAGTCTCCGAATACGCTGATTGGTGTGCCAGATAAGGTTTTACTACGAACCTCGCGTCAGGTTTCGCGAGGATTGCATTTTTCGATGCCTTCGAACCTACGGGGCACGGTTCGAGCGGCGCGACCATAACGATACGGGAATTGAACAGCAAGAGTCGGAGTGCGTGACCATGAGCGCGTGCTTACACTCAGTCATCGTTCGATGAATCGCTTTACGGAGAATGCTCATGAATACGGTCGCGAAGGCTATGCAGTCGCCGGGGTTGGAACTGGAGCTGGGGTTCGAGCCCAAACTGAAACACACGGCAACACTGAAGCCAGGCACCATAGCCGGCCCGCTTACGCAGCGCGTCGACGCGATCGACTGGTTCGATGTCGAAGAAGAACTGAACGGATATGGCTGCGCGATGCTGCGCAATCTGCTCAGTGCGCAGGAATGCGACGCACTGAGCGCAAACTATTCGCGCGACGATCTGTATCGAAGCCGCGTCGTGATGGCGCGACACGGTTTCGGCCGTGGCGAGTACAAGTACTTTGCGTACCCGCTGCCGCAGGTGGTGGCGGAGTTACGCACTGCGCTTTATCCGCGCCTCACGCCGGTCGCGAATCGCTGGAACGAGGCGATGAATATCGACGTCCGCTATCCAGCCGCGCACGGCGAATTTATCGAGCGCTGTCACGCCGCCGGCCAGCTGCGTCCAACGCCCCTGATTCTTCAATACGCCAAGGACGACTACAACTGCCTGCATCAGGATTTATACGGCGAGCACGTGTTCCCGCTTCAGGTCGCGATTCTGCTCTCGGAGCCTGGCCAGGATTTCACGGGCGGCGAGTTCGTCATGACGGAGCAGCGTCCGCGGATGCAGTCGCGCACGGAAGTCGTGCCGCTCGGCAAGGGCGACGCGGTGGTGTTTGCGGTTCACCACCGGCCGGTGCAGGGCACGCGCGGCGTGTATCGGGTGAATCTGCGGCACGGCGTGAGCCGCCTGCGCTCGGGCCACCGGCACACGCTCGGGGTGATTTTCCACGACGCGACGTGATTGCCGTTCCACTCGATAACCATCCGTCCTGGCGGGACGCACCGCCAAGCCACGGACCGGCCCCGTGTTCAATTGAGCGCTTAGGAGTAGGAACGCGTAAGTGGCGATGGGATTTGGATTTTGTTTGCCCACAGCGTTAAGGGACGGCGGCTGTTGTGAACTTGTCCACAGAAAATGTTCGCAAGCCTGTGGATAACAGCCCCACAACAGCGCCAACTGCTTGATCCACTTACCTTCCTAAGCGCTGCGCGCCGAAAGGCGATTCCCCTCACTCCGCGGTGATCTCGAACCATGCACCATGCGTGCGATCACGGTCGAGCACCCGCGGCTGCGCTTTACCATCAGCGCGCAAAGCAACACCGAACACCCCTTCCCCACGCGTGGCGAGTTGCCGGCGCAACGCCGCGCCTTCGGCGGTAACGCTCGCGGCATCGAGATGCACAGGGCTCAGCAACACAACGGACGTATCACCAATCCACACCGTCGCTGACGCCGCCCCCAGCCCCGGCAAAGCCACCGTCCGCGTCTCCCCTTCACCGATACCGAGCAACGCCCGATACCGCTGCAAACTCGCAGCCAGATCGTGCACAGCGACCGTCAAACTCGCCACCCCTCGCACGCCATTCGCATGTTCGCGGACCGCCCCCTCAGCCACACGCAGATGACGCGGCGTGATATCCCCGCACAGGAATGGCAAGTCACTGGTCTGCGGCCGGCCGGTCTGCCACTCGAGTCGCGCGCCATCCGGACGCACACGCCCACCTGCCTGCGGACCGTCGTATAGCAGACCTCGTCCATGCGCGGCGTCGATCACGGCACCCACGCTCGATGGCAACAACGCGTAGTCGACAAATCCATCGCCGTGACGCTGCCCCACATCCCACCAGCGACGCTGCGGCGCGGCCTGCAAAAAGGCGATCAACTCAATGTAACTGCCATCGGCGAAACCGATCAGCGCGTTATGCGTCACGCCGTCGGCATGGGTACCGCCTTGCTGCACGGTGAAACCCAGCGCCGTGAAATTTTCAATGGTCTGCGTCAGGTCGTGGACGCGAATCACAATGTGGTCGAGTAAAAGGCTCATGGCGAAAAAGTCGTGAATATTGTGAATGTTCGGAGAGCAAGACGGACAGCGGAATGTCTACTTCTGCGCAACCGTCGCCTTACTCTCAAGCAACGCCCACTTATCGTTCTTCACCACCACATTGATGTTTTTCACGCCAATCACACGACGCGTCGCCGGATCGAAAGTGGCCTTGCCGAACACGACGCTCGGAATGTCGTGCAGCTTCGGCAGCGCATCGCGCACGGCCTTGCGGTCGGGACCGCCGGCACGCAGCGCATAGGCGGCGATGATGACGGCGTCATACGCATAAGCGTTGAACGCGTCCGGCTCGCGATGATATTTCGCCTCGAAGCGTTTGACGAAACTTTGCACTTCAGGCCCGGATTCACCGGGGAAGAAGCTGGTGTTCGTCGCCACGCCGTTGACGGCCTCCCCGCCGAGTTCGAGGAATTTCGGTGAATACACGGAGCTGGCCGCGGCGATCGGCAAGTTGATGCCGCTCGTCCTCGCCTGGCGGGCAATCTGCGCGCCGTCGGAGTAGTACGAGATCAACACGATGCCGTCCGGGTTCGCGGCGCTCACGCGCACCAGCGTCGCGCGGAAATCCTTCTCGGCCGACTGATAGCCCTCGGCCGCAACGACTTGCGCGCCGCGTTCATTGGCGGCTTTGACGAAAACGTCTTTGCTGGTGCGTCCCCAGTCGGTGTTCAGATAGAGCACGGCAATGCGCTTGAGGCCGAGCGTTTTCACGGCGAGGTCGGCAAGCAACGGCTGGACGTCGGCCTGGCTGACCGACGGGCTCCAGATGTAGTCGCCGCCTTTGGTGAAGTCAGGATGCGAGTTGGTGAAGCCGAGTTGCACGAGGCCGGCATGCTGATAAATCGGTGACGCCGCCATTGAAGCGGGACTCGAGAAGTCGCCGAGTTCGATCAGGATGCGCGGGTCGTTGACGAACTTCTGCGCGATCGTGATGGATTGGCGCGGGTCGCTCTGGCTGTCCTCAAAGACGTAATTCAGCGGACGACCGTTGATGCCGTTGTGACTGTTGATCTCATCCAATGCAAGATCGAAACCCGCTTTCCATTGCGCGCCGTACTGCGCGTTCTGGCCGGTCAGCGGGCCGCTGACGCCTATCAGGATCGGATCGCCCGAAGGTGGCGCGGCGACGGCCGTTGTCGTCGTCGTGAATGCCGATGCGGCCAGCAGCAGAAGTGCCGTGATACGAATGGCCCACGATGGGCGCAGGCTTGATTGGTTCGACATGGTTCCAGGCTCGGTTTGCTTGAGATTGGAGTGAGTGTCGGATTTGCCCCGGCTTCGGGCAACCAAGCGATTCGCATAACGTTATGCGGCTATGGAACTTGTCCACAGAAAATGTTCATAGGGTTGTTGATAACAACGGGGCATCGCACCTAAGTGCTTGACGCAGATCGGTTTGTTGCTTGCGGTGCGGGGGGACGCAGCGATGATCGCCTACCCGGTTGGCGCGGAGCGGCGCATTGCAGATGGGGTGGTTTATCCACAGAAAACGTTCACAAGCCTGTGGATAACATTCCGGCAAACGCGCCAAGTACTTGATGTATTTGGCTTCTCTCGCGCTGCACGTCGGCGTGACCGCGGCTCGCGCGGTCACGCCGTTCACATCAAAGGTAAGCAGACTTCGCGGCGCTGCGGCTCGCGGGAGCCAGCAGTTTGCTTCGCTCAACGAGGGCGCCGAACAGCAGCCCAACGGTGGTCCACATAATCACCTGCATGCCGATGGCCGCGACGCGGAACTTCCACAACAACACCGCCGGGAAAGCCGCCGGCACTTCGTTGATCGTCGGCATCGACAGTTGCACGGCAGCAATGATCACGACAAACACCACGCCCGCCACAATCGAGCCATTCCACGCGCCCAGCTTCAGCGCCGCGCGGCGTCGAACCTTCAGCGAAAACACCATTGCGGCCAGCGAGATCGCAATCATCAGGAAGAACAAGCCGGTCCGCATCCCGATCGTCTCGGGGTCGCCCACCGAGGGTGGATTCGCCGGGTACTTGATGTTCGGAACAATCACCAGCGTGATAAACGCGCCAAGCGCGAGCCATGCGGACAACGCGCGCGCACTCAGCGCGCCGACGCGGCCGTACGCATACGCGAACACCAGCGAGAACAGGCCGCCGAACGCGGCGCCGTACGTCACTACGCCCGTCAACAATCCGAGGCCC
The DNA here is from genome assembly GCF_902859805.1 of Paraburkholderia sediminicola. Taxonomy (GTDB): domain Bacteria; phylum Pseudomonadota; class Gammaproteobacteria; order Burkholderiales; family Burkholderiaceae; genus Paraburkholderia; species Paraburkholderia sediminicola. The sequence continues at coordinate 1,911,894 of NZ_CADIKC010000001.1, read as the reverse complement.
GCCTGGGTGCCGCGGCTCACCAGTTCGGGTTCGGGCGCTTCGCCTTTGGCGGCGTCAGCTTTTTCCTCGAAGGAAATCGCCTGATCGACCTGCGGCTCGCCCACTAATCTCGCGAAGCCGAACGTGAGCAATCCCGCGGCGATGCCTGCAAGCATGCCGCGTACCAACAATTTACCGACCATGTTCGACTCCGTTAGTGGCAGGGAAAGCCGAGCAGATGGCGGCCGTCGTGCACGAATTCATGCACATACATGCCAGGCACCAGCGACGTGGCGCCTTCTTCTGCACCAACGAAATAAATTGCAAGCAACAGCAGCAAGCCGCCGAACACCACCCAAGGCAGCAGTTCACGCAGCGGAATCGGCGTGGGCTGGGCGACGGGCTGTGTCGTGGAATCGAAAACAGCGTTGGACATAATGGATATCTCCTGGGGGTAACGCGCCCCGATAGTCGATTGAAGAGGGATGGTGCGAAGCTCAGGTCTGGCTTTCGGCTCATGAATGCCGATTACAGTGGCGCGACCGCGCCGGGCTCTCACCGGCTTCCGTGCTTCGCAGTGACGCTATTCTACGCGCTAAACTTTGCCTCCCGGCAATGCAAAGCATGCACGCGGCGTCCCGCTTTAGTCCGGTCTTTATGGAAATCAACCGAATGGACACACGGCTGTTACTGATCAGCCACGCATCGACCGCGGCGATGCGCGCGGGCCGCTTTCCCGCCGACGACCCGCTCGACGCACGCGGCCTCGCCGAAGCAGCCGCTGCACGAGCGAGCCTGTCGATTCCGGATGACGCGGCGGTTTTCGTCAGCCCTGCCGTTTGCGCGCGCGACACGGCGTCGGCCTTGGGGCTTGGTGCCGCGGCATTGGTCGACGAGGGGCTAGCAGATATGAACTATGGTCTGTGGCATGGCCGCCGCCTTGCCGATCTCGCGGTTGAAGCACCGCACGACCTCGCCGCATGGACAGATGATCCCGACGCAGCCGCGCACGGCGGCGAGTCGTTCAGTCAACTCGTGAGGCGGGTGGGACAGTGGCTCGATGCGCTAAACCGTGCGCTGAGCAATGCGTTGAGCAAAGGCGTCATACCGGGCAACACGGATAACGTGGTCGCCGTCACGCACGCGCCGGTGATCCGGGCCGCCATCGTTCATGCGCTCGGCGCGTCGCCGGCCGTCTTTCCGCGCATCGAGATCGCGCCGCTCTCGATGGTCGAGTTACGACGCACGCGACGCGGCTGGACCTGGTGGCCGGCGTCGCAATAAGGGCGACGCGCGGACAACTCGAAACGCGCATGTGCCCACTCACTTGCCCGATACAACCAGCCTCAACTTGCTCGAATCTGCCCGCGTCAGCGTGATATCGGTCCGTTTGGCACGCGTGCCAAGATAAAAATGCTGACGTCCCGGTGAATTCTGGTCATGCGTCGCGTCCGGCAGACACGAGGCGATGTCCGCCGCGACGCCTTGCAGCGCGTCCGCACTCGAACCGGCGTCGTGATGCGGCGTCCACCTGCATTGGTAACTCCCACGGCTCGCCGAACAGAGGGCGTCATCGCCGTAGGGTTGCGCGACGCCCTTGCCGTCTTCCGGTGTCAGCGAAGCGAGGCCATCCGGCGCCGCCGCGACGATCCGTTTGAGCGATGCGCATGGGCTAGGCGCATCGTCGGCATTCGCGCTGCACGGCAGCAAGGCGCCAAGCGATGCAGCGGCGATCGTAATCGCGAGAATTCGGGTCCTGTTCATGTCGGCACAGTCCTTTGAAAGCTGGCCTTATCTCCGTAGCACGGTTCATGCCTTGCCGAACAACGCCGCCAGCCCCTGCGTCGATGCAAAAATCCCCTTCGCGTCGTGCCCGACGCCGTCGATCACAAACGTACGATGCTTCGCCGCCGCTTCCGGGTGCCGCGACGCCATATAGCGCGCGTAAGCCAATCCGCGCCCCAGCCGATGCTCGCCTTGCGTCTGAGCAGCGCATGAACGGTCGAGAGCCGGATGCTGCGGATCGCAATCCGCGCCGCCGAGCAGCACAGTGACGTCACGACGCGCATAGCGCGATTCGAGCGCATCGGCAGAGCCCGCCTCCCCGCCACTCGACGCATAGGCCGGCAAATCTTCGAGCCCGTACTTCCAGCGGTTGAACGACGGACACGCCGCCACATCGAACGCCGCGAATTCACCGGATGCGGTCGGCCGCATCGTGTCGAAGTACACATACGACGAAGGATTCGCCACCACATAGCGCACTGCGATTCCGCGCGCGACGAGCGGCGCCTCACCGCGCGCCACCACGGCATAGCGCTGCACCACCTGACCACCGCCCGAATGCCCCGCGATCACCACCTCGGTCAGCGACGCAAACTGCTCGCGTGACGCCAGTGTCTGCAGAATGGCGTCGAGCACATCGAACGAACTGAGCGGTGCCGGACCTTGGGCGTTGTCGCCGCCCATCCAGCCAGTCCAGTCCCAATGCAATGTGGAAGGCGGTAACGCATGCGCGCCAACGTCGGCACTCGCGAGGAACTGCGGCACGATCAGCAGCGTATCGGCCGCATCGCTACCAGCCAGTGCGCGCGCACGCTCCGCGAGATTGAAGTACGTGTCCGCGTTGCGCAGGCGTCCGTGAATCAGAATCACGGCACGCTTGACGTCATGCGTCGGCGCAAGCCAGTCGCCGTTCGTAAACACCGGCACGGTGCCGCTGCCCGCAGGTGTCGCGACACTCAGATGCCGGCTGGCGACGACGGCGACCGGACGTTCATTCGGCGCGCGTTCGTCATCGGTAATCAAAGGCTGGGTCATGCAATAAGCTCGTGGGTCATCTAATCAGTCTGGCTAGTGGCGCTTAACGCGTGACGTACTTCGCGGTTGCGCCATCCGGCTCACGTCCCGAGCGCGTGAAATACACCATCGCGAGCGACACGAAACCGGCAAAAATCAGGTAGAACGCCGGCGTCAGACTGCTGCCGGTCAGATGCGTCAAGGCGGTGATAGTGAGCGGCGCCATGCCGCCGAACAGCGTCACCGCAATGTTGTATGACAGCGCCACGCCCGCCGAACGGCTGCGCACCGGAAACAGCGTCGCGAGCATGCCGGGGTGCGAACCGGACATGGCCGCAAGGAACACCGTTGCGACCATCTGCGCGATGAACAGATGCCCCGGCGTGGGATTCGTCACGACGAAGTGATAAAGCGGATACACGCACACCATCCACGTGATCACGATCGGATAGAACAGCCGGTAGGCGCCATAACGATCGGCAAGCTTGCCGGACAGCGGAAACAGAAACAGATTCAGCACGCCCGAGACGAACGCGCCGAGCAGCGCGGTGGACAGCGGCAGATGCAATTGCCGCTCGACATACACCGACAGATACGAGTGCCACACATAATTGGTCGCCGCGCCGATGATGATCACGCCCATCGCGCAGATCGCCGCGTCGCCGTTGTCGTGGAAGAACTGGCGCACCGTCACACGCGGCGGCTTGTCCTTCTGATCGAGCAAGCGCTCGAACTCCGGCGATTCCGCCACACGATGCCGGATGTAGAAACCGAACGGCCCTGCCAACGCACCGAACAGAAACGGCAGGCGCCAGCCCCACGCCACCAGTTGCTCATGCGTAAGCTGCGTGGTCAGCAGATAACCGACACCTGACGAAAGCAGCAGCGCGAACGCCTGCGCCGACATATTGAAGCTGCCGTAGAACATCTTCTTGTGCGGCGGCGCGTACTCGACCAGCATCGCCGAGGCCGTCGCGAACTGCCCGCCCACCGAGAGCCCTTGCAACAGCCGCGCGAGCACCACGAGCAACGGCGCCGCGATGCCGATGCTGGCGTAGCCCGGCGTGAGGCCCATCAACAGCGTGCTCAACGCCATCGAAATGATCAGCAGCGAAAGCGCTTTGCGCCGCCCCGCTCGGTCAGCATAGATACCGAACAGAATGCCGCCGATCGGTCGCACGATAAAACCGACGGCGAACGTGGCGAGCGTCAGCATGATCGACACGAAACCACTGCCGCCAGGAAAGAACACCAGCGCGATGATCTTTGCAAAGTAGCCGTAGATCAGAAAATCGAACCACTCGAGCCCGTTGCCGAGCACCGAGGCAAAGATCGCGCGCCGCACCATCGACGGGCTCAGTCCGTTCGACGCCTCAGTAGCGGACGCCACATCGTTACGCTGATTCAAGCTCGCCCCGCTCATTGATCGCATCCTTGAGTATCGAACATCGCCGACAATGCGCAGACCGACGTCAGCATACGCGCGCCGTCGTGGCCGACGCCCGGTACGATATGAAAACTCTGCTTCAGCCCTTCCGGATGACGCGACTGGATATAGCGGTAGTACGCTTCTGCACGCGCAACACGCTGCGGACCTTGCGCTTCGGCGGCACAGCTTCTATCGAGCGCGCTTTGCTGCGGATCGTCGTCCGCGCCGCCGACCAGGTAGTCAATGCGGCGCGACGCATAAGTCGCTTCGAGTTGTGCGGGCGAGCGGTCGTCGAGGTATGGCGGCCGATTGTCCATGCCGTATTTCCATTGATTGAAATCGGCGCATTGCGCGGCATCGAACGGCGCGGCGACACCCTGTGCATTCGGCCGTTGTGCATCGAAATACGCATACGTCGACGGGCTCGCCACCACGTAGCGCACATCGATGCCTTCATTCGTCAGCACGCCGATGTTATGCGCCGCCACCGCGTAACGCTGCACGACCTGGCCGCCACCTGAGTGTCCCGCGAACACGACGTGCCGAAGATTTGGAAACAGCTTGCGATCTGCGAGGCGCGTGACGATCGCGTCCAGCACCGCATACGAACTGATGGGCTGCGGCGCCCGCGCCGCTTCGCCGCCCATCCACGCGTCGCCGGTCCAGCGCAGCAGATCGGCCGGCTCGTTATGCACGCGCGTGTCGAGCGTGGCCAGAAATTGCGGCGCGATCAGGAGCGTGCTGTCAGGATCCGCATGAGCGGCATCGCGCGCATTCTGCGCGGTGCGGAAATACACGTCCGCGTTGCGCAGTTTGCCGTGAATCACGATCACCGCGCGTGTCACCTGCGGCTGCGCGACGGTCCAATCCTTCGACAGGTACAGCGGAAATTCAGCTTGCCCTTGCGGCGTGTCGATCACAAACCGTGTGTCCGAGATCACCGCCACCGGCTTCAGATGCGACGCGTAGGCATGCACCGCGAATGCCGGTTGCGCGAGCAATGCCAGCATGACGGCACCCGCGGCCGCGCACCCCATCGCCAGACGTCGTGAAAGATTGAATGTCATGCAGCTTGCTCCTGATTACCGTGCACTGTCTTGAACGCGGTGCATCGTCAAATCTGTCGTTGAAAAGCTCAAAAACTCAGAACCGGTGGCGGATGCCGAGCGTAACACCACGCGATAGACGAGATCGTAGGATTGGGCGTGGCAAATGTAAAATACCTGTTTCACGCACTATCCATATTTATACGATATGGCAACGAGTCGAACGCAAAGCACGACCGAGGAGACAGAACACGATGGAGCTTCGCCACCTGCGCTACTTTCTGGCGGTTGCTGAGGAAGGCCAATTCACGCGTGCCGCCGAGCGGCTGGCCATGCAACAGCCGCCGCTCTCGCAGCAGATTCGGACGCTGGAGGAAGAGATCGGCTTCGAACTGTTTGTGCGCATGCCGCGCGGCGTAAGCTTGACGCCCGCCGGACAGGCTTTCGCAGAAGACGCGCAACGCCTGCTGCAGGAGCTGCAACACTCGGTAGACAGGGCGCACCGGATTGCGCGCGGCGAGCTCGGCACGATCTCGATCGGTCTCACCAGTTCAGCTGCGTTCCACCCTTTCACCACCGAGACGATCCGGGCCTTTCGCGCCGTGTGCCCCGAGGTCGCCGTGGAACTTGCCGAACTCAACGCGGCGGAGATTATCGAGCGTTTGGCCGCGGGGCAGATTCAGGCCGCGTTCCTGCGCAAGCCGGTCGATGCGCGCGAGGGCGTGGCATTCGAGCTATTGCTCGACGAGCCGATGGTGGTGGTGTTGCCAGTTGGACATCCACTGCTGAAAGGAGCCGGCAAGAAGCGGCCCCAGGTGTCGTTGAAGGCGCTGGCTCACGAGGACTTCATTCTGGTCCGCCGGCCTGGGGCACCCGGCATGTATGCGGATATCCTGGCGGCATGCAGACAAGCCGGGTTCGTCCCGCGAATTGCGCGCGAGGTGCCGCGCATGGTGTCAGGGATCAATCTGGTCGCAGCAGGGTTGGGTGTGACGCTGGTGCCGGCGTCGATGCAACGTTACGACCAGGTGGGCACCGTCTATTGCACATTGACGAACCCCGCCAGGTTGAGTGCGCCGCTGCATCTTGCTTACCCTGCGGGACTGCGCAACAGCGCGGCGACCCGCTTTATCGAACTGGTCAAGGAGCGTGTTCGCGGCTAAGCGATCCGATGCTTGCGACAAAACCGTGAAGGCCGGGATGCCGGAAAGCGTCCTCACGCACGGACGGCCAAGCCGACGCCCATAGGCATACAAATTGCGCTCCGTCCGTACCGGCTGAAAAAACAAGGCCACCAACGACGCGATCGCCACGCTATGCCCAATCTATCTGCCGCCGTCTCAACGGCCCGCCTTTCCTCGGGAATCGAAGGAATCGACGACATCCTCGGAGGCGGCCTCACCCCCCACCGCATGTACCTTGTCGAAGGCGCACCCGGCACCGGCAAAACTACCCTTGCATTGCAATTCTTACTCAGGGGCATTGAGCAAGGCCAGGCGGGGCTGTACATCACACTATCCGAGACTCGCGCTGAGTTGATCTCCGTTGCGGGCAGCCACGGCTGGGACATCAGCCGGTTCACGATTCTCGAGTTGCTGTCCGACGAGGGCCTCGATCCGCGATACGAGCAGACCGTGTTGCACCCGGCGGAAGTCGAGCTGGGCGAGACCGTGCGCAATGTCATCGATCAGGTCGACAAACTCAAACCCGTGCGCATCGTGCTCGACAGCCTCTCAGAGTTGCGACTGTTATCGCAGAACCCGTTGCGCTATCGTCGGCAAATCCTCGCGCTCAAGCGCTATTTCGCCACGCGCGAGTGCACGGTGCTGCTGCTCGACGACAATTCGTCGGACCCCGGCGACGTCCAGTTGCACAGCATCGCGCACGGCGTGATCAGCCTCGACAACCTCGTGCACGACTATGGCGGCAACCGGCGGCGCATGCGCATCGCCAAGATGCGTGGCATGAAGTTCCGCGAGGGCTATCACGACTTCACGCTCGACACCGGCGGCATCAACGTGTATCCGCGCCTTGTGGCGGCCGAACATCACACGCCGTTCGATACCAATGTGCTCAGCACCGGCACGTCGGGCCTCGACGCGCTGCTCGGCGGCGGCCTGATCCCCGGGACTAACGCGCTGATGATCGGACCGTCCGGCGTCGGCAAAACCACGACCGTCGTGTCGTGCCTGATCGCGGCGCTCGAACGTGGCGAGCGCTGCGTCTACTACGTGTTCGACGAAACCCTCACCACGTTGATGATCCGTTGCGCGACGCTCGGCATGTATCTCGCGCCGCACGTCGAGAGCGGCCTGCTGACGCTGCGCCAGATCGATCCGGCAGAAATCTCGCCCGGAGAATTCGCGAGCGACGTGCGCAACTCGGTGGAAAACAAAGGCGCCAAATACATCGCCATCGACAGCCTGAACGCCTACCTCCAGGCCATGCCCGGCGAGCGCTATCTGCTGCTGCAGATGCATGAATTGCTCGGCTATCTGAACCAGCAAGGCGTCATCACGATGCTGGTGCTCGGCCAGCACGGCATCATCGGCGAGGTGCAGAACGATCTCGACATCAGCTATTTGAGCGATGTCGTCGTGCTGTTCCGCTACTTCGAACACCATGGCGAAGTGCTGACGGCCGTCACCGCCGTGAAGAGCCGCGCCAACGCTCACGAGCGCTCGATCCGGCAGTTCCGGCTCGGCCGTAACGGCGTGGAGGTCGGCGAGGCGTTGCGCGACTTCGAAGGCGTGCTCTCCGGCCTGCCCTCATACCGCGGCGGCACAGCCCTGCTCGGCGAGCAGGACCGGCTCATCGACACGTCCCAGCGATAACGCCATGGAGCAACGCGTCCTTATCCTGGCGCCGTTTGGCCGCGACGCCGATGTGATTGCCGAAGTCCTGCAGAAGGACGCCCGTATATCCGTTGCTTGCCGCGATGCCGATGCACTCACCGAAGCACTGGGTGCCGGCGCGGGCAGTGCGCTGATCGCCGAAGAAGCCCTCGCGGACGGCCATGCATCGCGCCTGTTCGCCTGGCTCGAGCAGCAACCGGCGTGGTCCGATTTCCCCTTCATTCTGCTTGCCGCCAATCGCGTCGGGCGCCGTTCGACACGCAGCCTCGAAGTGCTCGAGCGGCTCGGCAACGTGGTGGTGCTCGAGCGTCCGCTGAACTCGGAAACGCTGCGGCGTGCGGTGGGTTCGTCGCTAAGGGCGCGCTCGCGGCAGTACGAATCGCGCCGCCATCTGGCCGAACTGATCGAGGCGCAGGAAGCCCTGGTGCAACTCAACGATTCGCTGGAGAGCCGCATTGCCGGACGCACGCAGGAGCTCGCGTCCGCCAACAACCGATTGATGATGGAGATTCACGAGCGCGCCAAAGTGCAGGCCGTATTAGTGCAATCGCAGAAGATGGAGGCACTCGGACAGCTCACCGGCGGCATCGCGCACGACTTCAACAATCTGCTGAACGTCATCATGGTGAACTCGGAGTTGATCGCGCGGGTCGGCAACGACGATCGCATTCGCGCAATGGCCGCCACCGTCAAACGCGCAACCGAGCGCGGCGCGAAACTGACGGGCCAGTTACTGACCTTCTCCCGCAACAGCAATCTCGATCTGAAGGCGGTGGACGTGGTGAGCTTGTTGCAAGGCATGCGCGACATCATCACTGTTTCGCTCGGATCGAGCATCCGCTACACCAACGAATTCGATGGCGAAGAGATGTGGACCCGGGCGGACGCCAATCAGCTCGAGCTGGCCATCCTCAATCTGGCGATCAATGCGCGCGATGCAATGCCGAATGGCGGCCAGTTGGCCATTCACGTGAAGGAGCGAGCAGCGCCCGATGAAACGCTCGGCGACGGCCACTATGTGGTGCTCGAAGTCGTCGACACCGGCTCGGGGGTTCCACCCGATGTGGTCTCGCGTGTGTTCGATCCATTTTTCACGACCAAGCCGATCGGCAAAGGCACGGGCCTCGGCCTGAGCCAGGTCTACGGCATCGCGCGGCAAGCCGGCGGCACTGCGCGCCTCTTCAGCGAAGAAGGTGCGGGCACCACGGTGGAGATCTGGCTGCCGTTGCGCGAACGCGTGGCGTCGCAGACCGAGGTGGTCTCCGACGTCGAACAGAATGCGGTGAGCGTGAAACGCGTACTGGTCGTTGAAGACGACGGCGAGGTGCGGGCGATGCTGGTCGAGTGTTTAAGAATGCTCGGCTATACCGTGACCGAAGCCGCGGACGGCCAGGCCGGGCTGAACCGTTTGCAGGACGACAAGCCCGACCTGCTCGTGGTCGACTTCGCGATGCCGGGCATGAACGGCATCGACGTCATCGCTGCGGCGCGCAAGATGCGCGAGGACCTGCCGGTGATCCTCGCGACCGGTTATGCGGACGTGGATATTTCGGGCCTCGCCGTCAAGCGCTGCACGATCTTGCGCAAACCATTCCAGCTCGACGATCTGGCGCGTACCGTCCGGCTCGGCCTCGCGGCCTGAGAAGAAGCCACAATTGATTGTCACATTACGACTGCAGACTCCTGCAGAGTATTTCTCCACAAAAATCCAATTCAATAGTTTGCTAACGAATTTTTAGGAAATACAATAGCGGCCATGTCGAATCTCGATAGCTTGCGCCGCACCGTTAGCAGCACCCTGGTCGTCGCTGCCAGAAAATGGCGGCGTACGAGCCATGGCGTGCTCGCGGCCTTTAACGTCTCCGAAGCGTGCGCCACGCCGCTCCTGACCGCCAGCCGGCTCGGCGAGGCGGTGAGGCAAGTCACGCTCGCCGATCACATCGGCATTGAAGGGCCCTCGCTCGTACGGCTGCTCGATCAACTGTGCGCGGCCGGCCTGATGCGCCGCGACGAAGATCCTGAAGACCGGCGCGCCAAGACCGTGGCGCTCACCGACGAGGGCCGCGCCGTCACCGCAAAAATGGAAGAAGAGCTGAATACGCTGCGGGCGCAAGCTTTGAAAGGTATCTCGCGTAGCGATCTCGAAGCGACCTTACGGGTGCTGGCTGCGTTCACGGCCGACGCACCTGCGCCTCCCAATCCCCGGGACGCCGGGTAACGGGCCATGGTCTATCCCTCCATCCGCGACTGGCTCTTCTCCGTCAAGACGTTTGCCGCGGCGATGATCGCGCTTTACATCGGTCTCGCGCTTGAATTGCCGCGGCCGTACTGGGCGATGGCCACCGTCTACATCGTGTCGAATCCGTTTGTCGGCGCGACCCGCTCCAAGGCGCTTTATCGTGCGCTCGGCACCATGCTGGGCGCGTCGGCTGCCGTGCTGCTGGTGCCGCCGTTCGTCGAATCGCCGTATCTGTTCAGCGTGATCGTCGCGTTGTGGACCGGCACGCTGCTGTATCTGGCGGTGTCCGATCGCACCGCGCGCAGCTATGTCTTCATGCTGGCGGCCTACACCATGCCGATCATCGCGCTGCCTTCGGTGACCAGTCCAGGCGGCGTGTTCGATCTGGCAATCAGCCGCACCGAGGAGATCCTGCTCGGCATTGTGTGCGCGAGCATTGTCGGCAGCTCGCTGTTTCCTAGCCGGCTCGCACCCACCATCATCGAGCGCACCGACGCGTGGTTTCGCGACGCCGCGTTCTATGCGACCGAAACGTTGTCCGGACGCATTGCGGGCTCGGCGATCTCGGGAGCCCGCCAGCGCATTGCGAGCACGATCAACGGGCTGGAACTGCTGCTGAGCCAGCTGGCCTACGACCACACCCGGCCGGACATCCTGACACGCGCCCACGAGTTGCGCGGACGCATGCAGTTGCTGCTGCCGATGATGTCGGCGCTGGCCGATCCGCTGATCGCGCTCTACAACAGCGGCCGCCAGACGTGGCCGGAAGGCCTCGAAGCATTGCTCAACGACGTCATCAAGTGGTTCAATGCGCCGCTTCCCGCAGCCAGCGGGGGCTATCACCCAGACCCGGAAGCCAACGCGTTGCGCGAGCGCATCGCCGCGATGCAGCCGCTGCCGGCCGCGCTGGCGACCTGGGACAACGCACTGCTTTCGAACGCGCTGTGGCGCATGAAACAGGTGATCGATCTCTGGCAGGACTGCCGCTCGCTGCGCATCATCATCACGCGCGAAGAAGGTTCGTGGCGGCCACGTTTTCGTCACTGGCGGCTGGGCGGCACCGAGCGGTTCTTCGACCGCGGCATCATGCTGTTTTCGACGGTTTCAGCAGGCGCCGCGGTGATCATTGCGTGCAGCCTGTGGATCGGCTCAGGTTGGGCGGACGGCGCCAGCGCGGTAACGCTGGCCGCCATTGCGTGCTGCTTCTTCGCCGCGCTCGACGAACCCGCGCCCATGGTGTTCAAGTTCTTCGTCGCCACGGCGATCGCCGTGGTGGCCGCCGGTATCTACCTGTTCGCCGTACTGCCTCACGTGCACGATTTCCCGATGCTGGTCATCCTGTTCGCCGGGCCGTTCATCCTTGTCGGCACGCTGATCCCGCGTCCGCAGTTCAACATGGTGACGGTGCTCGTGGCCGTCAATACCGCCACCTTCATCAGCATTCAGGATGCCTACTCGGCCGACTTCCTGATCTTCCTGAACAGCAATCTCGCGGGCCTCGCCGGCTTGCTGTATGCGTATCTGTGGACCCGCGCGACGCGGCCGTTCGGCGCCGAACTCGCGGCCTCGCGGCTGTTGCGCTCGAGCTGGGCCGACGTGGTGCTGACTGCGTCCACCCGGACGATCGAAGACCCGCGCAATCTCGCCGCGCGCATGCTCGACCGCCTGATGCAGCTGATTCCGCGTCTCGCCGCCACGGACGACCATCGTCATCCGTCGATCGAAAGTTTCCGCGATCTGCGCATCGCCTTCAACGCGCTCGATCTGCGCCGCCTGACCGGCAGGCTCGGCGGCGAAGCGCCGGCTGCGATCGATCAGGTCCTCGAAGACGTGCGCGAATACTTCGAATGGTGCATCGACCAGCGCGTGCGCCAGCCGGTGCCCGAGCGTCTGATGTCGTCAATCGATGCAGCCGTGGCGCGCGTCACCGCACAAGGCCTCGCCAATGCCGGTGCGCCGGGCCCGACCGCGCAAACCTCGGCGCGCAGATTGCGCGAGGCGCTGCACGCGCTGGTCGGCTTGCGTCTTTCGCTGTTTCCGGCCACGCTAATCACACCCACGCCGCCCGAACCGGAGGCCGCTGCCTGATGCGCCCGTTCCGCAACCCCATCCTCTCCTTTGCCCGCTCCCGCGATGATCGGTGAAATCGATATCTTCGGCGTGTTCGTGCCGGCCGTGCTGGTGCTGATGTTGGTCGCCTATCTGATCAACCTGGCCATTCGCACGGTGTTCGAACGCGTCGGCTTTTACCGCTTCGTCTGGCATCGCTCCATCTTCGATCTCGGCATCTATGTGCTGGTGCTGGGCCTTGTCGTCGTCGTTTCGCACAGACTAATAACGTGAAAAAAACCTGGTTCTCCGTCGGTCAAATTCTGCTGACCCTGATCGTCGTCGTGGTTGCAGCCTTCGTGCTGTGGAAACTGGTCGCCTACTACATGTTCGCGCCGTGGACTCGCGACGGCCATGTGCGCGCCGACGTGATCCAGGTTGCGCCGGATATCTCGGGGCTGATTTCATCGGTCGAGGTGGTGGACAACCAGCAGGTCAAACAAGGCCAGGTGCTGTTCGTGATCGATCAGGCCCGCTATGCGCTCGCCTTGCGTCAGGCGCAGGCCACCGCGCAGCAACGCCGCGCCACCCTCGATCAGGCGCGCCGCGAAGACGTGCGTAATCGCCAGCTCGGCAACCTGGTTGCGGCAGAAGTCGCTGAAGAAAGCCGCTCGCGAGTCGAAACGGCGGAAGCCGCACTCGCCGATGCGAACGTCGCGATCGATACCGCCAAGCTCAATCTGCAACGCACCACGATCGTGAGTCCGGTCGACGGTTATCTGAACGATCGCGCGCCACGTACCGGCGAATTCGTCTCGGCGGGCCGCGCCGTGCTGGCGGTGGTGGATATGCATTCGTTCCGCGTCGACGGTTACTTTGAAGAGACCAAGCTGCGCGGTATCGACATCGGCCAGCGCGTCGATATCCAGGTGATGGGCGAGCCGAACGTGCTGCGCGGCCACGTGCAAAGCATTGTCGCGGGGATTGAAGACCGCGACCGCACGCAAGGGTCGAATCTCCTGCCTAACGTGAATCCGGCATTTAGCTGGGTGCGGCTCGCGCAACGGATTCCGGTGCGCGTTGCGCTCGACGAGGTGCCTGCCGACTTCCGCATGATCGCTGGACGCACCGCGACGGTGTCGGTGCGCGATCTGTCGCCGACCGGCAAGCAGCGCCCGGCTACGGGCGCTTCGGGTACGGTGGATGCATCGGCGGCTTCGGCTTCGGCTACGTCTGCTGTTTCGGCTGCCTCCGCTGCTTCTGGTGCGCAACCGGCATCTGCTGCTGTCGTGTCGGGCGCATCGCAATGAAGCTCGCGCGCGCCTTTCCCTTATTGCCACTGCTGCCACTATTGCCGCTGAGCGTCGCGCTCAACGGCTGTGTGAATGTCGGCCCCGATTACGCGCTGCCGAAGCAGGCGCTGGTCAACGCGCCACTCGCCAATGCGCCGATCGAAGGTGCCGATACCAAACTGACCACACGGCAGAACGTGCCTGTGATCTGGTGGAAGCTCTATGACGATCCGGTGCTGAACAACCTCGTCGACGAAGCGCTGCAGTCGAATACCGACTTGCGCGTCGCGGCGGCCAACCTCGCGCGTTCACGCGAAGCGCTGGGTGTCGCGCAAGCCCAAGGTGGCTTCTCCGGCAAGAGTTCGGTGCTGCTCGAACGCGCGCAGGAATCGGCCGAGCAATACCTGCTTACCGAGAAGCTGCCGGTCGTCAACGAAGGCGACATCGGTATCAGCATCTCGTACGAAATCGATCTGTTCGGCAAGCTGCGGCGTGGCGTCGAAGCGGCGGCGGCGGATACGGAATCCGTGCAGGCGGCTGGCGATCTCGCGCGAATCACGGTGGTCGCGGATGTGGTGCGCTCGTATGTCGATCAATGCTCGGCCGCCGAGGAACTCAGGATCGCGCAGCAATCGCTGGCCTTGCAGAAGGAGCGTGTGGACGTGTCGCGCCGGCTGCGTGACGCGGGTCGCGGCAATCAGCCCGATGTGACGCGCGGGCAAACCCAGGTCGATACGTTGGCCGCGGATATTCCGCGCTATACGGCGCGCCGCCAGATTGCGCAATACCGGCTCGCGGCACTGCTCGCACGCGCACCGTCCGATTTGCCGCCGGCCGTGCTGGCCTGCAGCACGTTGCCGCAGATCCGTCAGCCGATTCCGGTCGGTGACGGCGCCGCGCTGCTCAAGCGCCGCCCGGATGTGCGCGAAGCCGAGCGTCAACTGGCAGCGTCGACAGCGCGCATTGGCGTCGCGACGGGCGCGTTGTATCCGACGGTGAGCATCGGTGCGTCGGCGGGTTTGACAGGGGTTCTCGAGGACCTCGGCACCTCGCCGACGGCACGCTGGGCCTTCGGTCCGCTGATCAGCTGGACCTTCCCCACGAATGGCGCACGGGGCCGCGTGCGTGAAGCGCAAGCGTCAAGCAATGTTGCCTTGGCGAAGTTCGACGGCGTGGTGCTGACCGCGTTGCGCGAAACTGAAACCAGCCTCGCGACCTACGCGTCCGACTATGCTCGCGCCGACGCCTTGCGCGCTGCTTTGAAGTCGGCCACCGCGTCGGCGGATGAAACGCATCGCCTGTATCGTGCCGGACGCGAGTCGTTCATTTCGGATCTGGATGCAACACGCACGCTGACTTCCACAAAGTCTCAGGTGGCGGCCGCGGAGGGACAGGTGGCGATTGATCAGGTCAATCTGTTCCTCGCGCTGGGTGGCGGGTGGGAGACTGATGCGCAGGCGGCGCCGGGGGCTGCGGTTTCTAACGCTGCGACTCCTGCTGCTGCGGCATCGGCTAAGGTCGCCATGCCGACGGCGGCTACCAAGGCGCCCTAACCCTCCCACCTCCCCTCATCCGGGTAAATCACTATTATTGACAAGCTTTCTTTTACCTTTCAATTCGGGTTAAATACGAGCCTCAACACCACACGTTACGGGGTCACGTATGTCGCAATTCATGCAAGGCGCAGCCACACTGGGCGGTTGTATCGGCGTTTTCACGGTAGTCGTGGCGGTCGTGGAGATGCTGGCGAACTGAGCTCGCCGGGCTCTTGATCTTGATCGGCTCACCCAGGCGTCTCTGTCTGCGGTGATGTCGGCATCAAACGGGCCGCCGTTTTGCAGCCGCCTGGTGAATCGCCGCCCTTACCCGTGGATACGTGCCGCAACGGCACACGATGTTGGACATCGCCGCGTCGATGTCCGCGTCAGTGGGATTGGGCTTCTGCTTGAGCAGCGCACAGGCCGCCATCAGCTGCGCGCTCTGGCAATAACCGCACTGCACCACGTCCAGATCGATCCACGCCGCTTTTAGCGCCTGCGCTTCGGCGCCCTGCACGCCTTCTATCGTCACGATCTTCTGCGAGTGCAAGCTCGACATCGGCGTCTGGCAGGCAAGGCCCGCCTTGCCGTCCAGGTGAATCGTGCACGCACCGCAAATGCCCACGCCGCAGCCGAACTTGGTGCCGGTCATGCCCAGGTCGCAGCGCAGCACCCACAGAAGCGGCATGTCCGGTTCAGCTTGCACAGCAACCGCGCGGCCGTTGATGTTTAGCGATCCCATGTTTTCTCCGTCAATCTGAAGCGTTTCACGCAACCCTCAACGGCAACGCGCGTAAGCGCTGACCGGTCAGCGCGAATACCGCGTTGGCCACCGCCGGCGCAACCGGCGGCACGCCCGGTTCGCCGACGCCCTGCGGGTGCATCTGGCTGGGCATGATATCCACTTCGATCACCGGACAGTCGTTCATCCGCACCACCGGGAAATCGACGAAGTTCTTCTGCGCCACCTGACCGCCGACGATGGTGATTTCGTCCTGCAACGCAGTCGAGAGGCCGAATACGATGCCACCCTCCATCTGCTGACGAATCAGGTTTGGGTTCACCGGCAGTCCACAGTCGATCACGCAGACCACCCGATGCACGCGAATCTGCTTGTTCGCGCCGACCGACACCTCCGCCACCTGCGCGACGACGCTGCCGAACGCTTCATGCAGCGCGACGCCACGTGCCCGCTTTGTGCCGTCGGCGGCACGTGTCATGGGATGTCCCCAGTCCGATAAGACTGCAACGCGCTTTAACACCGCCAGATGGCGCGGATGCTGCGCGAGCAGCGCCGCGCGAAACGCAATCGGATCCTGACCGGCGGCGACGGCGAGTTCGTCGGTAAAGCCCTCAGTGAAGAACGCCTGATGCGAATGACCGACCGAGCGCCAGAATCCAATCGGAATGGGCAATTCGACGATCTTGTGCGCCACGCGCGCAGTGGGCCATTCGTAGGGCTGATCAAATGCGCCCTCACACGTGGTCTTGTCGAGTGGAATGCGCGGCACGCCGTAATAACGTGCGAGCGACTCGGGCACGATCGCCTGACTCGCCGAAGTGGCATGCCACGCGACGAGCTTGCCATCTTTGTCGAGACCGGCCTTTAGGCGCGACACGCACGCCGGACGATAGAAATCGTGAGTGAAATCCTGCGCCCGCGACCAGATTGTTTGCACCGGACGACCGCCGCCTTCGCGCGCAATCGCCGCGGCTTGCGCGATGAAATCGAGTTCGAGACGGCGCCCGAAAGCGCCGCCGAGCAGTTGCGTTTGCACGTCGACCTTGTCGGCGTCGATGTCCAGCACTTTCGCGACGTGCTGCCGCGCGAGCGCCGGCATTTGCGTCGAGACCCAAACGGTTGCCGCGCCGTCGGCAACCTGCACCGTGCAATTCACCGGTTCGACCGCACCATGTGCGAGATACGGTGCGTGGTACTCGGCGCTGATCGTGCGCGCCGCGCCGCTCAATGCAGCGTCGACGTCACCGCGGTGGAAGTAGGCGTGACCGTCGCTGTCGTCCAGCGCTTGCGCGAGTTGAGTGTCCACGTTTGCGCTCGACAGATTGGCCGCAGCGCCGTCGTTCCATACCACGTTGATGGCGCTGACCGCGTTCATTGCCCGGAACGGGTTATCGGCGATGACCGCGACGCCGCCGCTGCCACCCGCGTAGGGCCTCAGCGAAAACGCCTTGATGAAGCCAGGCATGGTCCTGGCTGGCGAGGCGTCGAAATGCGCCACCGTGCCGCCTAAAGTGGGACACATCACCACGCTTGCGTAGATAAGACCATCGGGTAGCGCGTCAATGCCGAAGCGCGCCGTGCCGTTGATTTTCGACGCGGCTTCGATACGGCGCATCGGTTTGCCGATCAGTTTGAACTCGGCGGGATCTTTCAGCGCGACCTTGCGTGGCAGCGGTTGCTGCGCGGCCATGGCGGACAGTTCGCCGAAGCTCGCCTTGTGGCCTGCCGCGTGCAGTACGTAGCCGTTTTCCGTCCAACATTCGCCGGGCGCCACTTTCCATTGCGCGGCCGCCGCGCCGATCAGCATCGCGCGCGCCGAAGCACCGGCTTCACGCATCGGCGTCCATAGATCGTTCATGCTCGAGGAACCGCCCGTCATCATCGTGCCGGCGTCGCGCACCAGCTTGCGGGTCATCCAGACCGTGGCGCGCTTGACGATGCTGTCGTCGTCCGGGCGAAACGGCAGATCGTCGACGATGTTCTGCACGCTGTTGTAGATCTTGTCGATCGGCGAATTCTCCACTCGAACCTGCGACCAGTCGGCGTCGAGTTCTTCGGCCAGCAGCATCGCAAGGCCGGTGTGGATGCCTTGCCCCATTTCCGCTTTGCACACCACGATCGTCACGGTATTGTCCGCGGCGATTTTGACCCAGCCGTTGAGCGCGACCTGGTTGCCTTCAGCCGGCAACGGTGTGGAGGGTGTCAGGCGTTGGCCCGGCGGCAGCACCGACCAGCCGACCAGCAGCACGCCGAGCGCGCCGGCGCCGCCTAGCAGGAAGGTTCTGCGCTTTAACATCGTATGGCTCGATCAGCTTGCACGGTGGCGGGGACGCTGTGAAAGCGCGGGCTGGCGCGGGAATTTGTTTCGTCGGAACAGTAGTAAGACGGAAGAGTGGATGGGGGACTGAAAGCCAAAGCGTTTCAGCCGAGCTGTACAGTGCTGGCGGATGCCCCTCGAGGAACGGGCGCATGCAAGCCGTGTGTCAGTTTATTAAATGTTATTCATCGCGTGGTAACACGCTGCAGCGCAACTGGCTTGAACGGCGGAAAAATGCGAGAAGTGGCGGATTTCTACTTTCACCCGCCCTCCCGAATCATCTCAATCAGCGCCCGCAACCCCGCCGGCACATGACGTCGCCCAGGATAATAAAGACATAGCCCGTCAAACGCCGGCGTCCAATCTTCCAGCACACGCTGCAGCGCGCCCGCTTCCAGATCCGCCGCCACATTCCATTCGGTCATATACGCCAGCCCGAAGCCCTCGCGGGCCGCCTCCATGATGAGCAACGGCTCATCGAGCGTCAGCATGCCCTGCACATCCACGCTGATTGCCTCACCGCGTCGCTCGAACTCCCAGTGATAAATACGCCCGCTCGGCATACGCATGCGAATACAGTGGTGTGCACGCAGATCGTCCGGCTTGCGCGGCTTCGGATTTTCGGCGAAATAGGCTGGACTCCCAACGACCGCAAAACGCTGCGGCCGGTTGAACGGCACGGCGATCATCTCCTGCGGCACAATCTCAGCCAGGCGAATGCCGGCATCAAAACCCTCCACCACGATGTCGATCATGCGCCCCTCGGTGACGAGATCCAGCTTCATCTCCGGATAACGCCGCAGGTATTCCAGCAGCAAGGGCATCACCTGGCGCGCGGCGCCCGTCGATGTGTTGATGCGCAGTGTGCCAGCGGGCGTGTCGCGAAAACTGCCGGCCTGCTCGATAGCCACGCGGATGGTCGACAAGGCCGGCGCCACACTGTCGACGAATTGCGCACCCGCTTCAGATAACGAAACGCTGCGCGTGGTCCGATTAAAGAGCCGCACACCGATGCGCGCCTCCAACGCCGCAATCGCATGACTCAGCGCCGATGTCGACACGCCAAGCTCCGTGGCCGCCGCGCGGAAGCTGCGATGGCGCGCCACCGCAAGCACGCCTTCCAGTTCGCTCAAACCGGGCGTCTTCATTATCCCATCCTGCTCAACGAATCATCCTTGATTATATGGCTAGTCGGCTTAATCCATTGAGCCTATCTTTGAGGCAACAACTTTCTGAGTGGGAGCTTCCATGCAGCAAATCGACAAGGTTTATATCGACGGCGCGTTCGTCACGCCGCACGGCGAAGAGTGGTTCGATCTCCACGACCCGGCTAAGGAAACGGTGATCGGCAAGGTGCGTCTGGCCGACGCAGAAGACGCCCGCCGCGCGATCGCAGCCGCGAAACGCGCCTTCCCGGCGTTCTCCCGCACCAGCAAGGAAGAGCGGATCGTGCTGCTCGAGCGCATGCACGCCGCGGTTCAGGCGAGAGAAGACGAGCTGTTCGACGCAATCGTCGAGGAATATGGTGCGCCAATATCACGCGCGCGCTGGATGGCGAAATACCCGGCGGACGTGCTGGCGGAAGTCGTCAAGGTCTTGCGGACCTATGAATTCACGCGCCGCGCCGGCACGGCCGACGTCGTCATGCAACCGCTCGGCGTCGCCGGTCTGATTACGCCGTGGAATAGCAACGGCGGCTTTATCTGCGGGAAACTGGCTGCGGCGATTGCAGCGGGTTGCACGGCCGTCATCAAGCCGAGTGAAATGAGCGCGATCCAGACACGCATCATTACCGAGGCGCTGCACGAAGCCGGCTTGCCCGCGGGCGTGTTCAATATCGTCACGGGACGGGGCGACACCGTGGGGGCGGAAATCAGCGCGCATCCGGACGTGGCGAAGATTTCCTTCACCGGATCGACGGCTGTCGGCAAGACGATCCTGCGCACCGGCGCGGAGACATTGAAACGCGTCACGTTGGAGTTGGGCGGCAAATCGCCGATGGTCATACTCGACGACGCCGATTTCGCGGAAGCGGTGCCCTTGGCGCTCCAGGCAGGGTTCATGAACAGCGGTCAGGCGTGTATCGCCGGCACGCGGATTCTCGTGCCGCAGAGTCGCCTTGCGGAATTCGAAGAGAAGATGCGCGTTGCAGTCGCCGGCACGCAAGCCGGTGATCCGCGCGATCCGGCTACGCAGATCGGTCCGATGGTCAGCCGCAAGCAGTGGGAGCGCGTGCAGCGCTACATCGGTATCGGCATCGGCGAAGGCGCGCGATTGATTGCCGGTGGCGAGGGCCGGCCGGAAGGCGTGGAGCGCGGCTGGTTCGTGCGTCCGACCGTATTTAGCGGCGTCAGCAACGACATGACGATTGCCCGCGAGGAGATCTTTGGGCCGGTGCTGTCGATCATTGCATATCGCGATACCGAGGAAGCGATCGCGATCGCCAACGACACGAGCTACGGGCTGCAAGCCTACGTAGTCTCAGCCGATGCGGCGCGAGCTCGCGCAGTCGCCAATCGCATCGACGCCGGACGCGTCATGATCAACACGTTGGCACATGAACCGGCCGCACCGTTCGGCGGCTTCAAGCAATCGGGCATCGGGCGGGAATATGGCACGTTCGGCCTGGAAGCGTTTATGGAGCCGAAATCGTTGCTCGGCGTGAACTAAAGCGTCTGATCGCTCAGCAAGGCGGTGCGTCAGCATTTACATGACGCACCGCCCGCTGTTTCACCGCCGGTTCGATCCCGACACGACATCGATCCACACAGCCAGCACAAGAATGCTGCCCTTCACGATCATCTGCCAGTACGCGTCGACGTCGAGCATCGACATGCCGTTGTCCAGACTCGCCATCACCAGTGCGCCGATCAACGCACCGTAGACCGTTCCGGAGCCGCCTCGCATCGACGTCCCGCCGATAAAGCACGCGGCAATCGCATCGAGTTCGCCCATCGATCCCGCCGACGGTGAGCCTGCCGCGAGCCGCGCCGTATTGACGATCCCCGCGAACGCGCACATCAGCCCCATCAGCGCGAAGATGGCCAGCTTCACACGGTTGGTATTCACACCGGAAAGCCGCGTCGCTTCCAGGTTGGAGCCCACTGCATAGATGCGCCGACCGAAAACGGTTTGTGTCGCTATCCACGTGAAAATCCCCAGCAGCGCGAGCAGCAGCAGAACCGGCACCGGAATCCCGCCGTAACGATCGAGCGTCGCGACAAACGCGGCCAGAATCGCACCCGCGCCGACCACCTTCATCACGTCCTGCCAGATCGGCACCACGCGCAACTTATAACGCTCACGGTTGCTTCGCTGCCTTATCGTCAGAAACGCCAGCACCACGAACAGCACGACCGCCAGCGTATCGCCCACGAGGCGCGGCAGATAACCTTGGCCAACGAACACGAAACTGTCCGATACCGGCGCAATCGTCGAACCGCCGGTGACGCCGAGCAGAATGCCGCGATACGCCAGCATGCCACCCAGGCCGACAATAAACGAAGGCACACGCCGGTAGGTCGACCACCATCCGTTGAACATGCCGACGAGCACGCCAAGCAGCATCACCACAGGCACCGTGACGCCGATCGGCCAGTGCCGGTTCACGTCGAGAATCGCCGCGACACCGCCGAGCAAACCCAGCAACGACCCGACCGACAGATCAATCTCGCCCGCGATGATCACGAACACCATGCCGCACGCAAGCATGCCGGTAATCGACATCTGCCGCAGCAGATTCGACAGATTGCGCGGCGTCACGAACGCGCCATGCGTCAGGAAGGAGAAGAAAAGCCAGATCACGGCCACGGCGATCAGCAACGCGAGAATCTTGTAACGCGCGAACAGTTGCTGAATGCGCTGCGAGCCACCGAATGTGCCTCGCGACGCAGCACCGTCGGCGGGTTGGGAAGTGACGTCGGGAGTCATGCGGCACTCGCTTCGGTTGATGCGGTCGGGTTGAGGGATCGCTGCACAGGACGGATTGCGGCGCTGAGAATGTCCTCTTGCGTGAGGCCGTCGTTGACGAAATCGCCGCGCAATTCGCCTTCGCCGATAACCAGCACGCGATCGCTGATACCGAGCACTTCAGGCAATTCGGACGACACCATCACGATCGACATACCGCGCTGTGCCAGTTGAAAAATCAGTTTGTAGATTTCGAACTTCGCACCGACGTCGACACCTCGCGTCGGTTCGTCGAGGATCAGCACTTTCGGGTCGGTCAGCAGCATGCGCGTCAGCACGGCCTTTTGCTGATTGCCGCCCGACAGACTCGCAATCGAGAGCATTGGATGCGCCGCGCGCACCGAAAGCCGCTTCATCTCCGTGTGAATCGTGTCGAGTTCGGCGGCGGAATCAATGCGGCCGCCTTTCGCGAAACGTTGCAACACCGCGAGCGTAATGTTGTGGCCGACACTCAGACCCGGCACGATGCCGTGGCGCTTTCGGTCTTCCGGCACCATACCGATACCGGCGCGAATCGCATCGACAGGGGCGCGAATTTTTAACGGCTTGCCGTCCATCACCACCGTCGCCTCGCTCACACCGGGATACGCGCCGAAGATCGCCTGCATCAGTTCCGTACGTCCCGCGCCGACCAAACCGGCAACGCCGAGAATCTCGCCGCGCCGCAGCGTAAACGACACATCGTTCACGCGCTTTCGGCGCGGATTGTTGACATCGAAACAGCTCACGTGACGCGCCTCGAAGATTACGTCGCCGATAGGATGCGGTTCACGCGGAAACAGGTTCTTGATTTCGCGGCCCACCATCAGGGAGATGATGCGGTCGGTGGTCAACGCGCGCATGGGCTCGGTTGCGACATGACGGCCATCGCGAATCACGCTGATCGTGTCGCACACGGCCGCTACTTCGTCGAGCTTGTGCGAGATGTAGACGCAGGCAACCCCGCGCCGCTTCAGATCGCGCACGATATCCAGCAGGATGTGTATCTCCGTAGCGGTCAGCGACGACGACGGTTCATCGAGAATCAACAGTTTCGCGCGCTTGTTCAGCGCCTTCGCGATTTCGATCAACTGCTGGTGGCCGCCACCGTAATTCATCACCGGTTGCGCCGAGTTGATTCCGCTTATGCCGAGTTCGCGTAGCAATTCATCGGCACGCTGATACATCGCGGCGTAATTCATTCTGCCGCCGGGCAGCGTGATTTCATTGCCGAGAAAGATGTTCTCCGCGACCGAGAGCTCCGGCACCAGCATCAACTCCTGGTGGATGATGATGATGCCCGCGCGTTCCGTGTCCCTTATGCTCGCGGCCTTCAGCGGCTCGCCTTCCCAGATGATTTCACCGTCCCACGTACCGTGGGGATAGACGCCGGACAGCACTTTCATCAGCGTCGATTTGCCCGCGCCGTTCTCGCCGCACAAGCCCACGCACTCGCCGGGCGCCACCGTCAGGTCGATGCCGTCGAGCGCCTTCACGCCGGAAAACGCTTTGACGATGCCACGCATCGTCAATAATGGTTCACTCATTCGCTATGCCTCGCTACAGGGCGCGCGCTCGCGCCGATGTGCCTGACGCATGTCAGGCACATCGGCTTGAACTACGCACACGTTACGCTCATTGGCTCGCGAGCTGGGCCTGGGTGTAGAAGCCGTCCTTGACGACCACGTCAACATTGCTCTTGGTGAGCAACGTAGGTTGCAGAAGCACCGTGTCGACCTTTTTCTTGCCGTTGTCGTACTGTGCATTAAAGGCCGGCTTCTCACCCTTCGCAAGCGCGACGGAGAGTTTCGCCGCTTCGCCTGCGATCAGTTTCAGCGGTTTGTACACGGTCATGGTCTGCGTGCCGGCGATCACGCGCTTCACAGCAGCCAGATCAGCGTCCTGTCCCGACACCGGCACCTTGCCCGCCATGTGCTGTGCGGCGAGCGCCTGGATCGCACCGCCTGCCGTGCCGTCGTTCGAAGCGACGATTGCGTCGATCTTATTGTTGTTCGCCGTAAGCGCATCTTCAACGATACGCAGCGCCGTCGACGCGCTCCATTCCGGCACCCATTGCTGACCGACGATCTTGATGTCGCCCTTGTCGATTGCGGGTTTCAACACTTTGAGCTGGCCTTCACGCAGCATCTTGGCATTGTTGTCGGTCGGCGCGCCGCCGAGCATGAAGTAGTTGCCCTTCGGCTGCGCGTTGAAGACACCTTGCGCTTGCAGCTCGCCAACCTTCTCGTTGTCGAACGAGATATAGGCATCCACATCGGCGTCGAGAATCAGGCGGTCATACGAGACGACCTTGATGCCTGCCTTCTTGGCTTCGGCGACCACATTGCCGAGTGTCTTCGAATTGAACGGCACGATCACGATCACGTCGACGCCACGCGAGATCAGGTTTTCAATCTGCGAGATCTGTCGCTCTTCGCTTGCATCGGCGGATTGCACCGATACTTTGGCGCCGAGTTTTTCTGCCGCTGCAACGAAATAGTCACGATCGCGCGACCAGCGTTCGACACGCAGATCGTCGATACAGAAGCCAATTTCCGGGTGGTCCTTGCTTGCGTGCGCGAGCGGCGCGACAAGCGACAGGCTGGCGAGCATCGCTCCACACACGAGCGAACTCAGTACGGTACGACGCGTTGCGAATTTCATGTCTCACTCCTTGTTCTGATAGCCGGAATACCGGATTGGACGGTCTGCGCTGCGAGCCGCAGAACCGGACAAGCGACAACCCAAAGCTTCTTTTATTCGCGCGGTCAACGTGGCCGCGCGGTTTTTATGTCTTACTGCATGCCCTTTTTCGAGCGGTTACTTCATGACTGCCTTTTTAGCGCCGGCTGTAAATCGCCTGATTCACAACGTTTTCCAGTTGCTCCTGTCTGCCGCTCGCGTGCTGCGGATTCAGGCCGCGCGTCAATGCATCCGTTGCCAGTGTCGAAAGCGAATAGTCGCCTTTCAGAATCTTGCGGCCGAACTCTGATTCCCAGCCCGCGTAACGCTGACGCCTGAACGCTTCGAGCCGGTCGTTTTCGATCAGTGTCGCTGCACGTTCAACGGCGAGCGCCAGGTTATCGATTGCACCGATGTGGCCAAAGAACAGATCTTCCGCATCGACGCTCTGCCGCCGCACCTTTGCGTCGAAGTTCATGCCGCCGGTGGTGAAGCCGCCGTGCTTGAGGATTTCGTAGAAAGCCAGCGTCAGTTCTTCGACGCTGTTCGGAAACTGGTCCGTGTCCCAGCCGTTCTGTTGATCGCCGCGATTCGCATCGACGCTGCCGAAAATACCTAGCGCGTAGGCGGTGGCGATCTCGTGATGGAACGAGTGACCGGCAAGCGTCGCGTGATTGGCTTCGATGTTCACGCGAATCTCTTTCTCCAACCCGTATTGCAGCAGGAAACCGTGTACGGTCGCCACGTCATAGTCGAATTGATGCTTGGTCGGCTCCTGCGGTTTCGGCTCGATCAGCAATGCGCCTTTGAAGCCGATCTTGTGCTTGTGCTCGACCACCATATGCAGGAAACGGGCAAGCTGATCACGTTCGCGTACGAGATCGGTGTTGAGCAATGTGTCGTAGCCTTCGCGGCCGCCCCACAGCACATAATTTTCGCCACCCAGCATTTGGGTCGCGTCGAGCGCGTGGCGAACCTGCGTCGCAGCAAACGCGAAAATCTCGGGATCAGGACTGGTCGCCGCACCTGCTGCGTAACGCGGATGCGAGAACAGATTGGCCGTGCCCCACAGCAGTTTGACGCCGGTATCCTGCTGCTTGCGCGCCAGATAGTCGGCGATGCGAGTGAAGTTCTCGCTATAGGTCTTCAGGCTGTCGCCTTCCGGTGCAACGTCGGTATCGTGAAAGGTGTAATACGGCGTGCCGAGCTTCGAGAAGAATTCAAACGCGGAATCCGCCTTTTGCTGCGCCCGCTCCATTGCGTCGCCGGCTTGCTGCCATGGACGCCGAAACGTCCCTTGCCCGAAGATATCGACGCCCGGCCAGACAAACGTATGCCAGTAGCACACAGCGATGCGGAGATGTTCTTCGAGTGTCTTGCCGAGCACCCGCTTACTCTTGTCGTAATGGCGATACGCAAGCGGGTTATCCGATTGCGGGCCCTCGTAGCGGATCTCGGGAATGTGTTCGAAGTAGGACATCAGCGTCTCCTGTTTTATGCTGCACTGCAACCCGTGCGGCATCGCCGCGCCGGTCGACAAGGTGACGCCATGCTGCCGCTTGCAAGTTGCATCGGCAATTGCGAAATTGCGCAGCGTGCTTGATGTTTCTTACCGCCCATGCGTTTGTTTCACACCGGCGCGATGTTCGCGGCCTAGAATAACCAGACGCTTAAAAACGGTGCGGCCTTCAGAGCACACCCAACCGACAGGAGACGAATGGCGCTGCGAATCTTGACGATCCGCACGCCGCCGACTGCTATGACCCGTCCGCAAACGCCACAGACGACCCATCGGATCGCGCTGCTGTTCAACGCGAACAAGGTGTATGACCGCGAGATCATCACCGGCATCGGCAATTACCTGCTGTCGACGCGTGTAGCGTGGGATCTCTTCCTTGAAGAAGATTTCCGCTGCCGGTTGACGGGTATCGAGCGTTTCGACGGCGACGGCATCATCGCGGATTTCGACGATCCCGCTGTGGGTGAGGCGCTGCGAGATTGTCCGTTGCCGGTGGTGGCGGTCGGTTCATCGTTCGAAGATCCGGCGCACTACCCCCCGGATTTACCCTATATCGCAACGGATAACGCCAAGCTCGTTTCGCTTGCCTATACGCATCTGATCGGCGCGGGACTCGAACACTTCGCTTTGTATAGCCTGCCGCAAGCGCAGGAGAATCGCTGGGCGCAGCAACGTGAGTTGGCATTCGCTCACCTGCGCAGCACCGACGGCCATAGCGCCGAGCAGATCGGCACCGAGATCTATCGTGGCCTGTCGACCAGCGCGCCGTCGTGGAATCAGGCAACCGAGCAGCTCACCGCCTGGCTCGCCCAGTTGCCGAAGCCGGTCGGCATCATCGCCGTCACCGACGCCCGCGCGCGGCATCTGCTACAGGCCTGTTTGATCGCGGGTATTCCTGTGCCCGAAGAGGTGGCGATCATTGGCATCGACAACGATCCGCTTACGCGTACGCTGACCCGCATTCCGCTTTCCTCCGTGATTCAAGGCACCGAGGAAATGGGCCGCACCGCCGCTCACCTGTTGCATCAAATGCTGCACGGAGCGCGTTTTCCGGGGCGGCGCATTCTCGTGCCACCGGTCGGCATCAATGTGCTCGAATCGACGAAGCACCAGCCGCTCGCAAGTCCGTATGTGATGCGCGCACGGCACTTCATCCGCCAGTACGCGTGCCAGGGCATTCGCACGGAACAGGTTGCCGATTACGTGGGCGTGTCGAGATCGTCGCTCGAAGAGTACTTCCGGCGCGAACGGCAGTGCACCGTGCATCAGGAAATCCTGCGTCATAAACTCGATGTCGCGAAAGCCCTGCTGGCAAAGCGCGATGCGTCGAGTGCCGAGGTGGCGATCCGTTGCGGCTTCACGTCGCTGCAATACATGTACGCGGTGTTTCGCCGCGAACTCGGCTGTACGCCGCGCGAATACCAGGACCGCGTGAATTCGACCGCGACGCCAGGCTGAGCATGCCCTTCACCTTCTCTTTCCACCGACGACATGATCAGCATCGCGCCACTTTCTTCTGAGCCGTGGGGCACGCTGCCCGGCGGCGATCCTGTACGGCTCTTCACGCTGCGCAATGCGCACGGCATGAAAGTCGCCATCAGCGACCTGGGCGCGACGCTGGTCTCGTGGCATGCGCCGGACCGCGCGGGTCGTCTCGGCGACATTCTGCTCGGACACGACACGCCCGCCGAATACGTTGCGGCCACAACCTACATGGGCGGATTGATCGGCCGTTGGGCGAACCGTATTGCCGATGCGCGTTTCACACTCGACGGCATCGAGTACACGCTCGACCGCAACGAAGGCGCGAATCTGCTGCATGGCGGCACGCAGGGTTTTCATCGCGCGCTGTGGGACGTAAGCGAAGACAACGGTGCGCTGGTTATGCGTCTGGAATCGCCCGAGGGCGACGCCGGCTTTCCGGGCAACGTCACGGTGCAAGTGCGTTATACGCTCGACGACGACGGCACGTTGACGATCGCATACGAAGCGATCACAGACGCCCCAACGCCGCTCAACCTGACGAGCCATCCCTACTTCAACCTGACGGGCCGGCGGGAAGCTGACATTCGTGGACATGTGTTGTCGATCGATGCCGACCGGTTCTTCGAAGTCAATGCGTCGATGATTCCTTGCGAGCTTGCCGAAGTGGCAGGCAATGCGTTCGACTTCAGGCAGAGCGCCCCGATCGGCGCCCGGCTCGATTGGCCGCATGCTCAGCTTGCGAGGGCCGGTGGCTTCGATCACTGCTATGTGCTGCATGACGCGGCGGATGCCACGGTTGCCGGACGCGAATCGCAAGTACGCCCGGTTGCATGCGCCTATGACCCCGCCAGCGGACGCGAACTCACCGTCTCGACCGACCAGCGCGGCTTACAGTTCTACACCGGCAATTTCCTGAAGGGCGCCACGGGACGCGGCGGCATCGCCTACCAGGCATACTCGGGACTGTGCCTCGAAGCGGGCGGCTTTCCGAACGAAGTCAATATGGCTGAGCAGGAGCAGGTCATTGTGCGGCCCGGCAGCACCTATCGGCAGGTGACGGCGTACCGCGTAGGTGTACGTTCTGGAGTCTGAAACAATTCCTCATATGTTAGGAAGAGCATTACATAACGCCGACTTATCATTTGCTGCAAGACTGAATTACGGGTTTAGGGGTTTGCCCTAGATCACCCACTTCCTAGAATCCCTCCATAGGCTGCCGAACACATGTTGCGGCGCCGAATAAAACATCCTCGGAGGGACGCATCATGAAATCGCTGATCAAAGCAGTCGCAGTGGTCGTTGTTCTCGCAGCCCCGGTCGCTTCGTTCGCACAGTCCGAGCAGCCGCTGACCCGCGCGGAGGTCAAGGCGCAACTGATCCAGATTGAACAGGCTGGGTACAACCCCGCCACTGCGACCGACTCAACCTACCCCGCTGACATTCAGGCAGCCGAAGCACGCGTAGCCGCACAGCATGACGCCACGGGTTATGGCTCTTCGGCAAACGGCTCATCGCAAACCGGCACACCGATGCCCGCTGCGCCCGCAGGTCAATAAAACGCCAATGCTGTCTATCGCTGCATAGTTCGATGCGAGCGCATGCTTGTTGAAGCATGCGCTCGCATGAACGCGTTCCATTGCGCATGACCATGACAGCGCAGTGTCAGAAAATCCTTTGACGAAAATAATGGCTCATATATCCTAGGGCGGCAGTTTGGTGGTTCTCGCCGCGCGGTCGATCCGCATCAGCGAGGACTTCTACTCAACATCGCTTCGGGTTCCATCGTGAAAGTCCGTGGTCCATTGGTGAGATATCAGCCTGGTCGGGAAAGAACTTTCCTGTCCGGCTGTTCGATCGCTCATCAGGGGAGCAACTGCGCTTCGCCATCCCGCCCCCTGTCCATCGATACCGTGTTGTCGCGTCGCTCCGTCCGTCGACACAACGTCATTGCAGCACCCGCCGCTATCGGGGTGCGTACCGACGAAATCGCGTCGCTTCTGCCTTAGTCCCCCTTCTCTTTTCGCGAGCAAGTGTTGCATGCGATCACGCCGCTTTAACTAGCGGCTGAACGTGAGCAATGCGTTTGGCTGTCCGCGCTTTGCAAGCTGTCTTGCTGGCGTTGGCCGGCTTATATCGCTCGCCTCTCTGCGTCCCATTTAGCTCTGCTGTGCGCTTGCGCTGCGGCAGGCGGCGTCGCGTCCTTTATGCGTCCTTTATGCGTCCGCATTCGTGCAGAACGCAGGGACGTGTGGGTCGTCACGCTCGTGCATCGGCGCCTGCGCTACGGCGAAAACTGAAGATCGAAACCAAGGAGATAGTCGAATGAAGATCCGTCATGCCAAGCTTCTCTCGCTCACCGGCACGATGCTGTGCTCGTTGACCGCTTTAACTCCGATGAACGCTGCGCACGCAGCGGATACAACGATCAACGTCTACAACTGGTCGGACTACATCGCCAAAGACACGATTGCCGGCTTCGAAAAGCAATCCGGCATCACGGTGAAATACGACAGCTACGATAGCGACGACACGCTACAGGCGAAACTGCTGGCAGGCAGCTCCGGGTATGACATCGTTGTGCCCACATCGAGTTATATGGCGCGCCAGATCGAAGCCGGCGTGTATCAGAAGATCGACAAATCGAAGATGCCGAACCTCGCGAATCTCGATCCGGGTTTGATGAAACTGATTGCCGATGCGGACCCTGGCAATCAGTACGGCGTGCCCTGGGCGTGGGGCACGGACGGCGTCGGCTATAACGTTCAGGCCGTGAAAAAGGCGCTCGGCGCCGATGCGCCGGTTGATAGCTGGTCGCTGTTGTTCGACCCGCAGAATCTTTCGAAGCTGAAGAGCTGTGGTGTGTCTTTCCTCGACGCGGCGGCGGATGTGTTCCCGGCCGTGCTGCAGTACATGCATAAGGACCCGAACAGCACGAATCCCGGTGACTACCAAGCCGCATACGAAGTGCTGAAGAAAGTGCGGCCGTATATCACGCAGTTCAATTCGTCCGGCTACATCAACGATCTGGCGAACAACGATATCTGCGTGGCGTTGGGCTATTCGGGCGATGTGGGAATTGCGCGGCGACGTGCGTCGGAAGCGAAGCGTTCGTATGACGTGCGCTTCTCGAACATCAAGGATGCCGGCCTGCTCTGGATGGACGTGATGGTGATTCCGAAAGACGCCCCGCATCCGGAAGCGGCGATGAAGTGGATGAACTACATCGAAGATCCAAAGGTGAGCGCGGCAATTACGAACGAAGTGTTCTACCCGACTGCGAATCGCGCTGCGAGACAGTTCGTGACGCCGGCGATCGAGCAGGATGCGAATGTGTATCCGCCTGAAGCTGTGCTGAACAAGATGACGTTGATGCGGCCGCAGCCTGCGCCGATCATGCGGCTTGAAAACCGTCTGTGGGCGCAGTTGAAGTCGGGGAGTTGAGTTCGGTTTAGCTCGTGTAGTCTGCTGACGGTAGGTGTCACCTTTTGAGCGTGGCGCATGCAGTGGGTGTGTGCGCTACGCCCTTTTTGAAGCTTTGATTTTTAACTCTGTTTGCATCGAGCCACTATGAGCATTCTGAATATTGTAGATTTTGCGCAGCCTGCCAAAGAAAGCGTTGAGTACATGCCGAAGGCGGAAGCGGTGCTTGCCGGCAATCCTTCGCAGCTTGTTCACACACATTTTGCCAGCCCATGCGGGCAGCTCGCGGCGGGCGTTTGGGAAGGAGCTTGCGGACAATGGACGGTGAATTTCACCGAGAGTGAGTATTGCGAGATTCTCGAGGGCGTGTCCGTGATTCGGGATGCGGATGGGACCAGCAAGACTGTGCGGGCCGGGGACCGGTTTTTGATTCCGGCGGGGTTTAAGGGGACGTGGGAAGTGGTTGAGCCGTGTAAGAAGATTTTTGTTTCGGTGGAGTTTAAAGCGTAGGTCGCGCTGGTGCTGCTTTCAGGTTTCGCTGCCGTCAGCACCTAGCTTGCGCCTTCCTCGCAAATCACCTTGAGCTGGGTGACGAACTTTTCGGCTACCTCCCGCCCCGGGCGATCCTCCCGCCAGATGGCTGAGAGCGGGAGCGTTCCAAACGGGGGGGCGTAACCGATCTTACGCAATCCATACATGGCGCCGACTTCGTCGACCGCAAATCCCGGTAATACCGCAATCGCATCCGTTTGCGCGCAGATCGCGAGATTGATCGTGTAGACATGCGAGTAAATCACGCGATGCGGCAACGGTACTCGTGCGGCGTCCAGCGCGCCACGCAAATTGTTCAGTAGCACGCTCGGTCCTTCCGGCAGAAACCACGGGAATGCAGCCATTTCCTCGAGCGTGACGGTCTTGCCGGCGAGCGGATGATGCACACGTCCAACGAATGCGGGACCGCCATCGTGGACCAACGGTTCGGTTCGGAGACCGGGGCGGTTGAGGTCGTTCCATCGACCGATCACCAGGTCCACGTCACCCGCGTCGAGTTCAGACAGCAATTGCTCCATCGACGCCTGCCGCAGCGTCAGCCCCACGCGCGGCGCCACTTTCCCGAACACGTCGACACAGCGGGACAGCGCTTCCCACCAGCCCACCGGCGTAAACACGCCGATCGTCAGCTTGCCCGACTCGCCTCTGGCCAAGGCGTCGCACTCGTCTTCCGCACGATCCAGGTCGGCCATCACCTTGGCGCTGTAGCGCATCAACACTTCACCCTGCAAAGTGGCGCGCGAGCCAAACGGTGTGCGTTCGAACAATTGCGTGCCCATCAGCGTTTCCGCCTCGGTCAGCGCCTTTGAAATCGCGGACTGGCTAAGCGCCAGTTGCTCACTCGCTTTTTGCAGACTCCCGGTGCGCCCGATCTCGTAGATCACCGAAAGGTGCCGCATTTTCAGACGCCCCACACGTTTTCTGGTGTCTTCCATTCGGTGTTTTCCCGGGCATGACGTTTCTTCATGTCCCTTGCCGGTTAATTCGTTTTTTTGGCGTGCCAAGTGCCAGCAGACTTGAGTTCAAGCCGCGCCCAGTTCCGCCGGGAGCAGAACATCGAACCGATTATATCGGCAAGCGTGCGGTGGCCGAATCAACCTTTTTCGAGCGGGGAATCAGTGGAAAAACAACGGACATTCGGCAAATGCTCCACGGCAATGGCCGTCGCATTCGCCTTGGGCGCAACCCACGCCGGCGCGCAAAGCAGCGTGCAACTTGGCGGTCTGGTTGGCGCCGGTCTGAACTACGCGACCAATGTCGGAGGCAGTGCATCGACCTATATGAGCCCCGCCGGCGTGTTGCGGCCGAACGTGTTCTTTCTGCGCGGCACCGAGGACCTCGGCGGCGACCTGAAGTCGGTTTTTTTGCTCTCGACAATGTTCAACATTGCGAACGGCACCAACGTCGGCGGTAGCGGTTCGCTGTTTTCTCGCGAGTCCTACGTCGGTTTGTCGGACCAGTGGGGCACGCTCACGGCGGGTTCACACCGCGACTTCATGTTCGACCTGTCCGTTGACGGCTACAGCGGCGCTTATTACGCGGGTATCGTCGGCGCCCATCAGGGACCGTTTGCCGGCTTCGGCGTGCCGTACGGCGGCGGTGGCGACATGGACTTCGACCGCATCAATGGTGAAGCGCTCAATAACAGCGTGAAGTTCACCTCGGCCAACTTCAACGGCCTGACGTTTGGCGCGATGTACGGTTTCGGCGGTCTGGCAGGCCGGTTCGGTGCGGACTCGTCGAGCAGTTTTGGCGCGAATTACTCCAATGCGTTATTCGGGGTGGGCGCCGCCTACACGATGGCCAAATACACGCAACTGAACAATGGCAACGACGGTATCCGCAATATCGGCATCGGCGCCAATATCCGCCCCGCGCCGTGGAAGCTGGCAGCGCTCGCAACCTGGACCAAAAATACGGCAACAGGTGGGCAGATCGCCGCCTACGACGCAACGGTCGGCTTCGACTTCACCCCCGCGGTCGGCGCGAGCCTGACTTACACCTACATGGACGGCAACGAGGTACTGCAGAACAAACATGCGCAGAGCCTCGCGGGCACTCTCAATTACAACTTCTCCCGGCGCACCACGGTTTATGTGGAAGTCATCGCGCAACGCGCTACGGGTCCCGGTGCCAGAGCACAGATCAACGGCACACCGGGTGCATCGAGCTCCGGTAACCAGGTCATTACCTCATTAGGTATCCAGACAGTATTTTAGGCGACCGATCGCTTCTGCTTCTTTCCCACTTTCTCTGACAATCAAACAGATCAATAACCATGGAACATCTCTCCAGTCAGGCCGCACCCGTTGTTGAAACCCGCTCGGGCAAGGTCCGCGGCCAGGTAAGCGACGGCGTCGAAATCTGGCTTGGCGTGCCTTACGGCGCGGCCACCGGTGAACTCGGTCCGTTCGCCGAGGTCGGCACGGCGCCCGCGTGGGACGGCACGCTCGACTGCGGCAGCTTGCCGGCCGTGTTCACGCAACCGCAAAGCCGACTCGCGGCCGTCATGGGCCCGGCCATCGATGCATATCCGCAATCCGATCAGGCCTTCACCGTCAACGTTTTCGTTCCGCCCAATGCGCAAGGACTCCCGGTGCTGGTGTTCGTGCACGGCGGCGGCTTCAGTTCAGGCGGCGGCACGCGCTGGTACGACGGTAGTACGTTGGCGCGCGACGGCAACATCGTCGTCGTGACCGTCAACTACCGGCTCGGCATCTGGGGCAACCTGTACGCACCAGACGCGCCCTCGAACAATACTGTGCGCGACGTGCTGGCCGCGTTGCGCTGGGTCGCCTCGAACATCAGTGCATTTGGCGGCGACGCGGCCAACGTTACGCTGTCGGGCCAGTCTGCCGGGGCCTTGCTGACCCGTTTGCTCACCTTGTGCACCGAGGCGAAGGGCCTGTTCAAGCGCGCGATCATGCTGAGTTGCCCAGGGCGTCTGGGTGCGGCGTCGGACGACATCGGCGACGCAACACGCCACGTCATGCAGATTCTCGGTGTGTCCGATGTCGCCGCGCTGGCACGGGAACCCTCTGCCCGCATCCTCGAAGCCGTCACGACGGCGACCCGTGAGCGCACCGTGCCGGGCTCAGTGGCGCCGATCTTTCGCCCCTACGCGGACGGTGTGCTGCTGCACGATTGGATGGACGATCTGGATACAGCTGCCGGGCACGCGCACTGCAATGAAATCATGGTTGGTTTCACGCGCGAAGAATTCACTTCGTTCCTCTGGCAACAGGCGGAGTCAATCAATCACGCACCCGACTCCGTCCTCGCCTGGTATCGGAATACACATGGCGCCGACGCCACGCTGCGATACCGCCAAGCGGCTTTGCACAGGACGGGCGCGACGCCTTATACCCAGTGGGTCGACGCTTTATCGGAAGAGATATTCGGGTTGCCCGCGATGGAGATAGCGAGCAGCTACGCGGGGCATGGGCAGGCATTCGCCTATCGCTTCGATTTGCAGACCCGGCAGCCTAATCTGTATGCGCCGCACTGTCTCGAACTGCCGTTCTTCTTCGGTAATCTCGCCGACTGGTTCGATGCGCCGATGCTCGAAGGTTTCAGCCGCGATGAGTTGCAGCCGCTCGCGTCACGCTTTAGCGCCAGCGTCACGAATTTCGTTCGCACCGGCAAACCGGGTCTCGGCGAGTGGCATGCGTTTTCCGACACGGCGCCATTCCTGATGTCGTTCGACTAAGAAGCCGCGTAGCCGCAGCGTGCATTACCTTCCACACCATACAAAAAGAGCGACATCATGAAACCTGCGTCACCTGCGCAAATCGCCTCGCCGCCATCGGCGGTCGACGCGAAGTTGTGGATCATCGGCCTTGTCTGCTTCTGCGTGATGGCGGTGGATGGCTTCGACACCGCGTCGATTGCCTACGTTGCGCCGACACTCGCTCGCGAATGGCACATATCACACGCGGCGCTGACGCCTGCCTTTCTCGCCACCAGTATCGGTGCGGTCATCGGCTATGTATCGAGTGGAGCGCTCGTGGCGCGCATGGGGCGGCGCCGTCTCATGGTGCTCGCCACGGTGGCGTTCGCGCTGCTGTCGCTCGGCACCGCGCTTGCCGGCTCCATCATCAGCATATCGGTCATGCGATTGGTCACTGCGGTGTGCCTCGGCTGGGTTGTGCCCGCTGCGATCTCCTGTACCGCCGACCATGCCGGCGAGCAATCCCGCGCCGCCGCAACCATTGCGGCCACAACGGGCTTATCAGCCGGTGCCGCGTTGGGCGGCGTGCTGGCATCGCTGTTGATTGCGCATCATGGCTGGCAGTCGGTTTTCATTGCAGGTGGCGCCCTGCCGCTTATGTTGCTGCCCTTCGTCTGGATCGCACTCGGCGGGACAGACAATCAGAAGGCGGACATCTCGGCAATATGCAAGGACACGCCCAATGCGCCGCAGTCATCGGGCATCGCCGCTTTGTTTCGGCACCGGCTAGCGCTGGGAACGGTCCTCATCTGGTCCATCGCGTTCCTCGCCTTTCTGGTGACCTATCAATTCATGTTCTGGATACCGACCTTGCTCGTGTCGTACGGATTTTCGCCAGCGAGCGCAGCGCTGGGCTCCACGGCTGGCGCAATCGGCGGTATTGCAGGGAATATGGTCTTGTTGCTATTTGTTGGGCGATACGGTGTGCAGCGCTCGCTTATCCTCACTGCATGCCTCGCGATAGGATGCATTGTGTGCCTCGGAGTCCTGAGCGTGGACCAAAGTACCGTGCTGTTGCTCATTGCCGGGGCGGGTGCTGGCACAACCAGTGCCTGCGTCGGGCAAGCCACACTCGCTGTCATGGCGTATCCGCCGGCGCTACGCCCCACCGGGGTTGGTTGCGCTGCCGCAGCGGGCCGCGTCGGCGCAGTAGTCGGGCCGGCAATCGGCGGCATTCTGCTCACGCTGGGGTTTTCGCCACAGCGAATCGTGTTGTTTAGCTGCTTGCCGATTTTCTTGATTATTGCGTTGCTCGCGATCTCGCAGGTCTACCAGCGGCGCTCGCCTGCTGGCCACGTACAGACGGATTGACCGCAGCAAGCTCAGAGGCATTCCGCGAAGAAACTTAAATTCGTCGTCAGCACGCTACCGCATTTCGGCGCGAAGTTCGCGCACCCCACGGCCGAGCCTCCGGCGCAGTAAGGTCCGCAATGTCGCCGTGTCGGCGTAGCCAACCTCGCTTGCGATGGTGTCGAGGTCGTAGCCGATCGAGACGAGGTTCTGCGCGCGTTCGATTCGCAAGTCCTGGAAGAACGCTAAAGGCGACTTGCCAAGCACTGCCTCGGTACGGCGCTGCAAGGTGCGTGGTCCAACGGACAACGCACCTGCCGCCGCCTGAAGCGAAAACCCCAAGGAAAGATTCTCGCGAGCCCAGCGCTCGAATCGCGCGACCAGGGGATCGGCGTGGGCGAGATGATCGGGGATGATGTACTCGGCCTGCGATGAACGCTTGTCAATGAGCATGAAGCGGGCAACGAGCGTCGCAAGTTCGGGACTTGCCTGACGCAGCAACCATAGCGCAAGGTCGAGGTGGCCCATTGCCGAACCCGCTGTGACTACGCGATCCGAGGCGACGACCATGCGTGAATCGTCCAGATCGACAGCCGGATACCGTTGACGAAAGAACGGCGCCAGGGACCAGGTGGTGGTTGCCTCGCGATTATCCAGAAGGCCGGCTTCGGCCAGCAGAAAAGTACCGATACAAGCGGCCGCGACGCCGACGCCGTCAGCGTGCCAGGTACGAAGGTACGCCATCGCGTCGCGCACGTCCCGGCGCTCGAACGCCTCGATAAGGCGCTCCGGCTGTCTGACATTCGGCGCCGGCACCACCACCCAATCCGGGCGACGAACGGTGCTTGCCGGTTCTACCAGCATCGACAATCCATGCGCGGTACGAATGCGTCTG
This sequence comes from Paraburkholderia sediminicola, assembly GCF_902859805.1. Classification (GTDB taxonomy): domain Bacteria; phylum Pseudomonadota; class Gammaproteobacteria; order Burkholderiales; family Burkholderiaceae; genus Paraburkholderia; species Paraburkholderia sediminicola. The sequence continues at coordinate 1,874,088 of NZ_CADIKC010000001.1, read as the reverse complement.
CGCACGCCAACCACCCTTACGTCGAAGGGCGGCGCGGCAAACCCCTGAGCAATGGCCAGTTCGTTCGCCGTCGCGAAGGTATCCAGCAGCACTGTAAGCCCGGTGTCGAACAGACCGTCAAGCGCGAAGATGACCAATCTCATGTCGTAAATACCTCGATTAATGTCATTTGCGACTATAGCCCAGTTCCCCCCGAAGGCCTAGACTGCGTAGCAATGCGGCGAAGATATGCGCTGTCTGGCAAAAAGGAGAGAGCATGAGCAGTTCGAACCAGGCTGACCTCGACCGTCCGATCTGGACGGCCCTCACAACGAAGCAGGCGCACCTTGGGCAAGGCGACGGCCTTGCCCGTCGATACCATCCCGACGTGGCGCCGTTTGCCGCGCTAGCCTCCGAAACGCCCGCTGCATACCAGGCGCTCCATCAGCTTTTGCGGCCTCACGAGCAGGTCGCTTTGCTATCCGCGGAGCGGATTGGTCCGGTCGACGGACTACAAGCGACGTACCTGGGCGTGATCCATCAAATGGTCGCCCCGCACCGCGAAACAGGCAGTACGGACGACCAGGACGTAATGCGGCTGGGCCACGCGGATGCGAGCGATATGCTCGATCTGGTCCAGAAGACCAAGCCCGGACCTTTCGGCAAGCGGACTGGCGAGATGGGCCATTACATCGGGATTCGCGACCGGGGGCGTCTCATTGCGATGGCCGGTGAACGGATGCGCCTCGACGGATACGTTGAGATTAGCGCCGTTTGCGTGGATGAAGACCATCGCGGAAAGGGCCTTGCCGGGCGGCTCATGAAACTCTTGCGTAAAGACATTGAACAACGGGGGGAGACGCCGTTTCTGCACGTGTTCAGCGACAACCTTTCCGCGATTCAGTTGTATGAACGTCTGGGCTTCCAATTGCGTCGCACGTTTCATCTCAACCGCATCGGACATGCTGATCCGGATTCGACTGCGGTTCTTTAAACCCATCTGGCGAAAACAAACTCACTATGTCTAAAAATATCCTGATAACCGGGGCCAGCAGTGGCTTCGGCCGCGACACTGCCGAGACGCTCGCACGCGCCGGGCACCAGGTGTTCGCGTCCATGCGCAACACCGCCGACCGTAACCGGCCGCATGCCAATGCCCTGCAAGCCCGGGGCATCCATGTTATCGAGCTCGACGTGACGGACGATGCGTCCGTCGAGCGCGGCGTGGCTTCCGTGCTCGATCAGTCCGGACGCCTCGACGTCCTCATCAACAACGCGGGTATCGGCTCAGCGGGCATTTCCGAAGCGTTTACGACTGAACAGATGCGCGCGCTCTTCGACGTGAACGTATTCGGTGTCCAACGAACGCTGAGAGCCGTGTTGCCGATCTTCAGGAAACAGGGTGAAGGCCTGGTGGTGAATATCGGCTCGATCCTCGGCCGGGTGACCTTTCCTTTTTTCGGTCTCTATGGGGCGTCGAAGTTCGCGATCGAGGCATTGAGTGACAGCTACCGCTATGAGTTGTCGAAGTTGGGCATCGACGTGGTGCTCGTCCAACCGAGCAACTATCCGACGAATATTTTCGCCAGCGCCCAGCGGCCTGCCGACGCCTCACGCGGCCCTGGTTACGGTGAAATCAGCGCGATTCCGGACAAGATGGTTGGAACCTTGATGGACCTGTTCGCGAGCGAGAACGCGCCGAACCCGCACGACGTAGCCGAAGCAATTGCGACGGTCGTTGAGCAGGCAAACGGCACGCGTCCTGCGCGTCTGGTAGTTGGGCAGTCATTCGGCGCTGACGTCATCAACGCTCAAGCTGTGTCGGTCCAGGCCCAGTTGATGGAAGGTCTCGGTCTCGGACAGATCGCCTAACCATGAATAGGCACGGCGGAACCTGAGCTAGCGTCCGGCGATTCGCCAAACTCGCCCCAAACTAGGCCGGCTCCGCCGGATGATCCGGAAGACTGACCTTGATCGCGGTGCCGGCTCCCGGCGCACTGACCACCTCGATCCGGCCGCCCAGCATCAAGACCCGCTCCTCCATTCCCGCAAGGCCGAACGATGTCTTTCTGATTGCCTGCGCGTCGAACCCCTGGCCGTCGTCACGGATCTCGAGCACACAGGCGTCGGATGTTCGTTCGAGCGTGATGATCACTTCGTTGGCCGCCGCATGACGAGCGACGTTCGTCAATGCCTCCTGGACGAGGCGAAACAGCACGATAGCGCGGTCCTCGCTCATCACGATGGTCTCGTCCTGCACGCAGAGGCGGCACACCGTACGACCATTGCGGTCGAACTCGGCAACGAGCCACTCGAGCGCTGCCACGATGCCGGCGTCCAGTGCCGGCGGACGCAGCGACGTGATGACGCCGCGCACAACCTGCATGGTCTCGTCCACCAGGGCAATCAGCGCCCGGGTCCCGTCGAACAACCCCGGGCGATCGTTGCCGAATTGCATGCGCAATGCCGACGCACGCATGCGAAGCGCGGTGAGATACTGCCCTAGCTCGTCGTGCATTTCCCGTGCGATATGTTTGCGCTCCTCCTCGCGTGCCGTCTCGCGGCGCGATGTGAGTTCCCGCAACATATCGTATGACTCCCTCAGGCGGTGTTCTGCCTCCTTGCGGTCGGTCAGATCGATCACGAAGGCGACGCCCTCCTTTCCGCCTGCCTCGAAAGCGACCCGGCCGATCATGACGGGCACGCGGCTGCCGTCTTTCCTGAGGTACTCCTTTTCCTCCGGCTGCAAGCGCCCAACCCTGCTGAGCTCTACCAAAGCATGTTCGGTGCTTTCCCGCCATTCCGGCGGCGTCAGATCCGTCCAGCGCACGCGACCCGAGACGAGATCCTCGCGCTCATATCCCACCATGCGCAAAAATGCGTCATTGGCCTCGAGAATGTCGCCATCCACTCGCCATACGATGATGCCGATGATGTTGGCGTCGACCAGCCGCCGGATTCTGGATTCGCGCTCTGCAAGATCACGGTAAAGGCGGGTATTTTCGAGCGATGTCGCGGCCTGGGAGGCGAGAAGCCTAAGTCCGGCAATCCGTGCCGGCGCGAACACGCGGGTGATCAGATTGTTCTCGAGGTACAGCGCGCCGATGAGCTTGGCCCGATTCATCAGGGGCAGGCAGAGCATCGAACGGGTCTGGTGCTGGCGGATGTACGGATCCGTGGCGAACGTGGGCTCGCCCGCGGCATCGTCGAGAATCACGCTCTCCTGCGTGCGCAGCACATGGTAGAGCACGGACTCGGGCAGCATCGCCGAGCTCACCGGGACATCGCGTAGTTGTACGCGCGGCGTGTCGCCGTCGGTCGTGACCTCCGCCGCGATCCGTTGCTCATCGCCCTCGGGGAGAATCAGGAGGCCTCGCTCGGCGCCAGCCTGTTCGATCGCGGTGCGCATAACCGTGTCGATCAGCTTGTCGAGAACAATCTCTCCTGAGACCGCTTGCGACACCTTGATCACGGTCGCGAGGTCGAGGTGTTCGACCGGCGTTCCGATTGTGCTGGTTGGTCGCGGTGCCGGCTCGGCCTCCCTGAGATAGCGGTGCATCTCGTCGAGTTGCCGTACCTTGCCGTCTGCGCCCCAGCGTTGATAAGCTTGCCGGGCGTCCTGCAGATACATGCGCGCGATCTTCTCGAACCCGCGCGCCGCGTAGAAGCGGGACGCGAGTTCGCCTGCAAGCGCTTCGTTGTGCACAAAACCGTTTGCGCGTGACGACCGGATAGCCTCTTCATAGAAACGCATCGCGTCGACGTCGCGATCCTCCAGGCGGGCTAACTCGGCACTGACCAACACCGCGCGGTTCTCGAAGTTTTCGGGGCAAGTCTCCGCCCGCAATTGCAACTGTCTGTTGTGAGCCGTTATGGCTTCGAGGGACTCGCGCCGCTTGCGGTCGGATATAGGACCGCGGCAGGCGGCCATGGATAGAGCGCTGTAAAAATGATATTCGGCTTCTTCCAGATAAGAGGCCGATGTCCACAAGAGACGTTGTGCCCTCAATGAGGCCTCTGCAGCCGCTGCGTAATCGCCTGCAAAGAAGCGCGCCTGCAACTTGCGGGTCCAATACCAGCAATGGGCAATCACGAGGTCTGGATTTTCCGCGAAGTGACGCTCGATCTGCATTTCGTCAAACTGTCCGTCGTCAAAACAGCCGAAGGCGGGCGTCAGGCCTCGCAGCGTTCGTATCAGGCCGAGCTGACTGGAGCTGACATCGATGGCGAATCCGAAATGTGATTTTTGCGCGAACGTCAGACTGGCTTCGGCTTCGCGCTGCACGTCCGCGAGCGAATCTCCCGCGAAGAGCAGATTGGTTGTCATATGGGTGTAGCAGTAGGCCTCACAAACCAGATCGCCCGTATTCTTTGCCGCCTCGACCCCGCGGCGCATCAGTTCCCGGCCACCTCGCAGATGTCTGGCCATAGGCAAAATGACATTGCCAAAGTGCATGTAGGTTCTTGCGCGAAAGCGCATCAACCCGCGCCGTTCGACGAGGTCGTAACCAAGCTGCCCGAATTGAAATCCGACCTTGTAGTGGCCAAAACGCGCACCGGCAATCATGCCGAGCCGGACATAGGCGGAGGAAGATCCGTCGCGATTGCCGCGTTCGAGGCTCAGATTAACTGCCGTGGAGACGACCAGCGACCACAGATGAGCGTCGGTAAACAACGCCGCGGGCATGACTTTGACCAGGACGTCCATTGTCGCCAGCGATTCCGGGTCGGTCATCAGCGGCAGATCGATGAGTCTTTCGATCGGAAGGTTTCCAAGCTGGGACCAGACTCGCTCGTATTCCTTGCGCGCTTTCTCTTCTCTGGTATGCGGCGACCAGTCGATCCCCAGATGTTTCAGATAGTCGAGTGCGACCGCGACGGCGCGGCTGGCCTGATCGAGCGTCATGTACAGGTCGATGCGCAAACACGCCACATTGGCGCGCTCAGGCACAGTCGCGGCACGGCGTGAGAGCACGTTCAACCGTTTTTCCGCGACCGGTAACCACCCGGTCAAAAATTCGCATTCGGCCCGGTTCAACTCCAGCGCGAAGATCAGTTCATGCCTGCGCGCCCAGCAGTCGTCCGTGAGGAGTTCAGCGCCTGTGGTCAGATAGGCGCGCGCCGATTCATAGGCTGACGAGGCCTTCGCGCGCTGTCCGGCAGTCAGATTGAACTCAGCCAGTTGCTCCCGCTCGTCCTTTAGCGCAACAAGGGCTACGCCACGGTTGAGTTGATTGACAATCTCGAAGATGGCTTCTTTCCGATTCTCGGGCAGCGTCTGCGCCGCAAGCAGCCGCCCTATGCGCAGATGGGCCTCCTCGAGCGCGGCCTCCGGGATCATCGAGTAGGCGCCCTCCTGCACCCGGTCATGCGCAAACCGGAAAGATTCCTCAAGTTGCTCGATCAGCTCCTGTTCCACTGCCGGTCGCAACAACGCCCGGATCTCCTGCCGCGAATTTTCAAGAACGTTCGACAGCATCGCAATCGTGGCAGTGTTGCCAAGGCAGGCAAACTGCTGCAACGCCTGCTGCGTTTCGGCGGGCAAGCGGGCCAGCTTCGCAACCATTAGATCCGCTACGTTGTCCGTATAGCCCTTGCCATGAATGTTCGGCAGATCCCAGAGCCAGCGGGCCGCGTCGTGATCGAAGCCGAGTAAGCCTTCGTCGACGAGCGCGTGTAGAAACTGAATGACGAAAAACGGGTTGCCGGCGGTCCTCTCGTGGACGAGCTGCGCGAGCGGTACGGCGTGTTCCGGTGCGTCGTGCAGCGCCTCAGCGATCAATTGCTCGACGTGCTCGCTGGCCAGCGGCGCCAGGGCGACTTCATCGAACTTCGCGCCCGCGTTTCTGACGGCCTGAAGCGTACGCATCAGCGGATGTGTGGCGTCGACCTCGTTGCTGCGATAGGCGCCGATCAACATCAAATGGCGCAGGTCCGACCGCGTAAGCAGGTCCTCCAACAGATCGAGCGTCGCGGCGTCGAGCCATTGCAGATCGTCGAGAAACAGAGCCAGCGGATGCTCGGGCCGGGCAAAGACGCCTATGAAGCGCCGGAAAACAAGCTGAAAACGACGTTGCGCATGATGCGGCTCGAGTTCCGGAACAGGCGGCGGATCTCCGATGATGAGCTTAAGTTCGGGGATGAGATCCGTCATGAGCCGTGCGTTAGACCCGAGTGCCTCCGTCAAGTCGTCGCGCCAGATCGCCAGTTCTACTTCGCGTTTGCCTAGCAGGGGCCGCACGAGCCCCCTGAAAGCTTGCACCAGCGTCGAATAAGGTATGTCGCGCTTGTACTGGTCGAACTTGCCAGAGGCAAAGAGCCCCCTCGACGGGACCAGCACCTTGTGTAGTTCATTGACGACCGCGGATTTACCGATGCCGGAATAGCCGGAAACCAGCACCAGCTCCGGCGCGCCGCTGCTGACGACGCGCTGGAAAGCGGCCACCAGCGCTCCAACTTCGCGCTCCCGTCCATAGAGCTTCTCGGGGATGAGCAGCCGGTCGGGCGTGTCGTGCGCGCCCAGCCAGAAGGCGTCGACGCAATGCCGCTGCTCCCATTCGGCAAGGCAATGCCGCAAATCCCACTCGACGCCGGCCGCGGTCTGGTAGCGCTCCTCGGGTGTCTTCGCGAGCAGCTTCATGACCACGGCGGAGACGCCGGACGGAACCATCGTGACCCGCGCGCTGGGTGACATCGGCGTGCGGGCAACGTGGCAGTGCACCCATTCCATCGGGTCGGCAGCGCTGAACGGCAGCGTGCCGGTGAGCATCTGGTAGAGCGCGACGCCGAACGCGTAGAGGTCGCTGCGCGAATCGATCGAGCGATTCATCCGTCCGGTCTGCTCGGGTGCCATGTAGGCGAGCGTCCCGGCGATGGTTTCGGGCGGCTCGGGCGGTTGCCGCTCGCGTGGGAGCCGCGAGGCAATGCCGAAGCCGGTCAGCCGCACCTGACCGTCCGCGCAGTTCACCAGGATATGAGCCGGCTTGAGGTCCTTGTGGACGAGGCCGTGCTGATGGAGCTTGCCCAACGCTACCGCGATTCCCCCGGCAAGGCGTAGAACACTGCCCGCCTCCATCGGCGCACCGACCAACCGCTCGAGCGGCTCGCCGCCAGGATCTTCGAGCATTAGCATCGTACGGCCGTCTGCCCGCAGCAGTTCCTTGGGACGCACCGCCCACGCGCTGCCGAGTTGATCCCTCAGCGCGAACTCATGGGCGAGGCGCGCGAGACTGGCGGGCGAGGGATGTTCGGCGGCGATGCGCGCGACAAGCACGCTATCGCTACTGTCTCGTGGTTGCCACCGACAGAAGACGCGCTCGCCATCCTCCCAAAGAATCTGGACGCTGCTACCTGGGTCGAATCCGTGTGTGGCGTCCATCTGTTGTGGCTGGTGTTCGAGCTTCGCCCGTCATGGCTCAAGAGGGCGCGCGCCCTGTTCCTTTGGCTCATCTGCGCCGGTACGCATGACATGCACGGGACACGGCGACATCTGTGCGCTCAGCAATGCTTACAACTGACAGCATCGTTGCCACGATACACCTTGACGACTGCAACAAGATATTCGCCTCAACCCTTTGGGAGGCCTTCGAAAAAGCCGGCGCCATCTTTTTGTGCCGCGCCGGCAGCACGATTCTAGCGAAAGGAATTCGCCTAAAGTCAGATGAAAGGCGCGGCATTCCGCGCCTTTGTCTGGTTATCCAAACTTGGCGAAATTGTGCACCGGCAGCGGGCCCCCCGGGATTTGAACGAGCTGCCCCCCGGCTTCGAGCGAACCCAGGTCGATGCCGAAGAAACCGAGCTGCTCGATCAACCCGCTCACTGCCGCCTTCGCCTGCGCATCGTCTCCCGCGAGGAACAACACGCGGCGTCCGCCTTCAGCCTGCGGATCCTTCGAGAGGAGATGTGCCGGAAGATGGTTGAACGCCTTCACAACGCGTGCGCCCGGCACGAGTTCCGCGAAGATTCCGCTCGACGTCCGGCCATGCAATTCGGCCGGTTTGAACAGTGGCGGCTCGATCGGATTGTTCGCGTCGATCACGATGCGTCCGCCGAAGTCCGGCAGCCCGGCCAGGGCGGTCGGCAGGTTCGTCCAGTTGACCGCGACAAGAACGATGTCCTGCGCGGCCGCCTGTTCGCGCGTTCCCGGCGTGATCGAGGGGCCAAGCTCGCGCGCGAGCTCGGCGAGTGAGGCCGGGCCCCGGCTGTTCGCAATGACGGCCTTGAGGCCTTTACCCGCCAGCGCTCTCGCGAACGCGGATCCGATGGCGCCTGCTCCGATGATACCGATGGTGCTCATAACGATGCTCCTGGTGAAAAGTGATAAATCAAGTGGTAAGCCGGCAAGGAGAAGGACTTCTGAGATTCGCTCCCGGGGCTAGGTGACTGAATCTTGCCGCCTTTATTGCTCGACGATTAGCTGGTAATCGCTTGAATTATTTTCAAGTAATGCTTTAAGATCGCCGTATGGAAACCCTCGCCAACCTCGAGTCGTTTGTCCGCAGCGCCGAAACGGGGAGCTTCTCCGCGGCCGCGCGGCGTCTTGCGCTGACGCCCGCCGCGGTCAGCCGGAACGTTGCGCTGCTCGAACGCAATCTCGGCGTGCGGCTCTTCCAACGCTCGACACGCAAGCTCACGCTGACCGAAGCAGGCGAGCACTTTCTCGTGGAAATCGGCGGCAATCTGGATGCGCTGCAGACGGCAATCGCGTCCGTCTCGAACGATCGCAGCGAGCCGGCCGGCGTGCTGAAGGTCAGCATGGCGCCGACGTTCGGCATCACGCACGTCATGCCGCTGCTGCCGGCGTTCCTCGCGCGCTATCCAAAGATTCGTCCGGATTGGCACTTCGAGAACCGGCCGGTCGACCTGATTGAAGAGGGATACGATGCTGCGCTGGGTGGTGGCTTCGATCTCGCGCCGGGCGTCGTGTCGCGCGCATTGGCGCCTGCGCATCTCGTAGCGGTCGCGTCTCCGGCTTACATGGCAGGCCGCTTAACACCCACCGATCCGGGCGATCTTGCGCGCCTCGACGGCATCGTGATGCGCTCGAGCCGCACGGGCCGCGTGCGTCATCGGACCATGCGTAACGCGGTGGGCGATGAGATGCCCGCACAGCTTGCCGAGACAATCATGGTCAACGACCCGGGAGCAATGCGCGAAGCAGCGATTCTCGGATTGGGCGTGACGCTGCTGGCCGTGTCGGACGTGCTGTCGTCGATTGAACAGGGGAAACTCGTGCGATTGCTACCACGCTGGTACGCGGACGCCGGGGCGATCTCGATCTATTACGCGACGCGAGCGCTGCTGCCGGCAAAAACGCGGGTGTTTGTCGATTTTGTTGTTGAGGCGTTCGAGCGGGAGCGGTTGGCTGAGAGGTTTGCGGGCAGCGTTGGGTGAGTCGCGCTTGCCCGAACTCTGCGCAGTCGTGAACGGATACCCTGAGCCACCGCCCCAATTGCGGCGGCTCAGGCGCATCGTCAATTCACACTGAACGGCGACACCACCGTCGTCTTCGCCGCACTCACGCCGGTCGCGGTCGATGCAGGCGGTGTCCAGCGATACACCACAATGCTCGAGTCGTTGTAGTTGTCTTTCGTCACCTCATATTCGCCGGTCGAACGCCGATAGGCCCGAAGTCCGTACATCGAGTCCACATCGTTGCCGACGTCGACTTTGTTTGGGTTGCTATTGGTGAACGTGATGTCGAGCTGTCCCGTCGTGAGGTTGAAGGCATCGATATTCGGCACGGTATGCACGTAGCCCACAAACAGATAATTGCCGGTGGCCGCAATGGATTTCGCATTCGCGCCAGTGATATTGATCACGGGGTTCGGCGTGCTCCTGTTGCCGGCCAGCCAGCCGTGATAGACCTCGGCGCGCGATCCGACCGCGGTCCAGTCCGTACTGCCGCTTGGCCCTTGCGTGAGAATCATCGTGTCGCTGTCAGCCAGATAGATGATCCGCGTCAGTTGCGTGATTGTGCGAGGGATCGGCATCGTCACCGCGGCGCCCCAGACCGGTTTGCCGCTCGCATCGAAACCGGTTAGCGGATAGTGAGAAATGACGTTGGTTTTGTCGAGACCCGCCCAGATACCGCCCTTGCTGTCGAGGCAAAAACCATTGCGAACTTTCGCCATCGTTCCGAAGGACGTTCCCGGCAACGTGCTATCCGGAATCGCAATGTATCCGCTCCCCGGGCTGAAGTGGAAAAAGTAGAAGGTATCGGGATTCTGGCTCGCAGCGACGAGTATCCGGTGGCCGCCCACGCTGGCGACCTGAGCGAACTGTTCGCCGCGTTCGTGATCGGCGAGATTGATCCGCGGATCGGACGGATAGGTAATCGGATCGATTGTGTTGGCAATGAAGGTGCCGCCCACGGTGCCCGAATAGATGTTCATTCCGCCGTAGAAGATCGCGCCGTCGGTGGCGGGGTCCGGTGCCGCGTTGCCCTCAAAGTTCACCGACTGGAGCTGCCAGCGCAGGACCCCGGCTCCGTCGTACGCGTGGATGTCGGTGCCGCCGTTGCGGCCCAAGTCCCATGAGCCGCCCCAAGGGTTGTTCAGGACATAAAGGTTGCGCGCGGAATCCCTGCCGATGCCGGTGACGCGCGTAAAGCGCCTGTCGCCCACCTGCCCCTTAATGCCGGTGACCGTATTGAGGAAGCCGCCTTGAACACCGAACGCGCCCACACCATAAGGTGCGCCGGACACGTCATAGATCTTGATGTTCATATCCGGGCCCTCGTCACCGATCCATAACTGCCCGGTGGACGAGTCAAAATACAGCGAAGAGGGTTGCGCTTTGGCCGGCAACTGGATGGCGTTGCGCTGCTCGCCGGTCGGGCTGAACTGGATCACAGCGCCCATGGTGTGTTGCGCGACCCAGATATTGCCGCCCGCGTCCACCGCGAGTGCGCCCGGCCCGGCCACGCTGATATCGCGCAGCCAGACACCGGAGGTCGTGAACACGCGCACGCGGTTGCCTGGAAAATCGCTCGCGTAGAGCAGCGATCCGGACGTGGCGAGTCCGGTGACGACATCCGCGAGACGTTCGGTGGTCGTCGCGCTGACCGTGATAAGCAGGTCGCGCGCGCGGCTTGTCCGGTCGTATCGGCCAACCTTGCCGCTTCCATACGTAGCGTTGAACTGCAGCGCAGCGAACAGCGAGGTCGAGTTGCCGGTGATCGCGCCTCCCTGAAATTCGGCGTGCGCCCCGATCGAACCGATGTTCTGTCCGTTCTGATAGATCGCGATGCCACCTTCACCTTCGTCCCACATCGACGCGGTATAGATCACCCCTTCCGGCGCCACCCACATCGAGCGGGCCACATTGCCCACTCGAGTCGTGGCCGTGCCATGTGTGTTGGCTATCCACCCAGTTGAGTATTGTGCTTCGCAAACGGACGCAGCCGCTGCGCTCAGCACTACCGCGACGAACGCGGTACAGAGTCCTTTGAAAACCATGAGGGAAGTTTCTTCGATCGCACGCCGTGCAGTACAGGCGTCCATAACCCGGTGTTGCCAACCCTGGCAAACTTGGAGTCCGAACCCTGACGATTTCAGCACGTGCGTCGCGAAGCGTGCAACGTGATGCGTCGAATCGGTCAGGGATATCGTCTGAGTTAACGGCGGTGCGCGGTGCGAGTTAAGCGATTTTTCAACTGAACATGACGACTGCGTCCCAAGCTGATGCCTTGCAGATCGCTGTCAGTCAGGCTTGGTAGATTTTGGGCGGTGTACTAACCATTTGATTGTTACCGATGCACGACGCATTGCCGAATGGTTCACTCACTTCTCGTCGATGACAGCTCGGTACGCCTGCGCTGCAGGAACCGGCGCACGGCCGGATCGCGCTCGAGTCCGATCGCGAGATCGTACGCGCCGAGCGCTTCGGCCGTCGCGCCAACGCGCGCGAGCAGATCGGCGCGCGCGGCCCAGTACGGCTGATAGTCAGCCAATCGTGGATCGTCCGCATACGGTGCGAGCGCGTCGAGCGCCGCCTGCGGGCCGTCCCGTTCCGCCAGCGCGAGCGCACGGTTCACCGCAACTACGGGCGACCCCGCAATCGCGAGCAGCGCATCGTAGAGTTGCACGATCTCGCCCCAGTTCGGCCGATGCGTCTGACAGCGGTAAATGTGCGCCGACTGCAGCGCGGCTTCGAGCTGAAAGCGTCCGATTGCGTTGAAGGTACTCGCGCGTCGCAGCAGTGCGTTGGCTGCGTCGATCATCGGCGTGTTCCATGTCGCCGGATCCTGCGCCGACAGCGGCACGTAGTCGCCGGCTGCATCGCGTCGCGCATCGCGCCGCGCCTGCGCATACAGCATGAGCGCGAGCAGACCCAGCGCCTCTGGCTCCTCGGGCAGCAGCTCAATGAGCAGTTGTGCAAGAAACAGCGCCTCGCCGACGAGATCGCGCCGCTCGGTGTCGCCGCCAACCGGATCGGTCCACCCTTCCGCGTACGCCGCATAGACCGCTTCCAGCACGGCAGCAAGCCGGCCGGGCAACTCCTCGCGCTCGGGCACGCTGAACGGAATGCCCGCTTCGCGAATCTTGTTCTTCGCTCGCGCGAGGCGCTTGCTCATCGCGGCGGGCGACATCAGGAACGCAGACGCAATCGTCTTCGCTTCGAGCCCCAGCACCACCTGCAGCATTAGCGGCGTGCGAATCGCGGCCTCGAGCGCAGGGTGCGTGCACGCGAACAGCAGCGCAAGCCGCCGGTCGGGCAACACGCCTGCTTCATGTTCGTCGATTTCGTCGGCGAGAATTGTGAGCTGGTTCACCACTTCGTCGCCGACATGCCGATGGCGTGCGCCATCGATTGCCCGGCGGCGCGCAACCGTCATCAGCCACGCTTCGGGATTCGCGGGGCAGCCGCGCTCGGGCCAGTCCGCGAGCGCGGCCGCAAACGCGTCGGCGAGCGCGTCCTCGGCGGCGGCGACGTCACGCGTGCGCATCGCCAGCAGCGCGACGAGCTTGCCGTAACTACGGCGGGCGACGGCCTCGGCAATCGAACGCGCGGCGCCGTCAGCTTCACGGCCGCCGCCGCGCGGACTCATACAGCAGATGGTGCGTCGTAGGGGGCAGTCCAGACCGGCCGCACTTCCATGAGGCCGTGCGCCGCGCCGGGACAACGCGACGCCCACGCGATCGCCGCGTCCAGGTTGGGCACGTCGATCAGGTAGTAGCCGGCGAGCTGCTCTTTCGAATCGGAATACGGTCCGTCGAGCACCTGCGGCTTGCCGTCGACGAGCCGCACCGTGGTGGCCGAGTTCGTGTTCTGCAGCCGGTTGGCGCCCACCAGCACCTCCGCTTTCTTCAGCGACTCGGTGTACGCGTGATACGCGGCGACGCCTTGCTGCCGCTCGCTGTCGGTCATCTTGTTCCAGCCGTTTTCTTCCGAGTAGATCATCAATAGGTATTGCATATGAGCCTCCGTCATGGGGTTAAGGCGGGTGAACATATCGGGCCGCCATGACAATGACGCTCGGGCGGCATGCTAACGGACAGGTGATGGAGAAAAATTCAGAATGGCACGTGCTGGCGGACGTCGGCAAAGTATAGCGCTACCCATCCCAGCTCAAGTCCGTGCACCCGACGTCTAACCCAGGGGCCCGCGTTTGGCCTCAAATCGACCCTCTTGTAGCTTGTCCGCCGTCACGGTGTGGCCCAAACTGCTGCTCTCGTGGAAGCTTCCACGCAATGAAGGATGACGCCGTCCGTGACTCACTCCGATCCACTTCAAAGTCTTCCTGACATTCTTGAACCCGGTTTGTCGGTGGTGTTTTGCGGAATCAATCCAGGCGTCCTTGCAGCATCGACCGGCCGCCATTTTGCCGGCAGAGGCAATCGGTTCTGGCGCGTCGTTCATCTGGCGGGCTTCACTCCAGAACAGATTTCTCCTGACGACGATCACACATTCCTGCAGCATGGTTGTGGCCTGACAACCGTGGTCTCGCGTCCAACCGCGCGAGCGGACGAACTATCTCCCGGGGAATTCAAAGCGGCGGCGACGGAATTCGAGCAGAAGATTGAACGCTATGCGCCGCAATGTGTTGCCTTCCTCGGGAAGATGGCGCTCTCCGCCATGTCGGGCACGCGCGACATCCACTGGGGCTTACAACCGGCAACGTTCGGCGGCGCCCGCGCATGGGTGTTGCCCAATCCTAGCGGACTGAACCGGACATTCAGCCTCGACGCGCTAGTGACCGCCTACCGGGAACTTCGTCTTGCCGTCGCACCGGCCGGCGGCGCGCTTCCTTCTTCAATGCGCGAAACGGTTCCCTCATCGCGACTCGAATAATTTCACCAGGCTTTCAGCACGTATTCCCACTCACCGCGATCATCGCCCAAAGAAAACCGCCACGATCAACCGTCCGTTAGCACCAGCTGCGGGCCGAAAGACACGCGCCGGACTCTTTCAGACCCCAACATGTATCACCGCGGTAACTCAAGCCTTGCGCGCCCCGGGTACATTGATGCCATGCTTGGTCTCACTGGTTATCCACCCGCTTCCACCAAGGCGAACATGAGCACTAAACGGTCTGTCAGCAAGGCCCTCGCGGCCGTCGGCGTTTCGCCGCACGCGCTATTTCGCGAGGCCAACTTGATAAAACGTTACCGCCAGTTACGAAGCGCGTTCATCGTCACGGATCCAGTCACCAGGCCATAACATCGCCCTGCGCCGGTCACGACCGTATGCCTTTTGCGCAGTCCGCCTTGCTTGCAATTAGCTAACAGTAGTCCAAACAGTCGTTGGGTTGTGACAACGCACGAGAACCATGGCATGTTCCCAACATCCCGGCAGAGAATGACTCCCCGTCCGACTATCAACGGCAGCATCTGTTTTCGGAGATATCTATGAGTGAAGCCGTGTCCAGGCAACCCAAGCGCTCCCGACGCGGGCTCATTCTGTTTGCGGTTGTCGTGCTGGCGCTAGTCGCGCTTGTCGTTGTCCATCTGTTGACCCAGAAGAAACCCACGCGCGACGTCGCACCGATCGTCGTCACCGTGGCGAGCGCCACACTCGGTTCGATGCCGGTCACGTTGAGCGAACTCGGCACTGTCACGCCGACCGCGACCGTGACCGTGCTGCCGCAGTTAAGCGGCTACCTCACGGAAGTCGGTTATCACGAAGGCCAGGAAGTCCAGAAAGGCCAGTTCCTTGCCCAGATCGATCCGCGCCAGTATCAGATCAGCAAGCAGCAGGCTCAGGCGACACTCGCCAAAGACCGCGCGTCGCTGGCCCAGGCGCGTGCCGATCTTGCCCGTTTCACGCAGTTGAACGAGCGCAAGTCGATCGCCCAGCAGACCTTCGAGGATCAGCAATTCCTCGTGCAGCAGGACGAGGCCGCAGTCAAGGCCGATCTCGCCAACATCGCCCAGTTCGACCTCGACCTGACCTATTGCCGTATCACCGCGCCGGTCGCCGGTAAGGTCGGCCTGCGCCTCGTCGACCCGGGCAACTATGTGACCGCGTCATCGTCGACGGGGATTGTCGTCATCACCACCATCAAGCCGACCACCGTGCAGTTCACGGTGCCGCAAGACGCGCTGGCCTCCGTCGTGCAGCGCCTGAATAGCGGCGCCAGGTTGCCGGTCACCGCCTATTCCAGCGACAACGCGCGCGAGGTTGCCACGGGCGCGCTCTACGCCGTCAGCAACCAGATGGCCACGTCGACCGGCACTGTCACCTTACGCGCCACTTTCGCCAACGAGGACGAAGCGCTGTTCCCCAACGAGTTCGTCAACGTCAAGTTGCTGGTCGATACGATGCAGAATGCCGTGCTGGTGCCGACGCCCGCCGTGCAAACCGGCGCACCTGGCGACTTCGTCTATCTGGTGAATGCGAACAACACCGTCTCCGTACACAAGGTCAAGCTCGGCCCGAGCGACGGCAAGAACACGGTCATCCTGTCTGGCCTATCCCAGGGCAACCAGGTGGTCACGGACGGCACGGACCGCCTGAACGACGGCGCCAAGATCCAGCCGGCCAAGCCGAAACCCGCGGCGGGCACCTCCGGCACTACCGCCGCCGGCGCGCCGGACAGCGGCGCAGCAAGTGGCGCCGCCGAACCTGCCGCCTCCGAACCCGCTGCCGGGTCCGCGCCAGCACCGGCGTCGGCCAATGCTGCTTCGTCGTAGCAGGCTCACGCGCCGATGAACATCTCCCGCCTGTTTATTCTTCGACCGGTAGCCACGCTACTGCTGATGATCGCCCTCGTGCTGGTGGGCCTCGTCGCAATGCGCGTGCTGCCGGTTTCGTCGCTGCCCAACGTCGACTATCCGACCATCCAGGTGCAGACGTTCTATCCGGGCGCGAGCCCGGACGTGATGGCCACCACCGTCACGGCGCCGCTCGAAGTGCAGTTGGGCGAGATCCCCGGCCTGCAACAGATGACGTCGTATAGTTCGGACGGCGCGTCGGTCATCACGCTGCAGTTCGATCTGTCGCTGAACCTCGACATCGCCGAGCAGAACGTCCAGCAGGCCATCAACGCCTCCAACAGCTACCTGCCCTCCGGCCTGCCCGCGCCGCCGACGTATGCCAAGGTCAATCCGGCCGACCAGCCGATCCTGACGCTCGCGGTCACGTCGAAATCGATGTCGCTGACCCAGCTCGAAGACGTCGCCAACAACCGTCTCGGCACCAAGATTTCCGAAGTGTCCGGCGTGGGTGTGGTCACAACGAGCGGCGGCAACGTACCCGCGATCCGCGTGGAAGCGGACCCGCACAAGCTGGCCGCCTACGGCCTGAACATCGACGATCTGCGCACGCTGCTCAGCTATGTCAACGTCAGCCAGCCGAAGGGTAATTTCGACGGCCCGGAACTCGATTACACGATCAACGGCAACGATCAGATCACCGATCCGAAGGACTATCTGGACACGGTAATCGCCTACCAGAACGGCGCCCCGGTGTTCATGCGCGACGTCGCGCGGGTCAGTCAGGCTGCTCAGGACGTCGAGCGCGGCGCCTGGTACAACGGCTCGCCGGCCATCGTGCTCAACGTGCAGCGGCAACCGGGCGCGAACGTGATCGCGACCGTCAACCAGATCATGAAGCAGTTGCCGCAGCTCGAGTCCACGCTGCCGGCCGGCATGAAGGTGACCGTGGTGTCGGACACCACGGGCGTGATCCGCTCGTCGGTCTCCGACGCGGCGTTCGAACTGATTCTCGCCATCGTGCTGGTGGTCGCGGTGATCTTCGTATTCCTGCGCAACGTGCCCGCCACGCTCATTCCGAGCATATCGGTGCCGGTGTCGCTGATCGGCACGCTGGCTG
The DNA here is from genome assembly GCF_902859805.1 of Paraburkholderia sediminicola. Classification (GTDB taxonomy): domain Bacteria; phylum Pseudomonadota; class Gammaproteobacteria; order Burkholderiales; family Burkholderiaceae; genus Paraburkholderia; species Paraburkholderia sediminicola. Next base: position 1,856,832 of record NZ_CADIKC010000001.1, on the reverse strand, counting down.
TGATGTACCAGTTGAATTACTCGATCGACAACCTCTCGCTGATGGCGCTCATTATCGCCACCGGCTTCGTGGTCGACGACTCGATCGTGATGATCGAGAACATCGTGCGTTATCTGGAGGAAGGCAAGACGCCGCTCGAGGCCGCGCTGGAAGGCGCGGGCCAGATCGGCTTCACGATTCTGTCGCTGACCATCTCGCTGATTGCCGTGCTGATTCCGCTGCTCTTCATGGGCGGCGTGATCGGGCGTCTGTTCAGCGAATTCGCAGTGACGCTGGCCGTCACCATCGTGATCTCCGCGATCGTGTCGCTGACCGTGGTGCCGATGCTCTGCGCGCGCATGTTGCGCGCGCAGGCCGACCGTCATCCGAGCCGCTTTGAGCGCGTTAGCGAGGGCCTGTTCGACAAGACGCTCGGCGCCTATGAGCGCGGGCTGCGCTGGGTGCTGGATCACCAGGTGCTGACGCTCGTGGTGGCCGTCGGCACGGTCGTGCTGACCGGCATCCTGTACGTGGTGATTCCGAAGGGTCTCTTTCCGGTGCAGGACGTCGGCGTGATCGAGGGTATTAGCGTGGCCGACAACTCGGTGTCGTACGCGGCGATGGTGAACCGCCAGGGCGCGCTCGCCGATGCGATCCTGAAAGACCCGGATGTCGTCTCGCTGACCTCCTACGTAGGTATCGACGGCACGAACTCCACGCTGAACAATGGCCGCTTCCTGATCAATCTTCGCGAGCGAGACAAGCGTTCCGACACGGCGCAGGAAGTGGCCCGGCGCCTGCAGCAGGAAGTCGCCAATGTGCCGGGCGTCAAGCTCTACATGCAGCCCGAGCAGGATCTGACGCTCGATACCACCGTCTCGCCGAACCAGTACAGCTTCGTGCTGCGCGGACCGAGCCAGCAGGCGTTCCAGAAGTACGTGCCGGAACTCATCGCGCGCATGAAGCAGATCCCGTCGCTTGCCGACGTGCAAAGCGACATGAATACCGACGGCCTCAGCGTGAACGTCGAAGTCAACCGGCAGTTGGCGGCGCGCTTCGGCATTACGCCCGCGACGATCGACAACGCGCTCTACGACGCGCTCGGCCAGCGGATCGTCTCGACCATCTTCGAGCAGTCGAACCAGTACCGCGTGATTCTTGTCGCCAAACCGGAGTCGTTGCCGAACGTGCAGTCGATCGGCAACCTGTATCTGCCGAGTCAGACCAGCAGCACGGGCCAGGTGCCGCTGTCGGGCATCGCGAAGATCCAGATCACGAAGTCGCCGCTCGTGATCAGCCATCTGGCGCAGTTCCCATCGGTCACCATCTCGTTCAACCTTGCGAAAGATGCCTCGTTGAGCACCGCCGTCAAGGCTATCCATCAGGCCGAGCAGTCGGTGAATCTGCCGCCGTCGATCACCTCGTCGCTGCAGGGCGCGGCGCAGGCCTTCGAGGATTCGCTATCGAGCGAAGTCTATCTGCTGATCGCGGCGCTGGTGGCGGTGTATATCGTGCTCGGCGTGCTCTATGAGAGCTTCATCCATCCGGTCACGATTCTGTCCACGCTGCCCTCGGCGGGTATCGGCGCGCTGCTCGCACTGATGATCGCCGGCAGCGACCTGGATGTGATCGGCATCATCGGCATCGTGCTGCTCATTGGTATCGTCAAGAAGAACGCCATCATGATGGTGGACTTCGCGCTGGACGCTGAACGCAATCACGGCAAGCCGCCGCGCGAGGCGATCTTCGAGGCTTCGCTGCTGCGTTTCCGCCCGATCCTGATGACCACGCTCGCCGCCATGCTCGGCGCGCTGCCGATGCTGCTCGGCAGCGGCACGGGTTCGGAGCTGCGCCGGCCGCTGGGTCTCGCGATCATCGGCGGTCTGACGCTGAGCCAGGTACTGACGCTCTTCACCACGCCTGTGATCTATCTGTTCTTCGACAGAATGGCCGAGCGTACGCGGCGCTGGCGCAACCGCAATAAGCCGGAGAGTTCGCCGCCTGGCGGCGCGGAGGAAACGCCGTGAACATCTCGGCGTTATTTATCCGGCGGCCTGTCGCGACCACGCTTCTGGCCGTCGCGATCCTGATCTCCGGGGCGCTCGCCTACTTCCGGCTGCCGGTTGCGCCGTTGCCGAACATTGCCTTTCCGGTCATCGTGGTGCAGGCGAACATGGCGGGCGCGAGCCCGGACATCATGGGGACCACGGTGGCCGAGCCGCTCGAGCGGCGGCTCGCCACGATTGCCGACGTTGAAGAACTGACTTCGATCAGCTCCGTCGGCTCGTCGCTGATCGTGGTCGAGTTCGGCCTGAAGCGCGACATCAACGGCGCCGCGCGCGACGTCGAAGCAGCCATCCAGGCGGCGCGCGCCGACCTGCCGACCACGCTGCGCAGCAACCCGAGCTATCGTCAGTACAACCCGGCGGATGCGCCGATCATGGTGCTCTCGCTGACGTCGGACACGCTCACCAAGGCACAGCTCTACGACTCCGCGGATTCGGTGATCCAGCAACAACTCTCGCAAGTCCAGGGGGTGGGCCAGATCACGCTTGGCGGCGGCGCGTTGCCCTCGGTACGCGTGGAATTGCAGCCGGGCAAACTGAACAGCTACGGCATCGGTCTGGAAGATGTGCGCGCGGCGATCAGCGCCGCCAATGCCGACAGCGCGAAGGGCCATCTCGATGAGGGCGACCAGCGCTACGTGGTCACGTCCAACGACCAGATCACGCATGCCGCGCCGTATCGCGACCTGGTGGTCGCCTACCGCAACGGCGCGCCGGTCCAGTTGCGCGACGTGGCCCAGGTCAGGGATTCGAACGAAAATATCCGCAACGCCGGGCTCTTCAACGGCAAGTCGGCCATCCTCGTGATCGTGTATCCGATGCCGGGCAGCAATGTCGTGAGCACCGTCGCGCAGATTCGCAAAGTCCTGCCTTCAATCGAAGCGACGCTGCCGAGCAGTGTGCACGTGGGCATCGCGATCGACCGCTCGGAATCGGTCAGAGCGTCGGTGGGCGACACCGAGCGCACGTTGTTCATCGCCGTGCTGCTGGTAGTGGGTGTTGTGTTCATTTTCCTGCAGTCGCCGCGCGCCACGCTGGTGCCCGCCGTCGCGCTGCCGCTGTCGATCGTGGGCACCTTCGGGCCGATGTATCTGCTCGGCTATAGCATCGACAATCTCTCGCTGATGGCGCTGACCATCGGTACCGGCTTCGTGGTGGACGATGCGGTGGTGGTGCTGGAAAACATCGTGCGTCACATGGAGTTGGGGCTCAGTCCGAAAGAGGCGGCCTTGAAAGGCAGCGGCGAAGTGGGTTTCACGGTTATCTCGATGAGCCTCTCGCTGATCGCGGTGTTCCTCCCGATCATGCTGATGCCGGGCGTGGTCGGCCTGCTGTTCCATGAGTTCGCGGTCACGCTGTCCATCGCCATCCTGATCTCGCTGGTGATTTCGCTGACGGTCACGCCGGCCATGTGCGCCTACGTGCTGAGCCGCGACAACGCCGGGCATTCGAAAGCGCGTTGGGCGATATGGGTCGAAAAGCAGTTCGATCGCTTCAAGAATGCCTACGCGCGCTCGCTTACGGCGGTGCTGGACCATGCACTGCTGGTCATCCTGCTGTTGATTGGTCTGCTCGTGGGCAACGTGTTCCTGTTCAAACTGGTGCCGGCCACCTTCTTTCCCGAACAGGACACGGGCATCCTGATCGGACAGATCATCGCCGACCAGAGCATCTCCTTTCCGGCAATGCAAAAGAAGCTCACGCAATTGCAGGAGATCGTGCAGAAGGATCCGGCGGTGGCCTCGGTCGCGGGCTTTACGGGTGGCCGCGCGCTCAATACCGCGAACGTGTTCATCGAACTCAAGCCGCTGGCGCAACGCCACGCCTCGGCCACCGAGGTCGTGAACCGCCTGCGGCCCAAGCTCAATGCGGTCTCAGGCGCCCGGCTCTTTATCCAGGCGCAGCAGGATCTGCGAATCGGCGGACGGCAATCCGCCGCCGAGTATCAGTACACGCTCACCAGCGACGATTCCGCCGCGCTATTCAAGTGGACACCGCTGCTCGTCGCCGCGCTCGCCAAGGAGCACGCGCAGTTGCTCGACGTGAATTCGGACTTGCAGCAAAACGGCCTGCAAACCTACGTCACCATCAATCGTTCGACGGCAGCGCGTTACGGCTTCGCGCCGAACCAGGTCGACAACGTGCTGTATGACGCGTTCGGCCAGCGCACGGTGTCGACCATCTACAACCCGCTCAACCAGTATTTCGTGGTGATGGAGGTGGCGCCGGATTACTGGCAATACCCGCAAGCGCTCAACCAGATTTACCTGAGCAGGGCGTCGGGCAACGCCACCGGCACGGCGGCCACGCAGATGCCGGGCGCCACGGTGTCGGGCGTGACCGTGGCAACCGAAGCCGGTACGACCACGACCACGAACGCACTCAACTCGAACGCACAAGCCAACGCGACCACCAACAGCATTGCCAACAGCAAGGGCGGCAGTTCGACCGGCAGCGCGGACAGCACGTCGGCGGAAACCATGGTGCCGCTGGCGGCGCTGGCTTCGTTCTCGAACAGTCATACGTCAACGCAGGTGAACCACCAAAGCGGCCTCGTGGCCGCGACGATTTCGTTCAACCTGCCGGCGGGCGGTTCGTTGAGCAAGGCGGGCGTGGCGATCAACAACACGATCCGCGAGATCGGCATGCCCGCCAGCATCCACGGCTCGTTCGCCGGCGCGGCGGCGGCCTACTCGCAGTCTATGGGGACGGTGCCGCTGCTGATCCTGGCGGCGCTCGGCGTGGTGTATATCGTGCTCGGCGTGCTGTACGAAAGCTCGATCCACCCGCTGACCATCCTGTCGACACTGCCGTCCGCGGGTATTGGTGCGACGCTGGCCTTGCTGATTTTCGGCACACCGTTCTCGGTGATCGCGTTGATCGGCATCATCCTGCTGATCGGTATCGTCAAGAAGAACGGCATCATGATGGTCGACGTCGCGATCCATTTGCAGCGTACCGAAGGCATGCCGGCAAGGGACGCGATTCACTCGGCCGCCGTGGTGCGTCTGCGGCCGATCATGATGACCACCTTCGCGGCCGTGCTCGGCGCGGTGCCGCTCGCCATCGGCATTGGCCAGGGCGCGTCGCTGCGGCAACCGCTCGGTATCACGGTGATGGGTGGCCTGATCCTGAGTCAGGTCTTTACCTTGTACACGACGCCGGTGATCTACCTCTATCTCGACCGCTTGCGTTTCAAGCTGGTCAGATGGTCCGCCAACCTGCCATGGAATCGCGACGCGCAGCAACCCGGACAACCGGATACGAGGGCATGACGATGAAGATTTCCCGTAACCGCTTTGGCCGCCCTGGCCGCTTTGGCCACCTTCGGCCGCTGGCCGTCGCGACGCTGGCCCTGCTGGTCAGCGGCTGCATGGTCGGCCCGGACTACCACCGGCCGCAAGTCAACGTGGCCGCCACCTACTCCGAGTTGCCGGGCTGGACGCAAGCCGAGCCCGCGGCGGACAAGCCGAAGGGCGACTGGTGGACGGCCTTCAACGATCCGCTGATGGACCAGCTCGAACCGCTGGTGTCGGTGTCGAACCAGACCGTGCGCGCGGACTACGCAAACTATCAGGAAGCGCTGGCAGAGGTGCGGGTGGCGCGTGCCGGCCTGTTTCCGACCATCGGCGTAACCGGTTCGGGCACCAAGGCGCGCAGCTCGGTCGGCAATGCCGCCCGAGTGGTCAACTCGGCCTCACTGGAAGGCAATGTCAGCTGGGCGCCTGACCTGTGGGGCCAGGTGCGGCGCACGATCGAAGAAAACGCCGCGACGGCGCAATCGAGCGAAGCGACGTTCGCCAATGCGACGCTCTCCGAGCAGGTGGCGCTGGCCACGGCGATCATCCAGCTGCGCACCAGCGACGCCAATATCGACCTTCTGCAGAAGACGGTCGTGGCCTACCAGCACTTTCTGGACGTGGTGTCCGACCAGGATCACGCGGGCACCATCCCGCCGTCCGACTTGATCTCCGCCCGCACCCAGCTCGAGACGGCGCAGTCCAACCTGATTGCGCTCGGCGTGGCGCGCGCTCAAGACGCACACGCAATCGCCGTGCTGGTGGGCAAGAATCCGGAAGAGCTCTCGATTACGCACAGCACCACGATGCCGACGCTGCCGGGTGTGCCCGTCGGCGTGCCGTCGACGCTGCTCGAACGCCGGCCCGATATCGCCGCCGCCGAACGCAAGATGGCGGCGCAAAACGCGGCAATCGGCGTGGCTGTGTCGGCTTACTACCCGGATATTTCCCTTTCCGGGCTGGCCGGTCTCACGCAGTCGCCGTTGTCCGGTCTGTTCAACGTGGCCAACTACGTCTGGTCGCTGGGCGGCAGCGCCACCGAAACGCTTTTTGACGGCGGCCTGCGCAGCGCCGATGTCGACGCGGCGAAGGCGGCCTACGACTCGGCCGTCGCCAACTACCGGGGCACAGTGTTGACGGCGTTCCAGAACGTTGAAGACGACTTGAGCGGGTTGCGAATCCTCGCCGAGCAATCGGTCGTTCTGGATACCGCTGTACAGGATGCAACGCGTGGCGCCGAGATCGCTTTCAACGAGTACCAGGCCGGTACGGTGGACTACACGACCGTGGCGACCGCGCAGGCCACACAACTGAGCACTCAGCAGACCGCGCTGAATGTTCAGGAGACGCGCCTGCTGGACTCGGCCTCGCTATTTGGCGATCTGGGCGGCGGCTGGTCGGTAGACCAGCTGCATGATCCGCGGCATCCGGACAGTCGGGCCGCGTCGCAGTGAGCGCCTGAAAACAGGACCACTATTCACGGCGTCTCCAATGCCAGATGCTCCTGATGACGCAGCGACTCGAGAAAATCACGCGCGTCGAAAGCTTCGCCGGCGGTGAAGACGCCTGTCCCGTGGACCAGCCCATTGACGACACGACTGACCGCTTCTACCACCAGAGGCGCGCTGATTGCGTAGATATCCTGACCGCTTGCCGATACGCGGCGTTCATTGCCTCCCGACCGCACGACAACGTCGACCAGGAAGGTTTGCGCGGAGCGTCCGTTTTCGTCGACCGCGACAGGCGGCGACGCATCCGGCTCCAGCAGATCTTTAACCGCCACCGCCGTCATATACGAGCGAATCTCGGGTGTCTTCAGATGGCGCGCGATCGTCACCGTATCCGCCATCGTGAACTCTCCAATGACCGGTTGCGTGCCGAGCGGTGCAGGAAACTGCCATTCGCCAACCGGCGCTGCGTCCGTGCGGAACACCATCTGCCCTTTCGTAAAGACAAGGCGCCGCCCCTCTCTACGCTGCCGCGAAACCTGACCCGCCGCCCTTGTGCCGAGCGTCGGCTTCCAGCTGCTGAGCCCATAGGCGATGCTGATTTCGTCCGCTGCCGTCCAATCGCCCATTGCCGCCGTGGCAAGAAGATCGCCCAAGCCGCCGAAGAATGCCATCCCCGGCACGATCACGACGCCCGCCTCGCGCGCCCGCTCAGCGTAATGCTTGAACGTATCCAGATTGGCCTCTAACTCCGCGGCGACGTCCAGATACGGAATCCGTGCGCGCAACGCGGCTTCGATCACCGGCGCGGACGTACTGGCGAAGGGGCCGGCGCAATTGATCACAGCGGCCGCACCCGCAAGCGCCCGGTCGAGAGAATCCGGGTCGTCTACCGACGCGGGCCGAATGTCCAGCCCGGGGTAAGCGGCGCCGAGGGCGTTCAGCTTGCTGGCATCGCGTCCGGAAATGATGGGTCTCCAGCCACGCCTGACCAGTTCAGACACCACGAAGCGGCCGGTATGGCCATAGGCGCCAAAGACGGCCACGGTTTGATTCGACGTCATTGCAGACCTCCAGTTGTTATGGTGTTTCTTCGAATGGCGGGATAGCAGATCGGTGAACCAGTAACGCTACAGATCTGTAGCGTTTGACAGAGAGTAGAGTACAGATCTGTAGCGTGTCAAGAGATATCCTTGTACAGTAACCGGCATGCATAAAGTTTCCGTCTCTCAAGAGGACTTGCCATGAGCAGAGGCACAGCTACCACAGCAAAAGAAGCCGTAACCGCCAGTTCCACCAGCGTCCGGGAACGCATACTCGATACGGCGGCGGAGTTGTTTTACCAGGAGGGTGTCCGAGCCGTCGGCGTCGATCTCGTCGTCGAACGCTCAGGGGTTGCGAAGACCAGTCTCTATCGGCACTTCACGACCAAGGACGATCTTGTCGCTGCGGTGCTCGAACGGGACGATGCGAATTATTGGGCCGACTGGGACAAGACCGCGACGCGCCACCGGAACGCCCCGAAAGATGAACTCACGGCTCACCTCAACTGGATCGCTCGCGACATCGCCGCACCGAAATACCGCGGCTGCCCTTTTCTCAACGTGGCAACGGAGTTTCCGGCGCCGGATCATCCCGCGCGGGTGGTGGCCCTCAGGCATAAGGTCGAGTTGCGCCGCCGTCTCGGTACGCTAGCGAAGCAAATCGGCGTTGCGCGGCCGGACAATCTGGCTAACCAGATCGCACTTCTTATCGACGGTGCCTACGTCTACGGGCAGTTGGCGAACAAGGAGGCCGCGCAACCGCTCGTGCCGGCGGCGCTTGCGCTGATCTCGGTCGCGGACAATGTTGGGTAGCAACAGCATCAGCAACCCGAAATAGTTCACATCTGATTCTGGCGTTGGCATGCTCTCAGAATCTGTTGAACCGCGAATTCGTCCCTCACGTTCTGCAAATTCTGCAGGACACACACGTGATACGATTTTTCGCGAGGTAAGAGCAACTCGCCGTTTCTGTAAAGCGCGTCGCACGAGCGTCTGATCGCGTCTGCCGCCACGCTGCTCTGGCTGTTCCTCAGCGATTGCAAGATGCATTGATCGTAGTCTGGATTGTTCATGCCGAACGCCTGGGCCGGGAGCGGCGAAGCGAGCGTGATCGAGAGAAGCAGATAGGCGAGGTTGCGCATGGATTCTGGACGAGACGCAGAGATGAAGGCGATTAATCGTACCATCGCATTTCGATGTTCTCGACGTAATGACCAGCCGAAATCGACCTCCGAATTCACGTAGTACTGAGGCGCGTTCGGAAGTCGTTCAGTAGTTCAGGCGCGAGCAAGGCGATGTATATCGTCGCTGGCGGGCTTCCGTTCGAATGTTCGAAGTGCGCGCGTAATCAATGGTACGTCGTCGTAGACGACTGCAGCTTCGTCAGCACGCCGCGTTTGAACCGGAACCAGCCTTGCGCGCTTTGCATCACGACTTCATCGCTTTGCCAGAACACGCGCTTGACCGTCATGCGCTCACCCAGGCGTTGCACAAGTGGCGGACGGTGGCGAAAGTCGTACAGCACCGGGCCGGAATCCGTTTGCACGAGCATGCGCGTGACGGTGTCATTTGCGTTGTCGATGTCGTCGAAGTGCGCAAGTGTGTTCGCACCGAAACGATCGAAAACTTCGTTGTCGAGCGTCCCCACGAAATCGCGGTCGCCGCGTTCGAACTGCAGCTTGCCCGCGGGCGTGACGAGCGGTCCGGATTCGTTGCTTTGCGCATGAACACAAGTCGCGAAAGAGGTGGCTGCGAGCGCAGCGAGGAATAGTCGTTTCATGCTTCCTTTCAGGTTCAGCGACGTCTGCGACAAAGGAGGCAAGCGTAAGCGCTTCATTGGCGAGTTATCACTTCGCCGCATCACGTCTTCTGCTTATCCGCGATATCGTCCGCCAACACCGCGCGCGAGGTGTCGCCCAGCAGATATCGCGCACCGCTTCCCCGTCGCCGGGCAACATCGCCGGGATTGTAGAGAGAACAGGACTTCAGCGAAAGGCATCCGCAGCCGACACAGGACGCGAGCTGATCGCGCAATGCAATAAGACCGTCTATACGCTCCTGCAGCAAAGGCTGCCAGGCGCGCGAGAGACGTTGCCAATCCTGCCTGGTCGGCGTGCGTTGCCCGGGCAACGTCTCAAGGGCAGAACGAATCTCCGAAAGGTTCAGGCCGACAGCCTGCGCGGCGCGGATAAACCCGACGCGGCGAAGGACTTCCCTTCGATACTGCCGATGACCACCTTCTGTTCGGGTACTGTTGATCAGCCCCTGTTCCTCATAAAAACGAATCGCACTCGCCGCGACGCCCGAGCGCCTGGCCAGTTCACCAATTGTAATCGTCGTCTCGTTCATCACGTTTCCACGAATTCTCTCTTGACTTCAAGTCTACTTGAACTTTCACAATGGATTCGTTCCTTTGATCGAGAGACGGCACTATGCGCAAGGACCCCGTTAAGCTCAAATTGAACGAGCTCCTGGATGCAAACGCTCGCTTCGACCTGATGGCCAGAGGCACGACCAACCATTGTCCGATGGCGCTTGTCGCGTTGGCCGGGATGGGAGCATCGCCCGCTCGACTGCAGGAATTCTTCGATATGTGGGAGCGCGAATATGCATTGAGCGCGCCGCCTGTCGACACAATCGTCAGCCGTCACGAATGGTCGCGGCAACTCGGCAATGCCGCCGCGTTCGGCGCGTTGCGCCTGTGTTTTCTGGACTGGATCGCCGAAGCGGGCGCCGTCCCGGTCATCGCGGCAGTGCTGAAAGAGGTGCCGTTCGCACCAGCAACGCAGGCCTTTCACGCGCTTATCCGCTTGGCATACGGCATCGAGGCGGCGCATGCCGGCGAGATCGCCTCCGGCCTGGCCGCGTTAATCTCGTCGCATCTGCCGATCGAAGCCCGTTTCGACAAGGCCCGCACGGCAGACAATGTCGAAGCCGGGTTTGACAAGGTCGTGCGTGCAATAGACGACAGTGTCGTACAGGGCAACTCAATCACCTCACGCTTGCGCGCCGTTGCAAGCGATGTGCGATTCAGGCAGGCCGTCCTTGCGCCTCCGGCCACTGTGTCCTTACTCGACGATCTGGCGCGGGCGACGATTAGTGCCTACTGGCGCTCGCCAGACTTCACGGTGCTTCACACGGTTACGGCGACGCACGCGGCTCGGATCCTCCTGGCAGAGTTGCCTGACGCGTTGGCGGAACAATTGCTGCCCGGCTTGTGGATTGCGCTGTGCGCGGCGTATGCAACGGTCCGCAGTCCCGCGAAGGTTGAAACAGATTCGCCTGACGCCGTCGTTGACTGGGACGACGTGTGCCGGATGGCCTTGGCGTCAAACGACGATCACGTGATCAAGCTGACGTACACGTGTCTTTGCGAAGAGCGTCGCAATCCATCGCCGCTTTACCTGGCGTCAGCGGCACGCATAGTCAGGTTGGACCTGGAAAAACAACAGCGTCGTATCGCGAAGTAATGCGACTTGCGGCCGTCCAGCAAGAGGAGAGACAGACCAGCCGCAAACAGAAGTGCATCTAAGATCAGCTACAGAGCCGGCTTGAACACCATCAGGTAATACACTGCCAGCATCGCCGCGAATGCCGGATACCCCAACCATTCCCAGTGCATGGCATATCGCCAATACTGCGGCGGTAGTGCAGCCATGCCACTTGCATTCGCGGTCGCGGCCATTCTCGCCATGCCCAACTGGAGCCAGACGACCGGCAACCAACATGCGCCCGCAACCAGATAGAGCCCGATCGCCGCGACAATCCACGGCGTACTCCACGACCAGCCTGCGGCGTGCGCGAGCCACAAACCGGACAGCGGTTGAAAAATGACGGCTGGCGTAGTGAACCAGAGATCGGCCCGCACCACCAGTTGCGAAACGGTTGCAATCGCGGGTACGCAACGCGTGCGGTTTGCAAAGTAGAGATAGAACGCCGTGCCAAATCCGGTTCCCACCAGCAGCATCGACGAAATGATGTGCAGAGTCTTGATCGCGAGATAGAGATTCATGACCGTGTTTCTTCACTAAAGAGAACGAGCAGCAAAGCCAGGATCGGCACGTTCTTCAGGATCGGACCGAACGGATGCCACAGGAATTCGGGCAACGCCACAGCTATTACGATCGAATACGCAGTGACGAGCCCTATCTGCATCGCCCAGAGACGCCGTCCCGGACGAACGAGTGTGGCAATGCCAAAGGCGAAATCCAAAGCCGCCGCCAGATAGAGGACGGCAAGCGCCGCGCCGCCCTGCAGATGCACGCGCGCGAGCAGTGCCAGACTCGCCGCCTGCGGATAGATAAAGGCGCTGCAGACCGCCGTCCAGATCCACATGATCGCCAGTGCGGCACGCAGCAAGGCGGGTCGCCATACTGCCAGCGCGGCATGACGTAACGGAATCGCGTCGACTGGCGCGACAAACGATTCGAGACCTGCTGGCGGACGCCCCAACAGCTTCGTTGTCGACGCGACGTTCCCGGTGCTTCCCATCTGGAGCATTCGCCAGGTGTCACGTGTCAGCATTGAATTGGGGACGCGGTCGAATAGCGCTGCGCCTGCATCGACCAGGAAAGCCGGAATGCCAACGCGCCATGCAGGAGGCAGCGCCATAGATGCGCGATAGGCCGCCAGCATTTGCCCATACTCGAGTTGCGTGCCGCCTACCAGATCAAGAACCGGCTGATCGGCGGTGTCGGTCTTCACGAGTCGCGCGACGATTTCGGCGAGTTCATCGATGTGAATCGGCCGCACCAGTTGATGACCGCCGGCAGGCAACGGATGAACCGGCAGGCTCGCTATGGCACGAAAGAAACGTGACGAAGAACCTGTCGTCCCATAGACCAGAGCGGGCCGGAGGATGTAGTGGGTGACGGGCAAGGATTGCAGATATTCGTCGGCGGCCCGCTTGCTGGCGAAGTAGTCCGTATCGCCGGTCTGCGCGCCGAGCGCAGATACCTGAACGATGCGCCGAACGCCCGCACGAGACGCCGCCTCGAACAGCGCGATCGGCGCACGGCGGTGGATCAGGTCGAACGTCTGATCGCCCCGCTCGATCAGGATGCCGACCGCGTTGATCACGACATCGATAGCGTGCAATCTCGACAGCCAATCGGTCGGCGCAACATCGCTTGTGTAGTCGATTCCGACTTCATCTTCGCGCGTGGCGTGTCTCACGCCTCTGCACACCCGGTGCCCTTCCCGTGCGAGTGCGTCGCACAGCGCCCGGCCGATGAAACCTTCCGCACCGCAGACCAGGATGTTCATACCGTGGACTCCACGACAGATGCAGCACAGGGCACACTCGCTGAACACAGTCTCATTTCAATTCCCTTAGTTACTGTTATTTCTGTATAAACAGAAATAACAGGTCAAAAAAATGGACGATCCTGTCGTCCATCTCATTCTGCTAGCTCTTGGTGCGCCGTACCGTACGACTGATCTTCGCGCCTACGCCAAGCGTCTTCATCAGCGTTTCGGGCTTCATACGCAGCATCTCATCGGACCAGGTCGTGAGCGTTTCGAGAAACTTCAACGTGTCGCGAATGCGTTGTTCCGTGTCGTGACTCTCTTGCCCCATCTCCGGACTGGTCAGGCTATCCCGCAACATGGTCAGCGTCGGATCGATCTCGCGTTGCCGGCGCCCTTCCACGATCAGCTTGAACAGTTCCCAGATATCCGTGGACGTTTCAAAGTGGTCGCGACGATCTCCCATCACATGCACCACCTTCGCGAGGCGCCACGATTGGAGCTCCTTCAGACTCGTGCTCACATTGGAGCGGGCAACACCGAGCGTGTCCGCGATCTCGTCCGCCGCGATAGGGCGGCCGAGCAGATACAGCAACGCATGAATCTGCGCGACGGTGCGGTTGACGCCCCAGCGCGAGCCCATTTCGCCCCAGTGGAGAATGAATCGTTCGGTAATTGGTGTGAGTTCCATGTCAGTGACTTTATTTTTTTCAGTTATTTCTGTCAAGAGAGAAATAACGCTTGACGGTGGGCTCAGGTCGACTTAATTTCTCTCTTGACAGAAACAACTGAACGAACAGCAAGGAGAATTTGCCATGAAGATCGCTTCACTGACGTTGTACATCGACGTAAAGTGCCCGCTATGCGTTGCCGAAATGAAGCGACTGCGCGCGTGGGATCGGCATAGCAAGCTTGCGTTCATCGATATCGCGCAGCCGGGCTTCGATCCGGCGCCGCTCGGCGTCGACCTGGCTGCGCTCAATCGGCAGTTGCACGCCCGGACGGCTGAGGGACGGTGCCTCGTGGGGATAGACAGCATAGTCGCCGCCTATACGCTGGCCGGCAGAGGATGGATGGTTGCACCGTTGCGCGTACCGGTCATGCGCCCCACCTTCCGGCTTCTATACCGCATGTTCGCCCGCAATCGCATGAGCGTTTCCAGATGGATCGGACTAGGAACCGGCTCTACATGTGCAGACGAAACGTGCACCCTAAAGCCAGACCCATCACGTAACGAACACCTCGACTGAACCTCCTCGAAGACGTCGATCGACAACCCGATCGGACTGGCAACGCCTGCTCACCGCCTTATTTTTTTGGTCGTTATTGATAACGATTCCCATTTGCATTAACATCCGATCTCTTTCATAACCCTTGACCCACCGCTACAACTACCTTTCCGCGTTCTCGCGTGGGTCGGCAGGCGGTCTCCTGACACATGCGTCTTCTGCGAATTTCCGGGCTCCCGGGGCGTCACCGCCGTTTCGGCTTCGGTCTGCACATAGCTTTCCTGATGTACGCAGCTTCGACGCATCCCGCCATCGGCGCCTCGGCCGACGTCACCAGCGATCAAACGCCCGCAGAGAAAGAGTTGCCGGCGGTTTCGGTGCACGCCGCACCGGACCTCGAACCGACGATCGGCTATCGCCCGCTCACCAGCCAGATATCCGGCGGTGGCGAACGGAAAATCAGCGAGATTCCGCAGTCTGTCGCGGTAGTCAGTTCGAGCGTGATGCAGGATCAGCAGGCGCGGAGTCTCGACGATGTGCTTGGCAACGTCAGCGGCGTCACCCAGACCAACACGCTCGGCGGAACACGCGATGCGTTCATCAAGCGTGGCTTCGGCTCGAACAACGACGGCTCGATCCTTGTCGACGGCATTCGATCGCCGATCCTGCACAGCTATCTGGCCACGATCGATCGTGTCGAAGTATTGAAGGGGCCGGCTTCGCTGCTGTACGGCATTCAGCAACCGGGCGGTGTGATCAACATGATCACGCGCAAACCGGAGGACGAACTGCACGGCTCGGTATCGGCGACGTACACCAGCCACCGTGGCAGCGGAACCAGCTTCGACCTCACCGGCCCGATCGGACAACCGGGTCAGGTGGCGGGAGGAACACTGGCCTTCCGGCTGACCGGTGAATACAACACCGCGCGTTACTGGCGCAGCTTCGGACGGCAGCGCGACGCGCTAATCGCGCCGTCACTGTCGTGGCACGATGCCAACACCTCGATCGATCTGAGTTACCAGTACGTCGATTACACGACGCCCTTCGACCGTGGGACAGTTCTCGTGAACGGTCATCTGGACGACGCGTTGCGCTACACCCGTTACGAAGAAGCATGGGCGCAAAGTACCGGCAAGCAGGAAACGCTGCGGGCCAAGATCGAACACCGGTTCTCCGATCAGTGGCGCATGCGCGCCACCTACGGTTGGAGCCGCGATCGCTACGATCAGTACCTGACCCGTGCAACCGCGTTCAACAGCAAGACCGGCATCATGAGCCGCTCATCGGATGCGAACCTTGGCCGCAACGATTCCGATGAAATCGCCACGATCGGCGCGGTCGGCGACCTGAACTTCGCGGGCATGCGTCACGAAGTCTACGTAGGCGGCGAATACGAACGCCAGCGCTCCTTCCGCGGCGACACCATCCGCGGCAAGGCAGTGTCCGGATTCGACCTCTTCGACCCGGTCTATGGAACGCTCTCGACGGGCGGCACAGCGAGCGCGTCGCAAAGCGACAGCCTCTCGAAGGTCCATACGTACTCGCTGCTTACGCAGGACACGGTCCACCTGACCGACCGTCTGATTGCCGTCGGCGGTGTGCGCTGGGAAAACTGGCAGCAACTTTCCGGCGTGGGGCGCCCATTCGTCATCGCCGATCACTCGCACGGGCAAGTGTGGCTGCCGCAGTTCGGGTTGGTGTACAAGCTCACGCCCGCGTTGTCTGCCTATGCGAACTTCAGCAAGTCGTTCGTGCCGAACGTCGCCACGGAGGTCAGCGAGCCCCTCGCACCCGAGCGCGGCCGGGTCTACGAAGCCGGTTTGAAATTCGAAGCGAAGCCCGGCATTACAGGCACGCTCGCGGTCTATCAGATCGACAAGCAGAATGTCGCGGTCACCGTCGGCGATACGACGTCGACAATCGGCAGCGCACGTTCACGCGGGATCGAACTCGATGTCGCCGGTCAGCTGACACGGCATGTCAGCGTGATTGCGAGTTATGCCTACACGGACGCCGTCGACCGCGAAGACAACACGCGTCTCGTGAATGCCCCGCGCCATAGCGGCAGCGTGTTTGCCGTGTACGACACGATGCTGCCCTATCTGCCGGGGCAATGGCGTTTCGGCGGCGGTGCGCGACTGGTCGGAAAGCGCCCGGGTGATACGGCAAACAGCTTTACGCTGCCGGGCTATGTCGTCGCCGATCTATTCGCCGCCTACGAAACGAAGATCGGCAAGATTCCAACGCGCGTGCAACTCAACGTGAAGAACGTCTTCGACAAGACGTATTACCCGTCAAGCAACAGCAATCTGATCATTGCGGTCGGCGAGGCGCGTCTGGTGATGCTCAATACAACGTTCTCGTTCTGAGGGCCCGGGAAAGGTAGCGAATGACCACTGCCACGTTGGCCGTGGTCATTCGTATTCGACCCTCACCTGGCCAGATCCGGCTGAACGCGGTCGATTGTCGAAGTATTCCGCGCGACGAAAACGTCACCGGGCGTGCAAGTGCGTGTAAATTCGAATCCAGTGGTTTTCGACCCGCTACTGGTCTTCGAATCGGTCGCCATCGGCGTTGGTCTTATAGACCTTGGAGGAGCCGGTATGAGCACGAAGCACAACAAAAAAGAACATCTTGAAGCCGCGGCATCACATCATGAGCAGGCCTCGCGATTTCACCGCGGGGCGTCACGGCATTTCGAGGCGGGTAAAGACTATGCCCACGCCGCGCATCAGGCAATGATGGCTCATGGTCACACCTTGCACGCGATCGATCAGGCACACGACGCCGGCGCACACAGCGCGAACGCGCCGCCGGTCGCGTCTGCATCGACCGGCTCTGGCGCAGACAACGCAAACGCAGCAAAACAGCACGCAATGGCGGCTGACCTTCACGATCAGGCGGCGCAGCATATGCGCCACGCCGTCAAGCTCTTCGATCAGGACCGGAGTGCGGTCGCTCATGACGCGCAGCTAGCGCTCGCCCTTGCACTGCGCGCGTTGTCGCACGGTAACGAAGCAGCGAAACTATTTATCAAGCTCGCTCCCGCCGATGCGCCGTGAGTGAGAGTGATATCGGCCTTAACGGCGCCGGCGCCGGCACCGACGCTGACGCTGACCAGCACCCGGTTGTCGCACCGCGCCGATCTACGGTCATAGGTCAGCCGTCGGGAGCCGCGCACGGCGTGCGCGGCTGAATCCAACGTTGCGCTTGGGACTAGGCCTTTCGGTCCAGCAAGTCTGCCGCAATAGACTTCGCATGCGCGACAGCCTGGTTCGGGTCCGGGAATACACCGAGCTGTTCCCAGTGTTCTTCGACCGCGTAAGTCCCTTTCATACCGAGCGCCCTTTGTACGCGCAATTGCGCCGCGTATTTGCCGTCCTCCAGAGGTCGAGCCGTTGCAATCACCTTGTGCGGCAGACTGGATCTCTCCGGTTGAACCAACTCAACGTGACCACCCGGCTCACCGATATCCTTTAACGCGTTCCTCGCTTTGCAGTCTGGGCAGTAGAAGCACCACCCCGCGTCCTCGTGAATGGATCTAACCTGCCCGCGGGCCAGCACGGCGCGACATTCAACGTTTTCGCAGATGAACGGCATAGCAGTCTCCGGAGTTGTTTGGGAAATCCTAGCATGACGGGCGGCGGCCAACCATAAGCATTGTTGCCGTGCCTGTTCCGCGCGCCGGAGGCCGGGAGCCGCCCCTGCCGGCGCGTCAGGAAAACCTTCAGGCACGGGTCGGCGCGATCGCCGTACGCGGCCGCAGCGTAGCCATGATCAGGTACATGCCGCCGCCGATCACCACGCCGAAAAACCACCCATAGGTATTCCACCAGACGGGCAGCAGATTGGTGAAGTTAGGCAGGAAAGTTGAAAACACGCTGCCGACCGCAGCGGAGACCAGCGCGTTGACATTCCAGCCGCCTTCGTAACGGTACTCGCCGTGCTCCTGATAGAGCGCTGCAACATTGATATTGCCTTTGGCCACCAGGTAGTAGTCCACCAGAATGATCCCCAGCAGCGGGCCCATCGTGGCGCCGATGGCGTTGACGAAATGCGCGGCGTTGCCTTCCCACGGCGCGAACGGATAGAGCACCAGCGCGATGGCCGCGGCGATGTAGCCGCCCTTCTTGAAACTGATCTGCTTAGGGAACGTGTTGGAGATGTCGAACGCGGCTGAGACGAAATTGGCCACCACGTTAATGCCCAGCGTGGCGACCGCGAAGGTCAGGGCCGCGATGAGCGCTAGCACCCAGCTGTCGAACTTGGCGGAAATCTGTTCGGGGTGAAGCAGCACTTCGCCGTACACCTTGAAGGCGGCGATGGTGGTCACGCCCGCGACCAGCGAGAACGCGATCAGGTTGACCGGCAGGCCCCACAAATTTCCTTTCTTCACCGCGTCGCGATTTTTCGCGTAGCGCGAGAAGTCGCAAAAATTCAGGTAGAGCGCCGCGAAATAAGTGATCCAGGTCGCGCCCACGGCCATCAGCGCCCAGAACGAGCCCGGCTCACCGCTGACGCCGGCGTCGCCGGTTTTCTGAAGCAGCACGTTCATCGGAATGCCATGGGTGAACGAGAAGCCGCCGGCTTTCACACATAGGCCGATCGCCAGAATCAGCATCGCGACCCACACCGCCGGGCCGGCCCAGTCCTGGAACTTGCGCACCGTTTCCATGCCCTTCTGGATGATGAGCAACTGCAGCGCCCAGATGACCACGTAGCAGATCACCTCCAGCCCTGAATGGCCGAGTACCTGCGTGCCCTTGTGGAACGCCATCAGGCTGTCGCTGCGGATCAGCAACGCGACCATCGCGCCCGACGCGGCGGCCGTCTGCGCGCCGTACCAGAAGCAGGCCACCACGGCGCGCACCATGGCCGCCAGATTGGCGCCCCACACGCCAAAAGAGGCGCGCGCCAGCACCGGATAAGGCACGCCAGTCTTCTCGCCGGCGTAGCCAATCAGGTTCATGAGCGCGAAGATCACCAGCGAGCCGAGCCCGATCGCCAGCACGAAGTTGATAAAGCTGCCGCACAGCAGGAACAGGCTGGCGGCGAGGTAGTAGCCCCAGAGGCTGTGCACGTCCGAGGTCCAGACGTTGAAGATGCTGAAAGCACCCCAGTTGCGCTGTCTGGCGGGCGCGAGATCTTCGTTGTAGAGGCCGGGGGAAGGATCGCGGATTTCCATCTGTCATCTCCTTTGATCTTGTGGAACCAAGGAAACACCGCCGGACACAACCCGGCGGAGATCTACCCGCGTCTGAAGCCAGCTGGTATGTCAGAACTGTATGTGCTTTGCCGCCTCGTTTCGAATGGGTTAACCCTGGTCGGAATGCGTACTGGTGCACGCATGCTGGTCATCTAACCGCGACCGAAACAAAACTGCGCGCGTGACCTCGCTGGATCAACACGGCGACCTGTTTCCCAGCTTTTGCTTCCAGCGCGCTCACGTCCGCCTGCGTTTCAACCAGCGTGTCATTGAGCGACAGGACGATATCGCCGGGCTGGATGCCCGCGCTTGCCGCCGCCCCATCAACGCCGTCCACCATCAGACCCACCGCCAGATCGTTCGCGCGCCGTTCGTCCTCATTCAGCGGATGCATGCTCAAGCCCAGGCGATCCCCTGAACCGCCTTCGGCCGGCCGAGCTTTAGCGCTTTCCGCGGACACGCCGACCATGACCGTGAGTGTTATCGGCCTTCGATTGCGGATCAGCTTGAGGGTGGTCTTCGTCCCAGGCGGCAAGGCGGCCGCATCCTCGCCAAGTTCGGTCGAGCGATCGATCGGCTTGTCGCCGATCCGGACGATCACGTCGCCTGGTTTGAGGCCGCTCGCGGCGGCCGTTGTGCCGGGTGCAACGGAATTGACCAGTGCGCCTGCCGGTCGCGGCAGGCCAAAGGCCACGGCGAGACCGGGGCCGACGTCCTGCACCTCCACGCCAAGACCGCCAGGAGAGGTTGCTTGCGCGGCTTGCACCTGCGATCGCACCTTGGCCGCCATGTTGATCGGAATGGCAAAGGCCAGGCTGGGGGACCTGTCCGAGTCCGCGTAAATCTGCACGTCGATGCCGACCACCTCACCCGCACGGTTGAACAGCGGGCCGCCCGAATTGTCCGGATTGGCCACGATATCGGTTTGAAAGAAGGGAAAACTGCTCCCGTCCTGGAGCGTGCGAGACGTGGCACTGACAATGCCGGCGGCAACGGTATTGGCGAAGCTGTCGGGCGAGCCGATCGCGAGGACCGATTCACCGATACGCACCCGCGACGAGTCGCCAAGTTTGACGGTCGGCAGCTTCGTGGCGTCGATCTGAATCAATGCGACATCGCTCTGGGCGTCGACCGCCAGAACCTTCGCCTTGAACTCGCGTCGATCGGTGAGTTTGACCGTCACTTCGTCGGCCTGATCCACCACGTGGGCGGTGGTCAGAATGAGGCCGTCGGGACTCACGATAAAACCGGAGCCCGTGCCGGTGACGGCGCGTGCCGCCCCGTCCTGAGACGCCTGCGATTTCGGCGCCACATGCTTGACGAGAGCAAGAATGGGATCGTCAGCATCGATCACTGCGGGAACGGGTACCGACGATGACTGCTCAGAAGCCGTCGCGCTGATATTCACCACGGCGGGCCCGTATCGCTCCACGATGGTAGGGAAGTCGACCGATGCTGGCGCACTGGCTGGCGAAACCCGCTTCTCCTTCACAGGCGGTGGAGCGACGGCCGCGGCATTCGCCGCCGGAGGCAGACACAGATAACCGGAGAAAAACGCCGCTATCAGAGCAGCGTTGAGCAACGTGCGCGCGAGAGTCGGGGCAAACACAATGCACCTCCATGGCGGTCGTGATGCCAGGAATAGGCGCGCGATCACAGGCCGGTCGATACATGAATGCATCGACCGCGACGGTACGACAATACGCAGCCCTCCCCTACGATGATTTATAGCGGAGAGGCGGGGGAAATTACAGGGAGTGCTAATCCTGGGGTCCGGTTGCGGCCGGCACAGCGAGTCGCGGCAGCGCCGCGACCCAGCGTGAAACGCGTGCCGGGCAGCCGGTTCAGGTGACGCCGGTTAGTGAGGCGGCGACGTGCGCCGCCGAACACTTAGAACGTTTGCCGGATACCCACTCGAACGAGTGTTTGCACGTTGCTTGCCGACGAAATTCCGTTCCCCACGTCGCCAACCGAAGCGGTCGCGCTGACCGTATTGCCGAATGCGTCGAGCGTCTTGCCGCTAGCCTTCTGATAGCCGACGAGTCCGTAAAGTGCCGTGCGCTTGGACAGGAAGTAATACGAAGCGAGGTTGAACTGGTTGTACTTCGGCGCCGACTCGCCCTTGATAGAACTGCCCTGCGTGTAGTCGTAACCCGCGGCGAGTCGCAGCGCCGGCGTCGCCTGCCAGGACACCGTCGCGCCAGCCGAGTTGAACGTCTCTTTTCCGGAGAACAACGAGAAGCTGCCGGCCTGGTATTGCGTATTGCTGTACGACACGCCGAGCGTCACCTGGCCGATCTGGTACGTGCTTGCAGCCGCGATGATCTGCTGGCTCTTTGCCGATGCAAAGCCTTCGTTGATCGACGAAGCGAATGTGCCGTCGTACGCGCTGGTCCAGGCGCCGCCATTGGCCCCGTAAGCGTTGGTTGCCTGCATGTAGGCCGCGCCGATAGCGAACGGACCATGGGTGTATTGGCCGCCCAGGCTCCACGTATTCTGGTTCTTGACGCTGCCCGCCTGACCGCCGAAACCGTACAGTGCGCCGAACTGAAGCCCCGAAAATACCGGGCTCGTGTACTTGATCGAATTGCTCTCACGCGCCTGATTATCGATGTTATCCAGATCGCCCGGGTGCGCGCCCATGCCCGTCAGGAAGGTACCTGCGCTGATGCTGCCGACGAAGTCGACGATCGGATCGTACTGGCGACCCAGCGTGAGCTTGCCGAGTTTGGTGCTCGACAATCCCATCCATGCCTGACGGCCGAACTCGCGGCTGCCCTGGCCGAGCTGCCCCGTACCGATGTTAAAGCCGTTCTCCAACTGAAACACCGCCGACAACCCGTCACCCAGGTCTTCGTTGCCCTTCAGCCCCCAGCGATCGCCTGACCAGGTGCCGCTCGCAAACCCATAACTGGATCCATTGCTATAGACGGCCGGCTTGCCTGCCGCCCCCTTGGTCTGCACGACGCGTTGGCCGCTCGTATAGCCAAGACCTGCGTCGACAATCCCGTACAGGGTCACACTGCTCTGTGCGTGTGCAGTGAGCGAAAGGCTGCTCATCGCGAGTAATGTAACGGTAGTTTTTTCATCATGATAAGGATGCCTATTTATTAGAGAGAAGTGATCAAATAGATTTGAATACCTGTTACGTCAGAGCTTCGGACGCGAGTCGGTAACTCGCGCCCGCATTCCGTTTCACTCTTTGGCTGTTTGCGTCTGTCTCGCGGTTACAAGCCAGTTCGCCACACTGGCGACGAGCGTATCAACATCGTCGAACACCTCGGCCCCCCGTACCAAAGGTGCGCCTAGCAGGGTGAAGACGGGCTTGTTCCACTGCAGGCCAAGCGCCATCTCCGATAGCGTGCCCAGCCCGCCTCCAATCGCGATGAGACAGAGCGAAGCGCGCGCAATCAACGCATTTCGTGTGATGCCCAGTCCGGTTGGCAGCGCCACGGTAAGAAACGGGTTAGCCTCGTTCGCATCGTCCTCGGGCAGCAGGCCGACCACGATGCCGCCCGCGCGTTTCGCGCCGAATGCGGCCGCTTCCATCACCCCGCCTTTGCCGCCGCAGAGAATCGTCATGCCGGTGCCCGCTAACGCGTAGCCCAGGCTTCTCGCCGCCTGCAGTTGTTCCGGTGTGGCTTCCCTTGGACCGATCAATCCGACCGGCATCGCATGACGCATTGGCCCTGTCTGGTAAACCGCCAGTCTCTGCAGCGCCAGATACGCTGCGTTGGACCATTCAGTGTCGTCGTTGCCGTGCAAGGCATTCTCCTAGTGCCAGAACGCACGTACAGACCGCCATCAACACCAGCGAAAGCGCGGCTGCCTGCGGGAAATCCGTCTGTCCGTCCGAAAGTTTCAGGTACATCAGTAGCGGCAGGATATTGATCTGCGTCCCGGCGAGCGCGAGTGCGGTACCGTAAGTTCCCAATGCAATCGATGTGACGAGACACCAGGCCGCAGCGATCGAAGGCCACAGCTCCCGCAACGCCACGTCGAAGAGCGCCCGCAGCGGCGACGCGCCCAGTGTCAAAGCAGCTTCGATCGGACGGCGGTCCAGGTTGGCAATCGCGGGATAAAGCATCAGCGCGACGCGTGGAATCAGGTAGTACGCGTAAGCCGCGACCAGACCCGCAGTCGTATAGATCAACGCCCCGACCGTAGCCGGGTCGGCGCCGAGTCGAGCGACGATGCTCGTCACGAAGCCGGCGCGGCCGAAAGCGAGAATGAAGCCGTACGCAATCACCAGACCGGAAAACGCCAACGGCACACCGAGCAATGCGAGCAACCAGCCGCGCCGCTGCGGCGGCTGTCCCGCCAATACCATCGCAAGCGGCAGCCCCACCAGCAGCGACACGGTGCCAGCAGCGAACGCCAGTGCGAGCGAGTGACCGAGCGCACTGACCACCAGCGGATCATGGGCGAGGCGCACGAAGGCCGCGCCATTCCCCTCGGTCGCCGAAACCAGCAATGCGCCGAGCGGCAGCGCAAAGAACAGCGCGAGAAGGAGGCCCGCCGGAACCGCGCCGAAGCGTCGCGCGAGCCCTTCGTTCATCGAGGAAGTCCCCATCTGCCGCACCTTATTTCGCAAGCGCGGCCTGCGCCCACAACTGATCGACTTCCGCCTTCTTCGCCGCGGCCTTGACCACGTCGAGCGGATGCATCTGCGGTACGTCGGGCATCTTCGCGCGGATGTCCGCCGAGAGTTGCACGTCAGGCACCGCGGGACGCACATAGCCTTGCGCGAACAGCGCCTGGCCGACATCGCTCATGACCAGGTTCAACCACAGACGCGCCGCGTTCGCATTCGGGCCGTCCTTCACGAGACTCATGGCGTACGGCGCGGAAACCGTCGCTTCCTTCGGAATCACCACTTCGACAGCGTCGCCCATGCCATCGGCGTACTTCGCCTTGAGGCCGTCGTTTTCATAGCCGATCAGGATCGGAATCTCGCCCTTGACGAATTTCGCGTACGGGGTGGTGCCTTCAACGCGCATCACGTTGCCCGCCTCACGCAACTTGCCGAAAAAGTCGGCACCCGGCTTCGGATTGTCGACGCTGCCACCGAATGCATAGGCCGCAGCGAAGACCGCAACCTGTCCCTGCCCGGTCGAACGCGGATCCAGATAGACCACTGAATTCCGGTACTCGGGCTTGAGCAGATCGGCCCAACCTTGCGGGACGTCCTTGACGAGCTTGCGGTTGACCAGCAAGGCGATGTTCAGCGAATGAACCGTGAACCAGCGGCCATCGCGCTCACGAAACACCGGCGGCAGTTTGTCGAAATTGAGCGGCTTGAATGGCGCTACCACGTCCTTGTTGACGGCATCAAGTGCGGACGCAGCGAAGTAGTACGCCGTGTCGGCCTGCGGACGACGCCGCGACTTATCCAGCGCCACCACCGTCGCCGCCGAGCCGATGTCGTTGTACGTAATCTCGACCTTCGGATAGCGCTTTCTGAACTCGGCGAATAGCGCCTTCCAGTTGGCCCATTCGGGACCGGTGTCGAACGACACGACGAGCCCCTCGTCCGCCGCCTTCGCGTACAACGCTTCTTCCCCGGGGTAAAGCGGCGCGGCCGGCGCGGCATGAACGCCAGACGTGACAGTCAGTACCGACAACGCACAAACGACTCCGGCGACACGGCGGACTCGCGACAAAAGACTAAGCCCTGCAAACATTCTGGTTCTCCGTCAAACAAGGTGAATTAGCAAAATTGACTGGCCGACGCGGGCAGCACACGCAAGTGTTCGGGGTCGATCGCGATGGCGTGCTCGGCAAGACGACGCCCTTCGCACAGAAGCGGCTTCTGTGAGGAATCCGGAACGAAGTCGTAGCGGCACGTCGCCCCGAAGTAGCGCACCTCGGCGCGGCGGCCGGCGAGCCGGTTGACCGCGTTCGCCGGCGGATCGGGTTGCACGTGCTCGGGACGAAGCAGCACCTCGACCTGATCGCCGGGGCGGAAAACATGGGTATCGGCGGACAGCAGCGCAAAGGAAACGTCGACCGTGCCGTTCGCTATCACGCGCCCCGGCATCACGCTCGAATGACCGACGAAACGCGCAACCTGGGTCGATACCGGCTGCTCGTAGAGACGCTCAGGCGTATCCACCTGCAAGACACGCCCGCCGTCGACCACGGCCACGCGGTCCGCAAGGCTCAACGCTTCGTCCTGATCGTGTGTGACCAGCAAGGTGGTGGCGCCGCATGCGCGTTGCAGCGTGCGAATCTCGTCGCGCAACTGCTGGCGAATGCCTGCGTCGAGCGCGGCAAGCGGTTCGTCGAGCAGCAGCACCTTCGGTTCGAAAGCCAGCGCGCGAGCCAGCGCGACGCGCTGCTGTTGGCCGCCCGACAGCAAGGTCGTACGCCGTCCGGCATGTTCGGCAAGACCGACCCGCTCGAGCATGTCGAGCGCGCGAGCCCGGCGTTTTGCGGCATCGATGCCACGCATCCGCAGCCCGTAGGCCACGTTGTCCAGCACGTTCAGATGCGGGAAAAGCGCGTATTGCTGGAACACCATGCCGACCTCGCGGCGCCACACCGGGACGCCCGCCACGTCGCGCCCGTCGATGGCAATCCGTCCTCGATAGCCGTCCAGCAGGCCCGCGGTCAAGCGCAGGATCGTCGACTTGCCGGACCCGCTGCGGCCCATCACGGCGAGCAGTTCGCCAGGCGTGACCGACAGCGTGACGGCTTCGATACCGTGTTGCGCGCCGGGATAAGTAAAGCTCACGTTGTCGAAATGGAGGCTCATCGTTTTACTTCAGTCGTTGAACAGCGTTGATCGATACCAGGGTCGCAATCACCGCGAGGCAAAGCAGCACCACGGTGGCGGCGCACGCCATGCCGGTCGCGCCGTAAAACGCCTGCAGGAGCACCACCGGATAGTTCCGGTAGCGAAAGCCGGCGATCAGGTTGGACACCTGAAATTCCCCGATCGACAGTGCGGCCACCATGACGAGTCCCGAGAACAGGCTCTGCCGGAGGTTGGGCAAGACGATTGTGAAGAACTGCCGCAGCGGCGTAGCGCCGAGCGTCGCAGCGCACGCTTCGAGGCGCGCGATATCGAGGTGGCGCAAGTCGCTCAGCAGCGTTTGCGTGAGGTACGGCAAGGTCAGCACCGTGTGGGCGGCAATCAGTAACGGCAACGATCCGAGCCATGGCAGCGTGTCGCCGCTAAAAATGGCGATGTAGCCGAAGCCCAGCGTGAGCGCGGGCACGCCTACCGGCAGCAACGCGACCAGCCGCGCGGTCATGCCGCGCCCGAAGAGCGAGCGGTAATGCAGCGCATACGCGAGCGGCAAGCCGATCACGGCAGCCGCGCAGCAACAGGCCAATGCGACCATCAGGCTCACGCCGAAAGCGCGCCGGAAACTCGTGTTGGCGGCGAGGTCGGTGAACCAGTGTGCGGTGACGCCGGTCGGCAGCACTGTGTTGGTCCACGTTTCACCGAATGCGCCAATCAGCAGTAGAGCGATCGGCAGCAGCATGTAGATCGCGAAGAGCACCACGACGACCTGAAGCACAACGCGCTGGATCGACGCGAAGCGCCCGCTACTGTGACGAGCGGGAACATGGGGTTGGATGACCGGTGCGGCGGGCGATTGCATGCAAGCTTTCCTCGTGATACGGACAGAAACCCGCGCGCCCTGACAGGACGGGGCGCAAGATTTCGATTTGCTTGCAAGTGTGCGGATGCGACATGGCGCCGTCATGAAAAAAACGTACAAAACACGCATTGCGCTGTGCGCATCCGGAATACCTCGACGCCAGACCGATGAAACACCTTTACCCGAACGTCACCGAATTACTCGCTTTCACAAGCTCCGCCAAGCACCTGAACTTCTCGAGAGCGGCGCGTGAACTGGGACTGACGCCCAGCGCAGTCAGCCGGCAGATCGCCAGCCTGGAAGATTCATTCGGTGTGCAACTTTTCATTCGGGACGGCCGCAATCTCGCGCTCACCCGGGCAGGCAGCCTTTACCTCGCGCGCGTGGCCACTCCGTTGCGGGATCTCGGCAACGCGTCGCTCGAACTCATGAGCGCCGCCGGGCAGAGCGACGTGCTGACGATCGCAAGCGTGCCGACATTTACGACCAAATGGCTGATTCCGCGGCTACCGGAATTCCTCTCAAGCACCCCAGGACTCACGATCAGCTTCAGCCGGCACCTGGCGCATGGCGATCCGTTTCCGCTGGATCTGGACGCGGCTATCCGCTATGGCGATGGAAGTTGGGAGGGCGTCCAATGCGATTACATCGACGGGCGTACGTTTCTGCTGGTCTGCGCGCCGGAATGTCAGCAAAGGTGTGCGTTACGCCGGTTGCAGGATGCGGCGCGCGTGCCCCGGTTGTTGCACAGCCAGGCTGAACAGGTATGGAGTCAATGGGCCGAGTTCTACGATGTGCGCGACATGCAAGTGCTTGCGGGCCCGCGTTTCGAGCAGTACTCCGTGCTGATCCAGGCCGCTCAGGCGGGTCTGGGACTGGCGCTCATCCCTGCTTTTCTCGTGCGCGACAACCTCGCCGCCGGCACGCTTGTCGAACCGCTGACGGCCCCGATCGACGTCGATCATGGACACTATCTCTGCTATTTCCCGGGGCGCATGGAAACACAGCCGGGGTTGAAGCGGTTCCGGGAATGGATGTTGTCCAAGGTCTGAGAGTCGATACGCCGAGACACGAGGTGTCGGCCTCGGCGGGCGCCAGTGCGCCGCTTTGCGGGTACCCGTGTTGAGCCTAAACTACCGGGATACCGTCGGCCCTCCCGGAACTCATGCCCCGTCGCGAAGACCATCACGCCCCGCCGCCTGCCTCGTCCCCCACACCGGCCGGAGCCGACGCGTTGCAAGACCCGGCCCTGCTGCGCCGCCTGCTACGCGCCAAGGACCGCATGGACGCCGCGTCGCACGAAGCCTGGCCCGTCAAGCGCCTCGCCGAGGTTAGCGGCGTCTCCGAAGCCCATTTCGCGCGCTCCTTCAAGCGGGCCTTCGGCCTCCCACCGCACCGCTACCTGCTGACACGGCGCATCGAGCAGGCCACCACTCTCCTGCGCGACACCGAACTCAGCATCACGGAGATTGCCTTCGCCACCGGCTGGGAGAGTCTGGGCACCTTCGGCCGAATCTTCCGCGACATCACCGGCCAAAGCCCCAGCGCCCTTCGCCTCGAGGCTCGTGCGAACATGCCGCCACTCGACCGTGTCCCCGCCTGCGTCCTCAAGGCCGCGCAGCGCCCCGACCTCAACATCGCAGTTTTGGAGAAGCGCCGCCGCATGGCCAAAGATACATTCTGACCATCAACCACGGAGGTGCCATGAACCAAGGTGTAAATGTTGTTGGCTTGTACGTCGATAACCAGGACGAAGCGCTCACGTTCTACGTCGACAAGCTCGAATTCCGGGTCCACACGGACGTGCGCAACGGTCCCTACCGCTGGCTCACGGTCCAGCATCCGGATCAGCCCTCGTTCCAGCTCGGCCTGTTCACGCCCGGCCCGCCCATCCACGACGACGCCACTGCGCAAACCTTGCGCGCCATGGTCGCCAAGGGGGCCATGCCGCCCCTGGTTCTCTCTGTGGACGACTGTCGCGCCAGCTACGCCCAGCTGAAAGCGCGCGGCGTGGAATTCACGCAGGAGCCGATCGACCGCTTCGGCAGTGTCGATGCCGGTTTCCGCGACCCCGCCGGCAACGGCTGGAAGATGATCCAGGCACCGAGGAGCACGACATGAATACCAGCGCCTGGATTCGTCGGTCTCACCGGTGGATATCCATCGCCTTCACGCTGACGGTTGTCGCCAACTTTGTCGCCATGGCCCAGGGACATGGCGCTCCGCCGCCCTGGATCACCTACGCGCCGCTGCTGCCGCTGGCCCTTCTGTTGCTCTCGGGGCTCTACCTGTTTGCTTTGCCGTACTTCAGCCGCGACCGCAGCCTTCGTAGCCCGCAGTGTTCCGTTGGCGACCGGGAGGCACCCCTCGCCTGAGGAGCATCCCGATCGCCTGGGCGTTGGTGATAAACCTAGCGAGTCGAAAACACTGAGATGCCGCCGTTGGGGAATCCTGCAGCGCCCGGTTGGAACGGCACATACACCTGCCCAAGCGAGCTATCGATGGCGACAGAATGCGCGCCTGTGCCCACCGGAATCTTAAAGAGCAGCTGCCGTGACGCGCCATCGATCACGCCCATCTGCGGGCTAAACCCTGACGCGGCAGCGATACCACTAGCCACGTAATGCCGGGCAGGCAAGAAATAGCGGTTGGACGCAGGGTCGTAACCGACCTGGTCCACCCCGCCAAATGGCAGGCTGGCTTGAATTGCGCCACTTGTACGATCGAGGATCAGCGTGATGAGCGGATCGCCGGCGGGTGGATCGCATCCAATGAGCACATCGTTATTCGGGCCGAGCACGATGCCCGCCGGCCCGCATTTCCCTAGCGGAAACGACTTGCTGACAGCAGGACTTCCCGCCACCGCGGAGCTGGCCGTGATGACATCGAGCTCGCCATCGGGATTGGCAGCGGTCCCGTCGTTGTTAATCAAAAAGCTCTTCGAGGCAGAATCATATGTGCATGCTTCCAGTCCCGACGAACCGTTGAAAGGAAGCTTTACCACCACCGTTTGCGTCAGCGTGGAAATGAACGTGACGAACGGCGGCGAGTCTCCGGGGCTTGCATACATCGCGAGATGGTCGTCAGGATCGTAGCAGCCCTCATCGACGCGCGAACCTGAATTACTGATGGTGATGGTGTTAACTGTCTTTTGCGCAGCCGTGTCGATAACCTTGACTGAGTCGACATCGCCGGCATAGATCGTGTTCGTGCCTGTGATACCTACAATTCCGTCGGGACCGGACTCGTTCGTTGTGGCGCCCGCACCGATGAAGGGCCCCGAAATCTGGGCAATCAACGTGTTCGATCTGGTGTCTACGACATCGACTGCTTTGTTATTGCGGTCAGCAAGAAAGTACTTGCCGGCCTCGACGTAGCCGATGTCGAAACTGAATGGTGGGCTCGAAGCGTTGGGCACGGCGATGTTCGTCAGCAACTTTGGCGGTGTCGGTGAGCTGACGTTATCTCCACCTCCACAGGCGGTCAGCGCGGCCGCAGCGAGCAATATCACGGCCATCAGGCGCTTTTCCATTGATTCGTCTCCTTTCCGTTTATTGGCTTGACCGCTGGTCCACGGATTGGCCTGAGTATTTGAACTTCCCACCGCTTTCGATCGACGAACCATTTCTTAAGGAATCTTAAGAAAAGTCCATCTGAACAGATAGCAACATTCCCCATCGGTGCGGCTGTATGGCTCACACAATGGCGGCGCAGTGGAAAATCGGAAAGTAAAACTTATTTATGGTCTGCATTCAGTGAACGCCATACCTGTAATGAATCTGAAACATTCCGTGGCATTCGCTCATCTCGCCGATGTTTGTGTTTTCAGACGGCGATTCACACAACACGCCGAAAAAAAGTAACCAACGATGGCTTGTGAGGTCTGCGAGTTTCAGTGACCGAAATAGATTGAATGAGTATTCACGGCTGCCATCGGCGCACCCGCCTGCGATGAGCCATCCGACGTTCCGCCTACATCCGTGCTCCCCGGCGCCGCGACATTCTGCGTTTGAATACGCGCCTCAGCTGCCTGAATATCGTCTGGGTAGTGCACATCTTTGGCGGCCGGCCGGTACCCGGCCTGTTCTACTCGAATCAGATCCGCGCGTACGTCGGCCCGCGTCAACGGAGCCGTAGCGTCCTGCGCGAAAGAAGCAACTGGAGCGGCGAATATGCCGGCAATCAACGCTGCATAGATAAGGGTTTTCATGATGAAATATCTCTCGAAGTTGAGTTTGGTCAGCTTCACGCCACTGTGGCCGAAGCCTCCGATCTCACCGACTCGTAACACGTGAGTGAGTGTTCCTTATTCTGTACGGCGAAGATGGATGCACGCTGACGCGCACATTACATTGGTGTCATGTTCGCTTCGCGTTCGGAAATGACGAGGGTCACGACCTAGTTGACCCTCATGGTGGGCGTCATGGGCATCAAATGGGTGTGGTCAAAGGCGACAAAACCGTATAACTGTGCGCATTGAGCATGGCTTGACGTTCATCGCAATTGGTATCCTAGGAGATCCACTTTATAAACGGATCCGGGGATAGCCGATGATTTCTGAAAAGAAGCCAATACTGTTCCAGATAGAGGGCTATCGTGCCGTCGAACTTGGTCATGATGACATCCCGACCATCCAAACTTTTTTGGAGAACAATCCCGAATACTTCCTGTCGGCAGAAGGTTGTCCACCGACAGATAGTCAAGCTAAGGAGGAGTTCGAAAGCGAACTGCCGGAGGGATGGGCATTCACCAGCAAGCATACGATCGGATTTATCGACGCAAGCGAAGAGTTGACCGGGTTTGCGACGATCGTTTCAGACCTCTTCACCGGCGGTGTGTGGCATTTAGGATTATTGATCCTGTCAACGGACAAACACGGTCAAGGTGTAGCCCGTGACTTGTACGGAGAACTTGAGCGTTGGCTTAAGGCGTCGGGAGCGAAGTGGTTGCGCCTTGGTGTCATTGCCGGCAATACGCGCGCGGAACGCTTTTGGGAACGAAACGGCTACTTTGAAACGCGGCGTCGGCACGGCGTCGTGATGAGAAATGCCACCCATACTGTCCGGGTCATGATCAAGCCGCTGGGTGAGGCCGGATTGAGCGAATACCTAAATCTCGTTAGTCGGGATCGCCCCGACGCTTCGTAGTAATTTGACGATTTGGTCTGCCCGCAGGCGTTCGGGATCGGTCAACACCCGCTTTTCCGCACACGGTCGAAATGCGTGACAGCGACCTCTCAACACGGCTTGTCGTCGTGCCCGGATGTGCGCCGATAGGTAAAAAATGTATAGCGAGTGGGACCATTGACGTCGATCCTTTCTGTGCAATGAAAGTCGGCAGGCAGATCCGGAAACGTCGTATCACCCGCCGGCGCCAAATCGACTTCTGTGAGGTAGACCGTATCCGCGTAAGGCAGAAACAGGCGATAGATCTGTTCGCCGCCCGCGATAAAAATCTCTTCACGTGAATCGCTCGAGATGATTTCAATCGCGTCCTGCAGCGTACTGCATGTCGACACTCGTTCGGCGGCGACAGCATGCTTGCCAATCACAAGCACGTCGCGATTTGGCAGCGGTCGACCTATCGACTCGTATGTGCGTCGTCCCATCACGACGAGGTGCCCCTCGGTCAATTGACGAAACCGCTGCTGCTCTCCGGGCACTTTCCATGGAATGTGGTTAGCCGCGCCGATCACCCGATTCGTGGCCATGGCCGCTACCATTGAAATTCGCTTTCCGCTCAACATTTGCTGTCTCGCTTTTTCGGTCGTGACTATATTCTAATGGCCAGGGGACTTCATGGGTTTTGCACGCGGAGGTGCTGCCCATACTTTGTCGAACACCGGTCACCTACCTCTCGTTCTTATCGTCGCCGGTCAGAGGCTGGAGCACGATGTTTGCGACTATCCACACATAGGCAAGCGCCTGTATGCGGCTGGCACCAATACGGTTTTCGTGGACCTTCCCAAAGAGAATGAAGCGTAAAGGGTTATCCTTCGACAGTCACAGCGACACACGCACGTTGATCGCCGACAGTTATTCGCCTGGCATTTTTTGAGTGTCTACTATCTGTTGCGTCTTGCGAAACTCATTCCCGGAGCATTCGATGCGAATCAGAACCACTTATTTGAAAGTGAAGGACATGGAGCGAACCGCGACGTTCTGGGAAAACCTATTGGAACGCTCGCCGAGCCGTAAGTCGGAAAGGTGGACGGAGTTTTCGTTAGGCGAAGTCCGCTTCGGGCTATTGCTGAATGATTTTGGCGATGAGTTCGCCGGCAGTGGCTGTGTACCGGTGTTCGAATTCGATGCATCCGCCTTGCATACCTTTCTGAACCGTGCCAAGGCTCTCGGTGCAACAGTCGTGCTTGACGGGTTAAATGACGAGACCATGAAGAGCATTGTCCTGGTTAGCCCCGATGGCCACGAATTTGAGCTTTGCACTTGCCACAACTAGTCCGTTCTTTCACGCGGAAAATATAGCCATGGATTATTTTGCCGCGGTACGGGCCTTCATTAACGCAGCGGAGCTGCAGAGCTTCAGCAAGACAGCCCATGAAATGGCCGTCAAAACCTCGACCGTCTCGCGCTACGTCAGCGAGCTCGAAAAGGATCTGGGCATTGCCCTGTTCAACCGCTCGACACGAGGACTCGTCCTGACCGAAGGCGGCAGACTGTTTCGCGAACACGCCATGATTGCCCTGCAGGCGCTCGATGACGCACGCCAGGTTACGTCGTCACTGAATCTCACACCGCAAGGCGTGCTGCGCGTCACGATGCCCTCGGCATTCGGGCGCAGGCATATCGTGCCGCATCTGCCGGCATTCATGACGCGCTACCCCGACATTGGCCTCGATATCGTGTCGACCGATGAAACGCTCAACATGATCGAAGCCGGCATTGATGTGGCGATCCGCATCGGCGTGCTGCCCGACTCCTCGTTAATGGCCAGACGCATAGCGCCGCATCGCCGTATCGTCTGCGGCAGCCCGGCGTATTTCAAGCGCAGCGGGATACCGCGCGCTCCTGAAGATCTGGCCGCGCACGAGACGCTTCGTCTGTCCCTGCTGCCGGACGACAAATGGTCTTTCACCCGCGTCGCGGATGCACAGGCGTCATCGGAACAGGTGCTGGTGGAATTGCAAGGACGCTTGCGCGCAGACGACTCCGAAGCCGTATTGGAACTCGCTGTGGCCGGCTGCGGCCTGGCTCTTCTGCCGACGTGGCTCGCGTCTACAGCCCTGCGCGAAGGGCACCTGCAGCACGTGCTGCCTGAATGGGAGGCGCGCACGGGCCGAGCCGAACCCGCGGTCTGGGCGGTCTACCCGCCGAAGAAAATCGTCTCGTCGAAAGTGCGCGCGTTCGTGGACTTCTACGCCGGGATGTTTGGCGAGCCGCCGTACTGGGACGACGGACTCGCGTTGGCGCTTAAGCCTTAACGGGCGAAGCGGATGTCGAGCGTGCGCAGCCAGGTTTGCAGACCGGCATCCTGGATCGGAATGACATAAGCGTTTTCGTTCGTTTCATTGAAATGCGCATGCCAGTATCCCGGCGGCGTAACGAAAGCCATCCCGGCCTCCCAATCGACGCGTGTCGGATTCGCAATGTTGCCGCTCTCATCCAGTTCGGTACCCACCAGCGTATAGACGCCTGGACTACCCCCGGCGATGAAGTCGAGTGCAATCGACTGGTGACGATGCGGCTTCTGGATCGAGTGGGGCGGCACAATGCCGAACATGGCCCACAACACATGCGTGACCGTTCGCGTCTGCGGGAAGTTGGCGTTGCCCATCAGCACGCTGATGCGGTTGCGGCGACCTGCATTGGCCTCTTCCGAAACCTTGCGTAATTCCGCCTGCGCCTGGGCGGCCGGATAGAGCGTCGGCGCAAAACGCGCGCGGACGCCGGTCGTGCCGAGATACGTGAGCAGCGGGGCGTCGTTGACGTAATAGAGCGTGGCCGTCGCGTCGGCGGATAGCACAGCGGCATCGCCGCCTGGCAGGGTGAAGAAATCGCCCTGTGCGAACGGGAAGCTCGTTTCGGCCTGCGTCACGCTGCCGGTACCGCTAATGACGTAGCAGACCTGCGAGGTCGCGTTCGGGACAAGCGTCAATGCGTCGCCTGCGTTGATGCGCAGGAAATTGGCGCTCAAGCCGGGACCGGTCGCGGGGCCTGGGCAACCCAACTCCGCGGAGAGGTCGAGCGGCACGACTCGCGTTGCGCCATCCGCGTACAGCGAAGGCGGGAAATTGCGGAAAGGCACGCGCGAGATGAGCTTCGCGCCGATCGGATTGGCGGACGACGTGTACTCGAAGTATTGCGCGTCCATCGTAGCAGTAGCGGGTTCGGCGAGAAGCGCCGGGGACGTCCTGGTCAACATGGTCTGCTCCTTTGGGTTAGGCGGATTTCGCTCGCATCCCCTCATGAAGTTGGGGTTAGCGTCCGAAAGCTGACCTGACTATAGGTGCGAGCCGCTGGCCTCAGAAGTGCCGGAAATCGAAATCACTTTTGCGCAAAGGGGCACACCGCGCGTACGCTTCAGCGGGAATCGCCGGGTGTGCAGGATGGGGGCGGTACGGTCGTTACCTCTCGCCTAAACCGGGTCGGCCCTGGGGTCGCTAACGTGGGCAGCCGTATAAATCAACCACATGAGATGGCCCATTTGCCGTTCGGTGACCTTCCGCCCATCGGTCTGATGGACGACGACAATGTCGTTCACGGGATCGACCACTACGAACTGGCCACCGTGGCCATCGGCCCAGAAACCACCGGGTGGTAAATCCATCACCGCAGCGCGTCGATCGGCCAAGCCTGTCCACCAGAGATAGCCATATCCGGAATGAAGGTGAGTTTCCGACCAGGCCCTGGTGCTTTCCGTAACCCAGCTTGCGGGAACAATAGCCTCGTTTTTCCATTGGCCGGACCGAAGGTATAGCAAGCCGAAACGAGCCAGGTCGCGCGCACTCAGATGGAACAGATAGGCCGGATACATGGACTCCGGTCCACGGACGTAATGCCCATCCTGCGGACGATAATCCTGCATCCCGATCGGACTCGCAATGCGCTGCTGAAAGCTCTCGAAAATCGATGCCCCGACCGCACGTTCATAAATCGCACCGAGGACATTGAAATCCCAGTTGTTGTAATACCAGAACGTGCCGGGAGGGTGACTCCCGCGAGCCGGCCGAAGTCGCTTCTCGCCAACTGTTTCGTAAAGCGCGGGATGATATACGCCGGAACGCGCCTGGAGTAACTGCCGAACTGTTGCCTCTTTCTCGGCATCGGTCAGACCGGGAGGCGTATCGTCGATATTCAGGCTTGCCAGGCTTGCGTCGAGATCGATTTTCTTCTCTGCCACGGCGATGCCGATTAGCGCACTGAGAAGGCTTTTACGTACTGAATTGACCTGCAGCTTGCGAGCAATGTCACCCAGGCTGTCGAGCATGCGGCCGCGATGCACGATGACGAGCGTCGCCGTACCGATCGATTGGGCATAGGCATGAGCCTGCGTGAGCGCATCGGCCGACCATCCTGCCTGCTCGGGCGCGATACGGTCC
The DNA here is from genome assembly GCF_902859805.1 of Paraburkholderia sediminicola. Lineage (GTDB taxonomy): Bacteria > Pseudomonadota > Gammaproteobacteria > Burkholderiales > Burkholderiaceae > Paraburkholderia > Paraburkholderia sediminicola. Next base: position 1,820,143 of record NZ_CADIKC010000001.1, on the reverse strand, counting down.
CACTCTGCCCCCGGCCAATCCATCGCATCAGATGACTGGCCCGCGGAAGAGATTGAACTCCCCGCCAGCAGGTCAGCTATGGCAAGTGCGAGGAAGGCCCTGCGAGTCACTTTCAAACTCATCTCCTGTAGCCAACGTAAAGTGTTGCCGTCCGAACGAAGAGCGTTTCAGGATTAACGCTACAGGCCCTTTGGAATCACGTGTCGGTGCGACCTAGAGTGTTATCAAACATCATTTCGTACAGTCCACTTTTAAACGGCGGACTGCCGATATTCCGTTGGAAGGGGATCAGCACAATCTTGCTGAATATTACGAAGCGGGACACGCTTGGGTAAGAGCCTTCGTGCACGCGGAGTGATTCAATGCCGCACACCAGAAAGGGGCGACAGTTGCCGGTGACTATCAAGTGGAGGCGAAAACACCGACCTGAAACGTACCGCGCGGTGTCAATTAACCGCTGCCCGCATTGCCCGATATTCGCGTCGCACGATATCCATCAGCTCCTCGACGGACGTGCTGGCTGCTTCTCGCTGGTAGGTGACACGTCCGCGCTGCATCAGCATCACGCGGTCCGCGATGTCGAGCGTCTGAGCGTAGTTGTGCATGATCATGATGATGGACAGGCCACCTTTATTCTTGAGTCGAAGGATCAGGTCGATGATCAGTCCAGCCTCTCGAGCGCCCATCGCGGCGAGCGGCTCGTCAAGCAGCAATATCCTGGCATTCGAATTGACCGCGCGCGCAACTGCGATAGCCTGCCGCTGGCCGCCGGAAAGCTGCTCGACCGGCAGGTCGACCGAAGGCACGTGCACACCGATCTCTTCAAGACACTCCGCGGCACGCTCGCGCATCGCGCGATTGTTCAAGAGGCGAAACGGGCCTCGACGTATGATTTCCCGATTCAAAAACATGTTGTGATAGATGCTCAGCGAATTGGCGAGCGCCAGATCCTGGTAGACGCATTCAATGCCGAGTGAGCGGGCGTGATCGACCGAGCGAAGCATGGTCTCCTCGCCACCTACAAAAAGTTTGCCGCTGGTCTGCTGATGAAACCCGGTCAAAATCTTGATCAACGTCGATTTGCCTGCGCCATTGTCGCCAAGCACACCAAGGATCTCGCCTTGTCTTAGCGTCAATGACACGCCGTCGAGCGCGGTGACCGCGCCGAAACGTTTGACAATATCTTCGCCGCGCAACGCTTCCAGCACCTCGGACATCACAAGTCCCCTTTACGCGCGAGACGAACCACGTGGATGTTGAAGATCATGGCCCCGAGGATTGCCGCGCCGAGAATCATGTTGAAGGTGAAGGCGTTGATGCCGATCAGCGTGAAGCCGTCGTTGAGAATGCCAAGCACCGCCGCACCGATCAGCCCACCGATGATCGTGCCCGAGCCACCGGCGAGCGGCGTGCCGCCAATTACGGCTGCCGCAACGGCAAGAAACATGATTTGATTACCGCCCGCTTGCGGATCGATCGAGGTAATACGAAAACCTTCCAGAATTCCGGTCAAACCGGCCAGTAGCGCGGCAAGAATAAAGTTGCCGAGCTTCAGCCGCCTGACCTGTATCCCTGCTTCGCTCGCGCCCAGCGGATTCGCTCCCGACGCGATCGTATGCAAACCCCAGCGCGTATGACGAAGCAGCACGTGCATGATCGCGGCAATGGCCAGCGTCCAGATGATCTCGCTGTATCCCCATCCCCCCATGACCGCGGCAAATACGGAATCCTCAGGTGGCGAAACCGGCGTGCCCCGCGAGATCGTCAGCGTGAGACCGTTCACGAAGAACAACGTACCGAGCGTCGTCACAAAGGATGGGATGCGCAAGTAGACCGTCACCGCCCCGTTAATGAGCCCGACGAGTCCCGCCGCAATAACGCCGGTGAGCATCGCAAGCCATGCCGGCAGTCCTGCCTCGAGAGAAAAATGCATGATGAAAGGCGCAAACGCGAAAACCATCCCGGCGGAAAGATCGATCTCTCCCCCGATCATCAGCATGATTTCACCAAAGGCAATGATCGCCACCGGGGCGATGAACTGCGAGAGATTCTGCAGACTCGCGCCGGTCAGCAGGAAGTCATGGTTGACCGTCTCGAAGTAGATACAAAGAATGAGGGCGACAGCAAGGATGCGAATCTCACTGGAACGCCCGAGCGCGCTTGACCAGCGCCTCGGGCGTTTAGCGGACGGTTGATCCGGCACGGCAGAGGTCACCCTTTGATCGCGCCTGTGCGTGGCACGATCTGGGCTTTCGTGCTTTTGCCTTCATAGCGCGTCGAAGTGTTCAGGTAAGGATCGACCGTGCCCTTGGTGACGAATTTCAGACCCGTGTTGATGTTGGCCGGCCCAACGAGGCCACCGGATGAAAGAAAGATGAAGGCCTCCAGCACCGTATAAAAACCCTGTACATAGGGTTGCTGGTCGATCGTGAAGTCCAGGAAACCTTCGTGGATCAGATCGACTGTGCGCGGCAACAGATCAAAGCCGCCGCCGTGCACACCTTTGGCGGGCAGGTTGGATTCTTTCATCACCTCGGCAACGCCCTGGGTGCTGCCTGCATCCACGGCAAACATGCCTTTGAGATCCTGGTGGCCGAGAAAGAAGGACTTGATCTTCGATAGTTCTTCGTTGACGGTCGCACCGGTTGCAATGGTCTGCACGTCGATCTTCTTGCCCGATTTCTTGATTGCAGCCGCAGCACCGTCAAGCCGGGGCTGAATGTTGAGCTGACCAGGCGTGGCGATAAAGAGCGCGACGAGGCCGCTGTCGATGAGGCTGACGATCCGCTCGCCCATCTGGTAGCCAGACAGATAAAGATCCTGGCCGATATAGGCCAGGCGCGGGTTCGTCGAACCCGAGGGCGCATCGGCGTTATAGGCGAACACGGGAATACCGGCGTCGAGCGCAGCCTGGATGGGCTTGTCGAACGCCTTGGGATCGACGATCGGTACGGCGATTGCATCAGCTTTCCCGGCAATCGCCGCGTTGACCGCATTCACCATTTCGCCGATGTCGGCATTGGCCGAGCCGGTCCATTGATAGTCCATGCCGAGCAACGCGGTCGCGTCCTGAATGCCGTATTGCGTGGGAACGAAGAACGGATTCGTTGTGACGTGGTTGACGAATACGATCTTCCACCGTTTGTGCGCCGGGAACGATCCGGCTTCGGCCGCCTGCGCCGGCGTGATCATTCCACCCATTAGCGCCAACGCGGCGGACAGCCCCGCGCCCTGCAGCAATCCGCGACGCATGCCTTGCACTTCGTCCTTTTGGTCCTTGCCTTCCTTCGCTTGCGCCATCTCAGTCTCCCGTCTCTCAGTTGTTGAACACTTCAATGTCCATGACGGCGCAAGCAGGAAAAGCCCCGGCAAGAACAGCACCGGAGCCGGGAATCATTCCTTTCATGAAACCCACGTGCACGCGCGTACGCATGACTACCTACCAGAAAATGCTATATCACGCCCATTTGCCTACTAATCGATGTATACCCTTAACTAGTCCGACTAATTAATCTTTTGCGGTGCAGCGCGGTTGCACCGTATTCGCGTTCCGCCGTGCAGCGCAACACGCTGACAGGACAGGCCTCGTTCGTCGGCGGCAGGTCGTGCGCTGTCGAAATGATCTGCACAATGGGCCACTTTAATAGTATTACTATCCAGTTAGCCTCTGGAAGGAAAGAGACAGGAAGAACGAAGCACGCGCGCTATGCTTTCCCCAATGGTTCGGCTCAGCCGATCCGTTCGTTTTCAGGGTTGTGTCTGAAACTGGCCACCGGTTTCCAGAACGCGCTCGGCGTCCGCGCGCGCATTGTCGAGCTGGACCAGACTTGCATGCCGCGCGCCCAACGGGTCACGACTCTGGATCGCAGTGAGAATCGCCTTGTGCCGCGGCAACGAAAGCGCATGTGTGTCGGGATGACGACTCGTCAGCTTGATCGATTCCGTCAAGGCAAGCGACAGCATATTGCCGATATAGGCCAGCAGGTCGTTGTGCGTGGCTGCCATGATGGCGCGGTGAAACTCGAGGTCAGGATCCAGTAGCGCGCTTGCGGTTTGCGCACGCTCCATCTGATCGTAAGCCGATGCAATGCGCGCAAGATCGTCGCTTGTTGCAGCCGTGGCGGCGAGTGCCGCCGCCGCGGGTTCGATAACGCGGCGCACGGTCAGGAGCGAGCTGAAGAACTCGCCTTCAGGAACACTGTTGATCGTCCAGAACAGGACATCGGGGTCGAGCATGTGCCACTCCGCGCGAGGCTTCACAACACTGCCTACACGCGTTTTCGACACGACCAGCCCTTTCGCCACGAGCACACGGGTGGCCTCGCGCAGCACGGGGCGGCTGACGCCATAGCGCTCGCACAGGTCGGCCTCGGCAGGCAACCGCTGGCCCGGCTGCAGCTTGCCGCCGACGATATCCATGCCGAGCTCCTGCACGATGCGGCCGTGCAGGCTCTTACGCTGCTGCAGATGACGATAGTCCATGGTCAACGATCGCGGTCGTGTCCGGCTCAGTTTTGCACGCCGACCGGTGCGGCGTTCTGGATGGCACTTACCTCGTCGTCGACACGGATAGAGCTGGGCAGCGTGGAGATACTTGCCGGTCCAAGCATAGCACGCGGCATTTAGCGCTATTCGACTCCAGCTCGATTGGCTAGTGCCCGGCTAGCAGGACATTGGCAATGACACCGGTCGCGATGGCGGCGAGTACATAGTCCCCGTTCACGCCCACCCATTGATAGCCGCGCGGCGGCGCTTGCAGGCCGTGCTCGTGCCAGTTGTCGACAACGTAATTGCGGTCGCGGTACTCAGTCGGAAGCCGCTCACCCCTGTGCCAGTCGTTGTGAGGAACGGGACCGCCCGGCCCTCCTAAAGAAGCATCGCGTGGCGCGGGCCCGCGGCCATGTCCATGCTGGTCCCCGTGCCCCGGATTCTGTCTGTCGTGAGAAGGCTGGCCGTGGCCGTGATTGTCGTCATGCTGCTGCGCAAAGACGGCAGTGGACGTGCCGAGTAACGAAATGATCAAAAGTGGTGCGACGATGGTCAACTTCATGGCTTTGCCTCTGAGAGAATGACGCGATAACAGTGTGGCGCTCAGCGCTGTATCTGCCGCGAAACGCCTGCTGCGTGTTGATTACATAGCTACGCGACGTAGTTCGCTGATCAACGCTCACAACGTCTGCGCTGGCAGATAATGTCATAAGAATGCCTGTTCGCCAAAACCGCGCGCCATGGCTTCACGGATTCGAGTCGCGACACAGTGGCGTCATCGGAGCGTGTCCTGACGCCGCTAGCCCGGTTAAGCCCGCAGCTTACTTTTCTTACTGTTCGATCTGCCCTGCTGCAATGTCCTCGAGCGATCTTCCGCGCGTCGGCACGCCCATGAGTAGCACGGCCATTGCACCTATAAGCAGCACAAGCGTTGTCGCGCCGAACACTCCGCCAAAGCCCAGCTTCGGATAGACGTATCCGACGAGAATAGGTGCAGCAATCGCGCCCAGCCGGCCAACTGACGAAGCGAGGCCGGTGCCCGTTGCGCGCACGTCAGTGGGAAATACCTCGGGCGTATAGGCGTAAACGCCCGCATAGGTGCCGTTCATGAAGAACGACAACAGGATTCCCGACACCATGATGCCGGCATCCGTACCCGTCAATGCAAGCCCAAGCGCCGATACGCCGCCCAAAATCATGTATGACGCGATCGTCGCCTGCCGGCCGATCTTTTCGTTGAGCCACGCGCCTGAAAAGTATCCCGGGATCTGCGCCAGGTAAATCACAAGCGAATACGAAAAGCTCCGCGTGATCGTCATTCCGTTCTGAACCAGCAAGCCGGGAATCCACGTGAAAAAAGCGTAGTAGCTGAACGTGATGGATAGCCACATCAGCCACGTCATGGCTGTGATGCGCGCGAGCTTCGTTGCCCACAATGCCTTGACGTTCGCGACGATCGAGGCTCGTCCGGCCGCGAGCGGAACGGTTCCGTCACGTACTGGAGACAGCGGCTCCAATTGCACGCCCGCTTGAGTGACCTCCGCTTCCATTCTCGACACGATCGCATCGGCTTCCGCGTGCCGGTCACGCGCCTCGAGCCAGCGTGGCGACTCGGGCAACGCGCGGCGCCACCACAGCAGCATCAGAATGGGCAGCGCGGTGATGACCATCACGGCGCGCCATGCATTGGCCGCGAGCGGAATCACCAGATAGCCGAGCAATGCAGCCGCCACGAAGCCGAAGGAGAAAAACCCGGCGAGGCTGCCCGTGAAACTCCCGCGATACCGCCGCGCCACGAACTCCGACAGAAACGGCGCGACGATGGCGCTTTCCGCGCCCGTCCCCAAGCCGGCGACAATCCGCGTCGCGAGAAAAAATCCCCAGTCGTTCGCCAGTGCACTGGCAAGCGACGCGACACAGTAGATCACGAGCGCATACATCATGACCTTGCGCCGGCCGATGATATCGCCCAGCATGCCCGCCAGCATCGCGCCGACGAAATAGCCGATGAACGTGCCGCTTCCCAGTACGCCCGTCTGTACGCTCGTCAGCCCCCATTGCGTGCGCAACACGGGCAGCAGGAAAGCGAGCACGGCGGCGTCCATCGCATCGAAGGTGTAGCCGAGGCCGCCCATCAAAAGCAGACGGCGGTGAAAAGCTGAAAACGGCAGGCGCTCGATGCGGGCGGAAATCATCGTCATGAACACGCTCCGATAGGGACTGTGGGGCACCGCGGACGAGCGTACTACGATCAATATCTTTCGAGTTCGTTGACGAAGAGCCTGCCATCCTTCATCACGAGTGGAATATGCTCGCCCTGACCCAACAGGCAATCGACGGACTTCAGAGGATTGCCGTCAACCACCAGCACATCGGCATGGGCACCCGGCATGATTCTGCCGAGCTTGTCCTGCATGCCCAGCACTTCCGCGCCAACGAGGGTCGCGCTTGCGATCACCTCGGCCGGCGACAGAACCTCGGCCAGGATCCGGAATTCATCGCTTTGCAGACGCTGTGCCTCGCCAAGCAAGTCCGTTCCAAAACCCATCTTGACCCCGGCGCGCTTCATGATTTCGATCGAGTGCATACCCGCGCCGTGCACGTCCGCGACCTTGGCAATACTTTCCGGCGGCAAGCCATATTTCTCGCCTTCACTTGCAAGGGCGTCGTAAGTAACAAGGGTTGGCACAACATACGCGCCATGCTCCGCGACGAGACGGGCGGTCTCGTCGTCAATCAGATTGCCGTGCTCGATCGTGCGCACACCACAACGCACCGCGCGCGCGATCGCCGCAGCCGTATAGGCATGCGCGAGCACGTAGGTGCCGCGCCCCTGGGCTTCCGCGACGATCGCGCGGATCTCGTCTTCGGAGTAACCGAATGCGCCCACCGGATCGGTGGGTGAAGCAACGCCGCCCGATGCCATGATCTTGATCTGGTCGGCGCCCATCTGCAGTTCCTCGCGCACGGCCCGGCGCACTTCATCGACGCCGTCTGCCACGCGGCCAAGCGCACCCACACGCACGCAGCATCCGCAAGGCGAATCGGGCGGCATGTAGTCGGAGCGGGCGCGCGGATCGGCGTGACCGCCTGTCTGACTCAACGCACGGCCGGATACGAAAAGGCGCGGACCTTCGATCAGGCCCGACTCGACCGCCTGCTTGAATGGATACCCGGCCCCCCCTGCGTCACGCACGGTGGTGAAGCCGCGACGCAGCATTGCACGCATGATCGGCACGGCGCGCAGCGTCACCAGCACGTTGGGTAGCGTTGCAACGCGCGGCAGGTTGAATTCGATCGCGACGACGTGCACATGCAGATCGATCAGCCCCGGCATGATCGTTTTGCCTTTGACGTCAATCACGCGCGCGCTGCTGCTTTTTATCGGTTTGTCCGAAACCTCGCGGACGAAACCGTCCTCGATGAGGACTTCGAAGCCTTCCAGCAGGTCAGGATGGGTAGGGTCGAGCAGTGCGCCGTTACGTAGGAGGAAGGTGGTCAACGGTTGTCTCCTTCAGGTTTCGATCGCAGCGCCCGGTATCCGGAATTCACCTCGAGTATGCAGGCGGGTATGCGAAAGCATATGGAAGCGCTGCCAGAATATTCACCAGAATCAGTGTGACACGCATCACGTCTGTGCGCTAACGAACACGTTGTGCGGAGCGGCACGCGATTGCCGCTCAACGAGTCATGCTGCACCGCGACGACTTCACGAAGGTGCCGTAAAAATAGCGAAAAAGTTTTTCCCAAATATTGATCTATTGGACAACTCAGCATTAAGATGAGTGCCATGGCGCGCGACATGTCACCCGTACGCAACGTGACAGCCTGCAGCAGCCATCCCCGAACCGATCCTGCTCGCGTAGCGAGGCCAACGGATCAGGTTCCCAGCAAAGCAGGAATGGCCAGGAGACGGAGATGCTCAGTCCGCATGAATTCGCGACCCTCATGCTGCTCAAGGATGCACCGGATTGGCTGAGTCTGGACGGTGCAGATCTCGAAGCGCTTCTGGACCGTCAGCTCGTCACGCTGGAGAACCTCCCTTCCGGGCAACAACGCCCTCTCATTACGCACGACGGACAGATGTTTCTGAAGGCTGCCGCTCGTATCCTGAACGACGAATGACACGTATCGCTTGATCTGTTTCACAGTCAAGGAGTGTTCCGTGGCCGAATCGTGGACAGGAATCGTCGTGGGGCTGTGTGCGTTGAGCGCCGCCGCGCTGCTGGTCGCCGTTCACTATTGGCGCGAAATGACGCGACGGCGCAAACTCAGCCGGATGGACCATCGCGATTGGTGGGAAGTGATGCGCGACAGGCGCTGATGGCAAGCGCAAGTCGCTAACAAAAAATGTCTGCAGTCGCGTTGCCCAGGATGTCAGAGATCGAAAGTACCTCGGTACTTCTCGTCGGCATCCGAACGGGTATTGATTTCGACGAGAACACCGCCCGGTGCTTCACAGAAAAATCGCGAGCCACGTTCATGCTTGAACACGCCGGTTTTCATCACGACGTCTGCTGCAAGCATCTCGTCATAGAGCGTGCGAACATCGTCGAGGGTCGACAGTTCAAAGCCGATGTGAAAATTATGCGGCCACGCGACTGGATGATCTGCGGCGTCATCGATCACGATATCGAATCCCGGACGTTTCAGAAGCCAGCTCGCGCCGCGCCCGGCGACGGTACAGCCTAGATGAGCCTCGAAGAAAGTGGCGGTGGCGCTCACATCGGACGAGGGGAAGCTCACGTGATTGAGCTTCATGGTGGTGGTGATATGGGTCATGTCGATCTCCGTTGAGTTGGATCGCTCGTTGCGTTCCGTACGGAGAATGTTACGAGTAAAAGCTCGCGTTCAATACTCGCGTCGCCGCGTTCGCATCGACAGCCGCTCAGCCCCGTCCTATGGGCGTTTCAGCCCTCGCGCCCCTGCCTTGCGTACAGCCTGCTCGCGTTTGCTCGCGGGTTGCGGCGTGTCTTCGGCAGGCGAATCGTCATTGCGTCCCTCACTCGACATCATCGTTAGATAACCGAACACGGCGGCCGTCACACGGCGGGTGAGTCCAGTCGTGTCTGACTCCTCGCGCTCGCCGGCGGCGTCGACGAGTCCACGGACGATCGCCATCAGATCGCTCGCAGCGACAGCTACGTCGTCTTGCGGTGGCAAACCGTCACGCATGAGGATCTCCAACAGCACGCTGCGCACCGATCCGGTGCTGGCCAGCGCCACGCGCAGTTGCGGCCTGCTCTCCTCCACGTCAAGCAGCCGTGCAAGCGTAGGTCTCGCGAACTGCTGCCGCACTGAGACGCCGATCAGATGCGTGAGCGCGATCGGTCCGCCCGGTTGATCGAGGGCAATCAGCGCGTCGCGATAGAAGCGTTCACTTTCACGCTGCATCAGCGCGATCGTCAACGCATCCTTGCTGGGGAAGTACTGATACAGCGAACCAATGCTGACGCCCGCGCGTTCCGCAACCGCGTTCGTATTGAACCCTTCGAGCCCCTTCGTTTCAAGCACCTGTGCAGCGGCTTCGAGCAAGGTGGCAACCATGCGTTCGGAGCGTGGTTGGCTAGGCGCCCTGCGCGGTTTGAGCGGCGATGGAGTCGGCTGTCGAGGCATACGGCAATCACGTAGTTGGGTGGCAACGAATGGCTCGCTCGGGGCGGCGTCCGGTTCGATGTGGAAGCAAGCTTGCCACAAAGTCATCACGTTGGTCGACGTCGACGCAGGCAACAAGATGTGGCGTGCCGCGCTCCGGATGACTTCGTTCATCGGCATGAATCGTCATGCACGCCATTCATATCGTTCATTTTTGTCCTGAATTTGACCGGCTCCTGCCTCGGCCATATTGTGCGGACATGCCTGCCCCGTTCGCATCGTCGTACCTGCCGATCTGTGTTGTCGAGAGGCGGGATCTCCAACACTGTGATCTGCGAAATGCCATGAATCCTGACGCAACAGCCACGCTTGCTCCCCTATCCGATCTGCGTCCGACCAGCAAGGTTCGCCGCGCGGTGACGACTGCAGTGCTCGGCCAGATTCTCGAGTGGTACGACTTTTTTCTGTATGGGACCGCCGCCGCGCTGGTGTTCGGCCACCTGTTCTTCCCCATTGGCACCGACCCGCTGACTGGGACGATTGCGGCGTTCGGCGGCTTTACGGTCGGCTTTATCGCCCGTCCGATTGGCGGCGTGCTCTGCGGCCACATCGGGGACCGATACGGCCGCAAGACGGTCATGATGCTCACGCTGTTGATGATGGGCGCCGCGACTGTCTGCATGGGTCTCTTGCCGACCTATCAGCAAATCGGCATCGCGGCCCCCGTCTTGCTGGTCCTGCTGCGCATCGTGCAGGGTCTTGCTGCAGGTGGGGAATGGAGCGGCAGTATTCTGCTCATCCATGAAAACGCGCCCGCGTCGAAACGCGGTGCGCTCTCTGCATGGAGTCCCTGCGGCGCGGCATTCGGCTTCGTTCTCTCCACCGTTGCGTTCCTGCTCGTCCAGACGCTGTCGTCTTCCGACTTTCTGAGTTGGGGCTGGCGCGTGCCGTTCCTGTGCAGCGCCGTGTTAGTCGCACTTGGACTTTGGATGCGCCGCTCCGTGGACGAGAGTGCCGAGTTCGCCGAGGTCAAGGCCGCGCGCCGCGGCAGCCGCATGCCGATTATCGAAGTGCTTCGCCAATGTCCACGTCAGGTGCTGACTGTTTTCGGCCTGCGCTTTGGCGAAGGCGCCGCGTCGTACATCTTCTTCGCCTTCTCGATTGCCTACGGCCGGTTTGTCGGCCTCCCATCGAGCTGGATTCTGGGTGGATTGACGGTGTCGATGCTGTTGATGATCCCCGTTTCGCTCGTGATGGGTCACGTGACGGACAAAATCGGCCGCAAGCCGGTTTATCTCGCCGGCGCGATTGCAATGGTGCTGGTCGCCTACCCTTACTTCGTGTTGCTCGGCTCGGGCGTGCTGTGGAAAGTCATCCTCGCGCTCGTGCTCGCCAACAGCATCACACTGGGCATCCTCGAAGGCGCTCAGCCCGCTTTCATCAGCGAATTGTTGCCCGTCCATCTACGTTTCTCGGGTCTCGGCATTGGCCGCGAGATGTCGTCGGTGCTCGGCGGCGGCCTGTCGCCGATGATCGCGACCGCACTGCTCGCTCACTACCGCAGCGCCACGCCAGTCGTCATTTATCTAGTTGTTCTCGGACTGATCACCGTGCTGGCGACCTGTCTTGCGCCCGAAACTTTCCCGAAGGCTCTGAGACTTCAGGCGAAAGAAAGCGCCTAACGCCGTCAAGCGGCAGCGCCACGGCGCTGCCGTACCAGACGGATCGACTATTCAATTCCGACACCCTGCCATCATGCAAAGCCTTCAAAGTGCCAGCCTTTCGACGCACGTCTATGAACCTCTCGTCGTCGATCAAGCCGACCCGTATCCGGAGTACGCGGGTCCCCTTTCGCTCGATGTTCTGATCGAGGAAATAGAGCGTCGAAGAGACGAGTTCGATCAGTTGTCGCATGTTCCGCGTGACATGATCGCGAAGATGAAACGCGCGGGTATTTTTCGCGCAAGTACGCCGCGCCGTTTCGGTGGAGACGCGCTGCCGCCGCCGCAGTTTCTGCGCATGCTTGAGCGTATCGCGATCGCTGACGGGTCGACCGCCTGGGTCGCCGCGTTCGGGTCGGCGAATACCTATCTTGCGTCGCTCCCAATCGAAACGCAGCAGCACATCTATGCAAAAGGCCCGGATCAGGTTTTTTCCGGCGGACTCTATCCGTTGCAGCCGGCCGCCAAAGTGCCGGGCGGCTTCATGGTCAGCGGACAATGGCGATTCGCAAGCGGCTGCAAGGGCGCGGACTGGATTGGCGTAGGGATCGGCGGCACGCCCGCCAATTCGGGTGACACGGGTGCAGGGAAACCGTTCACCGCCGTATTCCCAGCGCAGGAAGTCGAGATCGTCGAGAACTGGAACGTGGTCGGCATGCAGGGCACCGGCAGCCACGATCTGCGGCTTCGCGAGAAATTCGTCGACGCACAATGGACATTCGTTCGCGGCGGCCAGGCGTTGATCGACGAACCGCTCTACCGCTATCCCGCCGTTGCGTACCAGGCGCAAGTGCACGCCGCCGTCAACGTCGGCCTCGCGCGTGCCGCGCTCGATCTGCTGACCGGCATGTCCGGATCGACTAAAACCACCACCGGCGCCCCGCGTCTTGCAGACCGCGGCTATTACCGCTCCGGTCTCGCGAAAGCAGAGGCCAACTGGCGCAGTGCACGCGCGTTCTTCTACGAGTCCGCCGAGTCGGCGTGGCAGACAATCATCACCGGCGATCCTGTGACACAGGATCAAGCCAATCTGATGCGCCTCAGTGCGACTCATGCCGCGCAAGTGTGCGCTGAGGTCGTGATGCAGGCGTATCAATTGGCGGGCATCGCGGCGATCTATCGCGAGAATCGGCTGCAGCGATTGGTGCGCGACTCGATTGTTGTGACACAGCACGCGTTCCTTGGCGAAGGCACCTACGACGCATCAGGCGCGCTGTTTGCCGGCATCGCGCCGGTAACGCCGTATCCGTGATGAGAGAACAATCATGACGATCGACGACACCAAGCGGCGTTTCCGCGATGCAATGGCGTGCCTGCCCGCGGCCGTGAACATCATCACCACGGATGGCCCGAGCGGACGGTGCGGGATTACCGCAAGCGCGGTCTGCTCCGTGACGGACGCGCCGCCGACAATGCTGGTTTGTATCAACCAGGCCAGTTACGTCCACGATGTTCTGCATCACAACCGGAACGTGTGCATCAATGTGCTGGCTGCGGAATGTCAGGACGTCGCACGTGATTTCGCGGGCATGACAGCCTGTTCGATGGACGAGCGGTTCGCACGTCATGCATGGACGATCGGGCATCAGTCGGCCCCGGTCCTCTCGCATGCGATAGCAAGCCTCGAAGGCGAGATTGTCGACCTCAAGAGTGTCGGCTCGCATTCGGTCATGTTTGTAGAAATCGGGCGTATCTCGACCAGATCGGAGGGCGACGGATTGATCTACTTTGGCCGGCAGTTCCACCGCCTCGTGCGGCCGGAAACAACGGCGCAGTCCGTCGTAGCCAGCGCTGCGAGGTGAACGTGGAAGTCTGTCTGTTTCTTGTCGGCTACCGCAATGGCATGCATCCGGAGCCGCGCGACGTCGATATATCGCTGACTCAGGCGGTGTCCCGGAACGTTGAAGGACTGCGGCGCTTCGTGATCCATCGCTCTGTCGAGTCGGCGAATGGCGATCCTCAGTCAAACGAACATGCTTTGAAGCCACGCTGGGTACTGCAATGGTATTTCGACGATCTGGGTCCTGCTGAAGCGGCGCTTCAACGCGGCGGTGGCGCACACACGATCATGGAGCAAACGATAGACGCCACCCAGGACCGCCTTGCATTCGCACAGCAACTCATGGCGGTGAGAAAATTTGCTACGCCGAATGCCTCCGGCGTTGGCGATCCGTCTGAGAAATGCACGTATCTCGTCGGCTATGAAGGAGAAGCCCACAATTTCAATGCGTGGTTGACGCACTATCTGAAGCATCATCCCCCGCTCATGGCACAGTTGCCCGGCATTCGTGAATTGGAAATCTATACGCGGGTCGACTATCGAACCGGTCTGGATATTCCGCAAGCAACCGCCATGCAGCGGAACAAAGTTGTCTTCGACGATCCCACGGCGCTGGCTGCGGCGTTGGCCTCGCCGGTACGTGCGCAGATGAAGCAGGATTTCGACGCGTTCCCGCCGTACAGCGGACCGGCCTCGCATTTCCCTATGCACAGCATTTACGGTAACCTGCAGCGGACGTAAAGCCGGACGCGGATAGCCCTAAGCAGTGGGCGGCTGTCAGGTCCCGCTCTGCGAACCGGATACTGTCGCACCGAAAGTTGCGCGTCCGTTTTAACAGCCAGGGTCTGACGCAGCGCGATCGCCAGACTCCTTCACTGCCGCGATCCGAACGTCATGACAAAGTCGAACTCCGGCATTACGGATTTGAATCTGCTGCGCGTGTTTCTGGCCATCTCGGATCTACGCAGCCTGACCGCCGCGGGCGAACGCCTCGGACTCACGCAACCTGCGGTGAGCCACGCGCTCCGCCGGCTGCGTGGATTATTCGACGATCCGCTCTTCGTGCGTACACCCAGCGGCATGGTGCCCACGGATGCGGCATTGCGTTTGCACGCACCGCTCACACAGGCGTTCGAGATTATCAACGGCGCCGTGCAGCAGCTCGCGAAATTCGACCCCGCTACGACGACGCGCGTATTCCGCGTGTCGATGTCGGATATGTCGGAGTACTTTTTCCTGCCGCCGCTGCTCTCGATGCTCGACCGAACTGCACGCGGCATCCGGATCGAGATCGCCAATGTCTCCGTCGACTCTGTGAGTGCCGCGATGCGCAGCGGCGAAATCGATCTCGCGCTCGGCTATGTTCCAGGTCTGGATTCAGGGTGTGTGAGCAGGACGCTATTCTTCGACGAACACGTTTGCGTTGTGCGGGCGGGTCACCCTCTGCGCAAGCTGAAACCAACCAAGGAAGACCTCGCGGGCTTGCGCTATGTCTACGCAAGCACAAACGCAACCGGACACCGGATGGTCGAGCAATGGCTGGAGGAATTGAACCTGCGGCGGGATATCGTGCTGCGTCTGCCTCATTTTGTCGTTGCGCCCGAGATCGTTCAGAACACCGATCTCGCCGTCATTTTCCCCAGAAGCATCGCGCAGCGCTTTAACCGCAACAAGTCCTTCCGCATCATCCCGTTGCCTTTCTCGCTGCCACCCATTGAAATTCAGGTCCATTGCCACGCCCAGTTCTCGGCGGATCCAGGAATCGCCTGGCTGGTCGACGCTATTTACGCCATGTTTCATCAGGCTGATCCGCCGGAAGGCACAATGACCTGACGGACGTCTGCCGGCGTAATTTTGCTGACAATCCGGCGGACGTTCGCTTATAGCCTCACGACTACCGTCCCAAAGCATTCCCCGTTGATCACGCGCGCCAAGGCCTGCGGCGCGCATTCGAGTCCAGTAATGATTTCGCGTGGAAAGCGAATGCTGCCTGCGTCCAGCCAATCGGCAAACCGGCTGATCCACTCTGCGTGCATGTGCGGATCATCGTCGGCGCTGTAGCCGCGCAACGTAATCTTCTTCAGAAGAAGCTGCATGGAATCCAGTTCGACCGGTGCGATTCGGCCGGGGCCCTCAGCCACCAATTGCCCCGACAGTGCGCCGAGAATCACAACACGCGCACCAACGCGTGCGTTGGCGATGGCCGCTTGCAACTGCTCGCCTCCGACATTATCGATAATGACGTCGATGCCTTGAGGGGCGGCTGCCGCGAGTTGCTCAACGATCGGTGCAGCCCCGCGGAACACCGCCGCGTCATACCCTAACTCGGACACAAGGCGGGCTGCCTTTTCTTTGGAACTGGTGCTGCCGATAACTCGCTTCGCACCGAGCAAGCGCGCAATCTGTCCGGCCATCGAACCGATCGCGCCCGCAGCACTGGAAACGAATACCGTATCGCCAGGCCGGATCTGCACACCACGCGTGAGCGCCGCATAAGCCG
Source organism: Paraburkholderia sediminicola (assembly GCF_902859805.1). Classification (GTDB taxonomy): domain Bacteria; phylum Pseudomonadota; class Gammaproteobacteria; order Burkholderiales; family Burkholderiaceae; genus Paraburkholderia; species Paraburkholderia sediminicola. The sequence continues at coordinate 1,804,059 of NZ_CADIKC010000001.1, read as the reverse complement.
TCCATCCATGCCCAAGATAGCCGACCGGGTCAGGCAATCCAGGCTCGACAGGCCGGCATTGTGCGATGGGCACCGTCGCGTATTCGCGCCAACCCTGGAAATGCAGAACCAGGTCGCCGGGAGAAAAACCACTGTTTGCAGGCGCTGAGACGATTTCGCCCAGCGCTTCCCCTGCGAGTGCGTCGCCCTCACGTAGCGCGGGAAACGGCACACCTTCCACGTCTTCGGCCCCTTTGCTGATCATCATGCGCAACGAGGCCGATACGAGGAAATAACAGTTGCGGACAAGCACCTCGTCGTCTGCGGGAATCGGCAACGGAATCGAAACGATTTCGAAGTTTTCGGCACCGGGCAGGCCATCAGGTCTGACTTTCAATCGAATTTCGCGGCAGGTGTCAGGTATAGCAGTCATCAGGATGTCCTCGTAAGGCGGGCAAGCACACTGTTGTCAAGCTCGCCGATTAATGTGAGCATGGGGCTCATATTCCCTTGAGGGCGGTGATTTGGCTACTCGCATTCCCACGCACGCTGCAACGATGCGCAAAGCCCCACGGCAAGCGCGTTCGCGCGCCACGGTCGAGGCTATTCTCACGGCGGGTGCTCAGGTTTTGGGGCGCTGGGGCTGGGCTCGATTCACGACCAACGAGGTCGCCGAAGTCGCCGGTGTGAGCATTGGCTCGTTGTATCAGTACTTTCCGAACAAGAACGTGTTGGTGGTGGCAATCACCACGCGTCACTTCGACGAGGTTCTTGCAGTACTACGCGCGATCGACGATGACACGATGCCAATTGCGTGGCGCATCGAGCAACTGGTCCACGGCATGATCGGAGTCCATAACATCAATCCCGCACTGCATCGCGTGCTGCTTGAGGAGGCGCCCTACATTGAAGGCCTGAAGCCCGCTCACGACAAGTTCGAAACGGAGTATCTCCGGCGCTACACCGCGATGGTCGCGGCGGCGGGGAACCGGCGCGGCCGGGAATCAGTCGCAGTGGCCGCGCAAGTCCTTTCCTCTGCCGTTTCGGGCGTCATTCATGATGCCGCGCACAGAGGCACGTTGGGAACGCCAGTCCTTAAGCGGGAGCTGGTGGAGATGACTACCGCGTATTTGCTCGGACGGCGCTAGTGTCCCGCGCGCAATCTTGCCGACGCTGACTCGAGATCGCGCCAGGCCGGCTGCCCCGGCGCGTAACGCGCGCGGATATACGACGCGAGCTCGGCCATCTGCCTGTCGTCGAATACATCACCGAATCCGGGCATGTAGCCCAGCGATTCCGTTGCGGGCTGATCGATTCCGTGTTGCAACACGTGCAGAAGATTGTCCGGTGAGGCCTGGGCAACGCTCGTGTTCAGCCCCATCAACGGGCGCACGCCGAAATGGCCGACGCCGCCCGATTCCGCATGACAAACAGCGCACGATGCTTCGAAAATGCGGCGGCCGTTTTCGAAACCAAGTGTCGTCGTCGAGCCCGCGTCTGTAGCATTCGCACGCACGGCCGCAGCACGGGCAGACACCTCCGCGTCAACGGGTGGCGACAACGACGCGACGTAGTGAGCCATCGCACGTACGTCGGATTCCGGCAGCGTAGCGAGCCCGGCAACGACCGGCGCCATCGGCCCCGCCGCTACACCGTGTTCCGCAGAAAAGCCGGTGCGCAAATAGTCGAACAGCGCAGCCTCGGACCACGGCACCGGCGACGCACGCGAGGCCACCAGTGACGGCGCGTCCCAGCCTTCCGCGCTCCCGCCCGACAGATACGCAAAACCGCCCTTCTCCGCGCCGATCGCATTGCGCGGTGTATGACACGCGCCGCAATGCCCCGCGCCGTCGACCAGATACTTGCCGCGATTCCACTGCGCCGAGCGCGTCTCGTCAGGGACGAACGGACGTGTGTCATGAAACAGCCAGTTCCATCCGGCCACCAGCCGTCTTTGATTGAGCGGGAACGGCAAGCTCGTTTTCGGTGGTGCGTTTTTGACCGGCGCTTGCGACATCAGATACGCGTAGAGCGCCATCATGTCGGACTCGCTCATCCGGGCGAACGCGGTGTACGGAAACGCCGGATAAAGATGCGAGCCGTCGCGCGACACACCTTCACGCATCGCCCGCGCAAACGCTTCATATGACCAGGCGCCGATGCCGGTCTGCACATCGGGCGTGAGATTGGTCGAGTAGACGGTGCCGAACGGCGTGTCGAGCGCGAAGCCGCCGGCATTGGTCTTGCCGCCCGGCGCGGTGTGGCAGACCGCGCAATCGCCCGCGGCGGCGATCTGACGCCCGCGTTCGAGCGTGGCCGGCGACCACAGCGACGTGTCGATGGTGGCAATCGGTGCGATTGGCGCCGGCCCCGGCAGGACCGAGCAGGCGAGGCCGATCAAACCGCCCATCACGCCACCAATACCGCCCCCGGCCAACCAGCGCCGCCAACGCGACGGACGACGCATTTGCGCAGGCGCCTCAGCCAACGTAGCGGGAGGTGCTTCAGCCAACGCGCGGCGGATGCGCTCCGCGTCGAACGGGGGTGCACGAAAACGCACGCCGGTGGCGTCGAACAAGGCGTTCGCAATCGCGGCCGCGGCGGGCGCGGCAGCACGCTCCATCGTGTCGGCCTCCGCGCGCGTCAAGGTCCGCGCCGTCCCGGCAGTCGACTCGTTCAGCACGCTTCCCGGCACGCTCAGTTCATGCGACACCGCGGCATCGCCGTTCGCCGAGCCGGTTTCATCGTGGGATGAACGGGCAAGAAAGCGCACGCCGGTGGAGCGCTCGATCGCATCGGCCACCTGCCATGATGGCAAGCCCGAGACGTGCTCGGCACCCGGATCGCCCGAACCGCGGCCCGCAACCACGCGCCTGATCGCGACATCGCCAGTCTCACGATTCACGTCGACGTCCACGACCCATGCTGTCCAGCTATCGGCACCCGGATTCGACGTTCCCGTCGTGACGCGCACAGGCAAGCTGCCCTTCTCATCCGACGATAGCGGCGCGCTGTGTTCAAGCGCTTCGCCGTCGAACGCGAAGCCGCGTCCGCGCACCCAGGGCGAAGCCGGATCAACCCGAGCCGCAAGCGCCCCGCCCCACGCGGCACGCTCAGTTACCATGCGGATCGTTTCGCGCGCGCCGCCGTCACGCTGCGCGTCGAGGTGCTGCAGGCGCAACGCGACAGGGTCGCGTTGCAGCGCATGGGCGAGTTCGTCGATGAACGATTCGCGAGCAAATGCATGCGCGTGAACAGGAATTGTCCGGGCCGCCGACGCTTCGACGGCCACGGACGTCTGAGCGTGCCGGTACACCAGCAAAGGCGCACCAGGCTCGACGTGGTCATCGCACGCTGGAACCTCGTTGTGCTCCAGCCGCACACGGTATTGCCACGTTGTCATCGTGCCGTCGCGCTCGTGGCCGGTCTCAACCATCAGGTCCGCATAGGCCATAGCGGCTGCGTCGCCCGTTTGCGTTCGTACGGGCCATTGATACCGTTCCGATCGGTACATCCCAGCGCCGGATTTTTCGCCGTTATCGACCGATTGCGTACGCATGGGCTCAAGCCCATGTTCATCATCACGCACCGCCACGATGTCGTCACCGTGTTGATTCATGCGCACCTTCATGCCGCAGATACTGCGCTGCGCGATGCACCGCGTTGACGATCTCGAAGTGCGTGCCGCATCGGCACAGATTGAAGCGCAGCGCGTCGCGGATCGCGTCGTCGTCAGGCTCCGGGTTGCGCTCGAGCAGTGCCTTCGCGCTCATGATCATTCCGTTCAGGCAGTAACCGCACTGCGCCGCCTGTTCGTCGATGAAGGCACGCTGCACTGGGTGCAGCGCATCGGCCGTCCCTAGTCCTTCAAGCGTCGTGACTTCGCGCCCGATCGCAATGCTCGCGGGTACGACGCACGAACGCGTGGGCTGGTCGTCGACGATCACCGTGCACGCGCCACACTGCCCAAGGCCGCACCCGTACTTCGGCCCGTTCAGTTCGAAGTCGTTGCGCAGGATATACAGCAACGGCGTATCCGGCGCGGCGCCCTGAACGGTGCGACGAACGCCGTTGACGCTGAATATCAGCGGACCGGCGGGCGGACTCGAATGCGCCATATCTGGGCCTGTTCACACATGAAAAGGGATGACCTTACAGCGGAAGCACGCGGCGTGCTATGACGCAGGCGCCACGCGCTTCCGTATCGCGTGCTTGCCACTCACACTCAGGCCGAAGCGACCTCGGCGGCCGGCGACACGAGCGGTACGTTGAACACGTCGTAGCCAAAGACCCACGACGGGTCTTCATTCGTGCGCAGCCAGGTGTTGTTGTGCGAGACCAGTTGCACCTTGGAGGCGCGCGTCGCACGGTTCGCTTCGTACAGCGCGAACGCCACGGCGTAATCAGATGCGCCCACTTCGTCGAGGCAGCGCGTCAACATGGCTGCGTCTTCGATCGCCATCGCCGCGCCCTGCGCCATGTGCGGCTTCATCGGATGACATGCGTCGCCGAGCAGCACCAGACGGCCACGGCTCCACAACGGCAGCGGATCGCGTTCGAGCAAAGGCCATTTTGTAATGGAGGGCGACACGTCGATCAGATTCTGCACATCCGCATGAAAACCCGCGAACGCCTCGCGCATTTCTTCGCGACTGCTTTCCATCATCGACACCCCCGCGGGCCACTCGGCCTGCGGCACGCCCGTGACGTAGTAGTACTCGTCTCGCGCCTCGGTCACGTAGTAGACCATCATGTGACGGTCTTCCGACCACCACTTCACGCACATGTCATAAGGCTTGTGACCGAGCAGCGACGCCGGGAAAACCGCGCGATGCGCAACATAGCCCGTATAGCGCGGCGGCTCCGAGCCCAGCAGGTGATCGCGAATCTTCGAGTTGACGCCGTCCGCGCCGATCACGATGTCGGCCGTCTCGACCGAACCGTCCGCGAAAGTCATGCGCACGTCGCTACCGGTATCTTCGACAGACTTCAGGCATTTGCCGAAGACGATCGTGCCGGGCGCAACCGCCTCGGTCATCAGCGCATGAAAGTCGCCACGATGGACCGTCAGATAGCTCGCGCCATAGGCCTTGAGCGCGTGATCGCCGAGCGGAATCTGCGAGATCGCTTCGGCCGTTTTCCAGTCACGGCTGTACCAGAAGTCGGGATGCGAGCCCATCAGGTTCAAAGCGTCTTCGCAGCCGATGCGACGCATGATCTTCATCACATTCGGCCCCAGGTGAATACCCGCACCCAGACGTGAAAACGCCTGAGCCTGCTCGTAGAGCCTGACGTCATAGCCGCTGCGTTGCAACAACGCGGCAGCCGCCGTGCCGCCGAGGCCTGCGCCGATAACGGCGATACGGGTTTTTCTCATGATGTTCTCCTGTTCGTGCGCCCGCCCAGCGACATGCTTCGACGGTCCGGTTGAGTTCGATTAAATGTAGCGTACACATTCGAAATTCTTTCGACAACAAAAATTTTGCACTTACCCGAACGTCGAATTTTTCGCCTATATAGGTGCAATCGCGCTTAACTTTCACATGGCGCTCGCAGGTGACATTTTTATTCTGTTGAATTTTTATAACGTACACACTAGACTTTGTTTCAACGTACGACACCCCTCGCCGTCGCAAGGCGCCGGGTATCACTCACATTGACCGGAGAGCATCACAATGACCAGGACATACCGGATCGGCCAGATCGTGCCGAGCTCGAACACCACAATGGAAACGGAGATCCCGGCCATGCTGCGACTGCGCGAGACGATCCGTCCGCAGCGCTTCACCTTCCATTCGAGCCGGATGCGCATGAAGAAGGTCGTCAAGGAAGAGCTGGCGGCAATGGACGCCGAGTCGGACCGCTGTGCCCTCGAGTTGTCCGACGCGCGCGTCGACGTGCTCGGCTATGCCTGCCTCGTCGCGATCATGGCCATGGGCCACGGTTATCACCGCGTGTCGCAGGCACGCCTGACACAGCGCACGGCGGAAAACGGCGGGCAGGCGCCTGTCCTGACGAGCGCCGGTGCGCTTGTCGATGCACTGCGTGTGATCGGCGCCAAACGCGTGATCGTCGTGGCGCCGTACATGAAGCCCTTGACCGAACTCGTGGTCGACTACATCCGCCACGAAGGGTATGAAGTCATCGACTATCGCGCGCTCGAAATCCCCGACAACCTGGACGTAGGCCGCCACGATCCCGCGCGCTTGCCCGACATCGTCAAAAGCATGCCTTTCGAGCAGGTCGACGCAATCGTGCTGTCCGCCTGCGTACAGATGCCGTCCCTGCCGGCGGTCGCCAAGGTCGAGGCCATGACGGGCAAGCCGGTCATTACGGCCGCGATCGCCACCACCTACGCGATGCTGCGCGAACTCGATCTCGAACCGATCGTGCCGGGCGCAGGCGCCCTGCTGTCGGGCGCTTACTGACCGCCGCCGCGAGAGGACGCACCATGACTACCTTCCTGTATGGCGCGAACGTCGCGGCCAACGGCATCCGCCAGCACTATCTGCGCTACGGCGGCGCCGACGGTTCACGCGCGAAACGCCCCGCTATCGTGCTGATTCCGGGTATTACCAGTCCGGCGATCACGTGGGGCTTCGTCGGCGAAGTGCTGGGCCGCACGCACGACACGTATGTACTCGACGTGCGCGGCCGCGGCCTGTCGTCGGCATCGCCGACCCTCGACTACAGCCTGGACGCGCAAGCCGCCGACGTGGCCGCGTTCGTCGCGGCGCTCGGTCTGCGTGAGTTCAGCCTGGTCGGCCACTCCATGGGCGCGCGCATTGCGGCGCGTGCGGCGCTGCATGCGCCGCGCGGACTCGCCTCGGTGGCGCTGATCGATCCACCGGTTTCCGGGCCCGGCCGCCGTGACTATCCGGGCAAGCTGCCCTGGTACGTCGATTCGATGGCGCTCGCGCGAAGCGGCACCGACGCCGAAGGCATGCGCGCGTTCTGCCCGACCTGGACCGAGGCAGAACGCCAGTTACGCGCCGAATGGCTGCATACCTGCGACGAGCGCGCGGTACTCGCCTCCTATGAAGGCTTCCACACCGACGATTTCCACGCGGACGCCGCCCGTCTTGCCGTGCCCTCGCTGCTGATGACCGCGCAGAACGGCGACGTGGTGCGCGACGAGGACGTCGCCGAACTGCAGCGCGCCACACCGGCGATGCTGCACGTACGCGTGCCCAACGCCGGCCACATGATTCCGTGGGACAACGCTGCCGGCTTCTACGCCGCCTTCAGCGACTTCCTCGGCGCGCCGCTCGCCTACTGACCGTAAAAAGGAACCGACGATGCCAGTCAGCGACTACCAATTGATCGAAGCGTGGAAGGAAGTCCTCGCGCTGTCCCGCCTCGAACCCGGCCAGAGCGTCACGATCCTGACGAGCCCGGCCACGCATCCGCAGACCTTGTCGTGCGCGCTCATCGCGACGCAATCGATGGGGGCGATCGTCAATCGGCTCGATCTGCCGCCGGTGAACGGCGAGAAGGCATTCAGCCGCGATTCGCTCGCCTATCTGGGCACCACGCCGCTCACCGGCAACGGCCCCGCGATCGCTGCGCTTAAAGCAAGCGATCTCGTGCTCGATCTGATGACCCTGCTGTTCTCCCCCGAGCAGCACGACATCCTGAAGTCCGGCACGAAAATCCTGCTGGCCGTCGAACCTCCCGAGGTGCTCGCGCGCATGGTGCCGACCCAGGCCGACCGCACGCGGGTGCTGGGCGCCGCGGAGCGCATCTCCGCCGCGCGGGAAATGCGCGTGAGCTCCCCGGCCGGCACGTCGCTCGTGTGTCCACTCGGCGAGTTCGGACCCACCGCCGAATACGGTTTCGTCGACGAACCGGGCCGCTGGGACCACTGGCCGAGCGGCTTCGCCCTGACCTATCCGAACGATCGCACCGCGCACGGCACGATCGTGATCGATCGCGGTGACATCCTGCTGCCGCAGAAACGCTATGTGAGCGAGCCGATCGTGCTGACTGTTCAAGGCGGCTATGCGACAAAGATCGAAGGGGGTGTCGACGCCGCGTTGCTGCGCGACTACATGGAAACCTTCAATGATCCTGAAGGCTATGCGATCTCGCATATCGGCTGGGGTTTGCAGCCGCGTGCGCGCTGGTCGACGCTCGGGCTCTACGATCGTGAAGCGACCATCGGCATGGATGCGCGTGCGTTCGAGGGCAATTTCCTCTTCTCGCTCGGCCCGAACAACGAAGGCGGCGGCAGCCGCACGACGACCTGCCACATCGATATTCCGCTGCGCCACTGCACCGTGCTGCTCGACGACGATGTCGTCGTGCGCGACGGCCGCGTAATCGAATCGACACATTGAGACCTGATGCGATGAATGCTCCCCAAACACACGCCGAAGCCCATGTGTATCAGCAGCAAGGGTTCGGCACACCGTTGCCCGTGCACGGCAATATTGGCCTGTTGATCGTCGACTTCGTGGTCGGCTTTGCCGATCCCTCTACATTCGGCGGCGGCAATATCGCGCCGGCGATCGCACGTACCGTGAAGGCGCTCGCACACGCACGCGCCGCGGGTTGGCCGGTCGCCCACAGTCGCATCGTCTACGCGGAGGACGGCAGCGACGACAACGTATTCTCACTGAAGGTGCCGGGCATGGCGACGCTCACCGAAGACCATCCCAATAGCGCGATCGTGCCGGAGCTGACACCCGCGAAAGGCGAACTGGTGGTGCGCAAGACCGTGCCGTCCGCCTTCTTCGGCACGCAACTCGCACCGTGGCTCACGCAGCGCGCCGTGCAGACGCTGCTCGTGGCCGGCGCGGTAACGAGTGGTTGTGTGCGGGCCAGCGTTGTCGATGCGATGTCGTATGGATTCCGGCCACTGGTGCTATCCGACTGTGTCGGCGACCGGGCCATCGGCCCACACGACGCGAACCTGTTCGACATGCAGCAGAAGTATGCGGCGGTGATGCCGCTCGCGGACGCGCTGGTCGCGATCGAGCAGCGCGTGCGTTGACGCATGGGCGTGGCGCACACTCTGGGACTCTGCCCGTGAACCGCTCCGAACTTCTGGCAAGCGTCGGCCGCCTTGCCGTAATCCGCCGGCCGGCTGCGCCCGTCAGGCCCGCCGCCGGACAGCCCGGCAGCCTCTCGACCTACGTGCCCGACGTACCCGAAGTCTTCGTCGCAATACTCGACGACGGACGGATCCTCGCGTTCAACGGTCACGTCGATCTCGGCACAGGCATACGTACATCGCTCGGCCAGATCGTCGCGGAAGAACTCGACGTGCCGGCGAGGCGCGTCACGGTGCTGCTCGGCGACACCGCCGCCACGCCGAACCAGGGTCCCACAATCGCCAGCGCGACAATCCAGATTTCGACGGTGCCGCTGCGTTGTGCGGCGGCGCAGGCGCGCGGCGCGCTCTTCGAACTCGCTGCGCAGCGCCTCGGTGTCGCCACCGAACAGCTTGCCACCGACGACGCCCAGATTTTCTGCGCGGCCAACCGGCATGGCGCACGCGTGACGTTTGCCGAACTGCTCGCTGGCCGCAGCATGACGCTTGAACTCGACACCGGCACGCCCGTCAAGGATCCATCGACGTACCGGCTCGTCGGGCGTTCATCGCCGCGCGTCGATCTGCCGGCGAAGGCGACCGGCGCGTTGACCTTTGTGCACGACATGCGCGTGCCCGGCATGCTGCATGGACGAGTAGTACGTCCGCCTTATAGCGGCATCGATAGCGGCGCTTTCGTCGGCACCTCGTTCGAGCGGGTTGAACGCGAATCCGTCGCCCATATTGCCGGCGTACGAGACGTGGTGGTGATCGGCGATTTCGTGGGCGTCGTGGCCGAGCGCGAAGAACAGGCGATTCGCGCCGCACGCGAGTTGCGCGTCAAATGGAAGCCGCTGCCGCCGCTCGGTTCTCTGGATGATCCAGGCGCTGCGATCTCCGCTGCGCCGGCAAAACGACGGCCTCTGCTGGAAGAAGGCGACGTGGAATCCGTGCGCGGTTTGCCCGGCACGACCACGCTGTCACGCACCTACGTGTGGCCTTATCAGATGCATGGCTCGATCGGTCCATCGTGTTCGGTGGCCGACTACCGGGAGCCCGGGAAAGGACGCATCACCGTCTGGTCGGGCACGCAGAACCCGGTCTCGCTACGCTGCGACCTCGCGACCCTGTTGCAACGCGACGAAGCCGACATCGACGTCGTCCGCATGGAAGCGGCCGGTTGCTACGGACGCAATTGCGCGGACGACGTCTGCGGCGATGCGCTGCTGCTCTCGCGCGCGGTCGGTGCGCCGGTGCGCGTGCAGCTCTCGCGTGCCGACGAACACACGTGGGAGCCGAAAGGCTGTGGCCAGGTGGTCGACGTCACCGGCACGGTGAGCGACGATGGCCGCCTGCTTGGCTACGACTTCGTGACGCGCTATCCGTCGAACGATGCACCGCTGCTCGCCTCGCTGCTGACGGGCGCCGCCGCCCCACAAGCGCGCGTCTTTGAAATGGGCGACCGCACCGCTGTCTCGCCGTACGAAAGCCCGCATCGCCGTTTCGCATGCGACGACCTCGCCCCGCTCGTGCGTTCATCATGGTTTCGTGGTGTGTCGGCGCTGCCCAATTCGTTCGCGCACGATTCGTTCGTCGATGAAATGGCCGCGCTAACCGGCTGCGACCCGCTGGAATTTCGGTTGCGCCATCTGAACGACACACGCGCTGCCGAACTGCTCGAAGCGGTTGCTGTGCGCGCCGGATGGACGCATCGCAAGCGCGGCAGTAAAGCGGCTGACGAGCGCTATGCGCGCGGTCACGGCATCGCATACGCACGTTACGTGCATAGCCGCTTTCCAGGCTTTGGTGCGGCATGGTCGGCGTGGGCGGTGGAACTCGTGGTGGATCGCGTAACCGGTCAGGTGCGGGTCGAGCGCATTACGGTCGGCCAGGACACCGGCACCATGATCAACCCCGACGGCGTGCGTCATCAGATTCACGGCAATGTGATCCAGGTCCTGAGCCGCTCGCTCAAGGAGCGCGTGCGATTCGTCGACGGCAAGGTGGCGAGCCGCGAATGGGGCAGTTACCCGATCCTGACTTTTCCGGAGTTGCCGGCCGTCGATATCGTGCTGATGCCGCGTCAAGGCGAACCGCCGCTGGGCGCCGGCGAATCGGCCTCCGTGCCTGGACCCGCTGCGCTCGCGAATGCGATCTACGACGCGACTGGCGTGCGCCTGCTCGCGCCGCCGTTCACGCAAGAGACCGTGCGCGAAGGTTTGCGCGCCGCCGGCAAGTTGCTGGCGGCTGAACCGGCGCAGGCGGCGAATAACTAGGAGCCAGGCAAGACGAATCGCGGTGTGACCCGCCTACTCGCCGTCCGCGTCCGACTCCATCATTTTGCGCAGCAGAAACAGCATGGCGACGCGCTCGCCGGCATTCAGCGCGCCATAAGTGCGCTCCGTGACCTCCTGGGCGAACGGCACGGTGCGCTCGATCAATGCGAGGCCCGCCGCGGTGGGACGCACGACGAGCTTGCGTCCGTCGTTCGGGTCGGCGCCCACCTCGATCAGCGCACGCGCCTTCAGACGCTCGATGACGCCGCGGATCGTCGCCTGATCGATCGCAGTTGCCTTGACGATGTCGTTCAGTGAGCACGGTTGCTGTTCTTTGACCGCACACAGTGCGACGAACTGCGCGGCGGTCAGATCGGAATCGGGAATCGCTTCCTGAAAAATTGCGACATGCCGTTGATACGCACGACGCAACAAGTGGCCGATCTGATCGTGAAAGTCGTAGGAATCCTTACGCGGCGCCATAGGGGTACAAGGCCGGGCGGCCTGAAGACGAAAGAGAAAGAGTGTACACCCTCTAACCGGACCCTCAATACGACCTGAATCAAGCGCCGGCATCGGACGGTTTATTTGTAGCTAACACGCTTTACATTCTTCATGCACTTTCGTTGTACGTCAGGCACTTACATGCTCGTAAAAAGAAACGAATTACAGGCATTTCTACGATGAATTGAGCGAATCGTCGAGGAAATTTCATGGACTTCGTCGGGTATTTTTCCACACTGTATTTTGAAGCGTATACGCTACGTTTTTAGCGTGATACATAGACATCTGCAAGCGAAGTGCGAGTGATCTCTGTCGCACGACATCCACCTTTTTTCGCACCACCTTCCGGGAGTGGCAGTCATGGCGAATGTTTATCAGGGCAGTGCCGTGCTCGACACGAGCAGCACCGACAACAGCGATCTCTATCGCAAGGTTACGATCCGTCTCATCACGTTCTTCTGCCTGTGTTATTTCGCGGCGTATCTCGACCGGATCAACATCGGTCTCGCGAAGCTGCAGATGCTCGACGCGCTCAAGTTCAGCGATACCGTCTACGGCCTCGGCGCGGGCCTGTTCTTCGCGGGCTATATCCTCTTCGAAGTACCGAGCAATCTGATTCTGCAGCGGGTCGGTGCGCGCTTGTGGATCGCCCGCATCATGATTACCTGGGGTCTGCTGTCGGGCGCGACGCTGTTCGTCACCACGCCGATGCAGTTCTATATCGTGCGCTTCCTGCTCGGCGTCGCCGAAGCCGGATTTCTGCCGGGCGTGCTGCTTTATCTGACGCAGTGGTATCCCGATGCACGTCGTGCTCGCATCGTAGCGCTGTTCATGGTCGGCTTGCCGCTATCGAGCATGATCGGCAGCCCGATTTCCGGCTGGATCATGGCGTTCTTCAACGGCGCACACGGCTTGGGTGGCTGGCAATGGCTGTTCCTGCTCGAAGCGCTGCCGTCGATCGCGCTCGGCATTGCGATCCTCGCGTGGCTGCCGAATAACATCGAATCCGCCCGCTGGCTCAGCGCCGTGGAGAAGAAAACACTGCGTGCGAATCTCGACGCGGAGCCGTCCGGCAACAAGAGTCATTCGCTGAGCGGCGCCTTCGTCGACTTCAAGGTGTGGGCGCTCGGCCTCATCGATCTCTGCGTGCTACTCGGGCTGTACGCAACGAGCTTCTGGCTGCCGTCGATCCTGCGCGATACCGGCGTCGCCGATCCGTATCACATTGGTTGGCTGATGGCGATTCCGAATGCGTTAGCCGTGCTGAGCACGCTTTACTGCGGCGCCAGTTCCGACCGGATGCGCGAACGCCGCTGGCATATCGTGGTCCCGTTCCTCGTGGCGGCGGTTGCGCTGGTTATCGCCGGATCGGGCCACCACGGCACGGTCGCAACGGTCATTCTGTTCTCGCTGATCAACGCGGGCGCGGCCGCTGCAATGCCCGTGGTGTGGTCGCTGCCTTCGACCTTCCTGAAGGGCCCAGCCGCGGCGGCGGGTATCGCCTTCGCCTGTTCGATCGCGAATCTCGGTGGTTTCGGCAGCACGTATTTCATCGGCTGGCTGCGCGATACGTTTCATTCGCAAAGCGCAGGTCTGTTCGGCTTCGCCGCATGCATGATCGTCGGCTGCGCGCTTGCGTTGACATATTCCGCCAAGCTCGTGAACCGCTGATCGATTCGTTGCGATGCGCGCGCCCCGCCGCGGCGCATCGTGACGCTTGCCTGCGTAGCAAAAGATTCGCGGAGCGAAACAGTTGGCGAGCCTGGTGTTCGCCTGTTTTATGGGAGTTTGCCCAGAAGAGCGCTGAATTCGTCTTTGTTTAATGCACGGAGCGTTTGCGTGCGGACATTGCCTGCGGCGCCGAGCGCCAGGCCGAACGACATGAAGCTTTGCTCATCCGGTGCTTCAACGATCGTGACAATGTCGTATTGACCCATCGTCCAGTAGATCTCCTTCATTTCACAGCCAAAACTCTTAGCCATCTCTGCCGCTTGACCAGCCCGCTGTGCGCTGTTTTTGACGGCGCGAATACCTTGGTCAGTAAACTGCGCAAGAACCACATAAGTTGCCATGACGATTCCCCTTACGATTACCACGAGTCGGGATTCGGGCGCGCAGGCTCGACTGCGAACGCTACTGCAATCGACTTGCTCGAAAGCGTTCTGCGCGTAACCTGATTCTAGGCAATGGAATCGCGTGTCATTGGTTGTTTGGCGGTCCAGGCAGGGAAGGAGGCGTGAGGGTCTAGTGAAGCACGGCACACTTAGCTGAAACTGAGTTCGCCAAAGTCGAGCGAGACCAGTAGTGGTTCCGGCACCTTCTGCATGGCCTCGTCATAGGCGTAGATTCGACGCGTGGTCGGCATCATGATGCCTTGGAACTCACGATAATTAGTCGTGTAATTCGCGCCGGTCGCCCCGCCTAAAATGTCGACCGTGTAGTCGTGACGCCGCATGAGCCCATCGGGCCCGAAATGCGTAATCTGGGTTCTGGTGTGGCTCGCAACATAGTCCGGGAAAGTGACTTTCAGGCGCCGCCACACTTCGCCGTTTTCGTGCCACGGCTCGATTTCTTCGCTTTCGAAACCGGCGTACGTATAGAGAAACGGTGACGTCAAATAGGTCCAAAGCGCTTCGCTGGCGAAATAGGCAACGTGAAATCTGTCCCACGGAGTCTCGACAGTCTGCCCGGCAAAGGAGGCTTCCGGATTCTCACGACTGTCTACGACTTCGCCAGTCAGGGTCTCCAGCGTAAGCCTGTCCGGTACGAACACACTGCGCATATCGGGTGCGCTGAATGGCGTGATCGTCAAGCGCTCTGTGTGCGTGTCGATCTCGAAGATCTTGTCGGTGAGGAGCCCCGGTTGTTGCTTCAAATGCCAGATCGCCCCGTCGACCGAGAGGGCCGCTTTGAGTTTCGTGAAACCGTTCCAGCGCCCCATACCACCATGCGCTTCGATGGCGAAAGCCAACAGATCGTTCATTACCTGCTCCCGAATGAGCCACGACTTCAAAGGCGGGTCCGTTACGACCGAGATGTCTTGCAGGATATGTACACCGGCAGGAGTACGTCGATACGGTCCCGTACAGGGATGGGAAAAGGTGGTGCCACGCTGCTCAGCGTTTCCGATGGGAAAAGGTGCTCGGTGGTCGCACGAGCCGAACGCCACCCGGACCAGCCCTTCTCAAATGTTATTATCGGAAACATCGAACGCCGCGCAAGGCGAGTATTTGAGCCAGCCCCATGGACACCCACCTTACTACCAAACCCGCTGATCCATCGACAACCGACCTCGGCCGCCGCGTCCGCGCCGCCCGCCAGGCGCAGGACTTGACGCTCGAAACCGCGAGCCGCCTCTGCGGCGTCTCCCGCTCGACCCTATCCAAAGTCGAAAACGGTCTGATGTCCCCGACGTTCGACGTCCTGCAGAAAATCGTGCTCGGTCTGAAGATTGAAATCGGCGAGTTGTTCGGCTCGACGCCCAAAGTCAGCGCCAGCGGCCGTCGCGCGTTGACCCGCAAAAACGAAGGTCAGCGTCACGCCTACCGCGGCTATCAGATGGAGTTGCTCGCCACGGATCTGGCGCACAAAGCGATGTTGCCGTTTCGCATCCGCATCTCGGCGCACACGCTGGATGCCTTCGATGACTGGGGCCGTCACGAGGGCGAAGAATTCCTGTACGTGATCAGCGGCAGCGTGTGCCTCTATTCCGAGTTGTACGCACCGACGCATCTGAATGCGGGCGACAGCCTTTACTTCGACAGCCGTACCGGCCACGCAGCCGTGTCCACCAGCGACGAAGACGCCGAGGTGTTGTGGATGGCAACCAGCGCCGACATTCCGCAGACGTCGGCTACTGCGGAACCGGCGAAGAAATAACGAAGGCGCCGCAATGGCCCCTTAACGGCGCGCCGCCAACGCCCGCTGCGCTAGTTGCGCGATATGCATCGCGTGTTGCCCGGTCCCCTGTTCGATCTGCTCACGGCAACTGAAGCCATTGGTCAGCACGATCGTTTCCGCGTTTGCCGCCGTTGCAGCACGCACGGCTGGAAACAGCGTGTCTTCACCGATCCTCTCAGACAGCGCGTGATGCTCGTCGTTAAAGCCGAACGATCCCGCCATGCCGCAGCATCCCGTGTCGAGCAATTTCCACTTCACACCAAGCTTGTTCAACAGCGCGGTATCGCCTTGCATACCAAACAGCGCCTTCTGATGACAATGCCCGTGCACGATCACGTCCGCAGGAAGCGTCGGCCAATCGAACGGCTGACGCGCAACGAAATCGGAAAATAGAAACGTCTGCGCCGACAGTTGCTTCGCTAAAGCATGATTGGGGAATTGCTTCAGCAGTTCATCCTTGAACACCGATAAGCAACCGGGCTCAAGACCAACCAACGGCACACCCGCGGCGATGTCGTCTCCGAGGTCATCGAGAATGGTGGCCAGCAACGCGCGCGCACGGTCGAGTAAGCCGAAGTCATACAGCGGACGCCCGCAACACAAGCGGTTCTTCGGGAGCACGACGTGCCACCCCATTTGCGTC
The DNA here is from genome assembly GCF_902859805.1 of Paraburkholderia sediminicola. Lineage (GTDB taxonomy): Bacteria > Pseudomonadota > Gammaproteobacteria > Burkholderiales > Burkholderiaceae > Paraburkholderia > Paraburkholderia sediminicola. The sequence goes on along the minus strand of NZ_CADIKC010000001.1, from coordinate 1,787,723 downwards.
AGCACATCGGCAGCGGCCTGCGCGATCTCGGGCGTGAAGTGATCGTTAAACGTATCGACCCACAGGATCGCTTTCTTCACGTCACCACGAGAGTTAGCATTCAGTTGTGCCTGAGGCGAACGCCGAGCAATCTGCCGATACGTCTGCGTAGCAAACTTCGGCAACTCACGCGCTTGCGCTACACCTGCGACCCACTTCCCCACCGCAGCTAACCCGGGTGTCGACGTCATAAAGTTCGTCAGCCTCGGAAACCTTGCCGCCCACGGCGCCCATTCGCCAATCCGCCCCATAAACAACGCCTGACGCGGTCGGCGATTCGCCTCGTAGTAATGCGAAAGGAACTCCGCTTTGTACGACGCCATGTCTGTATGCGTCGGGCAATCGGATTTGCAGCCCTTGCACGCGAGGCACGTATCGAGTGCCTCCTTCACTTCGCGGCTTTGCCAGCCGTCGGCGATCACGTCGCCTTGCAGCATTTCCCAGAACAGATGCGCGCGGCCACGTGTCGAGTATTTCTCTTCACGCGTCGCACGAAAGCTCGGGCACATCGTGCCGCCTTCGAGCGAACGACACTTGCCCATGCCGATGCATCGTTCGATCTCGCGCTGAAAACCGTCGCCTTCCTGGCTCGCGAAGGTGAGCTTCGTTTGCAGTGTCACGGGTTTGTAGGCCGGCCCCATGCGCAGGTTTTCGTCGGCGCGATACGCATGCACGACCTTGCCGGGATTCAATCGATTGGCCGGATCCCAGATCGCCTTGAACTGCTCCATCGCCTGCATCAGTTCGGGGCCGTACATGATCGGCAGGAACTCGGCCTTGGCCTGGCCGTCGCCGTGTTCACCCGAGAGCGAGCCACCGAATTCGACAACCAGTTCCGCCGCTTCGCGCAGAAACTTGCGCCAAGTTGCAACGCCTTCCGCGCTGCGCAGATCGAAGGTAATGCGCGCGTGGACGCAGCCGTCGCCGAAATGACCGTAGAGGCTCGTCTCGTAGCCATAGCGATCCACCAGCGCCTGAAACGCACGCAGATAATCGCCGAGACGCATGGGATCGACCGCTGCATCTTCCCAGCCGACCACTGGATCAGGCGTGCCCGCATCCACCGACAAGGCCACCGCGGATGCTCCCGTCTCGCGAATCGACCATACCTTCGCCTGCAGCGCACGATCTTCGACAAGCATCGCCGACACGTTCGGTCCTGCTGCGCCCGACGAGAAATACGCCGCAGCGGTTTGCGCCTGATGCACGACATCGTCGTGCGTATCCGCGCCGAATTCGAGCACGACCCAGGCATCGCCCGCTGGGAGAAGTGCGATCTCATCCTTTTTCAAACCGCGTGCCTGCAAGCCGCGGATGATCGCGCGATCGAGTCCCTCTATCGCGATCGGCCCGCAGCGCATGAAATGCGGCACGGCGTCCGCGGCGGTGTAGATATCGGTGAAACCGACCACGACAATCACGCGTTTCGCCGGACTCTTGACGAGCCGCACTTTCGCCTGCAAGGTCACCGCACAGGTGCCCTCGGTGCCGACCAGCGCCCGCGCGACGTTGAAGCCGTTTTCCGGCAACAGTTGATCGAGATTGAAGCCCGACACGCGCCGCTTGATCTGCGGGAATTTCGCGCGAATCTGATCGGCGTAGGTGTCGCGCAGTTGCTTGAGTGCGGTGTAGATTTCGCCCTGGCGGCCGCCTGCCGCGATGATGCGTTCGAGTTCGTCGTCCGAAGTAGGTCCGACCCAGAAACGCGCGCCATCGAAAGTCGCGATTTCCAACGCCTCGACGTTTTCGACCGTTTTGCCGGCCATTACCGAATGCGCGCCGCACGAGTTGTTGGCGATCATGCCGCCTAGCGTGCAGCGACTGTGCGTCGCGGGATCGGGTGCGAACGTGAGGCCGTGTGCTTCGGCAGCGTCGCGCAAGGTGTCGCAGATCACGCCTGGTTCGACGATCGCTACACCCGCGACAGGATCGACCGACACGACACGATTCACATACTTGCTCGCGTCGGCCACCACCGCGACATTCACGCACTGACCATTCTGCGAGGTGCCGCCGCCGCGCGGGAGAAAGGGCACGTCATTGCGGCGGCACGCTGCGAGCGTTTCGAGCAGATCGTCGACGTCCGACGGCACCACCACGGCGAGCGGGACTTGCCGATAGTTCGATGCATCCGCCGCATACAGCGCTTTCGAGCCCTGATCGAAGCGCACTTCGCCGCGTACAGTGCGGCGAAGGTCGGCTTCGAGTGCCTCCATCACTGCCGCGGTCCCTTGAAAGGGCGTGGCAACGCGCGGCGCTTTTGACGGGTCACGAGCTGCATCGCTCAACGACGCATTCACGCCCGCGCCCTGCTCTTCATCTAATGACGTTCCCACTCCGCCTCTCATGTCTCGTGTCCGATGCCCGCGCTATCGCCCTGCACTTGCGAATCAAGCCGCCTGGCTCGCGGTCATCTTGAAGATGCCCTGTGCGTTGCCCGCGTCGAAACGCAGGTCCGTTTCCCAGCGGCGCGCGTCCTGATCGAAGGTCCGCTTGCGCGTAATGAACTCGTAGAACGAGCCCGGCACCTCGCGCGTCACGATGCTGCCGTCGGCCGCGCGGAATTCGCGCCGCACGATGTCCGCACGGTACGCGGTCTGAAACACGCGGCCCGAACGCGAACGCTCCACTTCCGGCTTCATCGGACGACCCTTCGCCTTTTCGTCGTCGGAGAGCTTGAACACGTCCGCGACGCGATCGGTCGCGTGATTGAAGGCGTTGCCTTCGGTCGCGATCCACGCCATTTCGGCCGACTCCTTCAACAATACTTCGTAATCGGCTTCGCGTGGCGTCTCATGCTGACGCGCGAAGGCGCCGACAATCTCCGGCAGCAATGCGTGAGCCGCCTCGAGCGGCAACACGCCCTCGCGTTCGAGCTCCCACAACTGGCCGGCGGCTCGCGGCGTCAACGGATCGCGCGAGGCGCCGATCACGTTCGTCACGGCCTGCTGAAACTCCGCCGAGAAACGCTCGGGATGCAATTCGCTGACGAAGAACTGCGCGATCTCGTCGGGGGCGTCTTCGTGCGCCCAGGCGCGGCCGGTCATGCCCAGGCGGTCGAGCGGATAACGGCCGTTGATGCTGAAGCCGAGCGGCCGCAGGATGCGCGCGAAAGCCGCTTCACCCGGCGGCAGCGCGCCGCTCTCAGCCCAACGCACCGTGCGCAATGCGCCATGATCGAAGTAGACGCTGCCACCGGCGGCGATCGTTTCCTCGGTGTACTGGCGACCATTCGCAGAGCGCGCCAGCAGGTCTTCGAACAGCGCCATGTTCATGGCCTGCGCGAGTTCGGCGCGTGTCACAGTGCCGTCCTCCCATTCATTGAGGATCTGCGGATGGTTCAGAGTGGCGAACAGCCTCGCGGTTTTCTCTGCGCCGAGCAGTTTCACCAGCAGTTGTTCGACATTCGCATTCTTGATGTTTCGCATATCGGTTCCGGGCGGGGTGCGGCAAGCACGCGTTCGTGTGTTTGAAGATGGCCTGCCGGCGTGGCCTCAAGGCGCAAGCGCGGCATCGTTGGATGCGAGATTATTCAAATTCGCAGCCCCGCCGTAAAGCGAGATAAAATCGCCACTTGATGCGTTTTTGGAATCAACGTGCGAAAGTTCAAAATCCCCAACATGGGCGCGCTGCTCGCTTTCGAAGCCGCCGCGCGGCACGAGAGCTTCACGCATGCGGCGCGCGAGCTGTTCCTGACTGAAAGCGCGGTGTCCCGGCAGATCAATACGCTGGAGAGCAATCTCGGCGTGCGGCTGTTCGTGCGCGTGAAACAACGCGTGGTGCTGACCAAGGCGGGCAAGGTCTATAGCGCGCAGGTGCGGCGCTCGCTGGAACAACTGGACCGCGACACGCTGTCGATCATTGCGCATGGCAGCGGCGGTGGTTATCTGGAGCTGGCGGTACTGCCGACTTTCGCATCGCAATGGCTGATTCCGCGCCTGGCGGCATTCAATGCGCAGTATCCGGATGTGCGGGTCAATATGGGCGTGCGCACCGGCACGTTCCCGTTCGCCGATACGCATTTCGAAGCCGCGATTCACTACGGCAAGCCGACATGGCCGGGTACGTCGGCGGATTTTCTGTTTAGCGAAGAAGTTGTGCCGGTGTGTGCCGCGAGTCTGCTGGCGCGGCCCGTGGAAACTGCGGCAGATCTATTGGACTACCCGCTACTGCATTCCACCACCCGGCCGGACGGCTGGGCGTCGTGGTTCGCCAACCTCGGCGTCGACGATAACCGGGCGATGCAAGGCGTCCGCTACGAACTCCACACGATGCTGATCAGCGCCGCCGCGGCCGGTCTCGGCATCGCGCTGGTGCCGCGCTTTTTCGTCGACGCTCAGCTCGAACAGCTCGGACTTGTGATTCCGCTCGATGCACCCGCCGTCGCCGACTCGGCGTATTACCTCGTCTATCCGACGGAGTTGAGCCACGGCAAGCCGCTCACGAGCTTTCGCGAGTGGCTGTTGCAGGAAGCGGCGGCGTACAGCGAGGTGAATCCTGGGCTGGCGGGCAATCCCGAGACTGATTGATCCAACGGTAAGCGCCAAGTGGCAAGCGGCAAACGCCAAGCGTCAAGCGCCGGCTTGCTCGCGTGCCTGCGCCAACGCGCTCAGATTGCCTTCGCCGAAACCGTGGTGACCCTGCCGTTGCACGATCTCAAAGAAGATCTCGCCGGCACCGCGCCGCACAAAGGTCTGAAAGAACAGCAGCGGCACACCGTCGGCGCCGATCTCGCCATCCACCAGAACGTGCGTGCGCTTGAGCCGCTCGACATCGAGCCCATGACCCGGCAGACGTGCATCCAGTTGTTCGTAATAGCGCGGCGGGGGCTCGACGAATTCGACGCCGTTCGCGAGGAGTTGCTCGACGCATGCAAAGATATCGTCGGTCGCGAGTGCGATGTGCTGCACGCCTTCGCCCGGATGATCCGGCAGATAATCGTGCATCAGATTCGTGCGGCGCGTGCCTTCTTCATACAAAGGCACGCGGATCGCGCCGCACGGCGACACCATCACGCGCGATTCCGCCGACACATGCCAGTTCGCGTGCAGTTCGTGAATCTCACGGAAATTGAGCAGGTCGCGATAAAAGTCGAGCCACTCCTGCATCCGGCCCTCACCAACCGTTTGCGTCAGATGATCGACCGCGACAAGGCCGGTGCCCGCGTGACTCAGATCGGCGTGCGCGGTATCGATCTCGATCGGGCGGAAGTCGATGTCGAAGATGGAAATGTCGCCGAGGCCGCCGCGCTGGCCGCCACGGCCGCGCCACCGGTCGACGAAATAGATGTGTGAATCGCCAATGCCCTGGATCGCCGGAATCAGCAACTCGCCCGCGCCGAGGCGTTCGCCTTCGAATGCCCATGCGCCGAGTTCGATCGCGCGGTCGAAGGCGCGCTGCGCGTTGGCGACGCGAATGCCGATTGCGCAGATGCCGGCGCCGTATTCCTCGGCGTAGCGTTCGGCAAACGAATCCGGCTCGGCATTGATCAGGAAATGCATCTCGCCCTGGCGATACAGCGTGACGTCCTTGCTGATATGACGCGCAATCGCCTTGAAGCCGAGTTTCGTGAAAGTTTCGCCGAGCGCCTTCGGCTCGCGCGAGGCGAACTCCACGAATTCGAGGCCGGCGGTGCCGAGCGGATTATGCTCAGGCGCCGACACGGCGCGCAGCGCGGCGTCTGGAGTGGGCAAGTCGCTGGGCATGGCAATCTCCTTGTGCAGTCTTTCTTACGCTGTTGCGCGTGTTCGTGATGTTTCTGCTGTTCGGTGCGCGTCGTCATTCATTCGTAGTGTGACAGCGCGTGCGTGGTGTGCTGCAGTAATGCAGCCCGCGACGGCTTTTGCATCGTGTTTGTACACCGGGTAACAGGACGTTCGCAAACTTTATTTTGTACTGGATGGTTCACGCCAGGAGAATCGGGCCGCAGAGGGCGTCTACTGCGCCTCCTGCATCTCCCGTGCCGCCTGGCGGCGAGCCTCAGGTCCTGGACGCGCCGCCGCGGCTACTCCGCCTGGACGCACGCTTAGCCACAGGCTTGCCAGCGGCCGCCGCCATGCGCAGCTGCGCAACCTCGCGCACGGCATCGATAAACGCCCGTCCCACCGGCGACGGCTGCGTGTCCGAGCGCCGGATCAGCCCCACGGGCTCGCCGGTACCCGCGAACTGCAGGGGCAAACGCACCAACATGCCGTGCGCCAGTTCATATTCGACGGCGCTCAACGGCACGAACCATACTGCGTCATTCTCCAACGCCAACGCACGCCCCGTCGACACCGACAGCACTTCGACAAACCCCGACAACGGCGGCACGCCCCACGCGCTCAACAGGCTTTCAGCCGATTGCCGGATCAGCGTGCCGAACGGCGGCAGCACCACCGGAAAATCCTCCAGCGACGTGGCCGGCAAGCCGGCCCCCAGCGCCAACTGATGCCCGGCGCGCACCACGGCAATCAACGGTTCACTGAAAAGCTGCTCGAAACTGAGCCCAACCATCCGTTCCGGGTCCGCCAGACGCCCGATCGCGAATTCGATCGTGCCGGCCTTCAAACGCTCGAGCAATTCGGGGTTGGCGCCGGTGGCAAGGCGCACGATCACGCGCGGCCAAAGCGCGGCGAAGCGCTTCAGCACCGGCGGCACCAGCGCAGCCGCGACGGTCGGCAGAATGCCGATTTCCAGCGTGGCGGCCGCCGCGCCTTCTGCGCGCGCCAGCAGGTCCACACCCTGTCGCAACGCACTGACACACGCGCTCGCATGCGGCATGAAGAGCTGCCCCTCGCGGGTCGGCACGGCGCCGTGCCGGCCGCGCTCGAAGAGCTTCACACCGAGAATCGCCTCCAGTTCAGCCACCGTCTTGGAGACCGCGGGCTGCGTAATGGACAGGCTTTCGGCGGCCCGCTGCACGCCACCGAACTGGGCGACGGCCAGAAAGCACTGGAGATGACGGAATTTGACGCGGCTATCCGCGAGGCTGCGTTGCATAACGGCAGGTTATACGAAATGGGCGAAAACGTCATTTTGCATAACCTCTCAGGTTAGATAAAGTCGCTCCATAAAGCCGTATCCCACAATTCTCGAAGGAGACACTGATGGACGATTCCTTTCTCACCGCGCGCGACTTCGCGTCCCACCCTGCCTACGTCTATCCCGGCTACGGTTCTTCAGTCAAACGCGGCCCGACGCGGCCGCTGATTCCGTTGAAGGAAAAACTGCGCGACCAGCGCGTTCCGGTCTATGGCACGGAAGACCTCGGCGCGCTCGATCACGATCTGACGCGCAATGCGGTGCGCAACGGCGAGCCGCTCGGCGAGCGCATCATCGTGACGGGCCGTGTGCTCGACGAAGGGGGCCGCCCGGTGCGCAATACGCTGGTTGAAATCTGGCAAGCCAATGCTGCCGGCCGCTATGTGCACAAGAACGATCAGCACGACGCGCCGCTCGACCCGAACTTCCTAGGCGCAGGCCGCTGCATTACAGACAACGAAGGCCGCTATCGCTTTCTGACGATCAAACCGGGCGCCTACCCCTGGGGCAATCATCCGAACGCGTGGCGTCCGAATCATATTCACTTCTCGCTGTTCGGCGAGCATTTCGGCTCGCGCCTCGTCACGCAGATGTATTTCCCGGGCGACCCGCTGCTGGCCTTCGACCCGATTTTCCAGGGCACGCCCGAACACGCACGCGAGCGCCTGATTGCAGGTTTCTCGCTCGATACGACGCAAGAGGCCTATGCGCTCGGCTACGACTTCGACATCGTGCTGCGCGGCCGCAACGAAACCCCGATGGAGCGCTAAGCCATGACGACCCTCAAGCAAACGCCTTCGCAAACGGTTGGACCGTACTTCGCCTACGGTCTGTGCCCGCAGCAATACGACTTCGCCTTCAAGAGCCTGTTTACGCCGGTTCTGGCCGACCGCGAAGCGGCCGGCGACCACATCACGATCGTCGGCCAGGTGTTCGACGGCGACGGCAAGGTGATCGGCGATGCGATGCTGGAAGTGTCGCAGGTAGACGCGCAAGGCCACTACCCGGAATCACGCGAGGAAATCCTGAAGACCGGTTTTCGCGGCTTCGCCCGCGTCGGTACGGGCACCGATCCGCTCCAACGCTTTGTCGTCGAAACGGTGAAACCCGGCCGCGCAAATCCGGACGAAGCGCCGCATCTAAATGTGATTGTGACGATGCGCGGCATGCTGCTGCACACCTTCACGCGCATCTATTTCGAGGACGAAGCCGAGGCTAACGAACGGGATGCCGTGCTGGCAGCGGTTCCGGCAGACCGGCGTGGCACGCTGATCGCGCGCCGCGAGCCAGACATGGCCAATGTGTACCGATTCGATATCTATATGCAGGGCGACAAGGAAACCGTGTTTTTCGATCTGTAACGCGGATTTCCTATACTTTCATAAAGCTTTCACATACACTGAACATGATCCGTCTTGCGACTGGATCGCGAAACTCCGAGTAGGTTAAGCCCGCCCCGCGCGGGCTTTTTTTTGGATGCCGAATCAGTGGGCACGGCGCGGCATCGCGCAGCCGCCCAGCCGCGCAGGAAAACGATTGGCAAAAGAAACTGAGGCCCCGCTCAACAGCGGAAATGGTCGATGTTCTGTCCAGCGTAGATTGCACGCGCAAGCCAATCCGGCTTTTCGCCGTGACCGTCCCACGTATTTCCGTAGGCGTCGCGATACATCACGGCCCGGACTGCGGCTTTGTCGGCTTCGATTGCATCAGCAAGCGCTTCGATCGTAATGCCGTATTCGTCCATGCGTCGGCGGATCCACACGACCAGGCGCTCACGCGCATTCCCGTCGAGGTCGAACAGCCGTTGTTCTTCTCGCTCTTTCATAAGGTACCGGTTTCGCGGCTGATAGTGCGCGCGTTTGAAAAACAAAAAGCTTCGCAAAACAACGCGAAGCCTATGCGTAAATCAGATGAGGTGAGTGCAAATCGAACTTGCGATGCCTCTCCCAATGCGTGATAACTCGCATCAGGGGTCATGCCCAATAAATCGTGGATTTAGGGGAATTCGTCGGCAAACGGCTCGAATCGCGCCCGATCGGCCTTGGTGTTCCAAGGCTGCTTTAGCGTATGGGAGGGCATTCTAGCATCCAATTTCCGCTGCTTGCAGCAACTGATTGTCTGCGTGCGATGGCGGGCTTTCTTGCCATTCGGTTGGTGTTCTTTAGCGGCTTTTTCAATTCTTATTGGTTCTTTAAAGGTTCTATTGGCGCTGACCGGGAACAAAACCTCGCCCTCCCATGCTATGTTTCACTGACCCGCATCGACGCCTGTAGGAGACACACAAAAATGCCCGCTTCGACCGCCATCGTCACAATCCTCGCCGCCCTGCTGCTCGGCGCCATGAGCCCGGGACCGAGCTTCGTTATCGTTGCACGCAATGCAATCGGACTCTCGCGCGGCGACGGCCTCGCGACAGCGGCCGGCATGGGCATCGGCGGCGTGTTCTTTAGCGGTATTGCTTTGCTCGGCCTGTACACCTTGCTGGCGACAGTGGAATGGCTGTACGTCGGCTTGAAAGTGGCCGGCGGTCTTTATCTGATTTACCTTGCGTCGAAGATCTGGCGCGGCGCGGCCAAACCGCTCGCGTTCGATGCTGCGCAAGCCGCCGCTACCAACGTGCGCAAATCGTTCTGGATCGGTTTGAGCACACAACTCAGCAATCCGAAAACAGCGGTCTACTACGGCAGTATCTTCGCGGCCCTGCTTCCGCAGCATCCGCCGCTGTGGTGCTACTTTGCGTTGCCCCCTGCGATCTTCGCCATTGAAGCCGGCTGGTACACGGTGGTCGCGCTGTGCTTCTCGAGCAAACGTCCGCGTGAAGTCTATTTGCAGTGGAAGGCCTGGATCGATCGCGTCGCCGCAAGCGCCGTTGCCGCGCTGGGATTACGTCTGATCCTGACCGCGCATAAAGTGGGCATCTGAAACAGAAAATCCACTCGAGTGGCTTGTCGTGTCTCGCTACGCGGCAAACCAGCAACGAGGGCCGCATCGGCGCGCGCCGAGCATGCACAAGCACGGCCCATGACAAAACAGTTACAAGATAAGTGTTGACGCTGGCATGCCCGGCGGTTACTGTGGCACCCGAAGTTCAAGAAGTTCGATTGCTGTTCATCAATGTCTCGCTCCTCAGCGGTATTCGTTGTCCTCTCCCTCCTTGACCCTTCAAGCGCTCCTCAACCGAGCAAATTTTTCTATTTTTTACTCAAGGATTCTTCATGGATACCGGTACCGTTAAGTGGTTCAACGACAGCAAAGGCTTTGGCTTCATCACCCCGGACAAGGGCGGTGACGACCTGTTCGCGCACTTCTCCGAAATCACCGGCGACGGCTTCAAGACGCTGGCTGAAAATCAGAAGGTGAGCTTCGAAACGAAGCAAGGCCCGAAGGGTCTGCAAGCGGCTAACATCAAGCCGATGTAAGTTTGAAGGGCTCGGTGTCCGGCAACGGACATCGGGCTGCAGCGACATCCTCGCGGAGCTTTGTCTCCCACAGTTGGCGCGATCGCTTTTAGCTGCATATATTGTTCAGCTAGCCTAAGCGCCAAACGCCTCGTTGCACCTCATTCTCCCCTCTGGCTTTAACGCCCTTTTTAGCTTTCCGACTGCGTTTGGATTCGGCTCGCAATGGCTTGAATCGGCTCGTCCGCGTGACCCGTATAACGGCTCGCACGGCAGGCGCGCACTCGAACATTATTAAAATATAAAATGCAAAACAAACATATACATCATTACAACGGCTATGCCGTCAAACCCTCGGCGCATCGTTTGCCCGACGGTAGTTTTTCGTCCAACCTGTTGCTCGAGCGCGCTGACAGCGCGCGTACCGAAGGGCGCTACCAGTTCTATTCGCTCGACTACTTCCCGAACGAAGAACAGGCACTGCAGCACTCGGCACGCTGGGCACGACGCTGGGTCGACACGCGCGGTTAAGCGCGAGTCACCCCTGATGCGCGCGGGAGCCCCGCGCTTGCATCGTTCAACACGACATGGCGCGCCATTCGGCGCGCTAGACCATCGCGCGTGGTCTATTCGGTTTGTTCCGCCTTGATCCTCGCGCGCAGTTCGAACTTCTGAATTTTTCCCGTCGATGTCTTCGGCAATTCGCCGAAGCGCACCGCTTTTGGCAACTTGTATCCCGCAAGAAACAGCCGGCAGTGCGCGATGATCTCTTCTGCGCTCACCTGAGCGCCGTCCTTGAGCTCGACGAAGGCGCAGGGTACCTCGCCCCATTTCGGATCGGCCATCGCCACCACGGCGGCAACCGACACCGCAGGGTGACGATACAACGTGTCTTCGACCTCGATGCTCGAGATGTTCTCGCCGCCCGAAATGATGATGTCCTTGCTGCGATCGCGGATACGGATGTAACCGTCAGGCATCCGCACGCCCAAATCACCCGTATGGAACCAGCCGCCGCGGAAGGTCGCTTCCGTGGCGCGCTCGTTCTTCAGATACCCCTTCATGCAGATATTGCCGCGGAACATGATCTCGCCGAGCGTTTCGCCGTCGTCAGGCGCGGGCGCGAGCGTGTCCGGGTCGAGCACCGTTACGGCTGCCTGCAAGTGATAGCGCACACCTTGCCGCGCGTTCATTTCGGCGCGCGCGTTGTCGTCGAGCGTGTCCCATTCTTCCTGTTTCGCGCAGACTGCGGCCGGCCCGTAGGTCTCAGTAAGTCCGTAGACGTGCGTCAGATCGAAGCCGATCTCCTTCATCTTCGCGATCACCGCCGGTGCGGGCGCCGCGCCCGCCACCATCGTCGACACGCGATGCGTGATGCCCTCACGCCATTCGGCAGGCGCATTCGCAAGCGCGCTTTGCACAATCGGCGCGCCGCAATAATGCGTGATGCCTTCGCGGCGAATCAGCTCGAATACCGTCTTCGCGTCGAATTTGCGTAGACAGACATTGACGCCGGCACGCGCAGCAACCGTCCACGGAAAACACCAGCCGTTGCAGTGAAAGAGCGGCAAGGTCCATAGGTAGACCGCGTGCTTGGGCATATCCCATTCGAGGATATTGCTGAGCGCATTCAGATACGCGCCGCGATGGTGGTAGACCACGCCTTTAGGATCGCCGGTCGTGCCCGAGGTGTAGTTCAACGCGATAGCGTCCCACTCGTCGGCGGGCAAAGTCCAGGCGAAGTCGGGGTCGCCGGTTTGCAGGAATGCTTCGTAGTCGGTTGCGCGGATGAACTTGGTGACGTCAGCGGGCACCGCATCGGCCACGCTGATCACGCGCAACTCCGGGAATTCCAGCGCGGCGCGGTGCGCCAATTCGCTGTACTCCGTATCGACGATCAACGCCTTCGCCTCGCCATGACGCAACATGAACAGAAGCGACGACACGTCGAGTCGCGTGTTCAGCGTATTGAGCACCGCGCCGGCCATCGGCACGCCGAAATGCGCTTCTATCATCGGAGGAATATTCGGCAGCAAGGCGGCAACCGTGTCTCCGCGCTCTACACCGGCTTGCCGCAACGCGCTGGCGAGACGCCGCGCGCGCTCGTAGGTTTCGCGCCAGTTGCGGCGAATCTCCCCATGGACGACCGCCAGTCGCTCACCGTAGACTTCCGCTGCGCGTAAGATGAAATCGATGGGCGTCAGCGGAACATAATTGGCCTCGCGCCGCTGGAGGCCCTCTTCGAACATGTGCGTCATCGCTTTGTCTCCTGAGGCGCTGGCCGCGCCGTCGATTTTTCTGATTGATGAGCTAGCCTAGCAATTGTCAGGGTGAACTGTCTGTCATTCAAATGACAGAGTGGCGCGCTCTGGCTCCATTCACCCAACTTCACTCGCCTGCACCCCGCTCGCTGCTTATGGATGACGCACCGTTTACCGCCGTCGCAGACTCCCGCCCGCACCGGCCTGAACGAGTTCCGCGCGCCGATCTGCCGCGGCTATTCGGCACCTGCGCATGGTTCAGGGCGCTCGCCACCGAGCACCAGGCCATGATCCTTGCCAGCGCGCACGCGGAGCGGCTGGAAGGGGGAGCATGGATCGCGCGCCGCCAGGAGCCGTCAGACTACTGGATCGGCGTCCATTCCGGCCTCATCAAACTCGCCATCTACAACGCCTCGGGACGCAGTTGCACGCTCTCCGGCGTGCCGCCCGGCGGCTGGTTCGGCGAAGGCAGCGTGATCAAGCGCGAATTGCGCAAATACGACGTGGCCGCCATTCAGCCTTCGCTCGTGATGTTCGTGCCCTCAGAGACGTTCCATGCGCTGCTCGAGTCGAGCCTGCCGTTTACCGGCTTTGTGATCCGGCAGTTGAACAACCGCATGGGCGAATTCATCGCGTCGATCCAGAATAGCCGTCTGCTGGATGTCGACGCGCGCGTCGCCCAGTCGCTCGCCCAACTGTTCAATCCGGACCTCTACCCCGACACCGGCCGTACGCTGGCCATTTCACAGGAAGAAGTCGGCCTGCTGGCGGGCGTGTCGCGGCAACGGATCAACCAGGCACTGCAAAACCTCGAAAGGCTGCAGATTTTGCGCCTCTCGTACAACCAGATCGATGTGCTGGACCTCGAACGCTTGTCAGCGTTTGGTCAGGAGCAGATTTAGGGTAAGCGCGTGCGCTGCGCCATGCTGCCCGCTACAGTTTCCCGTGATTTTCCACGGGTTTGGCTCCACTTTCCCCGATTTTCCTCGACGTTTTCCACATTTCATCGACCACCTCAGACCGAACATTCACGTTTCAGGCAGCAATTTCGGACGCCGGAATAAAGAATCCACAGCAATAGCCGTTATGCCGACTATGCAACGCAGATTGCAGCCCGTCCCTATTCCGAGTTCAACGTATTGTCGAAACCAATAATGAACCGTCTGACACTAAAACAGAAATTGTGGGTGCCGATACTGCTTTGCTGGGCGGCGCTCCTGATCGTGACCGTTGTCAATGCGTTCGATGCACGAAACGCTCAAATGGACGCACGCCGCGCGGATCTGGCCGACGTCACCGACATGGCGGTGTCGATCGTCGCGGACTACGCGAAGCAGGCCGACACCGGCAAGCTCCCGGTCGATGAGGCCAAACAGCAGGCCATCGCTCGCATCAACGCGCAACGTTACGGCGCATCGGGCTACGTGACGATCGTGCGCAGCGATTCGGTGATGGTCGCTCATCCGATGAGCCCGAAGCTTAACGGCAAGGACATGAGCAGCTTCCGCGACGCCAAAGGCAATGCGCTGTATCAAGACATCGCGCAGGCAGGCGGCTCGGCGAGCGGCGCAGGCTATCTGCGCTACTGGTGGCCGAAACCCGGCGAGACGGTACCGAGCGAAAAGATCGGCTATGTGAAGCGCTTCGGCCCGTGGAACTGGGACTTTATCGCCGGCGCCTATATGGATGACATCCAGGCGCAGTTCTACGCGACGCTCGCGCGCTCGGCCGGCATGCTGGTGCTGCTGGGCGTGGTGGTGTCGTTCGTGGCTTCGCGGGTGGTGCGCAATGTATCGCGCTCGATCGGCGGAGAGCCTTCCGCGGCGGCGGCAATTGCCATGCAGATTGCGCGCGGCGATCTCGCCACTCACATCGACCTGCGTCGCGACGACACGTCGAGCCTGTTGTTCTCATTGCGCGAGATGCGCAATCAACTGGCTGCCACCGTCGCGCGGATCAAGACGTCCGCCGAAACGATCACGGTTGCCTCAAAAGAAATCGCCGCGGGCAACCTGGATCTGTCGAGCCGTACCGAAGAACAGGCGGCTTCGTTGCAGCAGACCGCCGCCAGCATGGACGAGCTCACCAAGACCGTCACGCAGAACGCCGACAACGCAGCGACCGCGTCAGAACTCGCAGCGGATGCATCGAACATTGCCGCGCGTGGCGGCGAAGTCGTCAACGACGTCGTAGAGAAAATGGCCGGCATCACCGATAGTTCGCGCAAGATCGGCGAGATCATCAGCGTGATCGAAGGCATTGCTTTCCAGACCAATATCCTCGCGCTCAACGCAGCGGTGGAAGCGGCGCGCGCCGGCGAAGAAGGCCGCGGCTTTGCGGTCGTCGCGGGCGAAGTGCGCAATCTCGCGCAGCGCAGCGCGACGGCGGCCAAAGAAATCAAGGTGTTGATCCATCAGTCCGTCGCGCAGGTCGGCGAAGGCTCGACACTGGCAGGCAAAGCCGGCAGCACGATCAGCGAAGTGGTCGACGCTGTTCGACGCGTGACGGCGATCATGAACGAAATCTCGGCGGCTTCGAAAGAACAGAGTTCGGGTATCGGCGAAGTCAATCTCGCGATCCGCCAGATGGACGATGTGACGCAACGCAATGCCGCGCTGGTCGAACAGGCAGCGGCTGCGGCCGGATCACTCGATGAGCAGACCGAACGTCTGCGAAATGCGGTTGCAGTGTTCAAGGTTGAAGAGCATGCATGATTGAGTGATGCCTTGATGCAGCACTCTCAAGCAACACCTTCATGCAGCATGACCAAAGTATGCGATTGAAAAGGCCGTCATCCGGTTACCGGATGACGGCCTTTCTGCTTGTTATGCCGCAGCGCTCTTAAGCCTGCTATGCCGTGCGCGGGTAGCCCCTGCGAGTGACTGGCCGCGTCAGCATGGCGTCGGTATCGAACAGCGCAAAGGCGATATTGGCCAGCACCCCTGAATTCTTCCAGCGCAAATAATAGCGATGCGCAGTCTGATAAGGCGCATAGCGGTCGGGCATGGCGTGCCATGGCTTGCCCGTGTGCAGCACCCACAGCACGCTGTTCACCACACAACGGATGTCGATGCTGGGACGGCCACGCCGAGGTCCGTGGTCCTTCATTTCAGGCAGGAGCGGCACGATGAGATGCCATTGCTCGTCGGTGAGATCCTGAATGGCCGGCGAACAAGCCAGCGGGTTTGAAGCGGGAGTATCCATGCAGTAAGAACGCGCACCTGCAGCACACGTGCTAGCGTCGCCGCGAAAAATGTCTATAACTCAATCGTTTCAGACTACCCCAAGCGCGCTGCCGCGAAAGTCAACTATTGTCAGAGTCGTGTGCATAATTGTTAGAAATCGCAATACGTTATTGCGCCGATGGATTAATGGCGCGGTGGAGGTGGTGGTCTATCATCGGCGCGCCCGGCGCGTAGCAAGTCCGCGCGCCCTGCGCCTTGAATTAAAAATCCATAACCACACACAGGAATTCCAGTGAGACAAATAAGACTCCTCAAGACCGCCGCACTCGTGGGCGGTGCAGCTCTCGCCATGACATCCGAGCAGGCCTCGGCGCAGAGTTCGATCACGCTGTATGGCGTCGCCGACGTGAGCGTGCGCTATCTGACGAACTCCAATGCGAAGAACGACGGGCGCCTCTATATGACCAACGGCGCGATCACCAACAGCCGCTGGGGCCTGCGTGGCTCGGAAGATCTGGGCGGCGGTCTGAAGGCGATCTTCGATCTGGAAAGCGGTATCAACCTGCAGGACGGTTCGGCCTCGGACAGCCAGCGGCTCTTCAATCGCAACGCCTATGTCGGCCTGAGCAGCCAGTACGGCACGGTGACGTTTGGCCGTCAGAAGACGCCATTGTTCGATCTGTTGGGCGACACCTACGATCCGCTCACGGTCGGCAACTACGCGGAGAATTCGTGGCTGCCGGGCGCGCTCGGCGCCGGACTTTACGCGGACAACGCCGTTAAGTACACGGGCACGTACAAAGGCCTGACCATGGCTGCGATGTACTCGTTCGGAACCAACTCGGAATCGACGGGCGTCGGCGGGTTCTCGGGACAGGTGCCGGGGCATCTCGGCGCCGGCAATATGTACGGCTTCACGCTGTCGTACGTGGCCGGGCCGCTCAGCGTCGCGGCGGGCATGCAACAGAACAGCGACAACAGCAATCACAAGCAGACCATCTTCAACGCGAACGCGGTCTATGCGTTCAGCTCGGCGAAGGTGTACGTCGGCTATCTGCATTCGAAGGACGACACTGGCTTTGTGGATAGCGCTCTGGCGCAGCAAACGCTCGTACCGGGCGTCGATATCCTGAAGGGTTCGGGTCGTGTCGACAACGGCCCATTTGCCGGCGTAACGTGGCAGGCCACACGCACGCTCATGCTGACTGGCGCTGCGTATTACGACCACATGTCCAATGCGGCGATCGGCAACGGTCAGCTGGGTAGCGGCAATCGCTATACGTTCGTGGCGCTGGCCGAGTATGCGTTGTCGAAGCGCACCGAGGTGTACGGTACGGTCGATTTTGACAAGGTGTCGGGAGCAGCCTCGGTCGAATTGCCGGGCAAGAACAATCAGACCGGCGTTGCACTCGGTCTGCGTACGATTTTCTAAGCACCGCAGCACGGCGCGGCAAGATCCAGCGAGGCGCAGCAAGGCATCCGGCATTCACGCCGGGTGCCGACCACCAAAGTGGCGTGCCCATAAAAAAAGGTGCCGCGAACGGCACCTTTTCTGCAACAACTAGCTTCTTCTGCTGAAGCTTAGAAGCGGTGACGCAGACCGACCGTAGCAGCCGTCTGGTTCTTCGACGACGACGGCAGTTGCGTGTTGTCGCCGCTGTAGATCGAAGCTACACCGCCGTCGCCCATTGCGTGCTGGTACACGGCTTGAGCGTAGACGTCCGTACGACGCGACAGCGAGTAGTCAGCTTGCACGCCGATCTGGTGGTAGCGAACCGACTCCGAACCACCGTTTGCAGCAACGCCGTAGCCCTTGCCGTCCGTGAACGTGTAAGCAACGCCCAGGCCCAGAGCCGGGGTCACGTTGTACTTGCCGTTGACTTCGTAGTTGTTAGCGCGCAGCGACTGTGCACCACCGACGAAGTTGTCCGAACGCGATTGCGTCCATGCCAGACCCAGGGTAGCCGGGCCGAATGCGTACGAACCAGCAACGCCGAATTCACGTTGACGGAAGCTGCCGACGTTGCCTGCCAGTGCGTTGACGTACGAACCGTCCGAAGCGCCGCCGTTAGCTGCGCCCGGGTTGTTCTGCTGTGCGTAAGCAGCACCCAGGTGCAGGCCTTGCCACTGGTATGCAGCACCAACGCTGTATTCGCGGTTGTTTGCGAATGCGCCAGCCTGGTTCGAGAAGCCGTACGTGCCGCCGAACGTGAAGCCTGCGTAGTTAGCGCTCGAGTACTTGATCGAGTTGTTGACTGCGTAACCGCCGTTCGTGCTCAGGTTGTCGTTGTTGAACGGGTGAGCGAAGTACGTACCGCCCCAGCTGCCCGTTGCGGTCAGCGGTGCCAGGTAGTCTTGTGCTGCGTCGTATTGACGACCCAGCGTGACCGTACCGAATTGCGCGCTCGACAGACCGACAAACGCTTGACGGTTGAACATGCCGTTGTTGTTAGCGAACTTGCCGTTGTTGATGTTGAAGCCGCTTTCCAACGTGAAGATTGCCTTCAGACCGCCGCCCAGATCTTCCGAACCACGCAGACCGAACATGCTCTGGTTGATGCCGCCGCTGCCTGCCGAGTACTTGGCGTTGTGGTTGACGTTGCTGGTGTACGTCAGACCTGCGTCCAGCAGACCATACAGGGTCACGCTGCTTTGTGCGTGAGCGACGGAAGCAAACGATGCGGCAACCGCAACGACGATGAGACTCTTTTTCATGCGTGGGACTCCAGTTCGATAAATTTACGCGGGGAGCGGGACCTGCCTCAGCAGCGCATGCATCATTCGCTGCCGCCCTGTTCGCCGAACCGTTCCGGATCAGCTGGGCACCCTTGAAACGAAGCGTGAGTGTAGGTGGAGACCCTAGTAGCAACGCCCGCAATTTACGCAACAGGATTTTTCAGAATCCGCAACAATCAGACCGAGATAGGCATTAAGTCTTTATCTTTCATACGTTTATCGCAAAATGTGGATGAACGTACGCCCGCTCCGGACAAAAGTTATCCGCAACATCTCAATATTAAAGTTGTGTGAATGCAACAGCATTTAATATGCGTGACGTAATCGGGTCGGAACGTTTGAAAAATGAGAGACATCTGATTGCCTGGAAATCAGGCAATTGCGGCAGGCCTAATTCGACGCGGAGTAAATTTATTTCGGAAAAGCGGGAACTTAATTGAATTAATGCAGTCGTCTATTTAACTCTCGACTATTCCGAGAAACGAATATCTGCATTAGCTGTGATTAACGCGGGCTGTGAATTGTCACCCGGCTTGATGAAGTGGAGTCAGGCGAAGTGAAGCCTTCAGCACGGGCGTTGCCCGGAGGTGAGCTGCGGCGCCGACCGCCGCGTGACAAGAACCCGTGCTGAAAGCGGACGGCATACATCGAACAGCCTTCCGTATTCATTTAACGGCACAGCCGTGCACTTTTTTTACACGGAGTTTCCCTTACTGCCCGGTCACCGGTTGCCGGCCCTCCATATCGCCTGCCGTGAAGCCGGTTAGGCGTTAAGAGTCGGCGCACGCTTGCATCAAGTTCGCCGATCTCTTCTCGAAGTGAAGCGGGATATTGCCGCGGGAACATGCAACGCTTAATCAGCGGCATATTGCCGCATCTGATATTGGATTCTCACCATAAAACAAAAAGGGTTCCGAAAACTCGGAACCCTTCTTTACATCTATGGTGGGCCGGGTCGGAGTCGAACCGACGGTGTCCTTTCGGAGGCGGATTATGAGTCCGCTGCCTGCAACCAGCACGGCGTCCGGCCCAAGAAAAAGACCCGGTCATGAAGGCCGGGCCAATTCGTTGATTGGCCGACATACTACACGAAAAAGGGACCTTCGCAACCGCTTCGCCTAAGCGAAACAGCCGGAAAAGGCCCCTTCAAACTACTACGTTATTTCTCGCGACCGCCTGCTTCGATCAATTCCCTTCAAGGAACGACTTCAGCTTGTCAGAACGGCTCGGATGACGCAGCTTGCGCAGCGCCTTCGCCTCGATCTGACGGATCCGTTCACGCGTCACGTCGAACTGCTTGCCGACTTCCTCGAGCGTGTGATCGGTGCTCATCTCGATACCGAAACGCATGCGCAGCACCTTCGCTTCGCGCGGCGTCAGCGAGTCGAGCACGTCCTTCACGACGTCGCGCATGCTGGCATGCAGTGCGGCGTCGGCCGGCGCGACCGTATTCGTATCTTCGATAAAGTCGCCCAGATGCGAATCGTCGTCGTCACCGATCGGCGTTTCCATCGAGATCGGCTCCTTCGCGATCTTCATGATCTTGCGGATCTTGTCTTCCGGCATTTCCATCTTCTCGGCCAGCGTTGCCGGATCCGGCTCGAGACCGGTTTCCTGCAAGATCTGACGCGAGATGCGGTTCATCTTGTTGATCGTTTCGATCATGTGAACCGGAATCCGGATCGTACGCGCCTGGTCAGCGATCGAACGCGTAATGGCCTGACGGATCCACCACGTTGCATACGTGGAGAACTTGTAGCCACGACGATATTCGAACTTGTCCACCGCCTTCATCAGGCCAATGTTGCCTTCCTGAATCAGGTCGAGGAACTGCAGACCACGGTTCGTGTACTTCTTCGCGATCGAGATCACGAGACGCAAGTTCGCCTCGGTCATTTCGCGCTTTGCCTGACGCGCCTTCAGTTCGCCGGCCGCCATCTGACGGTTGGTTTCCTTCAGGTCCTTCAGCGGCAACACAACACGCGCCTGCAAATCGAGCAGGCGTTGCTGCTGTTCCTGAATGGCCGGAATATTACGCGTCAGGATTGCGCTATACGCGTGACCTTCACCGACGATCTTGTCGGCCCACTCGAGATCCGTTTCGCTGCCCGGGAAACGCGCGATGAATTCCGCACGCGGCATGCCGCACTTGTCGACCACCGTATGCAGAATCTGACGCTCGACCTGACGTACTTCGTCCACTTGCGCACGCAACGTGTCGCACAGGCGCTCGACGGTGCGCGCGGTAAAGCGGATCGTCATCAGTTCGTTCTGGATCGTTTCCTGCGCCTTCAGATACGACTTCGACTTGTAGCCTTCCTTCTCGAACGCGCGACGCATCTTGTCGAACCATTCGCTGATCATGGCGAATTTCTCGAGGGACGCACGCTTGAGCGCTTCCATCTGCGCGGCGTTGGCCGTGGCTTGCGCCGCGCCGTCGTCTTCTTCCTCGTCGTCCGATTCCTCTTCCTCGACTTCCTCGTCTTCGCTTTCGATCGCTTCCGCTTCCTGCGCCGAGAAGCCGTCCGCATCTTCCGCGTTGGCGTCGATCAGGCCGTCGACCAGTTCGTCGATGCGGATTTCCTCGTTCGCGACGCGCTCGGCCATTGCCAGAATGTCGGCGATCGTGGTCGGGCACGCGGAGATCGCCATCACCATGTGCTTGAGGCCGTCTTCGATCCGCTTCGCGATTTCGATTTCGCCTTCGCGCGTAAGCAGCTCGACCGTACCCATTTCACGCATGTACATGCGGACCGGGTCGGTGGTGCGGCCGAATTCGGAGTCGACGGTGGAGAGCGCGACTTCCGCTTCCTCTTCCACTTCGTCGTCTGACGAAGCAGCGGGTGCGTTGTCGTTCAGCAGCAGCGTTTCAGCATCCGGCGCCTGCTCGTACACCGCTACGCCCATGTCGTTGAACGTGCTGATGATGCCTTCGATCGCCTCGGTCTCGGTGAAGTTGTCCGGGAGGTGGTCGTTGATTTCCGCGTACGTGAGGAAGCCGCGCTCCTTGCCGAGCTTGATCAACGCGCGCAGTTTGGCGCGGCGCTCTTCGAGTTCCTCGACGGTGCCAGGCTGCGACGACGCGAACGCGTCCTTCAGCAGCGCTTTTTCCTTTGCACGACGATCGCGAGCCTTGACCTTTTCCACCTTGCCGGGAACGGCCGCAGGGGTTTCTTCGCTTTGGGTTGCATCGTCATCGACGGGTGTTTCGTTAAGCTTTTTCGTCATGGAGTTCGTCGTACCGGCTGTAGTCTCGACTCGCGGCTGTTGGACAACAGCCGGTTGAACCGTGGATACTGGAGTCTCACGCTCTACCGCATCGTCCTGCGCGGCAGGCGCTTCCCTTGCGCTTCTGACACCCGGCCGTTTTGCGGCCGGTGGTGGTACAGCTTTCGCCGCCCTGACCGGCTCCGCTCGCGCAGCAGCGGTGGTCGAGGGTTTCTTCCCGGCAGCAGGTGTGACGCTCGCGGCAGACGTTTTTCTGGGGGAAGAAGCTAACTTGGCCTCGGTGACCTTTCTGGTCGGCTCGTTCGAACCTGTGCCCGTTGCTTTTTTTCCGCCTGGTGTCTTTGCCATCGCAATCGCCTTTTCGCCTTTGCTAGGAAAACCATTGAAAAAACAAACCGCTAGAAACCTTTTATTATAGCACTCAGCTTTCTGCCATCCCGCTTACAGCCCGAGCTGGCGCTTCATCTCAGCCCGCTTCTGATTCAGGCCCGTCAGCTCCGCAAACTCCTCCGGCGTGTGCCGGGATTGCCGCGAAAGCTGCTCGAGGCGATCGCAGTAAGCGTCATATCGCATCTTCAGAATCGCCGCTTTCAACTCCTCTCCGACGATCCGTTCCTGCTCGCGCCGTTCCTCGATGACGGTCGCATCCTCCGGGTCCTTCAGCAGCAAATCCCGGACGTTTTCATCATAGTCTAGAATTTTGCGAAAGATTTCCTCGAAAGTTGGGGCATTTGCGCCGTTTCGCAATAGGTCGGACAGCAACTGAAACTCCGCCGAATCGCCCAGCGCACGCGCATGCGTCGTCACTTCTTCGAACAGTTCGCCGTGCCGCGTGACGCTTAGAAGCGCCTGTTCGGCTTCCTCGTCGAGCACCGCCACCGTCCGCGGATACATCACCAGATTGCGCAGCGTTTTTTCTTCGATCCCGGTCACACTGCGCCGGTCCTTGCGCGCTGGCGCCGATCGGGCGGCCGCCGCAATCCGGGCGTCGACTTCGCATAAAGCGGCGACTTCTTCGAACGGCACGTCGAGCCGGTCGGCAAACATATGCATGATCTGCGCGCGCAGCGCATTGGCCGGCAATTGCTGCAACAGCGGCTTCGCGTCGAACAGCGCGCGGGCCCGGCCTTCCGGCTGGTCCAGCTCTTTGCCGGTCAGCACCTCGTTCAGCATGAACTGCGATAGCGGCATGGCGCGCTCGACCTGCTCGGCGAACGCTTCTGTGCCGAATTCGCGCACGTAGCTGTCCGGATCGTGCTCGGACGGCAAAAACAGGAACCGGATGGTCCGGTTGTCCGCCGCATGGGGCAGGCAGGCATCCAGCGCCCGGCGCGCGGCGCGGCGCCCCGCCGAATCGCCGTCGAAGCTGAAGATGACCGTATCGGTCTGGCGCATCAGTTTCTGCACATGAATCGGCGTGCAGGCCGTGCCGAGCGTGGCCACCGCGTTCTGGAACCCCAATTGGGCCAGCGCGACCACGTCCATGTAGCCTTCGACCACCAGCACGTAATGCTGTTCGCGAATCGCCAAACGGGCCTCAAACAGCCCGTAAAGCTCGCTGCCTTTGTTAAATAGAGGCGTTTCCGGCGAATTCAAATACTTCGGCTCGCCGCTGTCCAGCACGCGCCCGCCGAAGCCGATCACCTGCCCTTTCACATTGCGGATCGGGAACATGATCCGCTCGCGGAAGCGGTCGTAGCGGCGGTTTTGACCTTGCGCATCCGACTTTTCGCTGACGATCACAAGACCCGATTCGACAAGCGAATCGTCCCGATAGTTGGGGAAAGCCGGCTCGAGGTTCTGCCAGCCGTCCGGTGCATAGCCGAGGCCGAAACGGGCGGCGATCTCGCCGGTCAGGCCGCGTTTCTTCAGATACTGGATCGCGACCGGCGCGCCGCGCAGTTGCTTGCGGTAAAAGTCGCAAGCAGTCTGCATGACATCGGATAGCGCGGTGGTCACTGCCTTGGACGCACCCGGCGAATACCCGCCGGAGCCGCCACCGCCGCCATAGCCCGGCGAAGGCTCGTTCGGCACGGTCAACCCGACCGATTGCGCGAGTTCGTTGACCGCCTCGGGAAACGTGGAACCGACGTGCTCCATCAGGAAACCGATGGCCGTACCGTGCGCGCCGCAGCCGAAGCAGTGATAAAACTGCTTAGTCGGACTAACCGTAAACGAAGGGCTCTTCTCGTTGTGAAACGGGCACAGCCCCATGAAGTTCGCGCCGCCCTTTTTCAACTGCACGTACCGGCCGACCACGTCGACGATATCGACGCGGTTGAGCAGGTCCTGCAGGAATGACGGTGGAATCACAGTAAATGACGCTACCTAAAAAGCTCAAGGCTGCGCACGCCGTCGTACAACGGCGCGCGCAGACCGGAAATACAGGAATTACTTCGCGAGCGCGGCTTTGACTTGCGCCGAGACAGCGGTCATGTCGGCGCGGCCGGCCAGTTTCGGCTTGAGCACGCCCATCACCTTGCCCATGTCCTGCGGGCCCGCAGCGCCGGTTTGCGCGATCGCGGCCTGAACTTCGGCAACGATCTCCGCTTCGGACATCTGCGCCGGCATATAGGCGGACAGAATGGCCAGCTCGGCCTTTTCCTTGTCGGCGAGATCCGTGCGGCCAGCGGCTTCGAACTGGCTGATCGAGTCTTTGCGCTGCTTGATCATCTTGTCGATGACTGCGGTGATCGCCGCGTCGTCAAGGACAACACGTTCGTCGACTTCGCGTTGCTTGACCGCGGCGAGCAGCAGGCGGATCGTGCCGAGACGCTCTGTCTCACGCGCCCGCATGGCCGCTTTCATGTCGTCGTTGATCTGGTCCTTGAGGCTCATCACTCACCTGAATACGTTGAAAATTTAAAAACCGGTCGCTTACCGCACCCATGCGCCGTACCCGCCGTACCAATACGCTGCATCCAACACAAACGCCCGCTTGGGACTGCTTCCTCAAGCGGGTTGGCGCAATTTTGCGTAGTGGATGCGACCCTGCCGGCTGGCCCGAAGGGCCGTGTTTTCCGCGATGGCACCTGCTGTGCCGTCACCGTTGGATGTCGCCGCTCCGTCAACGGGAACCGCGGCAACGCCAGAATCAGTAGAACTTCTTTGGCAGCATCTGGCCACGCAGACGCTTGAAATGACGCTTAACCGCAGCCGCCTTCTTGCGCTTGCGCTCAGCCGTAGGCTTTTCGTAAAACTCCCGGGCGCGGAGCTCCGTCAGCAGCCCGTTTTTCTCCATCGTGCGCTTGAAGCGCCGCATGGCAACTTCAAACGGCTCGTTGTCTTTTACGAGGACGGTCGTCATTTTTCAATAACGGAACTTTGTAAAGGTTCAGGAGTATAGCAGAGCTTTCTCACAAAGCTATTGCGCCGTCAAGCCCCTAAAACGTACTCCGCGGACGCCTGGCCGGCCGCCACGCCCGAGGCCCATGCCCACTGGAAATTGTAGCCACCGAGCCAGCCAGTCACGTCGACCGCCTCGCCGATGAAGTACAAACCCGGCGTGCGGGCGCTCATCATCGTTGCCGACGACAGGTCGCGCGTGTCGATACCGCCGCGCGTGACTTCGGCCTTGCGGTAGCCTTCGGTGCCATTCGGGGTGAGCGTCCAGCGCGACAAGGCCTCACCGATGCGGCGCAGCGTCTTGTCCGGCAGATCGGCCACGCGCGCTTCGGCGGGAATCTGGTGGGTTTCCAGCCAGACGTGGGCGAGCCGTTGTGGCACCCATTCCGAGAGCAGATTAGCGATCTGGCGCTTGGTGCCGGTTTTGGCTTCCAGCAACGCGGTCGTGGCGTCCTGCTCGGGCAGCAGATTGATGTGAATCGGCTCGCCGGGCTGCCAGTAGCTCGAAATCTGCAGAACCCCCGGTCCCGACAGGCCGCGGTGTGTGAGCAGCAAGTCTTCGTTGAACTCGGCACCGGTCTTCTTGTTGCCGGTCGCCAGTTGCACCTCGAGCGACACGCCGGAAAGCGCCGAGAACGGCTCCCAGTCAGCCGGAGCAAAGGTCAGCGGCACCAGCGCGGGGCGGGTGTCGATCAGCTTATGCCCGAATTGCTTGGCGACACGATAGGCGAAATCAGTAGCGCCGATCTTGGGGATCGACAGGCCGCCGGTCGCCACCACGAGCGCGCGAGCCGTGATCGGGCCGGAATGGGTGTCCAGCGTGAAGCGCCCTTCGGCGTCCTGCCGCACCTGCTCGACCGCGAGCGGCGTGCGCCACGCAATGCGGCCCGCGTCGCATTCGTTCTTCAGTACGTTGATGACCGCGTCGCTCGACTGGTCGCAGAACAGCTGCCCCTTGTGCTTCTCGTGCCACGTCACGTGATGGCGCTTGAGTAGCGCCATGAAGTCACGCGGCGTGTAGCGCGCCAGCGCTGAGCGGCAAAAATGAGGATTGGCCGACAGGTAATTGGCCGGTCCGGCATACAGATTCGTGAAATTGCACCGGCCGCCGCCGGAAATGCGAATTTTCTCTGCGAGGCGCTGCGAGTGGTCGATCAGCACCACGCGGCGGCCGAGTTGCCCGGCCACGGCCGCGCACATCATGCCGGCCGCGCCCGCGCCGATCACTGCGATATCAAAGGATTCCATGGGGCCGCATTGTACCTGCGCGTCTGCGGCGCCCTGCCCGCGCTGCTATACTTTCAGGCTTGCCTTTTCACTTTTGGACGCCGGAGTGGCTTCGCTCCCGCGCCCGCTCAAACCACCCATCATGCTCGTTCTCGGCATCGAAAGCTCCTGCGACGAAACCGGTCTCGCGCTCTACGACACAGAGCGCGGCCTGCTCGCGCACGCGTTGCATTCGCAAATTGCGATGCACCGGGAGTACGGTGGCGTGGTGCCGGAATTGGCCTCGCGCGACCATATTCGGCGCGCGCTGCCGCTGCTCGAAGAGGTGATGGAACGCGCCGGCACGGTGCGCAGCGACATCGACGCGATCGCCTATACGCAAGGCCCAGGCCTCGCGGGCGCACTGCTGGTCGGCGCGAGCGTGGCGAATTCGCTGGCCATGGCGTGGGACAAGCCGACCATCGGCATTCACCATCTCGAAGGGCATTTGCTGTCGCCGCTGCTGGTGGACGAGCCGCCGCCGTTTCCGTTCGTCGCGCTGCTGGTGTCGGGCGGGCACACGCAGTTGATGCGCGTCACGGACGTGGGCGTCTACGAGACGCTCGGCGAAACGCTGGATGACGCCGCCGGCGAAGCTTTCGACAAAACCGCCAAGCTGCTGGGCCTCGGTTATCCGGGCGGCCCGGAAGTGTCGCGGATGGCAGAGTTCGGCACACCTGGCGCCGTGGTCCTGCCGCGCCCCATGCTGCATTCCGGCGACCTCGATTTCAGCTTCAGCGGCCTGAAGACCGCTGTTCTCACCCACGCGAAGAAGCTCGGCGGCGCGAATATCTGCGAGCAGGCGAAAGCGGATCTGGCGCGCGGTTTCGTCGACGCAGCCGTGGAAGTGCTGGCGGCGAAATCCCTGGCCGCGCTCAAACGGACCAAGCTCAATCGGCTGGTGGTGGCAGGCGGGGTCGGCGCGAACCGGCAATTGCGCGAGGCGCTTTCCGCTGCGGCGAAGAAGCGCAATTTCTTTGTGCACTACCCGGATTTGTCGCTGTGTACGGACAACGGCGCGATGATCGCGTTGGCAGGCGCGTTGCGATTGCAACGCTGGCCCGATCAATCGGGCAAAGACTACGCATTCACCGTGAAGCCGCGCTGGGATCTGACTTCTCTAGCACGCTGAACCCGCGACGCCCTTCGCATACCGGGCCACACGATGAGAATCGCAACACCATAGAAAAAGCCGCTTCGAAAGCGGCTTTTTCTATTTACTGCAAGCAGGAAGTCAGAGCGTGATCACGCCGCCCGCTTGTCCCGCTCGATCACGGCATACGCGCTGTGATTGTGAATCGATTCGAAGTTCTCAGCTTCGAGCACATAAGCGACGATGCGCTCGTCCGCATTCAGACGCTGCGCGACATCGCGCACCAGGTCTTCAACGAACTTCGGATTTTCATAGGCACGTTCGGTGACGAACTTCTCGTCCGGACGCTTGAGCAAGCCCCACAGTTCGCACGAGGCTTCTTCTTCGGCGATACGAACCAGCTCTTCCACCGCTACGTCGCCCGCCAGCTCGGCGTTGATCGTGACGTGCGAGCGCTGATTGTGCGCGCCGTACTGCGAAATCTTCTTCGAGCACGGGCACAGGCTCGTGACCGGCACCAGCACCTTCAGGAACAGACGCGTCGCGCCATTGCGGGTCTCGCCCGTCAACGTCACTTCGTAGTCGAGCAGACTTTGCACGCCCGACACCGGCGCGGTCTTGTTCACGAAGTACGGGAACGACACTTCGATGCGGCCCGCCTCGGCCTCGAGCTTTTCCAGCATCGCGGCGAGCATGGTGCGGAATGTGGCCGCCTCGAGCGGCGCCTTGTTTTCTTCAAGCAGCGCGACGAAGCGCGACATGTGCGTGCCCTTCTGATCGGCGGGCAGATGCACGTCGAGATTCCACGTGCCCACAGAAGGCTGCACTTCGCCGCTTTGCGTGCGCACCGTCAACGGATGGCGCACTGCCTTGACGCCGACGCGTTGAATCGGAATCTGACGCGTATCGGGCGTGCTCTGCACGTCGGGCATCACAAAGGCGGGATTCATCTGGTTCATATTCTTGTCCTTTCAGGAAACGCCGGGCCGTCCCATGTTTTCCGCTCCACAGGAAGTCCCCCGCCCCGAAGGAAACCCCTTCAAGGATTGGAGATTGCCCCATTGGCGGGTGTCGCACAACGACACGTTTGAGGGCTCTCAGCGGCCGTGCGAATCAGATCGCGCAACGGCAAACGCCGGCCCCTGCCGGCGTTGGATGATGGACCCGAAGGTCCATCGACTCAAGTTGGAGATTGCTATGGCCGCTATAGCCGCGGCGTAGCGCACGGCCGTGCAGCTGAACGACTCAGCCAATCCACGCAGCCAGGTGAGGCAACTGGCAACTGAGTGACGCAACTTAATGCCGCAATTAAGCGACGCGCTTCACCGAGGATTGGCCAGCGACCGCGCCGCTGGAAAGAAAGCGTTCGCGAATCGACTTGGCGATGCCCGCTGCGTCCAGACCGCAGGCGGCGAGCAACTTGGCCGGATCCCCATGATCGATGAAGCGATCCGGAAGGCCCAATTGTAGTACGGGCCGGATAACCCCACTCTCAAGCAGGGCTTCGACGCATGCCGAACCCGCGCCGCCCATCACGCAGCCTTCTTCCACCGTGACGATGGCGTCGTGCGTTTCGGCCAGTTGACGGACCAGTTCAGCGTCCAGCGGCTTCACGAAGCGCATGTTCGCCACCGTGGCGTCCAGTTGCTCTGCAGCCGCCAGCGAAGGCGCAACCATCGTGCCGAATGCCAGAATCGCAATCCGCTTGCCGGCCGGTTGCGACGTTTCGCGACGAATCTCGCCCTTGCCGAGCGGCAGCGCCGTCATTTGCTTGACCGTTGCCACGCCCGTGCCGGCGCCGCGCGGATAGCGCACCGCCGTCGGGTTCGGCTGTTGCAATGCCGTGTACAGCATCTGACGGCATTCGTTTTCGTCCGACGCAGCCATCACCGTCATGTTCGGGATGCAGCGCATGAACGCGAGATCGTAAGCACCCGCGTGCGTGGCGCCGTCCGCGCCGACCAGACCCGCGCGGTCGATGGCGAACACCACCGGCAGGTTCTGCAGTGCGACGTCGTGGATCAGCTGGTCATAAGCACGTTGCAGGAACGTCGAGTAAATCGCGACCACCGGCTTCATGCCGTCCGCAGCCAGGCCGCCGGCGAACGTCACTGCGTGCTGCTCGGCGATGCCGACGTCGAAGTAACGATCCGGGAAGCGCTTCTCGAACTCGACCATGCCCGAACCTTCACGCATGGCGGGCGTAATGCCGACCACGCGCGCGTCCAGCTCGGCCGCGTCGCACAGCCATTCGCCGAACACCTGCGTGTACGTCTTTTTCGACGGCGTGGTGGCAGGCTTGATGCCCTCAGCCGGATTGAACTTGCCGGGGCCGTGATACAGCACCGGATCGGCCTCGGCCAGCTTGTAGCCCTGCCCCTTCTTCGTGACGACGTGCAGGAATTGCGGACCGCGCAATTCCTTGATGTTCTGCAGCGTCGGAATCAGCGAATCGAGGTCATGACCGTCGATCGGGCCGATGTAGTTGAAACCGAACTCTTCGAACAGCGTAGCCGGCACGATCATGCCCTTCGCGTGCTCTTCGAGCTTGCGAGCCAGATCGAGCATAGGCGGCGCGACGCGCAGCACGCGTTCCACACCCGCACGTGCGGCGGCGTAGAAACGGCCCGACATCAGGCGCGCCAGATGGCGATTGAGCGCGCCGACCGGCGGCGAAATCGACATGTCGTTGTCGTTGAGGATGACCAACAGCGGCACGTCGTCTTCGACGCCGGCGTTGTTCATCGCCTCGAAGGCCATGCCGGCCGTCATCGCGCCGTCGCCGATCACGGCGATGCCCATGCGGTTATCGCCCTGCAGCTTGCTGGCAACGGCCATGCCGAGCGCGGCCGAAATCGACGTGCTGGAGTGCGCGGTGCCGAAAGTGTCGTATTCCGACTCGTCGCGCTTCGGGAAGCCCGAGATGCCGCCGAGCTGACGCAGCGTGTGCATCTTGTCGCGGCGCCCCGTCAGGATCTTGTGCGGATAGGTTTGATGGCCGACATCCCACACGATCCGGTCGCGCGGCGTGTCGAACACGTAGTGCAGAGCAATGGTCAACTCGACCGTGCCGAGGTTGGACGAAAGATGGCCGCCCGTCTGCGATACGCTGTCGAGCACGAAGGCACGCAACTCGTCGGCAAGCGGTTGCAATTGGCGGCGATCGAGGCGGCGCAAGGCTGCCGGGTCGTCGATAGTTTTCAGCAAGTCGTACATCGTCGTTCCATTGTAGGAAAACTTACGCGCCCGCACTTCATACATGCACCCCGTAGCAAAGGTGCGCGGCGGCGGGCTTTCGCGTTCAGCTGACCCGGTTCACCACCAGGTCGGCCAATTCGGCAAGACGCTGCGCGCGCGCACCAAACGGCGCAATCGCAGCGTGGGCGTCGCTGCGCAGCTGCGCTGCGAGCGCACGCGACGCATCTAGCCCAATAATCGACACGTAGGTCGGCTTGCCGTCCTTCGCGTCTTTACCTGCTGTCTTGCCAAGCGTTGCGGAATCGGTCGTGACGTCGAGAATATCGTCGACGACCTGAAACGCGAGGCCTACGGCGGCCGCATACGCGTCGAGCGAACGCATGGCGTCCGCATTCGGCGTCTCGCCCGCCAGCGCGCCCATGCGCACCGCGGCACGCAGCAAGGCGCCGGTTTTCATCCGGTGCATGGTTTCGAGTTGCGGGCGCGTCAACGTATGGCCGACGCTCGCGAGATCAATGGCCTGACCACCGCACATGCCGATCGAGCCGCTCGCCAGGGCCAGCTCACGCACCAGCGCGGCCTGCTGCGCCGGCGCCAGTACGTCCGACGTCAGCGCGACGAACGCCTGCGACTGCAACGCGTCGCCGACCAGCAGCGCCGTGGCTTCGTCATACTTGACGTGTACCGTGGGCTTGCCGCGACGCAGCGCGTCGTCGTCCATGCAGGGCATATCGTCGTGCACGAGCGAGTACACGTGGATCATTTCCAGCGCCGCCGCGGCCGCGTCCAGGCACTCGGCGCGCGCGCCGGTCAACTCGCCGGCCGCATGACACAGCAGCGGGCGCACCCGCTTGCCGCCGCCCAGCACAGCGTAGCGCATGGCTTCATGCAGCTTGGCCGGCTCGGTCGCTTCCGTGGGCAGATAGTGTTCTAGTGCCGATTCGACTCGCTCGAGCACCGAGCGTGTCCATTGTTCGAATGTCATAGGTCGTCCCCGCTTTCAGTAGCGGCTGTGCCTGCGCTATTCATAGGCAGCGGTTTCAGCGTCTCGCCATCGAGCACGCGCACCTGTTGCTCGACCTTCTCGAGCTGCTGCTGGCAAAACGCGACGAGCGCCGCGCCGCGCCGGTAGGCGGTGAGCGATTCCTCGAGGCTGAGATTGCCGCCTTCCATACGCGCCACCAACCCTTCCAGCTCAGCCTGGGCGGCCTCGTAGTTCTCGGGCAACGGCGTGGTATCGACGCCTTCAGCAGGCGCGGCAGCAGTATCTTTCGACGCGGTCTTCGCCATGAATAGTCGCAAAATTAAAACAAGTCGGACATTCTACGGCAAAAGCGACATTTCCGATCCCATCGCCGGCCCGCGCCCCGCCTTTACCCTTCGCGCCCGACCCTCAGTCTCTCAGAAAAAAAACGATTGGTCTGCG
The DNA here is from genome assembly GCF_902859805.1 of Paraburkholderia sediminicola. Classification (GTDB taxonomy): domain Bacteria; phylum Pseudomonadota; class Gammaproteobacteria; order Burkholderiales; family Burkholderiaceae; genus Paraburkholderia; species Paraburkholderia sediminicola. The sequence goes on along the minus strand of NZ_CADIKC010000001.1, from coordinate 1,755,525 downwards.
GCGAAAACCTTGAACTTCCTTGACATTTTTGACCCAAATCAGGCACTTAAGCGCCCCGAGGAGGGGGAATCAGGTATAATCGCGGGCTCCCTAAATCGAATCTATCGATGGTTGGGTTGTTCACTGCTTTCACGTCTTCACGGGAGTGGGAATGTCCAATCTGAGCAATGCATTGCAGTTGCGGTCTGTCCACAGCCAGCTGCCAGTCACGGCTTACTTTGACGAAGCGCTTCTAACGCGCGAAATCGACACCCTTTTCAAGAAAGGTCCTCGCTACATCGGCCACGATCTCATGGTGCCCGAAGCGGGAAATTATTTTGCTTTGCCCAGCGAGAGCGAAGGGCGTGTGCTCGTCCGTAACCAGCAGTCGCAAGTAGAGCTGCTGTCGAACGTGTGCCGCCACCGGCAAGCCATCATGCTCAACGGCCGCGGCCAGACGGAGAACATCGTCTGCCCCCTGCATCGCTGGACGTATGACCTGAACGGCCAGCTCCTCGGCGCACCTCATTTTGCGGATAACCCCTGCCTGAATCTCGGCGCCACGCCGCTGCAGAACTGGCAAGGCTTGCTGTTCGAAGCACAGGGGCGCGACGTCGCGCGGGATCTGGCGCGCCTCGGCACCAAGCAACACTTTGATTTTTCGGGCTTCATGTTCGATCACGTCGAAGTGCACGAGTGCGATTACAACTGGAAGACCTTCATCGAGGTCTATCTGGAGGACTACCACGTCGCGCCGTTCCATCCGGGCCTCGGCAGCTTCGTCAATTGCGACGATCTGACGTGGGAATTCGGCGAGTGGTACAGCGTGCAGACGGTCGGCGTCCACAAGGATCTGGAGCAGCCTGGCAGCCCGACGTACCGTAAATGGCACGACGAGGTGCTGCGCTTCCGCGGCGGCAATCCGCCCGATTTCGGCGCGATCTGGATGGTGTACTACCCCGGCATCATGATCGAGTGGTACCCGCACGTGCTGGTCGTGTCCTGGCTGATTCCGCGTGGTCCGCAGAAAACCACCAATGTGGTGGAGTTCTATTACCCTGAGGAAATCGCGCTGTTCGAACGCGAGTTCGTCGAAGCCGAGCGCGCCGCCTATATGGAAACGGCCCGCGAAGACGACGAGATCGCCGAACGCATGGACGCCGGCCGCCGCGCGCTGATGGAACGCGGCGAATCGCAGGTCGGCCCGTATCAGAGCCCGATGGAAGACGGCATGCAGCACTTCCACGAGTTCCTGCGGCGAGAACTCGGCGCGATCTGATTCGCGCGGTCCGCATCAAAACATGGAAGACGGGCTTCGGCCCGTCTTTTTTTGTTTAGACTATCAGTATCGTTCGGCCATTCGCTAACGGCCTCAAGCCGCCGCGTAAGCGCCGCAACCATCTTGCATGGGACTGGAGACGTCATGCCCCACACTCACTACACCACACTCATCTCCGCGACAAACCTCGCGGAGCGGCTGGCAGCCGCGCCTGGCAGCGTGTTCGTCATCGATTGCCGTTTCGATCTGGCGGACACCGAGGCGGGCGAGAAAGCCTATCTGGCCGGGCACTTGCCAGGTGCGCACTATCTGAACCTCGATCGCGATCTGTCGGGGCCCAAAAACGGCCACAATGGCCGCCATCCGTTGCCGGATCGCGCACGGCTGGTGGAGACGCTGGAGTCGCGCGGGCTTAAGCAGGGTCAGCAGGTGGTCGCGTATGACGCGCAGGGTGGCATGTATGCGGCGCGCGCATGGTGGCTGCTGCGCTGGCTCGGCCACGATGCGGTGGCGCTGCTCGACGGCGGGCTGCAAGCCTGGGAGGCGGCCGGTAAGCCGCTGACGCAGGACGCTCCGGCACAAAACACCGGCGACTTCAAAGCGGGTGCGCCACTTTCGGTTACCGTCGACGCGCAAACCGTCGAGCGCAACCTCGGTACGAAAGAACGCGTCGTGGTCGATGCACGCGCGAACGATCGCTATCGCGGTGAAAACGAAACGCTGGATCGCGTCGGCGGCCATATTCCTGGCGCGCTCAACCGGTTCTTCAAGGACAACCTCACCGCCGACGGCCGCTACAAACCGGCCCACACGCTGCGCGAGGAATTCCATGCATTGCTGGGCGACACGTCACCGGAACACGTCGTTCTGCAATGCGGCTCGGGCGTGACAGCGTGCGTGAACGCGCTCGCAATGGAGATCGCCGGCATGCATGGCGCGGCGCTGTATGCGGGGTCGTGGAGCGAATGGAGCTCTGATCCGAAGCGGCCGGTTGCAACGGGTCCGAATCCTTAAGCGGTCCATCAAGCAGGACGATTAGCAAAAGGCCGTGGCCGCTGGAAAGCGGCCACGGCCTTTTGCATTCTTCCAGCCGAGCACATCGACACGCCGTTATGGCGCGTCAACCGAAGGTATCGAACTGGCGCCCTCAGGCGACTCCGTGCTGCTTGAACCACACCAGCACACGCCGCCAGCCGTCCTCGGCATCGGCCTTCTTGTAACTCGGCCGGTAATCCGCGAAAAACGCGTGGCCCGCGTCGTCGTACACGACGAATTGCGAGCTGCGGCCCGCTTGCGGACCCTGAGCGATCGCCTGCTTCATCTGCTCGAGCGACGCTTGCGGAATGCTCTGATCCTGCAAACCATACAGCCCTAGCACCGGCGCATGCAGATCGGCCACGCGATCGAGCGGGTTCGCCGGCGTCGTTGCGCTGTGATCGCCGCCGACCCGGCCATACCACGCCGCAGCCGCCTTCAGCCGGGGATTGTGCTCGGCATACAGCCACGCGATGCGTCCTCCCCAGCAAAACCCGTTCACGCCAAGCCGGTTCAGATCGCCGCCGTGCTCGCCCGCCCACGCGACGGTGGCGTCGAGATCGTCCAGCGCCTGTTCATCCGGCACCTTACTAAGAATCTGCTCGCTGATCTGCTGGATGGTCGGCAGCACCGACGGATCGCCCTCTCGGACGAACAGATCCGGCGCGATTGCAAGATAACCGAGCTTGGCAAAGCGCCGGCACACGTCGGCAATATGCTCGTGCACGCCGAACGCCTCGTGAATCACGATGATCACCGGCAGATGCGTCTTGCCCTTCGGCTGCGCGCGATAGGCCGGCACGAGCGTATCGCCCGACCGCACGCCAATCTCGCCGGCTTCGAGACCATCGCTATCCGTATGGATGGTTTGGGCCGACACAGGCATCACGGCCGCGGCGAAACCGGTGCCGAGCGCGGCTTTAATAAAGGTGCGTCGATTGAAGGGAACGTGCGGGACCAGGCTGTCGATATCGGGTTTCAGCATGCGGCGCTCCTCGGGTGAAGGTTGGAGGCAACAGGATACGCTTCGCCCGCATCCTGTTGCACTTGCAACCTTATCAAGCGCAGTCAGCCGTCAGTGCAGCTTGACCCGCGGCAGCGTGGTACGCCGCAACCAGTGTGCGAAGGTGTCGAGCACCATCCGCGCATAGCCGTGCAGCGCCGCGATATGCAGCCGGTACAGCGACATGTACATGAAGCGCGCGAACAGCCCCTCGATCAGCATGTTGCCGCCGATTACGCCGCCCATCAGATTGCCGACCGCGCTGAAGTGCCCGAGAGACACCAGCGAACCGAAGTCGCGATAGGTAAATTCAGGCAGCGGCTTATTCTCGAGCCGTGCCGCAAGCGCCTTCATCAGGAAGCTCGCCTGCTGGTGAGCCGCCTGCGCACGCGGCGGCACGTTACGCTCGTTGCCAGGCCACGGGCAGGCCGCGCAATCGCCGAGCGCGAAGATGTTGTCGTCGACTTCGGTTTGCAGCGTGCGGCGCACGATGAGTTGCCCCAGACGGTTGACCGGCAGGCCGTCGAGTTCACTCAGAATGGCTGGCGCCTTGATACCCGCCGCCCATACCGTCAGATCGGCGCGCACCGTTTTACCGCTGGCCGTGCGGATCATGCCTGGCGCGACCTCGGCCACGGTCTCGCCGATCATCAGCTTCACGCCGAGCTTGGTGAGCAATTCGGCGGTGGCCGTCGACACACGCTCCTGCAAAGCCGGCAAAATGCGCGGCCCCGCCTCGATCAGCACGATGCCGACGTCGTGCCGCGGATCGAGCTTATGCAAACCGTACGCGGACAACACCTGGGCCGTATTGCGCAACTCGGCCGAGAGTTCGACACCCGTCGCGCCGCCGCCGACGATCGCCACCTGGATGCGCGGCTCAGTAGAGGTCGACGACGTTCCCGGGCCCGATTCGACCGGTTCATGCACCTGATGCTCCGCACGCATGCAGGCCGCGATCAGGCGTTTGCGGAAGCGCTCCGCCTGGCTGACTGTGTCGAGCGCGAGGGAGAACTCCGACGCGCCTTTCACGCCGAAGAACGCCGTGGTGCTGCCGATCGCGATGATCAGCGTGTCGTATTCGAGTTCACGTGCGGGCAGCAATTCAGCGCCGTCGTCGTCGAGCACGGTACCCAGCGTAAGACGCTTGTTCGCGCGGTCCAGACCGGTCAGATCGCCCTGCTGAAACTCGAAGCCGTGCCAGCGCGCCTGCGCCGCATATTCGAGTTCCTGGGTGAACGGGTCCATGCTGCCGGCTGCCACTTCATGCAGCAGCGGCTTCCAGATATGGGTTGGATTACGGTCGACGAGCGTCACTTGCGCCTGCACGCCGCCTTTGTTCTTATGGGGTGCATAGCGGTCGCCCAAACGCGTCGCCAGTTCCAGTCCCCCCGCGCCCCCGCCAACGACGATAAAACGATGCATTGAACTCTCCGTATTTGCCGATGGGTTATGCGTCGCAACGGTGCGCATGAAGCATGAAACGCGCGCCGTCTGTCCTGGCGATTGTCCGTGAGCGGCACGGGTTGTCACAAGCCATCAATACGCATATGTGACATGCGCGCGACGATATCGCCTATCGCACGCGCCGTCACATGCACGTCAATGCGCTTCTTCCCAGTTCAGGCCGGCGCCCACTTCGGCGACCAGCGGCACTTTCAGCGCGGCGACACCGCACATCAGTTCCGGCAAGCGCTTACGTACATCGGACAATTCCGCGTCCGGCACTTCGAGGATCAGTTCGTCGTGCACCTGCATGATCATGCGCGTACCGACCTTCGACTCTTCGATCCACTTCTGCACTGCGATCATCGACAGCTTGATCAGATCGGCGGCCGTGCCTTGCATCGGCGCGTTGATTGCCGCGCGCTCTGCGGCCTGACGGCGCGGACCGTTGCCGCCGTTGATCTCCGGCAGCCACAGGCGGCGGCCGAACGCCGTTTCCACGTAGCCCTTGGCCTTCGCGCTCAGACGCGTCTCGTCCATATAACGCGCGACGCCCGGATAACGCGCGAAATAGCGGTCGATATACAGCTTGGCCGCGTCACGCGTAATGCCGAGGTTCGCGGCGAGGCCGAACGCGCTCATGCCGTAGATCAGGCCGAAGTTGATGACCTTCGCTACGCGCCGTTGGTCGTTCGACACTTCGAGCGGCGTCACGCTGAAGATCTCCGCGGCAGTGGCGCGGTGAATGTCTTCGCCCTGCGAGAACGCACGCAGCAGGGATTCGTCGCCGGAAATGTGCGCCATGATGCGCAATTCGATCTGCGAGTAGTCGGCAGAGACGAGTTTGTGGCCCGGCGGCGCGATAAACGCCTCGCGGATACGACGCCCTTCGCCAGTGCGCACGGGGATGTTCTGCAGATTCGGATCGTTCGACGCCAGCCGGCCCGTGACCGCCACTGCCTGCGCATAGTTTGTATGCACACGACCGGTTTGGGCGTTGACCATGCGCGGCAGCTTGTCCGTATAGGTCGATTTCAGCTTCGACAAACCGCGGTGTTCGAGCAGAATCTTCGGCAGCGGGTAGTCTTCAGCGAGCTTTTGCAGCACTTCTTCGTCGGTGGACGGCGCGCCGCTCGGCGTCTTCTTGACCACCGGCAATTCGAGCTTCTCGAAGAAGATCTGACCAATCTGCTTCGGTGAGCCAAGATTGAATTCGCCGCCGGCCAACACGTACGCTTCGCTTTCCAGCTGAATCAGACGCGTGGCGATTTCGCTGCTTTGCGCGCGCAGCTTTTCTGCGTCGATCAGTACGCCCGTACGCTCCATCTTGCGCAAGACGCGCGAGGTCGGCACTTCGATGTCACGATACACGTAGTCGAGCGTCTTCTCGGCGGCCACCTGCGGATACAAGGCATGATGCAGACGCAAGGTGATGTCGGCGTCTTCCGCCGCGTATTCGGCGGCCGTTTCCAGCGCGACTTCGTCGAAGCCGATCTGCGACGCGCCTTTACCCGCGACCTCTTCATACTTGATCGTCTTGATGCCGAGATGGCGCAGCGCGAGGCTGTCCATGTCGTGCGTACGGTGCGATTCGAGCACGTACGATTCCAGCAGCGTGTCGTGTTCGACGCCGCGCATTTCGATGCCGTAGTTCGCCAGCACCTGTTCGTCGTACTTCATGTGCTGGCCGACTTTCTTATGCTCGGCGCTTTCCAGCCACGGCTTGAGCTTCGCGAGGACTTCATCGCGCGGCAGTTGCACGGGTGCGTCGGGACCGCGATGCGCGACCGGCACATAAGCGGCATAGCCAGGCTCGACCGACAACGACAAGCCCACGATTTGCGCGGTCATCGGATCAAGCGAGGTGGTTTCGGTATCGAACGCAGTCAACTCAGCGGCGTTGATCTTCTCAAGCCACGCGTCGAACTGTTCCCAGGTCTGCACGGTGTCGTAGTGACGTTCGTGATCCACGGTAAGCGCAGGCGGTACATCGGTCTCAGGACCTTCCACGACTTCCGCGACTTCCACCTCACGCAGCCAGGTCTTGAAGCCGTTGCGCGTGAATACATCGCGCAGTTCTTCGCGTGATTCCGGCCGGCTTTCCAGGCTTTCTTCGATCGACACGATATGGCCGGTCAGATCGCATTGGCGTTCGACGGTGACGAGTTTCTTCGCCATCGGCAGAAAATCGAGCGCACGTCGCAGATTGTCTCCTACCGCACCTTTGATCTCGTCCGCATGTGCGACGATGCCGTCGAGGGTTTCGTACTGCGTCAGCCATTTGATCGCCGTTTTCGGCCCGCATTTTTCGACGCCGGGTACGTTGTCGACGGTATCGCCGATCAACGACAGGTAGTCGATGATGCGCTCCGGCGGCACGCCGAATTTGGCGATCACGCCTTCGCGGTCGAGCTTCTCGTTAGTCATCGTATTGATGAGGGTGACATGATCCGACACGAGCTGCGCCAGATCCTTGTCCCCAGTCGACACGATCACATTCATGCCGCGCTTTTCCGCCTCGGTGCTGAGCGTGCCGATCACGTCGTCAGCTTCGACGCCTTCGATCATCAGGAGCGGCCAGCCGAGCGCGCGCACGGCGACATGAATCGGCTCGATCTGACGCGCGAGATCCTCGGGCATTGACGGGCGGTTCGCCTTATAGTCGGCATACCAGTCGTCGCGAAACGTTTTGCCCTTGGCGTCGAACACGCACGCGCTATACTCTGCTGTGACTTCCTTGCGCATGCGCCGCAGCATGTTGATCATTCCATAGAGCGCACCCGTCGGGCCACCCTCGGGTCCGCGCAAATCAGGCATCGCATGGTAGGCCCGGTACAGATAACTCGAACCGTCGACCAATAGCAGGGTCTTACCTTCAAGGCTTCGTTCTTCAGGCATTATGACTAAGAGAAAAGTGATTCCGAGTCTGCGATCACTCGCAGATCAAGAGCGCGCTACGGCTAAGAAGGCCCGCGCATCGTGGCAGATGTTCACGATTATGGCAGAGTTTATCGAGGCGACCGAGTACCTCTCGGAGATTCGTCCGGCTGTCAGCATCTATGGTTCAGCACGCCTGAAACCGAACTCGCCGTATTACAAACTCGCCACGCAAATCGCGCGCAAGCTGTCGGACGCCGGCTTCGCGGTTATCTCGGGCGGCGGCCCCGGCATCATGGAGGCGGCCAACAAGGGCGCCCATGCGGGCAAAGCCCCTTCGGTCGGCCTGAACATCGAACTGCCGCACGAGCAATCGGGCAATCAATGGCAGGACATCTCGCTGCGCTTCCGCCATTTCTTCACGCGCAAAGTTACGTTCGTGAAGAACTCGGATGCGGTGATCGTCATGCCGGGCGGTTTCGGCACGCTGGACGAACTCGCCGAAGTCCTCACGCTGATTCAAACCAAGAAGTCGCGCCACGTGCCGATCATTCTGGTGGGCGGCGAGTTCTGGGAAGGCCTGCTTGCGTGGTTCAAGAACTCGCTCACGCCGATGGGCCTGATCAATCCGACGGATATGGACTTGATGCAGGTGATCGACGATCCGGACCAGGTGCTCGAAGCGGTGCTGAAGTTCTACGAAGACCGTGAAGAAGCCGAACCGCATCCGGCCAAGTCGGATGAAGACCGGATGTTTTATCTGTGATGCAGCAGCTTCGCGCCTCGTGCGCGAAGTCAGCTTGCTGATGTTCAAGGCGTATTGAGCAGAGCAACGCACGCGGGTTCTAGCGAGTGGCCTCCAGGTCGCTCGCTTCCGCTACATCGGTTTGATCGCCCTGCGCTTGCAGCCATTCGCAGAACTGCGCCACCAGCGGCGCCTGCGCGACCTCCCGCCTCGCCACCCACCAATAGCCGCGTGCATCGATACGCGGACCGGCCAACGGCACGACGAGCCGTCCTGATGCCAGCTCATCCGCCAATAAAGGCAACGGGCCGAGCGCCACGCCGAGCCCATCCACCGCGGCCTGCAAGGCCAGATAGAAGTGATCGAACGACTGCTTCTTCCGGCATGTCGCCGTGACACCTGCCGCCGATAACCAGTTGCTCCACGCATCGGGCCGCGTGTCCGAATGCAGCAGCACGTGTTTCGCGAGATCGTCAGCGACCTTGATCGGCGAGCGTTGCAGGAGCGCGGGACTGCACACCGGGATCTCGCTCTCGCCCAGAAAATGGCCGCTCACGCAGTTCGGCCAATGCGCCGGCCCGCGCCGCACGGCGACGTCGAAGCCGTCCAGCGTTTCGACCGGTGCGTTTGAAGTCGATAGCCGCAACTCCACATTCGGCACCTTCCGCTGGAACTGATGAAGCCGCGGCAGCAGCCACTTCATTGCGAATGTCGGCAGCGCATTCACCTTCAAAACGTGAACGACGCCCGTATCGCGCAGTTGATCCGTAGCGAGCGCGATGCTGTCGAACGCGGCCTGGACGGTGCCCAGATAGCGGCGGCCGTCGTCGGTCAGGCGTACGCGCTTGCCGCGGCGATGAAACACCTGCACGCCGAGCCAGGTTTCAAAAGCCGCGACTTGCCGGCTAATTGCACCGTGCGTCACATGCAATTCGTTCGCCGCAGCGGTGAAACTTTCATGCCGCGCGGCAGCTTCGAAGGCACGGAGCGCCGGAAAAGGAGGAAGATTGCGAGCCATGCTTGTGATTCTAGATCACAAAGGCGCGCTCAAAAATCGTTTTGCCCAGAGCCGGTTCGGCGCTAACCTCCAGAGCTTGAACTGGAAGCTTAGCGAAATGGATCACGAACTCACCTCAGCCACGGCCGACGGGGCGCCCAAGCCCACATTGCGGGAAATCTTTGGCGGCTTTCTCGGACTCGGGCTGATCTCGTTCGGCGGCGCACTGCCGCTGGCGCGGCGCATCGTGGTCGAGCAACGGCGCTGGCTGACCGGCGCGGAATTCACCGACTTGCTGGGCCTGTGCCAATTCCTGCCGGGCGGCAATGTGATCAATCTTTCCGTGGCGATCGGGATGCGCTTTCGCGGCGTGCCGGGTGCGCTGGCAGGTTTGCTCGGCTTGATCGCGGGGCCTTCGCTGGTGGTGATCGGCCTTGGCGTGCTGTACGAACATACGCAAAACGACCCACACGTTCGCCATCTGTTTGCCGGTCTCGCTGCGGCAGCGTCCGGTCTGCTGATCTCGATGGCCGTGAAAATCCTTCTGCCGTTGCGGGATAAACCGATGGCCGCGCTTATCGCGGCGCTCGGCTTCATCGCGATCGCCATCATGCGCCTGCCGCTTCTGCCGACGATGCTGGTGCTCACGCCACTCAGCATCTACATCGCGTCGAGGGCTGCACGATGAACGACACGCTCATTTCTCTTGCCATCATTTTCAGTCAGCTTTCGCTGCTGGCGTTCGGTGGCGGCAACACGATTCTTCCGGAGATGCAGAGACAGGTGGTGGATGTGCATCACTGGATGCCGGCCAGCGAATTCAGCGCGCTGTTCGCGCTCGCGCAAGCCGCGCCGGGGCCGAATCTGATGATCGTGACGCTGGTTGGTTGGCACGTGGCGGGTTGGGCGGGAATGCTGGTGACTTCAATCGCGAAGTTCGGACCCTCTTCGCTCGTGACAATTCTTGCGCTGCATGCGTGGGACCGGTTCAAAGACCGTCCGTGGCGGCGTTACGCGCAAATGGGACTGGTGCCGGTGACGGCCGGCATCGTCGCGGCGAGCGCGTCCCTGATCGCCGAAGCGTCGAACCCGACAGCTATTGCATGGGCAATCTGTGCATTTACCGCTGTGCTGGCGTTGAAGACGCGCATTCATCCGCTGTGGTTGCTGGCGGCCGGGAGTTTGATCGGGTTGACGGGGTTTGGGCAGTTTTAAGGCGCCAAGGCGAGAGGAGCAGACGCCCGCCCTCGCCTTACCGCGCCTTATCGAATGGCGCTTATTGAAACGCCACTTCCGCGAAACTCCGCAACTTGCGGCTATGCAAACGATGCAGGCCATTCATACGCAACAACTCCATCGCTTTCACGCCGATCTGCAAATGCTGATCGACTTGCGCACGATAGAACTGATCCGCCATACCGGGCAATTTCAATTCGCCATGCAAAGGCTTGTCCGATACACATAGCAAGGTGCCGTAAGGCACGCGGAAACGGAACCCGTTGGCCGCAATCGTCGCACTTTCCATATCGAGCGCGACCGCACGGCTTTGCGACAGCCGCTGCACCGGCTCACGGTGATCGCGCAGTTCCCAGTTGCGGTTATCGACACTCGCCACGGTGCCCGTGCGCATCACGCGCTTCAACTCGACGCCGTCCAGTTGCGTAACCTGCGCGACCGCCCGCTCCAACGCCACCTGCACTTCGGCAAGTGCGGGAATCGGCACCCACAGCGGCAAATCGTCGTCGAGTACGTGATCTTCGCGCACATAGCCGTGTGCCAGCACGTAGTCGCCCAAACGCTGCGTATTGCGCAGACCCGCGCAGTGACCGAGCATGATCCACGCATGCGGACGCAGCACGGCAATGTGATCCGTGATCGTCTTCGCGTTCGACGGCCCGACACCGATGTTGACCATCGTGATCCCGCTGCCGTCGGCGCGCTTCAGGTGATACGCGGGCATCTGCGGCAAACGCGGCGGCGCCGTGCCTTCCTGCGCCTGCTCGCCGAGATTCTCGTTGTACGTGATCACGTCGCCCGGTTCGACGAACGACGTGTATTCGCTGCGATAGGCGCGCAGTTCTTCGTCGTCGGTATGGGCCATCATCGTGCGGCCGAGTTTGACGAATTCGTCGATATAGAACTGGTAGTTCGTGTACAGCACGTAGTTCTGGCAATGCGTGGGCGAGGTCGCCGTGTAGTGCTTCAGCCGATGTAGCGAGAAATCCACCCGCGCCGCCGTGAACAGCGCGAGCGGATGCGGCTCGCCCGGCAGCGGCTCGTATGTGCCGTTGACGATTCGGTCGTCGAGCAGCGCGAGGTCAGGCGTATCGAACACGTCGCGCATCAGGAACAGCCGCTCGCGATCCAGATCGCCCTCGAGATGGATGCCTTCGGCGAACGCGAAGTGGATCGGAATCGGCTGGTCGGACACACCGACTTCGATCTTCACGTGATGGTTCTTCGCCAGCAGGCGCAATTGCTCGCGATAGTAGTTGCCGAACAGATCGGGCCGCGTGACGGTGGTTTCGAACACACCTGGGCCCGCGACGAAACCGTACGAGCGGCGCGAGTCGATATGCGTGTTGACTTCGGTGCGCACTCTGACGAACGGGTAGCAGGCGCGCACCCGGCGCTCGAACAGTTCGTTGCGGCGATAGCGTGCGAAGGCGTCGCGCAGGAACGAGGTGTTCGCTTCGTAGATCGCCGACAGACGCGTGACGGCCTCGGCCGCGTCGTCAAAGGATTCGGTTGGGAAGCTGTTGGCGGGAGTCTGCACCGCGCGTTGATTGGTATCGTTGTTCATCTTCATTCGCCCCTATTGATGAGATGACATTACCACGGAACCCGCGATCGCCAAATGACCTCGCCGCGCCTACCACAACTGCCGCAACAGCGGCCGCAAGATTGCGCGCACGTCGCGCGAAAGCGGCGCAAAATAAGGCGATCGCGCCCGTAGGCCAAGCTGGATTTGCTAGAATCGGGGCACCATATTGGAGAATCACCATGAAGCCGTTCCTTCCCGTCGCCGTTGCACTGGCCCTCGCCTTTGGCAACGCGGCGATGGCTGCCCAGCCTGTCGATGACACTCCGACCCCCGGCGCGCCCCAGTCCGCCAATGAACGGGCCGGTCTGCCTGATCTGGAGAAGATCAATCGTCCGGCCGCCGAGGTCAGCTCGAAGGTCGAAATCAACGTCCCGCGCACGCCGAGTTTCTACGAACGCAGCGCTAACGGCACCGAAATCACCGAATACCGCGACAAAGGCAAGCCCGTTGAAATCAACGTGCATTCGAATCTCGGCACGCGCTATCAGATGAGCGCACCGCTCGACACGTCGCCTACCGTGCGCGACAACGGCCGCGCGAGCACGCGTTTGCCGTCGGTGAATCTGACTTATTGATGGCTGCCGGGGCGGCGGCGTGACATGAGCCGCTCCCAAAGCTGTGCGGCCCGCGGGTGTCGCCTCGGGCTTTTAGCCTGCTTGCCGATTTTCAGCACCGCCTGCAGCATGGCGAAACCGCGTTGAATTGTCACAGCGCCTGGCGACCCTGCGGGTGGCCAGGATTGGCAGGCAAGATTCGCTGCCTGATTGAACCTGACCGCGTGACCTTGACCGCGCTCTCTGCAACGCATTTGCCACATCTCGCACTGTCGCCTAGCGCCAGCCCGACTAACCTGATCCGACGTTTCCCGCATGGCTGTATTCACCGCTGTCACCGAACCCCAACTAGCAGAATGGATGCGTCACTACGATCTCGGCGAAGTCGTCGAGTTTCGCGGCATTCCGTCCGGTATTGAGAACAGCAACTTCTTTCTGACGACGACGCGCGGTGAATACGTCCTCACGATTTTCGAAAAGCTGACGGCCGAACAACTGCCGTTCTATCTCGATCTGATGCAGCATCTGGCCGCGCACCGCGTGCCGGTGCCGGATCCCATGCCGCGCGAAGACGGCGCGCTGTTCGGCACCTTGCACGGCAAGCCCGCCGCTATCGTGACCAAGCTCGAAGGCGCGCCGGAGTTGGCGCCGCAAATCGAGCACTGCGTCGAGGTCGGGCACATGCTCGCGCGCATGCATCTGGCGGGGCGCGACTACGCGCGCTATCAGCCGAATCTGCGCAGCCTGCCGTGGTGGCGGGAAACCGTGCCGACCATCCTGCCGTTTCTCGAGGGGGCGCAGCGCGACTTGCTGTCGTCCGAACTGGCGCACCAGGAAGCATTCTTCGCCTCGGCGGATTACGCCGCATTGCCCGAAGGCCCCTGCCACGCCGACCTGTTCCGCGACAACGCGCTGTTCGCGCATGCCGCACCGGACACCGGCCACGAGGTGCGCCTCGGCGGCTTCTTCGACTTCTATTTCGCCGGCTGCGACAAATGGCTGTTCGATGTCGCGGTAACGGTCAACGACTGGTGCGTCGACCTCGCTACGGGCAAGCTCGACGAAGCACGCACCGAAGCCATGCTGCGCGCCTACCAGACCGTGCGCCCGTTCACCGTCGAAGAAAATCGCCATTGGGGCGATATGCTCCGTGCCGGCGCTTACCGCTTCTGGGTCTCGCGCCTGTATGATTTTCATTTGCCGCGCGCGGCCGAGCTACTCAAACCGCACGACCCCGGTCATTTCGAGCGCATTCTGCGCGAACGCCTGTCCGGCGTTGCTCTTCCAGGCATTCATACCTCATGCAACTGATCGAAGTCCCCGCGAAAACCGGCTATGTCTGGTTCCGGCAGGGTATCTGGCTGTTCCGCAAGAACCCGCTCGCGTTTCTGACGCTGTTCTTCACCTATCTGCTGGTCATGACACTGGCGGCGCAGATTCCGGTTGTCGGCGGCGTGCTGCCGCTGGTCTTCATTCCGGGTGTCGCCGTCGGTTTCATGGCGGCGTGCCGCAACACCATCGCGGGCAAGCCGGTGTTCCCGACCATTCTGGTGGATGGCTTTCACTCGTACGGCCCCGCGGTCGCCAAACGTCTGCTGGTGCTGGGCGTGCTGTATGTCGTCGCGATGGCGCTGGTGCTGGCCGGCTCGGCGCTCGCCGACGGCGGCATGCTGCTGAAGGTCATGCTCGGCATGGCTACGATGGATCAGGACGCGATCGCCAACAGCAATATTCCGCTAGCCGTGATCGCCGCGTTCGCCTTCTACATTCCCGTCGCGATGATTTTCTGGTTCTCGCCGGTTCTTATCGCTTGGCATGACGTGCCTCCCGTGAAGGCGATGTTCTTCAGCGTCGTCAGTTGCTGGCGCAATCGCGGCGCGTTCATCGTGTTCGGTGCATTGTGGTTCGCCGTAGCTACCACCGTCTCGTTCGGCTTGTCCGCGCTGATGCAGGCGCTGGGCGCGGGCGACTTCGCGTTCGCGATCCTGATGCCGGCCACGATGATCGTCACGACCATGCTGTATTGCTCGTTCTACGCGACCTATCGCGGCTGCTTCGGCGTGCAAACGCCCGAAGCACCGGATCTGCCCACCACGCCGGCGGCTTGAGCGCCGGCCAGGCTGCCGTCAGGGCCGCGCGCTTCGTCAAATCACCATCCGCGTTCGGCATCTCGCCTCGACTTGCGGCACAATAGTTTGCGCGCAATCGATTTGCACGCTCTTTTTTTCGCGAGATGCATCATGACCCAGCGCCCCGCTTTGCCCTTCACGCTCGACGAGCAACTCTGCTTCGCCCTCTATTCGACCTCGCTTGCGATGACGAAGGCGTACAAACCGCTGCTCGACAAGCTCGGCCTGACGTACCCGCAATATCTGACGATGCTCGTGCTGTGGGAAACCGACGACGTCACGGTGAAAGACATGGCCGCGCGCCTGAATCTCGACTCGGCCACGGTCACGCCGCTGCTCAAACGCCTCGAGGCGCAGGGCTACCTGGAACGGGTACGCGGCGTCGAAGATGAGCGGCTCGTCTATATCCGGCTCACCAAAGCGGGCACCGCGCTGAAGCGTCAGGCACGCGAAGTGCCGGCGGAAATCTTCTGCGCGACCCAGCAGACACCCGAATTCCTGCTCCGTCTGCGCGACGATCTGACGCGCCTGCGCACTACGCTCAACGATTACATGGACCACTAGGCAGCCTGTTTCAAAAGGCACGCTATCGCGGTGATGCAAAAATTCATTTGCACACAAATGATTTGTGTACTATCTTTATCACATGCCGCTTCGATAGCGCTCCGCCAGAAAGGCGGCCAAGCAGCGGCAAGCATGCAAACCACCCTGACAACCGAGATTTAGGAGCAACACAATGAACATCCTCTACAAAGCAAGCGCAACCAGTACCGGTGGCCGTGACGGCCGTGCAGTATCGTCGGACAATGCGTTGGACGTGAAGCTGGCGGCACCGCGTGAACTGGGCGGCACGGGCGCAGCGGGCACCAACCCGGAACAACTCTTTGCGGCCGGCTACTCGGCGTGTTTCCTGAGCGCGATGAAGTTCATCGCTGGCCAGCGCAAGCAGGCTTTGCCGGCTGACACGCAAGTCACGGCGGAAGTGGGGATCGGCCCGAACGACAACGGCGGCTTCGCGCTCGACATCGATCTGCGCGTCTCGTTGCCGGGCCTCGCTGCAGACGCAGCCAAGGAATTGGTCGACGCAGCACATCAGGTCTGCCCGTATTCGAACGCTACGCGCAACAACGTCGCGGTGCGCCTGCAAGTCGCTTAAGCTCAAGCGGCTTGAATGGATTGCCAATGAATCGTTGACGAGCGCGGCACAACCACGCCGTCATGAATAACGCCCGCACCCTGCAAACCAGGCGCGGGCGTTGTGCCATTTTGCGGCGCAATAGGCATTCGCGGACGCGGCACGCAATGTGCGTGCACCGATCCGACTGATCACCTGCCGTCACGCGACTTCGCCGATTACTTCGTTAGTAAGCGCGCAGTTCAGTAATATCGTCGCCTGGCAGCTAATCATTGCGCCGGTCGATGTCTCGCCGCGCAGCCCTTTACCCGACCCACGTTACCCATGACACGCCTCCGGCGCCTGAACGACACCTTCGATACCGGTCTGGTCTGGTTTCGCCGCGACCTGCGCAGCACGGACAACGCCGCGCTCTACTACGCGCTCAAGCATTGCGAGCGCGTCTGGTGCGCGTTCGTATTCGACACGACGATCCTTCAACCGCTGAGCGACGCCTGGCAAACTCGCCATCCCGATACGCAACCGCACGACCGCCGCGTCGAGTTCATTCTTGCTGCATTGGGGGAGTTAGACGAGGCGTTGCGCGCCAAAGGTGGCGGCCTCATCGTGCTGTACGGCGATCCGGTCGATCTCGTGCCCAGACTCGCTGATGAACTCAGCGTGGATGCAATCTTCACAAATCACGATTACGAGCCGGTCGCGATCGGGCGTGACGAGACGGTGCACGAACGGCTTGTCGAGGCCGGACGCCAATGGCTGACGTTTAAAGATCAGGTGATTTTCGAGCGCGACGAGGTGCTGACAGGCCAGAACAAACCGTTCACGGTGTTCACTCCCTATAAGAATGCATGGCTCAGGCAGCTGACAGCCTTCGATCTGAAACCGTATCCGGTGGAAGCCTACGCAAAGCATCTGCCAGCACTGCCGCCCAGGCTGGACCGCCAGTTGCCGGCGCTCGATCAACTCGGCTTCGCACCGAGCAATCTTGCAGAGCTGAACTTGCCCACCGGCATGAGCGGCGCGCAACGCCTGCTCGACGACTTCATGACCCGCATCGACAGTTATCAGGACCGGCGCGACTTTCCCGCAGTCAAAGGCCCGAGCTACCTGTCGATGCATCTGCGCTTCGGCACTGTCTCGATCCGCACGCTCGCGCGGCTCGCGCACGAGATGTCGCTGCAACCGGACGGGCAAGGTTCGGCCACGTGGTTGTCTGAGCTGATCTGGCGGGATTTTTACTTCATGATTCTCTCGCATCATCCGAGGCTGGCGGACGGTGCGTCGTTCAAGGAAGAGTACGACCGACTGCGCTGGGAGCAAGGCCCCGAAGCGGACGAGGCGTTCGCCGCATGGTGCGACGGCCGCACGGGCTATCCGCTGGTCGATGCGGCGATGCTGCAACTGAACCGCACGGGCTACATGCACAACCGCCTGCGAATGGTGACAGCGAGTTTTCTGGTGAAGGATCTGGGTGTCGACTGGCGACGCGGCGAGCGCTACTTCGCCGAACAACTGAACGACTTCGATTTCTCGGCGAATAACGGCGGCTGGCAATGGGCGGCATCGACGGGATGCGACGCGCAACCGTATTTCCGGATCTTCAACCCGATCACGCAATCCGAAAAATTCGATGCCGAAGGGCGCTTTATCAAACGCTACCTGCCCCAGCTCGCGAAACTACCGGCCAAATGGATTCACGCGCCATGGTTGGCAGGTGCGGATCGGCTCGCAGAATGTGGTGTGGTATTGGGCAAGGATTATCCCGCCCCGATCGTCGACCATGCCGACGCGCGGCAGCGTACGCTTGCCCGTTTCGGCAAGTAAGCGCCCGCTCACATTGATTTGATCAGAAGCGTCTGGCGAAGACTGAGGGATGCGCCGTTTGCGGCCGCAGCTCGCGCGCTAGTGCTGAACGCCGCACTGCCGCTTGCGTTCTGGCAACGGGACCGCTGGGCTGGCAAACTGCTCGAGCCCTGGTTGCCTTGGTGGCTTTTACCGCGGTGTTGAATCAACGCACTGTGGCAATTGAATCTGGCCGTTTAAGCGTGTTTGAGCCCTTCCAATAGCTCATAACAGCTTGGGCGGCTTGCCCCAAACATCGGCGTTTCGCTACGCGCCGATGCTTCAAACTCGAGCAGCTTAGTGCTGGCTCATCCACGCCGGATGACGGGCGGTCGCCTCGCGGTCCAGCTTGCGCATACGGAATTCCAGATCGTAAAGATCGGTTGCCTCTGCGAGGAAAGCGTCAGCGCGTTCTTTCGCGAGTTGATCGGGCGATTTGGTCAGGAACAGAAACAGGCGGCTAAGCAGGTACATGGTCAACCTCGACAATGAATTTAGGCGTTAACGCCTAAGGGATAACCCGCATTATAGGGAAAACCCTAGGAACACGCCAATACTCATTTCGAAGTGTTGCTCCAATGTCACCGCGCGCCTGCCGAAGCCTCTGTGGCGGTGCTTTCCGCGATACGGCCGGTGCCCGTGCGGCGTTGGTGCCTAAAGAATTCCCACACCATGGCGCTTGCGTCCGGACCTTTGGCGGAATGGAAAGGTACGGCGTCGTCGCCGCCACTCCAGGCGTGCGCGAGCCCCTGGACACGGCACAGCCGCACCACGCGCCGGCCGCCGCGCAGATAGTCGCGCATCACGACGCCACCTTTGCGCTCTTCCTTCACTTCGCCGGATTTGCGCGTGCCTTTCTCGTCGACGATCCGGTTCAGACGGAGAAACTGCACCGCCAACTGGTCCGCGTTGACCGGCGCGACCACATGGTCGGTGTCGCCGTGGAGAATGATGGCCGGCATTCCGGGGTATTCAGCCACGTTAACGAGTTCGTCGACCAGCTCGGCAGGCTCGCGACGCGCGCCGCGCCGCATCACATCCATCGCCGTAATGCCGGAGCGAGCCTCGCCGAAAGCGGGGCCGGAATGCAGTGCGACCGCCGCAAAACGGTCCGGATAGTTGGCGGCCAGAAGCGCCGTCAAGCCGGCCCCAGCGGAGATCCCAGCGACATAGACACGCTCGCTATCGAAACCATGCTGGGCCACCAGTGAATCCACCAGCGAGACGACCGCGCGCGCCTCGGCACCGCCGGCGCTGTCGCTGGCGTCGTACCAATGCCAGCAGCGATGCGAATGCACATGCTTCGACTGTTCCGGATAAACGACGGCAAAGCCGAACCGGTCGGCGAGCACGTTCATCCGCGTGCCTTCGGCGAATTCGTCAATCGACTGGGTGCAGCCGTGCAGCATCACGACCAGCGGCATCGCCTCGTGCGCGTGGCCGGACGGGATGTAAAGCCCGTACTGAAGGTGGTTGACGAGCCGCCCAGGCGCGGTAGGCGCCGAATGGAACGAGCGCGTCCATGAACCGCTCGCCCATGCCGAAGCGCGCGGGCGAACCCGTGATTCCCGTGGAGCGGCGCGCGGCGCCTCGCGTTTTGCGGATGCGCGCAACGCGGCCACCGGCTTGGCCGGGCGGGCCTTGGCCGAAGGTTTGGTGGTGGCGGCGCGTGCCGGCCGCGTGGGGGCGCGCTTGGTCGTTGCGTGAGCGTGCTCGGTTTGAATCGCGAGCAGCCGCTTAAGACCGCGCAGCCAGATTTTCGACAGACTTTTTGCCATCGGTGGGTAACCTCGCAAAAAGAGACAGGTGCCGTTCGATCGAACGACGCTTTGTTGTGCAATGCACAATAACACCAATCCTCATGCGATGCTGGCGGCCTAAGCCTCTGCCGGGTACCGAATTTTCCGCCCGGCGAACCTTGCAGCAGCACCAACGTCAAACCATGGCAAAGCTTGTTCGCTAGCCAACGCCCGCCACAAAAAGCCTGATGCGTGGCGAATCCCGCCCGCAGCACCCGTCTATACTGGCGGGGTAAATATTGTCGGTAGGCACCTTTGCTGCGTCGGCGATTCGCGCCGTTCGCGCGTTAAACCATTACCAACCCGATTCTACGCGACCTTGGTCGCGTCTTTGCCATGCCCGATTTACCTGCCCATCTGTGGTACTCGATCACCAGCCTCGGCGCCGCCGGCATGACGCTGCCGCTTGCGTTCGCCATCGCACTTTGGCTGGCGGTCGGCTACACGTGGCGCATGGCGGCTGGCTGGTTGCTGCTGCTTGGCGCGGCCATCGGCGTTGTGACCGTGACCAAGCTGGCCTTCCTCGGCTGGGGCGTCGGCGTGCGCGAACTGGATTTCACTGGCGTCAGCGGGCACGCCATGCTGTCTACCGCCGTCTATCCGGTCGCGTTGTTCCTGATGTTGCTGCCGGCGCGTCCGGGGATTCGTCTGCTCGGCGTCTTATTGGGCCTAGCCGCGGGCATTGCGGTCGGTTTGTCGCGCGTCGTACTGAGCGCTCACTCACCGTCTGAAGCCGTAACCGGCTGCCTGGTCGGCGCGCTGGCGGCGCTGTTCTTCGTGCGCATGGCGTGGCATGCCGAGCCGGGCCGGCTGTCGGCGGCGCCCGTCGCCGCGAGTCTCATGATCCTCGCGCTATTGATGCACGGTGTGCATGTGCCAACGCAACGCTGGGTCACGCATATCGCGCTGAAGGTGTCCGGCCATGACCGGCCGTTTATCCGCGCCAAGTGGCGAGCCGTGCGCGACGTACGTCCCGCCACGGCGCCGCTGTCGCAGACGCTCAACACGCTGACGCCACCGAACTCGCCAGACGTCTGAAGCACGTTCAATCGATTTCCTGTTCCGCAACTGAAGCCCACGCCTGCCGATGCGCAGCTCGCGGGCCGCTTTATGCGTGCAACTGAATAATCGTCATGGGTACCGCTATAACCTTTCATATATTACGATAGCGTTTTAACCCGCCGCTCCGGCCTCCGCCGGACATCCAGCCTTCATGACACTGTCCCGCCGCCTTGTGAAACACGCGCTGTTCATCGCCAGCGCCATCTCCGTTGCCGTCAGCGCCAACGCACGTGCCGACGAACTGGTGGTCTCCGCCGCCGCCAGTCTCACCAACGCGTTCAAAGCAGTGAGCGAGGTCTTCGAACAGCAGCATCCGGGCACCAAGGTGCTGTTGAACTTCGGCGCGTCCGACGTGCTGATGCAGCAAATCGTCAAGGGAGCGCCCGCCGACGTGTTCGCCTCGGCGGATCAGAAAGCGATGGACAAGGCCGCGGCGGAAAAAGTGATCGTTCCGGCTACGCGTAAGGACTTTGCCGCCAATTCGCTGGTGCTGATCGTGCCGACCGACAGCCATTTCGCGCCGGCCTCGCTGAACGAGCTGACGTCGGCGAATGTGAAGCGCGTGGCTTATGGCGATCCGGCTTCGGTGCCGGTCGGCCGCTATACGCAGGGCGCGCTACAAGCCGCAGGCGTGTGGGACGCAGTCAGCGCGAAAGCCGTGCTGGCATCGAACGTACGCCAGAGCCTGGACTATGTGTCGCGCGGTGAAGTTGACGCCGGCTTCGTGTTCAGCACCGATGCCGCTGTCATGCCGGACAAGGTCAAGGTCGCGATGAATGTGCCGACGCAAACGCCGATTACCTATCCGATCGCGCAGGTCGAAGGCAGCCGTCATGCGGCCGACGCGCAGGCCTTCATTAACTTTGTGCTCTCGCCGGCCGGCCAGGCCGTGCTCGCGAAATACGGCTTCAAGCCCGCGCATTAACCTGGGTACCGCACGCACATGCAACAGGCCTGGATTCCGCTCCTGCTGTCACTGAAAGTGGCGGGCTGGGCCACCGCGCTCAATCTGGTGTTCGGCGTCGCGGCCGGTTTCGGTTTGTCGCGCTGGCGCTCGGGCGCGCGCGATGTGATCGATTCGCTGCTCATGCTGCCCCTCGTTTTGCCGCCCACCGTGCTCGGCTACTACCTGCTGGTCCTGCTCGGACGGCGCGGCGTGATCGGCGGGTGGCTCGACAAGCTCGATATCCAGTTGGTGTTCACCTGGCAGGGTGCGGTGATCGCGTCGACGGTGGTGGCGTTTCCGCTCGTGCTGAAGTCGGCGCGCGCCGCCTTCGAATCCGTCGATCCGCAACTCGAGCGAGCCGCGCGCACGCTCGGCGTCAGCGAAACGGCGGTCTTCTTTCGCGTGACACTGCCGCTCGCCGCCCGCGGCATTCTCGCCGGCGGTCTGCTGGCGTTTGCGCGGGCGCTCGGCGAATTCGGCGCAACGCTGATGATCGCGGGCAATTTGCCGGGACGCACGCAGACGCTTTCGGTTGCGGTCTATTCAGCCGTGCAGGCCGGCGACGACAGCACCGCCAATTTTCTCGTGCTCGTGACTTCGGCGACGTGTGTCGTGATCCTGTTGCTGGCGGGCCGTCTGGTGCCGCAGCACACGCTTTTGACGTCCCGCTGATATGTTGCTTACCGTCGACATCCGCAAGACTTTCGAGAGCGCCGAGCGCCATTTCACGCTCGACGTCGCGTTCAAGGCGACCACGCAGCGCGTCGTGCTGTTCGGGCCGTCCGGCGCGGGGAAGAGTTTGACGCTGCAGGCCATCGCCGGCTTGCTGCGTCCCGACGAAGGGACGATCACGCTGCACGGCAACGCGTTGTTCGACAGCGCGCGCAACATCGATCAGAAACCGCAGGCACGCAAGATCGCGTATCTGTTTCAGGACTACGCGCTGTTTCCGCATCTGAACGTGCGGCAAAACATCGGCTTCGGTTTGCAGCAGGGTTGGCTCAATCCGCGCGCGCGAATCTCGCACCCGCAAGTCGATTACTGGCTCGATGCGCTCGAGTTGAAGAGTGTGGCGGGAAATCATCCGGCACAGCTTTCGGGTGGACAGAAGCAGCGCGTGGCGCTGGCGCGGGCGCTCGTCGCTGAGCCTCGCCTGCTATTGCTGGACGAACCGTTTTCCGCACTCGATAGCGCGCTGCGTCAGCGTATGCGGAGCGAGTTGTCGGACCTGCAAACGCGGCTCGACATTCCGATGGTGTTGATCACGCACGATCCCGACGATGTCGCCGCGTTTGGCGATCAGGTCGTGCAGGTCAGCGATGGTTGTGTGCGTGAAAACCATCCGTTTGCTGGGTACGAGCGCAGCGTGCCATAACGTCAGCGCTCCTGGCTCATTCAATCCTTCACGCCGAGAATCACGCTCGACGCCTTGAATACCGCGACCGCGATCCCGCCTTCCACAAGTCCGAGCGTATCGACGCTTTGATTCGTGACGACCGCGGTAATCACCGCGCCGCCGTCCAATAGCAGCGACACCTCCGCATTGACCGCCCCGCGCTTCACGCTCTGCACGGTGCCGCGCAACTGATTGCGCGCAGAGAGCTTCAGCGGCGCACCGGCTTCGTCTTCGACAAACAGCACCACCCACGACGCCTTGATCAACGCAAACGCCGCCGCCCCCACAGCGAGGCCCAACGTCTCGGTACTTTCATGCGTGACTACGGCGACGATCGTATGGTCGCCTGGCAGCGCCAGCGACACTTCATCGTTGACCGTCCCACGCGTGATGGCCGACACCGTGCCATAAAGCTGATTGCGCGCGCTCGTTTTCACGCCGATGCGGCCGATCAGGTCCCAATCCGTGGCAAAGCCTTCGATCGCCGCACCCGCGCGTTCGAGAAAACGCCGATGCTCGCGTTCAACCGCCCGAAACGTATCGATCAGCTTCACAGCGCGTGGCGTGAGTATCGTGCCGCCACCGCCTTTGCCGCCGGTCGAGCGCACGACGAGCGGCTCACCGGCGAGGTTGTTCATTGTGTCGACGGCGTCCCACGCACCTTTGTAGCTCATGCCAATGGCTTTCGCCGCGCTGGTGATCGAACCGGTCTCGCCGATCGCCGCGAGCAGCGCGATCCGCGACGCGCCGCCGAGCGTTTGCGCGCCTGCTTTAAACCAGACGGAGCCGCCGAGTTCGAGGGCTTCGTGGGATGGATCGATGCGGTCGGATGTCATGGCGGCAGCGTGTCGGTGGGTTAGGAAAGGACAGCGAACCATTATAGCGACGCATCGCTGCCTGTCTGGCTGCCTCGCGCATCCATTCCCACCCGCCTCAGTTACGCGCAGGCCACTTGAGTTCGTCAGTCACTCAAAGCGCGTACTGCGCGATCCCATTACCGAACGACCAGTTCTCCTTCAGCACCTCGACGAGATTGATGAACACATCCTCTCGTCGCAGCCCCGGCGACTCCGCCAGTTCATCCGCCATGCGCTTATACAGCGCCTTCTTCTGTTCGAGCGTACGCGTGTTGTTGAACGTGATCTGAATCACCACGAGATCGTCGCTGCGTTCGATGTTCAGATACTGCTTGTCGTACACAAAATTGCCGGCATCGTGCTCGGTGATCAGCATAAAGATGTCGTCTTTCGGCACATTGCACGTCTCCACCAGCGAACGCTGGATGCTCTCCGTCAGCGCCTTCCGGTATTCCTCTGACTTGCCGGCGCGCAATGCGATTCGTGTAAGCGGCATGATGAAACTCCTTGGTTGCAGTGATTGGGTAAACACAGCTTAGGCGGACTCAGTCATAATGAACAGCCATCTTTGGCTATTTCATCCATATCCAACTGAAATGAAAGTCCTCGATCTCGATGCGGTGCGCGCTTTCGTGCTGGTCGCCGATCTGCGCAGCTTCACACGGGCTGCGGACGCGCTCGATACCACGCAATCGGCCGTCAGCCTGAAGCTGAAACGGCTGGAGGCGCATCTCGGCAAGCAGTTATTGGAGCGTACGCCGCGTGTCGTGCGCCTTTCCGCGGATGGCAATGCGTTCCTTGGCGCGGCCCGCGATCTGCTGGGTGCACATGAGCGGGCGCTGGGTTCGTTGTCCGTGGAGCGTCGGCGGCTCACGCTGGGGCTGAGCGAGCACGTCGCCGGAACGAACTTGCCGCAGTTGCTCGCGCGGCTCAACGCGCATGATTCGGGTCTGGTGGTCGAATTGCATCTGGGCATGTCTGCGGCGCTGCTCGCTCAATTCGATGAACGGCGCCTCGACGCAGTGATCATTCGCTACGGCGCCGATGAGCCGCCGCGCGACGACGCACAAGTGCTGTTCAGCGAGCCGCTCGGCTGGCTCGCCACGCCGGAATGGCTGCCGCGCGTCGGCGAGCCGTTGGGGCTGGCGCTGCTGAGTCCGCCGTGCAATGTGCGCGACGTCGCGCTGCACACGCTGAATGAGGCAGGGATTGCATGGCAGGAAGTGTTCGTCGGTGGCGGAGTGGCTGCCGTCGGCGCCGCGGTCGCGGCTGGTCTTGCGGTGTCGCCGCTGGCGCGCAGAGTGGCGCCGCGTGGCTTGATCGATGTCGGTGCACGGCTGGGCTTGCCGCCGCTGCCGGAATCACGCGTGACCCTGCATTCGCGCGTGAGGGATACGCGGTCGATGGAGACGTTGCGGTTGGTGACGAATGGGTTGGCAACGCAATGACAAAACGACTTCTCGCCCTAAACCATGAATAAAGTTCGCCGGCTATGGCTTAAGCTGGAAAGTTAACCATTTCACTTAAAAACAGAACAGTGGACCTCGACCCCCGACAAACCGCCGCCGTCCGCGCGGTCATCGAAACCGGCAGCTTCGAGCAGGCAGCCGTGCGCCTGAACATCACGTCGTCCGCAGTATCGCAGCGTGTGCGGGCGCTCGAAACGCGCCTGGGCAATCCGCTGATCGTGCGCACGCGTCCATGTCGCGCGACGCAGATGGGCCAGCGTCTGTTGCAATATCTACGGCGCGCCGCCCTCCTCGAAGACGACTTCGCCGGCGATCTCGCAGGCGCCAACGAAGCGCTGCTGAACGTCGCCGCCGCCGTCAACGCAGATACGCTGTCCACATGGTTTTTCCCCGCGCTCTCCGAAATCCTGTTGCAGGAAAACGTGCTGCTCGATCTGACCGTCGACGACCAGGACCACACCCACGCACTGCTCGCCTCAGGCCTCGCAATCGGCTGTATCACCACCGAACCGGCGCCGATGCGCGGTTGCTTCGCGGAACGGCTTGGCGCGATGCGCTACCGGCTGGTGGCATCAGCAGCGTTCGTCGAGAGATGGTTTCCAAATGGCTTGACGCGTGAAAGCGCGCGGCGCGCGCCGGTCATCCTGTCCTCACGCAAAGACGCGCTGCAGGCGCGCTTTCTCGAGACGCGCTTCGGCCTGCCGCCGGAAGCTTATCCGTGCCACTACGTGCCCGCGCCGGTGCCGCGCTACATGGCGATCCAGCGCGGCCTCGCTTATGGCATGGTGCCCGAACTGGAATTCGGCGATGCCGTCGAGCGCGGCGAACTGGTTGACCTTGCGCCGAAGCAACCCACCGACGTCGAGTTGTACTGGCACGCCTGGAAGGTCCAGTCGCCGCGCCTCGAAAAGCTCTCGGCGCGCATCGTCGAACTCGGCCGCACCGCCTTGGGTCCGCCGGGCGCCAAGGCCAAACGCAAACGCGCCGCCTGAATGGAACAGAAGGTCAGTGGAGGATCGGTGGCAACGAACCGCTGCTGGCAGTCGCCGGATTAGCGGGCGCGGGCGCCGCGGGACTCGCCGCTACGTTTGCAGCCTTGGCAGGCGCGTTCGTGTGAACCACGGCCGGTTTGGCCGCACTGGTTTTCGCCGCCACATTGACCACCTTGCCATGCGCCGCATGGCCTTGAACCAGGTCGGCGTGCATGATCCGGCCTTGAGCCGGTTTCGCTTGAGCGAGTTTTGCGTGCGGCTTCTTGCCCTGCGCCACCACCGCTGCCTTCGACTTGGGTTTGCCCGCGCCCTTCACCGCGCCACTGTGGCCAGCATTCCTCGCGGCGACCTTCTTCACGCTGCCGTGCGCCGCCGGCCTGGCACCACTCTTCGACGCAGACGCAACCCGTTGCGTCCCATGCTGACCCTTCGCCGCCTGCTTCGAACCAGCCTTTGCGCCGGCGGTAGACTTGATCTTGGCGGCACCCGTCGTTTTCTTTGCGTGCTTCGCCGTATGTCCGGCCGATTCGGGCGGATTCCACACTTCCGCATAACCAGCGGCCATTGCCGCCCCGGACACACACCACACTGCAACTGCCGTTGCTACTGCTCGAACCCACATCTCCTGCTTCTCCTGATCTTCGACTTCATAACGAGCCGGGATTATATTCTCTTGCAAAAATCCATTTTTAGACTAATATCAACAACAAGTACAAATAAGGACTCACCCCATCATGGCTCACGCCGCCCGCATTACCCAGCCCGAACCGCCCATCCGCCGGCCGGTTTCGGAACCCACGCTTACGGAAATGTCGGCGGCAGGCCTGCGCGCGTTCTTCAACATCGCGCGAGACTGGGATTTGAGCGCCGAGGAGCAGATCGTGTTGCTCGGCTCGCCGGGCCGTTCCACCTACTTCAAATGGAAATCCGCGCCGGGAACCGCGCGTGTCGGGCGCGACACGCTGGAACGCCTGTCGCTGCTGCTTGGTATCTATAAGGCGCTGCAAATCCTGCTGCCACAGCCTGGCGCCGCCGACACCTGGATCAAGCGCCCCAACAGCGCGCCGCCGTTCGGCGGCCGCCGCGCGTTGGACCGCATGCTGGCCGGCAATATCAGCGATCTCGTGGCCGTGCGCCAGTATCTTGACGCGATGCGAGGCGGCTGGGCGTGACAGAACCGCATTGGCAGCACCGCTGGCGCAGCGCGCCGCTCGACTGGTCGCCCGCGTATCGCGTGATTCCAACGCGCTTTCCGGCCGTCAATCTGTTCGATCGGGTTGCATCGCCCGAAGATTTCGACGCTCTCTACGCGCTCGAAGCGATGACCAACGACCGCCTGCGCACCGAAGTCGGCGAACTCGATCTCGTGCCGCGCGAGGAGCGCCGTTTCGGTCCGGGCTATGGGCCGATCATGGCCGCGTTGACACACCTGAATCCGCTCGGCAGCCGCTTCTCTGATGGCACATACGGCGTGTTCTATTGCGCCCGTTCGCGTGCCACTGCGATCGCGGAGACGCGCTATCACACCGGGAAATTTCTGGAAGCGACCGCCGAGCCACCCATGCGGCAGCAGATGCGGCTCTACACCGTCGTGGCGCAAGGCAACGTGGTCGATATCCGCGGCGACGCATCGCTCGATCTCGCGGTGCTGTCGCCCAACGACTATGTCGCCGGACAATCGCTCGGCCGTGCCGTGCGCGAGGGCGGCGCGCCAGGCATCGTGTATCCATCGGTGCGGGATGAGGAAGGCGAGTGTCTCGCCGCGTTCAGAACCACGCTGCTACGCGACTGTCATCACGCGGCGTATCTGGAATACAACTGGAATGGCACGAGCATCGATATCGTGTTCGAGCTCAATCAGGTGGGCTAAGAGCCAGGAGAGTCCAAACGATCAGGGCAGCGCCAACGCCGCCGCCCCGCTCTCCCGCGCCGCCTCAACCGAGATCGACCAGCGTCGCAACGCCTGCGGCTCGACGATGGTCAGCTTGCCACCGGGCCCGAATGCGCCGGTGTCGATGAAAATCTGCGAGCCGATCTGCTGGATGTCACGCATCGGCGTATGACCGCAATAGGTCAGTGAAAGCCCATGCTGCCGCTGCGGATCGCCATTGCCCAAGGCCAGATCCCGCCCCCACAACAATTGCTGGCGCGTTTCCGCGGAAAAATTCCCGGCGTCGAGTTCGGCGTCCGTGCCGAAGAATTCGGCATGCAGAATATTGAAGCGCTCCTTACCGCTGCCGACCACGCGCACGAGCGGCAGTGGCCGCAGTCTTTCGGCGTACTGCTGCAAACGTTCGTCAGACAAACTCGCCGCCCATATCCCGCCAATTCCATACCACCACTGGCGCCGCACGCGCCCATCGGCGACAGCGCACAAGGTGTCTTCATGATTGCCGAGCACCGCGTGAAACCACGGCTTGTCGAGGAGAGCCAAAGCCTCCTCGGAATGTTCACCACGGTCTACCAGATCGCCGACCGAAAAGAGCCGGTCACGCGCCGGATCGAACGCGATGTCGCGCAGCAGATAGCGCAACGCATCGACACAGCCATGCAAATCGCCGACGACAAAGTCGCGGCCGCTCTGATTGGCCGGATGATGCTGAACGGAGTTGACGAGTACGGAATCCATTCGCTCATGATAGTGCGGCATCCGCAAGTGCGTATGCGCGTTGCCCATCTTATCCTGACGTCCCGCATCGCTCGAATGACGTGGAAACGACGCAAAAACGGCGCGTCTCCGGCAGGACTTACCGGAAAACGCGCCGTCCGCGCAGTTGTTATTGCTGTGTGCGCAGTTTGGCGACCTGATCGACCGTCACCGTGGACTGCGGATTGCCGAACTGTCTGGTCACGTAGTTCGTGATAGCCGCCACCTGGTCGTCGGTAAGCTGGGTGCCGAACGCGGGCATCAACACGTCAGCCTGTTTCGTCGTACGGCTAACGCCGTGCAGGATCACCATTGCCAGATTGTTGGCGTCGCTCGCGCCGACCGCCGAGTTGTGAATCAGCGACGGATACGCGCCCGGCGCGCTGGCGCCGACACCCTGACCGGTCCAGTTATGGCACGTCGCGCAATTGGCGATGAACAGTTGCGCACCATTTACAGCGTTGATTTTGGTGCCGCGCAGCGCGGTGACGTCGTCGACGGCGGGATTGCCCCATTGGTCGCGCGGACGCGATTCGCCCCCGCTGATCGGCGGCACCGAGCGCAGATACGTGACGATCGAGCGGACGTCTTCGTTCGTCAGATACTGCGTGCTATCGGTCACCACCTCAGCCATAGGACCCGCGGCATTGGCCCGACCCGGTGCTGCACCAGTCGACAGATACGCCGCCAGTTCGTCGTCGCTCCAGTTGCCCACGCCACTGTTCTTGTCCGACGTGATGTTGTATGCATGCCAACCGGCCTGCACCGCGCCGGAGAGGCGCGAACTCGTCTTCAGGCCCTGCGTGAAGTTGCGCGGCGTGTGGCATTCCTCGCAATGCGCGAGCCCCTGCACCAGATACGCACCGCGATTCCATTCAGCGCTTTGCTTCGGATCGGGCACGAAGCGGCCTTCGTCGAAATTGAACAGATTCCAGAACACCATCAGCCAGCGCTGGTTGAACGGGAATTTTAGGCTGTTGCTCGGTGGCGCATAGTGGATCGGCGTGAGCGTGTTCAGATACGCGCGAATCGCCAGCGCATCCTGATCGGTGACCTTGGTGTACTCCGCGTACGGGAAGGCCGGATAGAGCCGTTCGCCGCCCTTGCCGACGCCTTCATGCATCGCGCGCAGAAAATCGGCGTCGGTCCACTGGCCGATGCCGGTATCCGGGTCGGGCGTGATGTTCGGTGTCACGATCGTGCCGAACGGTGTGTTGATCGGCAGGCCGCCCGCGAACGGGCGTGCTTTGTCAGCCGTGTGACAGGCGACGCAATCGCCGGCGCGCGCAAGGTATTCACCGCGTTTCACGAGATCGCTGCTGGCCGCTGCCGTCGGTGTGGCCGCCGCATTGTCCGGTTGCGCGGCGTCATCCGCGTGGGCCTGCGTGATCGGCAGTTCGTCGTTATGTCGTGCGATCGGCCCATGCGCTTCGTGCCAGGCGACATACAGCGCAAACAGTGCAAAGACGGCCGCCAGCGTCGCCACCCGGAAGTGCCGACGACGCGCACGCTGAACAAGCGCATCGGCCGGCTGCACGCGAGAGGTGTTCTTCGTCATTGTGGCTCTCCGTTCAGGGCTCAGATTTCACGCTTGAGCTTGTCGGCCAGTTTCAGCGACAAGGCGGCGATCGTCAGCGTGCAATTCACGGAGGCAGCAGTCGGCATCACGCCGCTGCTGGCGATGAACAGATTCGAGTGATCGTGTGTGCGGCAGTCCGCGTCGACAACTGAATCGCCAGGATCGCTGCCCATGATGGTGGTACCCATGATGTGATTGTTCGGCGCGAACGTATCGTCGAACGAGACCTCGGCGCCGCCGAACAGCGAGGCGATCTGTGCATAGAGTTCATGCGTGTTCGCCGCGCTCTTCTTCACGTAGTCGTTGATCGAGTAGTAGATCTCGGGCTGCGGAATACCGAGCGCGTCCTTGTGATCCGCCGAGGGCACCACGCGGTTCTGCGGCTCCGCCAGATGCTCGTGAAAACTGTTGATGTTCAGCGTGCGCGCGGCGCGGTCGCGAATCTGGCGGTCGAGCTCGGCGCCGGTCAGGCCTTTCTTCAACAGATCGGCGGTCACACCCATGGTCGGCACGCCATTCGACAGATGCAGCTTTTTTGCCGCGTAATCGGAGCGGAATGCGCCGTCGCGGAAGTTGACGATCGAGGTCATCTCCATCGGCCCGCGTCCGGGCCACAGCGGTTCGTTGGCGAGGAAGGTGACGCCCGTGCCCGGATGGTCCATCAGGTTGCGGCCCACCTGGTCGGAGCTGTTGCCAACGCCGTGCGGGAATTTGTCGGAAGTCGACATCAGCATCAGCTTCGGCGTTTCGATGCCGTTCGCGGCCAGCACGAAAAGCTTGCCGGTCACGCGTGTGCTATTGCCGTTCGGGTCCTTGTAATGGACGGCCGTGATGAGCCCTTTGTTGTCAGCTTCGACGCGGTACACGACCGCCTCGGGAATCAGCCTCGCGCCGGCCTGTTCGGCCTTCTCTGCGTGCACCACGCCGTTGTACATCGCGGCGATCGGGCAAATCGGCATGCAGTTGTTGTTGCCGCAACAGGTAGGGCGCGCATCGTAAGGACGGCTGTTACGCGCAACCGGTTCGGGCACCACCTTGAAACCCTGAGCGTTGAGCACGTCGCTAAAACGCCGATCCATGTACGAGAGCGGCAACGCGCTCATCGGGTAGGGCCTCGAGCGCGGCGAACCGAGATCGATCGTACTGTCCGGTCCGGAAACGCCCAATTGCACTTCAGCTGCGCCATACCATGGCTCCAGCGTTTCATACGGATAAGGCCAATCACGTCCCACGCCATACAGCTTGTGCAACTGGAAGTCCGACGGCAACAGCCGCCACGCAGCGGCCGCCCAGTGCCACGTCGTGCCGCCGACCAGCCGCACATACTGCGAGTTGTACGGATAGTCGCCTTTCTGGATCAGATAATTGTTAGCGGGCGTGTACTCGGGATGCGGCGCGTAGGGCGTGGAGGGATAGGGTGTCGCGAAGTCGGACTTGGCCGGTGAGTTGCGAAAGTTCTCGACGATCTGCCAGCGCGGAATGCGCGGCCCGGCTTCGAGCAGAATCACCGATGCGCCCGCCAGCGCCATTTGATGCGCAACCAGTCCACCTGCCACACCCGAACCGACTACGACGATGTCGGCGGAATTTGTGTTTGCCATTGTTGCCCTCTTCTCTACTGGCTTATCTTTGCTTGCTGATCTCGCGTACCGGCGTTTCGTCGAATGGCTCAATCAGGCCATGCGACGACACAGCACGCGTGAGAGGAACATCGTTCACGCGCTCACCGGCTTCTGCGTCCAGTAGAACGGCACGTCGCGGCAATAGGACGGAATCGTCAGCACGTCCTTGACGGGCTCGAACATCAGCGCTTTTTCATAAGCGACCACATCCACATGCGGCATGTCGCCCACGAGACCGAGATACCACGCACGCATGATCGCGCTCACGGATTTCGCGAGCGCAGGCTGGTCGGCCTGCAAGGCCTGCGTGACGGTATCGGACGGCACGCCGCCATGGCCTTGCAGCCACGTATTGAGCGCGGCGACGTTCTGGGAGAACTGACTGTCGGATCTGGCGAGGGCGTCGTAGACGCGTTTGGCGAGCACGGCGTCGAAGCCCGTGTGACCGGTGAGACGCTGCGAGAGCGCAAGGAAGGCATCGAGTCCGCCACCGGCGGGCGCGGTGTCAGCGAACGCCGGCGCGATCCATGAAAGCGAGCGGCCTGCCCCGGCAAACGCGAGCGCCGCGGCCGTCGCGCATGCCCCTAGCACCCAGGCTCTGCGTGAGGCCGAAAACGATGCGTGCAGTGAAGATGATGTCGACGACGGAAACCTGGCGAGATACGTCACGTCATGGTGCGCATCTTTATTCTCAGGAACATCTGTCATGGGGGCTCCAGATGGTGAGTTGATCGTGAGTTGTTCTCAACAGACAACGCCGCCGTGGCGTGATGCCGTTGGCGCGCTGCGTCGATTTCTCTACCCCAAACCTGGTCTGGCGCCGCTTAAGCGGTCTTGTGTGACTGCATGATGCCGATGCAAGCCACATTGTGTTGTGCTGATGACAAGCTTGCGAAAACGGCCTGACTGCGCGACACGAGCGGCGAAAAACCCGCCGCCTGCCAATCGCCTTTCAACTGAAAGCGGCGCGCAAGGCCGTTGCGAAAGACTATAGCCTGTGATTCCCCCATTCGACAAATGGTGCCCGAAGCGCGAGTAGAATCCGCGACACTGACGGCCCTTCACCCTTGATCTCATGCTCCCAAAATATTATCCGCAGGTTCTTCGCAATCGACCCCGCATGCTGATCGGCCTCGCCGTCGGCCTCGTGGCCGCGCTGGTGCTCCCGGAACACGTACGCCCCATGGTGCGTGTCCTGGCCGGCTGGGATGCCGCAGTGTGGATCTACCTCGTGCTCATATGGGTGCACATGGCTGCAGCCGACGAAAGCCGTGTCCGCGAATTCGCTCGGCGCGACGATGAAAACGCGGGCGTGGTGCTGGTCGTGATCTGCGTGGCGACGGTCGCCAGTATTGCCGCAATCGTGCTCGAACTGGCCTCGGCGAAGGGTACGGCCGGCAGCTCGACTGCATGGCACTATCTGCTGACCGGCCTCACGATGTTCGGCGCCTGGTTCATGATCCCGACCATTTTTACGTCGCACTACGCGCGGCTTTACTACGATCCGGATGCGCCGGAGACCCCTCTGCTGTTTCCCGACCACAAGCTGCAGCCGAACTACTGGGATTTCCTGTACTTCTCGTTCACCATCGCCGTGGCCTCGCAAACCTCGGACGTGGTGCTGCGCTCGCGGTCGATTCGCCGCGCCGCGCTCGCGCAGTCGATCCTGTCGTTCTACTTCAATGTCGCTGTGCTCGGCTTGTGCGTGAACATCGCAGCGGGCTTGCTCGGATCCTGACCGGCCGTGCTTCCTTGAAAGCCGTTTCCCTCACGACGCTTGTCCCGCCGGCTGCCACTTCGCCATTTGCGGCACCGGCAGCCCCAGCGCTCGCGTCACGCAACCCCGTGTAAAACGCGGGCGACGCCCGTCCGTTTTACACGCAAGCCACCCGGCGCCACGCTCCCACCACACCCGGCCGGCCGTCGCGCCTTCCCCTAGGGCGCGCGCTTCCCCACCCTTGCTCACCAGTCCAGAACGCACTGGCACAACGTTTGCTGCGTCTTGCGAATAGTTCTGGCCGGCCTCGTGCTATCGACGCCTGGCGTCAAAGCACCCGCTACTGGCCAGCGGCGTGACGATCTTTGCACTACATTGACCAGTACGCGCCCTCGCTTCACGCATCGCGCGGTATCCGGCTCTGGAAGCCCAATGAGCGCTGTGATCGCATGTCAATTGCATCCACACCGCAGCAGGACGAATCTGGAAACGACCGATGGAATCCCCAAACGGGTATGCACCGCGGATTTACTTTTTCCATTCACTTCTCGTTGGGCCGCTCGATGCATGGCCCACGCAGTTCGCTCACGCAGCCGGACTGGGCTTCGATCACGCGCTGATCGGCGGCCTGTTCGAACCGGGCCGCGCGGGTCACGCACAGGTGGTCGGCAACCACGACCGGCTGCATCCGGTATTCGAGACCCCGCAACCTGCCACGGCGGCAATCCGTACGCTCGCGCAGGCCGCCCGCCAGAACGGTCTGACCTTGCTGGTCGATCTGGTGATCGACCGGATGGCCGCCGATGGCGCGCTGTACGCCGAACATGCCGGCTGGTTCCACCCATTCGAGTCTGAAGAGGCGCGGCTCGATCCGCGCCATGTGCATCACGAGGACAACGTCGCGTATGCCAACTTCAACGACGCCACCAGCAGTGCTGCGCTAGTCGGCTGGTGGACGCAGAAACTGCTGGCGTTGGCCGATGCCGGTGTCGGCGGTTTCCGGTTCGATTCGCCGCATCGCGTGCCCGCCGCCGTTTGGCGGCAACTCGGCGATGCGGTTCGCGCGAAGCATCCTGAGGTGCGTTTCCTCGCCGCGACGCCGGGTCTCGCGCGTGGCGATCTGCTCGGCCTCGCAGGCGCGGGCTTCGACAGTGTGTTTTCGTCGGTGCGCTGGTGGGACTTTCGCGCCAGCTGGATGGTGGAAGAGCATGCCGCGCTCGCCCGCATCGCCGCTCCCATTGCCTTTCCCGAAGCGCCTTACGGCACCCGCCTCGCCGCCGATCTGAGCGATGCGCACGACGCCGTCATCGTCGAGCGGGCCTACCGGCGCGCGCTGTTCGCGTCGGCCTCGACCGGCCCCGGCTGGATGATGCCGATGGGCTTCGAGTACGGCATTACCGAGCCCATGTCGCAGACACGCGGCGACGCCGCGCAGTTTGCGCTGGCCAGCCGCTCGAAGCGATTCGATCTCTCGGAACAGATCAGCCATGTGAACGACGTGGTGCGCAACACGAAAACGCTGCACGCCAACGGCGAATTGCGCCCGCTAAGCGGACCCGGCGCGCCCGCGGCCGTCTTGTTGCGCGCCGACGCGCCCGATCTGCGCGATGCCGGCGAAGCGATCCTGATCGCCATCAATCCCGAACTCGGTGCGCCGGTGCGCGTCGATCCAGCCCGCTTCCTCACGGGCGTACCGGGCAACTTCACGCGCTTCGTCCCGCTTGACGCGACCGGAAATGCCACGTCCTCCGCATTGGCGCCGTTCACCCTCACACCCGGTGCAGTCCGCCTGTTCCGCGCGGCCGCCGATCAGCCGATCCGTCTCGCGCCGCCGATCGACAAGTCGAACAGCAAGCGCAGCGGCCGCAAGACCGTGCTCGAAGCGATCAGCGCGCCGCGCGTCGCAATCGAGAGCGTGACGCCCTCGGTCGATAACGGACGCTTCCCCGCCAAGCGCACGGTGGGCGAGCGCGCCGAAATCACCGCCGCAATCTTCGCGGAAGGTCACGACAAGATCGCCGCCGCCGTCGTCTGGCGCGCCGCCGACGAAACCGCCTGGCACGAAGTGCCGATGAGCCCCGCACAGCCGGCCGGCCTCGATATCTGGAAAGCGCGCATTCCGCTCGAGCGCATGGGCCGTCACGAGTTCACCGTGATCGCGTGGCGCGACGACTTTGCCTCGCTGGTCGAGCATATTCAGAAGAAGCTGAAAGCAGGCCAAACCGTCGAGCTCGAACTCGACGAAGCCACGCATCTGTTCGCCCTCGTGCTCGCCGAAGTGGAAACCGTCGAAGGAGCGGTGACTGAACCACTCGAACATATCGTCAAGCTCTTCACGAAGGGAGACGCCGAAACGAAGCTCGCGCTGCTGCTCGCCCCGACCACCGCGAAGGCGATGACCGCCGCGCGCCACCGCCCGTTCCTGAGCCGCGATCCGATCGTCTACAAGATCGACGCCGAACGCACGGCGGCAGGCTTTGCAAGCTGGTACGAAATCTTCCCGCGCTCGATGAGCGACGACGAATCGCGTCACGGCACCTTCGCCGACGTCGTCACGAAACTGCCGCGCATCCGCGACATGGGTTTCGACGTGCTGTACTTCCCGCCGATCCATCCGATCGGCGTCGCCAATCGCAAGGGCCGCAACAATACGCTGACCGCGCAACCGGGCGATGTCGGCAGCCCGTACGCAATCGGTGGGGCCGAAGGCGGGCACACCGCCGTGCATCCCGAACTCGGCACGCTCGACGACTTCAAGCAGATGCTGGCCGCCGCGCACGCGCACGGCCTCGAAATCGCGCTCGACTTCGCGATCCAGTGCTCGCCGGATCACCCATGGCTGAAGGAGCATCCGACGTGGTTTGCGTGGCGCCCCGACGGCACGCTGCGTTACGCGGAAAATCCGCCGAAGAAATACCAGGACATCGTCAATCCCGACTTCTATGCGCACGACGCCAAACCCGATTTGTGGCTCGCGCTGCGCGACGTCTTCCTGTTCTGGATCCAGGCGGGTGTGCACATTTTCCGTGTGGACAATCCACACACCAAGCCGCTGCCGTTCTGGGAATGGGTGATCGACGATGTGCGCTCGCGCTATCCCGACACGATCTTCCTCGCCGAAGCCTTCACGCGGCCACGCATGATGAACCGCCTCGGCAAGATCGGCTTCTCGCAGTCGTACACGTATTTCACGTGGCGCGAATCGAAGCGCGACTTTATCGAGTACATGACCGAACTCACGCGAACCACCGCGCGCGATTTCTACCGGCCGAATTTCTTCGTCAACACGCCGGACATCAACCCGCGGCATTTGCAGTCGTCGGGGCGTTCGGGCTTTCTGATTCGGGCCGCGCTGGCCTCCACGCTCGCCGGTTTGTGGGGCGTGTATAGCGGTTTCGAATTGTGCGAGGCCGCTGCGTTGCCGAATAGCGAGGAATATCTCGACTCCGAAAAGTATCAATTACGCGCGTGGGACTGGAACCGGCCCGGCAACATCGTCGGCGAGATTACTGCGTTGAACCGGATTCGCCGTGCGAACCCGGCGCTGCAAACGCATCTCGGCCTCACGTTCCTCTCCGCGCACAACGACAACATCCTGTTCTTTGAAAAAGCGACCGAAGCGCGCGACAACGTAATCCTCGTCGCGATCAATCTCGATCCGTTCAACGAACAGGGCGCGGATATCGAATTGTCGTGGGACACTTTCAACCACTGGAATCTGCACGACCATGGCGCGCTGGAAGTAACCGATCAGATGACCGGTGCGCGTTTCGAATGGCACGGCCGCTGGCAGCACGTCCAGCTCGGTTCAGGCCAACCGTTTTCGATCTGGCGCATCGCGCCGCTCGGCGGCCTGCCCGCTGAACGCCCCGATGATGCCGACAGCGACTATCACGCAGACGACGCTGGCAACCCAACCCCTACGGAAGGTGCGACATGAAGCGTGAAGATCCGGCCCAAAGCACGTCGCTAACCAATACGAGCGCGGCCACCGGCAGCGCCGCCAAAGCGCGCTCGCATCGGCGCGGCAAGCCCGCGGCCTTGAGCGACGATCCGCTCTGGTACAAGGACGCGATCATTTATCAGGTGCACATCAAGTCGTTCTTCGACGCGAACAACGATGGCGTCGGCGATTTTCCGGGCCTGATCGCGAAGCTCGACTACATCGCCGAACTCGGTGTGAACGCGATCTGGCTGCTGCCGTTCTATCCGTCGCCACGGCGCGACGACGGCTACGACATCGCCGATTACCGCAATGTGCATCCGGACTACGGCCAACTATCGGACGTGAAGCGTTTCATTCAGGAAGCGCACGCACGCGGCATCCGCGTGATTACGGAACTGGTGATCAACCACACGTCTGATCAACATCCGTGGTTTCAGCGCGCCCGTCGCGCGAAGCCGGGGTCGAATCATCGCAACTACTACGTGTGGTCCGAGACCGATCAGAAATACACGGAAACGCGGATCATCTTCATCGATTCTGAACCGTCGAACTGGACGCATGACCCGGTCGCGGGCGCTTATTACTGGCATCGCTTCTACTCGCACCAGCCCGATCTGAACTTCGACAATCCGGCCGTACTGAAGGAAGTGTTGCAGGTAATGCGGTTCTGGCTCGACATGGGTATCGACGGGCTGCGGCTCGACGCGGTGCCGTATCTGGTCGAACGCGAAGGCACCAACAACGAGAACCTGCCGGAAACGCACGCGGTGCTGAAGAAGATCCGCGCAACGATCGACGCCGAGTATCCGAACCGGATGCTGCTCGCCGAAGCGAACCAGTGGCCGGAAGACGTGAAGGAATATTTCGGCGACGAAGACGAATGCCACATGGCGTTCCACTTCCCGCTGATGCCGCGCATCTATATGTCGATTGCGAGCGAAGATCGCTTCCCGATCACCGACATCATGCGGCAGACGCCGGACCTCGCGGAAACGAACCAGTGGGCGATTTTCCTGCGCAATCACGATGAACTGACGCTCGAAATGGTCACGGATTCCGAGCGCGATTATCTGTGGAACACCTATGCAAGCGATCGCCGCGCGCGCCTGAACCTCGGCATTCGCCGCCGCCTCGCGCCGCTGATGGAGCGCGATCGCCGCCGCATCGAACTGATCAATTCGCTGCTGCTGTCGATGCCCGGCACGCCCGTGATCTATTACGGCGACGAACTCGGCATGGGCGACAACATCCACCTCGGCGACCGCGACGGCGTGCGCACGCCGATGCAATGGTCGTCGGATCGCAACGGCGGATTCTCGCGCGCCGATCCCGAACAACTGGTGCTGCCGCCGGTGATGGGTTCGTTGTACGGCTTCGACGCCGTCAATGTCGAAGCGCAAAGCCGCGATCCGCATTCGCTGTTGAACTGGACTCGGCGCATGCTCGCCACGCGTCGTGCGAAACAAACTTTCGGACGTGGCACGATCCGTTTCCTGAAGCCGGAAAACCGCAAGATCCTTGCGTATCTGCGCGAATTACCAGGCGAGCCGCCAATCCTGTGCGTGGCGAACCTGTCGCGCGCGCCGCAGGCAGTCGAACTCGATCTATCGGAATTCAACGGCGCGGTGCCGATCGAAATGACCGCGGACTCCGTGTTCCCGGCAATCGGCCAGCTCACTTATCTGCTGACCTTCCCGCCGTATGGTTTCCTGTGGTTCATGCTGTGCGACAGCGGGCAGCGTCCGACGTGGGCGCAAGCGCATTCCGAACCGCTACCCGAATTCGTCACGATCGTGATCCGCGAAGGACAGGTCGGCCCGACACCGGAGAACGTGCGCCTGCTCGAATCCGAAGTGCTGCCGTCCTGGCTGAGCCGGCGCCGCTGGTTTGCCTCGAAGGATCAGAAGATGCATGCGGTGCACCTCGCCGCGTTGACAACGATCCCGAACGGCGGCTTCGCGTTCACCGAAATCGAAGCCGACGTGGGCGACCATACCGAACGCTA
This sequence comes from Paraburkholderia sediminicola, assembly GCF_902859805.1. Classification (GTDB taxonomy): domain Bacteria; phylum Pseudomonadota; class Gammaproteobacteria; order Burkholderiales; family Burkholderiaceae; genus Paraburkholderia; species Paraburkholderia sediminicola. The sequence goes on along the minus strand of NZ_CADIKC010000001.1, from coordinate 1,715,643 downwards.
CGTCGTGCCGATCGCAATCACATGGGGCGGCGAAACCACTACGCCGCTGTTCATGCAACTGGCGCTCGCGCGCGTACGCCGCGGCCGCAACGTCGGTCATCTGACAGACGCGTTCGCCCTGCCTATCTTCGCGCATGGCGTGATGCGCAAGCTACGCGAACGCGCGGTCGTGCCGACGGTACAGAAGAGCGAGATCAAGTTCCTCCCTACCGAGCGTTTCTCCGAACTCGACGATCTCGGTGAACGGCCCGAGATCCGCTGGCTGGCGGCCGAGCAAAGCAACAGCTCGCTGATCATCGCCGATGCCGCCGTGTTGAAACTGGTGCGGCGTCTGGTGAGCGGCGTTCATCCGGAAGCGGAAATCAGCCGCTATTTGACCCAGCTCGGCTACGCGAACACCGCGCCGCTGTATGGTGAAGTGGTGCGCATCGATCCCGAAGGCGTGCCGCATACACTCGCTATCTTGCAAGGCTATATCGACAATCAGGGCGACGCCTGGAACTGGTCGCTGGACTACCTGCGCCGCTCGGTGGACGAACTCGCGATCGCCGTCGATACGGACGGGCAATCGCCGGACCGCGACAACGAAACGATCCTCATGGAAGGCTACAGCGCGTTGGCCGGCACCATCGGCAAGCGGCTCGGCGAACTGCACATGGCGCTTGCGTCACCTTCCGACGACCCGGCATTCGCGCCAGAACTCGCCAGCGCCGAACAGGTGAAGGCGTGGGTTGCCGGCACGCAAACCATGCTCGCCAGCGCGCTCGATCTGCTCGCACCACGCATCGAGCAGATGAGCGATCCGGATACCCAGGCATTGGCGCAAAGCCTGATCGATCGCCGCGCCGCGCTGGTCGCTGCGGTGAACAAGTTGGTGACGGGCGAGGCGGGCGCGCTGCGTACCCGCATTCACGGCGACTTCCATCTGGGTCAGGTGCTGGTTGCGCAGGGCGACGCGTATCTGATCGACTTCGAAGGCGAACCCGCGCGCACGCTTGAGGAACGGCGTCAGAAGTCGAGCCCGTTGCGCGATGTGGCCGGCTTGTTGCGTTCGCTGTCGTATGCGAGCGCCGCGGCGCAGTCCACAATGGAAAGCGCGCCACAGCAAACCGCCGATCGCAAGCGCGCGCTCTTCGAGCGGTTCCGCGCGCATGCCACCGAAACGTTCCTGAAGGAATACCGCGCCGCCATCGCGGATTCGCCGACGCCGCTCGTGGCGCCCGAAGCCGAACAGGCCTTGCTCGATCTGTTCCTGATCGAGAAGGCCGCTTACGAAATCCGTTACGAAGCGGCTAACCGTCCAACGTGGCTCAGTTTGCCGGTGCGCGGCCTCGCCGCGCTCACCAGCCGCCTGCTTGGTGACACCGGCAATGCGCAGCACGATCCATCAACCCAGGCGCCAGACGCCGCCGCATCGCCTAATCCGGCCGAGGGCGACTATGAGTGAGCATGATCCGGCCGCAGGCCTCCAACCACTCGATATCGACGCGCTCGTTGAAGCGCGTCACCCCGATCCTTTCTCGCAGCTCGGCATGCATCGGACGGACGCGGGTCAGGTGGTGCGCGCGCTGTTGCCGAACGCCAGGCACGTCACCGTGATTTCACGCGCCAACGGCGCAACGCTCGGCGAACTCGAGCAACTCAGGCCGGGGTTGTTTGCCGGCCGCGTCACGTCTGCCGCGCCCTACCGCCTGCGCATCGACTGGCATGGCACCGTGCAGGAAATCGAGGACACGTATTCATTCGGCCCCGTTCTCGGCGATGAGCCGTTGGGCCGTCTCGCCGGCGGCGATCCGTACGCCGTGCTCGAATGCCTCGGCTCGCGCCCGATGGAAGTGGACGGCGTGCCGGGCGTGCGCTTCGCCGTCTGGGCGCCGAATGCGCGGCGTGTCTCGGTGGTCGGCGACTTCAATTCGTGGGACGGTCGCCGTCATCCGATGCGGCTGCGTCATCAGGCAGGCGTGTGGGAATTGTTTGTGCCGCGCGTCGGCCCGGGCACGCGCTACAAATATGAGTTGCTGTCGCGCGACGGTCATCCGCTGCCACTGAAGGCCGATCCGTGCGCGATGCAGACCGAATTGCCGCCGGGCACCGCGTCGGTGGTCGCGCATGTCGACGAAATCGAGCAGTTTGAATGGACCGACCACGACTGGATTCAGTCGCGCGCCGCCAAACAGACTCCGCGCGCGCCGATCTCGATCTACGAAGTGCATGCCGAATCGTGGCTGCGCGTCGCTGAAGAGGGCCAGCGCGGGCTCACCTGGGAAGAACTCGCCGAGCGGCTGATTCCGTACGTGAAAAGCATGGGCTTCACGCACGTGGAATTCATGCCGATTGCCGAGCATCCGTTCGGCGGTTCGTGGGGCTATCAGCCGCTCGGACAGTTCGCGCCATCGGCACGCTTCGGCAAGCCCGAGCAGTTCGCCCTGTTCGTCGACAAGGCGCACGCGGCCGGCCTCGGCGTGCTGCTCGACTGGGTACCGGCGCACTTTCCGAACGACGCACATGGCCTGATCGACTTTGACGGCACGCCACTCTACGAGCACGCCGATCCGCGCGAAGGCTATCACCAGGACTGGAACACGATGATCTACAACCTCGGCCGCAACGAGGTGAGCGCGTTCCTGGTAGCGTCGGGCCTCGCATGGTTGAAGCGCTATCACGTCGACGGCCTGCGCGTGGACGCGGTCGCCTCGATGCTGTACCGCGACTATTCGCGTAACGCTGGAGAGTGGGTACCGAATATCTACGGCGGGCGCGAGAATCTCGAATCGATCGCATTTCTGAAGCGGCTGAATCATGAAGTCGGCTTCGTGCCCGGCGTGCCGGGCGCGATCACGATCGCCGAGGAATCGACCGCGTGGCCGGGCGTGACCGCACGCCTCGAAGACGGCGGCCTCGGCTTCCAGTTCAAGTGGAACATGGGCTGGATGCACGACACGCTGCACTACATGGAAGAGGACCCGGTCTACCGCCAATACCATCACCACATGATGACCTTCGGGATGGTGTACGCGTATTCGGAGCGCTTCGTGCTGCCGCTCTCGCACGACGAGGTGGTGCACGGCAAAGGCTCGCTGCTCGGCAAGATGCCTGGCGACAGATGGCAGAAATTCGCCAACCTGCGCGCGTACTTCGGCTTCATGTGGACGCATCCGGGCAAGAAGTTGCTGTTCATGGGCGGCGAATTCGGCCAGCTGGCCGAATTCAACCACGACACTTCGCCACATTGGCATCTGCTCGACGATCCGAACCATCACGGCGTGCAGAAGCTCGTGCGCGACCTGAACCACCTGTACAGCGAGGAGCCTGCGCTGCATCGGCTCGACAGCGAGCCGGGCGGTTTTCAATGGCTGGTCGGCGACGACAACGGCAACAGCGTGTACGCCTACCGCCGCACCGATGGCGAGGGCCGCGAACTGGTGGTGGTCTGCAATATGACGCCGGTGCCGCGGGTCGGCTACCGGATGGGGATGCCGCGCGGCGGCCGCTGGACAGAAGTGCTGAATACGGATGCCGGCGTGTACGGCGGCTCGAATATGGGCAATGGCGGGCTGATCCATACCGACAATGTCTCGAGCCACGGCTGGCCGCATTCCGCTGCGCTGACGCTGCCACCTTTGGCAACGATCGTTTTGCGCGCAGATTGATGGAAGTGTTGTAAGACGGGCGCGCGGCGGCCAGGCTGCGCGCCCGTTGCATGAAGTCCCACGATAGCGTTCATAAAACAGAACAAGGAAGGGGAATCATGTCGCATGCAATGCCCGACCGGCTTTTGCCCGGCTCGCCCTATCCGCTCGGCGCCAGCTGGGATGGCCTCGGCGTCAACTTTGCAGTGTTCTCGGCAAATGCGCAGAAAATCGAGCTTTGCCTGTTCGATCCCACCGGTCGCAAGGAAATCAGGCGCTTCACGCTGCCCGAATGCACCGACGAAATCTGGCACGGCTATTTGCCCAATGCGCACCCCGGCACGGCGTACGGCTTTCGCGCACATGGGCCGTATCAGCCGCAGCATGGGCATCGCTTCAATCCGCACAAACTATTGCTCGATCCATATGCACGCAAACTGGTCGGGCAGTTTCGCTGGTCCGACGCGTTATTCGGTTACCGCGTGCATTCGAATCGCGCCGACCTGTCCATCGACCGGCGCGATTCGGCGCCGGCCATGCCGAAGTGCGTGGTGATCGACGAAGCCTTCGACTGGTCTCACGACAAGCGCCCGAATGTGCCGTGGGGCGAAACCGTCATCTACGAGGCGCATGTGCGTGGCGTGTCGATGTTGCGCCCCGATTTGCGCCAGCACGAACGTGGCACGTTTGCGGCGCTCGCGTCGCCGGAATTCATCGAGCATTTACTGAAGCTCGGTGTGACCGCCGTCGAATTGCTGCCCGTGCATGCGTTTCTGAACGATCGCTTTCTGGTAGAGCGCGGCCTGCGCAATTACTGGGGTTACAACACCGCGGCATTTTTTGCGCCGGAGCCGTCGTATCTGAGTTCGCATCGACTCGATGAAATGCGTATCGCCGTGCGTCAGTTGCATGCGGCCGGCATTGAGGTGATTCTCGACGTGGTCTACAACCACACCTGCGAAGGCAACGAGATGGGGCCGACCGTCTCATGGCGCGGCCTCGACAACGCGAGCTACTACCGCCTGATCCCAGGCGACGAACGCCACCACATCAACGACACCGGCTGCGGCAATACCGTGAACCTGCCGCATCCGCGCGTGCTGCAGATGGTGATGGATTCGCTGCGCTACTGGTCGACAAAGTTCAATATCGACGGCTTCCGTTTCGATCTCGGCGTGACGCTCGGCCGCGAGCAGCACGGTTTCGATCCCGGCTCCGGTTTCTTCGACGCATTGCGCCAGGACCCGATCCTGTCGCAACGCAAGCTGATTTCCGAGCCTTGGGACATCGGCCCTGGCGGTTATCAACTCGGCAACCATCCGCCAGGATTTGCCGAATGGAACGACCGTTTCCGCGACACGGTGCGCCGCTTCTGGCGCGGTGACGCGGGCTTGCGCCCTGATCTTGCCGCGCGCCTCACCGGTTCCGCCGATCTGTTCAACCGGCGCTTCAGAAAACCGTGGGCATCGGTCAACTTTGTCACGTCGCATGACGGTTTTACGCTAGCCGATACCACCGCGTATGAGCACAAGCACAACGAGGCCAATCGCGAAGATAACAACGACGGCCACAACGAAAACTGCAGTCGCAATTGGGGCGTAGAGGGTCCGACCGACGATCCGGTTCTCCTCGAAACCCGCAAACGCGTGGCCCGCTCGCTGATCGCCACGTTGCTGATGGCGCTCGGCACACCCATGGTGCTGGCAGGCGACGAATCGCTGCGTACGCAGAACGGCAACAACAATGCGTACTGCCAGGATAACGAACTATCATGGCTTGACTGGGAGCGCGCGGAGTCGCCCGACGGCCGTCAGATGACCGCGTTCGTCGCGCGCGTGATCGCGCTGCGCAAACAGCATCCGCTGCTGCGCGAAACGCGCTTTCTGTTCGGCGATCGCGAAGTGTTGCCGGGCCTGTTCGATGTCGGCTGGTTCGATGAACACGGCGATCCGCTCACTATCGAAGCCTGGCAGGACCCTGAAGGCCGCACGTTCACGCTGCGGCGCGCGGGTCCAGGCTTGAATGACGAAACGGAAGTATTGTTGATGATGCTCAATGCTGCGGACGAAACACGGCGCTTCACTCCGCCCGCGCCACACCTGGAATGGCATGTGCTGCTAGATACGGCTGAGCCGGAAAGCGCGCCGCATCGGTTGGCCGTGCCGGAGGTCGAAGTGGCCGCGCACAGTCTCGTCATGCTGGCGGCGCAGCCTATCGGAGAAGCGGATTGGCAGGCGGGCTGGAAAGCCGGCGCGCAGCACGGACCGCGGCTGTTGACTGCGCTGCCGCCCGATCCGGGTATGCATCCGCCGAGCAGCGACACTTCGCCGACCACGTAGGCGAAAGTCATATCGAATGGTGATGAATCATGTCCGAAAGTCCGATTGATCCTCATGCGCATCATCACGCGCATTGCCTGCCGTTCAGCGCACAGTTGCTGGGCGCGACGGGTGCGAAGCCGCGCACGCGGTTCCGATTCTGGGCGCCTTCGTGCAAGACGGTGCAGGTAGAGATCGAAAACGGACCGGCCCAAGGCGCGCACGACATGACGCCAGCCGGCAACGGCTGGTTCGAAACGACCGTCGAGAGCGGCGCGGGCACGCTGTATCGCTTCCGGCTCGATGGCGAGCATGCGGTGCCCGATCCTGCGTCACGCTTCCAGCCGCAAGACGTGCATGGCCCGAGCGAAGTGATCGACCCGCGCGCGTACCGCTGGGAACATACGAACTGGCACGGTCGCCCGTGGGAAGAAACGGTGTTGTACGAGTTGCACGTCGGCACGATGGGCGGCTATGCGGGCGTGCAGAAACGTCTGCCCGCGCTTGTCTCACTTGGCGTGACGGCCATCGAACTCATGCCATTGAACGATTTTCCCGGCCGGCACAATTGGGGTTACGACGGCGTGCTGCCGTATGCGCCCGACTCCGCGTACGGCCGCCCTGAAGAACTGAAAGCACTGATCGACGCCGCGCACGGTCTCGGCCTGATGGTGTTTCTCGACGTGGTCTATAACCACTTCGGACCGGACGGCAATTATCTGCACCAATACGCCCGCTCGTTTTTCCGCGAAGGCACACACACGCCGTGGGGTCCTGCGATCGATTTCGAACGCAGTGAAGTGAGCGACTTCTTCATCGACAACGCTATCTACTGGATCAACGAATACCGTCTCGACGGCCTGCGTTTCGATGCGGTGCATGCCATCGACAATCACACGTGGTTGCGCGAATTGTCCGACCATATCCGCGCGAAAGTGCAGCACGGGCGGCACGTGCATCTCGTGCTGGAAAACGAGCACAACAGCGCGAGCCTGCTGGACACGCATTTCGACGCACAGTGGAACGACGACGCGCACAACACGCTGCACGTTCTGCTGACAGGTGAAACGGAAGGCTATTACCACGCGTACGAAGATCAGCCGATCCGTCGCCTTGCACGCGTGCTCTCGGAAGGTTTCGCGTATCAGGGCGACCCGTCGCCGATTCACGACGGTGCGCCGCGTGGCGAAGCAAGCCGGCATCTGTCGCCCACCTCGTTCGTGATGTTTTTGCAGAATCACGATCAGATCGGCAATCGCGCATTCGGCGAGCGCCTGCGTAAGCTGACGTCGGACGATGCCTTGCGCGCCGCCACCGGTTTGCTGCTGCTGTCGCCGCATATCCCTATGCTGTTCATGGACGAGGAATACGGTTCGACGCAGCCGTTCCTGTTTTTCACCGACTACACCGGCGAGCTCGCCGACGCCGTGCGCGAAGGGCGTCGGCGCGAATTCGCACGCTTTTCGGCGTTCAGCGACGAAAAGCGTCGCGCGCAGATTCCCGATCCGAACGACGTAAAGACCTTTGCGGCCTCGTCGCCGCCCGAGCCTGTTCAAAGCCCCGCCGCGGATGACAATGCAAAAGACCGCCTCGACTGGATGCACTTCTACAAATCCGCGCTCGCCGTGCGGGCGAAGTTGATCACGCCGCGTCTGAAACATGCCAAAGCGTGCGGCTCGACCGTGTTGACCGCCGCAAACGGTGGCGACGCCAATGCGCTGATCGCGCGCTGGAAACTCGCTGACGGCGAAACCTTGTCGATTGCGTTGAATCTCTCGAAGGAGAACGTGGCGTTCCCCGATCCGCCTGCCGGCAAAGTGATTTTCGAAACGCCGCCGCGCGTGCGCGAGCAGATCGACGCCAAGCTGTTGCCGTCATACGCGTTTGTCGCGTGGGTGACCGGCGACGTCAGCGACTATGCCATCGGCCACGATGCCCGCATCGCAGGTCAACAGGAGCGCCACGCGTGAGTGCCACCCGCCGTCCAAACGATACGATCGTGACCCTTGCCATGCGCGCCGGCTTCGAAGTCGAGTGGCGGGACGCGCACCATACGACGCAACATGTGCCGGAGAGCACGCTCGCCGTGCTCCTTGAACGGATGGGCTTGCCGTGCGGCAACGCCACGCAGATCCGGCACAGCGCGGCCGCGCTCGAAGCCGAACTGTCCGGCCGAAAACTGCCGCCGCTGATGACCGCGGAGGTCGAACGCGGCATTGCGCTGCCGGTCGCGGCGATCAAATCCGGCAGTCACTACCGGATCGAACTGGAAAGCGGCTCGATCATCGACGGCCGCTTCACAACGCCGAAAGGCGAGGAAGCGTTGCTCGCGCCGATCGACGAACCCGGCTATCACACGCTGGTGATCAACGAGCAACGCGTGACGTTGGCCGTCGCACCGTCACGCTGCTATACAGTCGCCGATGCATGGCGCACGCTACACGACGGCGCCACGACGCAACCGCCGCCCTTGTGGGGTATCGCCGCGCAGTTATACGGCTTGCGCCGCACCGGCGATGGCGGCATCGGCGACTACACGGCCCTCGCGCAAATGGCGATTGAGAGCGCGAAGCGTGGCGCGCACGCGCTCGCCGTCAGTCCGACGCACGCGATGTTCAGCGCCGAGCCGAATCGCTTCAGTCCGTATTCGCCGTCGTCGCGTTTGTGGCTGAATGTCACGCATATCGACCCCGCCGCGGTGTTCGGCGCCGATGCCGCGCGCGCCGCACTCGAGGCGGCGCAAGCCACCGAAGCATGGCCGGCGCTCGAAGACTTGCCGCTGATCGACTGGCCAAACGCGGTGGTGCTGAAGCTGAAGGTTTTGCGCGCGCTGTACGAAAACTTCTGCACCCAGGAACGCGCGCATGACACGCCGCGAGCGCTCGAATTTCACGGCTTTTGTGAGCGTGCCGGCCGTGCGCTCGAAGACCACGCGCGTTTCGAAGCGCTGCAGGCGGTGCAGTTGGCGCAAGGAGACGGCAATGGCCACTGGCGCAACTGGCCCGAGGCGTTGCGCGATCCGCGCAGTCCGGAAGTCGAAGCCTTTGCCGAAACGCATCGGCATGAAGTCGACTTTCATCTGTTTCTGCAATGGCTCGCCGCCAAGGGTTTGTCGCACGCGCAGCATGCAGCGAGCGACGCCGGGATGGCCGTCGGCCTGATCGCCGACCTCGCTGTCGGGTGCGATAGCGCCGGCAGCCATGCGTGGTCTTACCGCGACGACATGCTGCAAGGCATATCGGTGGGCGCACCGCCCGATCTGTTCAACCAGGCCGGCCAGGCGTGGGGGCTCACTACCTTCTCGCCACGCGCGATGCGCACGCAGGGCTTCTCTGCATTCATCGACATGCTGCGCGCGGCGTTCGCGCATGCGGGCGGCATCCGCATCGACCACATTCTCGGCTTGCGACGCCTGTGGCTCGTGCCCGAAGGCGAGAGCGCGCGTAACGGCGCCTATCTGCGCTATCCGCTCGAAGACCTGCTGCGGCTGATCGCGCTCGAATCGTGGCGGCATCGCGCGATCGTAATCGGCGAAGATCTCGGCACTGTCCCGCACGGTTTCCGCGAGCGGCTCGACGAACACGGTCTGGCCGGCATTCGCGTGCTGTGGTTCGAAGGTGCGGAAGGCGGCAAAGGTTTCAAGCCGCCGCAGGCGTGGGACCGCAACGCTGTCGGCACCACCACGACCCATGATCTGCCGACCGTGGCGGGCTGGTGGCGTGGCAGTGACATCACGTGGCGCAACCGGATCGGTCAGACGATGGCGCGCGCCGATGGCCGCGACGCGGAGGAAGTGGCACAGGAAGAACGCGCCGCCGATCGCGCGCTGTTATGGCGCGCGTTCCAGCAGGCCGGCGTCGCCGCGCCCAACGTGCAGGCGCCGCCGCCCGACAAGGCGCCCGTGGATGAAGCGCTCGCCTTCGTGGCCGCCACACCCGGGCCGCTCGTCACTTTCCCGCTCGAAGATCTGCTCGCACTGGTCGAGCAGCCGAATCTGCCCGGCTCGATCGACGAGCATCCGAACTGGCGCCGCCGCGTGATCCTGCCCATCGACGCATTGTTCGAGGACGGCACCTTCAGCGATCGCCTGCTGGCGGTCGACCGTGCGCGCCGCGGCGCCACCGTTCCTGCTGCTTCCAACGTTTCTTCGGAGCCTGATACGCCATGACCGTCCCGCGCTCCACGCTTCGCCTCCAGTTCCACCGAGGCTTTACCTTCGACGATGCCGCAAAGCATGTCGACTACTTTGCCGCGCTCGGCATCAGCCACGTTTATGCGTCGCCCGTCACCACCGCGGAGCCGGGTTCGATGCATGGCTACGATACCGTCGACTACACCCAGGTCAACGCTGAATGCGGGGGCGAAGCGGGCTTGAAACGCCTCGCCGATAAACTGCGCGCGCACAACATGGGGCTGATCGTCGACGTGGTGCCGAACCATATGGGCGTCGGCGGCTCGAGCAACGCGTGGTGGCTCGATATCCTCGAATGGGGCCGGCACAGCGCGTACGCACGCCATTTCGACGTCGACTGGCATTCGCCCGATCCGGCCTTGCGCGGCAAGGTACTGGCGCCCACACTCGGTGCGCCGTACGGCGAGGAACTCGCGGCCGGCCGGATCGCGCTGCATTTTGCGGCCGACAGCGGGCGCTTTTATATCGGCTACGGGCCGCATGTGTTTCCGGTGTGCCCAATCGACTACCCGGCGATTTTGCAAAGCGCCGATCGCGCCGATCTCAGCGCGCTGGCCGAACGCTTCCATGGCCTGACGACGCAGCCTGCCGATCAACCGCGTGCCGCCGAAGGACGCGACATGCTGCGCGAGTTCGTCGCGCAAAACGGCGGCTCGGCGATCGAATTGGTGCTGGAATCGTATTCGCCCGCAGACCCGGTGACGCGTGACCGTTTGCATCGGCTGATCGAACGGCAGCACTTCCGTCTTGCGTGGTGGCGCACCGCTTCGGATGAAGTGAACTGGCGGCGTTTTTTCGACATTTCGACGCTGGCCGGCGTACGCGTGGAGCGGCCCGAAGTGTTCGAGGCCGTGCACGCGCTGATTTTTCGTTTGTATCAGGAAGGCGTGGTGGATGGTTTGCGGATCGACCACGTGGACGGTCTCGCTGAACCGCGCGAGTACTGTCAACGTCTGCGGCAGCGCCTCACTGAATTGCGTGACACCGCGCCGTATGTGGTCGTCGAAAAAATTCTCGGCCGTGGCGAGCCGTTGCGTGACGACTGGCCCGTGGACGGCACAACCGGCTACGATTTCATGAACGACGTGGGCGCACTGCTGCATGATCCGGCCGGCGCCGAACCGCTCGGAGAGACGTGGGCCGAACTCACCGGCCGCAGCCCGCGCTTCACCGACGAAGCGCTCGCCGCGCGCCGCAAGATTCTCGCGGAAAACCTCTCGGCGGAACTGGACCGCGCGGCACGCGCGCTGCACCGCATTGCCCGTGATTCGCTGACCACGCGCGATTTCACCTTCACCGCGCTGCGGCGTGTGCTGGCCGAACTGGTCGTGCATTTTCCGGTGTATCGGGTCTATCCACAGAACGGGCTGCGCAGCGCTGCCGATAACGTGTATTTCGAACAGGCGCTGGCAGGCGCGCGCGAGACGCTGTCGCGTGCGGACTATGTGGTGCTCGACCGCGTGAACGCGTGGCTTGGTGGCAGCGCTGAGGAAGCGCCGAACGTGCGCGGCAATGCGCAATCGCAACAGCAGGGTCAGAATGGCGCCCCGCCAAGTCACGCAGGTTCCGCGCGGCGCACCGCGCAGACGCTGTTCTCGCAATTGACCGCACCGGTCGCCGCAAAGGCGATTGAAGATACAGCGTGCTATCGCTATGGACGCTTGCTATCGCGCAACGAAGTCGGCTCGGACCCGGGTGAGTTTGCTTTGTCGGTCGCGCAATTTCATGCAGCGAATCTCGAACGTTCGCAGCGCTTTCCTCACGCGATGCTCGCCACGGCCACGCACGACCACAAGCGTGGCGAAGACATGCGTGCGCGTCTTGCAGTGTTGAGCGAAATTTCCCACGACTGGAGCGCGACCTTGCGTGCGTGGTCGACCTTGAACGCGCCGCATCGACGTGCGCTCGACGGTAAGCCGATCAGCAGCGTGAGCCACGACACAAGCTACGATTGGTCACCAGGCCCCGCCGCCGAGGCGATGCTGTATCAGACCTTGGTGGGCAGCTGGCCACCGGATCTAAAGCCGGACGATGAAGCGGGCGTCAAGGAACTGGCTGAGCGCGTCGCGCAATGGCAATTGAAGGCGCTGCGGGAAGCGAAGCTGCAGACCAACTGGCTCGCACCCGACGAAGCCTATGAGGCCGGCTGCCGCGATTTCCTGTTCGATATCCTGGCGCCGCAGCGGCGCAACGGTTTCCTACGCGAGTTGTCCGCGTTCGTGGCGCGGATTGGACGCGCCGGTGCGCTCAACAGTTTGCAGCAGACCGTGTTGCGGCTGACGTCGCCTGGGATTCCCGATCTTTATCAGGGTACTGAGTTGTGGGACTTCAGTCTGGTCGATCCCGACAATCGCCGGCCCGTCGATTTTGCCAAACGCGAGGCATGGCTCGCACAAACTCCGCCTTCGGAGTTTCTGGCGAACTGGCACGATGGCCGGGTCAAGCTCGCGGTAGTGCAGCGCGTGCTGGCTTTGCGCGCGCATTTGCCGGAGTTGTTGAGTCAAGGCACGTATCTGCCGCTTGCAGTGCGCGGTGCGCATGCGTCGAGTGTAATCGCGTTTGCACGGCGGCATGGGAATGCGTGGGCTGTGGTCGTGGCAAGCCGGCTTGCTGCCGGGTTGCTCGGCGAAGAAGACGATGGCAGCGGTTTGTCAATGGTCGATCCGGCCAAATGGGGCGATACCGCGATCGAAATGCCTGCGGATCTGGCCGGACGGGCGTCGTTCGACTGGCTGAGTCCGGCGGCCCCCAAGGTCGACGAAAACGGTTTGCTTTATCTGCGCGATGCGTTGAGCGCGATGCCTATCGCGGTGCTGGTGGAGGACGGCGTGCCACGCAGTTGATCTGCAATTTTTCGAAAGTTGAAGGCGGCTAACGCGCACACGCTTTAGCCGCCTTTTTTATCGACTTATTCAAGGCGATTCATCATCCCGCTGAGCCGCCTTGCTGCGCGCGTTGGACTGCCTCGGCCACCTGTTCCGCCACTCGCCGCGTGTCCCAATACACCTGCCCTTTGTACATCCGGTCGCCGCGCAGGTTGAAGCGGTCGACACCCAACCACTTCAGCGGCTGCCCGGCTACGGTGGCCGACGCCTGCCATTCGATCATGACGGCGTCGCCCGTAGGCGCCCATTGAAGAACGTCGACTTTCAGGTCCGGCAGTTGGGTCAGGACCTGACGGAAATGTTCGATGACGCCTTTCCTGTCGGCCGGTTCAGTCATGGGTGGGATCAGGTTTCGTGTGTCCTCGTGCATGAGCGCTTCCAGATTATCGGCGACGGGGTGTTGCCACTCCGAGGCGAAGCGTTGCACGGCTATCCGGGCATTGGCTAACTGCTCCGCAGTCGGGGGAAGGTATTTTTCTGCTGACGTCATGTGAGTTTGCTCCTGAATGGGTTGCTTACCGACGGTGTTGTTTGCCCGTGTATTCAGGCCGCAGCCGAAGTCCGATTTAACATACAACGAGATTTTCACATACACCGTGTATGTATACTACAATCAGAATGTGAAAAATCAAGAGATAAAAACGCACTCCATGCCGACCGCAGGTCCAACCCCAAAATCCCGTCGCGAGGAATATGCGGACGCGACCCGTCAGGCGCTCATCGCTGCTGCGGGCGAGTTGTTCACCTCAGAGGGCTACCAGCAAGTCGGGATAGAGGCCATCGCACGTAGTGCGCGCGTGACCCGCGGCGCTTTCTATCACCACTTTGCCGACAAAGCCGAACTGTTCGACGCCCTGGTCGAGTCTCTTCAGGCGGACGCTGCCTCGAAGGTCAGATCCGCCGCCGCGGCCGCGCCGCCAGCCAAACGGATGAGCGCGGGCATTCGCGAATTTCTGGAGGTCTGCACCGAACCTGCGTATCGGCAACTCGTCATCGAAACCGCGCCCGCCGTGCTCGGCCAGGCACGGTGCCGCGAGATCGAAGAAGCGCACGTCTACGGTCTGCTCATTGATGCGCTGACGAACCAGACCACCGGTAAGGAAAAAACCAGGGCGTACCTCGCGGCTCGCATGATCGGCAGCATGGTGTGCGAAGCAGCGCAATTGCTCGATGGCGCAGACGATCCCGCCGCCCTGAAAGCGGAGGCCTTGAAGCTCGTCGAAAGCATGGTCGGAACGCTGACGCCAGATAAAAGCCGGGTAACATCTACGCGCAAATAAACGCACCCGTGAGGAGCACCGATGCAGATCGACTGGTCGACTATCAGAACCGGAGATGCCGACAGGCTGCACGGCACGGCCATCGACATATCGGGCTGGATGATCCCGCTGGACCCGCAGGCCGACGCGGTCGACTACTTCTTGCTGAGCGCCGACGAACCGTGTTGCGGGGGTTGCGTGCCGCGCAATCCGCTGACGTCGATCGAGGTGCAGATGGCCGCGCCGCTCGCGCCACAGGCAGAGGCCCTCGCCTTGCGGGGCCGGCTGGTTTGTCTGCTCGACGATCCCGCGGGCTGGCGGTATCGGTTAGTCGATGCAGTGCCGGTGGATCAGAGTCCACAAGCGTCACAGCGGCGATTTAGCCGGCGCGCGTTTCTCGCCTCAGGTGCGGCGCTGGGCTTGACGGCTTGTGCGCCCGGGCACTTTGCCGGCTATACCGAGGCGCATGACGAAACGGCGCAAACAACGCAATCCGAAACCGCACCGAGATGGCAAGCGCCCGCCGGCGCGCTCACTATCGACATGCACAGCCACGGCGGCCGCGTGATCGTGTCGCGCAATCCGGTGATCGGCGCAAACCGTCCTTTCATCCCACTGTCCGCGCCGATGCGCGCCGGCGGCATGAACGTCATTTGCCTCGCGATCGTCACCGATACGACGGTCACGCGCGTGGCGGACAACCGCAAGCGTTTCGAAGCATGGCGCGAGCCACAGCCGGGCGAACTGTATGCGCTCGGCCAGACCGAATTCCTGCGCGCCCATCAGTTGGTCGAGCGCGAGCAGATTCGAGTGGTGACGAACACTGCCTCGCTGACGGCATTGGGTCCGCAGGGTCCGTGCGCGATCATCTCCGCCGAAGGCGCGGATTTTCTCGAAGGCCAGGTGGATCGTGTCGATGAGGCGTACACGAAGCATCAATTGCGGCATCTGCAACTGACGCACTATCGCGTAAACGAACTCGGCGATATCCAGACCGAGCCGCCGGTGCATGGCGGCCTCACGGACATCGGCGCGCAGGTAGTACAGCGCTGCAACGCGTTGGGAATCGTCGTGGATGTAGCGCACGGCACCTACGATCTGGTGAAGCGCGCGGCAGATACGTCGACCAAACCGCTGGTGCTTTCGCATTCGGCATTGGCCACGCATCCGGGTGCGCGAAGCCGGCTCATCACGCCGGACCATGCGCGGGTGATCGCCGGCACGGGTGGTATAATTGGTGTGTGGCCGAGCTCAGGGACGTTTCACGATTTGCATGCGATGGCTGAAGGCGTCAAACGCATGGCGGATGTCGTGGGAGTGGAACATGTCGGCCTGGGGACGGATATGCTCGGGTTCATTTCGCCCCCGGTATTCAGGAGCTACGAGCAGTTGCCCGATCTGGCCAGCGCGCTGTTGCAGGCCGGATTCTCGCAAGTGGAAGTCGGGGCAATTCTTGGAGGGAATTACCTGAGGGTGTTTCAGGCGTCGGTGGGATGATGGGCCGTGCGTTTTCGCAAAAAGACCCTACCGCCCTGCCGCCCACAGCAACGAAACGCCTGAAGACAACATCAACCCGTCAACGACAAGTTTGAAAACCGCAGGGCTCATTCGAACCACAATCAGCCGCGCGGAAAAGGATCCGATCATGAGTGCCGAGCCGGTGATCAAACCGTCGATCACCACATGTAATGGCAATGCGCCGAAATGATTGAACACTGCAACTTTGGTACCGTAGACAGCCAGTGACCCAGCGGCTTCAGTTGCCAGAAACGCGCCTTTAACCAGGCCATACGACATAAACACGGGCACCGTAATCGGCCCGGTGGAAACGACGATGCCGGTGAGAAAACCCACCACACCGCCGATCAGCGAAAGCTGCCACAGAGTGAATTTGATAGCGCGTCGCGCGAGCCAGCGCCGCGTCGGCACCATCGCGACAAAGAACAGTCCCAATGCAAGTTCGACCGCATGCGGCGGCAACGCAAGAAGTGTCCGCACGCCCAGCGCCGCGCCCGGAACCGCCGTCGCGCAATAAGCGCCGCAAGCCCGCCAGTCGATCTCGCGCCACCACGCCAGGATCTTGCCGAAGTTGCCCATGATCGCGGCGATCGCCATGATCGGCACCGCCTGCTGCGGACCGAACAGCATCACGAGAACGGGCATTAGCATCATCGACGAGCCCGTGCCGATCACGCCGCTCAACGTGCCCGCCAGCAAGCCGACGCACAGCACCAGCAAATATCCCATGTCGCCCCCGAGTGGTATGGGCGACGATTTTACTCGAGCGATGCTTTAGTGGACCTGGGACGGATTCAGCATAGACGCCGCTCAACCGCCTTCGTCGTCGTAGGTCTTCGGATAAACGCGCACGAGCACGATGCGCGGTCCCTTCATTTTCTTGACCACCACGTCGAAGCGATCGAACTCGACCCGCTGCCCTTCGGTAGGCAGATCGTTGAGCGCCTGAATCACGAGGCCGCCGACCGATTCGGCCTTGCCCTCGTCGATGTCGATTCCGAGCGCGCGTTCCAGCGACACCACCGGCAAACTGCCTTTGCCCATCAGCGTGCCGTCGTCCATACGCGTCCAGTCGGCGTCGCCCTGGCGGAATTCGTCGTGGATCTGCCCAACCAGCGCGCCGAGCAGATTGTCCAGCGTCAGAAAGCCGATCGGCTTCGAGTTCTTGTGACCGACCAGTGCGAAGTGCGGCGCGCCCTTGCGGAAGCGACGAAACAGTTCGAGCGCCGGCATGTCCGGCTTCACGTACTGCACGGGGCGCGCATATTTGGAGAGGTCGTCGAGCGTGCTGCCCGCGTGCCGCGCCAGCAACAAATCCTTCAAATGGATCATGCCGGCCACGCGCTCGCCGGACGCGTCTTCGAACAACGGATAGCGGCTGAAGCGGTGCCGCGCCACGACCTGCATGTTTTCGCGCAACGGCAGATCGCGCCGCAGGCCGACCATTTCATAGGAAGGGCGCATCAGATCCGAGACGGTCATGCGCGAAAAATCCAGCGAATGCGCAATCGTGTTCCATTCGTCCTGACTGTATGCGCCATCCGGCGCACCGAGTTCAGTTGCGACGTTGGCAC
This sequence comes from Paraburkholderia sediminicola, assembly GCF_902859805.1. GTDB lineage: Bacteria > Pseudomonadota > Gammaproteobacteria > Burkholderiales > Burkholderiaceae > Paraburkholderia > Paraburkholderia sediminicola. The sequence goes on along the minus strand of NZ_CADIKC010000001.1, from coordinate 1,698,268 downwards.
GGCGGCCACGCAGGATCAGTTTGAGTTCGTCGGTTGAGTAATGCGAGTCGTGGCCGTGGTCCGCGTCGAGACCCGCCAACTTCAACACTGCGTTGGCGCTCGTGTTGAGCACCCAGATCGCCGGATACATCGCCCAGTAGAAACCGTACAGCGGCGTGGCGGCCCACAACGAAACCTTTTCCGCCTCGCGAATCGCCAGCGACTTCGGCGCCAACTCGCCCACCACGATGTGCAGGAACGAAATACACGAGAACGCGAAGAACAGCGAGATGCCGTGAATCAGCTTCTCCGACTCGACGCCGAGCAGACTGAAAACCGGCGTCAGCAGTTCCGCGAACGCCGGCTCACCGATCCAGCCGAGCCCAAGCGAAGCCAGCGTAATGCCCAGTTGGCAAGCGGACAGATACGCGTCGAGCCGCCCGTGCACCTTCGCCAGCAGGCGCCCACGCATGCCGTGTTTGGCCGCGAGGCTTTGCACACGCGTTTGGCGCAGCTTCACCAGGCCGAATTCGGCGGCGACGAAAAAACCGTTGAGGGCAACGAGAAACAATGCACCGATAAGGGCGACAACCTGGATCAAAGCGAAGGGCTCCGGCAACAAAAGCTGTCAGTATAGATGGCGCAAGCAAATTGAAAGTTAATCGCGTGCAGGAGCGCACGCCGACAGCCGCGGCTCACGTTGCTGTCGTTGCACTCAGCGGCACGTGCAGCGCGAGCGTCACCGCTTCGCTCTCAGGTGCGTCGCTTTGCTCGAAATTGCCGCCGTGCGCTTCCGCAACGCGCTTGCACAGCGCGAACACCCACGCGATCCGCTTCGCTTCGCGCGGTTCGCACGCCTGTTTGCGGGCAAAGGCTTCCAGCAAATGCGGCGCCGCCGGATCGTTCAGTGCAGCAACGTCTTGATTGAAGGTGACGGTGGCGTACCACCTGGTGGCGTCCGCACGTGCAGCCAGCGTGACCGTGGCGCCCTCTGTGCTCGCCTCGACAGCAAACGCGAGCATCAGCCACAGCGCGGCAGCCAGGCGCTCACGGTCACCGTTGAGCTGCTCGGTAGCGAGGTGCGACTCGACCGTCACCTCGACACCGCGTGTGCGCGCCAGCCCGGAACGGACTTCGTCAACGGTTTCATCCAGTAGCGGGTGCAGCGAAAACGGCGCAAAAGCAAGTGCCAGCGATTTGGTCTCGGCGCGCGTTGCGTCGACAATCGTCTCCAGCAGCTTCACCTGCTGTTCCACGCCGTTACGAATGCCGGTGACGGCGCGTTGCGAATTGGGGTCGTTGGCATCGAGCTTGCGTTCGAGCACATACGCCCAGCTATGGATGGCGTTCAGCGGACCACGGAGGTCGTGCGACACCAGCGACAGCACGTGATCGCGCATAAACAGCGCGGTCTCCGCGCACAGACGTGCGGTGCGTTCGGATACGGCGAAGCCGGAAGGAACCGGCGTTGCGCCGGCGGTCCCGGTGGAAGGCGTTGTCACGATCGAACCCTCTCAGGCGGTGCATCAAATGTCAGAAGAAGCCCCATTATAGGCATGCCGTCCAGCGCAACCAGCCTGGCCGGATGGCTAACCTGAACGCAAACCACATGCCACACGGCAATCCTCGGCGATGCGAGCCCAACACGCCTACAATGTCGGTTTTTACGTTTTTGATCTAAGGAGCGACACATGTCGACTGTGACTACCGAATCCGGCCTGAAATACGAAGACATCGTTGAAGGCACTGGCGCCGAAGCGGTGGCCGGCAAGACCGTCAGCGTGCACTACACGGGCTGGCTCACCGACGGCCAGAAGTTCGACTCGAGCAAAGACCGCAACGACCCGTTCGCGTTCGTGCTGGGCGGCGGCATGGTCATCAAGGGCTGGGACGAAGGCGTGCAAGGCATGAAGGTCGGCGGCACGCGCAAGCTGACGATTCCGCCGCAACTCGGCTATGGCGTGCGCGGCGCAGGCGGCGTGATTCCGCCGAATGCAACGCTCGTGTTCGAAGTCGAACTGCTCGGCGTCTAAGTTTTTCGCTGCGCTGTTTTGTATTTTGTAATCAGGCTTTACCGATGAGTCACGCCGCCGTCACCGCTCCTAGCGTTTCGTTGCGCCGCTACGGCGCAATCGAAGCGTCGGACGTGCACGACTTTCACCAGGTCGTGCTCGGGCTCGACGGCGCGATGGTGATGGCGGTAGACGGCGTCGCGCATCAGATCGATGCCGGCTCCGCCTGGCTCATCCCGGCGGGCGCACGGCACGACTATGCGGGCGTCGGCGAGAACCGGCAGTTAGTGCTGGATCTGCCGGCCGCTTCGCTGGCCGTGCCGGAGCGCCTGTTCGACCGTGCGCGGGCCGTGACGGTGGATACCTCACTCACGCAACTCGTGCATCGGATTGCGGCGCACGCTACAGGCGGTGCGCAAGGCGACGATCTGGATACCCGGCGTTTTCACTGGGACGCAGCCGCACGGCTGGGCGCTGCGTTGGTGGCCGATACCGGCACGATGGCCGGGGCGCAGGCATCTGGTGCCGGCCTCGACTTCGCGCGCATCGACCGCTGGCTGCGCGCTCATCTCTCAGAAACGCTGCGTGTCGCCGACCTGGCTACCCATTGCGGCTTCGGCATGCGGCGCTTTCATCAGCTTTTTATCGACGCTTTCGGCGAAACGCCGCATCGCTATTTGCAGCGTCTGCGGCTCGATACCTCGCTTGGCTTGCTGTCCGATCCGCGGCTGTCGCTCAGCGATATCGCGCTGGAAATCGGCTTCGGCGATCAGAGCGCTTACACGCACGCATTCACGCGGCGTTTCGGGCTCGCGCCCGGTCAATGGCGCGCGTTGCGCCATTGAGTTTGTGCTTTATGCGAGCCGCCTGAAAAGGCGGCTCGCGTTTCCTGCTTCTTTCCTGCTGCGCTCGCCTGACGCTATTAACCCGCCAGACCGCGCTCCAGATCGCCGCGGATATCGCCGGCGTTTTCCAGACCCACTGCGAGACGGATCAAGCCTTCGCTGATCCCCGCCGCCGCGCGCGCTTCCGGCGTCACACGACCGTGCGTGGTCGTTGCCGGATGCGTGATAGTGGTACGCGTATCGCCGAGGTTGCCGGTGATCGAGCAGATCTTCGTGCTGTCGATCACGCGCCAGGCATTCGCGCGCATCTGCTCAGGCGTATCGCCCTTCAGTTCGAACGACAGGATCGCACCGCCCGCCTTCTGCTGACGCATCGCCAGCGCGTGCTGCGGATGCGATTCGAGCCCCGGGTAGAACACGCGATTCACGGCCGGATGCGCTTCCAGCCAGCGCGCGATTTCGAGCGCATTCGCCGACTGCTTTTCAACACGCAGCGACAACGTTTCCATGCCCTTCAGCAGCACCCATGCGTTGAACGCGGACAAGGTCGGCCCGGCGCTGCGCACGAACGGAAACACCTTTTCCATGATGAACTGCTTCGAGCCGACCAGCGCGCCGCCGAGCACACGCCCCTGGCCGTCGAGGAACTTGGTGGCCGAATGCATTACGACGTCGGCGCCAAGCTTCAACGGTTGTTGCAACGCCGGGCTACAGAAGCAGTTGTCGACCACGAAGATCGCATTGGCCGCCTTCGCGATTTTGCTGATCGCTTCGATATCGGCGACCTCGGTCAGCGGGTTCGACGGCGTTTCGAGGAAGAACATCTTCGTTTCCGGACGCACGGCGTTTTTCCATGCGTCCAGATCGGTCGGATCGACGAAAGTCGTCGTGATGCCGAACTTGCTGAAGATCTGCGAGAACATGCCGAGCGTCGAACCGAACAGCGCCTGCGAGCTGACCAGATGGTCGCCGGCCTGCAAGGTCGACATCACCACCGACATGATCGCGGCCATCCCCGAAGCCGTGGCCATGCACGCTTCGCCGCCTTCAAGCGCGGCCAGACGATCCTGGAACATCGAGACGGTCGGGTTCGTGAAGCGCGAGTAGGTGTAGTTGTCTTCGGAATTCTTGAATTTTTCGGCGGCGTCCGCGGCACTCGCGAAGACGAAGCTCGAGGTCAGGAAAATCGCTTCCGAATGTTCGTTGAAGTCGCTGCGCGCTGTGCCCGATCGGACTGCCAGCGTGTCGAAGTTCAGGGAGTCGTCCATGTTGGTTCTGGTTTCCAATGTTCCATGGCTGGATTCGGCGTCTACGGCTCACGTTAAACGAGCACGACAACGCCGAACGGCAGCAACAAAAAAGCCCGCTTTTGCGTCGGCATAAGCGGGCTTCATGTGCGGGGGAAAGCTGGAGCGGAGGCGGATGACTGCGGCTTTTCCACCATTCGCTTTAGCTGTTTTGGGTTGCCCCGCGTCCGCAAGCTGAGATCAAATCGACGCAAGCCATCATGCTAACACGCTCGCGGCGTGGCGTGCAGCGGGCCACGACGCAAGCGCTATCACTCAACCGACCGACAACTGCAGATGCAGTTGCGAACGCGACGGGCCGCCCTCGGCCGCTTCGCTCGCGGCGTCGCGATCCGATTGCGAGGACGGTGCGAGACGCGCGGTTTCGATGCGGTCGAGGTATTCGGTGGTGACATCACCGGTGACGTAGTTACCGTCGAAGCACGAGGCTTCGAATTCCTTCAGCGCCGGGTTGATATCGCGCACGGCTTGCTTAAGGGCGTCGACGTCCTGATAAACGAGATAGTCCGCGCCGATCATGCGGGCGACTTCATCGTCCGTACGGCCATGCGCGACGAGTTCGCCGCGCGTAGGCATATCGATACCGTAGACGTTCGGGTACTTCACCGGCGGCGCCGCCGAAGCGAAGATCACCTTGTTCGCGCCGGCATCGCGCGCCATCTGCACGATTTCATGCGAGGTGGTGCCGCGCACGATCGAATCGTCGACGATCAGCACGTTCTTGCCCTTGAACTCGATGCCCATGGCGTTCAGCTTCTGACGCACGGACTTCTTGCGCATCGCCTGGCCCGGCATGATAAAGGTGCGGCCTACGTAACGGTTCTTGAAGAAGCCTTCGCGATACTCCACGCCCAGCTTCTTCGCGACCTGCATCGCGGCCGGACGGGACGAATCGGGAATCGGCATCACGACGTCGATTGGAACGTCGGGCAATTCGCGCTTGATCTTCTCGGCGAGGTAATCGCCCATGCGCAGACGCACGTTGTAGACCGGCACGCCGTCGAGCACCGAGTCCGGACGCGCGAGGTACACGAGTTCGAAAATGCACGGGTTCAGGCTCGGATTCGTCGCGCATTGCTGCGAGTGCAGATTGCCTTCCAGGTCGATGAAAATGGCTTCGCCCGGCGCAATGTCGCGCACAAATTCGAAACCGATACCTTCGATCGCAACCGATTCCGACGCCAGGATCCACTCGACGCCTTCCGGCGTTTCCTGCTTGCCGAGGCACAGCGGGCGAATGCCGAACGGGTCACGGAAGCCGAGCAAGCCGTAGCCGGCAATCAGCGACACGATCGCGTACGAACCCCGCACCCGGCGATGCACGCCCGACACCGCCTTGAACAGCGCAGCCGGATCGAGTTGCAGACTCGAACTGGAGAGCTGCAATTCGTGCGCGAGCACGTTGAGCATCACTTCAGTGTCGGAGTTGGTGTTGATGTGGCGGCGATCGATGCGGAACATCTCATCTTTCAATTGCTGCCAATTGGTCAGATTGCCGTTGTGCGCGAGGATAATGCCGAACGGCGCGTTCACGTAGAACGGCTGGGCTTCTTCTTCGCTCGATGCAGAACCGGCGGTGGGGTAACGGACCTGGCCGATACCGGTGGTGCCGGGCAGGCTGCGCATGTTGCGCGTGCGGAACACGTCGCGCACCATGCCGTTAGCCTTGTGCATGTGGAAGTTGCTGCCGTTCGCTGTCGCGATGCCGGCGGCGTCCTGACCGCGGTGCTGCAGAAGCAGCAGGCTGTCATAGATCAGCTGATTGACCGGAGAATGGGAAACTACGCCTACGATGCCGCACATGGCATGTCCTTCAAAGGTACGAAATTCGTAACGGCGGCCGGTGCCTGCGATGCTGCGCGAGGGTACGCGACTACGTAGAGGCACCGGATTGCGCCGGAGTCCTGCTGCTCTCCTCTAACCGTTCACCTGATCGTCACACGCGGACGTAGGCAGCGAGCGTCTCGGGAAGCAGCGGTTTCATTACGTGCACGCCCTCGACCGCGTAGGGCCGAAGCAAGGCGTTGCGCCAGAATTCCTGTTGGGGCAGTTCGGTCAAGCCTGCAAGGGCGACCAGAATCAGCACCAGAACGACCCCGCGCACGAGGCCGAACATCAAACCGAGCGAGCGGTCCACGCCGCTCAAGCCGCTTGCCTGCACGATGCGGCTCAGCAGGGCGTTCAGCACGCTTGCGACCAGCACCACGCCGATCGCCACCAGCGCGAACGCCAGAAGCCACTGGGTCAGTGCGCCCCCCGGCCACGTGGCAGGGATAAACGGCACGACATAACCAACAAAGCGGCAAGCAATGAAAAACGCCGCGATCCAGCCGATCAGCCCGAATATCTCGGACAAAAAGCCGCGCCATGTACCGCGCAAGGCCGACAAACCGATCACCGCCATTACAGCGTAGTCGAAGGCAGTGAACATCGCTCGCTTACTGTGCAGCGCCGCTGTTCGCGCCCGACGTCAAGCCGGCCTCACGAACCTTCGCAATCGCGGCGCTAGCCGCGGCACGGTCGGCGAACGGACCAGCACGCAATAGCGTGAGCGTGGAGCCGTCGGCCTGCTTCCGATGTTCGGTATATGCGGGCACACCGGCCGCTTTCAACTTGGTGGCCCAGGTACGGGCGTTGGCGTCGTTCGCAAATGCGCCTAGCTGGACGGCAAAACGGCTGCCCGGCGGCGATGCCGGCGTACCGGAATTGGCGTCTGCGCTGGCGGCGGTCGTATTCGCGCCGTCTTCGCTCGGGGCCGACGTGTTCGCCGCGCTTTGCGTGGCGGGTGCTTTGGCCGGTTTGGCAGGCGTTTGTGCTACAGGCGCTGCAGGTGCGGTATTGGCGGCAACGGCGGCGGGCGCTTGCGGCTTCGCAGCCGGTTTGGCCGCTGGCGCTATGCTCGTAGCCGCGCTTTGCTGTTTGGCAGCGCCGGACTGGCCTTGCGTGGCTGCCGTTGTCGGCGCAAGGCCGGATGCGGCGAGTGCCGCGTCAGGCGCTGGGTTATCCGGTGCTACACCGGCCTGCGTGTCTTCTTCGGTCTTGGTGGCGACCTTCGGCGCAGGGCGGCTCGGAATGTCGATGGAGATGTCGTCCGTGACGGGCTTTGGATGCGAATCCAGCACCATGGGCAGGATCACCACCGCTGCAACGACCAGCGCGACCGCGCCGACGAGTCTGCGCCGCGCACGCTGCTTTTCAGGCAACGTAGGGTCGAGCAGCATCGCATCGGCATCCACGGTGCGCTCCGTGCGGCGGGTTCGCCGCTCCACGCGCTCGCCACGGGCGGCCCGGGTGGAACTGGTGTTTGCGGCGCGCCGATTGGGCGCGTCGTCTTTCTTGCCGAACGAGAAAATTCCCATGAATCGCTTGGTTCGAGCCTGGCGCCCGTTCAGTGTTGCTGCGATTTACGGTAGGCCATGACGCCTGCTACCGTATAGAAACTGCCGAAAACCACGATTCTATCATTCTCTGACGCTCGTTTTAGCGCGTCTTGGAAAGCCTCTGCTGGTGTTGCGTAGCACGTCACGCTGCTGTCATTACCGTCGCTCACACCCTGCTCGCGCAAAGTCGCTTCGAGTTCTTCCGCCGAAGCCGCACGCGGAGTCGGCAGATCGGTCACGCACCAGTGGTCGATTTCGCCTTTCAGGTGCGTCAGTACGCCGGCAATGTCCTTGTCGCGCATCGCGCCGAATACGGCGTAGGTGTACGGGAAAAAGCCCATGTTGCCGAGGTTTTGCGAGAGCACTGCCGCAGCGTGCGGATTGTGACCGACATCGAGCACGATGGCCGGCTTGCCGGGCAGCACCTGGAAACGCCCTGGCAATTCGACGTTAGCCAGACCGAGCCGGATGTCCTGCGCCGACACCGGCAAACGATCACGCAGCGCTTCAAGCCCAGCCAGTGCCGCCGACGTGTTGATCAACTGATTCGCGCCGCGCAACGCCGGATAAGCGAGCGCGGAACGGCGCATCGTCGGGCCCACATAGCTCCATTGCTGGCGCTCGCTGCCTGCCTGTCCTTCGTAGCGGAAATCGCGGCCAAACAGCCACAGTTCGGCGCCGATCTTTTCGGCGTGATCGATCAGGGATTGCGGCGGCACCGGGTCAGCGCAGATCGCCGGCTTACCCGGGCGGAAAATGCCGGCTTTTTCGAAGGCGATTTTCTCGCGCGTGTCGCCGAGATACTCGGTGTGATCGATATCGATGCTCGTGATGATCGCGCAGTCTGTATCGAGGATGTTGACCGCGTCGAGGCGGCCACCCAGGCCGACTTCGAAGATCACCGCGTCCAGTCCGCGCGAAGCGAACAGGCTCATGATCGCGAGCGTCGTGAATTCGAAGTAAGTCAGTGTGATCGGTTCGGCAAGGCTCAGGCGCGCGGCTTCGACGGCTTCGAAATGCGGCATCAAGTCTGCATCGCTCGCCATTTCGCCGTTCACGCGTGCCCGTTCGTTGAAGGTCAACAGATGCGGCGACGTGTGGCAGCCAACCGTAAAGCCCGCGCGCAGCAAAATCGATTCGAGGATAGCGCAGGTCGAACCCTTGCCGTTCGTACCGCCGACCGTAATGATCGGGCAAGCGAACGACAACTGCATCGCGTCACGTACCTGCGAGATGCGTCCCAATCCCATGTCGATGCCGACAGGATGCGCGGATTCAAGGTGCGTGAGCCACGCGTCGAGGGTGGGGAATGTGGTCATCGAGCGAATCTTTGCTGCGTTGCGAGATCGTGATTATCCCGGAAATGACAGCGCGCCGCTTGATGACTCTCGCGGCGCGCTGGTTTTTTTACTGCTTTTTCTTGATGGCGGCCGTGCCTGAACAGGCACGGCGCTGAATCGAACCGCGTTGTGGCTTACGCGACTGCGTCCGCCGGCTGATGGCTCAGGAGCGCCATCAATTGCGCGATTTCTTCGCGCAGCTTGCGACGGTCGACGATCATGTCGACCGCACCCTTCGTCAGCAGGAACTCGGCGCGCTGGAAGCCTTCCGGCAGTTTTTCACGCACGGTTTGTTCGATCACGCGCGGGCCGGCAAAGCCGATCAGCGCCTTCGGCTCGGCGATCACTACGTCGCCCAGGAACGCGAAACTCGCCGACACCCCGCCCATGGTCGGATCGGTCAGCACGGAAATGAACGGCAGCTTGGCTTCGGCGAGCTTGGTCAGCATGGCCGTGGTCTTCGCCATTTGCATCAGCGAAAGCAGGCTTTCCTGCATCCGTGCGCCGCCCGAAGCGGTGAAGCAGATAAACGGTACTTTCTGTTCGAGCGCGTTCTGCGCGCCGCGCGCGAAACGCTCGCCGACCACCGAACCCATCGAGCCGCCCATGAATGAGAACTCGAAACACGCGACCACCACCGGCAGCGTGTGGATGGCGCCGCCCATCACGACCATCGCGTCGGTTTCGTCGGTGTCGTCCATCGCCTCTTTCAGGCGGTCCGGGTACTTGCGGCTGTCTTTGAACTTGAGCGCGTCGACCGGAACGATTTCCTGGCCGATTTCGTAGCGGCCTTCCGGATCGAGCAGGCCGTCGAGCCGCTCACGCGCGCCGATGCGCATGTGATGGTCGCACTTCGGGCAAACGTGCAGATTGGCCTCGACGTCATTGCGGTACAGCACGGCTTCGCACGACGGGCACTTGATCCACAGGCCTTCCGGAATCCCCTTGCGGTTCTTCGGGTCGGTTTGTTTGATTTTCGGCGGCAGCAGCTTATCGAGCCAGCTCATATTGAATCCCTCTGGGTCAACTGGTTGCGCAAACGGCGGGACGAACCCGCCGCTCACACTACAGGAGACAAAAAATAACTGTTATCGGGCAGTCGCGACGCTATCGAGCGCCTCGCGCACTTCGGCAATGAAGCGCGTAAGCGTCTCGGCGGCGGCTTCGGGCGCCGCTTGTTCGAGCAATTGCACGATACGGCTGCCGATCACGACGGCATCGGAAACTTCCGCCACCGAACGCGCCGTCTGCGCATCACGGATGCCGAAACCGACGCCCACCGGCAGGGGTACGCGCGACTTGATGGCCGGGATTTTACTCGCGATGCTGGAAACGTCCAGATTTGCCGCGCCGGTCACGCCTTTCAGCGACACATAATAGACGTAACCGCTGGCGATTTTGCCGACTTCCGCGATGCGCTCATCCGTGGAGGTGGGCGCGAGCAAAAAGATCGGATCGATGCCAGAAGATCGCATCTGTTCAGCGAAGTTGACACATTCTTCCGGCGGGTAGTCGACAACCAGCACGCCGTCCACACCGGCTTCTTTCGCCGCCTTGGCAAACGCGTCGGTGCCCATGCGTTCAATCGGATTGGCGTAGCCCATCAGCACCACCGGCGTCTTGTCGTCGGTTTCGCGGAAGCGCTTCACGTCGGCCAGCACGTGGCGCAGCGACACGCCATGCGCCAGCGCGCGTTCGGACGATTGCTGGATCACCGGGCCATCGGCCATCGGGTCGGAAAACGGCACGCCGAGTTCGATCACATCGGCGCCGCCGGCGGCGAGCGCGTGCATGAACTCGACCGTGCGCGCCGGATCCGGGTCGCCAGCGGTCATGAACGGAATCAGGCCTTTCTTACCCTGGGCGGACAACGCGGCAAACGTGTTCTTGATACGGGACATGGAATATTCTCGGATTTTTAAGCTACTGCGCGCTCATTGCGCCTCGGTTTGCCGCTCGGCTTTGGCCGCACTCTTGCGGGTTTTGCGAGCAGCAGTGGGCGCCGACGCGGCCGCGCTAACGCGTTCGCGCGCTATCGCGCAGTAACTTTCATTGATCTCATAGCCGACGAATTCGCGCTGCTGCCGGGCGCAAGCGACTGCGGTGGTGCCGCTGCCCATGAACGGGTCGAGCACGCGCCCGCCCTTCGGACAACTTGCCAGCACCATCCGCTCGACAATTTCCAGAGGCTTCTGGGTCGGATGATCGACGCGTTCGGCGTGTTGCCGATGCAGCCGCGATACCGACCAGACATCCTTCGGATTATAGCCAAGCTCCAGCCACTTGCTGCCTTCGAACAATTTACGCGAACGCGCCTTCTTCGTGACGGCATCGTACGGGATGCGGACGGGATCGAGATCGAAAAAATAATCTTTCGACACCGCGAAAAAGCCGATGTTGTCATGCACCGAGGTAAAACGGCGCACGGTTCCGCCCATGCTCGGCACACGCCGGTCCCAGATGATTTCGTTGATCATCGTGAGTTTTGTCTTCAGAAAGCTGAAGATTTCCGGCGCGTACTGCCACGTGCAGAAGATATACAGCGAACCCGACGGCTTGAGTTTCGGAATAGCCAGCTCAAGCCAGCCACGCGTCCAGCTGAGGAAGTCCTCGCCTGAGCGCATGTCGGAGTCGTTGCCATAATCCTTGCCGAGCCCATAAGGCGGATCGCACAGGATCAGGTCGATCGACCCGTCGGGGATGTTCGCTACATCGGTCAGAAAATCGCGGTTCAACAGCCGGATGCCGGCGGGCACCTGCGGCAAAAGCAGTGCAGGTGCCTCGACCGCCACCACTTCGGCGGCCGGGCTGGTTTCAAGCGCCGGTTGCGGCTCGTCGAACTCGTCGCGCATCGTCGCGGCGCTCAGAACTGAATGCCCGATCGCTCAGCGACCGTATGCATGTCCTTGTCGCCCCGGCCCGACAGATTGACCAGAAGGACCTTGTCCTTCGGCAACGTCGGCGCGAGTTTCGAGGCATAGGCCAGCGCATGACTGGATTCCAGCGCAGGAATAATGCCTTCGATGCGACAGCAATCGTGGAACGCCTTGAGCGCTTCTTCGTCGGTGATGCTGACATATTGCGCGCGATTGCTGTCTTTTAGCCACGCATGCTCAGGACCCACGCCCGGGTAGTCCAGGCCAGCCGAGATCGAATGGGTTTCGATGATCTGACCGTTTTCGTCTTGCAGGAGATACGTGCGGTTACCGTGCAGCACACCCGGAGTGCCGGCGATCAGCGAAGCTGCGTGCCGGCCGGTTTCGATCCCGTCGCCGGCTGGCTCGACACCGATCAGTTGCACCGAAGCGTCCTCAATGTACGGGTAAAAGATACCCATCGCATTCGAACCGCCGCCAACGCACGCAATCACAGCGTCCGGCTGGCGACCCACCAGTTCGGGCATCTGCACCTTGCACTCGTCGCCGATCACGCGCTGGAAATCGCGCACCATCATTGGATACGGATGCGGTCCCGCCACCGTGCCGATGATGTAGAACGTATTTTCGACGTTGGTGACCCAGTCGCGCATCGCTTCGTTGAGCGCGTCTTTCAACGTGCGCGAGCCGGACGTCACAGGCACGACGGTCGCGCCGAGCAGCTTCATCCGGTAGACGTTGGCCGCCTGGCGGCGCACGTCTTCTTCACCCATGTAGACCACGCATTCCATGCCGAAGCGCGCCGCGATAGTCGCGGTCGCCACGCCGTGCTGGCCCGCGCCGGTTTCCGCGATCACGCGCGGCTTGCCCATGCGCTTTGCGAGCAGCGCCTGGCCGATCACGTTATTGATCTTGTGAGCGCCGGTGTGATTCAGGTCTTCACGTTTGAGGAAAACCTGCGCGCCGCCGAGCATTTCGCTCCAGCGCTGCGCGTGATAAATGGGGGACGGACGACCCACGAAATGCTTCAGTTCGCGCTCGTATTCGGCGACGAATTCCGGGTCTTTTTGAAATTTCTCATACGCGGCACGCAGCTCGTCGAGTGCGTGAACCAGCGTTTCGGCGACAAACACGCCGCCATACGGGCCGAAATGGCCTCTTTCGTCAGGCAAGTTATACATGGTGATCACTCTTCTCAGTGTGGCGCACGGCTTTCATATGAGAAAACCGCGCCGCCTGAATCATTCAGCGTCCGCTGCGCGCACTGCGCGTACGAACGCCGCCATCCGGGCGTGATCTTTCACGCCCTTGGCGCCCGGCACTTCGATGCCGCTCGAGACATCGACCGCGTACGGGCGCACGCGATGGATCGCATCACTGACGTTTTGCGCGTTCAACCCACCACTCAAAACGGCCCGACGCGCGAGCTCTGCTGGAATAAGTGACCAATCGAAAACCTTCCCGCCGCCGCCATAGCCTTCGACATGGGTGTCGAACAGAAGGCCGCTGGCTGCTGAATAGTTAAGCGCTGATTTTACCAAATCTGCGGGTTGAGTATCCGCCGCGACTCGCAAGGCGCGCAACCAAGGCAAACCCGCAACGCTGGCGAGGGATTCGCACTGCTCCGCGGTTTCGTCACCGTGGAACTGCAGCAGCGTCAGCCCGACATTGCTGGCGACTTCGCGAATCCAGTCCGGCGTTGCGTTCACGAACAAGCCGACTACCGATACGAACGGCGGCACGTCATGCACCAGCTCGACGGCTTGCGCGACACTCACCGAACGCGGGCTCGGCGGATAGAACACGAGGCCGATCGCGTCGGCGCCGAGGTCGATCGCCAGCGACACGTCTTCCGGCTTCGACAGGCCGCACAGCTTGATACGCGTGCGATGCGGCGCGGCATGCTGCTGCACGCCGGCGTTTGCTTCGGTTGCCAGATTTTCAGTTGATTTCATGTTTGTGCTTGCTCGGTCCATACCGTACTCCACGGCACGCTGCCGGTCTGCGGTGCGGGCACGGCGAAATGCTCAGGATAGCCCACCTGCGCCAGGTACAGGCCGTCAGGCATGAAGGTCGGCGCGGCACAATCGCGATCGCGGCTGGCGAGCACCTCGACCATCCATTCGGCCGGATGGCGTCCCCGGCCGATATCGACGAGGCAGCCCATCAGGTTACGCACCATGTGATGCAGGAATGCGTTCGCCCGAAAACGGAAATGAACGAAGTCGCCCTGTTGCCGAATGTCGATCTGATACAGATGTTTGACCGGCGTTTTCGCCTGGCATTGCGACGAACGGAACGCCGAAAAATCGTGCTCGCCGATCAGATGGGCCGTTGCCGTCCGCATGGCGTCGACGTCGAGCGGCGTGTAGACCCAGCCGGCCCGCGTGTCCTGCATTGGCGAACGGAATGGATGAACGTACAGGACGTAGTAATAGGTCCGTTCGAATGCCGAAAAACGTGCGTGGAATTCGTCGGGCATCGGCTTGGCCCATTGCACGGCGATCGTCTTCGGCAGGAAGGCGTTGGTGCCGCGAATCCACGAAAAGTCCGTGCGATCGAGTTCGGTGTCGAAATGCACGACCTGGCCGAGGCCGTGCACGCCGGTATCCGTGCGCCCAGCCACAACGGTTTGCACAGGCGTTTGCGCGAACTCGCGCAACGCCCGTTCGAGCTCGTCCTGCACAGTCTTGCCGTGCGGCTGCGACTGCCAGCCGCAGAATGCCGAGCCGTCGTACTGAACGCCTAACGCAATACGCTTCACGACAAAGGCGCGAGCGTCGAGAGCAGCGCGCGAGCCTCGGTGCGCGTGGCCGGATCGTTCGCTTCGATCACTTCGTTGATGAGCGTGCGCGCGCCGGACAGATCGCCGAGGTCGATATATTCGGCGGCCAGATCGAGCTTGTTGCGGGCGATGCGGCTTAGATCCGCCCGCGTGAAGACCGGCAACGGCTGAGCTGGGCTCGGCGGCAACTCCAGGTCGAAATCGAGCTTCAGCGCGCCGAAGCCGGCCGCGCCCAGGCCCGCGACGGCTGCATGGCCTGCGGTGCCGGCGGCGATTTCGTCGGCGACATGCGGGAAGTCGTCCGGATCGTGCGGCGCTACGCTTTGTTGTGCCGTGGTTTCCGGGGATGCAACCGGCGGTGTCGCCAGCGATCCGGGTACGCTCACCGCTGCGTCGTCGGTCGATTCGACGCGAGGCGGCAATGGCATGTTCAGACTGCTGAATGCATCGAGGGCATCGCGCGGGAACTCGGTCGGCACGGATAGCGCGGGCTGAACTGGCGCGACCGGTGCTACCGGTTCGAAATTCGGTGCGCCATCGGGCGTCGCGGGTTGGGCGTGCTGATATGACGGCGGTTGCAGCTCGTTAAACGGTTGATGCGTCGGTTCGACGTGGGCCGCGTCCTGTTGGGCGTGGGGTACTGCCGGCACCGAAGTATCGAGCGCCGACGTCTCGCCGTGCGGCTGACCGAACGGCGAAGTCGTATGCGGTTCGGCCTGCTGCCGCGTGAAATCGATGACCGGCGGCGGGGTGTCCTGATGACTCCACGACTCTGCAAGCGGCTCATTCGTCGGCCCTGCCAACGGTGTGGCCGGCACGCTCGATGCCGGTTCGTCGTCCCATTGCAGGCGGTGCGGAGGCACCTCTTGCTGGAAGCTCTCGTCGACCGGTTCAAGCGGTGTCAGCGGCAATGCTTCTGCACCGAGCTCCGCGGCGGCTGCGAGGCTTGCAGCCGTGGTCGCCCCGTCAAGGTTTTCGTGATGGGCCGAGGGAAGAGGTTCGGTTGTAGAACCGCTTTGGCCGATCGATTCGGTGTCCTGGGCCAGCTGCGTAGCTTCGAACGGCGCGGGCGTCGGGTGAATTTCCTGCGATGCGTGTTGGAACGCGTCGTGGTCTTGTGCGGGCAAGCCTGTATGACGCTGGTTGGCAGCGGCTTCATGTTCTGCCGCGATGCGTTGTGCCGCGTCGTGATCTTCTGCCGCACGCTCAGCCGCGGCTTGGTCGGCCTGCGCGCGTTCGGCTTCGGCGCGCTCAGCAGCAGCCTGTGACGCAGCTGCGCGTTCGGCTTCTGCCTTTTCCTCCGCAGCACGTTCCGCTTCTGCACGTTCCGCCGCCTGGCGCTCTGCAGTTTCTCGCTCTGCTGCCCCATGCACCGCCGCTTCCCGCGCCGCCGCCGCGCGAATTTCCGCTTCGCGCTCTGCCGCCACGCGTTCCGCCACTTCTCGCGCTGACGCTTCATCCCCAGCGCTCTCGTGGTCAGTCGGCGCGAACGCCGCCGTATGCCCTGCTGCCGCTTCGCCGCTTACGTCCGACGCTTCTTCGCGCGTCGAATCATCCTGCGACGCAGCCGCTCGCGCTGAAGCCGCCGCTGCGTCCTCCGCTAGCGAGCCGCCTGTCGTGGCAACAGCGGTGCGCTTACGTCGACTCAGGCGCAGCGCAGCCAGCAACACGACCAACGCCGCGCCAATCGCCGCCGCGATGCTCAAATTCGTCTGCGAGATACCGGTGTCAGTCGACGTGGAAATCGGCGCGCTGCCATGACCGGAAACGGCCGCCGCGGACGAAACGCCGGCGGCCGGTTGCGCACCGTTTGCAGCAGGCGAGACCGGCGCAGCCGGCGTACCACCGATGCCATGTTTCTGCAGTTCCATCAGCACGCGGTTTTTCAGCGCAAGCAGCTGCTGCAAGCTGGAGACTTGCGCACGCGGTTGCGATGCCGGTTGTGCGGTGGCCGTCGCTGCTGCTGAAGCAGCCGCCGACGTCCCTTCGGCAGTTTCGCTGGCCGAGGGCTGGATCGCGCCCGACCAGACGTGTGCGCCGCTGGCCGGCACGGCCTGCGACCCTGCTACGGGGGCCGCACCGGCCGCTACCGAGCTACCCGGCGTCGCCGGACTTGCTTCAGCCGTCGAGCTGGCCGTCCCTGAAACCGCAGGCATGGCAGCCTGAGCCGCAGCGCTTGCCGCGCTCGCTGCAGCGGCGTTGACCTGCGCCACGGCGCTCGCGGCGCCGACAGCAGCACCAGCCGCCGCCGCATTGGGCGCGGAAGCCGGCGCAGCCGTAGCAGCCGATGGCGCAGCAGACGCAGACCCCGCAACCGGCGCAGAAGCCGCCGGAGCGCCGGTCGCATCCAGTGCCGGGACCGTCAACAGCGCGCCGACGCGCATCCGGCTCGGATCATGACTCATGAAGGCATTCGGATTCGCCTCGAACAGCGCGCGCGAAGCGCGTGCGAGCGTCCCTTTGTCGTGCGATTGCGTGACGGCAATCGCCACGTCGTTCAGCGACTGCCCGGGCCGCACCGTATATTGGCTCCCGGCGGCGTAAGAAGCGGAAGCGCCCTCGGGCGCGCTCGCGGCGTCGCCCGGCGCTGCCACCGCGCTACCCACGCCGGCGCCCGCCAGCGCGAACGCCAAAGCGGCCACGGCCGTCAGCCGGCCCATACCTTGATGCATAGACATAGCCCGAAGGGAAGAGAGTCGAAGGTTCATCGGGACTCCAGGCGCGTCAGCGCGCAGCCCTTTTTTGCGGTTGAAAAGAGACAAGATAATCGGAGCACACAATGAAAAAAGCGCCGCGCAAGCGCGACGCTTTTTGAGTTTTCTTCGCGTCGTGAGCGCGTAGTTTACTTTACTTGTCGAGCACAATGCGAAGCATGCGACGCAGCGGTTCTGCCGCGCCCCACAGCAGCTGATCGCCGACCGTGAAGGCCGACAGATATTCGCCGCCCATCGCCAGTTTGCGCACACGGCCGACCGGCACCGTCAGCGTACCCGTCACCACGGCCGGGCACAGATCGCGCATCGAAGCTTCGCGCTCGTTCGGCACAACCTTGACCCAGTCGTTGCCCGACGCGAGGATGCTGTTCACTTCGTCCAGCGGCACGTCCTTGTTCAGCTTGATGGTCAGCGCTTGCGAGTGGCAGCGCATTGCGCCAATCCGCACGCAGAGGCCATCTACCGGGATCGAACCCGGCGTGCCCATTGCCGGCTTGCCCAGGATCTTGTTGGTTTCCGCGCCGCCCTTCCACTCTTCCTTCGACATGCCGTTGCCGAGATCCTTGTCGATCCACGGAATCAGCGAGCCCGCGAGCGGCACACCGAAGTTGTCGGTCGGCATGCGATCGCTGTTCATTGCGCTCAGCACACGGCGGTCGATGTCGAGAATCGCCGACGACGGATCCGCCAGGTCTTCCTTGGCCGCGCCGTACAGCGTGCCCATTTGCTGCAGCAGTTCGCGCATGTTTTGCGCGCCCGCGCCCGAAGCGGCCTGATACGTCATGGCCGTCATCCAGTCGACGAGGTTTTCGCGGAACAGGCCGCCCAGCGCCATCAGCATCAGGCTGACTGTGCAATTGCCGCCGATGAAATTCTTCTGGCCCTTGACCAGCGCGTTCTTGATCACGTCGAGGTTGACCGGATCGAGAATGATGACCGCATCATCCTTCATGCGCAGCGACGAAGCCGCGTCGATCCAGTAGCCGTTCCAGCCCGCTGCGCGCAGCTTCGGGAACACCTCATTCGTGTAATCGCCGCCCTGGCAGGAGATGATCGCTTCGCACTTCTTCAGGTCGTCGATGCTTGTCGCATCTTTGAGCTTGGTCTCGTTTTTGGCGAACGACGGCGCGTTGCCGCCCGCGTTGCTGGTGCTGAAAAACACCGGTTCGATCAAGTCGAAATCGCCTTCCTGCTGCATACGTTGCATCAGGACGCTGCCGACCATACCGCGCCAACCTACGAGACCTACGTTCATGACTTCATACCCTTCGAATGGAAACTTCCCCGCATCTTTGCCCGCAGTGACCGCGCGGGGAAGATGAGCGGGCACGACGGACGATCAGCGTTTCGTGATCGTTTTCGGGGTAATCGTTTTGGTGGTGGTAATGGCGAACTCGACCACACGGGCTGTTTTGCCGTGCAGTTTGGAAATCGAGGAGATTTGAGCTGTGTGCGCCATCGCTACAATATACACGAAAACCGGAATCTGACGACGTCGTCGAACGCCGCTATCGCCCGTATTACGCGCGAATCAGCCTGTTTCGAGGCCAATTCGCGCTTTAAAGGCCGTTTGACGACCTAACTGTCACCGTTACCACTTGCTGTTTCAACGAGCTTTACAGCGCAGCAACCACTGCGTCGCCCATCGCCACGGTGCCGACCTGCTTGCAACCCGGCGTCAGGATATCGCCCGTGCGAAGGCCCTGTTCCAGCACCTTCTTCACCGCGCCTTCGATACGATCCGCCTGCTCCGCCTTGTTCAGCGAATAACGCAGCATCATTGCGGCCGACAGAATCGTGGCCAGCGGATTCGCCACGCCCTTACCGGCGATATCCGGCGCGGAACCGTGCGACGGCTCGTACAAGCCCTTGTTGTTCTTGTCGAGCGAGGCAGACGGCAGCATACCGATCGAGCCCGTCAGCATCGCGGCTTCATCCGACAGAATGTCGCCGAACATGTTGCCGGTCACAACCACGTCGAACGCCTTAGGCGCCTTCACCAACTGCATCGCCGCGTTATCGACGTACATATGCGACAACTCGACGTCCGCGTATTCCTTCGACACGTCGATCATCACGTCGCGCCAGAACTGCGAGGTTTCGAGCACGTTGGCCTTGTCCACGCTCGTCAGTTTCTTCTGACGTTTTTGCGCTGCCTGAAACGCGACGTGCGCAATACGGCGCACTTCGGGTTCCGAATAACGCATCGTGTCAAAGCCTTCCTTTGCGCCTTCGAACAGTCCATCCGGCGATGAACGCACGCCGCGCGGCGCGCCGAAGTAAATGTCGCCGTTCAGTTCGCGCACGATCAGAATGTCGAGACCCGAAACGATCTCTTCCTTCAACGACGAAGCGCCCGTGAGTTGCGGATAGCAGATCGCCGGACGGAAGTTCGCGAACAGTTGCAGATGCTTGCGCAGACCGAGAATCGCCTGCTCCGGGCGCAGCGCGCGTTCGAGTGAGTCGTATTTCCAGTCGCCAACGGCGCCGAACAGGATCGCATCGGCTTCTTTCGCCAGCGCCAGCGTCGAATCGGGCAGCGGATGGCCCTTCGCTTCGTAACCCGCGCCGCCAACCGGCGCTTCTTCGAGTTCGAACTTTTCGCCGAGTACGTTCAGTACCTTGACGGCTTCCTTGACGATTTCGGGACCGATGCCGTCGCCCGGCAAGACTGCGATCTTCATGCGAGTTTCCTTGATGATTTTCTTCGAGACTTTTCTAAGCGTGAATCAGCGAGCCACCGGGCTCTCGGGCCTATCAGGCCTTACCCGACGATGCGGTGATTCAGCCACGGCTGCTTCGCGATCCGCTCGGCTTCGAACTGGCGAATCTTGTCAGCGTGACGCAGCGTGAGGCCGATATCGTCGAAGCCATTCAGCAGACAGTACTTGCGGAAGCCCGCGACTTCGAACGGATACGCGGCTGCGCCATCCGTTGTGCGTACGACTTGCGCGTCCAGGTCGATGGTCAACTGGAAGCCATTGAATGCGTACGTTTCGTTGAACAGGTGGTCGACTTGCTGTTCGGTCAGCACGATCGGCAGAAGGCCGTTCTTGAAGCAGTTGTTGTAGAAGATATCAGCGAAGCTCGACGCAATGATCGCGCGGAAACCATATTGCTGCAGCGCCCACGGCGCGTGCTCACGCGAGCTGCCGCAACCGAAGTTCTTGCGCGCCAATAGCACCGAAGCGCCCTGATAGCGCGGCTGATTCAGCACGAAATCGGGATTCAGCGGACGCTTCGAATTATCCTGACCCGGCTCGCCGTGGTCCAGGTAGCGCCATTCGTCGAACGCGTTCGGGCCGAAGCCCGTGCGCTTGATCGACTTCAGGAACTGCTTCGGAATGATCGCGTCCGTGTCGACGTTCTCGCGATCGAGCGGCGCCACGACGCCGGTGTGTACGATGAATTTATCCATGACGCTTGCGCCTGTTTCAAGACCGGGCGATGCGCGTGACGGCCGGAAAGCCGCCCGGCGCATCGCCGGCAAAAATCAAAAACCGCTTATTTGTCAGCGTGATTGCTGATCGAATTGCCGAGGTGCGACATGTCCTCGCCAAATCCGTGCACCGTGTTGCAGCCGGCCAGACCGAGCAATAGCCCAGCCAACGTACCAAGTGCGAAACGCCGCAAAAGAGTGGTGCGATTCATGTTCTTCATCATGCGTGTTTATCCAAGCTTGCGAATATCGACGAAATGCCCTTCGATAGCCGCTGCGGCAGCCATCGCGGGGCTCACGAGGTGGGTACGGCCACCGGCGCCCTGACGACCTTCGAAATTACGATTCGACGTGGACGCGCAACGCTCGCCCGGATCCAACCGGTCGGCGTTCATGGCGAGACACATCGAGCAACCGGGCTCACGCCATTCGAAACCGGCATCCGTAAAGACCTTGTCGAGGCCTTCGCGTTCCGCCTGCGCCTTTACCAGACCCGAACCCGGCACGACCATGGCCAGACGGATGTTCGGCGCGACGCGGCGGCCGAGCTTCTTCACGACGTATGCGGCAGCGCGAATGTCTTCAATGCGCGCGTTGGTGCACGACCCGATGAAGATTTTATCCGGCTTGATGGATTCGATCGGCGCATTCGGTTCGAGCGCCATGTACTTCAGCGCGCGCTCCATTGCATCGCGCTTGACCGGATCCTTTTCGCGCTCCGGATCCGGCACGCGGCCGTCCACGGCGGTGACCATTTCCGGCGACGTGCCCCACGTGACTTGCGGCACGATTTCGGCAGCGTTCAGTTCGACCACTCGATCGAACTGCGCGCCTTCGTCCGACTTGAACTGCTTCCAGTACTCGACCGCGTGATCCCATTCGACGCCTGCCGGCGAGAACGGACGGCCCTTCAGATATTCGATGGTGGTGTCGTCCACAGCGACCATGCCGGCGCGCGCGCCTGCTTCGATCGCCATGTTGCAGACCGTCATACGGCCTTCCATGGACAGCGCGCGAATCGTCGAACCGCCGAATTCGATCGCATAGCCCGTGCCGCCTGCCGTGCCGATCTTGCCGATGATCGCGAGCACGATGTCTTTCGCGGTACAACCGCGCGGCAACGGACCTTCGACCTTCACCAGCATGTTCTTGCTCTTCTTCTGCAAGAGCGTTTGCGTGGCCAGCACGTGTTCGACTTCCGAGGTGCCGATGCCGTGCGCCAGCGCGCCGAACGCGCCGTGCGTGGACGTGTGCGAGTCGCCGCAGACAATGGTCATGCCCGGCAGCGTAGCGCCTTGCTCCGGCCCGATGATGTGCACGATGCCCTGACGGAGATCGTTCATCTTGAACTGCGTGATGCCATAGGCGTCGCAGTTCGTGTCGAGCGTGTCGACTTGCAGCTTGGAGACCGGATCGGCGATGCCGTGGCTGCGATCCGTGGTGGGGACGTTGTGGTCCGACACTGCCAGATTCGCGCTGATACGCCACACCGGACGCTCAGCCAGCTTCAGGCCTTCGAACGCCTGAGGGCTGGTGACTTCGTGCAGCAGGTGACGGTCGATATAGAGAATCGTCGTACCGTCTTCTTCCGTGTGGACCACGTGTGTGTTCCACAATTTGTCGTAGAGAGTCTGTGCCATGGTATGCGGGGTAGTAATGACTGCGGGCTGACTGTGTCGGTCGATTATGCCACGCAGAACCCCGCTTAGGGCCCATGAATCATGCAAAAAACCGATAAAAAACAGGGAGTTGGGTGGTAGTGACGATACCTGTATGGGTGTTACCCGGCAAGGGATTGCACGGCGTGCGCGATGCAACGTCAGCCACGCTCAGGTGCTTCCGCGATCTGGCGTTTCATGCACCAGGAGGCGCAGCCACGCGCGCACTCGGCCTCAGCGATTGAAATCGAACCCCATTTGCGACACGCAGTTGCACGCAGTCAAAAGAAAACGCCCCAACGGTCAACCCGTTGGGGCGTTTTTCATTCATCCGGTCTCACGCATTTCACGGCCCTTTGGGCGATGAAACGCGCGGCAAGACTACCGCTTAGCGTTGCGCAATCGGCTTCGCTTCACGTTGCGTATCGCCGATGAACAGCTGACGCGGACGGCCAATCTTCTGTTCCGGATCGGCGATCATTTCGTTCCACTGTGCAATCCAGCCGACCGTACGCGCCATCGCGAAGATACACGTGAACATCGACGTCGGGATGCCGAGCGCGCGCTGAACGATACCCGAGTAGAAGTCGACGTTCGGGTACAGCTTGCGCGACACGAAGTATTCGTCTTCCAGCGCGATCTTTTCCAGCGCCATGGCCAGCTTGAACAGCGGGTCGTCGTGCAGGCCCAGCTCTTCCAGCACTTCGTGGCAGGTTTCGCGCATCAGCTTGGCACGCGGATCGTAGTTCTTGTAGACGCGGTGACCGAAGCCCATCAGCTTCACGCCCGAGTTCTTGTCCTTCACCTGCTTGATGAACTCAGGAATGTTGTCGACCGAGCCAATTTCTTCCAGCATATTCAGTGCGGCTTCGTTCGCACCGCCGTGCGCCGGGCCCCACAGACAAGCGATACCCGCTGCGATACATGCGAACGGGTTAGCGCCCGACGAACCCGCCAGACGAACCGTCGAGGTCGACGCATTCTGTTCGTGGTCAGCGTGCAGGATCAGGATACGGTCCAGTGCGCGCACCAGCACGTCGTTGACCTTGTACTCTTCGCACGGGTTCGAGAACATCATATGCATGAAGTTCGCGCTGTACGACAGGTCGTTCTTCGGGTACGCAAACGGCTGACCGATGCTGTACTTGTACGCCATCGCGACGAGCGTAGGCAGCTTCGCGATCATGCGAATGGCCGACACTTCACGGTGACGCGGATTGTTGATGTCGAGCGAGTCGTGATAGAACGCCGACAGCGCGCCGACTGCAGCGACCAGAATCGCCATCGGGTGCGCGTCGCGACGGAAGCCACGGAAGAAGAAGTGCATTTGCTCATGCACCATCGTGTGCTTCGTGACGGTGTTCACGAACTCGTCTTTCTGCTGCGCGTTCGGCAGTTCGCCCTTCAGCAGCAGATAGCAGGTTTCGAGGAAGTCGGCATTTTGCGCGAGGTTGTCGATCGGGTAGCCGCGATACAGCAGCTCGCCCTTGTCGCCGTCGATGTAGGTGATCGCCGAATTGCACGCCGCCGTCGACATAAAGCCCGGGTCGTACGTGAACTTGCCGGTCTGGCCGTACAGTTTGCGGATGTCGATCACGTCCGGGCCGAGAGTGCCCTTGTAAATCGGCATTTCAACGCTCGGCGAATTGTCGCTGAACGATAGCGTGGCTTTAACATCTGACGGGGTCATAGCACATCCTCAATCGAAGTATGGAAACAGGGTTTCGATAATTTGCACGCCTGGGAACAACGGACAAGCGGCGCTCAAGACGTTAGCGGTGCTCAAGCATTCCGCAACAGCTCCAGCACCCGGATCACATCCGGGTCGGCAAGTTCGCCTTCCGGTTCCTTGCGAACGAGCAGCAAGTCCATCAGGTCGTTATCGCTCAGCTCGAGCAGGCGCGTAAGAGCGCCTACATCGGCATCGCTGAGGTCATGCTCATATCGGCTGAAAAAACGTTCAAAGATCAGATCGTTTTCCAGCAGGCCCCGCCGCGCACGCCAGCGAAGGCGCGCGCGGCGGAGAGGGTCGGACTGATGCGATGTTTCGTTCATCCTAGACTGCGCGGCGAACCATCAATTCCTTGATCTTGCCAATCGCCTTGGTCGGGTTCAAACCCTTCGGGCAGACGTCGACGCAATTCATGATGGTATGGCAACGGAACAAACGGTACGGATCTTCCAGGTTGTCGAGGCGCTCACCCGTCGCTTCGTCGCGGCTATCCGCGATGAAACGATAGGCTTGCAACAGGCCAGCCGGGCCGACGAACTTGTCCGGATTCCACCAGAAGCTCGGGCACGACGTGGAGCAGCTAGCGCACAGAATACATTCGTACAGACCGTCAAGCTCGTCGCGCTCTTCCGGCGACTGCAGACGTTCCTTTTCCGGCGGCGGCGTATCGTTGATCAGGTACGGCTTGATCGAATGATACTGGTTGAAGAACTGCGTGAAATCGCAGATCAGGTCGCGCACGACGGGCAAGCCCGGCAGCGGACGCAGCACGATCTTCTGCGGCAGGTCATTCATGTTCTGCAAGCAGGCCAGACCATTCTTGCCGTTGATGTTCATCGCGTCCGAACCGCACACGCCTTCGCGGCACGAACGGCGGAACGACAAGGTTTCGTCCATCGCTTTCAGCTTGAGCAGCGCGTCGAGCAGCATGCGTTCGTGCGAGTCGATTTCGATCTCGTACGTTTGCATGCGCGGCGCTGCGTCCTTGTCCGGATCGTAGCGGTAAATTTCAAATGTACGCTTGGCCATTTCTGAATTCCTTTGACTTGTGCCTTAGAAGGTACGCGCTTTCGGCGGCACCGATTCGACGGTCAGCGGTTGCATCTGAACCGGCTTGTAGTCGAGGCGATCGCCTTCGCTGAACCACAGCGTATGGCGCAGCCAGTTTTCGTCGTCGCGATGTTCGAAGTCGTTTTGCGCGTGCGCACCGCGGCTTTCCTTGCGGGCATCGGCGGAAACCATCGTGGCACGGGCCACTTCGATCAGGTTCTCCACTTCCAGCGCTTCGATACGCGCCGTGTTGAACACCTTCGACTTGTCTTTCAGATAGATGTTGTCGACACGGTCAGCCACTTCGCGAATCCGCTCGACACCTTCGGCCAGCAGCTTCGATGTACGGAACACGCCGGCGTGCGCCTGCATCGTGGAACGGATGTCGGCCGCGACGGTTTGCGAGTATTCGCCCGACGTGGACTTGTCCAGCTTGTTCAGACGCGCCAGCGAGAAGTCGCCTGCGTCGGCCGGCAGCGGCTTGTGTTCCTTGATGTCCTTCACGTGCTTGACGATGTGGTTGCCGGCCGCGCGGCCGAACACCACCAGGTCGAGCAGCGAGTTCGTGCCGAGACGGTTTGCACCGTGCACCGACACGCACGAGCATTCGCCTACTGCGTAGAAACCGTTGACGACTTCCTTGTGATCACGCGACGTGCCAACGACCTGGCCGTTGATGTTCGTCGGGATGCCACCCATCTGATAGTGGATGGTCGGCACAACCGGAATCGGCTCTTTAATACAGTCGACGTTCGCGAACTTCATCGCGATTTCGCGGATCGACGGCAGACGCTTCATGATCGTCTCAGCGCCGATGTGCGACAGGTCGAGCAGCACGTGATCCTTGTTCGGACCCACGCCACGGCCTTCCTTGATTTCCTGGTCCATCGAACGCGAAACGAAGTCGCGCGGCGCCAGATCCTTCAGCGTCGGCGCGTAGCGTTCCATGAAACGCTCGCCGTTCGAGTTACGCAGAATGCCGCCTTCACCGCGCACGCCTTCGGTAATCAGCACGCCCGCGCCGGCCACGCCGGTGGGGTGGAATTGCCAGAATTCCATGTCTTGCAGTGCGATACCCGAACGCGCAGCCATGCCCAGGCCGTCACCGGTGTTGATGAACGCGTTCGTAGATGCTGCGAAGATCCGGCCCGCGCCGCCCGTAGCGAACAGCGTGGTCTTGCCTTCGAGGATATAAACGTCGCCGGTTTCCATTTCCAGCGCGGTCACGCCGAGCACGTCGCCGTCGGCGTCGCGGATCAGATCCAGCGCCATCCATTCGACGAAGAACTGCGTCTTGGCAGCCACGTTTTGCTGGTACAGCGTATGCAGCAGTGCATGACCGGTACGGTCAGCGGCCGCGCAAGCGCGTTGCACCGGCTTTTCGCCGTAGTTGGCGGTGTGACCGCCGAACGGGCGTTGATAAATCGTGCCGTCAGCGTTGCGGTCGAACGGCATGCCGAAGTGTTCGAGCTCGTACACGGCGTTCGGTGCTTCACGGCACATGAACTCGATCGCGTCCTGGTCGCCGAGCCAGTCGGAACCCTTGATCGTGTCGTAGAAGTGGTAGTGCCAATTGTCTTCGCTCATGTTGCCGAGCGAGGCGCCGATGCCGCCTTGGGCAGCGACCGTGTGCGAACGTGTCGGGAACACCTTGGACAGCACGCAAACCGACAGACCGGCGCGCGCGAGTTGCAGCGAAGCGCGCATCCCCGAGCCGCCTGCGCCGACGATAACCACGTCAAACTTGCGACGCGGCAGAGAATTCTTGATTGCAGCCATTCTTTTACACTCTCCAGAGAATCTGCGCAGCGTAGCCCGCACATGCGAGCAGCCAGACGATCGTCAGCGCTTGAAGAAACAGGCGCGTGCCAACGGGCTTCACATAGTCCATCCAGATGTCGCGGATACCAACCCACGCGTGATAGAACAGCGACAGCAGCGTGACAAACGTGGCGAGCTTCATCCATTGCGTTGCAAAGATCGAGGCCCAGCCGTCATACGAGAAATCGCGCGCGCCGAAGAACCATGCGAGCAGGATCACCGTGTACACGGCCATGATGCAGGCGGTAATGCGCTGGGCGAGCCAGTCGCGCAGGCCGTAATGTGCGCCGACGACGAGACGCTTCGGACCGATTCGGTTATTAGCTGCCATTTTTTTAGAATGCTCCGAAGAGTTTGAGCGCGAAAGCAATCGTCAGAAGCGACGAAACGACCAGCACCACGATGGAGGTTTGCTTGCCCTTCTCTTTGGTCGTGAGGCCGTGGCTCGTATCCATGAACAGGTGACGAACACCGGCGCAGAAGTGGAACAGGAAGGCCCACGCGAGAACGAGCGTGATGAGCTTGACGATGATGTTGGAGAGGAAGCCCTTGAAGACTTCGAAACTGAGTTCGGAAGTCAGGCTCTGATCAAAGAGGTACAGCAGGAACGGAAGAAAAACAAAAAGCAGACCACCGCTCAAGCGGTGCAAGATCGACACTCGCCCCGCTAGCGGTAGACGGTATGCCGTCAAAATCTGCCCGATACCGATGTTCCGGAATTCCGGCCTCGGTTTTTTTACGGCTTCAGCCATGCTAGACCCCTACTATGTAGTCACACTAATCCGCAATTTTAGCGCCTTTTTATATCGCGCTGCAGCGAAAACCACTCCCGGTCCGTTACAGCGTGCGCGATAAAGGCACCTTCAAACAGGCGTGCGTGTGGGACGCAACGCCCTTTTTCGTCCCGATTCAACTCAGATCGTTCTGATAGTAATACCCGGTTGTGACATACCAACCACGGCGCACCTCAACCGGCCGGTCTCCATATGTATAGGAGACGCGTTCGACCGAAAGCAGCGGAAAACCCGCCGGCACATGCAGCAGATCGGCGACCGCCGGATCAGCCGCGACCGCCCGGATCTTCTCCGTTGCGCGGATCATGCGTGTGCCGAATTCCGTCTCGAACATTGCGTAGAGGGGACCTTTATACTCCGACAGCCGCTCGAGCGTGAGCCCGCGAAACACCGCGCCGGGCAACCAGATTTCGTCGAGTACGGTGACTTCACCGTCGAACTGCAGCAAGCGCTTGATCAACACCACCGGATCGGCGGGTTTCAGATCGAGTTGCCGGGCGATGTCCGCCGAAGCGCGCAAACGCCGACATTCAAGCAGGCGGCTGACGTGCGGGTGTTCCGCGCCGTCATCGGCCAGTAATCTGAGGAAGCGAAACTGGGCACGGTCTTCATTGTGCGTTGCAACAAACGTACCCTTGCCCTGGCGGCGCACCAGCAGGTTGTCGGCGGCAAGCTCGTCGATCGCTTTGCGCACGGTTCCCTGACTGACCTTGAATCTGGCCGCCAATTCGACTTCACTAGGAATGATCTCGCCAGGTTTCCATTCGCCGGTTTCGAGGCTCTGCGTAATCAAGCCCTTGATCTGCTGATACAAGGGGCTGAAAGTGGGCGACGTAGCGGGCGTGGCAGCGGATACACCCTCGCCCGTGGCCCCATGGCCGTTCGGATTCGCGGTGTTCGCCTGGTTCGAAGTCATCCGCGCATTTCATCATAAAGGGCCGGGCCGCGTCTAGGGTTTTCCCCGCAACAGATATGTCTTATATAAGACATAAGATAATGTTGACTTTGTGTCTGACGGCTCCTACACTCCTTGTCGAGCAAGGGTTTGCGGGTTTTTCGGCGGCTGTTTTGCACGATGCAATACAGCGCCGCAGCGCACCGGCAGCCACTCTGCGCCATGCTGTTCCCACGCAGTCCAGGTTTCGATTCGCCGCCATTCGTTGGTCAGACGCTTGCCGAAACGCGCTGTTTGCAGGAGCCCGCATCGTGCAGCGGCTACCCGGCGCCAACATGCCCCGCTCCCCGCTAGTAGTACAGGTTTCCGGCATGGCGGTCTTGCCGCAGCGCGCCGCACAGCCTCGGCACATTCCGAGGCCGTACGCGAACAGTGAATTCCGCCGTGTTTCACAACGCTTCGCTGAACGCGCATATAGAATGGCGTTTTCCCTAGCGTCTAACGCATCGTCCTGGAGATTTCTCAATGGCTAAGCCCGCAAAGCGCGTTGCCGTCACCGGCGCCGCAGGTCAAATCGCTTACTCCCTACTGTTCCGCATCGCCAATGGCGATCTGCTCGGTAAGGACCAGCCGGTTATCCTGCAACTGCTCGACCTGCCGCAAGCGCAAGGCGCCGTCAAAGGCGTCGTGATGGAACTGGATGATTGCGCATTCCCGCTGCTGTCGGGCGTCGTGATCACTGACGACCCGAAGGTTGCATTCAAGGATGCAGACGTGGCCCTGCTGGTCGGCGCACGTCCGCGTTCGAAAGGCATGGAGCGTAAAGACCTGCTGTCGGCAAACGCCGAAATCTTCACGGTTCAGGGCAAGGCGCTGAACGAAGTCGCGAGCCGCGACGTGAAGGTGCTGGTGGTCGGCAACCCGGCCAACACCAACGCTTACATCGCCATGAAGTCGGCGCCGGATCTGCCGAAGAAGAACTTCACCGCCATGCTGCGTCTGGACCACAACCGTGCACTGTCGCAACTGGCTGCCAAGTCGGGCAAGCCGGTCGCTTCGATCGAGAAGCTGGCTGTGTGGGGCAACCACTCGCCGACCATGTACCCGGACTTCCGCGTTGCAACGGCTGAAGGTCAAGACCTGACCAAGCTGATCAACGACGAAGAATGGAACCGCAACACGTTCATCCCGACCGTCGGCAAGCGCGGCGCAGCGATTATCGAAGCGCGCGGCCTGTCGTCGGCAGCGTCGGCAGCCAACGCTGCAATCGACCACGTGCGTGACTGGGTGCTCGGCACGAACGGCAAGTGGGTCACCATGGGTATCCCGTCGGACGGTTCGTACGGCATTCCGGAAGACATCATCTACGGTGTGCCGGTTACCTGCGAAAACGGCGAGTACAAGCGCGTTGAAGGTCTGGCAATCGACGCGTTCTCGCGCGAAAAGATGGACGGCACGCTGAACGAGCTGCTCGAAGAGCGCGAAGGCGTTCAACATCTGCTCGGCTAAGCGCCTGATGCAGACGAACCGGAACTCCGAAGCATTACAGCGGCGGGTTCCGGTTTTTTACGTGCGAATGCAGGTACGTCCTACGAAATTGCGGTTCACTTCGCAATTTGTCGTGCCAGTATTCGCCTCTGATTCGAACGCGCTTTGCGTCATGGCTGGCTGATCGCCGAGCAGAGCGCGTCCGAATCCGATTTACCCACCCGACCACCCAGAATCCTGACGCCGAAGATGCGCGCCCTCACCCCCGCCGAAGTGCTGTTTGACGGCGAAGTGCCGCCCGCTGTGCTGCCTGCCTGCGATCACTACGCCGGCAGCGAGAAGCTGATGCTGAAATCACTGGCATTGCAGCAGCAACTCGGCCCGGTGTTCGACATCACGCTCGATTGCGAAGACGGCGCGCAGGTGGGCCGGGAAGCAGAACACGCGGAGCTGGTCGCGTCGCTGCTGGGCAGCGAGCATGACCGCTTCGGCCGTGTCGGCGTACGGATTCACGACTTCGACCACGCGCACTGGCGTGACGACGTCCGTCTCATTCTGCGCGCTGCAAAGCGCGCGCCTGCTTACATCACCCTGCCGAAGATCCGCAACGTTCCCGATGCCGCCGAAATGGTCGCGTTCATCGAGGCTACGCGGCGTGAACTCGGCATCGCGCAGCCGGTGCCGGTGCAATTGCTGGTCGAAACGCACGGCGCGTTGACACGCGTGTTCGATCTGGCCGCACTGCCTGGTGTGGAAGCGCTGAGCTTCGGTCTGATGGACTTCGTTTCCGCGCACGACGGCGCGATTCCCGATACCGCCATGCGCTCGCCCGGTCAGTTCGATCATCCGCTGGTACGGCGCGCGAAACTCGAGATTTCGGCGGCGTGCCATGCGTACGGCAAGGTGCCGTCGCATAACGTCAGCACCGAAGTGCGCGACATGAGCGTGGTTGCAAACGACGCCGCCCGTGCCCGCAACGAGTGTGGCTACACGCGCATGTGGAGTATCCATCCGGCGCAGATCGAAGCGATCGTCGCTGCATTTGCTCCGCGCGACGAAGAAATCGTCACTGCTACCGAAATTCTGCTGGCTGCGCAATCGGCGCAATGGGGGCCGACGCGCTATCACGACACGCTGCACGACCGGGCGAGCTATCGCTATTACTGGTCGGTGCTGCGTCGCGCGCAATCCACGGGTCGCGCCGTCCCGCAAGACGCCGCGCCGCTCTTCACGAAAGTGGGCGCTAACGGGCAAGCCGCATGATGAGCACGATGGCCGATGCAGCAGCCGGCATGGCAGCGACGGTAGGCGCGCTCGCGTGGCGTCGTGCAGGCGAATCAGAGCAGCGTCTCGCACAGCAGGAAACAGACGTCGAAAGCGTGGTTCAACCGGAAACAATGAGCAGGCACAAAGGAGATTGCGGGAGATGAGCGAGACGACGCAAACCGCCGGTGCACAAGGCGAGAACGAATCTAAAAGCGGCTTCAAACCGAAGAAATCCGTCGCCCTGTCCGGCGTGACGGCTGGCAACACCGCGCTTTGCACGGTCGGCAAGACCGGCAACGACCTGCACTACCGCGGCTACGACATTCTCGACATCGCCGGGGCATGCGAATTCGAAGAGATTGCTTATCTGCTGGTCCACGAAAAGCTGCCGACGCAGGCTGAACTCACCGCCTACAAGACCAAACTCAAGGCGCTGCGCGGTTTGCCCGCGAACGTCAAAGCCGCGCTGGAATGGATTCCGGCCGCCGCTCATCCGATGGATGTGATGCGCACCGGCGTGTCGGTGCTCGGCACCGTGCTGCCCGAGAAAGACGATCACAACCTGCCGGGCGCACGCGACATCGCCGACAAGCTGATGGCCTCGCTCGGCTCGATGCTGCTGTACTGGTACCACTACTCGCACAACGGCAAGCGCATCGAAGTCGAAACCGACGACGACTCGATCGGCGGCCACTTCCTGCATCTGCTGCACGGTGTGGAACCGTCGAAGGCATGGGTCGACGCAATGCATGTGTCGCTGAACCTGTATGCCGAGCATGAATTCAACGCGTCGACCTTCACCGGCCGCGTGATCGCGGGCACGGGCTCGGACATCTACTCGGCGATCACCGGTGCAATCGGCGCGCTGCGCGGCCCGAAGCACGGCGGCGCCAACGAAGTCGCGTTCGAGATCCAGTCGCGCTATCAGACACCGGATGAGGCCGAAGCCGATATCCGCAAGCGCGTCGAGAACAAGGAAGTGGTGATCGGTTTCGGTCACCCGGTGTACACGATCTCCGACCCGCGCAACAAGGTCATCAAGGAAGTCGCGAAGAAGCTGTCGAAGGAAGCGGGCAACCTGAAACTGTTCAATATCGCCGAGCGACTTGAAACAGTGATGGCAGATGTGAAAAAGATGTTTCCAAATCTCGACTGGTTCAGCGCGGTTTCGTATCACATGATGGGCGTGCCCACCGCGATGTTCACGCCGCTGTTCGTGATCGCCCGTACGGCAGGCTGGAGCGCGCACATCATCGAGCAGCGGATCGACAACAAGATCATCCGTCCGAGTGCGAATTACACCGGTCCAGAGAATTTGAAGTTCGTGGCGCTAAATAGGAGAAAATAGCGGTCGCTGTGCGCTTTCGAAGCGCGTGCAGTTCAACCCTCGCGGTTGCCAGGACCGGTAGCCCGCGTACTGTTCAACTGAAACTAGATAGAAAGGTTCTCCTCCATGAATAAGCTGTTGATCGCCGCCGTAATCGGCGCTTTGTCCACGACGATGCTGACCGTTGCGACGGACGCCGCTGCACAAACCACCACCACGCCGGCTGCCAAGGCCGTGCCGAAGAAGCCGCAACCGAAGCGCCTGATCAAGCGCAAACCGAATCCGGCCAAGGAAGCGAAGGTCGATCCGGTGCCGGAAGGTTCGGAAAAGTGGTCGTGCAACGAAGGTCTGGCATTCGACCTGAAGGGCGACATGAAGCGCGATCAGATCGTCACGGTTCACTGGGCGAACAAAAACTACAATCTGCCGCGCGAAGCAACCACCACGGGCGCAGACCGCTTCCACGACGCAGCATCGGGTATGGACCTGGTCGTGATCCCGACGAAGGCAATGCTGTTCTCGGATAAGGACAGCTCGCGTCTGGCCGACGAGTGCAAGACGGTAGCCATGCAACAAGGCGCACCGGCTCCGACGCAATCGAACGCGATCGACAAGACCAGCAACTAATCAGTTACATCAGGAAAGCTCCCCGATGTCCGCTCCGATTTCCAACGTGCGACCCGACCCGGACCCAGTCCTGGTCGATATCGTCGATTACGTACTGGAATTCCCGATCGACAGCACGCTCGCGCTGGACACCGCGCGTAACTGCCTGATCGATACGCTCGGCTGCGGACTCGAGGCGCTCACCTACCCTGCCTGCACCAAGCTGATGGGACCGATTGTGCCAGGCACGATCGTCCCCAACGGCGCGAAGGTGCCGGGCACGTCGTTCCAGCTGGATCCGGTTCAGGCCGCCTTCAATATCGGCGCGATGATCCGCTGGCTGGACTTCAACGACACATGGCTGGCGGCCGAATGGGGCCATCCGTCGGATAACCTCGGCGGGATTCTGGCCACGGCCGACTGGCTGTCGCGCAGTGCCGTCGCGGCGGGCAAAAAGCCGCTGACGATGAAAGACGTTTTGATCGGCATGATCAAGGCGCACGAAATTCAAGGTTGTATCGCGCTCGAAAACTCGTTCAACAAGGTCGGGCTCGATCATGTATTGCTGGTGAAGCTGGCTTCCACCGCCGTGGTCGGCCAGTTGATCGGTTTGACACGGGAAGAGTTGATCAACGCGGTATCGCAGGCGTTTGTCGATGGACATGCGTTACGCACTTACCGCCACGCGCCAAACACGGGTTCACGCAAATCGTGGGCCGCGGGCGATGCGACGTCGCGCGCCGTGCGTCTCGCGCTGATCGCGAAGACCGGCGAGATGGGCTATCCGTCGGTGCTGACCGCGAAGACATGGGGCTTTTACGATGTCCTGTTCAAGGGCAATGCGTTCAGGTTCCAACGCCCGTACGGCTCGTACGTGATGGAAAACGTGTTGTTCAAGATCTCGTTCCCGGCTGAATTCCACGCGCAAACGGCGGTGGAAGCGGCCATGACGCTGCATGCGCAACTCAATGCGGCAGGCAAGCGAGTGGAAGACATCAACAAGATCACGATTCGCACACACGAAGCCGCGATCCGTATCATCGATAAGAAGGGCCCTCTGAACAATCCGGCCGACCGCGATCATTGCATTCAGTACATGATCGCCGTGCCGTTGATCCATGGCCGCCTGACGGCCGCGGATTATGAAGATTCGATCGCGCAGGACGCGCGTATCGATGTGCTGCGCGCCAGGATGGAGTGTGTCGAAGACGCGCAGTTCACGAAGGATTACCACGATCCGGAGAAGCGTTCGATCGCCAATGCACTGACGGTCGAATTCAACGATGGGTCGACGTTCGACGAAGTTGTAGTCGAATACCCGATCGGTCATAAGCGTCGTCGCGAAGACGGGATTCCGTTGCTGGTCGAGAAGTTCAAGACCAATCTCGCGCGCCGCTTTCCGGTCAGGCAACAACTGGCGATTCTCGACGTGTCGCTCGATCAGGCAAGGCTCGAAGCCATGCCGGTCAATGAATACGTCGATTTGTACGTCATCTAGTTAAGTACAGTAGTTCCGCGATCAAACCAAGGAAAACACCATGGCCCACAACCTCCACAAAACGCTCAAGGAATTCGACAGCGGTTCCGGCAAAGGCAAGTTCTACTCCCTGCCGCAACTCGGCAAGGCACTGAACATCAAGATCGACCGCCTGCCGGTTTCGATCCGTATCGTGCTGGAATCGGTGCTGCGTAACTACGACGGCAAGAAGATCGCCGAAGAACACATCGAGCAACTCGCGAACTGGAAGCCGACCGCTGCGCGCGTCGACGAAATCCCGTTCGTGGTGTCGCGCGTCGTGCTGCAGGACTTTACCGGCGTGCCGCTGCTCGCTGACATCGCTGCAATGCGCGGTGTCGCAAAACACATGGGCAAGGATCCGAAGTCGATCGAACCGCTGGTCCCGGTTGATCTGGTGGTCGACCACTCGGTGCAGATCGATCACTTCCGCGAAAAGAACGCGCTTGATCTGAACATGAAACTGGAATTCCAGCGCAACAACGAGCGCTACCAGTTCATGAAGTGGGGCATGCAGGCATTCGACACGTTCAAGGTCGTGCCGCCGGGCGTGGGTATCGTTCACCAGGTGAACCTGGAATACCTCGCACGCGGCGTGCACAAGAAGGCCGAAGGCGCGGACACCGTGTACTACCCGGATTCGCTGGTCGGCACGGACAGCCACACCACCATGATCAACGGT
Source organism: Paraburkholderia sediminicola (assembly GCF_902859805.1). GTDB lineage: Bacteria > Pseudomonadota > Gammaproteobacteria > Burkholderiales > Burkholderiaceae > Paraburkholderia > Paraburkholderia sediminicola. The sequence continues at coordinate 1,662,756 of NZ_CADIKC010000001.1, read as the reverse complement.
ATCGGTGTGGTGGGCTGGGGCGTGGGCGGTATCGAAGCTGAAGCCGGCATGCTCGGCCAGCCGGTGTACTTCCTGACGCCGGACGTGGTGGGTGTCGAACTGAAGGGCAAGCTGCGCGAAGGCCTGACGGCAACCGACCTGGTCCTGACCGTGACGGAACTGCTGCGTAAGGAAAAGGTTGTCGGCAAGTTCGTCGAGTTCTTCGGCGAAGGCACGAAGTCGCTGTCGCTGCCGGACCGCGCAACGATCGGCAACATGGCGCCGGAATACGGCGCAACGATGGGCTTCTTCCCGGTCGACGAAAAAACCATCGACTACTTCAAGGGCACGGGCCGCACCGACGCAGAAATCTCCGCCTTCGAAAACTACTTCAAGGCGCAGGGTCTGTTCGGTATTCCGAAGGCTGGCCAGATCGACTACACCAAGGTCGTCACGCTGGATCTCGGCACGGTGACGCCGTCGCTGGCAGGTCCGAAGCGCCCGCAAGACCGTATCGAAATCGGTCACGTGAAGTCGACCTTCAGCGACCTGTTCTCGAAGCCGGTCGCAGAAAACGGCTTTGCGAAGAAGGAAGCCGATCTGGACGCGCAATACACGACGAGCAACGGCGTCGACGTGAAGAACGGCGACATTCTGATCGCTGCGATCACGTCGTGCACGAACACGTCGAACCCGAGCGTGCTGCTGGCGGCTGGTCTGCTGGCGAAGAAGGCTGTAGAAGCCGGCCTGACGGTCGCTCCGCATATCAAGACGTCGCTCGCGCCGGGATCGCGCATCGTCACGGAATACCTGACGAAGACCGACTTGATGAAGTACCTCGACAAGCTCGGTTTCACGCTGGCCGCTTACGGTTGCACGACCTGTATCGGTAACGCGGGCGACCTGACGCCGGAACTGAACGAAGCGATCACGAAGAACGACATCGTCGCGGCAGCGGTTCTGTCCGGCAACCGTAACTTCGAAGCGCGTATTCACCCGAACATCCGCGCGAACTTCCTGGCCTCGCCGCCGCTGGTTGTGGCTTACGCGATCGCCGGCAACATCACGCGCGACCTGATGACCGAACCGGTCGGCAAGGGCAAGGGCGGCAAGGACATCTACCTGGGCGACATTTGGCCGACCAGCGAAGAAGTCAACGAGCTGCTCAAGTTCGCGCTGGACGCAGATGCGTTCCGCAAGAACTACTCGGCGCTGACCAAGAAGGGCGACCTGTGGAGCAAGATCGAAGGCGAAGAAGGTCAAGTCTACGACTGGCCTAAGTCGACCTACATCGCTGAGCCGCCGTTCTTCGGCAAGGACTTCTCGATGACGCCGGCCGACAGCATCGCTCCGGTTAAGGGCGCGCGCGCACTGGGCATCTTCGGTGACTCGGTCACGACCGACCACATCAGCCCGGCAGGCTCGATCAAGGAAGACTCGCCGGCAGGCAAGTGGCTGAAGGCAAACGGCGTGCAGAAGGCCGACTTCAACAGCTACGGCTCGCGCCGCGGCAACCACGACGTGATGATGCGCGGTACGTTCGCGAACGTCCGGATCAAGAACCTGATGATCCCGGCGAAGGCAGACGGTACGCGTGTGGAAGGCGGCCTGACGATTCACCAGCCGAGCGGCGAACAAGAGTCGATCTATGACGCAGCGATGAAGTACATCGACGCGGGCACGCCGACGGTTGTGTTTGCCGGTGAAGAGTACGGTACGGGCTCGTCGCGTGACTGGGCTGCGAAGGGTACGCAACTGCTGGGCGTGAAGGCTGTGGTTGCACGCAGCTTCGAGCGGATTCACCGCTCGAACCTGGTGGGTATGGGCGTGCTGCCGCTGCAATTCAAGGGCTCGGATAGCGTGCAATCGCTCGGTATTACTGGCGAAGAAACGTTCGACGTGGAAGGCCTGGGCGCAGACTTCAAGCCGCAACAGGAAGTGACGCTGGTGATTCACGGCAAGGACGGCAAGGAAAAGCGCGTGCAGGTTCTGCTGCGTATCGATACGCCGATCGAAGTGGATTACTACAAGCACGGCGGGATTCTGCCGTTCGTGCTGCGTTCGCTGCTGGCTGCTTAAGGTATTCGCTTACGTATGCAGTAACTGCGAGCTGTTTTGCAGGGGCTGCGTCCTGTGGAGGACGCAGCCGACTTTGGAAGCCCGGCTTTTGGCCGGGCTTTTTTTTTGGCTCTTTGTTTTTACTGTTGACCGCGATCGAGCTGGAACGCGTCCGGGTTGTCGGTGATCCGGCGTTGAGTCATGCGGGCATTCCAGTCGGTATCCACTGGCACAGCAATACGCGTTGTGACGTGGCTGCGCGGCGGCTGTGCTGACCAGTTGAGCCACGACGACGTACGGCCCACCGTGTCGTCTTCTACCGATCGACGGACGCCGTTCCATTCCGGTTGTCGTGACACGGAGGGACGGTTAACCGCGCGAGCCGTACGGTTCAACTCAAGCCGTTTGGCAACCTGATCCTGAGTCATGAGCCCGGTCGTGGGTTTCCGTTCCGGTTTTGCCACATGGCCGCTGGATTCATGCTTGATTACCCGTGCTGTCTGCTGCTGCGAAACAACTGCCGCATTGGATCTCACCAATGTTCCCGACGACGATGCGCTTGCGATCGAAGGCACGGTAATCGCCGATGCCGGCTGTATGTCTCCGACGGCTTGCTTCGCCAGCTTGTCTGATCGTTGCTGATGGTCAGCGGCCGGACTGCGAGTCGTCGACACAACCGGCGGCTTCTTCGCGAGTTCCTGAGTGACTCCGGAATCTCGCATCGCGCACGTGGCCAGTAACCAGGCCAGAGCAATGCTCCCGCCGACGAAAATCGCCGCGCCGCACACTTGATCCGACCGCGAAGAACGCGCACCCGTCTTGCGCGTCTCTAGATCGATATAGTGCTTTGCCTCAGCCATCGCCGCTTCGAAACGATGGGAATCTACGCGTCGCGGCGGCGATTTGTACAGCAAGATATGCTTCACGCTCGGAGGAAGCCGGTTCTGAACCGCCGGATTCGCGATACGTCGAATCGCGTCCTGCGCCGCCTGTTGCGCAGCGCGTCGTTTCGAACCGAACGGAGGCGGCACATCGTCAAACGGCCACAGCTTCGGCAGCGCCAAATCGCCTTGGATCAAAGCCTGCGGTTGATTCATCGTACTACGCTCCCGTGTGGGTCGATCGCAACATCGAGTTGCATGGCCAGGATCCTCGTACGCTCCGCAAGCGTATCGATTGCGTCGGCATCATGTTCCATCGGCGCAGCGCTCGCGCGCTGCAGCGCTTCCATTAAACTGTGTGCGCCGACCAGACCTACTGCTCCGCTCAATCGGTGGAGCACGGAATAGAGGCCGTCGCTGTGGTGTTGTTGGCTCACATCGTTTAGGCGTGCAAGGTCATCATCAATAGAATTGCGCCAGCCAGCCAAAAACGTGCGCAAATCGATGCCCTCGTCAGACAGTGCCTCAAGATAGCGGCGCTCGAAGGGTTCAGAGGGAAAGGCGGGCGAAGCTTCTTGCAAGTGCGCCACAACGCCCGAAGGCAACTGCGTGTTGCGAACCCTTTCTGACACCGACTCCCATTGCTCTACGGCGAACGGCGCGCTGAAGCTTGCATGGATGACGCAGTCCGAACCACTCGATATCAAGAGTTCGCCTTGCATGCGCTGCGCAATTGTTCGGCATAGCGCCATGCCCGTGTCAGTACCGCCGGGCCATTGGTCCGCAAACGGCTCATTAGCGCTCGACTCGAAAAGTTGCAGTTGAGCCGTGCGCGCGGTTCCCAAACCGATATCCTTCACACTGATAAAAATGCGCTGGGACCCGGCATTCAACGGCTCCGACCGCACGTCAACCGCAATCTCCTGATGCACGCCAATCTGGATTGCGCGGCTCAGCATGTGGAAGACCATCTGGCCGAGCCGCGCCCTATCGACGAGAATCGTCGTGGCCACCGTTGGATCAACGGTTACCTTCACACGCACACCTCGCTGCGCGGCGCCCGTCGACAACAGCGCGACGGCGCCGTGCATGAGATTACGTAGATTCGTCACGCTTTCGTCGAGAACAATACTGCGCGATTGGACAGGTGAGGCATCCAGCAAATCGTGAAGCGTTTGAGACCATGTGCGCAGTGCGGATTCGACCACCGCCAGTTGCGTGCGCTGTGTGGGCAACATAGACACCGTTTCAATCGATTCAATCATGCCCATCACGGCGATGACCGGTGCCTCCACGAAACGGCTCATTGCGCCCGACAGCCTGACCGGTTCAAGAGACAAGGCGGCGCCGGCCTCAGCGGACGCTGCCAGACGTGACGCGCGCTCCACGGTTTCCGTCGAGTCGGGACCGCGTGACCATTCGTTGTCGGTACGATGTGGTGTCTCCGCAGTGCTCGTCGGCACACCGCGAAATAGACATGCGTTACCTAGTGCGACGATTGCGGGGGCCGCAATCGCCCAAAGCCATGTCTGCCATTCATCGGCGGTGGCGGCACGTATGTTCCTTCCCGACGGGCCGCCGGCCGCGCAGCCCTCATCGCCGGCATATGCCGACGAAGCGCTGGCACCCGTTTCAGCAAACAATCGGGCGGTACATGCCGACCCGCTGAGTTGCCCCATTGCATCATGCGAGGGACGCGCGGCGGCTGGACGCAAATCGTCGAACAAAGGTGTAGCGTTGGCGCGCATTGAGATCATGCAAAGCAGCACAAACGCAAAGAGACAACCCAACACCGTCGCAAAGCGTATTGAAGTGGCTCCCGCATTACGGGAGAAACGCGACGCACGACCAGGTACGTCCGCCGAAGAACCAGGCAGGCCCAAGAATTTCATAACCCGCAAACCTAGTCGATCAGCCTGTGCAATGAAGCAAACTCAATCAGGGCCGCCAATGACGACAGCCCAAGCTTCTCCTGAATTCGGCTCTTGTATGTGCTCACCGTTTTGTCGCTCATGAACAACGCGTCGCCGATGGCTTTGTTCGACGTGCCTTTGGAGAGCATCTGCAGAATCACGAGCTCCTTGTCGGATAAGAGTGTGAGCTTGTCTTCTTCACTGCCTGAGCCGGCGCTCTGCATCATACCGGCACCGCCAACCGTGACGGGAAACACCGTATAACCTGCCAGCACTGCCTCGACGCCGCGCATGATTTCCTTTATTTCCTGCGCTTTGCCGACAAACCCGTGAACACCGGCACGCATCACTCGCGGGGCGAACGTAGCCGGATCCTGGCCAGACAGCACCATTACACGAATCGATGGATGGGCCAGCTTGAGACGTGGAATCACGTCGAGCCCACTAATGCGCGGAATGTCGAGATCGAGTATCGCGAGCTTTGGCGTGTACTGCCTGGCCAATTCGACAGCGGTTTGCCCGTTATCAGCCTCGATTATTTCCTCAATACCGAGCAGTTGCACGAGTTGCGTTTTGATAACCAGCCGAAATGCAGGATGATCGTCGATAATCAGAATGGTAGACATTTTCTATTCCTTACGAATACTCTCTTTCCACATCAACACCGAACCACGGTGGAAAACTAAAGAGAGAAGATTAATGGGCGTGGACAAAGATCGGGATATAGCCGGGTCAGCAGATAGAGAGCGTGATGGCATACCTAGGCGCCTGCCGCCACTTTTTCAATGCAACTGGCTAAGGCGCGGCACGCACAAATTCAATCTCTACGCGCCGGTTCGGCGCAAGGCAGCGCACCAGTTCGTCACGCTTTGTCGGCTTACAGCTGACCAATTGATCGGCGTCGCCGCGGCCCTGCACGGTGATCGGCAATGTCACTCCGCGTGCGCGCAGATACTGCTTGACGGTTTGTGCACGGCGCAAAGACAGATTCCGATTGTGCACACCGCTGCCGAGCAAATCGGTGTAGCCAGCGATGTTTAGCTCGCTAATATTGCGAGCCTGTTTGAGGCCGGTCGCTACGGCATCGAGTTGGGACTTGCCAGCAGGCAGGATCGATGCCTCGTCGCCACCATTGAAACGGAACAAAGAGTCCGCTCGCAGCGTAATCTTCTGTGGCACAGACGCCGCAGGCGCCACCACGGCCGGTTCCGGTGTCACAGTCGAGCATTGCAACGCCGTTTCCGCCGATTTCCGCAAACTTTCCTGAATCTTTGGTAGGCGTTTTTCGGCGCTCGAGAAATTCCGCGCCCATGCGTCATGTCCAGCCTGCATCAACTCGACTTCGGCACATGCCAGCGGTTTTTGCGCTTCGGGGCATCTGGCGACGGCGGAATCAGCCTTGATTGCATTGACAATCTTCCACAAATCCGGCCGCACTGTTGACATAGTGCGCAACGCCGGATTGGCCGCAGACAATGGCGTGCCATTTTCAAGACCCATCGTGATCATTGCGGCCTGGCCGATCGCTTCTTCAACGAAGCCCCAGTGATCGTCGGTTTGCTGCCCGGCATCGATCCAGCATTGAGCCTTCGCGTGGAAATAGCTGTTCTTGTCGCCCGGCAATTGATCGAGCCGCTGTTGCAACGATACGAGCGCGGTGCGGCCGCTGACGATCGACGCGTAGGTCTCCACCCATTGCTGATTCGCCGCGCCGGCTGCGTCGTCCTGTGAGGCGCCGACGCCCGTTTTCAACACGGTGGCATCTTCGATGCCGAGCCGTTCACGCGCGGCATGGTCCGCGCAGCCTGACAAGGCCAGCGCGAACGCAAGTACCGTTAGTTGGAGTTTCATTGACCTTCTGCGTCGAACGCATCTTCTTTGAGAAGGTTCTGAGTATGAAGAGACACATACGGGCCGGGAATGGGAACATTCTTAGAATGTCATCGGAAACTTGCGATGCCGACATTCGTCTTGCATAAGAGGTGTCGTACCGTTCAGACTCAACTCTTCACCGCACGAGCCGCATTTCTCCCCCGCAGCCATTCCAGCGCTAACAACAGGCAGGTGGAAAACACGATCAGAATCGTTGCCAATGCAGCAATCGTCGGGCTGATGTTCTCGCGAATGCCTGTAAACATTTGTCGCGGCAATGTTGTCTGATCCGCGCCCGCAAGGAACAGCGTCACTACCACTTCATCGAACGAAGTCGCGAACGCGAACAGCGCGCCCGAAATCACACCCGGTGCAATCACCGGCAACGTGATACGGAAAAACGTCTTCACCGGATTCGCACCCAGCGACAAACTGGCACGCACCAGGTTGTAGTTGAAGCCCTGCAACGTCGCTGCCACCGTTGTCACGACAAACGGCACGCCAAGCGACGCATGCGCCAGAATCAGCCCGATGTACGTATTCGCCAGCCCAAGCGGCGCAAAGAACAAATACATGCCGACGCCGACCACCACCACCGGCACAATCATTGGCGAAATCAGGATTGCCATCAGCAGCGCCTTACCGCGGAAGTTCGCTTTGGTCAGCCCGATCGCCGCCAACGTTCCAAGCACCGTCGCAACCACAGTCGCAGACGGCGCCACGATAAAACTGTTCTTCGCCGCCATGCGCCACTCATCGGACGCGATCAGGTTCTGATACCAGCGCAGCGACCAGCCCGGAATCGGATACACCAGAAACGTGCTTGAAGAAAAGGACAGCGGCACAATCGCCAGCACCGGCAAGATCAGATACAGCAGTGTCAACACAGCAAGCGCGCGCAACGTGAAGTACCACACGCGTTCGACCAAAGACGTATGCGGCGCAAACAAGGGCTTGGCAAGTTTCATCGCGAGTAAGTTCCGTTCAGCCAATCAGCCGAGGCTCAGTGACGAACGCGTAAAGCGTCCGTAGATGACATACAGCACGAGCGTCGCGGCGAGCAGCAAACCGCCGAGTGCACACGCCATGCCCCAGTTGATCGTCACGTTGGTGAAGTACGCGACGTAGTAGCTGACCATCTGGTCGCCTGGTCCTCCGAGCAATGCCGGCGTAATGTAGTAACCGATAGCCAGAATGAACACGAGCAGTGCACCCGCACCAATGCCCGGATAGGTCTGCGGCACATACACGCGCCAGAACGCGGCAAACGGATGGCTGCCGAGCGAGATCGCGGCGCGCTGATAGGTCGGCGGGATCGACTTCATCACGCTATACAGAGGCAAGATCATGAACGGCAGCAGAATGTGCGTCATCGAGATGTACACACCGGTTCGGTTGAACAGCAGCGACAGCGGATCATGCAACAGCCCGCTCGCAATCAGCGCCTTGTTCACCAGCCCTTCGCTTTGCAGAATCACAATCCACGCGGCGACACGCACGAGGATCGACGTCCAGAACGGAATCAGTACGAGAATCATCACCAGATTCGCGCGACGATCGGACAATGTCGAGATCCAGTACGCGAGCGGGTATCCGAGCAGCAGCGCAAAAAAGGTCACGGCAGCGCCGATCACAAACGTACGGCTAAACACGGCGAGATAAATCTGTTGGTCTGGATCGGTCGGAATAATGTGGCCGAACGCGTCCTGCTTGTGGTCCAACGAAGCCAGTAGATAAAACGGCGAATACGCACCAGAATTCTTTGCAATCGCCTGCCAATACGCGATGTCATTCCAGCGCTCGTCGATTTCGACGAACTTCGCGTGAACTTGCGCAGGTGTGAGATTCAATGGCTTGCTGTTGTCGTCGACGAACGGCATCGCATGCGCCGATTTCGCTACCAGAGAGCGGTAGCCGGGAATTTCGACATTCAGGCGGCGCGCCAGCGCACCCATGCCATCGCTATCGGCAACCGCAGCGAGGTCCACAGCCAATGCGGCATACGCTGCATCAGGAGGCGGCGTCTTGCGGTCCCAACCGCGCAATGCATTTAGCGTATGCGGCAAGGCGTTAACCACTTCCGGATTCTGCGCGGCGCGCGTCAGCAGCGCACCGATCGGCACAACGAAAATCAGCAGCAGAAAAATGGCGAGCGGGGCAATCAGCAGCAGCGCCATCGCGCGCTTCTTCGCTTCCGCGGCCTTCAGTTCTCGCTTGAGCCGAACATTCGACTCAGGCGTCGAATCGCCGGCGATCGTCATCGTAGTCACACCCGTCTCCTATCCCACGCACTCGCATGTCAATCCGGAGTGAGCGTCTTAGCTATCGACCAGAGTTCGCATGTCGGCTGGAATTGGCGCCATGGCGCTTACTCCAGCGCCATGGCGCGTTCCTCTGGTCTCATGCAAAACCCTTGCTCCGAACCCATGCATCCGGCCATTCACACACATCGCGAAGACATGCGTTTGCGTTTCATCGCGTCGATACAGCGCGGCTTCGGTAACGAGAAGGCCGCGCCTTCTCACGCTTAACTAATTACTTCGAAGCCCACGAAGAAAAACGTTGCTCCAGTTCATCGCCATGATCGGTCCAGAACGAGAGATTCTGCAGCACTGCGTTCTTGCCATTCGCCGGCGAGTTCGGCAGATTCGCGAGCGTCTTCGGATCGAGCGCCTTGATGGCCGCCACGTTCACCGGACCGTACGCGATGTTGTGCGCGTAGTCCTGTTGCGGCTTCGACGAAAGCGAATAGGCGATGTATTTCTCAGCCAGCGCCTTGTTCGGCGTGCCCTTCGGAATCGCCCAGTAGTCGAGGTCGTAAATGCTGCCGTTCCACACGACCTTGAGGTTCTTGCCTTCCTTCTGCGCGGCGTCGATACGGCCGTTGTACGCAGTGGACATCACCACGTCACCCGCGACCAGGAATTGCGGCGGCTGCGCGCCCGCTTCCCACCACTGGATATTCGGCTTCAGTTCGTCGAGCTTCTTGAACGCGCGATCCTGGCCTTCCTTGGTGGCGAGCACCTTGTAGACGTCCTTCGGCGGCACGCCGTCGGCCATCAGCGCGAATTCGAGGTTGTAACGCGCGCCCTTGCGCATCGCGCGCTTGCCAGGGAATTTCTTCACGTCCCAGAAGTCGGCCCAGCCGGCCGGCGCGGTTTTCAGCTTGTCGGCGTTGTACGCGAGTGCCGTCGACCACACGAAGAAGCCCACGCCGCAGGTTTGCGGCGCTTCCGGAATCAGATCCGACTTCTTGCCGATCTTCGACCAGTCGAGCTTCTCGTACAGGCCTTCATCGCAACCACGGCCGATGTCGCCCGACTCAACTTCCACCACGTCCCAATTCACGTGCTTGGCTTCGACCATCGCCTTCACTTTGGCCTGCTCACCGTTGTATTCAACAGCGGTCACTTTATTGCTGGTTTGCGTTTCGAACGGCTGGTTAAATGCGACCTTTTGCGCGTCGCCATTCGCGCCGCCGAAATTGACGACCGTCAGTTCAGCTGCATTGACTTGCGCGGCGCCCAGCGCGAGCGCCACAGCACCGACAGCGATGGCGCAGCGCGATTTCCCGATCTTGCTCATGGTGTGTTGCTCTCCTTTGGTGGTGTGCTTCAAGCTACGTACAGTGCGACTTGTTATGTGCTGCTTAGGTGAACTGCTTCTTTTATCTGCGTCGAACGACCTGCGAACCATGCATTGCCTACGCTCACGCGCCTGCAAACACTCGCAGATGCTCCGGCGCAAACTCGAGCGCGACGGGCGCGCCAGGTGCGAAGGTTTCGAGTGCATCGGTGCCGAGCGGCACCTTAACGAAGCACTCGTCCTGCTCCGGCAGACCACAGCGCATCCGCACGTGGTCGCCGAAATAGATCAGGCCGCGCGCTTCGCCGCTTAGTGCATTGGCGCCAGGCCGTGACACGCCGTTGGCGAGTTTCATGCGTTCAGGCCGGATACACGCAACCGCCGGCGTGCCCGCCCGCGCACCGCCAATATTGCGTCCGGTGAGGCGCGTGCCGTCAATCAGATGGAACTCGCAGTACTCGCCATCGACGTTCGCAATCGTGCCGCGCAGCTTGTTGCTGTCGCCGATGAAGTTCGCAACGAACTCGTTGCACGGCGATTCGTAAAGACGATCCACGGTATCGAGTTGCTGCACGATGCCTTTATCGAACACTGCAACGCGATCGGACATGGTCAGCGCTTCGCCCTGATCGTGCGTGACATACACGAACGTCACGCCAAGCTTCTCGTGCAATGATTTAAGTTCGTACTGCATGTGTTCGCGCAACTGCTTGTCGAGTGCGCCGAGCGGTTCATCCATCAGCACGAGCTTCGGCTCGAACACGAGCGCCCGCGCCAATGCGATACGTTGCTGCTGGCCACCGGAAAGCTGCGCGGGATAACGCTTTGCGAAGCTTTCCATGCGCACCATCTTCAGCGCGTTATTCGTGCGATGTGCACGCTCTTCCGCCGACAGTTTGCGCACAGTGAGCGGATACGCGACGTTCTGCTCGACCGTCAGATGCGGAAACAGCGCGTAGTTCTGAAACACCATGCCGATGTTGCGCTTGTGCGGCGGCACGGTATTGAGCAGCGTGCCGTCGAGCCAGATCTCGCCGCCAGTGGGGAATTCGAAGCCCGCCAGCATCATCAGACATGTGGTTTTCCCTGATCCGGACGGCCCAAGCAGCGTCAGGAATTCGCCCTGATAGATATCCAGATCGAGTTGTTTGACGACCAGCGTTTCGCCGTCGTATGTCTTGCGCACACCTCGAAAGCTGACGATCACGTCATCGGTTTTCATCGCACTAGTCTCCTCTGCGCTCCGGCTGGCTCCCCCTGCAAAACAGCGGGATTGCATTAATTGCGTGGCTCACTATAGTCCCTTACGGTTCTACAATATGGAACCATTTCATTATTCCGGATAGAACCACTTGGACACCGTGATCTTGTCGGATTGGCTCGCCGCGCGGCTCGACCGCGCCGCCGCCGAACCGGTCTACAGACAGACGTTGCGGCTGATGCAGCAGGCCATCCTGACCGGCCAGCTGCCGCCTGGCACCAAGCTGCCCAGTTCGCGCGTGCTCGCCGAGGACCTCGGCATCGCGCGCAATACGGTGCTGCACGTCTACGATCAGTTGACCGCCGAAGGCTATGTGATCTCGACCACCGGCAGCGGCACCTATGTCGCCGACACGCGGCCGGATACTGCGGCAGTGAATGCGCGCAAGAAGCCGGTGGTGGCCAGTGTCGACGCGCAAGGCACTCCGACAGCCGAGGCTATAAAACCACCCAAACGCGATCTGGGCGACCTCTCCACGCGCGGGCGCAGGCTCATCGATCAGGCAGGCGTGTCCGCCAAACAATGGGGCGCGTTCATGCCGGGCGTACCCGACGTCGCTGAGTTTCCGGCGCGCACGTGGAGCCGCTTGCAAGCAAGGTTGTGGAAGGAGGCCAATCCCGATCTGCTGACCTATGCGCCAGGCGGCGGCTATCGGCCGTTAAGGCGCGCGTTGTCCGATTACCTGCGCGTCGCGCGTTCGGTGAATTGCACGCCGGACCAGATCATCATCACGACGGGTATTCATCAATCGATCGATCTGGCCGTGCGCTTGTTGACCGACGTCGGCGATCGCGCGTGGGTAGAGGAGCCATGCTATTGGGGTGCACGCAGCGTGCTGCAATCGTCAGGGATTACGCTAGTGCCGGTGCCGGTGGATGACGAGGGTCTCAACCCGCGCGAGCAGGATCTGCAACAGCCACCGCGGTTGGCGCTCGTCACGCCATCGCATCAATATCCGCTCGGCATGGTGATGAGTCTCGCGCGCCGCCGCACGTTGCTCGAATACGCGCGCCAGCACAACGTCTGGATCATCGAGGACGACTACGACAGCGAGTTCCGCTACGGCAGCCGACCACTCGCGTCGTTGCAAGGGCTAGACGACGCAGGTCAGGTGATCTACGTGGGCAGCCTGGGAAAGATGCTGTTTCCGGGTTTGCGGATCGGCTACATGATCGCACCGGAACATCTGGTAGATACATTCCGCACGGGCGTGGCAGAGCTGTATCGCGAGGGACAGTTGATGCAGCAGGCCGTGATGACCGACTTCATCATGGACGGCCATCTCACATCGCATGTTCGCCGTATGCGTGCGCTCTACGGTGAACGCCGGCAGATTCTGATCGATGCGATCACCGCGCGTTTCGGCAACGAGCTACCCGTGATGGGCGACGAGGCCGGCCTGCATCTGGTGCTTGGGCTACCCGATCACGCGAACGATCGCGCAGTGACAGCGGCGGCTTACGATGCCGGCGTGATCGTGCGCCCCCTCGCCGCTTACTACAGCAGCGAGACGCCCGCGCGACGCGGACTGTTGCTGGGCTACGCCTGCGTGCCGAACGAAAAGATCGGTCCGGCTTTCGACACGCTCGCGCGCGTGATCGAGCAGACGGCGTTGAAGAAAGTGCCGACACGAGCCGCTTAACCGGCTCGCGTCGCAACACAACGTATCACTTCAACCCGAAGTCCACCCGCGTCGTGGCGCCCTTGTCCTTGATGCCATCAGCGTCCAGTTTCGGCGCGACGATAAACACGCGGCTGCTGTCGATCTTGCCTTCGAAATACTGCTGCACAGCTTGCGCCCGCTGCTGGGCGAGCTGACGCAAGCTGGCGTCGTCGATCGGCGCATTAGCGGCCATCGCCGCCTTCATCTCGTCGTCCGGCAAGCTCTTGGTCAAGCCGACAAAATTGCGCGGCTTCTTGAAGTCGGCCGCCTTGTAGGCCTTGCTCAAGTACTTGTCGTATTCCTTCGGATCCACGGTAACGGTCGACAGATCGACGCTTTCGCCATTGCCCACCACGTCCTTGATCTTCTGCTGCTTGACCTGGCGCTCGACGTATTGCGCGCGCAGTCCCGGCCCGTCAACGGCCGGATCGACACGGCCAATCAGATCGATACGGATCGAACTCTTGTCGGCCAGCGCCTTCACGATAGTGTCGAGTTTCTTGTCCGCAGCGTCGGACAGTTTCGCCGAACCCGGCTCGAACTCGACATAGCCCAACTCCTCACCGCCGCCGCCGAAGGCATTGGCGATCAGCGAGAACGGCGCGGTCACCGCCTTCTGCAGGAGATTGAGCACCGCATGCCAGATGAGCCCGCCAATGCTGAACTCCGGATTCGACAACGAACCTGACACCGGCAGATTCACATCGATTTCACCGCGCGAATTTTTCAGCAGCGAAATCGCGAGACGCACCGGCAGCTTGGTCGCCGTATCGTTCTCGACGTGATCGCCGAACGTGAGTTGATCGATAAAAATGTGATTGTTCGCGTTCAACTGGTCGTTATCGAGCTTGTAGTGCAGATCGACGTTCAGCTTGCCTTTAGTGATTGGATAGCCGGCGTATTTCGCCGAATACGGCGTGAGATTGGTGAGCTCGATATCGTGCGCGCTCGCAGTCAGATCGAGCGCCGGCTTCGCAATCAGCGGATTGACCGTGCCGCGAATCGACAGCGGACCATTGGCAGCTAGCTTCGCTGCGATGTCCACGGGCGCAGGCGTAGTCGACTGCGTGCCGAACGCGCCGACTGTGCCTTGAATGCCGACCAGGTTTGCCGTGAAGTTCGGCTTGATGAAGTTGTCGGTGTACGTCACGCGGCCCTGTTGCAGCACCAGTTGGCCGAAGTGAAGTTTGACGGGGCTCTGCGGCGGCGTGGCGGCCGTCACTGTGGCCGGCGTTGCCGACGACGCCGGTACCGGCGCGGAAGCCACCTCAGGCGCCGATGCAGCCTGCGGCGTCAACGGAACCGGCTCGTGGCCGCCGTTCTTGTCGCGTGTCAGCGATTGCGCGGCGCCGCTTTCGTGCGCAACCACGTCCTTGAGATTCAGCTTGCCTTGCGCGTCGAGCAGCACGCGCCCGTAGAACTTCGTGAACGTGACCCGGCCCGCGTCGACCACGGTGCCGTGTTCGTCGTAGTCGGCCTTGAGGTTTGTCAGCGCGAGTGAACTCCATCCTGCGAATGGGTCCGAAGTCGCCTTGTCGATCATCCGCACGTCGACGAGCGCGACGTCGCCGCGGTACGTCGCTTTGAGCGCTTTCGCCTGACTCAGCGCGAGATCGCCGTTTGCATTGAGCAACGCGCTCGCGATCAGCGCATTCAGCTTGCCGCCGAAGTACGGTTCGAAGGCCGCCGCATCCAGGCGATTCGCGTTCACCTTGACGGCCACCTTGAGCGGCGTCGCCGTGACATCGCCCTTTACGCCAAGCGTGCCTTTCTTGTTGAGCGTGGCTTGCAGATCGACCGGCAGCGGCTTACTCAGATCGTCGCTGATCTGCTGCACCTTCAATTGCAGCGGCGTCACACTCAGCTTTACTGGATTCGGCGTGGTGTTGTCGGTGAAATTGGCGGTTGCGTCTTTCAGGCTGAGTTCGCCGATCTTGTAGTGCCACGCGGGCCCTTCTGCCTCCGCCTTCTTCACCGCGTGGATCGCCGTGCGCTTCTGCTCGACCTGATGCGGACCCGCGAGCGCGGCGAGGTCGATGCTGCCGTCCTTCAGGCGCTGGGCATTGACCACCAGGCCGGTCGTATCAACGCCGGTGATATCGGCGGTACGCCCTGCGACGTCCACCTGTTTGACCGTCACCTGGCCTTGCGCGAGCGAGACGACCGGATCCTTGCTGCCACGCGCCGCGAGTTTGAGCGACTGCAGATCGAGTTGCGTATCCGTGACCATGACTGCGACCGGCGACTTCGACCAGTTCGCGCCGACGTTCGCGTTGGCGGACAGCGCGCCGTCCACCACTTGCGCCGCGGTCGCGGTGTCGAGATACGGTTGCAGCAACGGCAGCTTCAACGACTTCAGATCGAGCTTCGCGCTGGCGGTCTTCGCAACAAGTCCAAACGCGCCGGCCACGCCGAGCGAGCCACCGCCATCTTTGAAGTCGGTATTGAGCGTGTAATGCGCGGGCGCGGTGGCGAGCGTCGAGAAATCGGTCAGCGTCACAGCCAGTTTCTGCAGGCCAACGTCGACCGGACGCGAGGCGGCTTCATCGTGAACGTTCACGGTGCCGTCGTTGAGCACGAAACGCTTGATCGACAAGTCCAGTGGCTGTGCAGGCTTTTCCGCGGCGCCGGCACCCGATGCCGCAACAGGCGCAGACGCTGCCGCCGATGCGGAAGCTCCCGCAGGCGCAGGCGCGAACATCCGCTCGGCACTCAACACGCCGTCTTTATCACGCGCAAGATTGGCGCTCGGCGCGTCGATGCGGATCTCGTCGATGTGATACAGGCTCTTCAACGGCTCCAGCATCCCGGCAGCCACATGCACCGCGCGCGCCGCGAAGAACGGCGCCTTACTCTGATCGCGCACGTCCACATCGTTCAGGTCGACGGTGCCTGCCACGCGTAACGAGGGTGCGTCGTTCGAGACGACGAAGTTGAGCTTGAGATCGGTGGACAGCTTGCCGCTCTGCACAACCACCGGCAGCTTGGTCGGTGCGTAGGAAATGAGCTGCGGCACGTCGAGCCCGTCGAAGCGCAGCGACACTTCCGATTCGCGCGACGCCGCAAACGGTTTGGTCTTGCCGTCGATCGCAAGCGGACTGCCGTCGATACGCGCACGCAGCAACGGCTCCACAAAGATGTCGGTTTTCGAAGGCAGCGTAGCGATGAAGGGAATGCCAAGCTTCCATTGATCGATTACGTGGGTTGCGCCGAGCAATTTGTCGTCGAACGTAATCTGGCCGTTTTCGAGGCGAATGTTCGACACCGAGAACAGCGTCGGCTTGCTATCGGGCTTGGCCGGCTGCTTCGAGAATTTCTCGATCAGGTCGGTGAAATTGAAGCGTTGCGCATCGTAGCGAACGATATGAAAGCGTGGTGAATCGAGTTGCACTTCATCGACGATCGGCGCGCCACGAAACAGCGAGCTCCATGACGGTTTCACGATAAGCCGCGCAATATCGACAAAATCGCCCGCGCCGCCGCGCTCGCCGATATGCACGCTATCGGCTTCGAGCTTGAGCGTGTACGGATTGAGTGCGATGCGGCCAATCGTAGCCGGCCTGTCGAGTTGCTTGCTGAGTTGCTGCTCGGCAATGTGGCGAATCAACGGCGGCGCCGCGAAAAAGCCCAGCAGACCGAACAATACGAGGAAGATCAGCAAACCCGTGATGACACGCCGGGTGCGGCGTGACTGCGCGACATCGCGCACGGTCTGCATGGAAGAGGCGAGTGATGCTTTATTGAGGCTTGCCATGCTCGGTCTTGGGTAATGCGGCGGCAAGCCCGCCGCGAAACGAAAATCCCGCAAGCGGCAGTATAAGTGGTGAATCTTACGCGGCATAGAAATGTAAGCCGTGGCTTACACATTGTTGCACGCTACAGCAGCGCATGTCCGCCGGCACGAAGCGGCGGACATGCGCTGGTTTATGCGTCACTCATGCCTGACTGTCACGGCAGTGACGCATAACATTCATGGACTTCGCACCCACACTTCGCCGCCCCGCTTCGCCGAGACATGGCACGGGCGAACTTCATCGACGTCCGCGCATTTCACTGACGCACGACGGCCGGCGGTTGCCAGCTGCCATCGGTCGCCTGCGGCTTCGGTGCGTACAAACGCAGCATCAATTGCAGATCGGCGCGCGGCGCCGGCAACCAGTTGCCGCTCTTGCCGCGCGTGGACGACACCGTCACGTCGAGCGAGCCGTCGCGATTACGGCGTGCGCCGTTGCGATCGCCGACTGCGAGACGCGCCGGCGCGCTTTCCCCTAACGCGCCGTCCTTCGTATAGGCGGTGATCGACCAGAAGCCGCGCACCGGCGGCAACTGGTTGGGCGCGAAGTGGATCACGTACCGATTTGCGCCGTTGAGGGCATGGCCGTCGCTGTCCTGGGTGACGACCGCGCGCACTTCATCGTCCTTTGTGCCGATGCCCGGCTGGATCGCCGCAGCGTAAGCACGCATTGCATAGTCGGGGCCGTAATTGCCCACGCCGTCGCCGAACCAGTTCCAGCCGTTGGCGATCAGCAGATTGGAGGGCGGCGTGACGACACGCAGGTGACCGTCGGCCAAGCCCGCGGCAATCGCCTCAGGCGGACTCGGCAGCTTCACCGGATCGCCAGGCGTCACACCGAGATCCGAAAGGATTTTCAGCGCGTGCGGATCGGCCGGCGCCGGTGGGTTGTCCGGCAACGCCTGCGCGAGCCGGCTGAAGAAGCCGTTCGCGTCGAGCGCGGCAACTTGCGCGGCCGGCGTGCCGGAAGCGGCTGCGGCTGCGGCATCGGCGGCATTGCTACTGGACGGCGTAATCGATGCCGAGCGCGTGTCGCCCGCGTAGACGCTCAGCGGCGCGACGCGGATGGCGCGCTGTAGCTTGCGCACCGCCGTCAGGTCGCGGGTGCCGTTCGACTGGATGCGCACGCTCACCCAGGCGTTGCGGGTCGGCACGTCGACGCGCGTCACGCCCTTGGGCAGATCGCCCTGCCAGCCCGGGCCGACGAAGGCAATCGTTTGCGCCTTGATGCCTGCGGCGCGGGTAGCAAACTGTGAGCTGGTCGACCACACCACGTTGGTCCACATGTCGAGCACGCGGGCGTCCACGTAGCGGCCGCGCGAGTCGGGCAGCGACACGATTACCGGCTCGGTGCCGACGTCCAGCCAACCGGTCGAGTCGAGCGTGTCGAGACTCGGCTGCAGCGGATTGGAGGCGCCTATCGGCGGCAACGCCTGCGCGTGACGCAGCGTATTGATCGGCGCCTGGCCCGGATCGGTGCCGACCGCCGCATCGCGCGCGACGCCCATCAGCACCAGCGGATAGCCGAATACATACGAATCGGCGACTTCGTCCTTGATCCAGCTGTTGGCTTTTTGCGTTGTAGACGGAGTCGACGCACAACCAGCCAGAAATGCGAGGCCTGCGAGCGATGCGCAGGTCCAGTGAAGCGAAAACAGTGCTCGGCGATTTTTTATCATTCGTTCAGGTGGCAGAACGTGCGGTCCTAAGGGAGACGTCGGGGCGCAGCGAAACCAGTTTGCGTGGCCTCCCCAAGCCCAGCGCAGCCGGGCCACGGCTCGCGATTCCGACAACATCGGGTTGTATCGTATCCTTGCTCACCAGGCAAGCGCAAAGGCAGGAATAGCGCCTGGAAATGGACGCGTGGGCACCGTTTAGCATACGGTTGACGATTTTTGTCACTCCCTCGCTGGTTATTGCCCTGCTGATCACCTCACACGCGCTGGGTTGGCAAGGCGCGCCGCAAAAACATCCTTGACCTTCCCATCATGGGAAGGTCAATACTGGGTTCATGATGCGGCCCAATGCCGCGACGAGCCTTGCCTGCCATGACCGAACTTGCCACGCCGCTGCGTCCCGCGGACGCTACACCTTCCAGAACCACCGAACTCGACATCGGCGGGATGACCTGCGCTTCGTGCGCGATGCGCGTGGAAAAGGCGCTCGCCAAGGTGCCGGGGGTCACGCGCGCGTCGGTGAATCTCGCCACAGAAAAAGCCAGCATCGACAGCGACGCTGCAGTCGATCCCGAAACGCTCGCCGGCGCCGTGCGTAAAGCGGGCTACGAGGCGACGCCGTCGACGCCTCCCGACGTTGCGCCGACTCAAACCGCGCACGCGACGGAACTGGCGATCGGCGGGATGACCTGCGCCTCATGCGCGATGCGCGTTGAAAAGGCGCTGGCCAAAGTGCCGGGCGTCGCGGGCGTGTCAGTGAATCTGGCGACCGAAACGGCAACCGTCAATCTCAGCGACGTGGCGTTGGATGCCAATGCTGCCTCCGACGCATTAATTGCAGCGGTCAAGAAAGCCGGCTACGAGGCAACGTTGGTCGCGCCGCCGGACGCACCGGCGTCGGCTGCCGGGAATGCCGCGCTTGCCTCATCAGCCGACAGCAAACGCAGCCAGACGCGCCGCGAACTGGCCGCCGTGCTCGCCTCCGCCGTGCTGACGCTCCCACTCGTCCTGCCGATGGTCGGCGAATGGTTCGGTTTGCACGCAATGCTTTCCCCGTGGCTGCAGTTCGCCCTCGCCTCGATTGTGCAGTTCGTGTTCGGCGCGCGCTTCTATCGCGCGGCCTACCGTGCGGTGCGGGCCGGCGCCGGGAACATGGACTTGCTGGTGGCGCTCGGCACATCGGCGGCCTACGGGATCAGCGTCTACGAACTGGCGACCCATCCGGGCGACATGACGCATCTGTATTTCGAAGCGTCGGCGGTCGTGATTACGCTGGTGCGTTTCGGCAAATGGCTCGAAGCGCGCGCCAAGCGCCAGACGACGGATGCGATCCGCGCGCTCAACGCACTGCGCCCCGACCGCGCGCGGATCCGCGTCGGTACGGACGAACGCGAAGTACCGCTCACGCAAGTCCGGGTAGGCACGGTGGTGATCGTGCGCCCGGGCGAACGCGTGCCGGTCGACGGCGCGGTGCTCGAAGGCCGCACTCATATCGATGAATCGCTGATTACCGGCGAAAGCCTGCCGGTGCCGAAGCAGGCAGCCGATCCGGTGACCGCCGGATCGATCAACGGCGAAGGCGCGATTGCTGTGACGACCACCGCGATCGGCGCGGAAACGACGCTCGCGCGAATCATCCGCCTCGTGGAAAGCGCACAAGCTGAAAAGGCGCCGATCCAAAGGCTGGTCGACCGCGTCAGCGAGGTTTTCGTGCCGGCGATTCTGGCGATTGCGGCGCTCACACTGGTGGGTTGGCTGATCGCCGGCGCGGGTGGCGAAACCGCGATTCTGAATGCCGTCGCCGTGCTGGTGATCGCCTGCCCGTGCGCGCTCGGACTGGCGACGCCCGCGGCCATCATGGCCGGCACCGGCGTCGCTGCGCGGCGCGGCGTGCTGATCAAGGACGCCGAGGCGCTGGAGACCGCGCATCGGGTGAATATCGTCGCGTTCGATAAAACCGGCACGCTGACGCTCGGGCAACCGTCGGTGACGGCGTTCGAGGAGATCGGCGGCATTGGCCGCGACGAGGCGCTGGCGCTCGCCGCGGCTGTGCAGCGGCATAGCGATCATCCGTTGGCGCGAGCGGTGGTGAAGGCGTATGAAGCGGCTCAGGCGGGCAGTCTGCGCGACGACACCGCAGCACCGATTACGGCGGCGTTGCAAGTTCCGGCACTCACGGCCAGCGCGGCACGCGCGGTGCCCGGACGCGGCGTGGAAGCGGACGTCGAAGGCCGCACCCTCGCGCTCGGCAGCACGCGCTGGCTCAACGAACTCGGCATCCAGTTGCCGCCGCAACTCGCCGAGCGCGCAAAACAGCTCGAAGCCGCCGGCAACACGGTCTCCTGGCTGATGGTGCGCGCGCCGCTTGCGCCCGCCGCGCTCGCCCTGATCGCCTTCGGCGACACCGTCAAGCCGACCGCCCGCGCGGCCGTCGAACGGCTTGCCCAGATGGGCATCAAAAGCGTGCTCGTGACCGGCGACAACCACGGCAGCGCGGCGAGCGTTGCCCAGGCACTCGGTATCGACGAATTCCACGCCGAAGTCCTGCCCGACGACAAAGCCCGTGTGATCCGCGACCTGAAGATCCGCAGCGCAGGCATCGTCGCGATGGTGGGTGACGGCATCAACGACGCCCCCGCACTCGCTGCCGCCGACATCGGCATCGCAATGGCAACCGGCACCGACGTCGCCATGCAGGCGGCCGGCATCACGCTGATGCGCGGCGATCCGGCGCTGGTGGCCGACGCCTTCGACATTTCGCGCAGGACCTGGCGCAAGATCCAGCAGAACCTGTTCTGGGCATTCGTCTACAACCTGATCGGCATTCCGCTTGCCGCCTTCGGCTTGTTGAATCCGATGCTGGCCGGCGCGGCGATGGCATTTTCGAGCGTGAGCGTTGTGACCAACGCGCTGCTGCTGCGCACCTGGCGCGGCGCGTCGGCGCGTTGAAAGGCAACGCAAGCAAAACATTACGCAAAGCTTTCGAAATCACTAAAGATACGGGCAAATCGGCCGTAATCCTGACATAGGTGTAAACCATGCGTTCGCATGGTTTGCGCACCTCATGTCACTCCTTACTCCGAACGCCCATGGAATTTTTCTCTTTGCGCCGCGCCAGCGTCGGCGCCCGGCTTGCCGTGCTGTCGTGCGCGCTGGTGGCATTGATTTTTGCCGCCTTTACATGGGCGCTCACGCGTAGCGCCGGCAAGCAGGTCAGCGATCAGGTGCTCGAACGCATTGCCGATAAAGATCGCTCGATCGCCGCAATGATCACGCTGTTCGACAAGGCGCTGTCCGCCGAAGTCGATCGCTCGATGTCGCTATTCGCGAGCTTCCTGCCCACCGCCTACACGCTCGACGACACCCAGAAAGTCGACATCAACGGCGTCGCCACCCCGACCATCAAGGCCGGCGACAAAGTCCTGAACATGGACTTCTCGATTCCCGACCAGTTTCTCGAACGCAGCGGCGCGGTGGCCACCGTATTCGCCCGCAGCGGCGATGATTTCGTCCGCGTGACGACTTCGCTGAAGAAACAGGACGGCTCGCGCGCGATCGGCACGTTGCTCGACCGCAAGGCACCGGCGTACGCGCTGATCATGGCGAACAAGTCCTATACGGGACTTGCCGCGCTGTTCGGCAAACGGTTGATCACGCAATATCGCCCGATTACCGATGCGAGCGGTCGCGTGATCGGCGCGCTGTTTGTCGGCGTGAACGTGGACAAGGAAATCCAGTCGGTCCAGGACGGCATCAGCAAACTGAAAATCGGCGACAGCGGCTACTACTTCGTGGTCAATGCCTCGAAGGGCGCGGATCGCGGCAAGCTGATCGTGCACCCGGCCGCCGTCGGCCAGAACGCGGACAACGCGAACGCGCCGTATCAGCAGATGCTCGACCTGAAAGAAGGTCAACTCGAATTCAGTTCCGCCGACGCGACGCTCGGTGAGCGCAACGTGCGCGACAAATTCGTGTCGTTCGTCACCGTGCCGGAATGGCAATGGCTGGTGGGCGGTGTAGCACCGCGCGACGAAGTAATGGCGGACGTCGTCGCGACACGCGATAAATTCCTGCTGATCGGCTTCGCGCTGGTCGGCGTGTTCGCGATCGTGTTCCTGATCGCCGTGCGCCGCCTCGTGAGCCGTCCGCTCGATGAAGCCGCGAAAGCGTCCGAGCGCTTCGCGTCGGGCGATCTGAGCGTGCGCGTGGGCAACGGTGCGAACGCGCGCGCCGACGAAATCGGCCGCCTCATGCAGTCGATCGACGGCATCGGCGAAGGCCTTGCGCGCATCGTTTCGCAAGTACGCAATGCGTCGACGGATATATCGGGAGGGACTGAAAAGATCGCTACCGGCAGCGGCAACATCGCCGCGCGTATTGCCACGCAGGCCAGCAGCCTTGAAGAAACGGCGGCCAGTATGGAACAGATCACATCGACCGTGCAGCAGAACGCCGACCATGCCGCGCAGGCCAACACGCTCGTCACGAATGCCGCCGATGCCGCCGTCGAAGGCGGCCGCGCCGTCGAACGCGTGGTCTCGACGATGGGCGAAATCAGCCGCTCGTCGCAGAAGATCGCCGAGATCACCAGCGTGATCGAAGGCATCGCGTTCCAGACCAATATCCTTGCACTGAACGCGGCCGTGGAAGCGGCGCGCGCCGGCGAACACGGCCGGGGCTTTGCGGTGGTGGCGTCGGAAGTGCGCGCGCTGGCGCAGCGCAGCGCGGCTTCGGTGAAAGAGATCGACGGGCTGATCGCCGCCTCCACGGCGACCGTTCAAAGCGGTTTTCGGATCGCGGAGGAAGCGAGCTCGACGATGCAGGGCATCGTTCAACAGGTCGGCCAGGTGCGCGCGATCATGGCGGAGATCAGCGTTGCGTCACGCGAGCAATCCGGCGGCATCGAGCAGGTCAATCTCGCTGTCACGCAGATCGGCGAGGCAACCCAGCAGAATGCGACGATCGTCGGCGAGGCCGAACACGCGGCGGCTGAGTTGCGCGATCAGGCTGCGCGGCTTGCACAGGTGGTGAGTGTGTTCAAGCTGGGGGCTGGGCGGGATTAAAGCGTTGCCTATGTCCATGTAACGGCGCGGCGCTTTGCGGCGCCGCCGTGCGCCACATGCGCCGTAATCAAAACTCGACGTCCAGTTCGTCGATCTCCTCCACTTCCTGCTGCGCGTCCGCGATCCATTGCTGCATTTCAGGCAGCGCCATGATGCGCTGCCCATAGTCGACAATCTCCGGATCCAGCTTGACGTCGTAAGTCACGAAACGCGTCACGACGGGCGCGTACATCGCATCCGCCGCACTGCGCTCGCCGAACAGAAACGGCCCGCCATACTGCTTCAGGCACTCGCTCCAGATCGTCACGATGCGGTCAATATCCGATTGCGCCCGCGCCCACACCTTGAAGCCTGGGAAATGCGCTTTCAGATTCATCGGCAGCGCCGAGCGCAGCGAGCCAAAACCCGAATGCATCTCGCCGCAGATCGAGCGGCAATGCGCGCGCGCACGGATGTCTTGGGGCAATAGCGCCGCTTCCGGCTTGAGTTCGTTCAGATATTCGGCAATCGCGAGAGTGTCCCAGACCTTGATGCCGTCATGAAAGAGACATGGCACCAGAATCGACGGCGACAGCAGCAACAATTCGGCGCGCGCGGCGGGATCGTCGATAGGCATCACGATCTCTTCAAACGGCAGACCGCTAAATTTGGTCAGCAGCCAACCGCGCAGCGACCACGACGAATAGTTCTTGCTGCTGATGGTGAGCGTGGTATTCGCCATACGATTCTCCTCCAGATGAGGCGTTCGTCCGACGCCTGACGATGCGCATGCACGTTGTCGTGCGCGGGCGCACCAAAGCGCGGCAAATTCGGCCCGTTCCCATGACCGGCGCAAATGCTATGCCAACGTGCAGTGACGGTCGTGCCAGTGCGACTGCACGATTGGCACATGACTTGCCTCTATTCGGGTTCCTTCCTTTCCTGCACTCGTGCGAAGGTTATGAACCCGTTCGCATATCCCACATACCAGGCTTTCGCCGACATGATGCTGCCGATGCGGCACGGCGCAGCGCTGGTGAATCACTCGCTCGACGCGTGGCCCGCGTTTGGCGATACCTCGCATGGTCGCTCGATACGCGCGGCGTGCGAGTTGTTGACGCTCGCCGGACTCACGCCTGTCAGGCCGCCGTTCGGCATCGACAGCGTGGTGACGGAAGGCAACCCCGTACAGATCGTCGAGGAAGTCGCGGCGCACACGCCGTTCTGTTCGCTGTTGCATTTCCGTAAAGACACCGCGCCTTCTCATCCGCAACCGCGCGTGCTGGTGATAGCGCCCATGTCCGGCCACTTCGCGACGCTGCTGCGTGGCACGGTGCGCACGATGCTGGCCGAGCACGACGTTTACATCACCGATTGGCACAATCCGCGTGACGTGCCGCTGAGCCAGGGCCGTTTCGGCTTCGACGAATACGTACGCCACGTGATCGATTTCATCGAAACGATCGGGCCGGGCACGCATCTGCTGGCGGTGTGTCAGCCGACGGTCGCCGCTTTGGCCGCGGTCGCGCTAATGGCCGCCGACGACAACCCCGCGCAACCCGCCAGCATGACGCTGATGGCTGGCCCGCTCGACACGCGCATCAATCCGACGCGCGTCAACGAACTGGCTAAAAGCAAGCCGATCGAGTGGTTCGAGCAGAACCTGATCAGCGCGGTGCCGTTCGGTTTTGCGGGCGCGCACCGTCGCGTGTATCCAGGCTTCGTGCAGTTGACCGCGTTCATGGCGATGAACCTCAACCGCCATCTCGACTCGTTCGAGACCATGCATTACGAGCGCGCCAAGGGCGATCCGGCGAAGGCCGATACGATCCGCACTTTCTACGAAGAATACTTCGCGACGATGGACCTGACGGCCGATTTTTATCTGGAGACCGTCGATACGGTTTTTCAGCGGCACGCGCTGCCGTTGCATGAACTCGAGGTGGAAGGACGGCTTGTGGAGCCTTCGAAGATTCGACGTACTGCGCTGCTGACCGTAGAGGGCGAGAAGGACGATATCTGCGCGGTTGGGCAGACACTCGCTGCGCAGGATATGTGCGACAAGTTAAGGCCTTATCTGAAGACGCATCACGTGCAGACCGGTGTGGGGCACTATGGCGTGTTCAATGGACATCGGTGGGAGCGGCAGATTTATCCGCGTGTGCGGGCCGTGATTTACGACAACGAACCGCGCGCAGTGGTGGTGAGTTCGCGGGTGCGGACGATTCAGCCGGTGTCGATGGCTGCGGCTTCGGAAGCGATCGCGGCGGCTCCGGCTGCTGCGGCGGTGGTCGACGTCGAGGTCGATTCGGCGGCGGCAGCAACTGCCTCGCCTAACGGGGTTGGTTCCGGCTCTGCCACCAAGACTCAGCAGGCGTCACGGGCACCGCGACGACGGCCACCCGCGACGCAATCGTGAGTCAGGCCACGGCGCTCTTCCATGGCTGCACCGCCGGTACTTCGCATGGACCGTCGACTTCAATCGACTTGAAATCGGCCGGCGACACGATCTCGATGTACTCCATATCTTCGGAGTAATCGAACAGATAGTGGACGATGCCCGGCGCCTGATGCACGCAATCGCCGGCGGCGACGAGCGTCTCCTTGTCGCCGTACATGAAGCGCGCCCAGCCCTTCAACATGATCACAATGTGGAAATCGGCCTCATGACGGTGCCAGCCGGTGCCTTGCTCTGGTGCGTGATTCGCCTTGACGAGTTGCGCGAGCACCTTGCCGCCGGTTGCCTGCGCGATGCCTAAATCGCGGTAGAGAAAAAAGTCGCGTAGGCCCTGATCCACGTAGGACGTGTCTTGCGGACGGACATGGCTGAACTGCGTAGCGAATTCGGTGGACATGATCGCGCTCCTCTTGAGTGAGCCGGCAGTTGAAAACGACGCGTTGGAGCGTCGGTTGCAAGCATCAAGCGGGCCAGTTTGCTGGGCGCTGGCTTTGCGTTTTGCGGAGACGATCGGGTGAGTGCCGCGCCGCATTGCGCGGCGCGAGGTGCTTCAAACGCTTTGGGTGCCGCTTTGGGTACTTACGCGGTTGGGCGGAACATCTGGAACATTTCCCCGATTTCCGCGTAGTCGGCGCGGTAGCCTGCTCGCATGATTGGCTGCGCGGCGTGGGTGTCGAACAGGCCGTCTTTCAGATAGGCCTCGTTGATGTGGACGCCGACTACTTGGCCTAGCGACAGATAGTTGTCCATCGGCTTGCCGTCGAGGGTATGCAGACGAACCACTTGCAGCAACTTGCATTCGAGCGCGGCCGGCGATTCGGCGACGTGCGGTACGGCTACGTTGCGGCCAGCCGCGGGGGTAAGGCCTGCGAGTTCGAATTCGTCGACGTGGGGCGGGACGGGTGCGGAGGAGCGGTTCATCTGCTCGGCGAGCGGCTTGCTGGACAGATTCCAGACGAATTCGCCGGTGGCCTCGATGTTGGCGATGCTGTCTTTACGGCCTTCGCTGCAGAAGCCAATGATCGGCGGGAAGCTCGCGAACGCGCCGAAGAAACTGTAGGGCGCGAGGTTCAGGGTGCCATCGGTGGCGCGTGAAGAAATCCAGCCGATCAGGCGCGGAGCGACGATGGCTTTGAACGGGTCGTGCGGGAGGCCGTGACCGGTGGCGGGGTTGTAGAAGTAGTGGGGCATGGGTTGTGTTGGGGGTTTTTTGGTCGAGACAGGTGGTTATACAGCAGGGTGCGTGACGCCGCTCGGCGCGGATGCAGGATGCTCGCGTCACCACGTGCTGATTCTGGATCCTAGGTTCAGCCTCCGGAAGCCTGCTAACTAGAGGCGAGCCTGTCGATACGATTTACAGGCTTAAGCCTGTATATTTCATTTACAGGCTGTAGGCTGTATCGATCTACGCCAGTTTGCAACGACTCCGCGCACATCCGATCGTCGCCCGGACCGAACTCACGGAATCTACAAGAATGGGCACAGACAATAAGCAACTCAACGAGATCAGCAAATTTTTAAGCTACGTACTCCGTCATGAACCGCAGAGCATCGGCCTGCAACTCGACACTGAAGGCTGGGCCGATATCGAGGGCCTCATTGCCGGCGCGGCCAAACAGGGCCGAACACTCGATCGGACCATCATTCGTGCGGTCGTGTCGACTAACGACAAGAAACGTTTTGCCATATCCGAAGATGGTGCATTTATTCGTGCGGTACAGGGACATTCGACGCCTGCCGTACAACGCGAGTATGTCGAGACAGAGCCGCCCGAAACTCTTTATCACGGAACCGCAACACGTTTTCTT
The DNA here is from genome assembly GCF_902859805.1 of Paraburkholderia sediminicola. Lineage (GTDB taxonomy): Bacteria > Pseudomonadota > Gammaproteobacteria > Burkholderiales > Burkholderiaceae > Paraburkholderia > Paraburkholderia sediminicola. Next base: position 1,634,767 of record NZ_CADIKC010000001.1, on the reverse strand, counting down.
GAATCGATTCGTGAGCAGGGGTTGAAAGCGGGCGCTCGTCACCACGTGCATCTCTCGCCGGATAAATCGATTGCACTTGCGGTAGGAAAGCGATACGGCAGTCCTGTGATCCTTGAGATTCAAGCCCTGCGCATGTATCGGGAAGGCTTCAAATTTTTTCTGGCGGAGAACGGTGTCTGGCTCACCGACAGCGTTCCGACCAGGTTTTTTTAGTGTGCGCGGGGAAGTCGGTTTCTGAAGTCCAGATACATGCAGAGAGCGCAGCACATCCTGCAGAGAAGAGTGCAGCGGGCAGCAAGGATTTTCGAACAATCATTATCTGCTCCGTGCTCGCCATTGGCCTGCCGTCTCGCGAAAAATGTAATCTTCCAAGATCCTTCCTATGGACGAAGACACACGCCGCGAAGTCGCGGGGAGGATTTTCTAACAACCCCGCGTCAACTCGCTCTCGACGACAAGGGAAGCAAATCGGATGGCATGCATGCTGACTATTTCTAGTCTTTCTCGTCTACACGCAACTGAAACTCGGGAGTGACGAAAAGGTCGCCCGTCGGTCCTTTTTCGGCCCGGTCGTAGGCACGTTCGGATTGAAAAAAGGCATCAACAGCCAGATGCGCCTTGACCGCTGAACGACTGGCTAGCACCGCATCAAAATTGTAAATTGTATCGGCTAGCTTGTCGGTCAACTGAAGATAGATCATTTCCTCTCCGAGTTCCTTTACGACCGCTGCTGGTGCACTCATCAGTCGATCCTTGCCAAATAGCTGAACATAGGGAGGGCCGAAGACGGTTCCCCAAAACACGTCCGGCAGCCAATGACGCAGTACGTGAGTCACAAGCATAAAGTGTTCGCCAAATGGGGCAGACGCACTGTCGAATGCAAAGTCCTTGTACCGTGCATTCGCAACATCAAGAATAGCGATGTCTGCTTCCGTACGTACGCTCAATGTTTCCAAGGCGTGAACAAGTAAGTCCTGCTCTACGTCCGCCAATTCCAAGGTCAAGTCAATGTTTGAGTGTGTATCTTTGACCATAGGCGACTTGCTACGCCATCGGACAGAGAATGCCCCCTCGGCTTTCGGATACTTCTTACGTTGCCAGAAAACCGTTTCACATGTTCCTGTGGCAGGAACGAGAGCCTCGACATTTTGTGCATCGAACGCTTGATCGAGCGGTTCCCACCATCCCCATTTTTCTGGGAGAACATTCGGAAACACCTCCTCATAGGTGCGCACGGCCCTGAGAAAATCCATTGGCGAACGTAGCGACAATGGACTTAACACGTTGACGCAGACCCGCTCTTTAAATTTCATTCGAGGTTCCTCATGACGTGCCCCACGGCGTGAACTTACCGGTTCCGGGATCGTACACTCGAATCGATCCTCCAGACCTATTGATAAGCGCCTGAAGCGGCCCGGAGATGGTCTGCGTGTTGGGACTAACAATCAATTGAATTGCGTTACCCGATGCGAAGTAACCTCGGAACTGCTTCGCGTTGTATATGTCTTTCACGTCCTTGACTTCGATGAATGTCTGCCCCTTGATTCCATCGGGCACAACAATCGTCTCTGTTCCATCTTCAAGTGTTACCGGAATGCGGGTCTTATTCTCAGGAACTTCCAAAGCGCTCAAGGCAGCACTTTGGAAGTGCAAACCTCTCTGGAATGCTCCTGTAAAGGAACTGGCCAGCGCCACCATCAATGCAGTAATAGTCGGAAACGTAGCCGTGCCCGTCGCCGTACACGACGGATCCGGCACGGTCTGTTCGACGTACCAGAGCATCGGCTTGTCGAGCGCGTTGATCTGCGTCTGCGTCAATGCATCGCCAAGCTGCAAATTGTTCGTCGTCGCATAGTCGAGCGCGTTCTGGTACAGGTAGGCCTTCTCCTGCTCCCGCACCGACCTATTCGTTTTGCTGTCGTATGTCAGCCCGTCGACAAAGCTCGCTTTACCTGTTTGCTACAATGCAGCCTGCTGCAGCCTCAGGTCTTCTTCCTGCGGGTTGTAATAAAACCGCATCGAACTCGGCTGAAGACTAGCTGGAAGCGCGGTCAGCAAATCCTGCGGGCCCTGATTGCCAATCGCCGAGCCGAGACCAACGCCCGCGATGCAACCATCATTGCTGAAGCTGCCCGCTCGATGCCGCACTCGCTGCGCTCGCTTCGGCTGACTGACGAACCGCTCGCCGAACTCACCATGTTGTGCGGTTTCGACGATGATCTCGCCGCACAGATCACGCAGAACAGCAACCGCATTCGCGGCCTACCACCCGAAATCAGCCCCTAATGCTTGACAAAACACATAGAGGCCCCCCAGTGTTAGCTCAACGTGTCACTGAGAAATCTTTACGTCAAACGACGGTGCTGCATCGACATTGAGCGTCAGACGACCTCCATTCTTCAGAAATTCGTAGGCTTCAGGGCCAATCCAATAAGCATTAATCTTAGTTTTGAATTGTTGTTTCAAAGCGGAAGCAAATCTTCTCATCAACCGCTGAGCAGCCAGACCTTCAGACCAAGTTTGAATCAATCCGTTAAGCAGCACACCGCTCGACCACCCCCCTGCATTGAACTCAACACACTCGCTACAGTTTCCCATCTCATAGGCGGTAATCAATTTTCCGCCACCCGGTAATTTCCCACCGATCAACCTAGTCACCGGAAGGACTTCCGTCGAGCGCTCCACGACTAAATATCTTTCACACGAACCGGTTTGGCTTCCTGCTGCGGCACCAAGATCAGGAATGGAGCGAGCTGTTTCGTAGACTGGCGCAACCGCCCCATATTTCGGGTGCAAATCATGTTGCGCAAGAATGTACTTGATCGCCCCCTTGTTCTCCACCATGTCGGTAATCAAAAGGATATCGTTTTTCGATGCAAACAAGTAAATACGCTTCATTTTCCCAATGCACTCCGAATCGCTTGGTTAATCTGTGATTGCGTCGCGCCCTTTGGAATCAAGATCAGCTTATCTCCAGGGTAAGCTGCCTGTATTCTGGACGCAGCCGCGGCCTCCGCGGGAGTCGGCGTTACGCCATCCGCCTGAGTAGATATAGTCTGTACACGCACGAAAGGTCCATTTCCATTTGCAGGTTTGGCCGTAACGTCCACGTATGTACCGCCATTCGTGCCTGGCCCGGCTCCAGCGATGTACTCTTCTGACCCAATGCCACCTCCTTCGGAAACTCTATAGCCATACTCATCCAACGTCTGACCAACATCGAAGTTTAGCTGCCGCGTGGCCGAGCCTCCCCAGCGCCCACCTGAACCTGACAGATATTTGTCGGTAAATGAAGACCCGCTTGAATCGCCGGTGGCACCCTGTCCGCTCGTGCCGTTACCTGAGCCGCTATTGCTGTTACTGCTCGACAGGCTCGCATTGCTCGGTATATTACCGCCGGGCGTACCCGGTATGGGTGCGAGCGTTGCACCGCAGCCAAGCCCCTCCGTGAGCGCCATACACAGCGCCATCGTGAAGGACGTCACAGGCGCGGCCCCCGTATGTGGCGTGTTGCCTCCGTCGGTCCCGGGAATCTGGTTGTTCGCATCGGTCTGAGGTGTCTGGCCGCCGTAGTCCTGTTTCATGTGGCCGACGATCTGATTGCCCCAGTTCTGCAACGTACTACTAGGATTGCTATAGGTCCATATCACCCTGTCGATGAGAGCATTCGCGGCATCCCCTAGACGTGTCCCCAAGCCACCATCCTGAGCAGCCTTGGCCGTATGCTCGGGACTTCCGTCATCATTGTTCAGCGCCTCATTCTGCGCCGCTGTCGCCGCACCGCCGGCGTTCACGCCTGCCAGCGACCCCAAGCCACCACCCAGCAACGTCGAAAAGCCTGCAAGTGCGGCCTGTTGTCCCGAATCAAGAGCCACGCCAGTTGGATCAATCGCCTTGATGAAGTCTGGAGAGAACGCCGCACTGGCCGCCCCGCCAATGGCTCCACCACCGCATCCCGTCCCAAGCGCCGCCGAACTCACGCATCCAAGAGCCGCGTGTGCCGCCACATAGCCCAGCTCGCCTGCGGCCCCCGTCCCGAAGAAATTTGCCCCGTTCAGCTCGCCAATCGCATACGCCCCAGCGGCAGCCAGATCGCTGACTGCGCTGCTACGCAGGTTGTTGAGGAAACTCCCTCCCTCGATCGCCGTCTCGACACTCGCATTGATGGTTGCCGTCGCGCCCAATGCAGCCAACTGGCCAGGCAGGTTGGTCGCGGCCACCGACCCAGCCTGCGCCACCTGCCCCAGCGAGTTGCCAATGTTGCTGATCCCCGCCAGTTGTCCCAGTGTGCTGACACCCTTCGGAAGCGTATTGAGGCCCTGACTCAGGTCGTTTAATCCAAAACTACCTGTCGTGCTGTCGTAGGTAATTCCGTTGGTAATTCCTGCTGTGAGCGCACCTACGGCCCCCGCCTCCAGGAGCGAACCGAAGTTCAAACCCTGCCCGGAGGCCAGCTGGCTTGCCGCACTCCCCGCCATGGACGACAAGGCGCCAACGACCATGGATTCGCCAAGTGTCATGCTCGCCATCGCAACACCCATTGCGGCCGCAGCCGCCCCCGCCGTCACAATCGACGCCGCAATCGCAATGGCTGCCACCACGAACGTCGGCAGCCCGCCGCCGTCCTTCACGAAATCTGTATGCAGATTGTCGCTAACCGCTGTCTGTGTGAAGTTCGTACCAAGCTGCTGCTGAAGCGCAGCCAGCACCTGCTGCGTACCAGCCTGATCGACCGTGCCGTCCGCGTTGAGCTTCTGCAGTGCACCGCCGATCTGATCCAACGTCTGCACGTTGAGATCCATGTTCGCCGCGCTCATGAAGCCGCCCGGCTGAACCGTCGTACCCGTGGTATCGACGTAACCGCCCTTGACCTTGGCCCATATCTGGCCGACGTCGACCTGATTAGCCTGATTGGTCAACGTGTCGGTATTGACCGTCAGCGTGTCGGAAGCAGTAATGCTTCCGGTATTCAGAATGCTGCCGCCGCTACCCTTGTCGAAATTGAGCGTGACGTTCTGACCTGAGATGTTGCCACCCGCCGTCATTGCGCTCGTATTACTCGGCAGGTAAACCTGCGGCATCAATGCAGTAATAGTCGGGCACGTAGCCGTGCCAGTCGCCGTACACGATGGATCCGGCACAGTCTGCTCGACATACCAAAGCATCGGCTTGTCGAGTGCGTTGATCTGCGTTTGCGTCAGCGCATCGCCAAGCTGCAGATTGTTCGTCGTCGCATAGTCAAGCGCGTTCTGATACAGATAGCCCTTCTCCTGCTCCGTCACGGATGTGCCGGTCTTGCTGTCGTACGTCAGCCCATCAATGAAACTCGCCTTGCCTGTTTGCTGCAATGCTGCCTGCTGCAGCATCAGATCCTCTTCCTGCGGGTTGTAATAGAACAGCGTGGAACTCGGCTGAAGGCTAGGTGGCAGTGCAGTCAGCAAATCCTGCGGGCCCAGATTGCCAATTGCCGACCCACCTAGCGAGTTGTCGACATACGAAGCTTTACCCGCGACCGGAGTCGGAATCGTCCCGCCAACCGCTCGCGGCATCGACAGATTCAACCCCGGCAAATCCACCGGACTTAGCGAAATGACCTGCGACGGCGCATTCACGCGCGGCGTATACGTATTCGCGGTCGTGATGCCGTTGATGAGCTTCTGACCAGTCAACGTCACCGACGTACCGATCACGTTACCCACGTTCTGAATCTGACCGCCCGACGTGATCGACAGATTCGGCGCCTGAATCGTGGCAGCAATATTGCCCACGGGTTGCGGCGGATCGATCGTGCCGCCCGTGTTCGTATAAGCGCTGCCGTAGAGTGCCGTACATTCCGCCGGCGATCCGCATGCCCACACATCGTGGCGCTTGTCGCTGCTAAACATGCCCGTCTCTTGCACCCAATGCGAGTGCCAGTAGGCGTTCAGTGTTTGCGCTTCATTGACCACCGGACCTGCAACCGAAATCGTCGCCGAATTGCCCGCTGCAATCAGGCTGCCGATGTTGGTGAGGCTACCCGCGTTGATCTGCAGGTTGTTACCGGCGCTAATGACCGACGAACTGCCCGATTGCTGATCGACGTAGCCTTCGCAGTAGCTTTCCTTGTAGCCACCCGCGGTCATACAGCCCGAATACTGTTCCTTCGAGCCATAGTTTTCATGCACAGGCACAGGCGGCGGCAAGTTGTTCGTGATTGCGCCAGAGACGTTCAACGTGATGTTATTGCCCGCGACGATGTTGCCCGACGTGTTGTTCAGGCTGCCAGCAGGTGTCGTGGAATTCGCTGTCGTACCGACTCCGCCGATCACGATGTCGTGACCAGCAAGCAGATTGCCGAACGTGTTGTTGATCTGGCCTGCGGCGATAACGAGGTCGTTGCCCGCGTATATCGTTGCATCGTTCTGGTTGTAGCCAAATGTCGTCGTGGTCGGATTGGAACCACGCGTGTAGCCAGCAGTACCGCACGCCGAATTCGGCACCCCTGCCGCGCAACCCGTCTGGGTCGAGTAATTCTGCTGGTTGCCGCCCTGGTTCGTCAGACTTGCAGCGCCCACCTGCACGTTATTACCGGCGTACAACAGCCCCTCATTGACCAGATTGCCGCCATAGACGCTCAGGTTGCTGCCTGCGGCGATCATCCCGGTTGGGAATGCGGATGTCGTGTATCCACTTGCGGTCGGCGCTGCGCCCGCCGCAATATTGAACACATTCGGCGAAAGAAAATCGACAATGGCGCAGTAGTTCTGACTGTCGCAACTAGTGCCGGTCGAGTTACCCGTGCCCTGCACGCCAATCGTCCCGAGCGATTTGAGTTGCGCGAAGAACGCGGAGTACTGACCCTGATCTATCGTCTGGGTCGACTGATTCAACGAAGCAGGCGCAACGGATCCATTGCTGAGCGACTGCACGTTCAGCGTCACATTGCCCTGAGCAGCAATCTGACCACCCCGATTGGACAGGGAGTTGGCCGTAAGCGAAATCGAATTGCCGGCCGAAATAACGCCTGACGTGCCGGCTTGCTGCGTGAGTGTCGTCTGATAGATCGTCGGCAGATTCAGCGTGACCGACGCCAGTGCCGTTGGGTCGGGACCCGTTCCGATGAACCAGAAATTCTGATAGACAGGCGTATTGTTATTGCCGCTTTCGCCAACCTGGACTCTGTGCTCATAGAAAGTAACCGTGCCCGATCCAGTCACCGGTTGGGATGCGTTGTAAGCAGATGCGTTCGCACCCGTGGCCTGCGTCCCCGTTGGCGAGAGAAGGTCACCGAGCGTGGCACTCGTTGTACTGGACGCGACTTCAAGAAAGCCATTTTCTCCACCGTAACTTTGGTCGTACCAGTTGGTCTGTGTTCCCGCGACAGCCGACCAAAGAAGAGACGGGTTTGTAACGACCGTAGTCGTCGACGTGCTGGATCCGCTCGGCGCCGTCTGATCATTCACCACCGCCCCAGCGTTAATGTTGACGTTATTCCCCGCAAATATCGACCCGCCGGTATTAGTCAGCGTCCCGCCGATATTGAAGTTAGCGTCCCCCTTCGACTGCGTCGTCGCACCCTGATTGTCGTAATTCCCACCCGTCACCGACAGCACGCTGCCGGCTTCAACCGTCCCGCGATTCGTCGTGTTGCCGTTCAACGCCAGCGTCCCGTCCGCATGCATCACCGCGCCGGCGACGTTGTTCAAGGTCCCGTTGAAGGTCACATTGCTACCCGTGACCTGCCCGAAATTCGTGAAGGTGCCATTGGTTGAAAGCGTCAGCGCCGCCGATCCGGTCATCGTCCCGTAGTTATTGATCCCGTTCAGACCCGTCAACGTCACGCCCTGACCACCGTAATTCCACGTCCCGGTGTTATTGATCAAGGCTGCGGTTATCGAAAGCTGACCGCCCTGGCTAATCGTCCCCTGCGACGGATCGAACGCCATGTTCGTGGCAGTGATGCCCATATTGCGTTGCGCGAGCAACTGCCCATTGGCGTTATTGAACGAACCGTCGCCACCGTTGATCGTCAGCGAGACGTCACCAGTCGTCGGCCCGTTCGGCGTGTTCGGATTACCCGCAAAGATGATCCCGTTCTGGTTGTTCAGCGAGCCTGTGTTGATCGACAGGCTGTTCACCGCCATCAACGAACCGCCCGTATTGTTCAACCCGCCCGCAACCGTGACATTGGTCGTCGCGCCATTCACCAACCCTGCGTTGGTAAAGCTGCTCGCGTTGATCGTCGTTGTAGTAGTTGACGCCAAGGACGCGTTCGCCGCATTGGTCAGATTCGGCGCGGACACATACAACGCCCCACCCGAAAGCACCTGGCTAGCGTTATAAAACCCATTCCCCGAAGTCAGCGTCGCAGCCCCAACCACATCCACCGCCGACCCCACCAACGACAGCTGATTCGAAGCCGTCGCCGTCAACGCCCCGCCAACAATCGCCGTCCCCAGCGTCACATTCGCGCCGCTGAACTGCATGTTCCCCGTCGACACCATCGACGCCTTACTCGCGTCGAGCGTCCCTTGCGCGGTCACCGAGACGTTCTTCGACCCACCTTGCGAGCCACTCAACGTGACATTGCCGCCGCTCAACGTAAACTGCCCCGCCACCGTGCTCGTGCCGCTCAACGTGAGCGTCTGTCCGGCGCTCATCGTCGTATCGCCGTTCGACGACACGCCCGCCACTGTCACGTTGCCCGCCGTCCCCGTGACATTCACCGTACCCATCGACGACACCGCGCCCGTCACCTTCATATCCTGCGCGGCCTGAATCGCCACGTTGCCGCCGGACTGCAAGTCACCGCCAAAGGTCACACTGCCATTCGTAGACTTAGCCGTGACATTACCCACCGCCGTGGTCGCCCCGAGCGACATGTCGCCGACCGAGGTCGCCGTAAACAGTCCCGCACCCTGAATCCCGCCGAGCGTGATGCCTGCGCCCGCGCCAATCGTGATGTCCTTGCCGAACGTCAGCTCGCCGCCGCCGTTCACCGAACCGCCCGCGTTGATCGTCGCGAGACCGAGGCCGAGGAACGAGCCGGTCAACGTCGTGGTTCCGCCCGAGGTGAGCGTCGTATCGCCGTTGACGAGTTCACCATTCAGCGCTAGCGTGCCGCCCGAAGTGGCCTTCAGGTTTCCCTGACTAGTCACCGCGCCGCCGACGCTCAGATTCCCGCCCGTCGCAGTCAGCGTCACATCGGAATTCGCACCGACAGTACCGCTTGCTGTCAGGTCACGGCCCGCCGTCACGGTGAGCTTGTCGGTCGCCGAAGCGTTGCCGACAATCGTCGCATCGCGCGCGGCCGTCACGCTAACAGCCGAGCCGGACGCGAGCATGCCGCCCACATTCACGTCGCCCGCACCGTTGTGTCCTTGCGCCTGCAACGCAATCGCACCGCCAGCTTGCGCGGAACCCATCGAGAGGTCATTGCCGGCAGTCGCATTCAATGTGCCGTTCGTTAAGACACCGCCGGTCACGCCGATGCTGCCGCCCGCGTTCAACGTAGCTTGCTGGCCAAAAGCCACGGAGCCCGCACTAATCGAACCGCCCGCCGTCAACGTGCCGACGTTCTGCGCACCGATGCCGCCTGTCAGCGTCATGTCGCCGCCCGACGTGAGTTGCGCATTGCCGCCCACCGTCGTCGCGCCGGAGAACGTCAACGCCTGGCCCGCGTTCGCATTCAGATTGCCCTGCGTCGTGACATTCGCCGCACTCGCGTTGCCGCTGATCGCAGTGAGCGTCAGATCGCCTGCCGAGTTAACGTCGGCGAGCGTGATATTGCGCGCGGCATCGATCGTCGTCGTGCCGCCTGTGTTGATCGCACCGCCCACGCCGACATCGCGTGCCGCCTGCAGCACCAGCGTACCGAGTGCCGTAGCCGTGCCGCCGAGTGTCACATCGCCGCCGCCCGCGTTTCCGTTCGCGGTCACGGCAAGGTTGCCGGTCACCGCCTCCACGCTGCCCAGGCCCGCGTTGTTGCCACCCGTCACCGTGACGCTCGCGCCTTGCAGTGCGCCGGTCAATGCGAGGTCGTGCGAAGCATTCAGCGTCGCCGCCTGAGCAAACGCCGCCGTGCCCGCACCGTTGATATCGTGCGATGCCGTCAACGTGCCGCCGAGTTGACCTGCAAGCGCACCGGTCAGCATGATGTCTCGGCCCGCCTGCACGGTCACAGCCTTGGCCGCGTTGATCGTGCCACCGAGTTGCGTATCGAGCGCGGACGTGAGGTTCAAAGCGCCAGACGTGGTCGTGGTTCCGGTCAGCGCAATGCTGCCGGTCGCCGCCGTAGCCGTGAGATCTCCGGCCGTAGTCTGCACCGTGCCGCTCACCGACACGTTGCGTTGTGCAGCAAGCGTCAACGAATCGCCGGTGGTCAACGAGCCGCTGACCAGCACGTCGCGCGCACCGCTTAACGTGACAAGACCAGGCGCCGTTGCCGTGCCTGTGATCGCCGCATCGCCACCGCCTGCGTTGCCGTTTGCGGTGAGCGTCAAGGTCGTCGCCGAATTGACGTCGTGCAGCGTGGCGCTGTCGCCACCCAGCGCATTGATAACGTTCGCCTGGACGCTACCGGTCAGCCCGATATCGCGTTGCGCCGTGTAGTTCGCTGCCTGTGTAAACGCCTGCGTGCCGGCACCGCCGATATCGCGACCCGCTGTCACAAAGCCGTTCGCCTGGCCGATCAGCAAGCCGTTCAACAGCGCATCGCGGCCCGCATTCAACGTTGCGTCGCCAACCGCACTCGTGCTCGCGCCGAGCGACAGATCGAGACCCGTCGTGATGTTCAGTTTGCCGCCGCTGTTGATGCCGCCCGTCGCGTTCAAACTGCCTTGTTGCGCATTGAGCACCGCATCGCCGACCGACTCGACCGCGCCTGCGACGTTGATGTCGTGTTGCGCGTTAATGCCAACTGTCGTACCACTGGCAATCTTGCCCGTCGCAGCCACAGTCACATCGTTCTGCGCCGTCGCCGTCACAGCGCCCGCCGCGGCAACGGAACCGTTGACCGTGAGATTGCCCGGGCCATTAGCCGTGTTCGTGCCGTTCGCGTTCAGCGTGACGGTGCTGGCCGATTCAACGTTGTTCACGCTGATATTGCCCGCCGCGGTCACCTGAACCGCCTGACCCTGGATCAGCCCGCCTTGCGCCACGTCGCGGCCCGCATTCAGCGTGGCCGCCTGCGTAAAGGTCATCGTGCCCGCGCCGCCTATGTCACGACCCGAAGTAACGATGCCTTGCCCCTGACCGGCAAGCATGCCGGCCACGTTGACGTCGCGCGCTGCGTTGAGCGTCGTATCGAGTGCAGCGGTGGTCGTGCCGCCGAGGTTGATGTCGGTGCCAGCCTGCACGTTGAACGCGCCATTGCTCGCGATCGTGCCCGTCGAACCGACATTGCCGTTCTGCGCGGTCAGCGTGGTGTCATTAGCCGATTGAATCGATCCGCTGATGCCGATGTTCTGACCGGCGTTCAGCGTAACCGCGGCACCGCCCGTCACCGCACCAGTGATGTTCAGATCCTGAGTCGCCGCAAGCGCGAGGCTCGACGCCGCCTGCACGTCATGCAGCGTCGCTGAGCCACCCACATTCGTCTGCACTGTGCCGCCGCGCAGCGAACCGGTCAGATTCGTGTCGCCGCCGGAGCTCACGTTCGCCGCGAGGCCAAACGCGCTGGTCGCCGCGCCAGCAATCGCACCGCCGGCAGTCAACATGCCGTTGCCTTGCGCAACCACCGAGCCGTTCATCGTCAGATTCTGGCCGGCGTTGACAGTCAGATCGCCCAGCGCGGACGTACCCTGCGTGCCGAGGTCGACCGATTGCGCCGCATTGATCAGCAGGTTGTCGCCGGACTGAATGTTGCCGGTACTCGTCAGCGAGCCCGCCGCATTCGTCAGCGTGACGTTGCCATTCGACGCGACGCTGCCCGCGATCGATGTGTTGCCGCCGCTCGTCACGTTTAATGCGTTTGCACTCTGCAACGCGCCATTGATCGACGTATCGCCGCTGGAAGTCAGCGACGCCGTTGACAGCGATGCAACCAGGCCGTTGACCGCCAGCGTGCCGCCGTTCGCGGCGACTTGCAGCGCGGAGTTCGCTTGCACGTTGTTCAACGCGACCGAATGACCTGCAGTCAGCGAGACGGCGGCGCCTTGCAACGCACCGGTCACCGACAAATCGTTCGCGGCGGTGACGTTCGCATCCTTGACGAAGCCGCTGCTGCCGCCGGCGATCACGTCGTGGCCCGCGCTGAGCGTCGCCGCCCCCTGCCCCGCCAGCGTGCCGCCGATGGTCAGGTCATGCCCCGCCGTCAGCGTCGTATCGCCGGTTACGCTCGTCGCGCCCGTCAATGCGACATCCTGCGCGCCATTGACGACAAGGTTCGCCGCGCCGTTCAACGTGCCGCTCGAATTCACGCTGCCATTCACCGCCGCGACCGACAGATCGCCGACCGCCTGCACAGTGCCCGCTGCGGCCACCGCAACATTGCGCTGCGCCGTCAGCGTGACCTGCGAGCCGCCCGCCAGCGTGCCATTGACGACAACATCGCGCGCCGCCTGCACATTCGCAGCACCGACCGAAGCCGCGTTGCCGTTGAACGTCACGTCACCACCGCCGGCCGGGTTGCTGGTGATGCCGTTCGCCGCCACGTTGAACGCGCCGCCCGCCTGCACATCGGCGAGACTCGCATTGTTGCCCGCCGTCACCTGCAGGCCATTGGCGAGCAGCTTGCCGGTGAAAGCGACGTCCTGGCCTGTCGTCAACGTGCCGTTCTGGCCGAACGCCACCGAGCCGCTGCCGGTGAGATTGTTCTGCGCATTGAACACGCCATCCTGCTGCACGATGACCACGCCCGGAACGTCGAGGTTGCGCCCCGCGCTCACCTGCGCATCGGTACCGACGAGCAGCGAACCCGCGACCGAGATATCGCGCGCGACAGTGGCGGCGAGCGTCGTGCCGCTGGCGAGCGATCCGCTCACCGAGAAGTCCTGGCCTGCCGTCACCGTGACGGCATTCTGCGCGGTGGCCTGCCCAACCACACTTGTGTCCTGACCGGATGTCAGCGCGAGATTGTTGCCGCTTTTGACGGTTCCATTGTTCGTCACGCTGCCTTGCGTCGCGGTCAGGCCGAGATCGCTCGAGGTTTGCAGCGCGCCATTCACATTGACGTTGCGTTGCGCGGTCGCCTGCAACGTACTGCCGTTGGTCTGTACGTTCACGTTGATGTCGCGCGCGGCTTGCAAGCTTGTGGCGCCGCTCATCACGGAGGTGCCGTTCAGGTTGATGTCGCCCGTGCCGTCGTTGCCTTGCGCCGTCACCGCGAGCGCGCCGCCGGTCTGCACGTCGCCGAGCGTGACGCTCGCGCCACCCGTGACCGCCGTGTCGCCGTTCGATTGCGCATTGGCGACGTTGACGTTGCCGCCCGCGGTCACCGCGAGCTTGCCGCCGGTCTGAATCGTGCCGGTCGATGTGACATCGCCGTTCGCATTGATCGTGTAGCCGCTGATGCCGACGTGCGCGCCGGTCATCGACAGATTGCCGCTTGCCTGGAGCGTGGCTTGTTGTTGCGCGGCAGAGCCATTCACCGTCAGATCGCCGTTCGACGACAGCAGCAGATCGCCGGTGTTCGCGGCCATCTGCGCATCGGTGCGCACGCCCATGCCGGCTGCGGTGCCGATCACCTGGATCTGGCCGGCAGTCATCGCGCCGAACGCGGTGGCGTCAATAGCGAGACCGTTGTTGGCGCGGCCGTTGGCGCTATTGATCGCGCTGGCGGAGTTATCCGAACCGTTCGCGGACGTCGCATACGTCGTGCCGTTACTGCTGACCGCCGACGGCAGCACGAACTGCCGTCCGGCAATCGCGTTGATCCGCGAGCCGGCATACAAAGGTGCGTTGATGCCGATGGTTTCGCCGATCAGGTCGATCGTGCCGACCGTGCCTTCAATACCCGCGCCGGGGCCATTCACGCCCGCGTTGCCTTCGATCTGAATATGGCCACCGGTCACGCTATAACCGATCGCCTGAGCGTTATCGAAGTTAGTAGCCGTACCCTTGAGGTCGCTCAAAAATTGGGGCGTACCGGTCGACAAGGTAACGCCGATCGTATTCGTAAATCCCGTGCCGTTAGTCGTGATGCCGTTGGGGTTCGCGATGATGACGGTGGCAGGCGCACCGAACACTTCGAGCGGCCCGTTGAGCAAACTCGCATACGCGGCGCCCGTCGACGTCACCTGGTTGACGATCACGCTCGCCGTACGGCCCACGAGATTCGGATTTGCCTGCAGATCGCCGCCGGCGAGCGATGTGCCGGCCATCAGGCTGTTATTCAGAATCAGCCCGACCGGATCGATGTTGAAGCTCTGATACTTGTTGAGTGAAATCCCTGCCGCGTTCGGCGCGGTGATGTTCACGACAGGCACGCCGCCACCCGCGCCGGTGGTCTGCGTGATCTTCGGTTGAAACGTGATCGGCGCCGTCGGATCGACAATCGGCGCGGCCTGCGCCATCTGCATCGCAAAGCGGATACGCACGGCGCTCAGGTCAATGATGCGTTGCCATGCTTCGTCATCCAGACGATGACTGCCGGAAGCCAGCACCCCTGCAGCGTCGCGGCTTTGCTCGAACGTGATCGAGAGCGGTCCGGCGAACAGCGTCAACGCGACGAGCGCCGACACCACGCGCTGCCACACGCGATACGGACGCGCAGGCATCGGCACCGACCAGCGCAGCCGCGCGGACTGCATGCCGCGATCGTGCCGCTCGTCATGTGCGTGACGGGTTTGCTCGAGTTGTCGTAAAGCGTTACGTGTGGACGCGTTCATGGTGCTCTCGTCTTTTTTGGTTCTTCTTGTACTTCCGGCACTTCTTCCTCGCCGTTCCGGGCGACCAACCCGAAACGGCGTTGCAGCGGTTTCACCCCGTCCGCTGCACCTCTGCGAAAGCGAGGCTTCTTACTGCTGCTGAATGCGCGCGTTCTTCATCAGATCGACTACGACCTGTGCCGTGGCTTTCTCCAGCGCAACCTGTTCGAGCTGCTTGCGCAGCGCGTCCTTGATCTGGTCGTACTGGGGAATCTGCGTCGGACGCTTTTCGTCGACACGCAGAATCCAGTACGCGTCGCCGATTTGCACCGGCGTGCTCGACACGCCGCCTTGCGGCAACTTGACGAGCGCTTCGGCGAGCGGCTGCGGCCAGTTCTGTGTGTTACCCGGCTGGATCGGCGTCTTGAACGAAATCCAGTTCATCGCGCCGCCTTGCGCCGCGCCCGGACCCTGGCTGTACTGCTTCGCGAGTTGCGCGAAGTCGGTGCCCTTCTTCAGTTGCGTGAGCACCGTTTGCGCGGTGTCGGCATCTTTCACGGCGATTGCGCTCGGCTTGTATTCGTTCTCGCCAAGGGTCGCGACGATGGCGTCGTATTTCGCCTTCACATCGGCGTCGGTGACGGGCGCGGGTTTGACCTGATCGCGCAGATACGCAGCGGTCATCGCAGCCGTCTTGGCTTGCTCCACCGCGGCCACGACTTGCGGGCGCGATTCGTAGTGCTGCTTCTCGGCAGCCTGGCGGAACAGTTCACGCGCGATCAGCTGATTCTTCACCGACGCACGCAACGCAGGCGTATCCGGCACGTTCAGCGCACGCACGGCCTGGTCGAGTTGGTCCTGCGTAATCACGACGTTGTTGACGCGCGCCACGCCGTTTGCAGGCAACGCGCCGCTGGCGGCATCCGCTGGCTTGTCGGCCGAAGGTTTTGCCGTGGGCTTGTTGGCCGCGTGCGCTGCGGGCAGCAGACCGGCGGCAAGACCGAGCGTGGCGATCAACGTGGCGTTGCGAATCCTGACTGCGATCGGACGATGTTTCATATGAACCTCTTCAGAGTGACCAGTTGAGTGTGGCAAGCAGCACGGTGGCTTTTTTCCCCAGTGCGGCGGGTTGGAGCAAGGCCTGACCAAGCAGCACCTCGCTAGTGACGGTTTGTGTTTTGTAGCGCCATTGCGCGCGCGCGCCGATGCCGGTGCCCATGAGCGTCGGCCAACCGCCCTGCGCGACCAGATGCGATTTGCCGCCGTCGAGAAAGACGTACGGTTCGAGATGCGCGTCGTGCCGGACCGGGACGTTCTGCCATGCGGCCTCGTTGCGCAGATAGAAGCCGCTGTCGCCGGCGATACCGCCTTCGGTAAAGCCGCGCACGGAATCCATGCCGCCGAGGAAGATCTGCTCGTTGCCGAACATCGCGACGTGGCTGTACTGCCCGCGCAACGTGCCGCGATAGGTCCATTGCGTGCCGGCCAGCGTACCGAGCGCGATCTGCAGCGTGGCGGTTGCATCGAGTTTGGTGAACTGGCTGTGCGCATCGACTTCGTCGATATCGGGGGCGTCATGGCTTGCGGAGAGCCACGGCAAACCTTGCGACACGCCGACGTCCCATGTCGCGGCCGCCGCCTGATCTTGCGCGACGAAGCGGCGCAAACCATTCAGGCCGACGCGCAACACCGTGAGGTCCTGCGGCGCCAGGTCGATGCCGTTCAGGCTGCGTTCCGTGCGCATTTTGGTGAGCGTGACATCGACGCTGGTGCGTCCGGTGCGCGAGCGTGTCAGCACGTCGTTCCAGCCGAGAATCTGGCTGAATGTGCGGCCCTGGAGCAGCGCGACATCGCTGATGGTCTGCTGGTATTCGGACAGCGACGTCGTGTAGCTGAAGGTCTGATAGCCGTACGGCGCCGCTGCGGAAAACACCACTGCGTTGCTGTCCTGCGTGCCGACGTAGCTGAACGACAGCGACTCCTGCAAACCGATCAGGTTGTCCGCTTCGACACCGGCGCGATAGCGCAGCGTGCCGGTTTGCGAGCTGCCGTAGTTGTCGATCCCGAGGTCGTAGAAAACACGGTCGCCGTAGTGGTTCGTGATCGCCACCACCGAATCGCCCGGTGTCTCGCCCGGCATGATCTGGATCTCAGCCTGATTGCGACGCAGCCGGTTAATCTGGTCGACGCCTTGTTCGAGGTCAGGCAAGCGCAGCACGTCACCCGTGCTGTCGCCGAAAGCCCATGCGGTGCCTGCATCGGTCAGCAGGCCGCCGCCGTGTGTCCTGTACCACGGCTCGTTCGGATCGCGCGGACGCAGCGGTTTGCCGTTCAGCGTAAAGGCCGACACCTTGCCGTCGACGATGTTGATCTTCAGCGTACCGGAGGCGAGATTCTGCGCGCCGAGATACGCACGCGTCGTGATGTAGCCGCGTGCGATGAACGCTTCGGTCACGCGGCGCAGCAGCAGGTTGATGCGATTGCGGCCGAGCTGCTTGCCGATGAATGGCGCGGCAATTCTCTCGAGTTCGCTCGCGCCGAGCGCGGTGTCGCCGATGAAATCGATGTGGTCGATCTTGAACAGCGGCTCGACGTCAGGCAGCGTTTCGACATCCGCACCTTCAGGCAGGTTGACCACCGTCGGCTGCGGCACTTCGATCTGTGGAGGCGGTTGCTGGATTTCGTCGCGCCGCTGGCGATCGCGTTGCTCCTGCAGGAGACGTTGCGCCGGGTCCTGCTCGGCGCGCACGGGCGCACCGAAGGGCACGCCGCCCAATGCCGCCGCATTCGGCAATCCCGGCGGCGTTTGCGCGAATCCGCGCACCGCTGCCGCGCCGGCGAGGATTGCCAGCGTGCAACGCGCGAGCCGGGGCGCGCGGCGCTTCGTGGTCCGGGTCATGGCGCGCTTCATAGCCTGGTGCATAGCCCGGCTCATAGCCCGAACCACGACACGAGGCCGAGATGGTTGTGATTGCCGATCGTGACCGGCGCGCGATACGGCGCGCTAATCGTGTTCACGCCGCCCGCGGCTTTGATGCCGCTGGGCGCGTTGAACGCGCCACCTTCAATATCCGCCTCGCCGGTCAGCTCGACCTGGCCGCTGCCACCAAGGAACAGGCCGCCCGTGTCGGCCGCGAAAATCGCCGACCACGCGTTGCCGAACCACGCTTTGAGGTCGTGCGTACGGTTGATCGCGGTGTAGCCGAGAACAGCTTGTGCGAGAGTCTTGGGCGCGTCGAGCTTGAGCGTACCTTCCGCCGATACGAGACCGCCCGTGTTGGTGATCTGCGTGCCGGCCTTCAGCGTGATGTTATTGTTCGCCTGGATCACGCCTCCGTAGCCCTGCACGTTGCTCGACGAACTCGAACTGCAAAAGAAGAAACACGTTTGATGAAACGACGCCTGGCCGGTGAAGATCGCCTGCGTCAGCAGCTGGTCGCGCGCGGTGATCGAAATCGTGCCGCCGACGGTCGGATTTTTCGGGTCGATTTGCGCGAGAATCGTGCCGCCGATGTTGTGAACGTTCTGCGCGGCAATCGTCACGTTGCCAACGTTGGCGCTCAGGTAGGAGAGTTTGTCCGGATCGGCGAGCGTGCCGTAGTCGACATTGAAGCCGTCGTCACGATGTTCTACGAAAATCAGGCGCCAGCTGCGGTCCGAATAGCTGACCGGCGCGCCGCCGTTCACACCGCTCGAATGATCGACGATGTTGTCGACATCGCCGCCGGCAGTGATCGTCAGGTTCTGGTTCGACAGAATGCGTGCGTTCTGATTCGTCACGGAGCCGCCAGCCGTCACGGACACATCGCCCGCCGCACCGTACACGACGCCAAGCAGGCCGGTGGGTGTCGACTGATTCAGTATGTTGCCGGTGGCGTTCAACGTGACCGCGCCGAACGATGCGGTATCAGCGGTGTTCTTCTGCTGGCCCTGTATCAGCGAACCGACATTCGTGATGTCGCCGGTGCTGGTCAGCACCACGCCGCTGGTGGTCGAGGCGATTACCGATTGCGCCGTGGCGTCCTGCGCCAGCGCGATGCCCGCACCGCTCACGTCGATACCGGCATCGGCGAGCAGGCTGCTTCCCGTCAGGCTGACTGCGCCGCTCGCGCTCAAGGTCGCCGAACCACTGTTCGCCTTCAGCTTTGTATCTGACAACGTCACGCTGTCCTGCACTTGCAGATCGAGATTGTTCTGCGCCGTCAGCGTGGTATTGGAGAACTGCACCGACCCGTTCGACGACAGCGTGAAATCGCCGAGCGATGCGTTCATCGGCCCGGCGCTGCGCACGCCCGGGCCTTTATCGGTGACGATCAGTTGCACACGGCCGCTCGTCAGACTGCCGGCAGCGGTGATGTCGATGGCGAATGAGCTAGCCGTGGCTGCGCTGGTGGAGGGACTCAGCGTGAGCCAGTCGTTGCTGTTGTCGTTCGGCGAAACCGCCGTGTTCAGCGTGACATTGCTGTTGCCGGCCACCGCGCGCACGTAGGCGGTCGGCGACGTGAAGCCGTTGGTGAGCGGCCCGTTGATCTGCACATTCTTCGCGATCAGATCGAGCCCGATCAACGCGCTCGCCAATCCTTGCGGCCCGACGACGATCGTCCCGGTGCTGGTGTCGAGCACGATGTCGCGTTCCGGAATTCCCGCGACAGGAATGGTGTCCTTGAAACTGACGTGCCCAGTGGTCAGTGCGACACGGCCGGTATTGACGAATGAACCGCCATTAACCGTAATGCCGTTCGGATTGGCCAATACCACGTTCGCACGCGAGCCGAGCACATCGATTCGACCGCTAATAACGCTGGGATTGGTACTCGTTACCTGATTGACAATCGTTCGAGCATTGATACCGACGTTATTAAGTGAAGCGCCGGTTGCGTCTACGTTGAAACTGCTATAGGTGTTATTTGAAACCCCGGCTACTGTCGGCGCGATATTGACTGTCTGATGGCCATTCGCTGCGGTTGAAACTGTTGTTGCAGTTCCGCCGTCAATAGCAATGCCCGCCGCACTCGCGCCTAAAGGCGCGGCAGCCAGCAATACAACGATCAGCTTGACTCGTTGGCGATGCGGACGCGGCTTCCCACGGCCCGCACTCCTACCCCGTGCGCTCCGAAACATTCTTGTTTTCACGCAACTTTTCGTTGCGGGCTCTCTCGATCAGTTTGGTCTTTCTCGCGCGGCTTTAGGGAACCGCGTCTTTCGTATGATCAATAACGGCGAGTATCGAGAGTTCTTTAGGGTTTTTCAGGAGTTTTTTATCGCCGAAACATTACATTTTTATTATTGCAGAAAGGCATTTGAAATTATTTGAATTCCATATTGTTCATTTCAAATGCCTGATTATTCCGATTGCATATTCGGATTCACGCTACGCGCATGCAACGTCATTAACCGCGACTAATCACCTGCTTGCGGCCCGCTTTGACGCGCGCCAAATGGGCGTCGTCCCACTCATAGAAACCAGCACCGCTGCGTACGCCAACACGGCCCGCATTGACCTGGGCACGCAGCAGATCGAGCACGTCTTCGTCCTTAGCGAGCTCCGGCATCAGATGCGTGGAGATGTCGAGGAAGGTGTCGAGGCCGCCCATGTCCGCACCCTCGAGCGGCCCGACGATCCCCCACCGGCGCCCGAGCGACGCCTTCATGACCCGATCGACCACGTCAGGCGTCGCCGCTCCCGAGCGCACAATGTTCAACGCCTCGCGCAGCACGGCGAACTGCAGCCGGTTGCCGACAAAACCCGGAATCGCCTTCGCCAGCACCACCGGCTCCATGCCGATCGCGCTCATCAGCGCGGTGGTTCGTTCGGTGACTTCCGGCAAGGTCGCGGTACCCGGCACGACTTCGACGAGCGGGATCATGTGCGGCGGATTCCAGAAATGCGCGATCAGAAAACGCTCCTTTGCGCGCAACGGAGCAACCAGCTGATCGGGCGGGAAACCGCTGGTGTTGCTCGCGAGAATCGCGTCGTCTGCCATCAACTCGGTCAGCGCCGCATACAGGCGATGCTTAAGTTCGAGCACCTCGGGAATCGCCTCGATCACGAATTGCGCCGACGCCATGACGTCGAGTTGCGCATGCGTCTCGATGCGCGCGAGGGCTGCCTGTTTGGCGGCTTGGTCGATGCGTCCGGCGTCGATCAGTTCGTCGAGCACCGCCTCTGCCTTGGGCGCGACGCTCGCGAGGCGCGCCGGGTCGACGTCGTGAACGATCGTTCGATGTCCATGCAACGCGCTTTGCGTCGCAATGCCGACGCCCATCAATCCCGTGCCCACTACGCCTATGACTGCCTTGTCCACGCCGCTCTCCTGCTGCCTTCGATGAAAGCATTCAAGCATAGCGCAGCAGGCCGTTTTCCAAGACCGAATGCGACAAAGCCGGTCTTCCGTGAGGAAGGACCGGCTTTGCGGACTTCACGCCGCGTCACGCGGCGCCGTCATGCGCGCATTAGTAGCGCGGCGGCGGCGGGCGACGGTCGTCGTGGTGATGCGGATCGTAGTCGTGCGGATGATGGCGCATCCAGTCGTCATGAGCCCAATAACGATGGCCGTCGTAGTAACGATCGCCATGCCAGCCGATGTTGATCGACACGCCCACCGGCGTCATGTGCGGCTGACCGTAAACCGCCGGTCCCGGACCATTCTCGACAACCACCCGTTCCTGAGCGAAAGCACTGCCGGCTGCGAGCAACGCGCCGCCCGCCAGCAAGGTTGCAACGATCGAACGCGACGTCTTGTTAAAGGTTTTCATAGTGACCTCCCATGCAAAGTTTTGTATCAAGCCAGCGCCCGTGTTCGGCCAACATCGAACCGCGATTTGGGATTCGGACCAGACGCCGTACGCTTGAGACCAACTTTAGCGGTGCAAACCGCATGAAGACGTGAGCACTTGTAAGCGCACATTTCAATGAAAGGGACTGATGAATGGCACTCTCTTGGACCTTCGCCGCCCGTCTACAACGCATGCGCGGTGAATCAACTGAATGACACGACGGTGCCGTGTGAGGCGCCGTTACATTCATTTCGGCCAGGAAATATTCGGAAAAACGGGGAATTGGGCGGTAACCGCACAAAAAAACAAAAGCCACAGCGCGCGTTTCGCGGGCGGTGGCTTCAATGATGCGAGGCGCACTCGACGTGCGCGCCCATGCGCGATGGTCCGCGCTCAGGCCGTACAGCTTTGCTTTATTAGTCGCTCAGCTTGATGCCGAACAACGTGGATTGCGCTTTGCGCATGCGCTCTGCTTCGCGGCTACGTGCTGCGTACGAGTAGTCCGAATCCAGCGGCAGATGGGGCGACGCAAAGAGGTCGCTGACCTTTTGGAACAGTGCAAAAATGAAGCTCATGGCGACTCCCGGTTGGTTACTGCATTAGCTAGGGTTTTCCCTTAAGAAGAATTATAGGGTTTTCCCTAGGCAAAAGCTAGTGCAATGCAGCAATTTCTCGGGTGTGGTGTGTTGTCACAGGGTTTTTATCCATGGTGCGTCGCACCATGACAACGTCCCCGTTTTTTATATTTCAGGGTCAAAAGCGTCCGTCTACTGAAGCGTGGTCGACTGTGGCTTCCTGCTGCGCGTGGGTTTCGCGCTTGTCGTGTTTTTGCGGGGGTTCACTGCAGCGGCATCGACGGCACCCTCCGCCGTGCTGTCCGCCCGCATCAGCGTCGCGCTGTTGACGGAGACGATCAGCCCCGGCAAGGTCCGCGCGGGGTTCTCTTGCGGCTTGACGGAAGCGCCCGTCGCCGAAAACTCAACGTTCAACGCCCAGTGCCCCTCGTGGATGCCCTGATCGCGCAGAAGCGCGGCTAGCAGTTCCTCGATCGAATATTTGTGCGTGCTGGTCGGCATGGTGGCTCCCGTCAGAAGATGCGCTGGCGTATCCGGTCCGGCTTCGCAACAGCAACGAGAGTTTAAAACGTGAAGTTTGGCTTGCGAGACGTTGGCGGCGGGTGGTTCCTTACGGCGCCTATCCTGGGAGGCAAGGGACGAGAGTGGGGCTGGGGAAGCTGGGAGCGGAGGTAGGCGCTCGGCTGAATACACGACAAAACGAGCTGCCGCGGCCTGCTAACGCCGGCGCGGCAGTCGCTGAAGATCAGTGCGAATTGGCAGCTTTCGGCTTGTGCGCGTGCTGTGCGCGCACGCCGCGTTTGCTGTGAGCGGGCGTGGCCGCGGCTGGCTGAGGCGCCGCAGTTGCGGCTGCGTCAGAAGCTACATTGGCTGCAGCCGCGTTGGCCATCGCGATGTGCGTGTCGAGCAAGCTGGCCATGGCGGCCTGCTGGTTCTGCATCATCTGTTCGATGCGGTGTTGCTGGGCGGTAGTTTCACGCGTCAGGCGCATCAGGAGCACCGTCTGCGTGATGCCGATCGCGACTGTCATCAGCAACGCGCCCACCACGATCGACAACATCCATTTCATGCGGCGCGAATGATCCGTCGCGGCGAGGCGTTGATCGGCGATCACGCCGTACAGGGCGTCGACGGTATCGGCGAAGGCCGTCGCGCGCGCGCGGTCGAGTTCAGGCGCGGCGCGCAACGCTGCTGAGGCCGCTTCGGCACGCTGGGCTTCACGGAAGGAAGGCGCAGAGAAAGACGCGTTTGCGTGCGCGGAGGATGCCGATGCCGAGGCGGGCGCAGATGCCGACACATCGCCCGACGGCTTCGCGGCCGGCGTCGGCTCAGCAACCACCGCAGCGGAATCAGCCCCGTCCCCAGACTCCGAAGAAGACGAAGCACGCTCCGCTCCCGCATTCGCGCCTTCCACGCCGGCCGCTTCTCTCGAAGCCGTCGCCGCCTTGGCAAAAGTCGCCGCGAAACGCTGCGGCGGCATAGGCGGTTTGGCACCGCCCGAGGTCGACGCAACCGCTGCATCTGCAGTCGCTGCACCCGGCTCAGCAGCCTGGCGCAGCGCGGTCACACTACGCGCCACTGTCGCAGCCGCCATCGCAGACGTGAGCGGCGCAACCGCGTCACGCGCCGACGCCGCCGGCTTCTCATCGGCCGTCGCCTTCAGATCCCCGAAAGCCAACTCGCCGACCGGCGACACCGTGGCCTCCACGGCCTCCGTCTCCAGCCCGCTCAGTTGCGCATTCATCGGCACCTGTTCATCGGATTTCGCAGCGCGAGGCGCACGGCGCGCCGCCCTTGCCTCGGACGACATGCCATCGGCGTCGATCGCACCGACCGCGGCCAGCACGACGTCGGGTAATTCAAAACCATGCAACGTGCCTTGCCGGACGTCGATATTCATCGCTTCCAGCGTGGCGCGCGTGGGATCGTCGGGGAACAGGTCGAGCGTGCTGTCGTCGCGTGAGGCATCGCTCAGTTGCGCGAGACGTTGTGCCGAGCGCGCGGCGCGCGCCAGCTTGTTTTCAGTTTCGGTCGAGACGGTGGCCTGCCGCCGCTTCTTCGAAGCGGCGCGCTGAGGCCGGGACTGCGTGGATGCTGCGGAATCTGCCATAGAGAAAAAAGCGGTCGTCGCCGGAAAGCGGGCGCCGAGCACCGCTCGTCAATGCCATTGGAATTTTTCGAGACCGCATTGTCGCATGGCCGCCCGCCCCTGCCGAAGCCATTCGCCGAGGTTTTTCCGTTTTTAAGACGACGCCTCGTCCTGCCGGAACTGCTTCACGCCGTGCAACTGACGCAAGCGCGCGCAGATCGCCTCATATTCGGTATTCGACACGCGGTGCAACGTGATCATGACTTCGTCGCACTCCGGCGCGTCATCGCTTTGCTGCATCACGAATTGCTTGACGCGCGGGCTGGCGGCGCCGAGTTCGTCGTGCAGCGAATGGAATGTCATAGCTCCGCGCTCGACGATCATCGTCAGTTGTCGGCGTTGCTTCACCGTGATGAAGCGGCGCTCGAGCGGCTTGATCCCGGCGAGGATGATCAGAATGATGATGGTGGCGGCGATCGACGCGGTGTACAACCCACCGCCGACCGCCAGCCCGATCGCCGCGACCGACCAGAGGCTGGCCGCCGTCGTCAGCCCGCGCACGATTTCGCCGCGCAGCAGGATCGAACCGGCGCCGAGAAAGCCGATGCCGGAGACCACCTGCGCGGCCATCCGCGACGGATCGAGCACGACGTGATCGCCCGACAGGACTTCGGCAAAACCATAGGCCGACACAATCATGATGAGCGTCGAACCGACACAGACCAGCATATGCGTGCGCAAGCCCGCGGCCCATGACAGCCGTTCGCGCTCGAAGCCGATGACGCTGCCGAGCGCAGCGGCCAGCATCAGACGGGAAATGAGTTCGAGGTTCCCCAACATTGTTTTCCTCCTTATCTGAAATTATTTGAAGCGTGTCCCGCGCCCGCGATGGAGTGTCAACAACTGCCGTTTGCTTTAAGCTTGGCCGCACGCCGCTGCGCGGGTTGCCAGGACGGTCGTCATGCTGTTTCCGAACCGTCCCGTTGCAGGTCAATGAGTATCCGCAATTACCTGCGCAACACGATCGACAACAACCTCGTCGCGACGAGAGCCCAATTCCGCAGTCGCTTCGAATGACCCGTTTGACCAACCGAACCATGCAGAGCACGACCTCTTCTCCCGCTTCGACGATTACTCTCGCCGCCACACTGCGTAACCATTTCACTCACGTGGTCCTGCCGCTGTGGCGCGGGCCCGGTTTCAACCCCGTGCTGAAGCTGCCCTACGAAGCGGTCAGCGCCGAGGGCCCTGAACCGTTGCCCGCGGAGCGTTACCGGGCAATGGCGTGCGCGCGACAATTGTTCGTGTTCTCGCAAGCAGGCGATGCAGCGCATGCCCAGGTGTTGTTCGATTCGCTGATGCACACCTTTCGGGACACGCGCCACGGCGGATGGTTCTATAGCGTGGATGCGCAAGGCGCGCCGCTCGACACGACCAAAGACCTATACACGCACGCGTTCGTCGTGTTCGCCTGTGCTGAATATGCCGGCCGTTCCGGCAACCGCGACGCGCTGGAAGTCGTGCATCGCACGTCGGCACTGGTCCAGTCGCACTTCGCGGCCGATGGCGATCTGTTCAACGCCGCACTCACCGCGGACTTCGCCGGCGTGACCGGCACGCCGATCCAGAATCCGCTGATGCATCTCACCGAAGCGTGGCTGGCCGCCCGTGAAGTCACCCGCGATAACGCCTTCGACGCCGCGTTGGGCCGTCTTGCCGGCGCCATCGCGCATCACTTCGTGCATGCGCCGACCGGTTGCGTCGCCGAATTGCCGATTGGCGCGGACGACAACCGTCTGGAACCGGGCCACCAGTTCGAATGGTTCTGGCTGGTCAAGCAGGCGGGCGCGTTGTTCGAAGCCTCAGGTCTCAACGAATCGCTGACGCGCGCGTTCAGCTTCGCGCAGCAATATGGCGTGGACCCGCAAACGGGCGGCGTGTGCGCCTCGCTCGACGAAACCGGACGAATCAAGGACGCCACCCAGCGGATCTGGGCGCAAACCGAGTATCTGCGCGCACTGGCAAGCCATGACGACCCCGCTGCGCACGCCGCGCTGCCGCGGCAAATCGAACTCTTCCAGCAACGCTTTCTGCGCCCGCAAGGCTGGTTCGAATGCAAAACGGCCGCCGGTGACGTGGTGCGCGCCGACATGCCGTCGACCACCCCCTATCACCTCGCGACCGCCTATGACGCCTTGCCGGGCTAAGCGCCGGCTGCCGTCTTTCCGTACATCGGCGTCAAAAGCCGACTGACCGGTCAATCAATATTCTTCGCGTTGCCAGGGTCCCCAATCGGCGTCGGCAGTTTTGAATCGCGTGTAGGTCGCGCTGTGTCCGGTGGGGGTATCCGATGTGTCGCCGTGCGGCTTTTTATCGGTGGTGTGAAGGGCGAAAGCCTGGTGCTCTTCGGTATCGACCGTGATTCGGCCGACCGGATCCGGGGCGCCTTCTTGAGGTGATTTCGACTCCAATATCGCGAGATAGGGGGTCAAACGACTCCAGAATGAGGTAAGTTCATCTTGCAAATAATGTGTCAATGTTTTTCCTGGAAGAGTAATACAAGCAGTTTACCCTACCGGCTGGGGCCCCCTGGAAAATGGTTTCCGGACCTCAAAAGGGTCCAATCAGGGGAATACCCGAATACTTGTTGATTGGCGTCCATCATAAAGACGTGATACAACTCGTACTTCGCGCTCGATCTCGTGTTGAGAAATAGCGGTCGCGAATGCAACACACAACATTTACTGGATTAAAAATGGCAACAGGTACTGTGAAGTGGTTTAACGATGCAAAGGGCTTTGGCTTCATCACCCCGGACGACGGCGGCGAAGACCTGTTTGCACACTTTTCGGAAGTTCAAGGCAGCGGCTTCAAGTCCCTGCAGGAAAACCAGAAAGTGACGTTCGAAGTCAAGCAAGGCCCGAAGGGCAAGCAAGCTGCGAACATCCAGCCGGCCTAAGTACCTTCAGGTACGTTGAGGCACCCTTAGGCGCTTGCGTCTAATGCAAAATGGCCCGCTTTGGCGGGCCATTTTCTATTGTAGATGCCCTCTTTTTGGGCACGTTCGCGGTCTAGATCGCCCGCATTCCTGACAGCGCAAACGCCGCCGTTTGCCCGCGCAGGTCGTCCATTTGTTGCATTCGCAACACAGTTTCAGAAATTTCGAACACGGAAACAGCGTCCTTCAATTGCTGCGTCTGCTGATGCAGCGATGCTGCCGCTGCGGCGGCTTCCTCGACGAGCGCCGCGTTCTGCTGCGTCATCTCGTCCATCTGCACCACCGCCTGGTTGACCTGCTCGATGCCCGTGCTCTGTTCGAGCGACGACGCGCTGATCTCCGCCATCATCTGCGTGACCCGCGAGATCGACGCGGAAACGTTGCTCATCGCCTCACCGGCATGCTCGACCAGCGCCGAACCGCCCTGAATCTCGGCGACCGATTCGCTGATCAGCGTTTTGATTTCCTTCGCCGACTGCGCGCTGCGCTGGGCAAGCCCGCGTACCTCGCCCGCTACCACGGCGAAACCACGGCCCTGTTCGCCCGCACGCGCCGCTTCGACGGCCGCGTTCAGCGCGAGGATATTGGTCTGGAACGCGATGCCGTCGATCACCGAAATGATCTCGGCGATCTTGTCCGAGCTTTGGGCGATGCCGCGCATCTTGTCGACCACCTCGTTGACTACCTCGCTGCCGCGCGAGGTCGCCTCGAGCGCGGTTTCGGCGAGCGCATTGGCCTCACGGGCGTGATCGGCGTTCTGGCGCACCGTGGCGGTCAGCTCCTCCATGCTCGACGCGGTTTCTTCGAGTGATGCCGCCTGGTTTTCCGTGCGTGCCGACAGATCGGCGTTACCGGTGGCGATTTCATCGGCGCCGAGGTGAATCGAGTCGGCAGATTCGCGCACGGTTTGCACGGTGCGCGCCACACTCGCCTGCATTTTCGCGAGGCCCGAGAACAGGCGGCCGATCTCATTGGTGCCGCGCGAAGCGATCGGCTGGTCGAGACGCCCTTGCGCGATGCGGTCGAAGTGACGGCCGGCTTCTTCCAGCGGCGCCACCACGCCCTTACGCAGCGCCGCGTACACGCCGAATGTGCCCAACACCAATACCAACAGGATCGCGATGCTGACGGCTCGGAACGTCGCCATGCGGGCGTCGATCGAATCAATCGATGCCTGGCTAGCAGCAGCGCCGAATTGCACGAAGTTGTGCGACTCGGCGAGATAGGCATCCTGGAAGCCTTGAGTCGGCTGGTCGAGGAAGGCCTGAATGTTGTTCGCATCGAGAAACTGCACCAGTTCCGCGAGCGCGTCGTGGAGCTTTTTGTAGCGCTCGGCGAGCGCGGCAGCGCGGGTGCTGTTTTCGTCGCTGGTCTTCTGCGCGCTCATGAACGCGCCGAACGACTGGTCGGCCGCCGTCAGCTGTTCGCGGGCATGCTGCACGATATCGGACGGCTCGGCGCCGCCGCGCACCATGCGCGTACCGGCGCGCGACAGGTTGATGCGCGCATCCATCAAACGCTGGGTCGTTTCATTGACCGCGTCGACCTGCTTCAAGGCGACATTCGACAGATCGCCCACGTCGTCATGCGTGCGCGTGAGCGACCAGAACCCCAATCCCACCGTGACAAGCTGGAAAACGCAGAACGCGGCCAGAACACACAACAGGCCGGATGCGACCTTGATCTTGCTGAACATCGTGAACACCTAAAGCAAAGAATGACGGGAGCTACGTCAGGGTTAACGGCAACGCCAAACTTTGCTTGAGATCAATGTCGTCAAAAATCGTCTTACGTCCCCGTTTCATCGGCCAACTTCGCCATTCCCGTCATTTTTCGCAACAATGCCCCGCAGATATTTTGGATTCACCTTGACGCGATGCGTCAGCGCTTCCTAGAGTGGGTAGGGACTGCACAATGGACGCCGGTGCAGATGCCACTGCGGGCCACGCCCGAAGGACTCACGATGACCGACATCCTCGACCGGGCGCGCGGCGCACTGCATGCCCAGCCGTTCAGCATGCTGCTAGGCACCGAACTGATGCACACCGGCACCAACGAACTGACGCTGTGTCTGCCGATCCGCGACGAGTTGCGGCAACAACATGGCTTCGTGCATGGCGGTGTCATCAGTTATCTCGCCGACAATGCGCTGACGTTCGCCGGCGCGCTGTCGCTGGGGCCGAAGGTCGTGACCGGCGAGTACAAGATCAACTATCTGCGGCCGGTGATGAACGGCACGCTGATCGCGCGGGCGAAGGTGGTCTACGCAGGGCGGCATCAGGCGACCTGCCAGTGCAACGTGTACGTGATGGACGGGCAACGCGAGAAACTCGTCGCCGTTGCGCAAGGCACGATCAATCGCATCAGCGAAAACGGCGAGCACGAACCGGCGGGTTGATCGGAACGGTGCGCTTGAGATGGGATGGGCGAGTCATACGGCTCGCTCCGGGGTACATAAAAAAACCGCGCCTGCTGTGAAGCAGGCGCGGTTTTTCATTCTGAATCAACGGTGTCGATTGCGCGGCTTACTGCGCCTTCTATTGCACCGCTTGTTCCACCACTTATTCCGCCGCGTAAGTCTTCTGCGTCTGCTCGCCGAGACCTTCAATACCGAGACGGATCGTCTGGCCCGGCTTCAGGTACACCGGGTTCGGCTTCACGCCCATGCCGACGCCCGGCGGCGTGCCGGTCGAAATCACATCGCCCGGTTGCAGGCTCATGCACTGCGACACATACGACACCAGCTTGGCGACGCCGAAAACCATCGTCTTCGTGCTGCCGTTCTGATAGCGGTGGCCATCCACTTCGAGCCACAAGCTCAGGTTCTGCGGATCGGCGACTTCGTCGCGCGTCACAACCCACGGGCCGATCGGACCGAAGGTATCGAAGCCCTTGCCCTTGTCCCACGTGCCGCCGCGTTCGATCTGCCATTCGCGTTCCGACACGTCGTTAATCACGCAGTAACCGGCGACGTAGTCGAGCGCGTTGGCTTCGTCGATATATTTCGCCGGCTTGCCGATCACCACGCCGAGTTCGACTTCCCAGTCGGTCTTCTTCGAGCCGCGCGGAATTTCGACGTCGTCGTTCGGGCCGCTGATCGCGCTCGTCCACTTGTTGAAAATCACCGGCTCCGCCGGCACCGGCAGATTCGATTCAGCCGCGTGGTCCGCATAGTTGAGCCCGATGCAGATGAACTTGCCGATCGTGCCGACGCACGGTCCCATGCGCGGATTGCCCTCGACCAACGGCAGCGAAGCCGGATCGAGCGCACGCAGTTTGGCGAGACTTTCGTCGCTCAGCGCGGCGCCGTCGATATCGCCAACCACCTTCGACAGATCGCGAATCTTGCCTTGCGCGTCGAGCAGGCCCGGCTTTTCCTGGCCTTTCGGCCCATAACGAAGCAGTTTCATCGTTGCACTTCCCTTTCCGTTCAGTGGTATTCGGTTCGTGTTTCAGCGTTGATCGGACCGCGTCAGTTCGACCAGCCGCCGTCGATCACATGCGCGTGGCCAGTGGTGAACGACGATTCGTCGGACGCGAGATACAGCGCCAATGCGGCGATCTCTTCCGGCTTGCCAATGCGGCCCATCGGTTGACGCGCCACAAAAGCCGCCTGCACGGCGTCGAGCGTCGCGCCCTGCGCCTTGGCCTGCTCAACGATCCGCTGTTCGAGCGACGGCGAATGCACCGTGCCCGGGCAGATCGCGTTACAGCGTACACCACGTGTGATGAAATCTGCAGCGACGGACTTGGTCAGCCCGATCACCGCGGCTTTCGACGCGCTGTACGCAAAGCGGTTCGGCACGCCCTTCACGCTCGAGGCCGCCGACGACATATTGATGATCGAGCCGCCGCCCTTCTCCAGCATCGCCGGCAAAAACGCGCGGATCATACGGTACATCGCCTTCGCGTTCAGATCGAAGGCGAAGTCCCAATCTTCTTCGCTGCATTCGAGAATCGAGCCGGCGTGCACGAAGCCCGCGCAGTTGAACAGCACGTCGATCGGGCCGAGCTCGGCGGCCAGCGCTTGGATCGCCGCGTTGTCTCGCACGTCGAGCTTGCGCGCTTCGACAGGCTTGCCGGCGAGTCCGTCAATACGGATATCGGTGGCGATCACGCGCGCGCCTTCGCGCGCGAACATTTCCGCGGTGGCGAGACCGATACCTTGTCCTGCGGCGGTGATCAGGGCCGTCTTGCCGGCCAGTCTTTGTGTCATCTACGACTCCAGTTGAATGGGCTTTCTCTTGTCTTCGTCACATCACAGTCGATAAAACGCAGCGGCGTTGCCGCCGAAAACCGCGTCACGCTCGGCGTCGCTCAAGGACGCGAGCAAGGTGTTCGCCATCGAGTGCCAGACCTGATAGTCGCCGTTCAGATCGAGCACCGGCCAATCGCTGCCCCACATCAAACGCGAGGGGCCGAATGACGTCAGCAGATGCTCGACATACGGATGAAGCGTTTCTTCGCTCCAGCCAGGCGACGCTTCGGTGACGAGTCCCGACAGCTTGCAATGCACTTGCGGTAACTGCGCGAGCCGCGTGATTGCGTCGGCCCATGTTTGCCAACCCGCGCGACCGTAGCGGATCGGCGGCTTCGCGCCGTGATCGACAACGATGCGCAGTTCGGGGAAACGCTTCGCGAAGGTTTCGAAAGGCTCGACGTGCCGTGCGTAAATCAACGCGTCGAACGCGAGGTCGTGCTCGATCAGTGCTTCGATTGCGGGCGCGAGATCGGGATTCGCAATCCACGTATCGTCGGGCAGATCCTGCAGCATCGGCCGCACGCCTTTGAACTTCGGTTCATGCGCCAGCGCTCCAATCACGGCCGGCGCCGTGGGTAACAGCAACGGCACCCAGCCGACTACACCGGCAATCGATGGCTCATGCCGCGCGATGTCCAGCAAGTAGCGCGTTTCATCGATAGTCGGCGCTGCCTGGACCACCACCGTCCTTTCGACGCCCGCTGCTTCTCGCAGTGGCTTGAGATCGTCGGGACCGAACAGCCGGTACAGGATTTTCAGTTCCGGCGTGAGCCACTCGTAGTCACCACGAGCGGGGTCCCAGAAGTGCTGGTGGGCGTCGATACGTATCGTCAAATCAATCCTCCGGCGCGGGCGCGCGGCTGTCGAGCAAGCCTTTGTCACGCAACGCGGACCACAGTTCCGCGGGGATAGGCTGCTCGAACGACGCGGCGTTCTCGCGCAGTTCGTCGGCACTGCGCGCGCCGGTCAACACAGTTGCGACCGCCGGATGCGCATACGGAAACTGCAAAGCTGCGGCGGCAAGCGGCACGCCATGCACCCAGCACACCGCTTCCAGCCGCGCGACGCGTTCGATAATTTCGCTCGGCGCGTCGCCGTAATTGAATTTCAGATCGCCCGCGACACCGCGCGCCAGAATGCCTGAATTAAACGCGCCGCCTAACAGAATGCTGACGCCGCGTTGTTCGCATGCTGGAAGCAGGTCGTCGAGCGTGGTCTGCTCGAGCAGCGTATAACGGCCCGCGAGCAACGCGCAATCGATATCGAATTCGGCCATCACGTTGAGTATTGCCGCGCCTTCGTTGACGCCGAGCCCGACCGCCTTGACCGCGCCCGAGGAGCGCAGATCATCGAGCGCGCGAAAGCCGCCGCCTTCAGTCAATTGCCGCCAATAATGAGGGTTCTTGTCGCCATGCGTGACCACGCCGATGTCGTGCACCAGCAGAATGTCGATATCGATCATGCCGAGACGCTGCTGGCTGTCTTCGAATGAACGCAGAATGCCGTCGTGTGTGTAGTCGAAAATCGCCTGGAACGGCAGCGGGTCTTGCCAACCTTCGCTGCCGTCGTAGGGCGTGGTGCGCGGTACGAAGCGGCGCCCGACTTTGGTTGAGAGCACGTATTCGCCGCGTGGATAGCGGCGCAACGCGTCGCCAAGCCGATGCTCAGCTTTGGTGTGGCCGTAATGCGGCGCAGTATCGAAGTAGCGTACGCCGGCGTCCCACGCGGCCGCGATGGTCGCGTGTGCTTCCTCTTCGGACAAATCGCGGTAGAGGCCGGCCAACGGCGCCGTACCGAGCCCCAATCCGCTCACCTGCAACGCACGACGGCCGACGTTGCGCCGCTGTTCGATCTTCGAACCGACATTTGCCGCCATGGACCACGTCTCCTCTGTCGACCAGAGTTAGCGCTTTAGCGCTTACTCTGGTCCCATGCAAAGCTGTCGACCAGAGTTGGCGCTTCAGCTGTCGGCCGGAGTTAGCGCTTTAGCGCTTATTCCGGCCCCATGCAAAGCTCTTACTCCGATCCCGTTTATGTTTTAGCACGCGCCGACGATGTTTGCCCGCTGCATGGCCTCGGACTCGTTACAAATGGACCGCTCAGTGCGGTTCGATCGTCACAACCCGATGCGGCGGTGCAGCGCTCGACGGCAAACAGGCCGGGCCCACTGGTTCGAAAGTCTTGTACGTCAGGATGAATTCCTGATGACCGAGCATTTCCGATTTCGACGCCGCACCGAGCGACACCGCCACCGTTTGCTCGAATACTTCGCGGCCAACGTCGTCGAGTGTGCCGCGGCCTTCGAGAATGCGCCCTGCATCGACGTCCATATCGCCGGCGAGATTACGGTAGGTCGCAGGATTCGCGCACACCTTGATGACCGGCGAAATCGCCGAGCCGACCACCGATCCGCGTCCGGTCGTGAACAGAATCACATGCGCGCCGCATGCGATCAGTTCGCCGATTTCCGCGTTGTCGCTGATGTTCGGAAAACCGAAACGCGGTTCGCCGTCAGGTACGACATCGAGAAGATAGAGGCCACCGGTCGGCGGAACGTCTCCGGGTTTGATAATCCCGACAATCGGCGACGCGCCGCTTTTCGCATACGCGCCCAACGATTTCTCTTCCTGCGTGGTGAGGCCACCGTCCGCATTGCCAACCGCAAAACTGCCATGCCCAAGGATCGAGTAGTAGCGCGCCGCCTTCGCAACACACGCAACAATTTCCTCCCCGAGTTCCGGCCTCGCAGCACGCGTTTTCATATGAAACTCGCAGCCCACCAGCTCGCCGGTTTCTTCGAAGATGCAGGTCGCGCCCGCGTCGATCAGGTGATCGAACGCACGGCCCACGGCCGGGTTTGCGGTGATGCCGCTGGTTCCGTCCGAGCCGCCGCAAATCGTGCCGATTACCAGTTCGCTCAGTGCCATCGGCACTTTCTGCTGCGCGGCAAGTTGCTTGCGTGCGTCGCGAATCCAGTCGACGCCGTATTGAATCGTACTGCGTGTGCCGCCTTTTTCCTGGATCGTCAGGACTTCGACGGGACGGCCGCTCGCGCGCACTACGTCCACGAGGTAATGCTTGTTCATGCTCTCACACCCGAGCGACACGAACAGCACCGCGCCTACATTGGGATGCGTGGTGAGGCGCTCGAGCATCTTTTCGGCGTACCCATTCGGATAGCAACCGGGAAAGCCGATCAGATGCACAGGCGGCTCGCGTTCGGCTGAAGGATCGTCGAACGCATCGAGCGGTTCGCGGAACTGCGTGACGATCTCGCGCGCGACGTGATGCGCGCACTCGACCAGATACGCCACCGCAACCACATTGCGGATGCCCTTGCGGCCATCCTTGCGCGGATAGCCCTGCAACAAGGGCTGATGCTGCCCGGCGGCGGATGCTACGGAAGTGTCAGTCATGATCATTCCAGCGCGGCGCAAGGCCACGTCAATGTGCTCAATTCAATGATGGACGAACTCGTGGCCCGCGTCGTGCGTATACGTGGGCAGGTAATCGCTTTCCAGGTTGTGCGTATGCAGATGCGCACCGCGCGCCACCGCCTCGGTCACATGACCGATCACCGCGCCATAACGCAGCACTTTGTCGTCTTTCGCGAGTTCATGGCGCGCGACCTTATGGCCGAGGTCGATGGTTTTGGTGAGCGTCACGCGCTCGCCTTCGATCTCGACTTGCGTGCCCGCATCGAGACGCGCCGCCGCGATCAGGCAGTTGTCCGCGGGGCTGAGCAGGATCAGGCGTGGATCGGTTTGCAATGTTTGAGACGTTTGCGATGTTTCCAACGAGCGGCTGGTCAAGTGCGTTCTCCGTGATGCGTGTGCATTAGTTCTGGCCTTCGCCGCTGGCGAGCCGTGCCACCATCAGCGAGCCGAGGATGATCGCGCCGTAGATCGCCTGAATCCAGAACGACGGCACCTGGGCCAGCGTCAGCAGGTTCTGCACGACGCCGAGCAGCAACACGCCGGTGAGCGCACCGAGCATCGAGCCCTTGCCGCCGTCGAGCGAAATTCCGCCGATCACCGCTGCCGCGAACACCGTAAAAATCATACCGTTACCTTGGTTCGCGTTGATCGCGCCGACGTACCCGGTCACGATCAGACCGCCCACGGAGGCCAGCATGCTGCCGAGCACGAACACGCCCCACGTAATGCGCTCGACGCGAATCCCCGCCGCGCGCGCCGCTTCCGGATTGCCGCCGATCGCGTACAACGCGCGACCCACGCGGTGATAGCGCAGCACGAACGCAGCGATGGCAAACGCTGCCGCCGCGAGCCACACCGACAACGGCAAGCCAAGCACGATCGTGGTGGCGAGCGAGAAGAACGACGGCGGCATATCGAACAGCGTGCCGCCTTTGGTCGCGCCGACCAGCATGCCGCGCAACACGATCAGCATCGCCAGCGTAACGATGAAGGCGTTCAGCCGCAAACGCACCACCAGGAAACCGTTGACGAAACCGATCACCGCGCCGACCACGAGGATAGCCAGCAAACCCACCGCCGCCGGCCATTGCAAACCGAAGCCCGCTGATGCAGCCGGCATCACCAGCATCGCACCGATGGCCGGCGCAATGCCCACCGTCGATTCGAGCGACAGATCGAACTTGCCGGTCAACACGATCAGCGATTCGGCGAGCACGACCAGCGCCAATGCCGCTGAGGCCCCCAGCACGCTGATCAGATTCGCTTTGGTCAGAAAGCTCGGGCTCACAAACGCGCCGATCACGAGCAGCAACGCAAGCGCAGGCAACAAGGCCAGTTCGCGCAGCCGGGCGAGTTCGTTGCGAGCCCGTTTGCCGCGCCTCGCCTGTGCGACGGGCTGCGGCTGTGCTTGACCTTGTGGGGTGCCGAATGCAGGGCTGGGCACACTATTCTTCATGGAGACTGACTCCTTCAACGGATGCGATCAGGTCGTGGTCTTGCCAACCCGCGGGAAATTCGGCCGCGACACGGCCACGGAACATGACCAGCACACGGTCACAGGTGCGCAGATCGTCGAGTTCGCCGGACACGACCAGCACGGCCTTGCCCTCCTCTCGCACGCGATCCACGACTGACAGCAACGCTTCTTTCGATTTCACGTCGACGCCTGCCGTAGGGTCGATCAATACAAGTACGTTCGGATCGGTGGCGAGTGCGCGCGCCATCACGACCTTCTGCTGATTGCCGCCCGACAGCCCTGACACGACATGCTCGGGGCCTTGTGCGACGATGCCGAGCGCATCGATCATCTTCTGACCGAAGGCGTTCTTTTTTGCAGGCGGCGCGATGCCGAATTTGCCAAGCAGGCGCGTGATCGTCATCGAGGCGTTTTCGGCAACCGATTGCGTCAGGACCAGGCCTTCGTGATGGCGATCCTTCGGCACGCAGCCGATGCCGTGAGCCAGCGCAGCGGGGACATCGCCAGGTGGCAGCTTTACGCCATCCACGCTGATCGCGCCGCTCTTGGCCGCGCGCAAACCGGCAATCGCTTCGGCCACACTGGTGCGGCCGCTGCTCGTTGCGCCGGTCAGCCCGACTACTTCGCCACGCTTCACCGTGAACGACACGCCTTCGTAATCGGGACCCACCAGATCTTTGACTTCCAGCGCAATGGCGGTGTCCGCCGGCAACGCAGCGCGCGCCGCCGCATCGGCAACGGCCAGGCCGCCGCGCTCGCCAGTCATCGCTTCAATCAATTGCTCACGCGGCAACGCGGAAACCGGCGCGCTGACGATATGCCGCGCGTCGCGCAGCACCGTCACCGCCTGGCAGATCTCATAGACCTCTTGCAGATGATGAGAAATAAAGAGGAACGTCACGCCCTCGCGCTGCAACTCGCTGATGCGGCGGAACAGGCGCTTGATTTCGTCGCCGTCGAGCTGCGCGGTCGGTTCGTCGAGAATGATGAAGCGCGCGCCGTACGACAACGCCCGCGCAATCTCCACGAGTTGCCGGGCTTCCACACTCAGATCGCCAGCACGCGCATCTTCGCGTACGTCGATCTTCCAGTGATCGAGCAACTCACGCGCGTCGCGGCGCATGGCGCGCCAATCGATCACGCCCCCGCGTGACGGCTGCCGGTTGATGAACAGATTCTCCGCGACGCTCAGATCGCGAATGATCGTGGAATGCTGATAAACGCAGGCCACACGCTCGCGCCACGCATCGCGATCCGCGATCGACGGCGCGGCCGCGCCGCCGAAACGCACCTCGCCGGTATCGGGCTTGCGCAGGCCGGTGAGGATCGACACCAGCGTCGATTTGCCCGCACCGTTACGCCCGACGAGCGCATGCGACTCGCCGGGCATCACGCGGATGCTCACGTCTTTCAGCGCGGCCGTGGAGCCGAAGCGTTTGGTGACCTCAAACGCTTCGACGACCGGCACGGAGGGCGTCGGCTCGCTCATTTAACGGTATTGCCCCACAAGGCTTTGTCGTCGACGTTCGCCTTCGTGACGAGCGGTGCGGGCAATTGATCTTCGAGAATGCCAGGCGCCAGTTGGACGATGTTGCTGCCGTGATCCGTCGGGCCCGGCTTGAAGGTCTGTCCGGCCAATGCGGCCTTGATGTAGAAGAGACCGTATTTCGCGTAGGAATCGGCAGGCTGCGAAATGGTCGCGTCGATATCACCGCGGCGGATGGCCTCGAACTCCTGCGGAATGCCATCGTTGCTGACAATCACGACGTGCTTCGCATCGCCGGCCGGAAACAGCATCTGCTTGCGGCGCAACGTTTGCAGCGTGGGCGACAGATAGACGCCGCCGGCCTGCATGTAGATTGCCTTCACGTCGGGATTCGCGGTGAGCAGACTGTCGAGCGCGGTAGCCGCGACGTCACCCTTCCAACTTGCCGGAATTTCCAGCAGCGACAAACCCGGGAAGCCCTTCAGACACGAGCGGAACGCTTCGGAGCGGTCGCGCCCGTTCACCGACGCCAGGTCGCCCATGATCTGCACGACCTTGCCCGACTTCACGTGCTCGCCGATGTACTTGCACGCTTTCTCGCCATAGGCGTGATTGTCGGCGCGCACCACCATCGCCACCTTGCCTTGCGTCGGCGCAACGTCTACGGCGACCACCGGCACGTTCTTCGCCGATGCTGCATCGAGCGCGCGACTGATCGCCGCCGAATCCAGCGGGCCGACCACTATGCCTTTCGCACCGAGGTTCAGCAGGTTGTTCATGTCGGTGATCTGCTGGGCCGGATCGCCGTTCGAATTGACCGGCGCGAGGATATCGATGCCCATGTCCTTCGCGTACTTGGGCAGATAGTTGTTGTACGACTGCCAGAACGGCGACGTGAGAAGCGGCAGACCGAGGCCGACCTTGCCCGCATCAGCGGCGTGTGCCGCGCCGCTGACGGCGAGGCTGGCGACGCAAGCTGCCGCCGCAACGGCGAACAACGAACTCTGGAACAAACGGCGAGCCGCGTGCGGCCCTTTCGCGAACGACATGGTTGTCTCCTATGTCGGTCCGGAGTTAGCGCTACAGCACTTACTCCGGCCTCATGCAATGCGTTGTGGGAACTGCGTGAACCCGCCATGCGAGTGGCGGGCACCTGGTCCTGCGCTTTCTTATGAAGTATTGGTGTACGTTCATTCACCAATGAACGTATTATTCATATACGGACTTTTCGAAGTCAAGCGATGTGCACTGCATCATCCCTCGGTGTTTCCCCTGGCGCGGGCCACCTCGCACGAGATTCCCCACGCACTTACACTCACGCGCCAGATAATGAGAACAACACACGGAACCTCGCTAACCATGGACGCAGACGACAAAGACGACGCCGACCGTTACCGCGCCCCCGCGTTGGACAAGGGCCTCGACATCCTGGAATTGCTCGCCGAGCAGAAAGAAGGGCTGACGCGCGCCGAGATCACCAAGCGGCTGGGACGCAACGCGAGCGAGATGTACCGGATGCTGGAGCGACTGGTCGCACGGCAGTACGTGGTGCGCTCGGCGGCGGGCGACCGTTATTCGTTGAGTCTGAAGCTGTATGCGCTCGCGCATCGTCATCCGCCGATGAACCGCCTGATCTCCGAAGCGCTGCCGCTGATGCAGCGCTTTGCCGATGCCGCCGAGCAATCGTGTCACCTCGTGGTGTACGACCGCGGCAATCTGCTGGTGATCGCGCAGGTGGACGGACCGGGCACGTGGGGCATGTCGGTGCGGCTCGGCTCGCGGGTCGGCCTGATCGATACGGGTTCGGGCCGTGTGATGCTCGCGTTTCAAAGCGTCGAGCAGCGCGACCAGATGCTGGCCGAACACACCAAGGTGAAAGGCGAAGTCACGATCGATCGCGAAGCCCTGGAACAGGCATGCGAGCGGATTCGCGCGGCGGGTTTTTCGCAGAAGGACAGTCAGCAGACGTTCGGTGTCACGGACGTCACGGTTCCAATCCAGGGACCGTCCGGTCAGGCGATCGCGGTGCTCACGTGCCCGTACTTGCGGCGCATCGACGAATACGTCGCGCCGACTCTGGAGGCGGCAACAGCGCTGCTGCGTGAGACCGTGCAGGCGCTATCGATGTTTCGGGAAGAAGCCGTTTAACGCACATGGTTTAGAATGGCGACCCTTTCAAAAATCACGCCGCAGGGGTCTCCTCATGCGCGCCCAACGATCAAGCAATGGCGAAACTTCTGACCGATTCCGAATTCCAGCGTTTTTCCGAACTTCAGCAGAAGCAGTCGAGCTTCACGATCACGCCCGAAGAAGCCGACGAACTGCGCGACATCGTCGCTCATGCGCAAAAGCGCCGTGACGACCGCGCTGCAGCGATGCACAGCATCGAGACCTTCATTCAGCAATTCGACATCAGCCCGGACGAGCTGTTTTCGGCCGAGCAGATCGGCGACGCCGCGCGCACCTTCGGTCTGATTCCGGCCGCGAAGAAAGAGCGCGTGCTGCCGCCGCAGTTCACGTTCAACGGCAAGCCGTATCAATGGACGGCGCGTCCGCTGCCGGACGACATCCGCGTGCCGCTGTTCGACGCCTTCAAGGCGGGTGAATCGGTGAAGTCGTTCATCGCGACGCTGAAGGACGCGAACCGTTGCGCGGCGACCATCGCGCGTCTGGAACGCGAAACCGGCGCTGTGTACGCTGAAGCGCTGCTGGAAGAATTGGCCGTGACGCGTACGCAAGTCGACGAAGCGGCGGCAAAGCTGCCGGCCTAAAGACTGAAATCACAACGCCTGGGTCGCGAATCGCCGCTGCCTGGCGTCATAGTCATAGTGGGCGGTCTTGCGTCTGTGAGCTTCGGCAAGCGCCGTCCCCGCCAACTTAAGTTTGCTCCGGTTCATCCAGCGCCATCCTGAAGCCGACCACGCCGGGATCTTCCGTCGGTGTGATGGTGAAACCGCAGGACCTGGCGAGCGCGATCATCGGCGCGTTCTCCCGCAGCGCCTCGCCGACCAGCCAATGTATGCCGCGCGCCCGCGCGTACTTGATGATCCGGTCCATCAGCAATTGTCCAAGGCGCCGGCCTTTCTGGTCGGAGCGCACCGCGGCGGCGAACTCGGCTGTCTCGTTGTCGGGATCGGCTACGGCACGCACCACGCCGAGTGTGCGGGTGAAACCGTCTTCGCTCGTTACCGTCGCAATCAGTGCCATTTCGCGGTCGTAGTCGATCTGCGTCATCCGCGCGAGCTGCGAGTGGTCGAAACTGCCAACCGCGCCGAAAAACCGCAGACGTAGATCTTCCGGCGTCATTGATTCGACGAAATCGTGATGCGCGGCTTCGTCTTCCGGACGGATCGGCCGGACTGTTACGCGTAGGCCCTGCCAGTCGATCGTCTCTTCGAAACGGCGCGGGTACGGCACGATCGCGAGCCGGCTGCGCGTTGACGCGATGCTGAGGGTCGGCTCGACGAGCACGACATGGTCGCTGAACACCCGCAGTATCAGATTGAGACCGACGATCTCCTTGACGTCGCAGACCGCCTGCGAGAGCGCCGTCAACGCAGCCAATGCCGGCTCCGGGTCAATGAGCCTCGCGTAACGTGAGCGCGTGACGATGTCGCGCGCCAGCATCGGGTTGAGCGGTGGCAGGCCGTAAACATGCAGTGGCTCGGACACTCCATCCACCGGCGGCGCAGTAAATCGGAAAACGGGGCCGAAGTTGTCGTCGTCGTGAAGCTCGACGGCGATGTCGACAACGGGTTTTTGAAGCGCCGCGGCAGTCTGGTCCGCGCAGTCTCCCGTTGCCGTGCCTGGTCGTACTGCTGCGGGCATCGGCGCTAGCGTCAGCCCTTCCGTTGACCCTTGCGCCAGCCCTCGCGTCGATCCCTGCACTTGCTCTTGCGTCGACTTCGGTACCGCTGCATGTGCTGCGTCCAAGTTCAGGTCGTCCGCTTGCGGTTCGACACGCAGCCCGAAGCGCTCAAGAAACTGCGTTGCCGCTTTGCCGGTTAGTCGGTGCTCACCTGCGGCGATAGCGGCACGCGCTTGCGCTTGAGCCGCGTCGATGGCTTCGGGAACCTGTGCCGGCAAACCTTCCGGCGTCTGCATCAGCAGTTCGCGACCCATCCGGTAGTCGACCAGCCGTGCAAACGCGCGAGCGAGCCGCTGTGGCGTCGTATGAACTGGAATGCCCTGCGCGTGCAGTGCGTCGCGCGTGGCCGCATCCACGCCGCCAAAGAAACACGCCAGCAAGCCACGATACGCGAAGCGCTGATTCGCAATCAACGCCTGCGCGACCTCGCCGACCGGCGCGCCATGCGTCGACGCGTGGACCACGAAGGCCGTGCCGGTGCTCCGATGCTCGGCGAGTAGCTTGAGCGCGGTGCCAAAGTGCTCGGGACGGGCGTCGTCGCCGAGTCTTAGCGGGTTACCGGCCATCGCGCGCGGCAGCGCTTCGCTTAGCGCCGCGTCCGCCTCGGCGGGCCACGGCGCGAGCGTGTCGCCGGCGGCAGCGAAAGCATCGCAGGCGAGCGTCGCGAGGCCGCTGTCACTTGTGATCAGCGTCGCCGTCGCGCCCGCCGCCACGCGGCCCACGCCGAGCGTTTCGATTTCGTCGAGCAGATCGTCGAGCGAATCGACGCGCACCATGCCCGCGCGACGGAACGCGGCGGTGTAGAGCCCATCGGCGGGATCGGAGCGGCCCGAGCGCAACGCCAGCACAGGCTTGTTGCGCGCCGCCGCGCGAGCCGCCGACATGAACTTGCGCGCCGCGCGCACCGTATCCAGTTCGAGCAGGATGGCACGCGTGCCGGGATCGCTCGCCAGATAGTCGAGCACGTCGCCGGCATCGACGTCAGCCTCACCGCCCAGCGCCACCGCGTGCGAAAACCCAAGCCCACGCGCGTGCGCCCAGCCGAGCACGGCGTTAGTTAGCGCGTTCGACTGCGAGACCCACGCAACGCCCCCTGCCTTCACCGTGCACGACGGCGCACCAAAATGTGCGTGCAGCGCTGGCGTCACCACGCCGAGACTCCCCGGCCCGACGATGCGCAACAGATGCGGCCGCGCCGCCGACAGCGCGTGCCGCAGCGCCAGGCGATCCTCATCGCACCGCACTTCGCCGACGATGATCGCCGCGCGCGTGCCCAAACCGCCAAGTTTATGAATGATGCCTGGCCACGTATCGGGCGGCGTGCAGATCAGCGCGACAGTAGGTGCCTCGGGCAGATCACCCGCATCGCCGATCACCGCGCGACCGCCGAGCGTGTCGTATTTCGGATTGACCGGC
This sequence comes from Paraburkholderia sediminicola, assembly GCF_902859805.1. Lineage (GTDB taxonomy): Bacteria > Pseudomonadota > Gammaproteobacteria > Burkholderiales > Burkholderiaceae > Paraburkholderia > Paraburkholderia sediminicola. The sequence goes on along the minus strand of NZ_CADIKC010000001.1, from coordinate 1,591,597 downwards.
CACACAGGGCCTTCAAAACCGCCTTCCAGCACGCGCGCCCACACCATCGCACCCGTGCTGCCCGGCCGCTCGGAGGCGCCGATCACGGCGACGGATTTGGGTCGGAACAAGGCGTCGAGATTGCGAACGGTCACGGGCGCTCCGTTGAGTGGGAGGGCGCGCCGGCAGCAAGGCGCGCGTCTTCGTCAGGATAGGCGAAGTCGACGATTTGCGCGGCGCTTCTGCGTAAGCCGCTTGGCGCACGACGGTCAGGTTGATCCAAGCCAGCGCGCATCAGAATTTTTTTAGCGTGCTCAAGCAAAATATCAAGCCGAAATGCGACAATCGTAGCGCTGCCAGACGACACGCCAGCCTCCAGATCCGCAGGCTGACTGATGGCCTGCAAAGCGCGTCGGAGACAACGCGCACGGCACGAACATATATTCCGCGGCGCAGGTGTGACGCTAGCCCACCTGCACCGGATGAACAGAGACACAGAAGGTGATTTATGCGGCGCTTGCCATCGCTGATTGCGTTGCGCTTCTTCGAAGAAACCGCCCGTCATATGAGTTTCAATCGTGCCGCCACCGCCCTGTGCGTGACGCAAGGTGCCGTGAGCCGCCAAATCAAGCTGCTGGAAGACTCACTTGGCGAGAAACTGTTCGAGCGAGATCACAAGGGTATCCGTTTGACGCCCGCCGGACTGCAGTTGCTACCCTGTCTCTCGGACGCCTTCGACACCATCGAACGCGGCTTCCGGCAAATCACCGCGGCCAAAGGCCGACGCCGCCTCGTACTCTCCGTGCCGCCCACTTTCGCGACGCAATGGTTCTCGCCTCGGCTCGGTTCGCTGGCAGACGAGTTACCCGACGTCGAGCTGTCTGTCCGCACGTCGCCCACCGAAGACTGTCACTGCAATATTCGCTTCGGCCGCGACGCGCTGACAGGTGCGCATTCCGAATTGCTGATGATCGAACGCCATGTACTCGTTGGCGCACCGCGTCTGCTCGGCGAATCGCTCGATATGCTGCTCGAACACATGCCGGCGCTACATGTGCTGCATAACGACGCCCGCCTCGACCTGTGGCCGAATTGGCTGGCGACGGCGGGCTTGCCGGCACGCTACGCGGAAAACGGCATCGAGTTCTCGACGCTGGAGCAGGCGATCCACGCCGCTCGAAAGGGAGTGGGGCTGGCGGTGGTCGATCGGAACATGATCGTCGAGGAACTGGCGGACCGCAGTCTCGCGCAGTTTTCCGATGCCGAAGTGAATGGACCCTTCGGCTACTGGCTCGACGTGGCGCAACGCCACGCGGCGCTTGAGCATGTGCAAGCGTTTGCCGGATGGATGCGGGAAGAGGTTTTGAAGATGGGGTGAAGCGAGCCGAGTCAGGCTGGCGATCGTCGATCATGCCGCTCTTTCGCGCCATGCGCTCAAATGGCGAACATCAATGTCACTCGCTCCGACGCCCGATTTATCCGCACGCACGTAGGAATGTTATTACGCAACTAAGAATGATCCTATGTATTGCGAGATGACATCCGGCGAATATTGAGTCTGGCGTGCGTGCGGCGCGTTGCCGAAACCAGCCCTGGTGACCGCGACTTGCACTATCTCCCTGTGACCCCAGCTCCTTCGAGGTCGTGTCTCGACCGGGATCTTCTGCGACTCTCATTGTGACCACACGCGCTTTGCATCGACGTGCGGCCGACATGCATCTGCCACCTGCCTTCCCGCTAGCGCCAGTTGAATCATTTGCAACGGTAGCAATGCTCACTGACTGGGCCCAGCTCAATTTGAAAGGTGAATACGATGTTCAATTCAAAATTAGTCCAGCGTTGGCTCTTGCACGCACTCGCTTTCGTAACGATAGGATTCGGCTGGGCAGCAGGCGCCCATGCGCAGTTGTGTACGTCGAGTAATTTGCCCGCCTTCTCCTATGGAGACATAGGTATAGCCAATTCGCTCCCAGTTGGCGCAGTGATTCCTGGCACGGTAAAGTCATTTACGCTCTCAGGTACATGCATGAAATCCATACAAATCCCTAGCGCAAACCTGCCCGTTGCTCTTGTGGCACCTGGACAGGAAGTCGGCGGTATGACTGCAGTCTATGGAATTCCGTCCGTCAACGTGGGTTTGCGTGTGCGTGACAGCCAAGGAAAACCCCTACCGCGCACTTCACCATTGGGCTATACCGCCGCGGATGGAAGTTTCATGGTTTCCGGTTCGGTCGAACTAGTGAAGATCAGCTCAGCAGCGACGGGGGCGTTTAACACCTACCTCCTTGCCCAGATTAACGCGTCCTCAATCAACGATAGCGGTCAAGTGCCACTCACTGGCGCGGTTCGCTCCGTCGGTTGCTCCGTTACGTCTGCGACTGCAAATCAGACAATCCCTCTCGCGGCAGTAAGCCCTTCGGTGCTTAACAGCGCCGGCGCAACGGCCGCGACGACACCTTTCTCGATTGGCCTTAACTGCGAGGCCGGCGTGAAAGTAGCAGTGACGTTTAGCTCCGCGTCGGGCAACTCGGGAATTCCGTCAGTCATCGCGTCGAATGGCACCGCCAAAGGCGTGGGAGTGCAACTGCTCAACTCTTCGCGAACGCCAATCAGTCTCGACACGGCGCTTCAGCTGAGCTCAGGCACTACCGGAAACATGTCGTTCCAGTTTTACGGACAATACTACCGGCTAGGTGGGCCGACGGTAACGGCAGGGACCGTCAATGCGTCTGCAATCTTCACGATGAGCTATCAATAACAAGCTTGTGAAACGCCGGATGCGGCCAGCGATACGAGTGACCGCAAGGAAAGCGCCGAGCCGGCTCCTCCTGCAGTGGCATGGGCCACTCGTCACGAGCCGGCCATTTGCTGGCACGACTGCAAGCCGCGCCAACAAATTCCTATTCGCCTACATGACCTTCTTGAACGGCGCGCCCGAATGCTCGCGCAACTCATTGAACACGATCTTCGGCCACGCCTTCTGCGCGACTTCGATTTCCCCCACGTGCGACGCCAGATACGTCGGCGCATCGGACGCGTCAAGTGCGATCCGTGCCGCGTACGAATCGGTGAAACGGCGTAGCTCGGCGGCATCGTCACAGGTCACCCAACGCGACATGCGATAGCGCGCCGGCGCCATCCGCACGTCGACCTTGTATTCCGTCGACAAACGGTGCGACACCACTTCGAACTGCAGTTGACCGACCGCGCCAAGAATCATCAAGCCGCCGACTTCCGGACGGAACACCTGAATCGCGCCTTCCTCACCGAGCTGCTTCAGTGCTTCGCCAAGTTGCTTTGCGCGCATCGGATCGACCACTTCCACCGTCTGAAAAATTTCCGGTGCGAAGAACGGCAACCCAACGAACTGCAACTGCTCGCCTTCGGTCAGCGTATCGCCGAGACTCAACGTGCCGTGATTCGGAATACCGATGATGTCGCCGGGATACGCCTCGCTCACCGTCTCACGACGCTGCGACAGGAACGTCACCACGTTATTCGCGCGGAACGTCTTGTTCGTGCGCGTCACTTTCACGGCCATGCCGCGTTCGAAATGCCCCGAGCACACGCGAATGAACGCCACGCGGTCGCGGTGCGCCAGATCCATGTTCGCCTGCACCTTGAACACGACGCCGGTGAACTTGGGTTCGTCCGGCATCACCGGACGCTGAACGGTCATACGCATCGACGGCGGCGGCGCCAGATCGACCAGCGCGTCGAGAATTTCCTTCACGCCGAAGTTATTGATCGCCGAGCCGAACAGCACCGGCGATTGCTGACCCGCGAGGAACTGCTCGCGATCGAAATCAGGCGATGCGCCGGTGATCAGATCGATCTCTTCCTTCGCCTTGACCCAGCTGTGACCGAAGCGGCGTTCGCCTTCTTCGTCGCCGAGCGCTTGCAGCGTTTCGACTTCGCCGCCCGCTTTATCCTGGCCGGCACGGAACAGGCGCACCTGATCGCGCTGGATGTCGTATACACCCTGGAATTCCTTGCCCATGCCGATCGGCCACGTGAATGGCACAGCGGCGACACCCAGGTGCTGTTCGATTTCGTCGAGCAGTTCGAGCGGCTCGCGCACCTCACGGTCGAGCTTGTTGATGAAGGTGACGATCGGCGTCTTGCGACTACGGCACACTTCGAGCAGCTTCAGTGTTTGCGCTTCGACACCGTTCGCGCCGTCGATCACCATCACGGCGGCGTCGACAGCGGTCAGCACACGGTATGTGTCTTCAGAGAAGTCTTCGTGGCCTGGGGTGTCGAGCAGATTGATGACGGCGTCGCCATACTCGAACTGCATGACCGAGCTGGCCACCGAAATGCCCCGCTGCTTCTCGATCTCCATCCAGTCGGACGTCGCGTAGCGGTTGCTCTTGCGGCCCTTCACGGTACCGGCGATCTGAATCGCGCCCGAGAACAGCAGCAGCTTTTCGGTAAGCGTGGTCTTGCCCGCGTCCGGGTGGGAAATGACCGCGAACGTGCGGCGGCGTTTGAGTTCGGAGACTGACATCGGGTCTGGCGGTCACGGATAGGGGTTCGGGCGATCCCCAGAGGCTTGTGGCCTCTGGTCTGCCACGTTAGGCGCGGCGGCGTCGGGCTGCGGGAGCTGGGTCGGGGACCCGCGTCACAAGGCAACTCGACCGCGTTGGAAACAGGTCACGAACGAGCGTTCGACAATACGGGAATCGCCAGCGCAGAACAGCGCAAGGTGCGAATGATACACGTCATGGCGAGGAGGCGGGAAATGGGGCTTGCGGGATCGACGCGACCGGACCGTCGGGAAATTGCACGATCAGGTGCGAGACCGGGACCGTCGGGCACCGGATCCCCTCACAATCATATGAAGTAAAGCTGGCCGAATCGCGAGCGTCGGCGTGACACGGCTATTGATAGCTCATGGTGAAGATTGCCGTCGAGTTGACCGTGCCCGACTTCACCGACGCGGCTCCGAGCCGGTAGTACCGAGCATGGAACTGAAACGATGCGTTACCGGTTGTACCCGAGCTGATCTGAAGCGGATTGTCCAGAACGATCGGTTTCATCGCTGAATCGAGCAGTTGCACGCCGACGTCCGTTGCCGTGCCAGTCGAAGCCAATACCGAGGCGACTCCCGAGTTGCCCGACGTCGAACTATAGGTCACCGCGACCTTGACGCCCGCATCGCAATTGAGCCCGATGGAAAACGGCGTACTTCCGGCGACCGCCCCTGCGCTATTGAGCGCCGACGTACTCACAGGCGACAAGGCGACAGTCTGGTTTGCCGTCTCGGAAGTAACCGAACAGGTAACGGGCCGAACCGCAGTACCGCTTGCAACAGACATCTTGTAGTTGCCGTCGTTGAGCGTCACACTCGTGTTCAGAACACCGGTTGCGTAGTATGCCGAGGAACTCGAAATCGCGCCGGCGGTGATCGCCCCTGTTTTGACGAGTTCGAACGTCCCGGATAGGTTGAAACTCCCGTCAGTTCCGGTATTGCCTAACGACGAGTCAGTGGAGCAGGCACCCGTGCCCACGAGCGGTTTTCCGTTGACGTCACGCATCCGCATCCCCACACCGGGCAGGCCAGTCGTGTAAACACCGGTCATGCCCGCCACCGCGCTTTGTGTCTGCGGGCACGCGACCACAGGCTTGCTTGCAAGCGTCGTAGCAACGCATTTTCCAGCAAGCGTAAATGATTTTACGGTCCCTGGAATGACGTCGCCGATCGCGAGACTATTGGAGACTCCTATCGTCCCGTAGGTGAAAGTCATCGGCAACGCCGCCGTCGGACAATCCGCGCGCGCATTCGCAGTCCAACCGATCGCGAACACAATCAGAACAAGAGCACGCAACAACGAACGCCGTACAAATTTAACTTGAAACATCATGCCCACCTTTTCGATTTGCCCATCTCTGTTTAGTTGGAGCCTTCCTGGCCAGCCACGCAGTGCCCTTCCACCGACATGTACGCCGCCCCAGCTTTGCCCGTCGATTTTGGTAACACGTAATCAATTCGGCACTGTTCGGCTGCCGACGAACCCCACTTCACGAACAACGAGCCCTTGTCTTCTAAACCGCGCGCAAAAATACGGCTGTCTTGCGCCACAACACCCACGTTGTGTCCGCTACCGTCAACCACATCCGCACCGAACGGCAACGCCTTGTCGCCCAATCGCGGCGCGCGGATCAACGCAGCACGCCCGCTCACTGTCTTGTACTTGATCATCACCACCGAACCCAGACGCGGTACCGCTTGCTCCGAAGTCGATTCGAACTCAACGTCGGCCGATGTGCCCTTCGGGTCGATGTCGACGGTGTTCATGCCATACGGTGTGAGGTAAGGAATCACCGCGTAACCATGACCATTGAGCTTGACGCCAGGCGAGCTCGTCACGCTAGCGCCCGCAGCGCCTGGTGCTTCGACGATGCCGAACGTATCGCCGACCGTCTGCGAGAACGTCACGCCGCCCGGATGCGCGACGACCGACCCGCTGATACCGGCCGACACCTGGCTCGAACTCGAGCCCGCGCTTGCGGACGCCGTCATCTGCGCATACGGCGCGCGCCACGCACCGCTCACGCCCGTGTTGACGGAGGTGCTGCTGTTGCCACTGCCATACGTGCCGTACGCGTTGTACGAGTACTGGTTCGCATCGCCGAGCGAGCCACTCACGTTGGCCTGCAGGTTGGTGCTGCCACCCGAGCTCGACAGGTTCGTCGACAGCAACGGTGCACGCTGGCTGTGGCCGAGCGGCAATGTCGTGCTGAGCATGAACTGGTTGGACATCGAACCGTCCGCATTGCGAGTGCGTCCCGCGGTGATGTTGTAAGTGCCGTACTTGAAACTGTTCATGTAACCGGCCTGATAGAACATATCGCTGCCGTCGTGATTCCAGTACTGCTGCGCTGATGCGCTCAGGAACACGGTTCCGTGATCCTTGAAATTCTGGTTGACCGACAACTGGAAGCGGTTGCGTTGGCGATAAACAGCGTTCGTATCGCCGCCGTGCATCGCAAGATCGCGCACCGAGGCCGCATCCGTCAGATTCATGAAGCCAGCAGTCGAATAACGGTAGGCGGCAACCGAAATGTTGGTACCCGTCGGATCGATGAACTTGCTGTAGCCGATGCGCAAGCTGGTGCCGCGCATCGTGCTCTGGTTTGGCACCTGAGTCTGTGCAGCGGCCACATCCGCCGAGAACGCACCGAACTTCGTGTTTAGCGCCGCGCCCACGTCAGCCGCCACGTAGCCGTTCGCAGCCACGCCGCCACCATATGCAGTCACCAGATTCGTGAGGCCGCGCTGCAGCGTGAACTGTGCAAAGTTCGGCTTCGTTTCGAGCGTGTCGTTACGCAATTGCCCAGCGGTCACCGAGAAACGCGTCGTACCCGGTCGAAGCGATTGTGCGACCGAGGCGTAAGGCACCGTAAAAGTCTTCGTGCGGCCGTCCGCCTCGGTCACCGTCACGTCGAGATTACCGCCGTAGCCGGTCGCGTAGAGGTCGTTGATTTCGAATGGCCCCGGCGACACGCTAGTTTCATAAATCACCTGGTTGTTCTGACGGATCATCACACGCGCATTCGATTCCGCCGTGCCACGCACCGCGGGCGCGTAGCCACGCAGCGATTCCGGCAACATGCGGTCGTCGGTGGCGATCTGCGCACCGCGGAACTGCACGCTGTCGAACACGTCGCCCGTCGTGTAACCATCGCCCAACGTCACTTGCGACTTCAGTGCGGCAACGTCGTGCTGCACATAGGTCGCGATGTTGTCAAAATGCGTGGCTTGGCCGGTCTGCTGCGACACCGACGATTGATGACGGAAATGCCACGCGTCGATGTTCACGCCGGCGTTCAGGCCCAAATAACTTTGTGTCGACTGCGTACCCGCACCTGCGGTGTGATAGGTATTCGCGTTGTAGCTCACGAAGCCCGCGTTCACACCGGTTTGCCACATGTCAGGCGGCACGTAGCCGCGCGCGGCGTTGCGCATGTATTTCTGCGGCACGCTCAATATGAGCTTCTGTTCGGCGAAGTCGAAGTCGACGGTTGCGTCAGGCACCGTTGCCGCAAGGTCAACGCATTCGTCGGCGTTGACGGTTTCACCGGATTGCTTGCTGGCATCAGCGCTTGCGCCGGCAGCTGCGTGCGTGTCTTTACCCACGACCTCCGCTGCTTCGGCAGATAAATGTTCCGGCAGCTTCGCACCGGCAGCCGCACCAACCTTCGCGAAATCAACACCGAGTGCTTCCAGCATCTGACGACTGAAGCACGCACGCGCGCTTTGTCCGTCGCGAGTCGCCACGAAGCGCATGTCCTGGCGCGCCACACGAATGTCGTTGACCCAAAGGTCGACAGAGTACACACCCGGTTGCACCATGTTGCCGCGCGCAAAACGCGCGACGTCCACGGTTTGCTTCGGGTCGGTACGCAGAAACGTCGTGTCGAACTGGACTGCAGCGCTGGCGTCACTGGTTTCTGTTGCATGCACGCTCGTCGACTGGACGCCGCCCAGCGCCGCGAACACCGACATGACTACTGCGGCTACGGGGCTCAGGCCGAACGAACCAGGGGATTCACTGGTACGAGCATGCGACTGATGACGAGGTGAAAGTTTCACGATCTAACTCAATTCCAATGTTCGCGACAGGCGTACGTCGTCCCTGTGCGTTGCCTGTGCAACGCACGCCGTGGTCGAGAAGGGGTTTAGCTATGGGCGAAAGGCGGTCGCCCGGCCGGCAAGCTGCTGCGCTCTATTGGCCGAGCGTCGCGTCGCCGTTAAGGGCGCCACCGAAATCGCTGATCGCGGTGTAGTGAACCTTTGCACCTGCCGGTACGCCATTCATCTTTGGAATCGGCAAGACAACCGACGCGCGCGGCGCAACCATGCCGCCCTGTTCATTCTTGAATGTGTGACCGCCGCTTTCGACGTCGACTTCGCTAAACGAAACGTAGTAAGGCGTTGGATTCGTTACACTCACCGCCTGGCCCTTGCCATCTGGCGACGCGGCAATCTTCCAGTTCAACTGCGCGGGCGCTTCTCCCGGCTTGCCCGGCAGTTTGGCCGGACGCACAAACACCTTGATGCGGGTGCGATAGGCCAACTGCAAAGAATTCACGTTAGCGGCCGCGTCGGCTTTCGGCGGAATATCCAGTACGTTGAGCCAATAGACCGACTCACGATCCTGCGGCAGCGCTTCGCCGGTGTACATCACCCGCAGCGTCTGTGCTTTCTTCGGATCCATCCGGAAGATCGGCGGCGTAATCACGAATGGCACCTTGACGTCGCCGGGTTTGGTGTCCGCATTACCGTCGTCCATCCACACCTGTACGAGCGAGGGATTGTGACTATCGTTATCCAGCTTGACCGTGACTTCGCGCTGCTCCAGCGGATACACCACTCGCGTACCGCCAACCGTCACGCTTGCCTGTGCGCTGCCTGCTAGCAGCGCACAGGCAAAACCGATTCCCATCGTCATTTTTCTGAGCAACTTCATCACAGCACCTTTGAAAGTAATCTTGAAATAAGGCCGAAAAAAAGCGTTCACTTGAGCGAACGCCCCGGTCATCGCTTACTGATACTGCATCGTGTATTGCACCGACGTGCTCACTGCGCCAGGCGTTGCCTTGCCCGTGGCGTAGTACTGCGCGAAGTACTTCACGTTCGCGCTGCCGCCGCTGATCGTTGCACCGTTACCATCGATGTCGTTGTTCAAACCGGTCGTGATGTTGATAGGTTGCAGCGAGGCGTTCAGCAGACGCACTTCGACGTTCGACGCCGGACCCGAAGCGGCCTGGTTGGCCAGATAGCCGGTGCCCTGGTCGACGGTCGGGCCGTTCTCAAACTTGGCGATTGCCTTGGTGGCCGCACCCGAACATCCGCTCAGCGCGAGTGTCATGTCGGTGGGTCCTGACGTACCGGCAACGGCGCCTTGTGTGGCGAGCGAGCCTGCGGAAACCGTCGGCAGGGTGACAGCCAGGTTGGCGGACGCGCCCGATGTTGTGCCGTTGATCGAGCAAGTGGTGTCCGACACCGTGCCGGTAAAAGTGATCGTGCCGTCCGCGGCATTAGCGCCGAACGATGCGAGACCCAACAGACCACCGGTTGCGGTTGCGATTGCGATTGCGATTGCGATTGCGGGAAGGATCGATTTCATGTTTGCTGCTCCAGTATGTTAAGAAGATTGGTGAATCAACGGCGAATCGATATTGAGTGAGATCCACCATTTGCCCTTGGGTGGTCCAACGTTCTTCGCCGGGGAAATGGCGGTCTTTGGTTCGAACTATTGGTCTCTCGTTCAGGCACAAATCAATGCTAAATTTTCGAGATTCCTAAGTACCTAGGAGAATTCCGATTTATGTAGGAACTACCCTACACAGCGCGCGACTTCGTCCGACAACTGCGCCCTCACACGAAGCAAGTCGCTAGGACTTTTCCTAAAAATCTAGGAAAAGAGACGGCTCAATTGAAATTCGGCGCCACAAAAGCAAAACCCGCCGCATCGTTGCCGATGCGGCGGGTTTTCTTGAAGTGCTCAGACGGCCTACGCGCCGCTTGCTTCGTTCAGCGTCAGGTGTTTCGTCTCAGGTGCCCAGGCGATCGACACCGCCATGCCGATCAACAGAACGGCTGCGAGCACCATCATCGTCATGTGGAAACCCAGATGGACGATGCCGAGCGGCAACAAAAAAGTGCCAACAGCCGAGCCGAGGCGACTGCACGCGATCGCCAGCCCGACGCCGCACGCGCGCACTTCTGTTGGAAAACACTCCGGCGGAAACACGCCGACCAGATTCGAAAAAGCGGACATCGTCAGCGTGAAGATTGCGAATGCAACGATCATCGCCAGCGTCGCAGACTCTGGCAACAAGCTCAACGCGATCAGCGACAAGCACGTCACCGCAAACGAACCGATCAGGAACACGCGGCGCGATAACTTGATCGTGAGCCAGATGCCAATCAGCGCGCCCAGAACGAGAAAGCCGTTCAGCAGAAAATCCGCACCCGACCCGTCGTTCAGATGAATGACTTTGAGAATGGTCGGCAGGAACGTGTAGATCGCGAAATACGGAATCACGAGGCAGACGAAAAATGCGCAGTTAAAGAACGTTCGACGGATCAGGTCCTGCTTGAACAGGCGCATGAAGCCACCGCGAGTTTGGGCGTGGCCGTCTTCACCCGCGTCGAGCGTCACGTTGGGACCGAAATGCCTGAGTACGATCGCTTTGGCTTCAGCAATACGTCCCTTGCCGTACAGCCAGCGCGGCGACTCCGGTGTGCCCATACGCAACAGCAGCACGATCAAGGCCGGAATACCTGCCGACGCAAGCAACCACCGCCACGCATCCGGCGACGCGTCGGCATAGTGCATGCCGAGCACGTTGGCCACCACGTAGCCGATGGTCCACACCACGCTGAACGAACCGAGCAATGTCCCCCGATGTTTTCGGGGCGAGAATTCAGCAAGGATTGCGTGCCCAACTGCAAAGTCACCGCCCATGCCAAAGCCGATCAACACGCGCAGCAAGCACAATTCAAATGGCGAAGTCACGTAAAACTGTGCAAACGCTGCCGCGGTGATGATCAGGAAACTCAGCAGGAAAATCTTCTGCCGTCCAAGGCGATCCGACAACCAGCCAAACATGAGACTGCCAACAAAGATCCCCATGAGCGCGGAACTGCCGATCATGCCCATCCAGAACGCGTCGAGCGGCATCTGGCGATTCAGCGACGCCAGCGCATAGCCGATCGTGCCGAGTGCATAGCCTTCGGTAAAGTGCGCGCCGAACGTCAAACCGGCGATCTTGACGTGGAACGCGTTCAGCGGAACGTCATCGAGAGAAATGCGGCCGCGCGCGGTCGCAGTAGCCGCGGGCGGCATGGTAGGGGCGAGGCCGAGAGTGGCGGCCTGGGTATCCTGATTGCTCACGCTGTCTCCTTGTATGTATGTGTGCAGTTGGCGCGGCGCCGGCGCGATGCCGAGGCCGCGCCAACCCACGCGGTTCGGCACATGATTCGCTTCGCTGTTCATCTCGTCATTCGCTTCGCTGTTCGCCGCATGCTTCGGCGCGCGATACGTCAGGCGAACACGTGGGATGAATGCGCTAAATGAAGATCAGCGCCCGAGGCCGCCCATCATCGTGTACTTCAGTTCGGTGTATTCGTCGAGCCCGTACTTCGAACCTTCGCGGCCAAGCCCCGATTGTTTGACGCCGCCAAACGGCGCGACTTCGGTCGACAAAATACCTTCGTTGATGCCGACCATGCCGCTCTCCAGCGCTTCCGCGACGCGCCATGCACGCGCCAGGTCACGCGTATAGAAATAGGCGGAGAGGCCGAACGGTGTGTCGTTGGCCGCCGCGATGGCTTCGTCTTCCGTCTTGAAGCGAAAGCACGCTGCCACCGGGCCGAAGGTTTCTTCCGCGGCGATCAGCATCGACTTCGATGCATCGATCAGCACGGTCGGCTCATAAAATGTGCCGCCGAGCGCGTGCGGCTTGCCGCCTGTTAAAACCTTTGCGCCTTTCTGCAATGCGTCGGCGACATGCGCTTCCACCTTCTTCAGCGCCGCCTGGTTGATCAGCGGACCTTGTTCGACCTCACCTTGCAGCGCATTGCCGACACGCATCTTCCGCACCGCTTGTGTCAGCGCCTGCGTGAACGCATCGTAGATACCGTCCTGCACGTAAAAGCGATTCACGCACACGCAGGTCTGCCCGGTGTTGCGGAATTTCGAAGCCATCGCGCCCTGTACGGCCGCATCGATATCCGCATCGTCGAACACAATGAACGGGGCGTTGCCGCCAAGCTCCAAAGACAGCTTCTTCAGCGTATCCGCCGACTGCTTCGCGAGCAGTTTACCGACGCGCGTCGAGCCGGTGAACGACAGCTTACGCACCACCTCCGACTCAGTCAGCACGCCGCCAATTGCCACTGCATCTCCGGAGACAATGTTGAACACGCCCGGGGGGATGCCAGCTTTCTCTGCCAACACTGCCAATGCCAAAGCGGACAACGGCGTTTCTTCGGAAGGCTTCAGCACCATCGTGCAGCCCGCCGCGAGCGCCGGCCCAGCCTTGCGCGTAATCATCGCAAGCGGGAAATTCCACGGCGTGATGGCCGCGACCACGCCGACCGGTTCGCGCGTCACGATGATCTTCGCGTTCGGATTCGGGCTCGGGATCACGTCGCCATAACTGCGTTTGGCTTCCTCAGCGAACCATTCGAAGAAGCTCGCCGCGTAGCCGACTTCGCCGCGTGCTTCGGCAAGCGGTTTGCCTTGCTCGCGCGTCAGCAGTTCAGCGAGCGCGTCGCGGTTCTCGAGCATCAACTCGCCCCAGCGCCTGACGCGCGCGCCACGTTCTTTTGCAGTCAACGCGCGCCACGCCGGAAAAGCGCGTTCAGCCTCGGCAACGGCCTGCGTCGTTTCCGCCGCGCCGCCCTTGGCGACTTGAGCGATTACCTCGCCCGTCGCAGGGTTCAGAACGGGGTACGTGCTCGCGCTTTCGTACCATTCACCGCCAATGTAGTGTCCGGTTCGGAGAAACTCGTTCATGCTGCCTTCTCCAGGTTCTCGACGAACGTGCCTTGCGCAAGCCGCGCGTCACGAGCGATGCGTTTGCCCGCGGTGTAGTCGTTGATCAGATCGCACGGGGTGTAGTTGCGTTCGAGCTCGAACAGTTCGTCGGCGGAGAGCTTCGTACCAAGCGCGGCCAGCGCGCTGTCGAATTGCGCCGGCGTATCCGCACCGACCAGCATGCTGACAACGCCGCCATGGTTCAGCACCCACGCCTGCGCGATCTGCGCAGCCGACACGCCGCGCCGCGCCGCCACGCGCGCCACCGAAGCAGCAATCTCGCGAGAGGCCGTATCGCCATACATTTGCGCAGTGAAGAAGTCGGTCTGGTTTCGCGTCGAGTTCGGATCGCAGGTCAGCAGACCACGCGCCAGCGGACTGAACACCGACACTCCGACACCCTGATCCTGGCAATACGGGATCATTTCGCGTTCTTCCTCGCGATACGCAAGGTTCAACTGCAGTTGCATGTTGATGGGTTTGTGCCAGCCATTGCGCTCGCAGACCTGCATGATCTTCGCGAACTGCCACGTGTACATCGTCGATACGCCGATATAGCGAGCCTTGCCGGCACACACGATATCGTTCAGCGCGCCCATCGTTTCCTCGACCGGCGTGTTCACGTCGAAGAAATGCAGCATGTAGATATCGACGTAATCCATTCCCAGGCGCGTGAGCGACGCGTCGATGCCGTCCATGATGTGCTTGCGCGAATGGCCGCCGGCGTTCTGATACGTGCCCATGTCGTAGCCGACCTTGGTCGTCACGACAATCTCTTCACGCCGCGCAATGCGCTTCAGAATGCGACCCACCACTTCTTCGCCCACACCAGTCGAATAGAAATCGGCGAGGTCGATAAAATTGACGCCGGCTTCCAGCGCGTGGCGCACGATCGGTTCGCTTTGCGCTTCGTCGAAGATCCACGGCTTCCATTGCGGCGTGCCCATGTTCATCGTGCCGAGACACAGACGCGACACCTTCAGACCTGATTGGCCGAGGCGAATGTATTCCATAGTGCTTGTCTCCTTCCTGATCACATTCAGTAGCGCACGCAGCAGCACCACGCCTCTCACGGCGCGCGAACCGCGTTGCGTGTGATTAACGTTGTTTCGGGGTGTAGAACGGATTCGATACGTCGCGCGCGGCGGCAAACACCTCATCGCGATGCGGCAGGCCCTTCATCGCCGCGAGAATCGCGTTCTTGCACGCGCGGTAGTTGTTCTCGAAGACGGCGTCGAGATCGTCGGTGGCCGGATTGACCCAGTTCGCGGACACCACCACCCAATCGTTCTCCGCTTCGGGCGGCAACGTGCCGTTCTCCAACGATTCGGCCACGGCTCTCGCGATGCCGGCTTGCGAAGCGCCCCATGTCGCGTTGCCATGAAAATCACTGCCGATCTGCGCCTTGTTCACATAGAGCGTCAGCGGCTTGGTCGGCACACCCGGCCGTGCGATCACGACAAACGGCGCGTGCCCTGCTGAAGGCGTCGCCAATGCCGTAGCGAAGGCCTGGCCTGCGGGGCCGTTGCGCGGGCCGACCAGCACGTTGATATGCGCGAGATTGACGCCAGGACCTTCGAATCCTTCGCCGATAAAGAGTTGTTTGTCCGTCGATACGCTCATGGTCTTTCCGTCGAGGTTGAGTGGATGACCGATTGTGCTGCGCGGCCTGCGCGACCATGTATCGATGAGTTTTGATCCGGGGTATGAGGCGAACTCATCTCCGGGTTTGCCCCGTGCACACCAGGCGGCACATTGAATGGCGCATCGACTCGCACACCCGGACGAACGCAAAGGTGAGACTTTTCGGGACTCGCAATGACAAGCCTCGAATCGAGACGAAAGGTGAACGCATCGAAGGCCGCGCACGCACCAGCGGCGCAAGGCTCAGCAGCTAGGCAAAGTCCGAGGAAAAGACAGTGTGAGAGTCGAGCGATGGGTTAAGCGATTCTTCGCATAGCCAGGGAACGCCCACCAGCAAAGGCTGGCGCGGGTTTCGAGCAAGGTTGCGACACCACGAGGCACAGCCGGGATGATCGCACCGCAAGGTGCGTCATCCGACAAAACCAGGCTCACCGAAACAACGAATCCTGGTGCGGGGCGTCTCGCGAAACCCACGGCGCGCGTTGCAAGCTCACGCGAAAGGTGAGCGTTTTCGGGACCCTCTCAGCGGTGCGAGAAAAACCCGACGCGACTTCACTTCAGAAAAATTCGGCGCGTTGCGAGCGCAAGCGCCATGGTCGAAACGTACTTTAGCCTTCGATCAGAAAGCGCTCGCGATTCTTGCCCGCGAGCCAGCCCGGCGAGCGACCACGCCCGCTCCACGTCTCGCCGGTTTTCGGGTTTCGGTACTTGGCTACCGAAGGCGCTTTGCGCACCGCGGCACGCTTACTCGTAAAACCCAGCTCTTCCGCGGTCAGATCGTACTCGGCAACCTTCTGCTTGATCTCGGCAATCGCCTGCGCGATTTCCTTTTCGCGCGCCACCGCAACTTCCTTATGGAGCTTTTCAAGCTGAGCAGTTAACTGTTTATATGAGGCCATGGCGGGTACTCCGATCGATTTGACGAACTGCGCGGTACGGACACTTGCGGACACTATCAGACGAATAAAGTGCCGGATAGAGCGGCCCGCTCAGAGTGCGCCATGACTGTCCGCCGTTCACGGCCGCCCGCTCAACTGCTGCCGGCTACGCACTCAATCGTCAATTGCATCGTACACGCGGCGCTCGAAATCAACCGACATTGGGAAGGGTTCGACAGCACGCCGCTGAATCAGCATGAGACCGATCAAGTCCTCCACCGGATCAGCAAACCAGCTCGTGCCATACGCACCCGGCCAGCCGAACGAACCCATTGAGCGATAGCCAAGCGGCAACTGTTGCGCCGGGTCGTCGACGACGGACAAGCCGAGGCCAAAGCCCTGGCCTGCCCACAGCACATGACCGAACGCCGGCACGCGCCGCTGGTCGCGGGTCAGAAAATTCGAGCGCATCAAATCGACCGAGCGATGCGACAGCAGACGTGTCGAGCCGACGCGTCCGCGCCCGAGCAACAGTTGCGCGAACTGCAGATAATCCTGCGCTGTCGAGACAAGGCCGCCGCCGCCGCTCTGGAAGCGGTCGGGATTCGCCCAGCGGCTCGCCGACGGATGATCTTCCACCACGCGCCGCCGTGTGCCCGCCTCGACGCCGTACGCCGTCGCCAAACGCGCGAGTTGCGCGTCGGGCACCCAGAACGCTGTATCGCGCATGCCGAGCGGTTCGAAAATCCGCGTTCGGAAGAAGTCACCGAGCCGCATGCCGCTCACGCGCTCGATCAGCACGCCGAGGACATCGGTTGCGATGCCGTAATGCCAGCGCGAACCGGGCTGAAACATCAACGGCAAGCTGGCTATGCGCGCGAGCCACGCGCTGGCATCTCCGCGCGCTTCAATGCCGTTGAAGGCCGCCGCGTAAGCTTCGGCCAACGGTCCAGTGGCAGTGAAGTGATAAGCAAAGCCGGCGCGATGCGTGAGCAGATCGAGCACGGTAAGTGGCGCTCTGACCGGGTCGGTTTCATCGAGCGGCCCGGTGGGGTCGCGCAGCACGGATGGCGCAGCCAGCTCCGGCAGCCACAATGAGATCGGCGTGTCGAGCGCGAGTCGATCCTCTTCGATCAGCATCAGGATCGCCGCGCTCGTCACCGGTTTGGTCATTGACGCAATGCGAAACAGCGTATCGCGCTCCATGGGCAATTGAGCCGCTTCGTCGCGCAGGCCGAGCGGCTCGAAGTAACCGATTTCGCCGCGCCGCCAGACCAGCGAAACGACCCCCGCTACTTCGCCGCGTTCCACATAGCCCTGCATGGCGTTCGTGAGCGCCGTCAGCCGCGTGGCTGAAAGTCCTGCTGGTTGCATGCTCCTCCTGAATTCTTAGGTGTTACGTTCCCTAATTTCTGCCGGAAACGTTACCCGATCAGACGGTACACGTCACCCTCCAGCTATGGACAGTTACGCTTTCTGCCGGTCCTCCAATGCGGCGAGGGCC
Source organism: Paraburkholderia sediminicola (assembly GCF_902859805.1). Taxonomy (GTDB): domain Bacteria; phylum Pseudomonadota; class Gammaproteobacteria; order Burkholderiales; family Burkholderiaceae; genus Paraburkholderia; species Paraburkholderia sediminicola. The sequence continues at coordinate 1,574,036 of NZ_CADIKC010000001.1, read as the reverse complement.
GCATTGAGCCGTTTGACGCGATTGGCCTGTGCCGGCACCAGTGCCGCTCCAGACACCGAGTTAATGCGGTTACGCCAATACGACAGCGGGATGCGGTCTTCAGCGGAAATATGCGTGATTACATTTTCAAGGTGTTGGATATCTTTCTCGATTTGGAGGTGATTCATTGCTTTCCCCGGAATTACTCATTGAGCCAGTTTAAAAGCATAAAGCGTGCCCTGATTACTCCAGAAACTCCGCTGAAACGGAAAATTTTTCTGAAGCAGATAATGTGGACCGCCGCAAAACCGGCAAAACCTGCGCATTGTTTTTTGATTGTGAGCCGGCCAGATGAGGATACTGCGGCGAAACTTCGCGTTCCGTTAGATGCCGCACCGACTTGGCTTGACGGCGAAAACCGGGCGCTTTTTCGTCAGAGCAAACAACTAAACCAATAATCTCGAAGCAGTTCGATCAATATTCATCGTGCATGATAACCATTTCGGCGAACGCACATTAGAGCCAGATATTTATGACGGTCATATGCTTTTCGCATGGCAGCGCTCGCCGTATGCGCCGGTTTGTCCCGGTTAAACGGTATCCGCGAAGAGAGGGAGACAAGACAGACGCCGTCGTGGCCGGGCGGCGGGAGCACGGAAGGAAGAAAGGGTTAATCGCACGCATCGCGCCAGCCATCGGCCGGCGTGGCGTCATTTCGCCCGGCAGGCGTAAATCAGACTGAGCGTGCCGTTGTCGCGGGACTGGCGCACGACGTCGAAGGCGCCGCCGCAGGCAGCGCTTGCCTGCTGCGAGCAGGAGTCCGAGCCCGCCGGACATTGGACCAGCGTAGTTGGGCGGCCGTCCGACAGAAACAGCGGCGCGCTACTGCTGCAACTGCTCAGCATGGCGATTGCGGGAAGCGCCAGCGCGGCACAGGCACCGCGCGCGAAAGAGGAGAGACTGCGTTTCATTTGAAACCCCGATCACGTCTTGTTTTTCGATCACGCGATTGTGCCACGCGGCAATTACACTACGCCACGTGATGTAGCGGGACTTCGTCACACCTCGATGCCGTATGCCGCGATCTTCTTATAGAGCGTCGCGCGGCCCATACCGATCTGCATGGCCGTCTCGATCACACGACCGCCGTTGGCGCGCAAAGCGTCGCCCAGGAAGCGTTTTTCGAACGCAGCCATGGCGTCGCTCCACGACGTGGCTTCGGTCGTCTCCGAAGCAGCGTCTGAAGCGTGCGCTTCAGAACCCGCGGACACGGACGGACGAAGTCCGCTTCGCGCCGGGCCGATGAACGGCGCCAACGCACGCGCATCGATGCGCTCGTTGTCCGAGAGCACCACCGCCCGCTCCAGCGTGTTACGCAACTCGCGCACATTGCCGGGCCACCCATACGAACACAGCAGCCGCAGGGCATCGTCCTGCAATTCGAAGTGACTGGCGCCGCGCGCTTGCGCCGACAGGTCCTCGAGCATGGCGTAAGCAAGCGCTTCGATATCGGACGAACGCTCGCGCAGCGCCGGCGCCTGGATCGTCAACACGTTCAGCCGATAGAACAGGTCCGCGCGGAAGCGTCCTGCCGCGACCAGCGCCGGCAAATCGGCCGAGGTCGCGGCGATGATCCGCACATCCGCGCGCACGATCCGGTTCGAACCCAGTGGCTCGAACTCCTTGTCCTGCAGCACGCGCAACAGCTTGCCCTGCAAAGGCAGCGGCATGTCGCCGATTTCATCGAGAAACAGCGTGCCGCCGTTCGCCAGTTCGAACTTGCCGACTCGTCCTTTCCGGTCGGCGCCGGTATAGGCACCCGGCGCGGCGCCGAAGAATTCGACTTCGAGCAACGTGTCAGGAATCGCCGCCACGTTGACGGTCACGAGCGGCCAGTTTGCCCGCGCCGATCCGCCGTGAATGGCATGCGCCAGCAGTTCCTTGCCCGTGCCGGTTTCGCCGAGCAACAGCACCGGCGACTCGAGCTGCGCGGCACGGCGCGCCTGGCGCTTCACTTCGAGACTGGCTGCGCTCGTCCCGACAAAACTGCCGAATGTGTATTTCGCCCGTCTTGCCTGCGCGAGCGACTGACGCGTCGCGATCAACTCTTCCTGCACACGCGAGTAGTGGGAAAAAAGCGGCGTAAGCGCTTTCAGCTCATCGAACAACGCGAAACCCACCGCGCCGACCGTTTCACCCGCATCGTCTTTCAACGGCAGCCGCGTCACGACAAGCGGCTCGCGTCCGGTTTCGAGGATGTCGAGCAAAATCGGTTTGCCGGTTTTCACCACCTCGCGCATCAGGCTGTTGGGAATCACCTCCTCGCAATCCCGGCCAATCGCCTGTTCCGGGTCAGAAAACCCAAAGCGCGCCGCATAACGCTTGTTGATCCAGACGACGCGCGCCTCGGCGTCAACAATGAAGGTGCCTTCGCTGAAGTTTTCGAACGTGCGGAAGAGCGAATCCATCGCCCGGCGGAGTACGTCGCCGTAGGTAGCAGGAAGCCCCGCCCAGTCGTTCATCATGGTGTCGCTGTCTCCGGCTATCGTTCTATTTATGCATATCTCATTTCGTGGACAAGCTTATCTCATCAGCGAGATCGCCAGCAAGCCGATTCCATAAGGGTTTAACCTCGGTTAGGCCTATGTTCAGCTGATTTGCGTCCCGTTTTAGAGACGTTTGGGTACAATCGGCCGCATCACGTTTCGAACTTCGGCCTGTGAAATCAACGGACAGGCCGTTGCGGCGTGCGTGGCATGGAATCTGCATTTGCGGGCGCCGGGCCGCCGCACTCATCGGGACGGCGTACACGTAGAACAACCAAGCTTTGGAGACTCAATGTCCTTTGTTATCGTCCTCGCCGCGCTGGCGTTTCTGATGTTTGCCGCGTATCGCGGCTACAGCGTCATTCTGTTCGCGCCGATCGCCGCCCTCGGCGCGGTGCTGCTGACCGACCCGGGCGCCGTCGCACCCGTCTTTTCCGGCATCTTCATGGAGAAGATGGTCGGCTTCGTGAAACTTTACTTCCCCGTGTTTCTGCTGGGCGCGGTGTTCGGTAAAGTCATCGAACTGTCCGGCTTTTCTGAGTCGATCGTGGCCGCGGCCATCCGCTACATTGGCCGCTCGCGCGCCAATGCGGTGATCGTCGCGGTGTGCGCGCTGCTCACCTACGGCGGCGTGTCGCTGTTCGTGGTGGTGTTCGCGGTGTATCCGTTCGCCGCCGAGCTGTATCGCCAGAGCAATATTCCGAAACGCCTGATGCCTGGCGCGATCGCGCTCGGCGCGTTCTCGTTCACCATGGATTCGCTGCCGGGCACGCCGCAGATCCAGAACATCATCCCGACCACTTTCTTCAAGACGACGTCCTGGGCCGCGCCCACGCTCGGCGTGATCGGCTCGCTGTTCATCATCGTGGTTGGCCTCACGTATCTGGAATGGCGCCGCCGCGCGGCAATGGCGACGGGTGAAGGCTACGGCACGGAACTCGTCAACGAACCGGAGCGCGTCGAGTCGAAGCAACTGCCCCATCCGCTGCTGGCTGTCGCGCCGCTGGTGCTGGTCGGCGTGGCGAACTTCCTGCTCACCCGCTGGATTCCGAACTGGTACGGCGCGACGTACACCATCGCACCGGACATCCTGCCGGGCATCCATGCGCCGGTCACGACGACGATCAAGAGCGTTGTCGCGATCTGGGCGGTGGAAGGCGCACTCCTGCTGGGTATCGTGATGGTCGTGGTGACGGCGTTCGGCCGCGTGCGCGAACGCTTCGCGGTGGGCACCAAGGCGGCGGTTGCGGGCGCACTGCTGGCTTCGTTGAATACGGCGTCGGAGTATGGTTTCGGTGGCGTGATCGCGGCTTTGCCGGGTTTCCTGGTGGTGAGCGACGCACTGAAGAGCATTCCGAATCCGCTCGTCAATGCCGCGGTTTCGGTGAGCTCGCTGGCGGGTATCACGGGTTCGGCATCGGGTGGCATGAGCATCGCGCTCGCGGCCATGTCCGACACGTTCATCAAGGGCGCGGAAGCGGCGCATATTCCGATGGAAGTGCTGCACCGGGTCGTCGCGATGGCGAGCGGCGGCATGGACACGCTGCCGCATAACGGCGCGGTGATCACGCTGCTGGCGGTGACGGGTTTGACGCACCGCCAGTCGTACCGCGATATCTTCGCGGTGACGGTGATCAAGACGCTGGCCGTTTTCTTTGTGATCTCGGTGTATTACATGACTGGGTTGGTTTAATAGCGCCTTACGAGGAAAACCGATTCCAAACCGGACGCGCCAAAACAGCGGCGCGTCCGGAACATCCGCTACGCTTGACCCCGCAGTATTTCAATGTTTTGATTTGGACGCGTGAAATAAATCACAAGAAATAGCGACCCATAATCGGGGCATCCGAATGTCCAACAAAACGAAAGCGACCGCTGTCCTCGCACTGGCGCACAGTCTATTCGCTGCCGTCCTGTTCGCCGGCTACGCCACTGCCGCCTGGCCGGACGAACGGGACCCCGTTGCTGCCGATCTGCACGAGACCGTCGTTCAGGTTCCGATGACCGAGCACGGCATCTTCGGCGAACATACGCGGGACATCGTCGCAACAACCTATATGCCCGACGGTACCGGCCCATTTCCACTGATCGTCCTGAGCCACGGCAATCCGCCGAATGCTCGCGACCGCTTCAAGGTCGGCCGTTACCGTAAGCTCGCGCAGATTCGCGAGTTCGTCCGCATGGGCTTTGCGGTGATCGTGCCGATCCGGCGCGGCTATGGCGCGACCGGCGGCTCGTTCGCCGAGGACACCGGTTCATGCAAGAACCCGGACTTCGAAAGCGCCGGACGGGAGGCCGCTCAAGACCTGCTCGCCACCATCGAATTTGCGGACACGCTGCCGCAAGTCGATCGCAACAAAGTGATACTCGTTGGTCAATCCGCTGGCGGCTTTGCATCATTGGCAGCGGCGAGCTATGCCCCCAAAGGGCTCATCGCGGTGGTCAACTTCTCCGGTGGCCGCGGTGGGGACCCAAGCCGGCATCCGGGGCAGCCCTGCGCCCCGGAACAGATGGCGAAGACGATGGCGCACTTCGCCTCGACCACACAAGTCCCCGAGCTATGGCATTACGTCGAAAACGATCAGTACTTCGCACCGGAGGTCGTCAAGACCTGGTTCAGTGCGTTCGAGTCGGCCGGTGGGCATGGCGAACTGATTGTCGAACCGCCGTTCGGCCGGGACGGTCACGGCATGTTCGCGGTGGACGCTGCCATACCCATCTGGCTGCCGCATGTCGAGCAATTCGTCACGCCGATCGTTAAGGCGAAACAAACCGCCCTTGTGCCTTCATCACACGCCGACGGTGCGGCCGCGTCACCCTAGTCGACGACGCGCCACGCTCCAGATTTTGGTCAGTTAGTTTAGGGCTTCACCACTCGAAGTTCGCCAGGCCACTACCCTCATGAGCTCAAGCCCCGCCTTCTGGATGATCCCGTCCGCCCCGACGCCCGTCGGACCCTTCTCACATGCCACCGAAGCCGACGGCTGGGTCTTCCTAACCGGTCAGATGCCGACTTCGCCCACCGACGACAGCGCGCCGCTTCCGGACGGCGTCGTCGCGCAGACTCAACGGGTGATGGATAACCTCGTACTCGTCCTAGAAGGTGTCGGTCTAGGACTGCAACACGTGGTCGCCGTGCGCATCTTTCTGACGGAGTTCAAGCGCGACTACGCGGCGATGAACGAGACCTACCGCGCCTATTTCCCCGCCGACGCGCTACCTGCCCGAACCTGCATCGGCGTCACCGCGCTCGCGCGCGAGGCACTGGTCGAGATCGACTTCATCGCGAAGCGGCCGGATTGATCCGGCCACGACCGAAACGCCGTTGGCAACGGCGCCTGGATCAATGCATCGACGCTTCATCCAGCCCGAAGTGATCGCACATCGCCTCGTGCAGCGAGATCGCACGTTCGTCCATTTCGGTCGTCCAACTTTCGCTGCTCTCGCATAGCCGCTGCAGCTCGCGACATTGCCGCGCGAACTGCCGTTCCTGCACCACGAGGAACCCGCCGGCTGCGCTATGCGCCCAGCCGCCCAATGCTTCCCGGTCTTCCTGCTCGACAATCGCCATCAACCTGGGTAGATCGCTCTGCAAGTGCTGCTTCAGCAAGGCCGTGTAACGCGTCTTGTCGTCCGCGCTGAGCGAATTGGCCGGATCGGCGGTTGCGCCGGCCGCAGCCGCAGCCGAAGTCACCGGCGCCACCGCCGCATCTGCCGTCACGGTTGGCCGTGACGTTGCCGCCCGCGACCCCGCCGGTCTCACCGCGAGCAACGCCGTTTCCAGCTCGCTCAACGACGCCGGCTTCGCGACATAGCCGCTAAAACCGCGTTCGCGCCAGCCTTCCTGCTGCTGATTGTCGGTGACCGCGCTAAAGGCCAGCACCGGCAAGTCCGTATGCGCTTTGCGCAACGACGCCAGTAGTTCGTAGCCGTCCATGACCGGCATGTGGATATCGGTCAGCACGACCTCGAAGTGTCCCTGCTCGAATGCCGCCAGCGCTTGCCGACCGTCGCCGGCGACCGTCGGCACGCAGCCGAGAGCCTCGAGCTGCTCGACGATCAGGGTCTGGATCAGCGGATTGTCTTCTGCAACCAGAATCGTCAGATCACGCAGCGCCGGATTGACCGTTGGTTGCGGCGCCACCGGGGCGTCGCTGGACAGCGTCGCCCTATTGCCAGCACCGTCCGCGCTATCCGTCGACAGATCGACTGCCGACAGAATCGCCGTACGGCTGAACTCACTGGCTTCGATCACACCGTCGGCACGCACAGCCGGACGATGCGGTCCGCTGCGGGTGATCCACACCACGCCGACAGGCTGCGTCGCGCGCAACTCAGCGATCGCGTCGAGGCCGTACTCACCGGTCACCACCAGCACATCGGGCCGGTTCACTCGCAGCCATGCTTGCGCGCTGTGCATCGATGTCACCGTTTGCACCACCCGCCCAACGCGGTGGAACCAGCGCTCGAGCATCTGGCCCGACTCTCGCTCCTGGCACAGAACGAGCCCATTGCCTCGACGCGCCGGCTCGACAACCGGCGCACGCAATGCACCAGGCGGTGGTGCAAGCGGTATCGAAACGCTAAACGCGCTCCCCACGCCCAGCACGCTCTCAACCGAAATATGCCCGCCCATGAGTTCGCACAGCCGCGCGCAGATCGACAGACCGAGCCCGGTGCCACCGTAGCGGCTCGAGGTACTCGCCTCGCCCTGTTCGAACGGATTGAAAATGCGCGCTACCAGTGCCTGATCCATGCCGATACCGGAATCGCAGACCCGGAAGGTCAGAATCGGGCGGCCTTGCAGATCGTCCTGCACTTCGCCGTTCAGCGTGATCTTGCCGCTCGACGTGAATTTGAACGCATTGCTCAGAAGATTGTTGACGATCTGCGCGATGCGCGTGCGGTCGCCAAGCACCATCTGGTCGAGTGTCGGCGACAGATGCGAATAAAAGCGAATCGCACGATCCGCCTTCATCGGTGCGTAGGAGAGCGCGATGTTTTCGAAGTCGTCGATCGGACGGAACAATTCGCTTGCGAGCTTCATCTCGCCGGCGTCGATCTTCGAAAAGTCGAGAATGTCGTTGACGATGCGGCGCAACGCCTCGGCCGCCACGTTCAGCGCGGTGAGCCGTTGCGCATGCGCATCGAGTCCAGGTGTGCGCGCAAGCAGTTCGAGGTTGCCGAGCAAGGCATTCAACGGCGTGCGGATTTCGTGGCTCATCGCCGCGAAGAAATTCGAGCGCGCCCGCATCATGGTTTCCGTACTCTGCTGCGCGAGCCGCAGCTGCTGTTCGAGTGCATGCTGCGTGGTCACATCGAGAATCGCGCAGAACAGCACGTTTTCGCCGGCGTAACGCGCGGCGGCGTAGGTGAGCTGCAGGAACTGCCCGGGCGCGCCCGCGTCTGGTTGCGGTTGCGACCCATCTGGTTGCGGCCGATTGGATCGGGCAGGCACGACAAAAGCGGCGACCTTCGCAAATGCGGTCACCGAAGGCTTGTCTGGCGCCTGCGCCGAGAACTCACCGACGATGTGCGGCGGCAAGCGGTTGCTGCCCGGTTCGATATGCAGCAATTCGGCGGCTATGGCGTTGGCGTTGATGATCGAATAGTCGTTTTGCCGGACGATGCACAACCCGATCGGCGTCGCGCTAACCAGAATGTGATTGATTGTTTCGCTTTCCAGAGCGCGCGTTGTTTCCGCGACACTATTGCGCAACAGACGCAGACCCCAGAAACGCGCCGTCAACGCGATCGCCAGCAGGACCAGCAGCGTGAGAGCGGCTAGCGTCACCAGATGCCAGCTGAGCGCGGCAGCCAGTGCATACCACGACATATAACCGACCAGCGAGCCGAGACCCGATATAAGCGGCTTGCTCAGAAATACGCCGTTTCGAATGTAGTGATAGGTGTTGGGCGTCACGCCGGCGAAAGCGGCCTGCAGCATTTTCGCCGTGGACTCATCGACTGGCGGCGATGCAACGATCAAGCGGCGATCCACCCCCATCAGCATCAAGCTTCCTTCATTGGTGGGGCGGGCGAGAAGGGCAGAAAGCGCGTCGAGAGGGATGCTCATCACGATCAGCGTGGTCGGTGTATCGCCGTTGTAGTGGACACCCACCGCTGAGATCACCGGGATGCCTTGCAGCGGATCGCGATACGGACCAATCCAGATAAGCTCACCCTTGCCAGGCACACGCTTGCCGGTTCGCGCCTGCAACTCGCGTTCGAGTGCGTCGCGCAGGACGCTGACGAGCGTCGGCTGCAACACCGGCGGAATCGCGGCATGGGCGGTCGCGCCTGTCGCCGGTGGCACGAGTGACGGCAGGATCGCGGCATAGTCTTCGTTCAACCCGATCAGCACCGCGCGTTGCCGCAATTCGAAGGCTAACTGGGTCACCAGTGTGGACTCGGCCGCGTCGTACAGGCGCCATAGCTTCACGCTGAACGCCGGACCCCACGCCTTGCGCGTTGCTTCGCTAACCAGCACGTCGAACTGCTCGCTGCCCCTGTCCACCGTGCCGCGCCCGACGCCGGTCTGCAATACCGATTGCTCGACGCTGTCCGGCACACTGAGCACGCTATGCGTGTCTTGATAGTAGTCGAGAGTGAATTCGGCGCGACGTAGAACCGACTCTTCACGGTGCAGCGCCAGAGAGATATCAGCGGCGTTCTGGACGGCGATGGCGCGCCGGTAGTCGAGTTCCTTACCCACAGCAAGAGCCGCAAGCAACAGCGCGGACAAGACGATGATCAGCATCAGCAAAGCGATCGTCGCCAGGTACACCCGCTGTTGACGTTTCGCGTTTTGCGCGAGCGAAGCAAACGCGTGAGCCAGTGACTCCTGAGTACGGTCGAGGATCTTCTGCATCGTCTCGCTCGAGTGGCGGATTCGCGCAGGCAGACCGCTGCGGGTGTCGAGGTGACGAAATGCGTCTGCAGGCCTTGTCCGGCGCAGTGTAACGCTTTTGAAGGCACGGCGAAACGCATCGGGGACATCATCGGCGTCATCGACGGCATTGCGTTCCGGATCAACATCCTCACGCTGAATGCCACAGTCGAAACGGCGCGCGCAGGCGAAGCGGGCGGCTCGTTCGCGGTCGTCGCGGGATGCTGGCGCGACGCTGCGCGCGGATTCGAGCACGAGGCGCACGAACTTGAGCCGGAAGATTTGACATTAATCTGATAGATCGGCGTTACTCCCACCTCGACAGCCCGGAATTGGCGCATCACGATGCAAACGTCAGCGCCCAATTAGTTGCAAGGGCAGGCTGACCCGAGTAACAACGGCGTTTAGCAGCCCGTCCTCCCAAAGGACGGGCTATTTTTTTCACCGCGTGTTTCTCTCGTCGCGCCGCCCTAACCGACGCGCGCGTCAGCACCGTGACAGGCGGGAGAGAATGACTGCACCGTCACGGGGCACGAAAAATGCAGCCGTCGGCGCGGAGAGTCGCGTTAAACTGGTTGTCACAGTCGGGCGTCTAGGCTCGCATTGCCCGGCGGGCCTCGCCAGCCATTGGCCAATGCGGCGCAGCGCGGCGTCCCGGCATGCAGATAGGTGGCGGGCGGGTTCCCCACGTGTGAGCGCTGTGTGACAGACGGCGCGCCAACCTGCCCGTACAATGGTTCGATCAACAACGGAACAAGGACAACCTCGATGCGCACTACCGGGTCCTCCGGGTCAATGGCCCTGCTCACCGAATACGACGACGCAACGGCGCGCGAACTCCGCTCGCTGCGCCTCGAATCGACAGAAGACGGCAAAGGCATTCTTCTGGTCGAGGTCGATGAGCGCAAGCCAGGCATTCACCGCGAAGTGCGCTACGAAATCACGCCTGCCGAACTGATTGCGGCGATTCGCGCGCATGGCGCGGAATTGCCGGGCGAACAGCACAACCATCGTCAATAAAGCTGTCGCACACGGTATTGCGCTTACGCGCGAATGCCGTGCGCCGTTTCTGCACCGCCGCCTTTGGTTTGCGTACAGCAATAACGGCCTACGGGCATCCGTAGGCCGTTATTCGTCACTCGCTTGCCGCGAAAGCATTAATCCGTTCGCTTTGTTCTATTCGCGCCTCTATCCGCGCCCTAAACCCGCGGGCAAGCCACAGTCGCGCATTTAACACGCTAATAACCGGCCGCATTTCCGACATTTGCACGTCTTGAAAATGCGTCCATAATCCTTACATACCCCGTTGCTTTCCCTACCTGCGCCGCGCCCGAAAGGGCTGCGGATGTAAGCCGATGCTACATGATCTCGTCGAGCAATATGGACCGGCGCTCGTCTTCGTCAACGTGCTGGCCGCCTCAATCGGGCTGCCGGTGCCGGCGATGCCGTCGCTCGTGCTGTTCGGAGCGATGGCGGCCATGCATCCCGGCTCCGTGGGTACGCAACTGATGCCGGTCCTCGTGTTGTCGATCTTCGCCACCCTGATCGGCGACAGCGCCTGGTATCTCGCCGGCCGTATGTACGGCGGCAACACGCTGAAAACGATCTGCCGTCTTTCGCTGTCGCGCGACACCTGTGTAAAAAAGACCGAACGCTTTTTCGGCCGCTGGGGTGTGCGGGTGCTGGCAGTGGCGAAGTTCGTGCCGGGCCTGTCGATCGTGTCGATTCCGATGGCCGGCGCAATGGGCACGCGCTACCGCACGTTTCTCACTTACGACAGCATCGGCGCCGCCTTGTGGTCAGGTACCGGTTTGATCATCGGTGCGCTGTTCGCCAGGCAGATCGACATGCTGTTCGCCATGGCCGGACGCCTGGGGCGCACGGCCGCGCTGGTGGCCGTCGCGTTGCTGCTGCTTTATGCGACCTATCGGTGGATTCGCCGGCGCCAGCTGATTTCCAAGCTCGCAACCCAGCGGATGGAAGTCGAGGAGCTGGCGGCGCTGGTCGCGTCCGGCAAAACGCCGGTACTGTTCGATATCCGCTCGCAGGAAAAGCGCGCGCTCGACCCGTTCGTGATTCCGGGCTCGCAATTCGCCGACGAGCGGCAGCTCGACGAGATCGTCGCAACATACCCGCACGATCAGAAGGTAGTGATTTACTGTTCGTGCCCGAATGAAATATCCGCGGCATGGATGGCTAAACAGATGAACGAAGCCGGCTTCGCCGACGTGCTGCCGTTACGCGGCGGCATGGAAGCCTGGCGCGACTCGGGCAAAGCGGTGGACGCGCTGCCCGGCATGCCGCCGCCCGACGTGGCGGTCGGCGACGAAATCGCGCCAAAGGCCGTGTAGCGCAGCAGCGCATTCATATCGGCGCCCTTGCGCGCCCGCGCCGCTTCGCCCCCCGTGTCGATCATTCAGGATGAACACAGAAGGAGCGGTTCAATGCTGTCGACTCAAGAAGTTGAAGGGCAACAGGCCGTCGTCGCCGACGCGCCGTTTTCGTCGCTTGCGACGCGCATGCATCAGATGTTCCCCGAACTGACGTGCGCAGAAATCGAACGTCTGCGCCGGTTCGGCGAAGTGGGCCACTGGGAAGCCGGTGAGCTGCTGTTCGAGACCGGCTACACCGGCCCAGGCATGTTCGTGCTGCTGGAAGGGCGCGTGAAGGTTTATCAGCGCGATGGCATCGGGCGCGAGGTTCTGATTGCGGAACACGGCGCCAAGCATTTTCTCGCTGAAGTCGGTCAGTTGTCCGGACGGCCCGCGCTGGTCAACGGCATGGCCGTCACCCCGGTCGACGCTTTGCTGATTCCGCCGGACAAGCTGCGCGCGTTGATCGTCGCCGAGGCCGAACTGGGCGAGCGCATCATGCGGGCGCTGATCCTGCGGCGCGTATCGCTGATCGAAAAGGGCGCGGGTGGTCCGATCCTGATCGGCAACAGCAGCGACGCACGGCTCGTCATGCTGCAAGGCTTCCTGTCGCGCAACGGCCATCCTCACTCGGTCATCGACGAACGCGACGAAGACGCGCTGCGTCTGATCGAGCAATTCGCCGCGCAGAAAGAAGACATGCCGCTGGTGATCTGCCCGGACGGCTCGGTGCTGCGTCATCCGAGCATGCCGGAACTCGCCACCTGCCTCGGCTTGCTGCCCGATCTCGACGATTCGCATGTGTACGACGTCGCGATCGTCGGCGCAGGTCCGGCCGGCCTCGCTACCGCGGTGTACGCGGCGTCCGAAGGCCTCTCGGTCATCGTGCTCGACAGCCGTGCGCCAGGCGGCCAGGCAGGCGCCAGTTCGCGGATCGAAAACTATCTCGGCTTTCCGACCGGTATCTCCGGCCAGGCGCTGGCGGGCCGCGCGTTCGTGCAGGCGCAGAAATTCGGCGCGCACGTGGCGATTCCGGTCCACGTCAAGGCGTTGCATTGCGCGGAATCGCCGTACCGGCTGGAACTCAAGTGCGGCGGCAAGATCACGGCCCGCACCATCGTGATCGCGAGCGGCGCGGTCTACCGGCGCCCCGCGCTCGAAGGGCTCGACCGTTTCGATGGGCGCGGCGTGTATTACTGGGCGTCGCCGGTCGAGGCCAAGCTGTGCAAACGCCAGGAGATCGTGCTGGTGGGCGGCGGCAATTCGGCGGGCCAGGCGATCGTCTATCTGGCGACCCACGCGGCCAAGGTCCATGTGCTGATCCGCCGGGGCGGCTTTGAAGCCACCATGTCGCGCTATCTGATCGACCGCATCCGTTCACTGCCGAATGTATTCGTGCATCCGCATTCGGAGGTCGGCCGGCTCGAGGCGGACGACATCGGGTTGTCATCGGTCGTGTTGAAGAAGCCGTTACCGGATGGCACCGCAAGCCTCGATACGCGGCATCTGTTCCTGTTCACCGGCGCTGATCCGAATACCGACTGGCTGCGCACCTGCGGCGTGCAACTGGACGACAAGGGCTTTGTGCTGACCGGGGCCGGCGTGGACGGCGCCTCCGTCTGCGATCTCGCTACAACGGTCGAAGGCGTGTATGCGATCGGCGACGCGCGCGCCGGGTCGACGAAACGCGTCGCGGCGGCGGTTGGAGAAGGTGCGGCGGTAGTTGCGCAGATCCATCAGCTGCTGGCCGTTTCGGCGGGGGAGGCGGTCGCTTTGGGGGCCTGAGCCCCTTTCCCTTGGGTAATCTGCTGTTACACACGCCTTCAACTGGTTGCACCTGCTTTTCTTTCTGTCTCGTAAGATTGTCGTCAGCTATTCGACAGCGAATGGCTGACTCTTTCGACCGCAATCTTGCATGTGACCAGAGGAGACAAGCATGATCCAACGTGCGATGGTTTTCGCCGCCTTCAGCCTTGCCGCCGCCTGCGCATCGACCTCTGCCTCGGCTCGGGTAGACGTCGGCGTGTTCGTCAACACCCCCGGCCCCATTTACGCCCAGCCGCCCGTGGTCTATGCGCCCCCTCCGGTCGTCTATGCGCCGGTGCAACCGGTGTATGGCTATGGGTATCGCGGCGATTACTACCGCGGGTATCGCGAGCGGCATGACCATGGCCGCCATCGCGGCTGGGATAAGCACCACAGGCGCGACTGGTAATGTCCGTTGGTATCCGCTGGTGTCCGTTGGGCCACGTTGCGGAGTTGCGGCGCCGTTGTCATTACACCCACCGCGCCTCCCGCGCTGCCATTCTCCGGTTGCATCCCACGCCGATTCGTCTGCCGCATTCGCGCTAAAGTAGCGGCTGCTGATCCAGACCGGACCTCGCTTCCGCTCCTAATCCCGTGACCGACGCCCGCGTGAAGACTCTTCCGCTATCCGCCGCGCGCACCCTGCATCTGGCCGCGCAAGGTTTGTTGACACCGCCGCGCCGCAAGGCCGTCAAAGCCGACGTGCTCGACGCGATTCGCCGCATGGCGCAATTGCAGATCGACACGATCCACGTCGTTGCGCGCAGTCCGTATCTCGTGCTGTTCAGCCGGCTCGGCGCGTATCCGCAGCAATGGCTCGACGAGCATCTTGCCGAAGGTAAGCTGTTCGAATACTGGTCGCATGAAGCCTGTTTCGTCCCGATCGAAGACTACGGCCTGCTGCGCCATCGCATGCTCGACCCGAGCGATATGGGCTGGAAATATGCGGCGGAATGGCACAAGAAGTACCGCAAAGACATCGAGAAACTCCTCGCGCATATCCGTGCAACGGGCCCCGTGCGTTCAGCGGACTTCGCACGCGAGGCGGGCAAGGGCAACGGCTGGTGGGACTGGAAGCCGGAAAAGCGCCATCTGGAAGTGCTGTTCGCCATCGGGCAATTGATGGTGGCCGAGCGGCGCAATTTTCATCGCGTCTACGATCTGACCGAACGCGTGTTGCCGGACTGGGACGACGCGCGCGACCTGCCGCCGCGGGAAACCGCCGCCGAGGAAGCCTTGCGGCGCACCTGCCGCGCACTCGGCGTCGTGCGGGCCGATTGGGTCGCCGATTACTACCGGCTGCCGCGCCGCCCCTATCGCGACGAACTGCATGCGCTCGCCGATCGCGGTGAGCTGATCCCGGTTCAGGTGGAAGGCTGGAAGCAGGACACCTTCGTCCATCACGAATTTGCTCCGATGATCGACGACGCAGCGAACGGCAAGCTCGCGTCAACCGTCACCACGGTGCTGTCGCCGTTCGATCCGGTAGTGTGGGACCGCAAGCGCGCCGCCGCGCTCTTCGACTTCGACTATGCGATCGAATGCTATACGCCGGCGGCGAAGCGCAAATACGGTTATTTTGTGTTGCCGCTGTTGAGCCGGGGGCGCCTGGTCGGCCGCGTGGATGCGAAAGCGCATCGGACCACAGGCGTGTTCGAACTGAAATCGCTGCACATCGAACCCGGCGTGCGGCTGAGTGCGAGGCTTGCCGGCGATCTGCGCCGTGCTCTGCAACGCTGTGCGGACTGGCACGGCACACCGCAACTAGACATCACCTCCGCGCCGCCGGAATGGCTCGAGGCGTTGAGCGTAGACAGCCGCATGGAAGCTTAAGCTCGCGGCACACGGGGCGAAATTAATGCAACGCCGCCCACGCAAGCGACAAGGAAAACACGCCCAGCACGATCGACGCGCCGCGCTGCATTTTCACCGGATTCAGCCAGGTGAGTTTGCCGCTGCCGAGCGCCGCGCCGAACGCGATCCATGCAAGCGCGATCGGCACCAGCAGACAGGCGAACATCAGCATCGCCGTGGCATACGCAGGTAGATGCGCGAACGCGACGGCGGGAAAGATCGTACCGGCGAACAACAGGCCTTTCGGATTGAGCAGCGTCGCCACGAATAGCGTGCGCATGCCGCTCGCCCGCTGCGTCGAATCGGGCAAAGCCACTGCCGCGCGCCACATATCGACGGCGAGATATGCGATGTACACGCCGGCCGCCACGCGTAGCAGCGACGGCAACCACGGCAGCGCGTGCGCGGCTTGTGCGAGAAAATGTCCCCACACAGAAATCGACAGAAGATAGCCGGCGAGTTCGGCGGCTATCAGCGGCAAAGAACGACGCACGCCCTGACGCAAACCAGCAGCCGCAAGCAACGTATTGGTCGGACCCGGCGTAATCAGCACAACGATAATGCCGATGGCCAGCAACGCGATAGCGGACGTGGAAAGCATAAAAAAGGCGCAATGTTGAAAACAATGCGCCTTTTTATCACAGAGATCCGCGCCGCCGAAATACAACGGCGATTCGTAAGGGCGAACCACACCGCCCGCAGGCGGCGCGCAATTCCCCTTCAGTGGTCCAGCTTCGCGCGCAATTCGCGAGCGGCTTCCAGCAGCCCCTCGTAACCCGAACGCGCGTGCTCCGGCAAATCGGGATCGCCGACGAACGCGCCAAGCGTTTCGATCAGGCTATACAGAATGCCCTTTGCGGCACCGGAAGCAATGCTGCCGGACGACACCTGCTGGTCCACGTGACTCAGCGCTGCGTCGAGGTGTTCCAGATCAGGCCGGTCGCCCGAGGGCGGCTGAGGCGTTACGTCTTGCGTCATGATCAAACTTCTCCCTGTCGATCCGGAGTTAGCGCTTTAGCTGTCGATCCGGAGTTCGCGCTGCAGCTCTTACTCCGGTCCCATGCAAAGCTCTTACTCCAGCCCCACACGTCATTGAACAAAGTCATCCTTTCACGTTGTTATATACCGATCGTGCGCTGGCGTCTATTCGTGCTCGGACTCAGCGCGATCCGCGTGATTCATGTCAAGGCGTCCACCGATACATCAGGATTTTTGCGCGCGCGTCGTCTTCCAGCAGAACGACGTATTCGCCATTGGCGCGCTGCACCGCGCTGATGCCGAGATAGACATCCACCCAGCCGGTGGTATTGCCGACGCTCGCGCCCGGCGTCATATAACCGACCGCCTGGCCCGTGCGCGCGTCGTACACGTCCACCTTCGCGGTGTACAACTCGGCGATGAAGACATAGTTGCCCGCCACCGCGACGCCGACCGTCGTCGTCTGCGGACTGGTTTGCGTGTTCCACGGCAAGGAGACCGTGTATTGCTGTGTCGGTGTGCCGGAACTCCAGTTGTCATAGCGCGCAAGCACCGGGCCGGCCTCTTTCCAGTGCGTCGAATCCCACGGGATCGCGCTGGTAAAGCCCGATATATACATCGTGTCGGTCTCGGCGATGTAGACGATCCGCGCGATCCGCGTGAACGGTTGCGGCATCGCGAACATCTTCGAGCTCGCATACGTGTAGATCGGATTGCCGGCCGAGTCTAGACCTTGCAGCGGCATCTCGCGAATGCCGCTCGTCGGTGTGGCGAGCCACACGTTGCCGGGCGTATCGACCCACCAGAAACCGTTGCCGACCGTGCTGCCCGTTGATGGATTGCTGCTGATCTCGCTGGCGTCGACAGTGCCGTTGCCATTGCTATCGCGCCATAACCATTCGCCGTAGGTGGGCTGCGCTGCGGGCCACGTGCCCGGCAGTGGATTTTGCGCCAGCAAGCCGGACGGAATCGCCATCTCCGCGTGCGCAGCATCGAAGCGATAAACGTTCAGATAATGCGCGCCAGAATCGAGCGTATAGAGAAACGGCAGCCCGTTGATTCGCCGCACCATCGGCTCGCCGCGTACACCGCGCGGTTCGTGAAAGGCGGGGTCGTCGGGATAGTCGAAGCGGTCGAGCGTGAAGCCCGCATACGACCATTCGTGGCCGACCGGTTGGCTGTAATCGAGCGTGAAGCGCTTCGAGCCCGTGTAGACGGAATTCGGCGTTGCCGGATCGAAGGCGGCGCTATCGACGAAAGTCAGTCCATACAGGCGCCAGTTGAGTGCATGCGTGCTGTACCCATAGCTCTCGAGCACCGCACCTTGACCGACCGATGCCGAGCCGAGTGGCCGCGGCCCTTCGCCGTTCTGCGCGACGTACAGGTTGCCCGCCGGATCGAGACCGATGCCCGTGATGCCGTTGAAGCGCCAGTTGCCCGGCACGCCCTTAACCGCGTGAAAGATGCCGTTACGTGTGCCGATCGAAGCGGCAGCTTGCGGCTGACCGTTGGCGTCCTTGTTGTAGACGAGGATCTGCTGCGACGGTCCGTTGTCGGCGACAAGGATTTGTCCGGAAGGTGTAATCGCAACGTCGGTTGGCACTGCGCCGGCAGGCAGCGTCAAGGTACCGGAAAGCGCGGTGCCGTTGGCGGCGTAGTGAAGAATGCTTAGGTTTCCGGACGAAACACCGCTCATCACCCACAACGTCGAATCCGTGTCGATAGCGATGCGTCCTGGCGAAGGCACATTCCACGAGCGCAAACGCTGCATCGAGGCCGCGTCGAACACAAGGATGCGGCTGTTGATGGTATCCGCGACATACAGTTCCGTATCAGTGGCAGCCATGCCGCGAACGCCCGCATCGGTACCGGTCGTCACCGTGTTCAGCGGCAGGAAGCTGTTCTTCGTCGCGTTGGCGCTATTGCCGATGCCGCCCGTGAAAGGCGCGCCGTTTGCCAGATTCGCGAGCGTGCGGCGCGTCACACCGAACCATGTCTGATTGGCTGGCGGATAGTCCGCGCCGACAAGTCCATTGTTCTCGTTGCCGATCGACATCGCCGCGTACAGGTAGGTGTGGTTCGTCGCGACCGCATCGCCGCCGGCGGCGCCCCAGCCATGCGTCGAACCGGCCACGGCGATCTTGTCGCCCGCACGGTACGCGGCGATTTCGCTACCGCTTTCATCCCAGGGGGCGTTGGTATAAACGGTGCCATCGGCACCGACGCTGATGGCCTGAATGTCCTGCTGCATCCACTTGCCATCGCCGAAACCAAAGCTATTGCCGATCCACGACGTGGTGTAGGTGAGTTGCGATTGCGCGGATGCGCTGAGAGGAAGGAGACTATGGACGACAAGAACTGCCACGCCAAGGCGAGACGAGAATTTCACGACGGGTTTTCCTTGCGAGATGCGAAGCACGCCCGGCCGGCGTGTCCGGCGCGCTATCGCGTGTATGCGGATCGACTAGCGATCGCACATACGTGAACGTTGTTGGCGTTTTATCCTCGCACGGAAAAAGCGGAAATTTATTCGCAAAAAATTCGCGATAAGCAGTTAATCGCCTAAACAATTCGAAGCGCATAAACATGCACTGCACAATACAGCGCTATTTGCTTTTGAGCCTCACGCGATAGGCACACCGTCGCGCGCCGGCGAGCACATGCTCCTCTCGCTCAATCGATCCTTCCTCGCCGACGATCTCCGCAAACAGTTGCAACTCTGTGCGGCAAAAGCCCTGGCAAGTGCGCGCCGCCGCGCAGATCGGACAGTGGTTCTCGAGCAGAAGCCAGTCGCGCCCGTCTTTCTGCAACTCGGCCATATAGCCTTCGGCGCTGCGAATCTCCGCGAGCCTGGTCAGCCGCGCCTTGAGGCTCTTGATCGGCTTGAGCGCCGCGAGATAGTTCGCGCGCGTTTCAACTGCGCGCTGATCGATCAATTTGTCGAGCCCCTCTTCGCCGAATAGCTGACGGATCGAGCCAAGCAATTGCACGGTCAATTGCGGATGCGTATCCGGAAAGCGTGCGTTGCCCGCTTCCGTCAAACCCCAGCTTTGACCCGGCCGCCCAGGCCCCGCTTGCGACGCCTGGCGCCCTTCGATCAAGCCACCTGTCAGCAGCTTCTGGATCTGCTGCCGCGCGGCCTCGACCGTGATGCCGAGTTCGCCCGCAATCGACGCCGTCGACAAAGACCCCTGCGTCTTCAACAGATTCAGTATGCGATCCACCGGCGCAGCCGCTGACGCGGCTTGCGTAAGAGCCGGTGAATTTTCCAAGCTTTCATTTGCATATCTCATCGGAGCGCATTATTATCCAAGCCAATACTTGCATAATAAGCCAGCCTCGCACGGCTGTCCATGACATGAAAAATCTGCAATCGGATGTACCGGCATGGAGCGATCTGCTCAGCGGCAGTAACGGCTGGCGGGCGTTGGGTCTCGCGGGCGGGGTCGCGCTGCATGCCACCAACGTGTATGTGGCGACGACGATTCTGCCGTCGGTCGTGCATGACATCGGCGGGCTCGAACTGTATGCGTGGAACACCACCTTGTTCGTGGTCGCGTCGATTCTCGGCTCCGTGTTATCGGTGCGCCTGCTTGCGGTGCTCGGCGCGCGCTCCGCGTACTTCAGCGCGCTGGCGGTGTTCGCGCTCGGCACCGTCGTGTGCGCGACTGCACCTTCCATGCTATGGATGCTGGCCGGTCGCACGTTGCAAGGTTTCGGCGGCGGCATTCTGCTCGCGCTGAGCTACGCGCTGATTCGCGTGGTGTTCGAAGAGCGCCTGTGGCCACGCGCGATGGGACTGGTGTCGGGCATGTGGGGCGTTGCGACGTTATGCGGGCCGGCGGTCGGCGGCATCTTTGCGCAGCTCGGCGACTGGCGGTTGGCGTTCTGGGTGTTGCTGCCGGTCGTGCTGCTGCTCGCCGTGATCGTGAATCGCGAGGTCGATGACAAACGCACCCACGGTGAAACGGCTCAACCGATCCCGTTACTCAAGGTCAGCTTGCTCGGCGCGTCAGTCCTGGTGATTTCGCTCGCCGCGCTAACCGACAACATGCGCTGGAACGCACTCGGCGTTATCGCCGGCCTCGGCTTCGTCTGGCTGCTTGCGAGACTCGAACGCAGCGACGCCCGCACGCGCTTGTTGCCGAGCGGTTCGTTTTCGATTCGCACGCGGATCGGGCGCATCTACGCCTGCATGAGTCTGCTCGGCATCGGTGTGACCAGTGAAATCTTCGTGCCATATTTCTTGCAGACGATCCACGGACGTTCGCCGCTCGCCGCCGGCTATCTCACCGCATTGATGGCGGCCGGTTGGTCGGTCGGCTCGATGTTCAGCGCCGGCCGCTCTACCATCGCTGCTCAGCGCTTGAGCCGCGCGGGTCCGGTGGTGGCTGCGCTTGGACTCGCCGCACTCGCATGGCTGATGCCGATAGCAGGTTTGTTCGACGGCTTGCCGGGCACGGCCGCATTGTGCGCAGCGCTCGCGAGCGTCGGGCTGGGTGTCGGGATCGGCTGGCCGCATCTGCTTACTCGCGTGTTCACCGCCGCGCAGCCGGGCGAAGAAAATCTCGCGTCGCTCTCGATCACCACCATTCAACTGTTCGCGATGGCGTTCGGCTCGGCGCTCGCGGGGCTCGTCGCGAACGGCGCCGGCCTCACGGCCCTCGCCCCGTTGCCCGGCGCGCAACATACCGCGCTCTGGCTGTTCGCGACGTTCGCGTTCGCGCCCCTGCTCGCAGCCGGGCTGACCCGCCACAACCCGCGCCTTATCGGAGAAGCATTGTGATAGATCGAGTGCAAGCTATGCGGATCTTCGTGCGGATCGTCGATGCCAGCAGCTTCACGCGCGCCGCCGAATCGCTTGAGATTCCGCGCGCCACCGCAACCACCACCGTGCAGGCGCTTGAATCCCTGCTTGGCGTGCAGCTGCTGGTGCGCACCACGCGCAAGGTCACGCTGACCGCGGAAGGCGCCGCGTACTACGAACGCTGCGCGCAAATTCTCGCCGCGATCGAGGAAGTCGAATCGGGTCTGTTCAACCGCCCGGAGAATTTGCGCGGCCGCCTACGCGTCGCGATCCCGGGCATGATCGCCGCGTCGATCGTGGTGCCGGCTCTGGCCTCGTTTCGTGCGCTGCATCCGCATGTCGAACTGGCGCTCGGCGTGGGTCAGCGCACGCTCGATCTGGTCGGCGAGAGCGTGGATTGCAGCATCGAGCTCGGCGAGTTGCCCGATTCCCGGCTGCTCGCGCGCGGCCTTGGGTTGCTCGAACGCGTCACCTGCGCCAGCCCGGCGTATCTCGCGCGGTACGGCGAACCGCGTCACCTGGACGATCTCTCAGATCACGTCGCGGTGAACTGGCTGTCGACGCAAACCAGCCGGCGCGTGGACTTCGACTTCAGCGTGGCGGCGCGGACGAGCAAGGTCAAAGTAGACGGCTTCATTCAGGTGAGCGACGAACACACGTATCTCGCGTGCGGGCTCGAAGGCCTGGGACTGATTCAGCCTGGACGCGCCGCCGCTGCGCCGTACCTTGCATCCGGACAGTTGATCGAGGTCCTGCCGAAATGCAAGCCGACGCCGGTCGCCGTCTCAGTGACGTATGTGAAAAGCCGGCAGATTTCGCCGCGCGTGCGAGCCTTTGTCGACTGGCTCGCCGATGTGTTCGACAACGCGCCGGGAATGGTCAAGGCAGCGCCGTCGCTGGCCGATCCGCCGTTGTGGCCGGTGCTGGATACGCAATGTCTGAACGAACTCAATACGGCGTCGCACTAAACGCAGCGACGTGCGAATGCGGATTGACGCGCACTAGCGCGCCTCAACGCGCTTGCGCGAATTCTTCCGCCACCGCCGCAATCAGCACCTGCATTCGCGCGGTCTTGTAGAGATCGGCGTGCGCGACCAACCAGACATCGAATGGCTCCGTGCGATGCGGCATCACGCGCATCAGCTCCGGTTCGTAATCCGCGCGGAAACACGGCAGTTCGGCGATACCGAAGCCGGCAAGGACCGCCTCGAACAGCATCGCGGTAGATTGCGTCTGGAACACGAGACGCCCACGCGAAGTCGGCTCGCCGCACAACGCCGCCCGCATCGACGGCGAGACCGACTGTTGATACATCACCAGATCGTGTCCATCGAACGCCTCGCCTTCGCGCGGCTCGCCGCGTGCCGCGATGTATTCGTGCGACGCGTAAATACCCATCTCCAGTTGCGCGAGCTTGCGCGCGATCAGGTCGGGTGCATCGGGCCGCAGCGTGCGGATTGCCACATCGGCTTCGCGCCGCGTCAGATTGGCGATCTGCGCGGACGTCACACAGACAATCTCGATGCCCGGATGCGCACGCCGCACTTTGGCAATGGCCGGCACCACGAAGCGTTTGCCGAGTGAATCCGTCGTGGCGACGCGGATCGTGCCGGCCAGTTGATCGTCGAGTCCCGCAATGCGCCGTTCGATCGACAAGGCGGCCAGCTCCATCGTCTCGGCCGCCCCGAGAAGGGCTTCGCCGGCAGGCGTCAGCACGAACAAGGCGGGGGTGCGCAGAAACAGCGTCGCCGAAAGCGTTTCTTCCAGCGCGGCGATCCGCCGGCCGACCGTCGCCTGATCGACATCGAGTTGCGCCGCTGCGCCGCGCAGCGTGCCCGTACGCGCCACGGCGAGAAAAAATCGTGCGTTGTCCCAGTTGATCATTGGCTGCGCCGTCCGTCATGCATATTTGCATCATACACATGCGCAATCACTGCTTTATTGCATTCACGTATGTGACTAGACTTCGTCGATCAAACCGATTTCGGTTCTAGCCTAGGGACGTGTAATGACCGAATGCACCGCTGAACAATCGCTGCCCACCGAGCTCGAGCTTGCCGACACGGTGCGGATCGCCAAGCGTCCGCGCCTGACGCTCGCGCTGGTGGCAAGCGGCATGTTCATGGCCGTGCTCGACACCACCATCGTCAACGTCGCCCTGCCTGCGATGCACGTCAGCCTGGGGGCGTCCGTGGGCGGTCTCGCGTGGATCGTCGATGCGTACACGCTGAGCTTTGCCGCGTTGATCCTCGCGGGCGGCGTCGCGTCAGACCGTTTCGGCGCGAAGGCGGTGTATCTGTGGGGCCTCGCATTGTTCGTCGCGGCCTCGGCGGCTTGCGGACTGGCGCCGAACGTCGGCGCACTGGTGGTCGCGCGCTTCGTGCAGGGCAGCGGTGCAGCGTTGTTCCTGCCGGCGTCACTCGCCATCGTGCGCAGCACGTTCGACGACCCCGTCGAGCGTGGACGCGCCATCGCGACGTGGGCAGGGATTGCGTCGGTCGCGGCGGCGATCGGGCCGGTGTTGGGCGGCCTCCTCGTGCAGGGGTTTGGCTGGCGCAGTGCGTTTCTGATCAACGTACCGACCGGGCTGGCTGCGTTCGCGGGCGCATGGGTCGTGGTGCGTCATTCGACGCGTAGCGTTGGGCGTCATTTCGATTGGGGTGGGCAGTTGGCGAGCATCGTCGCATTGGGCGCGCTCTGTTATGCGGCGATTGAGTTGCCGTCACGTGGGATCGCTGCGCGCGAAGTGTGGGTTGCGGCGTTGCTTGCCGCACTGGCTGCGCTGACGCTTGTTGTTGTCGAGCGGCGTGCGCAGCATCCGATGGTGCCGGTTGAATGGTTCCGTAATCGGATGTTCGTGACGATGAACGCTATGGGGACGCTCGTTTATGTTGGCTACTTTGGATTGTTGTTTGAGTTGAGTCTTTATCTGCATGGCGAGTTTGGGTTTAACGCGAGGGAGATTGGGCTTACGCTTTTGCCGCTTGCAGGGAGTTTGTCGATCGGGAATGTGGTGGTGGGCAGGTTGCATGGGCGGTTTACTGCGACGCAGTTTATGACTACGGGGCTCGTGCTGGCTGCTGTTGCGGTGCCTGCGATGGCAATGAGTCTGGAATGGCGCGCGCCGTGGGTTTTTACTTATGCAGCCATGGTGATGTTTGGGGGTGGGACGGCGTTGTCGGTGCCGCCGATGATTTCAACTGTGTTGGAACAGGTGCCTGGTGAGTTGGCTGGTGTGGCGTCAGGGTTGTTGAACGCGTTGCGGCAGGCGGGGGGGCTTGTCGGGGTCGCCATGGCGGGGGCCGCGACGATTTTGGCGCCGCATGTGGCGACTGCGTTGTGGTGGGTTGCGGCGATCGGGCTTGTGACGTATGCGGGTGCGGCGGGGTTGGCGGCGTGTGCGCCTAGGGTTGTTCGTGCGGGGCGTTGAGGTTTTGTTTTTGATCTGGGGTTTGTGCCTTTCCTTGTTTTGTTAGTGGTCTATTAGTGTTGCCCCTGTGCGGGGCGGCACTTACTTTCTTTGCCGCCGCAAAGAAAGATAAGCAAAGAAAGCGGCTCACACCGCTAATGCTAAGTGGGCGCCGTGGTCTGCTGCGGGTAGTGGTGCATCTGGAATCTGGGTTCGTGCATCTGCATACGCCAGTGACAAGGGCGTCATACTTCCGGCGGCGCTGCGCGCGCCGAAGAGTACTTCTTAAAACCACTCACTGCGTTTTGGCGCACGTGGGTTGGCGGTGAAGGGCTTGCGGTTGCGTGTTTCGTGCTCCTCTTGCTTTTCTTGCTTTTCTTGCTTTTCTTGCTCCCGGAAAAGCTCACCGATGGTGTCTTTCGTTTGTTTTTTACTCCCGGAAAGACTCACCTTTGGTGCTGGTGGTGCAGGTTCGATCGCTCTGAACATCACCGGTGCTTGAATCGCTTCTCTCGAACAACATCGTTCGCTCGGGTGAACGCCTTGTTCATTTACCACTGAACTTCGGGGGCCGTCTCTCCGAAAACGCCGCCAGCCCTTCGCTAAAGTCTGCACTCTCGCACGCCTGCCGACGCAGCTCGGCAATCTGTTCCATCGCTTGCACAGGCATGGGTTGCAGGTCTTCCAGTATCCGCAGTTGTTCCTTCACGGCCTGAATCGCCAAGGGTGCCTTGCTTGCGATTCCGCGCGCCATTTCAAGCGCCGTTGCTTCCAGTTTGTCGCTGTCGACCAGGCGGTTGATTACGCCGAAGCGCTCGGCGCGCGCGGCATCGAGTGGCTGCGCGCTGAAGAACATCTCCTTCAATACGTGAATCGGCAAGTTGTTGAAGAAACGCAGCAGGCCGCTGGTCGTATAGGGCAAGCCGATGTTCGCCGGCGTCATCGCGAAGCGCGCGCTTTCGTCGGCGATAACGAGGTCGCAACTCATCGCCAGATCGACGGCGCCACCCCATGCTGAGCCCGATACCATCGCGATCACTACGCCCGGGTAAGCACGCACGCGGCG
The DNA here is from genome assembly GCF_902859805.1 of Paraburkholderia sediminicola. Classification (GTDB taxonomy): domain Bacteria; phylum Pseudomonadota; class Gammaproteobacteria; order Burkholderiales; family Burkholderiaceae; genus Paraburkholderia; species Paraburkholderia sediminicola. Next base: position 1,548,330 of record NZ_CADIKC010000001.1, on the reverse strand, counting down.
CAAGGTCTGTTCCAGTGGCTTGCCGTAGGCAATCGGATCGCGGTCATCCGCCAACTCTCCAAGGTCGTGGCCCGCGCTCCAGACGTCCTGCCCGACGCCGCTGCCAAGTATCACGACCGGTATGCGCTGTGCCGCGAGATCGACAAGGCGTGAGTCGAGCGCGTGCAACAACTCCGCGCTGAGGGCATTCCGGCGAGTAGGATGACTGAACGTCAAACGTGCGATCCGCTCATCCACGATATCCACCGTTACCGAAAACGGCGATGCGTTCGGTGTGTTCATTGTGTGACCCCTGCTGCATGTTCCAAAGTTTGTGGCCCGCTCATTTCGCAATTCCTACAGCGTATTCCAATTGCGCAACGCGCTTGGTGCGCGCCCCTCTCGCCCTTTTTCGCGGTTTGTGCCGGCGCTCATAGCGTAACGCCAGCCGCGTGTTCCCGAGCGTTTTGCGGCGACAAATATTCGCCCTGCTGATGCACCGCTTTAGCAGCAATCAACGCCTCAATCGCGGCCTCATCGAAACCTGCCTCGCGCAATACATCGACAGTATGTTCGCCAAGGCCCGGCGGCGCATGACGGCTAACATGACGCGAAGATTCGCCCGTTACCGCCGAACTCGACACCGGTGTCACGACCTGGCGCAACGCGCCGAGCGTCGGATGCTCGACCGTTTCCACCAATCGGCAATGCTGCACTTGCGGGTCGGCGAACACTTCGTCCAGGGTATTGATCGGGCCGGCAGGCAAGCCCACGCCGATGAACAACTCGGTCCACTCCCGTTTGCCGCGCGTCTTCAAACGTGCTTCCAACGCGACCTTCAATTCATCGCGATGCGCGACGCGGGCTTCGTTGGTCGCGAAGCGCGGATCGTCCGGCAATGCGGGCAACTCGAGCAATTGGCATAAGCGCAGCCACATGTCCGACGTAATCGGCGCGATGTTGAGCGGACCATCGGCGGTTTCGAATACGCCATACGGTGCAATCACCGAATGCGCGTTGCCGGTACGGCGTGGAATGTCGCCAAGGCTCAGGTAGCGCTGGCCATGCACGCTCAGCATCCCCACGAGACTTGCGAGCAACGACGTGCTCACATGCTGGCCACGTCCGGTTCGCTCGCGCTCCAATAGCGCGGACAGGATCGCCATCGCGAGCCACATGCCGGAACTCAGATCGCCGATCGCGGTGCCAGTGCGCGTGGGGTCGCCATCGGCGAAACCGGTCAGGCTCATCAGGCCGGAATAACCCTGTGCGATCTGGTCGAAACCGGGCCAGCCGCTCATCGGACCATCGGCGCCAAACGCGTTGATGCTGCCCATCACCAACCGCGGATTGCGCGCGCTGAGCACGTCATAGCCGAGTCCCATGCTCTCGATGGTGCCAGGCTTGAAGTTCTCGATCACCACGTCGGCATCGTCGATCAGCCGATGAATCGCGGCAAGTCCTTCCGGGTTGCGGAAGTCGATGCATACGCCGCGCTTGTTGCGGTTGCACGATAGATAGTAGGTACTCACGCCCCGGTCGAACGGTCCCCAGGTTCGGCTCATGTCGCCGCCCGGGCCCGGTTCGATTTTGATGACGTCCGCGCCGAGATCGGCCAGCACCATCGAGCAGAACGGCCCCGACAGCGCACGGCTCAGTTCGACGACCTTGATTCCTTGTAACGCTTGCATTCATTTCTCCAGCGAATTAAGGACGATTGCGGACAGCGCCAAGTGACGCGCTTGCGCCGTACCCGCCGCGTCCAACGAAAGACGGCGGCAGCGCGAGCGATTCGCTCAACGAGGCGCTATTCCGGCAACGTCTGATGACGGGTCTCGACGGCAAACGGCAAGATCAGCAGGCCAATCACAAAAGCCGCCGCCGTCCACGCAATCGGCAGCCCGAGCGAACCTTGCCAATGAATCGCGGCAGCCAGCAGGAAGTTCACACCGGCGCCAAGCAGGCGGCCCACCGACGCATTGAAGGCAAACGCGGTAGCGCGTATCCGGGTCGGGTATTGCTCCGGCAGCCACAGCGAGAAGATCGCAAAATTGCCGCCGAAGAAACCGAGGAACAGCAGCGACACCATGAACAGGTTGAGTCCGTTCGGCAGATAAAAGACCCAGCCGAATGCAAATACGATCGACACCGCCATGCCGGCGAAGTACACCCCGAGTGCGGAGCGCCGCCCCAGCCGTTCCGCCAGCCACGGCGCGACGAGACAGCCGAGGATGGTCCCGACCGACAGCACCGCCGCCCCGATCGATGCAAGGCGCACAGCGCCGACGCGATCGATGCCGGCGCGCGTCGCCAATGTCACAACCGCGCTCGCTTCGTAGACTGACCCGGCCCACAAGCCGATGATCGCGACGCCCACAAGGCTCGCGCTGGTCAACGTCCGACGTCGATAAGCCGGCGCGAATATCTCCATCAGCGGACGGCGCCCGGCCGCCGCTGCGACGTTCGTTTGACCGGCGCCATGCGTGGCCTTGCGCCACTGCCCCGGCTCCTTCACCTTGAGCACCGTGAAAATCGCCAGCAAGGCCGGTGCAAGACCGCACAGGAACATCGCGCGCCAGCCGTACGTCGCGCCGACCGTATAGTTCAGCAACGCGGCAAGGAAGAATCCGACGTAGTAACCGGTCTGCAAGTAGCCCGCGCCCATTTTGCGGCGATCCTCCGGCCAGCTCTCGGCGACATAGGTACCCGCCAGCGCCCATTCGCCGCCCACGCCGATGCCGGCAATCAGCCGGAATGCGGCCAGCTCCCAGACGTTGTGTGCGAACGCCGCGGCGCCGGTGAACACCGAGTAGATGAGGATGCTCGCGGCCAGCGTCTTGACCCGTCCGAAGCGGTCGGCGAGCGGCCCCCAGATGAACGACAGCCCCCAGCCGATCAGAAACAGCGCGAACAGGATCGAGCCGTACATGCCGAGATTGCCGGGCGTCGCGGCAATGCCCGAGACGGGCAGCAACTCGGTGAGCGCCGGAATGAGCACCAGCGCGTAGATCACGGAATCCACACCGTCCAGCACCCATCCCGAGTAAACCGCCCAGAAGCCGCCGATCTGCTCGCGGGTGAGGGGCGTGCGCCTGGGCTTGAGCCCGGCTGTCGATGCAGCGATCGCTTTGGACATGCTTGTCTCCTGTGTCGACCAGAGTTCGCACTTCAGTGCGCTCTGGTCCCATGCAACCTGGTTGCTGCCGGCAACAGCCGGCCCTTTTGAAGCGGTGCCGGACAGCTCACGCTGGGCACGCTTCGGTTTTTTTGTGGCTTGAGTATAAGAACGCGCTCGATAATCGAAAAATATGATATTTCTCTAGCTCAATCGGATTTCGTTATGGGAAGAGGGAGCGAGCGACGCGCATGGACCTGCGGCAACTGCGGTATTTCGTCAAAGTGGTGGAGTGCGGCAACGTCACCCGCGCGAGCGAGGCGCTGCATATCGCGCAGCCCGCGATCAGCCAGCAGATGCGCAATCTGGAGCGCGATCTGGGGATGCAGTTGCTCGAGCGCAGCGTGCAAGGCGTGGCGCCCACTGCAGCCGGGCAAACGCTGTACCGGCATGCGATCGAGTTGCTGCGGCAGGCCGACAGCACGCGCGAACTCCTGCGCCAGGACGCCGAGTTGCCGCAGGGCCGAGTGTCGGTCGCCATGCCGTCGAGCACGGCGCGGATGGTGGCGATCCCGCTTGCACGTACGATCCGCGACCGTTATCCCGGCATCGCGCTGGAGTTGCTCGAAGCACCGAGCGCGGAACTCGGCAGTCTGATCGGTAGCGGGCGGGTGGATCTGGCCGTCGTGGTGGACGCGGTCGAAACGCGCGGGGTGGCCTCGCAAAAGCTGCTCGCCGAAGCGCTCTATCTGATTGCGTGGCCGGAGTTTCAGATGCCGCGCGAGCCCGTGTCGATCGCCGAACTCGCGCGCATGCCGCTGATCCTGCCAAGCGCACCGAATACGATTCGCAGCCGCGTCGAGTGGGCGCTGCGCGAAGCCGGACTGCCATGCGAGATTCTGTTCGAGGCCAGTTCCACCGCGTTGCTATTCGCGGCGGTGATGGCAAAGCTGGGCGTGACGATCCTGCCGTGGACGGCCGCTCACGTCGAACTCGATGAGCACAAGCTCAAGCTTGCCAAGGTCGATCACCGGTTGTTCTCACGCGATCTGTCACTCTGCTGGCACGACACGGCCTTGCTCAGCAATGCCGTGCAGAAGGTCAAGGCGACGATACTCGAACTGTTCGACAGCATGGGGAAGCGGCCGGAGTGGGCAGCCGCGGATTAGGATGCCCTCACCCGACGCACAAAGAGCCGCCGCGTGAGATCGAACGCCACCAGATTCCCCGCCACCACTAGCAGAAGCCCAAGCACCGCCAACGCGGACCATTGGTAGCCCTCGAATACCGTCGACGCCGCCAGCGCCACAATCGGAAACAGCACGGTGCAGTAGGCGGCCCGCTCCGGTCCGATGCGCCCGACCAGCATCAGGTACGCAGTAAAGCCGATCACCGAGCCGAAGATCGCCAGATAGGCGAGCGCGCCGAGATAGCGCGCGTCGGGTTCGATAGAGAACGAAAATCCGGCCAGCGCGCTTCCCACCGTCAAAATGCCGGCGCCGATCAGCATGGCCCAGCTATTGGTGGCGAACGGGTGCAAGCCCATCGACTGCATCCGGCTCGACAACAGATTGCCCGCTGAAAAGCACAAGGTGCCAAGAAACGCGATCGCGAGTCCCAGCCATACCGTGTGGTCGCCCAGGTGTCCCGCCATCTGCTGGACGAACAGGCACACGATGCCGACGAGCCCCAACGCCGCCCCGGCAATCGCCGACGGCTGCAAAGGACGTCCCATAAAAAGCCGGCCGTTGATCGAATTCAGCAGCGGCGCGGTGGAAAACACCACCGCGACGAGGCCACTCGGCACCACCTGCTCGGCATAGTAGAAGCACAGAAAGTTCAGACAGAAGAGCGCCAGACCTTGCGCGGCGAGGAAGCGCCATGCGGCGCGCGGCGGCCAGATGGGCCGGCGCATGATGCGCAGCAACGCGAACAGCACCAGCGCTGCGATCCAGAAACGCCACGCAATCGACACGGGCGGCGGCACCGCGCCCAGTTGCCACTTGATGGCAATCCACGTGGTGCCCCAGATCAGCACGGTGATGGCATAGAGCGAAAGGTTCATGGCAGTGCCTGCAGCAGCGAAAAAGCGGAAACCCAACTATGCTGCAGCGTCGGCGGTGGCACTTGTCCAGGATTGCGCACTTTTTCGGAGGCTCGAGCGGCCGGCAATCGCTCGCCCTATACTGACGCTTACCCTGTCATCGAATGCATCCCGCTCGTTCCGTGAACGCCAGACCGCCCGCCACTGTGATCGACTCCACCGAAACGCCGTTCGGCCTTCAGTCGGTCTGCCACACGCTGCAGAGCGCCAACGCGAACCTCGAACGCTTCGCGTGGCTCGGCGACCGGCTTGCCATTGCCGTCTGGACCCGCGACACCGAGGAAGCCGAGACCGTCTATGACCGCCCCGGCCATCACACGCTGTCGTGCTATCTGGACGGTGGCTATCGCACCGAGCGTCAGAAAATGCCCGGGCGCTACGGCGCACCGTCGCGGCTCTGCGCGTTGCCCGGCGAGCATGAGTCGCGCTGGTGGGTTCGCGGGCATATGCATTTCATGCATCTTTACTTCCTGCCCGAACACTTTACGCAGCGCGCGGTGCAGGAACTCGATCGCGAGCCACGCGAACTGACGCTGGCCGATCGGACCTATTTCGAAGACGCCCGCATCGCGCAATTGTGTCAGTCGCTCGCGAATGAAGACTGGCAGGATCCTGATGGCCTGCTGCGGACCAATGAGACCGCGCACGAGGTGTTGAGTCTGCTGCTGCGCGCTCAAGGTGTGCGTCGCACGGATACGTCGCTCAAGGGCGGTCTGTCGGTTGCGACCCGGCGGCGCTTGCGCGACTACATCGAAAACCATCTCGAGCAGACGCTCACGCTCGGCGAGCTTGCCGGTGTCGCGGCGCTGTCGGAGTTTCATCTGGCGCGCATGTTCCGCACGTCGCTCGGACTACCGCCGGCGGCCTGGATCGCGCAGCAACGGCTCGAACGCGCACGAACGCTTCTGCGCACGACGAGACTGCCGCTCGCGCAAGTCGCCGAACAATGCGGCTACGCGAACGCCAGCCATTTCAGCCATCGTTTTCGCGAAAGCGTCGGCGTGGCGCCGACCGCGTATCGGCAAGTGGTGGGCGCGGGATAAAGGCTGACAGCCCTCACTGCAACGCCATCGCCAGTACGCGCGCCACGTGGATTGCGTCGACGCCCGCGCCATCATGAATCTGATGCCGGCAACTCGTGCCGTCCGCGACCATCACCGTATTGCCGTCGATCTTGCGCACCGCGGGCAGCAGCGACAATTCCGCCATTGCCTGCGATGTCGCGTAATGCTCGGCTTCGTAGCCGAAGCTACCCGCCATGCCGCAACACGAAGACTCGACCGTCGACACCTTCAGTTCAGGAATCCAGTTCAGAACGGTTTGCACGGGCGTGAACGCGTCGAAGGCCTTCTGATGGCAGTGGCCGTGTACAAGCGCCTGCTCCTTGGCCAGCGGCTTCAACGCAAGCTGCAAGCGGCCGGCCTTTTCCTCGCGCACCAGAAACTCTTCGAATAGAAACGCCTGCTTCGAAAGACGTTGTGCTTCTTCACCGAAACCATAGTGCAGAAACTCGTCGCGCAACGACAGCAAACACGACGGCTCCAACCCGACGATCGGCACGCCACGCTCCACGAACGGCTTGAACAGATCGAGCATGCGTCGCGCTTCCTGCTTTGCTTCATCGACCAGACCGGCCGCGAGGAACGTGCGGCCGCAACACACCGGGCGTTCGCCCTGGCGCGTATTGAAGTGCACCGTGTAACCCGCAGCCTCCAACACCTGCTGCGCGGCGCGCGCGTTTTCCGGCTCCATGTTGTTGTTGAACGTATCGACGAACAACAGCACTTCTTTCAGTGCGCTGCCTTGAGGCGGCTTGGCCGTCGCTGCGTCAGACAGAAACGATTTCTTGAAACGCGGCAACGTGCGTTCAGGCGCAAAACCCACCGAGCGTTTGAACCACGCCGACAACACCGGCACGTTGTCGGCCAGCGCCATCAAGCCCGGCACGCGGCTTGCCGTTGCCGCATAGCGCGGCATGAAGGCCACCAACCTGTCACGCAGACGCAGTCCGTGTCGTTTGACGCGCGCCGCCCGCGCCTCGATCTTGAACTTCGCCATGTCGACGCCCGTCGGGCAGTCGCGTTTGCAGCCCTTGCACGAGACGCACAGGTCGAGCGTGTCCTTGACGTCGTCGCTGGCGAGTCCTGCCTCGCCGAGTTGCCCGGAAATCGCCAGACGCAAGGTGTTCGCACGTCCTCGCGTCACATGCTGCTCGTCCTTCGTCACGCGATAACTCGGGCACATGGTGCCTGCATCGAACTTGCGGCAATGGCCGTTGTTGTTGCACATCTCGACGGCCTTCGCGAGACCGCCCGAAAGATCGTTGCCACTGCCCGGCAGCGTCTCCTGCCCCGTCCGCGGATCGCGATCGACGTTCCATGCGGACCAGTCGAGCGCGGTATCAATCCGCTGCGCTTTGTAACCCGGTGCAAAGCGGAAATTGCGCGCGTCGTCCATCTTCGGCGGACGCACGATCTTGTCGGGATTGAAGCGGTTGTCCGGATCGAACAACGCCTTGATCTCCGTGAATGCCTGGTTCAGACGCGGCCCGTATTGCCACGCCACCCATTCGCCGCGGCACAAGCCGTCGCCGTGCTCGCCGGAATACGCGCCCTTGTATTCGCGCACCAGGGCCGCCGCTTCTTCAGCGATTGCGCGCATCTTTACCGCGCCGTCGCGCCGCATATCGAGAATCGGCCGCACGTGCAGCGTGCCGACACTCGCATGCGCGTACCAGGTGCCTTCGGTGCCGTTGCGGTGAAAGACTTCGGTCAAGCGGCTCGTGTATTCCGCGAGATGTTCGAGCGGCACCGCGCAATCTTCGATGAATGAAACCGGCTTGCCGTCGCCCTTCATGCTCATCATGATGTTCAGCCCGGCTTTGCGGACTTCCCACAGCGCCTTCTGTTCGCTCGCGGCAGGCATCTCGACGACCGAGTCGGGCAAGCCAAGATCGGCCATCAGTTCGGTGAGTTGCTTGAGCGACGCGAGTTGCTGGTCGCGGTTCTCACCCGCGAATTCCACCAGCAGAATGGCCTGCGGCTCGCCGACCAGCGCCTTCTCGATCACAGGACGGAAGGCGGGATTGCTCATCGCCAGATCGATCATGGTGCGATCGACCAGTTCCACAGCCACCGGCTTCAGCTTGACGATGTGCTGCGTGAGATCCATCGACTGCCAGAAGGTCGGGAAATTGACCACGCCCAGCGTCTTATGCGTCGGCAACGGCGCGAGCTTCAGCGTCAATTGCCGGCTGAACGCAAGCGTGCCTTCCGAGCCAACCAGCAGGTGCGCGAGATTCGCGATGCCGTCGTCGGTGTAGGCGCGCGGGTTCTGGCAATCGAACACGTCGATGTTGTAGCCCGCGACACGACGCAGTACTTTCGGTATGCGTTCGACGATCTCGTCACGTTCTCGCTCGGCGATCCGCTTCACGCCTTCGACAATCTGCTGCAAGCGTGCGCCTTGCGGCGCCTCGCGCAATGAGGCGAAACGTGCTTCGCTGCCGTCGGCGAGAATGGCGTCGATCGCCTCGACGTTGTGCACCATATTGCCGTATTCGATCGAACGCGAGCCGCACGAGTTGTTGCCGGCCATCCCGCCGATCGTGCACTGCGCCGCCGTCGAAACGTCGACCGGAAACCACAGGCCATGCGGTTTCAACCATGCATTCAGATGATCCAGCACAACGCCCGGTTCGACTGTCACCGTGCGCGCGTCGGCATCGAAGGCGACGATGTTGTTCAGCCACTTACTGGTGTCGATCACCAGCGCCTCGCCGACTGTCTGACCGCATTGGCTCGTGCCCGCGCCGCGCGCGAGCAACGGGATTTTCTCGCTGCGTGCAATTTCCAGCGCAATGCGCAGATCGTCCTGATCGCGCGGCACCACCACGCCGATCGGCGTGATCTGATAGATCGACGCATCGGTGGAATAACGGCCGCGGCTCGCCGCATCGAACAACACGTCGCCGCGCAAAGCCTTGCGCAGATGCTGCGCGAGCGGCGAAGTCAGCCGTGCGGCGGACGGCACCAGATGGATCGGCTTGACGAGTAAAGCGGAAGTGGGGTTCGTCATATCGTCGGCCTATAGGAAAGCGGGCTAGTACAGCGTCAGGCTGATCGGCGCGAGCCCTTCAATACGCCCGCTCGCTGTGCCCGCACTCTGCGGGAAAAACATGCCGGTGTACGAACCGGTCGTGACGACCATCTCCGGCGTGACGGCGATGCCGCGCGACGTGGCGTGATTGACGAGCCACGTCAGCAGGCGTCGCGGATCGCCGGCCGGATTGGCAGGCGTCGCCTCGACCACGTCACGCCCTTCAAAGCTGAAATGCAGCGACGGCGCCACAAACGGAAAGTCCTCGCGATACGGCGTAAATTCGCCGACGATCAGCGCGCCGTGATTCTGCAAATCCGCGAGCTGCGCAAGCTTGTCGACCTTGGGCCAGTCTGCGTAACGGCTCGCCACAACCTCGATGGTCGCGCCGATCGAGCCGATACCAGCGTGCACGTCGGCTTCGCTATAGGGTGTTGCTGACGGCTCGAAGCGGCGGCTGAAGCGGAATGCGATCTCCAGTTCGAGTCCCAGCGGGGCAAAGGCTTCACGCGGCAACCGTGCGCCGTCGACGTGCAGATCGTTCGCCGGTAACGGTGCGCCCTGGATCGGGCCGCTGTCGGACTTCGCGCCGATCTTCCAGCCGCCGATCGGCGCGTCCAGCACGCGCAGGATCTCGTGCTGGATCGCGTAGGCGGCGGCGCTGTCGGCGGGCGTTTGCTCAGGCGGCAACGCATCGAGCGTCAAATGATTGCGGCGTACGTCAGCGAGACGTTGACTCAGTGATGTTGTCATTGCTTTAAAGACGAAGAGAGGGAATGGCGCGCGATCTGCTTACGCGCCCACGCCGGTCGTAGCGTGCGCTTTATCGGCCGCGCCGAGTTCGAACTTGCTTTCCGGCTGCATGCGGAACGCGAGCACCACGCCGATCGCCATCAACAGCATGCTGCCGACGAACGGTAACTCCCAGCTGCCGAAGTAGTCGATCAGGAATCCGCCGACCACCGGCGAGATGATCGCGGCCAATGCCGAGCCGGTGTTCATCATGCCGCTCGCGGTGCCCGAGTATTCCGGCGCGATATCCATCGGAATCGCCCACATCGGGCCGATCGTCATTTCGGCGAAGAAGAAGCCCGAAGCGAGACACGCCATCGACAGATACAGATCGTGCGTGAACATCAGCGGAATCAGCGAGAGCAGACAAAAGAACATGCACACCGACACCATCCAGCTCCGGGCACACTTCAGGCTGCGGGTCCGCGTGAAGATCCAGTCGGTCACAATGCCGCCGAGCGTGTCGCCGAGTACGCCGGCAAAGAACACGACCGATGCGAAGATCGCCGACTTCTGCAGTTGCAGGTGATAGCTGTGCAGGAAGTACTGCGGAATCCAGCTGAGGAACAGCCACAGGGTCCAGCCGTAGCAGAAGTACACGATCGTGACCGGCCACATGCGGCGAAACAGTTTTTTCCACGGCACGCCGGCCGCTTTCGGCTTCGGCGCGGGCAGGACTTCGAGTTCCTCGTTCGTGATACGCGGATGATCTTTCGGATGTTCGGTGAACGTGAACGCCCACACCGCCACCCACAACAGGCTGAATACGCCGCAAATGTAGAACGATTCGCGCCAGCCCCAGGTCGCCATCACCAGCACGATCAGGCCAGGCGCCACCGCGTTACCGATACGCGATGCCGCGTGGGTGATGCCCTGCGCAAAGCCGCGTTTTTCTTTCGCGACCCAGCGCGCCATCGCGGACGTCGCCGCAGGAAACGTGGCGCCTTCGCCGAAACCCAGCAACACACGCGCCGCCAGCAACGAAACGAGACCACCGGCAAAACCGGTCAGCAAAGTCGCCACGCCCCAGATAGCACCGCAGAAAATCAGCGTGCGTTTTGCACCGAAGCGGTCACTGACCCAGCCACCGATAATCTGGAAAATCAGATACGGATAAGCGAAGGCCGAAAACACCAGGCCCACTTCCGTATGCGAGAGACCGAACTCCTTGCCGAACCCTGCGGCCGCGGTGCTGACGTTGACGCGGTCGAGGTAAGTGATGAAGTACATGATGCATAGCATCACTAGAACGATACTGGTCGCACTGCTCACACGAAACCGCTTCATCGCCTCTCTCCATTGCAGTCTATCGACGGCGCGCCTGGAATGGCGCGCTGCGTCGTCGCCCGTCAGCGGCATACGCTGTGGGTCCATCGCATGTTGTCCATGAGCCGCGTTCTATGCGCGGCTTCGTGAGGGAAGTGCTCCCCGCCTTCCCTTGCTGCGAGATGCCTGTTGTTTGCTGCTTGCTGCCTGCTGCTTGCTGCCTGTCAGGCAGAGGCGCTGACGCATCGATGCGCTGAGCACCGATGCGCGTGGCGCTCTATCGCTTAAGCCGCCGCTTTCAGCCCCGAGGCTTTGGTCGGCTGGCTCAACCATTCCATAGCGGCAGGCAGGCCGCTTTCCTTGAGCGGCACACCCGCGAGCCGCAGACCCATTTCGCAGCCTGCCAGCGTCGCCAGCAGCATCAGATCGTTGCAGTCGCCGAGGTGGCCGATGCGGAACATGCGGCCTTTCATCTTGCCGAGACCCGTGCCGAGCGACATGTCGAAGCGTTCGTAGATGAGCTTGCGCACGGCGTCGGCATCGATGCCTTCGGGCATCATCACGCCGGTGAGCACCGGGCTATACACAGCGGGATCGGCGCACTGGATCTCCAGACCCCACGCGCGGACCGCACGGCGGGTGGCTTCGGCGAGACGCTCGTGACGGGCGAACACGTTGTCGAGCCCTTCGCCGAGAATCATCTCCAACGCCTCGTGAAGCCCATACAGCAGGTTCGTGTTCGGCGTGTACGGCCAGTAACCGGTCTTGTTCATCTCGACGATGTCGGTCCAGTCCCAGAAGCTGCGCGGCAATTTGGCCTGCTTGCTGGCGGCCAATGCCTTCGGCGAGATCGCGTTGAAGCTGATGCCAGGCGGCAGCATCAAGCCCTTTTGCGAGCCGGACACGGTGACGTCGACGCCCCATTCGTCATGACGATAGTCGGCACAGGCGAGCCCCGAGATCGTATCGACCAGCAGCAGCGCCGGGTGACCGGCAGCGTCGATCGCGCGGCGCACGGCGGCGATATCCGAGGTGACGCCCGTGGAGGTTTCGTTATGCACGACGCACACGGCCTTGATCGCGTGCTGCGTGTCGGCGCGCAGGCGCTCTTCAATCATCTGCGGCTGAACCCCGCGCCGCCAGCCTTCGATGCCAGGCAAGCCGATGAACTCCGGCTTCAGCCCAAGGCTTTCCGCCATCTTTTTCCACAGCGTCGCGAAGTGACCGGTTTCGAACATCAGTACGTTGTCGCCAGGGCTCAGCGTATTCGACAGCGCCGCTTCCCAAGCGCCGGTGCCGGAGGCCGGATAGATCACCACCGGTTGCTGCGTCTTGAAGATTTTCTTGATGCCTTCGAGCACCTTCAGACCGAGTTCGCCGAACTCGGGGCCGCGGTGATCGATGGTCGGGTAGCTCATCGCACGGAGAATGCGATCGGGCACCGGGCTCGGACCCGGGATCTGCAGAAAGTGACGGCCAGCGGGGTGAAAGTCTAGCTTGAGCATTGGGCTCCTCCGATTGAATTTTGCATGCAAAAAACTATATCAGATGATCCGTGATGATCCCAAGGCGAAAATTGCCTGCAGATACCGGTGTTTACCCGTGCTATTAACTAATCTGCATGGTTCCGATAAAATCGTACCTAACACGATGTTGGGGGCTTTTGTATGCAAAATTCGGATTTCGATGCGGGTGTGGCCGCTTCTCCGCTGATGCCGAAGGTGGAGCGTCAGCGTTTGCACGACACGGTGGTGGAGCACATTCGCCGCTTTATCGTCGAGGGGGTGCTCGAGCCGGGCAAGAAACTGAACGAGCGCGAGTTGTGCGAGACGCTCGGGATTTCGCGCACGCCGTTGCGGGAGGCGCTGAAGGTTCTGGCTGCTGAAGGGCTGATCGAGATTTCGCCGAATCGCGGTGCGTCGGTGTCGAAGATGTCGGAAGCCGAGTTGCGTGAGACCTTCGAGTTGATGAGCGGTCTTGAAGCTTTTTCAGGCGAACTGGCGGCGGAGCGGATGACAGCTGCGGAGCTCGCCGAGATCAAGGCATTGCATTACGCGATGCTGGCTTGCAGGACGCAGAACGATCTGGCCGGGTACTACAGCCGCAACCAGGCGATTCACGACAAGATCAATGAGGCGGCGAGAAATTCAGCACTGCGGCAGACTTATGTCGCGGTTAATCGGCGCTTGCAGGCGCTGCGGTTTCGGTCGAATTTTCAGATCCCCAAGTGGGATAGCGCGATTCATGATCATGATGAGATGTTGAAGGCGCTCGAGGCGAGGGATGGGAAGAAGTTGAGCGCGATTCTTCGGCAGCATTTGCTGGATAAGCGGGATGCGGTTTTGCAGGTGCAGTCGCGGGAGGAGGTGGCGGCTTCGGTTTTGAAGGCATAAGGGTTTTGGATGCTCGGCGCTTTTTTGTCCTTGTTCTGGCTTTGGTGCCTTTCCTTGATTTGTTAGTGGTCTATTAGCGTTGCCCCTGTGCGGGGCGGCACTTACTTTCTTTGCCGCCGCAAAGAAAGATAAGCAAAGAAAGCGGCTCAAACCGCTAATGCTAAGCGGGCTCCGTGGTCTGCTACAGGTAGTGGTGCATCTGGAATCTGGGTTCGTGCACCTGCATGCGCCAGTGACAAGGGCGTCATTCTTCCGGCGGCGCTGCGCGCGCCGAAGCGTATCTCTCAAACCGATCACTGCGTTTTCGCGCTCACACCTTCTTCGGCGCGGTGGCCGGCGCGTATCTCCTTTGTCGCTTCGACACCCCGCCGAGACGAAGCCGATGGCCCCCGCCGCGCAAAAACGAAGCCCGTGGTTTCCCATGCATACCCGTCCGCGACGCACGCAGTGCGGAGTGGGAGCTGACGAGTCCTTTGTCACTAGCGCGGAATGCGCGAGAGCACGGATTCCAGTCGCACCACTACCCGCAGCAGACCACGGAGCCCACTTAGCATTAGCGGTTTGAGCCGCTTTCTTTTGCCTACTTTTCTTTGCGGCAAGCAAAGAAAAGTAGGTGCCCCCCCGCACAGGGGGAACGCTAATAGACCACTAACAAAACAAGGAAAGGCCAAAGCCCCAAGAACACGGCCCAAAAAGCGCCGAGCATCCAAAAACTTATCCCCACAAATTGTGGGCAAGCCTGTGCACAACCCACCCACAGTCAACTCAAGTACTTGATGCAATAGATATATCCCCCGTCGGCCCAGCCGCAGGCAATACCCTTGCTCTGTGATAAAAAGTAATCCCCAGCCACCCGCCGAGGCTCCCGCATGTCCTCCGTCATGGGCTTCAAACTCGTCCTGCTGTCGCTCGGCGCGATGATCGGTCTCCAACTGCTCGCCAAACGGCTACGACTCCCTCCGGCCGCAGCGCTCCTGGTCGGCGGCGCCGCGATGGCCTTCGTGCCTGGACTCCCCCGCATCAACCTCGATCCCGAGCTGGTTCTGGTCGTGTTCCTGCCACCGCTCCTTATGGACGGCGCCTACTTCTCCGTATGGGATGAATTCAAGCGCAATCTCGGCGGCATCCTGCTGCTCGCGATCGGCGCGGTCGCCTTCACGACCCTCGCGGTCGGTATGGTCGTGCATTGGGTCGTACCGTCTTTACCGTGGAGCGCGTGCTTCGCGCTGGGCGCGGTCGTCTCGCCGCCTGACGCCATCGCCGCGAAGGCCGTGCTGGAACGTGTCGCGCTGCCGCGCCGGTTGATGGTGCTCCTCGAAGGCGAAAGCCTGCTCAACGACGCCGCCGGCATCGTGCTGTTCCGCTTCGCCGTCGCGGCCGCGCTGACCGGCACGTTCAACGCTCAACACGCGGTCGAGCGGTTCGCGGTGCTCGGCCTGGGTGGCGTGGCGGTGGGTATCGCGATCGGCTTCGTGGTCGTCAGGCTGCTGCGCTATCTCGACGACGTCTACCTCATCATCACCGCATCCGCACTCTCCCCGTGGCTCAGCTACATCGCCGGCGACATGCTGGACGTCTCGGGTGTCATCGCGACCGTCAGTTGCGGGATGGTGCTCGGCTGGCATCAGCATGAAATTTTCTCTGCCTCGGTGCGCATGCGCGGCACGGCTTTCTGGCAAGTCCTGATCTTCCTGATGGAAGCGCTCGTGTTCCTTCTGATCGGGCTGTCGCTACGCGGCGTGATCGTGCGGCTGGGCGGCGTCGGCGACGCATTGACCGCGTTTACACCCGCCGTCGGCGCCGTGATCGCAGCCGTGGTGCTGTCGCGCTTCGTGTGGGTGTTTGCCGTCGAATGGTTGAAGGGACTCGTATGCAAAGTGACGCGGCGCGCAAACATTGCACTCGACTGGCGCTCGTCGACGGTGACGAGTTGGGCCGGCATGCGTGGCGTGGTGACGCTGGCGATCGCGCTCTCGTTGCCTGAGGCGATGCCGGGACGCGATCTGATTCTGGTCGCGTCGTTCGCGGTGATTCTCGTGACCGTGCTCGGGCAAGGCACCACGATCGGCGCACTGATTCGCTGGGTCAAACTGGATAGCGTGAAAGAGCGCAACGAGCAGCATTTGACCGAGCCTCAGGCATGGGCGAGGCTGGAAGCGGCTCAATTCGCCGCGATCCAACCGCTCGTGCACGACGCCGAGGGACAAGTGATTCATCCGCGCCTGCTGGAGCAATACAGCTATCGAGCGCAGATGACGGAAACCCACCAGGACCTGACGGAATATCCCGCCGACGTTCGCGTCGCGCATTACGACGTTGTGCTCGCCGCCGTGGCAGCCGGTCGTAGCGAGTTGTTGCGGATGCATCGGTCAGGGATGATTCATGATGAACTGCTAACCGAACTGGAACGGGATCTCGATTTGCAGGAGATCGCCGCGTTGCATGGCAGAGGATGACCGGGCCGCGCCTGACGTGAGTCCGCACGCGAACCGGTCGAACCGCGGTGAACGTCAATGGCCTTTGAAAATATCCAGCAGTTGATTTTGCATCTGCATCATCTCGTGCGCGTGTTTCATCTCCATTTGCGCCATCGTGTCCTGATACTCCATGTCCATTTGCATCATTTTTTGCTGGATGCCGATGGCCTGAGCGCGCTGTTCAGGAGTCAGCTTGTCCATCATCATGCTGTACTCGGGCGGCATCAGATAGGTGCCGGCGCGTCCTATTCCCTGTGCTTGCACAGAACCCGCTACAAGCGCGAGCGGCAGCAATCCGCACATCAGTACGGCTCGGATCGATTTCATTTCATCTCCAGTCTTATGAGAGCAGCCCGGCTTCAAGGAGGGCCGCATAAGCGACATTCAGGTGCCCAGACTGGCCTGCCGCGATGAATCCGTCGCACATGCCGGGTCTGAGGATGCAACACCCGGGCCTGACCGCTGCACACGATCGACCGGGTGTTTCATGGATTTAGTCGCGAACGCTGACTGGAAATGACATGCTGGATGAAAATCGTGCCGATAATATTTCTTCTACGCGGCTGTCATTTTCGCCGCGGCACGCCGACTAATTAATCCTTCCAGGACGACCCCAAAATCATCGTGCAGAAATTCTCGCGATGGTAATGCGGGTCTTTCAGTGCCAGCACATCTGCCTTCACGTTACCGAAGGTCGTCTCCGGTTTGTGGATCGTGCCGTGCGCGAATGCGTCGATGATGCCTTCCTTGAAATGCGCGCCGCGCGGGTGAGCGTGGATTACCTCATGGCGCTGGTGTTCGGTGAATTCGTCATAGGCGAGGCCCAGCACGTCCATCTCCACACCCGCCGTCACCAGCGCAACCACAGGTTTCATATATTGCGGAATCCCAGGCGTGGTGTGCAGCGCAATCGAGTTCCACACCTGCTCGATATCGTCTTCGCCGATCCCGTGGCGTTGCAGAAAGTCACGCGCCGCGTTCGCGCCGTCCACCTCGAAGCGGTCATGCTCGCTGCTATACGGCGCGACGAGTCCCATGTCATGAAACATCGCGCCGATGTACAGCAGCTCAGGGTCATACTTGAGTTGCTTGCGCGCGCCGGCCAGCGAGCCGAACAGGAAAACGCGCCGCGAATGGTGATAGAGCAGCTCGGTTTCGGTGTCGCGCACAAGCTGCGTGGCTTCGCGCGCCATCATGCTATCGGGAATCTGGATGCCTGCGATCGTGGTCATGTGAAGTGCTCCATGAAAGACTTGAGTGAACCCGACGCGCGGTCTTTGTGACTCGATAGCGCGTTTGGTATGCTGGTCCGCGATGCTTTTTCTGGCTGCCTATTTGACCCGTCGAGCAGCGCGTCCGATGAAGTTCAGTATTGGTCAGCAGGCGGTCGCGGGCAATCGTCGCGGACCGTTGAACACTGCCAAACGCACCGCGTTGACTGCCGCAGGCCGCGGATTCCTATCCATCGTCAAAGGAGATCATTCGATGCCTACCGTCGCGATCGCGATCTTTCCAGGCGTGCAGGCGCTCGACGTCGCCGGTCCGGTCGATGTGTTCTCCGAAGCCAATCGCTTCATCGCGCCGCAGGATCGCTATGAGGTCACGCTGCTCAGCGCGGAGCCGGGTCCGCTGCGCGCGTCCAACGGCATGACGCTCGTCGCCGATGCCACGTTCGACCAGGCACGCCAGCCGTTTGATCTTGCGCTGGTTGCAGGCGGCCCCGCACTGCCCGATGGCGCCGCGCCCGATACACGTTTGCTGGAATGGTTGTCGCGAGCCGCCACACAATGCGAGCGTTTTGGCTCGATCTGCACCGGCGCGTTCGCACTCGGCCACGCGGGGCTGCTCGACGCGCGCAAAGTCACGACGCACTGGCAGCACGCCGCACAGCTCGCCGAGCAGTTTCCGCGAGCCCATGTCGATTTCGACCGGATCTATCTGCGCGACGGCAACCTGGTTACGTCGGCGGGCGTCACGGCGGGCATCGATCTATCGCTTGCTTTGGTCGCCGAACATCATGGGCCACATACGGCGCTCGCCGTCGCCAAACGGCTGGTGGTGTTTGCGCAGCGACAAGGCGGTCAATCGCAGTTCAGCCCTTACTTGACGGCACCCGCGGACGACACCTCGCCGGTCGCTAAAGTGCAGGCACACGTCATGGAACGGATTCGCGAGAGCTTTACGGTCAAACAACTGGCGGACGTCGCCGGAATGAGCGCGCGGAATTTCGCCCGCGTGTTCGTGCAGGAAACCAGAGTGACGCCGCACGAATTCGTCGAGCGCGCACGCGTGGATGCAGCGCGCAAGTTGCTCGAAAGCAGCGATGCCGCGCTCAAGGCGATTGCCTACGATTGCGGCTTCGGCACGGCGGACCGGATGCGCATTGTCTTCACGAAGCGAATCGGCGTCACGCCGATGCAATATCGCGAGCGCTTTCGCTCTGGCTGAGGGAAATAGAATGGTGACGGCATAGGCGGCAGGCAGGAGAGCAACTTGCGCGCCGCCAGAACGCAGCCTGAACACCGGCGCCGCTGCAAGCATCAGACATAGCGTGAGAAAATAGCGGCCTTCTCAAGCGAACGATCACAAGGAACGACATGTCTCCCTCTTCTCCGATCCGTGCGATCGTTACCGGTCACACTCGCGGCCTCGGCGCATCCCTCGCTGAACAACTGCTGACGCGCGGCGTCGCGGTACTGGGTCTGTCCCGCTCGCGTCACGCCACGCTCAAAGAGCGTTTCCCGGCACTGCTCGACGAAATCGAACTCGAGCTTTCGGATCCCACGCGCGTCGCGCAGTGGGTCGCGACCGATGCACTGCGTAGCTTCGTCAGCGGCGCGCAGAGCGTACTGTTGATCAACAACGCAGGCATGGTTCAACCGATCGGTCCGATCGAAGGCCAGAACGCCGCCGACATCGCGACCGCCGTGAGCCTGAACGTGGCCACGCCGCTGATGCTGGCGAGCGCGCTTGCCGCAACCAGCGTCGACGCGACAGACCGGCGCATCATGCATATCTCCAGCGGCGCGGCGCGCAATGCGTATCCCGGCTGGAGCATCTACTGCGCGACCAAAGCCGCGCTCGATCATCACGCACGCGCCGTTGCACTCGACGCGAATCGCGCGCTGCGTATCTGCAGCCTGGCGCCTGGCGTTATCGATACGAACATGCAGGCGGAAATTCGCAGCAGCGGCGAGGAACAGTTCCCGATGCGCGAAAAATTCGAAGACCTCAAGCGCAACGGCCAGCTTTCGACGCCCGAACAATGCGCCACCCAGCTGCTCGACTACGCCTTCAGCGATGCATTCGGGCAAACGCCGGTGGCCGACATTCGCGAGGTCGCGAAGCAGGCCTGATACGCGAGCTTCGTGCTCCCGTAAAACCTCACCTTTCGGCTGATCTTTCGGCAGAGAAGCCGAACCTCACACGCCGGGCGCAACCATCACGCCGCGCTCGGCCGCTCCAATCTCGCCGTGCGGCACGAACACATAGCCGCGTCCCCACACCGTCTGCACATAGCGCGGCTCGGAAGGATCGATCTCGATGAGACGCCGCAGCCGCCAGATCGATACATCGAGACTCCGCCCTTGATGCAGCACGCTATTGCCGCGTAGTTTCTCGTTGAGTTGCACGCGCGTGAGCACGGTCATCGCGTGATTGACGAAGATTTTCAGCAATGCGAACTCGGAGCTGCGCAGCGCGAAATGCTCGTTGTCGCGACGCAATTCGCGTGCGGAGAAGTTCAGTTCGCATCGCCCGAAGCGGTACGGCGGCCGCGTTTCCGGCGCGCCAGGCGCGAGCGCGCCGCGCCGGCGCAGCAGCACGCGAATGCGGGCGAGCAATTCGGCGGGGTCGGCGGGCTTGCTCATGAAATCGTCGGCGCCGAGCTCGAGACCGATCACGCGATCGATCGCCTTGCTGCTCGCCGACAGCAAAATCACCGGCACGTCGTTGCCGCTCATGCGCAAGTCGCGCAATACGGCAAGGCCGTCGCCGTGCGGTGCTGAGACGTCGAGCACCAGCAACGCCGGCCGCTCCGTCTCGACCACGTGCTTCAGTCCGGCGCAATGCGGACGTGCGGACACACCGCAGCCCTGCCCACGTAAAGATTCGCCCACTACTGCCGTTAAACCGGCATCGGCGCCAACAAAGAGAATGTGCTGACTCATCCAACTGATTCCAGGAGACGATCGGTTTTCAGAGACAGGCGATGGCTTGCGGGAATAGCAAATCCGCTGACCGCTTGTCGTCCGCGTCGCCATCTTCCCTGTATGCCGCTATTCTCAAAACGCGGAACAGCCCCCAAGGTTGGCAATTTCTTCCCAACTCTTTCAACGCAGAACGTGATATGGGAAAGCTCGCAGAATCATCTTGCGATGCGCACGCCGGCTCCCGAAAAATCTCACCTTTGGTACGGAGCGAACGGGATCAGGCGCGAAGTGCCCATCAGAGCGCTCCCGAAAACGCTCACCTTTCAAGCTTGGGGACAGGCCGCAAAGGCATGCTGGGCGGGCAACCGATGGTTCAGAACTGGCTACTCCCGCAAACCCTCACCTTTGGAAGAGGTCGAGTAATCTGCATACCCAGGTAAGAGGCGATGTGTGTCAGGCGCTCGCATTCCGCACCAGTGGCGGATCTGCCTAAAAAATGCTGGCGGGAGTCGTCGATGGAATAGTTGGAGGGTGAGGCGGGGTGATGGGGTGCGACTCACGTGTGCGCGGCGGCATCGCGCTCCCGAATATTCTCACCTTTGGGTTTTGCGAGGACATTCGGAACGCCGGCCGCCATCAAGGCAACCGGCTTGTTCAACCAGGCAATCAGAACTTGTGACGGATCCCGACCACCGCCACTTCCTGGCTGTTGGTCCCTGAATTCACGCCATAATCGCCGATCGATGCCTGGGCGTTCACCACCTTGCCGCTCGCGTTCAGCGTGTTGCCGCTCGCTTTCTGATAGCCCGCCAGTGCATACAGTTCGGTGCGCTTCGACAACGCGAAGTCCGCACCGAGGTTGACCTGGTTGTAGTGTGCCGAACTCGGGCCCGTCAACGACGTGTAGTTATAGCCAACGCCCGTGCGCAATGCCGGAGTGATCTGATAGTTGAAGAACACCGAGCCGTTGTTGAACTTGGCCGTACTGCTGAAAACGGAGAACGCGTCGTTCGCGTACTGCGTGTTGGAGTAGGCCGCGCCGATCGTCGCCGCGCCGATCACATACTGTCCGCCAACCCGCACGATCTGAATCGACTTCGCGGTTGCAAATCCCGCGTTGATGACAGTGTTGAACAGCGAATCGGAACTGCTGGTCCACGTCCGCACATTCGCCGTCGTCGTGGTGTTGCCGCCGTTCGCGTAGAAGTAACCTGCGCCGAGCGACAACGGCCCATTTGCATAGGCCGCGCCGAAGCTATACGTCTGGCCGCTGCCGGTCGCACCCGCCACACCACCCACGCCGTACAGTGCCTCGACCTGGAAGCCGGCGAACAGCGGGCTCACGTACTTGACCGAGTTGCCCACACGCAGACTGTTGTCGTAGTTGTCCAGGTCGCCAGGCGTGCCGAATACACCACCGAAGTAGTTGTCTTCCGTGAGGCCTTGAACCAGATCGACCACCGGGTCGTATTGACGTCCAAGGGTGACCGTCCCCCACGTGCCGCTCGACAAGCCAACCACCGCCTTGCGGCCGAATTCGCGGCTGCCTTGCCCAAGCGCACCTGTGCCGATGTTGAAGCCATTCTCGAGCTGGAACACAGCGGCGAGGCCGCCGCCCAGGTCTTCGATACCCTTGAGGCCCCAGCGGCTGCCAGACAGGTTGCCGCTGCTGAACTTCACGAGCGTCGACTGATTCTGACCGCTCGCGTTTTGTGCGTTGTGAACATAGGCGATACCGGCATCGACGATACCGTATAGCGTGACACTGCTCTGTGCCTGAGCGCCGGCAGCAAACAAAAGACCTGCGGGCAATGCGAGGAGAGAAAGACGTTTCATTTTTGGAGTTCCCGTATCAATGTTGTATTTGTTTAAATCTGGCGAAACGATACGAGAGGAATTTGTGTCGGCAAACTAACGAATTCTTCGATGAATATGAAAGTGCCGGTAGCGTGGCCGCTTCTAAGGCCACGCGTTCGCGCGATGTCACGCCGGAATGGCGGACAGTTCGGAAGGTGCGTATTTCGCGGTGGCGAGGACTTCGGCGGGAACGGGTACGTGTGCGCGCCGCAACAGCGCGCCGCTGCGGAACATCAACAGATCGCCTGGTTCGCAGGTGGTCCAGACTTCATCGGTGAGCGGTGTGGTGGCGATCACTGCCGTGCGATCCGCCGGCGTGCCACGTTCGGCGAAATCGACTGAAAGATCGCCATCGACGAGACGCGCGCTCGAAAACGGCCAGTGACGTATCACGTACGAGAGACGCGTCGAGCAGTACGCGAATTGTGCCGTGCCGTTCGAAAGCACGAAGTTGAAAATGCCATACGGGTTCAGCGCGTGCGTCGCCTGCTCGATAACGTCGAATACCGCGTCGATGTCATCGGTGTCCGCGTGATTGGCGAAACGCGCGTAGAGGCGATTCATGATGAAGCAGAACGCCGCTTCACTATCGGTCGTGCCGACCGGTGCATACGGACCTTGCTCCGGTTCACCGAGAGGCTGCAGGTCGCCGTTATGCGCGAATACCCATTGCTGGCCGCGCAACTCTCGCATGAACGGGTGGCAGTTTTCCACGCGCGCGCCGCCTTGGGTCGCCTTGCGAATATGCGCGACGACATTGCGTGATTTGATCGGATGGCTCTTCAGAAACTCGGCCACCGGCGACTGATACGCGGGCTTTTCATCGACGAACACGCGGCATGCGCGGTCCTCGTAGAACGCCACGCCCCAGCCGTCTACATGATGGTCCGTAAGGCCGCCGCGTGCGGCAAAGCCCGTCAGCGAGAAACTGACGTCGGTGGGTTCGGCGCAGCTGAGGGCGAGCAGTTGGCACATGCTCGCAGACTAGCGTGTTTCAACCGCCGCCGTTATAGCGAATCATGCTTTGCAAATCACCGGCGCACGGGCTCCCGAAAACCCTCACCTTTGCCCGGCCTGCCGCGCTTGCGGCGTCTAGCTCGCCAGCTTGCGGAACGTTTCCAGCACCGCGTCGCCCTTGAACGGCTTGACGATCCAGCCTTTCACGCCCGCCGCCTTGCCGCGCTCTTTCATCGCCGGGCTGCTCTCGGTTGTCAGCATGATGACGTTGACGGTTGTGTTTGCGAGTTCGCCGCGAATCTTTTCGACCATCGTCAGGCCGTCCATGTTCGGCATGTTGACGTCGCTGATCACCAGCTTGATGCCCGGGCTGGCCTTCAGTTTTGCAAGGCCGTCCTTGCCGTCCACCGCCGTGTCGACGTCCAGGCCGTTCTTCTTCAGAAAGCCGGCCACTTCGTCGCGCACGGTGCTCGAGTCATCTACCACTAGAATTTTCGACATGTTTGTTTCCTATGACAACATTCAGAACAGATCCAGTTCGCCCGCTTCGACCATCGCGCCGACGTCGTCCGTGACTTCCTTGAAGTCCTCCGGCGACCAGCTCAGGCTGAACACAAAGCGTTGATGCAGCTTGACCGAGCCGCCCGTCTGCGGGTCCGTCAGCGAGTACATGAAACACAGTTGTGGATTGCCGCTGCCGAACGAGATGTACTTGTGCTTGTGATTCACCAGCAGCGGCACCTGCACCTGGCTGCCCAGCCAGGCGCCTGCATCGCCGACATAGCGATTCTTGAACGAACCCCAGATCAGATTGGTCACTTCACCGAGCAAGCCATTCAGATCGCGGAAGTTCGCTTCGCCGTCTTCCGCGTGCTCGCTCATCCGATAACGATCGATCAGTTCGAGAATCGGCGCCTCTTCCGCCTGCATCATCATGTAACCGCGGCACCACGCGCTCTCCAGCGGAATCAGGCTGAACACCTCGCCGAAGATGATCCGGTCGCGCACGATATAAGGCGTGTCGCACGTGATGGTCAGGTCCTTGAACACGTCGCCGAGAATCGCCTGCGTCATGTCGGCGATGCCGCGCACCAGCGCGTTCGGATAGTCCAGGCTGAAGATGTATTCGTCGATCACCTTGCGCAAGGGCGCCATATCGTGCGCGACGTAGGCCGCGCAGACCACACGGCGCAAGCTCTCCGGCAGACTCTCGACGCTCGGATCGTCATCCCGCCGGATGATGATCGGCAGCTCGGGGCGCACCGCGTTGATCCTGATCGCGATATCGGCGCTCGCTTCGGCTGAGCCACCGTAGCCTTCAGCAAACAGAACCGCGCCCAGATCGATGTTCGAGCGCAGTACCGACTGCAAGCGGTTCTTGCCGACTTTCACGCCAACCAGATTGTGCTCGTCGCAAAAGCGCTTCAGCGCCTCTTTGTGCACGGGACAGTCGTCGAGCACCAGCACCTTGCTGACCGGCTTGTTCATGTTCATTTCGCGTTCCTGCTCGCTGCGGACATCGACGTCATGGTCAAACCCCAACTCTCAAAACAACTCCAGCTCGCCGCTGGATTCTTCGATCGCGCTCGTGTCGGCCAGGAAGTCGATCGGCGCATGGGCGCACACGCATACCGTCGCGGCAAGTTGCACGGAACCGTTCAGCATGACCGAATATGACGACAGCAAACCTGGCTTCAATGCCGGCAGATGCCCGAGACAACGCGCGCTCAGCACATAAGGCGTCGACATGCCGAGGTCCGGGAAATAGCGCAGCAGTTCCTGATTCATCGCGCCGCAACACAGATTGCAGATTTCCAGAAAGGCTTCCTGAAACGGCCGCTCGTCGGCTTCTTTCAGGTAGTAGCCACGCGTGCTGTCGTTTTCGTCGAAGTGCAGGATCAGCAGCAGTCTGAACACAATCGACGAGATGGTCAGCACGACCACCTGGGTGTCCTTCGTCGCGCCCTCGCCGGCCTCCGCGAGCGGCACAATTTCACACGTATCGCCGGAATTCTGCGGCAGACGCGCCTCTGCCGCCTTGCGGAAAATGCGTTCGAAGCTGTCCTTCGCCTGGCTCGTGATCACGCCGGCACCTGGTGCAGCTTCGAGTGAAACTGATTGGCGAGCGATTCGACGCTGGAGAGCGACGCCGCAATCATCTTGCCGCCCGCCTGGATGTCCTGGAACGTGGAGGTCGTGGTCAGATCGTTGCGGTGCAGGCTGTCGCGATAGCTTTTCGACAATTCCTCAGAACGCGCAGCGAGCGCCCGGACCTCGCTCGCCACCACCGCGAAGCCACGTCCTGCCGGACCCGCGCGCGCAGCCTCGATCGACGCGTTAAGCGACACGATCACCACATGCCGGACGATCGACGACAACTCCTGATTCTTCGCGTGCATGTCGTGGTTCTGCGTCATCAGCGAGATCATCTGCTCGTGCCAACGCTCGAATGTCGCGCCGAGGCTCTTCAGACGCGCAGCTTCGCCGGCGATCTGTCGCGCCTGATGCGCCCACTGGTCTTTGTCGTCGGTCGCCGCTTTCAACGTTGCGCGCAGCTCGTCGACGCTGGCCGATTGCTGCCTCAACTCCTCACGCAACTGTGCAGCCAACGCTTCCATGTCCTGCGCGGCCTGTTCGCGTTCGAGGATCACTTCACTGTGGTCCGCCTGTTCCGCCGATAGCGCCTTGATCCGTGCGTCGGCTTCGTCACGCAACCGTGCCGTCAGCCTCGCGCTTTGCAACTTGTGCGCGACAAAAGCCAGCAGCGCGGTTATCGCGCTGCCTGCCACCGCCGCCAATACGTACTGTTGAATCACAACCTATCCTTCCGAAGTCCGTCGCGAAGCGCGTCAATCAGCGCTCGACCAACGTTCAATCTGCCATCGCGTCGAGTTGCAGTTCACCGGCATCGCCGCGCGCTGCCATACCCAACGTGTCGACGGCGAAGCTATCCGGCAGGCAGACGATCGTCTGGAACTGACGGAACGAAGCGCCCTTATGGTCGTCGGTAAAGCGCAGTTCGATGCGGCCGTTCTCGCGCTTGAGGAAGTCGCGCACCGCGTCCATGCCGACGCCGCGGCCCGATACTTCCGTCACCGTTGCGGCGGTCGAGAAGCCCGGCCGGAAAATGAATTCGGCGATGGCTTCGTCGCTCAGGTGTTCGTCGCTGCCGATCCAGCCGCGCTCGACGGCAATGCCGCGAATCCGTTCGAGTGCGAGGCCGCGGCCGTCGTCGCTAAGCGTGATCTGCAGCGCGCCGCTGTCCACGCCCACTTCGATATCGATCGTGCCAGCCGGCGTCTTGCCGTGTGCGCTGCGCGCCTCGGCAGTTTCGATGCCGTGGTCCATCGAATTGCGCAGCAGATGCATAAACACGTTGTTCAAGGTGCCACCCGCCTGGCCGCGCAGACGGTAACCGTTGTCGTCGATGCGCACGGCCGGTGCCGGCTTGCCCAGTTCCTGCGCCAACGAAGGCAGCGAGTCCAGCACGCCGGACAGCGCATCGCGCACGCTTTCGCTGCCCAAGGCGCGCAAGGTCCGGCGCAGCGCGTCGCGCATGGACTGCAATTCGTGGAGTTCGCCGGCGTTCGTCCTGTCCAGCATGCTCAGGGTCTGCTGAATCTGATCCTTCTCGACCATCACATAGCGGCCCGCATTGCCGGCGTTATTCGCTCCGGCCTTGCCCTTGCGGCCGAGGCTATGTTCGTTGATCTTCGCGTAGCTCTCGATCGCCTCGCGAACGCGCGTGAGTTCCTGCATCAGGTGTTCCTGATCCCACGAGCGGTCCGCGTCCGGTTGGCGCAGTTCGTGATAGCTCTGCTCGGTTTCATGAACGACGTTGGTCAGATGCGCCAGGTTATAGGTCCGCGCATTGCCCTTGATGGTGTGCATGTTGCGGAACAGCTCGGCGATCGCCGCATGGTCCGCTTCCGAGTGCTTGCGGATGATGCGCTCGTTCTCGCTGACGAAACCCGCGGAGCTTTCAATGAAGTGATGGAACTTCTCTTCGCTCACCGCGAGAATCTCGCCGATCATGTCGAGACGGCGACGCTGTTCGCTGGCTTCCGCAGCGAGCTTGCGCAGTTCGGTAACGTCGCGCACGCACAGCATCAAACGGCCGATCACGTCGTTTTCGTCGGTGATCGCCGACCAGCTGAGGTCGAGGATCTTCACGCGGCCGTCGGCCATGCGCTTCGAAATTTCGCCGACCAGCAGATGCTGATTGAACGCGAAGTTGATGCAGTCCTCGCCGAGGCAGGCATGGGTGGCCGCATCGACTTGCGAGAGCACGTCCGAACCAAGATCGGTATCCGAGAACACCAGATCCATCAGACCGCGCCCGGCGATATCTTTCGTTTCGAAGATGTCTTCCAGATACGCCGAATACTCCGAGTGAATCGCGGCGCCGTCGATCACCGTCAAGATACCTTGCTGCATATTCTGCAACATCGCCTGGATGTCGGCGGTCTTCTGCTTGAGTTGCGCCGAGCTTTCCTGGATCTTTTCGATCATGCCGTTGAAGGCAACGATCGAATGGCCGATCTCATCCAGCCGGCCCACCGGTACGCGCCGCGTGAAATCCTGGCTCGACGCGATCTCGCTCATCATGGCCTGCATGCGGCTGAGCGGACGGGTGATCTGACGGTAGAGCAGCGTGCCGATAAAAGTCAGCAGAACGATCGCGATGCCGGTAACGATGGCAATGGCCGTTGTCGTGGTGGACAGTGTGGCGTTCAGTGCGGTGATTGCCTCGTCTTTCTGACGGTTTTTCTCGACACGCAGGGTTTCGACAATGCCTTCGAGTTCGTCGCGATACTGGGCGACGTTGGCGAACAGATACGCTTGCGCGAGTTCGTTCTTGCCGTCGGCCTTCATTTTTGCCGTTTCGGCGATCGCGGAGAAGTAGTTCTCGAGACTATCGTTAGCCTGGGAAACGAGACCTTGCTGGGCATGGCTCGCGGCATCTTTGCCTTGCAGCGCGAGAGCCTGTTGCAACGAGGCCTTTTTCTTCTTCAGTTCGTCTTGTGCCTGCGTGACCATGTTGGCGTCCGGCGCGTAGACCAAGGTCATGGTCGCGAGCTGTACGTCTTTCACTTGCGAAACGAGGTCAGCGGAAGCCAGCGCACTGGGGACGACGCCCTCGGTCACCTTGCGCACTTCGCCTGCGCTGCCGCGCGTTTGATACACGGCGTAGCCACCGATTGCCGACAAGGCGACGAACATCAAGACAACCAATAGCGTGATGCGATGACGGATAGTCATGTGAAACCCCCGGGGGTATGGCCTTCGCGTCCACCCTCGATCGGGGCAGCGCGTTATTTGCTAATTCGAGTCAAGCTTGCAGCGCTGCCGAGTATTGCTGGCGCATATTACTAAGCGATGACTACAAAGCGTTTGGCCACACCAAAGGGATCAAATATTTTTCTAAAGTTTTCAGCTTCGACGCCGTTAACAGCCGCCACTTTGCGCCCCGCGGTTTGCGGCTTTTTTACCACCACCTGCATTGCGTTGATGCAGCCCGCGAATCGAACGACAAACGTTCGCGCTCAACGTGTCAGCGTGTCAGCGAATCGGCGGCAGGTGCTTCGACGCCTCACGCAGCGTGAGCGGTGACAGGATGTCGCGTGCGGTCATCAGGAAACCGCCGACCGCTTGAGGCGCATGCCACGCATAGTCCCGCAAGGCCCAGCCGATCGCCTTGCGAATAAAGAAGTCCGGCTCTGCGGCGAGCGAGCGCGCATAACCGAACAAGCGCGCCTCGTCCGTATCGTCACGCCAGCCGAGTTGATGAATCATCGCGATACGGCGAACCCACAACGATTCATGCTCGAGCGCCGCGTCCATGCATGCCTGCGCGTGCGGCGTCTGTCCGCGTGCCGACTTCAGAATGTCGCCGACCACACCAGCCAGCGGATCGATCGAATCCCACCACGCGCTAAGCTGAGCGATTGTGAGCAGATGCTCGATGTCCGCGATCGTCAACGTCTTCCACTTGCGCGCCAGCAGATCGGTAGCAGCGTATTGGTATTCGCGCTGCGGCATCGCCCATAAGACGTGCGCACACGCGAGCAGGTGTTCCGCGTTTTCAACAGGCAGCCGCTTGAAGACCGGCAATATCGCTTTGCGCCGCAGTGGCGTCGGCACCCCGATGAACTCGAACTGATCGCGCATGTAGGCGCGCATCGCGACGGCGCGCCCGGCATCCGCGTGCAGCGCCAGCGCTGCCTTGATTTCTTCACCGAAAGCGTCGGGCGTCATTGGGAACGTGCTCCATATGGATGGAAAGTGATTCGCAGGTGTCTGCGTTTGCGTTTGCGCAGGGCTCCCGAATCTTCTCACCTTCGAATTGAAAGTGCGTCGACAGGTAGCAACATTATCACCGCACGCGCTCCCGAATGTTCTCACCTTTCGGTTTTTAGCTGCCCTCCCAACCGCCACCTAACACCTTGTACAAGGTCACGAGATTGGCCTGTCGCGACAGACTATCCGACGCCAGTTGCTGCTGCGCGGTGTAGAGCGTGCGCTGCGCGTCGAGGAACGTGAGGAAGCTGTCCGTGCCCGCCTTGTAGCGTGCCTGAGCAAGCGTGTAGTACCGCTGCGACGACATCACATAGTCGCGATCCGCCTCCACCTGATCGACGTACGTTGCGCGCGCAGTCAGCGCGTTCGCGACTTCTTTGAACGCCGTTTGAATCGTGCTCTCGTAGTCAGCGACCTCGATCTGTTTCTCGATCTTGGCGACGTCGAGCGATGCCTTGTTGCTACCGTAATCGAAGATCGGTACCGACACGGTTGGCGCAAACGCCCAGGCACCCGTGCCCGCTTTGAACAAACTTGAAAGCGTCGAACTCGATGTACCAGCCGAAGCCGTCAACTCGATCTTCGGAAAGAATGCAGCGCGCGCGGCGCCGATGTTCGCATTCGCCGCCTTCAGCGCATGTTCCGCCTGCACGATGTCGGGACGACGGGTGAGCAGCAACGAAGGTACGCCCGCACCGATGTCTGCGAACATCGACTCGTCGTCGAATTCGCGAGCGGGCGGAAGGTCGTCGGGAATCGGCGCGCCGAGCACGGCGACCAGGTTGTTGCGGTCCTGCGCGACGGCGCGCCGGTAAGACGCAAGGCTGGCCCTCGCGCTCGCCAATGAGTTTTGCGCCTGCTGCACGTCGAGCATCGAAGAATTGCCCAACTCCTGGATGCGCTTGGTCACGTCGTACGTCGACTGGTCCGCCTTGATCGTGTCTTCGGTGATTTGCAAAAGACGTTCGTCGGACAGGAGCGTCAGGTAGTCGGTCGCTACTGTCGCAATCAGGCTGATCTGCGTACTCTGCCGCGAGGCATCCGTCGCAAGATAGTTTTCCAGAGCCTGACGCTTAAGGCTGCGCAAGCGTCCGAAGAAGTCGATCTCCCATGACGTCGTGCCGATGCTCACGTCGCTGGAACTGGTCGTCACACCCGATGTACGCTCGCGTGTCAGGCTGCCGCTCGCGCTGATCGACGGTGCGAGCGCGGCACGCGTGATGCGATATTGTGCCTCGTACTCGGCCACGTTCAACGCTGCGACGCGCAGGTCGCGGTTGTTGTCGAGCGCAATCTCGATCAACCGTTGCAGACGCTCGTCGCGAAAGAAACTGCGCCAGGCTATGTCGGCGGCAAGCGGCGGTGCGGTAGTTGTCGTGCCCGGTGTCGCGGTTCCAGAAGCCGTTCCCGAAGCCGCGGTGGTTGCTGCCGCAGCGCTCGTGCTCTCGTACGCCTCGCCTTTTGGATAAGCCGCAGCGACGGGCGCCGCGGGCCGTTCATAGCGCGGATCCAGCGTGCATCCCGTCAGCATGGCAACGGCAAACGCCACCATGCATGCGCTCAATTTGAGTCTCATCATTCAACACCTTCCTGTTGCTTGGCATCGCCGTGTTCGCCGAACAGGCGGCGCACGACGACAAAGAACACCGGCACGAAAAAGATAGCGAGCAGCGTCGCGGCGATCATGCCGCCCATCACGCCGGTGCCGATCGCATGCCGGCTTGCCGAGCCGGCACCCGTGCTGATAACCAGCGGCAGTACGCCGAACACGAAAGCGAGCGAGGTCATCAGAATCGGCCGCAGACGCAGTCGCGCGGCTTCCAGCGTGGCGTCGATCAGGTTGCGGCCCTGCGCTTGCAGGTCCTTGGCGAATTCGACGATCAGGATGGCGTTCTTGGTGGAGAGCCCAATGGTCGCGAGCAAGCCGACCTTGAAGTAGATGTCGTCGGAGAGTCCGCGAATATGCGCACCCAGTACCGCGCCGAGCACCCCGAGCGGCACAACCAGAATCACAGCGATCGGAATGGACCAGCTCTCGTACAAACCGGCCAGACAGAGAAACACCACGACCAGCGAAATCGCGTACAGGTAGATCGCCTGAGATCCGGCAAGGCGCTCCTGGTACGATTGCCCGGTCCAGTCGATGCCGAAGCCGGCGGGCAGTTTCTTCACGAGCGCGTCGACGGCGGCCATCGCCTGGCCCGTGCTGGTGTTCGCACCGGTTTGCGCGGTGATTTCCATCGCCAGCGTGCGGTTGAAGCGTTCGATCTGCGGCGGCCCGAAGGTCCATTTGCCGGTGGCGAACGCGGAGAACGGGACCATCTGGCCGTCGTAGCTTGTGGTGGTCGTACTGCTCGTGCTGGAAGTCGAACTGCTGCTCGACGTGCTGGACTTCACATACCACCGCCCAATATCGGACGGCATCATCCGGTAAGGCGCGTCGGCTTGCACGTAGACCTTCTGGATGCGTCCCGTGTCGACGTAGTTGTTCACGTAAGTCGAGCCGAACGCGGTCTGCAATGTGTCGTTCACGTCGGCGATTGAAAGTCCGAGCGCACTCGCCTTCTCGCGATCGATATCGACATGGAACTGCGGCGTATCGTCGAGACCGCCGGGACGCATGCCGGATAGCGCGCTATCTTGCGAGGCAAGCGCGATCAATTGCTGGCGCGCGGCCATCAGCTTGTCATGACCCTGCCCGGCGCGATCTTCCAGTTCGAAGTCGAGGCCGCTCTGCGTGCCGAGTTCCTGAATGGCCGGCGGATTGAGCGCGAAAATCTGCGCGTCGTGCGAGGCGGCGAAATGCATGTTGGCGCGCTGGATGATCGCCGACGCCGAACCGTCGCTACCGCGCCGCGTGCTCCAGTCCTTCAGCTTGACGAATGCAAGGCCGTTGTTCTGCCCCGAGCCGTTAAAGCTGAAACCGGTCAGCGCGATGATCTTGTCCACCTGCGGCAAGCCGAGGTAATACGCCTCGACTTTCTTGACGACTTCCAGCGTCTGCGCGGCGGGCGTGCCGGCCGGCGCGGAAATCGACGTGATGATGATCCCCTGATCCTCGTCCGGCAGATAAGACGAAGGCAGCTTCATGAAGAGCAACGCAACCACACCCCCAATCAGCAGGTAGATCACCATATAGCGCATCGGCTTGCCGATCACACGCGCGACCGTCGAGTCGTAACGATCGGTTCCATGAGTCAGCACGCGGTTGAACCAGCCGAGCACGCCGCGCTTCGTGTGGTGCTCGACGTCCGCGCGCCTCAGCATGGTCGCGCACAGCGCCGGTGTCAGCGTCAAGGCGAGGAACACGGAGAGCAGCATCGCGGCGACGATCGTGATCGAGAACTGCCGGTAGATCGCACCCGTGGACCCCGAGAAAAACGCCATCGGAATGAACACCGCAATCAGCACGGTCGTGATGCCGACCAATGCGCTGGTGATCTGCTTCATCGCCTTGCGCGTGGCTTCGACGGGCGATAGTCCCTCCTCCGCGATCAACCGCTCGACGTTTTCCACCACCACAATCGCGTCGTCCACCAGCAACCCGATCGCAAGCACGAGCCCGAACATCGAGAGCACGTTGATCGAAAAGCCCACCGCCGACATGACCGCAAACGTGCCGAGCAAGGCAACCGGCACCACGATGGTTGGAATCAGCGTCGCGCGCAGATTTTGCAGAAACACGTACATTACGACGAAGACCAGCATCACCGCTTCGATCAGCGTCTTCACCACTTCTTCGATCGAGATGCGCACGAACGGCGTGGTGTCGTACGGATAGTCGACCACCACGTTATGCGGTAATTGCCCGCTCAGTTCGTTGAGCTTGGCGCGGACCGCTTTGGCTACGCTCATCGCGTTCGCACCGCTCGCCAGTTTGACCGCGAGCGAGGCCGCCGGCTTGCCGTTCAGACGCGAGTCCGTGCTGTAGTCGTCGCCGCCGACCTCGACACGCGCGACGTCCTTGAGCATGACCTTCGAGCCGTCGCTATTCACGCGCAGCAGGATCGCGCCGAACTGCGCGGGCGTGGTGAGCAGGCTCGATGCAGAAATGGTCGCGTTGAGCGCCTGCGTCTTCGTGGACGGCGAGCCGCCAATCTGGCCGACCGAGAGTTGCACGTTCTGATTGGTGATCGCGGTGGTGACGTCGCCGGCAGTCAGACCGACGGCCTGCAGCTTCACCGGATCGAGCCAGATGCGCATGGCGTGCTGCGCGCCGAACAGCGTCACATCGCCGACGCCGTCGATCTGCGTGAGCGGGTCTTCGATCTGCGTTGCAATGAGATTGCCGAGATCGATGGAATTCATGCTGCCGTCAGCGGACGACAGCGACACGATCATCAGAAACGCGTTGGCCGCTTTCGCGACCTGCACACCCTGGTCCTGAACCGTCTGCGGCAGCGACGAACTGGCCTGTTCGACCTTGTTCTGCACCTGCACCTGGGCGATGTCGGCATTGGTGCCCTGCTGGAACGTGAGCGTGATGGTGGCCCGTCCGGCCGAACTGCTGGTGGACGACATGTAGAGCAGATGGTCAATGCCGCTCAGTTTCTGCTCGATCACCTGCGTGACGGTGGTCGCCACGGTTTCAGCCGAGGCGCCCGGATACGTCGCCGTGATCTGCACGGAGACCGGCACCACGCTCGGATACTGTTCGACCGGAAGCGTCCCGATGGAAGCGCCGCCGATCATCATGATGACGATAGCGATGACCCACGCGAGGATCGGTCGGTTGATAAAGAAACCTGCCATGAGTGTCTCGCTTTAGCTGTGTGCAGCCGACGTGGTGTCTGCAGTGGCGGGCGGGCCCGATGGGGCGGCCGATTCGACCGGCTTTACAACACCGCCCGCGCGCGCTTTCTGCGATCCGGCGACGATCACGCGATCGCCCGCCTTGAGGCCGCGCGTGACCAACCAGTCGGCGCCTGAAGCGATGTCGGCGGTGACGGGCGTCTGCGTGACCTTGTTGTCGGCGCCGACCGTCAGCACGCTTGCGGAACCATCGGATGCGCGCGAGACCGCGAGTTGCGGCACCGTGATTGCCTGCTGGTTCACGCCCTCTTCAAGCCGCGCACGCACGAACATGCCGGGCAGCAACACGCCGTCCGGATTCGGAAACACGCAGCGCAAGGTGACCGAGCCGGTGGTGGCGTCGACGGTGATATCGGAGAACAGCAGCTTGCCTCGCTGCGTGTACGTGCTGCCGTCTTCCATCACGAGATGAACGACCGCACCGTCCGAGCCCGCCTGTTGCAGCTGGCCGCTGGCGAATTCTTTCTGCAGCCGCAACCAGTCGGCGGAAGAGCGCGTGACGTCGAGATACATTTCGTTCGTCGCCTGGACTGTCGCGAGCGCGGTGGTCTGCTCCGCGGTGACGAGCGCGCCTTCAGTCACGCTCGATTTGCCGATGCGTCCCGCGATGGGCGCAACGACTTTCGTATAGCCGAGGTTGATCGCGGCAGTCTTCAATGCGGCACGGTCGGAAACCACATCGGCCTTCGCTTCCTCGAGCGCGGCGACGGCGTCGTCGTAGTCCTGCTTGCTCACGCCTTCGATCTTCGACAGTTCGGCGTAGCGGGAGGCCTTGGTCTGCGCGGCGCTCGCTGTCGCCTCGGCTTTGGCGAGCGTGCCGACGGCCTGGTCGTAAGTTGCCTGGTAGCTGGACGGATCGATCTGGTAAAGCACCGCGCCGGCCGCAACCAGCGAGCCTTCAGCAAAGAGGCGCTTTCTGACGATGCCTTCGACCTGTGGCCTGACTTCGGCGACGCGGATCGCCGACAGTCGCCCGGACAATTCGGTACTCGACACCACGGTGTGCGGCGCGATCGTTTGGACACCAACTTCAGGGATCGACTGTGGCGGTCCATGCGGCGCCTGCTCGCCGCAACCCGCCAGCAAAAGGGCGGCGGCGACGACTGCAGCGGCAAGATAGGTGAAGCTCGGTACGCGCGAGGAAGGTCCGGACGCGCTAGGGTTATTCGGCATGCTGTGGGCATCCTTCGACTCAATTCGACAAAGGGCCGTCTGGCATGCGTTGTTCGCTAAAGCGGGGCGAGTGAAAACGTATCGGTCGACCACGCGCTTGAATCTGCACGCAAACCGACACACTGAGCCCGGAGGAAACCGCAAAACGCCACCAGCGGCGAGAAGTGGCCCAGCATAGTGAGCGGCGTCTTACGGTGGCTTAGGCGAGGATTACGAGTTGTAACGCGGCGCGCGGTGTGGCATTGAATCGGGCGGTGTGACGTTGGCCGGCACGGGTTGCTTCACGCAGCCGGATAGAACCGAAGGCAGCCATCGTAATAAACTGTAAGCGCAGATAAGAACCCGAAACCGCTGTCACCGCGCGATTCGCTATATTGCGACTTGTGATAGACGCGCGGCCGCGCCGTCCGTCAATTGTCCTCATCGATCAGGGCCCAGCCATGTCAGACACGCCCATCCAGGTATTACTGGTCGACGACGACGCCGACCTTCGTGACCTGCTCAGAACATTCTTTCAACAACGCGGCATCGAGATGTCCGTGTTGCACGACGCGAACCATCTGGCACGCCGGCTGGAACGCGAACGGCCCTCGATCATCGTGCTCGATCTGATGATGCCGGGCGTCGACGGACTCAGCGCGCTCAGGCAATTGCGCGCGCATGGCGACACGATTCCCGTGATCATGCTGACGGCGCGCGCGGACGGCGTGGATCGCATAGTCGGTCTGGAACTCGGCGCCGACGACTATCTCGGCAAGCCGTTCATGCCGCAGGAACTGCTCGCACGTATTCATGCGGTATTGCGCCGGCATGCGCAGCCATCGGGGTCCGCGGCTACGACGCTCGAAAGGCGTGAAGCGCTACGCTTCGGCCGCTTCCGGCTCGACTTCGCGAGGCGCACCCTGTTCCGCGATGACGAAGCGCTCAAGCTGACCGGCGGCGAATATGCGCTGTTGGAAGTGCTCGCCGCGCATCCAATGGAAACGCTGTCGCGCTCGAAGCTCGTCGATCTGCTGCATGGGCCCCACTCGGAAGTGACCGAACGCGGTATCGACGTGCCGGTGTGGCGTCTGCGCCGTCTGCTTGAAGACGACCCGGCCAATCCGCGCCGGATCCAGACCATACGCGGCATTGGCTATATGTTCGTGCCCGACGCCAATGACGATGAAGAATCCCTTTAACACACTGTTTGGCCGGCTCGCGTTGATGACGGTGAGCCTGATCGTACTGGTGCACATCACCGCAATCGTTCTCGTGGACCGTGACCGCGGCCAGATCGACGCGGGTCACGCGCAACGCGCGTTGCTGCTCGCGGTTGAGGCCGGACGCGGCGACCCGCTCGCCGCATCCCACGTCGCGGCAACACTCGGTGTGTCCTATGTGAGCGCGCAAGACGCGATCCGGTATGGCTGTCCCGCGCCGTGCGAGAACACCTCGGGTCCGATCGAACACGACTTGCGCGAAAAATTGCCAGCGGGCAGCAAGGTCGTAACCGATGGCGAGACCGGCACGGTCTGGGTCCAATACGCGGGCAATCCAGGCTGGCTCAAAATGCAGAACGCGACGCTGCCGGCGCGTCGCTTCCTGAGCGCATCGGCGACGATGTTGGTGTTGGCGGTGATCATCGCGCTGCTCGGCGCGTGGCAATTGCAACGACCATTGCATCGGCTGGCGCTCGCCGCGCGCGAGTTCCGCGTCGGCCATCGCGCGCCGGTCGTGGAGGCGAGCGGCCCGCGCGAGCTGAAAGAACTGATCGGCGACTTCAATCAGATGGTGCATGAACTTGCACAGGCCGAGCAGGAGCGCGCGGTGATGCTGGCCGGCGTGGCGCACGATCTGCGTGCGCCGATCACGCGCATGCAGGTGCGTGCGGATCTGCTGCCTGATGAAGCGAATCGCCGCGGCTTTTTGCGGGACGCGGAGTCGTTGTCACGCATCGTCACGCAGTTTCTCGACTTCGCGCGTGAGACAGCGGATACCTCGCCGAGCACCAGCGTCGATGCCCACTGTCGCCGGCATTACGGCGACAGTCTCGCGGACGAGGCGCTCGTGCGCCTCGATCTGCAAGCCGGCGATGGCTTTGGGTTGCCGCTTGTCGACCTCGACCGGATTCTGACCAATCTGATCGAGAACGCGCTCACTTACGGTGAGCCGCCGGTGGAAATTTCGACGTCCCGCCGCGACGGGCAGTACACGCTCGAGGTCCGCGATCATGGCGGCGGCATTCCCAATGGTCAACTGGACCGTGCGCTGCAGCCGTTCGTGCGACTCGATGAAGCGCGTAGCGGCGATGCGCACTGCGGGCTCGGACTCGCGATCGTGCGGCGCCTCGTGCGGTACAACGGCGGCGTTTTTCATGCCGATAACGCCGCCGACGGCGGTTTCGTGGTGACGCTTACGTTTCCCGCCTAGGCCTGAGCGGCGAGGCCAGGAACGACGATCGCACCGTGCGGTCCGCCGCCGCCAGGTCCGCCCCCGCCAGGGCCGCCGCCGCCCCAACCTGGAGGCGGCCCCCACCAGCATCCGCCCAAGGTTGCACTCAGTGCGGCCAACGCCGCGATTGCCAACAGCTTCTTCATGCTTTCTCCATCGATAGATCTACAGTGACGCAAAGTCGTTGCTCGAGTGGCGACGACACGCGTTATCCGCAACTTATCAATCGGCGAGCGATGATGTTTTACGAGAGCGTTACAAGATGACGAGGTTTGGCCGCTTCTGCCGCGCAAAGGCTGCGGTATGTATTGCTGTGCGGCGGCGCTAACAGGGCTTTTGCGGCGTGGCGCGACGCCAGATGCCGCGCTCACGCTTTGTTTGTATATGGAAGAGGATGTAAGGAGATTGGCGGTATCGGTCTTGCTCTTGCACGCATCAGGTGAGGTTTGCGGTGCTCGCTGCATCACCGACAACGACCATGGCGAAGACTCCCTGGAAATCCTCACCTTATTTAAGGTGCGCACTCAGCGAGGCGATTGCTCACCTCCTGGAATCGCTCACCTTTGCAGATCATCTCCTGGAATTCCTCACCTTAGCGCGTCTCAGCGTGCTCCTGAGGTGCTGTCCGACTCATGGAATGACTCACCTCTGAAGAAGAGGGTGTCGTCTCCTGGAATTCCTCACCAATGATCGAAGTGGCGCCATCTCCTGGAATTCCTCACCATTCTTCACTGCTCGATGAATTCCCGGGCGAGCTTGCGCGCTGCGTTCGCGAACATAAGGATGTCCACGCCGGTCGCGACGAACGTGCATCCAAGCTCGAGATAGCGACGCGCGAGCACCGGGTCCGAGGTCAACGTGCCGGCCGCCTTGCCGGAAGCGATGATGGTGCGCATCGCGGCTTCGATCGCGTTCTGCACGTCCGGATGGCCGGGCTTGCCGCGATGGCCCATCGACGCAGCCAGATCCGCAGGCCCGATGAAGACGCCATCCACGCCGTCAACGGCGCAGATCGCTTCGAGATTGTCGAGTGCGGTGACCGTCTCCGCCTGCACGAGCAGGCAGATTTCGCTGTCCGCGATATCCAGATAGTCGGTCCGCGAGCTCCAGCGCGACGCGCGTCCCACCGCGCTGCCCACACCACGAATTCCATGCGGCGGATAGCGTACGGCGGCCACGCACGCGCGGGCCTGATCCGCGGTATCGATCATCGGAACGAGGAGGTTACGTGCGCCGATATCGAGCAAGCGCTTGAGCAGCGCCGGATCGCCATTCACGGGTCGCACGACGGCTTCGGCGGAATACGGCGCGACCGCCTGCAATTGCGCAAGAATGCTGCGCACGTCGTTTGGGGCGTGCTCGGCGTCGATCAACAGCCACTCGAAGCCGGCGGTCGCGCTGACTTCGGCCAGGTAGGCATCGGCCATCGAAAGCCAGAAACCGATCTGTCGTTGACCATTTGCAAGCGCTGCCTTGAATGGGTTAAGCGCTGACATCGACGTTGCGTTCATCACGATTTCTAGCCTCCACGGGGACTTGATTGAATTGAATGGGCTCCACCTTTCCGAGCAGGAACAGGTAATTGAGGATCGCGATCACGATCAGCCCCGACGAGAACAGCAGCGCAGGAATGAACGAACCGGTTGCACCGACGATCGCGCCGGTGACGATCGGACCGACCACGCCGCCCATGTTGGAGACCGTGTTCTGGATGCCCGCCACCCGCGACACCATGTTCCCCGGCGCGACATCGCCCGGTAGCGCCCAGACCTGGGATGCGGCGACAGTCGTGCCCGACTTCGCCACGCAGAGCAACGCGACGGCCACGAGCGGAGAAGTGGCGAACGCCGCGAGTCCAATGCTTGACGCCATCACCAGGCCGACCACGAGGAAAAGTTTGCGGGTCGCGGTGAGCGATAACTTTCCGGACGCATACACACGATCGGAGGCCCAGCCCGCGAATACCTCGACGATCATCGAAAGGATGAGCGGTAGCGAAGCCATGAAGCCCATCTCCATCAGGCTCATGCCGCGTTCCTTGACGAGATACGTCGGCAGCCAGGTGATGAAGAAGTATGAGTTGTAGTTGATCATGAAGAAGCCGATGCACATCGCCCAGATGTTCCGATGCGCAAACAGCCTGTGCCAGGGTACAGCGGCGGCCGCGCCGGTGCTGTCGTTACGCGACACCGCTTCGCCATCGCGAATATGCGCAAGCTCAGCCGCATTCACGCGTTTGTGATCCGCCGGCGAGTCCCTGAACACCAACACCCAGACGACGCACCAGATGAGACCCAGCACGCCGGTGATCGCAAAGGTGACCTTCCAGTCGAACGTCGCCAGCAACCATGCGATCAGCGGCAGCGCCACCGCGCCTCCAAGCTTCGATCCGCTATCGAAGATGCCCGCCACCGTCGCGCGTTCCTTGCGCGGAAACCATCGCGTGGCAATGCCCGCGTTACTGGGGTAGGCGCCCGCTTCGCCGATGCCCAGCATGACCCGCAGCAGCACGAGGGACTTGAAGCCGGTGGCGAGTCCGGTGACGGCCGTGGCGAGCGACCACCAGAACACGGACGCGCCCAGCACGATCTTCTGTCCGAAGCGATCGGCGAGCATGCCCGCAGGCAATTGCAGCAACGCGTATGACCAGAAGAACGCCGACATCACGATGCCCATCTCCATCGCGCTCAGATGGAACTCCGCCTGAAGATGGGGGGCCGCGGCGGACAGCACCGTGCGGTCGATATAGTTGATGGCAATGGCCGACCACATCAGACCGGCCACCAGCCAGCGCACTTTGCTGCGTGGCGCCTGTTGCAAGGCTTGGTTCAATCTCTGTCTCCGCTTTTTTTGTAGGAATGAGGTGGCGTTTCAGCTCACGATGCCCATATGCCAGGGCACGAATTCGTGATCGCCCAGCCCGAGCAATTCACTACGGGTGCGCTCACCCGACGCGGCTCGCAGGATGTGCTCGAAGATATCTTTTCCCATCTCCTCGACTGACCGCTCGCCGTCGAGGACAAGTCCGCAATTGATGTCCATATCGTCGGAGAGCCGCTTGAACATCGGCGTGTTGCTCGCGAGCTTGAGCGTGGGCGCGGGCTTCGAGCCGAACATGGAACCGCGGCCCGTTGTGAAGCAGATCAGGTTTGCGCCGCTTGCAATCTGCCCGGTCACCGCAACGGGATCGTAACCGGGCGAATCCATGAAGACGAAGCCGGCCTGGTCGATCGGCTCGGCGTATTCATAGACAGCCTGCAGCGGCGTCGTGCCGCCTTTCATTGCCGATCCGAGCGATTTTTCGAAGATGTTGGCGAGGCCACCCTTCTGATTACCCGGGCCGACGACACCGTTGAACTGACCGTTGTGGCCGCGCGTGTAGCGCTCCCACCAAGCAAGCCGGTCGAGTAGTTTCTGGCCGACTGCCGGTGTCACCGCACGGCGCGTCAGCATGTATTCGACGCCGTGAATTTCGGGGGTTTCGGAAAGAATCGCCGTGCCGCCATGGCGTACCAGAATGTCCATCGCCGCACCCAGGGCTGGATTGGCCGTGATGCCTGAAAAGCCATCGGAGCCGCCACATTCCAGACCGATTTTGATGTGGCTCGCCGACACCGGGCGACGCTCGATATCGTTCGCCAACGGCAGCATCTTCTGTATGGCAGCGATCCCCGCTTCGATCGTTGCCCGGGTGCCGCCTTCGTCCTGCATCACCAACGCATGGACCGATGTACCGACATGAAGCCCTTGTGAATCGAGCAGATCGGCGACCTGATTGCGCTCGCAGCCCAACCCGACGATCAGCACCCCGGCGAGATTGGGATGACGCGCATAGCCGGCGAGCGTCCGGCGCAGCACGTCGAAGTGCTCGCTGGGTGAGGACATCCCGCAGCCACTTGTCTGCGCGAACGCGACCACGCCATCGACATTGGGATAGGGTGCAAGCCGCTCGGGTGTAAACCAGGCGGCGATATTCTTGATAACGGTCGACGAACAGTTGACCGATGCCAGGATTCCAATGAAGTTGCGCGTCGCGACCCGCCCATCGGGCCGGACAATGCCGTTGAAGGTTGCGCGGTCAGCTTCTGCGACGTATTCGACCGGACGCACGTCGAGACAGAAACCCGGATCGCGCTCGAAATCGATCAGTTCGACGTTGTGAGTGTGAACGTGATCACCCGCCTCGATGTCACGAGCGGCCCGGCCAATCACCGTGTCGTATTTGCGGATCGGCGCACCGCGCGAAATGCGGCAGGCAGCGACCTTATGGCCCGCGATGACCTGCGCGCGGATGCGGATCGCCGCCTCGCCGATGCACAGTTGCTGCCCGATCGACAGCGATTCTCGCGCGATCAGTACATTGTCCGCGGCGTTAAGCCGGATCAGCGGCTCGCTCAACACCGTACCAGCCTGCGACATGCTGCTCTCCTGTCTCTCAAGTCCTGGGCGCACGCATTCGGTTCGCGCCAATCGCCTTTCTTCTGATTGATGTTACCGGTTCATGTAACCGGTAACATATGACGCATGGTAGTATGGTTTTGCCATAATCGCCAGCAACTTTTTTCGGGCCTGAGTGATCAACGTCGTGAGCAAACCGCCTACTACCCTGCTTGCCCCTGCCGAACGCAGCGCCTCCCGGCGCGCCCGCAAGAATTCCGGCCGCGTGACGCTGAGCGATCTCGCGGCGCTCGTCGGCGTGACGAAAGTGACCGTCTCACGCGCACTGAACACGCCGGAGCTGGTTTCGGTCGATACGCTGGAGCGCGTCCAGGCGGCCGTCCGGCAAACCGGGTATACGCCCGATCTCATCGCCGGTTCGCTGGCGTCGACTCGCAGTCATCTCATCGTCGCGTTGATTCCGGCGATGGCCGGGAGCGTGTTTCAGGAAACCGTCGGCGCCCTGACGACCGAGCTTGCCGCGGCGGGCTATCAATTACTGATTGGACAAAGCGGATACGACGAGTCGCGCGAGGACGCCCTGCTCGATGCAGTGATCGGCCGCCGGCCCGCCGGCATCGTACTGACCGGCGTCATTCATTCGCAGAGCGCGAGGCAAAAGCTACGCGCGTGCGGCATTCCTGTCGTCGAGACCTGGGACCTGACACGCGAGCCTATCGACATGCTGGTCGGCTTCTCTCATGAGAACGTCGGGAGGGCTGCTGCGGATTTTCTGAAGACGCGTGGTGTGCGGCGGCCCGCTGTCGTCACGCCCAGCGACCGGCGCGCGCAGGCCCGCACCAAAGCGTTCCTCAAAGCCTTCGGAAACGGCAAAACACTCTCCTCCATCCCTGTCGTGACGGTTGAGTCACCCGCGAATCTGGGTGACGGGCGACGGGCACTGAAAGGCTTGCTCGACACGCACGCCGATATCGACGCCGTTTTTTGCGGCGCGGATATTCTGGCGCTGGGCGTGTTGATGGAAGCGGAGTACCGGGATATCTCCGTGCCAGAGAAACTGCGTGTGATTGGCTACGGTGATCTGAATTTTGCGAAAGACACCACACCGCCGTTGTCGACCATGAGAGTCGACGGCACGAGAATCGGAACGCTTGCGGCGACCATGCTGGTCGATCGTATTGAGAATCGTGCTGGAGGCGAACCAATCGTCGACGTGGGGTTCAGTCTGATCGAGCGGGAAAGCACCTAGTGCGGTGGTTGTCTGTCGGCGGCTATGACAGCGACTCCCTGGAAATCCTCACCTTATTTCAGGTGCGTACTCAACGCGGCGATTGCTCACCTCCTGGAATCGCTCACCTATGGCAAGCGGCCTCCTGGAACGCCTCACCTTGGCGTGGCTTTGCTCGCTTCCACGGTGCAGTTCAGTCCACGAGACGACTCACCTCTCGCTGATATGGCGACACCTCCTGGAACCGCTCACCTCTCACCGACGTGAAGTCATGCTCCCTGGAACAGCTCACCTTTCGTCGAGGTGGTTGCGTCTCCTGGAATTCCTCACCTTTAGCCATGTTGACGATGTTTCCTGGCGATCCTCACCGTTGACTACGGTGAGGCTATCTCCTGGAATTCCTCACCATCCTGGAATCGCTCACCGTTGCAGACTAGAACTTCACCTTGACCTGAAACCCGATCGTGAACGGAAGATTGTCCGAAGGGATCGGCGGAATCACAATGAAGTTGGCGCCGACGCGCTTGTAGTCGACCATCACGATCGGCGCGGCCACTGGCCCAATCGTATGGTTACGGCCGAGACCCCAATTGCCGTAGTTATAGCCCGAGATGATCCCGCCCATCACCGCAATCCGCACGATCCCCCAGTGCGCGAACTCAGGCGCCCAAACACCGCCGCCATAGTAGGAAGGGCGGCGTAAAGAGTTGCGAAAGCCGCCGGCAGTCAGCGCCCATTGATTGTTCAGCCAGCATTCGACGCCAAGGCCAGGATTGAACTGCTCGAAATGGGTATTGGGGTCTGGATTGATGTGATACGAGCCAAGCATGGCGTCAACCCACACGCCGCCGTCGCACCAATTGCCCGCATGCGCAGCGGAGGCTGCGGCGAGGCTCGCGACGAGCGCTACGGCCGCGTGTCGAATCTGCTTTTTTGTCTGACGAAAATGCATGTATTCTCCGCCACCGATCGAACGCCGGTGTCATCTATGTTCTAGGTATTCTTGCTTGTCGTCCGTCGCGCACTGTACCTCAACCCGCACGGGCGATGTGGAGGACACGCTCGGGCGCGCGGGCACGGGACGTGCCCCACGGCGC
Source organism: Paraburkholderia sediminicola (assembly GCF_902859805.1). Classification (GTDB taxonomy): domain Bacteria; phylum Pseudomonadota; class Gammaproteobacteria; order Burkholderiales; family Burkholderiaceae; genus Paraburkholderia; species Paraburkholderia sediminicola. The sequence continues at coordinate 1,503,700 of NZ_CADIKC010000001.1, read as the reverse complement.
AGACGCAACGATAACGGAGAACCGATGGCAGAGCGGTGAACACCCGGCAGGTATCCACCTTCAATGTCGGAGAAAGGTCTAGAGGCCGAGGTCGGACAGGCCGGGATGGTCGTCAGGACGGCGGCCGAGTGGCCAATGATAAAGACGGTCGGCTTCGCGGATCGGCAGATCGTTGATGCTGGCATGACGGCGCGCCATCAGCCCGTGCTCATCGAATTCCCAATTCTCATTGCCGTACGAACGGAACCAGTTGTTGGAGTCGTCGTGCCATTCGTAAGCGAAACGCACAGCGATGCGGTTATCCGTGAATGCCCATAGTTCCTTGATCAGACGGTAGTCGAGTTCCTTTGCCCATTTGCGGCGCAACAGGCCGACGATCTCTGCGCGGCCATGCGTGAACTCGGCACGGTTGCGCCAGACGCTATCCGGTGTGTACGCGAGCGACACGCGTTCGGGATCGCGGGTATTCCAGCCGTCTTCCGCGGCGCGTACCTTCTGGATCGCGGTTTCGCGTGTGAAAGGCGGAAGAGGCGGGCGGGTTTCGATCGAGTCAGCCATGGTGTGTTTCCTCAGTCAGATTTCTGTGCGCCGGGACGGCGGTCGTTTGCTTCGGGCTTCACTTGGGGTCTTGCTCGCGGACTTACCCGCGAGTGGGTTCGATTCGCTTATGGACTCGGTGTTGAGCAAGGCTTCAGCGGCGGCTCGCGCGTCGAGCGCGGCGTCGGCCTCGCCGCTCACCAGCGCCACGGCGATGGCGCCGTCGAGCAGGATCAGCCATTGGCGCGACAAGCGCGCGGCGCGGCGAGCGTCCATGCCCGATTCGGCCGCGTAGTCATCGCACTGGGTTCGCACGAACACGAGCAGACGTTCCTTGTGTTCACGCGCGACGATCCGGATCGGATCCTCCGCGGAAGCGATTTCGCCGGCCGCGTTCAGAAACGCGCAACCGTGAAAGTCCTCCGACGCAAACCATTCGCGCAGCACGTCGAACATGCCGAGCAGGTGTGCGCGTGCAGTCTTGCCGTGCCGCAACGTGCCCGCGATAAACCAGTTCATCCAGCGTTCGTCGCGCCGCTCCAGCGCGGCGGCGACGAGCGCGTCTTTCGATTCGAAGTGCGTGTAAAAGCTCTTACGCGCAGTACCGGATTGCTTGACGATCGCATCTACGCCCGTGGCATGAATGCCGCCGGCGTAGATCAACGCTTCAGCAGCGTCGAGCAGCCTTTCACGCGCGCTGCCGGACGCAACCGATTCAGTTGGGTTTTGAGTAGCCATGTGCGAAGGGTAGAACGATCATTCTCCTTCGTCAAGTTTTTGTGCGCTTCGGCGGATTGCGGCGCTTGCTGCTATCGTGATGCTGATCGACCAACCGGAACGAATTCCATGAGCATCCCTGTTGTCCGTATCACCTTGGTGCGCGCGTTGCTCAGCGCGGCGCTGCTGACTTCGATGGCCTGCACGCCTTTGCAAGTGCTCACTCATACGGTCAGCCAGAACGAAGCACGCGTGCCGCCCGGCCGCTACGATCTCGATCGGGACCATTGCAGCATCACCTTCGACATCGATCACTTCAAGTACTCGCGCTTTACGATGCGCTTCGATCGCAGGCAGGGGCAACTCGACTGGAACGAAGGCGGGATGGACAAGAGTAGCGTAGCGATCACGATCGACGCTGCGAGCATCGATACGAATGTGCCGCTACTCGACAAGATGGTGAAAAGCGACAGCATGCTCGACGTCGCGCGCTATCCGGAGTTGCGCTTCGTCAGCACGCATTTTGAGCGCACCGGCGAATCGCGCGGCACATTGACCGGCGATCTGACGATTCACGGCGTTACGCAACCCGTGACACTCGATGTGACCTTCAACGGCTTCGCGCCCGATCCGCTTACAAAAAAAGACACGCTCGGCTTTTCCGCGGAAGGGCATTTCAGCCGCGCGAAGTTCGGTTTGTCGACGTGGTATCCGGCTGTCGGCAACGATATTCATGTGCGTATTCAGGCTGAGTTCGAAAAAACGCCCGCAGGCGCGTGAGCGCGGTGCGGGCGTTTTGCTTCAGCAGTTGCGCTTGAGTGCAGCGCTTTTCAAATCACGCGGCGGTCCAGTCGAGAATCACCTTGCCGCTCTCCCCTGAGAGCATCGTGGCAAACGCTTCCTGATAATCGTCGACCTTGAAGTGGTGCGTAAGGATCGGCGAAAGGTCCAAACCACTCTGCAGCATCGCGACCATCTTGTACCAGGTCTCGAACATCTCGCGGCCATAAATGCCCTTGATTTCGAGGCCTTTGAAGATCACCTGAGTCCAGTCGATCGCGGTCTGCGCGGGCGGAATGCCGAGCAGCGCAATTTTGCCGCCGTGGTTCATGGCTTCGAGCATGCTGGTGAAAGCGCTCGGTACACCTGACATTTCCAGCCCGACATCAAAACCTTCGGCCATGTGCAGATCCGCCATCACGTCGCGCAACGATTCACGCGAGACGTTCACGGCACGCGTTGCGCCCATCTTGCGCGCGAGTTCGAGGCGATAGTCGTTGACGTCGGTGATCACCACATTGCGTGCGCCAACGTGTTTCGCAATTGCCACCGCCATGATGCCGATCGGCCCGGCGCCGGTGATCAGCACGTCTTCGCCAACCAGGTTGAAAGACAGCGCGGTATGCGTGGCGTTGCCGAACGGATCGAAGATCGCGGCGAGATCGTCGGAGATTTCAGGCGGAATCTTGAACGCGTTGAACGCGGGAATCACGAGGTATTCGGCGAATGCGCCTTCACGATTGACACCAACGCCCACCGTATTACGGCACAAATGCCGGCGTCCTGCACGACAGTTGCGACAGAAGCCGCAGGTGATATGCCCTTCGCCCGACACGCGATCGCCGATCGCAAAGCCGCGCACTTCCTGACCCATCTCGACGATTTCGCCGACGTATTCGTGGCCGACATGCATCGGTACGGGAATCGTCTTTTGCGCCCAGTCGTCCCATTTCCAGATGTGGATATCGGTGCCGCAAATCGCGGTGCGCGTGATGCGGATCATCACGTCGTTGTGACCGACTTCGGGCTTCTTCACATCCGTCAGCGTGAGACCCGGTGCGCGTTCGAGTTTTGCCAATGCTTTCATGTGCGCCTCCGCTTCAGATAACACCGAGTTGACGGCCGACGCGCGCAAATGCGTCGACAGCTCGATCGATTTGTTCCGGCGTGTGCGCGGCGCTCATTTGCGTGCGGATGCGCGCGCGGCCTTTGGGCACCACGGGGAACGAGAAGCCGATCACGTACACGCCTTCCTTCAACAACGCGTCGGCCATGTTCGATGCGAGTTGCGCGTCGCCGAGCATGACCGGAATGATCGGGTGTTCGCCGGGCACAAGCGTGAAGCCGAGCGCGCTCATTGCGCGGCGGAAATGCGCGCCGTTTTCGCGCACGCGCGCACGCAGTTGCGCGCCTTCGTCGCTGGCGAGCAATTCGAGTACTTTCAGCGAGGCGGCGGCGATGCTCGGCGTCAGCGTGTTCGAGAATAGATAGGGACGTGAGCGTTGACGCAGCAGATCGATGACTTCCTGGCGCGCTGCAACGTAGCCGCCCGATGCGCCGCCCAGTGCTTTGCCGAGCGTGCCGGTAATGATGTCGACGCGCGACAGCACACCGCAATGTTCCGGCGTGCCGCGCCCATGTTCGCCGACGAAACCAACTGCGTGCGAATCGTCGACCATGACCAGTGCGCCGTAGCGGTCGGCGAGATCGCAAATGCCGGCGAGGTCGGCGATGATGCCGTCCATCGAGAAGACGCCGTCGGTAGCGATCAGCTTGAAGCGTGCACCGGCGGCATCGGCTTCTTTCAACCTTGCTTCGAGATCCACAAGGTCATTGTTCTTGTAGCGAAAACGCTTCGCCTTCGACAGCCGCACACCGTCGATGATGCTCGCGTGATTCAGCTCGTCGCTGATGATGGCGTCGTTGTCGTCGAGCAGGGTTTCGAACAGACCGCCGTTCGCATCGAAACAGCTGGAGTAGAGGATGCAGTCGTCGGTTTGCAGAAATGCGGCCAGCGCCTTCTCGAGGTCTTTGTGCACGGTTTGCGTGCCGCAAATGAAACGCACCGACGCCATGCCGAAGCCGTCGTTGTCGAGGCCTTGTTTCGCGGCCTCGATCAGCCGTTCGTCGTTGGCCAGACCGAGATAGTTGTTCGCGCAGAAATTCAGCACTTCCGTGCCATTCGCAAGACGCACGTCAGCCGACTGGGGGCTGGCGATCACGCGCTCGTTCTTGTAAAAACCGTCGGCGCGGATCTGCTCGAGTGTGCCGCGCAGATGGGCGAGGTAAAGGTCACGCATGAACCAGACTCCTGAAAGGGTGGTGCGCCCCGACATGTCCGGCATTTGCGGCATGTTCGACGTCGAGACGGGCTGTTATAGTCGGCTGTCAGTTTTATCGGATATTTTCGTTTTTCCGAACTAAAATCCGGTATGTCGAACAACTCTAAACGATAGGTCAGTAAATGGCAAGTTCGGGAATCCGCCGCGCAGCAGCCAACGCGGCACCCATTTCAGGCGCGAGTCCGGTCCAGGCGATCGCTGCGCCGCCTCGCGTCGGCGAGCAGATTCAGCGTCTGCGCGCCGAACGGCGCATGACGCTCGACGACCTGTCGCGCGCGGCCGGCGTATCGAAATCGATGCTCTCGGAAATCGAGCGCGACAAGGCCAATCCGACGATTGCGGTCGCCTGGCGTCTGACGAACGCTCTCGGCGTCAGTCTCGATTCGCTGTTCGCGCCTCAGAAGGCGCCGGAGGCGATTGCGGTGTCGGGTCCGCACGACATCCCGACTTTGAGCGGGCACGAGGCCAAGTATCAGTTGCGTGTCTGGGGTCCGATCGAATTGGCCGGCAAGTTCGAGTGGTACGAGCTGACGCTGCAGCCGGGCGGGGCGCTGGTGTCGAACGCACACGAACCCGGCACGCGTGAGCATTTGACGGTACTGCAGGGATCGATCGAGATCGAGGCGGCGGGCGCGACGAAGCGGCTCAAGGCGGCGGACACCGCGCGCTATGTTGCCGACGAGCCACACGCGATCCGCAACGCCGGAAAGGGAGAGGCGAAAGCGCTGCTGGTGGTGATTCACGGCTGAGGGGCAGGCGCACCGCTGCAGGGTGATGTCTGAATTGGACTGAATTGTCCGCTCGGCCAAGGTTGCGCGAGACACTGTATATTTGTACAGTACAGGGTGTCGACTGGAGCCGATAATGAACGACCTGACCACCGAACAAGCCGAGCATGCTCTGGCCGCGCTGCGCTATCAAACCGCGGCGCGCGATCTTGAACACATCGTGCGCAACATCGCCGCGCGCTACATCGTCCAGCAGGTGCCGCTCTCGTGGCGCCTGCTTCATGCAATCGAAGCTGAGGCGTTGGCAGACCTCGGGTTTGCCAGCCGGCACGACGCGATCATGCTCGGCCTGTTCCAACGGCCGTCCGAGTTGCCCTATCCGGAAACGGACGAAGCGGTGGACTTCGGCACATCCACCGCATTGCCGGCCGTGTTTGCCTTTGCCGTCTCGGCCTATGAAGAGGCGGCACGCCGCGCCGCACAACCCACTTCTAAAGACGCGCCGCTAAAGCACGCACGGGCGTGGGGCGATTGACTCAGGCGCTGTATTTTCATCGGTTGCCACCTACAATATGCGCAACTAACGGAAAGATAGCGTATGTCACCTCCTAATCTGTCCGACCCGGTCCCACGCCCTGCGCCGTCAACCGATCTCTTCGATCAGGAACGGGAAGACTGGCGACGCGATCCGCAAATCGCGTTCGACGCGTGGCTTGCCAAGCAACATTTCAGGCGTTCTTCTGCTGAAGTCTATCAAGCACAGTGGGGGCTTTTCCTCGACTGGCTTGCGGTTCGTCAAAAAAGCCTGGTCACCGTCGATACGCAAACCATCGCCGAATTCGTGGGCGGCCTCGAGATTCGAAAACCGCAACGCATCAGGTATTTGCGGCTCATTGAACGAGTGCTGGATCATGTGCGCGAAATCGAATCCGCGTCGACTAATCCTGCGCGCTTCATTGCTCAGGATGGCGAAGCAGCATGGCGGAATGCGCGCGATAATGACCCGACCGGGTTTCTCAATCATGCAGAGCGCGCCGCGCTCATTGCACATCTGTTTTCGCCCTTGCCGGTTTTGTCCGTCGCGCAGCGCTGGAGAGAGCGACGTGACCGTGCATTGATTGCTGTGTTTCTTGGCGGTGGCGTCAAGACCGGGGAGGCGGCGGCACTTACGGTTAGTTGCGTGAATGTTGGCTCACCGTGGGTCACGATCGAGTCCGCGAATCCGATGCTGACGCGCCGCACCCGGCTCGCGCCCTTCGCGGCGGCCGTTCTCGACGCATGGCTTGCGGAACGGCGCCTTTCCGAACTGGCCGGCAATCTGGTCTTTCCCGCTTCGCCTTCCGGACGCCCAATGCACAAGGCGACCATGCTGCGCGGCGTCGATGCATTGATCGACGCCGCAGGCATTGCCGCGTCGCGAGCGTCGCGCGCCAGTCCGCAGACTTTGCGCAACACCTTCGCGGCAGATCTGTTCGAGAGTGGAGTTGAAGCGGAACAGGTCGGGCAATGGCTGGGATTTGTCCAGGCCGTGTCTGCCAACCGTTTGTATCGGGCATGGCAAAGATGGATGGATCAGCAGGATTCGCCAACCGTCGATGAACCGGATCCAGCCGCTCCACCATTGCCCACGCCTAGGCGCGACGGGCGTTTGACGAGAAAAGGGTGAGTGGAATGATCCTGAAAGCACTCACCCTACGGGTCCCGAATTTCCTCACCTTTGGCGATTTGTCCGTTATTACGTGTGCGTCGAGGGTCATGCCGACGCTGCAATCGACCCACTCGATAAAAACCGGCTAACCGCCTCCAGCCTTGATTCGCCGGGTCCCGACGAGTGATCGCATTCCGGACACTGCAGTTCGAAGCGGTGATCCACTTGCGACAACTCAGGCTCACCTTCCTCACATTTTGGACAGCGCAGCGGCAGCGTGACATGGCCGTCCGCCGCGGTACCGATCGCCGCCAACTCGTCGGTCGTGAGCCTGCCGGCTTCGACCAGCGAGCACAACAGGATCGCGACGGCGGGATCGATGTCCTGTTGGCCGCGCAGCGCCGCAACTTCTTTCGTCAAAACATCCACTTCGTGAGACTGCTCGCGCAGTTGCGCGTCGAGCCGGTCGCCGCGCGCCTTCGCCGCAGCGAGTTGCTGAATAAACTCGAATTCCTTTCGACTGGCGTCACGCACTCCCGATTGGTAGGTGGCCGCCATGCTGCGCAAGGAATCGAGTTCGACCAGCATGGGTTTCACACGGCGCTCGGCTTCGGCGACGGCGTCCTTGATCTGCTGCGCATAGTGCTCGGTGCTTTGCCGCAATTCGACATGCAGCGCATCGATGCGGTCGCGGAGCGCCGCGTTAGTTGCCTGTTCGGTATCGAGGCGTTGCCGCAACGTTTCGTTTTCGCCGTCGAGTCGACGCACCGTGGACTGCAAACCTTCCTGGTGAGCGGTCCCATGTGTGGCGGCGCTGGATAGCTCGGTCTCGAGTGCGCGAACACGGTCCCAGGCGGCTTCAGCTCTAAGTTCGCTGCGCTTGATCGCTTCTTCTGACGCATCGCGGCGAATTTCCGCTTCTCGTGCGCGTTGGTCGGAGAGAGTGACTTGGGCTCGAATTTCCTCGCGTTCGCTGTCGAGGGTGGAGCGGGCGTGGACGACGGCTTCTTCGAAAAGAGCGCCCAATAATTCGCCAGCGCGGTCTTCCAGTGCTTTGGGGATAGCGCCAGCGCCGACTTTGACGCGCGATACCGTTCGGATGCGTTCCCAGAAATGGTCGATGTCCTTAGGGATATCGCTCGCGCTGCCTGTTTGAGTGAGATCGCGAACGGCTGCCATGGACGGGCGAATGCCCAAATCGAAGAAAAGTCGCTTGCAAGCATGCAGTGACAGTTCTTGCCGCCGGGCTCCGCTCGCCCTCAACGATTCAAGCTCGTCACGGATGGCTTGCCGTTCCTGGTCCAGATTCATGTATACCTCGATGTCGCTCGAATTGGATGAATCATAACAATTTACGTATTGTTTGCTACGTATTTGTTGGGGACGAGTGTTATTTAGCCAATTGGCGCGTTTTGACGTTGCTGGTAGCTCACAGGATCGGAGCAAGCTGCATTTTTCCGTGAAACAAAACGAAGACTAGCCAATAAGCTGTTGTAAATAAAGAGATTTCAGCAGTTTCTTTCTGATCGCTCACTGTTTCACGAAGGCGTAATGCGAGCGGTGGGGGTGGAGCGGTCTTGTCCGAAGGACGCGCGGGGAAAGTCTAGAGAGTAATAAAAGTAAACACCTTTGAACCCATGTTAAAAACGTTAACGCCATGGCAAACCCTTACCAGGCAGGCGTTCCAGCCCGACAAGGTGAAGCTTTACGGGAGGGGTGGTGAGGTCTTGCGGGAGTGTTGAGTGATGAGGTTCGGGGGCCTCGGTGAGCGGGTCCGGGACAGAACGTGAGCGGGTTCAGGAGCTGGTCCAAAAGTGCGGTTTCGCTAAAGGTGAGATTTTGCGGGACCTGAGAGTCCGGGATCGCCCGGCGGCGCTCAAAAGTAGGTGCGTAGCTCGATGGACCTTAAGGTGAGCGCTTTCGGGACCGTCGCGGACCACAGATTTTGGCCTTATTTGGGCCTCGTAAACCCCATTGGTGAGTCAAGACAGGAGAAAACGCGAACCGAAGGTGAGACTTTCCGGGGCCGAGGCGTCATTTTTGCCTCAATTTTGTGCATTTAGGGGCTTGAGGTGAGTGTTTGCGGGAGCTGAAGCTGATTTCGGCTCAAATTCGCTTCGATGTGTCGACAGGGTCGGTCGATCACGGTTGCGGAAAGGTGAGCGAATTCGGGAGACCTGGATCGAGGCGATAGCCGACTCGTCAAAAAGGCTGTTTTGGGCCTGAGGTGAGGTTTTTCGGGAGCCTTTTGAGACGTCTGTGTTCGCTAAGGTGAGGAAATGCAGGACCGAAATGGCCACAACGGGCCGGAAAAGCCCTACTGACGCTGTCAGATTCATTCCGATTTTGTGGCTACGAAAATCTTAAGGTGAGGTTTTTCGGGGCCTTTCGGCTTGCGGCCGGAAACGCCGAATTTCACTGAAAAGCTGTCAAAGGTGAGGATATACGGGAGTATGTGCCCATGACTCGGTGAATAGCGGACCGATAAGTCAATGAAATCATTGGATAATTTTTGTGCGCTGCGCAAAGGTGAGGTTTTTCGGGGGGCCTTTTTCATGCACTGCGTGGGCCTGTTTCGGGTTCATAGGTGAGGCTTTTCGGGACTATTTATCGGTGTTTTTTCAGCGCCCCAGGTCTGGAGGCCGCGTCGTTCCAAGCGCTCAGCTAGCGTTAAGGTGAGCTTTTTCGGGGGAGATTCTCGCGACTCAGATCTCACTCACGCATGAATGAGGTGTCTTGCTGCGAGGTTTGGCAGCCATTTGCTCAATTGGGCACGCTGCGATTGCCGTGCGCGTCTGCGCGCCGAAGGCCACATGGCCTCAATCGACGCGTGTGCGTGCCGGCGAGCTTGGGCGTGGCGCCCTGCTTAGGAAGGAGGCTCGGCGCGCTTGGTGACGTTCTCCCCTCCCCTATCCGCTGAAATCGGCAGAAATGCATCCGAGCCACCGATTGAGTACGAGTGCGCCTCGCTCGCAACGCGCGTGCAGCCAAAATTCACGAAAATTTTTTGAGGTGAGACGATTCGGGATCGAATGGCTCCCGTTCGCGGCAGGTCAGAAATCGGTCAATTTTCTGGAGGCCGCGACCTGTAAGGATGCCCTGAACCTGGCGCGAAACGGGTGAGGTGAGGGTTTTCGGGAGTTGCTCGAGGTGAGTCGTGCCTCGTAAACTCACTTCACCGGGAACGGTGAGACCCGTGCTATAGACGCGTATCACCACAGCCGGTATGCTCTCGCCAAATCCCTCCTCGACCAGACGCATGGCCACGAAGCGCGCGAAGAAGACAGATGTAGTCAGCCCGAGCTCGGCCGAATTACGCAAGGCCGTTGAGGCGATCGCCATCCAGCCCAAGAGCGGCAAGATCACGCTCCTCACCCGCAAGCTGTTCAACGTTCTCCTTGCCGTCGCTCAGCAAGCTGACGAGTCCGGTGATACCTATCGGGCCTTGCTGTCCGACATCGTCGCCAATTCCGCATTCGATTCGAACGACACGGCGCTCGTGAAGGAGCACCTGCGGCGCATGGTGTCGGTGCAGGTGGAATGGAGTACCGGCACGTCCAGCCAGAAGCCGGGCCGGAAATGGGGTATTTCCACGCTGATTGCCGACGCGGAAATTCTCGAAGATCCCACCACTCGCCGCGTGTGGGTGGAGTTCTCGTTTGCGCCGAAGATCAAAAAGAAGCTGCTCGATCCGGTTCAGTATGCGCGGTTGAGCCTGCAGTTCCAGAGCCAGCTGCGCAGTAGCGCGGGCCTCGCACTTTACGAGATTTGCGTTCGCTACCTGACCAACCCGAGCCATCTGACGATGCGCGAAACATGGGAATGGTGGCGCCCTATTCTTTCCGGCACGCCAGACACCGAAGCGGGTGACGAGGCGAAGCGCGAGTACAAGTACTTCAAGCGCGATTACCTGCGCCCGGCCATCGCCGAAGTCAATGCGGTCACCAACATCTTCGTCGAGTTGATCGAACACCGCGAAGGGCGGCGGGTTGCCGAGATCCAGTTCCGCGTGACCGAGCGTAAGCAGCCCATGCTGGCGCTCGACGAACACCCGAATGTGTTCGACAGCACGCTGGTCGACCGGATGGTGAAGATCGGCATTCCGCTGAAAGAAGCGCAAACACTGTACGCCGATAGCGAAGAAAACCGAATTCGCGCGGCGCTGCAGATGACCGAGCAACGCATGCGCAGCACGTCTCTGCCCGCTGTGCGCAGCGCTCCGGCTCTGTTCAAGGACGCGTTGAAGAAGGGCTATGCGCCGCCGGTCGAGGCGCTGGCGTCCGGTAGCGGCGGTAAAGCCGCGGTGGCTGCGCCGGCGGACGACCTGAAAGCGCGTCTGCTTGGCGAGTACTCGGCGGTTCGCCGCAAGGAAGCGCGCGAGCTATACGACGAGCAAGGTGAGTCCGAACGGGAGATCGCGCGGAAGTCGTTTGAGGACGACGTGTTACCGGATCTCGGTACACACATGCGGGATGACTGGCGCCGTCGTGGGCTGGATTCGAAGATCGTCGAAACGGCGTTCTTCGATTGGCTGGCTCGCAAAACCTGGGGCGAACCCACCGATGGCGACCTGCTCGCCTTCACGCTGAGCCAATCGCGCGCGGCGTAATCGTCAAGATCGCATCAAGAAAAACGGCGGCCACTTTCGTGTGCCGCCGTTTCTTTTCCTGCTGATGCTTTCCCTTGGTTACTTCAGCATCTTTTCAATCTGACGAAGGATGTCGTCACGCTTTTCACGGGTGAGGCCCTTCAGGCGCAGTTCGATTCGGTCGTCCCCATACGATTTCAGATCGCCGACCGAGACGCCGCCGAGCTTGATTTCCAGACGCTGCGCATAGCGCTGCCGACCCGCCGGCTTGGTACTTTCCTGCGCACTTGCTCGGCCTTTGACGATGTCCGCAACCTGTCGCGTGCTCAGGTCGTCCGAGAGGATTTTGTTGATCAGGCGCAGCGTAGCGTCGGCGCCGCGGGCAGTGTGATAGCGGCCCACCTGATACGCCATGTTCGAACCAAAACGGTCAGGCCTTGCGACCATCTCGTGCATCACCACCTCGGGTAGCTTAGCAATCGACAGGGCGACCGCGACGGTCGACTCGTCTAGTCCGAGGTGTTCGGCAAGCTCCTTCTGGCTCTGGAAATGCCGATCGTCGAGAAAGCGTTTCCAGACGACGGCGTTGTCGAACACGGTCTGCGAATCGCGCTGGACGTTGAGGTCGTAGCCAAGCTTATAGCTCTGGATGCCGATCGGCAGATCGATGACGATCGCCTTCACCGATTCCTTGTTCGCTTCTTTAAGCGCCCGCACGCGCCGGCCGCCGTCGCTGACGAAGTAGGTACCGGGGTTGTCGTAATCGGGAATGACGTGAATTGCCTGCTGCTGGCCCTGCTTCGCCAGATTGACAGCAAGCTCGGCAATCGACGCCTTCAGATAGAAATGGCGCGGGTTGAACGGGCTCGGTTTGATCGTCTTGAGCGCGAGCTCGATGACCTGGCCAGGCCGGTAAGCGTGTTCGATCCGCCAGGCACGGTAGGCCGCCGACTCATTGGCGATATCCGCATCTTCGAGTTCGGCAACGTCCTGCGACAGGACCGGCTGGATGACGCGGTTCGGTACGTCGCCAGTCGGGGCGCCATTCTTGACCAAACCGTCGATCGCGTTCAGGCGGTCGAGAGCGGTTCGCTTTTCGCTGCTAGTCGTATCAGGACGTGCTTGAAAGCCTTTGGCGAATTGGGAGGGTTTCATTCAGGGTCCTTTATGCGCATAAATTCAGGGGAGCAGGGCTGCGATCTCGTTGGCGCACGCCCGTACTTCGATGGCGGCGAGCTTGGCGCCACGATCGTTCATCTGAAGCACTGTCTGCCCTAACGCCATTGCCTGCTTATAGGCTTCGCGCGTCGGGATCTGGGTCTTGAGCAGTGGGAAACCGAGCTCTTCCAACGCACGCTTCAGTTCGCGCGTCAGCATCCGTTTCTCTTCGGTCTTATTCAGCAGGAAGACGGCGCGCAGATCCTCGTTCATGACCTGAGCCTGCTGCACGAGTTTCACCAGTCCGACACTCGACCAATAGTCGGCGGGCGACGACGACGTCGGCATGATCGCGACGCTCGCCGCGAGCAGCACGACGCCGGACACTTTCTCGGTGATGGAGGGTGGGCAGTCGACGACGATGATGTCGTAGTCAGCCACGAATTTCTTGATCTCGCGATGGATCTGGCTGCCGGCTTCGGAGAGGTTGACGACCGGGAAAGGAATGCCAGTTTCGCCGTCTGATGATGCGCTGGCCCAATGGACCAGGGTGTTTTGACCATCTGCGTCTACGACGAGGACGCGTTTCCCTTTTTCATGGAACGCAGCCCCGAGGTGCATCGCGATTGTGCTCTTCCCGACCCCACCCTTCTGCTGAGTTACCGCGATGATTTCTGCTGCCAATCTTCACCTCCTCTTTTTAGACGCAAAAGGATTTTACCTGGATGAATTCGCATTTCAATCGTTTTTGTGTAAACGCGAGAAGAATTAGCCGAACGGGATAGGTTTATGCGCATAAAGGGTGTGGCGTGGCTGAGCTAAAGCGCAATGGGTGTGATGCGCGTATCAATGGCGATAGGTTTACGGCGCCTGAGAGATTTCAGCTGCTGCGAGGTATCGAAGAGGACTCGGCTAAAGGATTCGGTGCGATGTGAAGCTACGCCCTCCTCGGGTATGGGGCGTGGTGCATCAGCTGTCTCGGATCCGGCACTGTCCTCTTCGCCGAGGGGGCGCTGTTGCCGCATCGCTTTTTGCATGGCGCTGCCGTTGGCGGCATTGAGGTTTATACAGGTCAAGTCGTGTCCCGCGAGCCGTCACGCGTAGGCACCTTTATGCGCATAAACTTTGCGGGCGTGAGTCAAGCATGGAGCCGCCGTTGCTGTGGGGGTGACCGCAGGGATCGATGCATGATCCTGCGGCACGGCACGGCACGGCACGGCACGGCACGGCACGGCACGGCACGGCACGGCACGGCACGGCACGGCACGGCACGGCACGGCACGGCACGGCACGGCACGGCACGGCACGGAGCTGGGACTGGGACTGGGACTGGGACTGGGACTGGGACTGGGACTGGGACTGGGACTGGGACTGGGACTGGGACTGGGACTGGGACTGGCGTGGTGGCCGTTTGAAGCTTCGCGCCCATGTATAGAAAGGAGGAGATCAACCAGCATGAGTTGAAGCCTTCAGGCGAACGGCCCAAGCCATCCCACAGCACGTGACGAAAACTCGACAACTTCCGGCAGCCGCTTTATGCGCATAAACCGAACGACACCATCACCAACAGGCAGCGCCCCTTCCCACCCCAACGAAACTCGACCGCCCCCATCCGCCTGCACTGATATCCACCCAACTCCCCGCACCCGCTAAAATCCCCACGAAAAACTCCCTGCACCCCACCACAAGCAACGCTCACCCAATCAACCATGATCACCATCTACCACAACCCTCGCTGTTCAAAATCGCGAGCTACCTGCGACCTGATCGCCACCACCTACAACAGCGGCAACGAACCAACGGAAATCATCGAATACCTGAAGCAGCCGCTCACGATCACGCAGTTGAAGCAAATCAACACACAGCTAGGCTGCACCGTCCGCGAGATGATCCGCGACACCGAGGCCGAATACAAAGCACTCAATCTCTCCGACACCACACTGAGCGACGCTCAGTTATACGAAGCATTGGCAAAGCACCCCATCCTTCTGCAACGACCGATCGTCGTGCGAAACGGGCGAGCCATGATTGGCCGCCCGCCGGAAAATGTCGAAGCGCTATTCGCCCAGGTGTAGAAGCATCGCGGTCTATGTGACCTGAGCGCAGGTGACCTAAGCCTTGGCAGGCAATGCCGCGTCCTTCGTCACGATCTTTGTCGGGATGATGCGCAGATCGCTGAATGTGTCGGCAATACGTTGCTGCTCTGCAAGCACGGTCGCGTCGATCGGTTTGTAGACGTGCGCGTAGTGCCGCAAACCTGCTTCGATCACGCCGGCGTCAAGGCCCTGAATCGGCGCGAGCTGAGCGGCTGCTTCGCTGTAGTGCCCGCGTATCCACTCGCCCTCTTTACTCACTGCATCCATCACGATCGCGATCACTTCGCCGTTTTTCTCCGCAAACGGCCGCGCGCTCAGGAAGAACTGATGGTGACTCACGATACCTTCGGCGTCGGCGAGCAAGCGGGCATTCGACTGGCGTTTTGCTGCCTCGAGGAACGGGTCCCAGATCGCCCATGCGTCGATCGCACCGCGTTCGAAGGCCGCGCGCGCATCGGCGGGCGCCAGAAAAACGGGTTGAATGTCGCTGTACTTCACGCCGCTCTTCTGCAATGCGGCGACCAGAAACCAGTGAACGTCCGAACCTTTATTGAAAGCGATCTTTTTGCCCTTCAGATCGGCGACCGTTTTGATCGGTGCGTCCTGATGGACGAGAATCCCTTCGGCATGCGGCGTCGGAATTTCATATGCCGTATAGACGAAGTTCGCGCCGGCCGCCTGCGCGAACACCGGCGGCGCCTCGCCAACGTAACCGAAGTCGATCGCGCCGACATTCAATCCTTCGAGCAGCTGCGGGCCGGCGGGAAACTCAGTCCATTTGACCGTGATGCCAAGCGGGGCGAGCTGCTTTTCGAGCGTGCCGTGCGCCTTCAGCAACACGAGCGTATTGGCCGCTTTCTGATAACCGATGCGAAATTCTTTCGCATGTGAATCTGCGGCGAAGACTGACGTGGAGACAACGGGCAAGGCCGCGGCGGCCAGCGAGGCGCCCACGCCGGCGATAAACGCACGGCGCGTGAGCAAAGGATGACGGGACATAAAAGTGCTCGTTAAAAAAACGGACGCGAAACGGACCGATTAGCTTCGACGATAATTCGTCTGCAAGCCTGGACGAACCGATAAATTCGCATAAGCAAATCACGTCGGCGGGGGCGGGACACCCTGGAGATTCCGCTCTGCGTGTCTGACTGCGTCAAGTCACCTTGCCCCGCTACAATCCGTCATCCGCGCGCGGTCGCGGCTGCGTCAATCGGAAAAAGGGACATCGTGCATCTGACGACAACACTCGCGCCGTGGTCATCCCACGACACTCAACTGATTTTGTCGTGCGTGCTCGGGCTCGCACTGATCATCGTTTTCATCAGCGTGCTGAAGCTCGCGCCGTTTCTGTCGATTCTGGTCGGCACGTTCGCGGCGGGCTTTTCGGCCGGTCTACCGCTGGAGGCCGTAGCCAGCGCATTCAGCAAAGGCGCGGGTGCGTTGCTCGGCGATGTCGGCATCATCATCGCGCTCGGGGCCATGCTCGGTGCGCTAATGGCCGAATCGGGCGCCGCCGACCGGCTCGTCTCAACCATCCTCAAACATTCCACGCCGCGCACGCTGCCGTGGATGATGGCGCTGGTGGCAATCATCGTCGGCCTGCCGCTCTTCTTTGAAGTGGGCCTGGTGATGATGGTGCCGATCATCTTCGTGATGGCGCGCCGTTCGCAGCAGCCGATTCTGCGGATTGCGATTCCCGCGCTCGCCGGTATGACCACGCTGCACGCGCTGTTGCCACCGCATCCGGGTCCGCTGATTGCCGTGAGCGCGCTGCATGCCGATCTCGGCCTGACGCTCGGTCTCGGTCTGATCGTTGCGATTCCGGCGGTCATTCTGGCGGGGCCGGTCTACGGTATCTGGTTGTCGAAGCGGATGCACGTGGTCGAGCCGGAAGAAATGGGCAAGCTCTTCACCGCGGAACAGAGCACCGGCGAGCCGCCGAGTTTCGCGATCTCGCTCATCACGATCCTGTTGCCGGTCGTGCTGATGCTCGGTCGCACGGTTGCCAGGCTTCTGCTCCAACCCGAGACTTTCCTGTTCGACGCGCTCAATTTTCTCGGTGAGCCGTTGGTCGCGCTCGGCCTCACCGTGCTATTCGCGGTGGTGGCGCTGGGCTGGTCGCGCGGTATGGCACGCGACCGGGTCGGCGGCATTCTGCGCAAGAGCTTGCCGCCGATCGCCGCGTTGCTGCTGACCATCGGCGCAGGCGGCGGACTCAAGCAGGCGCTCGTGGTGGCCGGCATCAGCACGACGATCGGCAAGATCGCGGTCGGCGCGCACATGCCGCTGATTCTGCTGGCGTGGCTGATCGCCGTCGCGCTGCGGCAGGCCACCGGCTCCGCGACGGTTGCGACCACCACGACCGCCGGTATCGTCGCGCCGGTCGTCGCGGGCCTCAGCGCCACGCACAATTCGCTGATGGCGCTCGCGATCGGCGCTGGTTCCGTGTTCTTCTGCCATGTGAACGATGCGGGCTTCTGGATGGTGCGCGAGTACTTCGCGCTGCAATTGAAGCAGACGGTGATGGTCTGGTCTGTGCTGCAGACGATCGTATCCGTCGTCGGCCTCGTTTTGACGTTCGCGTTGTGGACCGTGTTGACCTGAGCCTGGCCTGGGGATCGCAAACGGTGGCAGGAATTGACGCCTGGCTGTCAATTCCGTATGGCCCGGTCCGCTTACACTGCTTCGACACAAACGACGCGCAGTCTCGCGCGTCGTTTCCCTGCCGACCCGGAGCCTCCATGCTTGAACTGAGACCGTCCTGCGAAGGATGCTGCAAATCACTGCCGCCGAACGCGCCCGACGCGATGATCTGCACGTACGAATGCACCTTCTGCGAAGTGTGTGCGCTCAGTACGCTGCGTAACGTGTGTCCGAACTGTGGCGGCAATTTCCAGCATCGGCCGATCCGCACACGCGCGCAGCTGGCCAAACATCCGGCCGGTGCCGAAGCGCACCCCGTATCCATCGACGAAGCGTCACACGTAAGCTTCTTCGAGCGTTACCGGAACACGCCGCCCGGCGAGCGCTAACCAGCGCCACCTCAATCCTCACTACCGCCCGTGCCCGGCGTCGCAATCCCGCTCGCCGTGCGCGCCGCCACGCGCAGCAGACGGATCTGTTTGCGGTAATTGCGGCAGCCGCTGCAAGTCGGCAGATGCAGCCGGATGGCGACCCATTCGCCGGTCGTTAAACGGCGGTCGAGCGCGTCCGACAACAGCCGCGTGATGTGCTTACACTTCCCCATTCGCATCCTCTCTGGATAGGCCCTTTTCGCTCAGGCAAGTGCGCAAGCGCAGCCGCGCGCGGTAGATCAGCACGCTGCAGTGATTGGCGGTCATCTGCAGTTCAGCGCAGATTGCTTCGGTTTCGAGATCAAGGAATTCGCGCATCATGAACACGCGGCCGATGTGCTCAGGCAGGTGTTCCAGACACATCTCGAACAAGGTCCAGAATTGCTGCTGGCGCAGCGCGCTTTCCGGTGTCGGCCATGGTTGCGGTTTGCTCTCGCGTGACCAGTGGCCGTTGTCCTTGAAGAGCTCGCGATCGAGCAGCGCCTCGCCGTCAATTTCGGATTCGAGCGCCGACAGATTCACCGTGCGCTGCCGGGCGCGCAAGGTGTCGACAAGCTTGTGCCGCAGGATGCCGAACACCCACGTCTTGTGCTCCGATTGCGCGGCAAACCGGTCGGCTTGTGTCCAGGCGGCGGCAAGGGCCTCCTGGACGGCGTCTTCGGCGGCAGCGGCATCGCGCAGTTGCAAACGGGCGAAGCGCAACAGGTCGCGCCGCAGTTGCGTTAGATAAACGGGATCATCGAGCGCCGGCCCGCTTACTTGCGCCATGGCAGGCTCCATCGCCGCGCTCGAGGTTGCCGCATGTTTTCTTCTGGATCGTTGTGGTTCATAGGCGGGTGGGTCTCCTTGCGCAGTTCCCGGACGGGTGCGCCATTCTCCCGCACGTTCCAGCGCAAGCGAATTGGTATTGAACATATGCCCGCCTGCAAGCGATGACCTGATGCCCTTAGTCGTGCCGCAACGGGCTTTATGACAGTAAAAAACATTATTGCGAAAAATGAAATCAAGGCTGCGGCAGTGCAACCGTAACTTCAAGCGCATGGGCGAGGCCTGCAGTGGCGCGCGTCTCAAGCCCGCAGCAAACACGCCGCCGGATTATTTCAATATTTGAAAAAACATCTTCTTGTCTTCGGTATTTGTAGGCGGACACTGAATCGCTATTCTCCACTCCATCGATCGCCACAGATCGCGAACCAATCGCCGAAGAGGAGTAGCACCATGAAACGCATTCTTACCGCCCTGATCGCTTCCGTCGCCCTGTTTGCTGCCGCGTCGGGCGCAGCTCAAGCTGCTGCACCGAGCCAATGCAGCGGCCCGGCATCGTACTGCAACGTGTTCTTCGGCAACTAATCGTCTGGCGGACACGGTCGGACATCGGTCCGGCACAAGTTTGTTGACGAGACAGGTTTTCGAAATCAAGAAAGGGCGCCGATAAAGGCGCCCTTTTTGCATTTAATCCCGCACGTTTGACGCACGTGCGAAGCATCCGCAGAACAGGGCTGCGAATCCATTTCACTCGTGTACGAGCGTCGAGAAACAGAAAGCGGTACGCAATACCCGGCACTCCGAAGCAACACCCGCGCCCGGCGCGCAAATGCGCCTAATGCTCACTCTTCTAACGTGTTACAGTGAGCCAACAGCTTGCAGTTCTCCTGCGCAGTCCCTCAGGCATCAGCCTCTCATCACAGCGCCCTGAATCGAACGGGGTCCTTTCCTTCTACTTCGCTTGACGGTGTTGTCGGCGTGGCCTCACAAGCACCGCTCCTGACGCGCATCGTCGCCGACCAACACCTTGTTCGCTGAAACGCCGCGACTCGCCCGGCGTCAGGCCCAACACACAGCGCACACGTTTCAAGCGAGATCCTTTACCGGAGACGACTACCATGAACAATACGATCAGAAGCTACCGAGGCCTTGAGATTTATCCACTGGTTTATCCGCACCAGCCGCGTTCCGCCGATGGCGTCCGCCACTACGATTCGGGCTTCGACGCCGCAGTGCGAATCTGCCGGCGCGGCACTGACGATTCCTTGACCAGCAGCCGTGTATTTCGCGTGCCGAGCCGTTCTCCGTTCGGCGCGGCCGGCGACGCACGTATTGCATCAGCGAGTTACGCGGAGCGGGTGATCGACGGCATGGTTGCCGGCGAGTCGATCGCCGGACTCTGATGCGCGCACCGATGGCAAGCCATATTTCCAGGCGCTCGCAGGGCGCGAATTCCACGCCGTTGACGGGCCGCGCGAACTATCAGGTCGCCGTGTCATCGCGTCGAACCTCAAGCGGGACGGTGCCGACGCTAAAAGTGACCCGGCTGAGCGACGAGCGTGTGATCTATCCCTTCCAGGGCCACGCGGACATGCCGTTTTTTGACAATGCGGATGCGGCTCAGGTGTTTGCCGAGACGTACGGCTGGCAGCTCGTGGATGGCGACATTGCTGTCCCGGAATGACAGCGAAGAACGTTGAGTTGCCTCAAATCGTCCTAGGCCGAAAGCATGCTTGATTGACAAGGCAAAAGTACCAGTTATCCACAAGGTTATTCAGAGAATCTGTGGATAACTTTTGCTGCCACAGGGTTATCCACCGGTAGCAACTTTCGAGGTTTTGAACGCGTAGCCAGAAGTCGGCGCTTTTTGAGCGCGCGGCCGCCGCACCGCCCGGCTTATTACCTATGATGGACAGTTCGTACCCTTTAGCGCGTCAAGCGCCTAACCTCGAGGAAGCGAACTATGGCCCATCACATCGCAGTGGTCGTCGGCAGCCTGCGCCGCGAGTCGTTCAACCGCCAATTGGCGCAAGCTGTGATTTCACTCGCGCCCGCGGACTTCACCTTCGAGTTCATCGATATCGGCTCCCTGCCGCTCTACAGCCAGGACTACGACGCCGATTATCCCGAAGTCGCCAAACACCTGAAGCAGCGAGTCGAAGCTGCCGACGGCCTGCTGTTCGTCACGCCCGAGTACAACCGCTCCATGCCGGGCGTTCTGAAGAACGCACTCGACTGGGGTTCGCGGCCGTGGGGTACCAATTCGTGGGGTAACAAGCCCGGCGCGGTGCTCGGCACCTCGCTCGGCGCGACCGGTACGGCGCTGGCGCAACAGCATCTGCGCAACGTGCTGGCGTACCTCGATGTCGCCACGCTTGGCCAGCCTGAGGTATTCATCAAGCACGACCCGGCGGCCATCAACGAGAAAGGCGAGATCGTGAACGACGGCACCCGCAAGTTCTTGCAGAGCTTCGTCGACCGCTACGTCGCGTGGGTCAAACGTCAGACCGCTGCCTGACGGCCGATTCGGGCCAAACCAGGCGATTTTGCCCGCATCCATCCAGACCGAAAAAGACCGAAAAACGCCGGCGTCGCCGCAACTTCACGGCACGCCGGCGCCACCGCCCCCCGTTTAGACGTGATGGTGCCCCGTCACCCGTTCCCAACCATGGCGCACGGCGAGCTTGAAGCGCTCCCACGTGCTGTCGGGCGAGGTGGTTTCCCAATGGCGGCGGGCTTCCGGCTCGACGTCGTCCCATGCCCGGTCGCGAAAACGCGCGTCCTGACCGATTTCCGCGCCGTAGCGATAGGCGGGCACGTAATCTTCATAGCGCGCGTTTTCGGCCGCGTATTGCTCGTCGTAGTGCGTGCGGAAATCCTCTTCGTATTCCAGATACTCGTTAGGCATCTGGCTGCCTAAGCCCGCGGTTGGCTGCCCCGCTTCGGAGACGACTTCCGACGGCTGCAGGATCGCGCCCGAACCCGGCATCGAACCGGCCGCAATCGCGGTACGCCCCGCATCGCCAACCAGCGGGTCGATGACCGGTTCGCTGACGGGGTCGCGCATCGGCCGCTCAGCCAGCGGTGGCGGCACGAACGGCTCGGCGTCGGTGCCCATGAGCGGCGGCGGATAGAGAGGATCGGCCGGGGACGCGGGTTGTGCCGTCGAAGCCGGTGTCGCTACGCCTGGCGTCGTCGCGCTCGACGTATGCGGCGTGCCAGGCGTCACCGCGCCAATACCGAGTTCATCAAGTATCGAATGATCGCGGCTCGATTCCGCCGGCGTGTCCCAATCGGGCGAGCGCTCGCCGATGTCGGTCGCGCCCAGCCTCATCAAGGTATTGCGAGCGAGTTCTGCATGCGATTCGCTGGCTGCGTTCACGCAGACCAGCACGGCCCCGCGGCGCACCGCTTCCGCGTAGCGAGCCGTTTCCGGCGCGCGAGGGCCGCTCGCAAAAAGGCTCGAAAGAAAACGCTCGATGTTGGCGAGCACGCCCGAACCGGCGACCTCGCCGGTTGCGGAGTCGACGGAGGGTTCCGGATTCGCCTGCAGCTCGATCGTTTCGCGTGCAAAACCGGTCTGTACAAGCGTGTCGCGCGCGGCTTCGGCTTGAGAATAGGTGTCGAATAAACCAATCACGGTATGTTGCATGGCTGTCTCCCGACGGTTTCAGGTGGATCGAACGGCGCAAGAACGCGTCGGCCTCCTTCCCCAAAAAAGATCGCAACGATCATGCCGGGGCGGCGCCGCGTGTCCGCGCGCCCGCTGCTGGCCGCTTGCGCCAATGTGATCACGTAGAAACGCGGCATTTCGCTGCCGCGCTTTTACAACCGCCGGTAATTGGCGGCGACGCCGAAAAGGCCGGCGTTAGTCGGCCGGATGGGCCGCCGCAGCCGGATCAGCGCCCGTTTGCGCCAGTTCGCGCTGAATTGCTTGCAGGAGCTCTTCCAGCAACGCGATATCGAAGGGTTTGGACAGCACCCGTACGTTCACATGCCGTGCACGGTCGAGTTCTTCCGCATAACCGGTGACCAGAATGACCGGCAGCCGGGTGTCGAAAGCCTGCACGGCTTCGGCCAGGTCGATGCCGTTCATCGTGCCGGGCATGTGGATGTCCGACAGCACCAGGTCGAACGGCAGCGGCTCGCCGGTGCGCGCCTGCCTCGCGTGGGCGTCGTCGAACAGGCAAAGCGCGATATCGGCGTTGAATACACACGTGACCTGGTGGCCCATCATCTGCAACAGGGCCTCAGTGCCGGCGGCGACTTCGTCGTTGTCCTCCACCAGCAGGATGCGCAAGCCCTGCGGCGCGCCGCTTTCCTCGACGCCCGTTTCAACCGGCGGTTCGGCCTCGGGGGCGGCTGTGGCGCGCGGCAGATAGAGGCGCACCGAGGTGCCTGCGCCGATTGCGCTGTCAATCGCGGCAAGCCCGCCGGAGCGCTCGCAGAAGGCGAAAACCTGCGGCAGGCCGAGACCGGTGCCCATGCCTTTCGGCTTCGTGGTGAAAAGCGGTTCGAAGGCGCGCGCAAGCACTTCAGGCGGCATGCCGCCACCGGTGTCTTCAAGCGACAGTTGCACGAAATCGCCGGTCAGCGGAAAGCCGTCCTGGCGGCGGAAGTTGATATTGGCGGCTCGAACCGTGAAGCGGCCGCCGTTGGGCATGGCGTCGCGCGCGTTCACCGCGATGTTGATCAGCGCCAGTTCGAGCTCGGCGACGTCGACCCGCATGGGCCAGATATCGACGCCGATATCCATCACCAGCGAAATCTTCGCGCCGAGCGATGCGCGTAGCAGTTCGCGGCACGCCGGAAGCCAACGCTCGAGCGCCAGCGTCTCGTTGCGCAACGGCTGCTTGCGCGCGACGCCGAGCAATTGCCGGGTGAGCGACTGGCCGCCCTTGAGCGCCCGCTCCATCGCCGACAATTCGCGGTCGAGCCCCGGCGCGCCGCGCCGCCGGGCGATCTGCACATTGGCCGAGACGATCATCAGCAGGTTGTTGAAATCGTGCGCCACGCTGCCGACCAGATTGCCGAGCGCCTCCATCTTGCGCGATTGACGATACGCGGATTCGATCGAGCGGCGCATCGAGGCCTCCGCCTGCCAGCGCTCCCACGCCTCCTCTTCGGCGCTGAGGCGCCGCAGCGACAGCCAGATCACGCACCACAGCACGATGGATGGCGTGAACATCGACAGAATCAGTACGCTCAGGTGCCGATACCACGCGGCCCAGATCGCCGAGGTGCGATAGCCGCACAACGCGTAGACCGGATAGGCGCCGATGCGCCGGAACGCGAGGATCTCGTTGTCGTCGTCAATGTCGGAATGCATGCGTACGACGCCGGCTCGCCGCCCTTGCGCCAGTGCTTCGGCCAGTGGCGAATGCGGCGCCATGGCCTGCGGCTCGCGCGGGCGGCGCGGATAGTGCGCGAGGATAGCGCCGTCGGTGCGCACGAGGCTCATGATCATCGGCGTGGTGTCGCTGCCGCCGAGCAATTCGCGGTAGAACGCATCGAAATAGCTGGGCCGCAGGGCGACCGAGACCACTCCCGCAAACGAGCCGTCGGCGGCGAGCCGCTCCACGCCCGTGTTGAATACCTGTTCGCCCACAACATGTCCCGTCATGACCTTCGAGACATGCTCGAGACCCTTGCCGTCGCGAATGCCGGTGAAATCGTCGCGGTCGGCAATCGACAACTCCGGCGCAGGATAGAAACGGCTGGTGGCGAGCAGATCCCCTTCACGGCCGAAGATCGAGACGGCCGCCACCTGGGGATAGCCGCCGCCCATGGTGCGCAGCTTCTCGTGAATCTCGCCTTCCTGAGCGCGGATGCCGGTGTCGTCCAGACCTTGCGTCAGATCGACAATGCGCGAGTCGAGCGTCTCGTTCATGTCGAACACTTTGAGCGCGTGTTCTTCCGCCACGCGCACGGTGCGCAGCGTCACGTTGGTCGCGTCGGCCATGCGCGCGCGCAGATCGCTGAACGCCATCGCGGCGACGTACACGCACGGCAGCACGATGGCGGCGACCAGAAGCGCGATCAGCGTGATGCGCCGGACGTGGAAATTCTGTTCCGGTACGGCCGGAAACCGCGCCTCGTCCTGGTGGCTAGCGGGTGGGCGGCTCGCTTCAGGCGGGTCGAACCGTTCTGATGTCATGGTCGGTAACGCTAAGGTCGTTCTGGACGAAAAGGCCGGGAGTCGGCGTCATACGAAAAGCATAGACATGTAGCAGCCGTACTGGTTACTGTGACAAATGGTCGGCCGCCGATTTGTCGGCCGTTTGAATCAGTGACAAATCGAGCAGCGCAAACGTACACAAAAGTATAAATGTAAAATAAAGCCTTCCAAATCTACCGAAATATTTTCAAAAATAGTACTTAATGGGAAAATCTCTTTAATCAAAGCGAAATTGGCGAGTTGCCTTTCCGTCAATTTGCTTCGAGAATCGATGCCATCACAAATAATGCGTCCGCCATGTTCGGATGCATCTGCCGCGAGGACCGCCAGGCAACGCGCACAACGCGTGACCGAAGGCGCTCGCGGAAACAGCCGCGCGGCAAGGGACCAGCCCGATCCGTTGAGCCGCGCGGATTCATCTACGGGGTAGGCTCGAACATGCCGGTCATAGCCGTCGTCCACCGTGCCCGCGCGCATCCATGCGCGCCCACGGCTTCCGTCACAAGCGCCTCGCTGTGCGCGCACCCCGCTCGTTTGCAAGCTTCATTCTCGCAAGCTTCAGCCCGTTTGAGCGCCGGTCGACAGACCGCACGCTAAAGAAATCACCTCTACCCGCCGTTAACGCGCAAGAGCTAATTCCGCTTACCGACCCGCCCATGCCTTTGCCCATTGTGATCGCCGACGATTCATTGCTTGCCCGCAAGGTGCTCACCAAGGCATTGCCGCCGGACTGGGATGTCGACGTCTCCTACGCGACGAACGGGCGCGAAGCGCTCGGCCTGTATCGGGAAGGCAAGGCGTCGGTGATGTTCCTCGACCTGACAATGCCGGACATGACCGGCTATCAGGTGCTGGAAGCATTGCAGCATGAGGATCTGAATACCTTCGTCATTGTCGTCTCCGCCGATGTCCAGCCGATGGCCCAGTCGCGCGTGCGCGCGCTCGGCGCCGCCGCATTCATCGCCAAGCCCGTGACGCCCGAGGCGGTACTACCCATCCTCAAGGAGTACGGGTTGTATGTCTGAGCCAGTCCTCACCGAAGACCGGCGCGACGCGCTGCAAGAGGTCGCCAATCTGGCGATGGGCCAGGCCGCGACGCGTCTCGCGAGCCTGCTCGATGCGTTCATCGAATTGTCGGTGCCGCGCGTGAAGGTGGTGGCGGTGAGCGAGGCGGCTGAGGCGCTGCGCGAGATGACCGGGATCGAGGACACGGTGAGCGCGGTGCGCCAGGGCTTTCGCTCCGACATCAAGGGCGAAGCGCTGGTGATCTGCCGCAGCGACAGCATCGACCAGTTGTGTTCGCTGGTGAGCGACCCGTATTCGCGCTCGAGCTATGAGGCGGTAAGCCAGCAGGAATTCGTGTTCGACGTCGCGAACGT
This sequence comes from Paraburkholderia sediminicola, assembly GCF_902859805.1. Classification (GTDB taxonomy): domain Bacteria; phylum Pseudomonadota; class Gammaproteobacteria; order Burkholderiales; family Burkholderiaceae; genus Paraburkholderia; species Paraburkholderia sediminicola. The sequence continues at coordinate 1,477,710 of NZ_CADIKC010000001.1, read as the reverse complement.
GCTGACGGGTGCGTGTGTCTCGTGCATTCTCGACCAGCTCGGCCGCACGCCGGTCTTTTCCGCGCCGGGCCTGCTCGGTGAGGCGATGACGCTCGACGAAGTGTTCCAGCCCGGCGTGCTGCAATGGGAAGTCGCGCTGCTGGTGGAAGTCAATTTCGCGCTCGAAGACCAGAGTTTCCGCGCGCACCTCGTGATGCTGATGGCCGAAGAGTCGATCCGCCATATGAATGAGGCGCTCGACGAGCTGTTGTCCAGCTTATGAATGTGTCCGCGGAGTCGTTGAGCGATCTGGTGGTCGAACGTGTCGGTTTCGGCATTTTCGTGCTCGATCGCAACATGACCGTATTGATGTGGAATCGCTTCATGCAGGACCACAGCGGCTTGACGCCGGAGCAGGTGGTCGGCAAATCGCTCTTCACGCACTTTCCGGAATTGCCGCGCGTGTGGCTGTCGCGCAAGATCGAAAGCGTGTTTCAGCTCGGCAGTTTCGCGTTCAGTTCGTGGGAACAGCGCCCGTACCTCTTCAAGTTCGATCACGACCGGCCGATTACCGGCGGCGTCGATTTCATGCAGCAGGACTGCACCTTCATGCCGCTCACGCGGGATCGCGAAGTGGTGGCCGTGTGCGTCACTATCTCGGACGTCACGCATGTCAGCATCGTGCAGCGCGAGCGTGAAGAGGCGGTCGCCAAGCTGCAGGAATACGCGGACCGCGACGGCCTGACGGGCATCGCCAACCGGCGTTACTTCGAAGCCCGCCTGCGCGACGAATTCACGCGCTGGCAGCGCTACGGCGGCGAGATGTCCGTGCTGCTGTTCGATCTCGATCACTTCAAGAAAATCAACGACCAGTTCGGCCATGGCGTGGGCGATACGGTGTTGCGCGTGATGGCGCAGCGGGTCGCCGAGGTGGTGCGGGCGCAGGATACCTTCGGGCGTTTCGGTGGCGAGGAATTTGCCTTGCTGTTGCCGTGTACGCCGCTCGAAGACGCCATGCGGGTCGCGGAGAAAATTCGCTGCACGATCGCCGACACGCCGGTCGACGTGCAGGGCACGAGCGTGCCGGTGACGGCCAGCGTCGGCGGCGCGGCGGCGCGGCTGGGCGTGCCGGCGTATGACGTGCTCATCAATGAGGCCGACGCGGCGCTGTATAGCGCCAAGCGGCAGGGGCGCAACCGCTCGGTGGCGTTTACCTGAGCGTTTCTCGCGAAGCGCTACTCCCCTCAATCCGGCCCCTTATTCACCCCTAAACTGCGGCATCTCACAAAGGTTGTTATACTTTTCGCCGTTTCCGGCATCCCAGCCGGGTGTTTCGCGCGTGTCCGCGCGCGCGGACCGTTTGCCCTGCAGTAAACACCAAATTTCTTGAACGCCTTTCAGCGGGCGCCTCCAGCGGAGATCGTCTTGGCTGTTTCCAATCTTGTCGTGGACGATACAGAAATCGACGCCGCTGCCGCTACGTCCGGCAGCTCGTTCTATCTCGCAATGCGCATCCTGCCGGCCGCGCAGCGCGACGCGATGTATCAGGTCTACGCTTTCTGCCGCGCTGTCGACGATATCGCCGACAGCGACATGCCACGCGCCGAACGCGCCGCCGCGCTCGAGCGCTGGCGTGCCGATATCGACGCGTGCTACGCCGGCGCACCGCGCGCGTCCTTGCGCGCGCTGACGCGGCACATTCATACGTTTCATCTGCAACGCGAAGATTTTTACGCGATGATCGACGGCATGGCGATGGATGCCGCCGCCGACATCTGCGCGCCCGACGAAGCCACGCTCGACCTGTACTGCGACCGCGTCGCGAGTGCCGCGGGCCGTCTATCGGTGAGGATATTCGGGATGCAGGATGAGCCGGGCCGTTTGCTGGCGCACCATCTGGGGCGCGCACTGCAACTGACCAACATCCTGCGCGATATCGACGAAGACGCCGGCATCAACCGCTGCTACCTCCCGCACGAATTGCTGGCGCGCGAAGGTATTGCCGTGACGAGCCCGACCCAGATCGCCGACGATCCGTCGTTGCCGCGCGTCTGCGCGACGCTCGCCGAGCGCGCCAAGGAGCATTTCGCCGCCTCCGACGCGATCATGGACCGCGAGCCGCGCAGCCACGTACGCGCACCGCGCATCATGTCGGGCGTTTATCGCGTGCTGCTCGAACGCACGCTCGAACGCGGCTTCGACATTCCGCGTACGAAGGTCAGCAAGCCGAAACTGCGCATGCTGTGGATCGTCGCGCGTTACGCGCTCTTCTGAGCTGATGCCAAAGCTCATCCATGTGATCGGCGCCGGCCTCGCCGGCCTGGCCGCGGCGGTGCAATTGCAGCGCCGCGGCGCACAAGTCGTGTTGCATGAAGCGGCGTCGCAGGCGGGTGGCCGTTGCCGGTCGTATTACGACTCCAAGCTGGGCGCCACCATCGACAGCGGCAATCACATGATGTTGTCGGGCAATTACGCCACGCTCAACTACGTACGCGCGATCGGCGCCGCCGACGAACTGGTGGGCCCGGCTCAGCCTGAGTATCCATTCATGGATATGGCGACGCGGGCGCGCTGGACCGTGCGCATGTCGCCGGGCCGCCTGCCCTGGTGGATATTCGACCCGAACGCGCGTGTGCCGAACACCGGGCCGAGTGACTATCTGGCGGTCGTGCCGCTGCTGTTCGCCAAACCCGGGCGCAGTGTGGCGCAAACCATGCGCTGCAATGGCCCGCTGTGGGACCGTCTGCTGCGGCCGCTGTTTCTCGCGATGCTCAATGTCGAGCCGCGTGAAGCGTCGGCGGAGCTCACGGCCGCGATGCTCAGGGAGACGTTGGTCGCCGGTGGCCTCGCGTGCCGGCCGCTGGTGGCAAAGAACGGTCTGGGCAGCGCCTTTGTCGACCCGGCGCTGCGTCTGTTGCAGCATGGCGGCGCGGCAATCCGGCTCGGGTCGCGCCTGACGGACATCGTGTTTGCCGGCACCGGCGCCGGCCCCGGCCGCGTCTCAGCACTGAATTTCGCGGACGAAAGCATCGCGATCGAGGTCAATCAGGCCGTGGTGCTCGCAGTGCCGCCAGACATCGCACAGACGCTCGTACCTCGCTTGCGCTCGCCGAATCGCTTCACCGCGACCCTCAACGTGCATTTCGCGGTCGAGCCGCCGTTCGGCATGGCGCCGATCACGGGGCTGCTGAATGCGACGGCCGATTGGCTTTTTGCCTTCGAGGGCCGCATGTCGGTCACGGTCAACGCCGCTGAGCGCTTGCTCGACACGCCGCATGAAGCGCTGGCGAAAACCATCTGGGCCGAAGTGGCTCAGGCTGCCAACGTGCCGGCCGAGCCGATGCCCGCCTGGCAGGTCGTGGTGGAAAAACGCGCGACGTTTGCTGCCGTGCCGGATCAGGAAATGCTGCGCCCTGGCACGCGCACTCGCTGGAACAATTTGATGCTCGCGGGCGACTGGACGGCCACCGGCCTGCCCGCGACGATTGAAGGGGCGATCCGCTCCGGCCAGAAGGCCGCGGACACGCTGCTGAATCAACCGATGGAACGCCGATGAACGACTTATCTCAAGCCCAGCCGCTGGACGCCGTCCTGCCCGAAATCGCCGAAGCGGCGCTGAATGTGCCAAACGCGGAGTCGAGCGCTGCACCCGATGCAGCGCCGCAAGCGTCCACAACGTCGCTCGACGCCGCGATCACGCGCGCCACCGACGCCATCCTCGGCGCGCAGAAAGCGGACGGTCACTGGGTCTATGAACTCGAAGCCGACGCGACGATTCCCGCCGAATACGTGCTGCTGGTCCACTATCTCGGCGAAACGCCGAACGTGGAACTGGAGCAGAAGATCGGCCGCTATCTGCGCCGCATCCAGTTGGCGGACGGTGGCTGGCCGCTCTTCACCGACGGCGCGCTCGACATCAGCGCGAGCGTCAAGGCGTACTTCGCACTGAAGATGATCGGCGACTCGCCGGACGCCGACCACATGGTGCGTGCGCGCGAAGCGATTCTGGCGAACGGCGGCGCGGAGACGGTGAACGTGTTCACGCGGATTCTGCTCGCGCTGTTCGGCGTGGTGTCGTGGCGTGCCGTGCCGATGATGCCCGTGGAAATCATGCTGTTGCCGCAGTGGTTCCCGTTTCATCTGTCGAAGGTGTCGTACTGGGCGCGTACCGTGATCGTGCCGTTGCTGGTGCTGAACGCGAAGCGGCCGGTGGCGCGCAATCCGCGCCGTGTGCGGATCGACGAGCTGTTCCGCGGCGCGCCGGTGAATACCGGCATGCGCGACCGGGCGCCGCATCAGCACCTCGGCTGGTTCCGTTTCTTCCGCGGCGTGGACGTGATGCTGCGCATGGTCGACGGCTTGTTCCCGAAGGCGACGCGCGAGCGTTCGGTGCGCGAGGCGGTGCGCTTCGTCGACGAACGGCTGAACGGCGAAGACGGCCTCGGCGCGATTTTCCCGGCGATGGCCAACTCGGTGATGATGTACGACGTGCTCGGCTATCCGGCTGATCATCCGAACCGCGCCATCGCCCGTCAGTCGATCGAAAAGCTGCTTGTCATCAAGGATGACGAAGCATATTGCCAGCCATGCCTGTCGCCGGTGTGGGACACCTCGCTTGTGGCGCATGCGTTGCTCGAGACCGGCGAAGCGCGTGCCGAACAGGCGGCTGAACGCGGGCTCGCCTGGTTGCGTCCGCTGCAGATTCTCGACGTGCGCGGCGACTGGATCTCGCGCCGTCCGAATGTGCGTCCTGGCGGCTGGGCGTTCCAGTACAACAACGCGCACTATCCGGACGTCGACGATACGGCGGTGGTGGCGATGGCGATGCAACGCTCGGCGGCACTGACGCAATCGGACGTAGACCGCGAAGCCATTGCACGGGCGCGCGAATGGGTGGTCGGCATGCAAAGCAGCGACGGCGGCTGGGGCGCGTTCGAACCGGAAAACACGCAGTACTACCTGAACAACATTCCGTTCTCCGACCACGGCGCCTTGCTCGATCCGCCGACCGCGGACGTGTCCGGCCGCTGCCTGTCGATGCTTGCGCAACTCGGCGAATTTCCGCAGGGCAGCGAACCGGCGCAGCGCGCGTTCGACTACATGCTGAAGGAACAGGAATCGGACGGCAGCTGGTACGGCCGCTGGGGCCTGAACTACATCTACGGCACGTGGACCGCACTGTGTTCGCTGAACGCCGCTGGCCTGCCGCACGACGATCCGCGCATGAAGCGCGCTGCGCTGTGGCTCCTGTCGATCCAGAACGAAGACGGCGGTTGGGGCGAGGGCGGCGAGAGCTACAAGCTCGACTATCACGGCTACGAGCGCGCGCCGAGCACGGCTTCGCAAACCGCGTGGGCGCTGATGGGCCTGATGGCGGCCGGCGAGGTGAATCACGAGGCGGTGGCGCGCGGCGTCGAGTATTTGCAGCGCGAACAACGCGAGCACGGCCTGTGGGACGAAACGCGCTTCACGGCGACCGGCTTCCCGCGCGTGTTCTATCTGCGCTACCACGGCTATCGCAAGTTCTTCCCGTTGTGGGCGCTGGCGCGTTTCCGTCATCTGAAACGCAACGGGCTGACGCGCGTCGCGGTCGGGATGTAACGGATGGCGTTTTCGACAACGCTGTCAGCCGACGCCGGCCGCAACACCTCGCCGGTGATCGTGGTGACGGGTATGGCGTTCGAAGCGCGCATCGCGCGCGGCAAGGGCGTCGAGGTGGTCTACGCGGCTCGCGCCGATCTGCTGGAGCGGGCGTTGAGCGCGGCGGTTGCGCGGGGCTGCTCGGGGATCGTTAGTTTCGGGACGGCGGGCGGGTTGGCGCCTGATCTGGAGCCGGGAGCGCTGATCGTCGGTGAGGCTGTCGATGGGCCGTTTGGGCGGCTCGAGACCGATCGCTCATGGGCTGACAGGTTTGCCGCCGCTCTGGCGACAGGGCCGCTGGCGGCGCGCCTGCGGCGTGGGGTGATGGCCGCTGTCACCGCGCCTTTGGTCACCGCTGATGACAAGCGTTTGCTGCATCGCTCGACGGGTGCTTTGGCCGTTGATATGGAGTCGCATATTGCCGGTGCGACGGCTGCGGCGCATGGGGTGCCGTTTGCGGTTTGTCGGGCGGTTGTTGATCCGGCATGGCGGACGTTGCCATCCGCTGCTACAGCTGGCTTGCGGGATGATGGCACCACGGCGTTAGGGCCGATTTTGCGAGAGTTGTTGCGGCAGCCTTCGCAGCTTGCGGCGCTGATTCAGGTGGCTGTTGATGCGCGGGCGGCGCGGACCTCGCTGGTGCAGGCGCGGCATGCTGTGGGGGAGGCGGGGGTTTTGGCTTTTCCTTGATCTGGGTTTGGTGCCTTTCCTTGTCTTGTTAGTGGTCTATTAGCGTTGCCCCTGTGCGGGGCGGCACTTACTTTCTTTGCCGCCGCAAAGAAAGATAAGCAAAGAAAGCGGCTCAAACCGCTAATGCTAAGTGGGGCCCGTGGTCTGCTACAGGTAGTGGTGCATCTGGAATCTGGGTTCGTGCACCTGCATGCGCCAGTGACAAGGGCGTCATACTTCCGGCGGCGCTGCGCGCGCCGAAACGTATTTCATAAAACCGTCTGGTTTGGTCAGGCATATCGTCCGCCTGCTCTTCAGGGGTGCGTCCGGCGCGCGCAAAGCGCGCCGGACGCCTGACTCACATCCCTTATTGGACTGCTGGTGCTGCTTCCTGCGGTTTCTTGTCCGTTGGTGCGGTTTGTGGTGCCGGCGTCATTGCGCCTGACGCCGCAGTAGGCGCCGCCGCTGGAGCGCTCGGTGTGTCGCCTGGGTCGGTGTAGTTCGGGACGCCCGCTGGGGCGCCTGCCGCGGCTCCTGATGCGCCCTTGGCGGGGGCGGCGGCGCCGGAGTCGTCCTGGTCGTCGTAGGTTGGGAGCGGTGCGGCGTTGTCGCTGGTGCCGCGCAGGCGTGCCTTACGCTGCTGCGTGTAGGCATCGCGAACGAACGAATACTTGTCCAGCGCGGCCTGATTCAGCAGGCTGGATGCGCCCAGCAGATCTGAACGTACGCTCACGAACTGCAGCACGTACAGCGGATTGCGCTCCGCCGGCTCGATGTAGTTCAACGGGTTGAACTTCACGTCCACGATCAACCCCATGCTGTCGCGTACCGTGCTCGGACCAAAGAGCGGCAGGACAAGGTACGGGCCCGACGGAATGCCCCAGTGGCCCAGCGTCAGTCCGAAGTCCTGGTGGTGTTTCGGTAGGCCGGCCGGCGTCGCCCAGTCGAGCAGGCCGCCGAGCCCGAAGGTCGAGTTGAACGCGAAGCGCACGAAATCTTCGGTCGCGTCCGTGATCTTCAGTTGCAACAGGTTGTTGGCGGCGTTGGTCAGGTCGCCCAGATTCGAGAAGAAGTTGCTCACTGCCGTGCGCAACGGCTGCGGCGTCACCTTCTGGTAACCCTTGGCGACCGGGACGGCGATGAAGCGGTCCACACCGTCGTTGAAATTGAAAATCACGCGGTTCGCCGGTTCGAACGGGTCGCCAGGTTTGCGGTCGGGGCCGGTCGCGCAGCCAGAGATGAGACCGGTGGCGGCCAGCGCCAGCACAGTGGTTCGCAGCTTCTTCATACTTATATTCCTTTCTGCTTCGCGCGACGTTGGCGCGGCTTGCCCATCAGTACCGGTTGGAACACCACTGCGCCGATCAGCGTGCAAAACAACGAAAGTGCCAGCAAGCGTCCCATACTCGACGTCCCTGGATGGTGCGACAGCCAGAGGCTGCCGAACGCCGTCGCCGTAGTTGCCGCGCTGAACAGCACGGCATGCGTGAGGCTTGACTGTAAAAGGCTGGTCTGGCCATGGCGCCATGCCATGACGAAGTAAATCTTGAATGCTACGCCGACGCCCAGCATCAGGGGCAACGCAATGATGTTCGCGAAATTCAGCGGCATGCCGAACACCACGCACAACTCCAACGTTACCAGTGCCGACACCAGCAGCGGAACCAGGGTGCGCAGCATATCGCTGAGGCGCCGCAGCGCAATCCACAGCAGGATTGCAATCGACAGCAAAGCCCAGCCGGCGGCCTGCAGGAACGCCTTGATGATCGTGTCCGCGGAATTCAGGATCGAAATCGGGCCGCCGATCGTGTTCGGCTCCGCTTTCTTCACCGCGTGGACGAAGCGGGCGAGCATCGCGTCATCGTTGGGATCGGTGCCGGGTTTGACCTTCGGCGCGATGTCGACCAGCGCGCGGCCGTCCTTCGAAACCCAGCTCGTGGAAATCTCCTTGGGCAGGTTGTCGCGCGTAATCTCGGTCGGCTGCAGCAGATCCGCCAGTTGTTTCAGCGCGATGCGCAGCGGCTCGGACATCGCGGTTTCGGCGCGGTCGCGCGTGGCAGCATCGGCGGCGGCCAGCTTTTGCAGCGTCGTGGACAGGTGCTTGGCTTCGGCGGCGCCCGGACCCGGGTGATCGTCGGCGGCGAGCGAGAGCTGGTTCGACGCGCGCTTTAACGCGGCAACGCGCACCGCGTCCGTGGCTTGAGGCGCCGGCTGTTGCTGCAGTGCGGGCAGCAGTTGCTGCGCGGCGCTTGCCACCAGCATCAGTTTTTGCTGTTGCTCGGTCGGGATGAAGGTGCTCAGCGTGGTCACGCGGCCCACTTCCGGCAGCGCGCGCAGACGCGTGGCCTTCTGATCCGCATTGGCAAGCGTGGGCGCCAGCACATGCACGTTGTTGACCGCCGCTTCCGGCGAATCCTTCAGCGACAGCAGCGTGGCCATGGATTCCGTATGCGGGTCCTTCAGATGCAGCGGGTTGAAGTCGAAGCGCAAATGCGTCAGCAAAGGCGCCGCGCCGATCACGACGATGAGCGTGCCGATCAGCACCGGTTTGCGGTGACGATCGAGGAAATCGTCGACAGGCGCGAGTTGCTTGAAGCCTGGCGAGGCAGGCTCACCCGGCGGGTTGAAGAGTTTCAGCAGCGCCGGCAGCAGCGTCATATTGGTGAAGTACGCGACGAACATGCCGACGCCGGCGATCTCGCCCAATTCAGACACGCCGCGATAGGCCGTCGGCAGGAACGAGAAAAAGCTCAGTGCAACCGCCGCGGCAGCGAGCGTCAGCGGCACGCCGATGCTGTGTGCGGTATGCATCAGCGCGGCGGAAAGGCGATCGTCGCGATTACGTTCCTCACGGTATTTGACGCCGAACTGCACGCCGAAATCGACCCCGAGCCCGACGAACAGCACCATGAAGGCGACCGAAATCATGTTGAGCGCGCCGACCATCAGCAGGCCGAGCGCTGCGGTGATCGCAAGCCCGACGAACAGCGTGATGAACACGGCGAGGATCATGCGGCCCGAACGCAGCGCCAGCCACAGAATGACCAGCACGACGATGAAGGTGCCGATGCCGTTGAGCACGGCGCCGTCCTGCACCGACGCGAATTCTTCGTCCGCGAGAGGCTGTTCGCCGGTCAGGCGGACCGTGGCGCCATAGCGCGCATCGAGATGCAGCGAGGCGGCGGTGTCGCGGATCGCTTTCGACGCGGTCGCGCCCGGCTCCAGCGCGTCGTAGTTCACAACCGGCTGCACCGTGACGAAGGCGCGCGCCGGTTCCGTAGCAGCGCTCTTATCGACCAGCGCGCGCCACGAGAACGCCGCCGGCTGGCCGGCCAGCACGCGATCGAGCGTGGTTGCGCTCTGTGACAGCAAATGGCTCATGTCGGCCAGCTTCACCTGACCCAGTTGCAGCGGCAGCAACAGGCTCGTGGTGAGCGTGCCGGCAAGGCCGGTCAGGCTCGGATCGTGCGCGAGGGCATTGACGAGCGGGCGGGACTGGACGAGTTGCGAGGTGGTCGACATCACCTCATCGGTTGACGGGAACAACAGGCCGTTGTGTTCGAAGAACGGGCCGCCGGCGGGCTGCGAGACGGCGACGAATTCCTTCGGATCGGCTTTGAGCGCGGCGGTCAGGGCACTGGCGGCGGCGTCGGCAAACTCCGGGGCACGCGCTTCGACGACCACCAGCACGGTTTGACCGCGATCCGGGAAGGCCGCGTCCATCGCATTTTCGAGCGCGGACCATTGCTTGTCGGTCTCGACCAGCTTGCTGATATCGGTGTTGATTTTGAAATTATGGGCAACGTAGAAGCCGCTCAAAACGGCGAGCACGAGCGACAGAGCGATGATCCGTAACGGATGGCGCACCGAATAGGCGACGAGACGGACGATAGATGACTTCAGCATGTAGGCGGAGGTGGCCTTATCACGAGTGGTGTTTTTGACGAAAGTGCACAAGTATACAGAGCCGGAGCGACTCGGCTCCACTTCGGTAGCAAGTACGACGCCCGGGCGGCGCGGCTGGGGGCGGGAACGCAATATCGGTATACTGGTCTATCTTGCTTTAGCTGCGGGCTTGCGAGCCTGCCGGCGCTTACTTCCTGGGGTTTTGGCGAGCGTATGAAACGTTATCTGTCTGCTTTTCTGGCTGCGGCCGTGGTGTCTACTGCGGCCTATGCGCAAAGCGCGCCTGATGCGGTGGTGAAGAGTGCCGTTGAAGGCACGGTGGCCGCGATGAAGGCCGATCCGCAGGCGCGCGGTGGCGATATGGCGAAGATCACCGAGCTGGTTCAAACGCGCTTCGTGCCGGCTACCGACTTTCAGCGAACCACGCGGATCGCGGTAGGAAAGGCATGGAGCACGGCCACTCCCGAGCAGCAGAAGCAGCTATATGACCAGTTTACGTTGCTGCTGGTGCGCACGTACGCCGCCTCGCTGTCGCAGTTGCGGGATCAGGACGTGAAGTTCAAGTTCTTGCCGGTCAATGTGGCGGCCGGCTCCAAGGACCTGGTGGTGCAGTCGCATGTGCTCAGTAATGGCGGCGATGACGCCATCGATTACCGGATGACCAAGGGCGCGAACGGCTGGAAGATTTACGACATCAACATGATGGGCGCCTGGTTGATCCAGGTGTATCAGACGCAGTTCGCCGATCAGATTTCCAAGGGCGGCGTGGACGGGCTGATCAAGTTTCTGACTGCGCATAACGCACGAAGCGCGGGCTGACCGCAGGCTGACATATAACAGCGCAAAAAAAAGCGCGGTGGCAATCAGGCCACCGCGCTTTTTTTCTACCGGATATGTACTTCACGGAGCGGATAAAACCGCCCCAGGCACAGCGCTTAGTGTGCGGAAGCGGAAGCCGCCGTCTGCACCTTCTTGCCCTTTCCAGCACGCCCGATTTCCTCGAGCTTGATCTCGACGTGTCGCGAGAACACGTACTCAGCCGGACGCTGCTTATCCAAAGCAATATCCTTGGTGAAGGCACCCGAAGTCTTCGGGCCGCGCAGGCTGACCTTCAGTGCCTTCAACGGGTGCGCCACCGTATCCATCACGGCGGTCGCTTCAAAGCCGCAGTGCACCATGCAGTCCGCGCACTTCTCGTAGTTGCCCGTACCGTACTTTTCCCACTCCGTGGTTTCCATCAATTCCTTGAAGGTCTTCACGTAGCCTTCGCCGACCAGGTAGCACGGCTTCTGCCAGCCGAACACGGTACGCGCCGGGTTGCCCCAGGGCGTGCACTCGTACGTCTGATTGCCGGCCAGGAAGTCGAGGAACATGCCCGACTGGCTGAACGACCAGTTCTTGCCGTTGTTGCCGCGCTTGAAAATTTCGCGGAACAGTTGCTTGGTCTTGTCGCGGTTCAGGAAGTGTTGCTGATCCGGCGCGCGTTCATACGCGTAACCCGGCGAGACGGTGATGCCGTCCACGCCCATCGGGCCCAGCGTATCGAAGAACGCGGCGACGCGTTCCGGCACGGCGTCGTTGAACAACGTGCAGTTGATGTTCACGCGGAAACCGCGGCGCTTTGCTTCCTTGATGGCGGCGACAGCCTTGTCGTACACGCCTTCCTGCGACACCGAGTGATCGTGCGCCTGCTGATCGCCGTCCAGGTGAACCGACCAGACGAAGTACGGATTCGGCTCGTAGTCGTCCATCTTCTTTTCCATCAGCAACGCATTCGTGCACAGATACACGAACTTCTTGCGCGCGATGATGCCCTTCACGATCTGCGGCATTTCCTTGTGCAGGAGCGGCTCGCCGCCTGCAATCGAAACGACCGGTGCGCCGCATTCGTCGACTGCGCCAAGGCATTCTTCGAGCGACAGACGCTGATTCAGGATGGGATCCGGATAGTCGATCTTGCCGCAGCCATTGCAGGCAAGATTGCAGCGGAACAGCGGCTCCAGCATCAAGGCGAGCGGGTAGCGTTTGTTGCCAGAGAGATGCTGACGCATGATGTATGCGCCAACCCGGACTTTCTGTAGCAGCGGAATAGACAAGATGTCCTCCTTAAACTTCGCGTGCAGCGAGTGGTTGCATCAGTTTCGATGGCAACTTGAATTCGACTTTCTCTTCACGGCCTGCCATCGTCGTGACATCGACAGGCCCCAATGCGCGCAGCGCATCGATTACATTCATTACCATCTCTTCCGGTGCTGAAGCACCAGCCGTGATGCCGACGGTCTGCACGTTCGCAAACCACTCCGGCTTCACTTCCGAACCGTCGGCGACGAGATAACTCGCCACGCCGGTTTCACTGCCGATCTCACGCAGCCGGTTCGAGTTCGAACTGTTGGTTGCGCCTACCACCAGCAGCACTTCGACCTCTTTGCTCAGTTCGCGCACCGCCGCCTGACGGTTTTGCGTGGCGTAGCAGATGTCGCGCGTGTCGGGACCGACGATGTCGCTGAAACGGCGCAGCAGGGCATCGATGATGCCACGTGTGTCGTCGACCGACAGCGTGGTCTGCGTGACGTACGCAAGCGGCGTATCGAGCGGCAGGTCCAGATGCGCGACTTCAGCCTCGCTTTGCACCAGCAGCACCTTGCCGGGAATCTGGCCGATCGTGCCTTCCACTTCCGGATGGCCCGCATGGCCGATCAGGATCAGCGTACGACCCGCCGCCACATATTGGCGCCCTTGCACGTGGACTTTGGTCACGAGCGGGCAGGTCGCGTCGAGCACGTCGAGGCCGCGCTGTTCCGCGTCGCGCTCGACAGTTTGCGCGACACCGTGTGCGCTGAAAATCGCCACGGCGCCGTGCGGCACCTCATCGAGTTCTTCGACAAAGCGCGCGCCTTTCTGGCGCAGGTTATCCACCACGTGGCGATTGTGAACAATCTCGTGGCGAACATACACGGGCGCGCCGTGTTGCTGTAACGCGCGATCGACGATCTCGATTGCACGTACAACACCCGCACAAAAGCCGCGGGGCTGAGCAAGGATGACTCGCATAAATTGGCGAACTCCGACTGACGCGGGTTTCGAAGAAGTCGGTAACTATGACTTTATCGCCGCGATCATCTATTTAGTTGACGTCTTGAGCCCCGGCGACCAGCCGGTACAGCAAAACCAAACGCGCATTCTAACGCTATCAGGCCGGCTTTGCTTTGGCGCGCCCGCCAGGGTGTTGGGACCGCGCCGCACTGCCGGCCGCTGGCCGGCGCCGCCCGCGTGGCGCAGGTGGCAATGATTACACGCTGCACTGGTTTGGCGGAACCCTTAAACTACGTGGTCCTGCGGTACGTATCGGCTGCCGCATTACAAAAAGGTTTCGAGGCTCGCTGGATGGACGTCGATCAATACGAAAATTTTCCGGTCGCGAGCGTGTTGCTGCCAAAGGCGCTGCGCGCGCCTATCGGCATTATCTATCAGGTTGTCCGCACCGCCGGCGACATCGCCGATGAGGGCGACTGGAGCCCGGCCGAGCGGCATGCCCGCCTCGCCGACTTCCGCGCCGGCCTCGACGCGGTAGCGGAGCGGCGCGCGGCGCCCGTGCACCCGCTCCTGTTCGGCAAGCTTGCCGGCGTGATCGCGCAGTATAAACTGCCGCTCGCGCCGTTCTACGATCTGCTCCACGCCTGCGGTCAGGACATCGACACCCGTCGTTACGCGGACCGCTCCGCCTTGCTGGACTATTGCCGCCACTCGGCAAGCCCGATCGGGCAGTTGATGCTGCATCTGGTGGGCGCCGCCACGCCGGAGAATCTCGCCGACGCCGATGCGATCTGCACGGCTTCGCAACTGATCAGTTTCTGGCAGGACGTCGCCGCCGACTGGGAAAAAGACCGCGTGTATCTGCCGCTCGCGGATATGCGGCGCTTCAACGTGACCGAGGCGCAGATTGCGCGAGGTGTCGTCGACGATGCCTGGACGAAGCTGATGGCCTACGAAATTTCGTTCGTGCGGACCACGCTGATACGTGGCGCGCCGCTCGCTTTGCGGATACCTGGGCGTCTGGGGATCGAGCTGTGCGGCGCCATCCACGGCGGTTTGCGGATCCTCGAACGGATCGAAAAGGCCGGCTACGACGTGTTTCGCGAGCGGCCGGTACTCAACACATTTGACTGGTGCGTCGTCGCGGTACGCACTGTGGTGATGCGCCTGTCGCGGCGCGTCGGCGTAGCAGCCGGTTCACTTGAGGGCAATGCTTAATGGCGGTGGTTCTGTTTCTTCTTTCGTGTCTTTCCCTGCTGATCTGGTGTGTGTTGCTGTTTGCGCGCGGCGGTTTCTGGCGGGCGCGGCCCGCCGCGCCGCTCACGCTTGAACCGCGCGAAACATGGCCGGCGGTCGCCGCCGTGGTGCCGGCACGCAATGAAGTCGACGTGATCGCGCAAGCGGTCACCACCCTGCTCGAACAGGACTATCCGGGCGAATTTCACGTGATCGTGGTCGACGACCACAGCACTGACGGCACCGCCGACGCCGCTCGCGCGGCCGCGTTGCAACTGCAATGCCCTGATCGCCTGACGGTGCTGAGCGCAAAGCCGCTGCCGCCGGGCTGGTCCGGCAAGGTGTGGGCGCAGTCGCAAGGTATCGAGGCAGTGCGCACGCTTGGCCTGCCTGCCGATTTCCTGCTGCTCACCGACGCCGACATCGGCCATCCCGCCGACGCCGTCGCGCAACTCGTCGCCCGTGCGGATGCGGAAAAGCGCGACCTCGTCTCGCTGATGGTCCGTCTGCGCTGCGATTCGTTCTGGGAGAAGGCGCTGATTCCGGCCTTCGTGTTCTTCTTCGCCAAACTGTATCCGTTTTCGTGGGTCAACAACCCGCGCAACCGCACGGCTGCGGCAGCGGGCGGCTGCATGCTGGTGCGCCGCAGCGCGCTCGAGGAAGCGGGCGGCATCGAGTCGATTCGCGCCGAACTGATCGACGATTGCAGCCTCGCCGCGCGTATCAAGCATCGCGGCACGGGGCGTCATCCGATCCGTCTCGATGTGGCGGCGCGCAGCGTGTCACTGCGTCCTTACGATAGCTGGCGTGAGATCTGGAACATGATCGCGCGCACGGCCTTTACCCAGTTGCGTTACTCACCGCTGCTGCTGGCCGGCACGCTGTTGGGCATGACGATCATCTACCTGATGCCGCCAGTGGCCGCGCTGGTGCTCGGTCCTCAGGGCGCGCCCGCGTGGCTTGCCTGGGCGCTCATGTGCTGCGCGTACGCGCCGATGCTCAGCTACTACCGTCGCTCGCCGCTGTGGGCCCCGTTTCTGCCGCTGGTGGCGCTGTTCTATGTCGGCGCGACGTTCGCGTCTGCGGTGCGTTACTGGCGCGGCAAGGGCGGCCAATGGAAAGCGCGGGTGCAGGCGCCGGTGCAGGAGCGCTGAGACGCGCGTGCTCAGCGATTGATCAGACGAAAAAACGGCGCCCTTGGGCGCCGTTTTTTTATATCGACCTTTGCTTCAGCCCTTGGTGAGCATCATGTACATCTGGATCACCATATCGGGCGAGAACGTGAACGGCACCCAGCCGTGGCCGGTGTGACGCATGACCAGCAGGCGGTCGCCATTCGACTGTTTCTGCACGGCCATGACGGGATTCTTCGTCGAGACGAAGCGCCAGCCCGGCGGAATGCCCGGCGGCGGTTCCGGCGTCATCGAGGCGCGCGCGTTCGACAATTCCTCGATCAGCTGCCCGATCTGCTCGGCACGCAGCGCGACCATCTGGCCGCCGATCGTCATGGTGATTTCGTTCTGCGCGGGGCGGTTGATTTCGAGCGTGGGCTGCACCTGGGCGGCCGGATCTTCGCCGGATTCCTCGGCTTCAACCGCTATTTCCGCCGTCGTTGCCTCAGACGCAACAGTTTGCGTTTTTGATTCCGATGGGGCGTGATTCGCCGCCGGCGTTTCCTGTGCTGCTACCTGTGCGGTGTTTGCAGCGTGTGCGGGTGTCTCGGGGATGTTTTTGGCCTGCGGGGCCACGACAGCCTGGATGAGCTGATCGACGCCCATTTCCAGCGCGCCGAGCTGTTCGTGAAGATTCATGCGAGCTTTCTCTGGTAAGACCCACGATTTTAACTGCTGCGCGTAGGCTTTTACCTGCCGCAAACACAGTGACGTTGTAACAAAGTGCGTGCAGGCCGCGCCGGATCGGCGTGACCTGCGTCAGCGCTTATATCAAGGCTTCAAATACCCGGCTTGCCTGAACCATTCGATCGCATCGCTCAAGCCCTCGCGATAGGGCCGCGCGCGGTAGCCGAGTTCGCGTTCCGCTTTCGCCGAGGTGAAGTACATCTTGTTCTTCGACATCTTCAGACCGTCGACGGTGAGGAACGGTTCACGCTTCGTGATCTTGGCGACGGCTTCCGCGCCCGCCGCGAGCGGATAAAGCGGCCAGCGCGGCAAACTCAGCGTCGGCGCCTTGCGGTCGGTTAGCGCGGCGATATCCGCGAGCATCTGTTGCAGCGGCAGATTTTCGCCGCCGAGAATGTAGCGCTCGCCGATCTTGCCGCGTTCGAGCGCGAGAAAATGGCCGGCGGCCACGTCGTCCACGTGCACGAGGTTCAGTCCCGTGTCGACGAATGCGGGAATCTTGCCGAGCGCCGCTTCGACGATGATGCGCCCCGTCGGCGTCGGCTTGACGTCGCGCGGACCGATCGGCGTGGACGGATTGACGATCACGGCCGGCAGGCCGTCTTCGGCGATCATGCGCTCCACCGCGCGTTCGGCCAGCACCTTGCTGCGCTTGTACACGCCGATCGCCTGGTCGGCTTTGAGCGGCGAGGTTTCATCGGCGGACTGGCCGGAACTGGTGACTTTCAGCGTCGCCACGCTGCTCGTGTAGACGATGCGTTCCACGCCTTCCTTCAGCGCCGCGCGCATGGTCGCCTCGGTGCCTTCGAGATTCGAGCGCTCGATTTCGCTCGGGTCCGGCGCCCACAAACGGTAGTCTGCCGCCACGTGCAGCAGATAGCGCACGCCGCGCAGCGCGTTGCGCATCGACGCTTCGTCGCGCATATCGCCCACGACGATTTCCGCGTCCAGCGCTTCGACGTTTTTGCGCGGACTGGTGGCGCGCACGAGCACGCGCACCTTGAAACCCTTCTGTTGCGCGATGCGCGCCACCGACGAGCCGACGAAGCCGGATGCGCCGGTCACGAGCACGAGATCGCGATTCTGTTCGGTCATTCTGTTTGATTCCCTGCGTGACAGTCGACGGATTGTACGTGTCGCGCGGGCCGCGTGTCGCGCCGGGGGGCCCAGGCGCGCAGGGGAACTGAGATGCCGCCGAGCATTCTCGTCGCGACGCGTCTAGAATGCCGGCTTGAAAAGGATGTTTGGAGAGGACGGCATGACCCCGGATCTGGATCAGCGGATCGAAACGTATTACGTGCGAGTGCGCGGCACCGTGCAGGGCGTGGGTTTTCGCCACGCCACTGTGCGGCAGGCCCACGCGCTCGGTATCAAGGGATGGGTGGCGAATCTCGACGACGGTTCCGTCGAAGCCATGTTGCAGGGTTCGGCCAATCAGGTCGACCGGATGCTGTCGTGGCTGCGTCACGGGCCGCCGGCGGCGCGCGTCACCGAAGTGACCGGCGAAGAGCGCGCGACTGAAAAGCGTTTCGAGCGTTTCGAGCAGCACTGAGTACGCGAGCTTCACGCAAAACAAAGGCGGCGCGCCATCACTTCGATGGCGCGCCGCCTTGCCGTTTGCGCATCCTGTTTGCCCGATTTGCCTGCCGATAACGCTTTGTGCCTAGCGCGCCACCAGCAAACTCTCAGCGAACCCCCATCCGTCTTCGATCCATTGATGGCTGCATACGAAGCCCGCGTCGTCGGCGATCGCGGGCACCTCGTCCGCGCGATATTTGTGGCTGCTCTCGGTCCAGATCGTTTCGCCTGTCTTGATCGAGACCGTCAATTGCGCAGCGCCCACATGCGCGGTGACATCGCGCTTCGCACGCAAATGCATCTCGATGCTGCGCGCGTCCGGATTGAAGCGCGCAACGTGTTCGAACGCATCGAGCGGAAAATCGCCGTCGAGCTCCCGATTGATACGCGCCAGCAGATTCAGATTGAACGATGCGGTCACGCCGACCGAATCGTCGTAGGCGGCCACCAGCACCGGTATCGGCTTGATCAGATCCGTGCCGAGCAGCAATGCGTCGCCGGGTGCGAGCATGTTGCGGATATCGCGCAGAAAACGCGTCGCCGCGAGCCGGCCGAAATTGCCGATCGTGCTGCCAAGAAACAGCACGAGTAAGCGCTCGTCCGACGCGCGGTCCTGGCTCACCTCAGCGAGCCCGGCCAGGTAATCGCGCTCGTAACCGACGATCGAAATCCGCTCGATGTCGCCAAGTTCGCGCCTGCATAACTGCAACGCGCTGCGCGAAATTTCAATCGGGAAGTAAGAAGTGGGGCGCTTTTTACACAGCGCCTCCAGAATGCGCCGCGTTTTGCGACCGCTGCCGCTGCCCAGCTCAGCAACGGTCACGTCGTGCGGCAGATGCGCGACGATGTCCGCTGCGTGCTTCGCGAGCAGGCGCTCCTCGGCGCGTGTCACGCCGTACTCGGGCAGTACGGTGATCACTTCAAACAGCGCAGAACCCACTTCGTCATACAGATACTTCGACGGCAACTCTTTTTGCGGCGTGTGCGTGAGTCCGGCGCGTACTTCGGCGGCGAAGGTGGCGCGGAGCAGGTCGGGCGATGCGTCGTGCGATAGGGCTGGCTGGGTCATGCTGGCTCCAGTAGTCACATTCGATGAGCGGGATTGCTGGCCGGGCGGCGGCAGGTGCAACGGAGCGCTGCTGCTCACAGTTGCTGTATGCCGCGGGAAAGAAGGGCGGGCTCGGTCCGTGTGGACTGCCTTTGCCGGCCCGGCTCATTGATGCTGTGATGACAGTTGAAAATGACGGTTGCGACGGATATCCAGGATGTCTCGGATGACGTTGCAAACCATGCCGCTAGACTTCGTAGCAAGATTCGCGCTTGCGCAACTGCGCGGAAAGTTGCCGGCGTTGCAACTGCTGATTCGCCTGTCGCGCGTGAAGTTATGTTCTAGTGCATCGGCGCGCGATGCGCACGGGAAAAATTGCTATTGACTGCAAGGAACGAACGGGCACGCTGTTCGGGAACCCGTCTAGAATGCCGGCTTGCATCGCATATCGAAGATAAAAACGCAGCGCTTGACACGTACTTGATTCGCGCTTGATATGCACTACCCGCCGTACTGCCTGCTTGAGAGACTTTACTTCCAATGACAATAACTCGAGGCGTGCAGCCCTATGCTGCGCCGCACACACCTGCACCCCATGTCAAAGCGATTGCGCCACGGGCCGCGCAATGAACCAGTATGACCCAAAGCGCGGTATCGCGTTGTCGGTCGGCGCGTCGGCGATGTTTGCTTTACTGTCGGCTTACGCCAAGCTGCTTGCGCCGTTGAGCGGTCTCGACATTTTCGCGTGGCGTGTTGTGTGGACTGTCCCCGGGGCGTTGGTGCTAATCATATTGCGCAAACGCCTGCCGATTCTCCGGCAACTTCTTTACCGCATGGTGACGGAGCCGACGCTCGGCGCCGCGATGGTTGTCAGCGCGGCGTTGCTAGGCGCGCAGCTGTGGGTGTTTCTATGGGCGCCGCTGCATGGGCGCATGCTCGAAGTCTCGCTCGGTTATTTTCTGCTGCCGCTGGTGATGGTGCTGGTGGGGCGCTTCTACTATCGCGAGAGCCTCGACGGCTTGCAGTGGCTCGCCGTTATCTGCGCCGCGTTGGGCGTCGTGCATGAACTGTGGATGACGGGCGCCTTTTCGTGGCCCACGTTGCTCGTTGCGCTCGGCTATCCGCCGTATTTCGTGCTGCGCCGCAAAATCAACCAGGATTCGCTCGCCATGTTCACGGTCGAAATGGCGTTGCTGTTGCCTGCGGCGGCTGTGTTCATTGCCATCGGTGGTTCGCTGGCGATGATCGGCGGCCGGATCGACATGTGGTGCTTGTTGTTGCCGGGACTCGGCGCCCTCAGCACCATTGCGCTGGCTTCGTATCTGAAAGCGAGCCGTTTATTGCCGGTCGCCTTGTTCGGCATTCTTGGCTATGTCGAACCGGTGTTGCTTGTGTTTGTCTCGATCACGCTGCTTGGCGAGACGCTCAGCGCCGCGCAGTTAGCCACATATATTCCGATCTGGATGGCGGTTGCGCTGACGGCCTTGCATAGCGTGCGGCTCATTCGGTTTGCACCGCGTTAATACGCTGCACGATCCGCATTGATACGCGTTGCGCCAACCTGTGCCTCGATCGCTTCGCGCAGCGCCGGTCGCCAGCCAAAACCGAACAACGCTTCAGCGAGGACGAATAGCGGCCCGATCAGCAGACCGATCACATCGTCCACAAATGCCGGCTTGCGATGTTCGTAGGCGACGTGGCCGATGAACTGAAACACCCAGCCGACCACGAAGAGTCCGATGCCGGAGGCGAGCCAGGCGAGGGTAGTTTGCGCGGCGAGCCACTCGCCGCACGCAACGCACAGTAACGATACGACCGCCATCATTACGCCAAGCGGCACATCGAGCACGAGGTAATAGACGGTCGCTGCGGCGAACAATACCCACGCGGGCGATAAGGCAAATGGCAGCGCGCCGATGCTGAAAGCAGGCCGGCTCAACAACACCGCCAGCGCGAGCACGATCATCGGAATGCCGATGAAATGCGTGGCGATATTGCGCCGGTCACGATGGTAGGCCGCGTATTGCGTAAGCTGTTGCGTCAGCGTTCTCATGGATGCCGCTCCTCAATCAAAGCCAGCATAATCGCGGGCAGCGGAATTTGAAACCATCGGGTAGCCGACAATCGGGCACGGATACCGTTCTATGACTGCGAGTTTTTCATCCAATGAGCTTGCCGCGCGCCTTGAACGCAGCGCGTGGTTTCGCTCGGCGCCCGCTGCCATGCAGGCGCAGTTGATCGAAGCGGGGCGTGTCGAGCGCCTCGCCGCCGGTCAACGGCTGTTCACGCGCGGCGATTCCGACGACGGCCTCTATTGCGTGCTCGACGGTCTCGTGAGAATCGGCGCGGCCAGCTCGGATGGCAAAGAGGCGTTGCTCGCGGTCATCGAACCGGTCAACTGGTTCGGCGAGATCTCGCTGTTCGATCACCGTCCGCGAACCCACGACGCGTATGCCGAACGTGATTCCGAGTTGTTTCATGTGTCGCGCGCCGCGCTTGCCGCATTGCTCGAACGCAAGCCCGAGTATTGGCATGTCTTCGGTTTGCTGTTGACGCAAAAGCTGCGTCTCGCCTTCGACGCCATTGAAGAAGCCGCCTTGCTGCCTGCCGCACCACGCGTGGCGCGCCGTTTGTTGTTGATGGCCGGCGGCTACGGCGAACCCGGCGCATTAAGGCGTGTACTCAAAGTACCGCAGGAGGACCTGGCGATGATGCTGGCGTTGTCGCGGCAGACGATCAATCAGGTGCTCAAGCAGTTCGAAACGCAGGGGGCGTTGAAACTGGGCTATGCGGAAATCGAAATCACCGATGTGCAAAAACTCAGGACGCTAGCCGATCTGAATCCGGCCGCGGACTGATCGTTGCGATCTACGCGCAAAGCGCGCCGCTGCCGCCCCTATACGTCCACTCGCGCGCCGCTGCATCTTTATAAGCATTTTACGGCGCACCCCTATTTCTTTGGCGATTCGCTACACCAAGCCCGGTAAGGTCGATGTACCCCGGTCAGGAAGCGAACCTATGCATGGAAATAGCGCTCTGGATGGTGTCCAGGTACAACGAAATCCTCGCCGCAAAGCTGGCCTGAAGGTGATATTCGCGGCGATCGCCTTCTCGTTCGCCGCGGCGACGCACGCTGCCGACGCGCAGTCGGTGTTGCCGTTGGCCGCTCCAACTGTCGCGAGCGACGCATCACCTGATGCCGGCTTGCCGGCGCTCAGCGACATCACCGCCATGCTGCGCGCGCAGTTTCGCGTGGCGCCATTGGAATCCATGAAGATCGCGCGCGCGGTGTTGATCGAAGCCGAGCGTCAAGCTATCTCGCCGGTATTGCTGCTTGCCGTGATGTCGGTCGAGTCGAGTTTCGATCGCCACGCCGTCAGCATCGCGGGCGCGCGAGGGCTGATGCAGGTCTTGCCGGCTGCGCATCCGCAATTGATTGCGGGCACAACCGATTTATCCGATCCCGCAATCAACGTGCGGATCGGCTCGACCATTTTGCGCGGCTACCTTGATGCGAGCGGCGGCGATCTCGACGCCGCGCTCGTTCGCTACAGCGGCGGCGGCCGCGGTTACGCGCAGCGCGTCGTGCTGCGGATGCAGCGGCTGGACGCAAGTTTGCGCCACGAATGATGTACTCATTCGCGGCGCATTCCTCCTTGAACCCTCTTGTTGTTGCTCCAGCGCTTTAGCTCATCGCTCCGGCAAACTCGGCGCGCAGATCCTGCAACCTGTCGCGCGCGGTGCCCAGTCGCTCGACGAGTTGTGCCGACGCGCGCGTGATCGGCATACGCGTTTCGTCGGTCATTGAATGATCGAATGCCAGCATCGCCTTGATCGCGGACGGATTGGGTGCGGCGAACAGCAGACGCAATACCGGCAGCAAACTGGCGAACAGATTGCGCTCGTCCGGATCGCGATCGGCGCGGATCAATTCCTGTACGGCTACCAACAGGTCTGCGCAAACATGTGCGCTTGCCAGAATGCCACCGGTGCCGCCGCTGTGCAGACAGTCGTCCAATGCTTCATCGGTGCCGCACAGCACGTTGATCGGCAGGCCGCGCAGCTTGCTGAAGTGTTCCTTCACGCATTCCTTGATCGCGACGATGTTGCTGAATTCGACCAAACGCGCAACCGTCTCAGGCGCGATCGCCACACCGGTGCGATGCGGCACGTCGTACAAAACGATAGGGCGTTCGGTTGCGAGCGCGGCCTGTTCGAAATGCCATTGCACGCCGGCCTGATCCGGACAAACGTACGACGGTGGAGACACCAGATAGCCCGCGCAATCCCAGCGCTCATAGCGCTGAATATCGTGCAGGACGTCGCGCGTATTGGCGCCGCCAACGCCGATCAGCATCGGCAGACGGGAGCCGATCACATCGGTCAGCGCCTGCAAGACGGTGAGGCGTTCGGATTCCTGTAACAAAGCGGCTTCGCCCGTCGTGCTCAAGGCGACAAATCCGCTGATCTCCGTGCGCAGGTAATAGTCCGCGAGGCGCTGTAACGCGTCGACGTCGACTTCACCATTGCGAAACGGAGTGACGATGGGCAGCCAGATTCCTGAGAACATGATTAGCGCGCCTTTGCGACGGCATGGCGGCGCTTCAATGGTCCGATGAGTGCTGCAGGGAGTGTCGAGATCAGCGTATGCAAAGTGAAGTCGAGATCGTCGAGCGCAATGTCGAGTTGCACGCGCACTTCTTCACGCACGGCCTCCGTGCTCACTACGTACACGCCGAGCGGCGAATGAAGCAGTGTGCGGAGCTGGGTGCCAGGAAGATCATGCGGGGGATGAGGCAGAGTGATCTGCAAGCGGGCGCGCGCCGCGGGGAAGGGGATGACGTTGTTGCGCTGGACGGGCGGCGCGCTAAGCGGCTGCGTTTCGAAGTTGTCGATTGATTGCGTGAGTGCCATTTGATGCGGCGTTCGTTGACGCCATGGTTGATCAAGACAGTTCGAGATTAGACGTCTCCAGGTAAACGCAGTGCAAAAATTGGGGTGTCCGCTGAAAAAATCACGAGGACTAGACGAGTTGCTCGAATTGAAATTGAATCAAGGGCCGTGCTGGCAAGTTGACTTTGCGTGAGCTGCAACCAGGTCCGTATGACGCGCCCATAAAAAAAGGCGAGTCGTGAGACTCGCCCTCCCTGAACGGCAGAGTTCGGCTTCGATTAACTACAGATGCCTGGCCGGTGCGTGCCGAAAACCGATCACGTGTTATTGCGTTTTCGTCGTGTCGGTCTTTGCGCCGTCGGCTTTTGCCGGGGCATTGCTGGCCTCTTTCGCGCTCTCCGTCTTTGTCTTGCTTGCGCTTGTATCTACTGCAGTCTTCTTGGTGGCCTTATGGGCCTTTGCTGTGTGGCTGGCGGAAGCCTTTTTCACATGCGCCTTTGTTGCGGCCTTCGTCGGCGCTTTGGTCGTGGCGGCGCCTTCGTCCGTGGCGTTGGTTTGCACGGCGGTGCTCGCCTTCAGATTCGCTTGACCGGCAGGTTGCGTTTGCGCAGGTTGCGCGGCCGCCGGTGCTGCGGTTTGTGCGAATGCGGTCGACACGACGAGGGCGGAAGCGAGAGCAGCGAAAAGCGTCTTCATGATGTAACTCCTGGTTGAACCGGTTGTTCTTTGTGTCGCGGCTGAAATGTTTCAGCGCTGCCGGTTTAACGTTGGCCGGAAGACAGCAGTTGACGGTGCTCTGGTGACAAAACGTAACGGCGGATACATATCGGGGTCCTGAATCAGCCCGAAGCGGTTTCACTTCTCAGGCGCAAAGGCAGCGGGGAGGTCCCATACCTTCGCGCGTGAGCGATTGCGTGAATGCGTGAATGCGCTATTGAAATGGATTCTGCGCGACACCCGGCTTCGTATCTGGTTCGTCCTTCACCTGCGCCGGCAGATTGCGCTGCGCCTGCAGCGCGGCAACTACCGCATCGATCGCTTCCTTCAGCGCTAGCGCCGCCTTCAGTCCGCGCTGATCTTGTGTCAACTCCAGCGTTCCGTTCAGCACTACGCGCGTGGTGCCGTTGCTGACGGTGAGTGAATCGCCCTGGATGTTGAGCACGTCGTCATCGTTCGAATAGGGTTTAAACACCTTTTAGTCCTCCCGGTCGCTGATCTTTGAGGTTCTCCGGAATGCCCGGAAAACGGATGCCCGATGCTGTCTCGAGTTCGTGAATCGTCCTGATGTCGTAGCGGTTGGTCGAGACGTTGTCCACGACTACCGCGAATGCCATCTGCCGGGACGGCACGTAGACCACCTTGAACAATTGTGTTGGCACGAAGACCCGCGTCGGTCCGATGGTCTGCAATTGCTGGCCGCTGAAAATCGGGCCGGTGATGACATACGTATCGTTGTACGACATTGCGATTTTACGCACCGACGTTTCGATACGCGCCCACAGGCGCTGATTGTTCTCGCGATTTTGCGGCACGACGTTCGCCAGCGAAAACGATTGTGCCATCGCTTCCTGATTCCAGCGATTGCCTGCCGGGCTCATATGACCGCGATCGAAACCGCTGCGTTTGTAGTCCGCGAGCGTCGCGCCTTCACCGTCCGGCAAACGCGCGTCTTCGAAGAACTTGTTGGTGCGCACCATGTCTTTAGCCGCTTCGATATGGTCGCGCGTCAGATGCTCTGCAGACCATAGCGGACCATGCGTGATACCCGAATGCAGCACCGCGAAATCGCTATAGCACAGCATGCGCGTTTTCGGCGTCATCTTCTGATTAGTCAGAACAGGCCACTGCGCATTCGGGGTGAACTGGGTGCAGGAAGGCGCCGCACTCGCGTGAGCGGCAACGGCGAACAGCAGACAGGCATACCACTTCTTCATGTGTGGGTCAGTTGAAGGATCGGGGGCGCAAGTATAGCGTCGCGAACCAGTGTCGAGCGACGGGGAATGCGGAAGAAAGCGAGGGAGAGAAGTGGTTTTGCGCAGTGCCCGCGACGACGAAAATCGCAGCACGCGGAAGAAGCGGAACGGGCACGGCAAAAACCGCTGCACCAAAAAAAACGGGCCGCTTTGCAGCGACCCTAATGCGTGGAATTCTGACTCTACGCACGCAAACTTAAGACGGACTTAAGCGCGGCTTGCGGAGTTCGGAAATGGGCCGATGGTCAGGCGCGTACACGAATGCACCCATCCATCCGCGCGCAGGTGGCGCGGTCTGGATAGGTGGAAAATTCGACCGACGAAAAAAAGCGCCGAAACCTAATTGCCGAAAACACTGTGTTCGGCGTGCACGTTCTGCCGATCGACAGCTTGCAAGCGCCAGAAACCGCTGGCCGGCGAGCGTGTCGGCAACGCTGTCCACGCAGCGGCACCTTGTGCAGCACTCACGCGTTGTTTGCGATCCACGTGCAACCCGCGCAGCGTGCACAGCGGCGCATCCGTGCTCGGCGCACAGAGGGTGGTCACGCCATTGTCGTCGTGTAACTCGCCCCACGGGGGCAGATCGATCCCTTGATGCGCTTCCCTCGACCACCGATGTTCGTCGGTGTCGAGCCATAACACAGCGTAGTCGTGGCTGACGGTGGGATCGGAACCGTTGATGAGGATGGTCAGGCGCATGGCAGTTCCGTACAAATTGCGAAGTAATGCTTTATCAGTCTATGTCGCAACGCGTGTTATGCAAGGCGAAAAGGTACGACGATCGGGCACGAAAAAAACTTATGCCGAGCGCGCACGGCTGTACGATAGCCGCGTCTGAAACACGTTTTGTGGGGGCAAGCCATGCTGCGTCGATTGCTGCAACTCACGGTGGTGGCGGGATGCCTCGGCGCGATATCGACGCTCAGCGCAGCCGCGGACAGTACGCCGTTCGCCGCGCCCGTGCCGATCGTTTACGTGTCCGATTTCGACCTCGACGTGGCCAACGTGACGCCTGACAGCGGTCCGGGACAACGTGTGCGCCGCCTGCGCGGTCTGCTGCCGAGCGGTCCGGGGCCAATGGGCAAGGACAAGAATCCTCAGGACCACGCCAGGGACATCGTGAACGAGATGGGGGATGCGCTGACTGCGGACCTGAAAAAAGGCGGTGTCGACGCGCGCCGTATTGCTCCCGGTCAGCCATTACCCGCAACGGGCTGGCAGGTGCGCGGCGTGTTTCTGAACGTCGACGACGGCAATCGTCTAAGACGCGCAATGGTCGGTTTTGGTGCAGGTCAGAACAATATTCAAGTGGCCGTATCGTGCGACAGCCTGGCGACGGCTGATTTGCCGCCGCTCTATGAAGCCGTCGAAGAAGCCGACAGCAAGGGAAAGCCAGGCGCGGCGATCAAACTCAATCCGTACGTGATCGCGGCCAAGTTCGTGATGGCGAGCGGTGACGAGAAGAAGACCATCGAGAAGACCGCGCAGCAGATCTCAGATGCGGTGATTGCCAAGCTTCACGGGGTGGCGCAGTGACGGTTACGGCAATCGTCGCTTCACGCGCCAACTGTTGTGCGTGGAGTCGACGGCGAACAGAAGCCAATGCCGGGCGTCCACGGGATGACGCCGCTGAGTAGCGTAGCGGTCAACGGTCAATTCGAGTTCGTCGAATGTTCGCCGATGGCAGGTGGCGTGCGCGCCGGAACCGTCCGCGAATTCGACTATCGCAGTCGCCGCGCGGGCCGGTTCGGGCAGGTGCGCGATCTGCACTGCGCAGCCCGGATAAAGATGTGAGTCGGCAACCTGGATCTGTACGGAATCGGACATGAGCGTGGCCTCCGGACGCCTGGCGCGAGCCAAAGCGCGGCAGTGAGACCTCGCGCGATGGACCGCATCAAAGCATAGCACCGCGCGAAACGGAAATGACCGCCTTATGCTTCGCGCTATCATGTTGATCTGTATCCGATGAACAGCAGAGACAACGGCAAAGACGGCAGCCAAGATGGCAAAAGAAGAGCAGACAGGAGCGGGACGCAAGCACGCGAGGCCACGCGGCGCGACGGTTTCAACTCCGCGAGACGAGGCGGTCTTGTCCCAGGCGGACGGCGCCGATTCCCCCGATTCCACCGATGAAGAGAGCACCGGCGGATCGACTTATCTCGTGCCGGGGTTGGAGCGCGGCCTGCGCATCCTCGCGGAATTCAGCGCGCGCGAGCCGATACTGGGCGCGCCCGAATTGTCGAAGCGCATCGGCATTCCGCGCACCACCACGTTTCGTCTGCTGCAAACGCTCGAAGCTTTAGGCTTTCTCGAGCGTGTGAACGGCGACCGCTATTTCCGTTTGAGCGTCGCGGTGCTGCGGCTCGGTTTCGAATATCTGAGCTCGCTCGAACTAACCGACGTCGGCACGCCGATTCTCGAACGTTTGCGCGACGCAACCGGCCTCAGCACGCATCTGCTGATCCGCGACCAGCGTGATGTGGTGTTCGTCGCCAAAGCGCAAACCCATGAACCAATGTTCAGTTCGGTGAAGGTGCATGTCGGCACGCGCTTGCCCGCGCATGCCACGGTGCATGGTCAGGTGCTGATGGGCGATTTGAGTTTCGAAGAATTGCGTCAGCTGTATCCCGAGCCGCAACTCGAACGTTTCACCGAGCGCACGCCGGCGACCGTCGAAGAACTGTACGGACGAGTGCGCGAAAGCGCGGCGCTCGGCTACGCGTTAAGCGAAGCGTCTTTTGAACGTGGCATTTCAGTGGTGAGCGCGCCGGTGCGCGACCAAAGCGGCAAGATCACGGCCGCGTTGACGGTCACCATTCCCCGTTCCGATATCGGCGAAGCGGAAGAGCGCGAGCCGCTCATCATCGCGGTTTGCCAGGCGGCGCTCGAATTGTCCGAGCGGCTTAGCTATCGTCCGCGGCCGGATGATCCGACCGCGGCTCAAGCGCGTCGCAGACCGGTTGCGGCGAACTGATCTCAGAAGGAGTGGTGGATACCTGTCAGGAGAATCGTCTGACTCCGGCCACTCGACACCCCCGCGGTAAAGAACGCGGCATCCGTATTCGAGCCCGCGCGCTCATATAGCGCATTCACATACAACTGCGTCGATTTTGAAAGCGCGTAGATGTCGCCGATCTCGAACTGCGTCCAGCGATGGCCGGCCATCGTCGTGGTCGCGGCGCCGCCTGCAACGCTGTTGAACGGCGTGAACTGATAATTCGCGCCCGCGTCGTAGCTTTGATACGTGTCCGAATGGCCGGACGATTCCAGCTTCACACGCGTGTACAAACCGTGCACCAGCAGCTTGCCGAATTGATATGACGCGCCTGCACCCATGTTCTCGACCTTGGCTGCGGTGTAGTTCGCCGCCGCGACACCCTGGAAGCTGGTGATGCCCGTCGTCACGATTGACGGCGTACGGTCGTGCTCGTTCGCATAGGTCGCGCCGGCCTTGAATGGACCGTTCGCATAGCTAAGCGCAAAGCTCAGCGTCTTGCCGGTGGAGAAGTTGGTCGTATTGCCGAGGCCCATCATCGCGCCGACCGAGAAGCCGGCGTAACTCGCCGAGCGGAACTTTACTGAGTTGTCGAACGGCACCACGCCTGTGTCGGCGAGTTCGTCGATGTTACCCGGGTGGAACGCATACCAGCTCGCGGCCAGATAGGCCGTGCTAAACGGGTCCAGCACGTCGAAGCTGAACGGCGTCTGATGGCCGAGCGTCACCGTGCCGAACTGGTCCGAACTCAAACCGACAAAAGCCTGGCGATTGAACAGCGTGCCGGCTTTGGCGAATGCCCCCGTGTTCGTATAGAAGCCGTTTTCCAGCTGGAAAACCGTCTTAAGGCCACCGCCCAGATCCTCGACGCCCTTCAGGCCCCAGCGGTCCGGCTGCATGTTGCCCTGCTCTTCGATCCACTTCGAATGGCCACCCGCATTGCTGATGTACGCAATACCGGCATCCAGGCTGCCGTATAGCGTCACGCTGCTTTGCGCCCAGGCGCCGGTCGTTGCGCAGATTGCCGTCAAGCCGGCCGCCGCAATGAT
Source organism: Paraburkholderia sediminicola (assembly GCF_902859805.1). Classification (GTDB taxonomy): domain Bacteria; phylum Pseudomonadota; class Gammaproteobacteria; order Burkholderiales; family Burkholderiaceae; genus Paraburkholderia; species Paraburkholderia sediminicola. The sequence continues at coordinate 1,447,852 of NZ_CADIKC010000001.1, read as the reverse complement.
GTGCTTCACCGTTGGTTCTCCTGATCACACGACGGATAGCTCGCGCCGATTTCGTCGTCCCTGATCCTTGCTTTGGGTTGAATGCAGCTTCGGGTTTATGCGCCAAAACTGCTCCGCTTTATGTTCCACCTATGGGCGTCTGTATCGCCTATGGAAAAGTATAGTGAGTCTGGAAGTGGTCAAAATAAATTTTCGGACCCCGTACAAACCCGCATGAGGGCTTCGGCATTTGTCTGAAAATTATGGGGAAACCCAAGCCCAGAAAGGCTTTCAAGCGGAAGCCGCCGCTCACGCCAGTTCACGCAAAGCTGTCTTGCCAACGCCACAGTCGGTGTTTTCCCCTACCAGCCCAGATTTTTATTTTCTCGAGCCAAAGCCACTCCTATAATTATCCATACACGAACTGATGTTCCTTATATGGAACATAGAGCTTCAGGAGAAGGCGAGAAATGACTGAACAATGGCGCTGCGCCGGCCATGCCGGCGACCTGTCCGAAGACGCGCCGCTCGAGTTCAAACTCGACGGCACCGAAATCGGCATCTACAAGGTGGGCGATGCGCTGTACGCGCTGGAAAACGTCTGCCCCCATGCGTACGCGCTGCTGACGCAGGGCTTTGTCGACGGCGACACCGTCGAATGCCCGCTGCACGAAGCCGTGTTCCACATCCCGACCGGCAAATGCCTGAAAGAGCCGGGTGGCCGCGACCTGAAGATGTACTCGGTACGTCTCGCCGGCGAAGAAATCCAGATCAAGGTGGAATGACATGTCAGAACACATCGTGAACTTCAATCCCTTCCTGAAGCCGTGGCTCGCGCCGCAGCCGACCAACGTTGCCGGCAAGGGCGTGATCGAAAAGCCGGGTGAGACCGAAAACTTCATCTGGCAAACGCGCAAGGCTGAGCCGACCCAGTACGAAAACGACTTCGGCGATGCGCTCGAGAAAGTTTTCGAAGCCGGCGCGAATGAGTTGCAGGAAGTCGTCGACGGTTTGAACCGCGTGGGTTTCCGCACCCCGGAAGGCAACACGTGGGATGCCGATCGCCTTGCCGCCGAATTCCGCCTGCTCGCTGAATAAGCGCGCTCTTCCGCACACGTCTCTTCGCTTTCGCATCCGGAGTCTCTTCATGACGTCCCCCAATACAACGACTCAAAGCGCGGCCGATCCGATTCAGTCGTATCTGAACAAAGGTCTGCGCAATTACTGGTATCCCGTTGCACCGAGCTGGCAAGTTGGCGACGCGCCGGTCGGCGTGACGCGCCTCGGCGATCAGATCGTGCTGTGGCGCGACAAGGAAGGCCAGGTCCGCGCGCTCGAAGACCGCTGCCCGCACCGTGGCGCGCGTCTGTCGCTCGGCTGGAACCTCGGCGGCAGCGTCGCGTGCTGGTATCACGGCATTGAAATCGACGGCGGCGGCACGGTCGTCAAGGTGCCGGCGGTGTCGGCCTGCCCGCTGGAAGGCCAGAAGTGCGTGAAGTCGTATCCGGTTGAAGAGCATGCCGGCGCGATCTTCCTGTGGTTCGGCGACGACGCTCATAAAGAACCCACGCCGCTCGTGCTGCCGGAAGAGCTGGTGGGCGACGAGTACGCGAACTTCCTGTGCATGTCGAACTGGAAGTGCAATTACCAGTACGCGATCGACAACGTGATGGACCCGATGCACGGCGCGTATCTGCATGCGACCTCGCACTCGATGGCCGAAGGCGACAAGCAGGCCGACATGCGCGTGCGCAAGACCGAAACCGGCCTGATGTTCGAAAAGGTCGGCCAGCGCGACGTGAATTTCGACTGGGTCGAACTGGGCGAAACCGGTGCGCTGTGGATGCGTCTCGCGATTCCGTACAAGAAGAAGTTCGGCCCGGGCGGCAACTTCGGGATCATCGGCTTTGCTACGCCGGTCGACGAAAACAATTGCCAGGTTTACTTCTGGCGTACGCGCAAGGTGTCGGGCTGGCAGCGCGACGCATGGCGCTTCATGTATCGCAACCGTCTGGAAGGTCTGCACTGGGCCGTGCTGGAACAGGACCGCTATGTTCTCGAAAGCATGGCGCCGAATGCACGCGAGCACGAGTTCCTCTATCAGCACGACGTCGGCATGACGCGTGTGCGCCGCATGTTCCGTCAGCGCGCGCAGCAGCATTTTGCTGAGCTGGATGCCTATCACGCTCAAGCCGCTCAGGCCGGCACTGCGCAAACCGAAGCGGCAGGCCACAGCCATGCATAACGAAGCGTCTCCGGCATTGGCTGCACTCCAGGGCAGGCGCGTCCTCGTGACGGGCGGCGCGCGCGGCCTCGGCGCGGCGTTCGTCCGCTCGCTGGTGCAAGCCGGTGCGCAAGTCGTGTTCGGTGATGTGCTGCATGACGAAGGCCGGGCGCTCGCGGCGTCCCTTGTAGAGCAAGGCCACGCAGTGACGTATCTGCCGCTCGATCTCGCCGACCCCGTCAGCATCAAGCAATTCGCCGATCAGGCCGTAACGCAACTCGGTGGCCTCGACGCGTTGATCAACAACGCGGCGATCACAAACTCAGGCGGCAAGTTCGCCGACGAGTTGTCGGTCGAGACGTGGGACGCCGTGATGAACGTCAACGTGCGCGGCACGTGGCTGATGAGCACCGCCGCGCTGCCGTATCTGCGCGACTCGGGCCGCGGCAGCATCGTCAACATCGCGTCGGATACCGCGATGTGGGGCGCGCCGAAGCTGCTCGCGTATGTGGCCAGCAAGGGCGCGGTGATTTCGATGACCCGCTCGCTGGCGCGTGAGTTCGGTGCACATCAAGTGACGGTCAACGCCATCGCGCCAGGTCTCACCGAAGTCGAGGCCACCGCTTACGTGCCCGCCGAGCGTCATCAGTATTACCTGCAAGGCCGCGCGCTCACGCGCGCACAAGTGCCCGACGACGTTACCGGGCCCGTGCTGTTCCTGTTGTCCGATGCCGCGCGCTTCGTGACTGGCCAATTGCTGCCGGTCAACGGCGGCTTCGTGATGAATTGATCTTGTCGAATCGAAAGGAGAAAGAGATGGCGGACGCCGAACTCGAACGCAAATCGTGGGAACAACCCGCGGACGCGAGCTTTGCACAATGGCTGGACACTCGCGTCGCGCGCCTGGAAACGCGTCGCTATGACTGGGACGCGCTGAAGTTCCAGGCCGACTACGACCCCAAATATCGCCGCGCGCAAATGCGCTATGTCGGCACGGGCGGCACGGGCGTCGCGAAAGACATGAACACGGTGCCCGCAGGCGGCTTCACGTTTTCGACGATGGTGATCCCGGCCGGCAACATCGGTCCGAGCCATATCCATATGGATGTCGAAGAAATTTTCTTCGTGCTGCGAGGCAAGATGAAGGTGATCTGCGAGAAAGACGGCGAAACGTGGGAAGCCGTGCTGGGCGAGCGCGATCTGATTTCGGTGCCGCCGGGTGTGTATCGCACGGAAGTGAATATCGGCGAAGAAGACGCGTTGATGTGCGTGATGCTCGGTGCGGCCAAGCCGATTACGCCGACGTATCCGCCGGATTCTCCTTTGGCCAAGCTGAAGCGCTAAGCCTTCAAGTTCACTTTGAAAACACCCACGAAGGAAATCATGTCCGCAGTCCCGTCCGATACCGTCGATCAGAACGCTACGCTCGAAGCGCGCCTTGCGCGTTTCCCGGCCCAGCAGATCTGGCTGGCATCGCAACGTGCGGTCAGCTATCGCGATGTGGATAGCGCCGAAAGTGGAGCGCTGCCTTTGGTGCTGCTTCACGGTATCGGTTCGGGCGCGGCTTCGTGGGTGCAGCAGTTTGAAGTGCTGGGCGAGACGCGCCGTGTACTGGCGTGGGATGCGCCGGGGTATGGCGCATCGACACCCGTAGAAGCCGATTCGCCCGCTGCAAGCGACTACGCCACTGTATTGAAGGAATGGCTCGACGCGCTCAGCATTGAACGCTGCGTGCTGCTGGGCCACTCGCTCGGCGCGATCATCGCGGGTGCGTTTGCTGTGACGAATCCGCAGCGCGTGGCTGGTTTGCTGTTGTTGTCGCCTGCTGGTGGTTATGGCGCGGCATCCGCTGAAGTGCGCGAAACAAAACGCGATCAGCGTCTCGCCATGATCAACGAACTCGGCCCGCAAGGTCTCGCGGAAAAACGCAGCACCAATATGTTGTCCACCCACGCGAGCGACGAAGCGCGCGCATGGGTGCGCTGGAACATGTCGCGCGTGATCCCGCACGGCTACGCGCAAGCGACGCATCTGCTCGCCAACGCCGATCTCACCAGCGATCTCGCGCGCTACACAGGCCGCGTCAACGTCGCGGTCGGTGCCGAGGACACCATTACGCCCCCCGAAGCCTGCGAGCGACTCGTACTGGCCGCGGGCACCAAACTGCTGGTCGTGCCGCGCGCCGGGCACGCCGGTTATATCGAAGCACCCGCCGCGTATACCGCGATCATCGACACGTTCTGCCGCGTAAGCGACGGACAACGGAGCCAATGAATGACGTCCGATACGCATGACATGGTTAGCGCCGAGCGCGACGCGGACGACGACCGCAACGACGCAGACACAGGCAGCGATATCAGCTATCGCGTGCCAGGTCTGGAACGCGGTCTGAAGATTCTGACGGAGTTCTCGCCACGCGAGCCGGTTCTCGGCGCACCGGAATTATCGAAGCGCCTGAAGATTCCCCGCACGACGGTGTTCCGTCTGCTGCAAACGCTCGAATCACTCGGCTTTCTCGAGCGTGCCGATAAAGACCGCAACTATCGCCTCGGCGTCGCGGTGCTGCGACTCGGTTTCGAATATCTGAGCTCGCTTGAATTGACCGACCTTGGTTTGCCGATCATCGAAGCGCTGCGTAACGACACTGGCCTTACCAGCCACATCGTGATTCGCGACGGCCGTGATGTGGTGTTCGTGGCCAAAGCACAAAGCCATGCGCCGATTTTCAGTTCGGTGAAGGTGAATGTCGGTACGCGCCTGCCGGCCCACGCGACAACGCATGGTCAGGTGCTGATGGGTGACATGACGCTCGACGACCTGAAAAAGCTCTATCCCGAGCCGGAACTCGAGCGCTTCACGAAACAAACGCCGGCCACCATCGACGATCTGTACGAACGCATTCGCGACGACGCCAGGCGCGGCTTCGCGATCAGCGAGTCGTCGTTCGAACGCGGCATTTCGGTGGTGAGCGCGCCGGTGCGCAACGACACGGGCCGCATCGTCGCCGTGATTACGACGACGATTCCGCGCCACGAGATCGATGCATCGCTGCTCGATAGCGGCCTGATCGACAAGGTCCGCCGCGCGGCTGACGAACTCTCGCAGCGGCTCAACTATCGGCCGACGGGCAGCTCGAACTCGGGCGCGAAATACTTTAAGGCACTGGGGCTCAAATGATTCAAATCGACTTGACCGGACAGGTAGCGGTGGTGACGGGCGGCTCGTCCGGCATCGGCCTCGCGACTGCCGAACTGTTTTTGCGAGCAGGCGCCTCGGTTGCGATCTGCGGACGCGACAGCGAACGTCTCGCGCAAGCGGAAGCCTCGCTGAAGACGCAGTTTCCGCAAGCGCAATTGCTGGCGCAAACCTGCGACGTGCTCGACGCAGACGAAGTCGCAGCGTTCGCGCAAGCGGTGCAAGCGCGTTTCGGCCGCACTGACATGCTGGTGAACAACGCAGGCCAGGGGCGCGTGTCGACTTTTACCGACACCACCGACGACGCCTGGCGCGAAGAACTCGACCTGAAGTACTTCAGCGTGATCCGCCCGACCCGCGCGTTCCTGCCGATGCTGCGCGACGCATCAAGCCCGGCTGTGGTCTGCGTGAACTCGCTGCTCGCCCTGCAACCCGAACCGCACATGGTGGCGACTTCGTCGGCACGCGCCGGCGTGCTGAGCCTCATCAAATCGCTCGCGGTGGAACTCGCGCCGCAACGCATTCGCGTGAATTCGATTCTGATCGGCATCGTCGAATCGGGTCAATGGCGCCGCCGTTACGCGAAAGAAGCGCAGCCGGGCCAGAGCTGGGAAGACTGGACCGCCGAACTGGCGCGCAAGAAAAACATTCCGCTGGGCCGCTTCGGCAAACCCGAAGAAGCCGCTCAAGCGCTCTTTTATCTGGCTACGACGCTGTCGTCCTATACGACGGGCAGTCATATCGATGTTTCTGGAGGCGTTGCACGACATGTCTAATAAAACCACCGTTGGCGAACTGATCGCCGCTTTTCTCGAGCAATGCGGCGTTCAAACCGCATTCGGCGTGATCTCGATCCACAACATGCCGATCCTCGACGCGATCCACAACCGCGGCAAGATTCGCTACGTCGGCGCACGTGGCGAGGCGGGCGCGGTGAACATGGCTGATGGCCTGGCGCGTGTGTCCGGCGGCCTCGGTGTTGCATTCACCAGCACGGGCACTGCAGCAGGTAATGCTGCCGGCGCGATGGTCGAAGCGCTGACCGCAGGCACCGCGTTGCTGCACGTCACCGGCCAGATCGAAACCGAATACCTCGACAAGGACCTCGCGTATATCCACGAAGCACCGGATCAATTGTCGATGCTGTCGTCGATCTCGAAGGCCGCGTTCCGCGTGCGCTCGGTCGAAACCGCACTGCCGACGATCCGCGAAGCCGTGCGTGTCGCGCAAACCGCGCCGAGCGGTCCGGTCAGCGTTGAAATTCCGATCGACATTCAAGCCGCCGAAATCGAATGGCCCGCCGATCTGGCCGCGCCGCACGTCACCACGCTCACGCATTGCAGTCAGCGTGTTGTGCAACTCGCGGATCAACTGGCGAATGCGAAGCGTCCGCTGTTGTGGCTCGGCGGCGGTACGCGTCATGCACGTGCTGCGGTTGAACGTCTCGTGGCCTTGGGCTTCGGTGTGGTGACCAGCGTGCAGGGCCGTGGTGTGCTGCCCGAAGATCATCCGGCGACGCTCGGCGCGTTCAACGTGCATGCCGCTGTCGAAAGCTTCTACAAGACATGCGATGCGCTGGTGGTGGTCGGTTCGCGTCTGCGTGGCAATGAAACGCTGAAGTACAAGCTGGCGCTGCCGCAACCGCTGTATCGCGTCGACGCCGACGCGCTCGCCGACAACCGTGGCTATCGCAACGACATGTTCATTCACGGCGATGCATCGGCGGTTCTCGAAGAACTCGCGACGCTGCTCGAAGGCCGTCTGAAAGTCGATCCGACGTTCGCATCAGACTTGGCTGCCGCGCGCGAAAGCGCCGTTGCGGATGTGGGCAAAGGTCTCGGCCCGTACAAACGCCTCGTCGACGCCCTGCAACAGGCCGTGGGCCGCGACTACAACTGGGTGCGCGACGTCACGATCTCGAACAGCACGTGGGGCAACCGCATGCTGAAGATCTTCTCGCCGCGCGCAGGCGTTCATGCACTCGGCGGCGGTATCGGCCAGGGCATGCAGATGGGTATCGGCGCGGCACTCGCGGGCAATGCAGCGAAGACCGTATGCCTGGTTGGCGATGGCGGCTTGATGGTCAACGTCGGCGAACTCGCAACGGCCGTGCAGGAAAACGCCAACGTGATGATCGTGCTGATGAACGACCAGTGCTACGGCGTGATCCGCAACATTCAGGACGCGCAATACGGCGGCCGCCGCTGCTACGTCGATCTGCACCAGCCGGATTTCGCGCAATTCTGCGAGAGCCTGAAGCTCACGCACTACCGCATCAAATCGCTCGACCAGGCCGAAGAGATCATCCGCGAAGGCATGGCGAAGACCGGTCCGGTACTGGTTGAAGTGGACATGCTGTCAGTCGGCTCGTTCGCCACGGCGTTCGCAGGGCCGCCGGTCAAGGAAAAGGAGCCGGAACATGCGTGAGACCGGCTACGCGGGGCATCACGCACCCGTCGACGTCGCGATGATCGGCTTCGGCGCGATCGGCCAGGCGGTGTATCGCTCGGTCGAGTCGGATCCGACCGTGCGCGTGTCGCATGTGATCGTGCCGGAGCGCCATATGGCGTCGGTGCGTGAAGTGGTGGGCGCGTCGGTCGATGTGGTGGCTTCCGTGTCCGCGTTGAGCAGCCAGCCGCATTTCGCGCTGGAATGCGCGGGGCACAGCGCCCTGGTCGATCACGTGGTGCCCTTGCTGAAAGCCGGTACGGATTGCGCGGTCGCGTCGATCGGCGCGCTGTCCGACATGATGCTGCTGGACGCGCTCTCCGCTGCGGCGGACGAAGGCGACGCGACGTTGACGCTGTTGTCGGGCGCGATCGGTGGCGTGGATGCGTTGTCCGCCGCCAAGCTCGGCGGCCTCGACGAAGTGCTGTACACGGGGCGCAAGCCGCCTTCGGGCTGGCTCGGCACGCCCGCGGAACAGCTCTGCAATTTGCATACGCTGAGCGAAGAGACCGTGATTTTTGAAGGCAGCGCGCGCGAAGCCGCGCGCCTCTATCCGAAGAACGCCAACGTCGCCGCGACGATCGCGCTGGCCGGTCTGGGTCTGGACCACACCATGGTCCGCCTGATCGCCGACCCGAACGTGTCGCGCAACGTGCATCGCATCGTGGCACGCGGCGCCTTCGGCGAGATGTCGCTGGAGATGTGCGGCAAGCCGCTGCCGGACAACCCCAAGACGTCCGCACTGACCGCGTATAGCGCGATCCGTGCGCTACGCAATCGCGCGGCTCGCTGCGTGATTTAAGACATTCGCTGATTAGCTGAAGCAATCTGGAACGACCGACATGACTCACTTCGATACCAGCCTCGTGCCCACCGGCGATATTTTCATCGGCGGCGAATGGCGGCAAGGGCGTGGCAACCCGTACAAAAGCCTGTATCCGGCGGATCAGTCGGTCAACATGGAAATCTCAACGGCCAATGCAGACGACGCCCGCGAAGCTGTAGAAGCCGCTGATATCGCATGGCGGCGCGCGGATTGGTCGGGTTTGAAGCCGCATCAACGCGCGCTGATTCTGTACCGCATTGCCGATCTGATCATGGCGCGTCACGAAGCGCTCGCGCAATTGCAGCGCCGCGACAACGGCAAACCGATCGGCGAAACGCGCGTGCTGGTGGCGAGTGCTGCGAACACCTTCCGCTATTTCGCGGCGTGCCTCGAAACGCTCGATGAAGAGGTAACGCCCTCGCGTGGCGACTATCTGACGATGAGCATTTACGAGCCGATCGGTGTGATAGCGGCGATTACGCCGTGGAATTCGCCGATTGCTTCGGACGCGCAGAAGCTGGCTCCGGCGTTAGCAGGCGGGAACGCCGTGGTACTGAAGCCCGCTGAAGTGACACCTTTAGTCTCTTTGGCGCTGGCGCGCATCTGTGAAGAAGCCGGCGTGCCCAAGGGTGTCCTCAGCGTGGTGCCGGGCAAAGGCTCGGTGATCGGCGACGTGCTGGTGCGCCATCCGCTGGTGAAGAAAGTGTCGTTCACGGGCGGCACCGAAGTGGGCCGCGGCATCGCGCGCATCGCTGCGGACAAGCTGATGCCGGTCTCGCTCGAACTGGGCGGCAAATCGCCGACCATCGTGTTCGATGACGCCGATCTCGATCACGCAGTGAACGGCGTGCTCTACGGCATTTTCAGTTCATCGGGCGAAGCGTGCATCGCGGGCTCGCGCCTGTTCGTGCAGCGCTCGATCTACGACGCGTTTATGAAGCGTCTCGCGGAAGGCGCACGCAAGCTGCGCGTCGGCGATCCGTCGCGTGCGGAAACGCAGATGGGTCCGCTGATCACTGCCGCGCATCGTGAAACCGTCGAACGTTACGTTGCATTGGGCCTGGAAGAAGGCGGCCGCTTGCTGTGTGGCGGCGAACGTCCGGTCGGCGATGGCCGCGAAGCAGGCACCTATTTCCAGCCGACCATTCTCGAAGGCCTCACGAACGACGCCCGCATCTGCCGGGAAGAAATCTTCGGCCCGGTGCTGGTCGCAATGCCGTTCGACGACGAAGCATCGCTCCTGAAAGAAGCCAACAACAGTGTGTTCGGCCTTGCCGCCGGTATCTGGACGCGCGATTACAAACGCGCTTACCGGATCGCCCGTGCGCTCGAAACCGGCACGGTATGGATCAACACCTACAAGCTGTTCTCGATCTCGACGCCGTTTAGCGGCTGGAAAGAGAGTGGTATGGGACGCGAGAAAGGCCGACTGGGCATCCGCGAATACATGCAGCAGAAGAGCCTCTACTGGGGCTTGAACGACGCGCCGCTGGCGTGGGCGAACTAATACGCGAAATACGCAAGAGGCACGTTATGACGATTCTCGGCATTGAACAGATTATTTACGGCGTGACGGATCTCGCCACCTGTCGCCGCTTTTTCGCGGACTGGGGCTTGAAGGAAGTCGCGCACGACGAAACTCAAGCACGTTTCGAAACGCTGAACGGCTGCACGATTCTCCTGGCCGATGCAAACGACCCGTCGCTGCCGCCCGCATTCGAAGAAGGTCCGACGTTGCGTGAAGTGACGTGGGGCGTGGCAACGAAAGCCGAACTCGACGAACTGCGCGGCCGCTTTGCCGGCCAGCCGGGCCACTTCGAAACGGAAGACGCTGTGGGTTGTATCGATCCGAACGGCATGGCGATTCGCGTTGAAGTGACTCGCAAGCGTGCTTTGGATATTCACGGGTCGCCTTCGAACGTGTGGGGCCAAACGTTGCGCGTCGATCAACCGTCGCCAATTTATGAGCGCGCTGAACCGGTTGAAGTGGGTCACGTCGTGTTTTTCACGAATCAACTCGCGGAACAGGAAAAGTTCTACCAGGAACTGCTTGGCTTCGAAATGTCGGACCGCTATCCAGGCCGCGGCGCGTTCATGCGCTGCGCGCCGCACGGCGGCCACCACGACATTTTCCTGCTGGCGTTGCCCGGCGGTAAGCGCGGCCTGAATCACGTGGCGTTCACCGTACGCGATATCCACGAAGTGTTCGGCGGCGGCATGCATATCAGCCGTTGCGGTTGGGATACGCAGCTCGGCCCGGGGCGTCATCCGGTGTCGTCTGCCTACTTCTGGTACTTCCAGAATCCGGCTGGCGGCCTGATCGAGTACTACGCCGACGAAGACCAGCTCACGCCCGAATGGCAGCCGCGCGATTTCGAACCGGGTCCGACTGTGTTCGCCGAATGGGCGATCGACGGCGGTATCGACGGCAACACGCGTCGCCAGAAAAACGCGAAGGCGCCGGAAGGCAAGTTCATGACGGAGCGGAAAAATGACTGACGCTGCTGCTGAAAAGGCACAAGCTGCACACGCCGGACTCGAAGCGCCGCGCACGATCGTCGTGATCGGCGGCGGCCAGGCGGCGGGCTGGGTTGTGAAGACGTTGCGCAAGGAAGGCTTCGATGGCCGCCTCGTGATGATCGCCGATGAGATTCATCTGCCGTACGAGCGTCCGCCGTTGTCGAAGGCCGTGCTCTCAGGTGAAGCCGATATTGAAACCGTGCGCCTCGTGAAGCCTGACGATTTCGACGCGCTGAACGTGGAAGCATGGCAACCCGATTGCGCGACGTCGATCGATCGTGAACAGCGCATCGTGCGCACGCAGTCAGGTCGCGAAGTTCAATACGACCGCCTCGTGATTGCAACCGGTGGCGCAGCGCGCCGTTTGCCGGACGCGCTGGTGAGGACCTCGCACATCACCTATCTGCGTACGCTCGACGAAGCGGTTGTTCTCGGCGAACGGCTGCGCGCAAGCAAGCGCGTGCTGGTGGTCGGGGGCGGGTGGATCGGGCTCGAAGTCGCAGCCACGGCGCGCAAGCTCGGTGTGGACGCGACGGTAGTGGAGGGCACGCCGCGTCTGTGCGCCCGCTCGTTGCCGCCGATGGTGTCGGATTTCCTGTTGCAGCTGCATCGCGCGAATGGCGTGGATGTGCGTTTGAACGCATCACTTGTGTCGATTGCGGATCATCCGAACGATGCCAACCGTATTCGGGCAACGTTCGCTGACGGTTCCACTTTGGACGCCGATTTCGCGGTCGCCGGCATCGGCCTGACGCCGCATACGGCGCTGGCGGAAGCAGCGGGTATCAAGGTGGAAGACGGCATTGTCGTCGATCATTTCGGCGCGACCGATGACCCGCGCATCTTCGCCTGCGGCGACGTCGCGAACCATCCGAGTGCCTGGTTGAAGCGCCGCGTGCGGCTCGAATCGTGGGCCAACGCGCAGAACCAGGCGATCTCGGCGGCAAAGGCCTTACTCGGCAATTTCGAACCGTACGCGGACATTCCGTGGTTCTGGTCCGATCAATACGACGTCAATCTGCAAATCCTCGGCGACATTCCGGGCGATGCGCAACTCGCGGTACGCGGCGATTTGCCGGGCAAACGCGCCACGCTTTTCCATCTGGAAGACGGCGCGATTCGCGGTGTCATCGCCATCAACACGCCGCGCGAACTGAAACTGTCGCGCAAATGGATGAACCAGGGCCGCACTATCGACCTTGCCACCCTGACCGACGCCTCAACGGCGCTTGCCTAACCACACCTACGGACGGCACCACGGCATGAGAACCATCGACAACACCATGGGGGACCGCAGCAGCGCCGGTGTCTCAGGCCCTGTGACCCGGGGCTCGATCATCGCGCGTCTCGAGCGTTTGCCGAAGAATGCGATGCAGGTGCGCGCGCGCATACTAATCGGTCTCGCGACGTTCTTCGACGGTTTCGACGTGATCGCAATCGCGGCCACGCTGCCGATCCTGATTGCGAAATGGCATCTGACGCCGTGGGAAATTGGCTTTCTGATCGGCTCCGGCTCGGTCGGCCAGTTGATCGGCGCGTTCGTGTTCCCGTGGTACGCGGAACGCAAAGGCCGCGTGAAGGCGATTGCGTTGAGCTCGGGGATCATCGGCATTACGAGTATTGCGTGCGGCTTCGCGCCGACCTTCGCCGCGTTTGTCGTGTTGCGCGTGATTCAAGGCTTGGGGCTCGGCGGCGAATTGCCAGTGGCCGCGACCTATATCAACGAGATCAGCCGTGCGCATGGCCGGGGACGTTTCGTGCTCTTGTATGAAATCGTTTTTCCGGTTGGCTTGCTTGCGTCGAACGCGTTGGGCGCGTGGATCGTGCCGCGTTTCGGCTGGCAGGCGATGTACTTCATCGGCGGCATGCCGTTGATCCTGTTCTTCGTGCTGCGCAAACTGGTGCCGGAATCGCCGCGCTGGCTGGCCGAACGCGAACGGATGGCCGATGCCGATACCGCAGTGCATGCTTTCGAACGCGCCGTGAAAGGTCCGCTTCCGCCGGTTGCCAATGCGGCCGAGTTCGACGCGATGGCCAATCGCCATCCGAAGCGCCGCATGAGCGATCTGTTTGGGCCGGCGTATCTGAAACGCACGATGGCTGTCGCGATGCTGTGGATTACGTGCGGCTTCATTCAGTACGGTCTGTCGACGTGGCTGCCGACGATCTATCGCACGGTATATCACGCGCCGCTGCAACTGGCGTTGAATCTGGCGGTGGCGGCTTCGGTGCTGGGCGTGGTGGGTTCGCTGACCTGTGCGTTGCTGGTCGACAAGGTGGGGCGTAAGCCGATCATCAATTTCTCGTTCGTGGCGTGCGCGTTGTCGTTGCTGTTGGCGGGTGTGTTCCACAATTCGTCGGTGTATGTGGTCGCGACGTGTTGCGCCTTCTCGCTTGGGTTCCTTGCTTGCGGTTTCATCACGGCTTATGTGTACACGCCGGAACTGTACCCGACGAGTATCCGTGCGATGGGCTGCGGTGTAGGCGGCGCGTGGCTCAAGGTAGCGGCGATCTTCGCGCCGGCCATCGTGTCGAAGACGATGATCGGCGGCAATCTGGAAGTGGCGTTTTATATTCTCGCGGCTGTGCCGTTCATTGCGGCAATCGCGGTGCACTTTCTTGGGATTGAGACCAAGGGGAAGGTGCTGGAGCAGCTCGAGGCTTGACGCCTCTTAGCGTGTGATGGGTTTGGTGGGCGGTTGATGTCGTACCGCAATGGCAGGAAGGCGAAGGGCGCACTGGGTGGTGCGCCCTTTGTTTTTTGGGGGGAGGGTATGGACGCATCGAAGAGTTTGTTGGCCAGCGCGCGGTAGGTTCGCGACGCCCACCCATCCTCAGCGGGAGAATGACGGGACGGGACTGCATTACTTTCGGCACTCGTATTACGATCCGAACACCGCGAAGTTCATCAGCGAAGATCCGGTTGGCTGGGCAAGTGGGCGGACGAATGCGTATGCTTATGTGGGTGGCAATCCGGTTCAGTTCACGGATCCGTTTGGTGAGTCCAAACTCATGCCCATTACGGGTGGGCCGCGACGCGGGAGCTTCGTCCACGGGAAGAAGGGCCATCCGATGCACAGGTCGCTACGCGAGCCGCTATCGCAGCGTGCGCGCCGACAAACGCCGCTGCTTGAATTCCTCAATAATCCAGACACTCATCAACCCCGCGCTCACGCAAGCGATGATGTCCGGTTTGGAGACTGCAAGCGCCAACCAGACGAGATGAACGTAGCCGCGGAAAAAGGGCGGCACGGCCCGGCGCAGATCAGCCCAGCGCGTCGTCGCCAACACACCGCCCGCTGCGGCCATCACCGTAAAAAGTGCCCACGCAAATTGCGTCGAACGCTCGTCTCGTTGCAGCAGCAAAACGACCAACGCGGCGAAGCCCGCAAACCACATCATCGCTACAAACCACGCAAGGCGCGGCCGACGTGCGAGCCAGCCGCGACACTCCTGTTGCGCAAAAGAGAAGAAAAAAGCGAACAGCACGCCGTGCGCGAACGGCATTTGCCACGCGCGAGGATCAGTGGAGAGCCAATGGCCGGCGAAGCCGAATCCGAGAGCTCCGACTGCGGCGAGTACCGCGAGTTGTTTGATGTGCGGCCATCCGTAGATCAGCGCTGCCCACACCGTGCAGATCCCAAGTGTGTCCATTGCGATCGACGTCAAGCGCCCGCTGCCTCCGTCGCACAATGCGGCGGCAGTGGCGCCAAGCCACACCGGAATCCAGCCGTAACGTAGCCAGCCAATCGAGCGCAGCGTCCGCAGCCGCTGTTGCTGCGGTTCGGACAGCAGCACGGTTGTCGCGGCACTGGCGACCAGCGTCACCATCAGCGTGGCCAGAAGCACGGCCAGTTGAACGGGCGTCCATTGATCAAACCACCGATTGCTATCCAGGTTCATCGACGCGTTGGCGAACAGCAAGCCGCACCAGGCGCTCAGCGCGAGCGTCGGACCGAACAGGCGTCCCGCACCAATCCGGAACGACAGGCAGCGGGTCCAGAATTCGACCTTCTCACTGTCGAGCCGCAGGCGCGCGACATTCGGATGGTAGCGGCCGAGTGCGGTCAACAACTGTTCCATCTCAGTTCGCACGCCAGCACGCAACAGTGCGTGTGCGCCGGCCGCCAACGGAGGTTGAGGCCCTTCGAGCAGCGCCATTGCATTCGTGAAGCGCAGGCGTAACGCGTTGTAGTCCTCGTCGGCGAACACACGGTCCAGCGCGAGTGTTGCGATCGCTGCGTTGCGCCGCCGCAGATGCGCGGCGTTATCCCGCCATCCCAGAACCGCACTCAGGTTCATACGCAGCGTGGCCGGCGCATCGTCGGTCAGGCAATGAACCAGTGCTTGCCACTCGAGTTCGTCGCGCATCTGAATATTGACGACGGCCGCGAATAGATCCTGCAGCGAACGACGCGACTCGAGCTGCTCCCGTTGCGAAGCGAAGTGCTGCCACAGCTGCACAGCGCTTTCAAAGGCGTCGTGCTCGCGAACGGGCGCTTCAGGCGGCGCCTGCATGAAGCCGGATGATTGCGGCGTCTTTTGCGCTACGGGTGTCGGACGTGAAACCGGCGCAGTTTCCGTGCTGGGCATGGGTTCGACGATGGCCGCGCCTTCGTTCGCCATCTGCAGCGCCGACTCATACGCATACCGAAGCCGCTGAAACGCCTCAGCGTCCTCATCCGGGCGTCGCTGTTTCAAAAGACGCGCATAAGCGCGGCGCACGGTACGCTCGTCGGCGTTTGCCGCAATGCCGAGCACGTCCCACGGCCAGTGGTGGGCAGAAGTCATATCCATAGCCGGTCAGTACGTCACGTGCACATCGAAGCGATTCAGCAGCGCGCTCAATTCGCTGCGCGCACGGGCGATCTCCTCGGCGTTCTGCCGCTCGAGCAGCGACTGAAAACGCGCGATATGCGCGGCCAGATATTGCCGATGCTCCCCCAGCGTTTCCTCATAGACACGATCCGCGCGAGTGAGCAGCGTGCGATTCTCCATTTGATCGCGCGGATGAATCTTTAGCGCACTCAATGCCGCGAGTCGTTCGCGGATTTCTTCCGGCGTCAGCACGCCCGGGTTTTCTTCGATCACCATCGCGCGCTTCACGCCGCCAGGAAACGCAGTGGCTTCCACTTCGAGCACGCCGTTGACGTCGTAGGTGAAGCGCACATCCGCACCGGCCTGGCCGGCCGGCTTGACCGGCACTTCAAGCGTGAATTCGCCGAGCGGCACGTTGTCGACGGTCAAGCGCGCTTCGCCTTGGAATACCTTGATGCTCAACATCTGCTGACGGTCGTTCACAGTGAAAATACGCTGCATGCGACTCACCGGCACGATCGTGTTGCGCTCGATGATCGGCAGAAAATGCCCGGGCACATATTGATTGGTGCCGACCTGCATCGCAGTATCGATGCCGAGGCTATACGGCGCGACATCGGTCAGCACCATTTCGTCGAGGCCTGCGTCCCGCGTGACGAGCCCTGCCTGCACGGCGGCGCCGAGCGCGACGACTTCATCCGGGTTCAGATTCGCGGCGGGCAAACGGCCGAACATCTTCGAGACGAGTTTGCGCACCATCGGCATACGCGAGGCGCCGCCGACGAGGATGATTTCGTCGAGCGCATCGACGGCGATTTTCGAATCGCGCAACGCTCGCTCGACTGGTTTGCGCAGACGTTGCAGCAGATGCTCACAGGTTCGTTCCGCGGCCGCCGCATCGAGTTCGAGGCTGTGTTCGTTATCGCCAACCGTGAGCTTGAGCGTGACGGTATCGGCGCTGCTCTGCGTGAACAGACGTTTCGCACGTTCGGCCTGCTGATGCAGACGTTGTGCGGCAATCGGCGTAAGCGATTTGACCTGAAGGCGATTGCGCTGGCAGAACAACTCGACGAGCGCTTCCGTGAAATCCTCGCCACCCAGAAAATTGTCACCCGTGCTGGCGCGCACTTCCATCACGCCTTCGAAGAAGTCGAGCACGGAGACGTCGAACGTGCCGCCGCCCAGATCGAAGATCAGGAACTTGCGTTCGCTGTCGCGCTGATGCACGCCGTACGCGAGCGAGGCCGCGGTCGGTTCGTTGACGAGGCGCAGCACATTGAGCCCGGCCAGTTCGCCTGCGATGCGCGTGGCTTTGCGTTGCGCGTCGCTGAAATAGGCGGGCACGGCGATCACGGCGTCGCTTATCGTTTCGCCGAGGAAGGCCTCAGCATCGGCTTTCAGCGATTTGAGCACCAGCGAAGACAGTTCTTCAGGACGCAGTGTCTGCATGCCGAGCGACACGTTGCGATTCGTGCCCATGTAGCGTTTGAAGTTGGCGGCAGTGCGTTCGGGATGCGTATGCAACCGGTCATGAGCGGGGCGGCCGACGAGGATCGAGCCGTCGTCGTCGATCGAGACGCATGACGGCGTCAGCACATCGCCCAGTGCGTTCGGGATGAGGGCAGCCTCGTTATTGCGCCAGACGGCCGCAAGACTATGCGTGGTTCCAAGATCGATGCCGATGATCGAAGGCATGTACAGTTTCCGATTCGTTTTGCGCCCCTTCGTGAGGAGATCGCCCAAGGTCGCGTGGGAGCCAGATGGCGCTCCGTCCAATGGCGATAACGGCAGACTGCCTGCAAACTTGAGCGGCGAGGGGAACGAATGCGGTGAGAGTCGAAGCCGGCGATGCGATACGCATGGCGGCTGGATGGGCCGCCGGCCATGCGAATGCGATGTCTGGTCGCACAAGAATGGCGACGCGAGAACGGGATGCGAGAACGGGATGTGAAGTGGGGACGCAAAGCCCGCCAGGCGGGCCTGCTGCGCTGTATCACAACGTCACAATGCCTTGCGGTACACCACGAAACCGGAGTGGTCCGCGACCTTGTCGTACAGCTTCATTGCGGTGTGATTCGTCTCATGCGTTTGCCAGTAGACCCGTTGCAAGCCGTCAGCCTTGGCGCGTGCATACACCGCTTCGATCAACGCACGGCCGACACCTTTGCCGCGTTCCGATTCCAGCGTGTAGAGATCTTGCAGATAGCAGGTCGACGCCACCATGGTCGTGTGACGGTGATACAGGAAGTGCACGAGGCCAAGCAACTGGCCATTGCGTTCGGCGACCATCGCGTGCATCGGCTCGTAGGCGTCGAAGAAACGGCCCCACGTGACTTGCGTGATCTCGCGTGGCAATGCCGTTTCGCCCGAGCGGCCGTAGAACGCGTTGTAGGCGTCCCACAGCGGCAGCCAGGCGTCGAAGTCGGCGGGCGTGACGGGGCGGATTTGAATCGCGTCGGACATGGGTGTGGCTCCTTGTGTGGTGATGGTTGAGGGCGAGTCGCTCGCGGCTGCTAAGGCTGAGTCGAACAGGCATAGACGGCTGCGCTGAATGCCTGCTTGCGCTCTTCTTCCGTAGTAGATGTTGCGGACGTTGCTGAAGCTGCGCTACCGCTTTGCTCCAGATTTTCATTCACGCAGGCATCCAACCTTGCGCGCGCCGTTGCCGCCGGCTCGAGCAGCCCGTAGGCATAAGCCGCGCACGCCAGCGCCACGCACCACTTCACCGCGGCGCCATAGCGCAGGCGTGCGGTGACGGCGTGACGTGCATGTGTATTCATGGCAATGGCTCTCTCGCAGTATTCAGCGACTCCAGAACCGTCAGCATAAGAAATTTGTGGCACCATTGTTAGCTCCACAATGCGACCAGAATTTGGAGCCACGGAATTGGACTACGGCCTGTTGATGTCGAACGTCGAGCGCGCAATGGGTGGGCGCAAGCTCACGCAGCAGGACTTGCTCTACGAGAGTCTGCGTCGCGCGATTCTCGACGGCGATATCCGCCACGGCAGCCGTTTGCTTGCCACGCGTGCGCTTGCCGAACAGTTGGGCATTGCGCGCAATTCGGTGCTCTACGCCTATGAACGGCTCACTGATGAAGGCTTTATCACGGCGAGCCGGCATGGTTCCATCGTCAGCATGGTAAGCGGTTCAGGCGCTTCGATCTCCGCAGCAAGCGGCAGCGTGCAGACGCCTGAAAACCACTTGTCACGCCGTGTCGCCGATCTGCCGCGCGAGCGCACGAATCCCGACGACCCCACGCCGTTTCGTCCCGGCGTGCCCGCACTCGATGAATTTCCGCTTGCGCAATGGCGTGCGTCGATGGAGCGCGCATGGCGCACGGTCGAACCGCGGGAACTCGGTTACGGCAACAACGCTGGGCACCCCGCATTGCGCCGTTCGATTGCAGAGTACGTGCGCGTGTCGCGTGGTGTGCGGTGTTCGGCCGAGCAGGTGTTCATCACCTCAGGCACGCAGGCGAGTCTCGATCTATGCGCATGCATGCTGGCAGACCCGGGCGACAGCGTTTGGGTCGAGGATCCCGGCTATCACGGCGCGAAGGCTGCGTTCCAGGCCGCCGGTTTGCAACTGGTGCCGATTCCCGTCGACGCCGCCGGAATGGCGCCGACGCCCGATCATTGGGAACAGACGCCACCACGCCTGATGTACATCACACCCTCGCACCAGTACCCGCTCGGCAGTGTGCTGAGCCTGGAACGGCGCTGGTCGATCATCGAGAACGCAGTGGCGCGCGGCGCCTGGATCATCGAGGACGACTACGACAGCGAACTGCGCCACAGCGGTCCACCGTTGCCGTCGATCCAGGGCCTCGCAGCCGACACGCCGGTGATTTACCTCGGCACCTTCAGTAAGACAATGTTTCCGGCGCTGCGGATGGGCTTCATGGTCGTGCCGGCGCACCTCGTTGCGGACATCGACGAGGCGCTCAGCGAGATCGCGCGGCAGGGGCGCGTGGCTGAACAGATCGCGTTGGCGGATTTCATCGATAGTGGGAAATATGCGCGGCATCTGCGGCGCATGCGGCGGTTGTATCAGCAGCGCCGCTCCGCATTGGTGAATGCGATCGAGCGGCATATGGGCGACCTGGTGACAGTCTCGTCCGACGGCGGCGGCATGCATTTGACGATGCGGCTCGATGTGCCGCTTCGCGACCAGGACGTGAGCGCAGTAACCCGCAAGCACGGTTTGCATATCGCGGCGCTCAGTGCGTTTTGTCAGCCGCCTGCTAAAGACGCCGCGCGCTACAACGGCTTCATGCTCGGCTACGCGGGTGTCAAACCGCACGAAGCCGACGCCTTGGTGGCGCGACTCGCCGCCGTGGTGCGTGGGCTAGGTTAGATCACGAACGAACGTCGTATTGTTAGACGAAAGAGAACTAGACCGCTTCTGCCCTGAGCCAACGTGCGAGCCCCGCGTCGTCATCGGTGTCTAGCGCTTGTGCGACCCGACGCCCGACTGCCGCGCCGAATTTATAGCCGTGGCCCGAGCATGCCGACACCACCAGCGTGTTGCCGATGCGCTTCGAAAAAAAGCGTTGGTCCGCAGTGAACGCATAAGCGCAGGTTTTTACTTCGGTGACCGTATATTCGTCGATGCGGCTGAACGGCGGTGAAAACAACCTGCGCAGACTATCGCCTTCTCCGGGCGCCGCGACGCGATTGGCATCAGGATCAGGCGCACGTGATTTGTGCACACCGGCGCCAAACTTCAGGCCGACGCAATCGATTGGCGGCAGCACGTAACCGCTGCTGGCGCCGCCAATATCGACGATAGCAGGCGCATTCGACCATGCGTCTGCCAGATCCGCCGGTGGCTCCATATAGGCGACCACGTTGCGATAAGTCATCAGGTTTTCGGCGAGCGAGGGGAACAGTTGCAGCGTCCACGCGCCGGCGGTGACCACGAGCCGGTCGGCGCGAATGATCGTGTCGTCTTCGATCCGCACGGAGGCCGCATGCGCATCGACTGCGAGCACTTTGGCATGGGTGCGAATCTCGGCGCCGCGCATCTTGAGCCACGCTTTCATGTCGCGTGCAATGCGTTCACTAAATAGCGCGCCGCCATCCTGATCGAGGTAGGCGTAGCGAAACGTGGCGGGGTCGAGAAACGGATAACGCTCGGCCGCTTCGCGCGGGTCGAGCTGTTCGTACTCGAATTTCATGCGGTCGAGACCGGTGCGAAATTGCTCGGCGCCATCGCCCGCGTGTTGCGAAATGCCGAGCACGCCGCAGTTCGCATAGTGGGACACGCCCAGGTCATTCCACAGCAGATCCCAACTATCGAATGCCTCGGCGATGGTGTGTGCGTAGCCGTCAGCATCGCCATACGCGCGACGGATCATGCGACTCCGGTCGCCCGAGGCGGCGAGTGGGTTCGGAATCGAGCCCTGCTCGATCAGAGTGATGTCGTGTCCCAGCTTTGCAAGCGACCACGCTGTGCTTAAGCCGGCAATGCCCGCGCCTACGATTGTCACCCGCATGCCATCTTCCCCCGAGTCGATGTATCCGGGTCAGAGTCTAGCAGTGGGAAAAATAAACCGGTACGCGTTCTGGTAACGCGAAAAATAATTCAGTATGTAGTCTGAAGAATCGCCGCGCGAGCCAGCGGGGGCGATCCAGCGTGCTACCAGGCAGGGGGTGGTCTCCGCGCGCCGCCGTGTCAGTGTTTGTGTTTCGACGGATGGCGCAGCTTGTCGCGCACTTTCTTCGCGGCGAACAGCGGCACGTAATCGAATACACGCGCTTCGTGCCGGTAGTCGGCCAGTGTGTCTGCATACATCTTCGAAACCGTTTCCGTGGGGGTATCGGTTTCCTCTGCGATGCTTCTCACCACTTCGTCGACATTAGGCTCGGGTTGGGACATGGAACTCTCCGGGACAAGCGGGATGGACCGGCGGGGTTGCCGGGAACGGGCGCACGACAGGAGTTTCATTAGAGGATGCGATTGGCCACGATGCCAATTGAATTGGTCTATCGAATGACTCGCTCCACAGAGATTTTTGTCTTGCGCTGCAGCAAGCGCCCGCGCCATGCGGTGACGCGGAAAATCAATGTGAATGCCGATGATGAATATCTGGGAAATGCGCGTGCGCATGCGTGATTGGCGCATGGGAATGCGGATGCGTGTGCGGCTCGTTGCCGTCCCACGCGAAATCATGCTCGTGCTGGTGATGCGCGTCGTGCCGATGACGATGCGTGTGGTCCAGCGGGGCATGCGTGTGCGGATGCTCGTGACGTTCGCGGATGTGCAGCCAGACACCCAGCGTCATCAGGGCAGCGGCCACCCAGAATAACGGCGGCGGCATCTCCGGCCACAGCAGCCACGATAACGTCACACCAAATAGCGGTGCGACCGAGAAATAGGCGCCGGTGCGCGCGGTGCCGAGATTGCGCAGCGCGACGACGAACAGCACGAGACTCACGCCGTAGCCCGCGAACCCCGTCAACATGGCAAGCGCAACGGTCGCGGCCTTGGGCCACGCTGCACCAAAAGTGAGCGCGAGCGTCACGTTGACCGACCCGGCCACGAGCCCTTTTACGCAGGCGATGAACATGGCGTCGTGCGTGGACACCTTGCGCGTGAGATTATTGTCGACTGCCCAGCAGACGCAGGCGCCGATCAGCAGCAGTGTGCCGGGCGGCAGGCCCGCAGCACCCGGCTGCCACGACAATGCCACGCCGCCCGCGACGATCGCGGCCATGCCGAGGAACACCTGAATGTCGACGTTCTCGCGAAACACGATCCACGCGATCAGCGCGGTGAATACGCCTTCGAGATTCAGCAGCAGCGAGCCGGTGGCGGCCGGCGTCGTTTTCAGGCCGAGCATCAGCAGCGCCGGCCCCGCGACACCGCCGGCCAGGATTGCGCCAGCGAGCCACGGCACTTCGCGCGCCGGGAAGCGATGGTGACTGACCGGCTGCCCGTCCGCCTGACCTTTCAGGCGGCGCGCCAGAATCACGGCGGCAAGGCCCGTGCCGCTGCCGAGGTAGAACAGTCCGGCCAATAGAAACGGCGACAGCGAGCCGAGCAGCGCCTTGGCGAGCGGCGTGGTTGCGCCGAACAAGGCGGCGGCGAGCAGAGCGGTGAAAGCTGCGTTGAAGCGAGTCGGCATGGGCGGGAGATTCGGAGCGGGCAGGCGTTGCCGACACGATACCGCTATCGGGCCGCGGGTGTCTAACGCCGCCGAACAGGCTGGCGTTCGGGCTCGAGATCCCGCCCGTACGCATCCATCCGGGCGCGTCGAACGTAATACGCTTACTACCGCTACGTTTGAGGCCACCGCCATGCGCCGCGTTGTCTATACCGCCGCCGCTGTTGCGACCGTTCTGCTGCTGTCCCTCACGGGGTGCTCCAACAATCCTCCCAATCCCAACCCGCGCGCCAGCGAACCGCTCGTGACGGTGCCGCTAGACCTGCCGCGCTACATGGGGACCTGGTACATCATCGCGAACATCCCGTACTTTGCCGAGCGCGATATGGTGGGGAGCCGCGCGGAATGGAAATTGCGGCCGGACGGCAAGATCGACGATTCGTATTACGGCCGCAAGAAGAGCTTCGGCGCACCCGAAAAACATTATCAATTCCTCGATACGCCCGTGCCCGGTAAAGAAGGCGGCGAATGGAGCGTGCAACTGTTCTGGCCGGTTCACGTGACGCAACTGACGCTCTATGTCGACCCCGATTATCACTACACGATCCTGGGTTACCCCGGTAAAAACCTCGGCTGGATTTTTTTGCGCGAGCCCGATATGAGCGACGACACCTACCGGGCGCTGCTCGGGCGGCTCGATGCGATGGGCTACGACACGTCGCGTTTCAGGCGTGTGCCTCAGCGGCCTGATCAATTGGGCAAGGCGGGCTTCTCTTCGCCGGGTGACAAGGACTTAGCGATGGGCGTATCGGACGCCACGCCCGTCGCATCCGATCGCGCCCTCTGCGCGTATAACCCGCATCGCCCTTGAACGAGAACTCCATGCCGCCACTTGCCGCCGCCGTGATCGCCCTGATTGCGCTCATCGCGATCTTCAGCGCCGTGTGGGCGTGGCAGTTGAAGACCGGGAACGCCGGCATGGTCGACCCGGTCTGGGCTTATTCGCTCGGCCTGGTCGCGGTGCTTTACGCCGTGCTCGGCAACGGCGATCCGGTATCGCGTGCACTAACTGCGCTGGGTGGCCTGGTTTGGGGCGTGCGGCTAGGCACGCATCTGTGGAAACGCAATTTCGGCAAACCGGAAGACGCGCGCTATCGCCGCTTCCGTGAAGAATGGGGCGACAAGGCTGCCAGCAAGATGTTCTGGTTTTTCCAGGTGCAAGTCGTGATTTCCATGCTGCTGTCAATCGCATTTCTGGTGCCGTCGTACCGGAGTACCGCACCGGCCGTCGGCTGGATCGTGCTGGCAGTTTTAGTGTGGATCGCATCGGTAGTCGGCGAAGGCCTCGCGGACCGTCAACTCAAGCGCTTCACGCAAGACCCGGCCAATCACACCACCGTGTGCCGCGTTGGCTTGTGGCGCTATTCACGGCATCCGAATTACTTCTTTGAATGCGTGCATTGGCTTGCTTACATCGCGCTGTCGATCGGCACGCCTTGGGGTTGGTTCACCTTGTTGCCGCCGGTGCTGATGGCGTTTCTGCTGCTCAAGCTCTCCGGCATTCCGTTGCTCGAAGAAAGCATGGCGAAAAGGCGCGCCGGTTACGCCGATTACATGCGCACCACCAGCGCGCTGATTCCGTGGCCGCCGCGGCATTGAGCTGAGCCAGCCACGGCGAGCACGTGTTCACGTTCATGTTCAGGAAAGTCTGGAAAAACACCAGGGAGTCAGCCTCATGAGCCTTTCCACTACCGACCAAACAATGCCGCCTTCGTCGCCCGCCGAACCGGGTGACGGCTGGTTGATCCAGAGCTGCGAACGCGGCTGGCTGCCCAACAGCCTGATCCGTTTCGGCATGCGTCAGCTCATGCGCCAGCGTTTGCGCGACGAAGCGATCGACAACGGCGAGGTGCGCGCGCAACGGCTCAACCGTCTGCTGGACGAGTTGCGCACGAGTCCGATCGCCATTGAAACGCAGGCCGCCAACACGCAGCATTACGAGGTGCCGGCGTCGTTTTTCCACGCGCATCTCGGACCGCATCTCAAGTATTCGTGCTGTTTGTACCCAACCGGCAACGAGACGCTCGCGCAAGCCGAAGCGGCGATGCTCGAGCGCTACGCCGAACGCGCGGAACTGGCCGACGGTCAGCGGATTCTCGATCTCGGTTGCGGGTGGGGCTCGTTATCGTTGTGGCTGGCGGCGCACTATCCGCAAGCGCAGATTGTCGCGTTGTCTAATTCGCATGGGCAACGCGCGTTCATCGAAGCGCGTGCGGCGGAGTTCGGTTTGCACAACCTCTCGGTGGTCACGGGCAATGTCGTCGATTTCGAATTCGACGAAGCGCAACTTGGCGGCGGCTTCGATCGCGTGGTGTCGATCGAGATGTTCGAGCATATGAAGAACTACGGGCTGCTGCTTGCCAAGATTTCACGCTGGATGCGCGACGACGCGAAGCTGTTCGTGCATATCTTCGTGCATCGCACGCTTGCGTATCACTTTCAGGTGCAGGACGGCAACGACTGGATGTCGAAGTACTTTTTCACCGGCGGCACGATGCCCTCCGAAGCGCTGCTGCTGAACTTCCAGGACGATCTGCGCATGGAACGGCAGTGGTGGGTGAACGGCACACACTATGAGCGCACGGCGAATCACTGGCTCGCCGCGCTCGATGCAGCACGTGACCGCGTGATGCCAATGCTGGTCCATACCTATGGCGCGCGCAATGCGGCTGTATGGTTTCAACGGTGGCGGATGTTTTATATGGCCGTGGCCGAGTTGTTCGGCTACGCGAACGGGAATGAGTGGGGCGTGGGACACTATCGGTTTGTAAAACGCTAAACCGAATCCTGACCCGCGCCTCCGTATGACCGCAAGGAAACTCATTCCACTGCACACGTTGTTGCACGACATTCGCGCCTGTACGGTGTGCGCGCCGGTGCTGCCGCATGCGCCGCGGCCGGTTGTCGTGGCGTCGGCCGATTCGCGCATTCTGATCATCGGCCAGGCGCCCGGTGCGCGCGTGCATGCTTCTGGCATTCCATGGAGCGACGCGAGTGGTGCACGTTTGCGCAACTGGCTCGAGGTTGCCGACGAAACCTTTTACGATGCCTCGAAATTTGCCATCGTGCCGATGGGTTTCTGCTTTCCGGGCAGAGGCGCGAGTGGCGATTTGCCGCCGCGGCCCGAATGCGCCGCGCTTTGGCATCAGGCCCTGCTGGCTCAGTTGCGCGAGGTGCGGCTCACGGTGCTGATTGGCCAATACGCGCAGCGTTTTGGCCTCGGTGACGCGTTCGGGCCGACGCTGACCGATACGCTGCTGCGCTGGCGAGATTACGGCCCCCGCGTAATACCGCTGCCGCATCCCTCGCCGCGCAATATCGCCTGGTTCAAGCGCAATCCTTGGTTCGAAGCGGATGTATTGCCGACTTTGCGGGCGCGGGTTCGCGCGGTGCTCCAGGAATGATTCGCCTCGCGCCATCGAAATACCGCGAAATAATCTGAAACACACAATTAAGCGCCTGACGGAATAAAACGGCAAACTGATGCGTTTGCTTCATACCGGCGGCGAGATCAGACCTGCTGCGGCACGGCCGAATTTTCAAACAGCTTTCGCCAGAAAACCATTTGCAGACGGAACGATTGATGAATACTCACGCCGACTCCCTGACCGATTCAACCGGCACGCCGCTGGCGTCGCGCTATACCCGCACGGCGATAACGCTGCACTGGCTGATCGCGCTGCTGATGATCGGCAATGTCGTACTCGGCCTCACGGCGGAATCATGGCCCGACGACTGGGTGCGTCCGGTGGTCGATACGCATAAGTCGATCGGTATCACGGTGCTTGGTCTCGCGCTGATGCGCATCTTGTGGCGCGTGACGCACAAGCCGCCGCCGTTGCCGCGTGAGTTTCCGTCGTGGGAAAAGATCGCCGCGCACGTTGCCCATTTCCTGCTGTACCTGCTGATGATTGCGCTGCCGCTTTCCGGCTGGCTGCACGATTCTGCGTGGAAAGATGCCGCCACGCATCCCATGCACCTTTTCAATCTGTTTCCCTGGCCGCGCATCGGCTATGTGATGAATCTCGATCCGGTGCTCAAGGAGACGCTGCACGACCGCTTCGGCGCTTTGCATACGTGGCTCGGCTACGCGCTGTATGCGTTGCTGGCGATGCATATCGGCGGTGCGCTGAAGCATCAATGGATCGACCGCAAGTCGGTTCTGAAACGCATGGTGCCGTAAGCACCTTCTAACTTGCTGTCTACCTGATAACCGCACCAACGACGGACTCGGCAGTCATTTTGAAGAAAACTCTGGAACAGGCGCTCGCCCTTGCATCGCCGCGCATTCTGCCGCGTCCCACTACGCTGCTGAGCACGCTGATTCATTTCAGCGTTGTCGTGCTGTGGTTGCTGCTGTTCGCCCGCGCCTTCTTTCTGCAAGGCGTGGTGGCGTGGTCGACCGGCATTGCGTACGTCGTGTACGACACCTTGCTGCTTGCATTCGTCACCTGGAAAACGCTGCCGCTGATGCGGCCCACGCCGCCGCTCGAGCCGGACTTCGATGCGCGCAACTTGCCAGGCATGGGTGTGATCGTCGCGTCGCATAACGAGGCGACGGTATTGCCGGTGACGCTCGCCGCGCTGCTGCGCCAGACGCATGGCCCTGCGCAAATTGTGATCGCCGACGACGGTTCGACCGATGCCACCCATGCGCTGCTCACCGAACGCTTTGGCCTTACTGCCGCCGCTGATGGCGTGCTGAGTGCGCCGAGTTCGCTGTACCCGAATCTGTACTGGTTGCGTGTGCCGCACGGCGGCAAGGCGCGTGCGCTGAACGCAGCCATCACGGTCATGACCACCGAGACCGTCATGACCGTCGACGCCGACACGCTGCTCGACGACGACGCCACCTACGCGATGCGCGCCGCCTTCGCGAGCGAGCCGAAGCTGGTCGCGGCGGCCGGCATCCTGGTGCCGGTGTGCGGAAAATCGGTTTCAGGCCGCGTGTTCCAGTGGTTCCAGACCTACGAGTACATGCGCAACTTCATCGCCCGTTTTGCGTGGATGCGCGCCGACAGTCTGCTGTTGATTTCCGGTGCCTTCGCGTCGTTCAGGCGGGATGCGCTGGTCGACGTGGGCGGTTTCGATCCGCAGTGTCTCGTCGAAGACTACGAACTGATTCACCGGCTGCGCCGCTATTCGGTCGATCATGGTCTCGGCTGGGACGTGCGTGTGGTCGGCGATGCCCATGCGCACACCGACGCGCCGGACAACCTCGGCAGTTTCCTGCGGCAGCGCCGCCGCTGGTTTGCGGGTTTCCTGCAAACGCAATACTGGAACCGCGACATGACCGGCAACCCGCGCTACGGCACGATGGGCATGCTGATGCTGCCGGTCAAAGCCATCGATACGATGCAGCCGATCTACGGGCTGACCGCCTTTGCTCTGCTGCTCGGCTTTCTGTTCGGCGGGCATGGTGCGATCGTCGTGTCGATTTTCAGCGTGATCGGCCTCAAAACGGCGATCGACCTCGCGTTCTATCTCTGGTGTATCCATCTGTACCGCCGCTGGACCGGCCACCGCACCGGCTCCAGTTTGTGGATGGCGGTGCTCGCGGCGATTGCCGAGCCGTTCACGTTCCAGCTGGTGCGGCACGTCGGCGCACTGCTGGGCTGGCTGCATTTCCTGCGCGGCGGACGCTCGTGGGGCGTGCAGCGTCGCTCCGGCCTCGTGACGCGCGACGAAAGCTAGTCGCCAATCGCCGGGGCAAAGGCACATGGGTCGCAAGGCTGGCGCGCCCGCTCAACGGGCGGCGAGCCGGACATGGCATGCAGGTGGCGGAACCATGCCGCTTCGGGTTCGAGTAGACTGTACGGCGATGTCGGCCCGCGAATTGCAGGGCGACTAACTTCTATCCGCTCGTGCACGGAGGCTCCACCTATGCATGCTGTTCCCCCGCTCGAACAAGACACCGTCGATGCGCCGGTCGATACGTCGCCTGCTCATGCAGCCGCGCAAACCAACGCCTCAACAGGCGCGAAACCTCACGCGCCGGATCAGGCCGCCCATGACGCCCCAGTGCGCGATCTGCGGCGTGTAGGTATTCACCCTGATTACTGGTATCCGCTCGCGTGGTCGCACGAGGTAAAGCGGGGTAAGACGCATGGTGTGACGTTCGCGGGCGAGCCGATCGTGCTGGCGCGTACGGAGTCCGGCAAGGTATTCGCACTCGAAGATCGCTGCGCGCATCGCCAGGTGCCGTTGCATCAGGGTGTGGTGGACGGCGAGTCGATCCGTTGCGGATATCACGGCTGGACCTACGACTGTTCAGGCGCCTGCATCGACGTGCCGTATCTGGGCCGCGACCGTTTGCCCAATGGCGTGCGTTCTTATCCGTGCCGCGAAGTCGAAGGCGTGATTTTCGTGTTTCCCGGCAATGCAGAGTTGGCCGAAGAGCGGCCGCTACCCGCGTTCGGTTCCGTATCCGACAAGAAGTACAAGACCCGCCGTTTCGGCCGTCCGGTGAATTGCCACTATTCGTTCATGCACGAGAATCTGATGGATATGAACCATCAGTTCCTGCATCGCCGCCAGATGGGTCAGATGCGCGCGCGTTCGCTGGGCCGGCGGCGCGGCGAGGGCTGGGTCGAAGTCGATTACACGTTTGCGCGCATGGCCGGCCAGCAGCCGATCGGTGAAGCGATCGTGTTCGGCCAGAGCCGCAAGACCGGTGGCGACAACGACAAGGACGTGATGACGATCCGCACCGAGTATCCGTATCAGACGCTGCAGATCCGCACGTCCGATCAGACACTGGTGATGGATTTGTGGATCGCCTACGTGCCGCTCGATCGTGAGCAGCGCACGAACCGCACGTTTGGCCTGCTGTCGATTCGCAAACCGGGCATTCCCGGCGTGCTGAATCTCGCGTGGCCGTTGCTCGTGTGGTTCACCGAGCGCATTTTCAAGGAAGACCGCGAGATCGTCGAAGCGGAACAACGTGCGCACGATTCGCAGGGCGCGGACTGGAATCACGAGGTGTTTCCGGTCATCAACGAACTACGCGCCTTGTTGCGCGAAAGCGGCGCACCGGATCAGGTGGTGGGCGCCGGCACGGGCGGCGGCGCGGTGATCCGCTTCTGGGATTCGCGTCACGGCAATCCATTGTCGAATACCTGATATTCCGCCCGGTGGAGAATGAATCCATCTCCACCGGGTAGGGAATTCAGGCTGATCGAGCAGCGATAATGGCATCTGACACACTGAGGTTTGCGCCAATCGAGATGCGCCGACCTCCGATCCGTGTACCATTTCGCTTTTTCCGATCTTTAAGAACGCCTCGTGACTACGCAACACATCCCCACCGCATCCCGTAAATCCCTCACTTTGCTGCAACTGCTGGGCCTCATCGGCGCAGCGGGACTGATCGCAGCGATCGTGCTGAACCAGTTCGCTTAACTCCGCCACGAAGCCCTCGCTTCAAGCATCCGACCCTATGCCGGCGTTCGCGCCGGCTTCATCGATATTCCGATTTGCCATGTACAAGAAGGGCGTCGCTGTAGAAATCCAGTTTTCTCCCGAGCGGCTCAACGACGGCGCCGGCGATCCGTACTGGATCGATTTGACGCATGTCGAAGCGCAACAGCTGTTGGAAAACTTGCAGACACGCCTGGCTGAAAGTAGCGTGGGTACCGTCGCGCCTTTGGTTGTGAGCCTTGATGAGATGGCGGTAGCTTCGCACGCGGCCGATGCGCCGCATGCGGCGCAAGAAAGCGCGGTGCCTGCGGACGACTTCAAACAATGGGTTTGCGTGATCTGCGGCTGGATCTACGACGAAGCCGCCGGCTTGCCGGAAGAAGGTATCGCGCCGGGCACCCGTTGGGCGGATGTCCCGGCTGACTGGCGCTGCCCACTGTGCGACGTGGGCAAGGAAGATTTTGCGTTGGTCGAGTTTTAAGCCGGAAAATCCGCGCCGACCGTCGTGGCTTCCCATGCATCGAAATCGCCACGCATGAAGTCCAGCTTCTTGCGCGCCAGTTCGAGTGCTGTCTTGCCGAGCAGCAAACGCAGCGGCGGGTTGTCCGACAGAGCGGTGTCGATGATCGCCTGGGCGGCGCGCACCGGGTCACCCGCCTGCTTGCCGCTGCGCGCTTCGGTCTGCTTGCGGCGCTCGCCAGCCGTGGCCGCATAGTCGTCGATCTCCGTTGCCGATTGCTTGATCGACGGACCTGCCCAGTTCGTGCGGAACGGGCCGGGCTCGACGATCAATACATCGATGCCGAGCGGCTTCACTTCCGTCGCAAGCGATTCGGACAAGCCTTCCACCGCGTATTTGGTGGCGTGGTAATAACCGGTTGCAGCGAAACTCGTGATGCCGCCAATCGACGACACGTTCACAATCAAGCCACTGTGCTGCTCACGCATAATCGGCAGCACGGCCTTCGTTATGTCGACCAGACCGAACACGTTGGTCTCGAACATGGCGCGGACTTCGTCGTCCTCGCCTTCTTCAATCGCGGCCAGATAGCCGTAACCCGCGTTATTGACGAGCGCATCGATGCGCCCGAAACGCTGCCTGGCCTGCGCGACCACATCCGCGATCTGCTTGCGGTTCGTCACGTCGAGCGGGAGAACCAGCGCGCGATCGCCGTGCGCTTCGGCGATATCTTTCACTTTCGACGCGTCGCGTGCGGTGACCACCGCGCGCCATCCGCGCTCCAGCACCAACTTTGCCAACTCGCGGCCGAAGCCGGTTGAACAGCCTGTAATCAGCCAGACGGGATTGTCTCGATTCATCATTTGGGAAACTCCTGTTGATGGGCGAACGTGGCGCGGTTTGTTAGTCGAATAGCGCCCTTATTGCTGCTTGCGTTTTGAGTGAGTTTTTAATTCTATTCTTAACGCGGCGGCCTCGCTTTGCAGCGCTTCGACGAATGCGCCGGCCAGCGGATGGCTTGGGCGATGCTCTGGATGAATCACGCTCACCCGAAACGGCAACGACACGGCGAGCGGCCGGATATGCAGATTGCGGCCCGCGAAATCCAATGCCGTAAGCGGATTGACAATGGCCACGCCGAGACCTTGCCGCACGAAACTGCACACGGAGACGGCGGTGGGCGTCTCGATCATCTGGCGGCGCGCGATGCCCGCTTGCGTGAAGGCTTCGTCGATCTGAATCCGGTACGGATCGTTCGACGAAAGACTGATGAAGGGCTGATTCGCGAAGTCCTTCAAATCGATCACGCGCTTGGCGAGCAATGGATGCCCATCGGGTAGCACGCAAACTTCGTCCACTTCAAGCAAGGGCGTCAGGCGTGTTCCAGCAGGCGGCGCGCCGTGTTCAGTCAAGCCGAGGTCATAACGCTGCGCGGTCAGCCATTCTTCGAGAAACGGTGATTCCTGCGTCGCGATCGAAAGGCTGACGCCGGGCTGTGCGTCGTGAAAACGTTTCGCTGCGCCTGGCAGGATCGAGTGCGAAAACGCGGGCAACGCGATGACGGAAAGCTGGCCGCCCTGAAATTCGCGCAGACTTGCCGCCGTAGACGCCACTCGTTCGAGCCCGATATATGCGCGCTTGATTTCATCGAAAAGCGTTAACGCGGACATGGTCGGACGCAGCCGCCCATGCACGCGTTCGAACAAGGCAAAGCCCACGCTCTGTTCCATGCGCGCAAGCTCGCGGCTTACTGTGGGCTGCGACGTGAAGAGCATCTCGGCCGCTTTGGTGACACTGCCTGCCGTCATCAACGCGCGGAAGACTTCGATATGTCGATGAGTGAGCGCCATGATGTCTATATCAGAAATGAATGGGTCAACGAAGAATAGGTATTTTACTGAATGACCAGTTCTTAGCATCATGTCGCTCACTAATGCTTCGATACAGAGAGCCGCGAACCGTGACCACATTCAATCCAGCACAACTCGTCGAACTTGCGCATCAGTACGGCACGCCCCTTTGGGTCTACGACGCCGACGTGATCCGCCAACGTATCGCCGAACTGCGCAGCTTCGACGTGATTCGCTATGCACAGAAGGCGAGTTCGAACGTGCATATCCTGAAGCTGATGCGCGACGAAGGGGCGATGGTCGATGCTGTGTCTTTGGGTGAAATCGCGCGCAGTCTTGCAGCGGGTTTCCAGCCGAACGGCGATCCTGAGGGTGTGGTGTTTACCGCTGACCTCATCGATCACGCGACGCTGGCCACCGTGATCGAGCATCGCATCACGGTCAACGCTGGGTCGCTCGATATGCTTGAACGTATTGGACAACACGCGCCTGAAGGCCATCGTGTGTGGTTGCGGATCAATCCTGGTTTTGGGCACGGCCATAGCAACAAAACCAACACGGGCGGCGAGCATAGCAAGCATGGCATCTGGCTAGACGATATGCCGCTGGCGATTGCCATCGTGCGGCGTTACGGACTGAAGCTGGTCGGGCTGCACATGCATATTGGCTCCGGTGTCGACTACACGCATCTATCGCGCGTATGCGATGCGATGGTCGAAGCGGTGCAAGGTTTAGGCCACGATATCGAAGCGATTTCGGCCGGCGGCGGTTTGTCAGTGCCGTACCGCGAAGGTGAGCCGCGGATCGACGTCGAGCATTATTTCCGTCTTTGGGATGCGGCGCGGCGGGAGATCGAAGCGCATCTTGGACATCGCGTGAGACTCGAAATCGAGCCGGGGCGCTTTCTGGTTGCCGAAGCGGGTGTGCTGGTTACCGAGGTGCACGCGCTGAACCGGCGGCCGAACCGGCAATTTGCCTTGGTGAATGCGGGATTCAACGATCTGGTAAGGCCGTCGTTTTACGGCAGTCATCATGAGATGACGGTGGTGAAGGGCAATGGCATGCCGAGCGAAGCGCCGAGTGGCTCTTTCGCAGTTGCAGGGCCGTTGTGCGAGGCCGGGGATGTGTTCACGCAGGAGGCGGGTGGTGTTGTCACGAGCCGCTCCGTGCCGGCGCCGGAAGTGGGGGACTTCATCGTGTTTCATGACGCGGGCGCATACGGCGCGTCGATGTCATCGAACTACAACAGCCGGCCGTTGGCGCCTGAAGTGTTGGTGGAAAACGGCATGCCGCGGTTGATTCGGCGCAGGCAGACTATCGAGGAGTTGATCGCGCTCGAAACGCTGGGCTGAGCACGCCGGCAGCCACATAGCCGGAATCGCGGCATCGGGCCGACGGTTGCCTTAGCTCGAACGCCACGCCGTCCAGCCCAACCAGGCGCATGACCAGGGCGCCTGCGCACGGCCCTGCGCTGCGCGCATCTGCTTCATCGCGCCCGCACCGTGCGCATGTACGACGCAATCATCGTCGCGAGTTCCTGTGCAGCGGGCGTGACGGGAATCGCCGCGCGCTGCAGCAGGCACACGTTCTGTTCGACCGCTCGCTCGCGCACGTCGATCGACGTAAGGGTGCTCGCAAACGGCCCGCGCTTTACGACGATCGACGACTCCAGCGACAGGCAGTCCGTCGCGCCGACCAGATGCAGCGTCTCGTACAGACCTTCCACCGTCGCGATGACTTTCGGCGGCGGCAGCCCGTGGCTCTCGAACAGATGATTCAGGCGATTGACTTGCGGATCGTCGGTGAGGTTCGGTGAGGGCGTCGCCACCCACGTGCAATCGACAAGATCGGCAATCGAGGTGGCGCCCGCTTTCGGATGACCGCGACGGCAGACCACCACCGGGTCGGACGGATAGAGCGGAGTTACAGACAGATCGGCCGTATCGGTGTACTTCGACACTAGCGCGACGGCGAAATCGAGTCTGCCTTCGCGAATCCACGAAATCATCATCCGCGAGGTGCCGGTGCGCAAATGTACGGCGACGCGCTCGAAGCGCGCGCGGAATTCCATCAGGACCGGCGCGAAGGCGTCGATGAGCGGCTCGGTGGTCATGCCGAACGTGACCTCGCCCGCGTAGTCGCCACGCAACTGCTGCACTTCCTGTTCAGCCCGCTCGCATTCACCGAGAATCGCGCCGGCGCGCTGCAGGAGCCGCTGGCCGAGCGCGGTTAGCGCGATGCCACGGTTCGTGCGGGTGAATAAAGTCGCGCCCAGCATCGATTCGAGGTTCTGCAACTGCTGCGTGATGCCGCTCTGGGCGATGCCGAGTGCCCGCGACGCCGCGCGAATGCTGCCGTGCTCGGCAATCGCGGTGAATGCGCGTAGCTGGGAGATCGTCAGCGCCATGTGAAGTCTCTGTGATCGGTAAAAGTGATCATGATATTACTTTCGGGACTTCTTTGAGGCGCAACGGCGACATAGCATGGCTCTGTAGTAATCCGCCCAACCTATACCCGCCTCCCATGAAAATTCCGCTGATGATCTTGAGCGCCGCGCTGGCTTTCAGCAGTGCTGCGTTTGCCGCCGACCCCGCCACGCTGCGCCTCGGTATCGATCCGACCTATCCGCCGATGGACTCCAAGGCGCCCGACGGCAGCTTCAAAGGTTTCGACGTCGATCTCGGCAACGAAATCTGCCGACGCATCCATGCGCATTGCCAGTGGGTCGAACTCGAATTCTCGGGGATGATTCCGGCGCTGCAGGCGCGCAAGATCGACGCGATCCTTTCGTCGATGGCGATCACGGAGAAACGCGAGCAACAGATTCTGTTTTCGTCGAAGCTGTTCCAGTTCAAATCGCGGCTGATCGCGCGACAAGGTTCGGCGCTCGCGGGTGGATTGAATGCGTTGGCCGGCAAGCAGATTGGCGTGCAGTCGGGGACGCAGTTCGAGGGTTACGCGCTGAAGAATTGGGCGCCGCTTGGCGTGCACGTGGTTGCCTACAAGAGTCAGGATGAGGTGTTCGCCGACTTGCAGAACGGTCGCCTGGATGGCGCGTTGCTCGGATCTGTTGAAGCCGACTACGGCTTCTTGCGTACGCCGGCGGGGAAGGGGTTTGCGTTTGTCGGCGAGCCGCTTTCGATGGGGGATCGCGGCGTGGGCATCGGCCTGCGCAAGGATGAGACTGCGGTGCAGGCGTCCATTAACGAGGCGATTGCTTCGATGCGCAAGGACGGTACGTACGCGCAGATCGCGAAGAAGTACTTCGACTTCGATCCGTACGGTAACTGATTTACTCACTTCATATTCTTCTCCAGACTTCTTGCTCTCATGAATAAGCAATCGATTCCGCTTCTGTCGCCGGCTATCGGCACGCACCGTGAACTGGTGTCGTTTCATTTTGGTCCTTCGGATAGCGGACAGAAGATTTACATCCAGTCGTCGCTACATGCCGATGAAACACCGGCGATGTTGACGACGGTTTTGCTTAAGCGTCGATTGCTTGAACTGGAGAAGCAAGGTGCGTTGAACGCGGAAATCGTGCTGGTGCCCGTCGCGAATCCGGTTGGGCTCGGGCAGTATGTGCTCGGGCAATTTCTTGGGCGCTTCGATCTGGGCAGCGGCAAGAACTTCAATCGACACTTCATGCAGTTCTCGAAGCTGGTGGAGCGGGCTAAGGATGCGTTGGGTTCGGATGCTGCGGAGAATCGGCGGATTGTTCGCGAGTTGATTGCGGCTGAACTGGCTGAACAGAAACCGTTGACTGAGTTCGAGTCGCTGCAATTGGCGCTGCTGAAGCTCTCGTTCGATGCGGATGTGGTGATCGATTTGCATTGCTCGTTGGAAGCGGCAATGCATCTCTATACCAGTGAGGCTGCCTGGCCTGAATTCGAACCTCTGTCACGGTATCTGGGCGCGCAAGCTTCGTTGCT
This sequence comes from Paraburkholderia sediminicola, assembly GCF_902859805.1. Lineage (GTDB taxonomy): Bacteria > Pseudomonadota > Gammaproteobacteria > Burkholderiales > Burkholderiaceae > Paraburkholderia > Paraburkholderia sediminicola. Next base: position 1,411,010 of record NZ_CADIKC010000001.1, on the reverse strand, counting down.
GGCGACTAACTCGGGTGGGGAGTCGTTTGATGAGACGCATAGTTTGTTGTGGTGGCAACTGCAGCAAGCTATGCCTGCTGATAGGCCGGTGCCGGATGGGGCGATTGCCGTGACGGTGGAGTGCCGTGGGCAGCGCGATGTGTCTTATGAAGTTGCGCAGGAGGATGCGGACGCGCTGGTCGATTATCTGGTTTGGCGCAAGGCTATCAAGCTTGATGTGAAGCCTTTGCCCGAGTTGTTGTCGCCCGCCACGCCGCTCGCTGGCAGCGAGCAGTTTTATGCGCCAGTTAGCGGGATTCTTGTTCATCGCGCGAAGATCGGGGAGACGATTCGTGTCGGGCAGGCGCTGTTCGATATTGTCGATCCGTTGACGGATGAGACTACTACGCTTGTTAGCAATACCGAAGGGGTGTTTTATATGCGGCGCGCTATTCGGTTTGTGACGGCGGGGGCGCCGTTGGGGCGGGTGACTGGGAAGAAAGCGTTCAGGACCGGGGTTTTGTTAGGGGCGTAAGTTATTCGTTCTGCTGACGGCGGCCGCACGGGTGGTTTCAGACCACGCCCGCTTGCTGGGTGCCTCTGCCGTCCGCAGGTTTTCTTATTTCCGCCCCACCAGATACGTCACTCCATTCGGACCATAGCGCTCCGCATGCAGCTTGTTCGCCGGCAAGTGGAACACGTCGCCGACTTTATAAGTTTGCTCCGTGTCTCCCGCGCGTATGACCATCTCGCCTTCCAGAATCAACGCCTTCGCTTCGAACGGATGCTCATGAACATCCATCGATGTGTTCGCCTCCCGCGTCACAACGACGGCGTCGGGGAAGCTGTCTTTTGTCAGGCTTTCAGTGAATGTCTCGCGGTCCATGACGTTTCCTTGGCAGGCGATGTAGGACATTCACTGTAGCGCCAAGCGCCAGTTCGTGCAGTGCAGACGCAAACCATGCACTAAATCGGTGCAATCTCGGCCCACCTAAAGTCCACAACCAGCCGCAACAACAAAAATTTCGGCCTCGCTTACATTTTTGTTAATAGTAACGATTCGCATTTGCATTACAATTATGCAGATCAAATACTTCGGAGTGCCGTGCGGTTGATAGCCACACAAATCGGCGCGACACACCGGGGAAACCAGAAAAATGCCGCCCGGATTCCGAACGTGCCCCGGGACGGAAGGTAAACGACCACGCTCTCGACCTCCTTTTATGTCCGTTTCGCGATTGCAGTTCTTGCAGGCCATGCCTGCCAAAACCCCGGCCAGCCGTACAGCCATCCTCGCCGCCATCGCCGTACTCTCCGGTCTTCCGAATCTCGCTTCGGCCCAATCCGCCGATCCGAAATCCGCTACCGACAGCACCCTGCCCGCCGTCAAGGTTCAGGCGACCAAAGATGCCCTGCCGGGCGATCTCGCCCCGACCTACGGCGGCGGACAGGTTGCTCGCGGTGCCGACTTCGGCGTGCTGGGCCAGCAGAAGAACATCGACGTGCCATTCAGCATGACGACCTACACATCGAAACTGATGGAAGATCAACAGGCCCGCACGCTCGCGGACGTGCTCGCCAACGACCCTTCCGTGCGCATGGCGTACGGCTTCGGCAACTTCTCGCAGACGTTCGTGATCCGTGGCTTCCAACTCCAGGGCGACGACATTTCGCTGAACGGTCTGTATGGCATCACGCCGCGCCAGTTGGTGGCGACCGATGCGCTCGAACGCGTGGACGTCTTCAAAGGGGCCAATGCGTTTCTGAGCGGCGCCTCGCCGGGGGGATCGGCGGTCGGTGGCGGCATCAACCTGCAATTGAAACGCGCCGACGACAAACCGCTCACGCGCGTCACCCTGGAAGGCACGGGCTCGGGCGGGTTCGGCGAACATATCGACGTGGGCCGCCGTTTCGGCAGTCAGGACCAGTTCGGCATCCGCGTGAATCAGGCGAATCACGACGGCGAAACTGCGATCGACGGCGAACATCGGCGCGACAACACCACGGCGGTCTCGCTCGACTGGCGCGGCGACAAAGTGCGTCTGTACGGCGACTTCCTGTATCAGCGCCAGCGCGTCAACGGCGGCCGGCCAACCGTCAACGTCGCCGGCAACTTTGTGCCGGAACCTCCGTCGGCCACCTACAACTACGGGCAGAGCTGGACCTCCTCGTCGCTCGAAGACACGGTCGGCATTCTGCGTGCGGAATATGACTTCCTTCCCGGTTGGACGGCGTACGTAGCGGGCGGCGCGCGACACACCGATGAACACGGTGAGTATTCGTCGCCGACCGTGAGAAACACCGGCACGACCGCCTCGCGCCTCGGCGTGCCGCATCAGGAAGACGCGACATCGGCGGAGGCGGGGGTTCGCGGACGCTTCACGACCGGACCCGTCACGCACTTCGTGACGGCGGGTGCGTCGATCGTACGGGTGGACTCGCAGTCGGCCTATACGCTGAGCAAGTCGTTCAACACCGATCTCTACAACACACCGCAGGTTGCCTCCCCCGCTACGGCGTTCACGGGCGGCAACCTGGCCGATCCGCAAACCACTGCGCTCTCGCTGATGCGCAGCGTCGCGGTCTCCGACACGCTGGGCTTCCTGAACGACCGGGTGCTGTTCACGATCGGCGCGCGCCATCAGGAGATTCATTCGAATGCGTTCGGCTACACCGGCGTGCAGACCGAGGCCTACAACGACTCGGTCACCACGCCGCTGTTCGGCTTGGTCGTCAGGCCGTGGCAGAACGTCTCGTTCTTCGCGAACCACAGCGAAGCGTTGACTATCGGATCGCAGGCGCCCTCCACCGCACTTAACTTCGGCGCGCTGCTGCCGCCCGAGCGCTCGAAGCAGTACGAAGTGGGTGTGAAGTACGACAACGGTCAGTACGGTGCGTCGCTGGCGGCCTTCCAGATCGAAAAACCGTCGACTTATACGAACAGCGCCGGATTCTTCGTGGCGGACGGCAATCAGCGCCATCGCGGCATCGAAGCGTCGGTGACCGGCGAACCGCTCAAGGGTGTGCGCGTGATCGCCGGCGCGACCTACATCAATGCGCAGCAACTCGATACGGCAAATGGCGCGACCAACGGCCTGCGCCCGATCGGCGTGCCGACCTTCATGCTCAACCTCGGCGGCGAATACGACGTGCCGTTGCTCAACGGTCTGACGTTGACTGCGCGCTGGACTCACACCGGGCCGCAATATCTGAACGCGACCAACACGCTGTCGATCCGCGCCTGGGACACCGTCGACCTTGGCGCGCGTTACGCGACCGAGCTGTTCGGCAAGCCGACCACGTTCCGCGCGAACGTGCTCAACGTCGCCAACAAGTCGTACTGGGCATCGACGAGTGGCGGGTATCTGACGCAAGGCGCGCCGCGCACGTTCCTGCTTTCGATGAGTACGGACTTCTGATCGTTTGAGATGGCTCCGGCGTGGCTCGCTGTTGGAGCCACCCTTGCCGGAAAAAGAGAAACGCCGCCGGTTGAGTCAACCGGCGGCGTTCTTGTTTGAAGAGCGGCAGCTCCCGTGAGTCTGCCGGGTCGGCCCGCAGCGTTAATCTCATCGCCCGTAGGTCGGCAAACCAGACAATCAGGCGCTAGCGCCCCTGCTGCGCCTCCGCCGTATCCGATGTAACGCCGCCGATTTCCTTGGGCGCATGCCCAGCCTGCAGCGACCACACGCTATCGGTACGATCCGACGCGATTCGCTGACGCGTCTTGCGCCACATCCACGCGAAGCACAGCGCCCCGAGCGCTGCGCCGATATCGACACCCAGCGGCCCGGCATCGGCCGAGAACCATAAGCCGCTCGACGGCGCGAACCATCCGATCAGGCTCGCCAGCGGAATCGCAGCGGTGGCGCACGTCGCGAGCGCTAGCAATTCCACCGAAGCGCGAGCGGCGCCGCGCAGCATCGCCCATGCAATCGAGGCGACGAACACGGTGTAATAGATCGCGATATGCCACGTGTGCAGATCGCCGACGCGTCCGGCCAGCAGCTTGCCCGCCGCGAGCGTCAGCGAAATGCCGCAGATGCAGCCGAGCGTGACGCCGACGGTCAAGGACGCCATCACGAAGGTCGAACGGCGCTGCGTGACCGGCGCGCCGTCGCGCCGCATCGCCTTGCGCCGGCTTTCGATCCACAGCAGGTTGCCTGAGTAGAACAGGAACGCGCCCGCCAGACCCAGCACGAAGTAGCCCCATCGCACTGGCGCGCCGCCGTAGCTGCCGAAATGCAGCGCATAGAACGCGCTTGTCGACGCGGACCATTTACTGCCGTTGCCGCCGTCCGGCAGAAACTGAGTATTGAGGAACGCGCCGTCGACCGGGTTCATGAGCGCGAAGCCGCCGTCGCGTGCGAGATAGCGTTCGTCGTCGCCGGCGACAAACACCGTGGCGCCAGCTTTGCCCGCGCTACGGTAACGCAGTGCGGTGGGCACGAAATGCGGTGCGCGCGCACGAACTTTCGCCAGCAATTCGGCCGGCGGCAGCATCGTGGGCGCCGGCGCGGCGCCTTTGCCCGAGCCGGGTGCCTTCGCGAAGAACGGATTCTGCGCGGTCATCATCGGCTTGAGGCCGCCGTCGTAGATCAGCTTGTCCTGCACGTCGAAGATGTAATCGCCCAAACCGAACGCAACCACCGACAACGCCATCATCAGATGAAACGGCAGGCTCAGAATGCCGACCACGTTGTGTGCATCCAGCCACATCCGCTTCAGATTCTTGCCGATGCGCAACGCGAACAGATCTTTCACCAGCGTCGGCAGCAACACGATCACGCCGGACACCAGCGCGAGCCCGTAAAGCAACGACACCATGCCCATCACGGCGACACCGACGTCATAGGTGCCCGGCACGCCGCCCGTCATGTGGAGCGCGTCGATGAGGCGCGCGGCGTCCGACGGCTGGCTTTGGGCCGCGCGCAACTGGCCCTGATCGTCGAGCCACGCATGCCAGCGTTGGCCCGGTGCGGCTTGCCACGAGAGACGCACGCGGCCCTCGTCGACCAGCGCGAGGCTGAAGACCTTGCGCGCGGCCGGATTGGCGCTGAGCGTGCGCTCGATCAGCACCGACGGCATCGCCTTCACCGTGGGCGGCGTGGTCCATTCGGACAGCGAGTCCTTGAACATCGTGACCGCGCCCGCGTAAAAGGCGATGAAAAGCAGCAGGCCGGCGACGATGCCGGTCCACGTATGAACGGTCTTATAGACGCGAAGGATATCGCTGCGCATGCTGGACACAAATGAAACAAGCGGCGGACCGCTCGTGGAATTAACGGCTGTCGCGCGCGATCAGAACGGCATGCGCTGACAGAGCAGCACCAGCGCGAAAGCGGCCACGTTGGCTAGCGCCAGGCCGGCAAAAGCGCGCGCACTGCTGCGAAAAAAAAACGATGCCGAAGCGACTGCGATCCACACAGGCGGCACGAGCCACATTGCGACATGAAATTTGCTCGCGGCTGCCAGGCCACCCGGCGACAGTCGCGCGAACAACGCACTTGCCGCTATCGCCAAACCGAAACCGCCGATCACTCCGGCGACGAATTTCAGCAGCAAGCCGCGCTCGATGGAAGCGCTCGCGCGTGGGCGTGCCGAAACACGCGTCATGACGCAGCGCGCTGCGCGCGGGACCGTTCGATAAGCACACCGACAAAAGGCAGCGCGGTCAGGCTCGCCATGAGTGTCGTGACGACGACGGCCAGCGAGGTAGCCGGATGCAACGCCGCCCCTGCGCAAGCGAGCGAAAACGCGACGCATACGGCCGCGGCCACGCGGGCTGGTCGCGCGGGCCAAGGTCTGTGTAGCCAGCGCTGGCCTGGGACACTGAAATAGAACAGCAAAGCGCCGGCAAACGCCGGCGCGACAATGAAAACGTTCCCCATATGTAGCAAGACGGCGTGCCTGGTCCGTGTTTGTTAATGAGAATCGTTATCATACACGGCTCGACGCGATTCTGTCGCCAAACGAGGCGCGAAGCGCTGCGGGGCGCGACGTGCCGGCAAATCACGCGGTTGAGAAGATCTGAAGCGTCACACGCTACGGACGAAAAAAAGCCCGCCGATGGGCGGGCTTCGGAAGCTCACGCGAAATGCGCGCGCTTAATTCACCACCAACACCGGCGCCACAGCTGCCGGATCACTAATGCTCGGCCGGCCATTCTCAACGTGCCCAGCCAGACGAACCGAGAAGCTGGCGTCGTCGTTACTCGTCACCGTCAAGTCGTACCAGTGGTGGCTCGACGCCAGCACCCAGGCCTCTTCGATGTGTGCCCCTGCCGGCACCAGCACCGGGCGCGTGCGTGCGCCATACGCGTTGTCCGTCACCGTCAGGCGGGCAATACCGCCGCCCTTGTTGCTGAACTTGATAAACACATTGCCGTTCGCAACGTCGTATTGCACCTTGATTTCCGGCTGTGCAGGTTTGTTGTTGCCATGTCCGCCGAAGGCTGCCTGCGCAGGCTGCGCCGTCGCCGCTTGCGTATTACCCGCAAACTTACGCACGAAGCCATTCGGCCCGAACACTTCGAATGCGTACACGCCGCTCGTCGTCGTCAGATCGAAGGTCTCGTTGAGCGACTTGCCGGCTTCGACGGTATAACGCCACGGACCATCCGTGCGATTCGTCGAGTACACGTAGAAATGCGCGCCTTGATTGCCGCTATTGGCAAACGCGATTTCAAACGTGTTCTTCTTCACGTCAGCGTGACCGTTCACGTGCAACTCGTACGGCAAGGCACGAGCGAAACGGATACCGCTTTCCTGCGGGTCGAATGCCACTGGCGTGGTAGGCACCGTGGGTTTCGGCTGCGACGAGCACTCGTTGGCGACCTGCTGGTAATTGCTCGTGTCCGGGAGCGCAGGGACGGAGGCGTCCGGCGTGCGGAAGTCGAACGCCGTGGTCAGGTCGCCGCACACGGCGCGGCGCCATGCGGTGATGTTCGGCTCATAAACGCCAAAGCGCGTTTCGATAAAGCGAATCACCGAGGTGTGATCGAACACTTGCGAGCACACAAAACCGCCCTTGCTCCACGGCGACACGATCGTCATGGGTACGCGCGGGCCGAGGCCATACGGCAGGCCGTCCGCGGTGTAGCTGCCACCACGCCCGGGATTCACTACGTTGTGAATTTCGCCGTCGGTGCTGACCGTCGACTGTCCCTGGGCGGGCGTCGTTGCCGGTTGTGGCGGCACGAGGTGATCGAAGAAGCCGTCGTTCTCGTCGTACATGATGAACAGCACGGTCTTGCTCCACACTTCGGGATTCGACGTCAGCGCATCGAGAATCTGCGAGGTGTATTCCGCGCCATATGCGGGCGTGTAGCTCGGGTGCTCGGAGTACGCGGCCGGCGGGCACAACCACGACACCTGCGGCAGATTACCCGCGAGCACGTCGTTCTTCAGGTCCGCAATCGTGCGCACGGTCTGCGCGCGTTCATACAGGGCGCTGCCCGGCTGGGCGTTGATGAAATTCGCGAAATTCTGCAGCACGTTGGTGCCGTAGTTGCCATTCAACGGATCGGCGCCGGTCAGACCCTGCTGGTACACCTGCCACGTAATTCCCGCGGCTTGCAGGCGTTCCGGATACGTGGTCCACGAGAGCAGCTGATAGGCCGGCGGACCGTCGTTGTCGACGAAATCGTTGTTGTCGAGCAGCGGGCCGCCCATGGTGCCGGTCGGATCGACCATGCCGGTCATCAGGTATGACCGGTTCGGGTGCGTCGGTCCCGGCAGCGAGCAGAAATACGCATCGCACACGGTGAACGCATCGGCCAGTGCATAGTGGAACGGAATGTCGCTACGCAGGTAGTAGCCCATCGTCATGTCCGTCTTGTACTGGGGCCACTGGTTGTACGCGCCATTGTTCATCGCGTAGTGCGTCGGGTACCACGAGTGGTCGAGGTCGCCGATACATTGCGCGCTGGTCGTCGCCGTGTTCAGGTGGAACGGCAGCACCGGTTGCGCGGCGTTTTCCTTCGACGGTTGATACCACACGGGTTGCTTGCCACCCGGCAGCGGAATCGGGAAACGGTCGTTGTATCCACGCACGCCGCGCATATGGCCGAAGTAGTGGTCGAAGGAACGGTTCTCCTGCATGAACACGACGATGTGCTCGACATCGCGGATCGTGCCGGTGCGCGAAAACGCCGGTACAGCAAGCGCATTGCGAATGGACTCGGGCAGCGCGGTCAGCGCGGCGGCAGCGCCGGCGGATGAAGCCACGGTCTGCAGGAAACGGCGACGGCTATTTGATGTCATCGAATATCACCTTCTGCGGGTGGAGAAAGAATAGCGCGCCTCGCGCGCGCCGGTGGAGTCGGATCAGTTGCTGTTGGCGTTGTCGCCCGGTGCGTAATGCATCACGGGCGTGACTTGCTGGCTGTCGGCAGCGAGCGTCGCTTGCATGTTTTGTGTGATCGGGTCGGACGCAGCGGCAGGGTCGGCGGCGAGTGGCGCTGATGCGTTGAGCATTCCTGCTGCGGGGGCTGCCGTGGCGCTTTGCGCGACAGCATTGTTCTCGGCGGTTGGCGATGAAGACGTTGAGGCCGAGCCGGAGTCATCGGCGCCACAACCGCTCAGCGCCAAAGTTGCAAATGCAACGAACATGGCGCTGACGAGGCGGGTATCTGTTCTCATGTCTGCATCCATCCAGTGTGTGGCGGCGGATGCAGTCTCCATTCCTTTCGAGAAATAATTGTGAAACGTTTGCGAGTGGATAGACTTACGTTGCGATGTCGGCTATTCGAAAGGAGTTGGAAAGCAGTAAGCAGGAGAATGGTCACGTTGGCGCCATACGGCTGAAGCCCTGGCACACCGAACGATTTGCGCTTCACATACTTTGGCAAGTCCATGACACGCATCGAAAGACCTTTCGACATCACGCGTCTCGAAGACGAATGGCTCGAGGCTGACGGCTTCGGCGGCTTCGCTTCGGGAACCGTCGGTACGCTGCGCACGCGCCGCTATCAGGCCTTGCTGCTCACAGCCACGCGCGCGCCTGGTGGGCGCGTGGTGCTCGTGAACGGCGTGGAAGCATGGCTCGAAGCGAACGGCCAGCGTTATTCGCTGAGCATGCAGCGGTATATGCCGGACGTGATCTATCCCGACCTGACAGCGAGTCTTCTCGCGTTCGACACCGACCCGTGGCCGACGTGGCGTTTGCAACTCGATTCGCACGTAACGCTGATAGCGGACGTGTTCGTCAGCAAGGCGACGCGCGAAACGGTTTTGCGGTGGCGGCTGGACGGCGTAGTGGCAGCTTCCGGCACGGGCGCGTTCAACCTGAAAGTCAGGCCTTTGCTCTCCGGGCGCGACTACCATGCACTGCACCACGAAAACGCCGCGTTCAATTTCAACGCGCAGACAAGCAGCGATCAGGCGTGCGTGAATTGGCAACCTTATGGCGACCTGCCGGTCATCAACGCGGCGACCAATGGCGTCTACACGCACGCTCCCGACTGGTACCGAAACTTCTGCTACGTTCGCGAGCGCGAGCGTGGCCTCGACTTCAGCGAAGACCTCGCCACGCCAGGTGTGTTCAGCTTCAATCTCGCGGATGGCGAAGCGGTGATGATCCTCAGCGCGTCGAGCGCATCGATCGCGTCCCCGGCGGCGGTGCCGGCAAGCACCAAACCAGCCGCCGCTCACGCAACCGAACTCGCGTACATCGAACAGCAGCGCCGCAGCGCACTCGGCTCACGCCTGCAACGTTCCGCCGATGCCTACCTCGTAGCGCGTAACGAAGGCCGCACGATCCTCGCCGGCTTTCCATGGTTCACCGATTGGGGCCGCGACACGTTCATCGCCATGCGCGGCTTGCTGATCGCAACGGGCCGCCTCGACGAAGCGGAAGCGATCCTGCTCGAATGGTCGGGCACCTTGTCCGAAGGCATGCTGCCGAATCGTTTTCCCGATTACGGCGACACGCCGGAATACAACTCCGTCGATGCATCGTTGTGGTTTGTCATCGCCGTCCACGACTATCTGGCGACGAACCACGCAACAGCCGGCACCCGAACGCGTCTGCAGCAGGCAGTCGAAACTATCCTCACGGGTTACACGAAAGGCACGCGCTTCAACATCAAAGCCTCTACCGAAGACGGCCTCCTGAGCGCCGGCGTCCCCGGTGTCCAACTCACGTGGATGGACGCAAAGGTCGGCGACTGGGTGGTCACGCCGCGCATCGGCAAACCTGTGGAAGTGCAGGCGCTCTGGATCAACGCATTGCGCATTGCAGCAACGTGGAATCCGCAATGGCAGCAACCTGGTGACCGAGCGTTGCAAGCGTTTCATGAACGTTTTACCGATCCGTCGACGCAAGCGCTCGTCGACAACGTCGACGTGGATTTCGTGAAAGGCGCCGTTGACCGCTCGATCCGCCCGAATCAGATCTTCGCGGCAGGCGGCCTGCCGTTTCCGTTACTCGAAGGCGCGGCGGCGCGCGCAGTGGTCGATCAGGTCGAAACGCACCTGCTCACGCCGCTTGGCCTCAGAACGCTCGCCCCGTCCGATCCCGCCTACCGCGGGCACTACGGCGGCACGCCGCTGGAGCGCGATGGTGCCTATCATCAAGGGACGGTTTGGCCATGGTTGTTAGGCCCATTCGTCGAAGCATGGCTGCGGGTTCACGGCGCCGAGCCGGATGCCCGTGCGCAAGCCAAAGCGCACTTTCTCGACCCGCTGTACGCGCATCTCGATCACGCCGGCCTTAACCATCTCTCCGAAATCGCCGACGGTGACGCGCCGCACACGCCCGCCGGCACGCCGTTTCAGGCGTGGTCGCTGGGGGAGTTGCTGCGCATTGAAAACCTGCTTGCCCGATTGGAGTCCATCGCCCCTTAAACCGCGCTACGATGTGAGTCCCACCGCCAGGCCCGACGCAAGGACGTAGTCATGCCACCGCTGCGCGCTGCCAATCTGCTCGACACGATCGAAGGTTCCCGCCTTCACTCCGCCGACTGTGCCCATTGGCAACGCTGGGGGCCGTATCTCAGCGAGCGTCAATGGGGCACGGTGCGCGAGGATTACAGCGCGGACGGCACCGCCTGGGATTCTTTTCCCCACGACCATGCACGCAGCCGCGCCTACCGTTGGGGCGAAGACGGCATCGCCGGTTTCGGCGACGACAAACTCAGCTGGTGCGTATCGCTCGCGCTGTGGAACCGCAAAGACCCGATCCTGAAGGAACGTCTGTTCGGCCTCACCAACGCGCAGGGCAATCACGGCGAGGACGTGAAGGAGCTGTACTTCTACGTCGACGGCACGCCGACGCATTCGTACATGCGGATGCTCTACAAGTACCCGCATGCCGCGTTTCCGTACGACGATCTCGTGCAGGAAAACGCGCGACGTGATGGCGACATGCCGGAATACGAAATCCTCGATACCGGCGTGTTCGACGATTGCCGTTACTTCGACGTGCAGGTCGAATACGCGAAGCACGCGCCCGACGACATCCTGATGCGCGTGACGATCGAGAATCGCGCGGACGAGGCGGCTTCGCTCGATGTGCTGCCGCAGATCTGGGCGCGCAATTCGTGGTCGTGGAAGGAGAACAAGGACAAGCCTTCGCTGGTCGCCGGCAAGGACCACAACGGTGAAGTCCATTTGATCGGCAAGCAGCATGGCCATGAGCCGATCGTCGTGACAGCGTGGTCGAAAGACGCGCCGCAAATGGCGTGGCTGTTTTGCGAGAACGACACCAACGTCAAGCGTTTGTTCAACATGGATGGCGCGGGGCCGTTCAAGGACGGCTTCAACGACTACCTCGTCCACGGCGACGAACAGGCGGTCCGCCGCGACGCCGGCACCAAGGCGGGCGCGCATGCGTCGATTGAACTCGGCCCGCACGGCCGCGCCGTGGTGTATATGCGCTGGCGTCCGCAGTCGGCGCCGGACGACACGCAACTCGATGCGGATGCGGTGTTCGCTCACCGGATTGCCGAGGCCGATGAATTCTATGGCGCGCTGCAGCACGAGATCAGCGATCCTGACGCGCGCCTCGTGCAGCGCCAGGCGCTCGCCGGCATACTGTGGTCCAAGCAGTACTACCAGTACGACGTGCAGCGCTGGCTCGAAGGCGATCCGCTGCAACCCACGCCGCCTGCGTCCCGCAAACGTGGCCGCAATGTGGACTGGCGGCATCTGTGTAACGCGGACATCGTGTCGATGCCCGACAAGTGGGAATACCCGTGGTACGCGTCATGGGACCTGGCGTTTCATGCGGCCGCGTTCGCGCTGATCGATCCCGCGTTTGCCAAGCGGCAATTGTTGCTGCTGGTGAAGGACCGGTATCAGCATCCGAATGGTCAATTGCCTGCCTACGAGTGGGCGCTCGGCGACGCGAATCCGCCCGTGCATGCCTGGGCCGCGTGGCGCGTCTATGAAATCGACCGCGCGCTGACCGGCAAGGCGGATCGGGATTTTCTGGAACTCGTATTTCACAAGCTGTTGCTGAACTTCACGTGGTGGGTGAACCGCAAGGATGCGGACGGCCGTAACGTTTTTCAGGGCGGCTTTCTCGGGTTGGACAACGTCGGTATCTTCGACCGCTCGTCGCCGTTGCCGACGGGCGGTCACATCGATCAAGCCGACGGCACCGCGTGGATGGCCGCATACGCGCTCGACCTGATGCGGATCGCGCTTGAGCTCGCGTATGCGAACCACGTGTTCGTCGATATCGGTGTGAAGTTTTTCGAGCACTTCCTGTATATCGCCGAAGCCGTGAGTTGCGACGACGGTTGCGATACCGGCCTATGGGACAGCGAAGACGAATTCTTCTACGACAAATTGCGCCTGCCCGACGGCAGCAATATTCCGATGCGCCTGCGCTCGATTGTCGGCCTGATTCCGCTTTTCGCCGTGCACGTGCTTGAAGAACGTTTGCATGGCCACCTGCCGGGTCTGCGCGAGCGGCTCGTCTGGTTCCTCGAGCACCGCCCCGATCTGGCAAAGCTGGTTTCGCGCTGGAACGAGCCCGGCAAGGGCAACGCGTTACTGCTCTCGCTGCTGCGCGGGCATCGGATGAAAGCGTTGCTGCGCCGGGCGCTCGACGAAAGCGAATTCCTCTCCGACCATGGCGTGCGGGCGCTGTCGCGATTCCATCGCGACCATCCGTTCGAGTTCAATCACAACGGCACCAGTGTCACCGTCAAGTATCTGCCGGCCGAATCCGACACCCGCGTGTTCGGCGGCAATTCGAATTGGCGCGGGCCGGTATGGATGCCGGTGAACTATCTGCTGATTGAATCGCTCTACGAATTTCATCGTTACTACGGCGATAGTTTTCGCGTCGAATATCCGACCGGCTCAGGGCAGAAGTTTTCGCTCTGCGAAATCGGCGACGAATTGGCGCGCCGGGCGACCACCCTGTTCCTGAAGGACAAGAACGGCGAACGTCCGGTGATGGGCGCGTATCCACTTTTGCAGGCTGACCCGCGGTCGCGCGATCTCGTGCTGTTCCATGAGTATTTCCATGGCGACAACGGGCGTGGCGTGGGTGCTTCGCATCAAACCGGCTGGAGCGGCCTGGTGGCGCTGCTGTTGCAACCGAGGGCGATGGGCGCATCCGGCAATGTGCCGCTGGCTGGCGAGCCGGACCGGGCGCCGATACCCACGTCGACCTCAACGCCTGCTCCCGCCTGCCCACCTGAGTCTGCGCCCGAGTCTGCGCCCGAGTCCGCGCCCGAACCTGCGCCTGCGCTGGTAACGGCCGTAACCAAGTAGCTTTCTTAAGCGAATCCCATGTCGACTACTCCGAACACCCCAGCTTCCGCCAGTCGCGAACCCAGTTGCAAAGTCAGCGCGGGTCCGCATGATGCGCCGTCGTCGCCGGCCGGCAAGCGGCCTGCGCCGCCCTGCACACTGGTGATCTTCGGCGCGGGCGGCGACCTGACCAAACGGTTGCTGATGCCCGCGCTGTACAACCTCGCAGTAGACGGCCTGCTCGATGACGGCATGAAGATCATCGGCGTGAATCACGGCGAACGCGAGACGAGCGTATGGCGCGAAGACTTGCATAAGTCGCTGCAGCAGTTCGCCGCCGACAAAGCCAGCACTTTCCACGCCGGCAAGCTCGACGACAAAGCGTGGAATTGGGTCGCGCAGCGACTCGAATACATGGCCGGTGAATTCGAAACCGACGACACGTTCGCAAAGCTCAAGCAAAAGCTCGATCAATCGCCGGGTGGCAATGTGATTTTTTACCTGGCGGTCACTGCGCGCTTCTTCAAGCCGATCGTCGAGCATCTCGGCAAAGCGGGCTTGCTGAAAGAAGGCGAGGGCGCGGGTGAGGGCAATACGGGCGGCTTCCGCCGCATCGTCATCGAGAAGCCATTCGGCACCGATCTCGCTTCGGCGCGTGACCTGAACGCGCACATTCTGTCGTACGCGGACGAGTCTCAGGTGTATCGCATCGATCACTTTCTCGGCAAGGACACCGTGCAGAGCATTCTCGCGGTGCGCTTTGCGAATGCGCTGTTCGAACCGATCTGGCGGCGCGAATATATCGACAGCGTGCAGATCACCGCGGCCGAAACGATCGGCGTGGAGGGACGCGGCAAGTTTTACGAGCAGACCGGCGCGTTCCGCGACATGCTGCCGAACCACCTGTTCCAGTTGCTCGGCATGGTCGCAATGGAGCCGCCCAATTCGTTCGATGCCGAAGCCGTGCGCGACAAGAAGGCCGAAATCTCCGATGCAATCCAGCCGCTGACTGCCGACGACGTCGTCTTCGGTCAATACGAGAAGGGTCCGGCGGGTATCGGCTATCGCGAGGAACCCGACGTCGCGCCGGACAGCACGACCGAAACCTATGCCGCCGCGCGCGTGTATGTCGAGAACTGGCGTTGGGCGGGCGTGCCGTTCTATCTGCGCACCGGCAAGCGGCTCGCCGCGCGCCGCACGGAGATCTCGGTGCAACTGAAGCCGGTGCCGTTCCGTCTGTTCCGCGACACTCCGGTCGACGCGTTGACGCCGAACGTGCTGACCTTGCGCATCGATCCCGCGCACGGCACGAGCTTCGACTTCAATGTGAAGACGCCGGGGCCGGTGATGCAGATCGGCGCGGTGCAGTCGTCGTTCGACTATGCAGACTTCTTCGCCGAACGGGCCAACGTTGGCTACGAGACCTTGCTGTACGACTGCATGCTGGGTGACGAGACGCTGTTCCAGCGCGCCGACAGCATCGAAACGAGTTGGTGCGCGGTGGACGACGTGCTGCACCCGAAAACCGGCGGCGCGATACCGGTGCACGGTTACGCTGCCGGCAGCGAGGGACCCGCTGAGGCAGACGCGCTGCTCGCACGCGACGGCCATTCATGGCGGCCCTTAAAGCAGGATGCAGTCGAAAAGAAGTAACTCCATGAGACGCACCAACACAATCGGGGGACACCGTGGCCACACGTAAGACGAAAGTAAAAAGCAGCACCGAGCGGATTCTGGCGATCGATGTCGGTGGCACCGGCTTGAAAGCCGCGATCATCGATGCGGACGGTCAGATGAAAACCGACCGTTTGCGCGTGCCGACGCCGCATCCGTGCACGCCGGAGCAACTGGTGGATGCGTTGGTGAAGCTGGTCGAGCCGCTCGTCGAAAAGGAGCCGCCTACGCTGATGTCGATTGGCTTCCCGGGCGTGGTGCGCAACAACCGCATTCTGACGGCGCCGCATTTTGGCGCCGAAGGCTGGCACGACATTCCGCTTGCGGATTCGCTGGCGCAGCGCCTCGGCGGTCTGCCGGTGCGCATGATCAACGACGCGGAGATGCAGGGCTTCGCCGCGATCGAGGGCCACGGGATCGAGCTCGTGCTGACGCTTGGCACTGGCGCGGGCACGGCGCTGTTCCGCGATGGCGAGTTGATGCCTCATCTCGAGCTTGCGCATCATCCGGTCAGCAAGAAAGGGGTGGCGTACGACGAATACATCGGCGACGCGGCGCGCGAGAAGGCGGGAAACAAGCGCTGGAATCGCCGGGTCGAGAAAATAATCGGCATTCTCAATTCGCTGGTGAACTACGACAAGCTGTGGATCGGCGGTGGCAACGCGGCGCGGCTGACGTTCAAGTTGCCCGCGAACGTCGCAACTGTTTCGAACGATGCGGGAATCGAAGGCGGTGCGCGGCTGTGGCATCCGAAGTCGTTGCGCGAGACGCGGCAGTTGCCGGAGGCGAATGAGCGGACGGGCCGGTTCAAATGATGCTTGAACTAAGGATGGATTCGTTTCGCGTCGGCGGAATAAAGTGGGCAGTCGATACGTTTGTCACCGGTGGCCGTGACGCCCGTTTGTTGCGGTGCGACTTTTTTCAGCTTAGCTAACTTATATCCGGGGAAGCCAACGATGATTCGAAGCCATACCGCCGGCGCTGCACGACGCCTGTTATTTGTCTGCATGTGCGCCGCGCTGACTTTTGCTGCGGCGAGTGCCCGTGCGGCCGATGCATTTGCGCTGTCGTCGCCGGGTTTGGCCGACGGCGGCACACTGGATTCGAGTCACGCGGCGAGCGCGAATAATTGCGGTGGCGGGAATGTGTCGCCGGCCTTGCAATGGCGGAACACGCCGGCCGGCACGAAGAGTTACGCCATTACTATCTTCGATCCGGACGGTGCGAAGGGTCTGGGCATAGTCCACTGGGTGTTGTATGGCGTCGCACCATCGGCGACCGGGCTCGGTGCGGGTGCGACGCCGGCCGGCAGCGTGGGCGGAACGAACCGGACGGGTGGCCCTGGCTATTACGGACCGTGCCCGCCGGTTGGGGACGTCCCGCATCACTATGTTGCGCAGGTTTATGCGCTTGATTTACCGCCCGACGCATTGCCAGCAGGATTGACGCGCGACGCGTTGCTGGCGGCTATGAAGGACCATGTGCTCGCTGCGGCGAGTACGGTGCTGCGATACGGACGGTGAGTCTTATGCCTTCGATGGCGGAAGCCGGGCAACCACCGGCGCCGCCGTCGAGGGCACCCCACTACCGGGCCGCGTCACCCCATCGATATTCGTGACTTACCTCATCGAGCTGCGTCTTAACCTGTGCGTCGAGCACAAGCTCCGAAGCCGACAGCGTATCGCTCAACTGCTCAGCGCGGCTGGCGCCAATAATCGCCGACGTAATCAGCGGATTCGCCAGCACCCACGCCAGCGAGACCCGCGTCAAAGACTCGCCCGTCGGCGCAGCGATTGCCTTCAGCTTCTCGATCGTTTCGAACTCGCGTTGATGCCAGTACCGCTCCTGATACATGGCTCCCGCCTTCCCGACGGTTTCGGTGAATCGCCCGGACGTGGGCGCAGCGTCCACCCGGTGCTTGCCGGTCAGCAAACCACCCGCCAGCGGGTTGTAAGGCATCACGGCCAATTGCTCTTCATCCGCCAAAGGCAGCAATTCCCGCTCGATCTGCCGGAACAGCAGGTTATAGCGGGGCTGCACCGAGACAAACCGCGCCACGCGCAACACATCGGCGCGACCCAGCGCCCGCGCCAGCCGATACGCCAGGAAATTCGACACGCCGATATACCGCGCCTTTCCGGATCGCACGATCACGTCGAGTGCTTCGAGCGTCTCATCGAGCGGAGTGTTCGCGTCGTCGGAATGGAGCTGGTACAGGTCCACGTAGTCCGTGCCGAGCCGCAGCAGCGATGCGTCGATCGCGTCCAGCAGATGTTTGCGCGAGGCGCCCTGATCCCACGCTGACGGCCCCATCTTGCCGACCGCCTTCGTCGCCAGAATGAAGCGGTCGCGTTTGCCCTTCAACCATCGCCCGACGATCTCCTCCGTGCGTCCGGCAATGCTTTCGCCGCCGCCGAGCGGATAAACGTTCGCGGTATCGATGAAGTTCACACCGGCGTCCGCCGCCGTGTCGAGAATTCGCCGCGAAACGTCTTCTTCCGTCTGCAGGCCAAAGGTCATCGTGCCGAGACACAGGCGCGAAACGGTCAGGCCAGTGCGGCCGAATTTGCGGTATTGCATGGTCAACTCCGAAGATGGACGGGACAGTTGCGGTATGCGGTGTTGTAAAAAGGATAAACGGTGTGGCGATTTCGCGTTCGGCCGCGGGCACACGTAAGCGCAGTGAGGCGTTAGCATTTAGAAAGCTTGGCGTGCCGCTCGACTCGATTGCGAAAGTGACGCGAACTTTCATTGCCGCGCGACATAGACTGGATTTTTCAGATCAGCTCTGCTGAGCGTTGAGAGAAGTTGATGTGTTTTCCGAGGATATGGGCAGGGCCGCGTATTCGTCTAATAAATATCAGAAGGCGCCACGTGTTGGGTCGCCAAACATTACATATAAGTAATTTTCAGCTAACCATGACGCTTCGAAAATTACGTATTCCATACGTTGGTAAAAATTAGAAATAATCCCATTACAGCAGGTAAGGTTCCGCGCGGTTGATGGGGCTTTATGCGTATGGAATGATATCGATTCTCATTTAACCACCAGCCAGCCATCCCGTCGTTCTTGCTCCAAGCAGGAGACCGGCAGCCAGCCAATTGCGGTTTTGTCATTGATTCCATGTCGAGCATGCGGATCGGGCAAGCGCACTTCCGACGGGATTTCCCATGTTCAACCACACGCCGCTTGCGACTGCGTTAGCGCTAGCTTTTGCCGTTCCATTTGCCACGCCCGCCGTCGCGCAGACCGCTCCGCAAGCTGCGTCGCAGCCGTCAGCGCAAAACGCGCCGTCGTCCGCAACGGCCGACAACGCGACCTTGCCGACCATCGGCGTCGCGGCGCAAGCCGAACAACAGGACTTCCAGGCAGAGCGCTCGACGGTCGGCGCCAAGACGCCCACCGCATTGCGCGACATTCCGCAGACAGTGACCGTGATCAACAAGTCGGTGCTCGCCTCGCAGGGCGCCACGTCGTTCCAGGACGCGCTGCGCAATGCGCCGGGCGTGACGATCGGCGCAGCCGAAGGCGGGCAGATCGGCAACAACATCAACCTGCGCGGCTTCACCGCTCAGAACGACATCTATCTGGACGGCTTCCGCGATCGCAACCAGTACTATCGCGACACCTTCGACCTTGAAGAACTCGAAGTGCTGTACGGTCCGTCGTCGATGTTGTTCGGCCGTGGCTCGACGGGCGGCGTGATCAACCAGGTCAGCAAGAAGGCGAACCTGAAGGACTCGGCGGAGGTCACGGGCATGATCGGCACCGACGATCGCTACCGCAGCACCGTCGACGTGAATCACAAGCTGACGGACACCGCCGCGATTCGCCTGAACGCATTCGGCCAAAGCCTCGGTTCGACGCGCGACGAGATGAAAAACAAGGACTACGGTATCGCGCCGGAAGTACGCTTCGGCATTGGCACGCCGACTGAAGTCACGATCTCCGCGCTGATCCAGCACAACTACGACATGCCTGACTACGGCGTGCAGGCGTTGAACGGCCGCCCGTCGCCAGTGCCGAAGAACACGTTTTATGGCTTGACCACAGATCGCACGATTCAGGACGTGCAGACGTTCACCGCCGCGATCAAACACAAGTTCTCGGACCAGCTCACGCTGACCAACCAGACGCAGTTCTCGCACTCGATGACCGACGCGCGTGAGACCGCGCCGCAAGCGGTATTGACGGGGCCGCTTGCCAGCAGCACCGCGCTCACCAATGGCAATTTCACGACGCTGTCGCCGTCGCAACTGTTCATCAAGTTGCAAAGCCACGACCGTGTGATCGAAAACCATTCGCTGTACAACGACACCTCGCTTCAATACAAATTCGACACCGGACCCCTCAAGCACGAGTTGATCGCCGGGGTCGACCTGGGCCACGACAGCTATTCGAATCAGGCCTACACGCGCAACAACTTGCCAGTTGTTTCGATGGTGAACCCGGCGTATCTGTCTTCGCCTGCCGGTGTGACTACCACGGTCGGTAACTATGCCGATTCCGGCTCGAACGAAATTGGCGCGTACGTGAACGACACCGTGTCGATCGGCCAGCACTGGAAGGTGATCGGCGGCTTGCGTTGGGATCGCTTCCAGGCGCAGATCCACAACACGATCAGCTTGCCAGGCTACGCGACGCAGACCAACTACTTCACCAGCGTTCGCGCCGGCGTGATTTATCAGCCGACCGACTGGCAGTCGTACTACGTGTCGTACGGCACGTCGTTCGATCCGTCGCTCGAGGCGTTGACGGTCACCAACCTGACGCAGAACCTCGCGCCGGAGTCGACCAAATCGTATGAAATCGGCGGCAAGTGGGATCTGCTGGGCGGCAATATTTCGGTGACCTCCGCGTTCTTCCGCGAGGAAATGACCAACGCGCGCACGCAAGTTTCGCCGACCGAATACGAACTCGACGGCGACATCCGCGTCGATGGTTTCCAGGCCGGCGTGACGGGACACATCACCGACAAGTGGCAAGTGTTTGGCGGCTACACCTACATGGACGCCATCATCCTGAAGGCGCTCGACGGCACGCAAGGGCACGTGCCGGCTAATACGCCGCGCAACACGCTCACATTCTGGACCACGTATGCGATCACGCCGCAGTGGGAAATCGGCGGCGGCCCGACCTATATGTCGCCGCGCTACGCGTCGAACACGAACTACGTGCAGGTGCCGGGCTACACGCGTTGGGATGCGACCGCGGCGTATCACGCGAAGAAATACGACATCCGTCTGAACCTGCTGAACCTGACCAACAAGCAGTACTACGACGCGTTGATTCCGTCGGACGGAGGCCGTTCCGTGCCCGGTATCGGACGCACGTTGCTGGCAACGTTCGACTACCGCTTCTGAAGCGTGTCTCATAGCTACGGTAGGCTTGCTGTTCCCGCAAACGGCAGGCCGACGTAACGAGGTCAAGAGGCCAAGGAAACTCAAGATGCTGCTGCACATTCCCAATGTACTGAACGCCGAACAGTTGCGCTTTGTGCGCGAGCGGCTCGACAGCGCCGGCGACGCATGGGTCGATGGCCGCGCGACCGCCGGTTATCAGGGCGCGCCGGTCAAACGCAACCAGCAGATCGCCGAGCATTCGCCGCTCGCGCGTGAACTCGGCGACGTGATTCTCGCGTCGATCGAGCGCAACCCGTTATTCATCAGCGCAGTGTTGCCGAATCAGGTGTACCCGCCGCTCTTCAATCGCTACGAAGGCGGCATGGAATTCGGCAGCCATGTGGACGGCGCGGTGCGGGTGCTGCCCAACGGCGTGAAGCTGCGCACGGACGTGTCGGTGACATTGTTCATCTCCGAACTCGGCGAATACGACGGTGGCGAACTCGTTGTCGAAGACACCTACGGCGTGCAACAGGTCAAGTTGCCGGCGGGCGACATGATCGTTTATCCCGCCACCAGTCTGCATCAGGTCACGCCGGTCACGCGCGGTGCGCGCCTCGCCAGCTTCTTCTGGGTGCAAAGCCTCGTGCGCAGCGACACGCAGCGCGCCTTGCTATTCGATATGGACACGGCGATTCAACGTCTGAACGCCACGCATGCCGACGATGCCGCGCGCCGCAGCCTCGTCGGTTGCTATCACAACCTGTTGCGCACCTGGAGCGAAACGTGAGCGTACCCGAGGCTATTGAATTCCGGCCGGCTGAGTCCATCGACGCCGAGGCCGTCGAACCGCAGCGGCTCGACCGCGACGAACTGAAAGCACGGCAGCAGCGCTCGCGCCGCGCCACCTTTGTCAAATGGCTGCGCAAAGTGCATGGCTGGATCGGTTTGTGGGGCGCTGCGCTGGGTTTGCTGTTCGGCACCACGGGTTTTTTGTTGAATCATCGTGGCGGGCCGCTCAAGGTGTCGACCGGCGAGCCGCAGGTTTCAGTCGTGCAGGTGCCGCTGCCGCAGCCGGCGCCGGAAACGCCGCGCGAACTCGGCAAGTGGCTCAAACAGGAGCTGAAACTGGCCGGTACCCCGGGACGCGCGCAGAAAGAGCCTGCGCATCCGGTGGCGTGGGGTGAGCGCAGCGTGCTCCAGCCCGAGCACTGGCAGCTCACCTTTTCGTCGCCGCACGAAAACACCGCCGCGGAGTATTGGGTCGGCAATGGCTATGTGACGGTCAAGCGCAGTGAAAACTCGTTTCTCGCGACGCTCACGAATCTGCACAAGGGCGTCGGCCTGAGCGTCGGCTGGGTGCTGCTGATCGATACGCTGGCGGGCAGCATCATTCTGCTGTCGCTCACCGGCGTCCTGCTTTGGACGGAGTTGAACAAACGCAAAACCGTCGGCGCGGTGTTGGTGATCGGGTCCATCATTGCTGCCGTGTGTATGGGTCTGCTCTAGCAGACCCTGAGGGCGCGCCGCAGCGGTTGGCGCGCCCTCCCGGCACCCTGCACGCCCGCCAGCGGAAAAGTGGGCGCTCGCGCTAGAATCGTCGCAGACCGCCAAAAACCGTTGGCCCTGCCGGATTTCTGCCGATGACCACGTCCCCCAATCAGGTCGACGCCGCGTTGATATCGCGGCGGTCGATCCGCGCCTTTCTGCCCACGCCGGTCGCGCGCGCCGATATCGAGGCGATTCTCGAAGCGGCCAGCCGCGCGCCCTCGGGCACCAATACTCAGCCGTGGAAAGTGTATGTGGTGACGGGGGAGTCGCTCGCGCGCCTGTCGCAGGCGCTGGTCGCCGCCTATGACGATCCTCAGCGCGATGCGCTGTATCAGGAAGAGTATCGCTACTATCCCCACCAATGGGTGTCGCCGTACATTGACCGCCGCCGCAAGATCGGCTGGGATCTGTACGGCCTGCTAGGCATCGAGAAGGGCGACAAGGCGCGCATGCATGAACAGCACTCGCAGAACTTCCGGTTCTTCGGCGCGCCGGTTGGCCTGTTCTTCACGATCGAGCGGGTGATGGAACTCGGCAGCTGGCTCGACTACGGCATGTTCCTTCAGGCGATCATGACGGCGGCGCGCGGGCGCGGCCTCGATACCTGTCCGCAGGCGGCTTTTACGCAGTTTCATCGCGTGATTGCCGAGCATCTCGGCCTGCCGGCCGAAGAGCAACTGGTGTGCGGCATGTCGCTCGGTTTCGCCGACGAAAACGCGCTGGTCAATACGTTACGCACCGATCGCGAACCGGTTGAACGGTTCACGCGACTTCTCGATTGAACCCTATTGACGGGCGCTCCTCTTACCCACTTCCCATCGGACCATGATGAAAACCTCACGCCGCCATTTTCTGATGCTGAGTGTGGGCGTGAGCTCATCGCTCATGCTGTCCCGCGCCGCGTTCGCCGACACCGCGAACGCACTGAGCGAAGCCGATCCGAAGGCGCAGGCCGTCGGCTATAAAGAGGACGCGGCGAAGGTCGACAAGGCGAAATTCCCTGGCTACGCCGCCGGACAAACCTGCGCCAACTGTTCGCTATTCCAGGGCAAGCCTACCGACGCCTACGGTGGCTGCACGCTGTTCGGCGACAAGCAGGTCGCCGGACGCGGCTGGTGCAATTCGTATTCGAATATGTGACTGGGCCAGCTAGTGCGCTTGGGCGCGCTACGCGCGACTTGGCACCTAGTTCAAAGCGCTCAGTACGAGCTCATGCGAACGACCGATCCACAGCGCCGCATCGCGATGGTCGCGCAAGGCGTCGCCGGTATTCGGGTGCAGAAAAATATCGAGCGCGCCGTGATTCAGCGTGAGCCAGCCGACGAGCTCGGCGAACTGCTCCTGCGCGAATGCGAGCTGATACGACCACATCGGGTGCGGCCCGACTGGGCGTTCGTGAAAGCGGCCTAGTTGCAGTTTGCCGTTCCAGTGTGCTTCGATTTGCTCGCGAAAGGCCCACGCGGCGTCGCGGCTGCCTGAATCGAAGTAAACGTGGGCGTGCCAGCTCTCGATGGCTGAGGTGTCGCGAAAGGTCATAGCGGGTTTCGTTCCGTCTTTGTCAGACGGTCATTCTGCTCGAATTCAGGCTGACGCGTGCGGTGCGCGCCGCATCAGAAACTCTATTTCCTCTTCGGCGACGATTTCGAAGCCCAGGCGCTCGTACAGGCGTCTGGCGGGATTGCCCTTGAGGACCTTGAGGCACACCGGCAATACGTCGGCCTGCGCCGCTTGCAGGACAGTTTGCAGCGCGCGCTCGCCGATCCCGCGGCCTTGATGCTCGGGCGCGATCTGCACTTGCACGACGAACCACTCGGTTTCGGTGCGATACGCTTTCAGCAAACCAGCCGGCGCACCATCGACGCAAATCACCTGCGCTGCATCGTAGCGATAGTGCAGACGCGCGAGATGCTGGGCATCGTCGACGGATTCGCCGGCGCGTGCCAGATGCTCGGTCATGGTGGCCTTGCGCAGTTCGAGGAGAAAGCGCTCGTCGGCTTCCTGCGCGGGGCGCAGGGTAAGGGCAGGTTCTTGAACGGACATGCGGGTAACGTTTCCGATGCGCGGGCGGTGAGAAAGAATTGTCGTGGATTGTTGCAGCGGCAGCGCTTTTTTACCATGCGCTTGTGTTTCGGGCGCTTACGTTCGTGGCTCAAGTCTGAAGAAACCGCCACCCCGTGGCGATTCGGCAAACTGGCCTGCCAATTCCCCTCGTTTCGCGCAATTGCATTTTCGTGTGTTCACATAAACTGTTTTCCATGGAGCGACAAGTCACCGAGCCCATCGACGCGGTCTTCCCCCGCGTTGTTTTGAACCGTACCGTTGATGGCAGTTTGCCGCGTTTGACCAACGTGGCAGGGCAGCAAAGCAGTAGGAAGTCGAAGCAATGCAAATAGTGCGCGATCGCAGCAGTCATGCGCACGGATCAGCAGGGGGTTGCAGCGAGGTGATGTTGATGGCGAGGGACCGAGCTGTAACGCAACACCGCAACACCGCAACACCGCAACACCGCAACACCGCAACACCGCAGTAGAGCAGCACCGCAACACCGCCATACAGCAGTAAAGCAGCACCGCAATAGCGCAATAGCAGTTCTTGCAGCAACAGCTTTGGTAGTTTGTGATGGTTATAAAAGTCGGCAAGCATCCACGCGCCTGTACGACTCTTCCATCCTGTCCGGCCCTGTTCCCTCGCGGGAACAGGGCTTTTTTTTCGTCGGCGCGTCCGATGTGACTTGTATTTATTCGATCCGAACCTATATGGCAGCGTTGCATTTCCGGCCAGCCGTAGCGGAAAATCTGCTCGCGCGTGGCGGGATGCCGCGCACATTCGAGACTTTGAGTTGTTTAAGTCTGTCTTAATAGTTGCTTGCCATGATGGCTACACAGACTCACATTAAGGGCCTGTCAAGCCGCCGACGCATCGGCGGCGTTTGCCACCGGAGAGCACAGCATTCGGTGGCAAAGCCGAGAGTTAGCGAAGGAGGTTGAATCGATATGTCCAGTAAATCGCGAGTCCGCAAGCACACCCAGCCGGCCATGTCCCCGCTGCTGCGCGCGCTGACCTATAGCCGCACCGCCCACGAGCCTGTCACCGAGGCGATGCTCCTGCAGTGCTACACCGCCCTCGATGCATTCCGGCGCGGTCGGGGCACGCGGGATTTACACCTGACCTTGAGCCGGCATCTGCTGGTGTCGCAAGAGTTGGCGCGTCTTGGCCTCGGTGAAGACGTCATTGCCGATATCGAAAGCGCGCATGCGGCGATGGTGCAGCTCGACGCACGTGAGCATCAAGACGGCGCCTGGGTGCTTGAAGACAGCGAATACGCCCGTCTTTGCACCGCGCTGGCGATTCTGGATGGGCAACTGTCGATCGCATCGTTGAGCGAGATCGCGAACGCGGAAGCGAAGATGATCGAAGGGTTGATGAGATCGGCCCATACGCAAGCGATTGTCGAAGCGACCGTCTAAGCAACGTCGCGCCCTGCCGCAAGCTGACGCTCAAACGAAGAACGCCCCACATGGGGCGTTTTTTTCGCATCAACGTCGATCCTGCTGTTGTTAGCCAATCCGACGCACCCGGTTAAATTACTGCAGCTATAATCTCCGGCATGAAATTTCTGCGGACGTTGCTCCTTCTGTTGCTATGCGCTGCGCTGCCCATTAGTGGGCTGGCGGCTAGCGGCTTGACGGGAGATTGTCCGATGCAGATGAGCATGAGTGCCGACGAGAGCGACGCAATGTCGGCTGACATGCCCGGTTGCGAGTCGATGCATTCATCGCAGCCCGAAAAGACCAAGGGCTTTTTCTGCAAGGTAATGGCTCAATGCCAGATCGGCAGTCTGTATCACCCGGTCTCTCCGACCGGCATAACCCGGCCTGCCGGGTTGTCGAGCACCGTTGTTTTCCACTACGCGCAGTCGCTGCCGGTCCGTGAGCCGACCGGACCGTGGCGACCTCCTCGCGCCATCTAATCCCTTGCTGACAGGTTCACCGCATTTGCGGTGAGGTCGTCCTGCGTTCAGGACGTGGACTCCCTTTGGGAGTTCGCCGTTGGGGTTAGAACATGCCATTCATTTTTTGCACGCCGTTAAACCGGCGGCCACCACTGCGCGCGCGCTCGCTTTTCGCCGCGCTGATTCTCGCGAGCGGCGCGGCGCACGCTCAGCAAGCGAGCTTAACGCTCGACGCGGCGCTTCAGGCCGCGACCGACCGCTCTTCCGCCATGGGGGCCGCACAGGCCTCTGTGCGCGCGAGTTCCGATGCCGCGGTCCGGGCCGGTCAGTTGCCCGACCCGATGCTCAAAGCGGGTATCGACAACCTGCCGGTGAACGGATCGCAGCGGTTCACCATCGGTCAGGATTTCATGACCATGCGCCGTATCGGCATCGAGCAGGAATGGGTATCCGGTGATAAGCGCCGCTTGCTGTCCGCGCGGGCGAACGATGTGGTGGACCGCGAGCGAGCCGGCTATCTGCTGCAGCTCGTGAACACGCGGCAACAAACGGCGGTTGCGTGGTTAAACGCCGTCTATGCAAAGCAGGCGCTCGCGTTGCAGCAGGAGCTGGTGCGCCATATGGCTCACGAACTGGACGCGACAAAAGCGTCTTACCGGGGAGCCAAGGCAAGCGCAGCCGACGTCGTTCAGGCGCAGGCGATGCTCGCGCAGACGCAGGATCAGCTGCTCAAAGCACAACAGACGTTTCAAACCGCACTGATCGGCCTGTCCCGCTGGACTGCCACACCGGTTCTCGACGTGAGCGGCGATCCGCCCGCGCCGCAATCGTATGTGTCGTCTCTGCCACCCGACGAGCTTCGCGACGTTCAGCCGGCGCTCGTGGCCGCTTCGCGGGACATCGCCGTCGCCGATGCCGATACGGCTGTCGCCAACAGCGACCGCAGTCCCAACTGGACGTGGGAAGTCTCTTATCAACAGCGTGGCGGGCAGTACTCGAACATGGTTTCGGTCGGCGTCAGCATTCCGCTGCCGATCAATCGCAAGAATCGCCAGAACCGCGACGCCGACGAGAAGGCGGAACTCGGCACCAAGGCGCGGCTGATGTACGAGGACACGCAACGGCAAGTCGAAGCGGATATCCGCACGCAGTCGGCGACCCTCACCAGCGGCCGCGAGCGCATCACCCATCTCACCGACTCCCTGCTGCCCGCTGCGGACCGGCGCGTCCAGCTTGCCGCCGCGGCCTATCAGGCGGGTAGCGGGTCGCTTGCGGATGCGTTTGCTGCCAGACGTGCATTGCTCGACGCTCAGCTACAGGTGCTCGACCTTCGGCGCGAGGTGTCCCAGACCTGGGCCCAGCTCGAATACCAGGTCGTGCCCGCGTCGATGTCCATCAGCCAGTGAAGGAGAGCACCATGCAAAAGAAACAACTGGCACGCGCGGTTCTCGTTGCGTTCGCCGCCGCCGCTTTGTCAGGCGCAGGCTACCTGGCCGGCGCGCGTCATTCCACGCAGGCGGGTTCGGCTTCTGCCGCTACGATGCCCGCCGCGACATCTGCGGCAGGCGACAAGATCGACCCGAAGACGGGGCGCAAGGTGCTGTACTGGCACGACCCGATGGTGCCGAATCAGCATTTCGACAAGCCGGGCAAGTCGCCTTTCATGGACATGCAGCTCGAACCGGTCTTCGCCGATGACGCGGGCACGAGCGGCGTCAAAATCGATCCGGGCTTGCAGCAGAACCTCGGCATCCGCTACGCAACGGCGCGACGGCAGGAGGTGACCGAAGGCTTCGATGCCGTCGGAACCACGCAATTCGACGAATCGCGCGCCGCCGTGGTGCAGTCGCGCGTCACGGGCTACATAGACCACCTGTACGCGGACGCACCGATGCAACGGATAACGAAGGGCGCGCCGATCGCGTCGCTCTTCGTGCCGGACTGGCTGGCGCCGCAGGAAGAGTACCTCGCACTCAAACGCAGCGGCATGGACAGCAGCATGCTCGACGCGGCTCGCGCGCGCATGCGGGCGATGTCGATCCCTGATGGTGTCGTTGCGAATCTCGACCGGAGCGGAAAGGCGCAGACGCATGTCGTGCTGACCTCGCCGGAAACGGGTGTGGTCAGCGAGCTGAACGTCCGCGATGGCGCCATGGTGACGCCCGGGCAGACGCTCGCCAAGATCGCCGGGCTCTCGACGTTGTGGCTCATCGTCGAAATACCGGAATCTCTTGCGCTGACCGTGCAGCCGGGCATGACCGTGGACGCGGCATTCGCGGGCGATCCCACTCAGCACTTCAAAGGGCAGATCCGCGAAATCCTGCCGGGTATCAGCACGGGCAGCCGCACGCTGCAGGCGCGTCTCGAGATCGACAACGCAGCGTTCAAGCTGACGCCGGGCATGTTGATGCGCGTGCGGGTCGGCGCGCAGAAACCGGCTTCGCGTCTGCTTGTTCCATCCGAAGCGGTCATCACGACAGGCAAGCGCAGCGTGGTTATCGTCAGGAACGGCGATGGCCGTTTGCAGCCGGTGAATGTCACCGTCGGCAAAGATGCAGGCGACGAAACCGAAGTGCTGAGCGGCTTGACCGATGGCGACCAGGTCGTGGCGTCCGGCCAGTTTCTGATTGATTCGGAAGCCAGCCTTAAATCGGTTCTTCCTCGCCTTGCGGGGAGCGCCAACGCTGGCGCGAGCGCATCCGTGCCAGCATCCGCATCCGGTGCGGCCGGTACGTACGAGACCACCGGCAGGGTCGAAAAGGTGACCGCGGAAGACATCACCTTCTCCCACCAGCCGGTCCCGGCTTTGGGCTGGGGCAAGATGACGATGGCATTCGGCAAACCATCGCCCACGGCCTTCCCGGACGCAAAACCCGGTGACGTAGTGCACTTCGCATTCCGGCAGACGGACAGCGGCTACCAGTTGACGACAGTCGAACCGGTAGGAGGCGCCAAATGATCGCGCGTCTTATCAGATGGTCGATTTACAACCGCTTTCTGGTGCTGCTTGCCACCGTGCTCGTCACGGCATGGGGCGTCTACTCGGTGATGCAGACGCCGCTCGACGCGCTGCCTGACTTGTCCGACACGCAGGTCATCATCAAGGCGTCGTACCCGGGCAAGGCGCCGCAGGTCGTCGAGGACCAGGTCACTTATCCCCTCACCACAACGCTGCTGGGTGTACCGGGGGCGAAAACCATTCGCGCGTATTCGTCATTCGGCGATGCGTTCGTCTACGTTCTGTTCGACGACAAAACCGACCAGTATTGGGCACGTTCCCGTGTGCTCGAGTATTTGAATCAGGTGCAGAGCAAGCTGCCTCCGGGCGCGACAGTATCGCTCGGGCCCGATGCGACCGGTGTCGGCTGGGTCTACGAATATGCGCTCGTCGACCGTAGCGGGCAGCACGACCTGGGACAGCTTCGCGCGCTGAACGACTGGTTTCTGAAGTTCGAACTGAAGTCGGTACCGGATGTGTCCGAGGTCGCGAGCATCGGCGGCATGGTGCGTCAATATCAGGTTGTGCTCGACCCGGACAAACTGCGCGCTTACGGCATCACGCAGACGATGGTTGCCGACGCGTTGGGCAAGGCGAATCAGGAATCGGGCGGGTCAGTCGTCGAGATGGCGGAGTCCGAATACATGGTGCGCTCGTCCGGTTACCTGCGCACGCTCGATGACTTTCGCAACGTCGTTCTGCGTACGAACGACGCCGGCACGCCTGTGCTGTTGGGTGACGTCGCGCGTATCCAGATCGGACCCGAGATGCGACGGGGTATCGCCGAGCTGAACGGTCAGGGCGAAGTGGCGGGCGGCGTCATTGTGATGCGTTCCGGCAAGAACGCGTTGACCACCATCGACGCAGTGAAGGCCAAGCTCGCCGAGCTGAAGCGTTCACTGCCTGCGGGCGTGGAAGTCGTGACGACATACGATCGCTCACAGCTGATCGAACGCGCGGTGGATAACCTGAAGGACAAGCTCGTCGAGGAATTCATTATCGTCGGGCTCGTCTGCGCGGTCTTTCTGTTCCATCTGCGCAGTGCGTTCGTCGCCATCCTGTCATTGCCCTTGGGTGTGCTGGCCGCCTTTATCGTGATGCGGTATCAAGGCGTGAACGCGAATCTGATGTCGCTGGGCGGTATTGCGATTGCCATCGGGGCGATGATCGACGCGGCCATCGTGATGATCGAGAACGCGCACAAACATCTCGAAGCGTACGAGCACGCGCATCCTGGCAAGGCGATCAGTTCGGCCGAACGTTGGGAACTCATAGCCACGGCGGCCGCGGAGGTCGGGCCGGCGCTGTTCTTCTCGCTGCTCGTCATCACGCTGTCGTTCATTCCGGTGTTCTCGCTCGAAGGCCAGGAAGGCAAGCTGTTTTCTCCACTGGCGTTCACGAAGACCTACACGATCGCGGCGGCGGCGGGGCTGTCGGTGACGTTGGTGCCGGTGTTGATGGGTTTGCTGATCCGCGGCCGCATCCCGCACGAGAACGCGAACCCGATCAACCGCGTGCTGATCCGGCTATATCGCCCGTTGCTGGAGGCGACGTTGCGTCGGCCGTGGGTCGCGATCGGTCTGGCGGTGCTTGCACTCGCAGCGTCGGCGATTCCGCTTTCGCGGCTCGGCGGCGAATTCATGCCGCCGCTCGACGAAGGCGATCTGCTGTATATGCCGACCGCGCTGCCCGGCATCTCGACGGAGAAAGCGAGTGAACTGCTGCAGCAGACCGACCGGCTCATCAAGACTGTTCCGGAGGTGCAGACCGTGTTCGGCAAGTCTGGTCGTGCCGACTCGGCGACCGACCCCGCGCCGCTCGAGATGTTCGAGACCACGATTCAGTTCAAGCCGCGCAGCGAGTGGCGGCCCGGCATGACGCCGGAGAAGCTGATCGACGAGCTGGACCGCACCGTCAAAGTGCCGGGGCTCTCGAACGTGTGGGTTCCGCCTATTCGCAACCGGTTGGACATGCTGTCGACGGGGATCAAGACGCCGGTTGGCGTCAAGATTTCGGGCCCCGACCTCGGGCAAATCGACAAGGTTGCAACGCAGGTCGAAGCAGCGGTCAAGACCGTGCCCGGTGTGACGTCCGCACTCGCCGAGCGCCTGAACGGCGGCCGATACATCGACGTCGATATCGACCGGCTGGCAGCGGCACGCTACGGCCTCGCGGTTGCCGACATCCAGTCGATCGTGTCCACCGCGATCGGCGGCGAAAACGTCGGCGAGGTGATTGCCGGCCGGGAGCGCTTTCCGATCAACGTCCGCTATCCACGCGAAATCCGCGATTCGCTCGAGAAGCTGCGCGAGCTGCCAGTCGTGACCGAGCGCGGCGCGCAAATCCAGCTGGCGGACGTGGCGCACATCACGATTGCCGATGGCCCGCCGATGATTCGCAGTGAGAACGCGCGGCTCGCCGGGTACGTGTATGTCGATATCCGCGACACGGACCTGCATTCGGCCGTGCAGGCCATGCAGCGCGTGGTTGCGGAGAAAGTGACGCTGCCCGCGGGCTATTCGATTGCGTGGTCCGGTCAGTTCGAATATCTGGAGCGAGCGGCGGCGAAGTTGCGCACCGTCATTCCCGTGACGCTGGTGGTCATTTTCGTACTGCTTTTTCTGACGTTCAACTCTGTGGGTGACGCGCTGCTGCTGATGTCGACGGTGCCCTTCGCGCTGGTCGGCGGCCTCTGGTTTATCTGGATGTTGGGGCATGCCGTGTCTGTCGCGACAGCCGTGGGATTCATTGCGCTCGCGGGCGTGGCCGCGGAGTTCGGTGTCGTGATGCTGCTTTACCTGAAGGGCGCGTTGAATCGCAGACTCGACGCGGGCGAGCCGCTCACTGAAGCGCTGCTTCTCGATGCGATTCGAGAGGGGGCAGTACAGCGTGTGCGCCCCAAGGCGATGACGGTCGCGGTCGTGCTTGCGGGTCTCATACCGATCATGGTCGGGCACGGCGCCGGCTCGGAAGTCATGCAGCGCATTGCCGCCCCCATGGTGGGCGGGATGATCACGGCGCCCATCCTTTCGATGCTGGTGATTCCCGCAGCGTGGTTTCTGTTGCAACGCCGCCGCGCGAAACGTCTGCCCGACGTACAGCTTTCTCACGCAGTACCTTCCGGCACACCCGTGCCAACTACTCAAACTGGAGAACTTCAATGAAGAAATGGATTGTTGCGTTTGCTGCTTTCGGCGCCGTTGCTGCGGCCCCCGCGTTTGCGGGCGACGATATGGCGGGGATGAACATGTCCATGAAGCCGGCGGCTTCAAAGGACTCGTCGAATGCGGCGCTCACGGATGCGGAGGTGAGAAAAGTGGACCCGGCCTCCGGCATGGTCACGCTGAAACACGGCGCGCTGCAGAACGTCGGGATGCCGGCCATGACCATGGCCTTCAAGGCGAAGGATGCCGCGATGATCAAGCAGATTCACCAAGGCGACAAGGTGAAGGTGCGCATTGAGGATGTCGACGGCACGATGACCATCGTGAAGCTGGAAAAAGCGTCGTGATGCGTTGTTGATGCAAACTCGCGGGCTTGTTACTTGGGCCTGCGAGTTTGCAGGTCTGCGGCTGGGGCTGGGTGGGTGGACGATTGAATTCCTGCGCTAGACTCTCAGCACGCCCGGTGGCGGCGACTCACAAGGAGGCAGATGTCATGGAACGCTCTGAATTCCTCGCCGTCACGCGGCAACTGGCAGCCGCCGCAGAGCTTCTGGCCAAGGCCGGTCCAGAGGACTGGCGACTCGACGCGTTCCAGATGCTCGCGTTCTTTCGCCGATACGACCAGCCGGGTTCCGGTTCGAATGCAGTCGTAACGTCCAACGACGAACTGTTCGCGAGCACCGGCCACGCTGCACTGACGATGGCGGGACGCAACGAGTTTGCTGCGTCCCACGCGCTTCTCGAGCAGGCCCGATCGCTGTTGCCGGCTGCATGAAAGCCGCTGCGATGGGCAGGTGTTTCCTGTTTGTCCTGCTCTAATCGTTGTACTGCGTCATGTCGTAGAACACGGTTCCATTCCGTCCACCACCCAATTGCACGAGCCGCGAACCACCGGACGTCAACGCCGGGAACGGGCAGTTCGTGCAAGTCTGTACACCCGCGGCATTGACTCCTGCAAAGACGGTGGTTTGATACTGACCGACCGTGGTGTTGTTCGGCGCACCAATCGAGAAGCCATTGATTGCAGTCGCCGAGCCGGTGCTCGTTCCGGGGGAGGCCTGAATCTGCACGGACGTCACCGGATAGGCGAGATTCTGTCCGTTCACGAGGCTCGACCACGTCACGCTCATCGCGTACTGCACGCCGGCCAGCGATCCGGCTGGCGTGAGGAACTGGGTCGCGAAGTCCGACAGCAGCGTTGGCCACGCAACCGTGCTACCCGCCGCCGCGTTCAACGGGCTGCCCGGATTGATGATCGACGACTGGCCGAGCTGCGCGCCGTTCTGGTCGTAGAACGTCACGGTGTAGGTCGAATAGAGCGGCACGGTGCTCGCGTCGATGGATTGCGCCGAGTAGTAGCCGCTCGAAGCCGCCGGCGTGAAGTTCGCGGTGGACGACAGCGATTGCCATGACCAGCGATACAGCTCCGTATTGCTGCTGGTCGTCGCCGGCGAAACCGGCGCCGCGCTCAATGCCTGATCTGACAGACCCAGTGAGCTGATGCCGAGCGCATTGCGCTGCATCAGCCAGATCGGCGCAGCGAGGCCAGGTCCGGTGACAGAAGCCGAATACACCGTCGGATTCGAAGTAGTCGGAATCGCAATCTTAAGACCCGACTCGTACCTGTTCACATCGCTCAGCTTCGAGTCAAGGAAGGTGCGGCGCTGGATTTGCGACGTGATCGCCACAGCGAATTGCGACTGATTGCCGATCAGATCCCAGCCGAGTTGCGTGCCGTTGGCGAGCGTGACGGGCGTGGAGAGCTGTTGCGCGATGGTGTAGAGGACACCGGCTGCCGTGCCGCTCGCCAGCGTGAACGGCAACTGCACGAGCGCAAGCTGCTTGCCGTTGCGTGTGAAGAAGGCGAGCGTCTTCGGCGAACCGAACACCGCACCCGTTAAGGTCGCTTCCGACAGACCGTGGGCTACGGCCAGATCGGTCGAGCCGCTTTCGAGGTAGGCCGAGTCGATGGCCGGCGAGCATGATGTGTTGAGCGTGCCGGTCGCCGCGCAGGCAGTCAGCAGGGACGCAAGCGGCTCCAGATAGTTGGCCGCCGCGGACGGCGCTGCCAGCGCGATCGATTGGGTGGTCTGGTTGTTCAGTGCGATGGTTGTGCCCGGCGCCGCGTTCGATAGCAGCAACAGGCCGCCGTTGGCGGCCGACACGACCGAGACCGTATCGATCACCGCATCGGCGCCGGTGTGGTTCGGCGTAAAGGCTGTACCAATGGGATCGAAGCCCGCCGTCAGAATGCCGTTCTGCGTGAGGATTTTCGTCAGCATCGTGTCGAGCGTGATGGTGGCGATCTGCACGGACGGCAGCGTCACTTTGGCGAGTGCCGTGGTGGACGCGAGGTCGAGCGGGTTGCCTGAAGCGGTCAGCATGGCGGCAATCGCCGTGGTCAGCGTGGTGACGTTGGCGACAGCCGGCGCCGTGCCATTCGGCAATTTGGCGAGCACGGAGACGAGCGGGGCAGAGAGGCCGGCGGCGTCGGTGGCGACGATCAGAAACGGCGCGGTCATGCCCTTCACCGAGATCGTGTACGCACCCTGCGTGTTGGTGGTTGCCGTGGCCTGAGCGCCGGTTGCATCGGTCAGCGTGACGGTTGCGCCCACGACGGCGCTGCCGGTGGCGACCGTGCCGTTCACCGAGGTGGCCGTGACTGTCGGGGTGCTCGACGAGGCTGAACTGGAACCACTGCCGCCGCCACAACCGCTGAGTTGGAACAACGCAAAGGCCACTGCGGCCGCGACGCCGCTACGCACTAACGATCGATGCATGAATTTCCCCGATGCCCTGTTTATATGATTCGTTTGTTATGCCGGCAGATTATGCCGATAAGTTTGATTGCATTTGCCGCGCCGGTTTATCGGATTGAAAGCGGATTATTTGCTGCTTTTAATCCATACACGACGCGCGCTTAAGCGTTGGGAGAATACTTCAAAGTGGCGTTGTTGTGTCGCGTGGAGACGTAGCTGAATAGGAGAATATGAAGGGTGATCGCGTTTTCGAACCCGTCATATTCTCTGATCGAATTGCTTCAAACGGTTCAGGCGCTAATTACTTGCCCAACTCGTGTCCGATAATCCCGCCGGCTACCGCGCCGCCGACCGTGCCGACAGTACTGTGATTGGTTGCCTCGTTGCCGATAACGCCACCTGCTGCCGCGCCGCCAAGGGTGCAGCCGGCCATCAATGTCAGTAACGCCAATGCCATCGCAATAACGCCCAGACCAGATCGGTTTCGCATGATGTCACCTCGGATGTGTATCGATACACCCGCAGCAGCAATCCACGTGCCGCATCGGTATTACGAGTGTCCGTAGGGCTTGCGGTCCGTGGGTGTCCGGGCAGTGAAACGGGTTTGCTGGAGTCATTCGCGCTTGCTAGACTGCCTTTCGCAACCTAACTGTAAGCGCGCTCTTGCTGTTGTACGCCTCGCTGGCGTTCACGCCCACGGCGCGATCAATTGGAGACGCCATGTCTTACATGCTGCTTATCGTCGAACCCCTGAATCAACGCGTTGAACGCGGTGAGCAGGCAGGGCGCGAAGTTTATGACCAGATGGTGCGTTTCGCCAACGGCCTCAAAGAACGCGGCAAGCTGGTCGCAGCCGAAGCGCTGACCTCCACGAATGACGCCGTGCGCGTGCAGGTGCGCGACGGTCAAGCGAAACTGCTCGATGGTCCGTTCGCCGAAGCCAAGGAAATGATCGGCGGCTTCTACCTGCTCGATGTTGAAACCCGCGAAGAAGCGGTGGCGATCGCGCAAGCCTGCCCGGCGGCGGCGTGGTGCACGGTCGAAGTCCGCAAGCTCGGGCCTTGTTTCCTGTGAGCGGGTTCGCCCATTTGTAGCTATTTTCTGGGGGTTTTCCCTAGGCTAACGACAAACATGTCGATCTGGCCGCGCATCGCTCGTCGTGTGAGTAAGGAGCCAGCAAACAGATAACGGCTCTCCACCAACTACACACCACCCTGGGAGCGATTGCGATGCGATTCATGATCATAGTGAAGGCGACGGCCGTCAGCGAAGCCGGCGGCTCGCCGGACGAAGCCCTGATGGCCGCGATGGGCGCCTACCATGAAGAACTGGCCAAAGCCGGTGTGCTCCTTGACGCAACCGGGCTGAAACCGAGTTCCAAAGGCTGGCGCATTCACTACAGCGGAGGCAAGCGCACGGTGATCGATGGCCCGTTCGCGGAAACCAAGGAACTGATCGCCGGCTACACGCTGATTCAGGTTCGCTCCCGCGAAGAAGCCATGGAATGGGCGCGGCGCTTCCCGGCGCCATTCGGCGAGCAGGCCGAAGGCGAAATCGAAGTGCGGCAACTGTATGAACTCGAGGACTTCGAACCGAGCCCGGAAGTGGACCGCTTCCGCAAGCTGGACGCAGCCAAACATTAATCGCGACGCCGATCCGACCGCCAAACGAGGCGCCGATCCGGCCACATCGAGAGGATTCATCATGCTCAAAGTCATTCTGATCACCATCGTTGCGGCGGTGGGTCTGCTGCTCATCTACGCGGCAACGCGGCCCGACACCTTTCGCATCGAACGCAGCGTGCGCATCGATGCGCCGCCTGAGCGGGTCTACGGATTGATCGACGACCTGCACCAGTTCAATCGCTGGAATCCGTTCCTGCGCAAGGATCCCGCGGCGCAGGGCACTTACAGCGGCACGCCGAGCGGCAAGGGTGCGCGCTATGCGTGGCAAGGCGAAAAGGTCGGTGTGGGGCAGATGGAGATCGTCGACACGGCGGCGCCGGCGAACGTCACGATGAACCTCGATTTCATCAAGCCGTTCGAAGCCCATAACATCGCCGATTTCACGTTGAAGCCGGAGGCCGGCGCGACTCAGGTCACCTGGGCGATGCATGGGCCGGCGCCGTTTCTGTCGAAGCTGATGCAGGTGTTCGTCAGCATGGACCGCATGGTCGGCAAGGATTTCGAAGACGGCCTGAGCAATCTGAAAACGTTGGCCGAGGCGAGTTGAGTACGCGGGATCGCTGTATGCGTGGCGCGGTGTGAAGCACTGCGACGCCCCGCGGCCCACAACCCGATCACTGGATTTCATCATGCATAAGCAGATCTACGTCAATCTCGCTGTCGACGATCTCGAACGGTCGAAGGCATTTTTCAGCGCGACCGGTTTCAGCTTCGAGGCGCAATTCACCAACGAGCAAGCCGCCTGTCTGATTCTCGGCGAGAACCTCTACGCGATGTTGCTGGTCAAGGATCTGTTCAAGTCCTTCACACGCAAGTCGCTTTGCAATCCGAAGGAAAGCACCGAGGCGCTGTTGGGCCTCTCGTGCGAAAGCAGGGGCGAGGTGGATGCGCTGGTCGCGAAGGCGCTCGCCGCCGGCGGCACGGTGCCGCGCGCGCCGCAGGACTACGGTTTCATGTACGGGCACGGCTTCGAAGATATCGACGGACACATCTGGGAGCTGATCTACATGGATCCGAACGCCAAGGCAGCGGGTTGATCCCGTGACAAAACCGGCCACCCATCGTGCCATCGAGGCAGTCTGGCGGATCGAATCCGCCAAGGTCATCGCCCACGTTGCGCGAATCGTGCGTGATGTGGGGCTCGCTGAAGAGCTGGCGCAGGACGCGCTGGTCTCGGCGCTCGAACATTGGCCTGATGCGGGCGTGCCCGACAACCCGGGAGCGTGGCTGATGGCGACCGCGAAGAACCGCGCTCTCGACCGCTTGCGCCAGGAGGCGCTGCATGCCCGCAAGCGTGAGGAGTTGGGCCATGATCTCGACGCAATGGAGGCGCACCTCGTGCCGGATTTCGTCGATACGCTCGATGCCGCACGCGCCGACGATATCGGCGACGACCTGCTGCGCCTCGTGTTCACGGCGTGCCACCCGGTGTTGTCCACGGACGCACGTGTCGCGCTGACGCTGCGCCTGCTCGGCGGCCTCACTACGGACGAAATTGCGCGCGCGTTTCTCGTGCCCGAGCCGACCATCGCGCAGCGTATCGTGCGGGCCAAACGCACGTTATCGGCGGCCAAGGTGCCGTTCGAGGTGCCGCAGGCGGATGCACGTGCGCCGCGCCTCGCGTCGGTGCTGCAGGTGATCTATCTGATTTTCAACGAAGGTTATTCGGCCACAACCGGCGACGACTGGATGCGTCCGGCGTTGTGCGAGGAAGCGCTGCGGCTGGGGCGTGTGCTGAGCGGGCTCGTGCCGGACGAAAGCGAAGTGCATGGCCTCGTCGCGTTGATGGAAATTCAGGCCTCGCGTACGCACGCGCGTACCGATGCCGAAGGGCGGCCGGTGCTGCTGCTCGACCAGGACCGCAGCCGCTGGGACCCGTTGCTGATCCGCCGCGGGCTGGCCGCGCTCGGCACCTCGCACGCGTTGGGCGGCGCGAGCGGGCCGTATGCGCTGCAGGCAGCGCTGGCCGCGTGCCATGCGCGTGCCCGCCGTGCCGAAGAGACTGATTGGGCGCAGATCGTCGCGTTGTACGACGCGCTGGCGCAGGTCACGCCTTCGCCGGTGGTGGAGTTGAATCGGGCAGTCGCCGTCGGCATGGCGTTCGGACCGGCTGCCGGTCTGGAAATCGTCGACGCGCTCGCCGCCGATCCGGCGCTCGCGAACTATCACTGGTTGCCAAGCGTGCGCGGCGATCTGCTGGAGAAACTCGGCCGGGTGGAAGAGGCGTGCGCCGAATTCGAACGCGCTGCCGGCATGACGCGCAATGCGCGCGAGCGTGAACTGTTGCTCGAGCGTGCTGCGCGCGGCCGTGCGCATTGAACCGTACGTCAGTAACTTACCGGATCAACTGACGCACGCCCAGCGCGACGATCAGGCCGCCGCATACCCGATCGATCCACGCCTTGCAGCGCCGGTACGCCGACGCGATCCGCGCATGTGACAACGTGAGCGCGACGAACCCATACCAGCTGCTCGCGACCACGCAGACCATGCCGAGCATCGCGGCAAATGTCCCCACGCTGACATGCGGCGGCGCGGCGGACGAGAACACCGCGGCGAAGAACGCCATCGACTTCGGATTCGCGATGTTGGTCGCGAAGCCTTGTGCGAATGCTTGCCGAAAGCCGCCGGTCGAAGCCTGCATGCTTTGCGCAGGTTTGCTCGCGGATGCGTTTGCGATGAGGCGTCCACCGAACCAGATCAAGTAAGCAGCGCCCGCGATCTTCACTGCGAGCGCCAGCCATGGAAACGCGGTGAACACGATACCCACGCCGAGAATCGCGCAACTCGCCCAGAACAGATTGACCAGCACGATGCCGGCGACCATGGCGAGCGCCTCGATACGCGTTGCCGATGCGGCTTTGTGCGCCACTGCAACGAAGTTCGGGCCGGGGATCACCACGCCGGCTATGTACACGGAGAAAACGCCTAGAACTGCGGACCCATCAATCACACACTGCTCCTTAATTCAGCTATCCGGCAAAGCGTAGCGTAAGCGCAAACCGCTCTCGCTGCTTCGTCCGCGCAATCACGCCGAAAAGAACGCCACAGCGGCAGTGATCACCCCCGCAGCTGCAATCCCGAATGACAGATTGCGCAGCCATTTCTTGCGGGTCAGCAACGTAATCGCGCAGAGGGCGATGGCCACCTGAATCAAGGTCGTGGCCTGTGCCCAGCGATGATGGCCGTGCAGCAGCGCTTCGCTTTTAGCGTCGTTGTCCACGACTTCCTTTTCGATCGCTTCAGCCTTCGCGCGGATCGGCTCTTTCTGCTGCTTGTATTTGTCGACGTCGGCGGCGAACTTTGCGTGCGCATCCGCGTTGCCGAGCGACAGCGCCGCACCGAGTTCAGCGAGGTTCTCTTTCTCGCCCTTGGCCTGGTAGTAGTTCCATTGATTCGACGCTTCGGTCTTTTTAATGGCGGCTTCGTTCTTGTAGTACAGCGCCAGATTTTCGCTGTTGCCGCTCTGGTAGGCGCACAGCGCGCCGATCGTCGCGAGGATCGCTGTCATTACGGCCATGCGGCTCGCAAACGGGTCCTCGTCGTGGTGGCCAGCGTGTTCAACCGCATGGTCGTGCGGACCATGCACTTCATATTCTTCAGACATCTGATTCTCCGAGCCAGGCTTTTCTTGTGGTCTCCGGGCGGCGCGCATGTCGGTGGCCCATGCGCGGGCGAAGCTGCAAGCGCGGCTCGCCAACCCGGCGGGCTCCATCTTAGCGTGCTGCGCCCGGTGACGGAAAAGCGATCGGTGCGAAGAGAGGTCGATGGCAGGCGTTAATGGGAGCGCGTCAGTGAATACCGACGGATAGCCACGTCCGCACGAACGGGATCACGTGCTCGCCGGCCAGCATGCCGAGCAAGCCGACTAACGCGACTGTCGGCGGCGCGGGCGACTTCACCTGCATCACGCTGTAGATCAAACCGACCACGACGCCGGCGACAAGCGAGATCAAATACGCTTTCATGTTGTTCGTACCCATCTGAAATGCGGGCAGCCACGCCCGCCGGTCATGTCGGCAATTACATCGTGATGACGACCCGGCCGCGTGTGCCGGCGGCCACCGATTCGTAGGCCTCGCGTGCCCGTTCGAGCGGGAATTCCTGCGCGATGGCCGGCCCTTGCAGCTTGCCGCTTTCGAAGCCTTCCACCAGCGCCGTCATCAACGGCGCCGATTCGGCGACGCCCAGCTTGGCGCTGTCCACACCGAGTAGTTGCGTTTCGTTGTGGTAAAAATCGATCAGGTCGAATTCCACTCGGCGTTTGCCCGTGGCGCTGATTTCCAGCACCCGGCCGCGGCGCTTGACGAGACTCAGTGCCGTCTCGAAGGCGACGCCGCCGACCGTGTCGTACACCACGTCCGCGCCCGCGCCGCCGGTTAGCGCTCTGAGAGCTTCGGCTGCGTTTTCGTCGAACGGAACGTAGTCGTCGATCAGTCGGCCTGCGGGCGTGTCGGCGGAAAGCGGATGACGGTCGACTCCGATCACGCGAGCCCCCCGCGCTTTTGCGATCTGCACCACCGCGCCGCCAACACCGCCCCCAGCGCCGATGACGGCAATCGTCTCGCCGGCTTGCAGGTTTGCGTACTCGACCGTGCCGAGCCACGCGACCACGAAGTTCACGCCGATCGCGGCGGCCTCGGTGTGGCTGAGCGTGGTCGGCTTGCGCGACAGCGCGGCGAGCGGGATCTTGATGAACTGGGCGTGCGTGCCATCGCGCGTGAAGCCGATATCGCCGCCCGTGCCCCAGACTTCGGCGCCGAGCCATTCGGCGGGACCGGCTGTCACGACGCCGCTGAAATCGCGTCCCGGCGTGCGCGGCAGGACAGTGTGGTCGAAATGGCCGGACACGTTTTTGACGTCGCTCGGATTCACCGAGGCCGCCTTGACCTGCACGACGGCGCTGTCCGCGTCGGCTTGGGGCGTTGGCAGATCGACGTATTCGAGCACCTCGGGGTTGCCGAAAGTCTTGAACTGAATCGCTTTCATTGCGTGTCACTCCTGTCAGGTCTTGCGCTGCGTCGTGCAGCCGATGAGCGTAGTCTAGATGACCGGTACAAAGGCGTTGAGACAAAGACTTTCGAATTTCGGACAAGGCGTGCTGTGCGGCGGCTTACGGGTCGTGCTGGGCGTCGTCTGGCCGACGTTGAACGGTGCGACTGTTGGCGCGATTCGTTAGGCCGCCAGCGAGCGCTGGCTTAGCTGCACAAGGGCGAATCTTGCTACCGTCAGCGCGTATAACTTATCCGTCAGTGGATAGCTTGTCTTGCGCCTGCTCTGGCGAAGCTTCAGAAGCCGCCTCGCTGAGCGTGCCGCTGGGATCGAAGCCGGTCGGTGGCGCGCCCAACTCGCGCCGGAACATGTCGCTGAAGCTGCTCGGCTGGAAGCCCAGCGAGCGCGCAATGCTGCTGACCGAGCGTCCTTCGGCGAGGCCTGACACGGCCACTGCCAGTTGCACCTGACGCCGCCATTCGGCAAAGCCCACGCCCAACTCACGCGTGAAGAGGCGCGCCAAGGTCCGCACGCTAGCGCCGACCGAGGCCGCATGCTGTTCGAAGCTGATTGCGATCGACGGGTTGTCGATCACCGCGCGGCACAGCGCATCGAGCCGCCGGTCCGAAGCATCGGGCAGCGCGATGCGCAGCGACGAGCGCGGCGCGTGCTCCAGCTCCAGCATCGCGAGACGATAGGCGGCTTCCAGATAGGTTTCGTCGCGAACATGGGTGCGCTCGTATTCCGCAATCGATGTGATGAGTTCGCGCAGCAGGCCGTTAATCTCGAACACGTCGCTGCGCCGACTCAGATGGCCGACGTTGCGCTCGTGGAGATAAATATTGCGCATCTCCACCTCGCTCATCATGTGGATCGAGTGAACGGTGCCGGCCGGCAGCCAGACCGCACGCTGCGGAGGCACCACCAGCGCCTCCCGGCCGACTTCGACCCACATCACGCCGGATACCGCATAGAGCACCTGCGCCCACGTGTGCGAATGCGGGTCGATGCGCAGCCCACGCGGATAGCGCCGCGCGAGGGAGCGGGCGTCGGCGTCGTCGTGAAGTTCGGGTGGGCGGGCTTTGGGCACGGCGGTTCGGTTCGCTGTTTGCTCCTGGCTCTACACAGATGCAGAGCACGGACCTTGGTGGTCCGTGTGCGAAGCATAGCGCGAGGCGCGGCGAGCCGGATATTCTCGGGCTTCGCTTACGTGCGATGCCCCATCACCAGCAGCAGCAACGAAAGGGTCACCACCGACCCCACCGTCGACAGCAAAATGGTGCGCGACGTGATGTGCGCCTCGCGTCGGTAGAACTCCGCCAGCATGAATGGGCCAGTGCCGGTGGGCAACGCGGCCAGCACAACAGCCATCTCGACCAGCGCTGACGAGAGCCCGAACACGCGCGCCGCGAGCCACCAGGTCAGCGCCGGCTGCCCCAGCAGCTTGACGCCGGTCAGCAGCAGCGAGATGCCGCCCGCACCCGCACCCGCACCCGCCTCGGACGGGCGCTTTTCCGCGAGGAACAGGCCAAGGCTGACCAACGCGCACGGACTGGCGGCGCCGCTCAGCAGCTTCAGAAACGTCTCCGCGCTTTGCGGCAACGCCACATGGGTGCTCGCGAACAGCACGCCCAGGATCGGCGACACGATCAACGGATTACGCGCCAGCGAGCCCAACACTTTCAACCCCAGCTTGTGCGGCGTGCGTTCGGTCTGCAGGCCGATTTCGATCAGCACGATGGCAAGCGCAAAAAGCACGCACGCGACGAGGATCGTGGCGATCGTGGTCGGCGTCAGGCTGGCCGAGCCGAACGCGATCATGCCGAGCGGAAAGCCGATGTAGCCTGTATTCGGATACGACGCTGCAATCGCATCGACGCTCGCGTCGGCCAGATGCCGGCCGCCGATCATACGCATGGCGAGAATCGGCAGAAACGCGCCGAGGCATCCGATCGAAAACGCCGCGACGAAGGCCGGCTGATAAAGCTGTTGCCACGTGGCATGCGCCATCGTGTCGAATAGCAGCGCCGGCAGCGCCAGCCAGACGACGAAGCGGTTCAGTTCGGACGCGGAGTTCGGCCCGAGCACGCCGCGCCGACGGCATGCAAAGCCCGCGAAAATCAGGCCGAACACGGGAAGCAGAATCTCGAGAGTAGCTAACATCGATTTAAAGAAGAGCGTGGGCGCAGGGAGCGATGCGCCAGCGTAGTGGCTTGCGTTGATACAATCCAATACTGTTTTCTGCCATCAACAATACCTTTTCTGCATCGTCATTCAGCACGGGGGCGTCGTGATCGATATCAAGCCGTTACGCTACTTCGTGACACTCGCCGAGACGCGGCATTTCGGCCGCGCGGCGGCGCGCCTGAATCTGTCGCAGCCACCTTTAAGCCGGCAACTGGCGGCGTTGGAGGCGAATCTGGGCGTGACGCTGTTGGAACGCAGTCCGCGCAGCGTCACATTGACCGCAGCGGGCGAGCGTTTTTACGCCGATGCGAAGGCGATCCTGGCGTCGGTGGAGCAGGCCGTCAGCAATGCCCAGGCGGCGGCGCATGGCGACGCTGGCAAGCTCGCCATCGGCTTCACGATGTGCGCTGCGTACAACGTCGTGCCCGGCTATGCGCGCGCGTTCGGCGCTGCGTTTCCCGAGGTTGCCTTGAATTTGCGTGAGGTCGTGTCGAACGATCTTGCTGCGCAAGTGCTGGCCGGCCAGATCGACGCCGCGATCATGTTTCCAGGCGTGCCCGACAAGGGCATCGTGACCCGGACGATTCTCCGCGAGCCTTTGTGCGTTGCGCTGTCGCGCAACCATCCGCGCGCACGCGCGCGGCGTCTGAAGATCGCGCAACTGGCGGGCGAGCCATTCGTGCTGGCGTCCGAGGAAGTCGCGCCGAGCTTGCGCACGGCCATTCTCGAGCATTGCCGCTCAGG
The DNA here is from genome assembly GCF_902859805.1 of Paraburkholderia sediminicola. GTDB lineage: Bacteria > Pseudomonadota > Gammaproteobacteria > Burkholderiales > Burkholderiaceae > Paraburkholderia > Paraburkholderia sediminicola. Next base: position 1,366,276 of record NZ_CADIKC010000001.1, on the reverse strand, counting down.
CGGCTTCGAACCGGATATCCGCTTCGAAGTGCAGTTGCAGCAGACCGTGCTCAGTCTCGTCGATGAAGGAGTGGGGGTAGCGCTGGTGCCGGCCTCGATGCGCAAAGCACAACTCGCGGGCGTGGTGTTCCGGCCGCTGCTCGATGCGCCGCTGATCGAGCAGGTGCTGGCGTGGTCGCCGGCCAATCGCAATCCGTGTCTGGCAAGGTTTCTCGAGATGGTGTGAGGGGTGGCTTCATGAATTCGCGAGATGGTCGGTGGCGTTTGCAGGGTCGGCCGGATCGGCTGGATAGCGCATGGTGTCCTGCTTTTTGGCGGTGAACCCGGCGCGCAAAAAATCTGCGATCATCCCAGGCACTCTTCAACCCTTCTCAACCTCATAGCGTCTACGCCAACCACCCGCCCGCCTATGTCCAACCCCCCCACGCTTCTCACCACCGACCGCCTGATCATGCGTCCGCACGCGCGCGACGATTTCCTCGAGAGCTATGCGATGTGGTCCGATTCCGAAGTGATCCGCTACATCGGCGGCAAGCCGTTTACGCGCGAAGAAGTCTGGGCGCGCCTGCTGCGCTATGCCGGGCATTGGGCGATGCTGGGATACGGCTATTGGGTGGTGCGGGAAAAGGACAGTGGCCGGTTCCTTGGCGAAGTCGGCTTTGCCGACTACCACCGCGAGATCGAGCCTTCTTTACTCGATACGCCGGAAATAGGTTGGGCGCTGGACCCTGCCGTCCACAACCGCGGCTACGCGACCGAAGCCGTGCGCGCGGCGCTCGATTGGGCCGACGCGAATTGGCCTGACGGCGAGACGGCCTGCATCATCGCGCCGGAAAACCAGCCTTCGCTGAACGTCGCGCGCAAGTGCGGTTACCGTGAGCAGCTTCGCACGACGTACAAAGGCAACCCGACCATCGTGCTGCGGCGAACGGCAGGCGTTGCCTGAGTCGTCGCACGGCACTCGCCGGAAGTCTATTTAGTCTCTGAAGTCCTGGGATCGACGAGCCGGCCCGAGCCAACCTTCTGGCCGGCTCGCAACCAGCCCGCAACGGGTTGCCTTATCGACTGCTTTCATCCACCGCTGCCCGCTGCCGTGCGATCAGGTCCACCATCCGGTTGACCTGCTTGCCCTGCGCATCGAAATTGCCGGCGTCGAGCCAGCGTGCGTAGCTCGGACGCAGCGCAGGCCATTCGCTGTCGATGATCGAAAACCACGCGGTATCGCGGTTGCGTTCGCGATACACGATCGCCTGCCGGAAGATCCCTTCGAACGTGAAGCCATAGCGCAACGCCGCCGTGCGCGATGGTTCATTGAGCGAATCGCACTTCCATTCGAAGCGGCGATAGCCGAGGTCGTCGAACACATGGTTCATCAGCAGGAACATCGCTTCGGTGGCGATGCGCGTGCGTTTCAGGCGCTGCGAATAGGTGACGTGCCCGACTTCGATCACGCCGTTCGCCCGGTCGATGCGCATCAGCGCGAGTGTGCCGATCGCTTTGCCGGTGGCCAGATCGATCACCGCATAGTGCAGCGGATCAGGCGATGCGGCCATGCGCGTCAGATGTTCGCGATACGCGGCGAGGCTCTCGAACGGGCCGACCGTCAGATAGGTCCAGTCGCGGCCATCGGGCGCCGAGCTGTAGGCTTCGTACAGGTCCGCCGCATGGCGTTCGACGTCCACCGGTTCGATCCGGCAATAGCTGCCCACCAGCGGCTCGCGGCCCGGCGCCTGGGCGCCTTTCCAATCCGGCACGGGGACGCCAATCGGCTGCTCGAACGCATTACGTCTGGGTTCCATGTCTGCTCTCCTGTCGATAGTTGGATGGTCGATGCTTATGGAGAACGATACGGCAAACGTGGTATGTTAAAAAGATCCAGCAGAACAGCATTTGATAGGTCCAGCCAGGATGATCGAAATCATTGGTCCGCTCGCCAGCCCGGCCGCCGGGGCCACCGCGGGCAACGGTGAAAAGTCTGTGCCGCTGCAAAAGCAGCTGATCGAACGCTTGCAACAGGCGATCCTCACAGGGCGTTTGCCGGCGGGGTCGCTGCTGCCGTCCTCGCGCTTGCTGGCGGCGGAAATGGGCGTGTCGCGCAACACGGTGGTGATCGCGTACGAGCATCTGGCCGCGGTCGGTTATGTGGTGGCCGACAAAAAGGGCACGCGCGTGAGTTCGCTCTCCAGCCCTTCGGCTCGCGGTGAAACGCGGACATCGTCGGCTGCGCCGAAGGTCGCGTACGCGGCGCGCGTCGACCAATTCGCGGCGACTCGCACCCATGCCGACAACACGTTACCGCTCACGCCCGGCACGCCCGCGCTGGACCGCTTTCCGCTGGCCGCCTGGCGGCGCGCGCTCGAACGTTCGATGGAGCGCGCGTTGCCGCTTGCGCTCGGCTACGGCGACCCGGCGGGCGAACCGGCGCTGCGCGACGCGATCGCCGCGCATGTGCGGATGGCGCGCGGCGTGCGCTGCGAGGGGTCGCAGGTGGTCATCACCGAAGGCGCGCAGGAAGCGCTGAACCTGTGTGTGCGGCTGTTCACCAATCCGGGCGACATCGCGTGGGTTGAAGATCCGGGCTATCGCGGCGCGAAGGCCGCTTTCAACCTCGGTGATCTGCGCATGCTGCCGATGCCGGTCGATCCCGAAGGCATCGCGGTACCGCCCGACGCGTGGCGCACGCATCCTCCCAGGCTGATCTACACGTCGCCCGCGCATCAGTATCCGACCGGCGCGGTGTTGTCGGTGGCGCGCCGGCTTGAACTGATCGCGCAGGCGCGCCGCTGCGGCGCGTGGTTGATCGAGGACGACTACGACGGCGAATTCCGCCATACCGGCGAGCCGATTGCCAGCATGCAAGGGCTGGTCGAGGACGCGCCGGTTCTGTACGTCGGCTCATTCAGCAAAACGATGTTTCCGGCGCTGCGTATCGGCTTCGTGGTGTTGCCGCGCGTGATCGCCGCGCACACGGCCGTCGCGTTGCAGGAGATGCTGCGCGGCGGACATCGTCTGGAACAACTGGCGCTCGCACATTTCATCGATAGCGGCGAATTCGGGCGGCATCTGGGCCGCATGCGGCGTTTGTATCGGGAGCGCCAGCAGGCGCTGCGCGATGCGCTCACCATGCATTTCGCGCCGTCGCAGATTCTGGGCGGCAATTGCGGCATGCATCTGACGGTTCGCTTGCCGCCGCCTATTTCTGATCGGACCCTCGCCGAGCGCGCGCTTGCCAGGCGGCTCAATCCGCGTGCGTTGTCGGGTTTTGCACTGCAGCAGCGCGAGGAGACGAACGGGCTGGTGATCGGCTACGGCAGCACGTCAGCCGAACAATTGGCGCTCGCTGTTCGCGTATTGGCCACGCTGGTGCGGGATATGACGGGCGAGTCGGGTAGCCGGTCGACAACCCGGCGCGCTGTGTAACTTTTTACGTTTGTCCGCGCGGCCTATGTCGCGCTATCGTGTCGTTTATGCGCGGCGAATTCGGAGTGCGCGACGTCGACGAATCGCCCGCAGGTCATGCCCAGCACACCGCCCTGCAGCACCGCGTGACATGCGTCGCGCGCCGGCCGGGCCACTACCGGGTTCGGGCATGAAGAATGCCTTGCTTGTGGTTATCTTTGACGATTTATCCGACCGGAGACGACATGAAGGAAATCGAACCGACCGCCTGGTTTGAGCTTGCTGCCCATACGCCTGTCCATGAAGGCTGGTACGAGGTGCAGTTGACGAGCGGCGACACGGCATTTGCGAAATATGGCGACGGTGTATGGACCGAGAAACCGCTGCTGGTGTTCACGCACTGGCGCGGTCTTTCCTCTGACCCTTCGAAAGCTGCGGACGGCGAGGCAGAATCGATTGGCGCGGAGGCCACCGCGGCTCAGGGTGTGCGCGCCGCATGGAACGCGTTCTTCCCGGGACTCGGTGAAGAACAGCACAAACCGCTGGACGCCCTGCCCAACGGTAAAGCTCCGCATTAATTTAATTGACGTAGGACTTGGGCGGCGGCTTGCGGGCTGCCGCTCAGGGCAGTTTCCTCTCCTCTTCAGTTCCCAGCGATCACTTCCGCTTCAACGCTTCGGCCGCCTTTTTGCCGATGTCGATATCGATGTCCGGCGTCTCGCCCGTTTCGAGAATCCACGCCGCGGACAAACCTGACCACGCGAGGATCCACTGCAGCAGACGGTGTCTGTCGAGCCCCGCGATTTGCGCTACGCGTTCGACGCGACGCTCGAACCGTCCAGGCGCCAGCGCGGACGACTCGTCCGGATTGCAGAAGATGTTCGCGTAGTCAAAGCCGCGTTCGCCGTAGAGACCTTTCGGGTCGATCGCCAGCCAGCCACGCGCGCCGAAATCGAGGACGTTGCCGTGATGAATATCGCCGTGCAGCACGACAGGGTCTTGCGGCGCGGCGAGTAGGGCTTGCGCTGTCGCAGCACAGTCGGAGAGCCAGCCGCCGTATTGCTGCGCTGCGGGCCAGAGACTCTGGAACCAGCGTGGCAAGCCGATCAGGTCGGGCAACGGTTTGTTACGTGGTGCGTGGAGTCGCGCCGCAGCGGCGCAGAGGATGTCGATGGCGTGGTCGTCTGCTTCAACGTCGCCCGTGCGGGCCTGATCCGCTAACGCATGATTGTTTTGGGCGCGCTCCAACAGCAGGGCGTCGGCATCGTGGGCGAGCACGCGGGCCGCGCCGTCGCCGTCCCACCACACCATCAGTTGCGCGCCGAATTTCTCTTCGGGTTCCTGCGCAACTTTTAGCATCGCGGCGACGCCATGCTGGCGCACCGGCAGCAGCCGGCTGCTATGCGTGCGAATCGGCTCGCCGTCCGGCAGTAAGTCCCATTTGACGAGGTACTCAGCGAACATCGCGTTTCAAGCTGCGAGTGTGGCTGCGTGCACTGCAGCGGCGAGAGCGATGGCCGGTGTGGTCAGAGGCTTCGCTTCGCCCGCGACCAACAAGGCTGCTCCGGCCATCGATGTTTGTGCAAACGCTACGACGTCCGCGCCGTTTTCGTAGGCTACATCCGCAGCGGTGGCGATCATGGACAGATAGCCTGCTGTGTCGTCTGCTCTGAAACGGTCCCATGCGCCGCTCACCAACTGAACGTCAACTTCCGCGGCGGTGTGCATGGCGGCTTCAGCGAACAGGCGAGTGGTCGGGGTGAGTGTTGTGGATACGGTGCATAGCACGACAACCTTGCCGCCGCTTTCCACCGCGTGTTGAGCCAACGCGGCATCGGCGCGTAAAACGGGGACCGGTGCGGCTTGCGCGGCTAGGGCGTCGTTCACTGATGGGCCGAGCGTCGAGCAGTTGAGCAACACGGCGTGGGCGTTGTCCGTGAGCGCGAGGAGCGCCTCGCGGGTTTGCGACGCGATCGCCTCGGTCAAGCCGCCGGCCTGCTCGGCGCCCGCGAGCAAGTCGGCGCGGACCACGTGCGTCAACTCGAGCGCCTCGAATCCGGCGGCGCGGGCAGCCGCATCGAACAAGGCGATGTTGCTGTCAGCGGTGTGCAAACAGACGATGCGCACGGTTTCTTTCTCCAGCGGGTTGTCATGGTTTTGCATTCTCGCCTGGAAATGGCTACTCGTCTGGATACTTCTCTAATCCGGCGGCAGGAGCGAGAGACGATTTATTCAGGCGATGAACATTTACTACGAGTTCATCGACTACGGAAAATATAGCGCCCGTTACGACGACGATCTCCTTCACTATTTGCAGCTATGTATGAAGGCCAAGCTGCGTGCTTAAAGTGGGCGTGACGGTCGTCTTCGGTCGTGCTTTTACCTGAGGCCAGGCTATAGTGAGTTTGGTCGATTTGAGGCGTTCTGCGGCAAACATGCTTGGTATTACCTGCATAAGCGGCTCGGCAGAAGTCAAAATGGCGCAGCTATCTCATCTCATTCGATGTATCTCTAGTTCTAGCTGCGGAGTTAACCGGCAGTCGTCAAAGTTAGGTCGACATCCGAACATGCGAGAGGAGAATCATGAGCAAAGTATTCGTCAACATTGGACTTAGTCTCGATGGCTACATGGCACCGGAAGGAATGACCATGGAACATTGGGAGACGCCCGAGTACAAGAACTGGGGCGCTAAGTGGGGTGCACTGATGGCCTGGATCTTCAATCAACAGTACTTCCGCGAGAACCTCAAGCTCGGACCAGGGGGAGAGACCGGCCCGGTCAATGACCTGCTTCGCAGCACGACGGAGCGAATCGGCGCCAACATTATGGGCAAGCGAATGTTCGAACAAGGTGAGCGTGCGTGGCCAGAGGAAGCTCCGTTTCACAAACCTGTGTACGTTCTTACTCATGAGAAACGCGAACCCTGGGTGCGCCCGGGTGGGACGACCTTCCACTTCATCAATGACGGGCCCGAGCGTGCCCTTGAGCTGGCTCGGGAATCTGCCGGCAATCGCGATATTCGTATCGCGGGCGGAGCCGATGTGATCCAGCAGTACCTGGCCATGGGTGTTGTTGATGAGCTTGAAATCGCCTTGTCACCGGTGTTATTCGGCAGCGGGCGACGTCTCTTCGAGAACCTGCGCGAGCCCGGGCCGCAGTTTCGCATTGACAGGGTTCTGGATGGCCCGGCTGCCACGCACTTGCGCTATGTGCGTCAGTGAGGGTGCCTAACGATCGGTTGCAGCGAACGGTTCGTTGCGCGGGCCGCCGCTGAACCGGACCGTTGGCCATGTTCGTCCCACAATTTCAACATGATTTGCTAACCATTAGAGACCGGCAATCATTTTTTTCGTGTCCAAAGGATAGCGTGCAACGTGGAGTTGCCAGCGATGTCGCCACGCTCGTTGATCCCGACACCTTCGCTGAAGTTGTCCCCGGGGAGCGTGCCCAGGTCAGTCATCGCCCCATGTTCAAACAGAAACGCGTGCGGCAAGTACGGGTTGGTTCCGGCATCCGATTCGCCGACTACCTGGCCGCGATTGTTGATCCCAAAAGCGTTACTGTCGTTGAGACCGGGGAGCGTGCCCAGGTCAGTCATTACCCCCTTTTCATACAGAAAGCCGTGCACGTCCCCGCTTGCGGTAGACGATATGCCGACCACCTGGCCGCGATTGTTGATCGCCTGAGCATGGCTGATGCCGTTATTCCCCTGGAGCGTGCCCAGATCAGTCATCACCCCGTGTTCATACAGAAAGGCGTGCGCGTACCCACCTGCGATGGACGAATAGCCGACTATCTGGCCGCGATCGTTGATCCCCAAAGCTCCGCTATCGCTGCCGCCGGGGAGCGTGCCCAAGTCGGTCACCACGCCGTTTTCAAACAGGGCAGCGTGAATGTACCCGCGTAGGTTGGACGCTAGACCAACCACCTGGCCGCGCTCGTTGATCCCGTTAGCTCCGCTGACGTCGCCGCCGGGTAGCGTACCCAGGTCGGTCATCACCCCGTGTTCGAACAGAAAGGCGTGCGAACTCCCGCGCGCGGTGCTCGAGGAACCGACCACCTGGCCACGATCGTTGATCGCGCTAGCTGAGCTGTAGCTGCCACCAGGGAACGTGCCCAGATCGGTCACCACCCCGTTTTCAAACAGACAGGCGTGCGTGTTCCCACCGGCCGTGATCGAGTAGCCGACCACCTGGTCGCGCTCGTTGATCCCGAGCGCGTTGCTGTAGTTATATTGACCGGGGAGCGCGCCGAGATCTTTGATGGTGAGACTTTGGCCTGCGGCAGGCTGAAATGCAGCGACCGCGATCAGAGTGAAAACAATCAGGGCGCCGCGAGCGTAGCGCACGTTGCTAATCATCTTGCATGCGGATTGCATAGTGATCCCCTTTCCTCGAATAAAACCCGAATCGCGATAAATTCATATGCGGCACAATAGGGCACACCTTGCGTCTCGATATCGACGCAAATCGAAATAAAGTCGAGTCTTTTGCGAAATAAAAATCTGCATATATATGCGGTTCGCGCGTCTGTACCGAGATAAATTGCGCTGGCTTTCATCTGAAAGCGGCCATGGTTAGTGAGGATTGCTGGTTGGCACAATCCAGGCGTGAGAGCTGATCCAGCATGGGCCACCGTGATCAATGACGAGATGGCCTGTCATCCGCTTTCCGTATTGGAGATTCGAATATGTATGCAGATAGAAGTTACCGACCACTCTAGTCTATGGAATGCCTTGTTTCAACTTATTAAATATTGAGGCAAATTAATGACAATACAAAATTGCGATCACTTGCCTTTGCTTGATGGCGGGTTAAAAGCTCGCTCGGGTTTGAGCGCTCTACCTGTATGACCTCTTGCGCCGAATGTGCGAACGTTAGCTGTTTGATTGGGACGGGAGTTGAGGTCATGGTGATGTGGACGGCGGGGCGAACGCAAGCCGCTGCGTGCGTGATGCAGGGGTCTAAGGGTTTGTACTTATTTTTTCAACATTGTTTTGTTCCGCAAGCACTTAATTGCGCACCGACCTCGGCCTAGACTGCAAGCACTGAAACGCAAACGGGCGTTTGCGGAACAAACGAAGTCTGGAGGTAAGTATCATGAAACTCGTTCAATCGCTCATCGTCGCAGCTGCTCTTGCAATCCCGGCTGTCTCATCTTTTGCTCAATCCAACGAAGCGGTCGCTCCGGCCAATGTTCAGGCTGCACAAAGTAGCTTTGGTGGCGTTGCTGACGGTACTTCGGCGTCGGGCATCCACCATGAACTGCGTTCGTTCGACACTGCCGTCTCGCACCTGGGACATAAAATTCAAGGCTCTGTTCGCCCGGACCCGAATGACGGAATGAAGCCCGTGTTTTTCGGCGGCGCATAAATTGGCCGGATTGATTGCAGCCTTGTGTCGTGGATTGAGTGGTGCCTGGGCGTCCTTGGTCTGTTGAGAGAATGACGTTGAGACGCGCAGATAAATCTGCGCGTTTTCGCTTTTAGGCGTCCCCCGCTGGGTTTGTTTTGCTGAGTGACGGGGTTCGAATGGGTTAATTGGCTGCAATGGGTCGACGACGGAAGTTCGACGCGAGCCCGGGTTGGGTCGAGTTATTTTGACGTCGAACTTTCGGGTTCGGTCGTGGAGAGACACTCGACGATGTGGCCTACATCGCCGACAATCGGCGCTTGTCGGCACGTCCAACCCACCTTTGCCAACGGGCTCTGAAAAAAGAACACGATGGAAGCTACGCATTTGATAAGAACAGCCAGGCCGGAAGACTCAGCGCGTATTGCGGTGCTTGGCGCAAATGTATGGGTGCATACGTATGCAGCGGCGGGAGTGTCCGAGGTCATCGCGCAATATGTCCTGGCGACATTTACGCCAGAAAAAATCCAGACCTTAGTGAACGATCTAGGCGCTGTTGTGCTGGTTGCCGAGGCAGAGGGAAATCTTGCCGGCTATATTGTCATGCGCTTTGATTCGTACCATACGGACGTTCCCATCGAGATCGAAACACTTTACATCCATGCCTCTTTTTCTGGTCGTGGCATTGGATCAGCATTGCTGGCTCATGCCAGAGGCATTGCAGAGGCAAGAACTGGAAATCGTGCAATCTGGCTCATCGTCAACTCACAAAACGAAAAGGCGATCTCTTTCTATCGTTCCCGTGGGTTGACACAAGAAGGGGTAGCGTATTTTGCCCTTGGCGGTATCAAACATGAGAACAAGGTGATGGTCGCAAGGGATTAGCGCACGTCTTGCAGTCGCGAAACGCTGTTGGACAACGCCAAATACATGATCGCCAACGAAACTTATGCAGTTCCCGGAGCGGCCGCATTCGACAGGATTGGGGGGGCGTACGCTTCGTTAAATAAACTGTCGTATCCGCGCCTTCCATGCGCGACTGGGGCAACGCTGTGCCGACAACTAATGTGGTGAAAGTATACGGAGCCGCATGGAGTGTATATGTGCGGATCGTCCGGCTTGCGCTGGAAGAGAAGCAGGTCAAATACGACTTGGTCGAAGTAGATGTATTCGCAGAGACGGGGGTTCCGCAGGAGCATTTGACGCGTCATCCGTTCGCCGCATTCCAGCCTTCGAGCATGGCGATTTTCATCTTTACGAGACAGGCGCGATTGTTCGCTATATCGACGATGCTTTTCCCGGATGCAAACTGCAACCGACAGATCCGAGAGCCCGCGCCAAGGTAAACCAGATCGTTGGGATACTGGACGCCTATGCATACCGAACGCTCGTTTGGGATATATACGTTGAACGCGTGGTTTCAGTTCGGGAAGGCCGGTTAGCAGATGAGCGGAAGATCGCCGCCGCGCTACCGTGTGCCGCTGTATGTCTATCTGAATTGACGCGCGTGTCCGGCAACCATGGGTTCCTGATCGGCGATGACGTGACAATTGCTGATTTGTACGCCGCTCCAATGTTCGCATGCTTCATGCAGGCACCTGAAGCCATTTCACTAATGGAAGGGTGCGAAAAATTGACCTACTGGTGGCAGCGATTCGCCACTCGCCACAGCATGTCCCGAACAACGCCATGAGCAACCGCGTGCGGCACGCAACGGCCACAAGCGATCGCTCGACGACGGAGCGTAAATCGCGGACGATCCCGCGCTGTACGGCTGAACGCGTTGCAACTGCCCGATCAAACAACGCGGTCGTGATACTCGGTGAACACTAGATTAGCGTGACGGCATTGATCGGCCACTACGCCTGCACATCGATCAACACACCGAGCGGCCGCCATTGGACTCCCTTCGTCTCGTCCGACAATCCGTCGAGCACAGCAGCGAGCGAGACTTTCGCGTTCGCATTCTGCGCGAGCGCCGCGACGTGATCCCGTAAGGCCTGATTCAATTGTTCCATTGCGGCTGTCATCGGGTCGCCCGGCTTTGTCACAGCGCTTGATGTGTTGTTGGAATTGTCGATATCGAAATCCCATTCGTCCGTATCGCCATCGTCGTCGCTTGCTACCGTGCCGGACATCTTCGCCAGATCGGCAATCTGCGCACCGAGATCGCGATAGCCGCTTACGGCCGAACTGGATGGCTGGATATCTGCCGCGGCGGAAAGCGCGTCCTTCGTTTCTTTGCCCGACGTGCTCAGGCCGTTAGCCGCGGCAATTGACCGCTGCAATTCGAGCGCCTGATAGAGCGCCGCGACCAGTGACGCGCTCGACGCACTCACGCGCCTGTGCAACGACGAGGAGTCGGAGTTGTCGTTGATGTTATCGCTGATGGTTAATCCCGTTGATGCATCGATGCCGAGCCGCGTCAACGTCTGCTTGAGTGCTGTTATCAGTGCATCGTTGCTGCGGTCGGACGTGCTGTCTGTCGACGCTGCATCCTTTGATGAAGGAAGCTCGGGTGGTGGCGGTGTGGTGACTGACGTATTCGTGTTGATCGGATCAGGCGACATGGGCTGACGCTTCCTTTGCTCCGCGCTTGGGGAGACGGTCGAGAATCGAATGCACGGTAGCGACGTGCAATCGAGTTATCGGGTCTGTCGCGCGAGACTTGATGTTTTGTAAGTGCGCGAAAGGAAGCCGGCCGTGCGTGTAATCGAGTCTGGATGATCAACTGCAAATGGCCGATACCGCAGTCGTTCGACATTTCGGTCTGCGCGGCGTACCGCGAGCCGCTCAAGAGATGGAGGTCAAGATCCGATTTTCCTCAAGCGCGCCAGACCTGGTAGGGCACCGGCATTCCACGTCTGGAAAGCCGGCGGGTCCACTCGCAGAAGGTCAGTCCTTCAGAGAAGCAGAATCGCGCTTTCGCGGAGTGCGCTTCCCGCTTTCCGCTTTCAACGCCACGGGGGCCTGCTTTTTTTGCGGTGTGCGTTTGGAAACCTGAATGCGCCGTCCAGTCGCAAAGGCTTCCGCGCGAGTGGCACGCTCGGCAGCCCATGCCGGATTTACCCGAGTCTCGACCTGGCTGAAAGTGAAAGGCAAGTCCTCTTCTTCGGGTTGCCAGTCGCTGCCAATTACCTCGCCGGTTCGCCGGTGCTTCATCGTCACAGCGCCTTCAGCTTCCGGGTCCAGCCCACAGTGCCGCATTCCCCACAAACGAAGGGTCAGCATCACTCCGTCAAGCTCGCGCGTCTTGTCAGTGACGCAGTAAGCGTGCCGTCTGGGTCGCTCCTGATAGACCCGACGCTCGATGAGCCCGTTGTCCTCCATTGTTTTGAGGCGCTGGGTAAGCAGGTTGGGCGACATTCCGGTCTGTGCCTGAATGCCGTCGAAGCGGTCATTCCCCATTCTCAACTCGCGCAGGATCAGGATAGTCCAGCGATCCGCAATGACGGCGGCCGCGCGAGCGAGGGGGCAAAGCGTCTCGCCAGTAGTCTGTTGTTTCATCTCGGTCCCTCACTCAACCCTGCATTGTGAACCTGTCTGGTCTGCTATCCAAGATCACCTCCCGTCGCGGATCGCAAGTTATGTCCTTTACAAATCTAGTGACTTCAAATATTGTAGCAACACGACAAACGAACCAGCGGAGCATGGAATATGGCAAATCAGTCGAAATCCGAACTGACGTATGAGCCTGAACTGACGGGGCTGCTGATCGTCGACCCCTACAACGACTTTTTGTCGGAAGGAGGCAAGCTCTACGAACTCAGCCGCTCGACGCTGGAAGCGAACGATGTCGTCGAACATATGCGGCAGGTGCTCGCTACGGCTCGTGCGGCCGGCGTACAGGTCTTCATCGCCCCCCACCACCGTTGGCGCGAATGTGATCTGCACAGTCATTGGAAAACGATACCGCCGATTGGAGCCTCCGCCGACAAGGGCCGCGCCTTTGCCGACGGGACTTGGGGCGGAAGCTTTCACCCCGATTTCGAGCCGCGTCCCGGTGAGGTCGTCGCGCAAGAGCATTGGCTCTCAAGCGGATTCGCCAACACGGATCTTGACCTTCAGCTCAAGAAGCATGGCGTGCGCAAGGTCATCGTGATCGGCATGCGCGCCAACACGTGCATCGAGTCTACTGTGCGCTTTGCCGCCGAGCTGGGCTACGAAGTCACGCTGGTGAAAGACGCGATCGGCAGCTTCGGTCACGCCGAGATGGACGCCTCGTTGCAGTTCAACATGCCGGCTTACGCGAACGCCATTGTCTCGACTGCCGAGATTGTCGCGAAGCTGTCAGTCTGACCATCCGGAGATCGACAAATGACTGATGAAGTCATCGCTAAATCGATGGCCGAGGCCACCATTCATGCGCCACTCGCGTCCATCGATCTGACCGAATGGGTCTTCACGCTCACTGACAGCGAATATCAGGCCTGTTCGAAGAATCACATTGCGGCGGCTGCAACGCTCACCCCTGATGGCAAGCGTATGTCCGTCAATGTGGAGCACGTTGGCAACTTGATGGTGCAGCACTATGTCGAGGATATCGCGGAGCGAAGCCGTTGCCGGCTTGTGTCGTTATCGGACTCGATCGGTCCGGACATCGGCAGCCGCGTCAAGATTATCGTGATCTGGTCTTTCAACGCGGATGCGATCGATGCTGACACAACAAGGTTGACTAACAGCGTGGAAGTCCGCTCCACGCCAGACTATCTCGAGGTGCTCGAGAAGCGTGGCGTGCCGTTCGCCAAGGCGAGCGAAGTCGCGCAGCAAGCTCTAAGCGCTCACAACGCTGAGGAGACACCCCTGTTTGCCAAGGACATCGAGCGTAAAGCCCTGGCCAAACGGTGGGAGTGAGATCGCGCCAGTCAGGCAGCAGTCAATGAGTGGCGCGATCGAAGCCATAACCAGTCTGGACCGTATAGATGATGCGCCAAATAATGGAGGCTCCATGAGCAACGTCCGCACGACCATCGTCACCGACAAGACCACGCCAGGATATTGGCGCGTCACGCTCGACAACCCGCCGATCAACGCCATCGACGATCGTATGTACGATGAGTTCTATGACCTGGTCGAGGAGATTGAAGCGGCTCCGTCGCTGAAGGTCGTCACTTTCGAGAGTGCCAACCCCGACTTCTTCATCGCCCACTACAGCACGGCGGAGCCTCGTAGCCGATTTGGCACGCCGCGCTGGATTCAAGCCGCCACCCGCCTCGCTCAAAGCAAGGTGCTAAGCATAGCCGTCATACGCGGCAGGGCGCGCGGCGGCGGAAGCGAGTTCACCTTGGCGTGCGACATCCGCTTCGCCAGTAAAGAGAAAGCCGTCTTCGGCCAGCCCGAGGTCGGCACCGGCCTTATTCCGGGTGGTGGCGCCCTGCAGCGCTTACCCCTGCTGGTTGGGCGCTCAAGAGCCATCGAGATCATTCTCGGCGCCGAGGATTTCGACGCTGAGACTGCCGAACGCTATGGCTGGATCAACCGCGCCATACCGGAGGCCGAGCTTGATGATTTCGTTGCGAGATTCGTGCGACGCATTCTGTCCTTCGACAAGCAGGCGCTCAGCACAGCCAAGCAGACGATCAACCAGTTCGGTTTGCCGGACTTCGCTCAGCTTCAATTGACCCAGGACACCTTCTTCACGACATTCGGATGGCCAGGCGCAATCGAGCGGATGCCTAAGCTACGTGCACGAGGCATTGGGACCGCAGGCGAATTTGAATTGAACCTCGGAGATCACATCGGGGATCTCTGAGCGAGCTGGCCGGGCAGAATGCAGTAAGGCGCAGCGCATGCGATCGATCGTCAGCAGGCATTGACCGGCCACAAATGCGGCGCACCTTAGCGAAGTGCCGCCGCTACCGCCTCGTCAATCTGCTGCGCAAAGCGTGCGTCAACATCGGGCACCGTGTAGCCAAGTGTGAGTTCCAGATGCGCATCGCCTAGCACCAACTGAACGAATGTCGCTGCCCGCAACGTAGCAGTCGATTCGTCAAATCGCCTTCGCAGAATTTTTGCGGCGAAGGCGCGCACGACCTTTGCGCCATTTTCGTAGAACACCCGGCCGAGTTCCGGAAACCGCGCGGCCTCGGCAACGATGGCCCGGTAAAGCCCCAGAGTATCTGGCGTAATAAGGCTTCGTGCCAGCACCCATCCCAACTCGCGCAGCTCGACTTCGGGGGCGCGTTCGGATTGCTCGCCCTGAGCGCCGGCAAGCAGCGCGCCCACCTGAGTGCACATCGCGCTTACCAGACCAATGAAGAGCGCCTCCTTCGACTTGAAGTGGCGGTAGACCGTCTGTTTGCCGACGCCGGCCTCCGAGGCGACATCGTCCATCGTCGCCAAACCGAAACCCCCGCGTAAGAAGACGGTTTTCGCGCCGTCGAGGATTGCAGACCGCTTGCGGCATTGCAGCGGGCTCAGGCCGGGGAGAGAAGAAGTGTCCATCCCAGATAAATAACAGATCGTTGAGTAGTTGACAAGACTGGTCAGTCTCGTTTAGATTTGCCGAAACGAGACCGGTGAGTCTCGTTGTGTGACTTTTCAACTTCGCAGCCAATCATTGGAGAACGCTTTGAAACTGTTCATTACAGGTGGTACTGGCTTCATCGGGCAAGCGATCGCGCGCAAGGCAATCAGCCTCGGCCATCAAGTGACGGCGCTGGTGCGCCAGGACAGCACGGCGGCCGCCAGCGCGCTGGCACGTCTCGGTGTGACGCTGCATTCCGGCGACCTGCGCGAGCCACAGACTTTCGCTGCGACTGCCGGCGCCGCCGATGGCGTGGTGCACGCCGCATCGACTAACGATGCTTCCGCCGCTGCTGCTGACGAGGCCGCGGCGGTAGCGGTGCTTTCGCATTTGCATCCGGGCGCGGCGTTTGTCTATACGTCGGGCACCTGGGTCTACGGCAATACGGAAGGGGAGCCCGCGACTGAAGCATCGGCGCTGAACCCGACGCCACTCATCGCCTGGCGGCCCGCAGTGGAGCAACAGGTGCTGGCGCTAGCAGCACGCCGCTCGATCGCTGCAGTGATCCTCAGGCCGGCAATGGTGCACGGCTACGGCGGTGGCGTCTTCGGCATGCTCGCCGGCATGGCCCGTCGCAGTGTGAGGATCGTCGGTGATGGTCACAACCACTGGCCTGCCGTTCACGTCGATGATCTCGCCACGGCCTATCTGAGCGCGGTGGAGCGGGCGGCAAGTGGGGACGGCCGAGTCGCGGGACAGATCTTCAACGTGGTCACGGAAGATGCGGTTGCCGTTGCCGAAATGGGTGAAGCGATTCGGGCCTCGATCGGCGCCGATCGCGTCGAGCCCTGGCCGCTCGACGATGCTCGCCAATCGTTTGGACCGTTCGCCGACGCACTGGCGCTCGATCAGACCGTGAGCGGCCAGCATGCCCGGCAAGTTCTTGCATGGAAGCCCGATGGCCCCGGCCTGATTGCGGACCTCTCTGCACAGAAGCACTTTCAGCAAATCAACGGAGCATGATCATGGCGTGGCACAGTGCATCTTTAGAGTCGATTCTCGCGATGATCGTAGCGGTTCTGTTCGCGGTTGCTGGGGTGGTCAATCTCGCAGGACTCGGCGCGGTGAAGCGTGACTTTGCGCGCTGGGGTTACCCGGCATGGTTTCATTTGCTCTGTGGCGCGCTTGAACTGTTGTCTGCGGCGCTTCTCTTTGGACAACAAACGAGAGTTTTGGGCCTAACGCTGGCCGGTGCGATCCTGGTCGCCGCGCTCTTCACGTTGCTACGAAACCGGGAGCCGTTCGGGCATGTCGCTCCGGCGCTGGTTTTCTCGGCTCTCGTTGTGGTTACTGTGGCGCTCCGCGGTTGAGGCTTGCTCGCCACCAGGCGAGTGAGCCCGGGTCGCCGGCCGCGGATCACCGCTTTACGTGCCGCGGGAAACGGCCCCCATGCGTGGGGCATCGGGCGGGCATGAGGAGACATGGCGATGTATGGAGTGACATCGTCAACAATCGAGCCGGACTCAACTAGCTGCAAAGCACAATGCCGGGCGCATCAACGGAAATAACCGCCTTCCGCCAGCGCAATTCCGACAATTGCGAGTTTGGCGCCCTCCAAACCGCACTCCCAATTCATGTTCTCCCCCGAAGCGCAACTTCACGAGTTATAACGAGTCGTGCGCGAAGATGGCTCCCGTAAGTGTTGAAAGTAGTGTCGGGACACCAGGTCTACACCGTGAGACACGACTGAACGGCGCGAAAGACCACAACTGAGTTTCCTGCCACGCAGCGTGCCAACTGTGAAGCGCCAACTTCTTCGGAGGGACGCCAGATGAAATACTCCGCAGTTATAGCGTGCAGCGTGCTTTGCGCCGCTTGCATGCAAGCGATCGGGCAAGAGCGGCAGAGCTGCACCGGCCCGCAGCTAGGAACATGGGCGCTCCAGTCAAACACGACTGAAGACCTGACTACCGGCGAGAAGGCCGAGTTGTTCGGCGCACATCCAACCGGTTTTATTAGCTATGGTCCAGACTGCAGGATGTCAGTCATCCTGATCAAGGAGGGGCGAAAAGCGCCTACCGTACCAACCGACGCCGAGCGCGTCGAGCTCTACAACGGGTTAGTCGCCTATGCAGGGACCTATAGCATCGAGGGCGACAAGGTTAGTCACCATATTGATGCTTCGTGGAACCAGTCATGGACGGGCACGACCCAAATGCGTCAGTTTCGAGTTGAGGGCAAGACCTTGTACCTAAAGACGCTGCCTGGCAAGAACGCACTCACGGGCAAGATGAGCTCGTCGGTGTTGATTCTGGTTAAGGTCGAGTAGACGTGTATCCACGGCGTCTCGTGCCTCTGCCGGACGACCGCGCCTTAACAAAAAGGCGTCGGCCGTCCGGGTCAGTTCACTAACCGTATTGTCAGTTCTTCACCTGCGAGGCACAGTTTTCACTTTCTGTGTCATGCGACAGGTTGCACCCGTTTTGCGCGTCCCCGCTACAATCTGCCTGATCTATTTGACGCGGAAGAGCACGTATGAAAGTCACCCGGGAACCCGTCGCATTGTCGCGAGCCACGCAGTTACTGAATCATGGCCCTGTCACGATCATTACCAGCGCGCACGGCGGCCGCTCGAATGTGATGGCCGCATCGTGGGCGATGCCGCTCGATTTCACCCCGCCGAAGGTCGTCGTAGTGGTGGACAGCCGCACGCTCACGCGACAACTGATCGAAGCGAGCGGCGTGTTCGGGCTGCAACTGCCGAGCCGCGGATTTGCCGCGCAGACGCTGGCGGTGGGAACGAACGCAGGCGTTGAACTCGACAAGTTTGCAGCCTTCAACCTTGAGACTTTCCCCGCACAGCAAATCGATGTGCCGATGCTGGCAGGCTGTATCACGTGGATGGAATGCAAGGTGATTCCGGACGATAGCCAACGGCACGATCTGATCATCGGCGAAGTGGTCGCCGCCTACGCGGACAGCCGCGTGTATTCGAACAATCGCTGGCACTTTGGCGACGACCCGGACCTGCGCACATGCCATTACGTGGCGGGCGGGACGTTCTTCGCCACGGGCGATGCGTTTGAAGTTGCGCCGGTGGCGAGCAGCGTGGGGGATTAACCAATTAGAGCGGCGGCGCCCTGAACTTTGTCAGCGCCCACGCCGCACACTATTTCTGCCGCAAAAATTTGCCCGCCTTCTGCTCCAGCAGCGCAACGAGCTCGGGCTGCATGAACGCATAGTCGTCGGGGATGTCGAGGCAAATCACTTTTTTGCCGTTCAGATACGCGCGGAACTTTGCCGACAGCCTCGCCCGATGCGCTTTTTCCATTACGAAGACGATGTCGGCCCAGCGAACCTGCTCGGGCGAAAGTGGCACGTCGGCATCCGCAGCAAGTCCGGCCGAATCCGTTTCGACGTTCGGCCAAGTGGCGAACACGTGCTCGGCTGTCGGGCTGCGCAGGCGGTTCTTGCTGCAGATAAACAAGGCGCGCATCACTGATTAGCTGGCCATGTTTCTGTTCGGGGGCACGCGTGTCTCACGAATTACCATCGGCAAACGCCGTAAGTGCCTCGCCCGCCAGCCGGTAGCGAACCCATTCGCTTTGCGCGCTCGCGCCGATCGATTCATAGAAGCCGATTGCCGGTTCGTTCCAGTCGAGCACACTCCATTCGAAGCGCCCGCAGCCTGTTTCGCAGGCAATTTGCGCAAGATGGCGCAGCATCTGTTTGCCCGCGCCGCTGCCGCGCGATGTCGGCGATATGTACAGGTCTTCCAGATAAAGCCCCTGTTTGCCGAGCCACGTCGAATAGGAGAAGAAGTAAACGCAAAAGCCGATCGGCTGGCCGTTCATCTCGCAGATCAAGGCCTTCGCAGTGGACGTAGCGGAGAACAGGCTCGTTTCGATGTCTTCAACCTTCGCGACAACTTCGTGCTCCGCTTTCTCATACACCGCGAGTTCGGTGATGAAGCGGAGAATCAGCGCGGCGTCGGCTGCGTGGGCGGGGCGGATGTGGATGGTCAAGGTGAATTGCTCGGTCGGTTGGATGGTCGATCGAAGTGTAGCGAAAATGCGGCAGCTTCGGATCAAACCGCCATCGTATCGCTTATCCAGATTGCGATTGACGCATCGCCATAAATTCGTTTACTGTCGATCCATGGACTTCCACTCGATTCCCTTCGCCGCCGTCACCACCACGACGACCACCTTCACAGGCGGGTCGTCTGGAGGTCGCGCACGCTAGAAGCAGGAAGCTGTGGCAGACCACCAAAGGCCCCGCCGGAAACGGACGGGGCCTTTGGCGTTTCTGGACCTCCGTTTGCGGCATCGATCCTCAGTATCTGCAAGATCAAATCAAACGGAGCGTCATCGTGAACGACATCGACCATCGTGTACTGGGCAACAAACTCGACCTCTTCCATCAACAGGAAGAAGGCGCCGGTATGGTTTTCTGGCACCCACGCGGCTGGGAGTTGTACCGCGTACTGGAAGACTACATTCGCGCCCGCATGCGGCGCGCGGGCTTTCGCGAGATTCGTACGCCGCAACTGCTGGCGCGCTCGTTGTGGGAGAAAAGCGGTCATTGGGACAAATTCGGCGCGGCAATGTATTCGTTGGCTGACGCGGAAGAAGGACGCGCGCTGTGTTTGAAGCCGATGAGTTGTCCGTGTCACGTGCAGGTGTTTAACCAGCGTGTGCGGTCGTATCGCGAGCTTCCGGTTCGTTATAGCGAGTTCGGCGCGTGTCATCGTGACGAACCTTCAGGATCGCTTGAAGGGCTCAAGCGTACGCGTGCGTTCGTGCAGGACGATGCGCATGTTTTTTGCACGGAGGCGCATATAGAAGCCGAAGTGGGCCACTTCTGTTCTTTGTTGCGCGCTGTCTATGCGGACCTCGGTTTCCCTGAATTCAAAGTGGCGCTCGCCACGCGGCCTGCGATGCGCGCGGGCAACGATCAAACGTGGGATCGCGCGGAGGAGGCGCTGGCCAATGCAGCGCGTGCAGCAGGCCTTGAATTCGATGTACTCGAAGGAGAGGGCGCGTTTTACGGTCCGAAACTGGAGTTTCATCTGACGGATAGCCGTGAACGAAGTTGGCAATGCGGCACGATCCAGCTCGATTTCGTACTGCCCGATCGGCTTGATGCGGAGTTCGTCAACGAGCGCAACGAACGCGAGCGGCCGGTGATGATTCATCACGCGGTGCTCGGTAGCATGGAGCGTTTCATCGCGATGTTGCTTGAACATCACGAAGGGTGGTTGCCGGTTTGGCTTGCGCCGGAACAGGTCGTGGTCGCGACGATCAGCGATGCAAACGCGGCCTACGCGCAAGAAGTGATGCAGGCGCTCGACGTCGCCGGCATCAGAGCGCTGCTCGACGGCCGACCAGAGCGACTGGAGAAGAAAATCGTCGACGCACGCGAAAAGCAGGTGCCGATTTTCGTCGCGGTCGGTTCGCGCGATGAGCGCGATCGGACGATCAGCATTCGCATGCGCGACGGGCATCAATTGACGCTTGCGCTCGCGGAGGGCGTCGAGCATTTGCGATTGGCTGCGCTGCCGCCTCCACTACGATCCGCGTTTTAGCGCAGCAGGGACACCGGTTCGCTTCGGCCGTTGCGTTCGAGCGCGTTCGCGGTCAGCCGGTCTCGCAGCGCGTAGCACACTGGGGCGTACCTAGCCGGTTTGCATTTGCGTCCTGCGCCGACCATACTCCTTTTGTCGGCAATCTTCCGAGCGAACTTCGATGAACCCTAGCGATTCTGACGGTACCCAGCAGGAGCATGTGCATGCCGACGCTGACGACCACGACCACGACCACGGCCACGACGGTAGTGCATTGTCAGAGATGGATTTGCGGGTGCGTGCATTGGAATCCCTGCTAGTTGAGAAGGGGTACGTCGATCCACACGCACTGGATATTCTGATCGAGACCTATGAGCACAAAGTTGGGCCGCACAATGGCGCGCGCGTGGTCGCGAAGGCATGGCGCGACCCGGCATACAGGCAATGGCTGCTGGACGACGCTACTGCCGCGATTGCTTCGCTCGGCTACACCGGCAGGCAGGGCGAACACATGGTGGTGCTGGAGAACACGCCCGCCGTACACAACATGGTGGTCTGCACGCTATGTTCGTGCTATCCGTGGCCGGTGCTTGGGCTTCCGCCGGTCTGGTACAAGTCGGCGCCTTACCGGTCGCGCGCGGTTATGGATCCGCGTGGTGTGTTGAAGGAGTTCGGCTTCGAATTGGCCGCCGAAGTGGAGTTTCGCGTGTGGGACTCCACCGCAGAGGTTCGTTATCTGGTGTTGCCCATGCAGCCGCCCGGAACCGGTGGCTTCTCTGAGGAGGCGCTGGCTGAACTGGTGACACGTGACTCGATGATCGGCACAGGATTGCCGAAGACACCGGAACCGAAACAGGAGCCAGCATGAACGGCGCACAAGACCTTGGCGGCATGCAGGCATTCGGTCCGATACGGGCGGACGCCGACGTCTCGCTCTTTCACGCTGACTGGGAGCGCCGGGTGCTGGCGATCACGCTGGCGATGGGCGCAGTCGGTAAGTGGAACATCGACATGTCTCGCGCCGCGCGGGAGAGCTTGCCGCCTGCACAATACCTCTCCAGCAGCTACTACCAGATCTGGTTCGAAGGACTGATAAAGCTGCTGCTGAGTACGGGGCTGGCAACCGCGGAGGAAATCGGAACCGGCGAGTCGAAGAGCGCAGCTGCACCGGTTCCTCGCGTGTTGATGGCCGACGGAGTAGCCGCCGCGCTGCTCCGGGGCAGTCCTGCCGATCGCCCTGCGGCGGCCGACGCACGCTTTAAGGTCGGTGACAGGGTGCAGACCCGTCAGTTGAATCCATCCACGCATACCCGTCTGCCGCGCTACTGCCGCGGCAGACGGGGACACATTATCGCCGTGCACGGCGCGCATGTTTTTCCCGATGCCAACGCGGTTGGGCTCGGCGAACAGCCGCAATGGCTCTATACGGTGCGCTTCGATGCCGCCGAACTCTGGGGGACGGACACGACAGCGGCCTCGGTCTGCGTCGATTGCTGGGAGCCGTATCTCGACTACCCGAACGCCGGGTCTGCCTGATATGACTTCCGCCCGACCGAATCTGCCTGATCTGCGTACCGCCTTGCCGACGTTGCCTTGTGACGAGGCGGGTCCCGCTTTCAGTGCGCCATGGGAAGCCCACGCATTTGCCATGACAGTGGCCTTGCACAAGCGCGGCATGTTCACCTGGGCTGAATGGGCAGAATGCCTGAACCAGGCAATCTGTGATGCGCAGGCCGCTGGCGACCCGGACCGTGGCAACACTTACTACAGTCACTGGCTGACGGCGCTCGAGCGCATCAGTACCATGAAGGGATTGGTGACAGACGACATGCTTCGACAGCGTCACAACGCATGGGACGTCGCAGCACGCAATACCCCGCACGGACAGCCGATCGAGCTTGGATGACAGTGTCGCTCGCAGTTCCGTTTCACGCTTGCGGCGTTCGACGAAATGAGTCACGCGCTAACCACGCGTTAAGCCACGTCGTTAAACAATCTCCCCCAACTCCCAAGCGGCCTGGTGTCCACGCCCACCATCCTTAAAGCCTTCCAAACGACGGTGGCCACCGTGTCATACGCAGGAATATCCGTCGCCATCTCAAACGCCCGCACCAGATGCGCCGCGTGCAGATTCGTGCAGAAGGTTGTAACCGCATCCGGCCTCGCAAACGCGGCCTCACGCATCATGATCGCCAGTTGCGTATCCGGCACCTCGGCAAAACTGAAATTGTCCTGCAAGCCGAGATGTCGTTCTGAAACGCATTCAATGCCGAGCTTCTCGTAGTTGCGCACGATCCGTTGCTGAACCTCGTCGATATACGGCGACACCAAACCGAGCCGCCGTACACCTGTCCTGGCGAAGATCTCGTTGAGCGCCAGTACCGAGGTCGTTGCGGGAATGCCGGTCGCCTCGGTGATCTGGCGGCACAGCGCCTGGTCGCGCTCGAAGCCGAGCCAACCGGACGAGGTGCCGCTCCAGCCGATCACGTCGACCCGTGCATCGGCCAACTGACACGCCGCTGCGAGAATCCGGCCCGCGTCGAACTGGCCGAGTGCCTGCTTCGACAACGCGATCTCCGTGACCGTGAAGCGCGCAAAGTGTGCGCTGACGTCCGGCAATTCGCTGAGCATGGCAGCAGTAATCGGCTCCAACGCCGTATTCGACGATGGCGTGAGGATGCCGAGCCGGATTCTCCTGTGTTGCATCGTGGCGTGTCCCTTGGGTGCTTGAGTGTGTCGGCGGGTTAGTCGGCCAGCAACAGCTTCACGCCCTCGGCCGCTTCATAGCGAAGCTGCTCGAGATCGAGGCCCGGAATCACGCCGTTGTCCACCACGACACGACCATTCACCACGTTGTAGCGAACACGAGCCGGCTCGCCCGCCGTCACCGGCGCCACGGCCACGTCATGGAAGCCGTTGAAGCGCAGATCGCTGACGTCATAAAGCACGAAATCCGCTGCCTTGCCGACTTCGAGCGTGCCGACCGCATCGAGGCCGAGCACACCTGCGCCCCCCGCGCTGCCCCAATGAATCGTCTCTTCGACGGTCGTCGCCGACGCGCCTTGTGCCGCCCGATGCACCAACCACGCGAAGTGCGCTTCGTTGGTCATGCTGCCGGACTCGTTCGAGGCAACGCCGTCTACGGCCAGTGACATCGGCACGCCCGCCGCCGCCATCTGCGGTGCGGGCGCAATGCCGCTGCCGAGACGGGCATTACTCACCGGACAGTGCGAGCAGCCGCTGCCGGTTTCCGCAAGCATCGCGATCTCGCTCGGCTGCAGATGCACGAGGTGAGCGAACCAGACGTCCGGCCCGAGCCACTCATGATCGGCGACGAACTCGACCGGCAGTTTGTTGAAGCGTTCTTTGCAGAAATCGACGTAACGGGTCGTTTCGGAAAGATGCGTGTGCAACCTTAAGCCCATGCGCCGCGCGGCGCGGGCGACTTCAGGCAGCAGTTCCGGCGGCAGTGAAAACGTCGGCGTAGTCGGTGCAACCACCACGCGCCGCATGGAGGCGGCTCCCGAATCGTGATAGCGCGACTTCAAGCGTTCGACGTCGGCAAGCATCTGATCGAGCGTCTCCGGTTTCAACGCCACTTTAGAAAAACCCGGGTGATCGCCCGCCGCCTGCAGTGCACCGCCGCGGCACAGCACAAAACGCATGCCGAACGACGCCGCTTCGTCGAATAGCAGATCGCCGGTTTCAGTGGTGCCGTCCGCGTGATAGAGGTAGTGATGATCGGCGCAGGTTGTCACACCGGACAACAACAACTCGGCAAGACCCAGACGTGCAGCGACGCGCGCCAGGTCCGGCGTAAAGCGTGCGAGACGCGGATACGGCACGGCGGCCAGCCATTCCTGCAAATCGGCGTTGATGCCGGACGGCACCGCCTTCAGCAGGTTCTGGAACAGATGATGGTGCGTGTTCACCCAGCCCGGATAAACGACGCATGAACGCGCGTCGATCACGCGCTCATCGGCGCGCGGTTCGAGATTGGGGGCGATGGCGTCGATACGGCCGTTGCGAATCCGCAGATCGACCTGACCCAGGCGCGCGTTATCGCCGCTTCGGCCACTCATCACCGCGGCAGGGTTCTTGATCAGCAACGCTTCAGTTTGCATGCTCACGATTCAATGTCCTTTCAGATACTTCGAAGCGGCCGCCGGTCCATGGAGGTACAACGGCCGCGCTCGTCCTGCTCCCTCGGTCGCTAATCGCGTACTAGGATTCGCGCACCAGGTTGCTGTGCGTCTCGACGACTTTTTCTTCTTCGTGCGTGCCGTTCAACACCGCGTTCAGCACGACCGATACGAGACACGCCAGCACCACGCCGCTATGCAAGAAAGGCTGCGTCCAGTCGGGCATATGCTTGAAGACTTGCGGCGCCATCACCGGAATCAGCGCGGTGGCGATCGTGAAGCCGACAATCAACACGTTGTAGCGATTGCCCTCGAAGTCCACCTTCGCCAGGGTTTGCACACCGGCTGCGACTACCACGCCGAACATTGCGATGCCTGCACCACCTAGCGCCGCTGCGGGTGTCGATGCGACCACCGCGCCGATCTTCGGCACCAGCGCCACCACGCACATCAGCACGCCGCTGATCGCCACCACCCAGCGGCTGCGCACGCCGGTCAGGATCACGAGACCGACGTTTTCCATGAAGGCGATGAAGGGGAACGCCGCGAACATGCCGGCGATCGCACTGGCGAGACCATTCGCACGCATGCCGCGCACCACGTCTTCCTCGCTCACGTCTTTATTGACGATGTCACCGATGGCGACGAACAGCCCCATCGATTCGACCATCTGCACCACCATCACGACGATCATTGTCAGCACCGGCACCAGCGAAAACACGGGCGTGCCGAAGTGGAACGGCATGGGCAGCGTGAACCAGGGCGCAGCGCTCACGCTTGCAAAGTTGCCCATGCCGAGAGCGCACGCCAGAATGCCGCCTGCAATCAAGCCGATCAGCACGGAGAGATTGCGCAGGAACGGACCGGCAAAGCGGTTGATCCCGAGAATCACAATGGCGACGAAGAGCGTGACGCTCAGGAACGGCAACGCGCCGAACTGCTGCTGAGCGGCCTCGCCGCCTCCGGCCCATTGATACGCAACGGGGAACAACTGCAAACCGATCACCGTAACAATGCAGCCGGTCACCACAGGTGGGAAGAATCTTCGTAAGCGTCCGACCAAAGGCGCTGCGAACATCGTGAAGAGACCCGCGCCAATCACCGCGCCACACACGCCTGCAAAACCGACGCCCGGGCTCAGGCCGATCGCGATGACCGGCCCGACGCTGCTGAACGCGACGCCTTGCAGAATCGGCAGCCGTACGCCGAACTTCCACACGCCGACGGTCTGCAGGATCGTCGAGATGCCTGAGCAAAACAGAGCGGTGCTGATGAGCACGGTGGTGTCGGCCGGCGACATCTTCAGTGCCGACGCGACGATCAACGGAACGGCGATCGCACCGATATAAGCCACTAGCATGTGCTGCAAACCGAGCGTGATCATCTGGCGCTTCGGCAGAATCCGATCGACGGGATGTATGGCGGTGTTCATGACGTGTCTCCTTTGTCACGCAAAGCTGTCGGCCGGAGTGAGTGCCTTGGCGTTGACTCCAGTCTCAGCACAGCGATTTTCGGTTTCCGGCCGGAGCGCACCACACGGCTTTGCCGTGCAGCATTACTTCGCGCGCCGGCCAGGTCTCCCGTCAGGCCGCAACCGGCACGGCAAGACAGGCATGGAAGCGGTCGGTCAGCGCGGCGCGATCGAGATCGCGTCCGATGAATACAATGCGGCATGAGCGCGGTTCACTGCCCCACACCTGTGCCGCACGAAGTTCGATCACGTTGTGCACGCCTTGCAGCACATAGCGGTGCGATTGGCCTTGCAAAGCGAGAATGCCTTTCATACGGAACAGGTTGGTGGCGTCGGACTGGCGTAGTTCGGTGAGCCAGACTTGCAGCGCGTCGAGATCGATGTCCGCATCGACTTCGATGCCCACCGAGGAGACGCTTTCGTCGTGCTGATGGTCGGCGTGATCGTCGTCATGATGGGCATGCTCATGATCGTGATGGGCTTCGTGCGCGTCGTGGTGATCCTCGTGCACGTGTGCGTGGCCGTGCTCTTCTTCATGCAAGCCATCCGCCTCCACAAGAATCTGCGAGAACTCGTTCGCACCGACGCCGAGAATCTTGTCGAGATCAATCTGCGCGTAGCTCGATTCGACGATCTCTGCTGTGGCGTTCAACCCGCGAATGCGTTGCGTCAACGAAGCGATATCGTCAGCAGTCACCAGATCGACTTTATTGATCACGATACGGTCCGCGCAGACGATCTGATCGACCGCCTGGTTGTCGGCGCCGTCGAGCACCAGATCATCAAGATGCGCGGCGATATGCTTCGCGTCCACCATCGTGACGACCGCATCCAGTGTCACCTGTTTTGCGATCGGATCGTCAAGGAAGAAAGTCTGTGCGACCGGATACGGATCAGCGAGCCCACTCGTTTCCACGATGATGTGATCGAGCCGGTCAGGCCTCTCCACCAGCATCCGTACGATCCGCACCAGGTCTTCGCGCACCGCGCCGACGCAGCACACGCAACCGTTCGTCATCTCGTAGATCTCTTCGGTCGATTCGAGCACGAGACCACCGTCGATACCGATTTCGCCGAACTCGTTTTCGATCACCGCGATCTTGCGCCCGTGCTTCTCGCGCAGGATGTAGTTGAGCAGCGTCGTTTTGCCGGCGCCGAGAAAGCCGGTCAGCACCGTAACAGGGATTTTCTCGATTTCATTGTGGGTGGTGTGAATGTGATTCATGACTCGTCTCCGTTTCTTCGTTCGTACTGCGGTTGGTGCGGTTCGGCTTGTCAGGCGATATGTGGTGCGTGTGCCGCTTCTTGCAATGCGGCTTTTGCCTCGCCATCTCGCCAGCGTTTGACGGTGCCCGCTTCGAGACCGAACAGATCAAGCACTCGGCCTAGCGTGTGGTCGATCATCTGGTCGAGCGAAACAGGGCGTGCGTAAAACGCCGGTACAGGGGGCGCGACGATCGCGCCCATTTCAGTGACGGCGATCATGTTGCGCAGATGCGCCAGTGTGTAGGGGGTTTCACGCGCCAGCAGCACCAAAGGGCGGCGCTCTTTCAACGTGACGTCGGCGGCGCGCGAGATCAGGCTCGACGACATGCCGTTGGCAATTTCGGCAAGCGTTTTCATCGAACAGGGCGCGACGATCATGCCCAACGAGCGGAACGAGCCGCTGGAAATGGCCGCGGCCATATCGTCGCAACGGTAGGTGAAGCTGGCGAGGGCGCTGACTTCGGCGAACTTGTAGTCGGTTTCATGCGTCATCGTTAGCAGGGCGCTGCGCGAGACGGTCAGATGCGTTTCGATGTCGAGATCGCGCAGCAGTTGGAGCAGGCGCACGCCATATGTGAAACCGGACGCGCCGCTGATGCCGACTGCGAGTCGCCGCGGGGTCATTGCCGTGCTCCGGCGGCGGCGCGGTTCAGAATCTCAACCGCCTGTTGCGCAGCGCGCTCGCTGATCTTCGCGCGAATGCCGTCGAAGTGGGAACCGCGAGTCGCGTCGATGCCCATGCGCGAAGTGGTGCCCGCCGCGGACGATGACGGATCGAGCGGACTACCCGGCAAGCCATCGACGATAAACACGTCCTGATGCGGCTGAAAATGCGTGGCGATGGCCCACAACACTTGCGAATCATTGGTGATGTCGATATCGCTATCCACCGCGACCACGTTCTTCAGATACGGGTCCCAGCCGAGCAGCGCGAGCATGATCTGGCGCGCTTCGCCGTCGCGTGTCTGATTCAGCGCGACGTAGCAGTGAAAGTGCGTACCGGAGTTCGGATAGTGCAGCGCGGTGACGGAAGGAAAGCGCGCCTTCAGCTTCTCGCTCATTTCCGCTTCGCGCGGCAAGCGAGCCAGCGTCAAATGCTCAGCATACGGGCCGCCGACGACATCGACGAGCCATGCATCGTTACGCCGCATCATCGTGTCGACGCGCAACACGTTGTTGGTCGAGCGGTCCGATGAATAGCCGGTGAATTCGCCGAACGGGCCTTCTTCTGCGTGCGCGTCCGGATCGATCGTGCCTTCGAGGACAAACTCGGCGGAAGCGGGCACGCCGATGCCGTATCGCGGCGTACGCACCAGTTCCAGCGGCGCGCCGAATAATCCACCTGCAATCGCTCGCTCGTCTGTACCGAAGGGCACGCGCGCCGCGGCGGCCAGCATGAACAACGGATGCGCACCGATCACCATCGCGACTTTCAACGTGTCGCCGCGCGCTTGAGCGGTTTGCAGCATGCGCCAGAGGTGGCCGCGCGAATGCAGGCTGGTGGCGAGCGCATTGCGTGCGTGCCGCATCGAACGGTGATAGCTGAGATTCGCGACGCCCGTCACCGGATCTTCGGCAATGATCACCGCGTTGGTAACGTACGGACCGCGATCGGTATCGAAGTGGCGGATCATCGGCAGTTGCGCGAGATCGACGGCGTCGCCTTCGATAACCTGATCGAGAACCGGACCGGTCGGAATGAAAACCGGCGCGATAGGAGCGTTCGCGCGCTGTTGGTAAGCGTCGAATAAGCCCGAAGCATCGACGTCGAACAAGCGCCCAATGCGTGCGCGTGAAGCAAAGAAATTGGTGACCAGCGGTGTCGAAATGCCGTCGACGTTTTCGCAGATCAACATGTCATGCCGACCGCGCGCGGCCAGTTCGGCCACGATAGCAGTGACGTCCTGATCCGCGGCCACCGGCTGCTTGATGGTCAATACATCGTCGGGAAACTGCTCGCGGTACGCAAGGGCGAAGCGATGAAAATCCTGCGTGGCGCGGAAGAGGTTATCCGCCATAGTGAACTCCGTCGAAAGCAATAACGAAAGCGGACTGTCGGGCGAGACAGGCGCGGCGCCAATCATTGGCCGCACCTGTCCATCAGCAAGCGCCGAACGTGTTAAGTGCGTTAAGCCGGCTGCGTTACGTCATTCACGTAAGTCGCCTTCAAACGCTTCTCAGCTTCGGCCAGATCCTTCGGCGGCTTGGTCGGCTCGATGCCGACCAGACGGGCGATGTTGTTGCCCATATAGTCTTCAAGACCGTCTTCATCCAGATCCATGCCTTGCGGCGCCGGACCACACAGCATTTCGAGTTCACGCAGCCACATTCCCGGCTCGTTCGGCGGTGAATCGGTGCCGAACACGATCTTGTTGCGCGGCAACTCACGAGCGAATTCGACGATGCGCGACTGATAGCACCAGCCCGATTCGCAATACACGTTCGGTGTATCCATCGCCATCCAGAACGATTCGAACGAATAATTGCCGCCCGTTTGAATCCCGAAGTGACCGATGATGAAATTCACCATCGGGAATTCGCGGATGATCGGATAGAACTGCGTCGGAATCGTGTACGGTCCGTCGCCGGTATGAATCAGCACCACCACACCGAGCTCGGCGCACTTCTTCATCGCCGGACGCAACCAGTCGAGCGCGCGATCCGGACGATAGCCGTGCATGTTCGCGTGCAGCTTGAGCATCTTGAAGCCGTACTCTTTCACGTGGAATTCGAGTTCGGCGGCGCCGTTCTCCGGACCCCAACGCGGGTTGTACGTGAAGTTGCCGATAAAACGATCCGGGTACTTCTGCGTCAACTCGGCGATATACGCCATGTAGTCGCGAATGCCTTCACGGCCGCGGCGATTGCCGTCGCGGTAACCCGTGTTGCCAGGCGGCGGCTGGATGAAGCCCATGTCGATACGGCGTGGCTTGCCATTGATGATGTACGGACCGTCCATCATCTTGAGCAGGCGTTCACCGGTGAACGGCTCGCCGGTATGGCGCCACGCTTCGTCGACGAGGTTAGTCGGGTGCAGATGGGTATCGATGATCATCAGCGGGCTCCTGCGTAGGCTGCTTGCGATGCCTGAGCGGCGTGCTTGTGCGACGCGCCGGCATGCTGTTTCAGATAGGCTTGCGCTTCTTCGACGCTTCTCGGCGGCGCGCTCGGCTCGATGCCGATCATGCGGGCGAGGTTGTTGCCGAGGTAATCCTCGAGCGTGTCTTCGTCGAGATTCAGGCCTTGCGGGGGCTCGTGACACAACACTTCGAGCAAACGCAGCCACATGCCGGGTTCATTCGGCGGCGTGTCCGAGCCGTAGAGAATCTTGTGCGTCGGCAGCACCTTCGCGAATTCGACGATCCGCGATTGCAGGCACCAGCTCGATTCGCAATACACGTTCGGCGTATCGAGCGCCATTTGATACGGCTCGAAGCAATACACGCCACCCGTCTGCACACCAAAGTGCGCCATGATGAAATTCACCGACGGGAATTCGCGGATCAACGGATACCACTCGCTCGGAATGCTGTACGGCCCATCTCCGGTGTGCAGCTTCACGAGCAGGCCGAGGTCCGCGCATTTACGCAATGCAGGACGCAGCCAGTCGAGCGCGCGGTCGGGGCGATACGCGTGCATGTTGGCCTGCAACTGCACCATCTTGAAGCCGTGTTCCTTTGCATAGAACTCGATGGCTTCGGCGCCGTTCTCAGGGCCGCAACGCGGGTTGTACACGAAGCAACCGATCAGACGGTCCGGGTACTTCTGCGTCATTTCGACGGTGTACGCCATGTAGTCGTCGATCGATTCGCGACCCGAACGATTGCCGTCGGTCCACGTATAGATGGTGTTGCCTTGCGGCGGTTGAATGAAGGCCTTGTCGATGCGGCGCGGCTTGCCGTTGATGATGTACGGGCCGTCCATCGTTGCGATCAGACGCTCACCGGTAAATGGCTCGCCGTCGTGGCGCCAGGCGAGGTCGACCAGATTGGTCGGGTAACAGCTGGTGTCGATGATCATGTACTCGATCTCCTTGAGAGGAACTGGTGTATCCAGTTGCCGGATCGCGGGCAGGCACATCGATGGAACGGAGCCCAGACGGGCTTGCCCATGCGGCCCTTTGCAAGGCGCCATTTTTGAGCGCCTTCCCCTCGCCGGCATCGAGTGTCACACTGATGTGCACTGCTGCTTGCGATGCAGTCTCACAAGATAAAAACGCTCTGTACAATATTTTTTAACCACGATCTTGATACGTTTGCGATATGGACATCCGGCTGTTGCGTTACTTCGCGGTACTTGCCGACGAACTGCATTTCGGCCGGGCAGCCGCACGGCTGCACATTTCGCAGCCACCGCTGAGTCAGCAGATTCGCATCCTCGAAGAGGAGATGGGCACCGCGTTGTTCACGCGCTCACAGCACCGCGTCGAACTCACGGATGCAGGGAAAACACTTAAAGAGCAGGTGCCGCTGATCTTCGCGCAGTTCGAACGCGCTATCGACCTGACGCGTTGCGCGGGGCGTGGTGAAGTGGGCAGTCTCGAGATCGGCATCATTAGCTCGGCGATGGTCGAGCCGATTCCACGCGCGCTGCGGGTATTTGCGGAGAAGCATCCGCAAGTGCAGTGGACGCTGCACGAGATGACACCCGCCGCGCAGATTCTCGCGCTCAAGGAGCGGCGCTTGGATGTGTGCTTCTTCCGGGTGTCACATGAGGACCCGGAGATTCGTAGTGAAGTGGTGATGCGCGAATCGGCGGTGGTCGCGCTGCCGTTAGGGCACACGCTTGCCGCGCGTGAGGAGATCGCGCTGCGCGAGTTGGAGGCGGAGCGCTTTGTGTCGTTCGGTTTGCAGCAGTCGCAGCTAGCGCGCTTTCTGCAGGACTGTTGCGTCGAGGCAGGGTTTACGCCGCAGATCGATCAGGAAGTGGTCGAGGTGCATACGCTGCTGTGTCTCGTGCGCGAAGGGCTGGGCGTGGCGTTGCTGCCTTCTTCGGCACGGCAATTGACGACGGGTGGTGTCGCGTTCGTGCCGCTGGCTGCGCCGCGTCCCGAGGTGTCGTTGCATGCGCGCTATCGTGCTGAGGATCCGTCGCCGGTGTTGTCGTTGTTTCTCGATACGGTGCGCGAGGTGGCAGCTAGCACGGGCTGACGGTTTGCGCGACCAGTTCGCGAATCACGTCGATCAAGGGTGCAACGCGGGCCGCTTTCTCGCGCGGCCATACGGCATACAGGTTGTAATGCGTCGGAATTTCTACCTGAGTGAGTTCGACCAGACGTCCCTCGCGTTTTGCGTCCGCTGCGAGCAGGCCGCGCGCTAAACCCACACCCACGCCTGCGCTGGCCGCTGCAATCAACCCGGCGGCGTTGTCGAACACGGCGACCGCATCCGGTTCGACAGCGGGCAGGCCTGCCGCGGTGAGCCACGGAATCCATGAGCGTTTCGTATAGCCGAGCAAGGGCAAATCGAGCACCTGTTCGGGTGTGAGCGGCAGGCTCAGCCCGCGCGCTTCAAGAAGCGCGGGCGAACCCATGGCTGTTAACCGGTCGCCGCTAATCAATGCGTTTTCGAAGCCTTCCCATTCTCCATACCCATACCGCAACGCAATATCCACACGCTCGAACGCGCTGCGTTCATGCCGCGGCGTGGACAGTACCGTCAACGACGTGCCGGTCAACGCATCGAGTAAAGCAGGCAAGCGCGTGACCAGCCAGCTCTGCGCGAGTTCGGGATCGACGTCGAGCGTGATGGACTGCTTGACCGTGCGCTCTTTCACCGACGATAACGCGCGATCGATCTGCTCGAAGCCATCCGTCAGCTGATTGGCGAACAGCACGCCCGCATCCGTCAGCACCACGCGGCCGCTTTCGCGCACGAATAACGGCTGCCCGACGAACTCCTCGAGCGTGCGGATCTGCTGGCTGATCGCGCTATGCGTGAGCGACAGCTGCCGCGCCGCGCTCGAAAAGCTGCCGACGCGTGCCGCTTGCAGAAAGGCCTGCATCGACTGAATGGAAGGGTAGCGTTTCAGCATGGGTGTTAGCCGGACTTACCGGTGATGGAAGAAATCGTCGCTGGCGTTGTGCTTAACGGCTTTCAATAATGGCCGCAAGCGCGCGGACCCTTTGAATCACGCGCCGCGCTGCACAACACCATTCAGGAGACAGCGCATGATCGAGATCGTGGTCAACGACACGCGGCACTCGCTCGACAATGTACCGGAAGACATGCCCCTGTTGTGGGTGTTGCGCGACCGGCTCAAATTGACCGGGACGAAATTCGGCTGCGGCGGCGGCTTTTGCGGCGCGTGTACGGTGCATCTGGAAGGCGAGGCGGTGCGCTCCTGTTTGCTGCCGATTGCCGCGGTGGCGGGCAAGCACATCACGACGATCGAAGGATTGTCGAAAGACGGTACGCATCCGTTGCAACTTGCGTGGGTGGCGGAAGACGTGCCGCAGTGCGGCTACTGTCAGTCCGGTCAGTTGATGCAGGCGGCCTCGTTTCTGAAGGACAAACCGACGGTCAACGATGAAACCATCGCCACGGCCATGTCGGGC
This sequence comes from Paraburkholderia sediminicola, assembly GCF_902859805.1. Lineage (GTDB taxonomy): Bacteria > Pseudomonadota > Gammaproteobacteria > Burkholderiales > Burkholderiaceae > Paraburkholderia > Paraburkholderia sediminicola. The sequence continues at coordinate 1,332,058 of NZ_CADIKC010000001.1, read as the reverse complement.
AACATCTGCCGCTGTGGCACCTATTCGCGCATTCGCAAGGCGATCAAACGCGCCGCGTCCGGTGATCCGGCGCTCGCGTCGGTTACGTGGGTCGAGTCCATCTGCGCTTCCGTCTGCACCTCCACGAAAGAGGAGGCTTGAATGCGCAACGACAAGCAGGCGCTGAACGGCGCACACGGCGCGGCGCGTCGGCGTTTCATCAAACAGAGCTCGGCATTGTTGGCTTCGGGCCTCGCGATCGGTTTTCAACTGCCGGAGGCTTTCGCGAAAGACGCCAACGTAAGCGGTGATCCTAAACCGCAAGCAGGCGAGTTCGAACCGAACGCATGGGTGCGCGTGCTGCCTGACGACACGATCAAGCTAGTGGTCCATAAGCACGACTCGGGCACCGGAACGCGTACTGCACTGGCTGCGGTTGTCGCGGAAGAACTTGATGTCGATCCGTTTCGCGTGGAGGTAATCACGCCGGAGAATCCGTTTTACGGGGACTACATTCATCCGCTGTGGAAAGTGTTCTCGACGGGCGGCAGCACCAGCGTCTCGCTTGAGTACGATCGCTTGCGGCGTGCGGGTGCAACCGCGCGTGCCATGTTGATCGAAGCCGCGGCGAAACAATGGAATGTGGCGCCGTCCGCGTGCTCGACGGAAAACGGTTTTGTTATCGATAAGGCAAGTGGCAAGCGCGCGAACTACGGATCGTTGGCGAGCGTAGCGGCGCAATTGCCCGCGCCGAAAGACGTCGCGTTGAAGGACCCGTCGCAGTTCAAGTACATCGGCAAGTTGCAGAAGAAGCGTGGCGCCGATCTGAAAGCGAGAGGGGCGTTTCCATACAGCATCGATGTGTCGTTGCCGGGCATGCTGGTGGCGGTTGTCACGCGTGCGCCGGTAATCGATGCGCGTGTGCGGAGCGTCGATGCTAAAGCCACGTTAGCCGTGCCGGGCGTGCGGCAGGTGTTGCAGATTCCTGGCCGTCCCGATCTTCTTGGCGGCAATCAGGCGGGCGTTGCCGTGTTGGCCGATGATTATTGGTCGGCGCATCAAGGTCAGGCGGCGCTGAAAGTAGAGTGGGAAGACAGTCCGCTGGAAACCTTCGACAGCGGTACGCTCGCCGCACGTCAGGCTGCCTGGCTCGACGATCCTGTCGCGCACGTTGTGCCGACGATTCAAACCGGTGACGCGAAGACTGCATGGCCACATGGTGCGCGTGTGATCGAGGCGTCGTATTCGATGCCCTATAAGGCGCAGAACGCGCTTGAGCCGATCAATGTCACTGCGTGGGCGAAGGACGGCCGCATTGAGTATTGGGGTGGTTTGCAAGTGCCGTCCACAGTGCAAGAAGCAGCTGAAGTGATCGGCGGGATTCCTGCCGAGCGCGTTGTGTTGCATGAGCTTGTGTCGGGTGGCAGCTTCGGTTCGCGTGAATCGAAGTACTGGTTGTTCGAGGTGACATGGCTTGCGTTGAAAGTCGGCAAACCAGTCAAGCTGATGAACAGTCGCGAAGATGAAATGCGCGCGCTCTTTTATCACTCGGCGAGTTATCACCGTGCCAAAGCCGCGTTCGATGCGCATGGCAATCTCACGACATTGCAGTTGCGCGCCGTGATGCCCGCATCGCCGGAACAATGGGAGCCGGGTTATTTCGATCGTCCGGACCGGATGGACTACAGCACCACCGAAGCGATCAGCAAATACGAGTTCGCTTACGATGCGCCGCATGTCGATATTGGTTGGGTGCGACATGAAACCGGTGTGCCGACCGGTTGGTATCGCGCGGTGAGTTATATCCCGAACGTGTTCGCTGTCGAGTCTTTCATGGATGAGGCCGCGCATGCCGCGCAGCGCGATCCGATTGAGTTCCGGCTTGCGTATATGAAGGACCCGCGACACAAGGCGGTGTTGCGCGAGGCGGCCGAGCGGGCAGGGTGGGGGAAGACGTTGCCTGCGGGGACGGCGTTGGGTGTCGCGACGAATCAGGCGTATAGCAGCTATGTTGCGGTGGTGGCGCGGGTTGTGCGGAAGGGAGATGCGGTTGTGGTTGAGACGCTGACCTGTGTGGCGGATTGCGGGTTAGCGGTGTCGCCGGGCGGGGTTGAAGAACAGTTGTATGGCGGGCTGATGTGGGGGCTAGGCCATGCGACGGCGGATCGCGTCGATATTCGGCATGGCCAGGTGGAGCAGAAGAACTTCGACACATATCGCGTGATGCGGATGAGCGATATGCCGGAGGTTGATATTTTGATTGTGCAGGGCGATCCGGCTAAGCCTGGAGGCGTTGGGGAGTTGTCGAGTCCTTCGGTGGCGCCGGCGGTGGCGAATGCGGTGTTCAGATTGACGGGGAAGAGGTTGAGGGATACGCCGTTTGAGATGGAGAGGGCGGGGGTGCAGAAGGCCGCGAACGCCCCAAACGCGAAGGTCGTTGGGAAACAGACGTCCTGAGCCGGTGGCAACGGCCGGATCTCACGGCAATGCGTCGCGCGTGTCCCGCACGCGCGTGCCGCTTCCATCAAGGTTTCCTTGCCGGTTTATCTTTTGGTTAGCCCATGTGTGCGAGGGCGCGTGTCGTGCGAACCTTGGGGCGGCCGGTCGCGCAGCAGCAGGGGCATCAAACGCCGGTTGGCCGTCTGCGCCGCCCACGCGCAATACTCGGCGCTGCCGAGCACCCAGCCCTCGAGCGTCGACTGCATCAGGTCATTGACCTCGCGCTCGTCAAGAAGCTGTACACCCAGATCGCGGTAAGCCTGCTGGCGCTCGAAAGGCGTATTGCCGAGCGCACGGTAGAGTGGATGGTCCTTGATGAAGTTGTCGACACGCAGCCCGACGTGGTGCGTGTAGCTGGACCACGGGTAGTTTCCCGGCTCGGCTACAAGACGGTTGCGCACCGGCGCATGATCAATGACCTGGCTTGCGAGCAGGAAATACCGATCGGGTTCAATCACTGTTGCCCGGTACCCGCCACGCCACACCGTTCCGCGGCGTCCATGGCGGCGGTTGAAGGTTTCGACATAGCGACGGCCGACCGCCTGCATCGCGACAGCCACGCTCGACTCGTATGACGGCGTAACGAGGAACTGTATCGCGTCGGGCATCAGTACCCAGGCGTGGACTGCCAGATCGGCGACGCGCGCAGCGTCTGCCAGGCAGGCGAGGAAGTACAGATAGTCTCCCTCGTCCAGAAATGCAGGCCCCGTGAGCTCCTGCAAGATAACGTGCTGCGGTTGTTCTGGAACGTAGTGCCGTGCAAGCCGTGTCATGCTGAATTAACCGGAAATCCGATGTGAGAAAGCGATCCGACAGATATCGGATACGCGACTATGAGTCACGTGTGTATGGGAGGAAATTCTATCGGTCATATGCGTGCGCTCGCATCACGAATAGGCCTTTTTTCTGGCCTCTTTTCGCTGATTTGCCGATCGCCGCGAGCATCAGTTTTATGTGGTCGCTGCGAAGGGTAATCTACAGACAAATTGCCGGGACCCGGAAACTGGCGCCACAGACGTTCGACAGGTGATCGCATAGAATGACCTGGTCCGTTGCAATACGCCCAAACGCATTCCCCAGGCACACCAATCCAGATGACTCGGGCCTTTGCAATCTGATTTCGTTCGCCATCGTTTCTCTCCAGCCGGGGCACCACGTCCTTATGTCGAGAATGACTACAAAAGCGATGAGCCGCCGGCACCTGCTGGCGCTGATCGGCAAGAACCTCGGCGCGGCCGCCATGATGCAAGGCATGGGCACATTGGGGTTCGCCGCTACCTCGACCTACGCCGGACCGATCAAACTCGATGGCGCCCCCAAAGGAACGCGAATTCTCGTGCTCGGCGCGGGCATGGCCGGTCTCGTCGCGGCCTTTGAGTTGAGGAACGCGGGCTATCACGTGCAGGTGCTCGAGTACAACAACCGCGCGGGTGGCCGGGCCTGGACTGTCAGAGGCGGTGATCGTTATACCGAACTCGGCGGCGCCACCCAGTCCTGCGATTTTGCCGACGGGCTTTATCTGAACCCAGGGCCGTGGCGGATTCCGTATCACCACCAGGGCGTACTCGACTACGCAAAACGCCTGAAGGTGCCGCTCGAGCCGTTCATCCAGGTCAATTACAACGCCTACCTGCATTCGACGGAGGCTTTCGATGGCAAGCCGCAACGATTCCGGGCGGTGCAGACCGACTATCAAGGCTATATCGCCGAGCTGCTTTCCAAAGCCATCCGCAAGGACGCGCTCGATGATGCGTTGTCAGCCGACGATGCGCATCTGCTACTCGAATCCCTGCGCCAATGGGGCGCGCTCGGTCGGGATGGGAGCTACCAGTCGGGCCGGCGAAGCAGTGAACGCCGCGGATTCGCGACTGCGGATGGCGGCGGGCTGATGCCTGAGGCCGTGCCGTCGAATCTGCTCCCGCGCGACCCCTTGCTTGCATCGCGTTTGTGGCATTGGCTCGCGTCTGGAAACGAGCAGGATTTCCAGAGCAGCATTTTTCAGCCCGTCGGCGGCATGGACAGGATTGCCCACGCGCTTTATTCGCAGGTCGCGAGCGCTGTGGTGTTCAACGCAAAGGTCACGGCCATCGTGCAGGACGAGCAAGGCGTCACAGTGCACTACACCGATACGACCACCCGAACCGAACGGAACGCGCACGCGGATTGGCTGGTGTGCACGATCCCGCTCTCGATTCTGAGTCAGATCGACATTGCGGTCGGCCCGGCCATGCGCGCTGCGATCGATGCGGTGCCCTACGAGACGTCGGTGAAAATCGGCTTGCAATTCGGCCGGCGATTCTGGGAAGAAGACGAGCAGATCTACGGCGGCATTACGTATACGAACCTGCCGATCTCGACGATCGGCTATCCGGCAACAGGTTACGGATCGACGGGTCCTGCGGTGCTGCTCGGCGCCTACATGTGGGGGCCGGCCGCCTATGAGATGGGTGCGCTGCCCCCTGCGGAACGGATCGCGGTGGCGTTGAGCCAGGGCAGCCAGATTCATCCGCAGTACGCGCGCGAGTACCAGAACGGTTTCGCGATGAGCTGGAGCCGATCGCCGTTCACGAATGGCTGCTTCGCGGCATGGACGGAGGCGTTGAGAAAAGCGCATTACGAGAATCTCTGCCAGATCGACGGACGGATTGTTCTTGCCGGAGAGCACGCTTCCCATATCCCGGCATGGCAGGAAGGCGCCGTGCTGTCATCGCTGGATGCGATCACCCGGTTGCATCGGAGAATCGTCAATGGATAGGCCACCACTGATCCTCAGCGCGATGCTGATGGCCTTGCTGATGGGAGCCGCGACTGTGGTGCCGGCTCAGACCGTGGCACAGGACGCGTCACACGCCTTCACAATTTCACCGGACTACCGGTTCACCGAACAAAGCGGTGAAGCGCTTTATAACGCTACCTGCGCCGGATGCCACATGCCGGATGGAAAAGGCGCACAGGGCGCCGGTCACTACCCGGCGCTCGCTGACAACCCGGCAGTCGAAGTAGCACCCTACGTCATCATCAACGTACTGCACGGCCGGAAGGCGATGCCATCCTTTGGCGACGAGATGAATGACGATCAGGTCGCTGCTGTCGTCAACTACACGAGAACCCATTTCGGCAATCGATTTGCTGGAGATGTCACGCCGAGCCAGGTTAAAAGTCTGCGCTGAGTTTAATTCGGCAGGCGCCTCGGCAGATCCGTAATGCGCGGCCCACAGGATCGGGCGTGCCCGAGACACGATGCAAGCGCCTGCTCGCCGAACCATTTCTGCGTGTCCAGGTTGTAGTGCACGCTGCCGTCTCCACCGCCTAATGTGCCGCCCTGGAAAATACCGAAGCCGGGCGGCTGTCCATTCCAGTCCGGCGACTGCGACGCATCGGCGAAACTGAAGATGCGAGGATTCGCGTCGACGAAGCCGCCGAACACGTTCTGCATCGACGCAAGCGCGGCGGGATTATAAGGCGCGACCGCGTTGGTGACGTTGTCGTAAGCCGTCGACAACGGTTTCACGATCAGCACCGGGAAGGTCGAACCCACCGCAGCAAAGAAACTGCTGAATAGGTAAGCGTAATTCTGCGGCGCGCGATGAATCGTCGTTGCGTTGCCGGCCGAATTCAGCGGCGCTGCTTCTGCCTCCCACTGGTTCCACTCCAGGCCGAGGACACGCGGCTTCTTGCCGCTTGCCAGAATCTGCTTCAGTCCCAGATACATCATGCGGCGCGCGAACGGTGCAAGCGCATACGTCGGCGTCTTGCTTGCATCGAGCATGGGCTGCCAGAGATTAACGCCATGCACCGTCCAGCCGCAGCAGCCGCTGAACGCATCGTCGGCGACGTCCACGCCCTGGCTGCCCCAGCCGATATGAATGATGTACAGATCGGGCAGCGGCTCGCCTGCATTGATCGCCGACTGCCACGCATACGCGGCGAAATCGGCGGCGTTGCCGCTGCCGCCGTAGTAGCCGAGATTCATGTCGGACGAGGTGCTGTCCGACCAGTTCACCCACGACACGTGATCAATCGAGGATATCGGTTGGGTAAATGGCGCACCCGGCCCGTCGGCATTACCGGCGATGTTCCCCCAACCGTCGTTGCGGATGCCCCAGACATTGGGTGCCGGCATCCCGCCGGTGCCCGCGCCAGCACCCGAGGCTCCCGTCAACGTCAGATTCGCGGGCAGGCCGTTAAGACCGGCACTGTTGCTTTGCCCCATCACGAACAGGACCGCTACTTCGTCGTGCCGGAAGCGCGCGCCTTTGTTCCACGATTCTGCCGTTGCGGCGTTCGGTTGGGCCGTCGCGTCGGCGGCAACGGACACCTGCACCCCGCTCGCAGCCAATACCAACGGCAGCGCAATCCGCATCAAGAAGTTCTTCATGCCTGTCTCCAAGGATCGCCGGTTCACTGTTTGACCGGCTGGCTGACTGGCTGGCCCAAGCCGTCGATGTCGGGACCGTAGTTGCCGGAAATCACAGAGAACTTGATGGTGTTGGCCGCACCGGCTTTCAACGGGACCGTGACCTGAGCACTCGACAGGATCGGAAAGTCCCAGGTGCCTTCACCAGGAAACTGCACGGGAACCGGTGGGCCATTGTTGACGCTCACGCTTAGTGCACGAGGCGAACCGCCGCCGTCGTCCGCGCTGATGTACACCACGGGGACCGCATATTCGCCATCCGCAGGCACCGCGATTCCGTTGAACTGGAGGCTCGAATCCGAGTTCACAAAATTGCCGACCTTTTCGTGGCCGCTGCAGATGTTGCATGCCTGGACTGCCGCATCCTGAATGATGTTGGTGGCGCTTTCCGCTTCATAGGCGACGGGCGGCAATGCGGGTTGCGGAGCGGCGATCAGCGTCACCTTGCCGATCGACAGAGCGTGGTGGCCCTTGTCCTTGTCCGGAAGAGCGAAACTCAGCGTGTTGCTTCCTGGCACGAACGGCATGTACACCGTGACGGTGCCTTTGGCGTGTCCGGTGGTAACGGGCAACTGGATTGTTGTGAGTACGTTGTCGTTGAGCGTCAACGGCACCTTCAGCGAAGACATTCCTTCGTTCCGGTACGTCACGTCAATGTAGCCGCCCGTGGTTGCATTCACCGTGTAGCGTGCTGCGCCGCCTTCATGTCTGTCCGGTTTGGCTGGTTGGATTTTCGATGCGTCGTCCACGCCGGCGATGGTCAGCATGACGGAGCCGCCAGCCGGAACAGCGGACACCGTGTACCCGGACGTGTGCGCACCAAGATCCGTGTGCGCCCAGATATCCCGCACGCTGGCCGAAGCAGCGGGGTCCAGCCCGAGATCCTTCCAGTTCACCGTGATCGGAGCGGCCGACCCAGTTGTGTTGAGCAGAACGACCGCGCGGCGACCTTGACCGGCGAGCAGCTTGGCCCATACGCCTAGACCGTTCTGCGGCACCGCCACCCGGATCGCCTGAAGGCCACGCGGGTCCTGATCGACGGCGAGCACCTCCGGATTGGTCAGCGTCGCCATCGTTGCCGGGCTGATCGGCGTCGTGACATCGAGACCCAGGATAAGCGGCGCACCGGAAATGGCCCACAGGCTCATGTGCGTCTGATCCTGCGCGGCGGTCAGACCGAACCCGGCAAGCATCATGTCCGCGTCGTTATAAACACCCGTATGTTGGGCTTCCGGAAACAGATTGCCGTAGAAATTCTGGTTCACGATTCTGGAAAAATCAGGCGTGCTTTGATGACCCGGCGTGCCGGTGTCATAGGTGATGTCCTCAGTCGTTCTCCACAGATCCGCGACTTGTCCCCAGTCATACGATCTGCCCGTCTTGTCGGTGTGAAAACTGTTTGGATTGATGCTGTAGACGATCTGCCGATTCACGGCGGCACCCGCACTGTTCAGCGCATCGCGCATCTTCTGGAAACCGGCCACCTGATCGTCGACGGTGCCATCCGGTGAGCACCAGTCGTACTTCACGTAGTCGACGCCCCATGCCACGAATGTATTGGCATCCTGAACTTCGTGCCCAAGACTGCCCATCGGGTTGGTGTGTCCAGGGTACAGATTGTTACGCTGAGCACAGGTTTCGGCTGCGGGCACTTCATACATGCCGAACTTCAGACCTCTGGCATGAACGTAGTCGGCCAGCGCTTTGATGCCGCTGGGAAACTTCACGGGGTCGGCGACCAGGTTGCCTTGCGCATCGCGGGATGGCGCGAACCAGCAGTCGTCGACGTTGATATAGCTGTAGCCCGCTTTCATCAACGGACCATCTTTCTTCAGGCCGTCGGAGATAACGTCCGCGGCGGTTTTCACCAGATCCTCGGTGATGTTGCAGCCGTACGCATTCCACGAGGCCCACCCCATAGGCGGTAGTGCAATCGCCCCTTGAGCCCGAGTTTGCGATGACGCGTCTTGTGCGGAAACGTTTGCGGAGTTGGCCGCGACTTGCGCGACGCTTGCGGCGTTGGAGGACCCTTGCTGGTCGCCTCCGCAGCCGGACAAAACGAAAGCCATCACGATGCTCGCGAAGAACAGATACACCTGTGTGCGACCCAGGATCTTCATGATTTTCCTTTGCTGAAAAATGAAACTGGGACTTCTGGGTAGGTGCTCGTTCTTGTCGTTGTGCAGGTCAGGTCGAGATTGATCTTGCTGGCCGCGCGCAACGTGATTTCGTTTAGATAGAGCGCCTTGGGTTTGCTTGTGCAGGATTTGATTTGCCTGCGGTGAAGCTTTGGCTGGATTGAAAGGGTTAGGTGGAGGTGAAGGGGGAATGCCGGGCGCGCTGGGCAAGGAAGCGTTGCGGCGCTGGTGCGTGCTGCAACCGGGGGATGACAGCAGCACTGCCTGACTTCAGCAACTCGCGATGCTTTCGACTGATGGAAATCTTCATCGTGTCTCCTGCTGGGAATTTATGCTGAATCCACTAATGAATATATGGTTTAAATATGCACTCGTAAGGATTTGTCAGACATTAGGTTTTTCCCCTGGTATCGTGTTGCAAATGGTGGGATGGGGATGCGCGCTGATTTACTGCGCGAATTTCCGAGCCAGTACTTGAGTCCGAAGTTGGGCGATATACAAAGTGATGCAAATGGTGGTGTGAAGGAGGCGCGAAAAGCGCTGAAGCTGCTTAACGGCAACCGGTCTAAGAAATAGGCAAGGCCATGACAACAGTTTTGTTTGATCTGCTCGAAAGGCTCGACGCAGCGAAAATTCACTACACGTTGAGCCGCAATCGCCCCGATACCGTTCTGGTGTCAATCACAGTTGTCGGGATGCGCGTTGAGGTTGATGTGTTCCGCGATGGGCACACGGAGGTATGCGTGTTCAAGGGGGCGGAGGGTGAGACGGAGGACACCGGGATTCTCGAGCGGATCATCCGTGAGAACACCCACTGATTGGCGTCGTCGGAAGCGGATGAGTTTGCTGGGATGAACGAACGCCCCGTTGTTTTGAGGCACCGAGTTGAATGGCCACTCCTGCCTACAACTAGGCGATCAGGGGCGTGACACGAAGGCGGTTGATCGGCCTTACCTGACGTTCGTTGCTATCTGGTATCGCCGATAAATGTCCGCTTGCAGCCTGTTCCGCGTCAGGCAGTATCCGGCCACTTACGGTCATTGGCTGAAAATTCGATGCCGACATTCGAGCGGCTCTATCCCTCACACAACAGTCATTCACGAGTTGCATGCTCTCGTTGCGGCTAATATTGGGGCACTCCGATATCCTCCCCTTCAAGAACTAGCTTCAATTCTTGCAAAACATCACCGGAATTTTGGACTATTTCTTGACTAACTACCGGATCGGCACCGTGAATAATTGAGTTTCTCAGAGTTATAAGCTCTCGCAATTTTCCAAATAACGGCTGACTTATACGCTTCTGCCGGAATAGCATTTCAGCAAGCCGTGAGTTGGATATGCGCCTGGGCGCTTTTGCTTGGTAACTGGCGGCGATCGCATTTTCGTATCGCTGACCATTAATAATTAGCAAAGATTCGATTTCGTTGTAGTTTCTCAAAAAACTTTCGAGACTTCCTTTCTTCTCCTGTCCATGACCTGGGTCAAGCTTATTTTGAAGATTTTTGCTAATAGATTCAATTCTTTTTGGAGAGGCAACGTCAAATATAAAATATGCTATTGAAAAAAGGCTTGCCACAAAAGCAGATTGGGCTGTGTTGATAATTATCGTGCTTTGTTCGCCGCGACCAGCCCATTCGTACGAAATTGCGAGATTAGCCAAGAGCACGGTTAGCATCACAAGAACAGTTATAAAGATAAGCAAGGAAAAATATCGCCTCTTTAGGCCTTCAACCGCATCTGAAAGTGTGTCGTCCTCCAACTCCTCTCGGCTTAATTCATTTCGAAAGAAGATAAATCCGGCAAACGTCAAACCATATATGCTCGCGATGACTTGAGCTGAAGTAGAGAAAAGATAAAGAATCTGGTTCTCATTTAAATACATCCACGGGTCAGTTAACCCCACAAGGCTTGTGAGGCTCGCAAGCACGGCAAACAGCGCTATGAAACCACCTATGGCGGTTAAGGGAGACCATTTTTCCAGCATATTAGCTCTTGAATTATATTTCAAACAAACCGCGAATCTGGAAGAATATTTCTTTGACATTCATCGAGAAGCAACTCCCCCGCGGCTTACCTCCGTGACATACCGAAGCCGCGCAGTCGAGCCGCTATTTTTAACTGATCAATCAGAACACATTTTTAGTAAGCCATTCGGCACCCTGAATTAGCTCTTCAACTTGATCTTTTGTTGGCTCCAAATCTTTTTTGTGAGAGCAAAGATTGCGTAGATCGGCAAGATAACTGATCTTCCTCCAGACAGGAACGTCAATCACGGATGCCGTCTTGAGTGGATCATTTAAATCGGCAATGGTGGGATTTTTCTTGGCGATCTTGATACTGTGCGCCTGTGCTACTTTTTGCAGGTGACCTTCGATCAAGACTCCTGCAAGGGCGCCCGCCGCCCGAGCACTGATCTTTGCCAGCTGTCGCGCAACGGCTACTTCGTCGTCCTGGAATTCAGCATACAGCTCGCCCGCCATGTCCCCAAGAACTGAGTCAACGCGCTCTTCAATTGAATGTAGTATGGTTATTTGATTAAAGAAGCATTTAAGCACCTGGGACCGTGCATCAAAATTTGGATAATCGTACTTATTCGGGATGACGTTTTTAAGGTAATCCTGTATCACATACGTTGCGTAGCCAAGAGATTTTCTCTTGGGGTCAATTTCGTAGTATCCACGAAACTCGGGGTAGCGATCAGAGGCGAGTGTCTCTATGACCTTGAGCGACTTAGAATACCAACGTTGATAGTCATATTGGAACTGCTGCTCCTCGTTCTTCTGAAAGGCAACGGCTAGTTCGGCACCCTCCTTATATAGAGCGGCTATCGCCTTACAAATGACTTCGCGTTTTGACATATTATCTCTGCGTCAAGGTTGACGGGCACAAAGCTCTTTATCCAGCACTCGCGAAATTATCGCGATGCCGACCTCAATTGTATAGGGGCAGGAGATATGAATTCAGAACTAATCGTAGGAGCCATAGGTGAGATGCACATTCCGGGCGGCAAGTCCCTCGTCCAGACGTGAACGAATGGCGGATTGGCTTTGAGAGCGGACGTTGCCTCCAAGAGGCCTGAATGACAGCTTCGGGTCGAACTGAGGCGGTCGCCATCCGGCTAAGTTCGGCCATGAAGCGACCCTCGCTCGACAGTGACGTGTGGCTGAAACTCGATGCGTTTCGGCCGTGCGCTCTGTTTGGGTTAGGCTAATGGTTGTGGATGCCGCTGGCTTATGCGTCCACGCCTTTGTCTAAGGGCGAAAGCCCTTGATGGTTACCGTTTCCTACCGACGACAGAACAAGGAAGACATGGTACAACTCATCGCGACCAACAAAGCATTTGAGAAAAATCTTACAAGGTTAATTGAGAGTTACCCCAACATTGCTTTTGGAGTTGCGTGGGCATCTTCCGCTACAAAAATCTACGACCTCCTTTTGGCGAAGAAGCACAAAATCAGAGCTGGGGTTATCGGCACCCACTTTTACCAGACACACCCGACAGTGCTGGAGGATTTCGTCAAATCCGAGTCAGTCAAGTTCATACTGCAACCCAAAGGGGTGTTCCACCCCAAGCTTTACCTCTTTTGGAATAGGGAAAACTGGGAGGCCATAATTGGTAGTGCAAACTTCACTGCCGGCGCGTTGGGTGAAAACACTGAGCTCAGTACACTTATCTCTGGAAAGGACAGTGATCGCTTCAACGAGCTTCAGGAAATCCTCGGTACCTACACTTCCGCCGCCAGAACCATCACCAAGCAAGAAGCTGCCAACTACCGAATAATTTGGCAAGCCAAACAGCCTGAGTTGCGAAAGCTGATGGATCAGTATGGAGAAAACCTGGCGTCCAAACCTGCCGTCGATAGCCACGTAATGAGCTTGGATTGGCCAAGTTTTCTTGCTGAAATCCAGCGTAGCGATGAAACTTTTGGCTTTGGCAAGCGCCTAGCTCTACTGGATCGATTTCGAGATTGCTTTTTGAGCACCCCACACTTCAAGGACTTAGATAGTCAAATACGGAGAGCTATTGCAGGAATACCGAACAACGCTATAGAAAACTCTGCCTGGTTCGGGTCTATGAAGGGTGCCGGAGTTTTTAAGAATCGTATCATTAGCGATCCGGAACACATTTCTGCTGCGTTGGATTGCATTCCACTCGAAGGAACCGTGACAAAGGCGCAATACGAGAGCTATGTTGCTGAATTCGTGAAGGCATTCCCTGATGGCAACGACGGCGTTGCAACGGCCACCCGCCTGCTCGGCATGAAGAGACCAGACCAGTTTCTTTGCGTGGACAGCGCAAACAAGAAAAAGCTGGCAAATGACATTGGAATTAAGTATGCATCAAAGCTCGACTATGACCGTTACTGGGACGAAGTCATCGAGCGGATCATGGACGCGCCGTGGTGGAAGTCATCGCCCCCGAAATCGAAAGAGGAGCTTCGAGCGTGGAAGGCTCGTGCGGCAATGCTTGATGCCATCTTCTATGAGCCGAGTTAGTTCGGATGCTGTACTCCCCATAACGGTCATTGGGCGACACTGTCCGAACGGCCGCTCCGGGTCGACACCAGTCTTCCGCATTCTCGGAGAGCAGTCATTCGACCAGTCGCGATCAGATGGAAGCCCAACGTCTGCTAAGGCCGATGACCCGCCACTGGGAATTCCGTGCCGTATCGGCTCTTGATCGGCTTTCCGTACGGTAATGGCACCTCTTCGACCTGAGCCAAAATTACACGGTGTGGTGTGTCGGTCGGTGCGGATCAAGCGATCGATCCACAGCGCGAGGCGCTCCAACGGCAGCGCGTATGCCTTAGCGTTAGGGCAAGTGGCCGATCAGTATTGCTCGCGACGCAACGTAGTCGAGTGCTGCGATTCGAGCGTCGTTGAGTCTCGGTCTGTCAACGTCGGCGCGCGAATGACGGTCTCGACGGAAAGCCGTCCACCCTCGTCCTATCTCTCCTTATCCGTTCGGCCAAATCAAACATTTAGCCTACAAGACTGAAGTCAATCTCGGCGGCCTCCCTTATAATTACCAAGTCGTCGGGAGACACCCGGCGGCCAGGTTTAGCAGCCTGATCGTTACGTCCGCACACCCGCTCAGGCGGGAGTGCGTCTGCTGCTGCACGTCTATATTCCTATGGGCGGGTCGTGGCGGGGGAGCCGCAAGGCTCGCCGGATTGACGTAACGCCGGTCTGCTAACCCCGTCACGTGCCCGCTCACCCCGTTCCAGCGAGTGTCGGGCGATCCAAGAAGTAACAGGGAGATCGTCACCATGAGCAAGTCCCAAAAAAACCAACCCGCTTCACGTCCGCCTGTCGACGCAATCCAGTACGAAAAGCTTGCCCTGTCCGCCTTCGACTTATGCGACCGGCACCTGGCTCAACTGGACACCTTGATTACACTTGCGTCCTCAATATGTAGGAATCCTTCCGTCACGCTTGAGGAAAGACGACGTCGTCAGACGCTTCTTGAATTGCTGGTGGACACGGCTGAGCAATATCAGCAGGAACTCGAATGCGACCGCGAGTTGTACAAGGTGATTGCGCTCGATGCCAAGGGTGTTCCGCAAAGCCGCATCACGGCACGCCACGCAGCGGATCTGCTTGCAGAAGAAGTGGCGCAACGAGCAAGCGAACCGACAGCCACCGCAAACATGGAACAGCGCCAAACCCCAGCGGAGAAAACTGCCGCAACATTAAAAGCCGACGCAACCCAGCAACCGGTCGTCGCGCAACACTAGACGATCAAGAAGGGCCATCCACTGGCTACGCGGCACAGCCGAAGAATAATCGTTCGGAAACCACCCGCACTGAGACGGCCATCGGCCGTCTCAGTGCTGTCACATAACCCATGCCGTCGGCAACCCGAACCACACGGCACAGCCCCACCCGCATACCCTCGCGCCTACCTGGAATATGTCATATCAATCCACCAATAGAGCGCTTAAAGTAGGAGAAAGCACCTCCGTCCCGGTTGCCGGTCTGAGTCGACCCGACTACTATGCGTGTTAGCTTTGGCATCAACTTCTCGAGACCTTATGTCGCGGAACGTGAACAGAAAGGGCGGCGTAAGGCGTCGATCATCCTGGCACACAAAGGAGTCTTGAATGTCGATTGAACAAGTCTTGTATCGTGCTCACGCACACGTCACCGGCGGTCGCGACGGACGCGCGACGATTCCTGACAGCAACCTCGATCTCAAGCTGACCACGCCGAAGGAGCTCGGCGGCGGAGGCGGCGACGGAACGAACCCCGAGCAACTCTTCGCGGCGGGATATAGTGCATGCTTCATCGGGGCAATGAAGTTCGTTAGCGCGCGCGACAAGATTGCGTTGCCAAAAGACGTCGCCATTGACGGCAATGTCGGCATCGGTCAGATCCCCAATGGCTTCGGCATTGAAGTCGAACTGAAAATCTCGCTGCCGGGCATGGACCGCGCAGAGGCGGAAGCGCTGATCGCCAAGGCACACGTCGTCTGTCCTTATTCGAACGCCACACGCAACAACATCGACGTCAAGCTGACGCTGGTCTAAGCCGCGCGTCATCACGCGTTATTTCGAGTGCAAGCAGCGGGTGCCGTGTCGCGCAAAGCGGCGTGTATCTCATGAGGTGCATGACATGGCCAATGCCGCCGAAAACGCTGCTCGCACTCGAATCCAGCCGCAACGGGCCATTGCCGAGTTTGCCAAGGTTCTCTGGCATCTGCGCGCCATTCTGGTGATGCTGCTGATACTTTTCCTCGTGTTGTCGATCGCCATGTATTACTTTGGCGGGGCCGTGGATGTAGCCACGCGCACGCACGCATCGCTAGGCCACACTTTCTATTTTTGCGCGGTCACGGCGCTGACCATCGGCTACGGCGACGTGGTGCCAACCACCACGCCGGGCCTCATCCTCGCGGTTTTGCTTGGACTGCTCGGCGTGTTGATAACGGGTGTGGTAACGGGTTCTGCCGTTTATGCCATCCAGCTGGCGGCGCATCTGATCGGGCGGCACGAAGCGCAGTAGCCGGCTCTACAACGAATATGTCATTTCAGATGCTCGCTAAAGTCTCCTAATATGTGTAATTAGCGTTCTGATATGCTTTTCACCGTGCGCCGGCATGTGAATTCGATGTCGGTACCACTGGCAGGCGGTATCCACTCAAGAGGGTAGATCTCATCATGACCAGTCAATCGAATTCGCGGGGCGTGATCGGCGTCATCACTTTGCTCTTTACGGTGCTGAGCGCGCTCTATCTGTTGATCGGCGGCGTATGGCTGCTGGCGGTCGGCGGCTCGGCGTACTACGTCATCACAGGCGTCGTGCTGTTGGGCGTGGCCTGGCTGCTTTGGCGACGCAGTCCCGCCGTGCTCCTGCTTTATGCACTCGTGCTGATCGGAACGGCGATCTGGGCACTCTACGAGTCGGGACCGGACTTCTGGGCACTCGCACCGCGCTCCGGTGTACTCGTCATCTTCGGTGTCTGGTTGCTGCTGCTCGTGAGCTGGCGGCTGGAGGGTGAGCGCAAGCTGGGTGTTGCGTCGCTCGTGGTTGCGCTCGTCGCATGGGCGGGCATACTCGTGTACGCCAACTTCAACGATCCTCAACAGGTCAACGGCACACTGAACGCTTCCGCGCCCGCGAGCGTCGCCAGCACCGGGATCGACCCCTCCGACTGGCCCGCCTATGGGCGCACTCAGGAAGGCACGCGCTACTCGCCATTGCAGCAGATCACGCCTGACAATGCGAAGAATCTCCAGGTGGCCTGGACCTTCCGTACCGGCGACATGAAGGGGCCCGACGATCCTGTCGAGATTACCAACGAAGTCACGCCGATCAAGATCGGCGACCTGCTTTACCTATGCTCGCCGCATCAGATTCTGTTCGCGCTCGACGCGAAAACGGGCACGCTCAAGTGGAAGTTCGATCCGCGGCTGAAGAACGATCCGTCGTTCCAGCACGTGACTTGCCGTGGCGTGTCGTATGTCGATCTGTCGGCCAGTGCCACGGCGGCCGCACCCGCCGCGCCCGCCGCGGCGCCGGCGAGCGATGCGGCAGCAACCGCTGACGCCTCAGGTGCTGCTGCAACGCCTGCCTCGGGCGCTGCAGTCGCAGACGCCTCTGGGGCCGCTACTGCCGCCTGTACGCGCCGCATCTACCTGCCGGTCAACGACGGCCACCTCTACGCCCTCGACGCACTGACGGGCCAACGTTGCGCGGGCTTCGGCAACAACGGCGACCTCGATCTTCAACACGCCCAGCCTGTCACAACGCCGGGCATGTACGAACCCACCTCGCCGTCGATCATCACCAGCAAGGTGATCATCGTGGCAGGCGCAGTGGAGGACAACTTCTCGAACCGCGAGCCGTCGGGTGTCATCCGCGGCTACGACGTGCGCACGGGCGAATTGCTTTGGGCGTTCGATCCGGGCGCGAAAGATCCGAATCACATTCCCGGCCCAGGCGAACACTACACATGGAATTCGCCTAACTCGTGGGCGCCCGCCGCCTACGACGCGAAGCTCGACATCGTCTATCTGCCGATGGGTGTGAAGACGCCGGATATCTGGGGCGGCGACCGCACGCCGGAGCTGGAGCAATACGCCACCGGGCTGCTCGCACTCAACGCCTCGACCGGCAAGCTCGCCTGGTTCTACCAGAGCGTGCACCACGATCTGTGGGACATGGATCAGCCGTCGCAGCCCACGATCGCCGACATCACCGACAAGGATGGCAAGACCGTGCCGGTCGTGTACGCGCCGGCCAAGACCGGCAACCTGTTCGTGCTCGACCGCCGCACCGGCGCGCTGGTCGTGCCTGCGCCCGAAATGCCCGTGCCGCAGGGCGCAGCCCCCGGCGACCATGTTGCGCCGACACAGCCGTTCTCACAGCTCACGTATCGTCCGTCGAAGAACCTCACTGACGCCGACATGTGGGGCGCGACGATGTTCGACCAGCTTGTATGTCGCGTGATGTTCCACCAACTGCGGTACGAGGGCACCTTCACGCCGCCGTCGCTACAGGGCACGCTCGTGTTCCCGGGCAATCTGGGTGTGTTCGAGTGGGGCGGTCTTGCCGTCGACACTGACCGCCAGATTGCCGTCGCGAACCCGATCGGCTTGCCGTTCGTCTCGCGCCTGATTCCGCGTGGCCCGGGCAACCCGCTGGAACCGGAGCCGGGCGCCAAGGGCAGCGGCACGGAGTCGGGCATCCAGCCGCAGTACGGTGTGCCGTACGGCGTGACGATCAATCCGTTCCTCTCGCCGCTTGGCTTGCCGTGCAAGCAACCGGCATGGGGCTATATCTCGGCGATCGATCTCAAAACCAATGAGATTGTGTGGAAGAAGCGCATCGGCACTGTGCGCGACAGTTCGCCGATTCCTCTGCCGTTCAAAATGGGCATGCCGATGCTGGGCGGTCCGATCGTCACTGCGGGCGGTGTCGCGTTCATCGGCGCGACGGCGGACAACTACATCCGTGCGTTTAACGTGAACAACGGCGAGCAGGTTTGGGAGGCCCGCCTGCCTGCAGGCGGTCAGGCCACACCGATGAGCTATTCGATCAACGGCCGTCAGTATGTCGTGATCGCGGCGGGCGGACATGGCTCGTTCGGTACAAAGCTCGGTGATTATGTGATTGCCTACGCATTGCCGCCGCAGTAAGCGGCACGCGCCGCGCATGCGGTTTTTCTTGTCCCTTACGCGGCGCATTGAATGCGCCGCTTTCTATATTGTCGAATGAACTATTCACGCTTTGCGCCGCGAGCCTGCGTCGTGCTGGCCTCGATCGCGTTGCACGCCACGCTTGCGCATGCGCAAAGTTCGGTCACGCTCTACGGCGCACTCGATACGAGCATTGAGGTCACCAATCCGGGCGCGGGCTATGTTGCTCGTATGGATTCCGGTGCGTATCGGGGATCGCGCGTCGGCCTGCGCGGCGTCGAGGACATCGGCGATGGCGTCAAGATTCTGTTCACTCTGGAGAACGGCTTCGGTTCCGCTGACGGCACCTTTGCCGTCGCGAACACAATATTCAACCGCCAGGCGTGGATCGGATTGGATACGCTTTACGGCACCGTGCGTGTCGGCCGCCAGTACTCGCCTATCTATATCCCGTTCAAAGGCGGCCTCGATGCTTTCGACGCAGGCACGATCGCTTCCGGTCTCGACAATCTCTCCAAGATCACACCCTACGAGAGCAATGCGATCACCTATCTCTCGCCCGAATTCCACGGTTTCTCCACGACCATCATGGCAGCGCTGCGCGACGGCGACGCCAGCAATGATGGCAACGGGCTCGCCGGTCACATCGAAACCTTCGCATGGCGCGAGGGACCGTTCCGCATTTCGTACGCGCATCAACAGACGCATGGCGATGGCGCGCTGCGCGCAAACCTCGGTGGTGTCTCGTATGTTTTTGGACCGGTCACGGGCTTCCTATCGTTCTTCAACGGCGATGGCGGTACGCCGCGATATCACGACGACGGTGTATCCGTCTCCGCGCGCTATGCGGTGAATTCGCGCTTTCGTGCCTCGCTCGGCTACACCTATCTGCGTGACCGCTCGGGTGGTGACGACAACGCCGATCAGTTCAGCGCGGCATGCGAGTACGACCTCTCCAAGCGCGCTTTGCTTTATGCGAGCGCCGGCTGGTTGCGCAATCGCGGGCAGGGTGAGTTCACGTTGCGCGGGGTAAATGTGACGGGCCTCACACCGTCGTGGCCTGGGGCTTCTGTGCGGGGTGTGCAGTTCGGCATGATCGAGCGCTTCTGACGTTGCGCTTTGGGCGCTCGTTGCTTCACCGGACTACAATCAGTTATGTGACCCTAATCATTCATTGGCTGCGCGCCCGCTTCAAACCGGTCAACCAGGTTCGCAGCAAAGTAGCGGTTTAGGCAGACCTGATCGCAGTCAGCCACACGTGGCGTCCCGGCAAAGGAGGGGCGATGCATTGGCAACCAAGCTCCGGCATGAACGTCAGACGCATCGCAATCATGGTTGCGGTTGTTGTGGGCGCCTTGATCGTCGCAGGGCGCCTCACTGGCGTTGTGGTCGACTGGTTGTGGTTTGCTTCAATCGGTTACGTCGACGTTTTCTGGACGACTGTCTCCGCCAAGGCGCTCCTCTTTGTCGCGGTGTTCGCAGTGTCGGCGAGCGTGATAGCTGCGTCGGGGTTTCTTGCGCATCGTTATGCGCGGCGGCCCGGTAGCTGGCAAGTCGAAACGGCCCGTTTGTCAGGTACGCCTGAGTTCATCTCTGAACTAGCGGACCAGCTTGCACCACGTATTCCCTGGCGCGCCAGCATTGCCGGCAGCGCGATTGTCCTTGCACTGATCATTGCTGGCGGCGAAATCTCCAACTGGGATCTGGTGCTGCGCTTCCTGCATCAGGTGCCCTATGGCGACCGCGATCCTGTTTTTGGGCAAGACATCAGCTTCTATCTGTTCTCACTGCCCGCCTATCTTGCGTTCAAGAACTGGTTGCTGCAGCTGATCTTCTGCAGTGCGCTCGTTGCAGCCGCGGTGTATGGGATTCGCGGCGACATCACGTTCGAGCAGGCGCCGCGCGTGCTCTCTGCTGCCGCCACCGCTCATGGTTCAGCGCTGCTCGGTGCGTTCTTTCTCCTGAAGGCCTGGTCTTACACACTCGACCGCTTTTTGTTGCTCTACGGCGATAACGGTGTCGTGGTCGGCGCCGGTTATACCGACATCCACGTCGAGCTGCCGGTCTTGTGGGTGCTCGTTGGTCTTGCTGTTATTGCAGCCGTCGCGTGCTGGGTCAATATGCGTCGGCAGGACTATCGAATTCCTATCGGCGCTGCGTTGCTGGTGTTCGGCACCTCGTTCGTGTTCGCCTTGATCTATCCGGCGCTGTTCCAGCGCCTCTATGTCAAGCCGAGCGAACTGCAACTGGAGATGCCCTATATCAAACACAATATCGCGCTGACGCGAATGGCCTACGGCCTCAACCAGATCGCGGTAAAGCCGTTCCCGGCCGAGCAGGAACTGAATCTCGCCTCGCTCGAGGCCAACCGCGCGACCATCGACAACATCCGCCTATGGGATGTGCAGCCGCTGATGGATACCTACGCGCAGTTGCAAGAGATCAGGACGTACTACAAATTTTTCTCCGTCGACATCGATCGCTATCGACTCGACGCCGGATATCGGCAGGTGATGCTGTCGGCGCGCGAACTGGAGCCTTCGATGCTCCCCGCGAACGCTCAAACCTGGGTGAACCTGCACCTTCTGTTCACGCATGGCAATGGCGTGGTGATGTCGCCCGTCACCGAAAAATCGGCGGAAGGTTTGCCGTCCTTCTATCTGCAGGATATTCCGCCCGTTGCGCACGGCGGCCCTGCCGTTCGCGAGCCGCGTCTGTATTTCGGGGAAGGAGGTGAGGGCTATGTCATCGTAAAAGGCAGCGTTCCCGAATTCGACTACCCCAAGGGCAAGGACAACGTCTACACCGCTTATAGCGGGAGCGATGGTATTGGCATCGGCAGCACGGCGCGCCGTAGTCTCTTCGCCTGGCAGTTCAACGATCCGAACATCCTGCTAACCGACTACATCACGAGCGGTAGCCGCATTCTGCTGCACCGTAACATTCAGGATCGCGTGCGCACGATTGCCCCGTTCCTCAGGCTCGATCACGATCCCTACCTCGTCACAAGCAACGGGCGCCTTTTCTGGATGCAGGACGCGTATACGACGAGCAGCTGGTTCCCCTACGCACAGCCGGGCTTCGACGATGGCGCCAATTACATCCGCAACGCAGTCAAGGTTGTGGTCGACGCATATAACGGTACGGTCGATTTCTATGTCAGCGATCCCAACGATCCGATCTTGCGGACTTATCAGCGCATTTTTCCGGGACTGTTCAAGCCACTAGCCGCGATGCCGCAAGATTTGCAGCAACATATTCGCTACCCGGAAGAGCTGTTCCAGATCCAGGCGCAGCTTTATCGGGCCTATCACATGGATGCGCCGGAGGTTTTCTACAATCGCGAGGATCTGTGGCAGTTCCCGCGGGAATTGATCGGCATTGATGGCGGGAATAGTCCCGGCACACCGATGACGCCTTATTACATGATCATGCGGCTGCCCGATGAACCGCGCGAAGAGTTCGTCCTGATGCTGCCGATGGTGCCCAGTCAGCGCGACAATATGATCGCGTGGCTCGCCGCGCGTTGTGATCCGCCTAACTACGGCAAGCTTGTCGTCTACTCGTTTCCGAAGGATAAGCTCGTCTATGGGCCGTTCCAGATCGAGGCGCGCATCCAGCAGAACACCGAGATTTCGCAGCAGATTTCGCTGTGGAACCAGATGGGCTCGCGTGTTATTCGCGGCCATCTTCTCGTCGTGCCGATTGAGAACTCGATTCTCTACATCTCGCCGCTGTACCTGCGTGCGGAGTCGGGGCAGTTACCTGAGTTGAAGCGGGTGATCGCTGCGTATGGGGATCGGGTGGTGATGAGGGAAACGTTGGGCGAAGCGTTGGCGGCGCTTTTCAAGGAAAGTGCGCCGCTTGGAGCGCAGCCTCAGGGTACGGCGGATGCGCGTGCCCGTGAGGCGCTTGCACACTATGACCGTGCGATCGAGCGATTGAAGGCGGGGGACTGGAGTGGGTTTGGTGTGGAACTGGATGCGCTGCGGCCGCTGCTTGAGGCGCTGGGTGGAGGGCGGTCGGAGGGGAAGAAGTGATTTAACCGAAGATCTCGAGACCGTTCTTTTGTACGAGCTGGAGCATACGAGCTGCAATCCCGCTGGGCTTCTTATCGCCCTGTTCCCATTGACGAATGGTTGACGCGGTTGTGTTGAGGTACAAGGCAAACACACCTTGACTGACGTTCACGCCTTTCCGGATGCGAGCGATTTCTTTCGCATTGAACTCCGGTGCCTTTTCGATGCACAGATCGTCATACTCACGCATCGTCTTTTTGTCGATGACCTTTGCGCGATGCAGACCGGAAGCTGCGCTATGAATTGCTTCCGATGCATCGCTTCTATAGTGTCCCTTAGGCATTACAAATCTCCACTAAATCCTTCGACTCCTGATTCATTCAACAGTATAGATTCGAGCCAGCAGCGCCCATCGCTGGACGCTGCCTGTCTTTGAAGTTAATCAACAAAATCCGTCGCTTCGGATGAGCCCTTCCACGCATCAAGATCGCGCTGGACCGCCGCGGCTTTCTGCGCTGCCAGTTCGTTGGCAATCTTGCCAGCGAACAGGTGCAACGGCGGTTCGGCGACATCAACAGTCTGCATGATCAACATGGCCAGCTTGTCCGGATCGCCGGCCTGATGACCGTGCAGCGTGCCCAGGTGCAGATCGAGCGATGCCTTGGCTTCGGTGTATTCATCGATCTGTCGTTTGGCCACCGCCAGCGCGCCGCTCGACAAAAACTCCGTGCGCACCGGCCCGGGGTAGACCACTGTCGCCTTGATGCCGAACTCGGCCACCTCAGCCGCGAGCGACTCGGTCAGGCCCGCGAGCGCGAACTTGCTCGCTACATAGCTACCCCAACCGGCGTAGCCGCCCTGATAACCGACGATCGAAGCGATGTTGATAACATGCCCGCCGCGTTGCTCCCGTAGATGCGGGAGCGCGTGCCGCAATACCATCAGCGGTGCGAACAGGTTGACTTCGAAGTTTTGCCGAAGCTCCTCGTCCGAAAGGGCCTCAACGGTGCCCTGTTGTGCGTAGCCGGCGTTATTGACGATCACATCGATCTTGCCGAACGTCTTGACGGTTTGCTCGATGGCGGAGTGCACGCTCTGGTCGTTGGTCAGATCCACTTGCAGAGGAAGAAACCGCTCCGCGGCGGGACCAATCGCTTCCGTCAGCGATGCCACGGTTCGCGAGGTCGCGGCGACGTAATCTCCGCGCGCGAGGAGTTGCCGCACGAGTCGTTGGCCGACGCCTTTCGATGCGCCAGTGACAAACCAGATTTTCGCAGACTTGTTCATGATAATTTCCTTGAGAGATATGGAGTACAGAATTAAGTTGCAGCGACGTTTCAAAAAAATGTGATCAACGTCTTACTTGAGCGCCACGCTCATTCCACCGTCAGCCATCACAACTGCGCCGACGATATAGCTCGCTTTCTCGGAGGCCAGAAAGGCGATCACTTCAGCAATTTCTCGCGGATCGGCAGCACGTTTGATCGGCGCGTTCTTACCGTGCTCGGCGAGGAAGGCCGGGCCGTCCTCGTGAAGATGATTCGTGATGTTCGTCACGGCATCGCCGGATCCCACCGCATTGACACGAATGCCGTGATCGATCGCCTCGAGCGACATGGCGCGCGTCAACTGAGCGAGCGCGCCTTTCGACGCCGCATACGCGGCGATCAGCGGAAACGCCTGATAGCATGCGTACGAACCCACGTTGACAATTGCGCCGGTTTTCGCCGGCATCATCGCGCGCATGGCTTCGCGCGAAAACAGGAATGCGCCGGTGGAGTTGACCGCCTGAATGCCGTTCCAGTCGTCGAGCGTCATCTCCACGACCGGCTTGTTAATGATGATCGCGGCGTTGTTGACCAGAATGTCCAGCTTGCCGAAGTGTTGCATCGCAGTGGCCACGGCGCGCACCGCGCTTTCCTCATGCGCGACGTCGGCGATAAGTGGAATGATTCCGGGTCGGGCCAACGCTTCGACGTTGCTGCCGCGTCCGACTGCGATCACGCTCGCGCCTTGCGCGTGCAACAGCTCGGTGGTGGCGAGTCCGATGCCGCTTGCCGCACCGGTGACGATGGCAACCTTGCCGGCGAACGGTTGGTGGGTGGATGCTTGTGAAGTCATAGTGAATTGCTCCAAAGAGGTGAGGCTTGTTAGAAAGGGCTCGCCGTCGGGCGCACGACGATTTCGCTGACATCCACGTCCGCCGGCTGCTCGATTGCGTAGGCGATCGAGCGAGCAATGGCGTCCGACGTCAGCGCAACGCGGCGGAAGTCACGCATCGCTGCTCGCGCGGTGTCGTCGGAAATCGAATCGGCTAACTCCGACTCCACGACGCCCGGGCAGATCACGGTCACGCGAATCTTGTCGGTTTCCTGCCGCAGACCGTCCGAGATGGCGCGCACGGCGAACTTGGTGGCACAATACACGGCGGCCGTCGGTGAGACAGAGAGGCCACCGATCGAGGAGATATTGATGACCTGGCCAAACCCCTGGCGCTCCATGGTCGGCAGGACCGCAGCGATGCCGTGCAGCACGCCGCGAATATTCACGTCGATCATGCGATTCCATTCGTCCACCTTTGTCGCGCTCAAGGGCGACAAAGGCATCACGCCGGCGTTGTTGACGATCACGTCGATGCGGCCGAAGGCGTCCAGCGCGGACTGGGCGAAAGCGTTGACGTCGTCGGCGGACGTGACGTCGAGTGCCTTGTAACGAATCGAGCCGCCGCTTGTCTGGATTTCGTCGGCCAGCGCCGCGAGTCGTTCTGTGCGCCGCGCGCCGATCACGAGCTGGTGACCTTGAGCGGCGAGCAGCCGGACCGTTGCTTCGCCGATACCGCTGCTTGCCCCAGTGATGAGGATGACTTTGGGTTGATTGGTTTGCGTTGTCATGTTGCGTTCTCCGTGCCGATAATCTGTGCAGGTTTGTCTGAGGGAGAGGCTACGAAGTCTGCGCACGAGGCGGCAAGGCAATCGCGGCGCGGTCTCCCGGGCGCTTCGGCTGCACCGTGCAACCGATGACCCATCTTATGAGTCGAGCACCTGCACGCGAATACACGCGACAATCGCGGAATTGCCTATTCCTATTGAAGTGGATGCGGGCCGCCGATCCGATCAAGTAGAATTTCTTCACCCGATCTGGCGAAAGAGAGGCCTTCGTGACAGTTGCCGATAACCCGGTTTCCGCAAGGATGGTGAGCCTGCTTGAGCGTCTGGCTCCGAATGAGGGGTACACCCAGTCCGCTCTGGAGGGCGTGCGGTTCATGCGCTCGAACAGGCCGCTGGGCCGCACGCCGGTGCTGTACGAGCCCAGCATTGTGATCGTGTGCCAGGGGCGCAAGCTGGGGTTTCTGGGCGAGGAGGTGTATGTCTACGACGCCCAGCACTATCTGATCTTGTCCGTGCCGCTGCCGTTCTCAACGGAAACCGAAGCGAGCGAGTCAGAGCCGATGCTGGCTGTGACGTTGCGCCTCGATCTGATCGAGTTGACGGATCTGATACTGGCGATCGATCGCGGCGGAAACCACCAGCAAGGCACGCCGCTAGGGATCGTATCGACGCCGCTCGAGGGAGACCTCGCCGAAGCGGCCTTGCGCTTGCTGCAAGCGCTGACGTCACCGCTGGACGCGGAGGTACTGGGGCCCGCAATCGTGCGGGAAATCTGCTATCGGGTATTGATCGGAGAACGAGGCGCAGCGATGAGGGCCGCGCTCGCGCATCAGGGGCGCTTCGGCAGGGTGGCGAAAGCACTGCGGCGAATTCACTCTGACTATGCGCAGCCGTTGGATGTCAGTCGTCTCGCCGAAGAGGCGGGGATGAGTGTTCCCGCGTTTCATGTCAACTTCAGAACCGTCACGTTGACCTCGCCGATCCAATACATCAAGTCGACGCGTTTGCATCAGGCGCGGCTGCTGATGATTCGCGACGGTTTGACGGCAGCCTCTGCATCGGCACGTGTCGGTTACGAGAGTCCCTCGCAATTCAGTCGCGAATTCAAGCGTTTCTTCGGACGCTCGCCGGTGGATGAGGCTCGAGATATGCGGGCATCGTTCGCGCTATCTCCGGCCGCGGCGCTCGACGCGTTCTCCGCTTCTCACTGATATCCATATGAGCTGGGGGCCTGGTGCTACGGATCAGGCCCCCCCTCGATCTTTTTTGGGACTCGTGTGTTTCACGCCCTTCTGGCGGGTTTAAACCTGCACTGGGTTGCATGACACGGCCAAAGTTCCAGCGGCAGTGTTGCGGTGTGGTTAACGGTCTATTGACAAATGGCGGCTCCTATCGCGTGAGGTTTGCCTCTACCATTGCACCGGTGCTGCATGTGCCAGTCATAAAGGAGCCTCATGAACCTCGCTTCGATCCGCAAAGACGCCTTTGCGATGCCCGTTCACAATCCGGCCTACCCCCGGCCGCCGTACCGCTTCATCAATCGGGAATACTTCATCATTTCGTATGAGACCGATTTCGATGCGCTGCGCGCCATCGTGCCGGAGCCGTTGCATCCGGAAAACGATCTCGTACATTACGAATTCATTCGCATGCCTGATTCGTCGGGCTTCGGTGACTACACCGAAAGCGGTCAGGTCATCTCGGTGCGCGACCAGCAAGGGCGCCTCGGCAACTACACCCATTCGATGTACCTCGATGATGAAGGCCCGATTGCAGGCGGCCGCGAGATCTGGGGCTTTCCGAAGAAGCTGGCCAGGCCGACCTTGAGCGTCGATGGCAACGACACGCTGCTCGGCACACTCGACTACGGCACACAACGTATCGCAACCGGCACGATGGGCTTCAAGCATGTGCCGCTCGACATCGAGGTTGAGCGCAAGAAGCTTGCGGACACGCCGAATTACCTGCTGAAGGTGATCCCGCACGTTGACGGTTCGGCGCGCGTGTGCGAGCTCGTGCGTTTCTATCTGCGCGATGTGAGCGTACTGGGCGCGTGGTCCGGTCCCGCTGCGCTCGAACTGCATCCGCACGCGTTGGCGCCCGTGGCCGATCTGCCGGTGAAGCGGGTGGTCGGCGCACGGCATGTGATCGCCAATCTCACACTGGATATCGGCGAAGTTGCGCTCGATTATCTCGCCACAACGGAGAGCGTGAAGCTCGCAGTCAATCAATAACGGTCCGTGAACCGATAAGGAACGCAACATGTCGTTGAACAATAAAGTCGCGCTTGTGACGGGCGCAGCAAGCGGTATTGGTGAGCAGTGCGCACGCAAACTCGCTAGCCTCGGTGCTGCAGTAGTGATTGCCGATCTGAATCTCGAGAACGCGCAAAAGGTGGCTAGCAGCATCGTCGCCGCGGGCGGGAAGGCGCTGGCGGTTGCAATGGATGTGACGAATGAAGAAGCGGTTAATGCCGGCATCGAACGCGCGGTGCAGGAGCTCGGCAGTATTGATGTGCTCGTGTCGAATGCGGGTATCCAGATCGTCGCTCCAATCGAGGAGTATGCGTTCTCCGACTGGAAGAAAATGCTGGCGATCCATCTGGACGGCGCCTTCCTCACCACTAAGGCGGCAATCAAGCACATGTACGCGGGCGGCAAGGGCGGCTCGATCGTCTACATGGGTTCGGTGCATTCGCATGAGGCGTCGAAGCTGAAGTCCGCCTACGTGACTGCCAAGCATGGCTTGCTGGGACTGGCTCGGGTGGTTGCGAAGGAAGGCGGCCCGCGCGGCGTTCGAGCGAATGTCGTGTGTCCGGGCTTTGTGCGCACCCCGCTCGTCGACAAGCAGATTCCCGAGCAAGCCAAGGCGCTCGGTATCTCCGAAGCCGAAGTGGTGAAGAACGTGATGCTCAAGGAAACCGTCGACGGTGAATTCACCACGGTCGAGGACGTCGCCAATACGGTTGCGTTCCTTGCAGGCTTCGAATCGTCTGCGCTCACCGGGCAGTCGGTGATCGTGAGCCACGGCTGGTCAATGCAATAAGGGGTAACGTATGCGCAGCAGCACAAAAAAAATCAACGGGCAGCCGGATGTGTTTGCGCTGCCGCGCTACGACGAGATCGCCCTGGTGCTTCAAGGCGGCGGCGCGCTCGGGTCTTATCAGGCCGGCGTCTACGAAGGTCTGGCCGAGGCCGGTGTGCAACCGAACTGGATCGCCGGCGTCTCGATCGGTGCGCTCAACACGGCCATCATCGCCGGCAATGCGCCGGAGAACCGTGTGGAAGCGTTGCGAGGTTTCTGGAATTCGATCTGTCATCCACTCGACTGGGTCGGTGGTCTGGGTGCGTGGATGCCGCCTGGGTTCGGCGCGCAGGACCTGTCGCGCAAGTGGGCAAGTTTGTGGGCAGCCGGGCGAGCATTGACAGAGGGGCAGCCGGGGTTTTTCTCGCCGCGCAGCCCGTTGCCAATGGCAGGTTTCGGCAAGCAAAACCCCAACTTGGTCAGCTACTACGACACGGCCGCTCTGAAGGAAACGTTGTTGAAGTTCGCCGATTTCGATCGTATCAACGATGGCGATATCCGCGTTTCAGTGGGTGCGGTGAACGTGCGGACCGGCAACCTGGTGTACTTCGACAACACGAAAATGCGTCTGGAACCGGAGCATTTCATGGCGTCAGGAGCGTTGCCGCCAGGTTTTCCGGCGGTGGAGATCGACGGCGAGTACTACTGGGACGGCGGCCTGGTTTCCAACACACCGCTCACCGAGGTGCTTCGCGACGCGGACCACAAAGATACGCTGGTTTTTCAGGTAGATCTGTGGAGCGCGAGAGGTAATGCGCCCGGAGATTTTCTCGACGTGTCCGAGCGCGCCAAAGACATTCAGTACTCCAGCCGTACGCGGGCGATTACCAGCATGCTGGCAGATCGTCAGAAGCATGCGCGGTTCGTGAAGGAGCTGCTCGCGCATGTTCCGTCCGATCTGCGCAGGACCGATCCGCTATTCCGTCTCGCTGAAGAAGCGGCCGATGGGAGCGCGATCAATGTGGTGCATCTCATCTATAAGAACAAGCCATATGAAGGGCATTACAAGGACTACGAGTTCAGCGTCGACACGATGCACGAGCATTGGGAAAGCGGTCTCGAAGACATTCGCGATTCGTTTGCGCATCGTGAGTGGTTCGATGTGCCGAGCCGCGAACAGGGTTTCGTGACGCATGACGTGCATCGCCGGCCTGGCTCCGTGCCGCAGTCGGATCGTGATATGCCCGAACTGCCACTTGGAGCGGAACGGAAAGTCGCTGCTTGAGCTGGCGCTGGGCGCCGTTGATTTTTTAGGCCGCAGGTGGTCGTCGGAACTGCTGGAATACGGTTGGCTCCCATTCCTGGCTAGCCAATAACAAGCCGGTTCCGCGTCTCTGGTTCAAAGGCGCGGCTGCAGATTCCTTATGCAAGGCGGCGAACCTGCCACGCAGCCGCCTTAGCTCAAGCTGGAGCTGCGAGAACGCAGCTTCTGTCAGCATGCCGTGAGTGAACTCCAGCGTTTCATTCGGTTGGTCGAAGCGCCCGGCCAAAAAATCGCTAAGACCTTCCCGCCGGAAGAATTGGCGAATCGGCCCGTTTGGCAGCCAGTCAAAATCTCGCGCAATACGGAGTCGAATCCGGTCCCCTGGGAGTAGCGCGATGACACCCATACGATCGAGTACCAACAACCGCTTTAAGCATTCCGCCTTGCTCATCTGATAGGTCGCGACGATGTCCGCAGCTGACCAATGGTTAAACGCGCAGACAGCCACCAGCAACAACTTGCTGTTCGATACGAGCTGTGTCTCCTGATGCTCCGTCAGCGTGGATAGCTGAGGAACCGAAGACGATGCTTCCTGCAAAAGTTCGGCCAGAGTGAATCCGAGGAACTGGCTGATCTGTACCAGTCGCTCCACGGTGAATCTTTCGCTCGAAAACAGGCGTTTCACGCTTGGTTCCGAAAGTGCCAACGCACGCGCTACGTCGCGGTAGGTCAACCCTTGGGCCTTGAGTTCCCGCTTGATGGTCGCAATGAGTTGGGCTATTTCAGTCATTGTTTGGTATCGAAAATTAATACTCAGAAGTACATTCTAGGAGACGTTGAGCAGAATATCAGCAGAAGTTGATACCCATGTGCATAGTTCCTGTCATTCGAACCGCGAGGGGCTAGTCATGCACATCCGAACAAGTCTGCCCATTCAAATGAGCAAGCTATCCGTGGCCGGGACCTTAGGCGCGTCTGGGCAATTCATCGAAACGGTCGTCTCGCTTGGCGTAACGCTACGTGTTGGAGACATCGTCGGCATTCATGTTTCGGCGAAGCCGTTCCGGGAAGTTTCCGCCGCAACCGGATCGTGGATCAATCATGTCGGCGTCGTTGTGGGCACCGCTGATGGGCAACCGCTTATAGGTGAAAGTACGTTTCCGATATCCCGTTTTACGACTCTCGCGCGATTTGTCGCTCGTTCGGATCGCGGCCGGGTTGCCGTGGTTCGGCTCACGAAGCCTCTGACATTGACCGAAGAGCAACGGGTCCGTGCAGCTGCCGCGCGACGAACGGGGATCCTCTATGACACGGGATTCAACCTTCATTCCCGTCGTCAATTCTGTTCGCGATACGTTCGCGAAGTACTCGAGGAAGCGACTGGAGCCCGCCTCGGTGATATCGAAACTTTTGCGGCATTGTATTCGCGTCGACCTGACGCGGAACTTCTCTTCTGGAAAATCTGGTATTTCGGCCGCATTCCATGGGCGCGCGAAACAGTCACCCCAGCAAGCCTGATAAAGAGCCTGCAGTTGCGCTGCGTCTTTGACGGCGTCGCGACGGATGCATCGAAAAGATAATTCGAACGGAATGGAGGTCACCAATGCTTGGCGTCGCTCTTATCGTATTCGTTTTCTGTTTTGTCATTGAACGCACGGCGCCGGGGTGGGCGTTGCCGCGTGTGCGTACTTGGCCATTGCGGGTGTTACTCATCAACGCCATCCAGGTTTGCGTCGTGATGCTTGCCGGCGTGACGTGGGAGCGGTGGCTCTCGTCATGGTCGATCCTGGGCTTGTCACGGTATCTCCGGCCGGCTGCTGGCGGTCTGCTCGCCTATTTCGTTGCTACCTTTGTCTTCTACTGGTGGCACCGCTGGCGTCATGAAAACGATCTGCTGTGGCGCGTTTTCCATCAGATACATCACAGCCCACGGCGACTCGAAGTCATCACGTCGTTTTACAAGCATCCCGGCGAGATGGTAGTGAACTCGATTATTGGCAGCCTGCTGGTCTTCACGGTCCTCGGTTTGTCGACCGAGGCGGCAGCGGTCTATACTTTTTGCACAGCCGTAGGAGAGTTTTTCTACCACACGAACGTCAAAACTCCACGCTGGGTCGGCTTCTTCTTCCAGCGCCCCGAGATGCACCGGATTCATCACCGGTGCGGCCGGCATAAGAACAACTACGGTGATATCCCATGGTGGGACATGTTGTTCGGGACTTACGAGAACCCGAGGGAGTGGCGCCACACCTGCGGATTCGACGAAGAGAAGGAGCAGCAGTTGGTGAATATGCTTGGCTACCGAGATGTGCACAAATCCGAGCGTAGCCTTGCAGTGCGGCCGAAGGACTGAGGATGCATAGTGGTTCAGGCCGGTGATTGTGCTGCCTTTCGAAAAACCACCGGTAACGGCCATCACATGATTAACAAGCCGAACGTGATGGCCGTTTATCCGAAGATCTTAAGGTGCTCAGCAAGTATGGTCCCGCCGATCCCGATCAGCACCACGCCACCCGCCATCTCAGCGCGCCTACCCGCGACGTGGCCGATGACACGACCGAGCATCACGCCGATCGTGACCATCGCCATGGTCGCAAGACCAATCGCCGCTGCGGTCGAATAAATGTTGACGTCGACAAAGGCGAGGCCCGCGCCGACTGCCATCGCATCGATACTCGTGGCGAAACCCGTCAATGCCAGCAACCAGAACGAATGGGATGCGGGTTTCGTCTCGTCGACGTCTTTCGCTGAAAAGCTGTTGAACACCATGCGGGCGCCGAGAACGAACAGCAGCGTAAACGCGATCCAGTGATCCCACGCAGAGACGTATTGGGCTGCTGCTTTTCCGAGGAACCATCCGATCAATGGCGTCAGTGCCTCGATGACCCCGAAGATGAGTCCTGTCCTGATGGCTTCGCGCCAGTGAGGACGATTGAGCGTGGCGCCTTTGCCGATTGCAGCTGCAAAGGCATCGGTAGACATGGCGAAAGCAAGGAATAGCGTTGCGACAGGATTCATAAGAGGAGTGGCTCAAGGTCGGGCGGAAAACCGCGACACACCATCGCGCCCGACCGGTCGCGTGGTGTGTCGATGGTCTTGCCAACCAAAGGGCTGCCTGCACCACGGTCTGCGCGACCGAGTATGTTGACGCAGGCGCTTCTGGGTAGAAGCCGGCTACTCCCCAAAGACAGGGGTGAGCATATCATGGCCGAAAGGAATTCGTAATAATAGGCGTGCGCAGCGATGCTCGATTGCGGAAAGCGTTATTGTGGTGACTTGCTTCTGCAACGCATGGCGCGATAAAATCGCGCCTGCTCATTGGGGAGTAGCCGCCTCGAACGCCATGTTCGAGGGCGCACGTCAACATACTTGGCGAGTCGAGAGACCCGCTATGGCGTGCGCAGCTAAATGCCTGGCAAGACCGATGACTCGCATTCCGACCTAACCGGGTCGCCGGAATGCGCGTCATCGCGTTTTTTCTGCGCGGCCCGGATACAACAACCCCATGCAATCCTTCCTCATTTCGACCAGTGTGGTCGGCCTTGCTGAAATCGGCGACAAGACTCAACTTCTGTCCCTGGTTCTGGCAGCGCGGTATCGCAAGCCCATTCCCATCATCCTTGGTGTTTTTGTCGCCACGCTCATCAATCATGGTGCATCCGGCGCACTCGGCGCGTGGCTTGCGAGCGTTCTGAGTCCTGGCATTCTGAACTGGGCGGTTGTTGCGTCATTCGCCGTAATGGCGGTGTGGATTCTCGTTCCGGACAAGCTGGACGACGCCGATGCGGTGTTGACGAAAAATTCGATGGGCGTGTTCGGCACAACCGCGCTCACATTCTTTCTCGCTGAGATGGGCGACAAAACCCAAATCGTCACAATCGCTCTGGCGGCGCGTTTTCACGAGTTCTTCGGCGTGGTTGCGGGCACGACGCTCGGCATGATGCTGGCAAATGTGCCCGTCATCTACCTGGGACACAAATTCGCCGATCGCCTGCCGACAAAGGCGGTCCACATTCTGGCCGCGATCATCTTCGTGGTGCTCGGTGGCCTTGCCCTCAGGACCGCGCTGTATCCGCAAGCGCATCCGCTGTTCTAGTTCGAGACCGGCGGGCGTGCTGCATTCAGCGACCGCGAAACCTTTAGAAAAAACCACGGCGTGCCGTTAATAAGCGGTGGTCCGACACAACGCGGACCGGGATCGGAGTCGTCCGTCATTTACTCGGTTCGAAGTCAACGAACGAACCAGGCGATGCTTCGGATCACGACTTCCGGATGAGCACGTCGTCTACGGGCAGACGGACACTTTCAGTGTCCTTCCGCCCAACCTGCCCGAACAGGTCACCTCGTCGACGTGCTGTTCCACATCGGAGCAATCGTGACCAGACAGAAGGGCACTCAAAGGCGTCGATACCTGTGGCGACGCAACGCAATAGAAGACCGGGTTGAGCAGGCGTCGACGAACGTGCCCCCTGCGCGGCGCACGGCAATATTCGGTCTTGTCCTCGTTCTGTTGAGCGTGCCGCTCCTGGCCTTCTGGGGTGCGTATGAAAGCTTGAGTGCCGGATTCGCCGCGCAAGCCGCCAACGAGGCGAATAACGCTTTCGAGGAAGCTCGCTATAGCGTTGCGTGGGAGGAATCGGCCGAGCGCAAGTACTTCCAGGATCCGCGCCCGGAGGTGCTGCACGAGCACCGCGAGGCCGGTGAAGCACTCGACGCAGCGCTGAAGAAGGCAATGGCACTTGAGCCTGACAGCAGCGCGATGCTGCACGGCCTGCTGGAGAAGCACGCGAAGTATCGATCGTTCGCCAAGTCGATGTTCAAGGCCGTCGACGATCACGATATCGCGAGAGCCAATGAGATCGACGAGAATTCGGCCGATCCGCTCTTCGACGACATCGAGCAAACGGTTCTCGCGGTTGCGGCACAGCACCGCGACGATGCGACGAAGCAACTCGAACGGCTCGTTGCCGTACAACGGATCGTTCTGATATCGACCCCCGTGGTACTCGCGATCGGCGTGGGGCTCGCGCTGCTGTTCCTTCAGATGTTGCGGCGTATTCGCAAGAACGTGGATGCAGCGGCTCAGGACGCGCTGCGCTCGAGCGAACAGAGGTTGCAGGCGCTAGTCGCCAACACGTCGGATGCGATACTCGTTTCCGACGTCAACGGGACTGTGCTTTACGAAGCGCCGACGCGAAGACCGGACCCCTTGAAGAACATGGGCCAGCTCGTCGGCACCAGTCTGCTCGATCCGATTCATCCCATCGACCGCCCCACGCTGCAGGGCCTGTTGGAGACCGTGTCGTCGATCGCTGGATCCACGAAGTCCATCGAGATCCGTACTCGAGGCGAGGGTGACGCGTGGCGCTATATTCAGCTTACCTTGACGAATCTGCTCGACGAACCGGCCGTCGGTGCGATCGTGGCGACCGCGAGCGACACCACCGAAAGAAAGAGCTTCGAAGAGCAACTCGCGCGACGGGCGTTCTACGACACGCTCACCTCGCTACCGAACCGCGCTCTGCTGCTTGATCGTATTAGCCAGGCCGAGGCGCGCGCGCGTCAACGCAATGCGATGATTGGCGTCGTCTTCATCGACCTGGATAATTTCAAGCGGGTGAACGACAGTCTCGGCCATCACGTGGGAGACCGGTTGCTGATCGCAGCGGCCAAGCGTCTTGAAGGATGTGTTCGTCCGACCGACACCGTCGCGCGACTGGGTGGCGACGAGTTCGTCATCCTGCTGGAACACCTGGGGAGCGAAGCGACGAACGAAGGAACCCTGGTCGCGGACAACATTCTTGCGCAATTCAGTCAGCCGTTCGATCTCGACAACAAGCAGTACATCATCAGCGCGAGCGTCGGCCTGGCATTCGCGCGCGCTGGCCGCGGCCGCGGCGATGCTGACACATTGTTGCGAGACGCCGACGTTGCCATGTATCGGGCCAAGAACGGTGGAAAGGGCCGTTATGTGGTTTTCGAAGAGAACATGCACGCTGAAGCAGTCAAGAAGCTGGAGATTGAAACGGACCTGCGTTACGCGCTCGAACATCGCGATCTGCGCGTGTATTTCCAGCCCATCATGCAGCTTCAGGAGGCGGGGTTCCGGGAAATGGAAGCGCTCGTGCGGTGGCAGCATCCCACGCGAGGTCTGTTGCCGCCGTCCGAGTTCATCACGATTGCGGAAGAGAGCGGCCTGATCATTCCGCTCGGACGATACGTACTGGAAGAGGCTTGTTTGCAAGTCGCCCGCTGGCAACGGGAGTTCCCGGCAGAACCGCCGCTGCAGATTAGCGTCAATCTCTCGCCTCGGCAGTTCGATGATCCCAACCTCGTTGCCGACGTGGCTACGGCGCTGTCCAAAGCGCACATCGGCGCAGCCTCGCTGAAACTGGAGGTCACGGAGGGCCTGATCATGCGGGATACCGAAAGG
Source organism: Paraburkholderia sediminicola (assembly GCF_902859805.1). Lineage (GTDB taxonomy): Bacteria > Pseudomonadota > Gammaproteobacteria > Burkholderiales > Burkholderiaceae > Paraburkholderia > Paraburkholderia sediminicola. The sequence goes on along the minus strand of NZ_CADIKC010000001.1, from coordinate 1,295,756 downwards.
AGTATCGAGACGCTCCAGAAGCTGAAAGACTTTGGCGTCACCATCGCAATCGATGACTTCGGTACGGGCTATTCATCGCTCAGTTATCTTCGCAGGCTGCCGCTGGACGTGCTGAAAATAGACCGATCCTTTGTTCAGGGCATTGGCACGAGTGCCGAAGACGATGCGATCGTTCGCGCCGTGATTTCCATGGCGCAATCGCTTGGACTGTCCGTCACGGCCGAGGGGATCGAAACGAGTGAGCAGGCAAGGCTCCTTCGCGAATGGTTCTGCCAGACCGGGCAGGGTTATCTTTTTTCACGGCCTCTGCCTGCGGAGGAGTTCACCGCGCTGTTTCGCACGAGTTCACCCGATTCCAGCCCCAGCCATTCTGCGGGGGATTTCACCATGGAGCTGACCTGACTCTTACGCGAGGGCGGTCGGTTGAGCATGTGTGGTGTCGTCTCACATCATGCCGCCCGTGCTCCCCGTGCCGCCTACTCCGGTTCCGCCGGTCCCGTTTGTGCCGGTACCTGGCGACGTCGCGATCGGATGTGCGGCACCCATCGTAGCTATGAGTGAGACGGCGGCTGCGTCCGGTTCGCCGTTGGTGTCGATTGCGCCAAGAGCGAGGAGCGCTTCGAGATCGCTGTCCTCGCCTGACTGACCGACAGTGAATGCGGTGGTCAGAAAATTGGCGGTGGAAAGCGTAATACCGTACTTTTGTTGCAGGTTCTGGACGACAGCGGCCTGCGCACTCAGAACGTCGGTCTGATTCTGCAGCGTCTGCTGAAATTGCGTGTTCGTCGCGAAGCCGGTGATCAACCCGCTTTCATTCGTACCGAGTTGTGCCGCCAGATACGACAACATCAGATCAGTCTCAGGCGTGACGTTGTACGTGCCGCCGGCGAACGCTGCGGAGTGCAACATCGTCCCGCCCGAAGTCGCAGTGATCAGGCACGGCATCACTGCGCCGAATGCCGCGTGGTAGTTTCCGTTCGCATCTGCTGCGACCGATATCGAGCCCCGCGCGCAATTGATGCTAATCGTCGCGTTCGCGAGCGCCTTGCCGGTTGCCGCCGTACCGGTGATCGAAACCATCGACACGCTGCTTGCGCTACTGCCACCACCGCCTCCGCCGCCGCAGCCAGCGAACAACGCAACGGATGCAATTAGCAGCCCCGCGCTGACAGAACGGATGACGTGCTGTTGTCGAGTGCTCATCGAAGTCTGCCGGTGGTTCGTATGTCGTCTAAACGGTTTTGGAGGGGTGTCTATTCCACCTTGCGCGCAGTTCCTGATGGGATATGGCGGCCCCGTCGTGCGATTTCGAAAGCGGCAGCAGACGGGACACGGCACTATTACTTCACGCGCGGCGCGCCGGATTGAGCGCTATGGACGGTCGCCTTCTGGCCGCGCGTTGTGTCCTCGAACGGTCTGCCTCGACTGATACGCGGCGTCCGTAGGCAACGCATGGATTCCACGTACAGCGACGTGCCGTCGCGCCGATCAAGGAGAAGCGAAATGCCCAAAGCGTTTTCGGTCCCTGTCACTCCGCAAGGAAAGTCCGCACTGGCGACGCTGCCGCCGTGGCACTACTCGAGCGATTGTCTCGCCATCGAATACTGGACCGACCAGAAAGCGATCGCGGCGCTCCTCCCGCCTGGCGTCACGGTGGACGAGAAATCCGGCGGCCGGGCCTTCTTCTGGTTTCTGGATTGGCAGTTCACAGGTTCCAATGATGAATTGACGGACCCGGCCCGCTACCAATACCGCGAGGCCTTCGTTCTGGTTGAGGCGGTCTTCGACGGCGTTCCGGTCAACTACTGCCCGTACATCTTCGTCGATAACGATGCCGCCATCGCCCGCGGGTGGGCGCAGGGCTTTCCTAAGAAACTCGCCAGCGTCTACCAGACTCGCAGTTTCTCGGCGCCCAGCCTGGCAGCTGCGCCGCTTGCCAAAGGAAGCCGCTTCGGCGCCAGTGTGTCCGCGCATGGAGAGCGACTGGCGACCGCCCGTATCCAGCTCGAGGAACCTGTCGCTGACCCGACGACCGTTTTTAACCGGCCAACAACGATGCGCCGTTACTTTCCCCAGCTCGCAGCGGGACTTCAGGAAAAACCGCCGGTCGATGAACTGACCATGTCGCTTACGGACAATCTCGCGATCGTGGACGTCTGGGCCGGGTCGGCGGAACTGAAGATTCCCGAAGTCGCGGGTGAGGATATGAACCTGATTGCGCCGGTGCGCGTCGGCCGGGGTTATCGGCTCGGTATGGCGTACTCGGTGACCGACCTGCGCATTCTGAAGAACTACGTCGAATGATCGTTTGGGCGCCCCTATGCGTTAGCAGAGGGCAGGTTTACGAGGGGCGCCTTCAATGCGACGCGAGCGCCCGTGAAACTTCAGCCTAGGAGTCGCTCTCATGCCGCTCTACACCTTGACCACTCAGCACGGCGCACTTAGCAGTGACGCCAAGGCCAAGCTCGCGATGGAACTGACTAACCTGCATTCCGATTTTGCGGGCGTGCCGAAAAATTGGGTGCATGTCGTGTTTCAGGACTATGCGCCGGGTAGCGGTTTCACTGCCGGAGAACCGGCGGCAACTGCCGCGCTCACGCTTCTGATGCGAGCCGGGCGGCCGCCTGAATATAAGCGGGAGTTGATACAGCGTCTTTGGAAACTGTTTCAGACCGCGACCGGAGCGCCCGATGACCAGATTGTCATCGGCATTCAGGACGTACCGGCCAGTCAGGCGATGGAGATGGGACAGGTCATGCCGGACGTCGCGAACGAATAGGGTGGGAAGTAGCGCACCTCGAAGGGACATCCACGTGATGTGCTACTCGTCGTTGTTTGCGACTTCCGCCCCCGCGATGTGATGCCGCGCCAGCGACGCCGCGACAAAGCCCGACGCTTTCATATCTTCAACGAACTTCGACAGATACGCGGCCGCTTCATCGCCCCCGGTCTTTGGCACGCCCATCGCCTGACGGATCACCATGAAGCGCTGGTCCAGCAACCGCAATCCGCCCGCTTTCGCAGCGTCTTTTTCGAGTTGTTGCTTGACGCCTGCAGCCACGTCCAGATGTTGATCCAGAAAACCCTGCACAACTGCCGGTGAGGTTGGAATCCGGACGATTGTCGCGTGATGCAGTTCGCGCGTCAGAAACAGATCGTAGGCGCTGCCTTTGCCGACCGCGACCGTCACGCCAGGTTGATCGACAGCCTCGTTGGTGGTGATCGGCGAAGCGTCGCGCACGAGATAAAAGCCTTCTATCAGCACATACGGTTTGGTGAAGGCGATTTCCTGTCCGCGCTTCGGATCGACGGCGAAGAAACCGATGTCCGCCTTGTCCTGATTCACGTTTTCAACCGATTCACCCGCCGACTTGACCACGACCAGTTGCAGCGGCACACCGAGTCGTTTGGCGAATTCGGTGGCGAGATCGACGGACACGCCGACTGGTTTGCCCGTTGCCGGATCAAGACTGGCGAGGATCGGATTGCCGAGATTGATCGACGCGCGCAGCGTGCCGCTCGGCGCGAACACCATTGCTATCGATGCGCTCGCATCTTTCGTTTGCGCGACAGCGGGCGTGGGAACGGGCACGGATAGGACCGCACTCGACGCCATTAATGCTGCCAATGTTTTGAACACGCCGCTACGGCGTTTTTCGATTGAAGGCTTGTTCATGTTGGGTTGCCCTTGGTTAGCGCGCAAGAGCGATAGTAGCCTGGCAATTGTCGAACCCACGATCCTGTTTGATCGCCCGCGCGACTCGAGCCATCATCAGCTTGACCACGCGTGCGATTCAGTATGCGTAAAGCGTCAAGGTGCGACCGCAGGTGCATTGGTAGGTTTTTGGCCATTCGCCTTCTGCTCGGCATTCTGCAGATTCTGCGGATAGTTCGTTTGATTCCCCGCCGGACTGTACCCGTTCTTTTCCAGCTTGCTGAGCTCGGCATTTTTCTTCGCGCGGCGCGCCTTGCGGTCGGCCTTCTTTTGCGCCTTCATCTCTTGCTTCGACATAGCACTATCGGAGGCGCCGGCATCGGTTGTCGCTGCATGAGCTTGCAACACCGGAAGTGAGAGCAGACTCAAAGCCATACCTGCTGAAACAACAAAAACAGACAGTTGCTTGAACTTCATACGTATCTCCGTATGGGGGCGTTAGACGGCGTGAGACTGCTCACGGACCATTTGGGTTGGTTCCTGAGAAGAGCGTGTCTCTTCGCGTGGGGAACGCTCGAACCGTAATCGATGAGACGCCCACAGGGATACAGGGGTTAACCGTGAGGAGGTGGTGAGGCATAACGCTGAAAGGCTCTTGCGCACTTGCGTTAACGCGGATTTTCCCTGATTTCACGAAAGAGATTCCCCTTTCTGCTCTTTGTTCGAGCGAATGGGGAATATAAACTCGGGCAAAAATACAAGCGCAGTTCAGGAGACATGCCTCACGGAAATTATTGCCCTCCGCATAAGCCTCACTCCAGTGCTTGTTTTTCTTCTCATTTTCTTTCCCGCGAGCGTCTCTGAGACTCCACGTCCTTCAGTCGTATCGCACTTGATCAAAGATAGATGGGCGCTGGGAAAGGTGTGAGCATTTTCGATAGCAGGGAAAGTACGTAGTACAACTATATTAACGGAGATAGCAATGAAGAAGTTTCTGTTTGGCGTGTTCGTATTGTCTGCGACGGCAACTGCAATGGCTCAGAGCAGCGTCACGCTATACGGCATCGTGGACAACGGTATCGCATACGAGACGAATCAACCGAAGGGGCATGTATTCGGTGCGCAAAGCGGAGGTTGGGCGCAATCGAGATTTGGTCTCAAAGGCAGCGAGGACCTCGGCGGCGGCACCCGCGCGATTTTCACGCTCGAGTCCCGACTGAATACCATGACCGGGGCTTTCGCGAACGGAAGTTTCTTCGAGGGACAGGCGACCGTAGGCCTGCAGAATGACACCTGGGGTCAAATCAAGCTCGGCAACATGGGCTCGGCTGAAATAAGTCAATATTCAGGCGACGTCGACCCACAGCAAACAAAGAAGTATGCGATTGGAACGCTGGTACGCGGCCGCATCTTTTCACAGGCAGGGAACGGTGCGGAGTACCTGTCGCCGACGATTGGCGGCTTCACCCTGCAAGGTCAGTATGATTTGACGAATTCGTCGACGTGGAACGCCGGAAATCCAGGAAGCGCGCCTGGTCAACTCGGTACTTCTAGCGGACTCGGAAGTTCGCAGGGCCGCTCGGATGGTATCAAACTCTCTTACGCGAACAAGGGCCTTTTCTGGCAGGCGACTTATGATGAGGTTCGTGACGGAAGCGGCCAGTTCAGCAACGTGTACCTTGCCTCCCGCTCGATTCTCACGGGCTTGACGTACGCATTCGGTCCCGTGACTGGCTACGTTGGCTACCAGCATCTGAGTGCTCCAAACGCATCGAATGCGGGCTATTTCGGCACTGCGACCCCTTCAGCGTTGCCGGCAGGAACAAGCCTCCCGACAGCCGTCAACCATGAGTGGATTGGCGCGATCTGGCAGACGACCCCCGCGCTTGCGATCACCGGCGCCGTCTATCACGCGAACGCAAATAATGGGAACGGGAACGCAACCCTCTACACGTTGGGTGCGAACTACTCGCTGTCCAAGCGAACGCTCCTGTACACGGAACTGGCATACGTTAGAAACAGTTCGTCGTCTAACATCGGCCTCGACAGCGGTCTGTATGGCGCGAATATCAACAACGACCCGGTCAACGGAAGCACCTCGAGCACCAACCCCAACTATGGCAAAAGCCAGTTTGGCGTTATTGCGGGGTTGGCGACGACATTCTGATGCTGTCGATAGGTCCGGGTGATGATTATCTCCCGGACCTATCGGGCGCTGCGTCTGCGCTCATGAGCGGCTGGATCAATCGCGGAAACGACTGGCGATGTGGTCCGGAATGTTTTCTGGCGTCACGACCACGACAGAAGAGGATGAAGCGACAGATGATGCTGGCAAGATCTTATGAAAGTGCATGACGTGATGACACGCGGAGCGCATGTCCTGTCGGAGGTCATGATGCAAGATTGCCTGAATCCTTCCAGCGCGTAGAAGCTGGACATTATCCTTGTCCAGGTCGTGACCGATGAAGCAGACCGGAGCCTGCTGTTGCGCTTCCAGCGCGCGAAGAATCGCGACGTTACCGCCTCCCATGGAGTACACGGCAGCGATGTCAGTACCATCGTTGAGAACGCTTCGGACTCGCTCTTCAGTTGGCAGATCAAGACCATGTCCGCCGCTTGCGTCAATCAGTCTGAGTTGGGGGTGATGCTTGCGCAGTGCTCGACGAAAGCTTATTTCGCGTTCTTCTTCGCCTCGAAAATGCTCGTCGCTCATCGTTATCAACACGTTAGCCGGCTGGGGCCCTAGTAATAGGCCCAGAAGGTAAGCCGCCGTGGCCCCGGCGACGCGATTGTCGAGTCCGGAGTAGGCAATACGGCCCGACAGCGGTATGTCGGTGAAGACGGTGACAACAGGAATGCCGTGATGCTGGAGCTCGCGAACCGCTTCGGCAATCTCGGGAACGTCGCGGGCTTTCAGGAAAACACCATGGCTGCCTCTTCGGGCGATAGACCGAAGGGTATCCACGACTTCAGGTGTCGTCATCGTCTCCCGCAACAGGAAACGTGGACGAACTACCGCTGGGTGCATCAAGGCAAGTTCCGCTTCGAGCGCATTCTTTATCTCGTCGCTGAACCGCGCCGGCGCTTCCACTACCACGTCGACCATGAGCTTGCGCCCCGTGTTCGCCAGGTTTAGCTCCTGTTTCTCAAGTTCCTTGATTGCCTGCTCAACCCGATTGCGAGTGTGCTCCCGGACGTTTGCGCGTCCGTTCAGCACTCTGTCAACGGTCGCCACTCCAAGCCCTGCCTGAAGAGCAATTTCCTTGATCAAGAAGCGGTGAGCCAATCCGACTCTCCTTCGCTGATAGTTTTTTGATGTGTTTCTGATGACTTGATTTGTGCTTTGCGAGCTATCCTACATCGAGAATAGGAGGCACGTATGGACGACCGACGCGAAGACTCTCTCGCTGAGCAAACTAACTGGTATCGCGAAAGCGACTGCAGCTTGAGTGATTTCGTGACGGCGCTCAATGCGAGAGGGGAGCGTGGGCTGCGCTACGCGGCAAAGTTGGTTCAAGCGATTCCTGTATACGAATGCCGCGACCTGGAAGAAGTGCGCTCGTCTGAAACAGAAAGGCTTGAGCTAATGTCGGAGTGGGCCGGGGTCCTGCGGGATGGAGCGGGCGTCTTTGTGCTCAAGCACGCTTTTGCCGATACAGAGTGCGTGGATGAGGCAACGGCCATCTTCGAATCGATTATTGAAGCCGAAAAGAAATCGGGTTCGAAGGGTGACCATTTCGCGAAAGCAGGGGCGAACGACCGCATCTGGAACGCGCAGGAAAAACTCTGCGTTGCGGCACCTGAGGTCTTCGCCAGATACTTTTCGAACCCCTGGCTGCCGGCGGCCGCCGAGGCATGGCTTGGCCCGTGCTTTCAGGTCACGTCCCAGGTCAATGTCGTCAGGCCTGGCGGAGAGGCGCAGCAAGCCCATCGCGACTACCATCTGGGCTTCCAGACGGCTCAGGTGGCGGCGTCTTTTCCTGCGCACGTGCATGGAATGTCGCCTTTTCTCACGCTGCAAGGTGCCGTTGCGCACAGCGACATGCCGGTTGAGAGCGGTCCGACCAAACTCCTGCCTTACTCGCAGCGATACGCTCAAGGCTATGTGGCCTGGCGTAGACCCGATTTCCGGGAGTATTTCGAGAACAACTTCGTTCAGGTGCCGCTTGCCAAGGGCGATGCCATCTTCTTCAATCCGGCGCTATTTCACGCAGCGGGGTCGAATCGAACGAGCCACGTACAGCGCATGGCAAACCTGCTTCAAATCTCGTCAGCTTATGGTCGCGCGATGGAAGCGGTGGATCGAACACGCATGTCCGAGACGCTCTATCCAGTCCTTCGGGACAGGTTTAAGACCGGCACGATAACCGAGCTCGAGGTGTTGTCGGTGATTGCGTCGTGCGCCGAAGGTTATGCGTTCCCGACAAACCTTGACAGGGATCCGCCCGTCGGGGGACTCGCGCCGGAGAGTCAAGCCCAGATGATGCTCCGGGCACTTCGGGAGGACTGGGAGCCAGCCGAATTTGTGCGGACCCTTGCAAAGCATGCCTGGCGCCATGGGAATGGTGAACCTGCTGAATTGATAGATTATTGATGTATTTTTTTGGCTAAAAGATAGAGCCGCGGCACTATCATGGTGCCGACGCGACACACGACATTACTCTGCGAAGTCGCGTGTGCTCCCGCATCCGGCCAGGGGTGCGGGCGAACGAGGCGTAACGGTGCAAGGGCATGGATCAGTTCAAGGAACTACAACTATTTGTCGAGGTGGCCGAGACGGGCAGCATCAGCCGCGCAGCGGAGGCTGTCGAGCTGTCCATCTCAGCCGCAAGTCGGTATTTGATTTCGTTGGAGGCGAGACTTGGCGTCCAACTGGTGCGTAGAACGACTCGGAACCTTTACCTGACTGAGGCGGGCGCCGAGTTTCACCGACGGTGCAAATCCATCCTCGCCGATCTTGGCGAAGCAGAGGCTGTAACCAAGGAAGCAGTTGTGCGCCCAAGCGGTGTCCTTCGCGTCACCGCCTCGCTATCGTTCTGCATGCTTCACATCGCGCCAATGCTTCCTGACTTCACCGCGCGCTACCCCGACATAACAGTGGACGTGGTAGCAGCAAACCGTTACTGCGACATCATCGAGAACGGCATCGACGTCGCGATTCGTACGAAAGTCCTTGAGCCAGATAGCAACATAACCATTAGAAGATTGGCTTCGACACGTCGCATATTGGCCGCATCGCCCGGCTACATCGAGGCGAACGGGCGCCCTCGCTTCCCGGCGGAACTCGCGAAGCACAGACTGCTGAACTATCAACTCGCCGACAATCCACGCGAGCTTTCCTTCACACGTGGTGGCGAGAACGTCGTCGTCAAAGTGAAGCCGTTAGTGGAGTCGAATGACGGCCAGATATTGCGCATCGCTGCGCTAGACAGCATGGGCATTCTGGTGCAGCCCAAATACATCATCTACGACGACCTCAAGTCAGGCCGTCTTGTCCCTGTGCTCGACGACTGGGACCTTCCCCGGCTGACCATGAACATCGCGTTTCAGACTCGATCACACCTACCTGTAAAGGTGCGACTGTTCATTGAGGCGCTTGTGGAGCGGTTCCACCAGAACGAATACGAGCGTCATTGGACGGCGTGAGCTTGCGCTCATCGCATTTGGCGTTTCTTCCCACCCAGCGCGAAAGACTTTCCCTTTCTAGCTCTGTTTTGCCAGCCACGACGAATATAGACTCGTCTCAAAGCTACAGAAGAGATTGATGGAGACACGCAATGCCAAGCGCAACCTCTGCAGTTCCGTTCGCATCGCCTTATTTCGATGAGGCTCGCTCGGCCGAAGTCGTTAATGCCCGTATGAGTGAAAATGCCGACGCTCGCCTGAGTCAGGTGATGTCGGTTCTGGTCAAGCACCTTCATGCGGCGGTCAAGGAAGTTGAGCCGACGCATGAAGAGTGGTTCACTGCCATTCGTTTCCTGACCGAGACGGGGCAAATGTGTACGGACTGGCGGCAAGAGTACATCCTGCTCTCCGACGTCCTGGGCGTCTCGATGCTCGTTGATGCAATCAATCATCGTCGTCCGAGCGGTGCTACGCCGAACACGATTCTGGGTCCCTTCTACGTCGCCAACGCGCCTGAATATCCGAACGGCGCGAACATCTGCCTGGACGGAAAGGGCGAGCCTATGGTTGTTGAAGGACGGGTAACCGATATCGAGGGAAACCCGATTCCTGACGCGAAACTCGAGGTCTGGCAGACCAACGACGACGGCTTCTATGACGTGCAGCAAAAAGGTATTCAGCCTGACTCAAATCTTCGCGGCGTCTTTACGTCGGATGCTGAAGGCCGCTACTGGTTCAAATCTGTCAAGCCGCGTCACTATCCAATTCCTTCGGACGGTCCGGTCGGCAAGCTCCTCGCCGCAATAGGCCGACATCCGAACCGAGCTGCTCATCTGCACTTCATCGTAACCGCGCCTGGCTTTGACCCGGTCATCACTCACATTTTTACGCCCGACTGTCCGTATCTCCCCGAGGACGCGGTCTTCGGCGTCAAGCGTGAACTCATCGCTGAATTCAACAAGATTGACGACCCGGAAGCGGGTGAGCGCGTCGGAGTCTTATCACCGTTCTGGTCTGTTTCCTGGGACGTCACCCTCGCGACGTCTGCGAAGCCCACGCGGGCAATCCCGTAATCGTTTGGTGCGCGGGAGTGTGCCGCCGAAAGAACCGATGACATTGAGAGATACAGGAGTACTACATATGATCGCAAAGAAAGAACTGCTGGCGGCGTACTGGACACTCGCCGGCGACGTCTATCCGTGTGCACCGAACGAAATCAGCCCGTTCCCGCTGCGCGATCGCTGCGAAGCAGCTTCGCGTGCCGGCTGGAGCGGTATCGGCCTCATTCTCGATGACCTCGAGTACAGCATTGGGAAATACGGGGTGTCCGGCGTCAAGAAGATTCTGGACGACACGGGCATGAAGTACTTCGAGCTTGAGATTCTCATGGACTGGTACTTCGACGGAGAGGAGCGTGCCAAGTCGGACGATTACCGTCGCCGTTTCATCGAACTGGGCGGCGAACTGGGCATGCGCAATCTGAAAATCGGTGCGAGCCCCTTCGACAAGAATCCGGCCGACTTTCCCCGCATGACTGACGAATTCGGGAAGCTTTGCCAGGACGTGGCGGCGGTTGGCGCCACGGTTGCAATCGAGTTCATGCCTTTCTCTCCCATTCGAAACATCGCAGAAGCGCTACAGGTTGCTCAAGGCGCAAACCAATCCAATGGTGGCCTGATGGTTGACCACTGGCACGTAGCACGCGGTGGCAGCCCCTATAGCGAAGTCGCCCAGATCCCCGCGTGCTTCATCAAGGGCGTAGAAATGGATGACGTCGGCGCACAGGTTAAGGGCTCGTTGTTCGATGACTCGACCTTTAACCGCCAGCTTTGTGGCGAGGGTGCAGGTGACTGTCCCGCCTTCGTCGATGCCCTTGATCAAGCAGGTTGCGCGCTGCCGTACTACGGCGTGGAGCTCATCTCTGAGGTGCACCGGAAATTTCCGCTCGACGAGATGGCAAAGCGCGCTTACGACACCACCATCGCACAGTTCTCGGCAAAAACCGCGACTTCTGCCTGAAGCTTTCGACCTTAACCGACAATGTATTTCTGGAGAGTCCCATGATTCGAATCGCTGTACTCGGTGCCGGCCGCATTGGTCGCATTCACGCCAGCAACGTCGCCGCGAGCCCGAACGCAAAACTGGTCGTGGTTGCAGACCCCGTAGAAAGTGCGGCTAATTCTCTGGCTAGCCGTCTGGGCTGCGAAGCCTCGACGGACGCAGCAGCAGTCCTCGAGCGCAACGACATCGATGCAGTGGTCATCGGTACGCCGACGGATACGCACATCACGTTCATGCTCGAAGCCGTCAAGCGCGGCAAGGCTGTTCTGTGCGAGAAGCCTATCGACCTCGACATGGAGAAGTCGCTAGCCGCGGCAAACGAAGTCGAGCGACTGGGTGGTCGCGTCATGCTCGCGTTCAATCGACGTTTCGACCCGACATCGCAAGCCTTCCGCAAAGCGATCGACGCAGGCGACGTCGGCGAAGTGCGGCAGGTCATCATTTCGAGCCGTGACCCGGGCATGCCTCCGCGTGACTATGTCGAGCACTCTGGCGGCATCTTCCGCGACATGGTTATTCACGACCTGGACATGGCGCGCTGGCTGCTCGGCGAAGAGCCGGTCGAGGTAATGGCCATGGCCAGCCGTCTCGTCGACGAGTCGCTTGAGAAGCTGACTGACTTCGATACGGTGATGGTCCAGTTGCGAACAGCTTCGGGCAAGCAATGCCACATCAACTGCTGTCGCGAAGCGGTGTACGGCTACGACCAGCGCATGGAAGTGTCGGGTTCGAAGGGAATGCTCCTGCAAGAAAACCTGCGTCCTTCGACGATTCGACGCTGGTCCAAGGAAGCGACTGACGTTCGCGAGCCCCTGCTCAACTTCTTCCTGGAGCGCTACGAGGCTGCATACAAGGCCGAACTCGAGGCTTTCGTCGACGCACTGAACGCCAATTCGCCTTTGCCGACCTCCGTTCAGGATGGGCTGAAGGCGCTGCGTCTGGCGGACTGCGCGCTCGAGTCGGCTTTGTCGGGCAAGGCCGTCAAGGTGTAACGGGAAATCTGGAGGAAATAAGTCATGACGCGAAAGATCGGTCCCAACGAAACGCTCGGCGTAGCATGTCTTGGCATCACTCACCCCCATACGTCGGGGCGGGTCAAGGCAATCCAGCGTCGCACCGACGCAAGGATGCTCGGTGCGTGGGACAAAAGCCCGCTACTCACACCGTTCGTCGACGCGCTCGGTCTTGAGGCGCGCTCGAAGGAAGATATCCTGGCGGACGAGAATGTTCATGTCGTGCTCGTCCACTCCAAGAGCGAGAAGATGGCCGATCTGACCATTGAAGCGCTCGAGGCGGGCAAGGCTGTGCTGTGCGAAAAGCCCGCCGGCCGCAGTTCCGTTGACGCCAAGCGCATTGTCGAGGCTGTGGAGCGAACAGGTGGACTCGTGCAAGTCGGCTATTGCTGGCGCTTCGCACCATCGGTCGACGCCATGCAGGCGGCGCTCAAGAGCGGACGTCTTGGCAAAGTTGTCCAGGTGCGCGCCCACGGCGGCTGCTCACACGATGAAGCCGGAACGCCACACATGACGCAGCCAGGTGATATTGGCGGCGCGGTATTCGTTATTGGATGTCACCTGGTGGACCGCATTCTTCTGCACTTCGGATTGCCCCGCTCCGTCAACGCGCGTATCACCAAGTTCCCGAACTTCCACGGCGACGAGTCTCGCGAAGATGCTGCCGGTGCGGTGTTGAACTACGACGACAAGATTGTCACAGTCGACTTCATGTCGTGGGACGTCCTGCCCTGGACCGAGAGCTGGGACATCACCGCTTACGGAACGGAAGGCATCATGTCTTCCCGTTCGCTACCCGCGAGCTACAAGATTTATGACGCGGGCAAGGGCGACCATCCAGAGGGCTGGACCGAGTGGCAAGAGACCAGCTTCCCGGAAATCTGGGCAACAAAAAAGACGGAGTATTCGCCCGATATCGCGGAAATTGGCAACCCGGTGTATTTCGACCGGGAGTCGAACGCGTTCTTCGACGCGTTACGCAACGGCACGCAGTCGGTGGTACCGGCTACGCAGGCGTACAACATTAGCCGTGTCATCGAGGCCATGTTCGCTTCGTCTAAAGAAGCGGGGGCAGAGGTCTTTATCGGTTAAGCGTTTGAATGGCTGACGCCTTTGGGCGTCGGTCGAGGATTCCGTACTTCATAAACCGGCAACACAAATACGCATTCCTAAATAGGAGACGAAGTCATGAAAATTCTGAAGAGTGTCGCGGTCATCCTGACTGTTTCGGCAGCGTTCTCAGCAATGTCCGGCGCTGCTTTCGCCCAGGATAAGGGTGTCATTGGCATTTCGCTGCCCGATAAAACCGAATCCCGCTGGATTACCGACGGTAAAAGCATGGTCGATGCACTGAAGGCGAAAGGCTACTCGGCCGACCTGCAGTACGCAAACTACGACGTTCCGACGCAGGTGAACCAGGTCGAGAACATGCTTGCGAAGGGTGTCAAAGCACTGGTCATCGCACCGATCGACGGCAAGACCTTTTCTGACGCTCTGGCGCTCGCGCAGAAGAAAGGCATTAAGGTCATCTCATACGACCGCCTGATTAGCCAGACCAAGGATGTCGACTATTACGCAACCTTCGACAACTATGGCGTTGGCGTTCTTCAAGGACAGAGCATCGTCAGTGCGTGGCAGAAGGCCGGCAGCAAGACTCCGTTCAACATCGAAGTGTTCGGAGGGTCTTCGGACGATAACAACGCCCATATGGTCTACGCGGGTGGCATGTCCGTTCTCAAACCGTACATTGACAGCGGCAAGTTCGTGGTTAGAAGCAAACAGGTTGTCTTCGATAAAGTCGCGACGCGCAACTGGGATGGCGCGACCGCTCAGGCCCGGATGGACAACCTGCTGAGCGCTTTCTACGGTAAGGACCACCTCGACGCGGTATGGACACCCAATGACGCGATTGCAGTTGGCGTTATCTCATCGCTTAAGGGCATCGGATATGGTTCGGCCCGGCAAACCATGCCTGTTGTCACGGGTCAGGACGCAGACATCCAGAACGTCAAGAACATTGTCCGGGGCGACCAGACTTCGACCGTGTTCAAGGACACTCGCAAGCTTGCCGGCGTGACCGCTGAAATGGTGGACAACGCGCTGAGCGGCAAGCAGGTGCCTGTCAACGATACGAAGAGCTACAACAACGGAACGAAGATTGTTCCGACCTACCTCGTGAAGCCGATCCTTGTCGACAAGGCTAACTACCAGTCGGAACTGGTGACCAGCGGTTACTACACGCAGGCCCAAATCAAGTAAGGCATCTGAACGTCCGCGTGGCGGGGTACTCACCGAGGCCTCGCTTCACGCAGACATGCTCGCGAGCGCGACCAATCAGAGGAATTTGACCATGGATACCATTCTGGAGATGCGCGGAATTCAGAAAAGCTTTGGCGCTGTCAAAGCCCTGAATAACGTCAATCTGAGGGTTCGTCAGGGCGAGATTCACGCCATTTGCGGAGAAAACGGCGCAGGAAAATCGACCCTGATGAAGATCCTCAGTGGCGTCTATCCCCACGGCTCCTATTCTGGCGACGTTCTTTACGACGGTCAGGAGCGGGCATTCGCCGATATCTCCGATAGCGAGGCGGTTGGAATCATCATCATCCACCAGGAGCTAGCCCTCGTACCGATGCTCTCGATTACCGAGAACATCTATCTGGGTAACGAGCAGTCGAAGCGCGGCGTCATCGATTGGCAGGTGTCGCGTGCGAAGGCAAAGGCGTTGCTGGCGAAGGTCGGCCTCTCAGATTCGCCAGATTCACCGGTCGGCACGCTCGGGATTGGCAAGCAGCAACTCATTGAAATTGCCAAGGCATTGTCGAAAGAGGTTCGTCTGCTGATTCTCGACGAACCTACTGCGAGCCTGAATGAAAAAGACAGCGACACACTGCTTAGTCTTCTGCTTGAGCTCAAGTCGCGGGGCGTGACGTCAATCATCATTTCGCACAAGCTGAATGAGATTTCGCGCGTCGCGGATGGAATCACCGTTATCCGTGATGGCTCGACGGTCGACGCCCTCGATTGCAATGCCGAGAGCGTGAGCGAAGACCGCATCATCAAGGCGATGGTCGGTCGCGAGATGTCTGACCGGTATCCGCCGCGTACGCCGAACATCGGCGACGTCATTTTTGAAGTCAAGGACTGGCGTGTCCAGCATCCCACGCAGAGGGACCGTGCAGTCATCAAAGGCGTCAATCTGGAAGCTCGCAAGGGCGAAATCGTTGGTATCGCAGGACTGATGGGTTCTGGGCGCACCGAGTTCGCCATGAGCGTCTTCGGTGGCACCTATGGTCAGGACATCACGGGCCAGGTGCGGATGCACGGAAAGCAGGTGGACGTTTCATCGGTACAGAAGGCCATCAAGGCGGGCATCGCCTACGTGACAGAAGACCGGAAAGGCAACGGTCTGCTTCTGGACGACAACATCAAACGGAACATCACGCTGGCGAATCTGATCGGGGTCTCGAGATTTGGCGTTGTCGACGAACACGAGGAGATAAAGGTTGCGACCGATTTTCTAAAGAAACTCCGAATCCGCGCTCAAGGCGTCACCCATGTGGTCGGCAACCTGTCGGGTGGAAATCAGCAGAAGGTGGTGCTGAGTAAATGGCTGTTCTCTGAACCAGAGGTACTGATTCTCGACGAACCCACGCGAGGCATCGACGTGGGAGCGAAGTACGAGATTTACAACATCATCAATCAGGTGGTCGCAGCGGGTAAGTGTGTGGTCATGATTTCCTCGGAAATGCCCGAACTGCTTGGCATGTGCGACCGCGTGTACGTCATGAACGAAGGCCGGTTTGTCGGCGAATTCACCGCAGAAGAAGTCTCGCAGGAAAAGATTATGCGGGCGATTATGCGAAATGGAGGCATCGAAAATGCGTAAGGCACTCTCTCCAGTGGTCGCCGACGGCGCCGAGGTTAAGAAAAGCGAAGTTCTTGGTGTGGTGAAGCGTATTGGCAGCGAATACGGACTGCTCATTTCGCTCGTCATCATCATGGTCTTCTTCCAGATCTCGACGAGCGGGGTACTGATGCAACCGCTCAATCTGACCAACCTGGTGCTTCAGAATAGCTACATCGTCATCATGGCGCTAGGTATGCTCATGGTGATCGTTTCAGGCCACATCGACCTGTCCGTCGGTTCAACGGCCGGTTTAGTGGGCGCCTTGGCGGCTGTATTGATGGTGCAGTTTGAGGTCAACTACATCTGGGCAACCATCATCTGTATCGCGGCCGGTGCGCTGATCGGCGCGGTGCAAGGATACTGGATTGCGTTCTGGCGGATGCCTTCGTTCATCGTGACGCTGGCCGGCATGCTGGTTTTCCGCGGCATGACAAACCTCGTTTTGCAAGGCCAGTCCATCGGACCGTTCCCTGATGCATTCGGCGCCGTGAGTTCGGGTTTCATCCCTGACCTTTTTCACGGACAGGCGCTTCACATCACATCGATTGTCCTCGGCGCATTTGTCGGCGCGCTTTTCTTCGCGATTGAGCTTCGGCATCGTGCCGGCGCGGCGAAACACGGCGTTGAGAGTGGTTCGTTCTCGATGTTTGTGGCGAAGAATCTCGTTCTTACGGCACTGATAGTGTTCTTCTGCTACCTGCTTGCATCCTATCGTGGCCTGCCCACCGTGCTCGTCATCATGGCTGTGCTGATTGGTGTGTACACGTTCATCATGAATCGCACCACGATCGGTCGACGTATCTACGCGGTTGGCGGCAATGCAAAGGCAGCGAGATTGTCGGGTGTCAGCGTTCCGGCAGTGAGCTTCCTGACCTTTGTGAACATGGGTGTTCTTGCAGCGCTGGCAGGTCTGATTTTCGCCGCACGCCTGAATAGTGGAACGCCGAAGGCTGGGACGGGATTCGAGCTCGACGTCATTGCAGCGTGTTTCATCGGCGGTGCTTCCGCCTCTGGTGGTGTCGGGAAGGTCGTCGGGGCGGTTGTGGGCGCCTTCATCATGGGTGTGATGAACAACGGCATGTCCATTATGGGCATCGGCGTGGATTATCAGCAGGTTATCAAAGGCATCGTTTTGCTCGCGGCTGTGTTCGTCGACGTGTACAACAAGAACAAAGCGTAACTACTGCTTTTGCGGCAGACTGGATCTAGAAGTCAGAGGGGTCAGGTGCGCGGCGGGGCCCAACTGACATGCATACTTGAGTCATGAGATTGCATCTCGAACATTTGGCCTGGTAATGAGTAACACTAACGGAATCGAATATGGTCAAGCATATCGTGATGTGGAACGTTCGCGGTGAGACTCCCGAGCAAAAGAAGGAATCCGCTGTGCTCGTAAAGACTGCGTTCGAGAGTCTGAGGGGAAAGATTCCCGGACTTACCAGGCTCGAGGTCGGGCTGGATGTAAGCGCCGTGGATTACGCCTGCGACGTCGTTCTGTACACAGAGTTCGAAAGCCAGGAGTCGCTCGACGCGTATGCGTCGCACCCTGAGCATCTGCGAGTGAAGCAGATCGTGGGTGACATTCGTATCGCTCGCCACCAGGTTGACTACATCTAAGCGAGCTGTACCGTTTGACGACACAGGGAGTCAATCTCATGTATGAGTTCACCTATACCACGCAGGCGTCAAGAGTCGTATTCGGTGCCGGCAGCATGAAGCTGATTCAACAGGAAGTGGAAACATTGGGTGCCCGCCGGGCGCTGGTTCTTTGTTCGCCCGAGCAAAAGGCTCAGGCTGAAGTGGTTTCGTCTCTTCTTGGACCTGCCAGCGCAGGCGTCTTCGATGGTGCCCGGATGCACGTTCCCATCGAGAGCGCTCGCCGCGCGCGCGAACACGCGAAGTCGGTCGACGCGGACTGTGCGGTGGCCATTGGCGGCGGTTCGACAATTGGGCTAGGCAAGGCGATTGCGCTCGAATCGTCGTTGCCGATCATCGCGATACCGACGACGTATGCCGGTTCGGAGATGACTCCCATCTATGGGATAACTGAAAACGGCCTGAAGAAGACGGGTCGCGATGCCAAGGTCATCCCCAAGACAGTCCTGTACGACCCGGAGCTGACCATCGGGCTCCCGGTTCGTCTTTCGATTGTCAGCGGCCTCAACGCTATCGCTCATGCTGCCGAGGGGCTGTACGCAAAGGACGGAAATCCCGTCATGTCGCTGATGGCGGAGGAAGGCATTCGCTCACTCGCCAACGGCCTGCGTGGCGTGAAGAAAAACAGCAAGGACAAAGCGGCGCGCAGCGAGTGTCTCTACGGTGCGTGGCTGTGCGCAATGGTGCTCGGCAATGTTGGCATGGCTCTTCATCACAAGCTGTGTCATACCCTGGGTGGAACATTTAACCTCCCCCATGCTGAGACTCACGCAATCGTTCTGCCTCATTCACTCGCCTATAACAGTACCGTTGCGGATGATGCGATGGGCCGAATCGCCAGGGCGTTGAACGTAGATTCGGCACCAGACGGCGTTTACCAACTCAACGAAGAACTTGGCGTTCCGCGAGGGCTTCGTGAGATTGGGTTGGGCGAAGCCGACCTCGATCACGCGTGCAAAGTGGCATTGTCGAATCCATACTGGAATCCGCGACCGATTGAGGAGGCGCCGCTTAGAGCGCTGCTACAGCGTGCCTGGGAGGGCGCTCGTCCGTCCGTGTAGCCTTTTTGGAAAGGGGCGCCCAAAGGAGGTCCGCGGGCGCGGGCTTGCGATCTGGCGGTAGCAAACTATCCAGCAGCTTAGGACCGCGTGCCGCTGTCCTAAGCTGATCGAACTGCTACCGGACACTCGAGTGCCTTCATCCCTTGCGGAACATCGGCGCGCCCCACGGCGCACCGATCGTGCCACCGTCGACGACGATTTCCGCCGCCGTGATTCCCGAAGCATCGTCGGACGCGAGGAACAGTACGGCCTTGGCAACTTCTTCAGGAGCGGCGAGCCGAGCCATCGGAATGCGCGGTGCAAACGCTTCTTCGGTGCCGTCGATCGTTGCGCCGGCCCGTGCGCCGCGCGTCCAGATCGGTGTGCGCGTGCCGCCGGGAATCACGGTGTTGACGCGAATGCCACGCTGCACGAGTTCGGACGCAAACACCTTCGCCATGCCGGTGACGCCCGCCTTCGTTGCGGAATAAGCAGCCGACCCGGGCGAGCCCAGCTCGCGCATCACGGAACCGTTCAATACGATCGAGCCTCCGGCGCTCATCAACGGCAGGGCCGATTGAACCGTGAGAAAAACACCGGTGAGATTGGTACGAAGAATCGCCTCGAATGCCGCCGCGGTCGTGCCGCCTAGCGGCGTCGGACCGGAGATGCCGGCGTTGGCGAACACGATGTCGAGTGACCCGAAGGCAGCCTGGATCTGCTTGAACGTCGACTCAATCGCGCTTTCATCATCGAGATCGGCCTGAATGCCAAGCGCGTTTTCTCCGAGCTCGGACACCGCCTGATCCAGTTTGGCGCGATCGCGGCCGGTGATGGCAACACGGGCGCCTTCGGCGATCAGAAGCTTCGCTGTAGTAAAGCCAATGCCGCTGTTTCCGCCAGTGACGAGCGCTGTCTTTCCAGTAAAACGCATTTCCTTCTCCTATGCATTGCGCCGCGAGATCACGTCCAAATCTGCACGTGCTGACGGCGCAAAAACCTCACAAAAATCTCTGTTAAGCAGCGCAGGACAGCCGCTGCATCCAAGCTGGCACGAGCGTCATCAACATCTCATTCTGTATGTTGATCATCATGCAGAAATTCAGTATTATGCTCATCATGCAGTTTGTCAAGCGCGATGAGGCGGAAAAATGGGTTATTCGCAGGCACAAAAGGCTGAGAGCAGGCAGCGGGTTCTGGAGAATGCGTCACGACAGATCCGCGAAAACGGCATTGAGGCGCTCGGCGTCGCCGAGTGCATGCGCAGCGCGGGGCTGACGCACGGCGCGTTTTACGGCCATTTTTCGTCGCGTGATGCGTTGATCCTGGAGGCGCTCGAACACGCGGTGAGTCAGAGCGAGAAGCGCATGGCTTCCATTGCAAGCGGTGCGGCAAAGCGCGGGGAAACGCCTCTACAGGCTATTGCCGAAGCTTTCCTCAATGAGCGTCACGTGAAGAATCCCGGTAATGGATGTGCGCTGTGTGCGCTTGCCGGCGAAGCGCGGCATGCAAATCCGGATGTCAGGGAACAGCTCACGGATTACGTGCGCAAACTGGCGTCACGAATAGCGCAAGCCATATCCAGTGATAGCAAAGACGCCGGCCTGGGTATCGTTGCGACTATCGTGGGCGCCATTACGCTTGCGCGCGGCGTTGACGACGACAAACTGGCGAAATCGATTCTCTCCGAGTCGCTCGCACTGGTCATGAGTCGCGACTCGTCGCCGGTCGGCTGAGTGGTATTAACGTTGCTCGTGAGGATCGACGGCTCACTCGCCGAACATGGCGTTAATGTCGCGTCCCGTCTGCTCGGCTTCCTCAATTAACCAGTCGAGAAATTGCCTGGTTGCAGGGGAATCTGCCGCAGTGCGCTTCCAGCAAATGAAGTATGGGAATGGCATGGGTAAGGCGACCTTGAACGGCGCGACCAGTTCGTGTCGCTTGATGCTATCGATGGCAAAAAAGCCCTGTCCCAACGAAATGCCTCTGCCTCGAATTGCTGCGTCGATTGCCATGCCGGAAACGGAGTAAGTGAGCGGCGCCAGGCCCTCCGGCAGAGGCACGCCAACCGCATGCAACCAGTGTCCCCACGTTGGCGGTGACAAGTTTGCCCATCCCCATTCGACGTGAATCAGCGGATAGCGCAAGATATCCGCCGGTTGCGAGATCGGTTTCTCCGGTTGCAGCAGCGAGGGTGCAAAGACGGGCGCAACCTTGTCCGTAAAGACAACGTGATAGGGCGTTCCGTCACTCGGTAGCGCCCCGTACGTGAGCCGGACGTCGGCACTTCTCGCGGCGATACTGGTTTCGTGGTCGACGACTTCCACATGGACCTGCACGTGCGGGCAGATGGTGTGCCACTTGTCCAATCTGGAGGCGAGCCAGTGGGTTGCGACTGACGGGAATGTCATCAGGGTGAGCCGGCGGCCCGTCTGCGCTTTGAGCGCCGCCTGGGCGCTATGAAAGCACTCGAACCCCCGGGAGATGTGCGAGTGGTACATCTCGCAGAGCGGGGTTGGTCGCAGGCCCGTATTCTCCCGCTCGAAAAGCGTGACCCCGAGAAATTCTTCAAGGACGCGAATCTGCTGACTAATTGCACCGGGCGTCACGTAAAGCGCCTCAGCGGCGGCTACAACGCCTCCGTAACGGATGACGGCGTCGAATATCTGCAAGGCTCGAAGAGGAGGAAGGCGGTTCATGTCGTTGACCTGGCAAATGCCATCGTGAAGCCAGTCTAGCAAAGACTGATCTCCGCCTCGACGCGCAACGGCGTCATGCAATACCGCACGCTTACGGCTTCACGTCGGTCTTGAACCACTTTTCCGACAAGCGCGTTACGGTACCGTCGGCGAGTGCTGCTGTGATGGCTGCGTCAAATTTTGCTTTCAGATCCGCATCCTGTTTGCGAAACCCAAGACCTTCTCCCGGCCCCCAAACCGTGCCGCCGATGGTGGGTCCGGCGACCCGGATTCGGGCGGTGTCTTTGTTGTCGGCAATTCCAGCGTAGTAGGTGACGTCGTCGAAGGCTATGTCGACGCGTCCGTTGACCAGATCGAGGTCACGTTCTGCCGAGGTCTTGTAGAGGCGTACGGACGTGATGTCCTTGAAGTTGTCGTTGATGAACTTCGTATAAACCGTGCCGGATTGAATGCCGATCGATTTCCCTTTCAGTTGATCGCGCAGCGGGGCGATCAACTGGCTATCGGTTTTGGGGTTGCCAGTCAGCTTGAGGGAAGAGGGTTTTCCTGTCGTGTTCGCCAATCCATGGCCATCTACCGTCGCGAACGCAGCCGGCGTTGCAGCGTAGGGTTTGGAGAAGGCAATGACCTGTTGACGTTCGGGCGTGATTGCAAGGGCATCCATCACAGCATCGAATTTACCGGCCTGCAGGCCGGTAATGAGGCCGTCAAAGTCCTGGGCAACCGTCTCGCATTGCAGGTTGACCCGCTTGCACAGATTGTCGAGTAATTCCGGTTCGAATCCCGAGATCTTTCCGTTCGGCAAGGTCAGATTCCATGGAGCATAACTGCCTTCCAGGGCGATCTTCACGGTCTTCCATTCCTTTGCTTGAGCGCCGGTTCCTGCCAGCGCCAGCATGCCGAGAAAAGTGACGAGAGAAGTCTTCAGGACTCTTGTTGAAATCGCATTCACATTACACCTCTATAGTGTCGAATCAAGGTTGTGCTTGGATTGGAATTGCTCGAATTGCCACAGTTCGCTGCATTGCTGGCGCTACCGCTTCAGCTGTGCAATGTGCCGGCGATGTTTTCCACGATGCTCAGCAAGTCGCCCTGTTCGACGAGCCGGTGAACACCCATCATGTCCGGATAGAAGAAACGATCGCCTTCTGCTGTCGGGGCAACCTGTCGAATTCGCGCATAGACCGCAGCGGTTGCGGGTGATGCGTCGGCTGGATCGAAGAAGTCCAGCGCCTGGGCGGCGGTGAGCAGTTCGATCGCCAGCACGTGCTGCAACTTCTGCGAAGTTGTGTAGGCCTTTCGTGCCGCGTGATAGGCGAAGCTCACGGGGTCTTCCTGGTTACCGCTCGTCGGCACGCTATCGACACTTGCGGGTTGAGCAAGAGTGCGCATCTCGCCTAGCAATCCGGCCGCCGTGTATTGAATGATCATGTATCCGCTGTTCAGTCCGGGATCCTTCGCCAGGAATGCGGGCAGTTCGCTGAAGTACGGATTGACGAGACGGTCCGTCCGGCGCTCCGAGATCTTCGCGAGCGTGGTCATGGCGATGCAGAGGAGATCGCACCCGATGCCGACGAACGTACCGTCGAAGTTGGCACCGGAAATCGCGATGCCATCCTCACCGTCCGGATGAATGACAGGGTTGTCGCCGCACGACCCCACTTCATCGAGAATCGAGTCGTAGGCGTTCTTGATCGCGCGCTTGGACGCTCCATGTACCTGAGCGATGCCGCGGAGGCTGTAGGCATCCTGCAACCGGTAATCGGCAAAGCGCTCGCATAGCGCACTTCCCGCCAGCAGCCGCCGGATGTTGTCGGCGGTGTTCCGCTGATCTTCATGTTTCTTGACGGAGTGATACCGGGCATCCAGTGAGCGCGTGGTGGCCTTGAGCGGCTGCAGAGACATCGATGCGGCAATGTCCGCAACCTTTGAAAGCTCGAGCGCGTTGTAAAGCGCAAGCATGCCGATCGCGGTGACCGAGGTGGTGCCGTTGGTGAGCGAAAGCCCCTCCTTGCAGCGCAGCGAATGTGGCTTCAGTCCCGCACGCTCCAATGCCTCGGCACCGCGCATGCGTTCACCCCGGTAGAAAGCTTCTCCCTCGCCAATCAGCACGAGCGCCATATGCGCCTCGGGCGCGAGATAACCGACCGATCCATCGCCCGGTGCAAACGGCGTGATGTCGTTGTTCAGCAGTCCGGCGATTTGCTGCAGCAATTCGAGGCTGACACCGGAATAACCTTTGCCGAGGCTGATCAGCATCATCAGGAGCGTGGCTCGGACCACTTCACGCGGCAGCGGTTCGCCGACCGAGACGGCATGGGAGCGCACGATATTTCGCTGAAGTTGCTCAGCGTCGTCCGGACTGATGACGCGTGTCGAATTGGCGCCGAAACCAGACGTCACGCCATAGACCAGCCGGTTCTGGCTCAGAAAAAGATCGACCAGGCGGCGCGAATTCAACACGCGCTCGCGATAGACGGAGGAAAACTTTATCTGTGCGCCATGTCGGGCTACGGCAATGAATTGCTCGATTGAAATATCGGATTCCCCGAGCTGAACTTCGGATATCTTGCTGGGTCGAGATTCGATGTGCGCCAGACTCATTCTGAATGTCCTCTGTCGAATGCAATGAAGTGAAGTGGGTGGCAAAAATCCGCTTCAAAGCGGAATGTTTGCCGGAGATCATTGCAGGACAGAGTAGCGGCGGGGGTGTTGGCGCACAAACGATTTGATTTGAGTTCCGGGTTTAGTTTTAATAAAGCCGGATTTTTCTGCCGTTTTTAATTTGATTTGGTAAAGGATAAATACTGTTTAATCCGGGGAATTATTCGTCGGACTCTGGACGGCAGAGAATCTCGATTTTTTTGATCTACGAGAGATCCACGGCCTTAGCCCTTCGCTGAGCTGCGAAATACCGCCACGAGCTTGTCCACAATACGGTTAAGTTCCTCGCGCTCGTCTGAAGAGAGCATCGACAGCATTTCCGTTTCCATTGACTGGCCCAATTCGTCGCTGGCCGCACGTGCCCGCTTGCCGGCCGCCGTGGGCCAGAGCTCGAAGTGACGCGCGTCGTCCGGGTGGATAGTGCGCCGCACCAGCTTTCGCTCGATCAGTTCCGTCACAAGCTTGGACAACAGAGTCTTCTCGATGAGCGTCTGCTCCTTCAAGGTGGTCGCGGTTACGCCGGGTGCGTCGCAGATTATCCGCAGCACCCGCAGCGAACGCACATCCAGGCCCAATGCTGGCCGATAGACCGCGTTGGCTCGACTGATCATTTCGCTCTTGATCAGATCCAGCTTGAACGTAAGGAAATAGGCAAACTCGCTCTCCGTAGAGACGGCTTTGGCCTTCTGTGAGGTCGACGGCGTACCTGCTCGCATTTCTCTGCGTCCTGTCTGAAGAGTTGCTTACCCGGAAATTGGATCGTCCAGAGCGGCCCTGTCGTACCGGCCATCTGGTCACTCCGGATGATAGCCCAGCCGACCGTTCATGGTGGATTATCAGGGAAAAGCATTAGTTGCAAATTGCAACTAATGAATTACTCTACGTTCGGAAGCGCTCGCCTTGCCGGAGCAAAGACGGGCTACAGACTCACCAACGCAAGAGGTGGCGGTATGCAGAAGGATGCTGAATTGAACGCGCTCGGGGAACAGATGCGGGCGTGGCGCAGAGATATTCATCAACACCCTGAGCTTGGCTTCCAGGAGCATCGCACTGCAGGACTTGTCGCGAAGTTGCTGGCCGATTGGGCGATCGATGTGCACACCGGCATAGGCGGCACGGGCGTGGTCGGCACGATTCGGGGCACCGGTGGGCCCGGACCTTCCCTCGGTCTGCGTGCCGATATGGACGCACTGCCGATGACGGAAAAGGGCTCGGTGGAGCACCGTTCGACACACGACAATATTTTCCACGGCTGCGGCCACGATGGCCATACGGCCATCCTGCTGGGCGTAGCAAAGTACCTGTCGTCCCATCGCACGTTTTGCGGCACCGTTCACCTGATCTTTCAGCCAGCCGAAGAAACGCTGCGCGGCGGATCGGAGATGATCCGTGACGGACTATTCGAACGGTTTCCCTGCGACGAAATCTACGCCTTGCACAACAACAACGCATTGCCGGCCGGCAAGATCGGTGTTCGGGCCGGTGCGATCCTGTCGGCATGCGATCTGTTCCGGATCAGCATCAAAGGCATCGGCAGTCATGCCGCGATGCCGCACAAATCCATCGATCCTCTCATCGTGGGGACCACCGTCGTACAGTCGATCCAGAGCATCGTCAGCCGCAATATCGATCCGCTGGACACTGCTGTCGTCAGCGTATGCAAGTTCATCGCGGGAACTGCGATCAACGTGATTGCCGATACGGCAGTCCTGGAAGGAACCGTACGCACCCTTTCGGCCGCCGCGCAGGCGTTGACGCTTGCTCGTCTGCGGGATATCTGCGAAGGTACGGCCAGAATGTATGGGTGCGAGGTGAGATTCGAACACCTGCAAAGCTCGCCGCCCACCGTCAATACAGTCGACGAGACCGAATACGTGCGTCGCGCCGCGGAGCGAGTGCTGGGTGCGGAAAACGTCATCGTCGATGTAGCGCCGTTAATGGCGTCGGAAGACTTCGCTTTCATGCTGCAGCAACGCCCGGGTTCGTACTTCTTCCTGGGCCATGGTGGACTCACCTGCCATCACCCCGAGTTCGACTTTGACGACGACACCTCGCCAACCGGCGCAGCTGTCTTCATCGAGATCGTGCGACAGCGGCTCGGCTAAATCCGGAATCGAACGTCTTGATCAGAGGAGAACTGGGATGAACGGAAAACCCATGCCCACACCGGCAATGGTTCGGAGGGTCGTGATTGCCTCGGTGCTGGGGAACGCCTTTGAGTGGTTTGACTTTGCTATTTACGGCCTGTTTGCCGTCGTCATTGCCAACCTGTACTTTCCTGCCGGCAATGAGTTCGCCTCCTTGATGCTGACGCTGGCCACGTTCGGAGTGGGTTTCGCAGTGCGCCCCCTGGGCGGCGTCCTGCTTGGACTCTATGGCGACCGTGTGGGCCGCAAGAAAGCACTCTCGCTGACGATTGTCCTGATGTCGGTGGGTACAGGGATGATCGGCCTGTTGCCGACTCACGCTGCGATCGGAATCGCAGCGCCGATCCTGATGGTGCTCGCCCGGCTGATCCAGGGGTTCTCGGTGGGCGGGGAATTCAGCGGCGCGACCACGATGCTGGTGGAATTCGCACCCGCCAATCGCCGCGGTTTCTATGGCAGCTTTCAGATGTGCTCTCAAGCGCTGGCCTTTTCACTAGGCGCACTGGTGGCCTATCTGTTGACAGCGAACCTGGCCCCGCACGATCTCGAAGCCTGGGGCTGGCGTCTGCCGTTTCTGCTCGGCATTCTGATCGGACCGGTAGGCTGGCTGATCCGTTCGCGTGTCGATGAATCGCCTGAGTTCCTTGCGTATGCCGAGGAGGTCAAGCACGGCAAGACACAACCTGTGAAAACGCCACTGAGAACCGTTTTTAGCGACTATCCAGGCGCGGTGTTGAGCACCCTCGGTATGTCGGTAGTCGGCACCGTTTCGGCATACGTATTCGTGTTCTTCCTGCCGATCTTTGCAAAGAAGCAACTGGGCCTTTCAGCCGCAGACGTCAATCTGAGCACGTTTCTCAGCACCGCTGTCCTCCTGATCTTTTGCCCGCTGGCAGGCCATCTGTCAGACCGCTATGGCCGAAAAGCCGTGCTCCTGCCAGCCATCGTCGCCTACGGCCTGGCCGCTTATCCGCTGTTCCACCAGTTGGTCAGTGGGCCGTCTTTCGGGTCTTTGCTGGCAGTTCAGGTTGGTGTGTCGTGCTTCATGAGCTTCTTCTGGGGACCAACACCGGCTGTACTCACCGAAGTCTTTCCAGTGAGCGTTCGCTCGACCGGAGCTGCAGTCACGTACAACCTCGCCGTTCTGATTTTTGGCGGTTTGGCGCCATTCGTTAATACGTGGCTGGTACACGTGACGGGCAACAATCTGGCGCCGATCTATTACGTGGAATTTAGCGTCCTGATTGGCATTGCGGGTGTGCTGCTGCTCCCTGCAACGGCACGCGTTAGATCCGTTGAGCTGAAACTTGATCGAAGTGCGTAGTCTTCCCGCTAGCGGTGGTGAGCGGTAACGAGGCGCAGAGGGGCCGCTTCTGCGAGCGAGGCGCAAGGCATGCTCGCGAAGCGAAGCCTAGATGGATGAGCTCGACCCCCGTCGCCTCGATGCGTCAGATAAGCGCGTTGCTCGCGGCAGCCGCGCGGCCGCGCAGCCAGTTAATGCTCGCGAAGAGCAGCACGGCGAACACGATCAGCATCGTCGCCACGGCGAGGATCGACGGATCGATCGAGTCGCGAATACCGCTCCACATCTGCCGCGGCACGGTTGTTTGATCCGGGCCGCCGATGAACAGAATGACGATGACTTCGTCGAACGAGGTCGCAAAAGCGAAGACGCTGCCGGTCGCGACCGCCGGCGTGACGAGCGGCAAGGTTACGCGCCTGAAGGTGACCCAAGGCGTTGCGCCGAGCCCGGATGCGGCGCGCAACAGACTCTGATCGAACGAAAGCAGTGACGCCGTCACGGTGATCACGACGAATGGCGTGCCGAGCGCTGCATGCGCGAGCACCACGCCGGGATACGAGTTCACAAGACCAAGCGGCGCGAAGATCAGATAGAAGCCCGCGGCGACGACGACAATCGGCACGATCATCGGCGAGATGATGATCGGCATGATCAGCGAGCGCAGCGGAAACTGCGCGCGCGAAATGCCCAGCGCGGCGAGCGTGCCGAGACACGTGGCGATCAGCGTCGACGCCGCGCCGATGCCAATGCTGTTCAGAAGCGATCGTTGCCAGGCCGCGCTCGTGAGCGCCTGCTCATACCAGCGCAGCGAAAAGCCCTGCAACGGGTAAGAGAAATACGAGCCCGAATTGAACGAAAGCGGGATGATCGCGAGAATCGGCGCGATCAGGAAGAACAGTACAAGCGCTGTATGCAGCCGCACCCAGCGCGCGGCGACGCGTTCCGTTAGCACTGTGTTGCGTTTGTCTGGCATATCGTTCCTTCGTCGTATTCGCGTGTATCAACCAGGTCTCAACCGAAACGCAAACGGTCGATGCCGACAATGCGGTTGAACAGGAAATAGAAGATCGCCGTGAAGATCACGAGATAGGCTGAGAGCGCACCGGCGAGGCCCCAGTTGAGCTGCGTGTTGGTCTGGATCGCGATGAGCTGACTGATCATCTCGTCGCCTGCGCCGCCGAGCAGAGCGGGCGTGATGTAGTAGCCGAGCGCGAGCACGAACACGAGGAAGCAGCCCGCCCCCACGCCCGGCAGCGTCTGCGGCATGTAGATCCGCACGAACGCGACGAACGGGTGCGCCCCAAGCGATTGCGCGGCCCGCACATAGACGGGCGATACGCTCTTCATCACCGAGTAGATCGCGAGAATCATGTAAGGCAGGAGCACATGTGTCATACCGACGAGCACACCCGCCCGGTTGAAGATGAGCGGCAGTGGATGGGTCGTGAGACCGAGCCCCATCAGCAGACTGTTGATGACGCCACCCGGTTGCAGCAAGACGTACCACGCAGTTGTGCGCACGAGCACCGAGGTCCAGAACGGTACGATCACAAAGAGCATCAGGCGGTTACTGCTTTTCGCGGGCAGGTTCGCGAGCAGCCATGCGACCGGATAGCCGAGCACGAGGCACAGCAGCGTGACTGTGGCGCTGATCGAGATCGTGCGCCCAAACGCCTGACGATAGATCGAAGCGTTGTCCGGCACGAACGCAACTGAGCCTTGCGGCGTCACTTGCGCATCGACGGCCGCGAGCAGAAAGTCGGGCGTCGGCGATGTGGCGGCGCGCTTCAGCAAGCGCCAGATTTCAGGCGAATTCCAGCGTGCGTCGAGTTCGACGAGCGCCGGTTTCCACGCGGGCGGCGCATCAGGGGGCAACTGCCGCGCGGTGCGCATCAACAGGCTACGGAACTCGGCCTGATCGAAGTTCAGCCGCCGCGCGACGGTGCCGAGCTGTCCGCTTTGCTGCGCCTCCTTGAGCCCCGCAGCGAGCAGCGCGAACATGTGTTCGTCCGGCACGCCTTGCCCATCCCATGCATCGAGCGCGCGCGTGAGCGCGGGCATGCTGTCCGGCACTTCGTGGTTCTGCACGCTGCGCGCGAGCAGGAGCGCGATCGGCGCGATGAACGTTGAAAGCAGAAACACGATCAGCGGCAGTGCGAGCAAAAGCGCCTGCACCGACGCACGGCGGCGCGCCTTTTGAAACGACGCGCGGCCGTCGGCTCTCGTCGGAGAGCCCGGGGCCGTGGCTCGGGCCGAAGCGGGCATGTGGGTAGTCACGTTGGGCTCTCGTTGGACGATAGTGTTACTGCGTCAGCCACACCTGGAAGCGCTTGTTGATCTGGTCCGCGTTGTCGGCCCAGAAGTTCGCGTTGATCTGCAAGGCGCGCTTGAAATTCTCGGGGGCGGTCGGCAGATCGGCGAGGCGTTGTTTGTCGACCAGGGCGATTGCATCCTTGCGCGGCGGCGCATACGCGATGTACTTCGACAAATCCGCATACGCCTTCGGCTGCGAGGCGGAGACGATGAATTTCGCGGCGGCGTCGGCGTGCTTCGCGCCCGTCGGAACGGCCCACCAGTCGAAGTCGTAAACCTGCGCGTCCCAGACGGTCTTGAATGGCTTGTTGTCCTTCTTCGCGGCGTCGGAAATGCGGCCGTTGTAGGCCTGCGTCATCACGACCGCGCCGTCTGCAAGCAGCTGCGGCGCCTGGGCACCCGACTCCCACCACACAATGTTCTGCTTGATCGTGTCGAGTTTTTTGAACGCACGATCCACACCGGCGGGCGTAGCGAGCACCTTGTAGACGTCTTTCGGGTCGACGCCGTCCGCAATCAACGCCCATTCCAT
This sequence comes from Paraburkholderia sediminicola, assembly GCF_902859805.1. Taxonomy (GTDB): domain Bacteria; phylum Pseudomonadota; class Gammaproteobacteria; order Burkholderiales; family Burkholderiaceae; genus Paraburkholderia; species Paraburkholderia sediminicola. Next base: position 1,265,138 of record NZ_CADIKC010000001.1, on the reverse strand, counting down.
CGTTACCTTCGGCGACTTACGCAGGCCGCGCTTGCCGGGGAATTTCTGCAGATCGAAAAAGTCGTTGACGGTGGTCGGCGCGGTCTTCAGCTTGCTCGTGTCGTACGCGTAGACCGTGGACCAGACCATGCTTGCAACGGCGCAATCGCTGATCGTGCCGGGGATGAAGTCGCTCGTCTTGCCGAGCGTCTTCTTGTCGAACTTCTGCAGCAGGCCTTCGTCGCAGGCAGTGATCGCATCGTTCGTTTCGAGGTCGATCAGGTCCCACGTGGTGTTTTTCGCCTGCTCCATCGCGGAGAGCTTCGCGAGGCCGCCGTCATACGATTCGGTCGAGAAGCCAATGCCGGTGGCTTGCGTGAACGGTTCGAAATAGGCCTTCTTCGCTGCCGCTTCGTATGCACCGCCGAAGGTCACAACGGAGAGCGTCTCCGCTGCCTGGACGGTGACGCTGGCGAATGCGAGAACGGCGAGTGCGGCGCTTTGTGCTTTGATGAGAGTGCGCATGTCAGTTGGCTCCTGCTGGTGCGGTCGTGATGATTGAGGGTGAGAGCGGTGTGGATGCGGGAATCACGGGCGCGCTGCGTGGCACGCTCATCGCGAGAATCTTGCAGTCGTCGTGGCGCCATGCGATATCGATCGCGCTGCCGGGCGATGGCAGCGCATGACGCTGCGTATTGGGCACTTTCACGACGAAGGAATCGTGTGAACCGAGCGCGAGGTGCACGCGATGATGATCGCCGCAATACACCAGTTCCTCGACGCGTGCGCGCACCACGTTGCTGTGTTCGTCGACGTGCGCGCCTTCGGCGCTCGGGATATGTGCGCGTTCGGGGCGCAGCGCGAGCATCGCTTCGTCGCCCACGCGCAGGCCGGGTTCGCAACGGCCACGAATGACGCTGCCGTCCGAGAGCGCGAGCGTGGCCCACTCCTCGCTCGTGGTGACGACGCGCCCGGTCAGCCCGTTGTTTTCGCCGACGAAGTTGGCGACGAAGGCGTTCTGTGCGTTCTCGTAGAGTTCGCTGGGCGTGGCGGCTTGCTGAATACGTCCATCGGAAAATACGGCGACACGGTCCGACATGGTCAGCGCTTCGGCCTGATCATGCGTCACGTAGACGATCGTGAGCGACAACTCGCGATGCAGCCGCATGATTTCGTATTGCATGGTTTCGCGCAGACGCTTGTCGAGCGCGCCGAGCGGCTCATCCATGAGCACGACGCTCGGCTCGAACACGAGCGCGCGAGCGAGCGCCACGCGCTGCTGCTGTCCGCCGGAAAGCTGCGCGGGGCGCCGGTTCGCCAGATGCGGCAGTTCGACCATCTCGAGCGCGCGCTTCACGCGCGTCTTCTGCTCGGCGCGGCTTACGCGCCGCACGGAGAGCGGAAACGCGACATTCTCTGCGATCGTCAGATGCGGAAAGAGCGCGTAGTTCTGAAACACCATACCGATGTCGCGCTGATGGGGAGGCTTGTCGTCGAGCCGCCGCCCGTCGAGGCGTATCTCGCCACGCGTGGGCGATTCGAATCCCGCAAGCATCATGAGCGTCGTCGTCTTGCCCGAACCGGACGGACCCAGCAGCGACAGGAATTCTCCCTTGCTCACGTCGAGGTTCAAGTCATCGACGACGTATTGCGCGCCGTCATACGACTTGCTCACGCCCGAGAACGAAATGAAGGAGGGGTTTGACATCGTGATCGCGTCCTGTCGATGATGCGTCTTGATCAATGCGTTTTCGCGAGCTGCGCCGCGGCGATTTTGCTAGCGATATAGCGTGCGAAGTCGTAATTAGGGCGTTCGAGATGGCTCAAGTGACCGGGCTTCGCGAGCGGCGCATGCACGCCGCGAAAGACGGCTTCCACGCCACGCTTGTCTTCCGCGTTCACGTCGTCGAGCAGCTTTTTCAACGTCGTCATGTGCGCGTTGGCCTCGGTGTCCGCAACGAATTCCGGCGCAAGCCCGCCGCCGAAGCTGATATGCACACGGTCAACACCGTGAGGCTGCAGCACGAGATACCAGAAGTAGCCCGGCGTCAGCGTGACGAGATGTGTCGGGTAGATCGCGAGCAGCGCTGTGGTTTTGCGCCAATGTCCCGTGAGCCGCGTATTGTCCGGATGCGCGTTGCCGATGGGCAAGGACGCTTCCTTTGTGATCCAGTGATAGTTAAAAGCTGGGTAGCCCGGCGGGCATTCCATTTCATCGAGCCGTGAATGCGGTCCTACCGTCGCGCGATGCAGCATGGGCAGGTGATAGCTTTCCATGAAGTTTTCCGCGAGGATCTTCCAGTTCGTGTCCCACACGTGCTCTTCATTGAAAGTTTCGATGTAGTCCGACATGCCGTACGCACCGATGAGCTCGTTCAGTTTGGCGAGCTGCGCGTGAACGGGCGGCGCGTTTTCGTCGAGTGTCACGTAGATCCAGCCTTGCCATTCTTCGCAGCGCACGGCGGGCAGCTTGTAGCTTTCCTTGCAGAAACCCTCTTGCCGATCCATGAGCGGCGCGCCTTGCAGGGCGCCATCCAGCGAATAGTTCCAGGCGTGATAGGGGCAGACGATGCGGCGCACGTTGCCGCGTCCTTCGAGCAGCACCGACATGCGATGCAGGCACACGTTCGACATCGCCTTGAGCTGCATCTGTTCGTCGCGCAACACGACGATCGGCTGCGCACCGAGTCGCGCCGTCATGTAGTCGCCAGGCACTTTGAGCGCACTGGCGCGGCCGACGCATTGCCATTCGCGCTCGAAGATAGCGCGCTCTTCCAGTGTGAGGAATTCGGGCGACGTATAGACACCGGGCGGCATTGCATGCGCATCGCCGAATGACCGTTCGCAACCCGTCTGCAGTTCGTCGACCAGCGCTTGCACTGCGATCGTCCTTGCCGGGTTGGCCATGGTGTCCCCCTTTGATTCTTCACGGTGAAAGCGCGGCAACGCAAGGCTTTACGGCGTAGCGCTCAACATGGACACCAATCTATCAAGCCAAATTGCAAGCCAAAATATTGTTTTTAGATACAAAGCAAAGCTTTTGCCTATGCAGCGCACGCACGCTTAAAGCAGACGATCGCGCTTTCCGGATCATGCGTCGATATGCAGGCGCCGGATATAGGTCTCGCAGAACGACGTGAAGCGATGGACGACCTGGCGCGGCTTCATGGTGCGCGATTGCGCGATGCCGAGCATGGTTGCGTTGACGTTGTCTTTGAAACGCTTAATGACGAACTCTTCGCCATCCACGGTGCGGTTCGATTTGAGTGGAAAGTTCAGGAGGCTATAGCCGAGACCGTTGGCCACCATGCCGCGTACGACTTCCGGCTGCGACGAACGGAACGCGGGCACGGGGCGGCTGCCCACCGCGTCGAAGAGTGCGGCGAAATACTCGCGGCTGTGCGGCAGGTCGAGCATCACGTAAGGCTCGGGCAAGAGATCCGCGAGCGATACCTTGCGCGCGCGTGCCAGACGATGCGTTCTCGGCAGGATTGCATAAGGCGGCAGCGAGAGCAGCGGCGTGAAGGCGATTTCCTCTGTCAAATCGAGGCTGTAGGTGAGCGCAATGTCGAGTGAACCGTCGTGCAGGCCGCGCAAGAGGCCGTCCTGATGCGCCTCGACAGTGCGAAACGAGATACCCGCGTGCTCGTCGACGAATCGGCTGATCAACCGCGGCATGAGCGGCGGCGCAAGCGAGACGAGGCAGCCGAGCGTGATGACGCCCGTCATGCCGCCGTCCATTTCCTTCGCGGTCGTCTGCAATTCCTCTGCAATCTTCAGCAGATTGCGCGCTTGCCCGAGCAGATCGCGACCGGCCTGCGTGAGCGAGAGACCGCTCGCGTGATGCCGTATGAAGAGTTGCACACCGAACGACACCTCGAGATCCGCGAGCGCCGTCGAGATCGACGGCTGCGAGATGTGCAGGCGCTTCGCGGCGGCGGTGAAAGACAGCGCTTCCGCGGTGACCACGAAATAGCGCAACTGGCGCAACGAATAGCGCAACGGTTGACTCTCCATCGACAACGCTCCGTGTTCAAAGTCCTCAATGGGCGGCATTGTGAAGCGGTCAAAAAGGCTTGCATAGGTAAATCCGATGCTATGCATTTTTTAAATATATTTTTCAGATTCTGATGGGGCGCGTAGATTTTCACGAAAGACGAACGGACCCGGCGGCGACGCGCTGTCGGAAAACTCTGCCGGGTCCGTCACGATCGCGAGCGTTCGCAGGCCGCTCCGCCATGACACCGCGATCGAATCGAAACATTCCGCCTTTTCAGAAGGACACAGCTATGACAGTGGAAACAACGTCAATCGACACGCTCGTAGTCGGCGCCGGCCAGGCCGGCGTCGCCATGAGCGAACATTTGAGCAAGCTTGGCGTGCCGCATCTCGTACTGGAACGTGCTCGTATCGCCGAGCGCTGGCGCACGGGACGCTGGGATTCACTGGTTGCCAATGGTCCCGCCTGGCACGATCGTTTCCCCAATCTCGAGTTCGCCGACTTTGACCCCAACGCATTCGCGTCGAAGGAGCAGGTCGCTGACTACTTCGTCGCTTATGCGCAGAAGTTTGAAGCGCCGATCCGCACCGGCGTGGAAGTGAAGAAGGTCGTACGCAATGCGGGGCGCCAAGGCTTCACCATCGAAACATCAGAGGGCACGATCGAGGCCAATCGCGTGGTGGTCGCGACGGGACCTTTCCAGCGCCCCGTTATTCCGCCGATTGCGCCGCAAGATTCGACTCTTACGCAGCTTCATTCCGCCGACTATCGCAACCCCGGCCAATTGCCGGAAGGGGGCGTGCTGGTGGTGGGGGCCGGATCGTCAGGCGTGCAGATCGCCGACGAATTGCAGCGCGCGGGCAAGCGCGTCTATCTGTCGGTCGGAGCGCACGATCGTCCGCCGCGTGCCTATCGCGGCCGCGACTTCTGCTGGTGGCTCGGCGTGCTCGGCGAATGGGATGCAGAGGTCATGAAGCCTGGCAGGGAGCACGTCACCATCGCGGTGAGCGGTTCGCGTGGCGGCCATACGGTGGACTTCCGGCGTCTCGCGAACCAGGGCATCACGCTCGTGGGTCTCACGAAATCGTTCGATGACGGCGTGGTGACCTTTGAAGCCGATCTTGCGGAGAACATCGCGCGCGGCGACGAAAACTATCTGTCGCTGCTGGACGCGGCCGACGCGTACGCCGAGCGTAACGGTCTCGATCTTCCCGAAGAGCCTGAAGCCCGCGTCATTCCCGCGGATCCGGAATGCGTGACGCACCCGTTGCACGATCTCGATCTGGCGAAAGCCGGCGTGACATCGATTGTCTGGGCGACCGGATATGCAGTCGATTTCAGCTGGTTGAACGTCAACGCCTTCGATGAAAAGGGTAAGCCGAAACATCAGCGCGGCGTATCGAAGGAACCTGGCATCTATTTCATTGGCCTGCCCTGGCTATCACGCCGAGGCTCCGCATTCATCTGGGGCGTGTGGCACGACGCGAAGCACATTGCCGATCACATCGTTACGCAGCGTAAATACCTGGCTTATTACGACGACTCGCAAGGTCAGGCACCAGGCCGCGGCGAGGAACACATTGAAAGCGTCGAAAACACCGCGACCGGTTCACGCATCCACAAAGTCAGCGAGATGGGCGTGAATTGATGCGTACGCCTCTTTAATCCGCGATCCATTTCCTCCTACATTAAGGTGCATTGATGAGCCAACCTACGCATACCCGTATCCGCATGTTCAACACGAAGGATACGTATCCGAACCAGACGCTCGACAACGATCTTTGTCAGGCCGTACGCGCCGGCAATACGGTCTATGTACGCGGCCAGGTGGGCACGGATTTCGAAGGCCGCCTGATCGGCATTGGTGATCCACGCGCTCAGGCCGAGCAGGCGATGAAGAACGTCAAGCAGTTGCTCGAAGAAGCCGGTAGCGACCTGTCTCACATCGTTAAGACCACGACGTTCCTGACCGATATCCGCTACCGCGAGCCGGTCTATCAGGAAGTCGGCAAGTGGTTGAAGGGCGTGTTTCCTATTTCGACCGGCCTGGTGGTGGTCGCGTTGGGTCAGCCGCAGTGGTTGATGGAAATCGACGTTATCGCGGTCATTCCGGATGGATGGACGCCGCCGGCGGCCTAAGGAGCGGGACATGACATTCTCTATTGTCGGACGTTGTCCGGAATCCGGGCAGCTTGGCATCGCGATCAGTTCGTCCAGCATCGCGGTGGGTGCGCGATGCCCATGGTTGCGCGCAGGCGTGGGCGCGGTGGCGACGCAGAACGTCACGCTGCCCGCACTCGGCCCGCAGATTCTCGATCTCCTGGAGAACGGGCAACTCGATCCCGCCGCCGCATTGGACCGTGTGCTTGGCGCGAGCGAGTGGAGCGAGTATCGACAGGTGACCGTGATCGATGGCCAGGGCCGCACGGCGTTCTTCAGCGGCAAGGAAGCGTTGGGCACGTATCACGCTGTCGCCGGCAAGCAGTGCGTAGCCGCAGGCAACATGCTCGCCGGCATTGAGGTGATCGAGGCAATGCTTCCAGCGTTCGAACAGGCATCCGGCACGCTGGCCGATCGCCTGCTCGCGGCCATGCATGCCGCGATCGCGGCCGGCGGCGAAGCGGGGCCCGTGCATTCAGCGGCGCTGAAGATTGTGGGCGACGTGAGCTGGCCGATCGTCGATTTGCGGGTCGATTGGATCGATGACGACCCCATCGACCATCTCGACGGTCTATGGCAGGCGTACCGGCCGCAGATGCAGGACTACTTGACCCGGGCCTTGAATCCGACCGCCGCGCCCAGCTACGGAGTGCCCGGCAATGAATGATCGATCCAGCCGGGCACTGCTCGAACGGTTGATCGGCTTTGCCACGGTCAGCCGGGACTCCAATCTGGACATGATCGAATTCATTCGGGCTTACCTGGAGGAACTCGATGTCGAAAGCGAGTTGTTCTACAACGCCGAGCGAACCAAGGCGAATCTGTTCGCGACTATCGGTCCGCGTGGGCACGGCGGTATCGTGCTGTCGGGCCATACCGACGTGGTGCCTGTCGATGGCCAGGCGTGGACCGTCGATCCATTCCGTCTTACCGAACGCGACGGGCGGCTGTATGGCCGTGGCACGGCCGACATGAAGGGTTTCATCGCTTCGGTGCTGGCGGCGGTGCCCGGGTTTCTCGAGCGCGAGCTGAAGCTGCCGGTGCACCTCGCTTTTTCGTACGACGAGGAAGTCGGCTGCCTCGGCGTGCGGCCGATGCTGGCGGAGCTGGAGCGACGTGCGCACAAGCCGGCCCTGTGCCTGATCGGCGAGCCGACCGAGCTTAAGCCGGTGCTGGGCCACAAGGGCAAGCTGGCGATGCGCTGTCAGGTGAAAGGCGCGCCTTGCCATTCGGCCTACGCGCCGTATGGCGTTAACGCCATTCAATACGCGGCGCGGATGATCGGCCGTCTTGAAGAGATCGGCGAGCAGTTGGCGCAGCCCGAGCATCACGACGAGCGATTCGATCCGCCCTTCTCGACCGTGCAGACGGGCGTGATCAAAGGCGGCCGCGCGCTCAACATCGTGCCAGCCGAATGCGAGTTCGACTTCGAAGTGCGCGCGCTGCCTGGCTTCGACGCAAACCAGGTAGCGGATGAGTTGCTGACCTACGCCCAGGCCGAGTTGTTGCCGAAGATGCGCGCAGTGCAGTCAGACACCGACATCCGTCTTCAGCCGCTTTCGGCCTATCCGGGATTGGCCACCTCGCCCGACAGCGAAGCGGCGCGTCTTTTGGCGCTGCTGAGCGGTTCAGTTGAGTTTGGCACGGTCGCATTCGGCACCGAGGGCGGGCTTTTCGATCAGGCGGGCATTCCAACGGTGGTCTGTGGACCCGGCAGCATGGACCAGGGGCATAAGCCGGACGAATTCGTCACCGTCGAGCAATTGCATAAGTGCGACGCGATGCTGGCTCGGTTGGGAGATTACATGTCGGCCGCGTAGTGAGACGTGTGCGTCCTCAATTAGCGAGACCACTGTCTCGCGCCAAAGTCAGATGATCAGCAAGACCACGAAGCCCAAATACTTTCGAATGCCAGGCATGGCGATTCGGTAGACCGAACACGCCTGATTACGCATGAGGCGCAGAGCATGGGACAGGAGTAAGCGCTTTGCATGGGGCCAGAGTAACGCGCTAAAGCGCGAACTCTGGTCGACAGCTAAAGCGCTAAGTCCTGTCGACACTGGAGACAAACATGAATACTTCCGAACGCGACGCTTCGCCGTTGATCGAAAAACACACCATTGGCTACGTGCCGCCAGAAGATCGCCATGGCAAGGTGCGTGACCTGTTCACGCTTTGGTTCGGCGGCAACATCGCGCCATTGCCTATCGTCACAGGCGCGCTTGGCGTGCAGATATTCCACTTGAACTTGCTGTGGGGCATTGTCGCGATCATCGTCGGTCAAGCCGTGGGTGGCGTGCTGATGGCGTTGCACTCGGCGCAAGGCCCGCAAATGGGCATCCCGCAGATGATTCAAAGCCGCGCGCAATTCGGTTCATGGGGCGCGTTGCTCGTCACCGTGATCGCAGGCGTAATGTATGTAGGCTTCTTCGCGTCCAATATCGTGCTTGCCGGGAAGTCTCTTCATGGTATCGAACATGGCATCCCGGTTCCTGTCGGCATCGTGATCGGCGCGATGGGATCGGGGTTGATCGGAGTCATCGGTTACCGGCTCATTCATATTTTGAATCGCATCGGAACCTGGGTGCTCGGAATCGGCATTTTCATTGGTTTCGGCTATATCCTCACGCATATCTCCACAGGCGATTTCCTGACGCGTGGCGGATTCAACTTCGCCGGCTGGCTCGCGACCGTTTCGCTGTCGGCGCTCTGGCAAATTGCGTTCGCTCCGTACGTGTCCGACTATTCGCGCTATCTGCCGCAGAACGTGCGCGTTGCGTCGACATTCTGGGCGACCTACCTCGGCTGCACGATTGGCTCGACGCTCGCGTTTGTCTTCGGCGCGGTAGCCGTGCTCGCGGTGCCGCCCGGCGCCGACGCGATGGACGCCGTCAAGCAGGCCACCGGACCGCTCGGGCTGCCGATGCTCGTTCTCTTCCTGCTGAGCGTGATCAGCCATAACGCGCTGAATCTTTACGGCGCGGTGCTCGCGGCCATCACCTCGCTGCAAACATTCGCCTATCGCTGGATTCCCACGGCGAAGGCGCGTGCGGTGCTGTCGGCTGCGATTCTCCTCGCATCCTGCTATGGAGCGATCGGCGCTTCGACGAATTTCGTCGGCAATCTGGTCGATCTCGTGCTCGCGTTGCTGGTCGTGCTGGTGCCGTGGACCGCGATTAACCTGATCGACTTCTATGTGATCCACAAGGGGAAATATGACATCCAGTCGATCTTTCAGGTGGACGGCGGAATCTACGGCCGCTTCAATCCGCAGGCGCTGATTGCCTATGGAATCGGCATCGTTGTGCAGATTCCGTTCATGAGCACGCCGATGTATACGGGCCCCGTGCCGAAGTATCTCGACGGTGCAGATCTCTCGTGGGTGATCGGGTTGGTTCTGACTTCGCCGCTGTATTACTGGCTCGCGTCGCGGGACACCGACTATCGGCGTAGACAGTCCGGCGCCGGTGTTACGCGTGGTCCGGCGAGACAGTCATGACCGCTGGACTTCTTCTGCGTCGGAGCGGCGACACGGTTGGCAAGTAATCACCGATCGCACGGCGCAATCCTCGAAATCGGCAGAGCCGTTCCGGCTCTGCCGTCCATGTCACACCGTTACGGCGTGCGTGGAAACTCGAACGAGTCGAACAGATCGTCGATTGCGGGCGCATTGACCGGCACGTACGGATGCGTCTGCAATTGGATCGGATTCGGCAGGTTGTCGCGGCTTCTTTGCGTGATTGGCTTGAGATGCCAGTTGCGGTCGATGAACTTCACGATCGACGCGTGATCTGCGTACTGATGCACGACACGGCCACCGCGCGAGTAGGGCGATACCACGATCATCGGAATGCGCGGGCCGTCGCCGAAAAAGTCGAGCGGCTGGATGTAGCCTGAGTCGTAGTAGCCGCCGCCTTCGTCGGTCGTGACCAGGATCGCGGTGGAAGCCCACAGGCTCGGGTCACGCTGCACTGTGTCGACCAGCTTGTGCACGAACGATTCGAAGAGTCCGAACTTGGACGACTCCGGATGCCCGTCGAGCAGACCGCCCGGTTTCACGAACGAAACCGCGGGCAGCGTGCCGTTTGCAATGTCCGCGTACAGATCGGTCGTGTCCTGCAGATGCGCCTTGACGAGTGCGGGGTTCGTCATGATCGCGGTTTCATACAGGAACGGGTTGCAGATATTGCAGTAGACACTCGTGGCTGGCGTCGTCACAAACGTATTCCAACCTTCGCCGTAGTACTTCCACGAGATGTTCTTCTCGATCAGCGTATCGGCGATCGTTCGCACCGGCGACGGCGGGATCGTGAACGTACTCGTATTGACCGTGCCGTCCCCGTTGTAGCCCGGGTTGTAGTTGTTCAGCAGGTAATACGTGTTCGGCGCGCACTTCGCGTCCGGCTTGTACGGCAGGCGGTTCAGATACTGCCGCAGTGCGCCGGCGCCGGGCTGATGACCGTCCGAGCAGTTGCTGTACGTGCCGCCCGAATAGCCGTCCTGCTTGTACCAGTTGTTGGTGTTCGCCAGTGGCAGCGGGTTTTCGATTTGATCCGGCGGCGGCTTCGTGGCATTGCCGTTGCCGTCCGTGTAGTAGAGCGCATCTGCGGTGCCGATCATGATGCTGTTAGCGCCGGTGCCGCCCATTACCGGTTGATGATAGTTGTCGCTGATCGTGAACTCGCGCGCGAGATGCGTGAAATACGGCATGTCGCCGGTATTCACGTTGTAGTAGCCGAGCGCGGTCGCGCCTTCTCCGGTCGTCTCGTCGTTGAAGTTCGCGGGCCGCGGCTGGCCGTTCGAACCGGCACCCACCGACGTCTCCACCCAGGCGAACAGATCCATCTGACAGCCGCTTGGATTATCGAGCGTAGCGTGATCGAGACTGCAATCGGCCTCCTGCCAATTCTGGTAGAAGCGGTGCACCGGGCTGTTGATGTACTGGTCATAGTTGGGACCGACGCGCGAGATCTGATACGGTCCGTTCGGCAGGTTATACGTGTTCGAGCCGAAGCGCGTATCGACGCTATGCGTCGGCAAGCCGGTCGCGCCAGTGGTTAAATGCACGACGTCCCAAGGTTCTATCATCGTGCCCTCGGCGGCCTGCGCCGCTGCGAGCGTGGCGAACGGCGGCGGACTGGTATCGCTCGGTGTGCTTGCGGTAGAGCCGGTATTTGGCGCCGGCAGCACCGGATACGGCTGCTTGCCGCCAGGCGCCATCTCGAAGCGGTTCGGGTCCGTGGCGCTGGCCGTATATTGCGCGGCCAGCGCGAAGTTCGGACCTGGTTGGCCGTCGGCCGTGATGATGCCCTTCGACAGCAGGTTCGCCACCGTCTGTCCCTGGCGTGGTGTGTAAGCGCCAAATACGTGATCGAACGTGCGGTTCTCTCCGACCACCACAATGACATGCTTGATCGGCGACGCCGTGTTCACTGTCGCAGCCGCTATCGCGGCCTGCTGCTGGCTTTGCGCGACGGTCGGCCAGATAGCCGCGGCAAGCGCGACTGAAACGGCGCCGCAAAGCAGGCTTCCTCGAAATATTGGTGTACTAATTACATTGGCAATTTTGTTCACGAACGCCTCCATGACGTTACTCGGACGAGCAAGCGGTAATGTGGCGTGTGGAAACGACGGGCAGCTCCCTGCGTGGGGATGCGGCCTCTATTACAAAGCGTTACGACGGGAAGAAATTATCGGGAGGGAATGACAATACAAGGACAGAAAAAAGTCGACGGCGTGTGGATCTTCTAACGAATTACTTTCAATGCGATCCACATTGCATAGTTCGCCCGCGCACAGCAGTGGCACTGCGATCAACCTACGGGAAAGGCCTCAGTCCGCCTTTGTCGTATCGAGAAATGCTCGCAGTTCGCTTTGCATAGTCGGAGCATCCAGAACGATACTTCCGCCATGTCCTGCGAACACGCTACTGAAGCTTTCGTGAACAAGGCGCTCGAGGGAGCGGAGTTGGGTGGGCCAGTCGTACCAGCAGGCGTCTCGAAAGGCGTGCAGAGCGTGCCCGCGAAAATCCCAACGCAGTGAGTCCCCAGAAAAAAGGGCGTGGTTGACGAGGAACATGACGCTTCCCCGTGTATGTCCCGCCATCGGAATGACCCGAACGCCCGGCAACATCTCATGCGCCAGATCACCGGTGATTACGTCAGTGGCAAATGGCGCGCCGTCGGCGTCGTTTGCATGGATCCAGACGCGCGCGCCAAAGCGCTTCGCATAGAGGCCGGCGTCCGCAACATCGTCGCGGTGGGTCAGCAGGATATGATCCAATCCGCCGGCTTCTGCGATCCAGCGCTCGAGGTGGCCGGACCAGCGCGGCCCGTCGATCATCAGACGCAGGCCACCTGCGAGCGTGATGTAGCTGTGAGCGCCGTACGAGGAGCGGGCGTTATACCCGAGCCGCCACACGCCGGGAGTCAAGGCTTGCGGGAAGAGGCCTGTCGGCATCTTCAAACCTTTTGGCGCCCGAACGGCAGCCGCCGGACAGAGGAGCACGCCTCGCCACGCATCTTCTATTTCCTGTTCACTGGCGGGCTGGTGGGCGAACGCCGAAGCGCCGTTTCGCTCGATGAACAGATTGGGAGCGGCCGTTCGAACCGCGCCGCAGTTGAAGCAAGCTGCGCTTACTTGCCAATGATCGTCGACGTCATCTTTATCCTCCGCCATGGCGTGCTCCCGGTTGATATTGGGTAGACGGTTCAAAGATAGCACCTTTGCGCGATTGGGAATCGAGGTGCGTTCGGTTTGCCCTTACGACGACACGCGTTCTGGATTCGTTTCGCTGGCAGCGAGGTTTTTGCTAGCACCAGCGCGTTAGGCCGGTCGATTTCAGTCGTTCGACACGATTTTCCGGATCATCGACAATGCGTGTCGAGCACTGCATTGATTCTGCTATTGGTTCTTACGCACCGAAGACCGGCACTGGATAGCGCCGAACCGATTGCGTAATATTTGAAATCACGTGCGGCTATCAAGCGGTGAACTGTTGGTTGAGTACACAGGGAGTCGCGCAGACGGTTCAGTCATTGCGTTTAACGGAAACTTTGACGGGTACAGCTTCCATGACAATTGAATTGACCAAAGAAGTTCGAGCCGATGCGATTGCATCCATTCAGCGGTACTTCGAGAAGAATATGGAGGAGCCTATCGGCAACATCGCTGCTGGCGCGCTCCTCGGCTTCTTCCTGGAAGAAATCGGCCCGAGTATCTACAACAACGCCGTGGCTGACGCGCAAGAGCGACTCCTGCAGCGCGTCTCGGAGCTTGATTTCGAGGTGCATGAAGAAGAGTTTCAATACTGGAAAAAGTATGAGGGGAGCGTGAAAAGACGATGAACAAGACACGTGAACTGCTGACAGCCGCTGACATCGCGGCGATGGACCCGGAGCGTTCCGTCCATCCTTTGAACGAGAATGCCGTCCGCCTGAAGAGGTCGCTTGGCGACGCGACGGGATTGACGCAACTCGGTTTCCATCTGATGACGTTGATGCCGGGACACGAATCGACCGAATATCACCGGCATCTCTATGCGGAAGAATGCGTCTACATTCTTTCGGGCATCGGCGCTGCAACTGTTGGCGACTGCACGTATCCAATTGGTCCTGGCGATTTCATGGGGTTCCAGCGTGGCGGTGCCGCACACACGATGCTCAACACAGGCGACGTACCTTTGGTTTACATCGTTGCGGGCGACCGGCCGGAACACGATGTGTGTGATTATCCAAAGCAGGGCAAGCGGCTGTACAAGGCCGGTGTCAACAAGGTCTTCGTGGATCAGGACGGGTAGCCCATCCGGAGATGTTCACAAATTCACCGGTACAACATATCTGCAGTCAATCCGGTGTCAGCAATAACTAGGAATACCTGTGTCCCCAACCAGCCACTATCTGGCCGGTAAGTCGGGATAGTGCTCAAACGTGCGCTTGATAAGCTGTCGAAGCCAGATGTTCGCTGGCTCGTCGTGAAATCGGGGATGCCAGAGTTGGCGAAGCGCAAACGGTGGAAGCGGCACCGGCGGCGGAACAATCTTAACGGTCCCGAGCTTGGCGAAGACATTCCCAAGCTCCAGCGGCACCGTGGCGATCAGTTCAGGATGTTCGTCGATCAATAGCGGCACGACGAGGAAATGCGGTGTCGTCAGATAAACATTTCGATGGATGCCGTACTCGTCGAACGCACTGTCGTAAGCGGCGCCCGCGCGCCCAGTCAGGGAAACGACAATCTGCGGCATCGTTTCGAACTGTTCACGCGTAATCGATTCGCCGACGTCCTTGTTTCGCACGCTCACCATCGTCACGAAAGAGTGCAAGAAGAGTTGTTGCTGGTAGAGATCATCAGGCGCGGCACGGATCGACCCCAGCGCGAGATCCACGTCTCCAGACGCAAGCAATCCCTCGATTTGCTCGATTGGAACTTGCACGGATCGCAGCGTGCAGTTCGGCGCTTCCTCTCGCAACCGCCGGATAAGTGGTGGCAGAAATACCAGTTCGCCCATGTCCGTCATGCAAAGAACGAAGGTGCGCCGCGCTGTTGAAGGATCGAAACGCGCCTGCGAGACGACGTCCTGACGCAAGGTCGTCATGATTTCAACGATCGAAACGCCAAGCATGGCGGCTTTCGGCGTCGGCTCCATGCCCGATGGCGTCTTGACGAACAGCGGGTCCTCAAAGAACGCCCGCAGGCGATTCAACGCGTGGCTCATAGCCCCCTGTGACAGCCCCACTTCGGATGCCGCTCGCGTCACGCTGCGTTCGCGAAGCAGCGCATCGAACACCACGAGCAGATTCAGATCGAGATCACGTATATGCACGGCGTGCATTCCTTGCATTAGTCCCATTGACTTGACGCATGATGGTGCCGAATCTATCTTGAGGTCAAGCGTGCCAACGATAGGCCGCGCCCACATGATGGAGACAAGGATGTTTATCAGAAACACCTGGTATGTAGCCGCCTGGTCGCATGAGGTGGAAAGCGAAGCGCTGTTCGCTCGCGTCATTACCGGTATCCCGGTTCTGCTGTATCGCGAGGAAGGCGGCGGTGTTGTTGCGCTCGAGGATCGTTGCTGTCATCGCGGCGCGCCGCTGTCGGTTGGCCGGCGCGAGGGCGATTGCGTCCGCTGCATGTATCACGGTCTGAAATTCGACAGCACCGGAACCTGCGTTGAAGCGCCTGCTCAACAGCGCATTCCGCCGCAGGCGAAGGTTCGAACATTCCCGGTTGTCGAGCGGCACCAGTGGATCTGGATCTGGATGGGCGACTCTTCGCTCGCCGACCCAGAGACGATTCCTGACACCCATTGGCTTGACGATCCGCAGTGGCGCAGCTTGCCCGGTTACATTCACTACAACGTGAACTACCTGCTGATCTGCGACAACCTGCTGGACTTCTCGCATCTTCCATTCGTGCATCCCACCACGCTCGGCGGCCCCGAAGACTATGCAAAGGTACAGCCCAAGGTTGAGCGGATTGACGGCGGCGTTCGCATCACGCGCTGGACGTTGAATACGGATGCGCCTCCGTTCGCCGCCGCCGTCAAGAACTGGCCTGGCAAGGTCGACCGTTGGAATTTCTACGACTTCACGATTCCAGCGATTCTGCGAATGGATTCCGGCATGGCGCCGGTCGGTACCGGCGCACAAGAAGGTGCGCGTGTCGACGCGGCGGAATTCCGTGGCTGCCAGGCGCTCACGCCCGAAACGGAAAACTCCACGCACTACTTCTTCGGCCATCCGCACAACTTTGCAATCGATCAGCCCGACGTCACGCGAGCGATCCATCAGGCGGTTGTCGATGCATTCGACGAGGACCGCGACATCATCACTGCGCAGCAGAGGAATCTTGCACTGGATCCTGGGTTCAGGATGATGCCGTTCGGCATCGACGCTGCACTGTCCCAGTTTCGCTGGACAGTCAATCAACGGCTTGAAGAAGAGAAACGGCAGATGCCGGAAGCAGTGCGAGGAGCCTGAGATGATTCAGGTGAAAGTGACGCAACTGACGCGTGAGGCGGAAGGAATACTAGGCATCGAGTTGCGGGCTGCAGACGGCGCGACGCTTGTCCCTTTCGAGCCCGGCGCACATATCGATGTCCATCTGGCTGGCGGCCTCACGCGACAATATTCGCTCTGCAACGATGCGTCAGAAACGGATCGTTATCGTCTGGGCGTCGGGCTTTCCGCGACGTCGCGCGGTGGATCGAGTTATCTGCACAAGTCGCTTCGCGAGGGTGACATGCTTACGATCAGTGAACCTCGCACGTTGTTCGGTCTGTCGCGCGAGGCGACATCTCATCGTTTCATTGCAGGCGGTATAGGCATCACGCCTATCCTTAGCATGATCCGATGGTGCGTCCGCCATGGCGTACCCTGGCAATTGCACTACTGCGTGCGCTCGCGGATGTGCGCGGCATACCTCGACGAATTGTGCGCTTTCGGTGGCGAGGTTCATTTGCACGTCAACGACGAATCAGGCAGCGGGGTGCCTGACATTCAGACTTTGATCGGTGACGTAAAGCCTGGCGAGCACGTCTATTGTTGCGGACCGGGTGGACTGATGGACGCCGTATCGCATCACGGCCAGCAGTCCGGCATACCGCGCGAGAATCTGCATTTCGAGCGGTTTACCGCATCGCCTGTGCAAGTCGCCGATAAGAGCGAGCGGGTGTTCACGATCGTGCTTGCGAGGCTCGGAATGCGATGCGTGGTCGAACGCAACGAGTCGATTCTGGAGAGCCTCGAACGTCACGGCGTCTGCCCACCGTTTTCCTGCCGGGAAGGATTGTGCCGCAGCTGCGAGGTGGGGGTGTTATCGGGCGAAGTCGAGCACCGCGACTATGTGTTGAGTGAACACGAACAGATGTCCAGCAATTCGCTGATGATCTGCGTGTCGCGCGCAAAATCTGACGAACTGGTGATCGACCTTTAGTTCCTGCACATCTACCTCGCTGCTACGTACAGCGTCGCGATCTTCGACACGTGATCACGAAACGAACACTTTCTGCAGATTTCGTGCGGTTCCAGCTGCGTGGATCAAGAAGTGCATACTCCCGCTACCATCCGCCCAGTCAAGGACCACGACTCATGGCACTAACCCTGCTGCCACCACTCGGATTCCCGATAACGATCAAGGCGGCGGGGGCGCTTCAAACAGGCAGGACAACTGCTCGATCCCGTGGCAGCATAACGCACGTCGCATGGCGTTCGTAGTGGCGCGCAGACATCACGTGGAGGATATAAGGATATGCAGGTCAGTCGCACAATCAGTACCGTCGAGGTTCATACCGGCGGTGAGCCGTTCCGGATCGTTACGTCAGGTCTTCCCCGCCTGCAGGGCAACTCGATCGTGGAGCGCCGTGCCTGGGTACGCGAACATGCGGACAATATTCGCCAGGCCCTGATGTTTGAACCGCGTGGGCACGCGGACATGTACGGGGGGTATCTCACGCCGCCCGTTTCACCCACGGCTGACTTCGGTGTCATCTTCCTGCATAACGAAGGATATAGCGACCACTGTGGACATGGCGTGATCGCACTGGCAACCGCCGCGGTGGAGCTCGGCTGGGTGCAGCGCGAGTCGCCCGAGACGCGGGTTGGCATCGACGCACCGTGTGGTTTCATCGAAGCATTCGTCAAGTGGGATGGCATGCACGCCAACGGTGTGCGATTCATTAACGTGCCATCGTTCATTTACAAGCGCGACGTGAGCGTCGAGACGCCGACGTACGGAACGGTGACGGGCGATATCGCGTTCGGGGGGGCGTTTTATTTCTACACCGACGGCGCACCGCACGGTCTCGCGATTCGTGAGTCGTCGGTCGACGTGCTCAAGCAATTCGGCGCGGAAGTGAAGATCGCCGCCAATCGCGCGTTTCCGCTTGTGCATCCGCAGATTCCGGAAATCAACCATATCTACGGCACGATCATTCATGGCGCGCCAAGATTTCCCGAATCCACCCAGGCGAACTGCTGCATTTTCGCGGACCGGGAAGTGGACCGCTCTCCGACGGGTTCGGGCACCGCAGGCCGCGTGGCGCAACTGTATCTGCGTGGTGAGATTGGTCGGGACGACGTACTCGTGAATGAATCGATCATCGGCACGGTGTTTCGTGCGCGTGTTGTCGGTGAAACGCAGCTTGGCGAATTCCCCGCCGTGATTCCCGAGATCGAAGGCTCAGCCCACGTTTGTGGATTCGCCAACTGGATCATCGACGAGCGGGATCCGCTCAAGTATGGATTCCTGGTGCGTTGAGCGGTGCTCGCTCACGTTGGCACGTACCTGCTGATGCCCGTCCAGGAGGAGTCGGACTACTGCGGGGTCAAGATCGTTACATCTTCCTCGGCCAGTTGCGGTCTTCCGGACAATTCTCTGGATCTCGCTGGCCAATTCCTGCTCGTCAGATCCGCCATTGACGTTATTCGTCTGACGAATAACCTGATCAATGGTTTACCATGACCAGTTCACGTCGTTTGCAGGATCGGTCAGAAAGCATGATGAACACCCGAAAGATTTTGATGATTGTTGGGGGGCTCCTGCTCGTAGCAGCAGGGATCTCGTACCTGATGCTCCTTCAGGCGGACCGCCGCTCAATGGCCGAAGTCACGGCCGCCATGCACGAGTCCGCACACCCTGCCGCCGCCGATTCGCGCGCAGGCGATCAAGTGACGGAAGGCAGCATCGATCAATCGAAGCCGTCCGGCGCGATCACAAAGAGCACTGGCATCACGCAGGAGCCGGTGGCTCCTGCTCCTGCTGTGGCCGTAGCGCCCGCATCCAATCCGGCCGCTGCGCAAGTCACCGTGCAACCGAAGCAGGCGCCGTCGACGGCAGTCGCGTCGGTGAACGTGCAGGACTCGGGTACACCGAAGGTGGTTCCGGCGCAGCGCGCCCCGCGTGAACGAGACGGTCTGGACCATCGCGCGACAACGACTCGAGGCGCGACGCCGGAAACGGACGAACTGGTCAGGGAGTCGGCGAAGCTCGATCCTTCGTTGCCTCCGCCGGATATGTCGGCCGCTCGCGCCGCCACGGACCAAAATAGCTCCAAGCCTGGCAAGGGCTCGAATCCGGTCGCGGCCGCGATGACGGATCAGCTCGTCAAGGAATCGGCGAAGCTCGATCCTTCGTTGCCGCCGCCCAAGTAACTGATTTTTTCGGCAGCACGTGCTGCTGCATGCAGTCTCACGGTACTTGAGCACGGCGCTCCGGCGCCTGGTGTAAGGCGCCCGAAGCAAGCGAATTGGTGTCGCCTTCTACAGTTGAGCGCTGTGGAATGACCGCTATTGGGGGAGTTACACGGGACAATCGCCTGCTCAATTGGGCATCACCTGACAGATCAGCGGCTGTATTTCAGCCGACCCTATCGCGGACGTAACGAAGCGATTGGGATCGTTCGAATATTCCCTCGGAGAACATCATTACGGCAACTTTCGACTGCTCAAGCCGATTGGAGCGATGACCGATATAGCGATCATTCATGTGGCTGATTGCAGCTAATGGGGGTCAACGTGGCATCGTTCAGATTCGATGAGATCGAGAGACTTATTAAACATAACGACGTGGTAATCGTGCGATCAGACGAACAGAAGATGAAGATTTCTCCTTATCGTGGCAAGCGGCAGCGCGATGCAATTCTTACTTTCTTAAGGTTGTCTGGGGCACACTCACGCGCGATCGTGTTCAGTCACCACTCACAGGCCGGCCCGATAGGCGTCGACGTTCAATCGGGAGAGTCCTTTACGTGGCAAGGATTCTGATTCAAGCGCTGCGTTGGGATCAAAACGGAACGAGCTACCGGCGGTTAGCTCGTTGACTTGCGCTGGTGAATGCGCAAACTACTTTGTGGCCCATACAACATCACTGTCGACCGAATAAACGCGGCATTCCTGATGACCGTTTGCACACTGCACCAAAGCCGCGTTGATCGCATCAATCCCGGACGCCTGCCCCCACCCGCCATCGCGTGCGATCGCAAATGCCCGCGGTCGTGTCGTAGTTAGATAATGCGTGTAGGCCTGTCGCCCATCGGCGTGTAACCAGGGCACCGCGTTGACGTCCTGAAGTGATGCAAAATCCGTACGGGGCGGAGCTGACTCCTGACGCGGCCACACCACAGTATTGTCGACCGCGTAGAGCTGGCAATACTGCGAGACCTTCCAGCACTGCTGCATCGCGCTGCGCGCAGGATCGAAACCACCGGAAGCCCACATGCCGTTCGTGCTGCCGATTGCAATGGCTTTAGGGGGCGGCGCCGCCAAATAGCTCGCATAGACTGCAGTTTTCTGCCGTGCATTGAGATAGGGCACCGCACTGAAGTCGTTGATGCTCGCATAGCCGCTGGCCTTCAGCGCAGGACGAGGAAGGTACTCAGGATTGACTTCGTTGCCCGGCATGCCAATGCTCGCCAGAAAGGCGTCGGCCTTTGCAATCCATAGCGGAAGCCCCGCACCTGAGGCCGTCATGGCGTGAGCATCCTTCTGGAAGTCACCATAGTCCACCAGTTGCGCGTGGCCGCCCGCGGCAGTGTAGTGGGCATACATGCCTTTCCACGTTGCACTGGAGAAAGTCTGGTCGTTGTCGCCGTAAAACCAGATCGATGGCAAGCGCGTGTGCGAGCCAAGTTCACCGGCAGCCATAATCAGGCTTTCGTCGGGCTTGCTGCAATCGGACTCTTTCACGCCACCAGCGAAATTGAGCATTCCCTTCACGTCCGCAGGATTCTGTGCACCGAATGCAAGCGTATCCCACCCGCCCATGCTCTTGCCCGCGACAACGATCTGCCTCGCGTCAATGCCCCTGATGTCTTTCACATAATCGAGCACCTTGCGAATGTCCTTGGCAGCATCGTTGCCGATGGCAATTACGTCGCAGCCGTGCGGTGTGAGATGGCCCCAGGACTGTGCGTAGCCGCGCTGCATCGGCATGGCGACAGCGTAGCCTCGCGAGAGGAAGTACCACGGTATGAATTGATCGGCCACGCGCGGCGCGTTCATCGGATCGTGGGACGCACCATGATTGATGAGCGCAAGCGGAAAGGGGCCACCGCCCGCAGAGTGTGCGGGCATATACACCGTCACTTCCAGTGTGACTAACGGCGACGATTGAACGGGTACGCGCACGATTTTTTCATTCAGCGGCGCCTCCGGTTCGGCTGTATTGCGGTCTGCCGACCATGTGGCCTGCGGCAGCGCGGCAAGCAAAACGAAAGCACTCGAAAGAAAGGAAAGCGAAAACTTTAGTCGTAGCGGCATCTATTCTTTTTTTGTTAGGAAGTTCGCTGCGGGTTGACCTTATGGCAACACGTCGGTACGTCGTGGTCAACGGCACATCACACAAAAAACTTTAAAAGTTGACCGTATATGTCTTTGGTCTGCGCGCGCCCCGCTGTCACACGAGTGCCGATACGAGTGTCCGAAAACGCTGGATCAGCCGCCGTTCGGCTTGCCGTTGCAAACGGGCTCGGGGTCGCGTACTGCCGGTCGCCGTCAGGCAGTGATCGGCCAGGAATGGACGTTCATGACGTGTGTTTGAACGTCTGTTGTAACGCGGGCTGATTTATCGGTTGGTAACAGTGTTTTGCCGTGAACATTCGCTCTATCGTCCTATCTCCCCCTTGTCCGTTCGGTCAAATCAAACATTTGGCCTACAAGGTTGAAGGCAACCTCGGTGGTCTCCCTTATAATTACCAAGTCGTCGGGAAACACCCGGCGGCCAGGTTTGACAGCCTGATTGTTCTAACCGCACACCCGCTCACGCGGGAGTGCGTCTGCTGCTGCACGTCTATATTCCTATGGGCGGGCCGTGGTGGGGGAGCCGCAAGGCTCGCCGGCTCGTTAGAACACCGGTCTGTCAACCCTACTTCGTGCCCGCTCACCCACGTTTCCAGCGAGTGTCGGGCGATCCTAGAAGTAACAGGGAGATCGCACCATGAGCAAGTTCAACAAAAATCAACCCGCTTCACGTCCGCCTGTCGACGCAACCCAGTACGAAAAGCTTGCCCTGTCCGCCTTCGATTTATGCGACCGGCACCTGGCTCAACTGGATACCTTGATCACACTTGCGTCCTCGATATGTAGGAATCCTTCCGTCACGCTTGAGGAAAGACGACGTCGTCAGACGCTTCTTGAATTGCTGGTGGACACGGCTGAGCAGTATCAGCAGGAACTCGAATGCGACCGCGAGTTGTACAAGGTGATTGCGCTCGATGCGAAGGGTGTTCCGCAAAGCCGCATCACGGCCCGCCACGCAGCGGACCTGCTTGCAGAAGAAGTGTTGCAACGAGCAGGCGAACCGATAGCCACCGAAAATGTGCCGCAACGCCAAAGCCCGGCAGAGAAAAGTGCTGCTGAGTTAAGAGCCGACACGGTGCAGTAACCCGTCGTCGCGCAGCACCAGGCAATCAAGAAGGGCGGGCGAGTAGTAGCGTGGTGCGTCCGAATCGTTGTCACGCCGACTACGACTCGCCTTTCAGGTATGTTGTCGCCGAAAAGAAGAATCAGACGCCTTTCAACGCAGCGCGCACAAACGAGACAAACCGTGAAGTAACCGGATTCTTCTGCGCATTCGCCCACACAAGTCCTACACGCCACTTCGCGTGCTTTCCGCGAAGCGGCAGGACGGTAGCGTCCCGAAGAAGATATTGCGCACGCGAGGGAACGAACGCGACGCCGACTCCAGCAGCGACAGATGCCAGGACAGACTGCACATCATCAGCCTGTTGCGTCACGTTTGGTACGAAGCCCTGTTCGCGACACCAGCTTTCGACTTGAGCAGCGAGGCCGAGTCCACGCGCACGCCGCAAGGCCAGGAAGCCTATTTCATTCAGCTTGCCAAAATCGGAGGGAATACGCACTTTCTCGAGGCGTGGGGGTAACGCCAGTGCCAGTGTCTCCTCCATCACAGGAAGCGACGAGAGGCGGTCGACCGAGGGCGCACGCATGAAGCCCACATCCAGCTTCCCCGCCAGAAGGCGGCGAGTTTGCTCAGCGGAAGACAGGTCGCTCAACGCGACGGCAATGCCCGGATATTGCTGACGGAAGTCGGCAATGATTTGCGGCGCGATCGTCAGCACGGACAGGCAAATGCCGATCCGCAAATGCCCACGCCTGCCGCTGCCTGCCTCTCGTGCACGCGCGAGGATCTCGTCCGCATCGTGGACGAGTGCTTGCGCATCGGGCAGGAAAATTTCCCCGAACTGCGTCAGTTCCGCGCCATGTCGACCCCGCTCGAACAGTTTCGCGCCCAGACTCCCCTCCAGCGCGCCGACCTGTTTGCTCAATGCCGGCTGACTCATGTGCAGAGCGTCCGCCGCACGCCCGAAATGACGCAGTTCGACGACCGACAAAAACGTTCTCAGCAGTTTGAGTTCCATTCCGCATCGTTATCGTATTGATCGAATCATTCATTTTACTAATCGATGGTCGAGTTGTTCAATACGGGTATGTCTTCTCACAAGCGATTACCCATGACCTCTACAAGCCCTAAGCGTCACCCACACTGGCTGGGTCGCACAGAGGTCCCGGTTGCTGACCACGCCGACGATCCTGAACCTGCGCCGGATGCTTTAGTTGATAGGGAGCGCCGCCCGCGTCGCCCGCGCTTTGCCGGGGTATCTTCGGCAGACGATCGGCAGGTTCAGACGGGCGCGATCGCGGTGAGCTTCGCCGTCGTCTCTCGCAAACGGTGGCCGCGCTGAAAAGCATCAACGGTCCAGACTTCATCGGCATCAAGATGTGAAAGCGCTTGCTGGAAGCATTTTCCTTGGGGCTTCGGATTTATGCCGAACGCATCTAAAGCGCCAAAAGACTCGTAAATGAACGGCGCGGCGTCTCCCGAACGACGGACCAGTTCAGTAATATGGATGACTGCCTGCTTTGACGTATGAAAGTCATGTGTCAGGCAACTCTGCTTTACTTCCCCTTTCTGCTTCACAATCTCCATCGGTTTCATATCGAATGCTTTGGAAAGCCGCAAAAAACGTTTTCCGACGATCAACTTGCCGTTAAAGGACAAATTCGATGCTGAGAGAACTGGGTGATTTTGACGGTTTCATGGAGACGCTGATAAGCGACTGGAACGTGCCGGGCATCGGCGTAAGCATCGCCAGGGACGACGAAGTCGTTTTCTCGAAGGGTTACGGGTATCGCGACCACGCCAGCAAGCTGCCGTATACGGGCGCCACGTGGTTTCCAATTGCATCGAACACGAAGTTGTTTACGGCTGTGGCGGCGGGCCTCCTCGTCGATCGTGGCCTGCTCGGTTTTGATCGACCGATCCGCGAATTTGTCCCCAGCCTGCGCTTTTATGACAAGGCGCTTGATGAAGCCGTCACGCTGCGCGATATGCTGAGTCATCGGACGGGCGTACCGCGGCACGACATGATCTGGTACGAAGCACGCCTTTCGCAGGCGGAATTGTTCGAGCGAATTCGTTTCATGAAGCCGACTGCGCCGCTGCGCTCGAAATTCATCTACAACAACATGATGTACGAAGCGGTCGGTCACATCATCGAACTGCTGAGCGGGAAGCGCTGGGATCACTTCGTGCGTGACGAGATACTTACGCCGCTCGGCATGACTGACACGGAATTCACCGTAGCTGACATGCTCACGCGACCAGAACCTGCGGTGCCGTTTCTGGAGAAGCGCGACAGCGATGAACTGTGGCAGCCACCGTACATGGACACCGACGAGTCAAGTCCCGCAGGCAGCATTGTCGCCACAATGGATGATATGTCGCGCTGGCTGCTGATGCTGATGAACAACGGCCGGGTGGCCGGCAAGCAGGTGATTCCCGGGCGTATTCTCAAGGCAACGCTGGCACCGGGCGTTGCACTGCCTGATGCGATGAATGAAGTTCTGGGATTCACGCCGGAACTGAATGGCATCTATGGCATGGGTCGGCAAACGGCGTCGTACAGAGGACACCTGTTGGCAAGTCACGGTGGAGATCTTCGCGCATTCCATTCGCAAGTTTCATATTTGCCGAACGAGAAGATCGGCGTAAACGTCTTTGTTATCGGCGACCACTGCGCGATCCTGCGCAACGCCGTGGGCTATGAAATCTATGACCGTCTGCTGGGTCTGCCGCCAACGGACTGGACTCAACGGCTCTTCGACTTCACCAGGCGGGCGAGGAGCAGCCTTCAGGAAGCTCGCCAAAGGGTCGTGCCGAACCCCGTACCGAATACATGCCCGTCGCATGATCTGGCAGGCTATGTCGGCCGATACGAACACCCGGCGTATGGTCCATTGACGATCTCGCTCGAGAATGATCAGTTGCAGTTGGCATTCCGCAAGATCTCTCTTCCGCTGAACCATTTCCATTACGATCGTTTCGACACCCCTGATGACGAAGTCGACGGCGCATGGTCCGTCCTCTTCCAGACGAGTTCGCTGGGTGACATCGATCGGGTGGTGATCTGGCTCGATCAAGCCGACGCAGTATTCAAGCGGGTACCCGATGCCGTGCCCCAATCCGTCATCGACAAAATCACGGGTACCTACGTAACGGCGATTGGGATCAAAGCGGTAGTGCGGCTAAACCGTGGACAGAAGCTCACGCTGCGCTTTCCAAACGGACCTGCTGAAGTTCTGGTGCCGTTCAAAGACCTTCAGTTCCGCAGTTACCTGAGCCCGGATACGACGTTCGAGTTTGTAATGGACGGTGATCGCGTCAAAGCGTTGCGGCACTGGGATGCGATTGCTGAGTTTGTCCTGACGCGTTCCGAGGATGACGACACGATCGACACAATGGAGGAAGACGATCCGGCCGATGAGTAGCAACGCGCCCGATGCGGAGACGTCCAGATTCCAGTCCGACACGTGGCTACCGGCCGTCGCATCGTGAGACTGTCTTGCCAGTCACGAAGCGTCGAAGGAACCGCACGGGATTGGGGGCGGAGTTGTGCGCACAACCGAGGCTACGGTTTCACCGCGTAACGCACCAACTCAGTTGCGGTCGTCGCAGGCGCACCCTTTCCTGCCATACGGCCTTGAAACTCCTCGCGGACAATACGCTTGGCGGCCGGGGCATACCACAATGTCTCCTCCATCGGTCCACCCCCAAAGCCAGATTGCGGCGACCAGACTCCCGTCATCCTGATCTTGATCGCGGAGAATGAGCCTGCCCTTGTCTTGATCTCCTCAACACCTTGCACTTCGCACTGGGCGCGCCGCAGCACAGTCGTGCTCGCTTCGCCGGCGGCCTGGCAGTCCGCCTCATAGCGCGTTCCGGCTCGCAGCGGAAAATGAAGCGCGATACCGCAGGCGTGCTGGGCGGCTGCATTGGGAATCACGTTTGCTTCAGAGGTCAGCTCTACGTGCCCGCTTCCGGATCCTATCTGAAGAGATGCACTCCCATCCGCATTGACGGACGTCACGGTTTGCGTGATGGTCTTACTCTTTCCAGACAGCAGGTCGGACCACAGATAGGTCCAACTGTCTCCGGTCCTGTAGTGCGGCGCATCCTGAGGCAGAAGGGCGGACTCAGCACCGGCCGCGGAACTGGTTGAAGCGGCAAATCCCGCTGCCAGCAGGCACGCGGCCGCCCGCGAGCCAATATGCATGGAAGAGCGCTTGCTTTCGATTGCTTTCATGTCTACCCCTCGTGTTGACGGATTCGGGTTGAACAGGCGCGAATCGAATTCGACCATTTGCAAAATCAACCGTTCCGGGACGAATAAAACGCGTCACATATCGGTAGAAATTTCGCCGTCCAAAAAGACGGCGTCTCGCGGTTACTGTTACTACCCGATGGGTTACTCCGAGAAGACGTACTTCCCATTCAATTTTTTAGGTGCAATGAAATTGAAATCTGGAAAGATCCGGGTTCTGACGTACCAGATGTAGGCGAACAACCCCACACCGATCAGACAACCAATCAACGTCGACTCTGGATGTTCCGCAAAGTCCGTGAACTGCCTTGGCAATTGCGTAATCGCCAGGATCAGATAGGCGTTGTAGGCGCCGACATTGTTCTTCGTAAAACCCCAGACGAACAACAGGGAAATCGCCACAGCGATCGCTGCGACGATCAACCCCGCCACCGCGGATATCTCGCTGCCGACGGCATATCCCGCCAACAAACCAACAAGCACCTGCAGCCACGCGATAACCCGAACGACGATCAAATGGCCGCGGTTTGTACGACATCGTTCAGGATCTGCATGCGCAGCGATGAAATATGCAAGCAGACGATCTTTGACGCCTTGTCCCGTCAACCTGGTGAACACTTCGGATTTCGCAACCCCATCCGACAGAAGCTGCACGACCTGAGCTTTGATTTCTTTTCGATTCATTGACTCCACCCCTATGTTTTTTTGGTAACGGTCAAAACGCCCTGATTCATTCGCTATGCATAGCGATACGCCAGGATAAGGCGAAATATTACCTGTTGCGCGAGAAGGAGAGGGGAGATCAATTCATGCCCGCATGCAAAGTCGCAGTGCGGCTTGTAAAGGCGCAATGCGTTGCATATGGTCATACGTGGGTCACCGATCATGAATTTGAAATCTGACTGGCCGAGTATTCACGTGAATGATCACTACGTTCTGGAGAGCATCAGTCATGATTGAAAAAAAACGAATTCATGCTGTGCTGCTCGCCGCAGCGATCGCCACCATCGCAACAATTGCGCCGGCGTGTCAGGCGGAAAACACCACGGACTGGCTGGCGAACACCTATGGCACCCTCGCAGCCCACGTGGGTAACACTGCGCGTTCCATGTGGGTCGCGCCCGAAGGCGTCATCTATACGGCCTCCATGTGGGACGAGTACGAGGGCGGCGTCGCTATCTATCAGGCCGGCAAGAGCCTCGGCTCGATGGGCGCGCACGGCGAGTTTCAGGGCAGCGCGATCACGGGCAACGCGACGTCGATCTTCGTGGCACTGCAGCCTGGTGGGACCTATGGAAGTGGTGCAGTGGGACGATACAACCGCACCACCAAGGCTCGTGATCTATTGATTCAGATCACTGCGTTAAGCAACCAGCCTCGGGTCGATGTTGTCACTGGACTCGCCACGGCGGGCACGCTCCTCTACGCGAGCGACTTCTACGGCAATCGTGTCCGGATCTTCACGACCGCCGGTGTCTGGCAGCGGGACATCAACATTACGGGCCCGGGCGCTCTCGCACTGGATGGCGCAGGCAACGTCTGGGTCGCACAGAAGAGTGAGGGTTCGATCGTCGGGTTCAGTCCGACGGGCGCCCTGTTGAACACCATCCGTATGCCAGGTGGGTCGCTGCCATCGTCGCTCTTTTTCGATGCGTCGTCGGGGCAGCTCATGGTTGGCGACGAAGGTCCTGACATGAACATCAAGCGCTACAAGGTCTCGGGTACGCCGACGCTGGCCGGTACGTTCGGCATTCAGGGCGGTTATCTCGACACCACGACGGGCATCAAAGGGCAGGTGGGTGACAAGCGCTTCACTCGCGTCGTTGGCATCGGCAAGGACACCGCGGGCAACCTCTATGTGCTCAACAACCCGTGGGGCGGAAGCTGGGACCTCGGCCGCGACGGCGGCACCGATATTCACTCCTACAACAGTTCGGGTCGCCTGCAATGGAAGTTTCAGTCTCTCAACTTTGAGGGGATTGCCGCTCCGGACCCGGGTACTGACGGCCTCTACTTCTATGGCGGCACCAACATCTATACAGGCACCGCTGGGGGTACGTTCGTAGCGAACACGGTCGATCCGATCGCCTATCCATCCGATCCACGCATCAACATTGACGATCGCTCACGGGATGAGCACTTCGGTCAACTTGCCACTGTCGGCGCCAACCGGATTCTCGTGGCGTCGGGCCAGAATCCCGATATCTACTACTTCTTCCACTTCAATGCGGCGAATGGCTACATTGCAATACCGGACGCCACGCTTCCCGGTCCGGCGTTCAAGACGACCGCATCGGTCAGGGACGGATTCTGCATCGACAGCAAAGGGGGCGTGTGGGCCGGCCTCGACAAGACCGGTTACATCTACCACTACCCGTTGATCGGCTTCGACGCCAGCGGCAAGCCAACATGGGGACCCGGTATTCCCATCCGCATTCCCGATAGCATCAAGCCGTTGACGCGCATCGTCTACCTCGCGGACAGCGACACCATGATTCTCGGACAGGGCGTTGTTGGGGGTACGGACTGGACGGCGATAGGCACGCGGATCGAGGTGTATCACGGCTGGAGCGCGGGCAATACCACGACGCCTAATCCGGTGATCAAGCTCCCTCATGTCGGCGCCAAGTCGATTGACGCGGCCGGCAGCTATCTCTTCGTCGGCTACTGGTTCGGCACCGGGCAAGCGTTGCCGAACATCGACGCCTTCAATCTCGCTACAGGCAACCTCGACACCACGCTGGTCAACACCAGTACCGCTACCGTCGATGCCAGCAGCGCAATCGATTCGATGTACGGCGTAAGGGCATACCTTCGATCGACGGGCGAGTACGTGGTTACGAAGAACAACGTTAAGGGGTCCAGTATTACTGTTTATCGCTGGACGCCCTGAATAGCACGAGGTTTTTCAACAGGCTGCCGGTTAAGTCCTTGGAGGAAATCGGGGACCGCATTTCCAATCGAGGCAAGATATCCCGCCATAGCACCGGCAACTTTTCGCACGGCAGGACGTGCTGTCATCCGTTCACGCCAGGCCAGCAGGTTGGGCGTTTCTCCTGTCATGGGCGCGCCCTTGCGCGCGCCGAACAACTGCGCCATGTAAAACGCGATGTCGGCATAGGAATAGGTCTCGGCCAGAAATTCTCGATTCGCAAGAACGCGTTCCATGCGCCGATAGTATTGAAACGCTTCGTTGCGCGCAGTCTGCGCCGCAAGATCGTCCGGCGCATCTTCAAGACCCATCAGTCGGATAATGTGGGGGAAATAGATTTCATCGCTGCAGTGTTCGAGCTGACGCGCGATGGCGCGCGCCTTTGGATGCGCGGGCCATAAGGCAGGATTGGGCTTCAGGTCTTCTAGATACTCAAATATTTGCGTGGAATCGAAAATCTCCAGGTCGCCGTCTATCAGTACCGGCACCTGACGTTTCGGATTGACTCGCAATACATCCGGATGTTTGGGGTTGTAACCGCGCAACTGGTCAAACGGAGCCATCACCCGTTCGAAGTCGATGCCCTTCTCGTGCGCCGCGATCTCGACCTTGGCGCCGAACATGCTCAGCGGTCCGGAAATTATTTTCATTTGTCTCTCTTCAATTGATTTCATGCGGCGCAACCCTGATTGGCTTCGGGGTTCGCCTTGATATCTATCGGCAACGATAATGCTATCCGTCTTCCACGATCACTTCGCATTGATCGAGCAGATTAGGGATGTGGCAGATAATAAGTCCGTTAACATGACACCTTATGTCATGTATTTTTCAGGTAGGTGTCGTTTATGAAAGCCAGCCGCCTTTTGTCGATCATGATGATGCTGCAAGCGCGCGGGCGTATGACCGCACCGGCATTGGCAGAAGCACTGGAGGTTTCCGAGCGCACGATCTTGCGCGATATCGATCAGCTCTCCACTGCTGGCGTGCCCATTTGGGGAGATCGAGGTCGCAATGGGGGATTTCAATTGCGCGAGGGTTGGAGTACCGATCTCACAGGGCTCACGGAGCACGAAGCGCACGCGCTGTTTCTGGCAGGTTTGCCTGGGCCCGCGACAGAACTGGGCTTGGATGGCATGGCAACCTCGGCGCGGCTAAAGATGATCGCCAGTCTGCCGCCGGACTCGCGTGAGCAGGCTGATCGTGTCGCCAGCCGACTGCACATCGACACTGTGGATTGGTATCGTGCGCAAGAAACGCCGTTATTTTTGCGTGAAGTCGCCAATGCCGTTTGGGGCTCGTACCGTATCGAAGTGAAGTACGAGAGTTGGCGTGGTTTGTCTCGCCGCGAACTTGAGCCGCTCGGTTTGGTGCTCAAGGGAGGTACCTGGTACCTGATTGCCAAGATGGTGGGCAAGCCCGGCGCGCTGACCTTTCGGCTGGCGAATATTAGTGAACTCAAGTCCTCCCGCCGTCGTTTCAAGCGTCCGGCGCGATTTGATCTGGTGAAGCACTGGCGTGACGCCATGAACCGGTACGAGACTGATCTTTATCGGCTGACGGCACATATCGCCGTGTCGCCGCGTGGTGAGAACTGGTTGGCCAACGCACGTATTAAAACCGCTCCAGTTTTGCGGGGTGCGGGTAGTGCGGAGGTGCCATCAGGATGGAAAGAGTTTTTGATGCCTATCGAATCCATCGAGCACGGCGCCCGGAAGCTGCTGGAATACGGATCGAATTTGAAAATCGTAGGGCCGCAGGAACTTAAGAATCAATTTATGGAAGAGTTGTCGCAGTTGAAGGCGCTCTATAAGAGGAGAGCATGATTTTGGTGAGAGATGACGTCAGGAAACTGGACGGTTCGAGAGGTGGAAACCTTCACTGACAATGCTGTATCGTGAGCGCCATCGCAGTCGCACAGACTCCACGATCTCCGTCGAAATGCTCCCGATGATTCCCCTCTACCGCGATCCAGCTTTCTATCAGCTCCTTGCAGACAGCTATGCCCGGCTACTTGGTCGACCGCTGGTGCAACAGGCCATGCCCGTGACCGAAGCTACCGAATGGCTCTACGAGCATGCCCCGTTCGCGGTACTCGCGCACAACACCGATCCCGACCCACTCTTTATATACGGCAACAAGGCCGCTCAGCGCCGCTTTGGATATAGCTGGGATGAAATCACCCGACTGCCGTCCCGACTCTCGGCCGAGGCTCCGAATCGCGAGGAGCGGCAGCAATTTCTCGCACGCGTACAGCGGCTCGGCTACGAGGCGGGCTACAAGGGTGTGCGTATCACCAAGTCGGGCCAGCGCTTCATGATCGAGGAAGCCACGCTGTGGCAGCTTCTCGACACGGACGGTAAGCTGCACGGCCAGGCGGTTGTCGTTCCGCGCACGCGTGACCTCTGATCGCGTATATCAATCTGGGACGAGCAGCAGTTGGTGTTTGAAAACAGTCGTTTCGAAGAGGGTGGTTCGGACGATGGTTGAGTTCGTGGTCGTCTGCTGCAGGTCGCCGCATTGCGTGCCGCGGGAATGATATCTCGTGAAGTAGGCGGCACGCGGCCAGGAACGGTCGTTCGGCATCTTCGCCCAGATCGTTGAGTTTCATTCGCTATGCATTGCGTGAGAAACGATGCCCCAGTTCACGCAACCACGTTAGAAAGGTATTGATAGCAGGATCCTCAAGGCGTGCATGGTGGACGTAGCTGCAATAGCGCCATGCCGGCAACGCTGGGCCGTCGAACGGAAACACGAGGCGTCCCTCTTCGACATCGAGCGCTACAAGCGCGGTCGGGCCCATCGCAATACCCAAGCCATCAATGGCGGCCTGCAGGGTCAAATAAAAGTGGTCCAGTTGCTGGGAATGGCGTACAGCAAGCCGAGGATTGCCGCACGCCGCAAGCCATTCGGCCCAAAGGCCGGGATAGGTCGTCGTGTGCAGCAGGGTGTGATGCGCCAGGTCTGAAACATCGTGTATCGGATGAGATTCCAGCACCTTGGGCGAGCACACCGGCAGTCGGACTTCCGACAGAAATTCGTTGACCACGTACCCTGCCGCTTTCTGCTCGCCGCCGCGAATCGCCACATCGCATTCGTCGCGTAGCCTTTCGATCGGTTCGTCCGAAGTCGTCAGCCGGATTTCCACCGCCGGGTTGGTCAGTTGGAAGTTGGAAAGCTGTGGCAATAGCCATCGCAACGCGAAAGTAGTTGGCGCATTGACTTTGATGATCTGCTGTCGCGTGACCCGGAGCTGTTCATTGGTGGCCAGCGCGATGCGGTCGAGTGCCGCCGATATCTCCGACAGGTAAGCGCGCCCCGGCGCGGTCAACACGACCCTTCGGCCGCGGCGTTCAAACAGGTTGTGTCCGAGCCAGGCCTCCAGTTGTCCCACTTGCCGGCTAACGGCCCCGTGCGTGACGCAAAGCTCATCAGCTGCGGCTGAAAAGCTCTCGAGCCTGGCGGCGGCTTCGAATACGCGCAATGCGTTCAATGGTGGCAGACGACGTGGCATGCGGCGAATCTCTATGTGAGTTTTCCTGACAGATCTGATGAGTTTATATCGATTTTCGTGGTGGCCGTAGTCCAATATATTGCGCTGGTTGGCCGCAGATCGGGTTATGGATCTGTTTGATTAAGTCACCAGGAAGACTACCGTATGTCGAATGTTGTTGTGATTGGCGCGCAGTGGGGCGATGAGGGGAAAGGCCGGATTGTCGATTGGCTTGCCGAGAAGGCGGACATCGTCGCCCGTTACAACGGTGGCCACAACGCCGGTCACACGCTGGTGGTGAATGGTCAAACCTACAAACTGGCGCTGCTTCCCAGCGGTATCGTGCGCGGAAAACTTGGTCTGATCGGTAACGGCGTCGCCCTTGACCCCGAGGCGCTGCTCGCGGAGATTGACCGCATGGCCGCGCTGGGCATCCGCGTCACGCCAGAGGTGCTGCAGATCGCCGAGACGGCTACGCTTGTCCTACCGGTCCACCGCGCGATCGACTCCGCTCAGGAACGCTTGCGCGCCAAGCCGCTCGGCACCACGCTGCGTGGCATCGGTCCGGCATACGAAGACAAGGTTGGGCGGCGAGGCTTGCGCGTTTGCGATCTGGCTGAACCGGAACTGCTGGCTCAAAAGCTCGACGTATTGCTTGAGCACCATAACGCGTGGTTCCGCGGCCTCGGTCTGGAACCTTTCCAGCGAGACCAGGTGTTGAGGGGCCTGCTTGCCATAGCGCCAAGAATCCTGCCGTTCGTGGGACGCGTCTGGGAACAACTCGACAAGGCCCATTCATCAGGCAAGCGCACGGTATTCGAAGGCTCGCAAGCCGTGATGCTTGACGTGGACTGGGGGAGCTATCCCTATGTGACGTCGTCGAGCACCGTGGCCGCTGGCGCAGCCAGTGGCACCGGCATCGCCCCTTCGCATCTGGGGCAGGTACTAGGCGTCAGCAAGGTCTATGCAACGCGTGTTGGCGAAGGCCCTTTCACGTCCGAAGTGGAGGGAACACTCGGTGACGTGCTCAGACAGCGCGGTGGCGAGTATGGAGTCAATACCGGCCGCCCGCGTCGCTGCGGTTGGCTGGACACTGTGCAACTGCGGCAGAGCAGCAAGGTCGCCGGCATCAACCTGCTGGCGCTGACCAAGCTGGATGTGCTCGATGGCTTCGATTCGATCTACGTGTGCGTAGGTTACGAGCTTGATGGGAAGCGCATCGACTACATGCCGTCCACTAACGCCGAGCAGCAGCGCCTGCGGCCGGTTCTCAAGCGCTTTGATGGTTGGGAGGGTTCGACCCGGGGCATTCGCTCTTATAGCGATCTGCCCCGCGAGGCTGCGGCGCTAATTGAAGCGATTCAGCAGGAGGTCGGTATTCCGGTGTCGATGGTTACCACGGGCCCCGAACGTGATGACGCGATTGTCTTGCGATCTCCATTCACGTAAATGGACGACATACCAATCGGATTGACTCATGCCGACGAGTGAGACAGGCGAAGTGAGCTTTGGCGAGTGGCCGTTGTCGGGAAGGCGGACGGAGCGCTCCGGGCCGATCGGGGACCGCCATCACGCAGCTATTGCGTCAGCGCGCCCGTCCG
Source organism: Paraburkholderia sediminicola (assembly GCF_902859805.1). GTDB lineage: Bacteria > Pseudomonadota > Gammaproteobacteria > Burkholderiales > Burkholderiaceae > Paraburkholderia > Paraburkholderia sediminicola. The sequence continues at coordinate 1,230,356 of NZ_CADIKC010000001.1, read as the reverse complement.
CCTAGCTTATCGAGTCGACTGAAAACGCGATGTCCTTCTGTGCTTCGAGCACCTTCAGGCGTTCAGCCAACGCGGCCCTGATCGAGTCGCAGGCACCGCCGCCAAGCGTCAAGCGTAACGGAGGATGTGCCGAATCCGCCGCGACGATCATTGCGTTGACTGTCTTGCCGGCATCGCCCCGAATTGCAAAGCTGTTGGACGCGATCGCCCGCCTGACGTCGCCCGCCGGGGTATCGTCGTACTCGGGCATCGGCACCGCGTGATCGAGACCGGCACCGAACTGCGTGCTCGTCGGCCCCGGCTCCACGATCACGAAGTCGATGCCGAATGGTCTCACCTCCTTTGCTACTGACTCGACGAAACCTTCGATGCCCCATTTCGTAGCGTGATAGAGGCTGAAATTCGGGTAAGCGATCTGTCCGCCTTCGGACGAGACCTGAACGATCCGCCCGCCACCCTGGCGGCGCAGGTGAGGCAGCGTCGCACGGATGACCTGAATCGATCCAGTGAGATTGGTGGCGATCTGCCGGTCAATCTGTTCATCAGTCACTTCCTCGGCTGCACCGAACAGCCCGTAGCCCGCGTTGTTCACGACCACATCGATGCGGCCCATCGCTTCGAATGCAGCTGTGATATTCGAGTGCACCGCGCGGATGTCGGTGACATCGAAAGTCAGCACATGCAACCGGTCTTCGTACCGTTGTTTCAGTTCATCGAGCGCCCCCTCGTGCCGAAGCGTCGCAACGACCCGATCGCCGCGTTGCAGCAGGCGCTCGGCGAGTAGCCGGCCGAGGCCTGACGACGTGCCGGTGATAAACCAGGTCTTCACCATGATGCGTCTCTCCATAAAGTGGATGGAATGGCATTGCCTGATTCACAGTTTAGGTACCCGTCATTGGTCAGAGAAGTCTCTATAGTACGTATGACCCCGTGAAAATTCGCCACCAATGACCAAGCCGACACTTGCCGATCTCACCGCGTTTTCCGCCGTCGCAACGCATCGGAGTTTCCGCCGTGCCGCCGACGCACTCGGCGTTTCGCGCTCCTCGCTAAGTCATGCCATGCTCGCCTTGGAGCGCGATTTGGGCGTACGTCTGCTCAATCGCACGACGCGCAGCGTGTCGCCGACAGAGGCCGGCGAAGCATTGCTCGCTCGGCTTGCACCCGTGCTCCGCGATCTCGACGACGCACTGGATGCCGTCGCTGATGCGCGCGGCAATCCGAGCGGCACGCTCAGGATCAATGCCAATGAGAGTGCGGCGCGGCTGCTATTGAAAACAGTGGTGCCGCTTTTTCTGAAGCGCTTTCCGAGTATGGCGCTCGATCTCGTCGCGGAGGGACGGCTTGTCGATATCGTCGAGCGAGGTTTCGATGCCGGAGTACGGCTTGGCGAGTCGGTCCCGCGCGACATGGTGGCGGTGCGCATCAGCGATGATCTTCGCTTCGTGGTCGTTGCAGCGCCTTCGTATCTCTCGGGTCGCACACCACTCATCACGCCCGACGACCTTCGCAACCACGACTGCATTCGCCAACGTCTACCGAGCGGCAAACGCTACCGCTGGGAGTTCCGCAAGCACGGGGAGGAAATGGCAATCGATGTTCCCGGGGTGCTCACGCTGGATCACAACGGTCTGATGGTTGAGGCCGCGTCCGATGGGTTGGGCCTCGCGTATGTACCGGAGTCCACCGCCCGCGACTGGCTGGACGATGGCCGGCTGGTTACCGTGCTGGAAGATTGGTGCCCATTCATCCCGGGGCTCTGCCTGTACTATCCTGGGCATCGTCACGTGCCTGCTGGTCTGCGGGCGTTCATAGACGTGCTTAGGGAGGTCAATCATTGACGCATGTGACTGTACGTTGTCGAGCATTCTGGCCTGACTGTTCAGGTCCCATGCGGTCAATCGACGACGGGACAGTGACCGGTCGTTTTCGGTCGCCCAGTGGACAGATAACGCCACAACGAGCCGGTGTGTTCCCGGCCCGTTATGGCGTTAGATATGCACAGTATTACTGAACAACTGAAGAATCGCTGTGCCTTCGATCACGCTGCCTTGAGAAGTCCAAGTTGTTGCAGCGCCGTCACGCCGTCGTCCAGCCCGATTTCTTCGACGATCTTGCCACCGTTCAGCCGTAGCACGGTTGTGCCAGTGAAGCGCATTTTCCGTCCGGTCGCGGCCGGCAACGATCCAACGCGGAAATCGCTGAATGCCGGACCGGTATGCGTGCCTCCACCTTCCCAACGGCCGACTACATAGTCCCCCTCGGCGATGAGATCAGCGGCGCCCCAGAAGTTGAGATCCGGAAACGCTCGGCGGAAATCGGTCATGAATGCCTTGATGTCCTTGCGGCCACGGCGCGGCTCGTGCAGCGAGTATTGAAGCAGCATGTCAGGAGCAGCAAGTTCGTCGACGATGTCGAGGTTGCATGTCTTGCCCCAGAAATCAGTAAACCAGCGGCCCACGACGGCCTTGTTGTCATCTTCCCTGGACATGGTGAATTCCTCATTGACTGTGGTTGAAAGAGGGAAACGCAATCGCCTCCCCCTGTATGAACAATATTGGCGCCAGCAGTCAGCCGCCCCCCGTTTCTTGCTGCAATACTCGATAAACCGACACGCGTCTTTTAGGGGCGATGGTCATTACGCGCGTTGTTTGTAAGCGTCGGCGAACGTCTCATGCTTCCGCTGGAGCGGACAGTAGGTCCAGAGTTCTGAGCGACTCAAACCGGTCGAACTGAAACGTTCAAAGTCGCTTCGGTACAGTGACTGAGATTCGCAAGCACCTTGGATGCTCGCAGGCAAAGGCTGCAGCCATTCGCAAACGGCTCGCGTAACACACGCGGTCGTGCGCATGAGTTCGCGCTTTGAAGAGAGTCCCCGACAAGTTTTTCCGCACCAGAGTAAAACTCCAACTTCCATGGCCAGAACGGAGATTCTCGCGCGCTGTTCTATTCCTTGAAGGTTTCCAGGTACTTTACGAGACGATCGCTGCTCGCTTCGATAGGCTTGTTGAAGCCAAAAGCAACCGCGGCGTCGCGATCCTCGATCGACTCGAATCGCGCGACCATCTCCCATGCGGTTCTTTCGCCCAGGTCGTTAAGCGTGACGGTGATGACGGCCGACGGATGGGCATCATGCAGGTTCCCTTTGCTCGCGTTGCGCCAGCTCAGTGTCCTCGGCTTCTCGACCTCGATAAAGACGAACTCCATGCGAAGTTCGGTTCCGTCAGGAAAACGCATGACATGATGCCAGGAGCCGCCAGGACGCAGGTCCATTTCGCACACCGGGTTGGTCACTCCGGGGCCACCCCACCATTGCGCGACATGTTTGGCCTCAGTCGTCGCCGCCCACACGACTTCGCGCGGTGCCTCGTAGATTCGACTCATTGAAATCACTGCCTCATCGGTAGGGATCTTCGTATTCGTATTCACGGTGCTTTCCTTTTCAGGTTACGGGTGCTGGTTTTACTGCTGGTGCTGCCCGTCTGAATCGTCTTCAAGTAGTCTCCGAGGCTGTCTGCATTGCGCTCCCAGAAACTGCGGTAATCCTCGACCCAGGCGAGTACAGCGGAGAGAGGACCGGCCTCAAGGTGACAAGGGCGCCATTGCGCGTCCTTACCGCGCGAGATGAGGCCGGCGCCTTCCAGAACCTTCAGATGCTTCGAGATCGCTGCGAGACTCATGTCATGAGGTTCGGCCAACTCAGTGACCGACGCATCGCCGGCAGCGAGGCGGGCGAGCATGTCGCGCCGTATGGGGTGAGCGAGTGCGGAAAGCGTCACGCTGAGTTGGTCGATTTGCACGTTGTATTTAACCTGTTGGTTGATAACTGGTAAGTTAAATACGATCTGTGCGTGTGTCAAGCACTACGTCGTTTTCGGGGGAGGCCGTTAAGGCGCGCCGCGCGCGTTACGCCGGATCACTTAGGCTGCTCTCAAGCGTCACAGACCGTGCGCAGCCTGGCGCATCGGCAGGTTATGGCAGGCTGCATCAAAACAAGCTACCCACGAGGAGGGTAGGCGGGGAGGGGGCTGCGATTCTGAAGACGCCGGGATCACTCAAGGCCCGTACGACCGACGGGGGGGTATATCCGTCCCGCCATCGTTGTCGGATCGCGGTCAGTCCGTCATGGGCGGGGAAACCGCGCCGGAGGCACCACGTACGTCCGAGTTCGGCCAGGATCGGCCAGTCGACAGCGTGATCGTAAGCGGACGCTCGCCCGTGCGTGGATCCGCAAACTAACGCATGCTTGATAGGCGCATGCTGCTTCTTATGCCCAGAGTATGGTCGCGTCTCTCAGTTCAATAAGCCTTGGGCGAGCGACCACTCCACTACACCGTAAGGAGCCAAAGCGTTTAATTTTGCCAAATAAGGCCTTCCGCCCACCGGCACGCCGTTGACGAACTTTTCATGTGCTCCTAGAAAGAATATGGCTTCGGCGAGCGCGTTTTGACGTCCAACGACATCGCAACATTTTTCCACCGCTGTCTCAATTCCTGCCTCTGTCCCGAACCCGCGAAAATAGCGCAGTAGCGCGTTTTGGACGTCTCGCGGGACTACAACTTGATCCAGTCGGGACAATAACGCTTCCAAACTTGGGTCTTTAGGCAGGCTGCCGTCAGATGCGGCTTGAACGACGACGTAGAGTAGCGCTGTATATTCCAACTGAGTAGTATTGGACTCTGAAGCACTCGCCATTGTGACCAAGGAGTTCTGTGCATGACGCCAATCCTTCATCTGAACATTAGTCCAGGCGGCCATCTGCGCAGCTCCATATATTAGATCAGGTATTTGGGCGTCCCTCGATTGTCGCGCTTTCTGCTCAGCATGATTCAGCGCCAGGTCGGCCATATCTCGTGCCTCTCGCAGCATCCCAGCGGCAAACATAATGTAGGACTCGTCGATTTCGAAATCGATATCGGTCGGCTGGATTCGTAGTGCGGCGGCTTGCATCATATAGGGCCATGCATCTATTCCTTTGCCGAGGTCGGCTAACGCATCTGCCTTAAGTTGCAACGCCGATGCCTTGTCGTCACGGGATTTCGCAATGCTCAGCTTCGCATTTGCGGCCATCAAAGTGCTCTCACGCAACGATTTCATCGGATTGCCGTTTTGCTGCTCCAAGAGGATTCTGCGCCCGCTATTCCCGGAGGACGCGACACCTGCTAACGGTGCTGGTGTGCAAGCAGCCATCACTAGCACACTTAAAACGGCTGAAAATAAATGCGTCAATGTAGATATCCCGAGATTGATAGTGTTTGTATTTCATGGCTGCTGCGAATGATAGCCGATGAATTTCAGCGCGGCATGTTGTCGACTACGTCGATTGTTGTTACTGACGCGATGAAGCGTCGATCCTTAGCGAACGGCCGCTTTTCCAATACTGGAGGTCTCTTGTGGGTCGATAGGGGAAATTCGCGCCGAGGCCGATCTGGTGACTGACGGACGCAGGCCGAACTTCCGGGATTGGCCATCAAGAGTCGGTCAATGTCAGGACGTGGATGTCCGCTTCGTCCACTCTTCCTGACTAAAACTGCGTACAGCGGAAGCGGCACCCAGATTCCCCCGGCGCTCGACGTCCTGTGCGAGGACCTCTCGGAAAACGCACAATCCTGACACGCCGTGCAACTTGCAGAACCCCTCAAGAACCTCGGCGATGGCACCGGTCAATGTCTCCGGTTTGCGCGTGCTGGCGATATGCGAACTACCCCTTGCTAGTTCCAGCATGTATGTCATACGGCCCAGCGCCATCGCAGCATCGGAGATAGTTTTCTTCAGCATTTCAGCTCCACCGTTCTACGTTCAAGCAATCCCTATCACCGGTACAAAGTACCATAAGTAATCCCAATTTTTCGCTCCATTGCACGCGACAACATTCCCACCAACAGCAACCGTCATCCGGACCGACTATGGCGCTTACGAAACGCTCGGACCGGCCATGCGGTGGGTCAGATGCCCACGGAAGCAGTCGCCCAGCGCCGTTTTCGATTTCCCTTGAATTTACGGTCGTCCGAATGTCCCACTCGCGCGCTTAAGCAGTCGCTCGACTGACATTAAGTGAATGTCTAAAACGGGTCGAACTGAGCCGATCGTCGCCGGGCTGAGTTCGGCCATCAAGAGTCTTTCGAGGGGGCGACGCGAATGGCGGCAAGCCATACGTATAACGGACCGTCGCGCATACCGCGAGGGACGGCTTATGGCTTGCGGGCCGCTCTCTTTTTTTGAGCGTAAATCAAAGCTCCCGTTTCGACCGGGATGAACGGCGCCTGAAAATGGTCGATCAGAAAATCAATGAATGCCCGGGCGCGTGCTGTCTGGTTTCGCTGGCTGGGATAGTAGACATACAAATCGGCTGACGGCAGGAGCGTATCCGGCAACACCAGTTTTAACCGACCGCTCTGAACGTACTTCGCCAGATCCCACTCAGAACGGATCAATATCCCATGCCCGTCGAGCGCCCACCGCAGCACGATATCGCCATCGTTGCTTGAAAGCGCGCCTTTTACTTTCAGCGCTTCGGTGTGATCGCCCTGTATGTACCTCCAGACGCCGTAGGCGTCGTCGTTCTGGCGATGAATGATGCAGCGGTGCCGAACCAGGTCCTCTACGCGCTCTGGCGTCCCGAAACGCTCAAGGTACTTTGGCGACGCGCAGAGGAAACGACGGTTACTCATGATGCGTCGAGCACTAAGCCGGCTGTCGGGAAGCTCGCCAAAACGGATTGCCATATCGAACGCTTCCTCAACCAGATCGATGGGTCGATCAGTCACTTCAAACTGGATTTCGACATTGGGATACCGTTTCGCGAAGTCAGAGACCAGCGGCGCGATGGTCGTGCGTCCGAAGCCGAGCGTTGCGTTGACCCGTAAAAGACCATGCGGGTCGGACCTGGCCCCGGATATCTCATCTTCCATCTGCCGGACCTGTCCGACGATCTGCGTCGCGTAGCGCAGGTAGGTCTCACCTTCCGGCGTGAGGCTGACACTCCGCGTTGTCCTGTTGACCAACCGCGCCCCTAGCTTCTGTTCGATCAGCCCCAGTCGTTTGGTCGCAGCTGGCGGGGTGAGATCGAGCGCACGCGCCGCTCCCGACATGCTTTTCAGCTTGGCGAGGAGGATGAAAAACTCGAAATCGGATGCCGTGTCTGTTGTCAATTCGATTATTCACCTAAAGTAAAAAATGAAATGAATCTAAGCGAATTCTAACGCCTCATTTCGCGGATAACCTAGCTTCCATTGCAGCCAGACGCATGCAATACGTGCCCAAACTCAGGAGACAGTGTCATGAGAATCGTTGAAATACGCGAAAAGACCATTCCGATCAGTTCCCCGATCCGCAATGCCTACATTGACTTCAGCAAGATGACGCTGAGTCTCGTCGCCGTGGTGACGGATGTCATCCGGGGCGGAAAGCCGATAGTCGGTTACGGCTTCAATTCCAACGGCCGCTATGGCCAGGGCAAGCTGATGCGTGAGCGTTTCATTCCGCGCATTCTCGAAGCCGATCCCGCTACGCTCGTCAACGACGCCGGCGACAACCTCGATCCGCACAAGATTTGGGCGACCATGTTCACGAACGAGAAGCCGGGTGGTCACGGCGAGCGCTCGGTCGCAATCGGCACGATCGACATGGCGATCTGGGATGCGGTGGCGAAGATCGAAGGCAAGCCGCTGTTCCAGTTGCTGGCCGATCGTTACGGCAACGGTCAGCCCGATCGCAAGATTTTCGTGTATGCCGCCGGCGGTTACTACTATCCCGGCCAGGATCACGAGAAGCTGAAAGACGAAATGCGCAGCTACATCGACCGTGGCTACACGGTTGTGAAGAAGAAGATCGGCGGCGCTTCACTTGACGAGGATCTGCGCCGCATTGACTCGATCCTGAGCATACTCGGTGATGGACAAAAACTTGCCGTCGATGCCAATGGCCGCTTCGACCTCGACACGGCGGTCCAGTACGCAAAGGCGCTGTCGCAATACGACCTGTTCTGGTACGAAGAACCGGGCGACCCGCTCGACTACGAATTGCAGGCAACGCTTCGCAACTACTACGACAAACCGATGGCGACGGGCGAGGACCTGTTCTCGATGCAGGATGCCCGCAACCTGATCCGTTATGGCGGCATGCGTCCGGATCGCGACTGGCTGCAGTTCGACTGCGCACTGAGCTATGGCCTCGTCGAATACCTGCGCACGCTCGACATGCTGCGTCAGCACGGATGGTCGCCGAGCCGCTGCATCCCGCACGGCGGACACCAGATGTCGCTGAATATCGCGGCCGGCCTCGGCTTGGGCGGCAACGAGTCCTATCCTGATCTGTTCCAGCCTTATGGCGGCTTCCCTGACGGTGTGAAGGTGGAAAACGGCTTCATCACCATGCCCGATCTGCCAGGCATCGGCTTCGAAGGAAAAGCCGATCTCTTCGCCGAGATGCAAAAGCTGTCCGCATAAGCCGTCAACCGGCTAACTCGCGGCAAAACACGCTGACAAAAGCGTCGGCGCAGCGTTCACAAATACAGATAAAAGGAACGCAGGCGAAATCGGTCCGTGCTCACCGCAGCGGTAAAACCCGCTGCGGGCGGTCGCCCCGACTTTCATGAAAAGATTCCACGCATAGGAGACAGTCATGCGGGTTTCAAAGATCGGAAAATCTCTTTCCAAGCTCTACGTCCAGGTTCTGATTGGCATTATTGCCGGTGTCCTCGTCGGTCACTTCTTCCCAGACATCGGTTCTCAACTTAAACCACTCGGCGACCTGTTCATCAAACTGATTCGGATGCTGCTTGCCCCGATTATTTTCGCATCCGTTGTCGTTGGCATTGCCCGCATGAATGACCTTCATGAGGCCGGCCGGGTTGGCGTCAAGGCAGTCCTTTACTTCGAAGTCGCATCGACGATTGCGCTCCTGGTTGGTCTCGTGGTCGTAAACATCGTCAGGCCCGGCAGCGGGATGAACATCGATCCCACGCACATCGACAGTTCAGCTATTGCCACCTACACCCACGCGGCAGAGCAGCATGGGATGCTTGAATTCCTCATGAGCATCGTTCCGAACAGCATCGTCGGGGCATTTGCGAATGGAGATATTCTGCCCATCATCTTCTTCTCGCTTCTGCTCGCGATAGCTCTCGCCAAGCTGGGACCACGCACGGCGCCGTTCGTTGACATGCTCGACATGTTCCTTCAGGGCATGTTTGGCGTTGTTCGAATCGTCATGTATGTCGCACCGATCGGTGCCTTTGGCGGCATGGCATTCACAATCGCGAAGTACGGGATTGGCACGCTGGCGTCGTTTGGTCAGTTGATGGGTTGCCTCTATCTGACTTGTGTCATCTTCGTGGTCGTTGTCCTCGGCATCGTGATGCGGATGTGTGGGTTGTCGTTGTGGAAGTTTCTCCGCTACATCAGGGATGAAATCTTCATCGTGCTTGGCACAGCCTCAACGGAAGCGGTGCTCCCGCAAATGCTTATCAAAATGGAGAAGCTGGGGTGCTCTCGCTCGGTTGTCGGGATGGTATTGCCTACGGGCTATACCTTCAATGCCGATGGAACCGCGATTTACCTGACGATGGCCGCGCTGTTCATTGCGCAAGCGATGAATATCCATCTGACGATCTGGGACCAGTTGCTGCTGCTCGGCGTGATGTTGCTGACGTCCAAGGGATCTGCTGGTGTGGCCGGAGCCGGGTTCGTGGCGTTGGCCGCCACGCTGGCTACCATGCACAAAATCCCTGTATCCGGATTGGTGCTATTGCTGGGCGTTGATCGTTTTCTCAACGAGGCCCGGGCGGTGACGAACCTGATCGGCAACGGGGTTGCGACCATTGTGGTGGCTCGATGGGAGGGCGCTCTCGATATGGACAGGGCGCGAGCGATGCTTGACCGGACCGCCGACACCAGCATTGATGCTTTTGGGGCCACCGATCTGGAGCCGACAGTTGGGGCGACGTCCACGAAAGATTCCATTGTCCGGCCCCACACTCATTGAGTCGTCCAGTCAACCTTTTTCCCGAGCACCGCAGCCATGACCAAGCAATCTGATACGACGAGCTTCCGCGAAGCCGCCCTTGACTACCACGAGTTCCCGGCGCCCGGGAAGCTGGCGATTACTCCGACGAAGCAGATGATCAACCAGCGCGACCTCTCGCTGGCTTACTCCCCCGGTGTCGCGTTCGCGTGCGAGGAAATCGTGGAGAACCCGCTGAATGCCGCACGGTTCACCGCGCGCAGCAACCTGGTCGGCGTCGTGACGAACGGCACGGCGGTACTCGGTCTCGGCAACATCGGGCCGCTGGCGTCCAAGCCAGTGATGGAAGGCAAGGCGGTGCTGTTCAAGAAGTTTGCTGGCATCGACGTGTTCGATATCGAGTTGAACGAGTCGGACCCGCACAAGCTCGTCGACGTGATCGCCGCGCTCGAACCGACGTTCGGCGGGATCAACCTCGAGGACATCAAGGCGCCGGACTGCTTCATCGTTGAGCGCGAATGCCGCAAGCGCATGAAGATCCCGGTCTTCCACGACGACCAGCACGGTACGGCGATCGTCGTCGCGGCGGCGATCATCAACGGCCTGAAGGTAGTGGGCAAACACATCAAGGAAGTGAGGCTGGTGGCGTCGGGCGCAGGTGCGGCGGCGCTTGCATGTCTTGATCTCCTTGTCGACCTCGGGTTGCCACTCGACAACATTCTGGTGACGGATCTCGCCGGTGTCGTCTACAAAGGCCGCGTCGAGCTGATGGACCCAGACAAGGAGCGATTTGCGCGCGAAACTTCTGCCAGAAAGCTTGCGGAAGCAATCAAGGGCGCGGACATCTTTCTCGGTCTATCCGCGGGCGGTGTGCTCAAGCCTGGGATGGTCAGGGAAATGGCTGCGAAGCCGTTGATTCTAGCGCTGGCCAATCCGACGCCGGAAATTCTGCCGGAACTCGCCCTGGAGGTACGTCCGGACGCAATCCTCGCTACGGGACGTGCCGACTTTCCGAACCAGGTGAACAACGTACTGGTGTTCCCGTTCCTGTTCCGCGGTGCGCTGGATGTGGGTGCGACGACAGTGACACGTGAAATGGAAATTGCGGCAGTTAACGCGCTTGCTGAACTGGCGCGCCAGGAGCAGAGCGATATCGTCGCAACGGCTTACGGCATTCGAGATCTATCGTTCGGGCCGGAATATCTGATTCCGAAGCCGTTCGACCCGCGCCTGATCGTCAAGCTCGCGCCGGCGGTGGCGAAGGCCGCGATGGATTCAGGCGTCGCCAAGCGTCCGATTGAGGACATGGACGCCTACGAACAGCATCTGCAGCAGTTCGTCTATCAGAGCGGCACGATCATGAAGCCGATTTTCCAGCTGGCGCGCGGCGTCGAGCCGGAGAAGAAGCGTATTGTGTTCGCGGAAGGCGAGGAAGAGCGCGTGCTGCGCGCGGTGCAGATCATCGTCGACGAAAGGCTGGCCACGCCTATTCTGATCGGCCGTCCGGCGGTGATCGAACAGCGCATCGCACGCTGCGGACTGCGTCTGGTCGCGGGGCAGGATTACACGGTAGTGAATACTGACCACGACGAGCGTTACCGCGATTTCTGGCAGGAATACTACAAGATGATGTCGCGCAAAGGCGTCACGGCGCAGATGGCGAAGCTCGAAATGCGCCGCCGCACGACGCTTATCGGCGCCATGCTGGTAAAGAGGGGTGAGGCGGACGGCATGATCTGCGGCATGGTGAGCACGACGCACCGGCACCTGCACTTCATCGATCAGGTGATTGGCAAGAAGAAAGGCTGCAGTGTCTACGCAGCGATGAACGCACTGGTGCTGCCGGGTCGACAGATTTTCCTCGTCGATACGCACGTGAACGTCGATCCGACAGCCGAGGAACTCGCCGAAATCACGATCATGGCCGCCGACGAAGTGCTGCGCTTCGGCATCGAGCCGAAGATCGCACTGGTGTCCCATTCGAATTTCGGCACGAGTAACGCGCCGTCGGCGCAGAAGATGCGAGACGTGCTGGCAATCCTGCGCCAACGCGCGCCACACTTGCAGGTGGACGGGGAAATGCATGGTGGTCTTGCGCTCGACCACAAGCTGCGCCGCGAAGTGATGCCGGCTTCGACGCTCGAAGGTGACGCGAACCTGCTCGTGCTGCCGAACATCGACGCGGCCAACATCTCGTACAACCTGCTGAAAACGGCTGCGGGCAACAATGTCGCAATTGGCTCGATCCTGTTGGGTGCGGCGCAACCGGTGCATGTGCTACCCCCTTCCGCAACGGTGCGTCGAATCGTCAATATGACGGCTCTGCTGGTAGCGGATGTGATTGCGCTCAAGTAGGCGCGACGGTCTGGTCAAACCTCAACTTTGGCCGTTCGGGGAGCAGACTCCGATGGGCTGCTCAGGGTCGACTAGAGCCGGTCCTCGTCGGGCTCAGTTCGACCCGTTTCGAACATTCATCGAGTCAGCTCGCAACGACTGCTTTACAAGCTTAACCGGCCGATATGCCCATCAAGAAAGTAGGATTGTTACTTCACGAAATGCCAGCCCATCGATAAATCGCGACCCCAATATAAAAAATTCCGAAGCAGGCTAGCAATGCTCGCAGTAATTTTGTAAGGCGATCCTCGGAAGCTCCCAGGACAATAAATCCCGCCCCTAAAAAGAATTGCGACGCAGACACCCACACGCTTTTGTGCGTTGCAATCAAGGGCGAACAACAAACCGACGCCAGAACCAAAGCCGTGGCGACCCCATTCCAAAAACTCATCGTTATTCTCATAGGAATCCTAGCCGCATTGAAGGATGCTTACCCGAACGACTTGTTGCCTATTCAATCCAGGCAATGCACCATACCGCGCCAATGCGCGTCGTGTCCATTTGTGTTAAATCCGCTGGAGTCAATGAAGCAACGTTCACCGTAGCCGATCGCGCGACTGTTTAGTGGGTGGAGCCGACTTCTGAACGTCCGGGGATCGCGACCGGCGAATGTCGCCTCTTGGCCGGCAAGCGTCCGTTCGCTCGCCGGGGGCGGCTCACACTTCGGTTTGTTCAGCCATTTCAAGCGCGTCGTCGACTTCAATGCCCAGATATCGAACCGTGCTTTCAAGTTTGGTGTGGCCGGGAAGCAGTTGCACCGCCCTGAGATTTTTTGGCGCGCCGGTAGATCAACGACGCCTTGGTGCGGCGCATGGTGTGCGTTCTGTAGGCTGCGTCATCAAGTCCGATTGGCGCGACCCAAAGATGTACGACACGCGCATATTGCCGTGTTGAAATATGTGGTGACCCGTGAATTCGGCTGGGAAAGAGAAAATCTGAACCCGCCAGCTTCGCTGCCTTGATCCAGGCCTCGACGCTTTCGCGGGTTTGCTCGGTGATTTCGAACTGAACCGGCCGCTGCGTTTTCTGCTGCATCACACTTGCCCGCGGCGAAACATGTTGGCTGTGACATACGTCAAGGACCCGCAGCTTGGCCAGATCGCAAGCTCTCAACTTACTATCGATTGCCAAGTTGAACATCGCAAGGTCGCGAGGCTGCCCGGATAGCTGGAGCCGGACACGAATCGCCCAGATTTCCGGCAGTTTGAGCGGAGGTTTCTGCCCTGTGAGCTTACCCTTGTTCCACGGTACTCTCGCCGTACAAGTGACTTTAGCGGTTTCCACGATCCTCTCCTTTCAAGTGAAGGGAGGGATCAGTCCGCGCTGGCTGCGAACGGTCACTACCCGACCCTAATCGGTCGGTCGCGATTCTTCCACGACTGACCGCTCGGACGTCAGAATGAGACAGGCACAGTCAAGGAGTGCAATCAGCTCTGCGGCTGAGGCGATGCAGCAGTATCGCCTGCGGAGACGACGGCGTTCCTCCCGCTCCTTTTGGCCGCGTACAGCGCCAGATCAGCTGAATTCGTTAATTCATCCACTGACGATGGAAGTGAGCGTCGACCGGTCGCGCACCCAATACTGACCGTGAACGGTGGAATTGTCCCAGATGGTACTGTCGGTCGCCCATGCTCAACTTCCTGACGTATAGCTTCAGCGATCTGAGCCGCTCCCGTTTTGTCCGTATCGGGCAGCACGACAACAAACTCTTCCCCGCCGTATCGCGCGGCGAGATCGCCATGACGACGCACGTGTCGATTGATACATTCCGCGAGATGTTTCAGTGCAATGTCACCTTGAGCGTGACCATGCCTGTCGTTGTACTGTTTGAAGTTGTCCGCATCGACGAACAGCAGCGACAAGGAACCATCGCTGCGCTGCAGTCTTCGCCACTCGTTTTCGAGGACCTCGTCGAGGGCGCGGCGGTTCCTGAGCCCTGTCAGCGGATCGGTTTGCGTTAGCTCCGTAAGCAGTACCTGAGTCTTTGCGTGGTCCCGCAGCGCAAAAGCAAGGAGCCAGACCACCGTGCAGAACGCAAGGCTAAGCGACGAGGCTGAGACTCCGACTATCCATGACAGTCGCTTCCAGGACGCCAGCACGTCGCTTTCCGCCGGCGCGACAACGGCGATGAGCGGCGTCCCGGGAACACGTTGAAATGTATACAGGCGCAGGACCCCGTCCGAGATCGAGGGAGCAGAATAGAACCCGGAATCATGGTTCACCATACGCGGAAACGTCGGTGACTTACCCAGATTGACCAGCCTTGACTGGCTGATTGGGGGATTTCTGGCCACCAGCGTACCGTCCGTACGAACGATCGCAGTGATGCCGTTTGGCCCCACGTCCAGTTTTGCAAGAAGTTGTTTAAAGTATTCGACATCAATGGCAACAATCGCTACTCCGCCGAATGACCCGTCGGGCTGGCTCATCCTTCTCGTCATCGCAATTGACTGCGCGCCAGGCCGCGACCGTGCCCGGTAGACTGATGACACATACAGTCCGACATTCGCCGACTGGCGATGAGCAATGAAGTAATCCCGGTCGCTGAAATCCCAAGTATGGGAGCTGGAGCAGCAGCCGTCGATTAATCGTCCCTTATTATCCGTCACCCCCATACCGGTAACGTACTCGGCAGCGGTCCGGTCAAACAGCAATTCGTGACGCAGGTCCGCATCCATGCTTTGGACAGCGGGCTTGTTCAGCGCGGCAATCAAGGCACGGAGTGAATTGTCTGACGTTTCAATCGTCCGGGCGATGTTGCTGACCAGAACGGCGGTAACGTTTCTGGAGGTTTCATGAGCATGTTCGACAGCGGCGTCACGAGAGGCCAGAAGTGTGACCAGACTGATTGCCATCACGCCTAGTGCCATCAGGCTACCTAGTGCACCGACAATCAAGGGATGTCGGCCTGCGAGAACAGCCAGTTTTCCGGTGGTAATAGAAACAGACACGGTCACGTTGTGGTGGGTGCGCTCGGTCCAAACGTCGTCGTCCCGCAGTCGTGGCGAGATTATCGACTCGGTGTAGGGAGTCCTGCGGCAAAGGAATGCCCGAGTGTCGTGGATAGCCGATGACCGGGTTTACGGCAAAGACAGCAAAAAGTAGAGGCCTTGGTCCACTTTTACCGCTGCCGTTGACATTGGTTATGTGCCGGTGGGAGCAACTAGAGATCTGCCCCGGCAGGCTTGGCCGTCGCTCGGCCCCAACTGAGTAACACACGCTGTACCTCGCGCGGATCTGGATTGTCCTCTGGCTTCTTTCTCAGGTCCAGAGAACGCTGCAGCACGGCCAGGATTGAATGAACCGG
Source organism: Paraburkholderia sediminicola (assembly GCF_902859805.1). GTDB lineage: Bacteria > Pseudomonadota > Gammaproteobacteria > Burkholderiales > Burkholderiaceae > Paraburkholderia > Paraburkholderia sediminicola. The sequence goes on along the minus strand of NZ_CADIKC010000001.1, from coordinate 1,214,692 downwards.
TGGTGCACAGTACGAATGCACGAGTTCGGTCATGTGCGGTCGCTGGGTAGTGCGACAGCTCAGCCGCTCCAACGTCTTATCGCCTTCGTCAACAGCCGCTCAAAACTCCCGATACGATCAGTTGCATTCGTCACCTTTGCCAAGACTTCTGCGCATAGTGTCGCCGGCGTCGGTCATAGAGGACGCCATCCGACGCAATGCAGACAACAATTCGTTGGACTCGGTTACGTTGCCTTCTTGATATCGTTGCCAGGCCGATTTGTCAGGATAGCGCTCGTAATAACGTGAAAGAGATGATCCCCCCGTGGCGCGAATCCGGGCTGGCCGACGAGCCAGCCGAGCGCCGACATCAGGGCGAACAGGTCGACCCCATCAATATCGGCGCGCGCCGTTCCCTCGGCTTGAGCGCGGAGCAGTAGTCGCGCGCCCGCCGAACGCAGCGCTGTGCTCGAAGCGTGAAGCGCGGAGTCCGGGTCCGCGTGCGCGGTCGCAAACAAGGCGCAAATACCGCTATAGCTGCGAACGAATGCCACCCCATCGCGAAACCAGGACACCAGCGCTTCGTCAGGTGGATTCGACGTTTCGAGTTCGGCTGCCTGCTGTATCAGTTCGTCCACGTTCATGCGCAGCAACGCTTCGAACAAGGCTTCTCGTGTCGGGAAATGGCGAAATAGTGTGGCCAATCCGACGTCGGCCCGGCGGGCGATATCTCGCATGGACGCGTCGGCACCATGCTCGGTGACGACGTCACGCGCGACTGCAAGGAGATGGTCGTAATTCTTTCTGGCGTCAGCTCGCATAAATTGCCTTGACAAACGGATCGGCGATCCGAATATAATGAACCTGTATCCGGATCAGTGATCCACAAGATACAGCACATTTGTGCAGATTGGAACAGAGGCGCTGTCTGACACCACGAAAGGAGATGTCATGGGAAAGCTTGAGGGTAAGGTTGCAGTCATCACGGGTGGATCGAGCGGCATGGCGCTGGCGAGCGCCACGCGGTTTGTGGAAGAAGGCGCCTATGTTTTCATCACGGGCCGGAGGCAGGAGGCGCTCGACGAGGCCGTCAAGGTGATTGGCCGGAACGTGACCGGCGTACGTGGCGACGCGGCCAATCTAGACGACCTCGACCGCCTGTTCGATACAGTCAAGCGGGAAAAGGGCAAGATCGACATCCTGTTCGCGAGCGCCGGCACGGGCGAAGCCGTCCCTCTGGGCGAGATTACCGAGCAGCACTTCGATGCGACCTTCAGTCTGAATACGCGCGGAACGCTGTTTACGGTTCAGAAGGCGTTGCCGCTGTTCAACGATGGCGGGTCGATCTTCATGACCGGGTCAGTTGCTTCGGTGAAAGGTTTCCCTGGTTATGGCGTGTATGCGGCGAGCAAGGCGGCGTTGCGCTCATTCGCACGCACTTGGCTTAACGAACTGAGGGGCAGGAATATCCGGGTGAACGTGCTGAGCCCGGGGCCGATCGCCACACCGATGCAGGACCAGGTTCTCACCGAGGAGGCGAAGCGCATGTTCGAATCCCTGATCCCGCGGGGAAAGATGGGGCGTCCTGAGGAAATTGCGACGGTCGCGCTGTTTCTTGCTTCAGACGATTCGAGCTTCGTGAATGGGGTGGAGTTGTCCGTCGACGGCGGCTTCTCGGCCATCTGAAATCGCGCCGAAAAGCGTGTAGAAGGACCTGTCAACTCGATGAAGGTGATCTGATTTTTGTCGATAAATATGGATTCCTTATAATACTGAATGGAGAGTTCGCATGAACTATTCGATTATTGGCTTTGGCGCGGTAGGCCAGGCGCTCGCCCGAGCGTTTGCAAGAAAGAGCATCAATGTGACCGTCGCCAGCCGGCGCCCTCCCGAGACGTTGATGCAGCAGGCACGAGCGATCGGCCCCACCATTGTTCCCGGGACGCTGCAGGATGCAATCGCGTCCGACACGATCTTCCTGGCGGTTCCGTTTTGGGAACACCGCGAAGTCGCGAAGCAGATCACGACCTGGCAGGGCAAGACGATCATCGACACGACAAATGCTTTTGGTGTTCCCGTTGAAGACCTGGAAGGTCAGCCGCCGGCCGCGGTTGTCGCCAAGGCGTTTACCGGCGCCAGGTTCGTAAAGGGCTTTAACCATCTGCCTGCTGCCGTCCTGGCCGCTGATCCGAGCGTGAATGGCGGAAGCCGCGTCGTTTTTTTGTCGAGCGATGACGAAAATGCGGTGGCACCGGTCGCTGCTTTGGCCGAACAACTCGGTTTCGCGCCGATTGCGCTAGGACCGCTCAAGGATGGCGGCTTGCTTGTCCAAGGCAGGGGGAATACATGGGGTCAACTGATCTTCAAGGATCTCGTCAAGTTCAAATAGCGGCGCCTCACAACGAAGTCACAGCGGCCACGCGCATCGCCAAACGCGTGCTGGTGATTTGACCGAGATTCCGTTGGTACTTCTGAGCGAGTGCATGATGGCCGCTCGCGACCCGTCGGCCGCGAGCGCCCGTACTGCAGACGTGATGCGGGCAGATGTCCGTTCGGAATTGGAAAGTGGCCGTTGTCAACATGGTGACCCGAATGACGGCTCGGGGTCGAACTAAGCCGATCGTCGTCAGGCTCTGTTCGGCCAGAAGCGGCTGTCCATCGTCCGCAGCGTGCCGACGTTTGAGCGTCAGGTACGCCCCTGATACCTGCCGTTGAAACCAAGGCGGCGCGATCCGCAGCAACGGGGCGTGTCTGCCGGCCACGTCAAGAATGGGCCGACCCAGACTGGCGCGTTAGGCGCGCGGAATCGAACCGCCTTCCCGCATACGTAGCGCGCCTGAGCTCGCTTACGCCGCGGGCGCAACTGATGCGCCGGCGATCTTGTGCCGAGCGAGTGCTTGAGCGACGAGCCCGGATGCTTTCGCTTCCTCGACGAAGGCACGCAATGCATCTGCGGCCGCTGTACCACGGCTCTTCGGCACGCCCATCGCCTGGCGGATCACCATGAAGCGCCCGTCGAGCAGACGCAGGCCGGGCGCTTGACGTGCGTCGGCCTCGAGCTGCTGCTTGACGCCTGCCGCGACTTCGAGGTCCTGTTCGAGGAATGTTCGGACGACCGTCGGCGACGTTGGTGCGCGCACGATCTGCGCATGCTTCAGCTCGCGAGTCAGGAACAGGTCGTAAGCGCTTCCCTCTCCGACGGCCACACGCACTGACTGCTGATCGACGTCCTCGTTACGGCGGATCGGCGATGCATCGCGGACCAGGTAATAGCCCTCGATCAAAACGTACGGCTCGGTAAACGCGATGGTTTCTCCTCGTCGTGGATCTACGGCGAAGAAGCCGAGGTCCGCTCGCTCATCGCTGACCGCCTGAACAGACTTGCCCGCCGCATCGAATACCACGAGCTCCAGTTCTACACCGAGCGTTGCCGCAAACGCTCGCGCCAGATCCACCGAAACACCGGTCGGTTCGCCTGATGGGTCTTTGGCCGCCAGAATCGGATTGCCGAGATTGATCGATGCCCGCAGCTTGCCGGTGGGTATGAACGCACGAATGATGGACGGATCGGGTTTCATGGAGACGAATAGAGTTAGGAATTGGGACTTCGTGTATCGACATGGACGTTCAGCCGCAGACGCGCGCGCTGTTCGACTCGATGCGAGCCGACGATCGCGGACGCAGCAGTATCGTCACGGCGAGCACGCTGGCGAGCGCTATCCCGCCAGCGAGGACGAACGCGCTGAAGAACGTATGACTTTGCTGGACGAGAAATCCGGTTGCAGTCGGACCGACGATGCCGGCACAGTTCGCGATGGCATGCACGCATCCGCCGACTCTGCCGAGTTTCGGACCGGGAATCGTGTCCTGAATCAGCGCCCAGTATGTGCTGCCGCTCAAATATAGTGCAAACACGGCAATGGCCATCAGCACCAGCGCGCTGACGGTTGTGGTCACGGCGCCAGCAAGCGCGACGCAGACACCCGCGGTGCCGAGGCATACGATCAGCACCCACTTGCGGGCGCGCAGCGCATTGCCTGTGCGGCGAAAGATCAGATCGGACAGCACACCGCTCAGTCCGTACCCGACGAATCCCAGCACCCAAGGCAACACCGTCGCGAGACTCATGCTTTTCAGACTCAAATGACGATCCAGCATCAGAAAGCTCGGGAACCATGTCAGGAAGAAAAACAGGATGTAGCTGTAACCGAAGTACGAAATCATCGCCGCGAGAATGGCGGGTTGCTTGAGGTAGAAACCAAGGTGCTTGACGTCCGACGGATCTTCCGGGACGCTGCGGTCGGATTCGATCAGCCGTCGTTCTTCATCGGATATGCGCGGATGTTGGTGCGGCCTGTCGGTCGCCATGAACTGCCAGAAAACCAGCCAAAGCAATCCGAGACACGCGATTCCCGCGAACGCGACGCGCCAGCCGTAGGCCGCTGTGAGCAGGCCGACCACCGGCCCCGCAACCGCGCCACCCAGCGGCAGACCACAATTCGCAAAGCCGAATGCGGTCGCCGATTCCTTATGCGGGAACCAGTTGTTCACGATCTTGTTGATCGTCGTCGCAAGCGGTCCCTCGGCCATGCCGAAAAGAGTACGGATCGCCAGCAGCGACCCGAAGCCCGTCGCGAGGCCGGTCGCGCCGCAAAACAACGACCACGTCAGGATTGCTCCTGAAAAAACGCGCTTGCCGCCCCAGCGATCCGCAGCCCAGCCGCCGATGAAATTGAAGACCGCGTAGCCGATGAAAAACGTCGAGAACAACAGTCCAAGGCTGCTCGGCGACAAATGCAATTCCTGCATCACGGCGGGCGCAGCGACGGATAGAGCCGATCGGTCGAGATAGTTGATGAAGCCTGCGATGAACAGCAGCAAGACGATACGCCAACGAATGTTTGTCACCTGTCCCTCCTTCGAGCTTTTTATGTTTTAGACGGACCGCGCGCCCGATAGCGCTGTCCGGCCCGTTAAGTCTCATTGCTCGCCGGCAACCTGCGCGTTGGGAAAGTCGCAGGAGTGCGGCATAGCGGACGAATCGCCGCTTCAGTCGTGTGGCCGCGCGGCCGCTTGCAACATCGCGAGCTGCGCCGCGCCGATGTCGATGCCTGCGGCCGTTTGGCGTTCTAACTGGCCAAGTTCGATCTGGCCGGGAACGATCACAGGCGCATCCGGGTTCGCGGGCTTGGAGCCGTGCAGAATTGCCGCATAGTCGGCCATACGTGCGGCGAGCCACGTACCGCTGCCAAGCCTGGCTGTATCGATCAGGATGAAGAAGTGGCCAAGATTCTGCGGCTGTTCAGGGTCATCCTCCCACGACTTCACGTGCGTCAGATAGGCCGCTCCTGAAAGCAGCCCCGCGAACAGATCGACGACCAGCGCGAGGCCGTAGCCCTTGTGGCCGCCGATCGGCAGCAGGAAGCCATCAAGCGCGGCTTTCGGGTCGGTGGTCGGCTTGCCTTGAGCGTCGGTCGCCCAGTCACCGGGAATCGGTTCTCCCCGCTTGAGGGCGTTGCGAATCTTTGCGCGCGCTGCGACGCTGATCGCCATATCCAGAATGAACGGATGGCCTTCCGGGTTCGGGACACCGAAGCCGACGGGACTGTTGCCCAGGCGCGCGTCGGTGCCGCCCCACGGCGCGATCGTCGTCGTCGCGTTGCTGCCGATGATGCTGGCGAACCCGTTCATGGCGGCGAGGTACGAATACGGCGACACCGGGCCGAAGTGATTGCTGCCTCGCACGAACACGCACGCGATGCCATTCTCGCGCGCGGCCGTCATCGCCAGATCGAGTGCGCGATAGCCGATGAGCGGACCGACACCGTTGTCGCCGTCGAGGCGATGAAGCGCCGGGCCGACTTGTTGGGAACTGATCGACGGCTTGGGATTAATGCCGCCGATGCGCAGACGAGCGCCGTACGATTCGATTCGGCTCGTGCCGTGGGTGCGCAAACCGAACAGGTCGGCGAGCACAAGGATGGTGGCGGTGTCGGTGGCATCGGCGCGATCGAGGCCGAGCGCGCAGAGTGCTTCGATTGTCAGCTCGGTCAATTGCGCCTTGCTGACTATGCCAGAAGTGGTGGTGGGTTGAGTCATGGAACGGGTCGTCTCCTTCGATCAAAAAAACAGTGCGGTTCAAGCGGCTGCGACAGCACAGCGCTTGTGTTTCACACATGATCGGGCAGGCGCCACCCGCGTGACAAACGCATATTTTCGTTCGATTGGTGCGTCGTATGCACGAATCGGGCTGCAACCGGTGTAACGCACGCGTGGCCGGTCACAGCAACTGAAAGCGGTTCAGCCCGTGGAGCGTCCGTTAGGCGCCAGTGTTTGCGGGCAGCGCATCGGATGCGCGAAGCTCCGTCAACAATTGAAGGAAGAAGCGTCCGGCAGAAGACAAGCCGCGTCCGCGACGCTGGAGTACGCCCAGCGTGCGCCGGATTGGCGGATCGACGAGCGTGACGCTCGTGAGCGCCTTGTGAGGGCCACGAGGCATGGCGAGGCGAGGCACGACGCCCACGCCAAGTCCTGCTTCCACCAGGCTCACGAGAGCTGGCACATGACGCACTTCGCAGAACCATTTCGGCCTGTCAGTGACGCCCGCCAGCGCCTCTTCTATGACCGCGCGATTGCCGCTGCCCTGTGCGATCGCCAGATAGTCGAGGCCGGCGAGTTCCGCCCAGGCGACGGACTTGCGCCTGGCGAGTGGATGAGCGCGCGGGCAGGCGAGGACGAAAGGGTCGTCGAGGAGCGGCGTGAACTCGATGTCCGGCTCCTGTGTGCCGACGTAAGTCAGACCGAAATCGGCTTCGCCGCGCGCGACAGCGAGAAAAACCATCGACGACGGCTCGTCGATCAAACGCAGGCGGATGCCGGGATAACGCTGGTGATAGACCGCAATGGCCTCGGGAAGGAAATAACGCACGGCCGAGGGCACGCACGCAATCGTGAGCTCGCCTGTCATCTTGCGCGCGAAATCGTCGAACTCGAGCATCGAGTTGTCGATCTCGTTGAGGATTCGATACGCCCGATCCAGAAACCCGCGACCGACGATGGTCAGATCCATCTTGCGCGTGGTTCGCTCGAAAAGCCTGACGCCCAGCGTGTCCTCCAGTTTCTCGATTCGACGCGACAGCGCCGACGCCGATAGATGCAGCGTGTCGGCAGCAGCGCGAAAACTGCCGAGGTCGGCTGTCGCGACAAAGGCGCGCAAGTCGGATATCTCGAAGTTCATTCCAAAGGTCGCAACGGTGAAAGGAATCACTCAGTGTCGGTGTACCGCTGTGCGTTGTCAATTCGTGCGTGTGGCACAATAATCGGCCGACTTTTTGCGCTTAACCGACAGCGGGCTTTGACGGATCGTGCCGGAAGCACAATCTGCCAGGTTGAACAAGCAGGGTTGCTATTGATAATGACGGGTCGACTATTGACATGGCGTATGAAGAGCACGCCGCCTTGATATTGAAAACAGAAGCCAATTAATACAAGAACGCTAAAGAAGTTATCTCCCACAGCCGATAATCAATCATCAGACCAATGGCGGCGCCGCAACTCGCGTTGCCTGAAAATCCGAATGCTCTGCGTGGCTGAGGCCTTGACCGGGGCACTCGGCGCTTCTGATGGCGCGTTCTGCGCCACAAGCGTTATTGATTGCGGCGCGAACAACAATATTGTGTCCCAGAGGGGGAAGCATACGTATGGACATGTGCCGTCGGCGTGCTCCGGCAAGTCAAAGCGCGTACGTCAGCCGCGCAAAAGGTCCGCAATCTCATTGGCTCAGTCTGCCATCTGCTTCTACGCTCGCCAGCATCCTTAAGTCTTGCCTCCTTATTGCAGGCAGCGCACTACTGACGGGCCATGCCGTGGCAGCCGACGCGGGCCGCCTGTCGCCCGACAAAATCCGCGCGCCAGAGCAGGCCGCCGAATTCGTCGTGGACCAGGAAAAGAACAGCTACCAGCAGGTGCTCGACCTTTATCGTCAGGCTCAGAGCAAAAGCCCCGGTGATATGTCGCTTCTTCTCGCGCAATGCAAATTTATCGAGCGCTTCGCGTGGTCGGAGGATCTGAGCTGGGGCGAGGTCGCCGGGAAAGACTTGGAAACTTGTCGCACCGCGCTCAACAAGGAGTTTGCAACCGATCCCGAAGCGGCACTTTATCTGCTCGAACATCGGTTCGGTGCAGATGCGCTCGCGTATGGTGAGCCGCTCGTCGCCCATTCGACCGGCTGGAGCGCCGCGCAGCGCGCGCGTCTTCATGGCGCGTTGTCACGCGCTTACGCGACGACGAAAAACGACACCCGGGCTGGCCAGGAGGCGGTTCTCGCGGTGCAGCTCGATCCGGCCAATGACCGCCTGATCGACGCGATGCGGTACCTGGCAAGAACGGGTCGCGCACGCGATGCCGGCAAGCTGTTGGCCGCGGCACCCGTCGCCAAGACCCCATGGCAGGAAGCCGTACGCATCAATACGGCTGTCGAAGTGCTGCCTGGCACGGAAGCTAGCGACGAGTTTCATCGCGCCCAACGTGCAGGACTCAAGATCGACGCTTATACGACGGCGCGTGTATTGCAGCGTGCCGGCGATTCGGCCGCTGCGCAAGCGGCTCTGACCGCTGACACCGCGTCGCATAAGTTCGAGTCTCCGCAGAACCAACAGCTTCGCCTCGATGTTGCATTCGATGTGGGCGACGCGAAGATAGCTGCGGATATTATCCGCGACCAGTACCAGAAGACCGGTAAGGCGACGCCGTTCGCGTATGCGTACGCGCATCTGCTTGACCTCAATCCGGCTATCGCGGCCCGCGTCGATTTGCTCCCACTCGCGGCCGGCCTGTTCGGTATGCTCGCGCTGTATCTTGCATCGCCAGGCCTGTTGCTCTTCCCGGTGCATTACCGTGGTACGGTCCGGCAACGCGCCGGAAAAACGTCCGCACCACTCTTTGCGCGGATAGGTTTGCGGCACGCATGGTGGGCGCTGGGCGCCTTCTCCATGGCGCTTTATCTCGTCACGATCTTTCGCACGGGCACGGCCGCGCTGTCGCCGACCGGCAGCGGCGTGGTGCGCATCGATGCCTCGAATCGCATTGCGATTTCACATTTGTGGGCACTGTTTTTCAGCGCGCTCGGGCTAGCGGCAGTCGGTCGGCTGATCGGATGGCGCGAATGGCTCGGCAGTGGACGATGGAAGTGGACGTGGATGTTGGTACCCGTCGTCGCGTACGGTATCTATCAGATCCCCCGCTTGCTGGCTCGGCACGACGTGCAGCACGGCTTTGCTCCGAACTCGTGGGCGGTGAATCTGACGCACGGTGCAATCGCGCTCGGTGGTATTCCGCTCGCGCTACTGGTGTTATCAGTGTTTGTGCCAATAATCGAAGAACTGGTGTTCCGCGGTTGCCTGTTAGGAGGATTGTCGCGACATATCAGCTTCGGCTGGGCCAACGTGCTGCAGGCCGCGATATTCGCCGGTATGCACGAAGACACGCGCCATTTTATCTACCTGTTCGTCATGGGCTTGATTGCCGGTTGGCTGACCAGGAAGACGAAGGGGCTGTCGATGCCCATACTGGTGCACGCGATCAATAACGCGATCTTCGTCTACAGCGTGGTTGTGGCGTAGCGGGCATCCGCTGTGTGTCGAACGGCTGCTCTTGTGTTTCGCGTTGGTCCGTTCGGGGTCGATCTGAGTCGCTTATCAGCCGGCGGAGTTCGGCCATGAACGGTCATTCGACATCTTCACAAGAATCGTCAACAATCGGCCACGACGGAAGATTGCCACGCGATCTCGCCGTTACAACTACAGCTACGATCAACCAATTCTGAAGTTCGCTAGCGCCATGGCGAAGCCTATATTGACGGTACTATTGAAGGGTCCATTTTCGGACGTTTTTCGCTTTGTCGAGGCGTTGCTCCAGCCTCTTGGACTTGTGCTTGCCAATCCAGAAAGTAGGCGAGTAACGCACTGGAGCGATGATGGCGAGCAGATTGCGATACCCCGCGACAGGATCATTAGTGAAGCGTCTACCGCGACGGTGAAGAACGTTCAGTTTTGGAGCGCCAGCAGCGAAGACTTATTCGTGTCTTGGGTCGATGCGTCACCGGGGTGGTGGTTTTCCTTTCACCTGGACGGCGTCACCCCGGAGTTGAAGGCTGCTTTGACGACTGCGCTCTCGAATTCAGTCCTGATCGATTTAAAGCTGCAGTACGGAGACGAGTGCGCTTTTAGGATCGATTTTGACTAACTTTTCAATCGAGAATTTGGCCGGAATAATGCTTGCGTAGCATCGGTGATGCCTCCCAACGACCGCTTTCTGGCGAAACGGAAGTCCGTTCAGGGTCGCGTGCCGCCGATCCCCGACAGGCAGAGGACGACCACAAGCGGCCAGTCGACTCCCACCGCGAAATCGTCGACAATCGTTCAACATGCAACGTCTACCACCACGAACGGCGATTGCCGGCGTCCAATGCAACTGAAAATATCGAAAGTCGGACTTGGACTTGCGGGAGCCGTGGTCGCGCTCATGGCGACTTCAGCGCTTGGGCAACTAGCCGGGAAATGGGTATGGGAGACCCCGCCTACGGATTGCTCAAACGGACGTGGGGTTTCGTTCAACCTCGTTCAGGATGGTTCCGCAGTGTCGGGAACTTGGGATGAATTTTCTACCAATAATAACGGTGGCCGTCTCTCTGGCGTGATGCTAGATGATCGCTCGGCGCTCGTGAGCATATGCGACGAATCCGGGAACGGCTTATATCCCGCTTGCCCTGACTATGGACGAGAGTTTCGGTTTCTGACGCTGCGTCGCGGGGAACTCTGGGTTTTCGCGAATAAGAACAACCAAAATAGTGAACATGCGCAGTTCATACCTTCGGTAACCTTGGAGCCGGATACACCGCATCGACGCGCCCTCGCTGACAAGCGATTGCAAGAGACAATCCGCGGAAATGGAGGGACGTTGGATGGGCTATTCTGTAACGAAACAGCATGGCCTAGATATATTGGTAGGAATCCAGACGATGGCGGGCCAGTCACGATCGATATTCCGAAGGCAGTTTTCGGACGCTAAATGAGCATTCGGCGGAAATGGATCGTGACCAATATCGGCCATTCGACATCGCCGCCTGAATAGTTGAGGATATGTGCCAATTCGCCTCAGGATCGGCATGGGGCCACGGAACCGAACATTCGAAGGGATACTACTCTGGACATGCGCATATTCATGAAGGCCGTAATTGCTTCAGCGTCGCTGGCATGCATCGGAACTTACGGCGCGGTTGTTCATGCACAAACAACCTGCGAACACCTTGAAACGACATTGTCGCAGTTGCAACGACAGCATCCACGTATCGATATTGCGACTTTGGGTTCGCGGGAACTGTGTTTCGATAGCTGCACCGCAGAGCAGGTTCGGGCTGACCAGTTTTGGGGGGGCGCTGCACCGGGGGCAGCCGACTCCATCCGAACCACTTTGGTTCAATATGCAGATACAACTGGTTATGTGACAAATATAGCGATACCCGGCCGATCCCACCCTATCGTCAGAATCTCGCGGCGTGTGGGAACGGCCTATTGCGTACGCGATACCTATCTCGCCCGCGCGTCCGATGGCTACCGCTTAATAGACAACTCGATTCTTGATGATTTCTCTCAAGAAGCCGGGTACTGCGGCAAATCGTTCGTCTACTTCGAAACGTGGCGGAGCCGCTCCTACGCCGTTCTTTGGGACGAAGGAGAAACCAACACGGAGATAGTTGCTTACCGCGTGACGCCGTCGCTTGAGGTCGAGAAAGTTTGTTCTGTTCGAAGAACGAGCAGAACAGCCGCCGATAACTAGCCGCAGAGACAACTGCGGCAACCCGCTCGGAGCATCACGAGGCGGACGAATGGCCGCTATCAAGAACCTTGAAGGACCGCTTCGGGTCGGTTGCGGAAGTTCGCCGTCGGACCGGGATCGGCCATCTACGGACATTCGACCGCTCGCTCACGCGGACATTCGGATGTCGGCATTAGCCAGACAACGGACCTTCACACTCGGCCTATGCCTCGCGTCGTCGGCTCAGACGGATGGTCACTGACCACGGTTGCATTTTGTCCTCAGCATCGAAAACTGTACATGTTGGCCAGCTGAACGGGCTGATATTGTGTTCAACGATTTGGACTGCAGGTTACCGACAAACCTATCGCTTTGAACAGGAACGTTTCATGAAACTCCCCATCTATCAGATCGATGCATTTTCGGACAAGGTCTTTAAGGGCAACTACGCTGCGGTGGTGCCGCTCGAACACTGGCTGCCCGATAGCTTGATGCAGGCGATCGCTACCGAGAACAATCTGTCTGAAACAGCATTCTTCGTGAAAAATGCCGGCGGCGCGTTCGACGTGCGCTGGTTTTCGCCTCTCACCGAAATCGCATTTTGTGGACATGCCACACTGGCAAGTGCATATGTGATCTTCAAGCGACGTGACGATCTGGAAGTCATCGAATTTGTTGCGAAGGCAGTCGGTCGGCTTACTGTTCGCCGTATGGATGACGGTCTGATTGAAATGAGCTTCCCACAGCGTCGGCCTGAACGATTGAACGAGATACCCGACAACCTGATGATGGGGCTTTCGATGCGGCCTCAGGAACTACTGGTAAATCAGCAAGCCTACGTCGCCGTCTACGCAACTGAACACGAAGTGCGATCCGTCGTACCCGACCTCAAGCTGCTGTCAACACTTGCTCCGCTCGATGTGGTCGTGACGGCTCGCGGCGATGACCACGATTTTGTGTCCCGCTATTTCTGGCCTGCCAATGGCGGCGATGAAGATCCGGTGACCGGATCCATTCACGCAGCGCTTGCACCATTCTGGTCCGAGCGTTTGGGCAAGTCCGAACTCGTGGCCTTGCAGGCGTCACGCCGCAGCGGGCTGCTCCATTGCCGTGTACAGAACGACCGAGTGTATATCTCCGGTCAGGCCGTTCAATATCTTGAAGGGACAATCGAAGTCCCTGAAGCGTAGGAGATAAAGGTCACGCTGCGTAGAGTCTTTCGCTGCAGTCCCGCAGTCCGATCACGCGCGTCGGCCAACGCGACTGCAGGAGCGGCCGATATACCTTCGAAGCCGCCGTTGAGGCCGCGTCTGGTCGAAAGGCAGCTCAGGGTCGCGTGCCGCCGATCGGCGTTAGGCAAAGGTCGGCCAGGAAGTTCCACTGGACAGAGAGATTCGCCAAGTCAATGTCAGGGATACTTCCGGCGGAAATGGCGACCTGCTGCGAACCAGTACGTCAGGCCTGCGACGGCACCCGCAACTGCGAATACGGTTGCGATTGAATTGAACTCCTGCCAAAACGTCGGGGTCGGCGGAGGGTTCGGGGGATCTGTGTACCACGTCCAACCAGATGTTGCCGAGATTATGGGAGCGACAGCGAGAAGCGCTAAACCACATCCTGTCAAGACATAAAAGAGAGGGTTCCGAATGCGGTATCGGGAAGCCAGGAGGTTAAGCAGAACGCACGGCAGAGCGGAAAAGAACGCAGCTGGTAACCAAATGACGACGATGAGGCCGCAGTCTGAAAGAAGAACTAAAAGTGTTTGCGAGAGCGGGTATAGCAGTCCACCCGCAGCTCGCTGCTCGATTACATGGGGAAACCTTGATGCAATGATATAGACAGTCGCTGCCGTCACACTGAGCAAAAAGGCCACTGTGGCGCGCACGGCCGACGGATGCGGAGGTGCGCTGTCTTGGCTCATTGCGGCTGATGGGTCGATCATGGCTAGGATGATAAATCGAATGTCCGTTATGAGGACAGCTGGATAACCATTGTGGCTCGAACTGAGCCGGTCGCCATCCGGCTAAATTCGGCCATGAACGGCCGGTCGACCACGTGGCTCGAATCGGTGACAATCTCGGATAGATTCCTACGAGCCACTCGCGTATCCAAGGCACCCCATTACGCTAAAGAGCGCAATTGCCATCAGGAACAGGCCCAGCAAGAGGTGCGCGAGGAGAAACTGGATGGGCGATTTGGACTTGTATACGACGCCGCCGCGAGTATGTGCCTTCTCTTCTGTCTGGTAAGCAGATATTGTCGCGAGTATTCCTGCGGCTGATGCGAGCAAGGTTCCAAACCAGCCAAAGTGAATGGAGCTGGATACGTACGCATAGCAAATCCCCCATGAGAGTACGGCGAGCACGAGAAGAAGCCAAACCGATTTTTTCATGGGAATTGATAGTGTATGTAGGGCGCTACGCGGCAAGTCTTCGCCGTTCCATTCAGACGCGACTTATACTTCTTGCATGAGACGCGCGGCCAGGGCGATCGCGCCCGTTAGGCGGAAGCACGCCATTCGCGGAATCGCTCAAATACCTGAAATCCAACGTAGTCGAGTTTTCGCTTGTAGAGCCAGCGATAATAGCAGTCCCAATAACTCACCATCCGATCGTGTGTCCGTTTCAAGAACGTCGCGTTTTCCCGGAGGAACACCCCGTAGACGCACTGATCCATTGACGACAAATTCGCTTCGATCACGGCGAGAATTTCGATGACGTACTCACCGCAGAGGTGCACGACGAACGGCGCAACCCAAGGTTCGGACGAAGTGACCAGCCGTTCGATATGGCGTTGGCGTACGTGTCCGTCGTGGTGCCTCGTCAGCACACACGCATAGATTGCCGCCTGAACCTCGTTCAGCAGAGGGAATAGCGTGTCGTCGCAATCGTGGTGAATTCGATACGGGATATTGAGTGATTCGCCTCGAACAACGACTGACGATCCGGGATGAGTCGCCGTGCTGGGTCGAATCAAATCCGTGACGACGGTCACTTCGGAGCGAAGCTCTGCAGGAAAGGCCGCCGCCAACGGGCTGGTTTGAACAGCGTTGCCCGCAGCTTGGGTGTTTGTCATACGGTGTCGCCGTCAGCCCAAATAAGTCGATTGTGTCATACGTGGACCGGCGGTCGATGGTCCACGCGAATGTCCGCATTGGGTTTCCGCGACAGTCCCTCCGGGGTCGAACTGAGCCCAACGCATCCGGAAGAATTCGGTCAACAGGAGACCTTCGACTGCGAGGTCCAGATCGTCGATAATCCAACAGAACGGACAAAATAAACGTTCCGAGGGAAATTGACTGACTGCAGTTACCGACGTAGGCATAGACCAAGGAACCCAAAAATGCCTAGAACGATCTATTGTTGGCGCTGCGAGACGGACGTACCAATGCTCACGGAGGACGAGTGGCAATTGGTTGACCCCATGTCTTTGATAGAGCAGATACAGGAATATCGACGAGAGACGGGCGCGTCTCTCGCGGAAGCCTTGCGAGACAATATGCGTCTTCCGTCCTTGGTGGCCTACGAACGCATTACTGGATCTGCAGCCGGGCATATAAATGCACTTATGCACCACCGCCTCATGCTATACGGACCCGCATGTAATGTTTGCGGCAAACCGCTTCGCACACCCACCGCCAGATTTTGCGCTGCATGCGGTGCGGATCGCGCCGGCTGACTAGAGTAAAACGAACGTCGGCTTTGCAGAAAAGTGATTGACCGCTTCGGGTCGAACTTAGCCGGTCGTCGTCCGGCTAAGTTCGGCCAGGAGGAGAAGGTCGACGCCACCGCGTAGATCGTCGACAATCCTCCTTTATAAAGCTGGTTTCGCTCCTTGATTCATCTATTCTCCGCCATGACCACTATCTATGACACCATCGTATGGTTACAGTCGAACACCAGCGCCAAGCAATTCCCCATCGTTGAATTTTCTGCCGACACCGATATGGCGACTCTCGGATGGGTGTCTTTAACGAGCACGGATCGACCGGAAATCGTTGTTACTCAAGTAACGGGAGAAGAGTTCCGAGCAATAGCAGATGGTACAGACGGTTACATGGCAGTTGAACATCGAGTAAACGCCGCTCTTAAGCGGTCCGACTTCAAGTGTTCATGGCTGGCTCGCGTTGAAGAAGTAACTCCGAGCGGCAAAGGATTCTCGTTCCAAGTGTTCCGAGAAGGATATCGGCGACCAAGAATGTCTTTTCGAGACATTCTTCATTGTGACTCGTTAGCGCAGGAAGTCAGTCGTACGACCCGCTCTGAGTTTGAGCGCAACGGTGGAAAGGTCATCAATCTCCAATGACCCGTACAACAACCCAGCTTGCCGCCGCACACGGTCGAACGTCTGCTTCTGAAAATATTGACTGGCCGCTCCGGGTCGGGTACGGAAGTTCGGCGCAGCTCCGTGGCCAGCGTCGTAGGGCGATGGTATTTGTTTCAGTGCGACCCGCTTCCGCCGTTGGGTCCGACGTTGTCCTGATGGCCGTTTTCACGTGTACAAGGGTCGGCCAAAGCCTCCGTTCGAGCATCGGCTGTCGGTTTGTACAGCTCGTGTAGACTGCGCCGATGTCCAAACAGATAGACTACCTTAGCTCCACCCTTCCTCTTAGGCTCCAGCGCGTGCTTATCCCTGTGGCCGACGCACCTCCACCATCGCCGGATGGTTTTGGCAAACTTGTAGCAGACCCGAGCGAAGCGCGATCGGGAGAGCACGTGAAAGAGGATGAGTTTCTGGAACGACCTCTGACTGAAACGGAAATAGAAGTGCTCGTCGATTGCCTGATCCGCGGCCCCGCTCCGGAACAGGCGATTAATGTCTCGGTGAATTCTCGGTCCAGCGAATTCGACATCGCGACGACTGCGCTCGCCGGCAATGGCTGGTGTGTCGTGCCAAACTTTTTGTCGCGAATCCAGACGCAGGCCTTGTCGACCGAATGCATCGACATGCACGACGCACAGCTGTTGACCCCAGCCCGTGTAGGGGCCGATCGCGCTGCCACACTTTTGCGTGGCGATAGCACGCTCTGGTTCCAACCTGAGGCGCTGAGCACGCGGCAGCAGGCGTTTGCCGATCGCATCGAAGCGCTACGGATTGCGCTCAACCGTGACCTGTTTCTCGGCCTGGTCGATAGCGAATCGCACTACGCGGTATATCGGCCAGGCGCCGGATATGCACGCCACCTCGACTGCCTGCGTAACAACGACAGCCGCGTGATCTCCGCCGTGTTCTACCTCAACGAAGAGTGGCAGGACGCCGAGGGCGGCGCCCTGCGGCTCTACCTTGCCGATCAGTCACATCACGACGTCTTTCCGCGCGCAGGAACGCTGCTGTTGTTTCTTTCGGCACAGTTTGAGCACGAGGTGCTGCCCGCCACGCGCGATCGCATGAGCATCGCATGCTGGATGATGCAGCGGGCGCATTCCGAGGCGCGTGCGCAGCTGTGATTAGCGTTCGTGATCGCGACCTTGCGGACCAGGTTGACCATCAGTCGTCGGATTTCGTGACTGTCCATATCGGCACGCTGCCAATGGGACACGCGCGAAACCAACGCCGGGTCACGACATTGCACAACTGCCGATAGCTACGGTGCGGGGATCCGTCTATGACGGAAACTTGCCATGTACTGATTTGCGACGACCCTATCGATCCCAAATGCCCGCTGCCGTGGACGAGGCGACGTCCGGGTGTCCGTTGAATGCATTAGACGAATGGCTGAACGTGGCAGTACTGCACCGGATGTTGACCGGCTCAGGCCGACCCGAAAGAGACGATCGACTTGCTCGATACCGGCCGCTCAGCCTGATCGCGAAGTGCCCGCAAAATTTCATGAATCGAGGCTACGGTTAAAGCATCGCCGAATGATCTACTATGGTCAGCATTCCCGGAACCGTGAATAGCCCTTCCGCTGGCAGGCTATGGACACACAACTGCGTCGGCGAAATGTGTCAATCAGGAGTGAAGCATGAGCGATAAACCTACAGTCATTTTGGTGCACGGTTTCTGGGGTGGCGCAGCGCACTGGGGGAAGGTCATCGTCGAGCTGGCGCGCAAAGGCTACACGTCTATCCACGCCGTCGAAATGCCGTTGACATCGCTTGCCGACGACGCCGAACGCACACGCAAGATGATTGCCCAACAGAAGGGACCTGTCCTGCTTGTCGGCCACTCGTATGGTGGTGCTGTTATCACAGAGGCGGGGGATCAGCCGAACGTGGTCGGGCTCGTCTATATTGCCGCGTTCGCACCTGATGCGGGAGAAAGCCCTGGCGGCATTACCCAGCAACACCTTCCTGTCGCAGCGCCCAATCTCGAGCCTGACAGCGACGGTTACCTGTGGATCAAGGCCGATAAATTCCATGAGAGCTTCTGCCAGGATCTGACACCGGAAGAGGGTCTCGTCATGGCCGTGACGCAAAAGGCGCCGCTTGCCAGCACCTTTGGCAACACCATTACCGCTCCCGCCTGGAAGAAGAAACCATCGTGGTATCAGATTTCCAGTGAGGACCGGATGATTACACCGGAGAACGAGACGAAGATGTCGGCGCGGCTCAATGCGAGGAAAGTGATCACTCTTGCCGCGAGCCACGCCTCTTTAGCTTCGAAGCCTGTCGAAGTCGCCGCGCTCATTGACGAAGCTGCCACTCAGTTGGTCAATAACCGATAGTAGTGAACTGCCGATATTGGTCGCGACACAATTGCCCGCGGTGATCACGGAAACAACTGGCCTGCGCAACGAGCGTTGTTTCGGAGGCCAGTTGTTCGGGCGACCGCATGCACCGAAGAGTTCGAAGGTTTCCGCAAGCGTCTCAACTAGACTGACCTCGATCCGATGCCGAACAGCCGAAGTCGACGGCGGATTCAACCGGTCCAATGCTTCATGGATAAGACGGCTCGCCACAGATCGACCTGCGTTGGACCGCTGCCGCTCCTCAAGTGCCGGTGATCGGTATGAGGTTGCGATGGCCGCTTGCGCATGGCGAACGTTTTCGATTGGGGGCTTAGAGCGTACAGTGCAACGATTAGGAACCAACCCTTGTTGGATTTGGCGATGACCGCTCTTCAGCCGTTCGCACAGAATATCTGGACCGCATTGGCCCCCCATTCTTTCGTTGGCTTACATATCGGCACGCGCTTGACGGTCATCCGGCTGTCGTCGGGCAAGCTATTGTTGCATTCGCCGATCCCGTTGAGCGTCGAAGTACGGTCCGCGATAGATGCCTTGGGGCCCGTCGCACATATCGTTTGTCCGAACCTCTTTCATCACATGTATGCGGCGGAAACTGCGGCAGCCTATCCGCGGGCGATGCTACACGGCCCGGCGGCCTTGCAACGCAAGCGAAAAGATCTTCGCTTCGACGCGGTGCTGACGGATCAGCCTCATCCAGACTGGCGCGACGACCTGGAACTGCTAACGATCGAAGGCTGTATTCTGGGCGAGACGGTTTTCTACCATCCGGCCACGCGCACGCTGATTGCCTGCGATCTGGTGGAGAACTTTCATCAGTCGCCTCACTGGCTGACACGCAACTACTTGCGCCTGGGCGGAATCCTCGGTCGTGTCAGCTGGCATCCGCTGCTGCGCATGGCATATCGCGACCGCAAACGCGCACGCGTCTGCATCGACACTTTGCTCGCCTGGCCGTTCGAACGCGTCGTGCTCGCACATGGCGACCTCTTGACTGACGACGCCCACGCTTTGGTCCGTGAGGGCATGGCGTGGCTTTAGTCGTGCATCGCTTGGCACCGGTCAACCGGAATTCAGACGGACCTGAATGAGGAAAGGCTCACCCCTTACTCCAGCATTCGCGGTTACTCCCTATATAGGCTGGCAATTTCACGACAAGAGCCACTTGGCGAACGTCCGCCGTTCGGGGCGGAACCGACGCACGCATATCCGGAACGCCGCGCCTGCGAATGGCGCTTCAGGCTCGACAACAGAAGTTCGCTCCGCATCAGCTTCAACCATTCCTAGACATTGAACATCACCCCCGAGCTCATCGACAAAGCGGCCTTCTTCCGCATACACCGGGCTGACTCAAAGAGCACTCCCCCCGCCATCAAACCATCCAGCAAATTTTTGTGCGACTATTTATGCGTTGTCTTTCAACAAGACAGGTGCCTCAAGACGCAGTCTGGAATAAATTTGGCGCCTCTATGATTGGCGCTTCAATCGAAAAGGGGATTCGCCATGGGAGAAAACCGTCGTAGGGCACTGATCAAGTCGACCGCCGCACTCGGTCTGGTTCATCTTTGTGGCCTTGGAAGCCTGAGCGCCTTGGCAGCGTCGGCTGCATCGGGCAAACACATCACGCCCGGCAGCAAATCCGCATTGATCGTCGTGGACGTGCAAAATTGCTTCATCGATGGCGGAACGCTGCCGGTGAAAGGCGGCGCCGAGGTCGTGCCACTCATCAACGAGCTGGCCGGCAAGTTCGAGAACATTGTCATTACGCAGGACTGGCACACGCCGGGACACGCGTCGTTCGCCAGTTCCCATCCCGGTAAGAAACCGTTCGAGACGGCACAGTTGTCGTACGGCACGCAGGTCTTGTGGCCGGACCATTGCGTGCAAGGCACAGACGACGCCGCGCTCGACAAGGACCTTAAGCTGCCGACTGCGCAAGTGATCATACGCAAGGGTTTTCATAAGGACATGGATAGCTATTCCGCGTTTGAGGAAGCCGATCACAAGACGGAAACCGGCCTCTCGGCATATCTGAAGCAGCGGCGTATCGACACCGTGTTTGTGACCGGACTGGCGACCGATTTCTGCGTTGCATGGACCGCAATGGACGCCCGCAAGGCGGGCTTCAACGCATACGTCATCGAAGACGCAACGCGTCCGATTGACCTCAACGGCTCACTTGCGGCTGCGCGAAAAAACATGGACCGCGTGGGCGTAAAGCGGATTCAATCAAAGGATATCTTGTCGACGTGAGCGGACGGCTCAGATCACCGCCGTGGATATCGCACAACCTTGCAGACTAGGGTTGTGCCTTGGGCGTCCAACGTGTCCAGGAAGAGTTCAATATTTGGATGACGGCCTGTGATCGGCCACAAGCGTTCGTTCGACACAGCCGCCCAGATCGCGGACAATCTCTTGCGCGCACCCATCCCCACCGGCGCAATTCTGAATCCGAAAGAGCCTTAAATGACTGGAATATCCATCAGGTCCGCAAATATCGACGATGCTCAAATGATCGCCGATTTTCATGTGAAGGTCTGGCGGCATACCTACCAGGATCTTGCGCCAACGGAAGCCTATGCCGTCCTCAATGAGCAACATCGCGGCAAGCAGTGGAAGGAAAAACTGTCTGCGAATGACAACAGCCAGATTGTGCTCATTGCTGAGATCGACGGTAGAACCGTTGGAATCGGCGCCGCTGGTGGATCTTCAGAATCGATATTCGACGGTCGCGGCGAGATCAAATTCCTTTATGTCGATCCCGACTTCAAGCGCCGCGGTATTGGTCGCGCGTTGCTTGCGCAACTCGCGATTCATTTGAGAAAAATGCATTATCAGGCAGCAGCGTTAAGCGTCGTCAAGGGAAACGAACCTGCGATGGCCTTTTACGAGGCGCTGAATGGCCGGCCAGCAGGCGAGTACATTGATCCGGGACCGGTCTGGCGATCGCAAAACATCGTCTTTGTGTGGGACGACGTGGCGAGTCTGATTTCCTGAGAAATGCCGTGAGAGCGTTCACACGGTCTGGGCCATATGCCGACATGGGTTCAAGCCGGAGCGCAACGGCAAAATACGGCGACGACATTTCCAGCACGGAAAAACCTGACTATTACTACATAGCGCGAATCGCGCAGCAATGTTACTGACCAGCCAACACACGATGGTAGAAAACCCTATCGGTTGAAACCTGCAAAATACGCTAATCTAAAATAATAAGATCCGTTATAAAGGGGGGCAAAAGCAAAATGAAAACCCGCTCGCCATTCACTATCTGTTTGCCGCTTGCGATATTTGTCGCCGCGTGCGTTCTGTCGCTTCCGACCCTCGTGATCGCGGTTGTCTGGATGACGATTGGTGTGATGGCGCTCGGCCATCGCAGCCTTGAAAGCTTTCCTGTGACGGGCATAAACCGTGAATGGCTCCGAGGATACCGCGGAGCATGCCTGTGGTTCTGGCATCTGGCCTGGTGGCCTTGGTACATGCGTTCGTCTATCCACAATGTCGCCGGACAGATCGGACACTCGCTGCCTCGAACGAGGAAATCAGGGAATAGGGATCCAGATAGTTCGTCGGACAGGCGTTCAAATGGCGACCGTGATTGACATTCGAAGACAAAAAGCAATCAAGACTCGACAGGACGCGCATTGACGGTGTCGTCATCGATGTCGCCGCGGGCACGACAGACATGTCTAAGGCCCGCGCCGAAGCCCAGCCAGAGTATCAGCGAGCCCGTTGAGATCGCGCCAAGCGTGATGAACGCCGCGGGGTAGCCGAAGCGATGCGCCAGTATGCCGCCCAGCGCCGGGCTCAGGGCCGCGCCCGCACTTTGCACGGTCATCACCACACCCTGACCGGCGTTGACCCGACCCGTCCCCTCCAGCAGCCGGACCACGAGCGCCGGAACAGCGACGCTTTGCAGGCCTGCGCCGATGCCATCAAGTGCCTGAACTGGCCATACGCCCCACTGTTGAATCACCGACGCGGCAATCAAGCCGCGCAGCGGCAGCGCGAGAAACGTGACCAGGATCACCCACCAGTAACCGCGCCAGCGGATCAGACGGTAAGAGAACATGGCCGCGCCGACCATCACCAGTTGTGCGATCACAATGGTTTCGGCTGTAAACGCGCTCGGCTCTCCTTGATGAGCAGCGACGATGGCAAGGCCATAGAGCGGCAGCATCGCGGCATTGCCCAGATGGAACAACGCGAGCGCCGCGGCAAGCACGATCAGCGGACGGCACTGAAGCAAAATGCGCAGGCCGCTCACCTTGACGTCGGCAGCGTCTCCGGTCGAGCCGTCGGCGCCCAGTCCACGAGCGATATCGTGATCGATTGCGTTCGCAGGGATCATCGCCACCGCAATCAACGACAAGATTCCGAACGCTGCGCTCAGCGCGAAGACAGCACCGAAGCCGTAGCGCCAACCTAGCCAGCCGGATAGCGCAGCGGCTACAACGTTGCCCGCGTGATTGGCCACCTGATTGCGTCCAAACTGCCGGTCGAAGCCGCGCTGCCGCACGATGCCGAGTGTGATGCCAGTCATCGCAGGCCCAAGCGCCGCTCCCGTGATCGCCGTTGCTACCTGCGATGCCGCGACCATCCAGTAATCGTGCGACACCCACAGTACGCCCGATGCCGCTACAGTCATTGCCCCCGCGACCACGATCAGCGCGCGCTTATGCCGAATTGCATCGACAAGCGCGCCGGCGGGCGAGGTTGCGATCATGCCGGCGATGCCGCCGATCGTCATGACTGTCCCAATCAGGTCAGTGCCCCAGCCACGCGCCTGAAGGAACACGCCGAGAAACGGGCCGATACCGGCCTGCACGTCAGCAACGAAGAAATTCAGTGCTTCCAGGGCGCGGGTAGCTTTCATGGGACATAACCATCAGGCGTTGCACGCCGCATGGGTTAGCAAGGCCCGTTCCTGCTGTCCTAACTACCGGCCGCGGGATCAATTCAAGTGCGTGGCGATAGCGTCGAGCCGAGACAATCGAGCCGACGGACTCCATTAAATCAATCCGCTTTCACCGGCCGCGTCCCCCAAAACAACACTACCTCGATCGCGACAAATGCAGCGAGCGGCGCAATCGCGCCCACCGTCCCCGCGATCTCACGCCCAAACCGGCTCGTCACGTACAGCAACACGATCATGCTGACCGCCATGCCCGGCGCTCCGAGTCCGCGCAACGCGGCGCTGCGATGGTAGCCGAGCCAGAATGCGCCCCGCGCGACGATCCAGACCACGGTCGTCGCCACGACCGCGCGCATGGATGAGCCGTCGGGGCAGTAGGCGGCCAGGCCGAACAACGATGCCGCAAACACGATGATCTGCTCCACCGTGTTCTGCAGGTATCGTTGATTGACGCGCAACCTGCGTGTCTCGAAGCCGGCCAACGGATCGAATGCGGGCGAGGTCAATCGTTCGTGCGCTACGGCTTCGACACCCGTCACCAGACAGAACAGCACCGCGGCACAGCAGCATTTAAGCGTTAGAAGCATCCGCGCGCCGAGGCTGTCCATGCCTGGCAGGGGCGACATCAAAAGATCGATGCCGAACCAGAGCCCCGAGGCGAACAGCGACGCTACTGCGATGCCGGCAATACCGACGCTGCGCTGCTGTCGAAAGTCGGACGCGTGATAGGTCGGGTCGGTCATGGATTTTTCCTCCGAGTGTTTCATACGGGGGCATCGGCATTGGCCAACGGCAGACGGCTCTCTTCAGCGCTGATTCAGCGTTGAAGAGAGCCCGGAAGCGGACAACACCTTGTGCAAAACCGCCGTACGGTTGCTGGCACCTGCGGAAGGATAAACCCACTCGTTTAGACGAGCGCGATTTTGCCGGTGGCGAGGTCGTACATGCCGCCGACAATGTCAATCTTCTTGCTCTCGTAAAGTTGCTGGACGATCGGCGGTGAGCGCTTGAGTCGAGCCATTTGCCGTCGTACGTTCTCGGCGGCCGCGTTGTCCAGCAAGTTGCCGGTCTTCGTCTTCTCGGCGGCGATGACGGCTGGCTTGATTGCCGAGATGAGTCCGGGCAAATGGCCTGGAAGAACCGCTTTGGCCTTCAATACTTTGATTGCGGCGTCGACCGCGCCGCATCCGGTGTGACCCAGCACCATAATGAGCGGCACCCCCAGGAACTGCGCGCCGTATTCAAGAGACGCAAGCAGATCGGGGTTCACGACGTTGCCCGCAACGCGTAAAACGAAGAGATCGCCCGGCCCCTGATCGAACGCGAACTCCGGCGCCACGCGCGAATCGGCGCAACTCAGGATCGTGGCGATCGGATACTGCGCCTGCACACGGGCGGCGCGACCCGATGAAAAGTCGCGCTCGTTCGGCGCGTTAGCGGCGTAGCGCGCGTTGCCATCCATGATTCGTTTCAACGCATCCGCGGGCGGGATCGAGTTCGGCGGTGGCGATGCGCCAGGTGCTGGCGGCTCGGCCGCGATGGCGGCGCCCATGCTCCACGGCAGGAGCGCCGCGAGTGCGCCAGTCTTCAGGAAATCCCGGCGCGATACTTGAGGCTCGTGCTGCGCATCACCACAGACATCACACATTTGAATGCCTCCGCCATTACTAGGCGCGTCCGGCCGCAAACAGGTGCCTTGCCGCATCGCAACGCAAATGGCACACCGATCCGCTGCTATGTGCACCTCACGTGGTGTTCCAACGCCACGCGTTAGTTCAACCAACTTGCATAAGTTTGAGTCTATACCGTCGCCACGCGCAGTGTCCGGAAAATCCCACCGCTGCGAAGAGTCAGCCGTGATAGCGTATTGCGAATTTGACAATGCCTGACTCGGTTCGAGGCCCGTCAATTGGCGTGCCCGCGCTTCCCGTCATAGATTGATTCGCAGCCGCCCATATGCCAGATCGGGCAAACGTATTGGTCCTTCGCAGGAGTGAACGAAATGCTTGTCTATATTTTTCGGGGGCCCGGCCGGGTGTTTGGCTTCACGGCAAACGCCACCGGAGAGAATCTGCCGGCCAGGTTCGCGCCTTGGGCTTCGTTCAAGTCAGTGGAACTCAGCCGGGACAAACCGACCCCGGGCGTTGACTCGGGAGAGTGTCTGGACGACATCGAGAAGCATGGATTCCACATCACCGATGCTCACGTTCGCATTACTGACCAGGTAGTTTGATGCCTACGCGAACGCCACGCGGCGCGACGCCGAAGCCGGCGCGAACGATGTACCGCCGCTAGCGTTTGCGTCGTTCACCTGGAAGGCCGCCGCCGCGCGTTGCAGGCTCATCGCCTGCTCCTTCAGCGACTGCGCCGCGGCCGCCGCCTGCTCAACAAGCGCCGCGTTCTGCTGCGTCATGCTGTCCATCTGCGTGACCGCGAGATTCACCTGGTCGATGCCGGCGCTCTGTTCCGCCGCGGCCGCCGCGATTTCCTGCACGACACCGGTCACGCGCATGATCGCGTCGCGCGCTTCGTCGATCGTCGAGCCGGTGTTTTCGACCAGCGTCGCACCGCTGCCGACGCTGCCCACCGCATGACTGATCAGCTCGCGGATTTCCTTCGCCGCGGTCGCGCTACGCTGCGCGAGGCTGCGCACCTCACTCGCGACGACTGCGAAGCCTCGGCCCTGCTCGCCCGCGCGTGCCGCTTCGACCGCCGCATTCAACGCGAGAATGTTGGTCTGGAACGCGATGCCCTCGATCGTCGCGATGATTTCGACCATGCGGCCCGATTCGCTCGAGATACCCTTCATCGCCGCGACGGCCTGCGTGATCATGTCGCCACCGCGGTTCGCGATGGTCGCGGCGCCGGCCGCAAGCTCGCTGGCAGTGCGCGCGTTGTCCGCCGTCTGGCGGACCATCGCCGTCATCTGCTCCATGCTCGACGCCGTTTCCTGCAAAGACGCCGCCTGGCTCTCGGTGCGCGACGACAGGTCCGCATTGCCGTTCGCAATCTCGTTCGCGCCGCACGCGACGTTGTCGGACGCATGCTTGATCTGGCAGATGGTGCCCGTCAGCGCGTCGCGCATTCGCTGCATCACGTGCAACAGGCTCGACGTGTCGCCGTCGCGCGTGCGGATCGCCACCGTCAGGTCACCCGATGCGATCGCGTCCGCCACGTTCGCCGCATAGGCCGGATCGCCGCCGACCGTGCGCGCGATGCTGCGGTTCGTCAACGCAACGAGCGTCACGAGCACCGCCGACACAGCCACGAAGATCGCGCCGATCAGCCACAGCGACGCCATGAACGCCGCGTCGATGTCGTCGACATAGGCGCCGGTCGCAATGATCCAGTCCCACGGGGCATAGCGCACCACGTAGCCGATCTTGCCCACCGCCTGCGCCGGCGCCGCGCCCGAATGCGGGAACACGTAGTCGACGAAGCCGCCGTCCGGCGCCTGTGCGGCCGACGCGAAAGTCACGTAATGGTGGCGGCCGTCGGCATCCGCACTGCTCGCGAGATCCTTGCCTTCGAGTGCCGGCTTGATCGGATGCATCACCATCTGCGGCTTCGAGTTGATCACGAGGAAGTAGCCGTCTTCGCCGTAGCGAACGCCGCGCAGGCGTTCGAGCGCCTGCTTGCGGGCATCGGCCTCCGGTAGCGCGCCGCTTTGCGCCAGTGCCGCATACTCCGTCACGATGCTGAGCCCGACGTGCGCGATGTTCGTGAGGTCGTGCTTACGTTCCTCGATCCGCGTTTCGCGCGACTGCCACGCCGCCGATACGGAGACGGCGAGCAACGCGACGAGGCTGATGATCAGCGGCAGCCACAGCTTCTGCTTAAAACTGAGCTTGTGCATCCTGAGTCCTCGAGCAAACGAATGGAAACCGCGCAGGGCTGCCGTGCGAAGTGGCACGTGATGGGCGCGCCGGATGACGCCGGCAGACTGTCCGGCGGCCATCCAGGTAGTTCCTGTTCGAGTTATCGGCGGATGCGAGTGAAAGTTTCGTCCTGTGAAACCCTCGGTTAACAGCTTGCCGCGGCCTCCACCCCGGCTTCGCGCAGAAAATGCGTGATCGTCTCCTCGATCACCGACCTGGCGAGACCCTGCACGATGAACACGAGGCGCGTCGTGTGGTCATCGTCTGGCCACGCTTCAAGCCGCAGCGGTTCATGCAGCAACTGCTGCACGCCATGGAATACAACGGGCCGCGATTCGCCGATGAAATTGCCGATCCCCTTAACCCGCAGAATGCGCTCGCCGTGGTAGCCGAGCAGGACGGTCAATGCGGTTTCGAACGCCTGCATGGGCAAGGCCTGCGAGTAAGTCAGGCAGAAGCTGTCGATGTCCGGATGGGCCACGCGTGACGCGGTTGCGCCGCGCATTAGCGATTTGCGCGGCGCAGGCTCGGCGCGCAACCAGGGCCGCAAGGCACGCGGTGTCAGGATGTCGAGCAGCTGTTGTGCGTCAATCTCTCCGTTACGCACCGGGATGCGTGGCGCACCCGGATTCAGCGCCTCAAGCGCGGCCTCGAGGTCCGCCAGCGCGGGCGCATCGACCAGTTCGGCCTTGGTCAGCAACAGCCGGTCCGCGACGGCCACCTGCTGACGCGATTCCTCATGTCGGGTAAGTTGCGCGGCGCCGTGTTTCGCATCGACGGTCGTTACGATGCCATCGAGTTGCAAGCGCCCCTCCAGTGCTGGATCACCCAGCAGCAAAGAGATTACCGGGCCTGGCCGCGCCAGCCCCGTGGTCTCGATCAGAATCCGCTCGAAGGCGGGAATCTCGCCGCGCATGCGGCGCTGCAGCAGATCGGTCACGGTCGCAGCCAGTTCGTCGCGCACGCCGCAGCACAGGCAGCCGTTTTCCAGCAGGGCGATGGTTTCATCGCGCGAGGTGCTGACGAACAGATGATCGAGACCGATCGCACCGAGTTCATTGATCACCACCGCACAGCGGCCCAGCGCGGGTTGCGGCAGCAGGCGATTGAGCAACGTGGTCTTACCCGAACCGAGAAAACCAGTCAGCAACGTCAAGGGAATCGCAGCAGCTTGCATGGTGGCTTTTCCCGACACTCAAATAACCTGCAGGTCTTTGCCGACGATGATCTGTCCGTCGAAATGCTTGCGTGCATCGGCGGCCCACATCTCGTCGGTAATCGCGGGATCGCCGCCCGGCACGAAATGGCTCAGCACCAACGTCTTGACGCCAGCCGCCGCGGCAATCTTGCCGACCTGTTCAGTGCTGGTGTGGCTCTTCATGAGGTGATCGAGCAGCGTCGGCGCGTTGTCGACCGTCTTCATCAGCTTTTCGAGCGCGGGCAGGTACATCACTTCGTGCACGAGGACGTCGGCGCCTTTGGCGAACTCGGCAAGCGCCGGGTAATAGGTCGTGTCGCCGGAGAAGACGACGGTGCGGTCCCGAGTCTCGAAGCGGTAAGCGAACGCCGGCTTGATCGTGTAGTGGTCGACCAGGGTCGAGGTGACGCGCACGCGGTCGTCTTCCATCACGAGGCGCGGGCCGTCGAATTCATGGATGTTGATCAGTGGGCGGAACGGCGGGCGGCCTTCTTCGCGCATGCGCACGTCGAGGTCGATCGCGTTCATATCGACAAAGTCGTCGATCATCTTTGTCATGCGCGGCGGCCCGTACAGGTTGACGGGCGTATGCAGGCCGGTGGCCCAGGCGAGAAACACGAGGTTGCCGAGGTCGGCGTTGTGATCCGAATGGTGGTGGGTCAGAAAGATGTCACGGATGGCCGGCAGCTTGATGCCTGCTTTGGTCAACTGCAGCGCGACGCCATTGCCGCAATCGACCACGTAGGGTTGAC
Source organism: Paraburkholderia sediminicola (assembly GCF_902859805.1). GTDB lineage: Bacteria > Pseudomonadota > Gammaproteobacteria > Burkholderiales > Burkholderiaceae > Paraburkholderia > Paraburkholderia sediminicola. Next base: position 1,185,468 of record NZ_CADIKC010000001.1, on the reverse strand, counting down.
CGTCGACCACCAGGACGTTCGCCGGCGCCGCGCGCAGGTCAGAAGGCGTAGGGCCGCCCTTGGTGCCGAGCAGGATCAGCTGCGTGCCTTTTGCCGAATGTCCCGCAGCGGGTGCCGTGGTTGAAGCGTTGGCCGGTGACTGCGCGTGGGCGTCCTGCATCCACGGCAGCGCCGCGGTCGTGCCTGCTGTCACGGCAATACGCATGAAATCACGACGGGAACGTCCGAACGGCTGATCACTCATGGTTCTGTTTCTCCTGATATTTTTGGTTGAGGTCTGCTCGATTTTGCTGGGTTAATCCTCTGCGGGCAACACATCGGCCAGTATGCCCGCGATCCAGACGCTGTCCTGCCGGTTACGGTCCGTCGCTGCTCCGGGACAAAATATATCCTTGAGCGGCGCATAATCCTGGATGAATTGGGTTCCGTCTGGTCGGCGTACACGCCGCAAGCGGCCCGCCCCGTACCTGCAACGCTGGTGGACTAACGAGTATCCTTAATCCAAAGGAGTTCGAAAATGACACTTAACGGCGCAACTCCGATCGAACCCATCAACATTGGTCAATTGAGCATTCAATACCTGATCGATGGGACCGCTACGGGTGGGATGGGCGTTTTCGAACTGACGGTGGGACCTGGTTCACAAGTCCCACCGCCACATAGCCACACGCGTAACGAAGAGTGCGTCTACGTGCTGGAGGGCATGCTTCGGTACTCGGTCGACGGAGTAGTCCGCGACCTCGTACCGGGAGAATGGATGTTTACTCCGCGCGGGTCGGTTCACCACTTTAGCAACCCGCACAATGACACGGCCCGCGCGCTGATCGTCCTCACGCCCGATATAGGTGCTCAGTATTTTCGTGACGTCGGGGCAATCGTAAGCGCCGGTGGGCCGCCCGACCGCGCAAAGCTTATGGATGTCATGTCAAGGTACGGGCTGGTGCCGGCGGCTAGAAGCGGTCCGCCCTGAAGGGCCGGGTATCCACAAGAGTCTCCTCGCCGGTCATCATCTCCGCGATCAATCGTCCGGTTACGGGACCCAGTGTCAGCCCGTGATGCGCATGACCAAATGCGAACCACAAACCCTTGTGGTTCGCCGCAGGTCCGATGATCGGCATCATGTCAGGCGTACATGGGCGGCGGCCCATCCAGGGTTCGGCGTCCAGACGCCCGGCCAGCGGGAACAGCGTGCGGGCCGTGGGCTCGACGGCGTCAAGCTGGTTGGGCGTTTTCGGTGCGTCGTGCAGCGCGATTTCGGCGCCTGTTGTTAGTCGGATACCTTTGGCCATCGGCGCCAGCAGATAACCGCGTTCGACATCGAGGACCGGGTGATTCAGACGCGCGCCTGGCTGCGCGCCATAGTGCATGTGGTACCCGCGCTTGGTGCCAAGCGGCAGGCGATAGCCCAGCCGTGAACTGAATTGATCCGACCATGGGCCCAACGCGACCACCGCCGACGACGCCACGACGGTGCCCGCCGATGTATCCACCTGCCAATGGTCGCGCAACGTATTCGCATCGCCGATCAAACAGCGCCCGCCAAGCTGCTCGAAGTATTCTGCGTAAGCGGTGACGAGCGCGTTCGGGTCACTGACAGAATCGGATGCCGTGTAGCGCAACGCACCGATCAGGCTGCGGTCGAGATCGGGCTCCATCTGTTGCAGACTCGCCGCGTCGAGCGATTCGAATTCGACGCCGTATTCGCGATGCCACTGCTCGGCAAGCCGCGTTTCACTGTCGCGAACCGCTTCAGTGCGGAATACCTTCATCCAGCCGATCGGACGCAATAGCGCGCTCGCGCCGGCATCGGCGGCTAGCGAGCGGTGTTCGCTCACGCAATGTTCGATCAGCGTCGAGTACGACCTCGCGATCGCCGCATGCTTCACCGGATGAGAATTGCGCCAGTATTGCCACAGGAACGGTGCGGCTTTGAGCATCGCGTTGGCGTGATAGCGGACCTCCGGCGACCGGTTGCGCGCGTATCGCATCAACGTGCCGAGTTCGCGCGGAAAAGCATACGGATACACGCCCTCGCGCTGGATCAGCCCCGCGTTGCCAAACGATGTCTCATTGCCGGGCGCCTTGCGATCGACCAGCGCAACCCGCTGGCCGCGTTTCTGAAGATGGACGGCGACGCACACGCCGACGATGCCCGCGCCCAGTACGACAGTATCGAATTTCATTGTGCTCATGAGTTCACGGACGGACGATTACGCCGACAGTGCCGTCACCGCGACTTCGACATCGCAGCCGGGTTTCATCAGCAGCGCCTGGACGCAGGCGCGGGTCGGCGCGTGGCCGGCCGGCACCCAGGCGTCCCACACTGCGTTGAATTCGGCGAAGTGCTTCGGATCGCTCAGCCAGATATTCGCCGACAGCAGGCGCGTACGGTCAACGCCGGCCGCGTCCAGCAGCGTGTCAATACGCGCGAGGACTTCGTTGGCCTGTTCGGTCACGGAGACGTTGGCCGTGTCGGGCACCTGGCCGGCCAGATACACCACGCCGTTGGCGATCACCACCTGGCTCATGCGCGCATTCGTTTGCAGACGTTCGATTGAATTCGACATGTGTTTAGACCGTTGAAATGCCGGCGTCATTCGGGCCGGACTCGTTGAAAAGAGGCGGCGCCGTCACGATCGACTTCAGCGACGGATCAGCCTGGGTGAGTTTCGACAGATCGGGACGCGGCCGGCGCAAGACCGGCGATTGATCGAAGACCTGCTCCATGGCGTGCGCGACGGCGAGCGTTTTCCGATCGCCATGAAACGGGCCGACGATCTGCAAGCTGAACGGCATGCCCGCATGGTCGACCCCGCAGGGGAGCGACACGGCGGGATGCGTCGTGAGCGTGACGACGTAGGTCAGCGCGAGCCAGCGGTAGTAGTTGTCCTGTTCGCGGCCGTCGATCTGCGCCGCGTACAGTTGTTGCCAGGGGAACGGTGAAATCGGCGTGGTCGGCGAGAGAATCACGTCGTACTGCTCGAACGCACTCTGGAAGCGTTTGAAAATGCGGGTCTGCTCGGCTTGTGCCCAGGCGCTGTCGGCGAGATTCATGCTCGCGCCCATTTCGTAGTTCGCACGCGTGTTGGGGCCGAGCTGGTTCGGGTCCCGCGTATAGGCATCATGCAGACCGGCGACGAAACTCTCCGCGCGGATCACGTCGAAGCAGCGGTGTACGTCGCCGAGATCAAAGCTCACCTGCTCGCAGGAACGGAACGATGGCGCGATCAGCGCGATGCGCTCGCGGAACACTTTGCGGATTTCGCCGTCGACGTCGCAACTGCCGAAGTCTTCGGTCCAGCCGACTCGCAGCGAGCTGAGGTCGATATCGTCAGGCCGCGCGAAGTCCAGCGGATCGACGCGAAAGCTGAGCGGATCGCCAGCGGAGATTCCCGCGGTTGCGGCGAGCTGCAGGCAGGCCTCGGCCACGGTGCGGCCCATCGGCCCGACCACCGAGATCGGCGACCAGCCGACCAGCTTGCGCGAATTCGGCACGAGGCCGGGCGTCGGACGAAAGCCCACCACGCCGCATTTCGACGCCGGAATCCGCAAGGACCCGCCGGTATCGGAGCCGGTGCAGACCGGCAGCATGTCGCACGCGAGCGCGGCGGCCGAACCGCCCGACGAGCCGCCCGCGTTCAGCGTGGGGTTGAAAGGATTGCCCGTTGCGCCCCATACCGGATTGCGCGTATTGGCGCCCGCGCCGAGCTCCGGCACGTTGGTCTTCGCGGTGACAATCGCGCCGGCGGCGCGCAGGCGCTCCACCAGCACCACGTCTTGAGTGGGAACGTTGCCGCGCGACATGGGCGAGCCATAAGTCGTCAGCAGACCTGCTGTATTTTCGAGGTCTTTGACCCCGAGCGGCAAGCCGTGCAGCAAGCCGAGCGCTTCGCCGTCGAGCACCTGCTTTTCAGCGCGCTTCGCAGCTACTCGCGCGGCCGGGAAGTCCGTCGCGGTCACTGCGTTGACGGCGGGATTGATCGCCTCGATACGCGCAATGCAGGCGTCGAGCAGTTCGACCGGCGAAATCTCTTTCGCACCGATCATGCGGCGCAGCTCAACGGCACTGCGTCCAACCAGTTCATTATCGTGACTCATTGCATCCTCGATTCGTCAGGCGAGCGCTTCGCCCGTACGGTCCTTTAACCAGATTACCGGCACCAGCGAGATGGCGCACGCGGCGGCCACATACCAGGCCGGCGCGAGCGGATTGCCGGTTTGCGCGACCAGCCAGCTTGCGATGAACGGCGAGAAGCCGCCAAAGAACGATGCGCTCACTACGTAGGTCAGCGCAATACCGGTTGCGCGGACATGCTTCGGAAAGAGTTCCGGGATCATCACGAGCACCGGCACGATCTGTCCTGCGACAAACACGGCGAGTACGGCCGATACGACGCACAGCGCGGTCATCGACGGATGCGCGCTGAGGAAGGCGAAAGCGGGATAGACGAGCAGCAGCATCACGACGCGCGAAATAACCAGCACGCGCTTGCGGCTGAAGCGGTCCGCGAGCATGCCCGCCAGCGGCGCCGCCGCGAACAATACGAGCGAGCTGACAATGCCCGACGTGACAGCCGCGGTGGACGACAGATGCAAGGCGCGCACCGCATGGCTCGGCAGGAAAAACGCTGTGATGTAGACGGACACGGAGCCGCCCAGTTCGGCGAACGTGCCGAGGATGGTGAGATTCAGATGCGTGGTCAGCGCCGCTTTCAACGCGCCGCGCGGCGGCGCTTCACCGGGTTTGCGCTCGGCGAGCGTTTCTTCGAGCCGCTTGCGGATCAGCATGCCGGCCGGAGCGGCGACGATGCCAAGCAGAAAGGGGATACGCCAGCCCCAGTCGAGGATCGCCTGTTTGGGCAGCGCGGCATTGATCAGCGTGGCCACGAGCGCGCCGAGCACGAGACCGGCCGCGGTGGCCGCGAAGTTCCAGCTGGCGAAGAAGGCGCGCGTGTTGTCGGTCGCATATTCGACCAGCAGAGTGGTGCCCGGACCGAACTCGCCGCCTGCGGCGAAGCCCTGGATCAGGCGCGCGCTCAACACGATCAACGGCGCGGCGAGCCCTGCCACGGCATAGGTCGGCGCACAAGCGATCATCGCGCAACTCAGCGCCATCAGCATGATGGTGAGAACCATCGCTTTCTTGCGCCCCGCGCGGTCCGCGTAGGCGCCGATCACGATTCCACCCAGTGGCCGCACCACGAACCCTACGCCGAACACGCCGATCGACAGCAGGAACTGATTGACTGGCGTTGCGCCCGGGAAGAACAGTTGCCCGATCTGGATCGCGAAGAAACTGTAGATCGTGAAGTCGTAGAATTCGAGCGCCGTGCCGATCGTCGTGGCGGTGATAACGTGGGTTTTCGTCAGACCGGACTTACTCAGAGCAAGGGTAGACACGATAGGGTTCCCACAGAAAGGGTGGAATCGACGTGAGTTATCATATACGAGAAAAAATAAATTCTCGTATGTGAGAAAATTTTCTGTGGAAGTGAGTGAGATGGCCAAAGCAGCAGTGATGGACAAGCAGGCCGAGGAGTCGCACGAGCCGCATGAGGCGCATGAGGCGCCACCCGCGCTCGACCACAAACTGGTAGGCGGCCATTTGCGGCAGGCGCGCAAGGCGCGCGGGCTGACCCTGACGGAGTTGTCGGAGCGCTCCGGCATCGCCGTATCGACGATCTCAAAGGCCGAGCGCGGCGATATTGCCCTGACCTACGACAAGTTCGCGGCCCTGGCACATTCGCTTGAACTGGAGTTCGACGCGATTTTCAGGCGCAGCCGCAAACGCAGCCAGCCGCCGGGCGTGATGAAACCGTCCTTTACAGCGAACGGCAAACAGGAGATCTACGACACGCCGAACTACGAGTACGGCATGCTCGCCAACAATCTGACCGGCAAGCGGATGGTGCCGATGCGCGCGCATATTCGCGCCCGCGCCGTCTCGGACTTCCCGGAGTACATCCGGCATTCAGGCGAGGAGTTCGTCTTTGTGCTGGCCGGCAAACTGGAATTGCGGTTTGAGAAAGGCAAGTCGTTCAAATTGATGCCGGGCGATAGCCTGTATTTCGACAGCTCGATTGGGCATGTTTACCTGAGCCTCGGCAAGGACGATGCGGAGGTGTTGGTGTGCTGCGTAGATACGGATGAGCATCGGCCGAATGACGCCATCTGAGCGGCGCATTGCCGCCCGGCGCTGCGCCGTTACTCGGCCAGCGCCGCAAGCAATTGATTCTTGACGATCGCGGTGGCCAGCGGCTGCCGCCCGAATTCATACCATCCGATGTGCCGGCGCCACGCCGTGCCCGGAATGGGCCTCACCGACAGCAGCGGGTCTTCGTCCCAGGCGGCGTGCCGCAAACGCGGCACGATCGACACGCCCACGTTCTGCCGAACCAGATCGGCAATCGCGGCAATGGAGTTCATTTCCAGAATAGGATTGACCTCGGCGCGCAGCCGCCGGAGCAGGCTCGCCACATGGGTGCCTGTCAGCGATGCCGCTTCGAAGCCGATGAACGGATGCCGCTTCAGCAATGAGGTCACCGACGCATCGTCTGCGGCGATCGCCGGATTGACCAGCAATACCAGCGGCTCATCGTAAAGGCGCTCCCACAACTCGGGTAGCGTAGTCACACGGGGTTCGCTGACGATCACCGCTGCGTCGATTTCTCCGGCGCGCACCTGGCGCCCCAATTCCGCGCTGTCGCCGTGCGTGAGACGTACCTTCAGGCCGGGGTAGGAGACCCTCAACTGGATCACGTTGGCCGCCAGAAACCCCATCGACGACGCGGTCGAGCCGATCGTGATCGAGCCTTCGATGCTGAGTTTGTCGGCCACGCCGCGCAACAGCGAGTCGTACGCGGCCACCACCATGCGCGCCTGCTCGATGATCGAACGGCCGGCATCGTTCAACTGGATGCTGCGCCCGCTGCGGTCGAACAACTGCCGCTGGCACACGCGCTCCAGCGTGCGCATCTGCGCGCCGACAGCGGCATGCGTGAGCGCCATGCGATCGGCGGCGGCCGCCATGGTCCCGTGCTTCTCGATAGCGAGAAACGTCCGCAGCATTCGAATTTCACTCATGCGGAATCTCCTCCAGGCCCTTCGGGACGTGCACGGTTTGCACGATTTTTCCCCGTCTCCACGCGTTGCATGATCGCACGAAACGAAAATTTTTCTTTCCATTCGGTAAAGAAAATAACGCTTTTTATTTTGTTTGTGGCCGATGAGAATCGATTTGTCACAAATCAGGCCGATGGCGTCAGCGCGGGCTTAGGCCCGCTTCATGTCCTCGGCGGCAGCCAGGGCGAGGAGTCCCACACATGTCGCAAATCCAGCAGTTTCCATTCGTTAGCGTGTCAGGCAAGCCGTATGAGCGCGGCCTGCAATACGGTCGTGCGGCGGCGGCGCGTGTGCGCCTGAGCGCATCCCGCTACGGCCAGACGCTGCGCAATCTTGGCTACAGCGAGGCGTCGCAGACAGCGCTGATCCGCTCGCTCGAACAGGTCATCGGCGAGTTTCAACCTGAGTACCTGGACGAGATGCGTGGCATCGCCACCGGCGCGGAAGTGCCGTTCGAAGACATCGTGATGATCAATGCCCGTACCGAGGTGCTGGCCAAGGCGCGAGCCGAAATGGCGCTGCAAGCCGACGACGAAGACGGTTGTACCGGCGTGCTGGTGCTGCCGTCGCGCACGTCGACCGGGCAGTTGATCCACGCGCAGAACTGGGACTGGAAAGCCGATTGCGTCGATACCGGCATCGTCTTGCGCGTACGCAACGACGACGGCCCCGATTTCCTGACCTTCGTCGAAGCGGGCGGTCTTGCGCGTAGCGGGCTCAATGCCGCGGGCGTGTCGATCACCGCGAATTATCTCGAGTCCGAACGTGACTTCATGCAACTGGGCGTGCCGCTGTCGCTGCTGCGCCGGCGCGTGCTGGAAGAGCCGGTGTTCGCGAACGCGTTGCGGGTGATCGCCACCACGCCGAAATCGTGTTCGAACAACATCATGCTCGGCATGGCCGAGGGCTTTGGCATCGACTTCGAATGCGCGCCGAACGAAGCGTTCCCGATTTATCCCGACGACGACCAGATGATCGTGCATGCGAACCATTGGATCAGCCCGGTCGCCCGCACCAAGCTGCTGGATACCGGTTGCGAGAGCTCGCCGGACAGCTACTACCGCGACTGGCGTGTGCGTCAGTTGCTGAAGGCCGCACCGAAGGTGGATCGCGACGCGGTCAAGGCTGCACTGTTCGATGCGTTCGCCACGCCGTTTTCGGTGTGCCGTCCGCCGCGCCCGGGTACACGTCACACGATGACCGCGACGGTCGCGATGATCGTCATGGTGCCGGCCGCAGGGGAAATGGATGTCGCGCCGCTGCCCGCGCTCAACCGCATCTTCACCCGCTACAGCCTGCACCACGAACCGCTCGCCGAAGCGGCGTGAGCTGTGAATAAACACGTGTGCCGCGCAACGCGTGGCACACACGAGACCGCTGAAATCGTCAGAGAGGAATGACAGATGTTCGATGCAGAGACGCGATCCACTCCGGGTCATGAGAAAGCGCAGGCACTGTACGACCTGGGTTCGACCACCGTGTACGCGAGCCGCCACGATCCGCGCTTTCCGTATGTGCTGTATGTGCCGCCAGAAGTCCTGACGCCTGGCAACGACGTGGAGCTAGTCGTCGTGATGCATGGCACGGGGCGTCAGTTCACGCAGTATCGCGATGCGTTCGCGCCGTTCGGCCGCTGGAACCGTTGCATCGTGCTGTGCCCGCTGTTTCCGGTTGGCGTGCGCGGCGATGGCGAGCGCAGCGGCTTCAAGCGCCTGATCGAAGGCGATATCCGCTACGACAAAGTGCTGCTCGACATGGTGACCGAAGTGGGCGAGCGTTATGGCAAGCACTTCAACAAGTTCGCACTGTTCGGCTATTCGGGCGGCGGGCAGTACGTGAACCGCTTTGCGTACGCGCATCCGGAGCGGCTATGGGCCGCGTCGATCGGTGCGCCAGGCAACGTCACCGTACTCGATGACACGAAGGACTGGTGGCTAGGTACGGGCGGCTTCGAGCGTCACTTCGGCAAGCCGTTCGATCTGGCCACCTTGCAGCGTGTGCCGGTGCAGATGGTGGTAGGCCGGGCAGATCTGGAAACCTGGGAAATTACGGTATCCGAAGATAGCCCGATGTATCTGCCAGGTATCAACGATGCCGGCGCGACGCGCCCGGAACGGCTGCGCACGCTGAAGGCGTCGTTCGAGGCAGCCGGCGTTCGCGTGCGCTTCGACGAGATGGCCAATATCGCCCACAACGGCATGCAGGTCGTCGAGGTGGTTCAGGACTTCTTTGCGCAGACGTTGCGCACCCTGCGGGCCGGAGGATAAACACATGGACGCCCAAAGCGATTCAGGGAAAGTCTTTAAAACCATTGTATCGACGGTGATAGGAGGCACCTTCGAGTGGTTCGACTTCATGGTGTACTCCTATTTTTCGAGCACAATCGCCAGGGTGTTTTTCCCCAGCGTCGATCGCAGCGGGGCGTTGTTGCTGACCTTCGCCACGTTTGCGGTCGGCTTCCTGGTCCGGCCAATCGGCGGCGTTGTGATGGGGATGGTCGCGGACCGGGTAGGGCGGGTGAAGGTGCTGTCGTGGATCATGGTGCTGATGTCGGTGGGCTCGCTGATCCTCGGGCTGACCCCGGGCTTCGCGACCCTTGGGCTCGTCGCGCCGCTGCTGGTGGTGGTCGGCCGCCTGGTGCAAGGCTTCGCGGTGGGGGCGCAATTCGCGCTGTCGTCGGTGACGATTTACGAGGTCGCGCCGCCCAACCGGAAGATGTTTTACGGCAGCTTCAATATGCTGTCGCTCGGGATCGCCGCGATGTTGTCTTCGGGGTGTAGTTACCTGCTTTCGAGTCACCTGTCGCATGCGGATCTGTCGGCCTGGGGATGGCGCGTGCCGTTCCTGATCGGCGCGCTGGTCGGGCCAATCGGTTTCTACGTCCGCCATCATGTCGACGAATCGGATGAATTCAACCGGTTGCAGGCACGCCCCGCGGCACGGGCGCCCATGCGCGAGCGGCTACGCGATTTTGTGCGTGAGAACGGCGATGCCGTGGTGTGCGCGATGGGCGTGATGATCGCCGGCACGTCGCTGAACTATGTCTGGAATGCGTATCTCCCAACCTACGCGCAGCTTCAGTTGCATCTGTCGCTCAGTTCGTCGCTGCAAGGGATATTCATCACGAGTATCGTGATGTGCGTTCTGTCGCCAGTGTTCGGCTTGCTGGCGGACCGTGTCGGCGCCTATCGGCTGTTCTTCTTCTTTATCGTGGGCTGGCTGATCTGCGTCTTTCCGTTGTTCGCGTATTTGCTGGCCGACCCCACGGAGAGCCGTCTGATGATCGTACGGGTTGTCGGCATACTCTTCCTGACCCTGCAAGGCGCGGCGCATCCGGGGATGCTGGTCAAGATATTCACCGTGCAGGGGCGGTCCACCGGCGTGGCTATTTCGTATAACACCTCGGTCATGCTGTTTGGCGGATTGGCGCCGTTCTATATCTCGCTGGTGGCGCGTTTCACGGACGCGCACTTCATTCCACCGAGCTACCTGTTCGGCACAGGCTTGCTGGCAATCGCGCTCGTGCTCGTTTCGCGCACCGGACGGCGAGTGTTGCAGGAAGACCGGCTGGAGCGCAGGCAACGGCGTGCGGCACGCGAGGCAGGTATGCAGCAGCGTGTGGACTCCGGCGATCCGGCGGTTTAGGTCGTGCGGACTGGCCGTTCCTGCGGCATTGCTCATCGATCGAATCGCGGAACTCATCTAACGCGGTGGACGTTATCAGACGTCAAAGAAATGCACGCCGGGTGAATCCTTGGTGGCATCGGCAGGCGTCGATGTCACCTTAATCGGGATCATCCAGACGTCCCCCAATAGTCAGTCTATAAACACGTACAGTTCGAGAATTTTCCCGTCGCGCGTGACCGCTATGTCGATGCCCGTCACGGCCGTTCGATTGTCGTCGGGCCCATATCCCCACGCGAGACGTCCGATTCCATGCATCACGTCAACGGGTCCACGCTCGACAAAGTCGAAACCGGGGAATCTCGCCTGTAACTCATTAACCCTGCGGTGGATGGCGTCGAGGCCGACATGCCGGCCGTCCGGATCGACGAAGATACCCTCAGGCAGCCAGATGGTTTCCAGTTCCTTCATTCGCGCCACAGAATCTCGCTCGCTGAAGACGGCGAGCAAGTTTCGCTTCATCAGTTCATTCACAGAAAATTCCATCGTGAATTCCTTTGAGTAGGCACGGGCCGGGCCGGGCGACAGTTCACCGGCATCACCAGCCCGTGCGTTAAAAATGAGTGCTGCCCGCCAATGTCGAGCAGCCATCGAACCGGCGCCGAAAAAATCAGACTTGCGCGCGTCCGCCATCAACGAACAGTTCGATCCCGGTGATATAGCTGGCATCGTCCGAGGCGAGAAAGGACACTGCCTTGGCGATTTCATCGGTGCTGCCGACACGGCCAAGCGGTGTCGTTTCGGCAACCTCCCTGGAATAGGCTTCGATCTGTTCGTCGCTCATCTTGAGTTCGGTTTTGTAGGCAGGTGTGACGACGACACCAGGCGCGACCACATTGACGCGGATGTCGCGGCCTTTGAGATCGGATGCCCAGGTGCGTGCGAAGGAGCGCAAGGCGGCCTTGGTGGCGGCATAAACGCCGAATGCCGGTACGCCTTGTATCGATGTGATCGATCCTGTTATCACGATGGCGCTGCCGGGCTGCATAAGCGGCAACGCGCTCTGCACGGTTAGCAGGGTGCCTTTCACGTTGATGTCGAAGTACTTGTCGAATTGTGCTTCGGTGATCTGTCCGAGCGGGGTGAACTCGCCGCCGCCCGCATTGGCAAACAGAATGTCTATCCGCTGATGCTCCTCAGACACGGTGTCGACGATTCTCTTAAGGTCTGTGGCCGACGAAATGTCGCCGCGAATCGCCCGTGCCCCGTGCCCGATTTCAGATACCGCATCGTCTAATTCTGCCTGGCGTCGACCGGTGATAAACACCGTTGCACCTTCGCGAGCGAGGCGCTTGGCGGTCGCGAGACCGATTCCGGTGCCGCCGCCGGTGACGAGCGCCACCTTTCCCGCATGCCTGGTCGAATGGATGTTGTCGTAGAGAGACGTTGTCATTTCTGGGCTCCTGCTTCAGCTGTGTGGATGGAGAAGCCCAGCTTAGTTTAAACACCCACACAGATAAATATGTATATTGTGGTTTATCTATTCACCTGTGTGAATAATTGACGAGGTAAATCCATGGACCATTTGCAGGCCATTCGCATTTTTGTCCGCGTTGTCGAGACAGGAGGTTTCGGGCGGGCGGCCCTTTCTCTGAATATGCCCAATGCCACGGCGAGCAAATGGGTCCAGTCACTGGAAGCGCATCTTGGCGTAAAACTGCTGGAGCGCAATACGCGGCGGGTCAGCGTGACGACCTATGGCGCGGCTTACTATGAGCGCACCCGGCAACTCCTCAGCGAGCTCGATGACATCGAGGCGACGCTCGGCCGGGAGGAGGCGAGCCCGCGTGGTGTGCTGAGAGTCGACGCCGGTGGATCGACTGCAAGCGGCATTCTCATTCCCGCGTTGCCGGCCTTTCTTGAACGTTACCCGGACATACAGGTTCAACTAAGCGTCACTGACCGTACCGCAGATCTTGTCGCCGAAAACATAGATTGCGCAATTCGAAGTACAGCCGATGATCCGGATCTCGTGACGCATCCAATCGGGAAGCTTGTGTGGACCACATGTGCGAGTCCCGCGTATCTTGCGAAGCACGGCACGCCGAAACATCCTCAGGAAATCGTGGATAACAACCTGCCGGTTGTTGGATACTTTTCTGCCAGTACAGGTGTGACGCAACCGCTTATGTTTCGCAGGGACGAGGAGACGATCACGCTTGGTCGCGTACGCCACGACGTTCTTGTTAGCGAGAGCAATTCGCACCTTGCTACCGCACTGGCTGGTTTGGGGATCGTCCACACGCTGGATTTTATGGTTCGCCCTTTCATCAAGCAGAGGAAACTTGTACCCATTCTCACGCGATGGCGACCGGACCCGCTTGACGTTTATATCGCGTATCCGCCTAGCCGAAGATATAGCACCAAGGTGAGGGTGTTTGCGGATTGGGCCGCTACGTTGTTCGCGTCTGCGTGAGTTGTGGCGGGAAATGGCTGGGTGACTTCGCCGCGCGTAGCGCAACGCTGTCGCAAGCACTCGTAGAAACACATCCTTGGTTTATGGCCGATCCATGCACGTCGTGCGATTTTCGCCCCCAAAACACCTCGGCGTGTTCCTACAAGCGCTTGCGGCAACCGTCTACGGAAAAACGCGAACGGGAAGACTGCGGAGACAGAGAGGGTGATTCCGGCCGAATCATTTAGACCCTCGCTCTGTGACCACGAGATTCTGTCATCAACCGTATAACGAATTTATAAAACCGCGCGGTGCTTGCCGTAAATTCAGCATATCTAATCGCACGTCCTGCTATTGCTCTCGACCCACATACCTTCTTTATCAAGTAGCTCACTCTTTATACGAGGGCTTTAGACACACCTCGATATCATCGCTCCGCTTGACGCCGCTGCTTCAAAGCCAGGCGTCATTCTTCGGAGAAAAATCATGTTTGAAATTGGAAAAGAGTATTCCCGCGAAGACATTCACAGGGTGACGGGAGGATGCAAGCAGGCATTCTTGCCGACAAAGGGCGGCAGGGTTGTCGCTGCGCGATTGCGTCAGGACCTCAACCCCTATGCCCCGGATGTGATCGTCTGCGATAGCAGTGCCGCTGCACGTGCGGCCGGCCGCACGCTCGCGCGACAGACCGAGCCGCTTCCTGTTTTTGTCCGAACAGCAACTGACCGATTCCGTTACATGGGCGAGTACGTTACCGACGAATCGTTCACTGCTCCACTCGACTACGCCAAATACGTGCAGAACACCGGATTTACGCTTGGCCAGATTTCGCGTGTGATCAAAATGAAACGCCGTTGATCACAACGGCGTCTTCGATTCGGAATCCTCTCTTCGCCGGCTGGGTTGTTGCTCGCACCCAACCGGCGATCGTCAATGACGCGCCAGACAGCGCTCACTCCTCGCACTTCACATCCTGCCGCCGCACGACGATGATCACCGGGTAGGTCCCGTGCTCGAGTTCCACGCGCGCGACCACGGCTATCGTCGCGTTGTCGACGTCGTCATACACGCTGACTTTTTCACGGCTAAGGTTTGTTACGCCGGTACAGCCAGACGCGCGACCCTCGTCGGAGATTTTGCATTGGATCGGGTTGTCAGCAACAAAGCGATACTTGTCTCGGTCAGGCGTCGCGAGGTAGTCGCGAAAGCTCTGAGCCGCTCCACCGACACCGGTGACATATCCAATCGCGCACTGCAGTTTGGGTGTGTCGTTGCCCGCGGATGTTTGGGCCGTCGCGACTGAGCTTGCGGCAGCGATGACCGCGGCGAATGTCAATGCAGAGAGATATTTCATGGCGCAAATCACCGTTGTCGGATCGAAGTGCTGGATTGTAATGGCATCTTGCGCAAGGGCGCTGAACGCGGCGACCCGTCAGGCGATGGGCGTGCCAAGGACCGGGGGTGACGAGCCCGTAAGGTGCGCCACCCTGAGATCACGGCTGCTTGCGTGACTTTCCCCTGCCCGTGGTTTTCGCTGCGGGTGTGTGCGCCTCGTCGCGTTCCCGGCTCCAGTGTTCGAGCAGCGTGCGAGTCTGCTCGCGGATGGTCGACGTGAGCAGCGCCGCCTTTTCCGCGTCAATACTTTTCCAGCCGAGCATCGACAGCTTGGACGGATGCGCAATGTGAAAAATAACCATTTGCCCATGCAGGCTGAAGGTGCGGATCAAGGTGACCTGATCGTCGACCGCACGCCCGGAAATTCTCGCCACTAGCGCCGTGCTGGCATCGTTGAGCGGCTGGCGGATCCGGGCGCCGAAAATCTGCATGGCACTCTGGGGTTCGTGTCCTGCCTGTTCGCGTGCGAAGAACATCCGCCGGCCAGGTTTGCATGCCTTGATGAAAGCGGCGTGCGCGATCGCTACCTGAATACCGAGGAAGGCGTCGATCAGCGCCGGGATGTCGGCGTTCTCACGCAGTACTTCCTGCGCACGGTCGATAGCCGGGCCGAATGTCTCCCATGCGTCGTCGGCGAGCATCTCGACGCATGCGCGATACACCCCTTCCTTATTCTCGAAGTAGTACTGCAGTGCGGGCGCGTTGACGCCGGCGCGGGCCGCGATGTCGCGTGTCGACGCGCCCTCGAAACCGTGTTCGCCAAACAGTTCGATCGCCGCCTCGATGATCCGGTGCCGCGTTTCGTCGCCGCGTGCATAGCCGCCTTCCGGCGAGCGGCGCAGCTTCTTTGCGGTGCTCATGCATCTTTCTCCATTACACGTATTGCGGGAATTCGTAAGAAATATATCACTTGACACAATTTGATCAACTGGAATAATTGTGCCACGTGGAAACAATTGGACCGATACGATGTCAGCGACCGCAGGCTCTCCCTCCCGCCCCATACCCGCCGAAGATTCGCCCGCAGCAGGCGCGAGGCGTCCCAGCCGGCGCAAGGTGCTGATCGCGCTCGGCGTTGTCGCGTTGATCGTCGGCGCCGTCTGGCTCGCCCGCTGGTGGACCGTGGGCCGCTTCATCGAAAGTACCGACGACGCGTATCTGCAGGCCGACAGCGTCACCGTGGCGCCCAAGATCGCCGGCTACGTCACGGAAGTTTACGTCGCGGACAACCAGGTCGTGAAGCCGGGCGATCCGCTCGTCCATCTCGACGCCCGCCAGTATCAGGTCGCGCTCGACCAGGCGCGGGCCACAATCGATGCACGCAAGGCTGACATCGAACGCGCGCAGGCCGACATCAAGCAGCAGCAGTCCAACATTGCGCAAGCCCAGGCGCAGCAGCAGGTGGCGCGCGTGAGCGCGCAGCATGCGAGCGACGAAGTGCGCCGCTACGCGCCGCTCGTGGCCACCGGCGCTGAAAGCAGCGAAAGGCTGGCGGAATTGACCAGCAGCCGCGATCAGGCGAATGCCACGCTCGCCGCGAATGCGGCGGCGGTCGAGGCAGCACGCTCGCAGATCGGTTCGGCCACCGCGCAGCTCGCGCAGGCGCGCGCGCAACTCGAAGCGGCCCAGGCCAGCGCGCAGCAATCGCATCTCGATCTCGACAACACCGTGGTGCGCAGTGTCCTCGGCGGGAAGGTCGGCGATCGCACCGTGCGCGTGGGTCAGTACGTACAACCCGGCACGCGGATGCTGACGGTCGTGCCGGTCCAAAGCACCTACTTGCTGGCGAACTTCAAGGAAACGCAGGTGGGCGGGATGCGCGTGGGTCAGCCGGTGGAAATGCATGTCGACGCGTTGCCCGGTCATACGCTGCACGGCGTGATCGACAGCTTCTCGCCCGGCACGGGCTCGCAATTCGCGCTGCTGCCGCCGGAAAATGCCACGGGCAACTTCACCAAGATCGTGCAGCGGGTCCCCGTGCGGATTCGCATCGACACGGGTACGGAAACGCGCAGCGTGCTCTTGCCGGGGCTGTCGGTAACCGTGGATGTCGACACACGTTCAGCGCGCGATCGTGATGCGCGCATCGACAGCGAGAACCATCGTGGCTGAATCGGGAACCACAGCTCCCGCCGCCGCCGCGCCAGCCGCACCGCGTGGGGAAGAGCGGGCCAGCGTCGGCGACTGGATCGCCGTCGCCGCGGGCGCGCTCGGCGCCCTGATGGCGACGCTCGACATCTCGATCACGAACTCCGCGCTGCCGCAGATCCAGGGTGAAATCGGCGCCACCGGTACGGAAGGCACCTGGATTTCGACTGGCTATCTGATGTCGGAAATCGTGATGATTCCGCTGGCGGCATGGCTTACGCGAGTGTTCGGCCTGCGTAATTTTCTGCTGATCAACTCAGCGTTTTTCATTGCCTTCTCGATGATGTGCGGCTGGTCGCACACGTTACCGATGATGATCGTCGGCCGCATCGGGCAGGGCTTCGCTGGCGGCGCGCTGATCCCGACGGCGCAGACCATCATCCGCACGCGCCTGCCGCTATCGCAGATGCCTGTCGGCATGACCATGTTCGGCTTGATCGTATTGCTCGGGCCGTTGCTTGGACCGGTTGTGGGCGGCTGGCTCGCGGAGAACATCAGCTGGAGCTGGTGCTTCTTCATGAATCTGCCCATCTGCCTTGCGTTGATGACCCTGTTGACCGTCGGGTTGCCGTCAGACCGGCCGCACTGGGAAGCGTTTTTCAAGGCGGACTGGCTCGGCATCGTGGGTCTTGCGATCGGCCTCAGTTCGCTCACGGTCGTGCTCGAGGAGGGTCAGCGCGAGCGCTGGTTCGAATCGTCGATGATCATGGCGCTCACCTGCGTGTCGCTCTTCGGCATGATCCTGATCGCCGCCTCGCAAATGACCGCGAAGAAACCGATCGTGCGGCTGAGTCTGATGCGCAACCCGAATTACGCCAGCGTGATCGTGATCGTGTCCGCGGTCGGCGCAGCGCTTTATGGTGTGTCGTATCTGCTGCCGCAGTTTCTCGGGGTGGTCGCGGGCTACAACGCCGAACAGTCCGGCGCGATCATGCTGCTTTCCGGGCTGCCCGCCTTCATGATCATGCCGATCCTGCCGCGGCTGCTTGGCAAAGTCGATTTCCGCGTGCTCGTGATCACCGGGTTGGTGTTGTACGCGATCAGTTGCATGATCGACATTGAATTGACGGCACAGAGTGTCGGGCACGATTTCATCTGGTCGCAGCTGATACGCGGCACCGCACAGATGCTCGCGATGATGCCGCTCAATCAGGCGTCGATGGCGGCCGTGTCGCGCGAAGATTCCGGCGACGCCGCCGGTCTCTACAACATGGCGCGCAATCTCGGCGGATCGATCGGCCTTGCGATCATCGGGACCGTGATCGACCGGCGCACGACCTTTCATACCGCGATGATCCGCGAGTCAGTCAGCGCCAATTCGCTGATCGGCCAGGAGAGCCTGGCGGCAAACGCGGCGAACTGGTTCGCCCATACAGGCGACATGGCGTACTCGCAGGTGCGCGCGCTCGGGCAACTCGGCGCGCAAATCCAGCAGCAGGCCATCGTGATGACCTATTCGGAAACCTTTTACTTGCTAGGCATCGCGCTGATCGCCTGCATTCCGCTTGCGCTGCTTCTGAAAACACCCAACCGGAATGCCCCGCCGCCTTCTTCCGCCGGACACTAATGTCTTTTCATCACACCATGATGTTCAACCGTCCTTCGTCTATCGCACTGGCCGCCGCCGTGTTTCTGTCCGCTTTGTCGGGTTGCACGGTCGGCCCGGACTATCACGGCGCACCGCCGGTTGCGCAGGACGCCCGCAGCAGCGCGACCTTCGTGCGTGCTCCGGCTAACGCTACGATTGCAACGCCCGCGCCGAATCAGTGGTGGCTCGCATTCAACGATCCGCAGCTGAACGATCTCATTGCCGCCGCGTTTGCACATAGTCCCGACGTGCATATTGCGCAGGCCCGGTTGCGGGAGTCGCGTTCACAACTGCAGCAGCAACGTGCGAACGAATTGCCGAAAATCTCGGGCGATGCTGCCGCGCTGCGCATGCGCTCGCCTGATCTGAGTTCGCTCAGCTCTGGAAGTAGTACAGCGTCGTCGGGTCGTGGCCCGTTGCAGCTCTATACCGCGGGCTTCGACGCCACCTGGGAAATCGATCTGTTTGGCGGCACGCGGCGCGCCATCGAAGCGGCGTCCGCGGATGCGGAAGCCGTCGACGCCGATCTCGCGGACACCCAGGTGTCGCTCGCGGCCGAGGTTGCGCAGGCCTACATCGAACTGCGCGATCAGCAGACGCGGCTTGAACTCGCGCGGCGTCAGGCGGAAACCGAACAGAAGATGTTGACGCTCACGCAGCAGCGCCGGGAGCGCGGCACGGCAGCAGACCTCGATGTCGAACGCCTGAGCACGCAGGTTGAAAACACCCGCGCAACGTTGATCCCGCTCGACGCGCAACTGACCGATTCGCTCGACCGCCTCGCGGTGCTGACCGGCCGTGAGCCTGGCGCGCTGGACCAGCAACTCGCGAGCACGCGGCCGCTGCCGGCGTTACCCGGCACAGTGGCGATCGGCGATCCGTCGGCGATGTTGCAGCAGCGTCCCGACATTCGCGCTGCGGAGCGGCGGCTTGCGTCGAGCAATGCGCAGATCGGCGAACACATCGCGGATTTTTTCCCGAAGGTGACGTTGCTCGGCGATATCGGCTTCAGCGCAGGCGATCCGGGTCATCTCGTGCGCAAGAACAATTTCAGCTGGATCGGCGCGCCGTATCTGCAATGGAACGCGTTCGATTTTGGCCGCACACTGGGCAGCGTCCACGCAGCCGAGGCATCGCGTGACGAAGCCGAAGCGCGTTATACGAAGGCCGTGCTCGGCGCGCTGCAGGACGCGAACTCGTCGCTCTCGCGCTATGGGCATCAGCGCGATCATGTCGTCACGCTGCAAAAGGTGGAATCGTCCGCAAGCCACTCGGCTACGCTGATGCGGCAGCGCTATTCCGCCGGCGTCGCCACGCTGATCGATCTGCTTGACACGCAGCGCGAAGAATTCACTGCGCAGCAGAATGTGGTCGCGGGACAGGCCGAGTTGCTCAAGGACTTTGTGTCGCTGCAGAAAAGCCTCGGCATTGGCTGGCAAGCGCAGCAGGGCTAGCGCCGCCCGGGCCGACCATTTCCGGCTAGATCATTCAGTTACGCTTTAGCGGTAGCGGCGCCCTGCGGATTCGCACGGCGCGCCGCTTCTGCCGCAGCCTCGATACACGAGGCGAGACGTTGCGTGGCAACTTCGATTTCGGCGTCGCTGAAACCACCTAGACCCAGTATCAAACCCATTGGACCTTTTCCATTGGAGTACATGGGCGATACCGCTCGTACAGCAACCCCACTCTCACCTGCTAACGACGCCACGAGCCTGTCGTCGACGTCTCCGCCAAGCCAGAGCACGAGGTGCATGCCCTGATCGCTCGGCTGCAACCAGGCAACCTCTTTCGGCAGCAGTCGCTCGAGCGTCTCGATGATGCACGCGCGGCGGTCCGCATAGACGCCACGAATACGCCGGATGTGGCGGTCCAGATGGCCTTCTGCAATGAAGGCTGCCAGCACGTGCTGATCTGCGTTTGGGGGATTGCGATCCATGAGCACGCGCGCGCCGCAGAATGCCTCCACGAGGTTCGGCGGGACAACCGCATAGCCGAGCCGCAATGACGGAAACAGGATCTTGCTAAACGTGCCGAGATAGACCACGCGGTTAGGATCGAGCCCCTGAAGCGACGGAAACGGATGTCCCGCATAACGCAGTTCGCTGTCGTAGTCGTCTTCCACCACCCAGGCGTTGTTCGCGCTGGCCCACGCCAGCAGCGCGTTGCGCCTCGCCATGCTCAATGGCATTCCCAGCGGATACTGGTGCGACGATGTGACGAATGCCGCACGTGCATGCGGGGCCAGCTTGATACCCGCATCGACGTTGAGGCCCTCCGCATCGACGGGCACCCGGATCATGCGCTCAGGGCGACCAGTGCTTTCCAGAATGGCTGTAATGCCCCTATACGCCGGGTCCTCCACCCACGCTGACGCATCGCCGTCGAGCAGCACCTGGCATGAGAGGTAAAGGCCTTGCTGTGTGCCGCTGGTGATGATCACCTGCTCAGCCTCGCAACGAACCGAGCGCGATTTCCTGACGTAGTCGGCCACCGCTTCGCGCAGCGCCAGCGCTCCTTGTGGGTCGCCATACCCGGCCGGAGCGCCAGGTCCGCGGGCGCGCAGCCGGTTGCCGAGCCGGCGCCAGGCATCGTCCGGAGCGGCAGGGCCTGTGGGTACCGAAACGGCGAAAGGCGCCTGCGGGACGGCAGAGAACTGACGTGCAACCTGTGCGAACAGACGGGCGCGTTCTGGAAGCGGGGCAGTTTCAACGGATGAGGATCGCCCTCGGGCGTCGGCAGGCAGCGTCAGCGATTGCGCGACGCGTGTGTCGGAGCCAGGCTGCGATTGCAGAAAGCCTTCGGCGATCAGTTGCTCGAATGCCTCGACGACAGTTCCCCGTGCAACATGCAACGAAGCAGCCAACGTGCGTGTGGAGGGGAGCACTTCGCCGGGTTTGAGGTCGCCACGGCGGACGGCGTCGCGGAGTGCCTGCGCGAGCTGACGGCCCAAATGGCCCGCGGCTCGATCCAGGATGCCGATCGCCGGAACTTCCACCGCTTTCGGTTTGCGAGCCATGACTTTCTGGTCCAATGAAAATGATCCAAACTGGTTCTACAATATAAACCAGTTTGCCGCCACAATTCTTCACAGGCCTGCCGCACCGGCGTTGCCTGCAATGAGGGTTAGCGCATCGCTGCACTCATCACGGAGCCCCCTATGTACGTACCCACTCATTTTGATGAACCACGCACCGAGGTGCTGCACGCGCTGATCACAGAGAATCCGTTCGGCACTCTGTTCACGCACGGCAAAAGCGGTCTGGACGCCAACCACATTCCGTTTGATCTGAAAGCCGGCGAAGGCGCGTATGGCGTCCTGCATGCTCACGTGGCTCGCGCCAATCCGGTCTGGCAGGACGTGGCCAACGGAGACGAGGTACTGGTCGTGTTTCGCGCGGGCGACGCCTACATCTCGCCCAACTGGTATCCGAGCAAGCACGAGCTTCACAGGCAGGTGCCGACATGGAACTACAGGGTGGTCCACGCGCACGGCCGGGTGACCATCCGCGACGACGAGCGCTATGTTCGCGGGCTGGTCGCCCGTCTTACGCGGACCCATGAAGCTTCCCAGCCTCGTCCGTGGAAGATGACGGACAGCACGGCCGACTACATCGACATGATGCTCAAGGCGATTGTCGGGGTCGAGATCGAAATCACCCGCCTGGTCGGGAAGATCAAGCTCGGCCAGAACAAGGAAGTGCGGGATATAGAAGGGGCCGGCACTGCCCTCAACGAGCGGGGAGAAAACGTGATCGGCGAAGCCATGCTTGAGTGCGCCGCAATAAAGGCCGCAAAGGCAGGCGATTCCCCCGCCTGACGCTCATCAAAAACCGCGACCAGTGCGGTCTCTGATGCTGGGCAGGAAGGGGCGCGGCTCAAGCAGCAGGGAGCGCGAGCCGCGCGATTTCGGCAAAGTATCGGGCACCGGTGAGCAGGATCTCGTCGTTGAAATCGTAGGTGGCGTTGTGGAGCGGAGTACTCCCTTCCTTCCCCGTCTCGCCATTGCCGATAAAAATAAAGTTGCCCGGCACTGCCTGAAGGAACGCGCCGAAATCCTCGGAGATCATCATGGGTTGCACGCTGGCGTCGACGTTTTCTGCGCCGACGATATTGCGCGCGGCCGAAACCGCAAGGTCCACATATTCTGGTGAATTCACCGTAGGCGCGAATTCGTGGGTGTATTCGAACGCGCATTCAGCCCCGTGCGCGTGACAGATTCCTTCGCTGATTTCTCGCATGCGGGTTGCCAGCATGGCCTGGACTTCGGGCGTGTAGCTGCGCGTATCGCCCTTGATCGTTACGTTTGACGGGATGACGTTGCGGATACCATCCGTAATGAATTCGGTGCAGGAGATCACCGCCTGCAGGCTCGGATCGAGATTGCGGGACACGATTGTTTGCAATGCCAGCACGATTTGCGACGCGATCACAATCGGATCGACGCCCATGTGCGGTCTCGCTGCATGCGTACCACGTGCCTTGATATGGATGACGAAATTGTCTTCGCTGGCCATGATGCCGCCCGCGCGTGTCGCGAAGGTTCCGGCGGCCATGCCGGGCATATTGTGCGCGCCAAAGATCGCGTCGACAGGATATCGATCGAAAAGCCCGTCGTTCATCATCGCTTTCGCACCGCGGCCATGCTCTTCGGCCGGTTGAAAAATGAATCGGACGGTGCCGCTGAAATTCTTCTTCTCGGCAAGCAGGCGCGCGGCCCCGAGAATCATCGACATATGTCCGTCGTGTCCGCAGGCGTGCATCTTGCCTTGCGTTCGCGAGGCATACGGGCGATCCGGTGCGTTCTCCACGATATTCAGCGCATCCATGTCGGCACGCAGACCAATCACGCCACGGCCGCTGCCGACCGTGAGATTCGCGACGAGTCCGGTGCCGCCGATTCCTCGGTGCACGTCGAGGCCGAGGGCCTTCAAGGCGCGTGCAACATAGTCCGAAGTCGCGACTTCCTCGAAGCCGGTTTCCGGGTTCTGGTGCAGATGCTGACGCCAACTCTTCAACTGCGATTGCAAGGCGATTTCCATAACATCTATCCCTTTTCGATGGCCATTCAGGTTGTCTTATCGAACCGCGGCTTCGAGCCATTGAGCCTGACGTGAAAGAACCGAACCGGCTGTTTCGCCCACGCATTCAAGGTAGACCGACGGCGCCGTCGCGCCTTCAGTGCTGATCACCAGAACGCGCGAATCTTTGTTCAGGCCGGCGGCGCGTGCCAGTTGCGAATCCTGCATGAGGACTTCGAGGCCCGCGTAACCCGCCGCGCCGGATTCGCCGGCTACCAGCGGAACGTCCGCACCCGTTCCTGCTGCGAGCCTGCGCATCGCGGCAATCGCGTCTTTGTCGCTGATCGTCATGAAGTCGTCTACGCACGACTCGAGGATCTTCCACGCGAGCGGTGAAGCTTCGCCACATGCAAGGCCCGCCATGATTGAATCGACGGACCCAGTTGCTTTCGCCGGCCGGCCTGCGCGCGCGCTTTGATACAGGCAGTCTGCCTGCTGCGGCTCGACGACAACAAAGCGCGGACGTTTGCTGCCATGAATTTCCCAAAGATAGCTGGCGACGCCGGCAGCAAGACCGCCGACACCGCCTTGCAGAAAGATATGCGTGAATGCGCATTCGTCAGCATGACTTTCGGATTGCTCGACGATCTCGGCCGCAATCGCGCCGTATCCTTGCATGACGTCGCGAGGAATGGCTTCGTATCCTTCATAGGATGTGTCTGAGACCACGTGCCAGCCGTTGTCTTTCGCGAGGCGCGCGGCTTCTTCCACCGACTCGTCGTAGTTGCCCTTGATACGAATGATCTGCGCGTCGTATGCAGCGATGGCTCGCTCGCGTTCAGCGCTCACGTTGGCGTGCAGAACGATCACGCAATTGCATCCGAGTGTTTGTGCCGCTGCGGCCAGCGCTTTGCCGTGATTGCCGTCGGTCGCGCTGATCACGACGAGGTTCGTGAGCACGCTCTTGTAGCGTCCCTCGATCAAACTCTTCGGGTCGAGATTGTGCTCGGGCCACAAACGCAAAATCAGGCGCACGAGCGCAATAGGCGCGCCCAGCGCCTTGAAGCTGCCGAGTGGCGAGCGCACGGATTCGTCCTTGATGCACAGACGCGCCACGCCAAGTCGCGCCGCCGCATCGGGAAGATCCCACAGTGGGGTAGCCGAGGAACCGAGAAGCGCCCAGTTCTTAAGCCATGCGCGGCTCTGTTCGGCGGCCTCCACGTTCAGAATTGCCTTCAGTTCGTTCGGGTAGTCGGTGTGCGACGCGCGCTCGTTCGCGATCAGCATTGCGGTGTGGCTCCAGTGAATGATTGTTCGGCAGGACCGTCGGGCTCCCCGCCGCGGGGAATCGATAAGTCAACCAATGCCAAAATAATATTGCTTGACGTGCTTAAATTAATCCCTAAATCTTGCGTCCAGACGCAATAATTTCTCGCTTTCGTACAGGGACCCGCCTCATGGCTATCACTCTCGACGCTTTCGATCGCAAGCTCTTGGCCGAGATCCAGCAGGACGCTCAACTCCCGCAAAATGAACTTGGCGCCCGGGTCAACCTCTCGACTGCCGCGGTGAACCGCCGTCTGCGCCGCCTTGCCGAAGACGGCGTGATTGATCGGTACACAGCGATCGTCTCGCCCGAAAAAGTGGGCTGTCCTCTCACCATCGTTTCCACGGTGGAAGTCGAGAGCGAACAGATCGATCTGCTCGATTCCATGAAGCGAACCTTTGAACAATGCCCGCAGATCCAGCAGTGCTACTACGTCGCGGGTGAATGGGATTTCGTACTGATTCTCACAGTGCGCGATATGGAGCAGTACACCGACCTGACCCGGCAACTGTTTTTTTCCAATAACAACGTGAAGCGCTTCAAGACGCTCGTGAGCATGAGCCGCGTGAAGGTTGGATTGGGCGTGCCTGTTGATATCGACGATTGACGCATGTCGTCTGAGCGCGACGCCGGGCCGGGCGGATCGCAACGTATGCGTCGCATCGCTGTCGACAAGCGGCAGACGATGCCCACTACGTTGTCGCGACCGCTCTTATCTGACGACGCTGGTGTCGTGCCAATCGCCTTGGCCAAACTGCCGGACGGTAATCGCGCCGTTGCGAATGTCGCCGTTGCCGTCAAACCTGATCTGTCCCGTCACACCCTCCAGTGCCAGGTTCTGTAGCTTGGGCAGATAGACTTTCGGGTCGACCGAATCGGCCGCCTGCATTGCACTGGCCATCGCCATGACGGCGTCGTACGCATACGGCGCGTAGAGTTGCACGGGCACGCCAAACCGCTGCTGGTAGCGCTTGAAGAACGCGTCGCCTTGCGGCATTTGCGAAGGCGGTACGCCCGCCAGCGTGCAATACGTGCCGCTGTTCATCGCGGCACCCGCGAGTTTGATGAATTGCGGCGTACAGGCCTCGTCACCCGCGATGAGTTTGGCTTTCAGACCAAGCTTCTGAGCCTGCTGGACGAATGCGGCCGCTTGCGTGTCTCCGCCCGTGAAGACGATCCCATCCGGAACGCGGCTCTTGATAGTCGTGAGGACCGCCATCCAGTTGGTGGTTTTGTCGGTACCGTACTCACGCGCGACAACGGTGCCTCCCGAGGCCTTGACCGCTTTTTCGACTTCGTCGGCCAGTCCCTGTCCATAGGCTGTTCGATCGTCGACGATGGCGATCTTCGTGGCCTTCAGGTTCTTCACAAGATAAGTGCCGATGACCGTGCCTTGCCGCACATCGTTCGCAACCATGCGGAAAACGGTTTTAAAACCTTGCGCCGTGAGCTTTGGGTTGGTTGCCGACTCGGTGATCATCGGTATGCCGGCGTCCGAGTAGATTTTCGATGCGGGGATCGACGTACCCGAGTTGGCGTGGCCTACGACGCCGGCAACCCGATCATCGACCAGTTTTTGCGCAACAGTCACGGCGGTTTTCGGATCCGCACCATCATCCTGCGAATCGAGTGCGAACGTGACCTGCTGTCCGCCGATCCGGAGTTTCTTCGCGTTGAGATCTTCGATTGCGAGCCGGACACCGTTTTCGTCATCCTTGCCGATGTGGGCCAGTTCGCCGGACAACGGCGATACCTGACCGATCTTGACCATGACGTCTGCTTCTGCGAGAAGCGGTTGCGCCGCGAACACTATCGCGAGGAAGGGAGGAATGAATTTCAGGTTTTGCATGTTCGGGCGCTCGCTGGGTTGCATCGATGGTTTGGAGGAAACGCTGGCACTTCCGCGGCCTTTTCTGATCGCGTGAGGCTATGACGATCGTAAAAGAGCGCTGCGATAGCCAAAATCCACCGGGTGCGCCGTGGTGCAATTTCTGATCGTTCTGATGGGGGGAAGTGAGAGATTGTTGATGACCGCGTCGCAGCGGGAGCGCGAAGCGGCGGTGAGTCTCGATAACGCTCTAGTCACACCGCCGCACTACGCATTGACCTACCGCCGCCGCGAACGCACCCGCGATTGAGTTTCAGCTTGCGTCTCCACCGCAGCGAGCAGATGCTGGCGACCCTCGTCAAGAATTTCATCCGCAAGCGCCGGGTCAACATCTGCAACAGCACGCGAAAGCAGCAGCGCACCAACCATCTGGCTGAACAAAGTGATCGCCTTGCTGCGGCCGCCTTCGCTGATTCCCTCGGTCTCTTCGATGACCCTGGCGAATCGGGCGAGGTTTACCGCGAGCCCCTCTGCATAAGCGCCGCGCGCGACGTCGTCGAATCGGCGGGCGTCGCCTACAAAACCCGACCAGGGGCAACCGGCCTCGATATTCGCGCGATGCTCGGGAGACAGGTACCACTCAATGTTGTACTTGACCGGGTCAGCGCCCGATGACTTCGCGCCGTCGATCAGAGCAGCATAAGCCTCTCCGCCTTCTTCCATCGCCTTTTCCATCACCGCGGCGACCAGCGCGTCTTTTGATTTGAAGTGGTTGTAGAAACCGCCCTGCGTAAAGCCCGCCGCTTTCATCAGCTCGGCGAGACCGACCGCATCGACGCCGCGTTCGCGAAACAGCTTCTCAGCCGCTGCCACGATCGCGTGCCGGTTTTCCGCCGCCTGCTGCCTGGAAACACCCACTTTCCCTCCCTTTGGCCGAGTGCGGCCCAATAAGACCCATCAAAAAATACAATGGTGATCACCATTGACATTGCCAGGGTGGCCGCCCACAATCCATTTCAATGACAATGTCATTCACCATTGTCTTAAGTATAGCCTTCTTTACCTGTATGTCCAGGCGGCGGGAGGCACAACGGTTATCCGACGCCTGAACGCGTCGTCACCTCACTCTTGAAAGAGGACTTCGACATGACGAAGACAACCCCTGAACAGAACAAGGCGCTCGTGCTGGAAGCATTCGACACCCTGTTCAACAAGCGCGACTACGCAGCAGCCGCGCGCTTCTGGTCAGACAGTTACATCCAGCATAGCGCTCATATCGCGCCGGGACGCGACGGCCTGTTCGACCTGATCCGCACGCTGCCCGACACCTTGCGCTATGAGAACCAGCTGATCCTGGCCGAGGGCGACTATGTCATTGCACATGGGCGCTTCTCGGGACACGGCCGGCCTGCTGCGTGGATCGCAGCCGACGTCGTCCGCTTTGAAAACGGCAAGCTCGCCGAGCACTGGGACGTGCTTCAGGACGAAGCGACCCAGGCGGAATCAGCGAGCGGCCTGCCGATGTTCGGCGACAGCTTTCCTGCCTGACCACGCCAAGCTCATCAACAGCAAATCAACTTCAACTTCATCAGGAATACGATCATGAAACTCACCGGAAACACGATCTTCATCACGGGCGGCGGTTCGGGCATTGGCCGCGGGCTTGCCGAGGCGCTCCACAAGCGTGGCAACAAAGTCATCATCAGCGGCCGCCGGCGCGGCCATCTCGACGAGGTGGTGGCGGCGAATCCCGGCATGGCGGCGATCGAGCTCGACGTTGCCGACCCGGCCAGCATCGAGAAGGTAGCGGCGCAACTGATCGCGGACTATCCCGACCTCAACGTGCTGATCAACAACGCCGGGATCATGGAGCCCGACCAGGCGGGTGGCCACATCGACGACGCGCTGCTGGTGTCCACGGTCACGACCAACCTCATCGGGCCGATCCGCATGACATCGGCGCTGCTCGATCATCTCAAGACCCGGAACGACGCTGTCGTCGCCTATACGAGTTCGGTCCTCGCTTTCGTTCCGTTGGCCGTGACGTCAGTGTATTCGTCGACCAAGGCGGCGCTGCATTCGTACGTCCTCTCGCAACGCTTCATGCTGCGGGACACAAACGTTCGGGTACTCGAAATCGCACCGCCCTGGGTGCGCACGGATCTCATGAACAGCCGCGAAGCCGAACAGGCGATGCCGCTTGACGCCTTTATCGACGAAACGATCGCTGTCCTCGGAACGGACGCGGATGAGGTGCTGGTTGAAGGGGCGAAGGCGTTCCGCGCGAACCCGGGACCCGGCGAGCACGCCTTCGTCAATAACTTTAATGCGCAGATGACGGCAGTCTTCGGTGGGTGATTGACTGCCTGCCGGATACGCATCGCAGGCAAATCGACGCGTATCTGGCGGCAGCGGCACGACCTTCGTTCAACCTCCCTCATCCCGATCCCACGGCGGCACGCCGCCGAACGCATCGACGAGGAAATCGACCATCGCACGTATCTTGGCACTCAGATGCCGGCGGCTCGGATACACGGCGAGGACGTCGATGTCAGGCAGGCGATAGTCAGGCAACACCTGAACCAGCTTGCCGGTGCGCAGGTCGTTACCGATAAGAAAGGTGGGTTGCCAGATCACGCCTTGCCCGGCGAGTGCCGCCGCACGTGCTGTATCGCCGTTGTTGGTATGCATGTGACAGTTGACCTTCACGGTGTGAGGTTTGCGTTCACGGTCCATCAGTTGCCACTCGTCGCCGGTGGCGGCATACGAGTAGCCGATGCATTGATGCTCGATCAGGTCGGCTGGCGTTGCGGGGTATCCGCAACGCGCGAGGTACTCCGGCGACGCACACAGGATGTTTCTCGATGTGGCCAGCTTGCGCGCCGCGTGGCTGGTCGAACCGGCGCGTGAGATGCGAATGGCAAGGTCGTAGCCTTCCTCGACGATATCGACCACACGATCAATCAGCGCGACATCGAGTTCCACGCCGGGGTATTTCCGCATGAACTCGGGCCATAGCGGCGCCAGGTGCAGAATGCCAAAGCTCACAGGCGCATTGATGCGCAACCGGCCGCGCGGTTCGACCGACGCCGATGACACAAGCCCCTCAGTCTCGGCGACGTCGTCGAGAATAGATTTGCAGCGGGCGTAAAGCGTCTCGCCACCCTCGGTCAGAGAAAGCCTGCGCGAAGTGCGATTCAGCAGACGTGTGCCGAGGTGCGCTTCCAGCTCATTCATATAGCGGGTTACGTTTGCGGGCGACGTCTCGAGCGCATCGGCGGCGCGCGTGAAGCTGCCGCGGCTCACCACGGTCACAAAGACTTCATAAGCACGCAGCCGGTCCATGTCTTTCCCCGATCATTCACAAATGCTGAATGATATACCCATGTATTGAGCCTTCCTGCAAAAGTGACTGAAGCCTATATTGCTTCTCACGGACCAAGGCACTGGGCACTGGTCAACACACTGAAGCAGGAGATTGAACATGCAACGCTTATCAGGAAAAGTCGCAATCGTGACCGGCGCCAGCGCGGGAATTGGCCGTGCCACCGCAAAACTGTTCGCCGCGGAAGGCGCAAAAGTGGTGATCGCGGCGCGCCGCGAAGCTGAACTTGAAACGCTCGCGGCGGAGATCGTCAGCGAAGGCGGCGAGGCCGCGTTCCTGGCGGGCGACGTGCAGTCCGAGGATTTCGCGAAAGCGCTGGTTGCGCTCGCCGTCAGCCGCTTCGGCCGGCTCGATATCGCCTACAACAACGCCGGCACCCT
Source organism: Paraburkholderia sediminicola (assembly GCF_902859805.1). GTDB lineage: Bacteria > Pseudomonadota > Gammaproteobacteria > Burkholderiales > Burkholderiaceae > Paraburkholderia > Paraburkholderia sediminicola. The sequence goes on along the minus strand of NZ_CADIKC010000001.1, from coordinate 1,155,198 downwards.
CGGTGAAATGGGCCCGACCTCGGGTGTGTCGGAAGCAGGCTGGTCGGCTGCTTTGGCGACCAATCTGACGAGCGCCTTTTTGGGCGCAAAGCACCAGATCCCCGAGATGGTGAAGCACGGTGGTGGGTCGGTCATCTTCACGTCGACGTTCGTTGGTTACTCGTTCGCCTTCCCGGGCACTGCGGCGTACGCCGCGAGCAAAGCCGGCCTGATTGGGCTGACGCAAGCGCTGGCTGCCGAATATGGCCCGCAAGGTGTGCGCGTCAACGCCATTCTGCCCGGCGCCGTGGACACGCCGATGTATCGCGACATGAACGACACCGCCGATTCGCAAGCCTTCGTGACCGGCTTGCATGCGCTCAAGCGGGTTGCACGACCGGAAGAACTCGCCCGTTCGGTGCTTTATCTCGCATCCGATGACTCGTCGTTCGTGACCGGTACTGCTTCGCTGGTCGATGGCGGCGCATCGATTACGCGTACGTAACTCTCTTGATGGCGTCCGACGTTCAGGACGCCTTGTTTGAAGAGATCGTCAGGCGGTCAAGGCAATTCGGCTGCGGCCGCCTGAAACTCCCGTGCATACCGCGCGGGCCGCTGTGAACCATAACGCCCTGCGAGACTCAAGGTTCGACGTTTGCGCGCCGTTATACGGGTTACAACCGTAAAAACTCGGGGGAGAACGGCGATGAACAACGATGAACGTCTTAGGCGTGAATTCTATGTGAACCCGGCTTCCTATTGCCGGGTGATGGCCGTTGTCTCGGCCGTCACCTTCGGTCTGTACCGGGTGGAAGGCGGCGGAACGGTCGGTATGCTCTCCGTCCGCTGGGAAAAACTGGGCAATGAAGTCGTGCCGCAACTGCATGCTTACTATGACAGTTGGCGCGTTCTTGCTTCGTTCTCTGATGTTCTCGCCCGGATGAGCGAAGTGGCGGGATCATCCTGCTCACCCGAAGCCTTGTGTCAGATCCTGCTGGATTGCGGATTCGTCAATCGAATCGAGTCGAACCGGGACTGACTGGTAGCGTTCAATCGTCGATCACTCGTAAGAGATCAGTCTCAACAGGAAGGAAATCGTAATCATGTCAGTATCGGTTCGCGTGGAGTATCAGTATTGCCAGCATGGCAAGAAAGCGGTTCAGACAGGAAGTGACGTGCTAACCGTGTCAGAAGATTCCAAGAGCGCGATTCTCGCCATGTTGCGACTTCTGCATCCGCGTTGGGAGTCGATCAAGGTGCTGTCTACGTCCCCGGCGACGTCGTCAGAAACGACATCGAGCGATTAAAAAACAGCGTCGTCGGCGATGCGCGTGCGCGGCATTAGCCTCGCACGCGCATCCATTCGCTTAGAAATGCTCGCGATCGAAGCCCGGTAGTGCACGCGTTCCTTCAATAGCGACCGAGTGCAGCAGTTCAGGTTCCAGGTCGAGCAAACGCAGGATCGTCGGCGCGACCTGCGTGGTCGTCACACGCTCGTCGTTGGTCCGACCAGCGTGATGGGCGTGAGGCACGTAGACCACCAGGCCGAGATGGCTGTCGTCGGGAGCGTTGCCGCCGTGCTCTTCGTCTTTCGCCGTACTCGAGGTATAGATAACGCCCGGGTTCGGTTGGACGACGATGTCAGGCGTGCGTCCGCGTGCCGGATCGCCGAACCAGCCGTTCAACTGCGCGCCATACAGAATGTACGCCTGCGGACCGTCCGCACAGATGCCGGGCGCGTTGCAGCTCAGGTTGTCTTTCAGCGTCTTCACGACTGCAGGCAATTGGCTTTGATCGCGCAACCAGATCAGGCCGACGTCATCGGTCTGCACGAAGCCCGTATCGACTAGCCCCGTTCCGTCATTGAGGTTGCCGCTTTTCGTATTGTTCTGCCCGAAGTTGCCGTTCGGATCCAGATAGTTGTTTGCTTCAAGCAGTTTGGAGAGCGTGTCGCCGTTCTTGACCAGCTTCGAATGATCGGTCGGGGACTGCCCATGCTTCGCCGTGACGATGATCGCCGTGGACGAATAAAGGTTGCGCTGCTTGAGTTCGGACACGATGCGACCCAAGGCGTTGTCCAGATAAGCAATCGCGCCGGTCACCTGCGGACCCGGCGTGAAGCTCGCATCCAGATAGCCACCGCCGTTCGCGACCGTTGCCTTCTGGGCGACGCTCAATGTCTGGAAGTTGGTGCCGAACACGGTGGGTATGTCGGCGCTGGATTTGCCCGTCGAATCCTTGCCGTCAATTTCATTGATCAGCGACTGCACGTGGAGATCGTCGAACTTTTCCGTGTGCGTGTAGACGTCGATGTAGTTCGTTTTGGTAACCGGATCAATCGAATTGATCTCGGTGCGAGAAAGATCGTCGACGCCTGTGCCTGAGGGACCATTGAGCCAGTCGTAGCCCCACGCATGTTTGTCCGCCCATGCGGTGCGCGCACCTTTCACGTTGCGTTTGACCACTTCGAAGATCGTGTTGGTCTTCACATAATTGTGCGGATAGACGGGCGTGCAGACACCATTGACCAACGCATGCGGGATGGCTTGCGGATTGAACGCGCCGCCACCGTTGAGATTGGTCAGTGCGCCGCCGTTCTCGCCGTCGATGCCTGTGGTCTCGTCGAATACGACGTTCCAGCCTTGCTTGCCGGTGCAACTGCTATCGGACGGCGCGTAGAGCGTGCGGTCATACGATACGTCGTAGAACAGGCCCGCGGATTTGGGCGAGCCGCCGGTAACGAGCGCCGCGAGGCCCGGGAATGAATCCGAAAGATGTGGCGTGTGCGCGTTGGTGTAGGTCGTCCCCGACTTGGCCAGCAACGCAAGATTGGGGCATGCATTCGAACCGATACAGCGTGCGACGTCCTGCTCATGCAAACCGTCGAAGCTAATCAGCAGCACGTGTTTCACTGACTCATGCTCGTGATCATCGTCCGCCACTGCGCCTAGCGAGTACAGTCCGGCAAGCAAGGCAACGCTTACGCCAATCGCGTTTTGCGTACGCTTCCATCTCCTGATCGTCTTCATCTCTCGTCCTTTTGGTTGTTACGAAACATTTGGTAATCGGGGATGAATGTGCAGTGGAATTGAGTCGGCTGGATGAATCGACGCTTTCGATTCCATAACGCATTAACGATTTATGCAACGGTGAGAAAATCACGTAATAGTTTGTATTGCTTAAGGGTTCCTTAAGCATTGCGTGGTCTGGTCGCGCGGTGGGATTTGGCCATCTTGAGCCGTCGATTCACGAAGTCTTGAACAGTTTCGCGCACATGAAATCGACGAACACCCTAAGCTTCGGCGACAATTGCCGGCTCGATGGCCAGAGGATCGAGAACTGTCCTGGGGCGATCCAGAGTTCGTTGAGCACCGTCGTGAGCATGCCTGTCGCGAGTGCATCGCGGGCCAGAAAGTCCGGCATATATCCAATGCCAAAATCTGCGATCACTGCCTCGCGCAGCGCTTCCATGTTGTTGAAGGTCATCGCCGTGCGCAGATTCGCAGGCTCACTGCCATCCGCCAGCAGTCCCCACGGCTGGAGCTTGCCCGTTGTTGGAAACCGGTAACGCACGCACGCGTGCGCTTCCAGGTCGCGCAGCGTGCGCGGCACGCCCGCCTGCGCGAGATAGCGAGGCGACGCACACAGCATGAAGCAGAAGGCGCCGAGACGACGCGACATCAGACTCGAATCCGTCAGCGCGCCGCTACGGATGACTGCATCGAAACCGCCTTCGACGACATCCACGAGCCGGTCGTTGAAATCCAGATCAAGTTCGACATCGGGATAGAGCCGCGTGAATTCCGGCAGCACGGGGAACAGGAATCGATAGCCGATCGCGGGCAGGCTGACACGCAGTTTGCCGCGTGGCGTTTGCGCGGCCTCCGACAGCACGGCCTGAGCATCGCGCAAATCTTCCAGTATCTGGCGACAGCGATCGTAGAAATGACGTCCCTCATCGGTGAGCGTGACCTTTCGTGTCGTGCGATGAAAGAGCCGCACGCCGAGCGACTGTTCCAGTTTCGCAATCGTCTTGCCGACCGCCGACGCTGAGATGCCAAGCTTGCGGCCGGCGGCGACGAAGCTAAGCGCCTCTGCCGTGCTCACAAACGCGACGATTCCGTTGAGGTTGTCCATCAAGCTCCGACGCTCTTAAAGTCGATTGAATTCAGGAATTTAACTCCTTTATCAGCGGAACTCTACGGGGTTTTTAACGGATTGAATCCGAATTATCGTTGATCGCTCTGCCGGGAGTGCGCGCCGAGGCGGCGTAGCGCAGACCGGTTTCCGTTGGGGGAGCGTCGATGAGCAACACTTTTTCTTCCGTTTCATTGGGGCGCTCAGTCGCCATTCTCACGGCCGTTTGTCTCGCGGCGCTCGCATTACCGCTCAGTTTTTCGGCGGGGGCGCTGGCAACGCCCGCGATCGGCCGGGAGCTTGCGGGTGGCCCGGTCGAGATGAACTGGATCACGAACGCGTTCATGCTGACCTTTGGCAGCCTGCTGATGGCGGCGGGGACACTTGCAGACCGGTTTGGACGCAAGCGCTTATTCGCGATTGGTGTAAGTGGATTCACGCTGGTTTCGCTGTTGCTTGGCCTCGCGCCTTCGATCCTCGTTGTCGATTTGCTGCGCGCCGTGCAGGGCGTCGCCGCGGCGGCCGCGCTCGCGGGTGGGACGGCGGCTCTCGCGCAGGAGTTCGATGGCCGTGCGCGCACCCGCGCGTTCAGTCTGCTCGGCACGACCTTCGGGCTTGGACTTGCACTCGGGCCCGTGCTGGCGGGTTTCACGATCGAGCGCTTTGGCTGGCGAGCGATCTTCGCGACGGGGGCTGTTGCGGGTGTCCTGTCGCTGCTGTTCGGCGTGCCGCAGATGCGTGAATCGCGCGACCCGGACGCGCGGCGTATCGACTGGGCGGGAATCGCGACGTTCACCGGCGCGTTGTCGTGCTTCACGTTCGGCGTGATCCAGTCCTCGGAGAGCGGCTGGTCGAACCCGTTCGTCGTCGGATCGTTGTTGGGCGCGGCACTGCTGACCGCCGCGTTCTGGGTAATCGAAACGCGGGTCGCGCGGCCTATGCTCGATCTGTCCTTGTTCCGCTACCCGCGTTTTGTCGGCGTGCAAGTGCTGCCCATCGCGACCTGCTACTGCTACATCGTGCTGCTCGTCGTATTGCCGCTGCGTTTCGTCGGCGCCGACGGCTACAACGAGATCGACGCTGGCTGGCTGATGCTCGCGCTGTCCGCGCCCATGCTCGTCGTGCCGTTCGTCGCGGCGACGCTAACGCGCTGGATGTCCGCCGGCGTCATATCGGGTATCGGCTTGCTGATCGCCGCAGCCGGCCTGTACTGGCTGACCATTGTGTTGCATGACGGCGCGAGCAATGCGGCGATCGCACCTTTGCTCACAATCGGTGTTGGTGCAGGGATGCCTTGGGGATTGATGGATGGACTGTCGGTGAGCGTCGTGCCGAAGGAGCGTGCCGGGATGGCGACGGGTATCTTCAGCACCACGCGCGTGGCCGGCGAATGCATTGCACTCGCAACGGTCAGCGCAATTCTTGCCGCGATCACGCAGGCACGTCTGCTGGCAGCCCTGGGATCCCATGCCCGATCCGCTGAAGTATCAGAAGCCGCTGCGCGACTTGCCGCCGGCGATCTCGATCGCGCGTCGGCGCTCCTTCCGGACGTCGCCCGCGCGACATTGCTGCACATCTACACCGACGCCTTCAGTCTTTTGCTGGAAGGCTTAACTGTCATCACGCTGCTGTGCGCGATTGCGATATTCGTGGTTCTCGCCCGCGCTCGCGCCGATGACGATGCGTTGGCGGATCGTGAGAAACGTCTGGTCGTGCTGACGAACGCCGACTTGCCCTAAAATGCCGCTTACCGCTACGTATTACAAAATCCAAGACCAACCATGCCACGCTACGCCACATCGAGTCTCCGACGCGCTTCCGCCGGCGTCATGTTGGCTGCGATCTCCACCCTGGTAACCGGCTGTAGTGACGGGATATCCGAGGCCGACGCCGCATTCGTTAGCACCGGGACGCCGCCCCAGTTCGAATCAATGCGGATGTACGGCGCCGCGCCCGATAACCCCGCTCCGGGCAGCGTCTACAAGCGTGCTTCGGGCGGGCTCCGCCAGGGATGCATGGCGATCATCCGCGCCGGTGACCGGGATGTGCGCGAAACGGTGATTCTTGAGGACGAGCCGGGTCCTTCTTTCGATCTTGATGTCGCCCGTACGTCCGACGGTTGGACCGTGACTTCGGACGGACTGACACCGCCGAGCACCGATCCCGTCGGTTTCCGCACGCGCTTCACGCACTGCGTGAACGCGATCCGCGACAAGTACGCGGCCGAGCCGGAAAAGGCGCCGTTCAACAAATAAGCTTTGATCGCGGTGCGCGCGCGATCTGCTTCATTCGTGCCGGCTTTTTGACCGGCGCACCGGTTCCTGCTGCTGTGCCAGGAGCTGATTGGCCAGCTCCACGCCGTCGACACACTTTCCTGCAGCCCACGTCTCGCTGAGCGTGGTGCGAAGCGTGCGTAGCGTCTTTCGCTGCGTACGCAGGGCGATCATGAGTTGCTCGATCTCCTCGAGACGCGTATCGAGTTTGTGCAGCAAATCCTCTTTCGGATAGACCTCGTCACCGGTGAAGGCCTCACGCAATCTGTCGAGCGGAAAGCCCAGATTCTGCGCCAACTGAACCATGCGCAGGCGCCCAATGGCCTGCTCCGAGTAGACGCGATAACCGTTCGGACTGCGCTCCGGTTCGGGCAACAAGCCGCTCTGCTCATAAAAGCGGATGGCAGACGGCGCGAGACCGGTTTTCTCCGCGAGTTCGCCGATTCTCATAACGCTTGACCTTCAAGTTGACTTGAATCTTAGTATAGCGGCATCGCTCATTTTGTATGCTGACTCCGCCATGACTACATCGCTGTTCACGCCCGTGCAGTTGCCCAACGGCAGCTGGCTGCCCAATCGCCTCGCCAAAGCGGCGATGGAAGAAAACCTGGCCGACGCGGGGCAACTGCCTGGCGAAACCATCCATCGCCTATACCGCTCGTGGGCCGAAGGTGGCGCAGGTCTTATCGTCACGGGCAACGTGATGATCGACGGCCGGGCGCTGACCGGGCCTGGCGGGATCGTGCTCGATGCCAATACGCCTCTCGCACCCTTTAAGCAGTGGGCACAAGCGGCGCGCAGCCGCGGTGCTCAGGTGTGGATGCAGATCAATCATCCGGGCCGGCAGGTGCTGGCGGCAATGGGCGGCATGGCGTGGGCGCCTTCGGTGGTGCCGATGGCGCTCGGCAAACACAGCAAGCTGTTCGCGCAACCGAGCGCCATGAGCGAGGACGAGATCAGCGAGACCATCGGCCGCTTTGCCGCGACGGCGCACGCGGCCGAACAGGCGGGCTTTACTGGTGTGGAAATTCACGCCGCGCACGGCTATTTGATCTCGCAGTTCCTTTCGCCGCTGACCAATCGCCGCGCCGACCGTTGGGGCGGCGACCTGGCCAACCGTGCCCGTCTCTTGCTGGACGTGGTGGGTGCGGTACGCGCAAGGGTTTCACCGGGTTTTTGCGTGGCCGTCAAACTGAACTCCGCTGACTTTCAGCGCGGTGGCTTTTCGGAAGAGGATGCCCGCCAAGTCGTGCTGTGGCTGAATGACCTGTCGGTCGACCTGGTCGAGCTATCCGGCGGCAGCTACGAAAGCCCCGCGATGCAGGGCGACACGGCCGACGGGCGCACCCTCGCGCGCGAAGCCTATTTCCTCGAATTCGCCAAGGATCTGGCCGGCGTCGCCACGATGCCTGTCATGACCACCGGCGGCATCCGGCGCCGCGCCGTAGCCGAGCAGGTGCTGAACAGCGGCGTCGCCGTCGTCGGCATGGCCACGGCGCTCGCTGTGATGCCCGATTTGCCGGCACGCTGGCAGGCAGGCGCCGATCTCGGGGCGCACATTCAGCCGGTCGAGTGGCGCGACCGGGCACTTGCGGGACTCGCGCGCATGGCGCTCGTCAAACGCCGTCTGCGTTCGCTCGGCACGGGACGCACGGCGCCCGCCCGGTATTCCGCGATCTTGACATTGATACTCGATCAACTGCGCACGCGGCGGCTGACGCGGCGTTATCGGCAATGGAAGCAGGAGCACGCGTGAAGCGCTAAATCAGACGCCGCCTGGCCGATGCTTAGCCATCAGCCGGCGATTGACGATTCCGCTACATGCTGGCGTTTTCGACGACGCGGCCTTCCGCACGCCAGCGGAGCATGCCGCCAGGCAGGTTCGCAACCTGCTCGAATCCGGCCTGTCGCAGCATGACCGTGGCTTGTGCCGACCGTCCGCCGGCCCGGCAGACAGTCACGATCGGGCGTTCCTTCGTGAGTTCGGCCGCGCGCCTGGCGAGCTCGCCCAATGGAATGAGCCTTGCAAGGGGGATGCGCCCTAGCGGCCCGCTGAACTCGTCGGGCTCGCGCACGTCGAGGATCTCGACCGCACGCAGATTTTCCTCGAGCCACTGGGCATTGATTTCCCAGATGCCCGCAAAGCTGCACGTCAGTGGCGCCCAATCGGGCTCCGCTATCTGCGCGGGGTAGCTCGCCGCCAGGCCGCATTTCAGGTTTGCGGGTACCGCCACGTCGATCTGCTTGGGATGCGCCAGATGCAGGTTCGTCATGTATCCGGTGAAATCGTCTTCGCACAATTCACCGCCAAGACGCGGATTGAAGCGCCGCTCTTCATCCACGCTGGTGACCGTCAAACCGCGATAGTCGTGGGCTGGGTAAAGCAGGCACGCGGAAGGTAGCGTAAAGATGTGGTTGTGGACCGCGCGAAACATGGCGTGCGCGTCACCGCCCTGGAAATCCGTGCGGCCGGTGCCTCTGATTAGCAGGCAGTCGCCGGTAAACGCCATGGTCTCGTTGTCGAGTACGAGTGTGATGCATCCATCGGTATGACCGGGCGTCGCGCGTACGCCCAGATACCTCGTGCCAAACGCGACCTTGTCGCCTTGGCTCAGATAGCGGTCCGCGCCTTCGGCGCCGCTTGCAGCCGAGATCGCAATCCGGCTACCTGTGCGGCGATTCAGCATCCATGCACCGGTCACGTGATCGGCGTGGACGTGGGTGTCGATTGTGTAAAGCAGATGCAATCCGAGCTCTTCGATCAGCGCGGCATCCCGGCGCACCTGTTCGAATACCGGATCGACCAGCACGGCCTCTCGCGTTGCGCTGTCGGCAAGAAGATACGTATAGGTCGAGGATTGCTGATCGAACAGCTGTCTGAAGATCAACACGATTTCACCCCGCGGCCCGCTTTTGCGAGCGGTTAAGGATCGCGGCCCCTGGAGCGTCGCCAAATCGTCCTTCAGGCAATCAAACTGGACGCACCCCGTTCAGCGGTCCGGGCACGTGGGCGCACCCGGACTCGCATCGGCCACCGGACTTCGCACTATCTGGCGTTCGCCGCTCCAATCAATGCGCGTTTTTTTACTTCGGTTGCGTAACGTATCGCAGATAAGGCTTCACGGTTTTGAAACCATCCGGATATTTTTGCATCGCGGCATCGTTGGAAACGGAGGTTGGAATGATCACGTCTTCGCCTGGCTTCCAGTTTACCGGCGTCGCCACCGTATGTTTCGCGTTGAGTTGCAGGGCATCGAGCAGCCGAAGCACTTCGTCGAAATTGCGGCCAGCACTCATCGGATAGACGAGCGAGGCTTTGACCTTCTTGTCCGGTCCGATGAGAAACACGGCGCGTACGGTTGCGTTGTCCACCGCGGTGCGCGGGCCGCCGCCGCTCGCCTCGGGATGAATCATGTCGTAGAGCTTCGCGACTGTCAGGTCCGGGTCGCCGATCAGCGGGTAGTTGATCGCGTGGCCCTGCGTCTCCGCGATATCCTTGACCCACTCCTTGTGGTCGCTCACGGGATCGATGCTGAGCCCGATAACTTTCGTGTTGCGCTTATCGAATTCTGGCTTGAGACCCGCCAGGTAGCCGAGTTCCGTCGTGCAAACTGGGGTGAAATCCTTCGGATGCGAAAACAGGATCGCCCAGTGGTCTCCGATCCATTCGTGAAAATGGATCGTTCCTTCGGTGGTTTCGGCAGTGAAATCAGGAGCGTTTTCTCCTAGTCGAATCGACATCTTCAGTCTCCATAGGTGAGTGCACCGAGGTACCCGTGCCGCGGTCGGCGTAACGTCCCGTGGGCTACCTGGGTGTTGAGTGGCAATTGGTCTGACTAGAAACTACCCTCCGGCGGTTTACACCGTATTGCTCCATATCGAGCCGGAGGACCGTCTGCGGACGCAGCAGATTCAGAGATGCTCTCAAATAACCGGGATGCGGGAAAGACATTCGGACGCGCTGCGGGTCGCTCCTATAGCGTAGAACAAAAAAGTCAGAGCGGGATGCCGGCGACAGCCGGCTTTTCGGTGGTCGGCAGCTCGAAACAGAATGCCGTGCCCGTTCCCTCACGATCGATTAGGCGTATCTGGCTGTGATGCAACTGCAGCATGCGTTGCACGATCAGCAGGCCGAGTCCGCCGCCGCGATGCCCGCCACCTGAACTGAACGGACGTTCGAACAGGCCTTCGCGCTGCTCCGCTGGAATGCCGGGACCGGTGTCGCTGACCGTGACCGATACCTTGCCGTCCTTGTGCGCGAGATCGACGTCGATCGAGCCGCCGGAGGGTGTATGGCGAATCGCGTTGTCGAGCAGGTTCGTCAGCACGCGCTCGATCATCCCCAGATCGGCGTAGATCGCCGGCAGACGAGGGGGGAAATCGGCGCGCAACTGGATGTGCCGCGCCTCGGCCGGCAATTCGAATTTCTGGAAGACGTCCTGAACCAGGTCGACCAGCGAGAACGGCTCGAGCGCCGGTTGCGCGTTGCCGTGTTCGAGCCGGGCCAGTTCGAATAGCGCCTGCGCGAGCCGCCCGACCTTGACGCTCTGTGCGAGCGCAATCGCCAGATAGCGTTTGCGCTCCGTTTCACCGAGCGTCTCGGCTTTGAGCGACAGCGTCTCGAGGTAGCCATGCAGCGAGGTCAGCGGCGTGCGCAGATCGTGCGAAATATTGGCGATCAGTTCGCGCCGCTGCTGATCCTGGCGTGTCAGCGCGCGCCACTGCTCGCCGATGCGGTTGGCCATCTGCGCGAACGTCGCCTCGAGTACGCCGATTTCGTCGCGCCGTCCGGCAGGCGACGAGCGTGGCACTGCCGGCTGGGTGTCCGGCTCGCCGTCGGCATCGAAACGGCGCATGGCGTCGGTGAGGCGGCGCAGCGGCCGCGTGATCAGGCCGAATGCCGTCAACCCCGCAAGCAATCCCAGCAGCGCGACCAGCGCCATCGACCAGAGCGTGGTGCGCAGCACCGAGCTGGCAGCCACGCGCGCGGCGAGCGCGTCGTGTTCCTCGCCGAGCAGGACCACGTAGATATAGCCGGACGGCGGTTGCCCGCTCAATTGCAGCGGCGCGGCGCTAAACACCTTCTTCCCGTCGACGCTGCGCGGGTCGTCGCCCAGGATCGGCAACGCGTCCCCGGCGATGAATTGCCGGACGGGCGTGAGATCCACCTGAGCGCGCTTGACGTGGCCCGCAGGGGCGTCGTCGCCTTCGATGCGCCCCTGGTTGTCAAGCAGATACACCTCGACGCTCGGATTCACCATCATCAACTGGCCGAACAACTGGCGCACCGCGTCGGGCCGCAGGCCGTTCGCGTCCATCAGCGTTGTGCGATGCGCGATATGGTTGGCGAGATCCTTCGACAGGCGCTGCACGACTTCCTTTTCGTGCAGGTCGCTCGACCGGATCTGCAGCCACGCTGACGCGCCACAGCACGCCAGCAGCAGCGCGGAGAAGACGAGCGAGAGGCGCTGGGTCAGTGTCAGATTCACGGCGCGTCCTGAGGTGCGCCGGCGGGCGTGGGTCCGTCGCCTGGATTGCCGGGCATAGCCAGCTTGTAGCCGCGCCCCCAGACGGTCAGGATGCGCTCGGGCTGGGCGGGGTCGGTCTCGATCTTCGCGCGCAGGCGGTTGATGTGGGTGTTGACGGTGTGTTCGTAGCCCTCGTGCTGATAGCCCCACACGGCATTGAGCAGGTCCATCCGCGAGAACACTTTGCCGGGATGCTGCGCGAAGTAATACAGCAGGTCGAATTCACGCGGCGTCAGCTCAATCGGCTGACTGTCCACTGTGGCCTCGCGCGTCAGTGGATCGATTGTGAGTCCGGCGAGCTGCAGACTGCCCGCGTCGATGCGCGAGTTTTTCGCCATGGCTTCGACGCGCCGCAGCAAGGCTTTGACGCGCGCAACCAGTTCGAGCACCGAGAACGGCTTGGCCAGGTAGTCGTCGGCGCCGAGTTCGAGGCCGAGGATCCGGTGCACTTCGCTCGAACGCGCGCTGGTGATGATGATCGGCGTATAGCGCGTCATCGCGCGGGCGCGCCGGCAGATTTCCAGGCCGTCGACGCCGGGCAGCATCAGGTCGAGGATCAGCGCGTCCCAGCCGCCTTGCTCCAGCAGACGCAGCCCTTCGCTGCCGTCGGCGCTGTGCACGACTTCGTAGCGCTCGTCGCGCAGATGAAGGCTCAGCACGTTGGCGATGTCGACGTCGTCTTCAACGATCAGGATGCGCTTCAATGGGTCCATGGAGGGCTTTGGCCGCGGGTAAGGGCGTGGTTCAGGGCGGTGGAAAGACAGGGCGCCCGCAAAAACGGGCCGTTGCACCATTGTGCAAAATTTCCGGGCGGCGAGTTATCACATTTAATTTAACTTTTCGTGAGGACTTTGACACCCCTCGCGCCCTAGGATGTGGGCACTTTCCGCTCGCTTTGCGCTGCGCCATCTGCTGATTGGCAGCGTACCCAAGCCGCGTAACCATCCTAACCGACTTACAACATCGCCCGGAACCGACATGCTACTCATCGTTCTTGCCTATCTTGGCGGCGCTCTGACGATCCTCAGTCCGTGCATCCTGCCGGTGCTGCCGTTTGTCTTCGCGCGCGCCGATCAGCCTTTTGTGCGCAGCGGGCTGCCATTGCTGGCCGGCATGGCGCTGACCTTCGCCATCGTCGCGACCCTCGCCGCCGTGGGTGGCGGCTGGGTCACGCAGGCTAACCAGTATGGCCGCTGGCTTGCAATCGCCTTGCTCGCCATCTTCGGACTGACGCTGCTTCTGCCGCGTTTCGCCGACCATCTGATGCGCCCGCTGGTGAGCGCCGGCAATCGCCTGTCGAATTTCGCGCAGGGCGACGGTCAGCAGGTTCGCGCGGGATCGTCCTTTCTGCTGGGCATCGCCACCGGCTTGCTGTGGGCGCCGTGCGCCGGTCCGATTCTCGGCCTGGTGCTGACCGGCGCGGCATTGCGGGGCGCGAGCGTCGGCACCACGCTGTTGCTGGTTGCCTATGCGGCCGGTGCGGCGACGTCGCTCGCGGTGGCGCTGCTGATCGGCGGCAACGTGTTCACGGCGATGAAGCGCTCGCTGGGCGCGGGCGAATGGATCCGCCGCGGGATCGGCGCGGCGATGCTGTGCGGCGTGGTGGCGATTTCACTCGGCCTCGACACCGGCGTGCTGGCGCGTGTATCGACCATCGCTACCGGTGGTCTTGAACAGAAACTGGTCGACAAGCTGTCGCCTGGCGCGACGCCGGCGAATCCGGTGGCGGCGGGGACCAAGTCCAATGCACCGGCCAACGCAGCAGCCAACGCATCGGGCAACGATGCCGTGATGACGGCCAACCTCGCCGCCGATGCAAGCGACGCCGGCGCGATGATGCGTGCCTCTCAAGGCGCGTCAGGCGGCGCGGCTGCGTTGCCCGTCGAAGGTGTGCTGCCGACCTTGAACGGCGCCGTCCAGTGGCTGAATTCACCGCCGCTGACGGTTCAGGACCTGCGCGGCAAAGTCGTGCTGGTCGATTTCTGGACGTACTCGTGCATCAACTGCCTGCGTTCGCTGCCGTACGTGAAAGCGTGGGCGCAGAAGTACAAGGACCAGGGGCTTGTCGTGATCGGCGTGCATGCACCGGAGTTCGCGTTCGAACGCAATGTCGACAACGTCAAGAAGGCTGTCCACGATCTCGGCGTCGACTATCCCGTCGCGATCGACAACAACTACGCGATCTGGCGTGCACTGAACAATCAGTACTGGCCAGCCCATTATTTCGTCGATGGTAAAGGGCAGATCCGCTATCACCATTTCGGCGAAGGCGACTATGCAGAATCGGAAAAGGTGATTCAGGAATTGCTGACTGAGGCAGGGCATGCGAGTGCGTCGAAGGTTGCAATCGGTATCACCGGCACGAGCGCGCAAGGCGTGCAGGCAGCGGCCGACAGCGTCGATATGCAATCGCCGGAAACCTATGTGGGATACGAGCGTGCCGAGAATTTCACGTCGCCCGGCGGTGCAGCGGAGGACAAGGTGCATACCTATACGGCGCCGTCACAGCCCGCCGTCAACGATTGGGGGCTGGCTGGCGCGTGGAATGTGGGCGCTGAACATGCGACGCTCGCGGCGCCGTCCGGTCGCATCGTCTATCGCTTCCATGCGCGTGATCTGCATCTGGTGCTCGGTCCGGGCAAGGACGGCAAGCCGGTTCGCTTCCGCGTAAGCGTGGATGGCGCCGCCCCGGGCGCAGCGCACGGAACAGACGTCGCCGCCGACGGTACCGGCATCGTCACCGAGCAGCGCCTTTACCAGCTCGTGCGGCAAACCGGCGATGTTGCGGATCACACGTTCTCGATCGAGTTTCTGGATCCGGGCGTGCAAGCGTTCGCCTTTACGTTTGGCTAAGCCGAGCCTGACGACGTGACTCAACCACTCTTTTTTAAAGACTGACATCATGCACACAAGCTCTACTAGCAAGGTTTCCCAGCGCAGGCGTTCGTCGTTTTTCCGGCTCGCGGGTTGCGTCGCGATTGCGGCAGGCGTCTTCGCTGCACAGCGCATTGCGAACTCAGCCGAAGCGATGACGAAGATTCCGGCACCGGCCCACGACGAGAGCGTCGGCTCGGTGCACAGCGAAACCGCTGTGTTCGCGGGCGGTTGCTTCTGGGGCGTTCAGGGGGTGTTCGAACACGTGCGCGGTGTGAAGCAGGTCGCCTCGGGATACACGGGTGGCGCGGCCGGGACGGCGCAATATGAAACCGTCAGCGAGGGCGATACTGGGCATGCCGAATCGGTGCAGGTCACCTATGACCCGACGCAGATAACGTACGGACGTTTGCTGCAGATTTTCTTCTCGGTCGCACACGACCCCACCGAGTTGAACTACCAGGGGCCCGACCACGGCACGCAATATCGCTCGGCCATCTTTCCAGCCAATCCTGAGCAGCGTAGCGTCGCGCAGTCATACATTGCGCAGCTCGACAAGGCGCACGTATTTTCAGGGCCGATCGTCACGCGCGTAGAGGATTTCAAGGGCTTCTATCCGGCAGAAAGTTATCACCAGAATTTCCTCGCGCTCCATCCCGACTACCCGTATATCGTGATTAACGATCTGCCGAAGGTGAGTGGACTGAAGCGCATGTTTCCCGATCTGTATCGCAACGATCCGGTGCTGCTCAAAGTGAGCGGCTAGTTTCCCGGGCGAGCCGCCCAACGCTCGGATCAAGCCTTTACGGGTAGCCAGATCTCGAGGCCACCCATGCCGCTGACCGGATCGAACTTCTCGTCGTAGCGCTCGAAGTTGGGCGCATCGGCGGGAATATGTCCCGATGCCGGCAGCCACTGATTCCAGATCGTGTTCCAGGTACGCCGTATGGTCGAGATATGCTCGCGGTGGCTGAACACCGCGTAGCGCTGCGGGGAAATGCGCAAGCGGCCCAGTTCGGCAGGCAATGCCGAAAAGTCGCTGACTTCGACACCGCACAGGTAGTCGATATTGCCGGCGTCGTCGGCGTTGTAGCAGACGCCATAGGCCACCTTGCCGAGCTGGCCGGGCACTCTGCCGAAGTATTCGCCAAAGCGCTGCCACTGCGAAGGAATCGCGGCGCAGGTTTCGCTTGTATAGCGCTCGCTCAGGCCCGCGACGAGAAACGGTTTGCCGTTTTCGAAACGCGGCGGTTCGAGATGCGCGAGAAGGGTTTCGTCCATTTTGATCGGCTCCACGATAGCAATGTTGTCGAGGTGACCACGCGCGCGCAGCGCTTCGGGCGTCAGTCCGAATTGCTCGCGAAACGCACGCGTGAATGCTTCATGAGAACCGTAACCGGCGTCGATGGCGACGCTCAGAATATCGGGCGCACCGTCGGCGAGGCGGCGTGCCGCTTCGCTCAGGCGGCGCGCGCGAACATAGCGCATCACCGAAAGCCCAGTGGCTGCTTCGAAAGCACGCGCCAGGTGAAAGCGCGACACGCATCCGCAGTTGGCGATGTCGTCGAGCGTCAACTCGCGAGCAAAGTGGCTTTCGATAAACCAGAGCGCTTTTCCGACGGGGTTCATTTCGGCTCTCACGTCAGCATGAAGCCAGCATAGCCAGGCGCGATGCGTCGCATTTGATCGCGCTTGCGGTTTTGCGGTGGGCGCCTGATTGACCGCGGTCGGACTGGTTTCAGATCGGAGAGGTCAGTAGTTTTCGGTCGCTGCCGCGTTACTGGCGCCACGCGACTGCGCAGCCGTGGAGCCGTCGTCACCGTGCGCATCCGCGTTTGCGTTCGCACCACCAGGTTGCCCTGGGCGCAACAGTAAACCACCTAACACCCCCGCCGCCGCCGCGAAGATCGCACCGAACAGGAACGCTACGTGATAGCCGCCATTGAGCGCCGCCACCGCGTTTTCAGACGCCTGCATCGCGTCACTGCGTGCGGCCGCGAGACTCGCGAGCACAGCGAGACCGAGTGCGCCACCCATCATGAACGACGTATTGACGATGCCGGACGCGAGGCCCGAGTCGCTCGGATCGACGTCGCTCATGGCGGCGAGCAGCAAGGGATTGAATGCGATGCCCGCGCCGAAGCCGAGCAGGATCATGCCGGGCAGCACGTCGAGCACGAAGCTGCCGTTGACCGGTGCGCGTGCAAACAGCGCGAGGCCAATTGCCGCGACCAGCAATCCGACGGCAAGCGGAAGCCGCAGACCGAAGCGCATCACCACGCGCGCCGACAGGCCCAACGAAAAGAACGCCATGATCAGATTGGCCGGCAAAAACGCGAGCCCGACCTGCAAGGGCCGGTAGCCGAGCACGCGCTGCAGATACAACGCAGAGATGAAGAACCACGCGAACATTGCCGCCGCCCACAGTACGCCGACCACGTTGGCAGTCGCAACATTGCGCAAGCGGAACAGACCGAGTGGCATCAACGGATGCTGCACGCGCGCTTCGATCACAAGAAACACGGCGAGCAGCGCGAGCGCAGCGAACAGCAGGCCGAGCGTCTGCGCCGAGGTCCAGCCCGCTTCATTGCCGTTTACGACTGCGTACACGGCGAGCATCAGCGAAGCAGTGACGGTTACCGCACCGGCCACGTCGAGCCGTTCGCCATGAGCATGGCCGCGTGCCGACGGCAGGAGTGCCACGCACAGCGCGTAGACGGCGATGCCAATCGGCAGGTTGACGAGAAAGATCCAGTGCCAGCTCAGCAGGTTAGTCAGCAGACCGCCGAGCAACACGCCGATGCTGCCGCCGCCCGCGCAGACGAAACCGTAGATACCCATCGCTTTCGCCCGTTCGCCTGCTTCGGTGAACAGATTCATGATCAGCGACAGCGAAACAGCGGAGACCACTGCGCCGCCCAAACCCTGCACGGCACGCGCGCACACCAGCAGGACTTGCGAGTTCGCCATGCCGCACGCGAGCGACGCCAGCGTGAACAGCGTGATGCCGCCGAGGAACAGTTTGCGGTGGCCGTAGAGATCGCCCAGCCGCCCGCCCAGCAGCAGGCAGCCGCCGAAGGTGAGCATGTACGCATTGACCACCCACACCAGCGAGGTTTCGCTAAAGCCGAGGTCCGCGGCGATCGACGGCAGGGCAACGTTCACGATCGTCGTATCGAGCACGATCATGAGCACGCCAAGGCACAGAACGATCAGCGCCAGCCAGCGTTTGTTGCCGTGGATGGAATGGGTCATGCAGGGGCTCCTTTGCCGTGGTCCATCAAGCTCAAGCGGGCGCCAGCGGATGCAAGCGAATGCCGGACGTTCCGCCGCACGGCACAAATTCGAAGCCCGGTCGGCAACCCGTTGATGGCAATGGGGACTTTTAGTCTAGCACCCACGAGTTTTAAGCCACAACTACGAATTCCTGGGCGGCGTTGGCCGTCAATCGCTGCCCAGCAGTTCGTACTTGCCGCCGCGCTCCAGTGCCCGCTGATAGGCCGGCCGCGCGTGAATGCGTTTCACGAAATCGACGACGGCGGGAATCTGCCCTTCCAGGCCGCCGCGCGCGGTGGCGGCTTCGAGCGGAAAGCTCATCTGAACGTCGGCCGCCGTGAAATCATGGCCGACGAACCAGCCGGTCGCGCCCAATTCCTTATTGATGTAGCCGAGGTGCAGCTTCAACTGCGGATCGATGAAGCTCGATTGCAGCGTCGACGCGATCTTGCGGGCGATTGGTTTGGCGAAGAACGGCATCGGCGCGCTGGCGATGCGCAGGGCGATCAGTTTCAACAGCAGCGGCGGCATGGCCGAGCCTTCCGCGTAGTGCATCCAGTAGGTGTAGCGCAGCCGCTCGGGCGTGCCCGCCGCGGGCGCGAAGCGGCCTTGACCGTACTTGTCGACCAGATACTCGATGATCGCGCCGGATTCGGCGAGGGTCTGGCCGTCGTCCGTAATGACCGGCGACTTGCCGAGCGGATGCACCGCACGCAACTCGGGCGGCGCCAGCATCGTGTTCGGGTCGCGCTCGTAGCGCTTGATCTCGTAGGGCACGCCGAGTTCTTCGAGCAGCCACAACACGCGTTGCGAGCGGGAGTTGTTCAGATGATGGACGGTCAGCATGGATCGAGGGAGGTTGGCCGGTGAAGCGTCACATCATAGGGGTGTTGAGCCGAGGCGGGGCTCTATTTGCTTGCCCTCGAGTTCGCTCTCCTGCCCACCCTTGGCCACAGCTCACACGCGCGACTTCGTACCCATCAGCTGGTTTGACGGTAAGGTCTCATCGAGCAGCTTGCGCGCGCTTTCGATGCCGGCCACCGGCAGTCCCTCGGGATTCAGCAAGCCGACCTGCACCAGCACCGATGCCTGATCCCAATAGATGTGCTCGTTGTACAGCTTGTCGCCGCGAAAGCACACCACGGCCAGCATCGGTACTTCGAAATACTTACCGGTTGGCGCGACGCCAGGCAACAGCCAGTCGATCTCGCAGCTATGCGTGCAACTGAAAATGAATTCATCGACGATGCGATCCGCGCCGATCGTGCGCGAAATCGGAATCAGCTTCGTGTCGGCAGGATTCGAATTGACGAAGTGATGCGTGTAGAAACGTTTGAGCTTGTCATGCCCCACGCCGCCGGTCATGGTTGGGACGTGGTTGACGTAAGGTTGCGCGACCATGGTCGGCATGACGGCGTCGACGTCGCGCGTGGCGAACTCGTAATAGCAATGCGCTTCCCACAACGCGTTCAGATCGTAGACCGGACCCAGCACTTTGCGGAGCAGGGCGAGCGTGCGCGAATAGGCCATCATCGCGGCGGGTTTGTCGTACTGCGGACGCGATGGTGCGGCAAATGCATGATCGCAATCGGGGTACACGTATTGCTCGATCTGCGGGCGCGTGCGCAATGCGGCGCTGATTCGCTCGCGCGTTTCGGGCGGACAGTGCGCGTCGTTCTCGGGGAAGTGAAACACCATTGGGCAGCGCACGGCAGGCACTTCATCCAGATAAGCTTCGAGTCCGACGCCGTAGTAGCTGACCGCACAGTCCACGTCGGTGCGTGCCGCGCTCAGGAATGCGAGTTTGCCGCCGAGACAGTAGCCGACTGTGCCCACCTTGCCGGCCTGCTCGGGCAACGTGCGCAATGTCGCGACCGTTGCCGCGATATCGTCGATGGCGAGATCGACGTCGAAGCGCCCGAGATAGTCGAGCGCCTGCTTCATATCGGCCTCGCCATAGCCGAGCGAAATGCCCGGCTTGTTCCGCCAGAACAGATCCGGCACCAGCACCACATAACCTTCTTCTGCGAACCGGTCGGCCATCGACTTCATCGTGTCGTTGATGCCGAAGATTTCCTGCAGGAGGACGAGCCCCGGGCCCGAGCCTTGCGCTGGACGCGCGACGTAGGCGTTGAAACGGCCGCCATCCTGGGCGACGACTTCGATGAAAGAGGCGGCCATGCGGTGTGTCTCCAACGGGAAAGTGGGACTACATGAGGGGCTACCCGAGCGTGCGCAATTCGAAGCGTTTGATCTTGCCGGTTTCGGTGCGCGGCAGCGCCCCGATGAAAGCGATGACGCGTGGGTATTTATACGGCGCCACGCTATTTTTCACGAAATCCTGCAGTTGCGCGACCATTTTGTCGTCAGGCGTATAACCTGGGTTCAGCACCACGAAGGCCTTGACGATCTGTCCGCGCGTCTCGTCGGGTACGCCGATCACCCCGCATTCGGCCACCGCCTCGTGTTGCATCAACACGCTTTCCACTTCCGGGCCGGAGATGTTGTAGCCGGCGGAGACGATCATGTCGTCGGCGCGGGCCTGGTAGAACACGTAGCCGTCTTCGTCGAGATAAACCGAGTCGCCGGGAAGATTCCAGCCGTCGCGAACGAACTTCGCTTGCCGCTCGTCGGCGAGATAGCGGCAGCCCGTCGGCCCGCGCACCGCGAGTTTGCCGATTGTGCCAGCCGGGACCGGTTGCATGGCGTCGTCCACGGCCTGCACGACGTAACCCGGCACCGCGCGGCCGATGGCATGCGGGCGGATCGTGTCGCCTTGCGCCGAGATGAAAATATGGATCAGCTCCGTGCCGCCAATCCCGTCGATCATCTCAATGCCGCTTGCTTCGTGCCACAGGCGGCGCGTCGAATCCGGCAACGCCTCTCCCGCCGAGACCGTTTTCTTCAAGGTCGAAATGTCGTGATGCGCAACGAGCGGAGCCATCTGCCGATAGAACGTCGGCGCGGTGAACATGATCGTCGCGTGAAAACGCTCGACGGTTTGCAGCAAGGTCTCGGGCGTGAGCTTCTCGATCAGCACCGTCGACGCACCCACTCGCAGCGGAAAGCACAGCAAGCCACCGAGGCCGAATGTGAAAGCGAGCGGCGGCGTGCCGCAAAATACATCGCTCGACGAAGGTTTTAGTACATGACGCGGAAACAGATCGCACATCGCCAGGACGTCGCGATGAAAGTGCATGCAGCCCTTCGCCGCGCCCGTCGTGCCGCTGGTGAAGGCGATCAGGCAGACGTCGTCAGCAGCGGTGTCGCAGGCAGTGAAGTGATCCGGTTTGTTGATCGCGAGGGTGTCGAGCGAATCGGCGGAATCATCGTGAAACAGGCGCGTTTGTTTCAGACCTGCGCAGTAGAACTCGTCCTTGGGATCGTTGCAGCGCGCGAGTTCAGCCGTCAGGCGCGCGTCGCAAAGCGCGGCGCTGACTTGCGCCTTCTCGATGATCTGCTTGAGTTCTTTCGCACGCAGCAGCGGCATGGTCGGCACCACGATGAGGCCGGCCTTCAGCGCGGCGAGCGCCGTCACCGCCATGTGCAAGGTGTTCGGTCCGCGCAGCAGCACGCGGTTGCCTGGATGCAAACCCATTTCATCGACCAGCACATGCGCGCTGCGATTCACCAAAGCCAGCAACTCGCCATAAGTGGTCGCCTGCGGTTTGCCATCCACGTCCGACCAGATCGCCGGACGGTCGCGATGTCCCGCTTCGATCGTTCTGTCGAGCAATTCGGTCGCGCAATTGAAGCGCGCCGGGTAAGCCACGTCCGGGTTGTCGAGCAGAAAGACAGGCCATTGATCCTGCGGCGGAAGATTGTCGCGCGCGAAGGTATCGACGTGTGCTGACGGTTCCATCATGGTCTCCCGGGCGTTGAGCCGGCTGAATGCGCTTCGGTTGGCTTGGGGGCTGGGTTGCGTGTTACGTGTTTCGGGTGCTTACTGGGGGATCACGGCCGTGGCTTCGATCTCGACCTTGGCTTCGTCTTCGATCAGTGCGACGACCTGTATCGCGCTCATCGCGATGTCGTAGTCGCCGATCAGCTCGCGAAACGCACGGCCGATATCTTTCAACGAGGCGAGGTATTCGCGTTTGTCCGTGACGTACCACGTCAGCCGGACCAGATGCTCAGGCTTGCCGCCCGCTTCGTGCAGGACGGCGAGGATGTTCTTGAGCGCCTGAATCGCCTGCTGTGCGAAGTCGGTGGTCTGAAACTGCGCCTGTTCGTCCCAGCCGATCTGGCCGGCGATGAACACTTGCGTGCCGGTTGCTGCAACGCCGTTCGCGTAACCGCGCGGCTTGATCCAACCGGCGGGAAGGAGAGCTTTTTTCATGAGCGATGCGCCTCGATGGATTCAGGCTGTGGGACAAACGCCGCGAGCGCGCTCGCGATGTCTGCGGGAATGTCAATGGATGTGCCGCGATCGAGCGATGTCGTCACCAGCACCTGTTTCGCGCTGAAGCGGATTTCGTCGCCGTGCCGGCCGACGATCTCGATACTGATCGAGCGACGCCCGACCTTCGTGACGCTGAGTGACAGCGTGATCGTTTCGCCCATCTGGCTCGGCCGCGAAAACTCGCAATCGAGCTTGACGATCGGCAAACCGACCCGGCGTTGCGCGATCATTTGCGCGTAGTCGATCTGCATGCCTTCGTTGAACCAGTCTTCGACCAACGCGTTGGTCATCACCAGATACTGCGGAAAGAACACGATGCCGGCCGGATCGCAGTGCTGGAAGCGGATGCGGACAGGTCGTTCGAAAGTCGTGTTCATTTCGCTGCGTCCTTGATGACTTCCGCGGCATGCGCCTTCAGAAGGTCACGGCCGACAATCAGCTGTTGCACTTCAGTCGCGCCTTCATAGATCCGCAACGCACGAATTTCGCGGTACAGCATCTCGACGGCGGTGCCGCTTTGCACGCCCATGCCGCCGTAGAGTTGCACGGCGGCGTCGATCACCTGTTGCGCGCCTTCGCTTGCGTGCCACTTGGCCATTGCGGCTTCACGCGTGACCTGTTCGCCCTGATCGCGCAGCCAGGCCGCGCGATAGACCAGCAATGCGCTGCTGTCGATCGTCAATGCCATCTGTGCGAGCTTCGCCTGCGTCAACTGAAAATCGCCGAGCGTCTGTCCGAACATCTTGCGCGACGACGCGCGTGAGAGGCCTTCAGCCATTGCATGACGCGCGAAGCCCAACGACGCTGCCGCCACCGACGTACGGAAAATATCCAGCGTGCGCATCGCAAGTTTGAAACCTTCGCCGGGCGCGCCGAGCATCTGGCTGCGCGGCACGCGTGCGCCGGCAAAGTGCAAACGCGCTAGCGGATGCGGCGCGATCACGTCGATGCGTTCGGCGATTTCCAGGCCCGGCGTGTCGGCATCGACAATGAACGCGGTGATGCCGCGTGCGCCTGGCGCTTCGCCGGTTCGGGCGAACACGACGTAGAAATCGGCGATACCGCCGTTCGAGATCCACGTCTTGTCGCCGTCGAGTACGTAGAAGTCGCCGTCTTCGCGTGCTGAGAGGGACATCGCAGCGACGTCCGATCCCGCTTCCGGCTCCGACAAAGCGAAGGCGGCGATAGCCGTGCCGTTCGCCACGCGCGGCAAATACCGTGTCTTTTGCTCATGCGTGCCGCCGAGCGAGATCGCGCCTGAGCCGAGTCCTTGCATCGCTAAAGCGAAATCCGCGAGACCGGAATGCTTGGCGAGCGTCTCACGCAGCAGGCACACGGCGCGTGTGTCGATTGTGTCGCCATTCCCGCCATAGGCAACGCCGCCGACACCGTATTTCAACCAGCCCGCTGCACCGAGTTCGCGGACCAGACGGCGGCAGGTTGCATCGACGTCGTCATGTTCTACGTGCGAGAGATTCGCGCGGCACCATGCTTCGATACCCGCGGCCAGTTCGCGATGACGTGGTTCGAAAAACGGCCAGGCGAGTGCGCTGTGCAGATCCAGATCGCTGTTAGGGCTCAATTCAATCTCCCTCGAAGACTGGGCGCGACTTCGCGGCAAACGCGCTATACGCACGTTCGAAATCGCGTGTGCTCATGCAGATTGCCTGTGCTTGCGCTTCCGATTCGATCGCTTCGTCGATGCTCATGCTCCATTCCTGGTGCAGCATCTTCTTCGTGATGCCGTGCGCGAAGGTCGGACCGGCGACGAGATCAGCGGCGAGCTTCTGTGCGTCTGCGATGAGCGCTGCCGGTTCGCACAGGCGGTTGTAGAAACCCCATGCGTGGCCCTCATCACCACTTGCGGAGCGACCGGTGAACAGCAATTCGGCGGCGCGTCCCTGGCCGATGATGCGCGGCAGGATCGCGCAAGCACCCATATCGCAACCGGCGAGGCCGACGCGCGAGAACAGAAACGCGAGCTTGCTGCGCGCGGTGCCGAGCCGCATGTCGGACGACATCGCGAGAATTGCACCTGCGCCCGCGCACACGCCGTCGACTGCGGCGATGATGGGTTGCGGGCAGTGGCGCATCGCTTTGACCAGATCGCCGGTCATGCGCGTGAACAGCAGCAGTTCCGGCATCGGCAGATCGATCAGCGGCGCGATGATGTCGTGCACGTCGCCACCGGAGCAGAAGTTCTCGCCTGCACCGTGAATCACGACGGCCTTCACGTCGGTCGCGTAGGTGAGTTGCCGGAACAGATCGCGCAACTCCGCATACGATTCGAACGTCAGCGGGTTCTTGCGTTCGGGGCGATTCAGCGTGATCGTCGCGACCTTGTCGGCGACCGACCAGCCGAAGTGCCGCGCCTCGTAACCGGCGAGCGTCAGGCGGTTGCCGGCCAGTAGGGCGTCGGCGTTGGATCGTGTCATGAGTATCTCCTGTCGACCAGAGTTGGCGCTTTGACGTCTTACTCTGGTCACATGCATAGCTGGATTCGGTGCGGATCAGTCTTTCAGACTGTCGAGCAGATGTTGTTTGAGTTTGCCGAGGCGCTGATGGGTCCGCGACTTTTCGTCGAGGCTCAGGCCACCGAACAGTTCGACAACCCATTGCTCATGCGCGATGGCCATCTTGTCGAACGCCTTGCGGCCGGCGGGTGTGAGGCACACGCTGATCGAACGGCGATCGTTGGGATCGGTGCCGCGCGAAACCAGACCTTCTTTTTCAAGCTGATCGGTGATGCCGGTCACGTTGCCGCCCGTCACCATCAAACGGCGCGACAGTTCGGTCATCTTCAGGCCTTCCGGATGACGTTCGAGTTGCGCCATCAAATCGAAACGCGGCAACGTGGTGTCGAATTCGTTGCGCAGGCGCTTGCGCAGTTCGGCTTGCACGAGATTGGTCGTGGTCAGCATGCGCAACCACAAACGCAGGCCCATGTGACTATCGGCGCCGGTACTCATTTCCAGATCCACGACGTTCTCCGCTGGTTTGGCAACGCCTTTGCGCGGCGGCTTGGTTTCAGCAGCCGTAGTCTTTTTGAGGTTCGATAACTTGGTCACATTACTTCTCCACCGGAGATGGAAATGGATTGCCCCGTGATCGCGTCCGAGCCGGGTTGGCAGAGCCAAAGCACGGCATTGGCGACCTGCTCCGGGCTCACGAAACGACGCTGCGGATTCGTGCGAAGCAGGGTTTCGCGCGCCTGCTGTTCGGTGCGCGAGGTCTTGCTGGTGATCTGTTCGAGCGATGCGTGCAGCAGTTCGGTTTCCGTGTAGCCGGGGCATACGGCGTTGACGGTGACGCCTTTCGTCGCGACTTCCAGTGCGAGTGAGCGCGTCAGGCCGATCACGCCATGTTTCGCGGCGCAGTAAGCGGCGACATAGGCGTAGCCGATCTGTCCCGCCGTGCTCGCGACATTGACGATGCGGCCTTGGCCGCGCTCGAGCATGCCGGGCAATACGGCGCGCGTGCCGAGGAAGACACCGGTGAGGTTCACGTCGAGCATGCGCTGCCAGAGCGCCATGTCGGTGTGAGCGAAGGGCGCGGCTTGCGCCTGGCCGGCGTTGTTGACGAGAATGTCGATTGCGCCGGCTTGTGCGAATGCTTTCTCGACCGATGCTTCGCTCGTGACGTCGACGCTGATGCAGGCGACCTCGCCGAGTCCGTTGAAACTTTCCCGCTGCGCATCGAGACGTTGTGCGCTGCGGCCCATCAAGGTGACGCGAGCGCCGGCGCGCAGCAGCGCTTCGGCCACTGCCGCACCGATGCCACTGCCGCCGCCCGTGACGACAGCGTGCTGTCCTGCGAGGGTCGTGTTGGGCGTATTCACGTGGTTCCTTCAGCGCGTTGTGCGCGTTCTTGCGGCGACAACCCTGCGTTTGCCGCAGCCTGTGCACGTTCACGTTCGAGATTGCGTTCGAGTTGCGACTTCGCTGCCGTGTATGGCTTCGGCCAGGTCACGTCCAGATAGCCGATTTTTGCGGCTTCATTCAACGTCCACGACGGATTGGCCAGATGCGGTCGCGCGATTGCACAGAGATCGGCACGGCCTGCCGCAATGATGCTGTTCACGTGGTCCGCTTCCGAGATCGCACCGACGGCAATGGTTGCTATGCCGGCTTCGTTGCGCACGCGGTCGGCGAATGGTGTCTGGAACATGCGGCCAAACACGGGCTTTTCCTGCTTGCTGACCTGGCCCGACGAGACGTCGATCATGTCGGCGCCTGCGGCTTTGAAGGCACGGGCGATTTGCACGGCGTCGTCGGGCGTCGTGCCGCCTTCAACCCAATCGTTAGCGGAAATACGCACGGAAATCGGCTTATCTTGCGGCCAGACAGCGCGGATCGCCTTGAAGATCTGCAACGGGTAGCGCAGACGGTTTTCAAGTGAGCCGCCATATTCGTCCGTGCGATGGTTGGTCAGCGGCGACAGGAAGCTCGAGAGGAAATAGCCGTGCGCGCAGTGCAGTTCGAGCCAATCGAAGCCTGCCTCGGCGGACATCTGCGTGGCGCGTACGAACTGCGCTTCGATTTCTTTAAGTTCGTCTCGTGTGGCTTCATGCGAGGTCTGACTGACGCCGCTTAAATATTGCTGCGGCGAAGCGGACACGAGCGGCCAGTTGCCTTCGTCAAGCGGCTGGTCGATGCCTTCCCACGCCACGCGCGTCGAGCCTTTTGCGCCGGAGTGTCCTAGCTGAATGCCGATCTTCGCGTCCGACTGAGCATGCACGAGATCCACGATGCGCTTCCACGCCGTGAGATGCTCGGGCGCGTACATGCCGGGACAAGCGGGCGTGATGCGCGCTTCGGGCGACACGCAGGTCATTTCCGTCATGACTAAACCGGCGCCGCCCATGGCGCGCGCACCGAGATGCATCAGGTGATAGTCACCGGCGATGCCGTCGACGGCGGAGTATTGCGCCATCGGCGAGACGACTACGCGGTTTTTCAGGGTGACGCCACGCAAGGTGAAAGGCGTGAACATCGGCGGAACGGAGTGTTTTTCAGGCGTGCGGTCAATACCTGAGCGGTGTGCCAGCCAGTCTTCGAACGTCGAGAGATAGGTTGCGTCACGCTCCCGCAGATTCTCGTGCGAAATGCGTTGCGAGCGTGTGAGCAGCGAATAGGCGAACTGTTCCGGCTCGAACGAAGTGTAGCGATCGACATGCTCGAACCACTCCGTCGAATTGCGCGCGGCGTTTTGAATACGCAATACGTCGATACTGCGGACGTCCGTGTAGTGCTGCAACGCAGCGGGCAAATCTCCCGGATGCGCGCCGATGCTGTTGGCGAGTTCGATCGAATCTTCGAGCGCGAGCTTGGTGCCCGAGCCGATCGAGAAGTGCGCGGTGTGTGCCGCGTCGCCCATCAGTACGATCGGCGTTTCGGTGCCATCGGCGTTGCCGCGCCAATGTACCCATTCCTCGTTGACGACGCGCGGGAAGCGAATCCATTGCGACGATCCGCGCAAATGCGCGGCGTTCGACAGCAATGGGTTGCCGTCCAGATACTTGGCGAACAGCTTCTCGCAGAACGCGATGCTGTCTTCCTTGCTCATTTCATCGAGGCCGGCGGCGCGCCATACGCGCTCCGGTGTTTCCACAATGAACGTCGAAGTTCGATCGTCGAAACGGTAGGCATGCGCCTGGAACCAGCCGAACTCGGTTTCTTCGAAAGCGAACGTGAAGGCGTCGAAGAGCTTTTTGGTGCCGAGCCAGACGAAGCGGCAATCGCGCATGTCGATCGCGGGCTTGTAGGTGGCGGTGTACTTCTGACGGACAGCGCTGTTGGCGCCGTCACAGGCGATGATCAGGTCGGCTTCGTAGACGGTGTCGTCCGTGACCTGGGTTTCGAAAACCAGCTTGACGCCCAATTCTTCGCAGCGCGCCTGGAGGATATTCAGCAGACGTTTGCGGCCGATGCCGCAGAAGCCGTGGCCTGACGAGCGAACCTGCCTGCCGCGGAAATTGATCTCGATGTCGTCCCAGTGGTTGAAGGCGTCGAGAATCGCGTCCGCGCTGGGGGCGTCGGCGGCGCGCAGGTTGCCGAGTGTCTGGTCGGAGAATACGACGCCCCAGCCGAAGGTGTCATAGGGCCGGTTGCGCTCGACCACCGTGACGTCATACGCCGGGTTCCGGCCCTTCATTAACAGGCCGAAATACAAGCCGGCCGGGCCGCCGCCGATACATACGATGCGCATGTTGACTCTCCATGTGGACCTTGCTCTGGAGGGTAATTTAGGCGTCGATAGTTTAGATGTCAAGTAAATTGTGGGAGGGCTCCTATGCTCGTTGCCGTCCAATCTGCAACATTGCGATACTGGCGAGAATCAGGGCGACGGCGATCACTTCCAATGCGCCAACCTTTTCCCCGGCGACCCAACCGATCAGAAGCGCAACGGTAGGTGTAATGTAGGTTGAGCCCGAAGCGGCAACTGCGCCGAGTTCCTGCAGCAGGAAGTAGTAGATCAGAAAGGCAATTCCGGTTCCCAGGATACCAAGTCCGACCACGACACCGGCGGCCGCGCGCCAATCCCGCAGTATGTGCTGCATCCCGGTGAAGTCTGTGAGCAAGGTCAGTATAAGCAGGGCCAGCCCTATCTGCCACGTGACCAACGCCAAGGGCGGGAGGTTGAATGGCGACAGAAAGCGGCGGACGTAAACATACGACAGCCCGAGAGTGATCGCACCTGCCAACATCCAGAAAACGCCGGCAAGATCGATGGGGTTGTCTGCACTTTCCCAAGGCCGTGCAATCAGAACGATGCCCGCAAATCCCAGAACCACGCCCACCACCATCAACCCGTTCACCTTCTCGGTTCGCAGGAGCAATCGTGAGAAGATAGCGGTGAATATAGCAATAGAGCCGCCCAAAACACCTGCGGTGCCGGAGGGAAGCAGCGCAGTGCCCTTTACGATGGCAACATAGTAGAAAGCTGTCGCCACAGAGGCCATGACGAAAAAGTGAGGCAGATGACGCACCTGGCTACGGTTGATCACTCCCTGATGCCAGGCGGCAAGCGCCAGTGGCAGGAAGCCGAAGAGTACCCGTAAAAACGCGATCTGCATTGGGCTGATCAGGGTCACCGCCCACTTCATGTAGATAAAGTTCGATCCCCAGATGAAGCCAAGAAGGACGAAGGCAGCCTTTGTAAGACTCATAATGCATGCCTCGCCAACCAATGAGATTGATCGTCAGTACATCAAAGTCAAAAATCTGCGGATAGAACAAAAGCGGCGGCGCCATAGGACATATTGGTCTTGATTCGGCGGCCGCATCTACTGAACGATTCGATAGATGATCGACGGTAGCGCTTCGCCTGCCGCGGAAAGCGTGTATGCGCGCTGCACCTCGGCCGCCGCATGCACCGCTTCCCGGGCGCTGCGTGCGTGCACGAAGCCAAGTGGCTGCCCAACGTCCACGCATTGTCCAAGCGGCACGAGTTCCGATAGGCCGACAGCGTAGTCGATTGAGTCTTCCGCCCGCACCCTGCCTCCACCCAGTTCTACGACTGCGACGCCGAGCGCGCGGCAGTCGATCCGCTCTACCTGTCCCTTCACAGGTGAAACGACCGGAACCCTGATTTGCGCTTTGGCCAGATAACGCGCAGGCGCCTCGATCAAGTCGATGGGGCCGCCCAGCGCCGCCACCATTTTCGCGAAGCGCTCCGCGGCCGCACCGGAGTCGAGCGCCGCCTGTAACTTGACTCGCGCCTGCAGGTCGTCCGTAGCGATTCCGCCGTTGATCAGCATCTGCGCGGCGAGCGCCATTGTGACCTCGTGCAGACGAACTTGACGCGACTTGCCTGTCAAATAATCGATTGCGCACGCAACTTCCAGCGCGTTGCCCGCGCACGGCGCAAGCGACTGGTTCATGTCGGTCAGCAGCGCCGTGGTCTTCATGCCGGCGCCGTTGCCGACGTCGACGATGCTCCTCGCGAGTTCGAACGATTTTTCCGGAGTCGGCATAAACGCGCCCGAGCCCACCTTGACGTCCATCACCAGACCTTCAAGCCCCGCTGCAAGCTTCTTTGACAGAATCGAAGCAGTGATCATCGCGACGGATTCGATCGTCGCGGTGATGCCCCGGATCGCATAGATGCGTCTGTCGGCGGGCACGAGCTGCGCAGTCTGGCCGATGATCGCCACGCCGACGTCGCGTACTGCGCGCTGAAATTCGTTCGTATCGGGCGTCACGTTATAGCCCGGGATCGAATTCAGCTTGTCGAGTGTGCCGCCCGTATGTCCGAGCCCGCGCCCCGAAATCATCGGCACATAAGCCCCACAAGCGGCAACCATCGGACCGATCAACAACGAGGTCAGATCGCCGACGCCACCTGTCGAGTGTTTGTCGACGATCGGTCCATTCAGGTCCAACGCATGCCAATCGAGCACCTGACCCGAGTCGCGTTGCGCAAGGGTGAACGCGACGCGTTCGTCGACGCTCATGTCGTTGAAATACACCGCCATTGCGAATGCTGACACCTGCCCCTCGGTGACGCTGCCATCCACCACGCCGCGGACAAACGCTGCAATTTCGTCTCGATCGAGTGGCTGCCGGTCACGTTTCTTGCGAATAAATTCCTGGGGCAGGAACATGACGACTCCTTCAATATCAATGCAAGGAAAAGAAGAGACCGGCAATCGCCGCGCTCATCAGATTCGACAGCGTGCTGGCCGCCAGCGCGCGCAGACCGTGGCGCGCCACCTCCGAGCGGCGCTGCGGCGCCACGGCATTGAATCCGCCGGCCAGAATGGCGATCGACGAAAAATTCGCGAAACCGCATAGCGCAAACGATACGATCGCAATCGTCTTGGGATCAAGAACCTGCAATCCCGCCGCGGCGACCTGCGCGGTGTCCTTCAGGTACGGCGACAAATCCCCATAGGCGACGAACTCGT
The DNA here is from genome assembly GCF_902859805.1 of Paraburkholderia sediminicola. GTDB lineage: Bacteria > Pseudomonadota > Gammaproteobacteria > Burkholderiales > Burkholderiaceae > Paraburkholderia > Paraburkholderia sediminicola. The sequence continues at coordinate 1,123,821 of NZ_CADIKC010000001.1, read as the reverse complement.
TGAGAATCAGCTTCTCGCCGATGAAGTTGCCGGCTAGCGACGCATCGTGCCACGGCACGCCGATCATCCAGGCAAGCGGAGCCAACAAGCCGCCCAGCAGACCCTGCAGCGTGACGTTCGCAAAGCCGAACAATGCGGCAATGCCGCCTACGCCCGTATTGACGAGCGCAATGAGACCGATGAAGGCAATCAGCATCGCACCGACGTTGATGGCGATCTTCAGTCCGATCATCGCGCCCGAGGCTGCCGCGTCGATGACATTGGCTGAACCCTTCTCGTCGAAATCCAGCCCGTCGATATTCATCTGGGTTGGCTCGACAGTCGGATACAGCAGCTTGCCGAACAGCAGGCCGCCCGGCACGGCCATGAACGATGCGGCCAGCAGATACTCCATTTTTACGCCAAGGCCGGCATAGGCAGCAAGCACGGACCCTGCTACCGACGCCATCCCGCTCGACATCACGGCAAAGATCTCTGCACTGGTCATTTGCCGCACGAACGGTTTCACGAGCGCCGGCATTTCGCTTTGACCGAGGAAGATGGTTGCGACTGCCGAGCACGCCTCAATGCGGCTCACCGCCAGCAATTTTTCCAGCGCCATACCGACGATGGTGACGATCCACTTCATGATCCCGACGTAATAGAGTACCGCGATCAGTGCGGTCACGAAGACGATCATAGGCAGCACACGCAGGCCGAACACAAAACCGCCCGCGCCGAAGAGCTCAAACATCTTGCTGTCGACCAGCCCCCCGAAGATAAACGACACCCCATGGTTGCCCATTTCGAGCACACGGTTGACCGCGGTGGCAACGACTGCGAGCGCGCTACGCCCGAATGGGACGAACAGCACGAGCGCACCGATTGCCAACTGTGTCGCAAGCGCGGCGAAAAGGGTCCGGGGCCGGACCGCGCCACGGTTGTTCGATAGCAAATAGGCAATCAACAGCAGTATCAACATGCCGCAAACGCTGCGCACGATATCCACGTAGTTCCCCTTTGAAGTTAGAAAAAAACGCCCCGGATTGAGGCGGACGGCACGACCGGAAGCGGACATCTTTTCCACCGGTCGTGAGAATCAACACGGTGTGTTTAATTGGCCGGTACGCCGTCTTTCCAGTGCTTCCAGTCCCTGACGATCGCCGCCACGAGCGGCGAGCCGGTCAGATAGAGGTTGTTGAGCGCCGGGACAAAGCCGCCCTGATTCTGATAATCGAGCAGGTTGTCGATGTTCGAGCCGCCCTGTGGCGGGCGATCGAAATCCGAACCGGCGCGCAACACCGCCACGCGCTGCGTATCGGCGAGGCCTGCCGCCTGGGCACGCTTGACGACCTCGAAGGTCGCGTTGTCTTCCTGCTGCGTCGTGCAGTACACGCCCTTGCCGTCGGTCAGAAGCCTGGTCCAGTCACGGGCGCGCTGCCCTAAAGCATTGCCCGAGAACCACGTATCGCCTGCGAGAGTGTCACACTGGATGACGGTCGGACGCTGATTGGCCGGCGCGCTCTGATACTTCGCGCGATAGGCGACGGCCTGCGGGCTGTCGGTCAGTGTCACGTCGCGCGAAAGAGCGTAGGCCTTTTGCAGCAGCGCCTCGTTTAGTTGAAACACTTCGGTGCGGTAATCCAGCGGCGGTTTTTCGTTTTCGCTCTTTGTGTTGATGCCGAGATAGCCGGACTTCCATCCAGCCGGAATCTCACGCGCATCCAGTTCCCACTGGATGCCGAAATCCACCAGATAGCGCGCCCAGGCAGTTGAGCCAAGCGTTCCCTGCGCCGGGTCGATGCCGGCGATGCCCGATACGAGGAAGTACGTCTTGCGTAAATCGAATTTTCTCGAATACACCAGCGCGGCCATTGAGGCCGCCGCGTTCGTGTGGCCCATACCGGTCGTCAGGACACACACGCTGTCGTGGTTGCACTGGACGTCGGGGTAGTCCGCGGACAGACCCGGTACCTTGACGTGTTCCATCGGACCCAGATGGTCCAACCACACTTTGCCTTCCGGCCCGAACATGCTGATGATGAGGACCTTCACAGGCCGCGGGCGTTGTGCAGTATCACCCGCGGAATGGGCGTTGGTCACCAGCGAAATCGCGAGCCCCAATCCTGCAAGCATTCGCCAAAAATTTTGCTTTAACATTAAATCGGTGTCCCTGATTGTTTGTGAGGCTTGATCTGAATTGCGTTGTCTATGAGATCAGAACTGGTAACCGACGCTGGCGTAATAGCCCCAACCGGTCGAACGGTTTGCGAACGGACCATCGCCAAAGTTGAGGTCTCCACCGGCCCATTGGCCGCCGTTGTGGAAGTAGCGAGCCGCGGTCCAGAAGCGCCAGTGCGTAAACGAGTAGATCAGCACGTTTGTTGCGACGAAGGCCGTATCGGTCCGGCTATCGTCACCCGTCTTTTCGCGCAGTCGCGAGCCGAAGTCGTAGTTGAAGAAACCGACGTAGGTCAGATTGCCGCCGTGGAACGTGCCAAGCGGATAGATGTATTTCATCTGGGCGCGATAGCCATCCCACGAGTTCTCGTTCGCCGCACCGTAGTTCTCCCATTGGCGCTTCACATACAAATTGGCAGACAGAATCAATGGTGTGTGCGTGTCGATATCCGTGCCGATGCCGCTATACAGGGTGTTCTGGCGGCCGCCGATGTTATAGCCCTGGTCATAGATCCAATCGAACGCCAGATACCATTCCTTGAATGGACCAAAGCCAAGATGCTTGCCGACGACGTCGTCGATCGATACGCGCGGCTCCTGCTCGGTGAAGAGAGGGGACCCTCTATCCCACACGCCGGAGTCATGCTTGCTGCCCACGCCGAAGACCTTCGGCGCATCCACGTACCCGTACAAATCGAACGGACCCTTGCGGCCGAAGTATTCGTACTCCAGGTACACGTCGTTGGTCTTATACGGACCGAAGCGGATGTCCTTCGAGCCAATCACGCCCAAACTCTGGTGAAACCAGCTCGACACATAAGGAGAAGCCGCGGTTCGTGGCGTCGGATCAGTCACGACTGCACCGCTTTCCGCAAGCGTCGAGTCGGTGGATCCGTCGGCCCAAGCCGTTTGCGCGGCCAGCAGGCTGACCGACATCGCCATTCCGATCCAGGTCGCAAGCGCGCCACAGCGCTTTGCGCGAGTCATCCATTTCTTTCCGTTTATTTCCTTTGGATACCTAATGTTAATCATCGGATCGAATCCTTACTGTCGTTAATATTTTCGATGAGCCACTGCTGTGTGAATCTCTCCAAACTTTGGCAGGAGCACCGCTAAACTGCAGGCCGCATGTTCTGCGTGCACTGACGCCCCAATGTTGACCGGTCAGTCAGCTTTAAACGCCAATACCCATGCAGGCCGCGAGTAAATGCAGGAACCATGCCAAAACTGTCTGATCGGTCAGGATTTGGATTTGCGCTAGGGCCGCGCAGTGCATGTAGGGAGTTCCCTACGCAAGATTCCGCATCGACCTAGCGAAATTTCCACGAGTCCTGACTGCGCAGCACCCGCCGCCGATCTAGCATCTACACACGGCGACGTTTGTTGCGTCTGTGCGCTGCGCGGTGCCTTCACAGCAGGGGCGATCCGGTCGGTTTCGCGGGGGAGCTGAAATGGAACACGACACGCACCGCCTGATACACGATATAAATCTCGCCTATCTTCTCCTGACCCGGCGCCTGCTTGTGGAAGATAAAGCCTCGGGCATGAGCAGTCTTGGCGTGTCGTCGGAGGTGGCCGATGTTCTGCTGGCGCTCTCGCCTGAAGAGATCGAGAGGCTTGCCTCCACTTCGCAGATACTTTGCTCGTTCCGCTTTCTTGATCACACGGTGCTGTCCACGCTGACGCACAGTCAGGTTGAGATTGCTGCAATGGCGCGTTCGCCGGCGTGACAGCCGGTCGGGCAACGAACTTAAGCTAAAACTACTTCGCCCAGGTCTTTGCGCTTCACCACACAGCAAAACGCCGCATTGGTGGAAGAAAGTGCCGCAGCGGCTCAGCGTGTTGAACATCAATCGCGCCTGTTACTTGAAGCCATCTCGGTCCCCGAACGGGGTGGCTCACCAGCTTAAGCCGGTGAGCGCCGATCGTTCTCCTGCCTGGGACCATGTGGATACTGTCCCATCGGTGAGTTATCAATCACTCGTTCTACATACGATGCACTTTACTGCTGAAGATCTTCGTCTTGTACTTGAGTTGGTCGAACTACTCGGCAGGCCTTCGCGCGAGAATCTTATCGATCGCCCAGACGTCATTCAGAAACTCGCGTCTCTATTCCACGCAGATTTCATCGGACACGCCGTTTGGAGTCGCCATAATGGCCAATTCGAACAGGCCACTCACTGGGGCCGCGACGCTCACATGGCTGTGGAATACGAACAGCATTTTCAGTTTCTTGATCCAATTTCCCCCTTGTTAATTGGACGCGAAGACGCGGTTCCAAGCGACAGTTTGATCGATCGTCGAACGTTCCGTAACACGGAATATTTCAGTGATTTTCTTTTACGTTACCGGGTGTACTCCGGCGTTGACCTGTACCCACACGACGCCGGGCAGATTCAGTTTAACTATCGGTTTTGGACTAGCAACCAGAAAAAGCGCTTCGGCGAGCGCGAAGTCTCTTTGCTCAATATGCTGCGTCCCTACCTGATCAACGAATACCAATTGCGCCACATGGCGCGCACCAACACCCAGACGGATACCGCCGTAGAAAATTACGCTAGCTTCCTGGTTCAGAAATCAGAAAAGCCGAAACCCAATCACAAGGCTCATAAGCTTCTGGCTGGTCTGCAACCGGCTGAAAGGGAGGCATTGTGCCGTCTGATATCCCAGATACCGTATGACCCATCTGTGGCCGCGCAATGGAACGGTTTCGACCTTTGCGTCGAGTACGCTGCCGATGAACACAAGAAGGGACGTGCGTACATGGTTTACCTGTTGGCACGTACGGTCGGTTCAGGGTCATGGTTTCAGCAGCACTTTGATCTGACTCTTCGTGAAGGCGAAATTTGCCCCTTGCTGCTCAAGGGCTTGGCCGACAAACAGATAGCAGCCATCCTGAAGATAAGCTACTGGACTGTGCGCATTCATGTCGGCCGAATACTTGAAAAACTCGCGATCGATTCTCGCGCCGGCATTGGACTCGCTGTGCTTAAGGCGAGCCACAACACCAGTGTCGACAAAGCGTATTTGCCGCACACGTCATCTATCGTGTTTCCGTCCTAAGGCGGCTAACCGATGCGATAAAACACATCCCGCATGGCTAGGATTAGCTATTCAGACCCCGTATACGTTGCCGTTACTTCCTATACAACCCGCGCCAACAAGCGGAAGGTTTTGTTGCGCTCTTCAGCAAGCTCTGGTGGAGATCAATGTGCTCCCGCTGGCGCGGGGAATACCATCAACTCGCGCTACGCGTGCTACGGATAGGAACAGTCAGTGAACTTAAGCATTCGCAATCGGCTCATCGCCATTGTCACGGGCCTCGTGCTCATCACGCTCGCCTTGAGCGCCTTCTTTCTCATGCGCCTCAGTGCCGCTGGGGACGAACTGGAATTGATGTACAGGGCGGATTTTTCTGATGCGGCGTCCGTTAGCGAGATCGACGGACTACTTACCAGAACCGATATCAACATTCTCCGGATGATCGCGATTGGGGACCCTGCCTCAATCGCCGGATGGAAGCAGGAAAATGCAGAGCGGTTTAGTCAGGTTGACAAAGTGATAACCGAACTGGCAAGTCATCGCGATGGAGAAAAACTGGAGGTGGTCAGGGGGCTACAGGACGCCTACCAGAAAATGCAGGCCGGGATGAAGCATCAGGTGGAGCGCATTGAGGCCGGGGATGTGAAAGGCGGTGCCGAAGTGAACAGGCTGGAAGTCAAAGACAACGCGAATCACGTTTTCGGCATTCTCGCCAAAATGAAACAGGATTTGCGCGCAACGGCTCAGGCGCGTTTCGCTGCACAGCAAGTTGCTGTTGTGACTACGCGCTACATTTCTTTTGGCGTGATCGCGTGTGCCGTACTTTTTGCTGCTGGTGCCCTGATCTATTTGCTGCGTGCGATCCTGGTGCCGTTGAACATATCAGTCAACATTGCCGAGCGGATCGCAACTGGGAAACTCGGGAATGACATCCCGAACCAATCCCAAGACGAGTTCGGGCAACTTCTCTCGTCCCTCAAGAAAATGGATCAACAGTTGAGCGATACGATTCACGGGATCAAGACATCCGCGGAATCGGTCACGGTGGCGTCGCGGGAAATCGCTAGCGGCAACACGGACCTTGCGGCCCGTACCGGGCAACAGGCTGCATCACTGGAGGAAACTGCAGCCAGCATGACACAGCTGACCGAGACGGTAAAACAGAATGCCGACAATGCCCGCCAGGCCAATGCGCTGGCAACGCGCGCTACCGACATAGCCGACGCAGGCAACGAGACCGTACAAGGCATGGTAGGAACGATCGAGAAAATCAGTGCGAGTTCGAGCAAGATTTCGGAGATCACCGGTGTCATTGAAGGCATTGCATTCCAGACCAACATTCTGGCGTTGAACGCGGCTGTGGAGGCCGCACGTGCGGGCGAACAGGGACGCGGTTTCGCTGTCGTCGCCAGTGAAGTTCGCAGTCTGGCGCAGCGCTCTGCCGCTGCTGCGAAAGAGATCAAGGAATTGATCGGCTCCTCGGTGGCAACCATTCAGGACGGCTCCATGCAAGCCGTGGAAGTCAGTTCGACCATGGGACAGGTCAAGCAGGCGATCAAGCAGGTTTCCGATATTGTCGGCGAGATCGCTGCAGCGTCCGAAGAGCAGAGCCGTGGCATTGAACAGGTGAATCAGGCAGTCGGCCAGATGGACGAAGTCACACAACAGAACGCGGCGCTCGTCGAGCAGGCGGCAGCCGGTGCCAAGTCACTTGAGGAGCAGGCAACCAGACTGAAAGATGCAGTCTCGGTGTTTGAGGTGGCCGCGGGCGCTGTGCATAGTGAGCCGCGAGTGGTTCTGCCACAGGCCAGGCCTCGACTGCCTGCATCGAATGTTCAAACGACGCGTCGCGCACAGCCTGCGAAGCCGAGGATTGCGCCTGCAACTATGTCCGACAGACCTGTAATGGCCGCTGTCGATACTGCGGGCTCGGACTGGCAAACCTTCTGACCTGAACCCGAACCTATGTATAACAACTCCAAAATGCAGAACGACGACGCGCAACAGGCTGACGACGCATCGGCAGAACAATCGCCACTTGCCGTGGCGGTTCAATTCCGCAAAGAGAGTGACCGCGCGTTACTCAACGCGCTCACTGCGCTATCGAAGGTCAATGGCATTACGGTTGTTCAGCATGATGCGCGCCTCGCAGTCATCGGCGAATTGCTGGTTTCCGTGCTGACGCACCTGCCCAATGCCATGCGGGCCGATATCGCCGCCTCGTTCCGCGACAGGATTGAAGATTTGATGGGCCTCAGTGACGACCGATGCTTACCGGAAAAGTATCACTCGTCGCTCCTAACGGAAGTCAATCGCTATCTGAACGCACTTCGATAGATGGAGAGGTTGTGGACCATGCCTTCGCCCTTCGCCTTCGACGATGAAGGAACCGCGTTGGCACTAACCCAATAGCGGCGGCAATTCGTCCTTCAGGAAATCGACGAAGGCGCGTACCGCGGGCATCATTCCGCGCCGCGTCGGAAACAGCACGGCCAATCGTCCCTCCCTTGAACGAAATTCCGGCAGTACAAGGTTCAAAGTTCCCATTTCGATCTCCCGCGTGCAGGCATAGAGAGGCAGGCTCGCGATACCCATTCCTGCCAACGCGGCTTCCTTCAGCGCCGCGATGTTGTCGCTCTGCAGGCGGGGCTGAATCGTCTGCGTGGAAACATCGCCATTCGCGCCGATCAGCCGCAATACGGTCGCCGGCCTGCTGATCGACTCGTAGATCAACAGATCGCCGCGAGGTAGCGCATCCGGCGTACCAATCGTCCCGGTCTCCGACAGATACACGGGGCTTGCGACTAACCCCCAGCGCACCGTGCCCAGCGGGGCCTGGACCAGGCTGGAAAGCTCCACGTCAACACCGAGGCCGCGTATCACCACATCGACATGTTCTTCGAGAAGGTCGACCTGTCGATTACTTGCCTCGATGGCCAGTCGCACTTTCGGGTAGCGCAACATGAAACGGGGCAGCAATCTGGCCAGCACGATGTCTGTAATCGCGACGGACATGCTGGCCCGCACCAGCCCAGAGGGCTCGGCGGTCCGGCGCCGAACCGCTTCCTCACCGGCCTGCGCTTCGGCGATCATGGCCCGGCAATGGGCGTACAGCTCTTCGCCGGCGTCGGTCAGGCTAAGCCGGCGTGAGGTCCGGTGAAGCAGCCGAACGCCGAGCTTGGCTTCCAGATCGGTGATCCGGCGGGAGATATGGGATTTGCTTACGCCAAGCGCCTCTCCGGCCGCGGTAAAGCCGTGATGCTCGATCACCTGAGCAAAGAGATAGAGGTCGTTCAGGTCAGAGGATACGGGGTTCATCCGACGTCCGGTTTTCGTTGGGTTGGTGTGTTGATCGTTTCCTGTGGGAAACGATAGGTTGAGAAATACCATATTTATCGATTGTCGTTGCGCAAATATGATTCATCTCAACCCGGCGCAGATGTGCACCGGACGGTCCGGCAGGGCGGTTCTACGTCGTTGCCGCATCCCAAATGCCAACGTTAATCAAGACCATGAAAATCCTTAATCTCCTGAAAGCTGTTGTTCTTCCCCTGGCTATCGTCGCCACTTCTGCCGGCACCATCCAGACGGCCAGCGCAGCGCCTGCGACGAACGCGGTCGCTCCATCGGGCGCCCCTTACTCGCTGCTGTCGCGGGACAACACGGTGCTCGTGCTGGTCGACCACCAGGTTGGCCTGTTCACCGGAGTGCGCGACATCGATACCGGTGAGCTCAAGCATAACGTCGTGGCGCTCGCCAAAGCCGCGAAGACGCTCGGCATCCCGGTCATTGTCACCGCTACGATGCCCGACGGCATGTGGGGTCCCACGATCCCTGAACTGACCGCCGCGCTTCCGGGTGTCCCGGTGATCAGCCGCACCTCGATCAATGCATGGGACGATCCGAATGTGCGCGCCGCGATCGAGAAGACCGGCCGCAAACAGATTCTGATCGCCGGTGTTTCTCTGGAAGTGTGTGCCACGTTCCCGGCGCTGTCGCTCAAGGCTGCGGGCTACGACCCCCGCGTGGTGCTCGACGCATCGGGTACGTTTAGCGATGCCAAGCGCACGGTTGGGCTGCAGCGTCTGGCAGGTGCCGGCATCCCGGTGACCGATTACGCCACGGCTGGTGTGGAAATGCTGCAGGGTAACGATGATCCGAAGGCGCAGCAGGTGTATGCCGATCTCGACATGCCGTTTGCCAACCTCGTGTGGCAGCTCAAGAACGCTTCGCGCAAGTGAGGCAGCAACCTGATCCGGTGAGGGCGAACTGCGTCCTCGTCTGAACAACCCCGAAGCTATCCAGACATGCAGGCCTGGATAGCTTCGGGGCTGAATGCCAAGGTAAGACGGAACACCACCATGGACAAGTTTGTGCGCGTGTCGCATGTCATTGCCGGTCACGACGTGACCATTGGCGAAGCGTTTTGGGCAAAGCGCTTCGATGAGCGATCGTTCGACGGGTTGATCGATCCCGTTGTCATGCTCGATCATTTTCATATGACTGGTCCGACCTTTGCCGCGCATCCGCATGCTGGAATTTCGGCGGTGACCTACGTGTTCGAGGACGCGATAGGGGCACATGTCAATTACGATTCGCTGGGCAATCATGGTCCGATCAATCCGGGCGCATTGCACTGGTTTGCCGCGGGGCGCGGAGCGGTGCATACCGAACAGCCGGAAGGCGAGGAACAACATGTTCACGCGCTGCAGATCTTCGTGAATCTGCCGGCCAGCAAGAAATTCAACGCGCCCTATGCCGTTCATGCGGAGCCGCGTGACATTCCGGAGTTCAAGGCTACCGGTGTTCGCGTGCGTGTGGTGTCGGGCAGCAGCAATGGCGTGAGCGCCGCTCACTCTGCACAACTACCCGAGCCATTCACGTTGCTGGATGCGTTCCTTTCACCTTCATCTGCATTCAACCATGAGCTGATGCGCGGGTGGAATGGATTGTTTTATGCGGTCTCAGGAACGTTGCGGATCGAGATTGGAGGCGAGGTGCGACATCTGCTGGCCGGAGAGGCAGTTGGTGTCGCTTTGGATGAGGACGCTACGGAGAGCGGCGTCGCGATTCGGCTTGTCTCTGACGAAGGCAGCCACTTCGTCATGCTTTCCGGTTCAGCCTTGAATGAACCGATTGCCAGGCACGGGCCGTTGGTCATGAACTCCAATGAACAACTCGAAGATCGCATCAGAGCTTTTCAGAACGGTGAATTTGGGCAACTCGTTACGTTGCCGTGAAATGATCTGGAGCGAGCGATCGCGATACGAACATCGATGTGGCTGACCGTAACCAAGACGCTCTGCTGACGAGCCGTCCGGCGAAAAGCGAACGCCGTGGCCCGTCAGCTTGCGGAGATTCTATTGGCGCGCAACCGGCGTGAACCCGTAACGTGTGAGTACGTCCTGTGCCTCAGGGCTCATCAGATACAAGGCGAGCCGGTAAGCGGCATTACGGGTGGCAGCGGTCTGCGGCAGTTCCAGAACCGTCATCCCATAGTCGGCGGAGATGCTGAGATTGGCCGGGAGCTCGACCTGCACAAGGTCCAAATCGGGCTTTGTTTCGTGAGAGCTGCAATAGCCAATGAAAACGTCGACACGCCGCGTCGCCATAAAGTATTTCACGGGATTCTGTCCCGCTGGAACCTGCGGCGCTGCTGGGCCACCAACTAGTTGCTGTGCTTTCGCTTCCAGAATCGGCTTCGCTCCGGGGTGCACTGAGTCAGCCTTCGCGAACAACTCCCATGCATAGTCACCGCCCGGGTCCGCCTTGGGTGTTGAAGTGCCGATCTTAACGTTCGGATCAAGCAGTTTGTCGAGCAGATTGTCCGTTGTGAGGCCGACGTCCGGGCGAGCCTGAACACAAACACGATTCCTCGCAAAAACGACAGTGGGCGCGGCCTTTCCTTCCGTCGTCAGGCGCTGTGGATGCGCCATATTGGCGGAAACGAAAACGTCTGCCCTGGCGGAATTCTCGATCCTGTTCAGTAGAAGACCTGCTGGACCTGTAACGAGATCGACTTTCTGGCCAGACTCCCTCGTGTATTGTTGCGTGATAGCGGCGAGTGCACCGCTCATGCTTCCCGCAGCATAGATGGTGACAACCGGTGTGGCGGGCGCCTGTTGCGCCCAGGCGATGCTCGTGGTGCTACTGAGAACGACGGCAAGGAAAGTGCGAAGTACCATATGTCGGTCCTTGTTCAGAGATTGATTTGTAGCGAAGCGCGGACGGTACGTGGGGCGCCAAGCGTACCTGTGCCGTTGTCGGAGCCGCTGTAGCCGTTCTGTCCACTTGGTGTGATGTTGGCCCAGTACTGGCGGTTGGTGATGTTGTCGATAGCAATGCGCAGCGTCACTGATTTGCCGGCAATTTTCGTTCTGTAGCGCGCGCCTAGATTGAAGACGGTATAGCCGTCGACATAGTCCGTGTTCGTATAGTTGCCTGGTCGACGACTTGCGTAGTTCATGTTGATGTTGAACCCGAGACCGGCAACGGCCGGCACGGAGTAGTCGAGTAGTGCATTGAACACGACGCGCGAAAGCCCGAGGATCTGTTTGTCACTGGTAGACGCCGAACCAGTGTCGAATAGACGGGGATCGAGAAGCGAGATCCCCGTGAAGATGTTGAGATCTCTTGTCACCGCGCCTGTCGCGGTGAGCTCAAGCCCGCGATTGACTTGTTGACCTTGCTCGGCGAACACGTTATTTGCGCCGACATACGCGTACGGTCGCTCGATGCGGTAAAGGGCCGCGCCGAGCGTAACTTGGCTCACATCGACTTTGTAGCCCAGTTCCCATTCCTTGCTTCGGTAGGGAGCGAGGCTCTCTCCCGCATTGGCTGATCCAGCCGGGGCATTGTCCCCCTGTTGAAGACTATCGGCGTACGTCAGATACGCCGTCATATTGTCTAGCGGCTTAAACATCAGACTGGCCGTCGGGCTGATGCCGTTCGCGTTGTACTTGCTGGTCGTCGCGCCCTGCTTGTTGTAGTTCTCAGTGTGTATCCAGCTCTGACTCGCGGCCAATAGCGTTGACCAGTGTTTGTCGAATCCGATTGTGTCTCCAACGCTAATCGACTGCTGGACCGTGTTGACGGACCGATATCGATTCGAGAAATCGGGCAGCGGAGGCTTTGCAAAAGAGAGTGGATCGTTGATGCTTGCGTTGCCGAGCGTAATCGCGCCTGTCTGAAATGGCGTGTATCGATTCCAGAAGAACCCGGTGTTCGACACGAAAACGTCGTGTGACAAGCCTGCAAGCTCCGTGTGGCCATTCAATGCGACCGTGTTGCTGACGATCGTATCCAGGCTGTACGTGGTTGTCGCGGTGGTCGTCGTATAGGCGCCTGTTTTGCTGGTGATGGTGTTGGTTGGCACTGTCGACGCACGGTCGTTCGTCTCTCTCAACACACCAGCGCTAAAGTGCCAGTCCTTGTTGAAGTCGTGCTTCAAGGTGGCGCTGAACATGTTGGTGACGTTGTCGTCACCAGCCCACGATTGGCCGTAGCCGGGACGTGTAGGGTCGGGCGCGCTGGGAAAGGGCACGTTGCGCGCTAAAGCAAACGTTCCTGGGAATCCGGTCGACAGATAGTGGTACGTGCTGAAATTGGTCTCGAGTCTCGTATCCGGGGAGAAACGAACGTCGAACGCGAGGCTTGCAAGTTGTCTGCGAAGGCGACTGCCCTCCACATATCCCTCACCATTCTGGTTGAGTAAATTCAACCGATACCCGAAGAGATCGTCGTTGCCGAAGTGTCCTCCGAGGTCCAGATGTTCAGTCAAGGACTGGCGTGAGGCGTAGCCGAACGTGAACTCGCGCAATGGCTCGGTGGTAGGCCGTTTGAGCACATAGTTGAATGTGCCCGCGGGACTGGCGGGGCCGTACAGCGCACCGGCCAGACCATTCAGAACCTCAATCTGCTCGAATTGCTCGATTGGATAGTCGGTTGTCGCCGCGATATTCAGGCCATCAACCCGCGTGTTCTGGACTACCCCGGCTTGCAGTCCTCGAGTCTGCGGACGGATATTTTCGCCCTGAACCGTCGGCATGAAGCGAAACGCTTCGCGCACGCTCTGCAGTTGCTGATTCTCCGCGAGCGATGAGGGAACGACGCTAATTGAGTACGGCGTATCGAGCAGCACTTTCTCGCCGAGCGGTCCAACTTTCGTTCGGTCGATCTGATATGACGGGTATGAGGAGGGTGATATTCCAGTTATGACGACAGGTGTGAGTTGAATTCCGTCGTCTTGAGCATGGGCTGAGAACGTCGCCCCCATCCCTGCGGATACGAGCGTGAGCGCCTGAAAGGCGTTGATTGAGCGAGTCATGGACCTTGAGGTATCTACTTTTGTGTCGTTGTATCCAACTATATATAGCGCGATACGTGTGCCCTCAACAAGTAGCGGCCGGTAATAGATGGAATCAGGCCAAAGCCGCGCGCCGGCAAATCAACATGCCTCGCCGATCTCAAACATCGAGAACCGCCGGGGAGGATTTCGAGGGGCAACAGGGGGCGATAGATAAACCCAAAAATCCAAACAATACAGTAACAAAAACTGGTTATGGCTAGATACGATAGCGGAAAAAGCTGCCTGTAGGCCGTAACGCCAGTCTTTACCAACGGGCATCCATTCCCTTTCCAAACTAGCCCTCAACGCCTCCTATGCCACGCCCGATCGTTGCTCAGATTCATCCGGCCGCAGTCAGCCACAACCTCTCCATCGTCAAGCAGCGGGCATCTCGATCGCGGGCTTGGGCCGTGGTCAAAGCCAACGCATACGGACACGGAATCGACCGCATTTTCCCGGCACTCGCGAATGCCGACGGTATCGCGCTGCTCGATCTCGACGAAGCAGTCCGTGTGCGTGAGTTGGGTTGGACCAAGCCGATCCTTCTTCTGGAGGGCGTGTTCAAGCCAGGCGATGTGCAAATCGCCCAGCAGTTCGATCTTTCCATGGCCGTGCATTGCCGTGAGCAACTCGATCTGTTGCGCCTGTCGCCGTCGCATGAGCGCGTCAAGGTGCATCTCAAGATGAACTCCGGGATGAACCGACTCGGATTCCGACCCGATGCGTACCGGGCCGCGTGGGAGGAGGCCAGGTCGATTGCGGCTATAGCGGACATCACGCTGATGAGCCATTTCGCGAATGCTGATGACGGCGACGTGGCATGGCAGATGGATCGTTTCGATGCGGTGACGCAAGACATACCGGGTCAACGGAGCCTGGCGAATTCAGCGGCCGTTTTGTGGCATCCCCAGGCGCATCGTGACTGGGTGCGGCCAGGTGTCGTGCTGTACGGCGGTTCGCCTACGGGCCAGTCGCGCCATATCGACGACGTGGGCTTGCGCGCCTCGATGACACTCAGGAGCGAAGTGATCGGTGTGCAGTCGTTGTTGGCGGAGGAAACGGTTGGGTACGGTCGCGCCTTCGCCGCGAACCGCGAGATGCGCATTGGTGTGGTCGCATGCGGTTATGCGGACGGATACCCTCGTCACGCGTCGACGGGTACACCGATCTCGATCGACGGCGTCATGACGCAGGTAGTGGGCCGTGTTTCGATGGATATGCTCACTGTCGATCTGACACCGTGCCCGCATGCGCAGATCGGTTCAAAGGTCGAACTGTGGGGCGAACAGGTCAAAATCGATGACGTCGCTCACGCTTCCGGGACGATCGGGTACGAGCTGATGTGCGCCTTGGCAAAACGGGTGCCTGTAGAAGTAGTCTGAACGACCGCATCTCTCGCCGGGGCGCGATGTAATTCGTAAGGGATACTCGCGTCTTCGGACGAGCAGTGGCGCCGCATTGCCTGTTGCATAGGCGTAGTGGTGTCCAATAAGGGTGCCCAATGAGGATGCCCAATGAGCGTGTCCAATAAGCCAACGCAATTGCGTTGTAACGGACATTGGGTGTTTACGTAATAATTGCGAGGCGTGTCCGATTCGACCCATTAACCATTAAAAATGCGCAGGTCATGGCTTTCAGCGAACCAAGGTCTCCATTTTTCAAGTGGGTAGTGTCCTCCGCTCAGAACCTGAGCGCCGACAATCGGCAAATATTGCTTGCCAATCTGTTCACTCGAACCGCGTCGATTGTCTTTGCGTCGATCTGCGAAATCAGTGTCTGCGCAACTGCGTACTACCTTTATCCAAGGGCCCTTTACGCGTGGTGGGGCGGCGCGGTGGTCGCGCTGCTGATAACGCGTCTCGCGTTGATCTGGTTGTGCTGCGAGCGCAGTGCCCGCAATCTGCCCACTCCTACTTCAGCTTTTCTGTTTGCCAGTCTTCTCTGGGCGGCCCTGTTCGGCTATGGCACTTTTTTGTGCAATATCAGCGGAAATCAGACACTTTTTCTGCTCGGCAACGTTTGCGCCGTGGGCGTGATCGGCGGATTAGCCGGGCGCAACGCAGGCACACCCCGGCTGGTGCTTCTCCAGATTTCATTCATTCTCGGGCTGTTGGGTTGCGGGGCGGCGCTTTCTCCCGGCTCCGGCAAGCTCGTGCTGCTGTTTCAGGCGCCGTTTTGCGCGGCGGGTTTCTTTACCGTGGCATTACGCAGCAATCGCGACACCGTTGCATTACTGCTGGCGCGCGAGAGCAGTCATCGGCTGGCTCACCAGGATAGTCTCACTGGCCTGCCTAACCGCGCTCGTATTACCGAGCTTCTGCTGGAACGCACGGCGGCAGGCTCGTTACGGCTGAATCATCGGTTCGCGGTTCTACTGATCGACCTCGACGGGTTCAAGGCGATCAATGACAGCCTGGGTCACGCCGCGGGCGATCAGATCCTTCAGGAAGCGGCGATTCGATTGCGTGAAGTACTGCCTGCCGGAGATCTGGTCGGACGCCTCGCCGGCGACGAGTTCGTCGCCATTACCGATGGCACGGCATTGACCCGCGATGTCCATTTGCTGGCAGACCGTATCGTCAAAACGCTCGCACGACCTTTCACACTCAGCGAAGCGTTGGTGCATATCGGTGCGAGCGTGGGCGTCTCGCTCTATCCGGAGCACGCAAAGACAGGACCGCAGTTGCTGATCTGCGCGGACCGCGCGTTGTATGCCGTCAAACGCAGCGGCAAAAGCGCCTTCTCTATCTTCGACGCCGTCAGGCACGCATCCGACGAAAGTTTGAGCCTCCTGCGAAGCGATCTGGAAGGCGCGATGCAGTCTTACAGCGATCTGCGCATGGAGTACCAGCCGATCGTCGATCTCGCCGACGATACGATTTCCGGCCGCGAAGCGCTGCTTCGCTGGACACACCCGACGCGCGGTGAACTCTCTCCTTCCGCATTTATTCCGACGGCCGAGCGTACGGGCCTCATCCTCGCACTCGGCGAATGGGCGCTGCTGCAATCGTGCACGGAAGCTGCCACGTGGCGCGATGCAGTGAGTGTCGCCGTGAATGTTTCGCCGGTGCAATTGCGGGAGGAATCGTTCGCGTCCACGGTCGCTGCGATCCTCGCGAAAACCGGATTGCCGCCCGCGCGCCTGAATATCGAAGTCACGGAGACGGTGTTGTTGAGCGACGATATCGTCACGCGGCACAACGTCGAGAAGCTTCGGGCATTGGGAATCGGTCTCGCACTCGACGATTTCGGCACCGGATTCTCAACCATGTCGACGCTCGTGCGCTTCTCATTCGACAAGCTCAAGATTGACAGTTCGTTCGTAAAAGAGTCCGTGCATCGACGCGAATCCGCGGCCGTGGTTCGCGGGATTGTGGCGTTAGCACGAGAGATCGGCATGCCCACCACGGCGGAAGGCATCGAGACGCAGGAGCAGTTGAATTTCGTGCGCGTCTGCGGATGCACGCACGCTCAGGGTTTTCTACTGGGCAAACCGGTCCGGAGTGAAGAAATTGCGCACCTCGAAAAAAGAATTGCTGCGCATTCCGCGGATAAGGAGTGAACGGTTTTTTTGACCGACATACGATCGAGTCGGTAATCAGTCACGTCTAATGCACCAAACTTGCACTCGCAAGGCTCGCAATCAAATCATCAGGTTCAACGTGTGACAGCTTGTTGTCGTCGCGTCAGACAGCTCATCAAATGTCCGACGAAAGGCCTGTCTGCACTCTCGGTTTCAAATGTCAAAACGTTTAGGACTCTGCAATGGTCAGTGCTCTTCAAACGAATTGACGATTTGAAAGACATGTATCTTTTTTGACCTGGTATGTTCACATTCTTCGAGATATTTTTCTTCAATCTCGGCAAGATTCCAGCTCAATTCCCCATCTCTGCCAACGTGTCGTGATCCGACTGTACGATGGCGTCTGAGCGCGCTATTGAAGTATTCGGCGTGCGCAAGGGGGTGCTACCCTCGTCTTGAAGTCACAGCGATGCGGGCGATGCTTATCGCAAGAGCCATCGCGTTCCATACCAATCGGATTTGAAATCGAAAGACGCCGCGTACGTGCTGCACGCTGGCATCGTGTCAAATGATGCCCGCATCTAAAGGAGTTTGCATGTCCGATTCCCAAGTTCGCACGGATCCGAAGTTAGGAGACTCGCGCATCGACGTATCCTCGCAGCAAGCCGCCTCCAATGACACCGTTCCGAAGAATGCAAACTCATTCTCTGGATGGTGGGGAGATTTCTTAAAGAGAACGGTCGATGTCTGCGGAGCTTCCACGCTGCTTGTCGTACTGTTTCCGATTCTGATTGTCATCGCGATCGCTGTCATGAGTGACCGGGGAAGCATCGTATTCGGGCATCCGAGAATCGGTCGGGGAGGGAGGACTTTCCTGTGTCTGAAATTCCGTTCGATGGTCAGGAACGCAGATCAGGTACTTGAAAAATTGCTGGCCACCGATCCACAGGCTCGTGAGGAATGGAACCGCGATTTCAAGCTTAAAAACGATATTCGCATCACACCGATAGGACGCATTCTGAGGCGAACAAGTCTTGATGAACTTCCCCAGCTCTGGAATGTGTTGCGCGGCGATATGAGCCTTGTGGGGCCGCGTCCGGTTGTCCGCCAGGAACTGGCACGGTACGGACCCGATGTGAGTTATTACCTGATGCTGAAGCCCGGAATCACAGGTCTGTGGCAGATCAGCGGTAGAAACAACGTAGATTACCCGACCCGTGTCTCACTGGATGTTTGCTATGCCATGAACCGCTCGTTGGCGCTCGACGTCACGATTCTCTTGAAGACCGTCAAAGTAGTGCTGGAAAAAGACGGGGCGTACTAAGCCGTCCGCATTCAATCCATGTCTTCGGTTGCAGATCTCCTCCATTGAATTTGACATGGTCGCCATGTAGCGCACTCCTTTTTCAGACAGAATAAATCATGAGAGTAGTCCACGTAATCGAATCGACTGCCACAGGAACGCTTGCGGTGGTATGCACGATCGCCAATCGTCTGGCTGCGGAAGGTCACGAAGTCCAGGTGATTTATTCCGCAAGAGATGAAACGCCACAGAACCTGCATGCCCTGTTTCACCCAGACGTCGTCTTACTGAATCTACAGATGAAAGGGCCTTCGTTGGCGAGCACACTGCTGGGCTTGCGCCGAAAGCTTATCGAGTTGCGGCCCGACATTGTTCATCTGCACTCGTCGTTCGCAGGATTTCTGGGCCGGCTATCTACGTTGTTCTGCCTGCCTTCAACTGCGTTTCTATATAGCCCTCATTGCATTTCCTTCATTCGACGGGACGTCGGCCGTATGAAACGATATTGCTTCGCTGCGCTGGAACTGTTGGCGTGCGTGAAGAGTTGCACCTATGTGGGTTGCTCGGAGAGCGAGTGCGCGGCAATCCAGCGCTACCTCGGACGGCCTGCGGTGCTAATCGAAAACGCGGTGGATCGAACTGTGACAGCGCGTCGCGATTGGAATTCGGACAGATCGCATTCGAAGACGATGCAACGAATTGTGACGGTAGGCGGCATTCGTGTGCAAAAAAATCCCCGGCTGTTTGCGGAGATTGCTAGCTCGTTTAACCAGGACGGCACTGAGTTCGTATGGATCGGCGACGGCGATCCCGATCTTAAAAGAATGCTGGAGGAAGCGGGTGTGCGAGTAACGGGATGGCTAGCGCGAACGGAAGTTATTGATGCTGTTGCACAGGCGGATATCTTTCTGTCGACGGCCTCCTGGGAGGGCATGCCGATTTCCGTCATCGAGGCCATGACGCTCGGCACACCGGTGGTGGCCTCCGACTGCCCTGGAAACATCGATACCGTTCGTCATGGTTCGACCGGCGCGATCTATCATTCCGCTCTGGAAGCCAGAATGCTCCTCAAAAGAATCATGGACGACGACGTCTTCCGAAACGCACTAACGCGCCAGGCTCGCGAGGAAGCGCGCGACCGGTTTAGCGAGGACCGCTTCTTCAACAATGTGGCGTTGCTCTATGCGGCGAAATTAAAAGGTATCCGTCAGCGGGTGCCGGCTTGAACGCAACGGAAATTCAGGGGACTGCTAAAACGGGCTCCTCTCCCTGCTCGCGAAGTGATTTCAGCCGGAGAACCAGATACATGATCATCGGCGACACCGGCGAAAGGTGTCTAAGAAACGATCCATAGTCAGGTTCAAAAATGGCTTGGGTCGAGATGAAACAGACAAGAAAGCAGAAGCATAGCTTCTCAAATCTACCTACAGGAAATAGGGTTGAGGCCACGCGGTATCGGAGCAGAAGGAGGGAAAAAGTAAAAAAAACGCCGATGCCGCCGATCGTCTGCATGAGCGCACCCGATAGAATCAACCGAAGCGGCAGAATAAAGGTTGCCAGCGTTATCGCAACGTTCGCAACGCCAACGAAGATGCCGTCACCGGGAATGAACTGGACAATGATCGAACCTACCTCGTTCGGATCTCTCCACTCATTGGCATTCAGCCTTGCAAAATCCAGCGACTCGCCGTAGACCTTTGCGAACAGAAAGGCCACGACGACAAATAAACTGAGTGCGAAAAAAACCAGAGACGCTGGTTTCCTCAAGCCATTGGGTCCGAGGTACAGGATTGTGGTTGCGACCAGCGTGATGCCCCAGTAAGACCTGAAGAAAATGGCGACCAGTACCGCAGAAAATATGAACGCAAGGATCACGGCTCGCGAAGTGCTGAAAATAAAGACAAACAACACCAGCAGCGAGATGATCAACTCTTTCGAAGGGACGCCGATGTAGACAGTCTGGTTGATGAGCCAGAAGACTACCAGGAAGAACTCAAGGGGCTTCAATGAACTCACGTTGGATCGCCAGATTGCAAAGAACAGACCCAATGTCGACGTGAGGAAACCGATCAGCGATATGGAAAAATTTCCAAGTCCAAAAAAATTGAATACCCACGCGAGATTGTCGAAAGAGTCTCCAAAGGCACGAAAACCAGCGACGGTTTTCATGCGGTCGAATATCACCACTTCGTCGAACAGGAAGCGCGCCGGCAGAGATGTCTCATGTGTCGCCGAGACTGCGTAGAGCGCGACAAACACGACGAACCAGACTGCGGCTGAAACGCCGGCGCTCGCATTGGTGCCGATCAGGCCAGGTATTTTCACAATGCGCATTTTTGCTCCTCGAACGGCTGTACCGCGCTCCTTCCGGTTGTGCGTCGGCTTGCGGAGGAATGCCGGTTGCCGGCCGGCAATGCTTCAGGCTCTGACATCGCTGGCTCCTTCATTCGGGCCGGCGGTCAGGATGCGTTTTTCTTCCGGTCCTTTTCCTATCCTGATCGCCTGATAGGTACCGATGCTGGCAACAATTGCTCCCGAGATGCTGAGAAGCGACACTGTCTCCATGAAACCGACCTTCAGAAAATGGGCGGTGGCGAACACCAGAAAGATCAGGGCCGCGTTCGTGGTTTGGATGATCAGGTCAATTTTCTGCTGATTCAGCACGATAAAGATCTGCGCCATGGAGCCGTAGATTGCCATTGCGAGGAAGTACGGAACCAGAATGAAGTACACGGACATCGAAGGTTTCCATTCGTCCCCCATCTTCAGCGTAATGATCAAACTCAACCCTGCATAGCACGCCGCAACAAGCGCGACGCTGATGAACGTCAGCGTGACAAAAAATGTCTTCGACGGATTCTGCTCCCCGCGCCTTCCTTTCCCGTCAAAAAAGTCAATCAGATCCCGGCGGAACACCGCTCCAAGGCTTTGCGATAACAGGGAGGCTGGGAAATAGCCCACGCGATAAGCCAAAGCAAAAATTCCGGCGTCACGGTGATCGAAGATGAGCGGCATGACGATCGCCGACGCATAGATCACGAACGAATTCAGGGTGGTCGTGGGCAAGCCAAATTTTGCGTACTGTATCTGGATCGCGGAAAGACTCAAGAACCTGGCCGGGATCAGCCCCCGTGCGCGGAAAATGTAGATGGCGGCGGGCACCAACGTCGAAGTCAGGAAGATCCAGCTGTAAATGTTAAATACGTTGGTGCCCGTACACTCCTTCTTTGAGAATGCCATCAGGCAGACAAAATAGACCGCAAAAGCCGCGTTTGGAAAGAATCGGATGGTTGCGATCTTTGTATACTTTCTTTCGCTGGTGAGCGCCGCGCACAAGGCTTGCTGCAGAAAGACGCCCAGCGCAAGTGCGATCGCCGGAGCGTATTCTTGCCGGCCGCCGAGGAGCGCGCCCACGACAAGCACGAGTCCGATTGCAAAAGCGATGACGCCGGAGCTGACCATCGCGCGGACGGCAAGCGCCTTCTCCGATGCCATGCATGCAACCTCCAGGCGCAAGCCGATCACCGATCCGATAAAGAGCCCGCTGGCAGTGAGCTGGCTGAAGTAGCCTAGATCCGTCGGACCGCAGTACTTCCCAATTAATAGTATTGAAACAAAATTCAGTGCCTGGCTTAGTACAACACCAACGACACTGACGAACGAGTGCTTGATATTCACAATTGTCTTTGCGCCGGAGGCCGGTTGGAATGTTCAGCGATTTTTACGGTGACGGTGCCTCGTTTCGGTTTCACGTCAGGTCTTATGGGACTCGTCACCCGCGGGCAACGCATAGAGATAGGAGGCGTTCCGATTCAGACCCGCACGCGAGCCCAGGCTGTAGCGATACGTGCTCGCGTTGAACCCGTTGAAAATGACGCCTTTTACCTGGGCGTTCGCCTGCTTCAGTTGCTTGGTGGCCTCCATCACTTCGTCAATGGAGGTCGCTTCGAAGCGAGTGACCAGAAGCACGGTGCCGCAGCAATGGGCCAGTGCGGTCGCGTCGGAAACGGCAAGCACGGGTGGCGTATCGATCAGCACGATGTCGTACTCGTGACCTATCGAGAGGAAATGCTCCATGCGTTCGCCGAGTAAAAGTTCGGCCGGGTTGGATGGAGTCGTTCCGCGCGGAACGAAGTCGAGGCCCGGCACCACGTCGTGTCTAACGATATCGTCAAGCGTCGCATCGGACGCAAGATAGTCGGCCAGACCGGGTTGCGAGCTCACGCCGAAATACTGATCGAGATGACCCTTGCGAAAATCGGCGTCGATCAGGAGCACGCGCTTTCCGGCTGTCGACATGACGGCCGCAAGATTGGCCGAAAGAAAGGACTTGCCGACCTGGTCTGTGGGTCCGGTCAACAATACGCGATTGTCGCCGGCTTCCAGCATCGCGAAGTGCAGCGCTGTTCTGAGTCCGCGGAGGCTCTCAATGGAGGGATCGCGAGGGAACTGGCTTGCCAATAGAAACGGGTCTTGCGAGAGTCGACTCGCTCCCTTTCCTATCCGCGTCACTTTTGCGAGTGACAGTGGCACCGTCGCGTAGACGTTGAGTCCCGTTTGTTCCTCGATTTCGTGCGGATCGGTCACGCCTCTGTAGAGCGCTGTGCGAGCGAATGCTGCCCCGGCGCCCAGAATCAACCCAGCCGCCGCGGCATAGATCAGCACCAGCAGCTTGTTCGGCTTGACGGGATCCTTCGGCACAAGCGCGCTATCGATCAGCCGCACCGTTCCTACTTTGCCGGCCCGCACCAGCTTAAGTTGCTGCATGTTATTGAGCATGCCGACATACAGATCGTTGTCGACATTCACGTCACGGGTCAGGCGTAGAGCAGTTTGCTCCAGATCCGGAAGTGCCTTCACTTGCTGGGAGAGGCTGTCGATCTTGCTTGTCATCAAGGCAATTTGCCCGTCGACCGCCTCGACATTCGGATGCTCCGGGGTATAGAGCTGAACCAGCTCCGCCCGCTTCTGCTTCAGTTCGAGCAAGCTACGTTGCAGCGCGACGCTTTCGTCGAGGTAGGCCTTGCCCTGTTCGCTGAGATTGAACATGCCGCGCTTGTTTCGCATCGCGTTGTAGCGCTGTTCCGCGCGCTCGAGATCGCCTTTGAGTTGCGGCAGCAAGTCGCTCAGAAATGCGAGAGACTTTTCGGCCTCAGCGGCTTTGCGTTTGAGGTTCTGGTCGACATACTCGGCGCCGATCTGATTCAGTATGGCGGCGGTCAACAGCCGATCTGTACCCGTTAGCGAGGCGCCGATTACGCCGCTATCTTTCCCCTTTTGGGCAATGCTGAGTTTGTTTTGCAAGTTCTCCAGCGTCTTCTGCCGCGATTCCTTTACGAGCACGAACTCGGTGCCTGGTTTTGCCTCCACGGCATCGACTCGCAGCGTGATCGTGCCGTCGGCCTGCTTTGAAGTTAGCGTGTCGCCAACGTGACCTTCGATCGGGCTGGCAAGGTCAGACTGTTCGAGCTGATAGCGGCCCTCGCCCAACAGGGTCAGCGTAAACTTTTCACCTTCCAGTTCCTCAGGGACGCTGAAGCTCGAAACCTTGATCTGCTCATTACCCCACGCGTAGCCACCCAACCCAAATAGTCCAGGATCGGAAAGGCTTTTGGCCTGTCTGCCCAACCATTCTCCGATCAGGGGAAAGCGCTTTGGATTGGCGCTCAAGTCCAGTCCGAGGTTGTCGACGGCTTTTCCGACCACCATGCGTGACTGGAGGATTTCCATTTCCGCCGTGGGTTCCGTCTTCACGTCGAACATGCTGGAGACGTCGCCTAGCGGGCTCTTCGGATTCGAGGTTGGAACAGCGTCTTCAACCTGTACGAGGATGTCGGCCTGGTACACAGGGGGCGCGATAAACGCGTAGGCTGCGCCGAGTGCGAGCACGCTTGCGGCGATGGCCCCCACCAGCCAACGGTTCGCTATCAATACGTCGATATAGCGGGAAAGGCTGACATCGTCATTTCGCTGCACAGCAACTTTCGCGAGAGGAGCGCTCTGATTCATCGAAACTCCATGATTCGGTATACGAAATATTGGGACGCGGCGCGCAGATTGTGTCGAACGTGTGTCTTCTGAAGAGAGGGGAAGGCGTTCAGTCTTGATGAACACCGTCTGTCCAAATCGGCGCGTCGAAACACGCTGAATTCCGGATTGCAGAACTTTGGCCGGGTTTGGCGGATACTCAATGCAAAAAATGGCGTACCAGAACTAAAGGGAAGCGTATATCGGACAAGCTCTCTTTCTATTTCCGCCTATGCAGAAAACTGAAATAAGAGTGTGTCCGCAACTACTTACGCAGGAACTTCCCATTCAGATTCATCAGTCAAGAAACTATTGCAAGTTACTTAGGATGATTGCGCGATTCGCTTTGCAGAGTGTTTGCGAGAACACCACTGGAACCCTGATTACCGTAGCATAGATTTATCGTCGAGCAAAAAATTAAATTAGGTATCCAACAGATAGTGTGGTCTAAATAGAGCCTGGTCCCGTCTCTGTTCGCTAACGCACATTCGCGTCTTTTCCGACAACGGCACAATCGAATGAGACGCTTGGAAAAGAGGCATACACATGAAATCTCTGATGCGTGAACTACTCACGCGTGTTTTGCTCTTCACCGGTGTGGCGATGGCAATTCGGGCGATGTTTTGGCGTGATCGAGCCGCGATATTGCTGTATCACGATCCTACGCCCGCTACGCTCGACGCTCATCTTCAATACCTTAAAGACAAAGTCGATTTCATTCCCTTGTCACAGATTAGTGCGCCTGGAAATGGTCGCCCACGTGCTGCGATTACATTCGATGATGGACATGCAGGCAATGCAGAGTTGCTTCCGGTATTCATCAAACATGGCGTGCATCCAACTATCTATATTTGCAGCAGCATCGTGGCGCACGAACGTACGCACTGGTGGCTACATCCGATTGCCAAGGACGCGGGCGTGAAGCGGCTTATCCGTATGAGAAATGGTGAGCGCCTGGCTGAATTGAACGCGAAAGGTTTTTATCAGGATCAATTGAACGGCGAAGCGAAAGTGAGCGGGCTTAGCAGCGAACAGATTCAGGCGATGCGCCCCTTTGTCGACTTCCAGTCTCACACGCGCTTTCATCCGACGCTGACGTGTTGTGAGGACGAAGAGTGCGCCGAAGAATTGATCGGATCCAAGGCGGAGGTTGAGCGGCTGATCGGCAGGCCGTGTGAGCATTTCGCCTACCCGTACGGAATTTACGGTTCGCGCGAAGTCGCCATTCTGAAAGCCGCAGGATACAAAACAGGACGCACGACGGATGTCGGCTGGAACGACGAACGAAGCGACCCGTTTCGGCTTAAGGCATTCGACATTGAGGACGATTCCTCCGTGCCATGGTTTGCCGTGCAGCTAACGGGCCTGACACTCATGCCGCGCTATTTGCGGTTGGGACGCGTCCGGCGTCTTGGGGCGCGTCTCTTCAACAAACCCGGGTCATTGAAGCAGGCGCAATGATCGCAGCACCAGTCCATGTGGGGTGCTTCTGATTGCGGCCCACTGATGGAAAGTCGCTCGGACCGGTTCGCCACTCTGCCGCATCGATAACGCTGGTTTCCCGCGAAGGTGGGCGTGGCCAACGGAGTAAAGGAGTACCCGGATAACGGTCTCATTGCCCAGCATCTCTTTAGATCGAAAGAGGCGACATGCATAAAATCTTCATCATGTATCCCGGTAACGCCAACTATCCGGAAGTCACTGCGTATAAGAACTACTTTCAGGCCCGCGGTGTGGATGTGATCGCGGGAACGATGAGCGAATATCGGTTGCTGGACAACAAGGGCGATTTCCTGCTCTGGGCAATTATGGGGTTTTACCCCAACCGTTTCGCATCAAATTTCGTGATTCATGATTACAGGTCACTCTCCGTTGGCGGATGGCCGGCCATGAAGGACTTCGCAAAAAGGTACTTTAACTATCGGCCGGATCTGCGGATATTTCAGAACCGGCGGCAGCAGGAAATCATGGGGTTCGCCACCGATGTGCCGCATGTCATCCTGCCAATGGGTGTTCCGAACTGGATATTCGACGTCCACGGGGAAGGCGGGCGGGCGGGGAAAAAGGCCGATTTTTGCTATATCGGAGAAATGAGCTTCGAGCGAGGATTCGATCACGTGCTGGACGCCTTCCTCCGGAAATTCGCCGACCGTGACGTCTCGCTTCTTCTGGTCGGAAAGCCAGACGCACGCATTTATGAAAAGTATTCAAACCGGAAGGGCTTGGTCTTTACCGGCCCGTTGCCTCAGATCGAAGCACTGAAGCTGGT
This sequence comes from Paraburkholderia sediminicola, assembly GCF_902859805.1. Classification (GTDB taxonomy): domain Bacteria; phylum Pseudomonadota; class Gammaproteobacteria; order Burkholderiales; family Burkholderiaceae; genus Paraburkholderia; species Paraburkholderia sediminicola. The sequence continues at coordinate 1,097,150 of NZ_CADIKC010000001.1, read as the reverse complement.
GGCCGAGTCCGACGTTGCCGTATGTTATTTCCCCTATCACCGCCCGCACTGCTATCAGACGCCAACCAAGCTCCTCGAGTACGCCGCATTGGGCAAGAAAATCCTGTGCAACGATTCCCCTTCGAATATTCAATGTTGCGAGGAGATGGGCATCAACAGCGTTATCACCAAGGCCAGTATTTTCGATGAGATCGACGACGACGCCATGCGCGGTGCAAAGTCGAATCGTGGCTCGGATTTCAGAAATCTGATGTGGGACAAAGTGATCGAGCAATCGAACGTAGCGTCTTTTTTACCGAGAGGACTCAATTTGGGCGCTTCCTGAAGGATGAATTGTCATGCGATGTCGAGACAAGTCGTATCAGCGCTGCCCGTCGGAGAGACGGGACATAGGTGCAGGCCTAACAGAAAGGCGGCAATGAAATGAAAATATTCATTCTTCACCCCGGGAAGGCGAACTACCCAGAAATAGACGCCTACACCGAATATTTCCGGGAGAGTCGATGCGAAGTGTTATCCGGAACGCTGGACGAGTACCGGGACATCAAGCACCCTGAAGCTTATGTGCTGTGGTGCATTATGGGTTTCTATCCGAGAAAGCTGACAGCCCGGTATGTGATTCATGACTACCGTTCGCTTTCGATTGGAAGTAACAGTGTCCTGAAGGATCGAATCAAGAAGGCATTCCACCCGCGGCCGGATCTGAGGATTTTTCAGAACGAACCCATGTGCGACCTGATGGGCTTTCAGGACGATGTCGATACCATTTTCCTGCCGATGGGCGTGCCTGACTGGATCTTCGCGACTGACACGGCTCAGAACGAGGCGCTACCGTCGGGCACCTATTGCTACCTCGGCGAAATAACGCGTGAACGCGGCTTTGTTGGATTTCTCTCGGACTTCTTGCTGGCGAGGCGCGGCTCGGATTCTCTCGTTCTGATTGGACCGGTCGAGAAGGAGATTGCTGACGCCTATCGCCAGTCGCCAGGTGTCCTGTTCACAGGGCGGTTGTCCCAACGCGACGCGCTCGCGGTTGTGCGCAACTGCGAATTCGCTGTCTCAACCATACCTTATACGCGCCCGTACAACGTGCAGACACCAACCAAGCTGCTGGAGTATGCCGCGCTCGGTAAAAGGATCATCTGCAATGACTCACCCTCCAATCTGAATGCCGCCGCGGCGTTCGGTATTCAATGCAAAGTGACGGGTCCTGACGTATTTTCCAGCATTTGCGATTTCCAGGGCGATATGGTGCCCTTGAACGATCCATCAACACTGGTGCACTTACGCTGGAAGAATGTCATCGCTGCGTCTGGCGTTGACCGTTATCTGGGGCGTGTTGGTTAGGTCAGAAAGCATGGTCGACGAGCATGATCGACGTCTGGAACTCGCGCTGTTCGGAGGTCGTGAAAGCGGCGAGCTTAGCTAGCTTAACTATCGTCTCTTGGTGTCCTTGACCGCGCAACGCATAGTGCGCATACGAACACGCCGATCGCCACGCCGATCAATAAACATGCGGCATGCGTTAAGAAACTGACCATCTTCTACTCCCTTGGGGACAAAACGATTTTTTCCGAAATATATAACTACAAGATGTCGCTCGGATCACGGCTCATTTCACGAGCGTACACCGAAGTGCGCGCAACCCATCCCGGCTGACAATTCGTTTCACTTTGGCAGGCCGATAACGTCTGACAAAACCGGTTGGAACTCAGAGCCCGGGCTGTCAGCCGCACACAGTCAGGCTTTCGTCGGGATCGAGGGTTCGTGCGTGCGCGGCTGCCGGGTTTCGTTGGGCAGGCTGCACGGCACGAAAGCGCCAATATACAGAGGAATTATTTTTTGCGGTACTTTGACTGCGGCGTTGGCCGGCCAGTCAAAGGGCAGGGTGGCGTGATCCTCTGCGCGTGCCGCTCGTGGCGGATTTTCCACGCCCAAGATAGGCGTCGCGCAAGGTATCCAGTTCCAGCAGCGTCTCTGCGTTCCCATGCGCCACCACGCGGCCGCCTTCGAGCACGTATCCAGACTGCGCAGAATGCAGCGCGATCGCTGCATTCTGCTCCGCCAGCAGGAAGCTGACGCCGTCGTCGCGATTGAGTGTCGCCACTGTCTCGAAGATCTCTTCGACAACTTGCGGGGCGAGCCCCATCGACGGTTCGTCAAGCAACACCAGGGACGGCCGCGCCATCAACGCGCGGCCGATCGCAACCATCTGCTGTTCACCGCCGGACGTATAGCCTGCAAACGCCTTACGACGCTCCTTTAGCCGGGGGAAGATGCCGTAGATACGTTCGAGATCCGCCTCGAGATCAGCGCGGGCAGGCCGCCGCACAAACGCGCCGAGCCGGAGATTCTCCTCGACAGAAAGATGCGCGAAGCAGCGCCGTCCCTCCAGCACCTGGACGAGGCCGCGTTCCGCGAGCGTCCACGGGTCCACGTCGGTAATCGCGTCGCCACGATACGCGATGCGGCCCGACGTAAGCTCGCCCCGTTCCGCGCGAATCAGGCTCGAGATGGCCTTCAGCGTGGTCGTTTTGCCCGCGCCATTGCCGCCCAGCAGAGCGACTATGGCGCCGGACGGCACCGTCAGCGAAACGCCGCGCAATGCCGGAATGAGCTGGCTATATGTCACGGCGATGTCATCGACCTGCAGGATCGGGGCGGCGCTCATGCTCAGAGGTCCTTGCTGCAATCGCGCGGCGTAATGCCCTTTTCTTTGGCATATGCGTTCGCCGACTTCTCGATGATCGGGCGCAACAGTGCACGATCGGCCTGAACCCAGCCGCTAATCACCTTCCATTGCTGACCGTCCCATTGCTGGAAGCGGACGGCGCCGCCGCCTTCATGATCGGAGCACGAGAGTTTCAGCGGTTGAACCAGACCGTACGCGCCCAATTGCTTAAGACGCGCGTCGTCGAGATTCAGATGCTCGAAACCCCAGCGCACCTGTTCGCCCGTAAGCGGTTTGTCGCCGAACCTGGCCTGAGCCACGCGCAACGCTTCGACGTTGAGAATGCCGTTGACGACGCCCAGGTTGTAATACACCGTACCGAAGCGCGCCGGGTCCTTCAGGTTGCCGTTGCCGGGCTTGATCACATATTGATTGATTGCCTGAAGTACCGGAAAGTCGGTTCCCGACGGATGCGTGGTAATCGAAATGAATCCCTTCGCCGCGTCGCCTGCCGGGCGCGCATCCTCTTCCGAATTACTCCAGATGTTCCCAATGATGTGATTCGCCGGAAAGCCAACCTTCTGCGCCGACTTCAACGCGACCGGATTCATCACGCCCCAGCCGCGCAGAATCACCCAGTCCGGATTGATCCGGTGGATGGTGAGCCACTGTGAGCCCTGCTCGTTGCCCGGGTGCGGGACTTCGATCTGCGTGAGTTCAAAGCCGTATTTTTTGGCGAGCGCATCGAGCACGGGAATCGTCTCGCGGCCGTAAGGAGAACCATGGTAGAGCACCACGATCTTCTTGCCCTTCAGCTGATTCAGCCCGCCTGACTGCTGGCCGATGTAATTGACGATCGCCGAGACTTCGCTATACGGGTTGAGTTGAAGCGGAAACACGTACGGAAATACTGCGCCGTCCGTGGAGTCCGTGCGGCCGTGATTGATCGTAACCAGCGGAATCTTGTCGGCGGTCGAGCGATCGAGCGTCGCATAGGCGATCCCGACCGAGAGCGGATTGGTCGCTGCAGCCGGCGCGCCGTTCAGGCCGCTCTTGAGCCGTTCGTAGCATTCCACCCCTTTTTCCACGACGTATTCGGTTTCGCATTCGCTCCACGTCAGCTTGACCCCATTGACGCCGCCATCGCGCTTGTTGATGAGGTTCATATAGTCGATAAAGCCCCCGAAGAAGCCACTGCCGCCCGCCGCATACGGTCCGACGCGGTAGCTTTGCAGCGGGAAGTATTCCTCGCCCGCGGCTTGCGCGGTGGGTGCAAATGCGGCGGTAAGGGCAAGCATCAGGCTCGCGGCAGCGGCGACGCGCGAGACTGTCCCGCGCCTTTTGAAGGAGTCGATGAAATTCATGCTGGATGGACCTTGAATGGATAAACGATGGATTAAACAGCGATGCGTGAAAGCGAAGTCATGGGCGCAGCGGCCAGTCACGCAGACGATTCCGCGCGGTCTGAACCAGTCTTGCGAGCCCGTCCGGTTCCTTGATGAGAAAAACAATGATCAGCGTGCCGAAGAGGATCTTCTGCAGGTTCTGCAACTGACCGGCTTCAATGCCGATGCTGGCTAGCGCACCTGCCGCATTCGAGAGAAGAATGGGCAGCAGCACGATGAAGGCCGCACCGAGAAAATTCCCGCCGATGCTCCCCATGCCGCCAATGATGATGATGAACAGCACCTGAAACGACAGATTGAGATCGAAGCCGTGCGGCTCGACGGTGCCCAGATAGGCAAATGCCCACAACGCGCCGGCAATGCCGATCACGAACGAACTCAGCGCGAATGCGAGCAACTTGGTGCGGCCGGTCGGGATGCCGATCACGCGCGCGGCCGTGTCCATGTCGCGCACGGCCATCCAGCGTCGGCCGAGTTCGCTGCGCACGAGGCGAGCCGCAAGAATGAACAGGACGGTGGTGACGCCGAGCACGAGCAGATAGCGTGCCGCCGGCGTGTCGATTTTCCAGCCGAACGCAGTGAGGCGTGGTGCGCTGAGTACGCCCGAGGTGTCGTCGTTGGAAAACCAGCTGACTCGCGTAAAGATCCATTCGACAAAGAACTGCGCAGCCAGCGTCGAGACGATCAGGTAGAAGCCTTTGATACGCAGGCTCGGCAAGCCGAACACGGCGCCCACCGCGGCAGTGATCAATCCCCCGAGCAGTAGATCGACGATCAGCGGCAACCCGGGCGCCCGCACCATGAGGTTGTAGGTGGCATAGGCGCCGACCGACATGAATGCCGCGGAACCGAGCGAGAGTTGACCCGCGTAGCCCGTAACCAGGTTCAGCCCGAGTCCCGCGAGCGACAGCACGAGGAACGGAATCAGAATGGCATTGAGCCAGTAATCGTTGCCGACGATCGGCACGGCGACGAACGCAATCAGCGCGAGGACCGCCGCGAACCAAAGCTTCAGTCCCTGCGATTGAAGCGAGTACGGTTTGAACCGACGCGGCGTATTCAGCGCGGAGTGAGGAGATGACATGGCGAGCCTCACACGCGTTCAACGGCGGGTTCGCCGAACAGACCCACAGGCCGCGCGAGCAGGAAAAGCATCGCGAGCAGATAAGGAAACCAGTTTTCGATCCCGCCGCCGAGCAGGCTGCCGACATAGACTTCGGCAAGCTTCTCCGACGCGCCAATCAGCAGGCCGCCGACAATCGCCCCGCCGATCGACGAAAACCCACCGATGATCAGCACCGGCAGCGCCTTCAGCACCACCAGCGACAGCGAGAACTGCACACCAAGCCGCGCGCCCCACAGAAGCCCCGCCACGAGGCTGACAAAGCCCGCCAGGGCCCATACGATCGCCCACACGCGCGGCAGCCGTATGCCGATAGCGAGCGCGGCGAGCGGGTCGTCCGCGACTGCGCGCAGCGACAGCCCGAGACGTGTGCGCTGGGTCAGAAGCGACAGACCGATCACCAGCACGCCGGCGGTCGCCGCCGCAAAGACGTCGAACTGGCTGATCATGACGCCGGCCACGTTCAGCGGTTTGTCGTCGATGCCGAGATCGAGGCCGTGCACCTGGGCGCCCCAGAACAATTGCGCCGCGCCTTCAAGAATGAAGCTCAAGCCGAGCGTCGCCATGAACAGCACAATGGGCGGCCGATTCACCAGCGGCCTCAATACGAGCCGGCCGATCAGCAACGCAATCAGCACCAGGGCCGCTAGCGTGATCGCAAATGCCAGCACGGGGTGCACATGCCGCTCGACGAGGCTTACATACGTGAGCGCGCCGAACAGCACCATCGAACCCTGCGCGAAATTGAACACGCCGGACGCCTTGTAGATCAGCACGAAGCCGATTGCGACCATCGAATACATCACGCCCGCCAGCAGTCCGCCGACGAGTACTTCGAGGAAAAATCCCATGTTGTTCAATCTCTCAGTGACGGGTGCCGAGATAAGCGGCCAGTACGTCCGGGTTGGTGCGCACGTCGGCGGGAGCGCCGTCGGCGATCTTCTTGCCGTAATCGAGCACCACCACGTGATCCGACAGGTCCATCACCACGCCGATGTCGTGCTCGATCAGCACGACAGTCACACCGAATTGCGTGTTGGCGTCGAGCACATAACCAGCCATTGCACGTTTTTCGTCTGCATTCATGCCGGCCATCGGTTCGTCGAGTAGTAAGAGACGTGGCTCGGCGGCGAGCGCGCGGGCCAGTTCAACGCGTTTTTGCACGCCGTACGGCAAGGTGCCGACGGTGGTATGCCGGTAGCGCTGCAAGTCGAGCGCTTCAATGACGACTTCGGCATAGCGGCGTTGCACCGTCTCATCGCGGCGCGCGCGGCCAATGCTCAAAGTCTGTTCAAGCCAGGTGCTGCGCCGATGCAGATTGCGGCCGGTGAGCACGTTGTCCAGCACGCTCATCCGCCGGAACAGCGCGATGTTCTGAAACGTGCGGGCAATGCCGCTGTGCGCCGCGTGATACGGATTCATGCGCCGATAGACGCGGCCGTCGAAATTGACGCTGCCTTGCTGCGGTTGATAGACGCCGTTGATCACGTTGAGCAGCGAGCTTTTTCCCGCGCCGTTCGGGCCGATCAGTGCGCAGATCTCACCCGTGTGCACAGCGAAGCTGATATCGGTGACCGCTTTCACGCCTTTGAACGACAGCGAGATATGGTCGAGCGAGAGCAGAGCGTTTGAGGATGAAGTCATTGGACGTTGAGTCATGCGTCAATAGGCCGGCTGTTCTGACGCGCCGTCTGTCGCATAGCGCTGCGGCGCCAGGGCCTGACGTTTAGGTTCGACACGCCGCCAGTCGCCGGTATCGGGCCAGGCGCGCACATCGACGCGTATTGCTTCGAACAATGCAGCGGTTTTTTCATCGAGCGGCGGTCCGATGACGAGCGCGGCATGCGTGCGCGAAAAACCGATCACTTCGCGCAACGGACGGGTGATGAGCCACCAGGTCAGCGCACGAGCAAGTGGGCCGCCCTGTTTGCGCTGCGCACGGTTGATCAGACGGCGCCGCCATGAGCGCGCACCGGGCAAACGGTCGTCGACGAGCTGCGCCACCCGGGCGTAGGTTTCGCGCGTGCCTGCTACGAGCGTGGGGGCGAGTTCACGGCGGTCGTTGTCGCGCGTCGCGAGCGACTCGGGAAAATTCAGACGAAAACCGCTCAGTACCCACGGTGCAATCAGGTAACGTGCCTGGGAGCCGGCCGCGAATGCGCGTGCTGCAAACGCTTCGTCGTCCGCGTTGAGTTTCTCGGTGGCGACGAGCTGCTGTGCTTCACGCACTAACGTCGCATGCTGGAAACGTTGTTCGACGAGTTGCCCATCGGCATCGAGGCGCACAAAGGCGAATGCGTCGTCATGGGGACGAGCCGTGGAAGCAAAGCCGCCCTCGTTACGGACCGACAACGCGCGATAGTCGGTCACGTCCGCATGCGGATGCGACGCCAGATTGCGTGGGTTGGCATCGATCACGCGCAAACCTTTATGCGTCAGCAGGCGATCGATCTGGCTGTCGTCTTCTGCAAACACGAAGCGCGGCGCGATATGCGTGAGTACCGAGCGCAATGCGTTGTCGGTGAGTTGCGGGTCGAGCGGTATCGCGACGCCACCGTTCCATTGTGCGGCTAGCGACAGTAGCAGCGCCTCCTCGCGCGGATGACTGACGAGCAGCAGCGCGTCACCCGCCGCGAAGCCATGTTGCGCGAGACCGGCGGCCAACTGCTCGACTGCCGTGGCGACGTCTTGCCACGACAACGCGTGCCACGCGCCCAGCCGCTTGTGCCGCAATGCGATGGCATGCGGCCGATGCTGCGCCTGATGGTGCAGCCAGTCCGGCAGCGTCGACGGCTGTGCGTTTGTCATGATCAGGCGACCTTGGCCTGCTGCTTGAGTTCAAGCTCACGCACCAGCGGCAGAACCCGCTTGCCGAAATACTCCACCTCTTCGATGAAATGGAGGAAGCCGGTCAGCACGAGATCCACGCCGACCGATTTCAGTTCGACGATGCGCTCGGCAATCTGCTGCGGTGTACCGATGAGATTGGTGCGGAAGCCGTCGTTGTATTGAACGAGGTCTTCGAAGCTCGACTTGGCCCAGTTGCCTTCGCCTTCCGGCGAAGCCTTGCCGGCCTGTTTGACGGCGTCGCCGAACGCATGCACGGCTTCGACGTGAGCATGTTTGATGATGTCGGCGAGCACGGCCTTGGCTTCTTCTTCGGTATCGCGGGCGATCACGAAGGCATTCACGCCGATGCGCACTTTGTGATTGTTCTTTGCTGCCTTGGTTTGAATATCGTCGATCTGTGCTTTCAGGTTCTCCGGCGTGTTGCCGTTGGTGAAATACCAGTCGGAGACGCTCGCAGCGTTGTCGCGTGCGGCGCGTGAACTGCCGCCCTGGAAGATCTCCGGATGCGGCTTTTGCACGGGCTTGGGACTCAGCGTGTAATTGTTGAAGCGGTAGAAGTCGCCCTTGAAGGTGAAATTGTCCTGTGTCCAGATGCCCTTGAGCGCCTGAATGAATTCGTGCGAGCGGCGATAGCGTTCGTCGTGTTCGAGCCACGGTTCGCCGAGCGCGGTGAATTCACCCTTGAACCAGCCGCTCACCACGTTGATCCCAATGCGGCCATTGGAAATATGGTCGATGGTGGCAATCTGTTTGGCGACAACGGCGGGGTGCCACGGACCTGGCAGAATCGCCGCCAGCACCTTGAGTTTGGTTGTAGCGTGCAACAGGGCCTGACTGAACGACACCGACTCATGCTGATATTCCGCACCATAGCCGGCGGTGAAACGGATCTGGCTCAGCGCGTATTCGAAACCCGCCTTCTCCGCGGTGAGCGCGAGCTTCTGGTTGTACTCGAGACTCCAGTCCGTGCGCTGCTCGATCGTGCTGACGACCAAACCGCCGCTGACATTGGGCACCCAGTAAGCGAACTTGACGGCGTCGTCGTGAGAGTGGTTCTGGCTCATGATATTCCTGATGATTGAATGAAGAGGTCTAGGCAGCCAGCGTTGCGGCTTGCGGGAAAGAGGCGGGTAGGCGTCCGGCGTGCAACCATGGCAGCGCGCGTGTCACCGCGAGTGCAACGCGTTCCTCCAGTGCCGGGTTAGAGATTGCATAGCCGTTGAAATCCGCTTCGGACGCGTACACGCCGATCGGTAGCGTGCGAGTCTGAAAAAAGCTGAACAGCGGACGCAATTGATGATCGATGACAAGCGCGTGGCGATCGCTGCCGCCCGTTGCGGCGAGCAGAACCGGCACGTCGACCAGCGCCTCGTGATGCACGAGATCGAACAGGTGCTTGAAGAGCCCCGTATACGAACCGCGATAAACCGGGCTCGCAACGATCAGCAGGTCCGCCGATTCAATGGCCTCGATGTGCTCGGCCACGTCGGCAGAGACCTGCGAGCGATGAACCGCACCGGCGAGGCTCGAGGCTATCTGCCCCAGTTCGACGAGATGCGAGTCGATCGGCAGCGCGTCGCCGAGCGCGGCAAGCAGGCGTTCGACCACCACGAGGGTGCGCGACGGCCGTTGCAATCCGCCGGAGACGGCGACTACTTTCAATCTCTTACTCATTCGAACGATCCTTTCACGCGAAAGCGAATTAATCGGGAGTGCCGCTTATTTAGCGAATACCGTGCCATCCGGTTTTGCGTGAACAAGTCAGGTTGAAGACGAAGGCGCGGACCAACGTCGATCGCGCGAAAGTCAAATGGCATAACCGTTTGCGGTTTTTGCTGCCGCGCATATCGCGGTGGCATGGAACCATTGCAGGCTGACGTATGAAGCTGGCGAAGCAAGATGGCCTCGGCGCTGCTGCTGGAGAAGCAGCGCCGGACGCCGGAGATGGGCGGGAGGGCGTTCAGTATTCCAACTGGCCTGCTGCCTGGGAGGCAGTGAGTGAGGGCGGTGCTGGTGCAGAGGCAGCATCCATACCGCTGCTGCTGCGTAAGCAGCAATTCGACTTTGGATACCACAACAAATTGCATCGGAAGTTGCGGTAGATGGTCAGAATACGCTTCTAAGGAAGCAACCCTGATCGATGCCGTCTAACGCCCGCGCGTAGCGGAGTGAGTGTCTTTGCCCATATGAATTCGACCTACGTACTGCCGGACGCGCCGGCTTCCCTGGAATCGAGCGCGGAGACAGCATCGGTTATTGAAACGCCGCTGCGGATCGCGCAGCGGCTCGCGACCACATTTGCGCTGACCGCCGCCGAACGCGACGCGCGGGGCGGGACGCCGAAAGCTGAGCGGGACGCATTGCGCGCCAGCGGTCTTCTTGCGATGAGCATTCCCGAAGCGCACGGCGGTCTCGGGGCGAACTGGCGGCAGACGCTGGATGTAGTGCGCACGCTTGGCCGGGCCGACAGTTCGCTTGGACATGTATTCGGCTTCCATCATCTGATGCTGGCGACAGTGCGGCTGTTCGGTTCGTCGGCGCAGTGGCGCGCCTGGTTCGAGCAGACGGCCCGCCGTCAATGGTTCTGGGGCAATGCGTTAAACCCGCTCGATGAACGGGCCGTGAGCCACTCGCACGCGGATTGGTGGGAATTCAGCGGGCAGAAGAGCTTCTGTTCCGGCGCGCTCGATTCCGAAATGCTGATCGCGTCAGCGCGAGATGTGGATTCGGGGGCGTTGCTAATCGCGGCGGTGCCCACGGGGCGCACGGGCATCTCTGTCGCGGAGGACTGGAACAACATCGGCCAGCGCCAAACGGATAGCGGCACGGTGACGCTGGAAAAGGTGCGGGTGGAGAACCATGAGATTCTGACCGACCCAGGGCCGCTGTCGACGCCTTTTGCATGCCTGCGGCCCTTGCTCGCTCAACTGATCCTGACGAATGTGTACCTCAGCATCGGCGAAAGCGCGTTTAACGACGCCCGTCACTACACGCTTCATGAAGCGCGTCCGTGGCATACGTCCGGCGTGCAAACCACCTCGGCGGATCCATATATTCTCGGCCAGTACGGCGAGTTCTGGGCGGGCCTCGAGGCAGCGCGGCTGTTGACCGACAGGGCGGCCGATCGTTTCGATGCGGCCTGGACCCGAGCGGATGCGCTGACCGACGCGGAACGCGGCGACGTGGCGTTGGCAGTCGCAACGGCGAAAGTTGCCGCCACAGAAATCGGGCTCACCATCTGTACCCGTATGTTTGACGTGGCCGGCGCGCGTGCGACGCATGGCGCGCTGAGACTGGACCGTCACTGGCGGAATTTGCGCACGCATACGCTTCACGATCCGCTTGCCTATAAGCTTCGAGAAATCGGCGAATGGGCCCTGACGCAACGATATCCGACGCCGAGCTTCTACTCATGAACTATTCACTCAATCACGTGTTACCAGACCGGCCTGCCATCGCACGAACGGAAGTGCCGCCTTTGTTGACGATGCCCGACAAGCGCACGCTGACCACCTCGATTCGCGCAACCGCGCAGGTCTTTTCAGACCCGCAATCGCTGGCGTTACTCGAACGTATTCGCATGGTGGCGCCGAGCGACGCTAACGTGCTCGTGATCGGCGAGACAGGGACGGGTAAGGAGCTGGTCGCGCGTCATGTGCATAACCTGAGTGCTCGCAAGGACGGCCCGTTTGTGGCGGTCAATTGCGGGGCCTTCTCCGAGTCGCTGGTGGAGAGCGAGTTGTTCGGTCACGAGAAAGGCGCGTTCACCGGTGCGTTCTGCGCCAAGCCCGGCTGGTTCGAAGCGGCCAATGGCGGGACGCTGTTTCTCGACGAGATAGGCGATCTGCCGTTATCGATGCAGGTCAAGCTGCTGCGCGTATTGCAGGAGCGTGAGATCGTACGGCTCGGCTCGCGCCGGAGCATTCCCATCGACGTGCGGGTACTGGCCGCGACCAATGTGCATCTGCAGGACGCAGTGGCGGCGGGCCATTTCCGCGAGGACCTGTTTTATCGTCTGAATGTCGTGCATCTGGCTGTACCGACGCTGCGCGACCGGCCCGGCGATATATTGCCGCTGGCCCGTTACTTTATTGAAGAGTACCGGAACCGGCTGGGCTACGGTCCCGTCGACATCGAGCCGCGTGCGGAGCGAAAGCTGCTGGAACATAGTTGGCCCGGCAATATCCGTGAGCTTGAAAACGTCATTCACTACGCGTTGCTGGTGTGCCGCAGCGATTCGCTGGGCGAGGGTGATTTGCAAATGTCCTCGTTTGGGATTCACGCCGCGCGACGAACTGCCAGTGAGCCTGCTGCGTCCACGCCGTTGGAAGGGCTGGAGCAGGCATTGCGTCATCTGTTCGATCACACGGAAGGTAACCTGTTCGAGCAGATTGAAGACACGGTGATGCGCGTGGCGTTCGACTTCTGCTACCGGAATCAGATCCAGGCGGCGAGGCTGCTGGGCATTAGCCGCAATGTGTTGCGGGCGCGCCTGATTCGGGCGAAGCAGATTTCCGCGCAGAAGTAGGCTCATGTGCGTGATGGCGGATAGTGGATGCGGTACTGCCTTTTGCATGCTATTAGAAGTCGAAGCGGATCGGTCGCGAGACCGGTCCGCATGTCGCTGCATGTCGCCGCTTTTGCGCACTATGCTGCGGTTCTGCTGTCCCCGATCTGCCAGACGAAGGGCGGCTCTTTACCGTTGATTTCCCAATCTCCCACGATCCGCTCCTTGTAGATCAGCGGGTTGTGTGACGCAGCGGTGCGCGCATTTCGCCAGTGCCGATCCAATAATTTGTTTTCGCTAGTACCCGAAGCACCGAGTGCATTGAACAGGTCGGTGGTTGCCTGCAAGATCAAACCGGCCACGGCGACCTGGGCTTTTGCCGATTCGATTTCGGCCGCCACGTTCGCAGCGTGTTCAGCATCGCGGTCCGCACCGAAGCGCGTTTCGTACGCTCTTTGTGATGGCTCCGCGGCTCGCACAGCGGCAGCCTCTGCTGCATACACGCGTGCCGCTATTTGTCCCACCACCTGCTGAACCTGGGCGTCTTCGCTGACGCGTGGCGCGTTGCCGTGGCTGTAAACCCGGGTGCGTTTACGGACTTCGTGTGAGATGTCACGCAAGGCAGCGCGACCCGTGCCGGCAATGACGGCGATCAGCACGAGTTGATAGAAGGCAGTCTGGTATTTGAAGCGCGTGGAGAAGTCGATGATGTTCTCTTCATCGACCGAGGCGTTTTCGAATACGGATGTCCCGCTTCCCGTGGTACGTTGGCCGAAGCCATCCCAGTCGTCGCTTTGTTTGACGCCTGACTGGTGTGTGCTCACTGCAGCGATGACGTCGGCGCCGGTGTCGTCGCGCTGCGCGTAGACGTCGATCCAGTCGGCAAAGATGCTGCCTGTGCTGTAGTACTTGGTTCCGTTGACGACCCACTGATTGCCGCGGCGCGAGACACGCGTAATCACGTCGCCGATCTTGACCGCGCCGACTTCGGTCCACGCGTTGCCGACGATCTCGCCCGCCACGAAGCGTTGCAGCCATTTATCCTGTGCAGAGCCGGGTGCTGCGCTGATTCTGTCTTCGACAAAGGCGAAGTGGCCGCGCAATGCTTGCGGCAAACTCGAATCGGCCTCGGCCAGTTCGATGAGCAACTGCACGAGTTGCGGAAGCGACGCGCCGGCGCCGCCGTATTCGCGCGGCACTCTGACAGCGCCGAACCCGGCTTCTTTTAACCAGACAATCTGCTCGTACGGCAGCGCACGAGTGCGTTCGCGTTCGAGCGCGCCTTCCGCGATCCGGTTGAAAATCGGCCTGAACCTGGCAGCCAACTGTTCATAGTCTGTGCCATACGAAAGCGGGTGTTTTTCACGCGAGTTTTGTGATGTCATGCGCCTGCTCTTGAGTCGATAGGTGGAGTAAGGCAGAGCAGTTGAGCTCTTGACCATATGGACTACAAAGCACGAGCTATGCCATCGAGGCGGGCGTCCTGCTGCGCCGCTCGATGGGTGGGATCGTAATTTCAAGCTGCTGGATTCAGAGCAAAGTGCTGATGGACTGCTTGTCTGACAGCAGCTTTAAGTCGATGCATTGCCAACTAACGCTAGCCGTGTCGTCGACCAGCGAGTCGCTTGGAAGGGGGGCGCTGTCTGGCAGGGGTCGTCTTTGCGCGACTGTGCGATGCGCCCGCTGAGTTCAGCGGGCGCCGATCATTGCGGCCTGCTGTTACTGGCGCAGTTCCGGCGAATCCTGCATAGCTGCCTGCAGCTTCTGTACGGCATCAATCGTCGCACGCTGTGCGGCGAGACCGAAGTTGCGCTTGAATTCGCCGAACTCCGCGTGACCGTTGCCCGTCACTTCCTTCTTCGTCACGAGCTTGCCGCTCGGATCTGTCACGGTGCACACGAGCGTCACCGAAAAATCGGTCGGCGGCCAGGTCAGGAGGCTCGGCGACGAAGAAGTCGTTGAGATGGTCGGCGTGACGACATAGGCCAGGCTTTTTGATTGGACGGTTGCCTCATCAGGCACGGTATTCAGCTTCACAACGTTGCTGAACACCTGGCTGAGTTCGACATAGATCGGAAGCTCCAGATCGCGATACGGTTTGTAGGCCACCTTGTCGCCACCACCGCCTGGCGTGACGACTTCCTTTGCGCGAAGTTCGTCGGTAATAACGAGTCCAACCGTCTTGTTGATCGGCTGCGTTTGCGCCGTCGAGGTTGCTGCGGTAGTAGATGTCGCTGTGAGCGATGCCGGGTCGCCGGAGATGGTGATGTCGTGTGCGCAACCTGCGAGCGTCGCAATGGCGCCGGTGACCGCGATACTGCGAATAAAGTGGATCAGCTTCATGATGATTTCTTGTCGTTGAGAAGAGAGCGATTAATGGATGGCTTGCATGAATGCGGGATCTGCATAGAGCGACGCGAGCAGTTTCTGGACGATGAGCGGATACTCCTGGGTCGCCCTCGGAATCGCGATCGCCGCTGCGAACGACGAATCCCATTGCGTTGTCGCAGTTTTCACGCTGTCGTATCGCACCTCGGCGCCACGCTTGACGATGAAGCGCGCGGAGATCGTGCCCGTGGCTGTACCGATGTTGGCATCGACGTTATTCTTCAGCAGCACGCCGCTCAGTTCGACCTTGGCGTCGGGTGAAAGCGCGCCGCCGATCGTCAGTTCCTGCTGCAGAGCACTCGACAGGTATTGAGCAAACGAATCGCCAACGGGCGAGCGCATGCTATTCGCACGCAGTTGCACCGATGAGTGATCGCCATCGGCTGCGTCGTTAGTGAATGCGCCGAGACGCGTTGCCACGGGGGAGGCGTTCTTCAGCGCCTGGATATTGTCGACGGAGGCCGAGTAGGGCGGCGCGACAACCGAGCACGCGGCGAGCGCGGCAACGGGGACGAAAAGGAGAATCCTTCGCAGAGCAAACATGGGCTTCTAATGCCTCTTTGGTTATGATCAAAATGAGGTGGCCGACCGCCTCGACGTTTATGTAGAGGCAGTTCACGTGTTATCGGCAAGTCCGGAGAAAAATTGACAGAAGAGATATTCTCTTTTTGTAATTGAAAGCTTGGCGTAATACTATTATGCGAGATGTATCGACGGACTAATTCGGAATCAATCGGTCCGTGTTCAGAAATTGCACTACTGCTAATAGCATTTACTCATCTCCGCTTGGCGTGCTCACGATTCCATACCGAGGCCCACATGGAACCCACCTGGCAATTCCAGCTAAGAATCACCGTCTCCCCCGAACTTGCTAACGATCTTCGCGCCGACCCGACGTATGCCTCGCATGCTGCGCTTCGCAATGTGCTGCGCAAGCACAACGCGACTTTGAAATGTCAATTCGACGCTTTCGCCGATTACGTGAATGAAGCGGAAAAGCAGGGCCCGGAAAACTATCCGCTTTATCAATGGACCCGGCAGACAATTGAGAACCCCGAGAAGAAAGCGAAGTACTTGCAATCATTCACGGTCTACGTGAATGGCGACGAGATATACGGCAAGGAAGTCGCCGACGTGCTGGAAGCTGAATTGACGGCACTCGCTAGTGACGATGGCTTTAAAAGCGTTGCCCGGTTCGATACTAATCCCGCGAATAACCAGCAGCCGCCCAGGCGCTAGCGATTACATGTAGTTCATCTCCTTTTTAACACGACACTCGCGTGTAATAAATCGAAACTATTGTCTCGGCACCGCTAGCGCCAGAGCGCGGCGGTTGCCGACGCGCGATCGCGTCCGTCATTCATTTCCACGGAGACCTCCATGCCGACGTCGGCATTCCGGCTGTTTGCGCTTATCTGTTCTGTTGCTGCGGCAGCGCTGCTTGGCGCATGCAGCGACGGCGTATCGTCCACGCCGGTCAAGGCAGCATGCGGCAACACCACCGAAGTGAACGCCCGCATGAGCTGCCCGCCGGGCTTCGTCCCGCCCGCCTCCTGAGTTCAGAATTCAAATTAGGTTCATCGCATGGTCACCAAAACTCGTCGAGATTTTCTGAAGCTGTCCGCCGGGCTGGCTGGCGCGACAGCCGCCACCACTCTGTTTCCCGAATCGATTCGCAAGGCGTTGGCGATCGAGCCGAATTCGGTGACGGGCACGATCCAGGACGTGCAGCACATTGTCGTGTTCATGCAGGAGAACCGCTCGTTCGACCACTATCTCGGTCACCTGAGCGGCGTGCGCGGTTATAACGACCGTTTCCCTGTGACGCTGCCGAACGGTCAGCCGGTGTGGTTCCAGCCGCGCCAGGAGGATCAGACGAAGGTGATCGCGCCGTTCCGCTACGACACGACCAATCCGAACGTCAACGCGCAATGTATCGGCGGTTTGCCGCATACGTGGGCCACCACGCATGGCGCGATCGACAGCGGCCGCGCCGACAAGTGGGCCGTGCAGAAGACCAACATGACGATGGGCTATCACGTGCGCGAGGACATTCCGTTCCACTACGCGCTCGCCGACGCCTTCACGGTGTGCGACAACTACTTCTGTTCCATTCCAGGTAACACGCACCCGAACCGCATGTATTTGATGACGGGGATGGTCGACCCACTCGCCACGGGTGGCGGCCCGCTACTCGACAACACCGATTACATCGACAACCAGTTCGATACGATCAAACTGCAGCCCTTCAACTGGACCACGTATCCCGAGCGGCTGGAAACGGCCGGCATCTCCTGGCAGATTTATCAGCAGGGCACCGGCTTCGACAATTTCACCGGCAACTACGGCACGAACATGCTGGCCTCGTTCCAGAACTTCGTGAACGCACCGGCGGGTTCGTCGCTGCAAAACCGTGGGATGAGCACGCGCACGCTGACACAGTTGAAGGCCGACGTGCAGGCCGGCGCATTGCCGCAAGTGTCCTGGCTGTTGCCGCCCGCCGCGTATTCGGAGCATCCCAAGTTCACGCCGCTCTACGGCGCCAATTACATCTCGACGATCCTCGACGCGCTGACGTCGAATCCCGACGTGTGGAGCAAGACCGTCCTGTTCATCATGTACGACGAGAACGACGGCTTCTTCGATCACGTCGTGCCGCCGCAAGCGCCTACGGTGCCCGGCTCCGGTATGAGCACCGTGGACATCTCGCTCGAACGGCACAACGTCGTGACCGCGACGCAGGCCGGCACGTATACCGCCGACAATCTGCCGTACGGCCTTGGGCCACGTGTACCGATGACGGTCGTGTCGCCGTGGTCGAAGGGTGGTTTTGTCTGCTCGCAGGTGTTCGATCACACGTCGGTGCTGCAATTCATCGAAAAGCGTTTCGGCGTAGTCGAAACCAACATCTCGCCGTGGCGCCGTGCCGTTTGCGGCGACCTGACCACGGCGCTCGACTTTTCGAAATCGGACTCGACCGTGCCGTCGCTGCCGAGCACGCAAACCTACGTCGCACAGGCCGATCTGCAATGCGCGCGTTCCACGGCGCAGGCTGCGCCGGCCAGCACGGCCCAGCAACTGGTGACGGCGCAGGAGGCGGGCACGCGGCCCGCACGGGCGCTGCCGTATGAATTGCATGTGAACGGGCAGTTGCAGTCGCAAGGGTATGCGCTGACGTTCGCGAACACGGGCACGCAGGGCGCGCATTTCTGGGTGTACACGGGTGATCCGACCGCGATGCCGCGTCGCTATACCGTCGAGGCCGGCAAGCAGCTGACCGATACGTGGACACTCGACGCGAACGGTAATTACCTGGTGAACGTCTATGGCCCGAACGGTTACTTCCGCCGCTTCGCGGGTTCGTCCACTGCGGATGCTGCCGCGAAGCCGGATGTCGTGACCTGTTACGACGTGGCCAACGGCAACGTCTATGTCACGCTATCCAATGCGGGCACTACGCCGCTCACGGTCACCGTGGCCGACGTCGCCTACGGGCAGGCGCCGCGCACGGTGAGCGTGCCTGCGGCAAGCAGTGTAGAGGCGCATTGGGACCTGTCATGCAGTAGCCAGTGGTATGACTTTCAATTGACTGTCGCGGGCAATGCGGGCTGGTTGCGGCGCATTGCAGGTCACGTGGAAACGGGCCACACCAGCATCACCGATCCGGCTGCCACTGCGCCTGTGACGTCGGCGATTTAGGCGTACGGAGCCGGCATTTCTTTCAATGTCATTTCGGATTGACGGCAAACTGGTAAGTCAATTTTACATTTGGCGACAAGGCGCTGAGTTCGTGAGAGGATGGCATTTCACTTTTTCTCGCGGAGGGCGAAATGGGACTCTTGGACGAAGTAGGCAAGATCGCTGGTGCAGTGGCGGCCGTTGAAGCAGCGGAAAAAGTCGATCCGGATGCAGGTTTGCTAACGAAAGGCGTTGCAGCGATTGCCGGCTTTGAAGGCGCCGGTGCATTGGAGGGGTTGGTCGAGAAGAAAGACGGCGAGAAGCAGGACGACGCCGACAATGCTCAGGCTGCAGACGGTACGAATCCTCAGACGTGATTTTTGCGCTGTGAGCGGGCCAGTCCTACCTAGGACTGGCCCGTTTTTTATGGTGAGCCAGGACGTGATGTGCCTGATCGTTGCCATCCGTCGCGTGCTTGTTGTGAGCGAATTGATTTGAGGACAATTCCTTGACCATCTCTGCGACACGCAGGACCCTGACACTCGGGCTGCCGCTGCTCCTGAGTCTTCGCATTACTCCCACACTAGCCGCAAACGCACCTCCTTTAGCCGACATCGAACGCCGCCATGGTGGACGCCTTGGCGTATTCGCTATCGATACCGGTTCGGGGCGAACCTTGGCTCATCGCGCTGACGAGCGCTTTCTGATGTGCAGCACGTTTAAGGGACTGCTTGCCGCGCAGGTGTTGTCGCGCGTCGATGCCGGCAAGGAAGATCTTGCCCGTCTTGTGAAGTACACCGAGAAGGATCTGATCTTTACGTCGCCCGTGACGAAGGCACACGTTGCAGAAGGTGCGATGTCGGTCGGCGCACTGTGCCAGGCGATTGTCGAAGTGAGCGACAACACGGCAGCCGTGTTGTTGATGAGAAGCGCCGGTGGTCCCGCTGCTTTGACTCAATTCGTTCGCGGTCTCGGCGATACCGTGACGCGTTCCGATCGGTACGAACCCGAGTCGAACAAATATAGCGGTGTGCTCGATACCACTACGCCTCGATCGATCGCTAACTCGGCGAGAAAAATTCTCCTGGGAAATGTTCTGAGTCCCCAATCGCGTACGCAGCTGGAAAAGTGGATGATTGCCTGCAAGCCGGGTTTGAACCGGCTCCGCGCAGCGTTACCGCCTGACTGGATTGCGGGTGACCGGCCTGGAACCAGCGTGGAAGAAGAAACCAACGACTATGCGATTGTTCGCCCGCCCGGACGCGCACCGCTTTTGATCGCAGCCTATTACGATGCGCCCGCGCTTGACATGTCCGCACGGGAGGCCGTCTTGCGGGAGGTCGGTGCAGCGTTCGTGAAGTGGACAGCGGATCGGGCGTGACGTGTGTCGACCCGCGCAACCTGCGGATAGATGTGATTCGCGATGTCGCGATTCTTCCTGTCCTGCTTCACCACTTCAACATCGCGTGCCGTTTGAACACTCCAACTGCTCGCTCATGCCAAGTTCGGCGAACACCTTTGACATCATGCCGGCGCGTCGCCACTCCAGCCATTTGATATAGCAGGTTTGCGATGGCGGAAAGCTTGCGGGGAGACGTTGCCACTTTTCGTTATTGCGAACGATCCACAGTATGGCGTTGACGATCTCGCGAGGATCTCGCCGTGGTCGGCCAACTCTGGGTGTAGTGTCGTGGTGGAACAGGTGGGCAATGCGTTGCCAATCTTCATCAGACAGCGGGGATTCGAACATTTTCAGATTTTAACCAGCCAGTACAATCTGATTATCGCAAGTAGAGCTTGTCTTCTAAATTGCGATTTCGGATGTTAAAGCGGCGCAAACCGGAGGATTGCTTTTGGCTGGATTGTGATGGTCCAGGGGCTAGACGGATCTGCCCTCGCGCTAACGCGATTTGCCCCTGGTATTCTTTTTGGCGCTTGTGGCGCGAGGCGCGTCTTTAGCCGGCAAGGCACTCCCGCCGTTCATCTGCTCCATCCACGACAAGGCGTCGACGTACGACAGGAACTGCTGGAGATACCCCGGCGACAACTCTCGCATCAGCGAGAGCGATCGATGCACAAGGCTGCTTGAATTGAGCGGGCCGGCATTGCCCGGCGCCTTCTTCAGCGATTGGCGCAACTGTTTCTCGGAGCGGACCTTGGACCAGGTTTCCCTGAAGTAGTCGAGCGCCTCCAGCTCCGGATAAGACGATCGCCGAGGCGTCGCGCTACCTGCTGTGAGGCCGTCACCGTCTGCAGGCACATGACTGGCGATGTAGTCGATCAGTCCGGCCAGCGCTCCGCGAGCGGGCTCGCCCTCGGATGCCCTGGTGTCGGCATCGCCAGCCTTGGACGCAACGCGCTCGAGATCAACGGCATACGCCTCGATCAGTTTGGAGAGCCTCTCATCCAGGAGACGCCGCGCCTCACCG
Organism: Paraburkholderia sediminicola; assembly: GCF_902859805.1. Taxonomy (GTDB): domain Bacteria; phylum Pseudomonadota; class Gammaproteobacteria; order Burkholderiales; family Burkholderiaceae; genus Paraburkholderia; species Paraburkholderia sediminicola. The sequence goes on along the minus strand of NZ_CADIKC010000001.1, from coordinate 1,076,098 downwards.
CTATGACCGGCTGCCCGCCGATCCAGCGCCTCGATGAGATGAAAGCGGATGGGATCCATGCGATCGGCGCCGCGCTCGCGCCATGCGTCGAGCGTTGCCCGGGCGGCGCCTGTCACCTCGCTAGCGCCACTACTCGTATGACTCACACTACTCACGTGGCTTCACCGTTGCGCTCGAAGGCCTCGGAACCGGTGCTATTTCCACGCGCCGGTTTTTCGCCCGGCCCTGGTCGTCGGCATTCGTGCTGACGGGCTGCTGCGAGCCGAACGCGGCCGCGAATACGGACGAGGCGGGAACGCCTGCATCGATCAATGCACGGGTCACCGTCAGCGCGCGCTGGGCCGAGAGCTCCCAATTGTCGGCAAAGCGACGGTTGGCTTCCCGCACCTGCCGGTCATCGGTAAAGCCGCTCACCATCAGGATCTGGTCATTGGTCCGGAGGTAAGCGGACAGCGGCCCCGCCAGACTCTTCAGGACGTCCCGGCCTTCGGGCTGCAACTGATCGGAGTTCAGTGCGAACAGCACGTTGCCATTGATGCCGATGCGTCCGTTGACCAGCGTGACTCGGCCCGCTGCGAGCGGTCCCGCCAGCGCCTGCTCCAGGGTCTTGCGGCGCTGCGTTTCCATCTGACGCTGCTTGACCTCCTGCTCCAACCTGGTCGAGAGTTCCAGTTGCACACCGATGACACCCACCAGGATCAGCACGAACGCGCCCAGCAACACCGACATCAGGTCGCCGAAGACGGGCCAGATGGGCGCCGTGGTCTCTACGCCGCCATCGATTTCCTCGCTCATGCCGCTTCAGCTCCGACGGACGCCCGCTTGCCGGCGAGGTGCTGCAAGTCTTCGACGATCTGCTTCTGCGACATCATGCTCAGGTCGATGACTTCTCGCGCCTGGGCAACGTAATAGGCCAGTTGCTCGTCGCTGCGCGCGAGGGACTTGTCCAACGCGGCTTCGATACGCTGCAGATGCGCGACGAGCGTAGTGTTCGATTCGCCGAACACCTGAACGGCCGCGCCGAACGCTTCGCCGAGGCTCGCCACTTCGACGGCGCTGCCGGTGACCTGTGCGGCCACCGCGCCCAGCTTGCCGGTTTCGAGTTCGACCTTGTCGGTGAAACGGGTGCTGACACGATCCAGCAGATCTGCCGACGTGGCGACGAGCGCGTCGACGGCCGTGCGCTGTTCGGTCGATGCATGGTTGACGGCATCGAGCAGGGTTTCCAGCGTTGCCAGCAGGCGGCTGCGTTCGTCCAGCATCGCGGTGTCGCGGACCATGCTGTCGGAGAGCTTCTGACGCAATTCGGCGACAACTTCCGCCGCGGCCTTGGGCGCTTCCGACGCGGCTTGCACAAGCTGGCCGATCTCGGCGATTGTGCTGCTCGCGTGCGCCTGTGTTTGAGCGGAGATGTCGCGTGCGGTTTGTGCCAGCGTGTCGCAGATCTCCTGCTGGCGGCTCGCGCTGCGCGTGCCAACCTGCTCCCATTCCTTGCTGAGCGTAGCGGCCATGGAGCCGAGTGTCTCGGTCCATGCGGCCAGCCGCTGCTGGTCCCGTGCGGCGAGTTCTGCCTGCAGGTTTGCGGCGGCCTTGGGGGCATCCGCAGCCACTTGCACGAGCCGGTCGATCTCGGCGATCGTGCTGCTTGCGTGTGCTTGCGTCTGGGTCGAGATGTCACGCGCGGTTTGTGCCAGCACGTCGCAGATCTCCTGCTGGCGGCTCGCGCTGAGCGTGCCGGCTTGCTCCCATTCCTTGTTCAACGTAGCGGCCATCGAACCGAGTGCCGCGGTCCAGGCCTCCAGTCGCTGCTGATCTCGCGCGGCGAGTTCTGCCTGCAGGCTTGCGGCGGCCTTGGGGGCATCCGCCGCCGCTTGCACGAGCCGGTCGATCTCTGCGATCGTGCTGCTTGCGTGTGCCTGAGTTTGAGCGGAGATGTCGCGCGCGGTTTGCGCCAGCACGTCGCAGATCTCCTGCTGTCGGCTCGCGCTAAGCGTGCCGGCTTGCTCCCATTCCTTGTTCAACGTAGCGGCCATCGAACCGAGCGTCTCGGTCCAGGCTGCCAATCGTTGCTGGTCTCGCGAGGCCAATTCCGTCTGCAAGTCCGTATGCGATTGGCCCACGGCGCTTAGCAGTGACGCCGAGTGCTGCTCGAAAGTTGCAGCGGCCGCTGCCAAAGCTTGCTGATTGTGTCCCGCCAGTTTCTCGCCGACCTGTTCTTGCCGTGACAGCGCCTCGTTCCACGCTGTCGACACGTTGCCCGCGGTTGCCTCGAGGCGCGCTGAGACGCCTTCCAGCAGGCCGGCCGAGCGTTGCTCGAAAGTCTCGGTGAATCGCTCCAGCGACGTGCCCAACTGCTGCGTAAGAGCCTCGTTCGATCGCTGCTGCCCCTCGAGCGCCTTGTTCCAGATGCCCGCGACGGTGGAAGTGGTTGCCTCGAAGCCAGTCGAGAGTCCATCCAACTGCTGCTGCACGGCGTGTGTGACGGAGTCGTGCATCGCGGCTGTCTCGCGCGCGAGACCTGCCAGCGTGGCCGCCATGACCGGCTGCAGCGCTGCGCTGGCGGCGCGGGTGCTTTCGGCGACGCTCTCCTTCAACGACTGCTCAACAGACGCAGCAAGGCGCGTATAGGTGGCCTCGGCCCTGCCGTGGAACGCGTCCTGGCTGGCGAGTTGCCGCTCGTTCAAGGCGAGGCTCTGTTGTTCGATGGCGGTCATCATCGCCTGCAGACGATCGACCAGCGTGGGCATCACCTCGGCTTGCCGCTGCAGCAGCTTGAAGCTTTCCTCGCGCTGATGGGTCTGCGAGTAGATGCGCAAGGTCGTCGCGATCTTCACGTCGAGCATCTGCGCGGCATCGATCCGTTCGCGCCGGCACAACGCCGAAAGCAGTCCCAGCATCGCGGATGTGGCCACGCCGGCGATCGAGGTGCCGAACGCGAAGCCCAGTCCCTTGACCGGCGCGCCGAGCGAATCGCGGATAGCCTGAAGGTCTGTCGCGCTTTCCAGCGCCATGCCGGTGCCGCGCAGGGTCGCCACCATGCCGAGAAGCGTGCCGAGCATGCCCAGCAACACGAGCAAGCCGACCAGATACGGCGTCAGCGCCGGGCCCGGCAACGCCACGCGCTCGCCTTCGACGCGCAGGCGCACCGCATTGCGCAGGCTGGGATGCAAGGGTCCGAGCCAGGCGCCCAGGCTGGCCGGCGGTCCGGACAGGTCCGCAACCGCACGCGCCAGCGTGGACGTGGCCTGGCTGTAGCGCCGCAGCTCGAGCGCGCCTGCGAGGTAGCAGGCGCCGATCAACAGGGTGACCGCCAAAGCCAGCACATTCGAACCGACGTAGCCGCCACCGATCCAGCACACCGCGGCCAGACCGACCAGAAAAACAACGAGATTGAGATATCTGGACATAGTGTCCCAGTTAGCAGGTGCGAAGGGCGGCGAGCAGCCCCTCGACCGGTTGTAAACGAACATCCAGTTCGGCCAGCAACACGCTCTGCATATCCTTGCGGAACGTGTTCAGCCATGCGCCGGGTGTGGCGGGTGGGACGGGTTCGCCTGTTGGGGCGTCCCCCGAGGCTTCGGCGTCGGCCAGCGTCTGTTGCTCCGCCGCGCGCAAACGTTCGAAGTGCCCCTTGAGCAAGCCGGGCACGGCGGCCAGCAGATTCCGCTCACGTTCGCTGAGCGCTCGCTCCATCACGGCGTCCACCACCGCGAGCCGGGCCATGGCGGGCGTTCTGGCGGCCAGCATGGCCCGCAGGCGCGCGCGCAGGGTGCCGATGCCCGTCTCCATCGACTGCTGCAAGGAGAGGTAGCGCTGACGAAAAACCGCATAATCGACCGGCGCATCCGCCGGGGCGCCATGCGGGAGCGCCTGCGCCGCCGACCCGCGACGCCGCGCGACGGCAAACACGCTATCGCCTGCGATGGCGTCCGCCAACGACGCGCGCACGCGGGCGCACTCGCTCTCTTCAGCCTCGCTGAAGGCGCGTGCACCGGCGGCGACGCCAGGCGGAGCGTTGCTCAGCGCCGAGGACAACGCGATCGCGTCGGTCCAGCCGAGCCATTGGCTTAGCCGGTCCGAAAGCGACTGGCTGGATTCGGGAACATCGACGTCCGTCAGGCGAGCAAGTAAACGAATGAGCGCCGGGCCACTGAAAGCTGTGCGCTGTGGGGCTTGCACCATACCACCAGAGTCAAAAAAGTCAGCAGTTTACACGTCGGCGGGGGGAGGGATGCAGCCCCTTAATGAGTGGGCCGGGTAAGTGAGGGGTTTCAGCGCGGCCAACGGGCCGATCGCAATGGGGTGGTTTGGGCCGCCACGAGGGTTTTTACGAGGTTAATTGGGCGGCTTCTACACCGTCTATCGACTGAATGATCACGGCGGTAGCGCGGCGCAATGTACTGCGCCGACGCGGTGCAGTCTCTCCCGAAAGAGGCTGCGCCGCGTCGCCCAGGGCCAGCCATTTCATCGGGCTGTCATAGCTTCGCGACTAGGATGCCCTGTCACTTCTGTCGCACCCTGGTCCGGCACGGCACGCGTGGCGCCTATCGCGCCGTGCGCTCGCCGTCCGCGTTGCCGACCTTCCACCCCCATACAAAAACCCGATATGACAAACAAGAAAATCGACAAGGATTCGCCGGCCGATCAGGGCGCTACCATCGTCTCGCGCCGTGGCTTTCTGAAGTTTGCAGGCGCATCGAGCCTCGCGACGGCCGCGGGCACGCTCGCATCCGCGGCGCGGGCCGCGAACGGCGCGCCCGACGGCACGCCTGAGCAGATCCACCTGACCTGGGGCAACGATCCGACGAGCGAGGTCACCGTGTCATGGGCGTCGCCGGCGCCGGCGGTCAATCCGCAGGTGCGCTTAAGCGGCGGGGGCGGGGCGAGAGTGACGGTGCACGGCGTGCAAAGCACCTATACCGATGGCATCAACGGCGAGGTCGTGTTCACCTATCACGCGCGTCTACGTGGCCTGAAGGCCGACACGAGCTACGAGTACGAGGTGAGCGCCGACAACGCCAGCAACGCCGCTCAGCCATTCACCGCGAGCTTCCGCACGGCGCCCCGCGGCCGCGCGCCGTTTCGCTGGACGAGCTACGGCGATCTCGCGACGCCCAACACCGGCTGGGTCCTGTCGTCGCCGCAGAGCCGTTTCGCGGTTCAGGCCGTCGAGCGATTTCAGCCGCTGTTCCACCTGCTCAACGGCGATCTCTGCTACGCCAATCTGAATCCGACGCACCAGCCGGACGTGTGGCGCGATTTCGGCAACAACTGCCAGACCTCGGCGTCGAACCGTCCGTGGATGCCATGTCCGGGCAACCACGAGCTTGAATTCCACAACGGCGAACAGGGCCTCGCCTCGTATCTCTCGCGCTACACGCTGCCTGAGAATCACACGCGCTTCCAGGGACGCTGGTACAGCTTCCGCGTGAGCTCGGTGCTGTTCATCTCGCTCGATGCGGACGACGTGGTCTACCAGGATGCGGCTGCCTTCGTGGCCGGCCCGGCTCCCCTGGTGCCGGTGGCGAGCACCGGCAATCCGCCGATTCAGCCGGGCACGTCGCTCTATGTGCGTGGCTATAGCGAGGGCGAGCAGACTCGCTGGCTCGAGAAGACATTGCGCCGCGCGGCGGAAGACGACGAAGTCGACTGGATCGTCGTGCAGATGCATCAGGACGCGCTGAGTTCATCGAAGACCGGCAACGGCTCCGACAAGGGCATCCGCGAAGCGTGGCTGCCGCTGTTCGACCGCTACGGCGTGGATCTGGTGCTGTGCGGGCATGATCACGATTACGAGCGCAGCTACCCGGTGCGTGGTTGTAATCACAACAAGGGCACCGATATCGCCACAGGGCGCGTAGTCGATACGCTGCAGCCGCGGCCGGTGATGTCGGCGGTGTCGTCGGGGGCATCGACGTTCGATACGAGTCACGGCACGATTCACCTGATTCTCGGCGGTGGCGGCACGAGCGCGCCGCTCGACGTGTACGGGGTGGATATCGGCACAGGCTTGCCGCAGGCGCGTATTTTCACGCGGCCGAATCGTCCGGTTACAGGGACCACCGCGGGTACGTTTGTACGCGCCAGCGCGGATGCCGTTGAAGATGCGGTGTGGTCGGCGCAACGGGACACGGGCACGGGCTACGGTATCGCGGTGTTCGACCACGATCCGGGCCATCCGGGTGGCGAGACCACGATAACGATGAACTACTATCACGCGCCGGGTGCGGACCAGACACCGACGCAGAACTATGAGTTGTTCGAAACGATCGAGTTGAAGAAGAAGCGGCACGGATAAGTTGCGCTTCGCTGCGGTTCGACGCTCCGGCAACTGACTTGCCGGGGCGTCGAACCGTTTTTCTTTACCGGGACTATCCGGACGCTATTTCACGCGACGGGACTTGAAGCCCGGCAGTGTCCGGGCGTCGGGACTCCACGCAAGGTGGACAGCCTGCTCCACAGCCGCCTTGAACTGCGACTCGCTCGTCCAGATCGGCATGCGTGTTCGATAAAAGTCCGCCCACTGAAATTCGGCGAAGGGTTCCGGTGTCTTCAGATAGCCGCCCGCGTCACGCACGAACGCGGCGAGGCTGCGGTACGGGTCGTCAGTGAGGCCGGAAACCTCATCGGGGATCGAGGAAATGGCTCGCAGAATGCCGCGCTCATCGTAGGGATGCACCCAGCGCCTTTCAATCACGGTGTCCCAGAACTTCGCGTTCGGCAGCCGCGACAGGTCAGCTACAACTTCGGCGAACGCCTTGGTGATGCCGCCATCCCACAGCGCACGCGCGAGGTGGTGGTGGTCGATGACGTAGTGCCTGTCACGTTTGCCGATGACGGTGGGAATCGGTGCGCTCTTTAGAAAGTCTTTCAAAGACTTTGCATCCATGGCCAGCAGGCGCTTTCGTTTTGCATCGACTTCCAGCATGCCGACTGTTGCCTGCAGCGGGCGCAGTTGTTCAATGCCGACACTCGTGATTCTTGCCATGGCGTACCCCTCCGTATCCGAAGCATTCTACTGCGCTGCTCACGCTGGACTCCCTTGAATAGAAACGGTAGGCTGTCAGTGCTGGTGACTCTGTTTGGCTATGCTGGTCTTGAACGACAACGTGGAGCCTGCACATGGACGTGAGCACTGAAACGCTGGTGGAACTGCTGCGGGAAGTAGAAGCCGACGACCCGATCGACTACGCGGACCTTCCATTTGGAGAACAGGAACTCAGGCGGCTCGTCATGAGTTCACTTGTCGAGCGTCACCACCAGGTCGAAGCAGGCAACATGTCGATCTCCGATATCCACGCGTTGTATCTGCTGAGCACCGCCAAGCTTGTTCTCGAGAACACGGTGCTTCACGCAAGGCTGCTTCTGCTCCAGGGGCAGCAGGTCGACGTACGGTCACTGCTTGCGCCGTTCACCCTCAAAGGCAAATCTTAAAAGCTCGTAGTCGGCACTGTCACCGGCAGCGCATTGCGCATGACCGGATCAGTGCCGCACACGCATCACTTCTCAAGTTCGGCAAACAGCCAATCCTGGAAGCTATGCAGCTTCGGCAATTCGGCGCGAGATTTCAGCAGGTTCAGCGTATAGCCATTGACTGGAAGTCCTTCCAGACCGAAGGGCGCTACGAGTCGTCCCGTTTCCAGTTCGCGCTGCGCCAGAAGCAGGCTTTCGAGGCAGACACCCAGGCCGTCCACCGCCGCGCTGATCGCCATGAACGAGCGATCGAAACGCGGACCGCGTCCGATATCGAGTCGCGTCTTGCGATATAGGCGCATCCAGTCTCTCCATCCGACCAGACACCCCTCGCTATGAATCAACGCATGGTGCGGTAAATCCGCGACGCTGCGCAGCGGATGTTCTCCAGCCATCAGCGCGGGCGAGCACAGCGGGACGATTGTCTCGGGCGGCAGCTCGAGCACCATGGTACCGGCCGGCTGCAGTTTTCTCGGACCGTAGCGGATGTCGATATCCACGGCTTCCGAGATCAGATCCACCGCCTCTGAAGAAGCATTCAGGCGCACGTCGATATCCGGATGTGCCGCACTGAAACGCGCAATGCGCGGCATCAGCCATTGAGTCGCAAAACTGGGCGTGCAATGGATCGTGAGGATGTCGCTCTTGGCGGCGCGCCCAATCTCGCGGGTGGCCGAATCGATTCGCGCGAACGCCGCGGTGATTTCCTCAGCGTATTGCCGCCCATAGTCCGTCAGGATCACCGTTCGGTGCAGCCGATGAAACAGACGAATGCTCAATTGCTCTTCCAGCAGCTTGATTTGATGGCTGACGGCCGAGGGCGTGACAAACAGTTCGTCTGCTGCGAGCGCAAACGACGAGAGCCGCGCAGCGGCCTCGAATGCCTGTATCGACTTGAAGGTGACGCGATTGTGCATGGCAGCATCAAGGTGAATTGAATTCATCCATTGACCCATCTTAATTCGTTTGAGCGCGTGTGAGCGCGAGATTACGCTTGAGTCACTGGGATCGGCATCACAGCGGCCCCTGCGAAGCGATCCTCAAGGAGACAAACAGTGACCACTAGCGAAACCGCGCCGTACGCCCAACTCGCGGAGCACGCCTATCAGATTCGCCGCAACGCGCTGCGCATGGGCGAAGTACAGGGGCAGGGTTATATCGGCCAGGCGCTCGATATCGCCGATGTCCTCGCCGTCGCCTATTTCCGCGCCATGCGCTTTCGCGCCGACGACCCCGAATGGGAAGGCCGCGACCGCTTTCTGCTATCGAACGGTCACTACGCCATCGCGCTGTACGCCGCGCTGATCGAGGCCCGCATCATCGCCGACGAAGAACTGGAAACCTACGGCAGCGACGACAGCCGTCTGCCGATGTCCGGGATGGCGAGCTATACGCCCGGCATGGAGATGTCCGGCGGCTCGCTCGGACAGGGGTTGACGATCGCGGTGGGCCGCTGTCTGGGGCTGAAGCGCAAAGGCTCGGATGCCCGCGTCTACACGCTGTTCTCCGACGGCGAACTCGATGAAGGCGCGATCTGGGAAGGGCTGATGTCCGCGGCCCACTGGAAACTCGACAACCTGATCGCGATGGTCGACGTCAACAATCAGCAGGCCGACGGCCCGTCGTCGAGCGTCATGGCGTTCGAGCCGCTGGCCGACAAACTGCAGGCGTTCGGCTGGTTCGTGCAACGCGTGGACGGCAACGATCTCGCCGCCGTCGTCGCCGCGTTCGACGCGGCACACGCGCATCCGGAAGCGCAACCGCGAATCATCGTCTGCGATACGCGCATGGGGTGTGGCGTGCCGTTCCTCGAGGCGCGCGAGAAAAATCACTTTATCCGCGTCGATGCGCACGAGTGGCAGCTCGCGCTGCAGGCGCTGGAAGCCGGGAGAACCGTATGAGCGCCGCCGTACCGAAACCGCGTTTGAAAACGTCGGCGATGATCGCCTCGATTGCCGGTGAAGGGCAGATCACCCGCTCGGCCCCGTTCGGCCACGCGCTGGTCGAACTCGCGCGCAACCGGCCCGAAGTGGTCGGCATGACCGCCGATCTCGGCAAGTACACGGACCTGCATCTGTTCGCGAAGGAATACCCGCAGCGCTATTACCAGATGGGCATGGCCGAGCAACTGCTGATGGGCGCCGCGGCCGGCATGGCGCACGAAGGCGCGCAGCCGTTCGTCACCACCTACGCCGTGTTCGCCGCACGCCGTGCTTATGACTTCATCCATCAGGCGATTGCCGAGGACAACCTCGACGTCAAGATCGTCTGCGCCTTGCCGGGTCTCACGACCGGCTACGGCCCGAGCCACCAGGCGGCGGAAGACCTCGCGCTGTTCCGCGCGATGCCGAACCTCACGGTGATCGACCCATGCGACGCCATCGAAATCGAGCAGATGGTGCCGGCCATCGCCGACCATCGCGGGCCCGTCTATGCGCGGCTGTTGCGCGGCAACGTGCCGGTCGTGCTCGACGAATACGACTACCAGTTCGAACTCGGCAAAGCGAAGCTGCTGCGCGACGGCGCCGAGGTGCTGATCATCTCGTCCGGGATCATGACGATGCGTGCGCTGGAAACAGCGAAGGCGCTGGCCGCCGATCGCGTCGACGTGGGCGTGCTGCACGTGCCGACCATCAAGCCGCTCGACACCGCCACGCTGCTGCGCGAAGCGCGCCGTTCCGGCCGCCTTGTCGTGGTGGCGGAGAACCACACGGTGATCGGCGGCCTGGGCGAAGCGGTGGCGGCGGTGCTGCTGACCAATGGCGTCACGCCGCCGTTCCGCCAGATCGGCCTGCCCGATGCGTTTCTCGACGCGGGCGCGCTGCCGACCTTGCATGACCGTTACGGCATTTCCACCGAGGCGATGTGCGACACGATCAAAGGCTGGCTGCGGTAAAGGTTCATCAAGGCGGGTAAGTGCCGCACATACGCGCACTTACCGATAGCAAACAATTCAGCAAACCATAAGCTTCATATTCAGGAGATCCGCATCATGTCAGAGTCACGTCTACTCGACGGCAAGGTCGCCGTCATTTCCGGCGGCGCGTCGCCGCGCGGCATCGGTATGGCGACCGCCCGCATGTTCGCGGCGCACGGCGCACGCATCGCCATTTTCGATCTCGACGAAAATGCCGCGGTCGAAGCCGCTGCGTCGATTGGGCCCGAACATCGCGGCTATGTATGCAATGTGACCGACCGTGGCGCCTGCCAGGCCGCTGTCGAACGCACCGTCGCCGATTTTGGTTCGATCGATATCCTGATCAACAACGCAGGCATTACCCAGGCGGCCAAACTGCTCGAAATCGACCCGGAAGGTTGGGACCGTATTCTCGACGTCAATCTGCGCGGCGTGTTGTATCTGTCGCAAGCGGTTGTGCCGCAGATGAAGAAGCAGAAAAGCGGCTCGATAGGTTGTATGTCTTCGGTATCGGCACAGCGTGGCGGCGGCATTCTCGGCGGCCCGCATTACTCGGCGGCGAAGGCCGGCGTGCTGGGACTCGCCAAAGCGATGGCGCGCGAACTCGGCAACGACGGCATCCGCGTGAACTGCGTGACGCCGGGCTTGATTCAGACCGACATCAACGCGGGCAAGATCAGCGACGACAAGCGCGGCGAAATTCTCGCGGGCATTCCGCTTAATCGCCTGGGCGTACCCGACGATGTGGCCGGCGCCTTCCTGTTCCTCGCGTCGAGCCTGTCGTCGTATATCACCGGCGCGGTGATCGATGTGAACGGTGGCATGCTGATTCACGGCTGACGCCTGACGGCAGGACGGGCCGTCAGGCGGGGGGCCGGCGGCGGCGATGGGGACCACGTAGTAGAGAACAGACGATCGCGGCGAGCAACACGTGCAGCCGCCGCGGTTCAGATTCCAAAACCATAACGACGCGCGATCCAGCATTGGAGGAAGACACCATGACAACCCGTTCGAACGCCCCGCAGGGCATTAGCCGCCGCACTTTTCTGAAGGCCGGTGCGACCTTATCCGCCGCCGCGCCGTTATGGAGCATCTCGCGAAGCGCGATGGCGGCCCCCGAGTTTTCGTACAAGCTCGCCACCGGCCAGGACCCGACACATCCGGTCAATATCCGCGCGCAGGAGGCGATCAATCGCATTCGCGAAGCGACCAAGGGCCGCCTCGACATCAAACTCTTTCCACAGAATCAGCTCGGCTCCGATACCGATCTGCTGTCGCAGGTGCGCAATGGCGGCGTCGAGTTCTTCAACCAGGCGTCGTCGATTCTGGCGACGTTGACGCCCTCCGCGGGCATCGTCAATACCGGCTTCGCGTTCAAGGACTACGACGCGGTCTGGAAGGCGATGGACGGTGATCTCGGCAACTACATCCGTGCGCAGATCGGCAAGTCTGGCCTCGTCTCGGTGAGCAAGGTGTGGGACAACGGCTTCCGGCAGATCAGCTCCTCCACCAAAGCGTTGCATGCACCGGCCGATCTGAAAGGCTTCAAGATTCGCGTGCCACAAGCGCCGATGCTGACCTCGTTGTTCAAGGCGCTCGACGCCGGCCCCGCGCCGATCAATTTCAACGAACTGTATTCGGCCTTGCAAACCGGTGTGGTGGAAGGTCAGGAAAACCCGCTGCCGATCATCGCGACGGCCAAGCTCTATGAAGTGCAGAAGTACATCAGCCTCACGTCGCATGTGTGGGACGGTTACTGGATTCTCGGCAATCGCGCCGCGTGGGAGCGTCTGCCTGCAGACATCCGCGCGATCGTCACGCGTGAATTCGAAAGCGCCGCGATGCTGCAACGCGCGGATATCGCCAGACTCAGCCTCTCGCTGCGAGACGACCTGAAAAAGAAGGGCATTACTTTTATCGACGTTGACCGGGACGCTTTCCGCGGCGCGCTGGCCAAGACGAGCTTCTATCACGACTGGAAAGCCAAGTACGGCGATGAGGCGTGGGGACTGATGGAGAAGTCCGTCGGAAAACTGGGGTAATGCGATGATCTCGATCTCCTATTCGCACGAGCGGCAGCATCGGTTCGCCTGTGCGCTCGACTCCGCTCTCGGCCATCTGGTGGAGATTCCCGCTGCGTTGCTGGTGCTCGCGGAAATCGTCGTGCTGCTGGCTGGTGTGACGAGCCGTTATCTGTTGCACGCACCGCTTGTGTGGTCCGATGAACTCGCGTCGATGCTGTTCCTGTGGCTCGCCATGCTAGGCGCCGTGATCGCCTTGCGGCGCGGCGAGCATATGCGGATGACGGCGCTGGTCGGCATGGCGCCGCCAGGTGTGCGCGCCTTTCTCGACGTGGTCGCGATTGCCGCGCCGATCGCGTTCCTCGCGATGGTGATCGGTCCGGCGATCAGCTTCGCGCAGGACGAGTCGTTCATCACTACGCCGGCACTCGAATTGTCGAACTCGTGGCGCGCAGCTGCCCTGCCGGTTGGTTCGGCGCTGATGCTGCTGGTGGCCGTGGTAAGGCTCGCCCGTATGGGCAACTGGCGCCTGACGCTCGCCGCGATTGCAACGGTCGGCGCGCTGGCCGGCATCTTCATCGCACTCGGCCCGTTGCTGCGCGATCTCGGCAATATCAACCTGCTGATCTTCTTTGTCGGCCTGGTCGCGCTCGGTGTGCTGAGCGGTGTGCCGATTGCCTTCTCGTTTGGACTCGCCACCTTCGGCTACCTTGCGCTCACCACAAATACGCCGATGCCCGTGGTGGTCGGCCGGATGGACGAGGGCATGTCGCATCTGATCCTGCTTTCGGTGCCGCTCTTTGTGTTTCTCGGCCAGTTGATCGAAATGACCGGCATGGCCGCGGCGATGATCGCGTTTCTCGCGAGTTTGCTGGGTCACGTGCGCGGCGGCCTGTCCTACGTGCTGGTCGGCGCGATGTATCTGGTGTCGGGCATTTCGGGCTCGAAAGCCGCGGACATGGCGGCAGTTGCGCCCGTGTTGTTTCCCGAGATGAAAGCGCGCGGTGCGAAGCCGGGCGATCTGGTCGCGCTGCTGGCCGCGACCGGCGCGCAGACCGAGACGATTCCGCCGAGCCTCGTGCTGATTACGCTCGGTTCCGTGACCGGCGTGTCGATCTCGGCGCTCTTCACGGGCGGCATGCTGCCGGGCATCGTGCTGGCGATCACCTTGTGCATCGTGGTGCAGTGGCGTTATCGGCGCGAAGACATGTCCGGCGTCAAGCGTGCGACGGGCGTCGAGATTCTGCGCAAGTTCGTCATCGCGTTTCCTGCGATTGCGTTGCCGTTCGTGATCCGCGCCGCGGTGGTCGAAGGTATTGCGACCGCGACTGAAGTCTCGACCATCGGCATTGCGTATGCGGTGCTGGCTGGCTTGCTGATCTATCGCCGTTTCGAGTGGAAGCGGCTCAAGCCGATGCTGATCGATACCGCGACTTTGTCCGGCGCGATTTTGCTGATCATCGGCGCGGCGACGAGCATGGCCTGGGCGTTGACGCAATCGGGCTTCTCCGGGCAGCTCGCACAGACGCTCGGCGCTCTGCCTGGCGGCGCGGCGATGTTCATGGCTGCCTCCATCTGCGTGTTTGTGATTCTCGGCAGCGTGCTCGAAGGCATTCCGGCGATCGTGCTGTTCGGCCCGCTCATGTTCCCGATCGCGCGACAGATGGGCATTCACGACGTGCACTACGCGATGGTGGTGATTCTTTCAATGGGCGTGGGCCTGTTCGCACCGCCATTCGGCGTGGGCTATTACTCGGCTTGCGCGGTGAGCCGCATTCATCCCGACGAAGGCATGAAGCCGATTCTTGGCTACATCGCAGCGCTGATGGTCGGGTTGATTATCGTCGCCGCGGTGCCGTGGATTTCGACAGGTTTCCTGCATTGACCCGCTGACGTATGGGGCTGCGCGGTGCCGCCTCATACAACGTTCTTCCGCCTGATCCGATTCGATCCGTTTTGATTGCCGCCGCCCTGCGTGCCGGGGCGGCGTAGAGGAGCCTTTTGCCATGTCCACCACTGAAGCTCAGTCTGCCGCACCGATTGCTTCGCTTACGCCATCGACTTCTTTGTTGGCCGCAGCGACGCAAACGCAATCTCGTGAGCAAGCGCCCCAATTGCCGCTGGCCGACGCAATCCGCTTCCTCTCCATCGATTCAATTCTGCGCGCAGGTGAAGGCCATCAGGGCGTGCCGCTCGGCATGGCCGAAATCGCGACTGCGTTGTTCACCCGGCACCTGAAATTCAATCCCGCCGATCCAACCTGGCCCGACCGCGACCGCTTCGTGCTGTCCAACGGCCACGGATCGCTGCTGCTGTATTCGCTGCTCTATCTGACTGGCTATGCGGCGATCGGGCTTGACCAGCTCAAGACTTTCCGCGAACTGGGTTCGCATTGCGCAGGGCATCCCGAGTATGAGCCGGCGCATGGTATCGAGGCGACCACCGGTCCGCTGGGGCAGGGCATTGCCAACGCGTTCGGCATGGCCATCGCCGAAGCGTATCTCGCGGCGAATTTTGGCCGCGAGCTCGTCGATCACTACACGTATGCATTCGTCGGTGACGGCTGCCTGCAGGAGGGCATCGGTCAGGAAATGATCTCGCTGGCCGGCCATCTGCGGCTCGGCAAACTGATCCTCTGCTGGGACGATAACCAGATCACCGACGACGGCAGTACCTCACTCTCCATCAGCGAGGATGTGTGCGCGCGATTTCGCGTTGCCGGTTGGCAGGTGATCGAAGTTGACGGCCACGATCTCGAAGCGGTCAGCGCGGCGTTGACGATTGCGCGCGCCGACCCGCGGCCCTCGATGATCGCGTGCAAGACAGTTATCGGCCGCGGTATTGCGCGCTTGCAAGGACAGCGTGGCGGGCATAGCGGCAAGCTGTTCCAGGCGGATGCCGACACGGCACGTGCACAACTCGGCTGGCCGCATGCACCGTTCGACGTGCCCGCCGATGTCCTGGGCGCATGGCGCGAAGCGGGCCGGCGCAGTAGTGAGGAATACAACGCGTGGCATGCACGCCTCGCCGCGTTACCGGACGCGGAGTGCGCCGAGTTCGAACGGGTCATGGCAGGCGGCTTGCCGGAAGGCTGGCGCGACGTGCTCGACGCTTACCGCAAGCGCGCAGTGGAACGCGACGAAGCGCAGCCTGGCATCACCGTGTCCGGCGAGATCAGCGATCTGTTCGCGCCGCTGCTGCCTGAGCGCATGGTGGGTTGCGCCGACCTCGAAGCGCCCACGGGCCACAAACGCCAGTTGCACGCCTTCACCGCCGACGACCACAGCGGCGCGTACGTCCACTGCGGTGTGCGCGAGCATCTGATGGGCGCGATGGCCAACGGCATGGCTGCGCACGGCGGCATCGTCGCGACTAGCGTTACGTATCTGGCGTTCTCCGACTATCAGCGTCCGGCGATGCGCATGGCCGCGCTGATGGGCTTGCCGGTGCATTACGTGTTTAGCCACGACTCGATCGGCGTCGGCAAAAACGGGCCGACGCATCAACCGGTCGAGATACTTGCCTCGTTACGCGCGATGCCGAATATGCGCGTGCTGCGTCCCGCGGATGCGGTGGAGGCCGCTGAGTGCTGGGCGCTCGCTCTCGAACATCGGCACGGGCCGAGCACGTTGATTTTTGCAAGGCAGGCGTTGCCGTTGGTGCGCCGCGAATATAGCGCCGAGTCGTTGTCGCGTCGCGGCGCCTACGTGCTGGCAGAAGCGGAGGGCGGCACGCGTGTCGTCACATTGCTGGCCACCGGCTCCGAGGTCGCGCTGGCGTTGCAGGCGCGCCTTCAGTTACAGGAAGAGGGCATTGCGACCGCGGTGGTGTCGATGCCGTGCTGGGAAATCTTCGATGAACAGGACGCCGATTATCGCGCCGCGGTTTTGGGTCCGAACACGGTGCGCGTCGGTATCGAAGCGGCGCTGCGTTTCGGCTGGG
This sequence comes from Paraburkholderia sediminicola, assembly GCF_902859805.1. Classification (GTDB taxonomy): domain Bacteria; phylum Pseudomonadota; class Gammaproteobacteria; order Burkholderiales; family Burkholderiaceae; genus Paraburkholderia; species Paraburkholderia sediminicola. The sequence goes on along the minus strand of NZ_CADIKC010000001.1, from coordinate 1,059,745 downwards.
ATCGCTATCTGGGCGAGCGGGGTGGTTTCGTCGGGATGACGGGCTTCGGCGCTTCGGCTTCCGCGGAGACGTTGTACGAGCACTTCGGTATCACCGCACAGCATGTCGTGGCCGAAGCAAAGCGGCACCTGTAAATCAACAAGGACATGAACATGCATAAGATCGCCTTTCTCGACCGCACCACGCTTGCGCCGCAAATCGCGTTGCGCGAGCCGCGCTTCGATCATCAGTTGATCGAGTATGAAAACACGTCGTCTGAGCAGGTGTTGCAGCGGCTCGCCGGCGTGTCGATCGCGATCATCAACAAGGTGGCGCTGACGCAGGACATGCTCGCTCAATTGCCCGATCTGAAGCTTGTCGCCATTGCGGCGACGGGCACGGATTGTGTCGACAAAGCGGCTTGCCAGCGGCTCGGCATCGCTGTGTGCAATATTCGCGGCTATGCGATCAACACGGTGCCCGAGCACACCTTCGCATTGATACTTGCTCTGCGGCGTAATCTGATCGCGTACCGCGATGATGTGCTCGCCGGCGAGTGGCAGAAGTCCGGGCAATTCTGTTTCTTTACGCACGCGATCCACGATCTGGCGGGCGCGCGTCTCGGCATCATCGGTGAAGGCGTGCTCGGTCAGCGTGTTGCGGAAATCGGCAAAGCCTTCGGCATGCAACCGATGTTCGCCGCGCACAAGGGGCGTGACGGTCTGGGGCCGCTTTACACGCCGTGGGACGAGGTGCTCGCGACCAGCGACATCATCACCGTGCACAGTCCGCTCACACCGAACACGCGGAATATGCTGGCCATGCCCGAGTTTCGCGCGATGAAAAGAAAGCCCTTGATCATCAACACGGCGCGCGGCGGCCTCGTCGACGAAGGCGCATTTGTGCAGGCGCTTGACGAAGGTTTGATCAGCGGTGCGGGTTTCGATGTGACCGCAAGCGAACCGCCGCCTGAGGACAATCCGCTGATGCGTGCCGCCGGTCGCTCGAACGTCGTTCTGACGCCGCACGTTGCATGGGCATCTGATGAGGCGCAACAGTGTCTTGCCGATCAATTAATGGACAACATTGAAAACTTCGTCAATGGTGTGCCGACCAATCTGGTGCAAGGAGCATATTGATTGACAGCGCACGCGGCATTTCGCTGCGTGCGGATCGTCGGACAAATCGCATGCACATCAAACGCGAACAGAACTAGTTCGTTGCCGACAAAAATCTGACTGCACCGGACGAGAAAATTGCCTCTCGCCAACCGCATGGTCCATCAAATCAAGCTGTAGTCCCCCGTGGCCGCGGGTGCAGAGAATGCCCGCGTGTTTTTGACGATCGCGCCCCGAAGGGTGACCGCTCAGCACAGGTTATTTTTTCGCATTAGCATACGGGAGATGTCCCGTGCCGTTCGGTGGAGCGAATCACCGGACCATTGCCACCGGACAATCAACGTGTGCGGGTCGCGCAAATCATCCCCACATCAACCCATCGCAGACTCACGCTGCGAACTTGCCGTTTGGCATGCTCTTCGAGCCAACGGCCATCATCAATCCAATCGTCTCGATTGAACGAATCGTTGGTTAATATGAGGAATGTACGTACATCATTGATTGTTGGAGTGCTGCTCCTCGAGTTGGTGTTCGGCGCTTTTCTACTGCTACAAAAAAGCCATCGCTCGACAGTCGACCCCGACCCTGCGCCAGGCGATTCGACGGAATTGGCCGTCACTTCCCCCAGATCGGGTGACATCCATGTGACTGCGGGAAGTGTGATCGGTGCGGCGCCGCTCTCCGGCAACACGGTGACTGACCCCAGGCAGTCTGCGAACGGGACAGTGGTGACCGTATCCGGCTCGCCAGTGGACGACGCCGTGCCATTGCCGCGAGCGAACACGCGACCACGCGAATCGGTCGCCGTTCGTGGTTATGCCGAGTCGAAGACCAACCCCATGTGGCGAACCGATGGCACGCGTGACAGTCTGCGTCGGCATGGTTCGAATCCGGTCGCGGCCGCGATTACGGATGAACTGGTCAAGGAGTCTGCGAAACTCGATCCAGCTTTGCCGCCGCCGGCCCAAGTCCAGATTCAAGCCCAAGCCACTCATGACGATTCGTATCGTCCAGGCTCGAATCCGGTTGCGGCTGCGATGACTGACCAGTTGGTAAAAGAGTCCGCGAAACTCGATCCGTCATTGCCGCCACCGAATCAGTCCGACATGAAATAAGCGCTACCGGTAGAACACGTAGTCGGCGAGATAGGGCGAGCTTCCGGCTTGATGTTCCGTTGAGCACGGTGCCGTTGGCGCCAGGCCGCCGACGGTATGCAAGCGCTGCACATACCGCACCGCTGACAGTGGGCCGCTGCCAGCCGTGCTATGCGTTTCGAGCAATAGCTGGGGAATGCTCGCCCGTGTTTCGCTGGGCTGCTGTGCAAGCACGTGGCCGACGATCCGGCTGCCATCTTCTGTTTCCCAGGACGGACCTGCGCCATGCCGGACCGTAGCGTGGCCGCTCGCATCGTAGAGTGTTGCCAGCGGACTCTTGAACACCCATCCCAGCTGATGCTGCGCGTCGAATTCACACGAATAGTTCTGAACACCTGAAGCAGTGAGCGTCATCAAGCGCTCAGCTTGAGGTGGATTGATAGATGCACTTGGGGGACTTGCTGGTGGTGTGGCACACGCGGCCAGCAGGGATACGGCGATGGTTGCGAAGCTTGCTTGCGAAACTTTCCTGAGCATGGATATCCCCTTGAGTGAAACGCGGTGCATGGCAGTTGCGGTCGCTGAGTATGACCGGTGAACTGAATGGTACGGATCGTACGCGTGATCTTATATGCGACTGAAGTCTGCGTGTGCGCCTCTCGGCTAACCTGACTCTGACCAGCTGACTCCGATCACCCGCGGCTACTCGGTGTATCCTCGGCGTGCAAGACCTACCGCGCCTGTTGTTCGGACATGCCGTATGCATCGGCGCGAAAACCGACAACGCTGCTGTCCCGCACAGCAAGCGAAAAGGAGGCAAGCCAATGAACGATCGGCAACCGTACTCTTGTCTATGTTGCAGCGACTCCCCGAGCGCTGCTTTCAGCCGCCGCCGCTTTCTCACCCTGGCGGCCGAAAGCGCCGCGGCGCTCGCTCTCTTCCCTGGTCTTGCCTACGCAGACTCTGTCCCGACCATTGCTTACGAGTCGGTTCCCGATCTGCTGCATCTCCCTCGAGACGTCTATTTCGGCGAGTGTTCGGGCGTGAGCTTCAACTCGAAGGGGCATATTTTCGTGCTTTCGCGCGGCAGTTCGATTGGGCCTGCCTACGGCGCTGCCGCGGCTCAGCTTCTCGAGTTCGCACCGGACGGTCGGTTCGTCCGCGAAATTGGCCACAACCTGTATGCCTGGTCGTTCGCACATACAGTCAAGGTCGACCGGCACGACAACATCTGGGTGACGGACAAGGGTTCCGACATGGTGATCAAGTTCACGCCGGAGGGACGCGTCGCCATGGTTTTCGGTCGTAAGCAGGAGGCGGCAGACGAGGAAACGGGTCCGCTCAAGCATCCGAATCCGCCTTTGCCCGCGGAGCCGGGACGCTTCAGGCAGGTCACCGATGTCGCGTGGGACAGCGCTGACAACACCTATATCAGCGACGGATATATCAACTCCCGTGTGGCGAAAGTCGACAAGGACGGCAACTGGCTGAAATCATGGGGCGAACGTGGGACCGGCCCGGGTCAGTTTCATACGCCTCACAGTATCGCTGTCGATGCCAAAGGCCTCGTGTATGTTGCCGATCGCAGCAATCGTCGCATTCAGGTTTTCGACGGCGAGGGTAATTTCCAGCGGCAGTTCACGATCGACGTACCGGCCCCGCCCGGCGCTCAACCCGCGATCGGTAACGTTCCCGATGAAGCCACGATAGCTGCCGGCACGTTCGCACCAGGCTCTCCGTGGGCGATCTGCATTTCTCCCGGTCCGAATCAGGTGCTGTACTGTTCCGATGCGTTTCCGGGTCGCATCTACAAACTGACGCTCGAAGGAAAGCTGCTCGGCATGCTGGGTCAATCCGGCAAGCAACTGAAGCAGTTCGGCTGGATTCACCAGATGGCCTGTCCGTCCGAGAACGTGCTGTTTGTCGCCGAGTTGCTGAACTGGCGAGTCCAGAAGCTTATGCTGCGCCCGTCGTAGCCTGGTCCGCGACGCGGGAAATCCGGTTCCGCACTACGGCAATCGCCTGCTTGAGTGCATAAACGTCCTGGAAATAACGCTGCGGCATCCGGATCTGATTGGCGTTGGCATCGATGTGTTCGATCTCGTCCTGCCATTGCGCAACCTGGTCCGGCGTTGGATGGCTCGTTTTCCATATTTCGTCTTCGAGCGCCTTGATCTCGCGATACCAGACAACCAGGCGTTTTTTTATGCGTGCCTCCGCCATGCGCGGCAACGCCTGCAGCAGGCCGAGCAATAACGCCATGAAGGGGAGCAGGATCAGCAGACGTCGTTCGATAAAGCTGGCCAGCCAGAATGGCAGGTAGCGTTGCAGGAAGGGACGGCCTGTTTTGAAGTAACGCTCGCTCTCTTCGGAAACAGGGAAATCCGCGGTATTCAGATTGGGAAATACGCCAAGCGGCGTGAAGTAATCTTCGCCGCCGTGGACGGTTTTAGCTGCGTCCAGCAACAGGTAAACCAGCGCAGGGTGCAGCGTATCTTTGGCGACGAGCAGGGCGGTGGCGGCGAGCAGCGTGACGTCGGCTTGCGGCAGATCGTTGACGATGCTGGTTGCGGCGCGCGGAAAAATAACCTTGGATAGCGACGGGAATTTCTGTATCAGCGCATCGGCCTGCACGAAACTCATCAGCTTGAGATCGCTGTTCAGCAGCGTGGTCTGCATGGGCGCGTCAGGCCTGCCGATAAAGAATGCTGCATCCAGCTGACCGTTTTCGAGAGCCTGGTAGGATTTGACCGCGTCCATTTCGAGCAGCTTCGTATTGTCCCGCGTGATGCCGCTGTATCCGAGCAATACCTGCGCGACGTTCAGCAGGCCACTGCCAGGAACGCCGACTGAAACTCTCTTGCCACGCAGTTGTGCGAGCCGCGTGATGGTGGAGTCACCACGGTAGAACACCCAGATCGGTTCATAGGAGACGGCGGCGATCGTCTGCAGATGGTCGGATTCTTTCGGGCTGGTGGTACCGGACTGGATGAAGCCCACCTCGTATTCGCTGTCAGGGTCATTCAGCCGCTGATAGTTTTCACTCGAGCCCGACGAACTGCGGATATCGAGCTTGATGCCGTCACGCTTCAGGATAGGTGCATAGCGATCTGCAAAACCGCGATAGATCCCGTTGTCTGCGCCAGTTGTGATGACGATGGTGTGCCGGAAGGCGGGTTCGAGTATGACCCAAAGCCCCCAACCAAACGCAGCGATTAGCACGATCACGCCGGCGATGAGAAGCCGCCGGCGACCCGGTGTCATCGGGCGTTTTTCATTGCGATGAAGCGCTGGGTTGTGCCTGGGCATTGTTCGCCTCTCGTGCGCGGGTGGTGTCTGACAGCCAGCATGGATAATGCAGTGCCGTGCACGCCTTGTCCATATCCGCACTCGAGCTTGCGATTGCCGCGACGCGTGAAGATTCAGTGCGTCGTAGACGGTTGCGCGCCGTTCGGCACAAATACATAACCATGGCTGCGGACGGTCTGGATGAACCGCGGCGCGGAGGGGTCCGCTTCGAGAAGCCTGCGCAATCGCCACACTTGGACATCGACCCCTCGGCCGGTATGATCGTCTTCCGGGCCGTGCAGCAATTCAAGCAGGCGCTCACGGGTAAGCGTGCGCATGGGGTGACTGACGAAGATCTTAAGCAGCGCGAATTCTCCCGCCGACAACGTAAGCCGGTTGGTCTCCGTCTTGAGCGTGCGCAACTGAAGGTCAAGCGTGAATGGGCCGAATCCGACGACTTCGTGTTTTTCCTGCGCCGCGGCCGAGGCAGTCAGGGTTCGCCGTCGCAATACGGCTCGCATGCGGGCAAGGAGTTCGCGAGGATTGAAGGGTTTGCCGATGCAGTCGTCCGCGCCCATTTCGAGCCCCACGATCCGATCCATGTCGTCGGGTCCCGAGGCCAGAATCACGGGGACGGTGTTGCCCGCGGCGCGTAGCGTGCTCAGCGCTGCGAGGCCGTTCACACCGTGCATGATCTGGTCGAGGACAATCAGATCGGGTGGGTTGCGTTCGATATGTTCCCCGAGCGACTTCACCTCGTGCAATACGGAGACCGCCATGCCTTCTCGTCCGAGAAAGTCGGCCAGCGATCCAAGTAGTTCGACATCGTCGTCAACGACCAGTATTTGAGTTGTCATAGTAGGGAAATCGAACGCATAGCCGGCAATCAGGGGTGCAATAACGTTGGCCGTCACGTCACGACTGGTGGTTTGCCACGCAGGCTTTCAGTGCCGTCAGGCGGCTCGTGACCACGCGAACGTAGTGCTTCAGCTTCTTTAACGGAGCAACCCGTGGGAATCCGTCGCTGGATGCGGTTTTTTTTAAAGCCGTGGAGCCGATCGAGGGCGCGAGGCCAGCGCTCGTCCAGGCCAGGTGGGGTAGCATGGCAAACTCCTATCGCCCATGTCGGATGCATCCGACTCGCCCACTACCGCTATGCCTTCTCCTCTTTCGCCTGCTGCCGTCGACGCATTGCGCGCCCTCACGCCCGGTGCTCAAAGCACCACGCATTTCAATCACGCGGGGGCCTCGTTGCCGTCGTCCGCCACGCTGGAGGCGATGCGCGCCCATCTTTGGCGCGAAGCCACGATGGGGCCGATGGAAGCCGGCATAGCCGGGCGTGAGCAGTCTGAGCGCGCTCGCTTGCTGGCTGCGCGACTGCTGAACGCCCGTCCGGCGGAGATCGCGCTGACCAGCGGCAACTCGGCAGGGTGGGGGCGCGCATTCGCCGCGCTAGGACCCTGGCGATCCGGCGAGCGAATCCTGGTCGGGCGTCACGAGTGGGGCGGGAATCTGGCGGCCATGCGTCTGTCGGCGCAGCGCGCAGGGGCGACGATCGAAGTCATTCCGTCCGATTCCAGCGGCGCCGTGGATCCTCAGGCGCTGGAGGCCATGCTCGACGACCGTGTGCGCCTGATCGCGCTAACCTGGTTGCCGGCGAATGGCGGGCTGATCAATCCGGCTGCGGCGATCGGGCAGGTCGCGCGCCGCCACGGCATCCCCTACTTCATCGATGCTGCTCAGGCGGTCGGACAGCTTCCTGTCGACGTCGCCGAGGTGGGTTGCGATGTCCTGACCGGTCCCTGCCGCAAGGCGCTGCGTGGTCCGAGAGGCACGGGCCTGTTGTATGTGCGGGAGGATTTTTTGTCCCGCTTGACGCCGGCTTTCGTCGACATACGATCCGCGCCGCTGGGCGCAGACGGCGAACCTGTCTTGCGGGACGACGCGGTGCGTTTCGAGGCGGCGGAAGCCGCGCCAGCGCTGCATTGCGGCCTGGCTAACGCGTTGGAAGAGGCGTTGGAGATCGGCGTTGAAAATATTCGTGCGCAGATCGACAGCGTGGCACAAGCGTTGCGCGGGCAACTCGCGGAGATTCCCGGTGTGACCGTGCTGGACCAGGGTCGGGAGCGATCCGGGCTGGTGGCGTTCAACATAGCGGGTCTGGAGGCTGCTTCGGTGCAGCGCAGTCTGGCGGATCAAGGCATCTCAATCGGCAGCAACGGTGTCCCGTACACGCCCCTTGATATGGAATCCAGAGGACTTAAGCAGATCGCGCGCGCGTCGGTCAGCTATCTGACTACCGAGACGGAAATCGGCAGGCTGCTGGATGGAATACGAAAGTTGGCAACCCAGTGACCCTTTGCGCGTTGGGTTTGGTTAGATCTGAAGCGATACCAATTCTCATTCGTGCGGCTGAGCGTGCCATGCACTATGCTGCGCTAACGGGTGCCGCACATGAGCAGCGTGATGCTATGCACCAAACAGCATCACGCGAAATGCGTTGCCTGAGCGGCGTGGCGTAGCAAATTGAGGAGGCGGTATGCAAGGAGATGCCAAGGTACTCGAATACCTGAATGCGCAATTGAAGAATGAACTGACCGCAATCAACCAGTACTTTCTGCACGCAAGAATGTATGGTCATTGGGGCCTGAAAGGCCTCGGCAAACACGAGTACGACGAATCAATCGGCGAGATGAAGCACGCCGATCTGCTGATCGAGCGCATCTTCGTGCTGGATGGCTTACCGAATCTGCAGGACCTGCACAAATTGCTGATCGGCGAGGAAACGCAGGAAATCCTTGAGTGCGACCTCAAGCTCGAGCGGATGTCGCAGGCAACGTGCAAGGAAGCCATTGCCTACTGCGAGACGGTTAGCGATTACGTCTCACGCGCGATCCTCACCCATATTCTCGACGACACCGAGGAACATATCGACTGGCTCGAGACCAATCTGGAGTTGATCGACAAGGTGGGGATTCAGAACTATCAGCAATCGGCGATGGAGTCACCGGAGTAAATCTGTCGAGATTCCGGGCGGCGAGGCGAATCGACGATCAGCACTGCGTCGTCACGCACTACGGCCGCCCATCAACGCGTCGAAGTCTCCAGATAGGCTCACTGTTCAGACGGCTTTCCCAGTCGCGTTCCAGTCCGATTCGCGCGCGAGTTCGACGAACGCTTTCAGATAATCGATCGCCGCGTCTGTCTCGCGCACGCCGAGAAAAATCTGCTTGGCGATGCCTCGCTTGCCCAGTCTGACCGGACTGATGGCGACCTTGCCGGCATACTCTTCCACCAGCCAGCGCGGCAGCGCGGCGACGCCCCGCCCACTCGCTACCATCTGCAACATGATGTCGGTTGTTTCAATGACCTTGTGGCGTTTCGGCATGACGTTCGCCGGCATCAGAAACTGGTTATAGATATCCAGCCGGTCGATTTCCACCGGATACGTAATGAGGACTTCATCCGCCAGTTCCTCCGGCGGAATAAAGGGCAACTGCGCAAGCCGGTGCCCGGGGCCGACCACCAGCACCTGCTCGTAATCGAACACCGGCTCGAAGCATAGACCGGGTTTTCGTAGCGGATCCGGGGTGACCAGAATGTCGATGTCGTAACCGAACAGCGCACCGATGCCGCCAAACTGGAATTTCTGTTTGACGTCGACATCCACGTCCGGCCAGCGCGCGAGATACGGCGAGACCACCTTGAGCAGCCACTGATAGCAGGGGTGGCACTCCATACCGATACGAAGCGTGCCGCGCTGCCCCTGGGCGTATTGCTTCATCCGTTCTTCCGCGTGTTCCATTTGCGGCAGCACCCGGTTCGCGAGCGCCAGCAGATATTGACCGGCCTGGGTCAGGCGCAGGTTTCGGCCCTCTCGATCCCACACGGCGGTGCCCAGGTGCTGTTCCATCTTCTTGACGGTGTGACTCAGCGCCGATTGCGTCAGGCACAGTACGTTGGCCGCCGCGGTCAGGGAGCCTTGGCGGTCCACTTCCCGAATGATCGTCAGATGGGTTCGTTCAAGCATGGCGAGTCCATGAAGAAAACTAATTGATCAATGAAATAATGCCATTATATTTCATGATCCATCCACCCTATGATCGAGCCGTTCATTTTCGGAGCAGCTCATCACCATGGTTACGACACACAATCTGGGTTTCCCCCGCATCGGCGCAAAGCGTGAGCTGAAGTTTGCCCAGGAGCACTACTGGAAGGGCCAGTCGTCGCGCGACGAGCTGAAAAGCCTGGGCGCGCAACTGCGTCAGCGCCACTGGGAGAACCAGTCCGGCCTCGATCAGGTTCCGGTTGGCGACTTCTCGTTCTATGACCAGGTGCTCGATACGAGCTTCATGCTGGGCAACATCCCGGAACGGGTCCGGGGCTTCGAAGGCGACGCGCTCGACAATTACTTTCGTGTTGCGCGTGGCCGCTCCGCGCATGATTCCGCCTGCAGTTGCGGCGTGCAAGCCGGCGAGATGACCAAATGGTTCGATACGAACTACCACTACATCGTGCCGGAATTCAGTGCGTCGGCCGAGTTTTCGCTCGACGCGTCGCGCCTCCTCGATCAACTCACCCAGGCTCGCGCGCTTGGCGTCAAAGCCAAGCCAGTCATCATCGGACCGGTAACGTATCTATGGCTCGGCAAGGCGAAAGACGATTCGGACAAGCTCGCGCTGTTGCCGCGCCTGTTGCCTGTGTACGCGGCCCTGCTCGAGCAACTGGCGGCGCAAGGCGTGGAATGGGTGCAGATCGACGAGCCGGCGCTGGTCACCGAGCTCGAGCCGGCATGGCAACACGCGTTCGTCACGGCGTACGACGCGTTGAAGACCACCCGCGTGAAGCTGCTGCTGGCAACCTATTTTGGTGAGCTGCGCGACAACCTCGCGCTTGCTTGCGGATTGCCGGTTCACGGTCTGCATGTCGATGCGATCAACGGCCGTAGCGAGATCGAGCCGGTCGTCGCGCGCTTGCCCGCCGACAAGATTCTGTCGCTTGGCGTCATCAATGGCCGCAACATCTGGAAGACCGACCTGAGCGCGGTGCTCGAATGGCTGACGCCGATTCATCAGGCGTTGCAGGCTCGCTTGTGGATCGCGCCGTCGTGTTCATTGCTGCATGTTCCGGTCGACCTGAACAGCGAACAGAAGCTCGATCACGAAATCCGGTCGTGGCTCGCCTTTGCCCTACAAAAGCTCGATGAACTGAAGGTCATCGCGAAGGCGCTGAACGATGGACGCGAGTCGGTGCAAGCTGCGCTTGCCGAGAATCAGGCCGCCATTCAGAGCCGTCGCACGTCGCCGCGCGTGCACAACCCGGCGGTCAAGGCCGCGATTGCGAAGATCGATGCCGCGCTGGGACGTCGCACCAGCGCCTATCCGCAACGCGCTGCCCGGCAGTCTGCGCTGTTGAACCTGCCCGCTTACCCGACCACCACCATCGGATCCTTCCCGCAAACCGCCGAAATCCGCCAGGCGCGCAGCCAATTCAAGAGCGGTGAGCTGGACGAAGCCGGCTACAAGACGGTCATGCAGCACGAAATTGCGCGCAGCGTGCAGGAACAGGAAGCACTGGGTCTCGACGTGCTCGTGCATGGCGAAGCAGAGCGTAACGACATGGTCGAATACTTCGGCGAACAGCTCGACGGTTACGCGTTCAGCCAGTTCGGCTGGGTGCAGTCGTATGGCTCGCGTTGCGTGAAGCCGCCCATCCTGTTCGGCGACATCAGCCGTCCGAAGGCGATGACGGTCGAGTGGATCAGGTATGCACAATCGCAGACCGCCAAGCCGATGAAGGGCATGTTGACCGGCCCGGTCACGATCCTGAACTGGTCGTTCGTGCGTGACGACCAGCCGCGTTCGGTCTCCTGCTATCAGCTGGCGCTGGCGATCCGCGAAGAAGTGCTGGACCTGGAGAATGCGGGTGTACGCGTGATCCAGATTGACGAAGCAGCGTTGCGTGAAGGCCTGCCGTTGCGCAAGTCGCAGTGGAACGACTATCTGCAATGGGCGGTGGAATCGTTCCGTATCACGGCAAATGGCGTGCAGGACGAGACGCAGATCCACACGCACATGTGCTACTCGGAGTTCAACGACATCATCGCTTCGATCGCCGATATGGACGCAGACGTCATCACGATCGAGACGTCACGCTCGGATATGGAATTGCTGGACGCTTTCGACCACTTCAACTATCCGAACGAAATCGGGCCGGGCGTCTACGACATCCACTCGCCGAATATCCCCAGCCAGGAGCACATCGTGAATCTGATGCGCAAGGCGGCTGAGCGGATTCCGGCTGAGCGCTTGTGGGTGAACCCCGACTGCGGGCTGAAGACCCGCGCGTGGGAAGAAGTCATTCCTGCGTTGAAAAACATGGTTGCGGCAGCGAAAACGTTGCGCGCCGGCATTTGATCGAAGCAGTCAAGGATCCGCTATGGCTCGCACTCACATACATGGTTTTCCGCGCATCGGCGCGCATCGCGAACTCAAGTTTGCCCAGGAGTCGTTCTGGCGCGGCGAGTCCGACGATGCCGCTCTGCGCGGCGTCGCGCAGGCCCTACGCGCTCGTCACTGGGAGCAGCAGCGTGCGGCGGGCCTCGACTTCGTCACAGTGGGCGATTTCGCCTACTACGATCAGATGCTGAGCCTGACAGCACTGCTCGGTGCGTTGCCCGAGCGATTCGCGTTCGAGCCCGCATCGCTGTCGCTGGCTCAGTACTATGAACTGGCGCGCGGCAACACGGCGCAGCCGGCGATGGAAATGACGAAGTGGTTCGACACCAACTACCACTATCTCGTCCCGGAGCTTGGACCGCAGACGACATTCAACGGCGGAGTGAACTGGTTCTTCGAGGAGATCGACGAAGCGCTCGCATTGAATCTGCCGGTCAAGCCTGTCCTGATCGGTCCGATCACGTATCTGTGGCTGTCCAAAAGTCACGTGACCGGTTTTGACAGACTGTCCTTGTTGCCCAAGCTCGTGATCCGTTACCTGCGTATTCTCGACGAGTTGAAGCAACGCGGGATCGAATGGATGCAGCTCGACGAACCCGCGCTGTGCCTCGATCTCGAGGGCGAATGGCTCGAAGCATTTTCTGCCGTGTACGAGGTGCTGGGCGCGTCGGGTGTCAAGGTATTGCTGGCGACGTATTTCGGCACGGCAGCCGATCATGCTCCACGCGTTGCCACGCTGCCGGTCCACGGTGTGCATATCGATCTGGTCAGGGCGCCGGAGCAACTTGAGGCGTGGCATGAGGCGTTGCCGGCTGACCGGGTGCTGTCGGCCGGCGTCATCGACGGGCGCAATATCTGGCGTGCCGACCTGGGCGAAATCGTCGACTCGTTGCAACGCTTACATGCGCAGCGTGGCGACAAGCTCTGGGTTGCGCCGTCATGCTCGCTGCTGCATGTACCGGTGACGCTGGACCTGGAAAAGAGACTGGATACCGATCTGAAATCCTGGCTTGCGTTCGCGAGCGAGAAGCTTGATGAGCTCGGCGCCATCGCGCTCGCGCTTCACGATCCGGCGGCGGCCGAGCCTCAGTTGGCTGCGGCGGACAAGGCCCTCGATGCGCGGCGCAGCTCAAGTGCGGTGATGAATGTGCTCGTGCAGAGAAAAGTCGCGACCATCACGGACGAGATGGCGAACCGCAAGAGTCAGTTTGCCGACCGGTCTCGCGTGCAGCGGCATTCGCTGAAATTGCCACTCCTGCCTACCACGACCATCGGCTCGTTTCCGCAAACGCCGGGCATCCGCAAGGCTCGCGCGGCTTACAGGCGCGGCGAATTACGCGCACTCGACTACCTCGAACGCATGCGCGCGGAAACCGCCTCTGTGCTGAGAAAGCAGGAGGAACTCGGGCTCGACGTGCTGGTGCACGGCGAGGTTGAGCGCAACGACATGGTCGAGTTCTTCGCCGAGCGACTGTGGGGGTATGCGTTCACGGAGTGCGGCTGGGTACAGAACTATGGCGCGCAGTGCGTCAAGCCGCCGATCCTCTACGGCGATATTTACCGCCCCGAGCCGATGATGGTGGACGCGGCCTGTCACGCGCAGTCCTTGACGGACCGGTTGGTGAAAGGCGTGCTGACGGGGCCGGTAACGATGCTGGAGTGGTCGTTCGTTCGCGACGATCAGCCACGATCGATCACCGCCCTGCAATTGGCGCTTGTTATTCGCGAAGAAGTGGTCGACCTGGAAAAGGCGGGTATCCGCATCATCCAGATCGACGAGCCGGCGTTTCGTGAAGGCCTGCCACTGCGCAGGATCGACTGGCCGGCTTATCTGGAATGGGCGACGCGGACATTCAGAATTTCGGCGGGCGGAGTCTCCGATGCCACGCAGATCCACACGCACATGTGCTATTCGGAGTTCAACGACATTCTGCCGGCAATCGCGGCGCTGGACGCGGACGTTATCACCATCGAAACCTCGCGATCGTCCATGGAATTGCTTGCCGGGTTCGGCGCATTCGCCTATCCGAATGGAATCGGGCCCGGTGTGTACGACACCCATTCACCACGAGTGCCGAGTGTCGAAGCGATGCAGCGGCTGCTGGAACGCGCCTGCGAGGTCATCCCCGCCGAGCGTTTGTGGGTCAACCCCGACTGCGGGTTAAAGACGCGCAGCTGGCCGGAAACGGAAGCCGCGTTGACCAACATGGTCCTCGCGGCCCGGACCTTGCGGCAGCGGCTGGAAGCGGAACGCACGAACGCGGAGTTCGCTGTCCACGCCGGCTGAGAATACGCTGCGCGAAGCCGCCGACCTCACGAATTCGCTTGCCGGGTCTGGCGGCAGAAGAACCGGCGCAGCGGTGTCCTGGGCTCTTGCGCACTCTCGGTCTCGACAACCTCGCGCCACCACTTCTGGCCGCGGTGCGGCGAGGCGAGATCCAGCCGCTCGCCCATGCGCGGCGTCGACAGCGGAATGCCGCGCGCGGCGGTGAGTCCGATCACGCGCTCGTAGGGTTCCTGCCAGCGATGCATCGCCAGATCGAACGTGCCGTTGTGAACGGGCACGAGCCAACGGCCACGCAGATCGACGTGGGCCTGGACGGTCTCGTCGGGTTGCATGTGGACGTACGGCCATTGAGCGTCGTAGGCGCCGGTTTCGAGCAGCGTCACGTCGAAGGGACCCAGCCGCTCGCCAATGGCCTTGAATCCGTCGAAGTAGCCCGTGTCGCCGCTGAAGAACACGCGCAGCGCGTCATCGACGATGACCCACGAAGCCCACAAGGTGCTGTTGCCGTCGAACAGACTGCGGCCGGAGAAATGCTGCGCCGGGGTGGCCGTGAACGCGAGGCCGTCGATTTCGACGCCTTGCCACCAGTCGAACTGGCGGACTTTCGACGCCTCGATACCCCACTCGATCAGACGGTCGCCGACGCCCAGCGGCGTCAGGAATACGCCTGTCTTTGCAGCGAGCGCCAGCACCGTCTCGCGGTCCAGATGGTCGTAGTGGTCGTGCGAGAGAATCACGCCGCGCAACGGCGGCAAGTCTTCGAGCGCAATGGGCGGCGCGTGAAAGCGCTTCGGGCCGAAGCGCCGGAACGGCGATGCCCGTTCCGCGAAGACCGGATCGGTCAACCAGAACTGACCCCGCAGCTTGATCAGCATGGTGGAATGCCCGAGGCGATACAGGCTCCGGTCAGGTGCGGCCTGGAGTTGCTCGCGCGTCAGGGCATCGACGGGCAGGGCGCCCGCCGGCACCGTGCCCGCCGGCTTGTTAAGCAAAATATTCCAGACGATGCTCAAGGTCTTGCCCAGTCCTTCGACAGGACGCGGTTTGACGTTACGAAAGCGCTCGCCGTCGTGCTGAGCCGACATATCGAACGATTCACGCCCGCGTTGCGCAGCCGTCAGCCCCAAGGCGCGGCGAATAGAACCGGTGAACGATGTCATGCGAGCAGCCTCGAAGCGGAAAGTAGACTGTTCAGTGTAGTTTATTTTCGAGAAAAGTAAACTGTCCGGTGTAAAATTTAGTGATGAGCACCAGTGAACCCACCCTCCGCCTCACCGACCGCAAGCGCGCCGCCGTCATTGGGGCGGCAATCGAAGAATTTCTCGCGGCCGGCTTCGACGCGACCAGCATGGACCGAATCGCGGCACGCGCCGGCGTCTCGAAGCGCACGGTCTACAACCATTTTCCAAGCAAGGAAGCGCTGTTTGCGGCGATCCTGGGGCAGTTGTGGGAGTCGAGCGATACAGGAGAGGTGACGGCTTATTCGGCCGCGCATCCGTTGCGTGCGCAGTTGCTCCAGCTTCTGTTCAAGAAGCTGACCCTTCTGAATAACGAGGCGTTTCTGTCTCTCGCGCGCGTTGCGATCGCGGCGGGCATTCATTCGCAGGAACGGGCGCGCGACATGGTGGCGCGCATGGGCGAGCGCGAAGAGGACCTGACAGTGTGGATTCGCGCAGCCGCTGCTGATGGCCGCCTCAAGACGTCGGACCCGATGTTCGCCTCACAGCAGTTGCAGGCTCTCGTGAAGGCGTTCGCGTTCTGGCCGCAGGTGACGATGGGGCAGCCTCCCCTTAGCGCGGATCAGCAAAGGCATGTCGCGGAATCTGCTGCCGATATGTTTCTTGCGCGCTATGCGTGACGCTTATGCGCCCGCTTAGGCGCCCGCGGACGCTTCCAGTTCTGCGAGACGCTTGCGCAGCAGGCGATCTTCCTGGAAGCGGCTGGTTTCGTCGCGGATCACGGCGACGATGCCCGTGAGTTCGTTCTGCGGCGAATGCAGCAGCGCGACCGTAAAGGCAATCGACAGTGACCGCCCGTCCTTATGGACGGCAGGAACACGCAGCACGTCATTACCATAGCGGGTTTCGCCCGTTGCCATGGTCTTGTGATAACCGTCCCAATGGCGGCCGCGCAAACGTTCGGGAATGATCAGATCCAGCGACTTTCCCAGTGCCTCGTCCTGCGTAAAGCCGAACATGCGTTCAGCGCCGGGGTTCCACAATGTGATGCTGCCGGCGGCATCGGAAATGATGATCGCATCGCCGATTACGTTGACGAGTTGCTCGAAATCGATAGCGCTTTGCATGGCGCTCCCCGGAAGTAGGATCGCAGATTCTGGAATTGGATACGGCGCCCGCTGAGGGGCGCCGTATCCACGGGTCTGAGCTACACATAGGCCCGCAGCGTAACACCGTTAAACCGCTTTAATTTCGCGCAGGTTGAAGATGTCCTGCCGGCTGTAGCCTAGGCCCGCCAGCACTTCATCTGTGTGTTCACCGAGCAGCGGCGACGCGGTCACTTCCGGCTTCATGTCCGAGAACTTGATCGGACTGCCGACCGTCAGATACGAGCCACGTTTCTTGTGCGGCACTTCGACGATCGTGCCGCTCGCGCGCAATGACGGGTCGTTGGCCAGCTCCTTCATTGTCAGCACCGGCGCGCACGGAATGTCGAACTTGCGCAGGATGTCGACTGCTTCGAACTTGGTCTTGTCGGCAAGCCATGCTTCGATGGTGCCGAAGATCTCGAAGATATGCGGTTGACGTGCTTCAGCGGTCTTGTAGGCAGGGTCGTTGATCCACTCGGGTTTGCCGAGCGCCTTGCAGATCGGCTCCCACGCATGGCCCTGGATCGTGAAGTAGATGTACGCGTTCGGATCCGTTTCCCAGCCCTTGCACTTGAGCACCCAGCCCGGTTGGCCACCGCCGCCCGCATTGCCGCCGCGCGGCACTACGTCGCTGAATTCGCCATGCGGGTACTGCGGATATTCCTCGAGATAGCCCACGCGCTCCAGCCGCTGCTGGTCGCGCAGCTTCACGCGGCACAGGTTCAGCACGCTGTCCTGCATCGACACCGCGACCTTCTGGCCCTTGCCGGTTTTATCGCGTCCAATCAGTGCGGTCAGAATGCCGATTGCCAGATGCATGCCGGTGTTGCTGTCGCCGAGCGCCGCGGCGCTGATGGTCGGCGGGCCGTCCCAGAAGCCGGTGGTGGAGGCCGCGCCGCCCGCGCATTGCGCGACGTTTTCATAGACCTTCAGGTCGTCGTAGTGATGGCCGTCGCTGAAGCCCTTCACCGAAGCCACGATCATCTTCGGATTGAGTTCGTTCAGGCGTTCCCACGAAAAGCCCATCCGGTCCAGCGCACCCGGTCCAAAATTTTCGACCAGTACGTCGGATTCGCGAATCAGCTTTTCGAGTACTTCCTTGCCTTCGGGTTTTTTCGTGTCCAACGTGAGCGACTTCTTGTTGCTGTTGAGCATCGTGAAGTACAGCGCGTCGGCGTCAGGAATGTCGCGCAACTGGTTACGCGTCACGTCGCCCGAACCCGGTCTTTCAACCTTGATCACGTCGGCGCCGAACCAGGCGAGCAACTGGGTGCACGCAGGACCGGCCTGAACGTGGGTGAAGTCGATGATCTTGATGCCTTCGAGTGGTTTGGTCACTTTGCTATCTCCGTGGTTACGCTGGATCACTTTTTCATTGCCGCGCTTTGCGGATTCAGATTGGTCAGGCGGCCGCTTTCAGTGCCCGCCGCTTCGTCGATGACGGCATTGATCAAGGTCGGCTTGCCGGATGCGATCGCTTCGAGCAGTGCCTTCGTCAGTTCTTCCGGGGTGGTCGCGTTGTAGCCGACACCGCCGAATGCCTCGATCATCTTGTCGTAGCGCGCGCCCTTCACGAACACGGTCGGCGCGACGTCCTTGCCGCCCGTCGGGTTCACGTCGGTGCCGCGATACACGCCGTTGTTGTTGAACACGATCGTGCAAACCGGCAGGTCGTAACGGCAGATGGTTTCGAGTTCCATGCCGCTGAAGCCGAACGCGCTGTCGCCTTCGATCGCGACAACCGGTTTGCCGCTCGTCACCGCCGCGCCGATCGCGAAACCCATGCCGATGCCCATGATTCCCCACGTGCCCGAGTCGAAGCGTTTGCGCGGCTCGTACATGTCGATGATGCTGCGCGCGTAGTCGAGCGTGTTCGCGCCTTCGTTGACGACGTTGATGTCCGGGCGCGTCTTCAGTACATCGCGAATCGCACGCAATGCGCTGTGGAAATTCATCGGCGACGGGTTCTTGTCGAGCGTGGCGGCCATCTTTGCGAGGTTCTTGCTCTTGCGCTCGGCGATGGCGCCGGTCCACTCGGCGCCCGGCTTCGCGAATCCCGCATCGAGGCCGGCACGCAATGCCGCCACGCACGAGCCGATATCGCCGATCACCGGCGCGGCAATCGCGACGTTGCTGTCGATCTCGGTCGGCGAGATATCGACCTGGACGAACTTCTTCGGCTCCGCGCCCCACGTCTTGCCCTTGCCGTGCGAGAGCAGCCAGTTCAGCCGCGCGCCGATCAGCACGACAACGTCGGCTTCCTGCAGCACGAACGAGCGCGCCGCCGATGCCGATTGCTCGTGCGTATCGGGCAGCAGGCCCTTGGCCATCGACATCGGCAGATACGGAATGCCGCTCTGCTCGACGAACGCGCGGATCTCCGCGTCAGCCTGCGCGTAAGCCGCGCCCTTACCGAGCAGAATCAGCGGACGCTTCGCGCTTTTCAGCACGTCGATTGCGCGCTTGACCGATTCCGGCGCCGGCAACTGACGCGGCGCGGCGTCGACCACTTTGACCAGCGATTGCTGCGCCTTCACGGCGTCCAGCGTTTGCGCGAGCAGCTTGGCCGGCAAGTCCAGATACACACCGCCCGGACGCCCGGACACGGCGGCGCGAATCGCACGCGCCACGCCGATGCCGATGTCTTCTGCATGCAGCACGCGATACGCGGCCTTCGCATACGGCTTGGCCGCATTCAACTGATCCATTTCTTCGTAATCGCCCTGCTGCAGATCGACGATTTCACGCTCGCTGGAACCGCTGATCAGGATCATCGGGAAGCAGTTGGTGGTTGCGTTGGCGAGCGCGGTCAGGCCGTTCAGAAAGCCGGGCGCCGACACTGTCAGGCAGATACCTGGCTTTTGCGTCATGAACCCGCTAATGGCCGCTGCATTGCCCGCGTGCTGCTCGTGACGAAAACCGATGAAACGCATTCCTTCCGCTTGGGCGAGCCGCGCGAGGTCGGTGATCGGGATGCCGACAAGACCAAAGATGGTGCTGATGTCGTTCAGTTTCAGCGCGTCGATGACGAGATGAAACCCGTCGGTCGTCTCGGCCGCTTGTTGTGTCGAAGTCTCTTCTACTGTTTGACGGTCGGCTTCTGCCATGATGTTGCTCCTTGGTCGCGGGACGTTATGGATTTGTCGTGAGTGGCGAGCTCACGTTGTTGTTCATTCAGGTGAGCCGCCTGGCGACGGCTGCAGGCGCGCTTCAGCGATAACTACGCCAGCCGGCGCACCTGAGTTTTCGATCCAGCGTTTTCTCATGGGGGCGAGGATGAATTTCGCGGATACGGCTGCCGCGATCGACACCACCGCCGCTGAGATGAACACGGTGCTCCACCCGCCGTTGGCCGACAGCACCGACGCGAGCGGCACCAGCATCGAGGCGGTGCCCTTCGCGGTATAAAGCGTGCCGGCATTGGCCGCGGCGTACTTGCTGCCGAACGTGTCCGCGCAGGTTGCCGGGAAGATCGAGAAGATCTCGCCCCAGCACAGAAACACGGCGGCGGCGAAGAACATGAAGGCGTACGGGTTGTGGCCGAACTGCATGAGGCCGAGCAGTGCAACGCCTTCGCCGAGAAAGATCATGAACATCGTGTTTTCGCGGCCGATTCTGTCCGACAGGAAGCCGCACAACGGACGCGTGAAACCGTTGCAGAGGTTGTCGATCGAGAGCGTCATCGTGAGCAGCGGCAACGTGATGCCCATCAGGTTCACCGGCAGCCTGGCAAAGCCGAATTCCTTCGCGATCGGCCCAAGCTGGGCGGTGGCAATAATGCCGCCGGCCGCGACGAACACGAACATCAGATACAGCACCCAGAAGAGCGGCGAACGGATCATCTCGCCGGGCGTGTAGTCGATCTTGCTGGCGACCACGCGTTTGGCCGCGACTGCGAATGCGGGAGGTTTCGGCCGGACCAGCATGGTGGCGAGCAGCAGAATGCAGACACCCTGGAAAATGCCGAAGAACATGAACGTGTGCTCGTAACCCGAGCGCTGGATCATGTTGGCGATGGGAATCACGGTGACGGCCGCGCCGGCGCCGAAACCTGCCGCGGTCAGGCCGGCCGCGAGACCGCGCTTGTCCGGAAACCATTTGAGCGCCGTGCCGACGCAGGTGCCATACACACAACCCGCGCCGATGCCGGCGATCACGGCTGCGATGTAGAGCTCGACGAGACTGCTCGCATGCGCGTCGATGATCCAGCCGAGCGCCGCGCACACCGAGCCGCCGATCACAACCGGGCGCGGCCCGAACTTGTCGACGAGCCAGCCTTCGATAGGCACGAGCCAGGTTTCAGTAACGATGAAGACCGTGAAGGCGGTCTGAATGGCGGCCTGGCCCCAGTGATGGGCGTTGTCCATCGGTACGACGAACAGCGTCCAGGCGTATTGCAGATTCGCGACGAGCCCCATGCATACGATGCCGATCGCGAGCTGCACCCAGCGGTTTTGCCGGAACGGCGTACTGCCTGTCCCGGCTACGTTGGAATGTCCCATGTCCTTCGTCTCCTGTATATTCCGGCGCGCTCGTGCGGCGCGTTGGACCTACGTGATCGAATCGCTTCATCGCCGGTTTGTCTGTTGGCAATCAAGCGCCAGTGGTCGGCCAGAGGGAATTGCACTGACGAAAACCCTTGCCCGTCGATCTCGCAACAACTGGGTAAAAGGCGTTTCGCGTGGAGCGCGTCTCAAGGATGCTGCGCGCGAACAGCGATAAGTAAAAGTTAAAACATTTTATGGTTTGTATTAGGCATGCCTAATGGATGGGTATGTCTGGCCGACGCGAAGCGGCTACAGCACGGCGGGTTGAAGGAGGGGGATTGGCGGCGACTCTTCAGACGTTCCGACTTCATCGATGTTGTCGGCAGAGGAATTAATATATAAACAAAATGTTATGGTTTTTCGAAATAACTTTAACTGTTGTTTATCTATGCGCGCTCCTATTCTTGGTCATGTCAATTTGCCTGAAGGAGACGACCATGAACCCGTCCCAGTTCGACGCCCGCGACAGCGCGCACGACGCGGAAGTAGAGGCGCAACTGTGCGCCTACAACAGCGCTTTCGAAGAACTCGGCCTGCGCTTCCGTTGGGATGCGCGCACGCTGGCGCTGGTAGCCATGATCGACGATGAAGAGGCGCAGATTGCCGCGTACATCGAAGCACATCACCCTCACTTGCTGAAGGCGTACAGCGTCGAGTTTCTGAGCCGAGCCATCCTCGAGAGGAAAAAAGCGCGCTATCCGGCGCGCGTATCGATGCGTGTCGAAAGCGCGCCGCATGCGGCCCAGGCCGTACGTCAGCCGCAGATGAGCAGCTGGCGCGAGCGCGTGTCTTACGAGGTGGATCTGCCCGCGCTGGCTGGTGTCTAGACGCGGCACACGCCACGCGTGTGCCGCCGGTTGGAGAGGCGCTAGCTAGACATGCGCGACAGAACAATCAGCACGGTCGTCACGGTAATCGCCCCGCCGATCCGGGTCGCGATCTGCGCGAACGGCATCAGCGTCATGCGATTGGCGGCAGTCAGGATCGCGACGTCGCCCGTGCCGCCCTGACCGCTGTGGCAGGCGTTCACGATGGCTGCGTCGATCGGGTACATCTTCATCCAGTACCCCACCAGAGCACCGACTGACATCAGGGTTGCGACGGTCGACACGATGGTGATGAGGGTCGGCAGGGTGAAGGAAGCCATCAGCTTGTCCCATGGCGTCAGCGATACGCCGATGGCGAACAGCAGCGGGTAGGTGACCGCGGTGGAGAAAAACTTGTACACAATGTAGGCGCCCTCCTGCAGCTCTGGAGACACCGCCTGCGTGAGTTTCACGACCACCGCGATAAAAAGCATGGCGACCGGCGCCGGCAGGCCGAATAGCCGCTGGCACAAGATGCCGACAACGTAGAGCGTCAGTGCGGTGATACCCGCGGCGGCGATATGGGTCACATCCATATGGCCCGAGATTTCTTGCTGGGCAGGGTCCATTTCGCCGTGCTCGCCAGGCTGTAAACGTCCTTCGCCGGTGAAACGAGGGTATCGCTTGCCCACGAAATTCAACGTGCCGGCGAAAATGATCGCCGCCAGGCTGCCGAGCATGACGGGAGGTAGAACGGTCGCAAACAGGACGCCGGGATCCTGATGCAGGATCCCGGCATATCCAACGGTCAGCGGAATGGCCCCTTCGCCGACTCCGCCAGCCATGATCGGTACGACGATAAAAAAGAACGTGTGATAGGCGCCGAGTCCCAGCGCCGTGCCGACGGCCGTCCCGACGGCGCCGGCCACGATCGTTCCGATACCGAGCGGCACGAAGATCTTGAGGAAGCCCTTGATCAGGACCTGCCGGTCCATGCTCAGGATGCTGCCCACAATAATCGACGCAATGAACAGGTACAGAAAATTGGTGGACTTGGTGAATTCGATGGTGACCTTCACGATCTGCACAGGCAGCAACTTGTAGTACACCAGCGCGGACGGGATAAAGGTCGCAAAGATGGCGGCGGCGCCGATCGCGCGAATGCCTGGAATGCGCTTACCGATTTCGGCCAGCGTGAAACCGAAGAACGCAAACATCACGATCACGAGCGAAATCTCATTCGGCAGTTTGTCGATATAGACAAGCACTGCGATGAGCGCGCCGGCAATGATGTAGATCGGCAGCGGAATGATGCCGATGCGGATTTCCATCAGCCTCCACCATCCTTGGGGCCAGAAGGCCTGCTTCTTCGCCTGATCTGGCGGTAGAGGGGTGGAAGCCGCTGTCTTCATCGAAGTCTCCTGAACGGATATTCGGTTGCTTGCGCCGCTTTTTCAGTTCGCTATCGACTCTGTGGAGTGCCAAAGACACCCGTCATGTATCCCGTGGCGGTTCGACGAGTTGTCCGAAGTCTGGCTGAAGTCTGTGTTTAATTAGTGTCGTGCGCAAAGAACTTTAAGCGTAGCATCGCGCGGGTGGCAGGGGTACCGTGCATACCCCTACCGGCCTGATTCCGGCATTCAAAAGATGCACCGCTTACGCCACATGCTTCAAGAAGTCTTTCAAACGCTGCGTCGGCGGATTGTCGATTAGCATCGCCGGTTCGCCATCTTCAGCAATTCCGCCGTTGTCCATAAACAGCAGGCGTGTCCCCACCCGCTTGGCGAAGCCAATTTCGTGCGTCACGACGATCATCGTCATGCCTTCCATCGCGAGGTCTTGCATGACCTTGAGAACTTCGTGACGAAGCTCAGGATCGAGCGCGGACGTCGGTTCGTCGAACAGCATCAGTTTCGGTTTGATAGCCAACGCACGGGCGATGGCCACACGCTGCTGTTGTCCGCCGGACAACTCCGACGGATAGTGATTGGCCCGCGATTCGAGACCGACTTTGTCGAGTAGCGCCATCGCCTGATCGCGTGCCTGGGCACGGGAAGCGCCACGTGACTCGATGGGACCGAACATGACGTTTTCGAGCGCTGTCATCTGCGGAAACAGGTTGAACTGCTGAAACACCATGCCGGCTTCGAGGCGAATGCTGCGGATGTCAGATGCATCACCTTTGACGCTCAAGCCATCGACCAGCAATTCGCCGCCGCTAATTTTTTCGAGCGCATTGATGCAACGGAGCAGGGTGGATTTGCCCGAACCCGAGGGCCCGACGATCACCACGACCTCGCCGTTCTCAATACGAAGATCGATATCCTTGAGCACGGGCACGTGGCCGAAGCTCTTCGAAACGCTTTGAAATTCCACCATGCTCATAGTATGCGCATCCTTCTTTCAACGAGACGCAGCGACAGTGTCATCACACCGGTGAGGAGCAGATAAATCACCGCGACGGCAGACCAGATTTCAACCGCACGAAAATTCCCGGCAATGATTTCCTGACCCTGGCGCGTCAGTTCCCCCACCCCGATGACGATGAACAGCGACGTATCCTTCAGACTCACGATGCACTGATTGCCCAGTGGCGGAATCAATCGCCGGAACGCCAGCGGTCCGACGATTTTCAGCAGTACGCGCGGCATCGACAATCCCATTGCGAGGCCGGCTTCCATCAAGCCCTTAGGAATGGACAGCAATGCACCGCGCACGACCTCGGCAAGGTAGGCGCCCGAGTTCACTGTGATCGCGACGATGGCGGCAGTGAACCCGTCGATCCTGATGTGCATGAGCAATGGCAGCGCGAAATAAAGGAACATCACCTGAACCACAATCGGCGTGCCGCGAATGAGTTCAATGTAGACCTGCGCCATGACGTTCAGCGCGAGGGGACCGTACGCGCGGAACATGCCGGCTATAACGCCGACGACGAATCCGCCGGCCAGTCCCACGAATGCAATGAACACCGTCAATTTCACGCCGGCCATCAAGTCTGGAAGCGCAGTCCAGATAACTGACCAATCGAATTCCACACACCGCTCCTGGTTGAGTCGTCTCTCGCGCAGCGGACCTCGCTGCGCGTCCTGCTGATGGCGATTACGACTTGGGCGGCTCCGAACCGAACCATTTCTTGTACAGCGTCGCATAGCGGCCGTCGGCCTTCATCCTGACCAACTCTTCGTTGACCTTCGTGACCAGCGGACTGCCCTTCGGGAAACCGATGCCGTATTTGTCACCGCTGACCGGCGTGCCGGCAACCTTCACCTTGTCTTTGCCGGCGGTGCTGACGAAATACAGCACGTTCGGCGTGTCGTGCATGGCGGCGTCCACGCGGCCCGCCTCCAGCGCGAGATAGGCCTGGTCGATATTCGGGAACTGGCGGATTTCCTTGGGCTTCAGATGCGCCTTGATCCAGTCGATGGTGGCCGTGCCGGTTTTGGCCGCGATGACCTTGCCGTTCAGGTCGTCGATGGATTTGATGCTGGTGTTGCCGGTTTGCACCATGGCGGCGAGCCCGCTGTCGTAATACGGGTCGGAGAAGTCGATGGCCTTCTTGCGTTCTTCCTTGATCGTCATGCCCGAGAGCGCGACGTCGATGTTCTGGGTCTGCAGGGCCGGGATCAATCCGCTGAAATCCATCGGTTGAATCTTGTATTTCCAGCCTTGATCTTTCGCAATTTCGGCCCACAGATCGAGGTCGAAGCCGACGTACTTGTCGCCTTGCTTGAATTCGAAGGGCATGAACGACGTGTCGGTTCCGACGATAAGTTCTTTGGTGTCGGCGTGAGCGAGGGTTGTGCCGAGCATGGCGACAGCAACCATAGACATGAGGAAGGAGCGACGTCCCGTAATTTCTCCGCGGTGGTGGGCAATGCCCCTGACATAGTCAAGGGACGGCTGACGGACACCGGGCGGCGTCGCAACATGCGATGCACAACCCGCCTGTATGGCAACATGTGTTGTCATGGCGGATACTACGACAACAAAAAGTCTGGCAACAGCTATTTGTGTTGATGTAATCCCTGGATCGACAACATTTGTTGTTTATAGGTTGCTGTGTCGATCCGGGCGTTGCATGAAATCAGCCGTCAGGCAGAGATCGGGCGCGCCAGCCGCATTAGCGATCCACGCGTTGCTGCAGGTGGGCCGGGTACCGGTCGCCGACCACCTTGACCTCATGCAGGGCCGTTTCGATGGCCGACAGATCGTCAGCCGACAGTTCGACTGCGGCCGCGCCGACGTTCTCCGTTAGTCGATGCAGCTTGGTCGTACCCGGAATCGGCACGATCCACGGCTTCTGCGCCAGCAACCAGGCGAGAGCGATCTGTGCGCGGGTCGCGCCCTTGCCATCGGCGATCCGGCCCAGCACCCCGACGAGGCCCGCATTGGCCTTGCGGTTTTCTTCCGAGAAACGCGGCACGATATTGCGGAAATCGGTTTTGTCGAACGCGGTGTTCGCGTCGATGGCGCCGGTGAGGAAGCCCTTACCGAGCGGGCTGAACGGCACGAAGCCGATGCCCAGCTCCTCCAGCGTGGGGAGCACCGTTTCTTCCGGCTCGCGCCACCACATCGAATATTCGCTCTGCAGTGCCGCCACGGGTTGCACGGCGTGGGCACGACGAATCGAATTCGCGCCGGCTTCGGAGAGGCCGAAGTGCTTCACCTTGCCCTGCTGGATCAACTCCTTGACGGCGCCGGCGACGTCTTCGATCGGCACGTTCGGGTCGACGCGATGCTGGTAGAAAAGATCGATGCGATCGGTATTCAGGCGCTTCAACGAAGCTTCGACGACCGCACGAATGCGCTCGGGCCGGCTGTCCAGGCCTTGGCTCACGTCGCCGTCCTTGAAACCGAACTTGGTGGCGATCATCACCTGATCGCGAAACGGCGCCAGCGCCTCGCCGACGAGCTCCTCGTTAAAAAACGGCCCATAGGCTTCGGCGGTATCGAAGAACGTCACGCCCTGTTCGAAAGCGGCCCGGATCAGTTTGATGCCTTCGGATTTTTCGGTCGCGGGTCCATAGCCATAGCTCAAACCCATGCAACCGAGGCCAATCGCCGATACGTCGGGACCGCTGTTTCCAAGTGTGCGATGTTGCATGTTCCTGCTCCTTTCGTGCGTGATCGATTGATGCAGACGATCTTATGCTGTTGTGAATCGCTCAACAATCTGGCTAAAATTGCACAAGGTATTGAGGAAAATTCATCTATGGCACGCGCCGGTCTGTCCGAATTAACTGCATTCGTCGCCATCGCCGAGCACCGAAGCTTTCGCGCGGCGGCGCGTATGCTGGGAGTCTCTCCGTCGGCACTGAGTCATTCGATGCGGGGTCTGGAGGCCAGGCTGGCCGTGCGCCTGCTTAACCGCACGACTCGATCCGTCGCGCTCACCGAGGCGGGCGAGCAGCTCCTGCGGCGGGTGCGGCCCGCCATCGCGGATCTGGAAGAGGCGGTGAATCAGGTCGCGTCGGAGCACGACCGGCCGTCGGGATCGATCCGGATCAGCGCGTCGGAGGCGTCAGTGAGACCGCTGATCCGCCATGTTCTTCCTGACTTCCTCGCGGCATATCCCGACATTCACATCGAGTTCGTCGTGGACACACGGCTCGTGGATATCGTGGCCGACGGTTTCGACGCCGGCATACGCGTCTATGACGACGTGCCGCGCGATATGATCGCCGTCCGCTTCGGGGGCGACATGCGTTTCGCCACGGTGGCCTCGCCGGACTATCTTGCGCATCATGTGCCGCCCAAAGCGCCGCACGATCTGATGCAGCATCGGTGCATCCGCTTCCGCTTTGATAGCGGCGTGCTTTACCGGTGGGATCTCGAACATCGCGGCAAGAGCGCGAATATCGATGTTGCCGGCCCGATGACGCTCGGCAATCTCAATCTGATGATCGAGGCCGCTCTGGCCGGTATCGGCATTGCCTGGGTTCCGGAAGATCATGTGACGGAGCATCTGGCGTCAGGGCGCCTCGTCCAGTTGCTGCCTGAATGGAGTCCAGCTTTCCCCGGCTTGTGTCTCTATTACCCCGCGAACCGCCATCCTCCGACCGCACTGAGATTGTTCGCGCAAGCGGTGCGCGACTGGGTAAGCAAGCGGTAAATTACTCGCTCGCGGACTCGACGGGGACCTCGGCGTCTCGCGCGGGCCGACGTACGGCTCGCACCTTCCCGCTGTTGCCGCCGCCGCAGAAGAACAGATCGCCGCCGTCGGCTTCCAGCCCCGACACGGTCAGGCCGGGTGGCATCTCCAGACTCTCCAGCACTTCTCCCGTGCGAGGATCGATTCGCCTCAACTCGCTCGCGTCATCTTCCCAGGTGCCGTGCCAGAGCTCTCCGTTGCTCCACGTGACGCCGGTGACGAAGCGGTTGGATTCGATCGTGCGCAGAATCGCGCCGGTTTGGGGATCGAGCTGGTGGATCTTCCGGTCCTGATATCGTCCCACCCAGAGCGAGCCTTCGGCCCACGCGAGCCCCGAGTTGCCACCGCCGCCGGGTGCCGGAATGGTGGCGAGCACGTGGCCGGTATCGGGATCGATCTTCTGGATGCGATCGTCGGCGATCTGGAACAGGTGCTGGCCATCGAAGGCCGTGCCCGCCTGCGCTGTGACGTCGAACGAGCGCAGCGTTTCTCCGCTCACGGGATCGAAGGCGTTCAGCTTGTCGCCGGCGGCAATCCAGACACGCTGACCGTCATACGTGACGCCTCCCACCTGGTTGACGCCCGGAAAGGGCCCATATTCGCGAACGATTTTGGCGGCTGATTTGTTCATGTTTCGATCCTAATCACTCGGTAGGGGGAGCGGGGAGTAACAAAGTCGTCGTGAATCCGGGCATGGGTGGCGTCATCCAGCGTCGCGCCCGCCCGCGGCCGAACGACTGTACTTTGCCGGCTGCCGCCAGCGAATCGAGTGCCCGCTGCATGGTGCGCTGGCTGGCGTCCAGCGCAATCGCGAGCGCCGAGCTCGACCACGACTCACCGTCGGCGAGGAAGGCGAGCACCATCGCATGCGGTTCTTCTACCGGCCGCGCGAGCACGACGACCTCGCGCGCGCCATGCGGCACCAGCGCAAAACCGCGCTTCGTCGCGCTCACGCCGGCCAGTGGTCCAAGCAACGCGCGCAGCCGCCCCACTTCGACGCGCAGCCGCGCCCGATGCGATTCATCGGCATGCTTCGTCCGGAATGCGCGCGCGATGAGGGTGTCCCTCGATACGTCTTCGGGCCATGCTTCGGCCAGCGCGCGTGCGAGCGCGAACAACACCGGACGCCTCGCGAGCGGGACCACGATGTTTGCCTCACGTACGACATAGCGGCACGCGTCCACCACGAGCGCCTTTGACGCCAGTAACGCCTCAACTTCCTCGAGCACGAGCAGCCGCTCTTTGCCGTGTGCAATCAGACGAGCCGCGGGCGTGTCCAGCAGAAGGCGTGCGCTTTCGACCTCCGCCGCCAGCGACGGGATACCCGCGTGACGCGCGGCCTGCTCAGCTTTCGCGAGCGCGGCGCGTGCTGTTTTTGTCTGGAGGCGGCGCATCGCTATTCCCGCGACGACCAGCTCGTGAGCGGCGCGCAGCGCGGGCGGGAAGGGTGTGGGATCGAGGTGGGCGAGCAGGCGCTCGGCCTCGTCGAGGCGCCCGATCAGGAGGAGGCGCCGGACTTCGAGATACCGCGCATGCGCGGCGTTCAGCCGGTCTCCGTGGGCTTCGAGCGTCGCCCGCGCGGCGTCGAGTGCCTTCGCCGGCCAG
Source organism: Paraburkholderia sediminicola (assembly GCF_902859805.1). Classification (GTDB taxonomy): domain Bacteria; phylum Pseudomonadota; class Gammaproteobacteria; order Burkholderiales; family Burkholderiaceae; genus Paraburkholderia; species Paraburkholderia sediminicola. Next base: position 1,030,083 of record NZ_CADIKC010000001.1, on the reverse strand, counting down.
CCCAGATCGCGCGAGGCGAGCGCGATTTCGGCTTCGGCCACCACGCACCGTGCGCGGGCCACCGGCGCTTTCGGGCCGAAGGCGCGCGCCGCACTTCGCACCAGCGCTTTTGCCCGAACGAGATCGCCGAGCTGCGCCATCGCGATACCTCGCAGCGCGAGCGCAGCCGCGTCGTCTCGCAAGGCGACACGGTTCAGTGCGCCGAGCGGGTCGCCCGCCGCGAGCGCACGCGCCGCAGCCGTCACTAGCGAGTCCATGGTCTATTCGAATCCCGCCACACTTGTCACTCCCACCGTTCGGGTGCCCGTGGCTAATCTAGCACGACCATCAACCAGTTCGTCGTATCGACAACTGAACGATCGACGAAGGACTCCCAAGGAGGGAAGCATGACCACGACACATCAGACCGGGACGCGTGACGAGTGGCTGGCAGCGCGGCTCGAGCTGCTCAAGGCGGAGAAGGCGCTCACGCGGCAGAGCGACGCGCTGGTGCAGCAACGGCAGGCACTGCCCTGGGTGAGAATCGACAAGGCGTACACATTCGAAACCGCAGCGGGACGCGCCTCGTTGGCGGACCTCTTCAAGGGACGCTCGCAGCTTCTCGTGTACCACTTCATGTTCGGGCCCGACTACAAGGCGGGATGCCCGTCGTGCTCGTCGATCGCCGATGGGTTCGACGGCATCTTCGTTCATCTGGCGAATCACGACGTCACGCTGACGGCGGTGTCGCGCGCGCCGCTCGAGAAGCTGCAGACGTATCAGCGCCGGATGGGCTGGACGTTCCCCTGGGCATCTTCGGCTGGCAGCGACTTCAACTTCGACTTCAACATCGCGTTCACCGAGGCGCAGCAGCGCGAAGGAAGCATCGAATACAACTACGAACGCGGCGGCCACGCGATGGACGAAACGCAGGTCGTCCCCGAGCCCGTCGTCCAGTTCGCGGCTACATGCGGGACCGACGCGGCGACGTACACGCGCGACAGGCCGGGTCTGAGCGCATTTGTACTGGAGGACGGCGTTGTCTATCACACGTATTCCACCTATGCGCGCGGCGTGGACGGCATCTGGGGCATGTATCAGTGGCTGGACCGTGCGCCGAAGGGGCGCAATGAGACGGGCGTCTGGTGGAAGCGTCACGACGAGTACGAGACGGCGCGCTGAGCCGGGCGATGGAACACGTTAGCGCAACCGGAGGACGGGCGATGCCGGCGCACTCGATCGAAGCGCGCGCTTCGCAGCGAGCTTTTTTCGGCGTCTCGGCACTGCTCTTCGCAGTCAGCACGGCGGTGACGATTGCAGGCGCTGCGTCTATGTCGGCGATGGGTGAGATGCCGATGCCCGGCGGCTGGACGATGTCGGCGGCGTGGATGCCGATGTGCGGACAAACGTGGTCCGGCCTCGCGGCGTCGTTCCTCGGCATGTGGGTGGTGATGATGGTCGCGATGATGCTGCCATCTCTCGTCCCCATGCTGCGGCGCTACCGCGATGCCGTCGGCGGGACAGGCGGAAAAGGCGTAACGGGCTTGGGCTGGCTGACGACGGTGGTCGGCCTGGGGTACTTCTTCGTGTGGACGGCGTTCGGCATAGTCGCATTTCCGCTCGGCGTTGCACTGGCGGCGCTCGAGATGCAACAGCCGGCGCTGGCGCGCGCCGTTCCGCTTGCAGTCGGTGTGATTGTGCTGATCGCCGGGGCGCTGCAGTTCACGGCGTGGAAGGCACGCCGCCTTGCCTGCTGTCGCGCAACACCGGGACGCTGCCTCATGTCGCCCGCATTGCCAGCGGACGCCGCCACGGCATGGCGCCACGGTCTGCAACTCGGCCTCCATTGCAGCTACTGCTGTGCCGGCCTGACGATAGTCCTGCTCGTTGCCGGGGTCATGGATTTGCGTGTGATGGCTGTCGTGACGGCAGCTATCACCGTTGAACGCCTTGCACCGCGTGGTGACCGGGCGGCGCGCGTGATCGGGGCGGGCATCGTCGGCGCAGGCGTGTTGCTGATCGCGCGAGCCGTCGGTTTGGGATGAGTTACCCGCCCCATGCCGATGAAAATCAGTCCGTCACGCCGCCGTAATTGCGTTGTCCCCGCAGGCGCATCGCGATGCGGCCAAACGCGCGCCATTGCTGCGCGATCAACCCATCGCCATAGGAGCGTGCTGCGCCGTGCGGCACGGGCAACTGATCACGAATGCCGGTCGGCTCGACGGTACGGTCCCACGACGCGGTCCTGAACATCATGTCCCACCACGGAAACAGCACGCCGAAGTTGCAGCCATAGCGCGTGCCTTCATGACCGTAGCCAATTGCGTGATGACGCCGATGAAAAATCGGGCTTACGATCGTGCGTTCGAGCAGCCATCCATACGGCAAGCGCGCGTTCACGTGTTGCACGCTTTGCATGAAGTTGCCGACGGCAACCAGCACGACGAACTGCGTTGGCTGCACGCCGATGAACAGCGAAATCGCAGCAAAGAACGCGGCCTGAATGATGTCGTCGAGAAAGTGATTGCGATCGTCGGCCCACAACGACATCTGCTGCTGGCTGTGGTGCACCGCGTGCAGTTCCCACCACACGCCGAAGCGATGCTGCCAGCGGTGATACCAGTAGCCGAAGAAATCGAGCACGATCAGGTAGATGAGGAACGACACGACCGGCTGATCGGTGACGCCCGGCCACAGTCCGTCGATGTCGATGTTCGGCACGTTGTAGATCGCCATCAAACTCTGCCAGTGATTGAACAGTGGCTGCAGCATGAAGAAGAACGCGATATTGAGGATGCCGAGCTTGGCGATCCACGTGTAGATCACATCGGCGCGCAGCGCTTTTCGATCGGACCATGCCTCGACCGGCCGCAGCGCTTCAAGCGGCCGCAAGGCGATATACGTGACCAGGATTTCCAGCACACCGACGATGACCCAATAGAGTGCATCGTAGGTGTCCTCGTCGTATCCCATCAGACCGAAGCGATAGAAAAACGGCTGCACCACGTCGACGTACAGGAGTGTCTGCAACGTCGAGATGCCGTTGTCGAGTAGCGCGAGGATTTCGTGGATCATCAAAAACCTCTAGAAATTGCGGGTGCTGTCATCAAAACGAAAGCCTGTTCAGTCTGGATTGGGCGCATACACGGGCGCACGGTTGGCGAAATACAAACCATGCGGTGAGCGTCCGACCGCGATCGTGTCGATAAGTTTATGCGTTGTCAGATCAATGATGCCGACATGCCGCGAAAAACGGAATGTGACCCACAGGTAGCGGTGATCCGCGGACAGTTCCATGTCGTCAGGACCGGGCATGAGTCCGGTGATGTCGGCTGTCTTCGTCAGCGTGTTGTAATCGAGAATGCTGATGGTGCTTTCCACGCGGTTCGTTAGCGCTACGTGCTGGCCGTCGTCGAGATTACGGAAGTTGTGCGCGCCGCGCCCTGTCTGGATTCTTTTCACGACTTGCTGTTTGTGCCAGTCGACCACGGCCACATCGTCTTCGCCCGTCATGCCGATCAACAGATAGCGGTCGCCCGGCGTCATCCAGAGGCCGGCGGGTGTGTTGCCTACATGCAGTTTCCACAGCACCGACTGCGTCGCCAGATCGATCGCGGCCACTTCGCCAGTGTCTTGCAGCGTGACGAACACGGTCTTGCTATCGGACGAGAACGTCATGTGGCTCGGCGTCTTCGAGAGCGGGACGCGTTTGGCGAGCGTCATGTTCTGGCCGTCGTAGTGATACACGTCGACGCGATCCAGTCGCAGACCTGCTGTCACGAACCATTTGTGATCGGGCGAGAAACCGAGTTGATAGGGATCTTCAATGTCGTCGACTTTGCGCTGCACCTTGCCTGTGTGCGGATCGAGAAACATGAGATCGTTCGAGATCGAATCCGCGACGATAAGCGAGTGACCGTCGGGCGTAATCATCAGATGGTGCGGTTCCTTACCCGTCGGCTCCGTGCCGATCACCTTATGCGTGGCAGGATCGATCAGCGTCAATTGGGCTTCGCCGGAGTCGAGCACGATCACGTTGTCGGCCGCCTGCGCCGGCATCGCCATGGTGAGCGTGCAATACGTTAGCGCGGTAAGCGCGCAGGTCTTTGTAATCGAAACGATAGAAAGTGGCATCTGAACGATAGACGGGCAGCAAAACAATTTGGGGGAACATCATGGCGGCGGGCACAGCGGATTCAGCGCGCATGGCGTGGATCGTGCCAGACTCGCGCTCACACCGTTAACGGTTTAACGCGCCACTTCGCTGTGTCGATGACACGCGGCGCGTTGTTATTTGTATGAAGGGTTCGACGCTGGCTGAGGCAACGTCAGAGGGGAAAATGAAAAAGGCGCGGCTGAAAACAGCGCGCGCCTTTGATCTGATAACTGCTGCCTGGTTCTCGTATTCGCGGACACGTTCAATCGAAATCGAACATATCGAAAAGCGAGCGCTTCTTCTTGTGTCCCCGATAATCCGTTCGCTGATTGTCATACGTGCGGTTGTTGTCGTACGTATGGTCGCTATGCCGTTCCCGTTCCCGATCCGAACGGCTGTCCCGGCTCGTGCGTGCGGTGGCGTTAGCCTGCGCGTCATCGTTCCCTGCGTCTTGCGCAATCAGCTTGTCGAGTTCGCCGCGATCGAGCCATATACCCCGGCAGACCGGGCAGTAGTCGATTTCGATCGAGCGACGCTCGGTCATCAGCAAGTCAGTGGTCTTGCAAACGGGACATTTCATTTCCATGCTCCTTGAGAGTAAAAAATTCATCTAGCGCTTATTGCTCCGCGCTAACCATCCGCTTCGAATTCGCCCGGCGCACGAGCATGTTCAGTGCCTCGACAAAGGCGGAGAACGCCATAGCCGCATAGATGTAAGCCTTCGGCACGTGTGAACCAAAACCTTCTGCGATGAGCGTCATGCCGATCACGAGCAGGAAACCGAGCGCGAGCATGACGATGGTCGGATTACGATCGATGAAGCGCGACAGCGGGTTGGCGGCGAACAGCATGACGGTGACCGCAGCAATCACGGCAACGAACATGATCGGCATGTGCTCGGTCATCCCAACCGCAGTGATGATGCTGTCGACCGAAAACACGATATCGAGCACGAGGATCTGTCCGATCGCAGCCATGGCGGTCAACTGCACGGTCGTGCTCGCCTTATCGCGCACTTCTTCCGCATGGACAACGTGGTGGCGAATTTCGCTCGTTGCCTTCCAGACCAGGAACAGGCCGCCGCCGAGCAGGATCAGGTCACGCCATGAAAACGCGTGGCCGAACAGCGTCACGGCGGGCGCGGTCAGTTGCGCAATCCACGCGACGGTGCCGAGCAGGGCGAGCCGCAGCACGAGCGCAAGCATGATGCCCATGCGTTGCACGCGAGCGCGCTGTGCTTCCGGCAGCTTGTTGCTGAGGATCGAGATGAAGATCAAATTGTCGATGCCGAGCACGATTTCCATCACGACCAGCGTGAGGAGCGCAGCCCATGCGGCGGGGTCGGCGGCGAGTGTGAGTAAAGAGTCCATGGGGTCCGTAAGCAAAGGGTGACAGGCAACGTCGGTATGCCGTCATCATCGCTGTCTTCATGGTTCGGATAAATCAGTGATAATCTGATCGACATATCGATTTTTTCGAAGTGTCGCCAACATGCTTAACTATCGCCATCTCTACTATTTCTGGATCGTCGTGAAAGAGGGCGGCTTCGCGCGCGCGGCCGAGCGTCTCGACATGGCAGTTCAGACGATCAGCGCACAGGTGCGCGAACTGGAGAAGTCGATCGGCCGCCAATTGCTGAAACCGGCAGGCCGCGGCGTCACAATGACTGAAGCCGGCGAGACGGCCTTCAATCGCGCGGAACAGATTTTTCAGATCGGCGAGGCGTTACTCGACGAGATGCGTGAGACGGGCGGCGAACGTGTTGCCCGGCTTGCCGTGGGTCTCTCCGACGGCATCTCGAAGCTGGCGGCGCACGCGTTGCTCGCGCCGGTGCTCGAAACGCCATCGCTCAGGCTGCTCTGCCATGAGGGCGAGCATGCGCAGTTGTTGTCGGAGCTCGCGCTCCATCGGCTCGATCTCGTGCTGGCGTGCCAGCCTGCGCCGCACAATGCGGACTTGCGCGTCGTGAGCCAGCGCCTCGTCGGTTCGCCGGTCGACTGGTATGGCCCCGCGGAGATCATTCGCAAGTCTGCCCGTACCGGCTTTCCGCAATGCCTGGCCGAGCTGCCTGTGCTCCTGCCCACCGGGCACGGTGCGTTGCGTGCGCGGCTTGACCGATGGTTCGAAACTGAAGGGATCCGGCCGCGGATTGTTGGGGAGTTCGAAGACAGCGCGCTGATGGCGGTGTTCGCCGCGCGTGGCCTCGGCGTGTTTCCGCTCGCGGAGTTGGGCGCGGGGGACGTGGCGCTGCTGCGCGGACTGCGTTGGCTCGGTCGAGCGGAAGGCGTGGTCGAAGAGATCCACGCAATCCGCTCGCGACGCGGGCAACATCATGCGCTCGCTTCTCAGGTGGTGGCTGCCGGGCGTGCGTGAATGTACGGCGTGTCTGGCAACGGAATGTGCCGGCTTGCCGTCTGGTCTTGCTTGGGCCCCCATGCGTTGAACACGGCAGCCAGCAAGGCAATTTCGCCATCCGCCAGATAGTTGTCCGCTATCGCGACGGCGATACACAGGCGCATCACCTTGCGACGCAACGCGGGGTCGTCGATCTCGTCCAGCAACGTGGTGAGCAGGGCCGCGCCGAGCTGGCCGACCGGCGGCGCGAACGGTGTGTTCGCGACGGACTGATCCTCGCACAGCGTCTGCACGATCTGCGCAAATTGCTCGGGTGCGAGACCGAGTTGGCCCGCTATATCCAGGCTTTCGAGGGCGAGCTCTTCCGAACTGCTGACGTGTCCGTCGGAAGTGAGAGCCAGCGCGACGATACGGGCGGCGGCTTGAGGACTGTTGCGCGGATAGGTACGCATGTTTGGGCTCCTGGCGCGGACAATGTCCGCAGTGGTGATGAGCCTCAGTCTGCGTCAGGTTAGGGAACTGATAAATCTGCTAATCCCGGAGCGAAGGTTCGGAAAAACCGAACCTTCCGCAGCAGACTGTGCAAAGCCTCATGGTTCGGCGCGATGCAAAACACCCTATCGGATAAGATACGGTTCGCCGTATTTTTTCCGAATAGAAGGAGTGTTTTCAGTGATTCAACCGAGCAACGTGTTCAAGGACAACCTCGCCCAACTGCCCGCCATTGACGGTATCGAGCGTATCGATCTGCTTGACGGCAAGGGCGCTGTGGTGGCCAGCATCGAGAACAAGCCGGGCAAGCAGGGCTCGCTGGCGGTGTACAACTATCTGCAGCAGGCCTTCGGCACGCTGGACGCCAAGGCAGCCGAACACGGCCTCGCAGTGTTCGCCGAACATACCGCCGACGCGCGCAACCGTCCGGGTGCACACCCGAACGTCGACCATCTGCTCGCGATTGTGGCCGGTGGAGAAGCGTTGCGCATCGACGTCGTTGCAGCGGGCTAAGCGCGCCGCTGTTGTGCCGCGTGGCGTGGATCCTGTGACACCGGTCCGCGCCGTAACCCATGCCGGTTCACCGTGGCGCCCCAGCCTATGAGTGATTACCTGAATCGTCACCGGCAAGAATAAAGTCAACGAACGCCCGGAGCGGAGCCGGCATATGCGTCCGGCTCGGGTAGTACAGAAACGGTCCAGTGAAGGTTTGACACCACTCACCGAGCACCGGTACGAGGGCGCCTTGCTCTATGGCCGGCCGCAGAAATTCATCGAACGAATAGACGATTCCAAGTCCCGCGATGGCCGCGCCTCGTTCCAGTTCAATCACGGAGGCGATCATCGGTCCGTTTGGCTCGATCCGCACGACGTCGTCGCCCCGCTTGAATTCCCATGTCGCGAGCACGCCGCTGTCGAAGCGGTGTCCGATACACGCGTGGTTCAGCAGTTCACTCGGGTGTTGCGGTGTGCCGCGGGCCGCGAGGTAGGACGGCGAGGCCGCCGCAACGAAATGTTGAACGCGCGGGCCAATCGGCACGGCGATCATGTCGCGCTCGAGGCGTTCGTCGTATCGGATGCCGGCATCGAAGCCCGCCGCGAGGATGTCGATGAACGTGTCGTTGGTGCCGATATCCACCGTGATGCCAGGGTGAGCGGCGAGGAAGCGGGAGAGTAGGGCAGGCAGAATTTCTCTTGCCGCGATCGACGGAACGTTTAATCTCAATGTTCCAGTGGGACTCTCGCGAAAGAGATTCACCGCATCGAGCGCGATGGTGATTTCCCCGAAGGCCGGCGCGAGCCGTTCAAAAAGACGCTGCCCGGCTTCCGTTGGTGTGACGCTGCGCGTCGTGCGGTTGAGCAGCCTGACACCAAGTTGTTGTTCGAGCCGTCGAACCGCTTCGCTAAGCGATGAGGCTGACACGCCGCCAGTCAGTGCGGCATGGCGGAACCCGCGTGCCCGTGTGACGGCGACGAATGCTTTCAGATCGGAAAGGTCAGGTTCCTGCATTGTTCGCTTTTCCGCACGGGTCATCCGGATTGAGATGGATTATCGCACGCCGGAAATCGACTGATACTTCAGCGCAAGCGCCTTTCTTGCGGCGCACCTACCGAGGAACATCATGAAGCAACTTCAACTGGGTAAGACGGGTCCGCAAAGCTCCGCCATCGGTCTTGGCTGCATGGGCATGTCGGGCATGTACGGTCCGTCTGACCGTGCTGAAAGCATTGCAACGATCCACGCTGCGCTCGAAGCGGGCATCACGCTGCTCGATACCGGCGATTTCTACGGTTCCGGCCACAACGAAATCCTGATCGGCGAGGCCCTGAAAAGCGCGCCGCCGTCACGCCGCGATTCGGCGATCATCAGCGTGAAATTCGGCGCCATGCGCGACCCGGCAGGTGGCTGGTCGCTCTACGATGCGCGCCCCGCAGCGGTCAAAAACTTTCTTGCCTACTCGCTGCAGCGCCTGGGCGTCGATCATATCGACATCTACCGTCCTGCGCGGCTCGATCCCAACGTGCCTATCGAAGACACGGTGGGGGCGATTGCCGACATGATCAAAGCCGGCTATGTGCGGCACGTCGGCTTGTCCGAAGTCGGCGCCACGACCATTCGCCGTGCGGCAGCGGTGCACCCGGTGGCCGACCTGCAGATCGAGTACTCGCTGATTTCACGTGGCATTGAAGACGAAATTCTGCCGACGTGCCGCGAACTCGGCATCGGCGTGACGGCGTACGGCGTGCTGTCACGCGGTTTGATCAGCGGTCACTGGAGCAAGGACGCTGCGGGGAAAGGCGATTTTCGCGCCATGAGTCCGCGTTTTCAGGGGGACAACGTCGATCACAATCTCGCGCTGGTGGATGCGCTGCGCAAGGTGGCCGATGCTAAAGGCGTCTCGGTTGCGCAGATCGCGATTGCCTGGGTTGCGGCCCAAGGCAGCGATATCGTGCCGCTCGTTGGCGCGCGCCGCCGTGATCGTCTTGCCGAAGCACTCGGTGCGGTTGACGTGGCGCTCAGCGCCGAGGATCTGGCAGCAATTGCGCAGGCGGTGCCGCATGGGGCCGCCGCAGGTGAACGTTACGCAGCGGCGCAGATGGCGCATCTCGACAGCGAACAGGGAAGTAAGGGCCACGCTGCGTAGTGCGTTGAGGGGGCGTGCAATCCGGCTGAGCCACGCGCGCGGTTGAATGCGCCGCGGCGTGGTTTCACCGTGTTGTCAGTGCGTCAGAAACGGTGGTCCTGATCAGTACCCGGCGTGAACGAGACGCCGCGCAATACCTCACCAAAGCCCGCGCTTCGCAACGCCACGAATTTCTCGCGAGCGGCGCCGGACACCGTCGTATTCGCGAGCAGATCGCGAATGGCGACCAGCTTGTTCGGATCGGCGCCCACATCGCCATTGCCGCTGATGGTCGACGTCATTGCCCAGAGCGTGACTGTGCCGTCATGTTCGACGCGGCCGGTCAGGTTGCGCAGCCCATCCGTCGCCGGTGCCCACGGCAGTCCAGTTGCCGTGTTGGAGCCGGTCGGATATCCGGAGACCGTGTATTGCTGGCCCAGGTTCAGACCGGCCTGCAAGGTGTAGGCGAGCGTCCATTTTTTTGCGCCGGCGTTATACACCCACTTCTGCAAACCGGCGCCAGTCTGCGCGGCCGCATGCGTGTAAAGATCGGCGCCGCCCGTGTAGCCATCGCCCTCGTCCGCGACATAGAGCGTCGTTGCGTTGGCGAACCAGAGGCCAAACGGATAGGAGAGCGTCGTCGCGGTCTTGTTGGGCGTCGACGGGAAACCGGCTAGCACGCACATATTGTTTGGCAGTCCGTTGGTTTGGACCGTGGTGGCGTCGTAAGCAAGCGCCTTGCTGGGCAATGCCGCATTGGCAGCCGGCACACCCGTGCCAGACGGGCAGGCGTTTCCAGTGGTATCCACAAAGTACACCGTGTTCACGCCGTTGCTGCCGCTACCCTTCGTAAAGTAGAGGACATTGTTGAATACGGTCATGCCACGGAAGTTGTCGTCCTTGCCGATCTTGTCCGCCGGCTTGCCAAGTTCAGTGACCGAGAAGCTGGCGACCGGCGTCGGTGCGCCCGGGTCCTGCTGCGCCTCGTGCTTCTTCGTGGCGTCGATGAGTTGTGCGCCGGCGCCGAGGATCACCCCGGCCGGTTGAGGGTTGGCGCCGTTACCCGCGTTGCCGGCCGTGTAGAAAAAATCTTCGCCGTCGCGGTTATTCAGAATCGCCGAACGGCCGTTGTTGCCGCTGTATGCATTCGTCTCGGTGATGCGGAAGTGCCCGTCACGGTCGACGCGCGCGACGGCCCGATAGAAATTCTGCCCTACCGGATTCGTGGAATCGACGGCGCCAGGCGTGTTCGAATTGGAGACGTCCAGCGTATTCACCGGCGCGACATAACCCATAAAAGTCAGGTACTGGCCGTCGAGCGAAAGGTGCAGGCCGAGTTCCGATTTGGAGCTGAAGCTGGTGACGAGTTGGTCACGTCGCGGCGTTTTCTGCAAGCTGTTGGGCACTTCGAGCGAGCTGACCCACTCACCTGACGGCGTGATCTGATCGAGAAAGATTCGCGACGTGATGCCGAAGCTGCCGTCATAGCCGTCGTTGTTCCACACAAACGGATAGGTGCCGTCGTTCGGTGCGCCAGTGGCCGCGCTACAACCACCCTTAGTGGCTCCGCAATTCGGCGGCAGGACCGCGCCAACCTGAACGTTGCTCGACTGGTTGTCGTACACGCTTCGACTTACAACCAGTAAGCCTGGCTCAAAGCGATTGTCACCGCGGAAATCGGACTGTTCGGCATGTGCATTGAGGGCGGCGGCGCATAACACCAGTGCTACCGTGGAAGCCGGTCGGGGGAATGACAGGCGGCGTGTCGCGTTGCAGACGGGAGTCGTTTTCATCTGTAGGTTCCGGGTGGGGAAGTAGAAGTTCTTTTTCAGACGGACTGGCACGTACAACCCGATTACCGTAACAACGCATGATGAAGGATTAGTGGCGGCGACTTCGGTGCAAACCCCCATTGTGTATTGGCCTATCCGCTTCCCATTAGCCAATGCAAACGGGAAGCGGATACTGTCAGCATTTATTCAGAAAAGTCAGTCGACGCCGACAGCGTCTTCCAGGTCTCGGTTTCCTGCGTGACGTACGCATTCTTTTCAGCGATCGCCTTCAGCGTGTCGGTGCCAAGCGGCAGCCGCAGCGGAGGCGTTGGTGCGTCGACCAATTGGACCATGGCGGCCGCGAGCTTCTCCGGGTTGCCCGGCTGGTTGTGATTCATGTGGGTCGCGCGGCGGCGAACCTCTCCTGACGTCTCGTCATAGTCGGCAATCACGTTCCCGGCAACCACAAGCGATGACGCGTCGAGGAAGTCCGTGCGGAAGTATCCGGGCTCCACGACCGTTGCGTGAATACCGAGCGGCTTCAGCTCGGCGTGCAATGCTTCAGTCAGGCCTTCAACGGCGAACTTGGTCGAAGAATAGGCGCCGAACCCGGCGGCTGACCGATAGCCGCCGATCGACGACATATTGATGATGTGACCGGCTCGCTGCGTGCGCATCACCGGCAGAACGGCGCGTGTGATGTTCAGCAAGCCGAATACGTTCGTGTCGTACATGCGACGCACATCGGCATCGCTCGACTCCTCGATGGCGCCAAGCAAACCGAAGCCCGCGTTGTTGACCAGAACGCCGATCCGGCCAAACCGTTCAACTGCCGCTTGAACCGCGGCCTTCGCCTGGGCTTCGTCGGTCACGTCCAGCGCGACGGGAAGGAGTGCCGCCGAGTGACCAAAGCGTTCGGTGATCGCTGCGATATTGCGGCCAGTGGCAACGACCGCATTGCCGTCAGCGAGAGCGGCCTCGGCGATAAGGGCGCCCAGGCCGCGCGTTGCGCCGGTGATGAGCCAGACGCGTTTGAAGCCATTGTTCGTGTTGCTAGCCATGATGTTTCTCCTACGGTTCGGGTGAAAGTGAACGAATAATAGGAGTGTCGATTGGCACAAACTAGACTTCGGTTGGTAGACTGATAATCAACTTTTATTTGCTAATTCGGGCGGCCATGAACGAAGTACGCGCGATCACGATATTCGTCCGGGCCGCGGCGCTGGGAAGCCTGCGCAAGGCCGCCGTGGATCAGGGCATCTCGCCGCAGGCCGCGAGCCACGCGGTCATGCAGCTGGAAAAGGAGTTGGGAGTTCGGCTTTTCCACCGAACCACACGCAAGTTGAGCCTGACCGAGGAGGGGCAGGGGCTTCTCGACAGCGTGCGACCTGCGTTGGCCATACTGTCGTCGGCGCTCGACGACGCGCGGCGATCGAAAGACGCGATCGCCGGGCCGCTGCGGGTGAGCGCGCCAAGCGCGTTCTCGCGCACCGTGCTGTGGCCGTATTTCCTCGAATTCGCCGAATTGCACCCGAACGTGCAACTGGACGTGCAGTTCGACGATCACTTCACCGACCTCGTCAGCGATCGCGCCGACGTGGGTTTTCGCGGTGGTTCGCCGCCGTCGGGCGGCACGATCGCGAGACGGCTGTTGCCGATTCAACTGATTGTTTGTGCGTCGCCTGCCTATATCGAGCGTTATGGCGCGCCACGCACCATCGACGAGCTCGACGGGCACCGCTGCACCGGCTATCGGCGGGCAAATACCGGCAAGCAGTCTCCGTGGGAATTTCTGATCGATGACGAGATCGTCTATCGCGACGTCGCAGCTAGCGTGTGTGTCAATGACACGGACGCGGAGACTCAAGCCGTGTTGGCCGGCCTCGCAATCGGTCAACTCGGCAGCTTTTCGGCGACCTTGCCTATCAAACGTGGCGAACTTGTTCCGCTGCTCGTCAGGCATGTCACTCAGCGTGAGGCCATCTACGTCTACTATCGCCATCGAACCGAGCAGCCGCTGCGCGTGAGGGCGTTTATCGACTTTATGGTCGAGCGCCTCGCAGGGAACAGGAATTTCTATCTTGAGCCGTCTGAGCTTCGTGCGGCACGTTGAGTGTTGAGCGTGTCGGGTTCGATGAGTCGATAAGCCTCTGAACGCGGGCAACCTACTGCAGCGTCGGGCCGCCCGTTAGCGCGCGGACGTCATACGGCGACGCGGCTGGCAGCGATGCTTCATGTCTTCGGCAACGTGGATTTGCCGCTCCGTTTGCGCGGCTTCGGCTCGACACCTATGCGCGGGTCGCGCGCGAGCACGAGCGCGGTCATCGTTTCGACGGTGGTTTCAAATGCCGGATCGTCCTGCGGCACATAAAGCCATTTTCCAAGCACCGGATGCGGCCGCAAAGCGGGTACTTCTTCAATGAGCGCGGCATGGCGCTCCTGCGAGGTGCATACCAGCAGGCCATTCCACGGCTTGTCGCGATCGGCGGCAATCAGGCGCAGCAGGCCGTCGATATACGCGGCGTCGCTGCCGAACATCCGTTTGCGAATGTAGGTGGCGTCGCGCTCGAACGCATCGAAGATCCAGACGAGCGAGTTGCGGATGGAAGAGGGCATCGGTGTGAAATCCCAAGGGCAATGAGCGATGTTAACCAAAGTCTGCTTTCGCTGCCTATGACTGACTGTTGAGAGTCGACCTCGACGTATCTCAGCGCCCCTTCCCCCGGCAACTGCGTTTCATAAGCATTTCCTATCGCGCGAGAACGAACCCGTCTTGGCGCGATCTTTGGGGGCGATATACCGTTATATCCGTGTTGCAGCGGTGTCGTGCCTACTCGTTCCTGATCTGCATGAGCCGCTCCCTTTACATCCGGAAGCGAAGATCGACCATGTACAAAGCCATCAGGAAGAACCCGTCGGCGGCTCAGGCTGCCGATACCATCCTTAGCGCATTGCGTGACATCCCCGTCTCTGCGCTCAGCGACAACATGCACCGCAACATCGGCAGCGCGGGCCTGCACCCGTATCAGCGGCCCGGCAAGAAGACGATGGCCGGCACCGCAGTCACGGTGCGCTCGCGTGGCGGGGATAACCTGACTTACCTGCGTGCGCTGGAGTTTTGCCGTCCAGGCGACGTGCTGGTCGTGGACGCAGGTGGCGATCTCAACAACGCCGTGGTCGGTGGCATTCTGTCTTTCTACGCGGCAAGCATAGGCGTTGTCGGTCTGGTCATCGACGGCGCGATCCGTGATGTCGCGGAAATCCGCGATCGGGATTTCCCGGTTTACGCCCGTGGGGTCACACACCGTGGGCCGTACAAAGACGGTCCGGGTGAAATCAATGTGCCGGTGTCAGTCGGCGGAATGGTGGTCAATCCGGGGGATATCGTTGTCGGCGATCAGGACGGCTTGCTGGCCATTCCGCAGGAGGATGCCGAGCTTGTCATCGAAAAAGCGCTGGCCGTTCTGGAAGCCGAGGCTGAGACGATGCGAGCGATGAAGGAAGGCCGCTGGAATCGCGCGTTTATCGATGCGCTCGAAGCACGATGCAATAACTGAGCATCGCGCAACGGGAAGGAAAAAGCCGACGTCTGCATCGCGACGTCGGCTTTTTTATGGGTGCTTTATGTATGGCGACGAACGCGGCTTGCCGCGCAATCGTCGCCACACATGCGCAATCAATCGAAGCTCACCAACACCTTCATCGATTTTGAACGATCCCCTGCTGTCTGGAACGCCTTGACCGAATCCTGATACGGGAAAATGCCCGAGATCAAGGGCTTCACGTCGATCAATCCCTTGTTCAGCAGTTCGACCGCAATGGCGAATTCTTCGTGAAAGCGGAACGCGCCGCGCAGATCGAATTCCTTCGCGACGATCACATTGATCGGCAACGAGATGTCGCCACCGAGGCCCACCTGGACGATCACGCCACGCGGCTTGAGCACGTCGAACGCACCACGTAATGCCGCCGCGTTGCCGCTCGCTTCGAACAGAACGTCGAAGCTGCCCTTGTCGACGGCGAACGGCTGGAGCGCGTCCGGCGTCTCCGCGATGTTGAACGCGAGGTCGGCGCCGACCTTTTTCGCGCTGTCGAGCGGCAGCGTATTCACGTCGGTTGCCACGATCATCGCCGCACCGGCTCGGCGCGCGGCCGCCACGATCAACGCGCCGATTGGTCCACATCCTGTGACGAGCACCCGCTTGCCGAGCAACGGACCCGCGCGCCGAACGGCGTGAAGCGCGACAGAGAGCGGTTCGGCCATCGCGGCTTCGGCATCGCTCAACGAGTCCGCCACGACGTGCGCCTGTGAACGGTCGATCACGATCTCCTGCCGGAATGCGCCCTGCACGTGCGGCGTGCGCATGGCGCTGCCGTAGTAGCGCATATCCAGACAGTGGTTCTGCAGCCCTTGCTGACAGTATTGACACAGGCCACACGGCCGGCTCGGGCTGATGGAGATCCGCGTGCCGACCGGCATATCCGTCACGCCAGATCCCACACGCGCGACGGCTCCCGAGACTTCATGGCCGAGCACCATGGGTTCCTTGATCCGGATCGTGCCGAAACCGCCATGGTTGAAGTAGTGGAGATCCGAACCGCAGATGCCGCCTGCCCGAACCCGTACGAGCAACTGGTTGGCTTCCGGTTCAGGCGTGGGAACGTCCTCGATGCGCAGATCGAGTGGGGCGTGAATGACAAGTGCATGCATGGTGAGGGCCTATAACGGTGAATGCGGGATCAGCACGCTATACGGTAGCCTCTCAAGGCCCAGTCGACAAAGATCAAAGTTGTCTGGGCCGATAGTCGACGCTTATGGATGCTCATTCGAGCGCCCAGGTCATGTTCTCGACGACATGGCTGACGATCGGGACAAAACTTCGTATCCCGATGCCGTTCGGCCTTCGGAGAGGTCTGCCGGCGTCGGGCGACACCGGGCAGACGTGCCAGACTGCAAACCTTAGAACTTGTGACGCAGACCGATCGTCGCTTCGAACAGCGAGTTGAAGCCATAGAACGGCTGGTTCGAGCCGGAGGCGGCGGCGAGGGTCGTCCATGCGCCGGTCAGGTGGTTATAGTCCACGCCGACATAGACGTCGGTGCGCTTGCTGAGGAAATAATCGAGCGTCGGACCGGTCGTGATGCGCGTGCCGCTCTGGCCCGCGTGATGAACGAAGTCGATGTAGAACGGCAGATCGAGCACGAGTCCCGGCGTGATGAAGTACTGGACCGCAGTGGAGAAGGAGTCGTTGCGATAGTCGGCCGGATAGACGTGGCTGTAGATATACGAGCCGAACACCTTCGCCGCGCCGAACTTATACGTTGCGCCCGCGGTGAAGATTTTTTGCGAGCTGTCCGGAATCGTCACGCCGAAGTACGTGCTGCCATAGGTGCTGGTCGCAGGCGTCAGACCGCCAATGTCGTTGACGATCTGATAGGCGGCGCCAACGCTCAAGGGGCCGTGGTCGTAAGAAAGGCTGACTGCCGGCGACGAGTTCTGGTGAGTATTTCCCGCCACACCGCCAAACGTATACGAGCCCTTGAGGGTAAAACCGGCAAGCGTCGGCGAGGTATATCGCACGGAATTGTCCAGACGGCCGCCGCCAGTCAGACCGGCGCCCTGAAAGCCGACGGTGCCGGTGTAATTGGCGAACGCATAGATATCGTGCGTCCAGCCCATTTCATGCACCAGCGTGTATTGCCGGCCCATCGTCAACGTGCCGTAGGACGTGCTGCTCAGGCCCACCAGCGCGGTGCGGCCGAACAGGCGGGCGGTGCCGGACGGCGTGGATTGCTGCGTCACGCCGGTATTCGGTGTAAAGCCGCCTTCGAGCTGGAAGATCGCGGACAAGCCGCCACCGAGATCCTCGGTGCCCTGCAAGCCCCAGCGGCTACCCTGAATCTCGCCGCCGCTACCCATCGTGAAAAGCTTCCCGCCGGATTTGTTCTGGTGGGTGTCGTAGCGCACCGCTTCGTCGATGATGCCGTACAGGGTGACGCTCGACTGCGCGTGCGCGATCCCAGAAACTGCCAGTCCTAATCCAGTTAGTATGCCTAATGTATGCTTTTTCACGAGTAGATCCCCTTGCAGATTGACGAAAAATGGAAAACTCCAAACCGACTGCCACGTCCTATCGGCGCGGCATGTCTTTTTTACAAAGCGACGGCGCGACATATTCGCGTCGTCGCCGTACTCTCAGTTCAGTGCGGCGACCGCGGCGGCAATCTTCCTGCAGCCCTCATCGATGATGTCGATGCCTGTCGCGATCGACATCCGGAAGAAAGGTGAAACGCCATAGGCGGATCCTGCAACCAGTGCGACGCCGGCGTGTTCGAGCAGGTACAGAACGACATCCACGTCGCCCTCGATGCGCTTGCCTTGCGGCGTGGTGCGGCCGAGCATGCCGCCGCAATTGACATACAGATAGAAAGCGCCGCCCGGCGTTTTGCAACTGAGGCCGGGAATCGCGTTAAGGGCTTCGAGTGCGTGGTCGCGGCGTTCCTTATAGGTCCGCACCGATTGCTGCACGAATGTCTGGTCGCCGTTCAGCGCCGCGAGCGCCGCGGCCTGGCTGATCGAACTGGCGTTGCTGGTGGATTGGGACTGGAGTGTGTCCATGGCCGCGATCAGGTCGGCGGGGCCGGCGGCGTAGCCGATGCGCCAGCCTGTCATCGCGTAGGTCTTGGACACGCCGTTGACGACCAGGGTGCGCGAGCTGAGTTCGGGTTCAATCGACAGGAGGTGCTCTGATGCCTCGCCTTCGAAGCGGATGTGTTCGTAGATGTCGTCCATCATCACCAGCACCTGCGGGTGACGCAACAGCACGTCCGCCAACGCGCGCAGTTCGGCGGCGCTGTATGTTGCGCCGGTGGGATTGGTCGGCGAATTGATGATCAGCCAGCGCGTGCGAGGCGTAATCGCCGCTTCGAGGGTAGCGGGGGTGAGCTTGAAGCTGTCTGCTTCGGTGCAGGGCACGACGACCGGAACGCCGTCGCAGGCGAGCACCATGTCCGGGTAGGACACCCAGTAAGGCGCGGGAATCAGGACTTCATCGCCGGCTTCAACGGTGATGGCGAGCGCGTTGAAGATCGCGTGTTTGGCGCCGCACGTCACGATGATGTGTTTGGGATCGTACGAAAGACCGTTCTCGCGTTGCAGTTTCGCCGCGATGGCGGCGCGCAGCGCCGGCGTGCCCGCGGTTTGCGTATAGCGCGTTTCGCCGCGTTCCATCGCGTCGAAGGCGGCCTGGCGAATGTGCGCGGGCGTGTCGAAATCGGGTTCGCCGACCACGAGGTTGACGATGGTTTTCCCCTGCCGCCGCAATTCCGCGGCCCGGTCGGCCGCGGCGCTGCTCGGCGAAGGTTTGATTCGCTGGACGCGCGCGGCAATTCGCGATGCACTCACACTTGCCTCCTCAACGGCATTTGATGAGGCTTCACCTTAAGCGCGCGAAAAAGTTCAAGCCAAGACGTCTTTCCGCTGGCGCAATAACATCCACTTATGACGTGAAGCTACACGTGCGCGTCCGGCATTTACCCGTAGGGGTCCATGCGGGAATACGCTGACAGGCCACGCTTTTAGCGTTGCAGAAGCGCGAGCGAGGTTTTTTTAAGCACTGTGCGCGGCGCGGCGCTTGCCCTATCATTGTTGCCATCACTTAACGTTGAGACGCGACTACCGTGAACCTGCGGCGTTTGAAGTACTTCGTGAAGATCGTCGATATCGGCAGCCTGACGCAGGCCGCCGAGGTGCTTCACATCGCCCAGCCGGCGCTGAGCCAGCAGTTGATCACGCTCGAAGACGAGTTCCAGCAGCAGCTGCTCGTGCGCACCAAGCGGGGCGTCACGGCCACTGAGGCGGGCGCCACGCTGTATCGCCACGCCCAGTTGATCCTGCGCCAGTACGAACAGGCTCAGGCCGACGTGAAGAGCGCCGGCCAGACGCTGTCAGGCCAGGTTTCGGTGGGGCTCGCGCCTGGCACCGGCGCGTCGGCGCTGTCGCTGCCGCTGTTGCGGACCGTGCGCGCCCGCCATCCGGACATCCTGCTCTACATCAACGAGAATTTCGGCACGACGTTGAGCGAGCTGATCATGAACGGGCGTATGGACATGGCCGTGCTGTATGGCGACAAGCCCGTCCACGGCCTGTCGTTCCAGCTTCTGATGAACGAGGAACTGTTCCTCGTGGCGCCCCGCAGCATGGGAATCACGCAGGAGCAGATCGCCGTGACGGCGTTGCGCGACGTGCCTTTGCTGTTGCCGCGTCCCTATAACTATCTGCGCAAGTACGTCGACGAAGGTTTCGCGCGCGTGCAGATGATCCCCAAGGTCGTGGCCGAAATCGAATCCGCGTCGACGTTGTCGGCCGCCGTAAGCGCCGGGATCGGTGCGACCATCCTGCCCGATTCCACCGCACGGGTCGTGGCGGCGGCGGGCGACGTCGTGCAATGCCGGATCGTTTCACCCGTCATCAAGATCCCGCTTTCGGTCTGTCTGTCCGACCATTTGCCGCTTTCCGAGCCCGCCGCGGCCGTCAAGGATATCTTGCTGGAACTGGCCGGCGATCTTGCGCTCGACGTGCGTTTCGAGTCCGGCGCCGATACATAAGCGCGCCTTATCGCTACAAAGCCAAACCGTCTTGGCGCATTTTTTATGCGCCGGATACATTGAGTCCATCGTCGATCGCCCCGGTTCGCAGTGAGCCGGCGCGACGAGGCTAGCCGTCACGCGGGCGGGGCAACCGAAGATTGAATCCGGTTGCCGTACAGCCCCAGCGGTGCTTCGCGCACGCCAATCGACCGGCGCGCGTCCAACCGGCTACGGACTCAAAGATGGATCTCCAGAAGATTAAGGCGCTTATCGACCTGTTGGCGGACTCTCCGCTGGCCAAGCTCGAAGTTATCGAGGGCGACGAACGGGTCAAGCTTGTGAAGGCGAAACGACGCGGCAAGCGGGCTGAGGCGCCTTCGAGCGATGACCATGTAGCCGTGACGTCCACTTCGGGCACGCAAGGGAGCCAAGGGGCTCAATCACCGCTCGCCGAGTCTGCGCAATCTGTCGACACCCTTCAGGCCGCCCCTGCAATCGCCAGTGAGCCGCAACTCGTTCGTGCGCCCATGTTCGGCGTCGTTCATCTGACACCGGCGCCGGGCGAGGCGCCCTTCGTGAATGCCGGCGACACGATCAAGGAAGGGCAGGTGCTCTGCACGATCGAGGCAATGAAGATGTTCAGCGCGATCGAGTCTGAACTCAGCGGCGCCGTTCTGGAGATTCTTGTCGCTCCGGGCAGCGAAGTGGAGTCCGGGCAGCCGCTGTTCCGGATCGGCTGATCGATCATGTTCAACAAAGTACTGATTGCCAACCGCGGCGAGATCGCGCTTCGAATCCAGCGCGCCTGCCGTGAACTCGGTCTGAAAACCGTCGCGGTCCATTCCGAGGCCGACGCTGACGCGCGCTATGTGCGGCTTGCCGACGAGGCGCTGTGCATCGGTCCCGCCGCGCCGGGGCAAAGTTATCTGAACCGTGCCGCGATTCTGTTCGCGGCGCACGTGAGCGGCGCGCAGGCGATTCACCCCGGCTACGGCTTCCTCTCGGAAAACGCGGATTTTGCGGCGCAGGTCGAAGCCGCCGGCATGGCCTTCATCGGCCCCGAGCCTGACTCCATCCGAACGATGGGCGACAAGGTCGCCGCCAAACGGGCCATGCGCGCGGCCGGCGTGCCCTGTGTGCCGGGCCCGGACGGCGGTTTGCCGGACGATCCCACGGAGATTCTGCGGGTCGCCCAGGAGATCGGCTATCCGGTGATCGTCAAGGCGGCGGGTGGCGGTGGTGGACGAGGCATGCGCGTCGTGCCTGGCCCCGAGCAGTTGCTCGAGGCGGTTTCTGTCACGCGTGAAGAAGCACGCCGCGCCTTCGGCAAACCCGAACTCTACGTCGAGAAGTTTCTCGAGCATCCGCGCCACGTCGAAATTCAGGTCTTGTGCGATACGTACGGCAATGCCCTGTGGCTCGGCTCGCGCGACTGTTCGCTGCAACGGCGGCATCAGAAGGTCCTGGAAGAGGCGCCTGCACCCGGCATCGACCCGGAACTGATCCGGCAAGTCGGCGAGCGCTGCGTCGAGGCCTGCCGGCAGACGAATTACCGCGGCGCGGGCACCTTCGAATTCCTGTTTGAGAACGGCCAGTTCTACTTCATCGAAATGAATACGCGGCTGCAGGTCGAGCATCCCGTGACGGAAATGACCTCGGGTATCGACATCGTGCGGGAACAGATCCGGATCGCGCAGGGGCACGCGTTGACGATTCGTCAGTCGGACATTCGCACGCTCGGCCATTCGCTGGAATGCCGGATCAACGCCGAGGACCCGTTCACCTTCGCTCCTTGTCCCGGGAAAATTTCCGTCTGGGAACTGCCGGGCGGCAACGGCGTGCGGGTGGACTCGCATATGAGTGGCGGCGCAGTCGTGCCGCCGTATTACGACTCGCTGATCGCCAAGGTGATCACCCACGGTGCAACCCGTGAAGAGGCGTTGGCGCGCATGCGCATCGCGCTCTCGGAGATGCGCATCGAAGGCATTCGCACCAACGTGCCATTGCATCAGGCCATGCTCGAGGACGAAGGGTTCAGTGAGGGCGGTGTCGATATTCATCATCTGGAGCGTTGGCTCGCAAAGAGGAAACAGACATGACGCTGACTGTTGAGCATGCGTCGATTGCGCACGGGGATGTAGTCGAACGGCTGCGTCCGGATTCACAGAGGACTGTCCTTGCAATGAAACAGGATGAATCGGAGCAGGCGCTTTGTATCAGCATGCTAGGTACCACGGCCATGCTGTTCGAAGCACCGGGCGCGCTCGATCTGCATGCGCAGCGCCGCATCTGGACACTCGCCCGCGAGGTCGAATCATGGCCGGGCGTACGTGAAGCGGTGCCCGGCGTGACCAATCTGATGCTGACGTTTTCCACGCCGCCCGCAGACCCTGACTCGCTTGGCGCCGCGTTGCGCGACGCATGGGCCGCTGCGGGCGAGTTGCAGATTGAAGGGAGGGTGGTGGACTTGCCGGTGGAATACGGCGGCGAGTTCGGTCCGCATCTGCAGGACGTGGTGAATCACACCGGCCTGTCTGTCGACGAGGTCGTGCAATTGCACTGCGCGCCGCTCTACACGGTCTATGCGCTCGGCAGCCATCCAGGGTACTGCTATCTGGGCGGCATGGATCCGCGTATCGCCACACCACGGCGCAAAGTGCCCGTGCTGGGTTTGCCTGGCGGCGCAGTGTCGATCGGCGGAGTGCAGACCGGAGTCTCGGCCTCGACGGGACCGAGCGGCTGGAACACGATCGGTCATACGTCGATGTCGTTCTTCGACCCCACGCGCGATAACCCGGCCACGCTTGCACCGGGCGACATGATCCGTTTTCGCGTCGAGAGGATTGTTCCATGATCGAGATCTTGTCTTCGTCCGCGCTCGCGACGGTGCAGGACCAGGGGCGTGAAGGCTATCTGCGCTACGGCGTTGGAACGGCCGGCGCGATGGACCGCCTGGCGCTCGCGGTCGGCAACCTGTTGCTCGGTAATCCGGACGACGCGGCCGGCATCGAAATTCCGATGTTTCCTTTCCGCATTCGCTTCCTTGAAGATCTTTCGTTCGCCATCACCGGTGCCGACTGTTCAGCGCGCTTAGGCGACCGGCCGGTGCTGCCGTGGTGGACCGTGCATGCCAAACAGGGCGACGTGCTGACGATCGGCGTGCCGACCACGGGCACGCGCTGTTACCTGTCGCTCGCGGGTGGCGTGGACGTACCGGTCGTGCTCGGCTCGCGCAGCACGCAATTGCGCGGGCAGTTTGGCGGCTTCAACGGTCGTCAATTGCAGAAGGGCGATGTGGTGAAGGCAGTGGGTCTCGCCGAGCGCGTCGTGCCGCAAGATGCTGTGCTCGCTGCGGGTTTCGGCACGGTGCCGCCGGAGTACTCGCTGCCGGCGCCCTTATCCCTGCCCGCAGCAGACGCAGGCGAAACCGTGGTGCGCGTGCTGCCCGCCGCGGAATACGACTGCTACGAGCCGGAATCGCTCGAAGCGTTCTGGCGCGACGGGTGGAAAGTGACGCCGCAGAGCGATCGCTATGGATATCGCCTCGCTGGTCCGACCCTGGTCGCGACGCATTCGATCGAAAAGCGCTCGCATGGCATCGTGCCGGGCGTGATCCAGGTGCCGCATAGCGGACAGCCGATCATTCAGTTGCGCGATGCGCAGCCCTCGGGTGGCTATCCGAAGATCGGCACCGTGATCGAAGCCGACTTGTGGCGGCTCGCGCAAGCGCGAATTGGTACGAAGATTCGCTTTGTTCAGACGACGTACGCGCAAGCCGTCACGGCGCTGGAAGAACTGGACAGTTATCTCGTCAGGGTGCGCAATCTCGTTGCACTGTTTTGCCCTTCCCGACACTGACACATGACACAAAAAATCGAAGTGGATATCGGCGAACTGCGGCAAATCACGTCGTGGCTGGCAGAAGTCGATATCGAGTTCATCGAAATCAGCAAGCCCGGGGCGACGGTCCGGTTGACGATGGAGCGGGCGCCTTACTCGATCGGTGCGGATGCACCGGCGCCGGTGCAGGCGGTTTCGCATATGGTTCCCAGCGGACTCGCGCGCGCAGCGGACACTGCGCAGACGCAGTCCGTCAGCATCACCGCAAAGTCGGCCGGCATCTTTCTGTCGACGCATCCGGCGCGCTCCACGCCATTGGCCAACGCGGGCGATTACGTCAAACCGGGCGACATAGTCGGCTTGCTGCAGATTGCGCAATTGTGCGTGCCTGTGGTCGCGTCGGCGGATGGCATGGTTATGCGCTTGTGTGTCGCGCATGGCGCAACGGTCGGTTACGGAACGCCCTTGCTCGAACTCTCGCCGTCGGCGTAGCCCATATCGATAGATAGACACTGAGCCGGTGTGGTCCGCTGCGGATAGCCCGGCACAGACCGCTTAAAGAATGGAGAGTGGATAGTGGAAATCGACCTGAACGCGGACCTGGGCGAAGGCTTTGGACCCTATCAAATGGGCGAAGACGAAGCGATGCTCGATATCGTCTCGTCCGCCAACGTCGCATGCGGCTATCACGCGGGCGACCCCGTCATCATGGACAAGACAGTGCGGATGGCCCTGGCGCGACAGATCGACGTTGGCGCGCATGTCGGCTTTCCCGACATGATGGGCTTCGGCCGCCGGCAGATTCAGGCGGACCCGCTTGAACTGGCGAATTACGTGGTGTACCAGATGGGCGCGCTTGCGGGCATCGCGAAGCGGGCCGGACATCGCGTCACGCACATGAGCTTTCACGGCGCGCTGGGCAACATGGCTGCGGCATCGTATGAACTGGCCGAGCCGCTGGTGCGGGCGCTCGCCGAATTCGATCGCGATCTGATCATCAGCGTCTCGACGAACACGGAAATCGAACGGGCCGCCGATCACATCGGAATGCGCACGGCCAACACGTTTCTCGCCGACCGTGCCTACGACGATCAGGGCGCGCTCGTGTCGCGCAAGCTGGAAGGCGCGGTTATCAAGGACCGCGCGGCCGTCCTGGCGCGCGTCAAGCAGTTGCTCGAAGACGGCACGATCACGACGATCACGGGCAACACGCTTAAGATCGCGGTCCAATCGATCCTGCTGCATGGCGATACGCCCGGCGCCGTCGAACTCGCGCGCACGGTGCGCGGCGTGATCGAATCCGCGGGTGGACGCGTCGTGCCGGTGTCGAAGCTCGTACGCTAGGCGCGCCGGCCAATCCGCATCGACCAATCCGCATTACCCAACCATAAGCCAGTCTTATCGCCACAAAGCCAATCCGTCTTTGCCCCACGTTTTCACGGCGTATACATTGGTAACAGGCTTATCGCACGCCTCAAAGGGCGACAGTTCAGAACTACAGATAGAGGTCATTCATGCCGTTTTCAGACTACAAGACCGCGCTGGTGACGGGCGCTTCGACCGGGATGGGTGCTGCGATCGTCGAGCGCTTCTGCCGTGAAGGACTCGAAGTGCATGCGCTCGCACGCAACGCGGAACGTCTGAATGAACTGGCGGCGCGAACCGGTTGCATCCCGCACGCGATCGACGTGTGCGATCTGCCGGCCGTCACCAGGCTGACGCAGGACGTGCAGTTCGATATCGTCGTGAATAACGCCGGCATATCGACTAAAGGCTCGATTCTGGATGCCGCTGCCGCAGACATCGACCTTCAGGTGGAAGTCAACCTGCAAGCCGTTCTGCACATCGTGCGGCTCACCATGCCGGGGATGGTTGCCCGCGATCGCGGTCATATCGTCAACATCAGCTCGATCGCAGGGATCTACAACTTCAACGGCAACTCCATTTACGCCGCGACGAAGGCCGGTATCCATGCGTTGTCGCGCCAGTTGCGCGTGGACGCGACCGGCAGACGCGTACGCGTGACGGAGATCTGTCCGGGCCGTGTTGCCACCGACATTTTCGGCCATGTGCATGGCGACATCGAGGCGGCGCGCAAGCAGTTCATCGACGGCTTCGAACTGCCGCTGCCGTCCGATATTGCCGACGCCATCGCCTTTGCGATCGCCGCGCCGCTCGCGGTCAACATCAGCAATATGGAAATTCTGCCCACGCTGCAAGTGCCGGGCGGGCTGACGACGATCAAACGCGATCCCGCCGACCACAACGAGTAAGTGCAATCCAGAGTCCAACAAGGAGGTTTTCCATGCGTGCATCGGTACTGGTTACCCGTGCGTCATTTCCGGATATCGTCGACCGCCTGCGCGCGAACTTCGACGTGACCGACAACCCTGACGACACGATCTGGACGCAACCAGAGCTGATTGCCCGGCTGCAAGGCAAGGTGGGCGCCATGACGGCCGGCAGCGACCGGATCGACGCGACCTTGCTCGACGCTTGCCCGCAGTTGAAGGCGGTATGCAACATCGGCGTGGGCTACAACAACGTCGACGTGGAAGCCTGTACCGCGCGCGGCGTGCTGGTGACGAATACGCCGGACGTGCTGACGGATACCACCGCCGACTTCGGCTTCGCGCTGATGATGGCAACGGCGCGGCGCATCACCGAGTCGGAACACTTTCTGCGCGCCGGCGAATGGACCAAGACCGGACGCTATGACATGTTCGTCGGTAACGACGTGCATGGGTCGACGCTCGGCATTCTCGGCATGGGGCGTATCGGGCAAGCCATTGCGCGACGCGGTGCATTCGGTTTCGGCATGCGCGTGATCTATCACAATCGCTCGCAACTGGCGCCGGATGTCGAGGAGAGCTGCAAGGCACGCTATGTCGACAAGGAAACGCTGTTGCGAGAGTCGGATCATCTGATCATCGTGGTGCCTTACTCGGCCAGCTCGCACCACGCGATTGGCGCCGCGGAGCTCAAGCAGATGAAATCGTCGGCCACGCTGACCAACATCGCACGCGGCGGCGTCGTGGACGATGCCGCTTTGGCGGTGGCGTTGAACGAAGGCAGCATCGCGGCGGCCGGCCTGGATGTATTCGAAGGTGAACCGGTTATCTGCCCGGCGCTTCTTGCGCAAAAGAATGTGGTGCTCACGCCGCATATCGGCAGCGCGTCTGTCAGCACGCGGCGAGCGATGGCCGCGCTTTGCGCAGACAATTTGATCGCTGCGCTTGGGCACGGCGCAGCGGCCGGCAAGCCGCCGACGCCGGTGAACCCGCAGGTGCTGACGCGCCCGACGGCCACAGCCTGAACGATGACCGGCGCAGCATGCTGCGCCGGCTTAATGCCAACGGTGGCCACCGCTGGCCACCGTTGTTTCTCAAGCATGAGCGCTCCGACAAGGGGGCGCGCCACTGACGATGAGGCACCCGCAGAGGCGCCGCATACTGGAGACAAACACCATGCACAAGCACGCCTGTCCCACTGCCGGAAGCCGTTCCGACTCATCATTCCCGAAACTTATTGCGCCAGAAGAAAGGCCTCTGCAACGGCCTTTTTTCGCGAGCTAGTATCAATTCAACACGGAAGTCAATGACGGCTTCCGGGGGATGACGATGCTGCCGCGGGTCGAGTCAGGCCCGGATCATCGCTTCGATCCGAATCATTGGGACGTGCAACATGAAACTTCATTTTGACCTGGCGACGGTGCTGCGAGGCGACTATGGGGCGCTGTTTCTCCATGGGATCGAGCTCACCCTCGCAATGGCCGCGCTGGCGTGGATACTCTCGCTGGTGGTGGGCATTCTTCTCACGCTGATTCGCCTGACCAACAACCGCCTCGCGACGGCCTTCGTTGCGTCATTCGTGGCCTACCATCGCAATGTGCCGATGCTGGTCCAGATCCTGTTCTGGTACTTCGGCATTTCGAACATCCTGCCGGAATCGTTGCAGACTCTGCTGAACCACTACAACGGCCAGTTTATTTTTGCGGTCGTGGCCATCGGCCTGTGCAGCGCGGCCTACCTCTCCGAAGATATCCGCAGCGGGTTGCGTGCGATTCCTTACGGTCAATACGAAGCCTCGCGCGCGCTGGGTCTGAACTTCCTGAACGGCATGCGTTTCGTCGTGCTTCCGCAAGCGCTGCGCAATGCCATCCCGCCGATGGTCAATCACGCGGTCCTGCTGTTCAAGAACACGAGTCTCGCGATGGCGATCGGCGCGGCGGAGCTGACCTATGTCACTCGCCAGATCGAGAACGAAACCTTCCTGTCTTTCGAATCGTATTTCATCGCCACGGCGGTGTATCTCGGCCTCTCTCTCGTCATCATGCTGTGCGGCGCCAAAATCGCGATGCACTACCGCATTCCGGGAGTGAAGTGACATGTTCGATATCCTGCGCGATAACTGGACACTGCTGCTCATCGGGCAGTATCCGCATGGCCCGCTGGGCGGCATCGTACTGACGATCCTGCTGTCGCTTTCCGCGCTCGTCATCGCATTTCCCCTGGGTATCCTGGTCGCCCTGGCCCGCATCAGTCCTTTCCGGTTTCTGCGGGCGCCGGCCACAGGGCTCGTTTATATGGTGCGGGGCATCCCGCTCCTGATGGTGATTTTCTGGGTGTACTTCCTCGTGCCTGTTCTGACCGGCTATCCAGTCACCGGGTTTGTCACGATGCTGTGTGCGCTTGTGATCTATGACTCGGCGTATCTCGGGGAAATCATCCGCGCGGGTATCGAGGGGCTGCCGAAAGGGCAGACGGAGGCTTCGAGAGCGCTCGGCATGAGCTACATGAAGACCATGCGCGCGGTCATCCTGCCGCAGGCGCTTTACAACGTGGTGCCGAGCATGGTCACGCAGTTCGTGTCGACGATCAAGGAAACCTCGCTGGGTTACATCATCAACGTCCAGGAAATCTCTTTCGCCGCGGATCAGATCAACAACCGGCTGCTGACGAAGCCCTTTCCCGTGTACCTGATTCTCGCCTTGAGTTACTTCGCGCTGTGTTACGCGCTCACACAGCTTGCGCAGTATCTGGAGCGGCGCGTCACGCGCAAGCGAGCCGGCGTCGCAGCGAGGACTCAGAAGGCGGCCAACGTTGCGCTGACCGATCCGCTGCCCACCGAGAACTAGGCGCTCAATCACTTCGAGGTATTTCGCATGATCAAGTTTTCCAGCGTCAACAAATGGTACGGCGAATATCACGCTCTCGTGGACGTGAACGCCGAAGTTCGCAAAGGCGAAGTCGTGGTGGTTTGCGGACCATCAGGATCGGGTAAGTCGACACTGATTCGCACCGTCAACCGGCTCGAGGAGATCAACCGTGGGCAGATCTTCTTCGACGGTCAAAACATTCACGACAAGAAACTGGGTCTGAATGCGTACCGCAGCCGTGTCGGCTTCGTGTTTCAGCAATTCAACCTGTTTCCGCATCTGTCGGTGCTGGACAACATCACGCTTTCGCCGATGCGCGTGCACGGCCTCAAGCGCGCGGATGCGGAACGCAAAGCGGCGGATCTGCTCGCGCGCGTCGGTCTGTCGAACAAGGCCAGTGCGTTTCCGCCGCAATTGTCCGGTGGTCAGCAGCAGCGTGTGGCGATTGCGAGAGCATTGGCGATGGACCCGCCGGCAATGTTGTTCGACGAGCCCACCAGTGCGCTCGATCCGGAGATGGTTGGCGAAGTGTTGAACGTGATGAAGAGCCTCGCCCAGGAAGGCATGACGATGATGTGCGTCACGCATGAGATGGGGTTTGCACGCGAGGTTGCCGATCGCGTCTGGTTTATGGACGCAGGGAAGATTCTCGAAACGGCGGAGCCGGAGGAATTCTTTTTGCGCCCGAAACACGAACGGGCGCAGAGATTTCTGTCCGATCTCCGCTCGCATTGAGGCAAGCATGGCGGTATGACTTTCGCGGCACAAGTACAGATTGAGGTTCAGATTCAGGCTCGGTTTGGCCACCTTTGATCAGCAGTCGATTGCTTTACACATAAACTTCAGGAGCATCACGATGCAGGTAAAGAAGATTTTCGCGGGGATGTTGGTGGTTGGCGGCGCGGTTGCATCGATTGCCCCGGCACATGCTGATCAATTGGCCGATATCAAGGGCCGTGGCGAATTGAGCTGCGGTGTGTATTCGAACGTCGAGCCCTTCTCGTATCCCAATGCGCAAACGCGTCAGCTGGAAGGCATGGACGTGGACCTATGCAACGCGGTGGCGAAACAGTTGGGCGTGAAGGCCAAGCTCGAACCGTTGGCGGTTGAGGCACGCATTCCGCAGTTGAAGCTGGGGCGCGTTGACATTGTGGTTGCCAATCTGGCCTACACCAAAACCCGTGCTACGCAGATTGCCTTTAGCGATTCGTACTACTCCACCAAGGAAGTCCTTGTCGTGAAGAAGGCCGACGCGAGCAAGAAGCTGACCGATTTCGCGGGCCAGAAAATCAGCGCTGCCGATGGCTCGACTTCTGCTCAGTCGATTCCAATTTCGATCAAGGACGGCCAGGCGGTAACGTTTCACGATACCAGCTCGGCGTTTCTGGCTCTCGAGCAGAACAAGGTCAAAGGCTTCGTGACCAATCAGATGACGGCCACGAAGATCGCGAAGCAGGTGGACGGCACGGACGGCGCAGTGGCGATTGCGTCGGAGCCGATGCTGATCGAGCCGATCGCGGTGGGCCTGCGCCAGAACGAGCCGGCCATGCTGAGCGCGGTCAACAAGGCCCTGGCTTCGATGGAGCAGAGTGGCGAGATGAGCGGTATCTTCAACAAGTGGCTCGGACCGAAGACGCCGTATGGTTTGACCCGAACCGACAAGGTCACGCCGATCGACCAGCTCAAGTTCACGCCGGTGTCCTGAAGCGGAAAACGTGTGATGCAGCGGTGCGCTTTCATCCGCACACCGCTGCCGGTTGAATGGCCGGCGCGATTCCCTGGATCGCGTGCCGTGACAACACAGCTGGATTTTGCAACGTGACGCATAAAATAGTGGTGATGGGCGTGTCGGGCTCGGGCAAGTCGACACTTGCGCGCGAGTTGGCCGTGGCGCTGGAAGGTGTTTTCATCGAAGGAGACGAGCATCACCTGGCGGAAAGCCGCGACAAGATGTGTCGCGGAATCGCGTTGTGCGACAGTGACCGCGAGCCGTGGCTGGATCGCCTCGCCGAGTTGGTGGATGAAATGCATGGGACGGCGGTGCTGTCCTGTTCCGCGTTGAAACGTCGCTATCGGGAGTGCTTACGCGCGCGTGTCGCCGGGTTGAGATTTGTGTTTCTCGACATCACCTTGGCCGAGGCGGTTGCACGGGTTTCCGGGCGGCTGCATCATGAGTTTCCAGCGACGCTGGTGGCGGATCAGTTCGCAACGCTCGAGTCGCCTGTCGGTGAAGATGGTGTGCTCCATCTTTCTGCTTTGCAGGACAACGCATGCAGTCTGAGAGAGGTCATGCAATGGCTGGGCACGCCGAACGGTACTGGATGGAAGCCGGACGAATTAGAGTCGAAGAGGAGTTGAGTTGAACAACAATCTGAAGATGTTCGATCTGTCGGGGCGTCGTGCTCTGGTTACCGGGTCGAGTACGGGTATCGGTTACGCGCTGGCCAAAGGATTGGCAGGCGCCGGCGCCGAAGTAATTCTGAATGGCCGCAATGCGGCCAGACTGGCAGAGGCTGTCAGCCGGTTGCGCGACGAGGGCGCGACCGTCCATGCGGCAAGTTTCGATGTGACGTCGGCCACTGAGGTCGACGCTGCGATCGCCGATATCGAACGCGACATCGGTGCGATCGACATTCTCGTCAACAACGCCGGCATGCAACGCCGTGCGCCGCTCGAACAGTTTTCCCATGCCCAATGGGAAGAATTGATGAAGACCAATGTCGACAGCGTGTTCCTGGTCGGCCAGGCGGTCGCGCGGCACATGATTGCTCGCAAGCGCGGCAAGATCGTCAACATCTGTTCGGTGCAAAGCGAACTGGGGCGCCCCAACATCGCGGCCTACACCGCGAGCAAAGGCGCGGTGAAGATGCTGACGAAAGGCATGGCAATCGACTGGGGGCAACATGGCATCCAGGTCAATGGACTTGGCCCGGGCTACTTCAAGACGGAGCTGACCGAGGCGCTCGTCAAGGACGAAACGTTCAGCAACTGGCTGATTGGACGCACGCCATCGCGACGTTGGGGCGATGTGGAAGATCTCGTCGGCGCTGCCGTGTTTCTGGCGAGCGACGCTTCGAACTTCGTGAACGGCCATATCCTTTACGTGGATGGCGGCGTGACTGCCACGTTGTAGGGCGTGGATCAGGTTGTGGCGGTCATGCTGCGCGGCGCGTCATGCGACTTGCGCGCTGCGCAACGAGCGAGCCGCGAACGGTGTCGCGCCAGCAAACGTTGCCTGCGAACCGAATTCACGCTCGATACGGATCAGCTCGGAAGGCGCTGATCTTGTCATTGCGTGAGATCTCACCTTGTATCCGGAGGCGGACCGTGCCCGTGCGATCCCGCTGGCACCTCTCGCTTTCGGGCCCGTATGTACACCGGGTGACAGGCGCTCGGCAACAAAGGGGACACGTATCGCGCACGACTTCACATCGAGCGCCTGCCTGATTAGCGGTGCAGGCCGCTAATCAGCGCTTGCCGGACCACGGTCAAAAGGTAGCCGAAAAGGCCTGCTGAACCTTGCCGGGGTTAGTGATGCCGTTTGCAACGAGTAACTGGGTGAGCAAGCGCGCCTTTTGCGGATTCAGATCGAACGAGACGACGAAGCCGCGCTTGTCGTCTTCGACCTCCACATTTCTGTTGACGAATCCAGACATCACACGCGTCGAACGGACGACGACAATGCCTTTCTTCGCCGCCCGGTCGAGGGCAGCCAGTGCTTCCTTGGACGCATCGCCATCGCCTTCGCCCGCCAATACGATTCCTTTTGCACCATCGGCAATAGCGTGATCAATCTGGGCGCCGTCCATATTGCTGTGTGCATAAACGATTTCTACACGCGGCAGGTGGCCATTCGCCGGCAAGTCAAGCACATCGCGCGTTGACGCAAGCACAGGCGCGGGCGCGACAAAACGAATGCTCGCCGGATCGACATAGCCAATCACGCCCGCGTTGGGCGAAGCAAAAGTCTGCACGGCAGTCGTGTTGGTTTTGGTGATCCAGCGCGGCGCGTGAATCTGGTCATTCATGACCACCATCACACCTCTGCCTCGGGATTTCGGGCTCGCTGCGACTTCCACCGCTTCGTAAAGATTGCCGGGGCCATCCGCGCTCGTCGATCCGCCCGGCCGCATTGACCCAACGAGTACCACCGGTTTGTCCGAGCGCACCACGTTTTGCAGGAAGAATGCCGTTTCTTCCATCGTATCCGTACCGTGAGTGATCACGATCCCATCTGCTTCGTTTCGATCGAAGGCCTCCTGGATACGGCGCGCAAGCCGGAACCAGATCTCGTCGTTCATATCCTGCGACCCGACATTGGAAATCTGCTCGGAGTTGATGCTCGCGAGTTTCTCAATGCCCGGAACCGCCCGAACCAGTTCCTGGCCTTTGACATTGCCCGAGTTGTAGCCGATGGCCGAACGCGGGTCAGTTGTGCCGGCGATCGTGCCGCCGGTTGCGAGAACAAGAATCCGGGGAGATCCGGCCGCCGGACTTGCTGCCGCAGTGGCTGTCGCACTATCAGACGTGGCGTCTGCAGCCCACACGCTCGTACCACACAAGCAGCTAGCGCAGACGAGAAGCGCAGCGGTGAGCGTCGTGCTCGGCGTGCGCAGGGAGGCGACCCGTTGAAGGGTAGTGTTGATGTTCATATCCAGTCTCCTACAAAAGGATTTAACAGCGCAAAGAAACGGGGCGTTCTGCGGCCGCTGTCGCCAAGGCCACGCATTGCTGTGCAAGGACATCGGTTGGATCGACAAGACTCACGCGTGCGCCAGTCGTGCCTACGAAACTCGTTTGTGGCAATAAAAGCGGCAACTCGGTACATCCGAGGACGATGACCTCGACGCCTTCCGCTATGAGCCCATCAATCGCTGCGGAGATGTCGTCGAGGCATCGCCCGGTAGTGAATCCCGCTTTTACCCCTTCCTTGCCGTAGATCGCTTCCATCACGCGGGCTTGCAATTGCGCTGTTGGAACGATTTGCCGCAAACCCTGCGATTCGAGGGCCTTTTCATAGACACCGCTTGCGATCGTGCCGGAGGTGGCCAGCACACCAACGGAGCGCAGCAGTGGAAACGTTTCGCGCAGATGGCGGACCGTCACCGTCAGCATATTGACGATCGGTATGCCCAGATACGGCTGAATACGTTCGACAAATGCGTGAGCGGTGTTACACGGAATAGCGATGAGATCCGCATCGCCCGACTCGAGCTTCTTGCAGGTCGCGTAAAGCGAAATAGTCGGATCGGGGCCGTCACCAATCAGGTTTTCTGTGCGATCGGGAATCTGCGGATTCTGTTCAATCAGAAGCCTGATATGGTCCTGATCCCGATTCGCCGGCGTATTGCGTACGATCTTCTGCATGAAATCGACCGTCGCCGCGGGCCCGACGCCACCGACCACGCCCACTTTGAAAATGGATTCGGGCAAACCGTATTCGCCGGCAATTACGTACTGCGCATACGCAAGATTCGAATCGATCAGCGGCACTCGAAACGAGCCCATTTCCTCCGCCACAAGCGCAATCTCCGTCAGACCCGGCACGATGATTTGTGCACCTTGCGCAATGAGGTCCTCGCACGCCTCGCGCAAAAGCGCGACGGGCCGGCCGGACAGATTTCCGCTCTTGATGCCGTTCGCGCCGTAGACGGCTTCGGTGATGAGATCGACACTGTCGCGCGGACGGGGATGAATGATTTCAAATTCCGGCTCCGCGAAGTACTTTTCGAATAGTCCCTTTCGATGGGTGTAGTCCGAGGTCAGCACGCCGATTCGCCGTGCAGCCGGAAATTTTCTTCGAACGTGGCTGCGGACGGCTTCCACCATATCGACGATCTGCAAGGGCGAGTTAGCCTTCAGTTCGTCGATAAACGTGTGGCTGAGAAAGCAGGGGAGTACAACGGTCGTCACACCCCTCTTCTCGAAGCCGCTAATCATGTCGAAAATGTACAGTTTCCGTTGAGTCGTCGCCTCACTTCCTATGGCTGCGCTTCGGAAGGGATGCTGCTCAAAAATGACATCGACATGTTCGGCATCGCTCGAGGCGGGCGTCGATTTGACGAGTTTGAAAAAGACATCCGCACTCGCTAGTGGACCCAGGCCGCCCACCACGCCAAACTTCTTCCCGCTCAGCACGTTTGCGCTGATCATTTTGTTTCGCCTTGCAGTTGGCCGAGAACAACGTTGTTCTCTACGTCGTTCTGCCTGGCAGCGCGCTTGGCCTCCCACTTCGCGATAACGGCCGTCGCGATACTGTTGCCGATCACGTTCGTGGCGGTTCGCCCCATATCGAGAATCTGATCGATGGCGAGGATCAACACCACGCCGGACGGCGGCAAATGAAACATCGGGGCAACGGCCGCAACCACCACCACGGAACCTCTTGCGACGCCGGCCATCCCTTTGCTGCTCAACATAAGCACGAGCAACATCATGATCTGGGCGCTGAGCGGCATGTCGATGCCGAAGGCTTGCGCGATAAAAATCGCAGCAAACGCCTGGTACATCATTGATCCGTCCAGGTTGAACGCGTAGCCGAGCGGCAACGTAAAGCCGACGACCTTTTTGTCGATACCGAACTGTTCAAGCTTCTCGGTCAGGCGCGGATAAGCGGCTTCGCTGCTTGCGGTAGAGAAGGCGAGCATCGCGGGTTCCCGGACCGCTCTTAGCAACTTCCAGATCGATTTGCCCAGAAAGACGTGGCCAACGAGGATAAGCGCTGCCCACAGCAGGACGAGGCCGAGATAGAAGCTTCCGACGAGCTTGCCGTAGGTGGTCAACACGTCCAGGCCGTGCACCGTAATCGCGGAGGCAAGCGCGCCGAAGACACCAATCGGAGCGAGCCGCATCACATAGTCGGTCAGCTTCAGCATCGCGGGGACGAGTGCGTCGATGCCTGCGATCAACGGTGCGACGCGCGGGTCCGTCTTGATGGCGCTCAGCACCACGCCAAACAGCACAGAGAAGACGAGAATCTGAAGAATGTCATTCCGAGCCATCGCGTCGATGATGCTGGACGGAAACGCATGCGTGACGAAGTCCTTGAAGTTCAGACCCGCGGTGTTGAGACCGGTGGCAACATCCGAACTGGTCTGCGTCATATGCAAGCCGGCGCCAGGCTGCAACGCATTCGCGAGAACGAGGCCAAGGGCGAGCGAGAAAAGCGAGGCGCACACGAACCAGCCCACCGACCTGAGCCCGATTCTGCGCACGTCGCTCGTTCCTTCCATTCCGGCGAGCCCGGACACCAGCGTGGCGAAGACGAGCGGCGCGATAATCATCTTCACAAGCCGCAAGAAGATATCGGTAATGATCGAGAAGTAACCGGCGATTGTTTTGGCTTCTGCAGCATCGGCTACGGTTCGATGGCACACGTAACCGACAATCACGCCGAGCACCATGCCGACCACGATATAGAACGTTAGGCGGTTTTTCATTTCCATCAGTCCGAGGAAGGCGCACAAGGGTCTGACGTGACCACCGTACGCTGGCAGGAGGCAAAAACGCCGCTAGCGGAGCGACGTTTCTGTGTATGGACGGATGATAGAGATGATCAAAAAAGACTCAATGCGGGTCCTGCATGGGGATATGCGAGACTCGCATAACACGGGATTACCCTTAATCAACAACCTGCGATTCGGCGCGAAGGTGGCGCCAAAGCGTGTCCAGAAACTCGCTGCGGTTCGAGGCATCGCGGTAGACGCGAAGCTCAACTTCGAGATGCCACGCATCCCGGCCGGCTGGGACGAGTTCGCCCGCGTCAAGCTCGGCGACGATCGAGCTTTTTGGCAACCAGGCAACGCCTTCGCCTTCCAGTACCAGTTTCTTGAGAACCTCGGCCATGTCGGACTCGTAGTGGGGCCGCAAAGCTGGGGTGGCATCGACCCGGCCGAGAAGGAGTGCGAGGCAGCGGCCGAAATAGCTAGTTTCCGTGTACGTAATCAACGGCAATGGGCGAGCCGCCGTGCCCGGTAAGCGGAATATCGGCGCGCCACGCGGATTCGGCCGGCAGACAGGCATCAACACATCGACGCCTACGGTGAGATGCTCGTATCTGATCGGATCGAGATGGAGAGGCAGTTCCGGGTGATGATAGGCAAACATCAACTCGCAGTTGCCGTTCACGAGCATCAGGATGGAGTCGTGGACATTGGTGGGTATCACACGCGCACGTACCTCTCCGAAGCGCGCAGTGAGCGCTTTTAACCAGGCAGGCAGGAAACTTAGCGCGATCGTATGGCCCGCTGCGATCTGCAGGCCTTTGCCCGCCATGCGTTGATCGATGCGAATAATGGCTCGCGTGTCGAATAGCTTTCCAAGAATGTCTACCGCTGCCTCACGAAACAGTTGTCCGGCAGGCGTCAGTGTGGGCGGGAAGCTGCTTCGGTCGATGAGGTCCGCGCCCACCCACTGCTCAAGCGACTGAATGCGCCTGCTGAAGCCCGACTGGGTGACATTCCGAAATTCCGCCGCGCGCGAGAAGCTCTGATACTGGGAGAGCGCGATGAAGTCCTCAATCCACTTGATTTCCATGTCGGGTCCGATGTGTGCGGCGAGTGAGTGTGCCTCGAAACGAGTGGATGATTTTACGCGGGCTCGACACCCGCTTAGCCTCCTCTGCAATGCATTGCGATGCAAATCACGGATTTTCCGCCAGCAATGTACCGGGGGCATAGATTGCAAACCGACAGTTTTTTGCCGGTTATATGTACTTTTCCCAGATAACCGGCCAAAAAACGATGGTTACTTTGGGCGGTTGCGATGAGCCGACGCTGAGGTCACTCACGATCGCGCAGTCGCGTCACTTGCCTGCATAGTCGACGACCGCAGCCGCTCCGCATCCCTCCCCGGCGGCCTTCCGAACAGCCGGCTGTACTCACGGCTGAATTGCGAGGCGCTGTCATAGCCAACGCTCAGCCCTATGCTGGCAATGTCCTTCGAGGTGGTCAGCAGTTGCGTGCGGGCTTCCTGAAGCCTGATCTGCTTCTGATACTGCAGCGGGCTCATGGCGGTGACGGCGCGAAAGTGCCGATGGAAAGAGGAGACGCTCATCGCCGCCAGCGCCGAAAGCTCTTCAGTGCGCAGCATCTCCGCATAGTGCATGCGGATCCAGCGAATCGCGCGCCCGACATGCGACAGACGGCTGTCGGCAAGGCCGACCTGCCGCAGCAACGCACCCTGGCTGCCTGTGAGTATCCGCCACAAGATCTCGCGCTCGATCATCGGCGCGAGAACGGGCACGTCTTCCGGATGCTCGAGCAGCCGTAGCAGCCGCACAAACGGGTCAAGCAGTTCGGGCGTCGCTTCGCCGACAGCCGCGCCGAACGGGTTCGCCATCGCCGGGGCGTCCGAAGCAGTGTCCAGCAATAACGAAGCGATAGTTGCGGGTTTCAACATCAGGCCCACTGCCAGAAACGGCTTTTTCGCGTTCGCTTCGATCACGTGTCCGGACATCGGGAGATCGACGGTCACGACCAGGCATTGTCCCGCGTGATATTCGAGGAGCTGGTCACCGAGAGTCGCGCACTTTGCGCCTTGGGCGACCAGAGCGAATACTGGCTCGTAGATGCGATGAACCGACTGTGTTTGTGCAGTCGACACCGACAGGACGACCCCGGGCAGGTTCGTTGCCGTCACGTCGTCGACGGCATGGCGGGAAATCAGGGTGCGAAGTTCAGCGAGCGTATCCATAAGTCAAACGTATCCTGGGCGGCCATGAAAGCGCAAGCGGATCTGCCTGAACCGACCCAATCTGAGAGGATTGTGCAAGAGCTTGCGCGTTTCGGTCTACCGCGTCGCAGCCGCGCGATGGTCTCATTGGGGTTAGCCAGTCGGCTCATTTTCCAGGAGAAACATTATGTCGCTCGATTCATACGTCACACTCGGATCCTCTGGTCTGCGCGTGAGTCCCTTTTGTCTTGGGACGATGACTTTCGGTGAAGACTGGGGTTGGGGCACGAGCCCCGCTGAATCCGAAGCCATACTTTCGGAGTACCTGGAGCGCGGCGGGAATTTCATCGATACGGCCAACATCTATACGCTGGGCCACTCGGAAAAAATCATCGGAGACTTCTTTGCGGCGCGCAAAGACCGTCGCCATCGCAGCGTCATTGCGACGAAGTTTGTCGGCAACCTGCACGTTGGCGATCCGAACGGCGGAGGCGCCGGACGCAAGGCGATGGTCGAACAATGCGAAGCGTCGCTGCGCCGGCTGCAGACGGATTACATCGATCTCTACTGGATTCACAACTGGGACAGGACCACGCCGATCGAGGAGACGATGCGCGCGCTCGACGATCTGGTCGCCTCCGGCAAGATTCGTTACATCGGAATCTCCGACACACCGGCCTGGAAGGTCGCGCAAGCGCAGACCATGGCGCAGTTTCGCGGCTGGAACCGGATCATTGCGATGCAAGTCGAGTATTCGCTGCTGGAGCGGACGGCCGAAGGCGAACTGATACCGATGGCCGAAGAGCTCGGCATTGGCGTCATGCCGTGGAGTCCGCTGAAGAACGGCTGGTTGTCGGGCAAATATACGCGCGAAAACACTCAGGCTGTGAAGTCAGAACGCTCGGCGCTTGTCGGTGTCCCAGGCGACAAGGAGTTTCCGGTGATCGACGTGCTTGTTGCGGTCGCAGCCGAACTTCAGGTGAGCCCCGCTGCGGTCGCGCTCGCGTGGGTTAACCAACGTCGCGGCGTGACCTCGGCGATCGTCGGCGCGCGACGTATCGATCAACTGCGGACCAACTTGACTGCGCTGGATCTCGAACTCAGCGCTGCGCAGATCGCGATGCTCGACGAGGTGTCGAAGCCCGCGCTCAACTTCCCCGCAGATATCAACGCTCATCTTTCGCCGAGTTTTATCTTCGCCGGCGCCACAGTCGATGGACAGGCGACGCAAGCGTTGCCGCTCGTCACCGCAAGCAGCGTTCGGTATTGATGCGAACAGAAGACCGAGGATCGTAACCGGAAGACGGAGAGGGCTCGCACTGAGGCGAACGTGACGCTGCGCAACAAGCTCATCAAGTCGGTCCAAAGCGGAGAATGATTCGCTATGTGCGCAGCGGTCTCAACCCGGCACGAACCTCTTCGGCAAATAATTGCGGCTGTTCCCACGCCGCAAAGTGTCCGCCTTTGTCGAGCCTGTTGTAATAGACGAGGTTGTGATACGCGCGCTCCGTCCAGCTTCGCGGGGCCTGATAGTTCTCGCGGGGAAAGACACTCACGGCAGCCGGCACGGATACATCGGCGGCGGCCAGGAAGTTGAAGTGAGACTCCCAATAGAAGCGCGCCGCGGAAATCCCCGTGTTCGTCAGCCAGTAGAGCGTGATGTCGTCGAGGAGATCGTTCCGCGTCAGGTCGCCCGCAGATTCTCCATTGATGGGTCGCCCGAACACGGCCGAAGTCAGCGCTGCTGCCGGCTGCACATATCCGTCGCCGTGATCGAGCAGCCAGCTTGCCAGTGCAACAGGCGAGTCCGCCAATCCGTAGAGCGTTTGCGGGCGTGTTCCCATCTCCAGCGCATAGGCACGCCGTTTCCTGGCCGCGCTGCCTAGCTGTTCGTAAGCGTCCTTTTCATCGTCCGAGAGACCGGATGGTGGCGGATCGCCGGCGGCGAGCGCCTTTGCAATCGCGGGCGGAACAGTGGCAGGGAAGTTGACGTGGATGCCCAACAATTCAGGTGGCGCCTGCTTACCCATGACATTCGCGACGACACCGCCCAGGTCACCGCCTTGCGCCGCGAATTTCTCGTATCCAAGGCGCTTCATGAGTACGACCCAGGCACGGGCGGTACGCTCAGGACCCCAGCCGGTCGTGGTAGGTTTGCCTGAAAAACCGTAGCCCGGCAGAGACGGAATGACCAGATGAAAGGGATCCGACGCGCTCGCGCCGTATGCCGTGGGATTGGTCAGCGGATCGATAATCTTCAACATCTCGATGACCGAACCGGGCCACCCGTGCGTGACGATGAGCGGCATCGCATTTTCATGTTTCGAGCGGACGTGGATGAAATGAATGTCCAGCCCGTCGATCTCGGTCACGAAATTCGGCAGCGAATTCAGCTTCGCTTCGCACCTGCGCCAATCGTAATCGGTCGCCCAATGGCGCGCGAATTCCTGAATCATCGCAAGCGGCACGCCTTGTGAGTCATCCATCACGGTTTCGCGGTCGGGCCACCTCGTGGCTTTGATGCGCCTGCGCAAATCGATCAGTTGCGATTCCGGCACATGCACGCGAAGCGGACGAATAGCGGTCTTGTCGCCGCCGCCGGACGGCTGGGCAACTTCAATAATTGCCTGATTCGTTTCTGCGAAAGCGAGCTGACTCAGCGAGCCCGCGGCAACAGCCGCCGCTGCCACACTAACAAAGCGACGGCGAGACGGCGATTGGGGAAGGATGGTGTCTGACATGGCATTTCCGATGGGCGACAAAGCGGGGTTGCCGATCAATGGCAGCGTGATCTCACGAGCGATTGAACGCGATACGCCCACGCCGAGCGTGCTCAGTGTGGGCGTTGTGGAGCGTACGAAGGATCTTGAACCAGGAGGATTGCTTACCGTATTGGAAGCATAGTTCAATCCGGCGGAACTCAGATATCAGCTGCCGCGATACAAGCTGCTGAGCTGCGCCAGTTGACCATCCCGCTGGGCTTGCACCAGTTCGTGGCGGACCTCGGCGCGGGTCTTCTGCGCTGCGCCGGTTTGGCTCGGGTTCCATTGCTGCACTTGCGGGGCGGCCGATTGAGCACTGGTTGTTGCGGGAGCTTCGGATGCATGAGCGAAGCCAGCGGTAGCGAATGCAGCGAATGCCAAAGCGATCATTGAGGTTTTCATGTCGTTCTCCGTGAACCAATAGATTAAAAGGAAGGCGCCGCGATGTCAGGAGCAAGGGCAGCAATTCGATCCGTCATCTGCGATTTGCGTGTGTCTTGCATCCGGCGTTGAGGCATTAGAACCTGCCGACGTATCTGACTTGTGTCGGGAAACCGGGTCAATTGCAATGTTCTGTATCACCTGCATGCCCAGATACATTGCGATACGAATCACGGATTTTCCGCCAGCAACGCCTTGATCTTCGCTTCGGTCTGTTCGTAGTCGCCTTCGCCGAAGTGCGTGTAGGCCACGTGTCCTTTCTTGTCGACCAGATAAAACGCAGGCCAATACTGGTTGTCGTAGGCACGCCATGTTGCGTAGTTATTGTCCTGCGCGACCGGGAACGTAATGCCGAAGCGCTTGATCGCCGTCTTGACGTTGTCGGTGCTGCGCTCGAACGGATACTCGGGTGTGTGGACGCCGACCACCGTCAGGCCCTGGTCCTTGTATTTCTGATTCCAGGTCTTGACGTAGGGCAGTACGTGGATGCAGTTGATACAGGTGTAGGTCCAGAAATCGACCAGCACGACCTTGCCGCGCAACTGTTGCATGGTCAGGGGATCGCTATTCAGCCATTTATCGATGCCGGTGAATTCCGGCGCGGTCGCGTTGTTGTCGAGCTGGTTTGCAACGGGACCGGCGGCAGCGCTGGCCGAGGGGCTTGCAACGAGCGTAGCGATTGCAGCGGCGCCGGCTGCGAAGGTTGCGGCGAATAGGGCGACGGTAGCGGTGGTTTTGAGTCGGGAGAGCATGTCAGTGTCCTTTCAGAGCGGAGAGCAGAGCGGCGATCCGGGCATGAACCCGTACGCCGCATCGGGCATTCCAGTGGTTGGCATGGGTGCATTTGAACGCCCGTTCGTATCTGGCTTGTGTCGCCGGGACGGCGCGGGTGCAATGTTTTGTGTCGGGGGAACGCCCAGATACATTGAGATACAAAGCGTCGTGCGTCCTGGGCTATAAAGCAGCCATCCCTACCGTGGAGAAGCCACATGAGTACCGAACTGCTGCAAGGATCCTGTCATTGCGGGACCGTGAAATTTGAAGTCCATACCGATGTTCAGCCTGCCGGGCGTTGTAATTGCAGCCTGTGCCGGCGCAAGGGCGCGCTGATGACGCCGCCGTTTGCCGCGGGCGAACTGAAGATCCTGCAGGGTGAGGAAGCGCTGACGCTCTATCAGTTCAATACACGCACGGCGAAGCACTACTTCTGCAAGCATTGCGGAATTTATCCGTTCCATCAGACGCGTAGAGATCCGCAGCTGTGGCGGGTCAACATCGGTTGCCTGGAGGGTGTCGATCCGTATACGCTGGAGGCGAGCGTCGCCAATGGCGCCAGCCTGTCGGTCGTGGAGGATGCATGAGAAGGCTCATGACAATTCTCGCCTTCCTCGCGGGTGGATTGGCGGCGGAACTGGCGCACCCCGTGCACTGTTCGCTGATCAACGTGAACCGGGTGCGCGTCAATCGTCGAAGGGATTGATTCATTGATGGAAACCACAGACCACGTGCTGATCGTCGACGACGATCGCGGCATCCGCGAATTGCTCGCCACCTATCTCGAGAAGAACGGCATGCGCGTTTCGCTGGCCGCCAACGGCCGGCAGATGCGCACCGTCCTCGAGCAGGGCGCGCCTGATCTGATCGTGCTGGATCTGATGATGCCCGGCGAGGATGGTCTCGTGCTGTGCCGGGAATTGCGTGCCGGCAAGTTTCGCGCAGTGCCGGTCTTGATGCTGACCGCCCGCAGCGAGGAGACGGATCGCATCGTCGGGCTGGAAATGGGCGCGGACGACTACCTGTCCAAGCCGTTTGCGGTGCGCGAGTTGCTGGCGCGCATCCGCTCGGTATTGCGCCGCGCGCGGATGCTGCCGCCCGGCATGCAGGTGACGGAAACGGCGCCAATGATTGCCTTCGGCGATTGGCGCCTCGATACCACGGCGCGTCATTTGCTCGACGCTGAAGGCACCATGGTGGCCTTAAGTGGCGCGGAGTATCGTCTGCTGCGCGTGTTTCTCGATCATCCGCAGCGCGTGCTCACGCGCGATCAGTTGCTCAATCTGACCCAGGGCCGCCAGGCCGATGCGTTCGACCGCTCGATTGATCTGCTGGTCAGCCGTTTGCGGCAACGCTTGCAGGACACTGCGCGTGAGCCTCGGTACATCAAGACGCTGCGCAGCGAGGGTTATGTATTTTCGGCGGC
This sequence comes from Paraburkholderia sediminicola, assembly GCF_902859805.1. Taxonomy (GTDB): domain Bacteria; phylum Pseudomonadota; class Gammaproteobacteria; order Burkholderiales; family Burkholderiaceae; genus Paraburkholderia; species Paraburkholderia sediminicola. The sequence goes on along the minus strand of NZ_CADIKC010000001.1, from coordinate 986,043 downwards.
GGTGACCATGATCGAAGGCAGTCCATGAAGCTGAGTACATTGCTGCGATGGCCGCGTACCTTATTCGCACGGCTTGCCCTGATTCTCTTTGTCAGCCTTGCGCTGGTGCAAACGCTGTCGGTCTGGCTCACCATGACGGAGCGGGACCAGACCATGACGAACGTGATGATGGGATACATCGAACGCGAGGTCACCAGTTCCGTTGCGCTGCTCGATCATTTGCCTGCTAACGAACGCGCCGAATGGCTGCCGAGGCTGGCACGGCGTACCTATACCTTCAATCTCGGACCCGGGGTCGCGGGCGCACCGCCGGATGCGAAGCTCTCAGCGAGAGTGGCTCAATCGATCGCCGACGGCATCGGTAAGCGCTATCCGCTCACCGCCAACGCCGTCCCCGGCGATCCGGACCGCTTGCAGGTTCATCTGCAGTTGAGCGACGGCACGCCGCTGACGATCGACTATCGCCCCATGCCGGGCGCACCGCTGTCACCGTGGTTGTCATGGTTGCTGGTGCTGCAACTGGTGGTGCTGGCTGCGTGCTGCTGGCTGGCGGTACGGCTGGCAACGCGCCCGTTGAGCCATTTGGCGCGAGCGGCGGATACCTTGGGCCCCGACCTTAAGGTGGAGCGCCTGCCTGAAGACGGCCCGGACGAAGTGGCGCGCGCAGCGAGAGCGTTCAACGCCATGCAGGACCGCATCAGGCTGTACATGACCGAGCGCTTGCAGATCCTCGCGGCGATCTCGCACGACCTGCAAACGCCGATTACCCGCATGCGTTTGCGCGTCGACGTGATGGACGAGAGCCCGGAGGGTGCCAAGCTGCAGCAGGATCTGAAGGAAATGGAAACGATGGTCAAGGAGGGCGTCACGTACGCGCGCACCATGCACGGCGCCAGCGAGGCGCCCCTGCGTATCGATCCGAACGCGCTGTTCGACAGCCTCGTGTTCGACTACGTCGATGCCGGGCAGGACGTTTCGTTACACGGTCGAATCGACACTGCACTGGTGACGCGTCCGCAGGCGTTGCGCCGGATCGTGGGCAATCTCGTCGATAACGCGCTGAAGTTTGGTGGTGCTGCCGAGATCAGGGTCGCCTCGCAGGATGGACGCGTGAGAGTCTCCGTGCTCGATCGTGGGCCCGGAATTCCGGACGAGTCGCTGGAAGCGGTATTCGAACCGTTCTATCGGCTGGAAGGATCGCGCAATCGCGGAACCGGCGGTACCGGGTTGGGCCTCGCGATTGCGCGGCAACTCGCTTTGGCGATGGACGCGACACTCTCGTTGCGTAACCGGCCCGATGGCGGCCTTGAAGCCACGCTTGTGTTGAAAGGCGTCGGCTAGATCCAGATGATTCGACTATCGCGTTGTATGCAGTACTCGTTCGTCGATGAACGTCAACTACCCCGGTCTTTGTATCCCAATGTATCTGCACCGTCGGTAAATACATAAGGTTTCACTGGCGCTTTTCGCAGACACACGCCAGATACGTCCACGGGTTTTAATGATTCCAGGCCAGATCGTCTGGCTTCGCAGGCCGGAGATGTCCTGCGCTTCTGTAGCTAACCTTTGAGGAGAATCCGCGATGCCGGATCAGATCAATACTCGACGTCGTCGTCTGCTTGGGACGACTGTTGCTGGTATCAGCTTGATGGAGTTGGGTTTGAGCGGGCTCGCCAAGGCGCAGTCGAACGGCACGAATACTGCAACGCGTGTTGCTTCGTTCGAGAACATTCGCCAGGTCAATGCCGGAACGCTCAACGTGGGCTATGCGGAAGCGGGTCCGCAGAATGGACCGGTTGTTATCCTGCTGCACGGCTGGCCCTACGATATCTACAGCTTCGCCGAAGTCACGCCGTTGCTGGCAGCCGCCGGCTACCGGGTCATCGTGCCGTATCTGCGGGGCTATGGTTCGACGCGGTTTTTATCCGCGGATACGCCGCGCAACGGTCAGCAGGCGGTGGTTGCCGTCGACGTCATCGCGTTGATGGATGCATTGAAGATCGACAAAGCCATCTTTGGCGCTTTCGATTGGGGCGCGCGTACGGCGAATATTATCGCCGCGCTGTGGCCGCAACGATGCCAGGCGATGGTGTCGGTCAGCGGTTATCTGATCGGCAGTCAGGAAGCCAACCGGGCGCCGCTGCCGCCGAAGGCTGAGCTGGCCTGGTGGTATCAGTTCTATTTCGCCACGGAGCGTGGTCGTGCAGGTTACGAAGCGAACCGCCACGATTTCAACAAGTTGATCTGGCGTCTCGCGTCGCCGAAATGGAATTTTGACGATGCAACGTACGACCGCTCGGCTGAGTCCTTCAAGAATCCCGATCACGTCGCGGTGGTGATTCACAACTACCGCTGGCGTCTGGGTCTGGTTAAGGGCGAGCCGCAATACGACGAGCTCGAAGCGCGGTTGGCGAAGGGGCCGACCATTTCGGTTCCGACCATCACGATGGAGGGCGACGCCAACGGCGCACCGCATCCCGAGCCGACAGCCTACGCGAAGAAATTCACGGGCAAGTATCAGCACCGGAACATCGATGGCGGCATCGGACATAACTTACCACAGGAAGCGCCGAAGGCATTTGCCGATGCCATCGTCGACGTCGTCCGGCTTTAAGTGGCATGAAGGAGTCCGGGGGGCTTAGGTCGGCGATGGCCCCCCGGGCGGGCTAAACCAACGCATAGGGTGTACTTGGTTCACTCTGGATCAAGTTCTGGATTCCGGCAGGGACAATCCACTGGGGCGGCCAAAAATTAAGCTGGGGGCACGAAAACAAATGCCATGAGGAGCACATGTCCCCGAGCCCACGCAAACACCGGCCGTACGTTTTCATCTCGGCGTTTCTCGGTACGGCGATCGAGCAATACGATTTTCTGCTGTACGGGACGGCATCGGCGCTCGTCTTCAGCAAGATTTTCTTCCCGACTCTCGATCCGCTCGCCGGGACGATCGCTTCGCTCGGCACCTACGCGGCCGGCTATTTTGCACGCGGTGCGGGGGCGCTGATCTGCGGGCATTTCGGCGATCGCTTCGGCCGTAAGACGCTGCTGCTCTCCACGCTGCTGGTGATGGGCATTGCGTCGACGCTCGTAGGTTGCCTGCCGACCTACGCCGAAATCGGTATCTGGGCGCCCATCCTGTTAACGCTGCTGCGGATTTTCCAGGGCTTTGCGATCGGCGGCGAGCAGAGCGGCGCCACCGTGCTTGGTGTGGAAAGCGCACCGGCCGGACGCCGCGGCCTCTACGGAAGCTGGAGCAATTCAGGCAGCTACGGCGGCGCCTTGTTATCGACGGGCGCGTTGCTTCTCATGTCGCGACTACCCGAAGCGGACTTCCTCGCCTGGGGCTGGCGCATTCCATTCCTGTTCAGCGCGGTGCTGGTCGTGATCGGACTGATTGGACGCGCACGGTTGCCGGAAACGCGTGAATTCGAACAGATGAGGGCGACCCAGACCGTCGCGCGTTTCCCGCTCGCCGACCTGCTTCGCAACCATCGCCGGGAAATCGCGATTGTCTTCATGGCGCGACTCGGCGAAATCACGTGGTCGATTTTCGTGCTGCTGTTTTCCGTGGCCTACATGACCGTTCATCTTGGACTGCCGCGTCAGGTGGTGCTCGTCGCGATCATGGCGGGTGCCGCGCTGGCTGTCTTCATGGTGCCGCTGTTCGCGGCGCTATCCGATCGCATTGGACGCAAGCCGATCTATCTGGCAGGCCTCGTTGCTTGTGCGCTTTACGTCTGGCCGTATTTCAATCTGCTGAACACGCGCGACCCAGCGCTGGTCAAGCTCGCCATCGTCATTGCAATCGGTCTGATCCATCCGTTGATGTATGGCCCGCAAGGCGGCTTCTTTGCTGACATGTTCGACGTCAAGGTGCGCTTTTCCGGCGTATCCATTGGTGCAATCGGTGCAGTCATTGGCGGCGGCATGAGCCCGGTGATCTGCTCCGCGCTGCTCGCCGCACGCAACGGCGACCCGCTGTGGGTTGCATGTTATGTCGCAGCGAGTTCTTTGATCGCCGCTGGCTTCGTGTTGCTTGCGCCGCGCAGCGGGAGCGTATCGATCGCGGTTCCTGAGCCGGCCGCGCAATCGCAAGTCGGCCAATCCTGAACACTTATCCGACCACAAGGAGGCTCACATGAGCGACCACGATAAATCGAACCTGGGCCGCGGCATCGCCGCCGAGATGGACCATAAACTCGAGCAGGGCGCATGGGACGACAGGCAAAAGCTCGCGCTGGCGTGCCGGATGCTCGCGCACGAAGGACATTCGGAGACGCTCGCGGGGCAGATAACGCTGCGCGCTGCCGACGGTACATTCCTGACGACGGCGATGGCCGTTGGCTTCGATGAAATCACGCGCAGCAGCGTGATTCGCATCGACGATCAAATGCATGTGATCGAAGGCAATGGTATGGCGAATCCCGCCATCCGTTTTCATCTGTGGATTTACCGGCGCAGGCCGGATGTCAACTGCATTGTCCATACGCATCCACCGTATGTGAACGCATTGTCCATGGTCGGCGTGCCGCTCGAAGTCGCCCACATGGACGCCACACCGCTCTTTAACGATTGCGCTTTTCTGAAAGAATGGCCGGGGCTCCCGATCGCCGACAATGAGGGCGAGATCATCTCCGCTGCGCTCGGCAACAAGCGGACGATCCTGCTGGCGAATCATGGATTTCTCGCGGCCACTTCCTCGATAGAGGAGTCGGCCTATCTGTCCGTGCTGATTGAACGCGCTGCGCGCAGCCAGATTCTGGCCAGGTCGATGGGGCAGATCGTGCCTATCGATCCCGCATTGGCGAAGGAGTCGCACGATTTTCTGCTGCTGCCCAGCATCGTCAAGGCGAGTTTCGCGCTGTTCGGCCGACGCGTGATCCGGCGTGAACCGGAGGTTCTTTTCTAGTCAGTTCCTCTCACTTTTGGCGGACAGCGGGCTGCGCGATAATCGCATGACATGGGCGGACACCGCCTCCAACGCAGTTTCCGGGAGTTTGTCATGCGCACTATCGATTTGCCGTACGCTCCGACGCTCTGCGACATGCCCGCGCGTTGTCTCGACGACTGGAAGCTCTCACTCGACGACATTGTCACGCCGGGCGACATTCTGCTTCCCGGAGACATGTCCGAGGGTGAAATCCGCGCGGGCAGGCTGATGGGCGGCGGTGTGCTCGCGACCGTGCAACTGGGGCTGTCGGAAGTGCGTCACGAATGGTCGCACCTGCAGAATCTCGCTGGCGACGACGTTATCGTTCTGATCGTCCTTGATGGCTGCGGCACGGTCACACAACAGGAGCGCACGCTGCCTTTCAACGCCGGTGACATTACATTCCGGCGTGCACGCGTGCCGTCGACGGCGCGCATTGACGAGCCGGCGAAGTTTGTCATGCTTCGTTTGCCAATCACGCGGTTTTTCGGCCGTGCGATGTCACGCTTCTCGCCTTTTGCACCTGCCTGCGCCAGCGGCGAATCGGGGATTGTCCTCACGGTGCATCGGTTCATCGAATCGGTCTTGCCGTCGCTCAGGCAGCAGAGCGCAAATACGGCGGCGGCAGCGGAGCAGTCGCTCGTGTCGTTGCTCGCGGCGGCGTATCTGGAGTCGGCGGGGGACGCAACCGTCGAGCCGGTTGCGGGAGGCGCGAATCCTCTGCGATGGTCGCAACTGCGCGCGTTCATTGCGTCCAATCTCCACGATCCCGAACTGGACGTCGAGGCGTGCGCGAAGGCGCTAAGCGTGTCGAAACGCTATGTTCACAAGATGTTCGAAGCCAACGGCACGCACTACGGGAGGTTCGTGCTGGAGCATCGCCTGGCGCGCAGCCGTGACGATATGACGAATCCACTTTGCACGGAATTGTCGATCGAGCGCATTGCGTACAGAAATGGCTTTAACGATCCTGCGCATTTCAGCCGAAGCTTTCGAACGATGTTCGGTACTACGCCGGGTGCGTACAGGAAGCAATGCAGTGGCGCTGTTAAGGAAAGAAGAGGCGCAGCGTTGTAGTTGGGACTAGTGCGGCACGCTTCCCGGATCTGCCAGCCATCGTGAGACAGCGGACAGTACCTGCGTCTCGATGCCAAGAAAACCATGTGGCGACTTCGCCCCGCATTCACTGGCGCCAATCCCGCCGCGCTCGCTGCTTGATACCTGCAGGAACTGGAACCGGTTGTCCTTGGCAAGCGTGCGTGCCGCGCTAAACGGTGAAACCCGGCATCCGTCATTTTCGTTCGACACCACCAGCACCGGAGTCGCACCGACTTCCCAGTGCATGCCCGAAAGTCCGGCCTCGCCACGCATGCCGATCGTGACGGGCGAAGTCAGGACATACGCGTCAGCCAGCCGTGGTTCCCGTTGGAGCACATTGCCAACTGAAATCGTGCCCCGGCTGGTGCCCACAAGAGCGATCTTTGCGGCTGGAAAGCGTTGCTTGAGCGTCGCAACAATGACGTGCAGGTCTTGAGCGTGAGTTTCGCTCAAGCGGAATGCGTCATTCATGCCGGATGATCGATCCGATGGCGCATCGACGATAGCGATCGCATCGCCCGCAGAAGTCCAGTAGCCGGCGGTCCGGAGGAGGAAATTTGCCCTCATTGTCGTTGGGCCGGTTTCGCCGAGGGCGATTGCGCCGTCGTCTCCGGCAAACAAGACGATGACCCAAGGCGGCGCGCTGGCTGGCTGTTCGATGAAGATAGCCTGCGTTTGTGGCCCTCGTACGGGCACCTGCAGTAGTTCACCGGAATACGCTGGGATCGCGGTTAGGAGTGTGCACGCGAATGCGCAGATTGGGGCCGCGAATCTGAGCAGCGGTTTCCAGAGCCTGTTGGTGAAACAGGTTACGGGTCTTGCTCGTGTTGATTTTTGATCGCGCATTTTGAAGACCGCGTTATTGTTCCATTCACAGCATACGTGAGTTGGATACGGGATCGGCAAGATCGTCTGGATTGACCAACGATGTAAGTACGTGATCGGCCCAGGAACCATTGATCTTCAGGTACGACCGAGCCAGACCTTCCTTCTCGAACCCAAGGCCAGCCAGTAAGTGTTCGCTACGAGTGTTCTCCGGTCGATAGTTGGCCATGATGCGATGCAAGCCGATATCTCTGAACACATGCTGGATGGCCACCGTTAGACTCTCTCGCATCAGGCCTTTCCCTTCGGCCACTTTCGCAAGAGAAAATCCGAGATGACAAGCCTGGAACGGTCCCCTAACGATATTGGTGAAATTGCACTCTCCGATCAACTGGCCGCCTTCGCGTTCGAACAGCACGAGATGAAGAGCGCTTCCTGTTGTGCTTTGATGAGCCATTGCACGTAGTCTTTCAGCGATGACATCCAGGTTAAAAAAACTTTCCTGCCGCGCGGGCTCCCAAGGCTGAAGATGTATTCGATTGGCTGCGTAGTACGCCTGCAGCGCGCTCGCGTCATTCTCGCTGACGGCTCGCAATATCACGCGTTCGGTAGTCAGTCCGTTGTCTGGATGATTTGCTGCATTTGCCATTAGGCTATCGCCCTTGATATGCAATATTGCGCGTGATTGTACCGAAGGCAAAAACTACTCTCGACGCCTCCGGCACCGGTGAGTCACGAGATACACACGCAAAGAGATTGACCCCGCACGAGGTCGAACCTTTCAGAAACCCTCCGCGGTCGCCTCGCGATTCATTTGCTACACTCGATCAAGGACCAGACCTGTTTGGTGCTCGGTTTGACCCTGAGGGCGGCGGCTGAGCAACTACGTCGACATTTTCTCTTCATAGACCTGGCACCACAATTGCAAGCCTGAGCGTCGGTCCTTCGTCGCAGGGCACGAATGAGTGCGGAGTGTCGTCATGATTGAGTCTTCCGATTTTCGGAGCAAAAAGCTATTGCTCAATCACGGAGGCGGTCGCATGCCCGCACTCGGATTCGGCACACTGATTCCCGACCCAGCTACGACAACCAGTGCTACCAGAGACGCGCTGGAAGCCGGCTATCGACACTTCGATTGTGCCGAGCGATACCGGAATGAGCGCGAGGTCGGCGAGGCGCTGCGGATAGGGCTTGCTGCAGGAGGGATCGCCCGCGAAGACATCTTCGTGACCACCAAGTTATGGAACTCCAATCACCGGCCTGAGCGTGTCGGACATGCTTTCGATGCAAGTCTTGAAAGGCTCAGACTCGACTATCTTGATCTCTATCTGATACACACGCCGTTCGCATTTCAAGCGGGAGACGAGCAGGACCCGCGCGATGAAAACGGGAACGTCATTTACGACAAAGGCGTGACTTTGTTAGACACGTGGAAGGCGATGGAGGATCTCGTCGACCATGGAAGATGCCGGGCCATCGGACTATCCGACATCGGCTTGGACGAATTGCGGCCTCTTTATGAATCGGCACGAATCAAGCCGGCGGTAGTGCAGGTCGAAGCACATCCGTATCTTCCAGAAACGGAACTTCTGGAATTCTGCAAAGAGAAAGAGATCGTGTTTTTGGCCTTTGCGCCATTGGGTCACGGAATCAGGCCGGGGCCACTTGAGGATCCCATCGTATCCGAGATCGCCGAGCGAATTGGAAAGACGCCAGCACAGGTGCTGCTTGCCTGGGCGATTCAACGTGGCTGCGCTCTGCTCACCACCCCCAAAACTGCGGCACGCGCGCGCGAGAATTTCGATATCTCCGCGCTTCCGGCAGACGCGTTCGATGAAATCAACCGGATTGAGACGAGACAGAGGTTGAACGAAGTCGTCAAGACGGGCAGCCCGGGGTTCATTCCGCGAAGCACACAATAGATCGATGTGAACGGTATCCGGAGGCAAGCCATGCAGGAAGAACAGATACGTGAAGCACTGAATGCCCACTGGCGCGCGTCGGCAGCGGGGGACCTCGACGCTGAACACGATATTTACGATGACAACGCCATCTGTGAGTATCCGCAGTCAGGCGAACGAATCCTCGGACGAGTCAATTTGCAGGCGCTGCGGGGTCATCATCCAGGTAAGCCATCGGGTTTCGACGTCAGGCGAATTCAAGGAGAAGGTAATCTGTGGGTCACGGAATACTCCATCAACTATCAGGGGCGAGCGGCTTACACAGTAAGCATTATGGAGTTCCGCAACGGCAAGGTTGTTCACGAGACCCAGTATTTTTCGGATCCCTTTGAGGCGCCGGGTTGGCGGAGTCAATGGGTTCAGCAGGGTGCGTGACGTCGTGTTGCGGCGGGATAAGTCGAATAGTGCCCGTCACCAACATGCGCTGTTTCGTAACGTCGACCTAGACTATGACCACAAATTTTCCCACGGCCTCATCACGCTCCATAAGTTCGTGAGCAATCGCTACTTCCGACAGGCCGAAGATCCGCGCGGGTCGACATTGATATAAACCGCTTGCGGCCAACTCGACAATTTTCTGCATCGGTACATCCGGCAGCGGGAAATCCGGAGTCCCAAGCACGAAGCTCCCGAAGAAACTCAGATGAACACCGCTTGCCATCTGGCCGAGCGGATCGAACTCGGCGAGCGGCGTAAGCCCACCCAGAAATCCGGCCAGGCACACAGCGCCGCCACGACGTGCCGCGCGCAGCGAGTCGAGCACAGTGCTGTTTCCAATCAGATCAAGTACCGCGTCGACCTTGCCCCCAGGCCATCCCGGCGCTGCACATAACTCACCTGCATTCGTCACCACATGGGCGACTCCACGCGCGCGCAACATGTCTTCGTAATCCGGCCGACGCGTCGTCGCAATCACCTCCGCACCGAGTTGGACGCCGATATCGATCGCCGCCAGCCCTAGGCTCGAGGTTCCCCCGCGCACGACGAGTCGCTGCCCGGACTTTACTTCGAGGTTTCTGTGGAGGCACGTCCACGCGACTGCGTAGGCTTCGGGCAGTGTGGCAAGTTCCGGCCAGTCGAGGGTCGTTTCAACGGCCACGACGTTGGTGGCGGGCACAACGACGTATTCGGCATAGCTGCCATCGATCGTTCGCCCCATCCCCCCCATCAGTGCGACTACCGTCTGGCCTTCATGCAGTATCCCGGCTGCATCCGATACCACAGACCCAACACATTCGATGCCGCTTACTTCCGCCACCTCTCCCCATAACCCTCGCCGCATATAGAGCTCAGCGCGGTTCAGACCAAACGCCCGAACGCGAATCAGAACACAGCCAGGTTTGAGGGCAGGGCGCAGCCTCTCTACGAGTTGAAGCACCTCGGGGCCACCAAACTTGTTTCTCACGATTGCTTTCATGTCGATCTCCTCATTGGGAGACTGAATGGTAGGATCGAACTTCGTCGAAGGAAATTACTCTCTCTCGACAAAGACTGAAGACAATATCTACAATGAACGAGCCCACACTTTTACAGTTGCAGTGCTTTGACGCACTGGTTGCCGAAGGCAGCTTTGCCGCGGCCGCTGCACGGTTAAACCGAACGCATCCAACGGTCCATGCAGCGGTGAGGGCGCTTGAAGCTCAAGTGGGAATGGTCCTGCTGGACCGGGCCGGATATCGTGTCACGCTGACCGTGGAAGGCGCGGCGTATCACGAGCGCGTGATGCAGTTTCTTCGGCAATATGAAAATCTGCGGCGCGAAGCGGCGCAGCTCGCGGCTGGACAGGAGGCGGAGTTACGCGTTGTGGTGGGCGATCTGTGCCCATTGACGGAAACCCTCGGCACGCTCAAGCGGTTCTTCGAGACGAGTAGCGGTACACGTCTTACGCTTCTGTTCGAGGCGATTAGCGGCCCTTGGGAACGGCTGCAGAACGGCGAGTGTGACTTGATATTTCATCACCTCGACAAACCGTCGCCCGCGATCGAATCGGTTGAGTTGTTCGAAGTAAAGCTGGTTCCGGTCGCGGCCCCTGGGTATATCAAGTCACTGTCAGTCGGATCGCTCACGCCAAACGATTTGAGCCCCTATGTTCAGTGCATCATCCGCGATACGAGCAAGCAGTCTTCGGACGCCAACTACTATCTGATCGAGGGCGCGCCCACCTGCACCGTGCCTGACCAGTTGATGAAGCGCGAGTTGATTGTGCAGGGGCTTGCGTGGGGGCACATGCCTTATCACTTGGTCGCGGGCGACCTCGAGAAGAAACGGCTCGTGTCACTGGAGGGGCGCCACTTGCAAGGCGCGGCACTCAAACACTACGCGGCGCGGCTTCGCGATGCCGCGCACGGTCCCATTGCGCAGCGTCTTTGGAGTCAGTTGTTGGAGCGGGGTGCACGTTAAATGCCAGTAGGCGCAACATGCGAAATGATCTGAGCCGCGTAGCTTATTGGTGACCGTGTCGATCCGGCCGCGCGTTCAGATGTGGCCAGTAGTCGGACCACGCCGTTGGTTGCCGAAAGACGTTTCATCGTAGCGCGTGTGGCGCAATGGGATGCCCGCATCGGATTCGATCGCACCGGGCAGACGTCCCTCCTTGAGCGGGCGACTCCAGAGCGCTTTGCCGTCGCACAGCAACTTCGCTTCGATACGGAACCTGCCCATTTCAATTCTGTGAATTCGAGCGTCGCGAATCGTCAATGTCGCGGCTTCGATACCGAGACTCATCGCCAGTTCGAACTCAACGCGGACGGCGCTTACGCCGTCGACGTTGATTGTCAGCACCGGTTTGTTCGCCCATTCGAATTCGTGCTTGACGAGCGTTACTGTACGCGAAACACCCGCGGGAGTTAGCGCGGGGTTGATCGCTGCGCGCACATTTGCCACGTCGCTCCAGACCGCCGCGAGGACCGTGCCGAGTTTCGGGTCGGAGCCGTGCGCCACCTGATCCTCGATTGCAGCGCGGATCTGTTGGTGTTGCAGTGTTTGCCAGGCAGCCCATGCGCGCGGATTGCTGCGCTTGAGTCCGTTCTCCAGCGCAATGATTCCCTCCGTCGGCGATGCCTCGAAGAGCAACTTGAAGAGGGGGATGTCGGTCATGTCAGCGCTTCCTTTGAGAGAACGGAGCACGCGGCTCGGTGATCCGGAAGGTGGACGAGGACCCGTCGAGCCGCACGTTTACGCTGGGGCAGGCGATCTCCGGCGCCTTGCCTCGAAACGTGTGCGTGTCCGGGCCGTGGGTAAGGGTAGCGCTGATGTTGCAAACCGGTGGTTGCACTTCATGCCGCAGAGGCGACGTACTTGCGCCTTTGCCTGCATCGGGCCGTCCCGGCCGAATCGTTTGCGACCCGATGTTCGGGCTCCGGCGTATCCAGAGCGCCACGCCCACTACCGCGCAGATCAGCACCGCGATGCCGATCCACTTCTTCAGTTGCGCCCAGAGTATCAGCTCCGAGTCGACCTCTACCGGCGAGCCCGGCGAGACCTGCATGTCCGGGTTCGGTCGCTGCCGGATCACACGCCGCTTCACTTCGTCGCCGTCATCCACGTCCGGCACGACGCGCAGGCCGGCGCTGTCAACGGTGGATCTGGCGACATCGAGCGTCATGCCGAGCACTTTCGGTACTACAGCGAAAGGGAGGGGCCTCACGGGTTTATGAGTCGTGGGCACCTGCGTGATTTGTGGCTTTGTGGAGGGCGGTGTTTGGCTCGACGCGGCTACGGCCGGCACGGGCGCCGATTCGGACGCGACGGCGGGCGATTGCGGCTGAGGTGGCGGAGCCTGCACTTTCACCACCGTCACGAAAGAATTGGCGGAAGCTGGCGTCAGTGCGGGTGGCCTCTGCAGGATTACCACCGCGGCATCGTCCAGCGGCCTGCCATCAAAGGAACGCAGGCGTAGCCCGACCGCCTCCACACGCTCTCGCGCGACGGCAACCGTCGACTGTTCAATCTGCGGCACCTGGACCCTTTGCCCGGCCGCTTGTGGCTCGTAGGTCAATGGCAAGCGTGTGTTTGGCCTGGTGAGTATTGCAGTTGAGGCGGGCACCTGTTCGCGGCTGTCCAACTGGACGTGCATCAGAGGACGTTCATCGCCAGCCGGCTCGATCCTTGTGTCGACGTAAGTCGCGAGTGCGGAGGACGAGATCGCACCGCAGAAGGCCATTGCCATCCACGTGCATATGCGCGATGTGCCAGAGAAGTGTCGCGTGATATTTGCCATCCTTCTCAGTCGTCCGATCGCTCTCGCGGTCGCTTGCAGCCATTCGCACTCACGGTTCGCGATTTTCATGCTGCCGTCTCCACTGTGTGCTTGGAACACGCACGGCGCCCACCTATCCGCAAACGATCAGGATTACTACACTGTATGCATACTAGTACGCTTTGCGTGGTCGACAAGGACGACGCGATCCGCGCGCGATGTCGATCCTCGGTAACACGACAGACGTTCTGATTTTTTCTCGCCGCTCGGCAAGAAATCACTACCTGATAGACGGTCGGCTAGCGTTGATTTGAATGTTGGATGTGCGCGCGTTGTTGCCGGTTGCGTTTATTTGTCTTATATCGCATAGGGATTGGCTGAGACGATTCACCAACAGCGCGCCAGGTGAGAGCGCCGGCAGCCAATTGCGACGGTAATCCGAACCCACTACCCCTTATTGAAAAGGCTCACGACACGGGACATTGATTTCGCCGCCAGAACGAGCAGCGCGCCGGAGACGCTGTAGTCGACGTTGAACATCAGGTCGATCAAAGAGAACATGGATAGCGCGACAAGCGGGTGGTACATCGCACGGTTTATCAGGCGTTTCATCGGCGTCTCACGCGGTTTCGTTTGCCCGAACCGGTAAGTCACTGTGCGTGAACCGATCTGCGCAAGTTTCGTGGCGTGCCAGCCTTCCGGAATCCGTGGAAGATCTGGCTGCGAAGTACGGATGACACTGATCTGTCATGTCCCGTCCTGCGATGAACTTTGCAGCTCGCAACCTGTTGCCGTCCTGCCCGTGCGTCGATGTTTTTTGTCCTATCGTCCACGTCTTGCCAATGGTTCTCCTGACCATTGCAGAGCGTCCGGAAAGCTTGTCCGTTTCTCCTGCAAAAAGGCGAGTTTGTTGCATGCGCTTATGCCACGCGACGATGCATCGAGCGTACTGAAAATTCGGTAAGCCATTTGTCATCTACCTCCGCAGCGGGTATAACATGAACCCCTCGGTCAAATTGAAGAATGACCGGCCTCTCCGATTCCTTACCAGGGAAATCGCATCTCACGCGAGCTCTTCATGGATGCAGTTTCTGACGTCCTGCGCGCTGTGCGCCTAAGCGGCGCGGTGTATCTGACCGGGACCTTCACGGCACCGTGGTGCGTGATAGGCCGCACGGATGCCGCGCTCTGCGCGGCCTATCTGCCGCAATCCGAGCGTGTCGTCTCCTATCATCTGATCATAGAAGGTAGCTGCTGGGCCCAATTGGAAGACGAACCCGGCTCTGCTATTCATCTCAATGCCGGAGAACTGCTGGTGGTGCCGCAAGGCGAAACGCATTTGATAGGTAGTGCTGTGGATCTTGCGCCCACGCCAACGGAGGTGCTATTGGCTGGCCAGATGGCGGTAGAACCAGGTGAGGTGATGACGGTGTCTTACGGAGGCGGGGGGCCTACGACTCGCATCGTCTGCGGTTTTCTGGCCTGCGACGATACGCTGAGCAATCCACTGCTTTCATCGCTGCCGCGACTCTTCAAGATTGATATGCGCCATGATCCGCGATCAGCATGGCTTGAGTCCTCTCTCAAGTTAGCCGCCAGTGAAGCTGCGAGTTCGCGGGCGGGCGGTACGATTGTCCTCGCCAGACTGTCCGAACTTCTGTTTGTCGAGGCGGTGCGTAGCTGTATTGAAGCGCTTCCTGCCCACGAGACAGGTTGGTTGGCCGGTGTGCGTGATCGTTACGTGGGGCGCGCGCTTTCGTTGCTCCATGCTCAAGCAGTCCATCCGTGGACCGTCGATGAGCTTGCGCGCAAGGTGGGGTTATCGCGTTCCGCGTTGGCGCAACGCTTCACCGATCTCCTTGGACAACCGCCCATGCAGTACCTGGCGCGATGGCGCATGCAGATCGCGGCGCAGGAACTTCTCGCTGGCAGAAAGTCGCTCGCCGCTGTAGCGGAGCAGATTGGTTACGAGTCCGAGGCGGCATTCAGTCGAGCCTTCAGGCGGGAATTTGGAATGCCGCCGGCAGGCTGGCGCAAGAGCAAAGGAAAGATGAACGGCGCTGCTGAGTCTGTGCAGGCCGCGCCCGCTGCCGCCGGCTTCGCGCCACCATTAGATCAGTGACGTCGATTGCCATGCCCAAAGCAACATTCACTCGCACGCGTCAAAGCTGACCCGGCGTTTCGGCCATATCTCCCGGTGGCCCGGCCATAGAACCTCGCGTCTCCCAATCGTACATTCGAGCGTACCGGATGCCAGATCAACCATCTGGTTCTGACCGGTAGATGAACATTCACAGCTCGACCGTACGCAGGTTCATATCGGAGCTATTCAAGAGCGTGTTCCTCTACCACTGGAAGGAAGAGAGCCAGCATGCCATTCTGGACGAGCTCGAATGGGTCCGTCACGACGCCACTGCGACGGACAGTGATCGCAACAAGGCCGTTGACGAATCCATCGAACTGGTCACCGCCATCGACGGCATTCTGCAGGCACAGGCTACAGCCGACGCGCGTTATTTCAAGGCGAACTGCAGCCGTGCAGTCGACGAGACGGAAGCCCAGTCGATCGAAGCGAATTTCCTTGAGGCCTACCGGTGGCAGTACACCCACTCGGGTGTGCGTCATCCGCATTTCGGCGAGGTGCTTTATAGCCTCATCTCCGAAAGCCAGCGCATGCGCATCCATGCCGCGCTCGCCGCATTGCAATGAGATTTACCGAAGCTGAACAATCCACCTATGTTGAAGGAGATGGAACATTATGACGGTGGGCTACGTGGCGCAATGCGCCGTCCGCGGGAATACGCTCGAGTCCCTGCAGATCGAGACCGAGGGTGAAATCGACCTTAGGGGCTTTCTCGGGATCGATCCGAAAGTGGCAAACGGCTATGAGAGCCTGCGTTACACCGTTCGTATCAAGGGCAGTGGGACCAGCCAGCAATTTGCGGAAGTCCATGACGCGGTAATGGCCACTTCCCCCAATGTCTACAATCTGGCGAACGCCGTCGTTCTGAAATCGAACCTCGTGGTCGGTTGAACGTTCGCAATGTGGGCGCGACGACTCGAATCGCTTTCGTCGCGCTCACAGGCCCACGCAGATTCACGCACCCTTCGGTTCACCGAACCATCGCGACACGGCCTGAGCAGCCTCCTCATCGCCAGGGGAAGCCTCACCGGCCCAGGCGACGAAACCATCAGGCCGCACGAGCACCGCGCTCAAGCCAAGCCGTTCCTTGACGTCACTTCCGACATACGTAATTCGATCACTCCAGCGGCTCGCCAGCGCCTGAAGTGACGCATTTGCGTCAAAGTCCAGAAACAAGCCTCCTCCGTTAGCGAGAAGCTCGCCGAGCTTTGTCCCATCGACCAACTCGAAATCGGGAGCGCTGCGGCCCACCAGCGGATGGCTGCCGCCAGGATCGTAGCGAAGAGAAACACCCCACACACGCTCGGCGAAGTATGTCGCGCCGTCACGCGTATCGATGAGATCACGGATGATGGCTTCGAGCGCGCGCGAACTCCGGCTCGGTCGCATGAGCGCGACTTGGGCGCGCGACCAGTCAAGGACCTGCGCGCCTACCGGATGCCGCTCGCTCGTATAGCTGTCGAGCAGACCGTCCGGTGCATCGCCGCGGATGGTGGCAGCAAGCTTCCACGCAAGATTCATCGCGTCGCCCAAGCCAAGGTTAAGGCCTTGGCCGCCCAACGGGGAATGGATGTGCGCAGCATCCCCTGCGAGCAGCACACGCCCCTTGCGGTAAGCCGTCGCGTGATAGGCGCGATCTGTCCACGTGGTGGCAAGCAGGAGAGCCGTCACGGTGACATCGGTGTTCGAGATATGGCGCAACACTGCCTGCACATGATCGAGTGTGATCGGTTCAGTCCGATGGAAAGCGCCTCCGTCGAAATCGACCATCGCGATGGTACCGGGCTTCTGGTAGGTGTACATGCCCGTCGGCGTGTAGTGGCGGCCCGGGTTGAGTTTGTCCGGATCGGCCATCTCGACTTGCACGGAATAGCCGGTGAACTCGGGATCGGTGCCGACGAATTCAAAGCCGCCGGCCCTGCGCACTGTGCTGCGCCCGCCGTCACAACCGACGAGCCATCGTCCACGAAAAATTTCACCCCCGGCGCGAACGGTCACGTCTTCGTCCGACTGGTCGAAACCTTCGACGCCGAGGCCGCGCCTGATCTCAGCCCCTAACGCGATTGCGCGAGAGGCCAATACGGATTCGATGTACTCCATCTCGACGGCCATGTTGGTGCTGGCCGGAGTTGGTAGGCGATATGGCCACTTCGAGGTGTCGATGTTGTCGAGATAGAACTGGATGCCGGCAAAATGGCCACCCGGGCGACGCGACTGTTGCATCCAATGCGCGGAATTCGACGCACTGCCGCCCGAATCATCTTTCGCGCGTGGCGGTGTCGCGATCTCGTTCAGTAAACCGCGACGGTAGAAGGCTTCGATGGTAGGTGCCGACAGGCCGCGCATGCCGAACGGAAGCCGCTTCAATGGAGAGCCCGGGTCGTCGGCTTGCTCCAGTACTAACACCGAGAGGTCTGCGAGGCACAGCTCACAGGCGAGAAACAAGCCGACGGGCCCGCCACCGGCAATCACGATGTCATAGATCAAAGAGAAATTCCTTTAAGCGCTTTGACCGCTACTATGTGGTGTCAAAAGAGGCCGCGGTCTCGCTGACGATTGGTGGTGGACAATCCACGCAGGAGACAAAGCAGCTCGCCGCCCTTGCGGCGGCGTCGCGACGATCGTATCACTCCACATACGATCGATCCAATTAGCGCCTCGCCGCGTTTTTAGAAAACCGCGAAGTCGTGCCTTGCACATGTCGATTTCTCCCGCGATCATTCGTCGTAATCACAGGAGGCGCTTTCGCCTCCGAACACTATCGCATTCAAAGGAGAAACCCAAATGCGTGTAATGGTCATGGTTAAGGCAACCCCCGAATCCGAAGCCGGGCAGATGCCAAGCATGGAGCTCATCGCGGCGATGGGCAAATATAACGAGGAACTGGTAAAGGCAGGGATCATGCAAGGCGGCGACGGACTGAAACCGAGTTCGGCGGGTGTACGCGTGAGGTTTTCAGGGAAGGATCGAACCGTCGTTGACGGCCCATTTGCAGAGACCAAGGAATTGATCGCCGGGTATTGGCTCTGGCAAGTTCAATCGATGGACGAAGCGATTGAATGGGTCAAGCGCTGCCCGAATCCGATGATGAGTGATTCAGAGATTGAGATTCGACCTTTCTTTGAGCCTGCGGATTTTGGTGAGGCGTTTACACCTGAGCTTCAGGAGCAGGAAAAGCGTCTACGGCAGCAGATTGACGGGCAGACCCGTTGACAATATTTGCCGCATCAGTCTGCGGGGCACGCGGAGGCCGCCCCGCCCCGACTGTCTGAGGCTTAAGTCAGGCGTCCTGGGTCGTGCAGGGGGACGAGGTGCAACGCGGTTTCATGGCATTATCGTGTGCACCTTCAAACCTGCGCTGGAGCATACGTCATGGCGACTTACATTGTTTTCACGAAAGAAAGCACTAACGATCAAGGGGAACTCGACATCTACCAAAGCAGGGTGGGCGAGACCTTTAAAGGTCACCCCGTTAAGGTTCTCGCTGCTTACGGACCTCAGCAGGTCCTTGAGGGCGACGCGCCGGAGGGCGTCGTGATCGTGGAGTTTCCGTCGACGGCGGCCGCGCGCGCGTGGTACGACAGCCCGGCCTATCAGGAGGTCGCGCAGCACCGGTTCAAGGGCGCGCGCTATCGCGCCGTTCTCGTCGAAGGCGTGTGACGAAAGGCGATGCATAACCATTTTGCATATTGTTAAGCCTTTCAACCAGGGGTAGTCGTGAACAGCGTTTCAATTGAGGCCGTCGCGCCGGGCGATGCCGACGTGTTTGTGGCACGTCAACCCGTCATGGATCGGGCTGGTCGCGTTGTCGCATACGAGCTTCTTTTCAGAGACGGTCCCACCGGGGGGGCGCGGATCGGGGACGAACTGCGTTGCACCACGGCGGTGATTGAACGTGCAGTGGGCTCGATCGGTCTCGAGCGGCTTGCCGGCAGCAAGGCCTGCTTTCTGAACTGCCCAAGTGATTTTCTATTTTCGGACTACCCGTATGTGCTGCCGGCCTCACGTTTCGTTCTGGAGGTTCTGGAGTCTGTCGAGCTGACAGCGGATCTCTCGCGACGTTGCAGCGAGTTGCGAGGAGCGGGTTTCCAGATAGCGCTGGACGACGTCAGGAGCATGACCGACGAGGTCCGATGGTTTCTTCCTTCCGTCGACATAGTCAAGATCGACTGGCCGTTTGTTGAACGCGCGGAGTTACCGGAGCTGGTCAGCCAGTTCAAACGCGCGGGAAAGGTCGTGCTCGCCGAGAAAATCGAACGTGCGGAAGATGCGGAGTATGCCCGGCAGCTGGGTTGCGATCTGTTGCAAGGCTATTATTTTGCCAAACCGCAGATTCTGTCAGGTAAGCGCGCGGTGCCGCCAGTCAAGGCGATTCTTCACGTGTTCGACCTGGTCGGCAGCGACGCGCCGTTGGGTAGTATTGCGCGAGCGTTAAAAGAAACGCCAATGCTGGTTGCCCAACTCTTACGGCTTGCAAACAGCAGCGAGCAGCCTAACGGCAAAACGGAACGCATTTCATCGCTTAAACAAGCGCTCTCGATAGCCGGAAGCCGCAGACTTTTGCACTGGTGCGGACTTCTGCTTTACGTCGGCCGCGACGACCTTCCAGTCGAAGATGATCCGCTCGCGCTGCTCGCGCAACGTCGGGCGCATTTCATGGAAGAAGCGATCGAGGCGATGCCGGATGGCCCGCGTTCGCTGGCAGCCGCGGGCTATCTGACGGGCATGCTGTCGTTGCTGCATGTGGCGTATCACATGGAACTGCGCAGCTTCGTCGACGAGCTGCCCGTTTCTGATGCAATCCGGCTGGCAATCCTTAACGGCGGTGGCGTACTCGGCGAATTGTTGTCGGTCGCCACGCTGCTTGAGCAAGGCGATGTGGATGCGGCGACGGGGAGACTTCAACAGCTGGAGTTTTCCCCCGCAGCGGTTCGGAAGATCATCGAGTGCTACTGAGGCGATTTTCGGTAGCACGGGTGGCATGCGGGCCAGTCTCAGTCGTTCGACTGCGTATCAATGCGGACATTCGATCGCATACAATACGTATACCGTGCATCCGAAGCGAGTGAGACGACGTGACAGCATCTTCCCTGACGACCCCGGAAAAACTGGGGGAACTGGCCTATCAGACTTTGCGGCGAATGATCCTCGACAAGGCATTACGCAGCGGCGGCGCCGTCGTTGAAGGGCGACTGGCCGAGGAGCTCAACATTTCTCGCACGCCCATGCGCGAAGCGTTGCTGCGGCTCGAAGGCGAGGGGCTGTTGACGCGCGCCGGAGCCCGCTCCTATTCGGTGCGCTTCGTCAGCGCACAGGAATATTTACAGGCGATGAAGGTGCGCGAGCTGCTCGAAGCGGAGGCCGTCGGCCTTGCCATCGGCAAGATCGACAAAAAACAGATCCAGCAACTGATAAAGAAAATCAAGGCTCTGCGCAGTGGGCAGCAGGAGCAGGAACACTGGCAGATTGACGACCAGGTTCACACGATGATGGCGCATGCAAGCGGCAACGACGTGCTCGCGCGGATGATCGAAGTGGTGCGCACGAACAGCCGGCTGTTTGAACTCACGACACCTTTCAATCGAATCGAGGAGGATCGTGCCGAGCACCTTGCGATCCTCGAAGCGTACGCTGCCGACGACGCGGAAGCTGCACGCGCCGCCGTTCGCACGCACCTGCAAAACTTGCGCCGCTTCGTGCTTAACCGTCTGAGTGGAGGCGGCAGTCCCTGAACCTGATCGGCCCGTTAGCGACTCGCGGCCCCATCGACTCCATCAGTGGCGCAGGATCTTGCCGACGAATTCACGCGTGCGCGCTTCCTGCGGGGCATCGAAAATCTGCTGCGGCGAGCCTGTTTCGATCACATGGCCACCTGCCATGAACACGACTTTCGACGACACTTCGCGCACGAAGCTCATCTCGTGCGACACGATGAACATGGTGATGCCCTCCAGCGCCAGAGCGCGAATCGTATCGAGCACCTCGGTGACGAGTTCGGGGTCGAGCGCGGCGGTGACTTCATCAAGAAAGAGCACGTTTGGCTTCAACGCCAGCGCGCGGGCGATTGCCACACGTTGCTGCTGACCGCCCGACAACTCGTCCGGATACGCTTTCAGCCTGTGTTCGAGACCCACGCGCGTGAGCAACCGGATGGCATCGTCTTCCACCTGCTTGCGCGGCCACCCCTTGATCCGGGTAGGCGTGATCATCACGTTGTCCAGCACGGTCATGTTCTGGAACAGGTTGTATTGCTGGAAAACGATCGCGATTTCCGAGCGCAGCGACCGCACGGCCGCCTTGTCCCCATAGTTCACGAGACCACCGTTTAGCCGTACGCTACCGTGCTCCGGCGGCAACAGCCCCAGTAGAACACGCAGCAACGTGCTCTTGCCCGATCCGGACGGCCCGATCAGGCTGACGATTTCACCTTTCTCGACTGACAGGTTGATACGTTCGAGGACCGTGTGCGGCCCATACGACGCCTTCAGATCAACGATTTCGAGTTGCGGCAAGTTTCTTCTCCAGGCGCTTACCCAAGCGCGACAACGGGTACGACATCACAAAATAAAGCACCAACACCGTTCCGTACACGAGCCACGAGGAAAATCCCTTGTTGGTCAGCACCTTGCCGGCGGACGTCAGTTCCATCACACCGATCTGCGAGGCGAGCGCTGTGTCCTTGATGAACATGACGAAGAACCCGAACGTGGGCGGCACGATGACGCGCCACGCTTGCGGCACGATGACGAAGCGCAGCGACTCAAAGTACGAGAAATTCAGCGTTTGCGCGGCTTCCCATTGATTTTTATGAACTGATTCGAGTCCGCTTCGAATGATCTCGCCAAGGTACGCGGACGCGATCAGACAGACGCTCAGCGACGCGACAGCAAAGGTCGAGAGATTGGCTTTCGATGTTTGGCTTGCGAAGAATACGAGCATCAAGGTGACAAGAAACGGGATGCGGCGAAACAGGAAGCAATAGGCAAAGGCGAGGGCGCGCAAAGGCGCCATCGTCCGGGAATGTGTGGCGCGGATAATCGCTATGACAAAGCCCGCGAGGAAGCCCGTAAAGCAGCCGGCAGCAGATAGCACGAAGGTTGCGGCGAACCCTTCCACTAGCAACAGCAGATTGTAGGAAGAAAACAGTTGTGCGATTTCGGCCTGTGAGGAAGCGAACATCAGAACACCTTGATTTTGGCGCGGCAGACATGGCGCCCGATCATCGCCAGCGCGAACGTCGCGATCAATGTGACGGCGACATACAGAACGGCGGCCACGCTGAACGCTTCGACCGAAAGGTAGGTTTGTGAACTGAGGTTGTACGTGCGCCCCGTCAGTTCCTCGACGCCGAAGATCGACGCCATCGACGTGCCGAGCGTCATGACGATGAACTGGTTCGACAGCGGCGGGAACATCACCTTCAGTACGTGCGGAAAGATCACATGCCGCACGATCTGCGGCGTGGAGAAGCCGAGCACTTCGGCAGCCTCGATCTCCATCAGCCGGACCGAATTGAACCCTGCACGCTGGATCTCGCACAGATACGCGCCCGCATTGAACGTCGCCCCGATCAATACCGCTGTGAACGGCGACAGGGTCACGCCGATCTCAGGCAGCGCGAAGAACAGGAAAAATATCTGCACGAGTTGCGGCGTATTGGTCGCAAACACCACATAAGCCATCACCACTTTGCGCAGAAACGCCGGCCCGTAGCGCAACACCGAAGCACAGACGAGGCCGATGATCATGCCGAACCCAAACGCGAGCACGGCGATCTGCAGGCTGAGCCATGCGCCGGCAAGCAGATAAGGCCACTGCTGGAGGATGGGCTCGAAATGTAGGGTCATCGAATAGTGGCTCCCGCCGGATGGGCAGTGCTCGTCCGTTACGGCGACGAGCGCTGTCGCCAGTTTCCCTTACTGCGCGGCTGCAACAGGTGTAGGTGAGGCGGTCGGATCGTGCAGCATGGCGCTGCCGAACCACTTCTTCCAGCTTGCGGCGACAAAGCCGTTCTTCTGCAACGCGCCGATTTCCTTGTTCAGACGCTGCGTCAGTGCCACATTACCCTTTTGCACGCCGATGCAGTCGTAGTCCACTTCGATCGGCGCATCCACCACACGCCATTTCGTCGGATAGTTCTTCGTGTAGCTCAGCATGAAGTCGAGCACATCGATCAATGCATCGGCGCGGCCCTGAGCGATCGCGCGAACCGCATCCGGATAATTGTCGAGAATCAGAAGCTGCGCCTTGGGCAGTTTGTCATGGATCAGCTGGATAGGCGTCGTGCCGCGTACCTGAACGAGGCGTACCGCCGGATCGTTCAGCTGGGTCCAGTCTGAATAGGACGTTGCCTGTGTCGTCAGGACACCTAGCACTTCAGTGTTGACCGGATCGGTGAAGTCGATCACCTTCAGGCGGTCCGCGTTGCGCGTCATACCCCCCATCACCGCGTCGATCTTGTCGGTCATCAGAAACGGCACGCGATCGTTCGAGCCAACCGGAACGATTTCAAGTTTCACGCCGAGTGAGTCGGCAATCTTCTTCGCAATAGTGACATCGAAGCCGTCGATGTTGTTTTTCGTGTCATAAATGCCGAGCGGCGGCAGGTTCGGGTTGATGCCGAACACGATCTTCTTCGACGCGATGATTTCGTCGAGCGTACGGGCGCTGGCGTCGAACGAGCCGAGCAACGCGCAGGCGGCAATACCCACGGCGAGCATGCGGGTGAGGAGGATCGAGGATTTCATGCGGCAACTCCGTAAGAGGTTCGGGGGCGAATGCTGACCGGTCTGGCGCACGGTTCGGACGCTTCCCGGACCGTCTTTATTTTGGCCATTTTGTGTATACGAAACGTATACGATAAGATAAAAACATCGACGAAATTAGTTGTCAAGGGAGCCATGCCCCATGCTGGATGAGAAGACCATGCGCATCGAGAAGGCAGGCGGCGCGGCTACAGTGAGGTTTCTCTTCGACGGTCGGCCGGTGCGGGCGCGCCAGGGCGAAAGCGTGGCGGCAGCGTTGTTCGCCTCGGGTACGAAGACCTTACGGGCGAGTCCGCGCAATGGTGCACCGCGCGGCATGTTCTGTTTGATGGGGTCCTGTCAGGAGTGTCTGGTCGTAGTCGATGGCCGCCGCGCGCTTGCATGCCGAACGACCGTCATTGAAGGAATGCGCGTCGACAAAGTACCGGAGATCGGCCTTGATATCTGAGTTCGATGTCCTCGTGCTCGGCGGCGGCCCGGCCGGTGTGAACGCGGCGCTGGCTGCGTCGGCAGCAGGTCTCAGGGTCGCGCTGTTCGATGAGAACCAGGCGGCCGGCGGTCAGGTCTACCGCGCACCGGTCAGCGCCGCTGTTCCGTCGAGTGCGGACCAGCAAGCGGGCGACGCGCTACGGCGCGAACTCGCCGAAAGTAAGGTCACCACCTACTTCTATCACGTGGTCTGGGCGGTCACCGCCGACTATCGCGTCGATGCCGTGGGTCCGGACGGCCCCGTGCATTGCGCTGGGCGCGCGCTGATCGTCGCATCGGGAACCACGGAACGGGTCGTTCCCTTCGACGGGTGGACCACGCCCGGCGTTATCGGGCTGGCCGCTGCAACGATCCTCCTCAAATCGCAAGCCATCCTGCCGGGCCGCTCGACATTAGTCGCAGGTTGCGGGCCATTGCTTGCGGCCGTCGCCGCGAAGACGATAGATAATGGTGGCAAGGTCGAAGCAATTGCGGATATCGCGGGCCTCGGCGACTGGGCCCGTGCGCTGCCCGCCATGGTGTCGCGCCCCGATCTGATGCGCGAGGGTTTCCGCTGGTGGCGCGAAATTCGCCGCGCAGGTGTGCCGATTCATGCGCGGCACACGATAGTCAAAGTGGAGCCTGCTGACGATCGGCTACGCGCGACTCTGGCGCCGTGTGACGCAGCAGGGCGGCCCGTCTCCGGAGAACACCGCAGCGTGGTCGCCGACTGCATCGCGGTAGGTCATGGGCTGACCCCGTCATCCGAAATCACGCGTCTCCTGCGCGCGGAGCACCGGTACTCGCGGCAGGCGGGAGGATGGATCGCCATCATCGATGAAAACTGCCGCACCTCGCGCCCACGGCTCTACGTGGCGGGCGACGGCGCAGGCATCGCCGGCGCGGCCGCAGCGAGCCAACATGGCACGCTCGCAGGACTCGCCTGCGCCATCGAGCTTGGCGGCCAGGACGTCGCTGGGCTCCGGTCGCGACTGTCATCCGTGCGTCGGGCGCACCTCAAGGCGGCGCGCTTCGGTCGTTCGATGGCGCAATTGATGGCGCTACGCGCCGGCCATACCGACAGCATTGGGGCGCAAACCATCGTGTGTCGATGCGAAGACGTGACGCGCGCCGAGATCGATGCCGCCTGCGACGCCGGCGCGCACGACGTGAACCAGCTCAAGGCCTGGACGCGCTGCGGCATGGGACCGTGCCAGGGCCGCACATGCGGGGACGTAGCGGCGGAACTGCTTGCCGCGCGCGCATGCGGTGGCTCGCGCGAACGCGCGGGCTGTTTTTCTGCCCGCACGCCATTGCGGCCCGTGACGCTCGAAGCGCTGACCGGCGAGTTCAGCTATGACGACATTCCGATCCCGAGGGCTGCGCCGTTATGAGTCAGCCGACGTCGACCGCATTCGATGTCGCCGTGCTCGGCGGCGGCGTGATGGGATGCACCACCGCACTATTTCTGGCGCGAGCCGGCATGCGAGTAGCGGTGATCGAACGCGATGCGCTGTGCCGTGGCGCGTCGGGTGTAAACGCCGGCACGCTGACGCTGCATATGACGCGTGCCGCGCTCGTTCCCTATGCGATCCGTGCGTGGAAAATGTGGATGAATACCGACACGTGGCTAGGCCACGGCGTGCTTGCGACGTCGGCGCCCGGTCTCTCGCTCGCCTTCACCGAATCCGAGAAAGCGCTACTGCAGCAACGCGCGGCGGCAAGGCGCGAGTACGGCGCGCAGATCGATCTGCTCGACCGGGATGCCGCGCTCGCCGTCGAGCCGGGCCTGAATCCCGCGATGCTGCAAGCCGCTTACTGTGCAACCGATGGTTTCGCCAGCGCCTATCTCACGGGCCGTGCTTTCCACGCGGCGTTGCATGAAGCGGGTGTACACGTTTTCGAGCAGACACCGGTAACGCGCATCGAACGCGTCGCGGGAATGTATCGGGTGTACGGTCCGAACGACTCCATCCGCATCGACGCGACGCGTCTGGTGATGGCGGGCGGCGTGTGGCTGGAACCCCTGCTCGCGATGCTCGGCTTCCGCATCCCCGTCAAGACGCTCGTCAACCAGTTGATCGTCACTGAACGCATGCCGCCCGTGATGAGATCGGTGCTGAGCATCGCGAACGGGCTGCTGTCGATGAAGCAGTTTGCCAACGGCAGTGTCCTTATAGGCGGTGGCTGGCAAGGCATCGGCGATCGCGAGCAGGGCAGCGTGGAAACCGTGCCGGACAACCTGATCGGCAATCTCCGGCTCGCGCAGCACGTAATCCCCGCGCTCGCCAAAGCGCGCGTGGCCCGCATCTGGCTTGGCCTCGAAGCCGAAACGGCCGACGCCATGCCGATGATCGGTGCGCTCCCCGGTTCCCCCGATGCATGGGTGATCGGTTGCGTGCATTCCGGTTACACCAGCGGCCCTTACATGGGCAAGCTGCTCGCCCAGGCCATGCTCGGCGAGGAACCCGAGTTGCCCCTGTTCGATCCGGCGCGGCTTGTCGTTCATGACGATGCGCCCGCCCAACTTCATCGGGAAAAGACAGAATGATCCCTACGCATGCCGACCCATTCAACGGCGTCTATGCCGCTACGCTGTGCCCCCTCGACGCGGATGGGCGAACCCTGGACGAAGCGGCGCTTGAGCGGCATATCGAAGCGGTGGCGAGCGTCGACGGTATTGTCGGGCTTCTGGTGAACGGCCATGCCGGCGAGAACTTCACGCTCTCGGCGGCGGACAAGCGACGCGTCGTGGAAATTGCGCATGCCGTCTGCGGCGATCGTTCCATCATCGTGGCCGGCGTGAATGCCGAGGACAGCTATGAGGCGCAGGCCCACGCAAACGACGCGAGACAGGCCG
This sequence comes from Paraburkholderia sediminicola, assembly GCF_902859805.1. Lineage (GTDB taxonomy): Bacteria > Pseudomonadota > Gammaproteobacteria > Burkholderiales > Burkholderiaceae > Paraburkholderia > Paraburkholderia sediminicola. The sequence continues at coordinate 958,795 of NZ_CADIKC010000001.1, read as the reverse complement.
GCGCCGACGCCATGCTGCTGTTTCCGCCGTTCTCATGGGCGCTGTCTACCGATCTCGACACCGTTCTGACGCATCACCGGATCGCCAACGGCGAAGCACACCTGCCCATGATGCTTTACCAGGCCGGCGTCGCCGCGGGCGGCATGGCCTACACGCCGCAGATGCTTGCCGCGCTCGTCGGCTTGCCCGAGGTCGTGGCGATCAAGGAAGGCAGTTGGGAGACTGCCGCGTACGAAGCAAACCGCCGGCTCGTCAAATCGATCGCGCCGCATGTGGCCGTGATGGCTTCCGGCGACGAACACCTGTTCACCTGTTTTGCGATCGGTACCGAAGGCAGCCTCGTCAGCCTTGCGGCCGTCGTGCCCGAACTGGTCGTGGCGCTGTATCGGGCCGTCGAACACGGTGATCTCGGCCGCGCGCAGCAGCTTCACGAGCGCATCTATCCGCTTGCGAAGGCTATCTATGGAACCGCGCCGGGTTCGTACGCCAATGCGCGCCTGAAAGCCTGCCTGCACTTGCTGGGCCACTTTCCGTATCCGTCGATGCGCCCGCCGATCCCACCGCTCTCCCATGCAGAGTTGATGCGTCTCGAAGACGCGCTCGCCATCGCAACCGACACTCAACGGAGTGATTCATGAGTTCGACCCCAACCCTCATCAAAGGCGGCCGCATTATTACGGCCGTTGACGACTACCTCGCCGACATTCTTGTGGAAGGCGAGCGCATCGTCAGCATTGGACTGAATCTCGACGGGGGACCGGATGCGCGGGTGATCGACGCGGCAGGGCTGTTGGTGTTTCCTGGCGGCGTCGATTGCCATACTCACATGGAGAACACCTTCGGGGCCTCGGTGACCTGCGACAACTTTGCGTCGGGCACACGCTCGGCCGCCTTCGGCGGAACGACGACGATCATCGACTTCGCGTTGCAAACCGCCGGCACAAGTCCGCTCGATGCGATCTCGCGGGCGCAATCGAAAGCCGCATCGGCCGCGAGCATCGACTACGGTTTTCATGTGATCGTGACGCAGGTGGACGAGCGCGTGCTCGGCGACATGCAATACGCGATTCGCCACGAAGGTGTCTCGAGCTTCAAGATGTTCATGGCCTATCCCGGCACGGTCATGTCGGACGACGCCGCCATTTTTCAGGCCATGCGGATGGTCGGCCAGCACGGTGGCATGATCGCGTTGCATGCGGAGAACGGCACCGTCATCGACCTGCTGATTCGCGAGGCGCTCGCACAGGGCCATACGGCGCCGCGTTATCACGCGCTAACGCGGCCCGCGATCATGGAGGGCGAAGCGACGCATCGCGGCATCAAGCTCGCCGAACTCGCCGAAGCGCCGGTCTATTTCGTACACCTTTCGGCGAAAGAGGCACTGAAGCATGTGATCGAAGCGCGCGACCTGGGCATTCCGGTGTTTGCAGAGACCTGTCCACACTATCTGTTCTTCGACGAGTCGGCATACGCCGACGACAGCTTCGAGCTCGCGCGTTACGTGATGAGTCCGCCGCTGCGCTCGAAGGAGGCGCAGAACGCGCTCTGGACCGCGCTCAAGACCGACGATCTGCAACTGATCTCGACCGATCACTGCCCGTATTGCATGAAGGAGGGGCATCGCGGCAACGTCAACCAGAAGCCGCTTGGACGCGATGATTTTTCGAAGATTCCGAATGGCGTGCCTGGCGTCGAAACGCGCATGACTGTGGTCTACGACGGTGGCGTACGCGGCGGCCGCATTTCGCTGAATCGCTTTGTCGAATTGATGTCGACTGCGCCCGCCAAGCTATTCGGCCTATTCCCGAAGAAGGGAACGCTTGCGATCGGCAGCGACGCCGACATTGTCCTGTTCGATCCGAACGAGTCGCACATGATCAGCGCGGACACGCAACATGGCGATTGCGACTTTACGTTGTTCGAAGGCCGCGCCGTCACGGGCCGGGTAAAGAAAGTGCTGCTGCGAGGGGAGTTGCTGATCGACAACGGCGACTGGGTCGGACGGACCGGTCAGGGGCAGTTTGTCACGCGCGGCGAACTGGGCGGTCACTGGTAGAGCGTCATGCCAATCTATGAATATGCCTGCGACGCATGCGGGACGTTCGATTCCATCCGCCCGGTCGCGAGGCGTGATGAGCGAACGCCGTGCCCGGAGTGCGGCCTGCTGTCGCCGCGCATCGCCAGCGGTGCGACGGTGTTGCTGGCGCAGCGTGGCGAGACCGTGCCGGCGGAAGAAGGGGCTTATGGCTTAAGGCATCAAGGTGGCTGCAGCTGCTGTCGCTAGAAAGTTGACCCGACTGCGCAAACGACAGTTGCACCTTGATAGCTGCTGTTCAAGCCGCGCATTCCGCGTAGTACCGGTTCGGTGCCGGAAAAACGCCGGTCATCACTTCAATCATGAATGGACCGTTAAGCTGAGACGCCTCGCCGAGCGCATCTGCCAGGTCATCGAGGCGCTCGACCCTGCGCGACGCGACACCGAGCGAAGCGGCAAAAGCGGCCCAATCATGACTCGGCAGTTCGCTGAACTGCGCGGGAATAGAGCCATTGCTGATTGCGTCGATGTGGACCGCGCCATGCGCAGCATTGTTCAACACGACGTAAAGCACCTTTACGCCGTATCGGGCTGCGGTCTGGATCTCCATGCCGTGCATCAGCATGCATCCGTCTCCGGTTACTACGACACACGGGCGCTCCGGAGCCGCAAGCTTGACGCCGATCCCGGCGGCGACTGCCCAACCCATCGGCGCAAGGGAACTAGATGAGAAATAGTTGCCAATACCCGACGAGAGCCAGTAGTGGGCCATGAATATCCGGTGGGCGCCGGAATCCACGACAACGTTTGCATCCTTCGGCAGGAGTTGACACAGTTGCTTGACGACGTCTCCCGTATAGAGCGATTGATCGCCATCTGAACCCCGGCCACCGGGTTGCTCGAACTTATAGTCGTACAGCGGGGTCTGGTTGACCTCGGCGACCCATGCCTTTCTTCTTTCCAGCACCGTGTGAAAGTCGGCACTCCGGTTTGTGTCCATCTGGGACAGCAAGCGGAATGTGGCGCCAATCCCGGAGAAAACCCTACTGCGCGCGACATGCCCCGTCGCGGGTGCGTCGAAGCTATCGTCGAAGATGATCAGTTCCTTCCAGGCAGAGAGCTTTTCTGTCCAGTTCATGCTGTCGCGCTGATTCAGATCGCTGCCGAATACGACGAGCACGTCGAGTTCGTCCGAGTTGATGACGCGAACGGCCCGCGAGTGGCCCGAGAATCCGTACACGCCGAGCGAAAGGACATGATCTTCAGGAAACGCACCCTTTCCCGATAGCGTGGTCGCAACAGGAATGCAGAATTTTTCGGCCACCTCGAGCAGGACCTTCGCGGTTTCCGGGTCATTGCCGCGACTGCCGATCAGGAAAGCGACTCTCTTCGATTTGAGCAGATACCGGTTGCACAACGCCTCCAACGCAGCGCGGTTCGCGGGGACCTCGCAGGCGTTGAACTCGTCATGATCGTACGGTTGCCGTGATGCGTTGTGGCCGGCTAGCACTTCCTGCCGTTGAACGTCGACGGGAATGCTCACGAAAGACTGCGCTCGACGCATCCAGTTCAACCCATCTGTGGCGCGACGCATTTCGGCTTGAAGATTGTCTTTGTTCTTCAGTTCAACGACATTTTCGACCAGGCTCCTCACCACGCCGCTTTCGAAAATACCGCTCTGCGTCGCGTCCTGGAACGCGCCTTTGCCTTCCGCACGCGACGAAACCCCTCCGGCGATATAGAGCATGGGAATCTGGTCTGCGTGAGCGGCCGCCATTCCGGGCACGAAATTCATGGTGCCTGGTCCGGATATTCCTACGCACACGCCAAATTTCCGGCTGGCCCGTGCATAACCGTCAGCCATGAAAGCACTGCTGGTCTCATGCGCACAAACAATGCCGCGGATCGATGGCGACTTGTCGATTGCATCCAGCAGTGGGTAGATCATCTTCCCCGGCACGAGGAAGACGTGGTCGATTTTCGCGACTTCCAGCGACTTCACGACTGTTGTCGATACATTGAGAGGAGCGTGTGATTCCATATTTTTTGAGTACGATCCGAGTAGAAACCAATAATCGGATCTCGCTATCCCTCATCCGGACGTCGCGCGTGACCCTCGAAAGAGCAACGTGACGAAGCCGGCGGCACAACGCCGGTATGTGGAGACAGCGAGACGGCCCTGAACGCGTTGCACAGCGGTTGCAATCGCGTCCCGTGCTGCTTCATCGAGCCCGCCTGAAACGGGCCCGTGTCTCCATCCGTGAGTACTCTTTCTCGGTTGCGACGTCGCTCGCATGCACTGCCTCAATGGCTGAGGCGAGCGCTGCGAGGTGTTATCGACCATGCGGCGCGCGTGAATCGCGAACCTCGGTCCGTTCGACTACGGGTTGTCGTCCAGCTTGAACGCGTTGCTCCGTTCAGAATGTCTGCCAGTCGGCAGTCTCACTGGCGCTGGCCGTGACCACGGTGCTTGCGCCGCCTGTTAAACGTGGCGTCGCCATGGGCTTTGCCAATCTCGCAGGGGACGCTGCGTGCGGCTTTCGATGCGGCTCCTTCCGGGGTGTGTTCGCAGGCGACACAGCCGCGCGCCTGACGTCGATCTTGAAGAAGGCCACCGCTGCACGCAGGCCCTGAGCCTGCTGTGCCATCGACTGGGCCGCCGCCGAAGCTTCTTCCACCAGCGCGGCATTCTGCTGAGTGACCTGGTCCATCTGGTTGACGGCCTGGTTGACCTGCTCGATGCCGGTGCTCTGTTCTTGCGACGCCGACGAGATTTCGCCCACGATATCGGTGACACGCTTCACCGACGCGACGATCTCATTGATCGTGCCGCCCGCCTGCTCGACAAGATTCGAACCCACCTCCACCCGGTTGACCGAATCGGCGATCAAGTCCTTGATTTCCTTTGCGGCGCTGGCACTGCGCTGCGCAAGCGCGCGCACTTCACCGGCCACGACAGCGAAGCCGCGACCCTGTTCGCCAGCGCGAGCCGCCTCGACCGCCGCGTTGAGCGCGAGGATGTTGGTCTGGAAGGCAATCCCCTCGATCACGCTGATGATCTCGGACATTTTGGTCGAGCTTGCGGAGATATCGCGCATCGTTTCGACCACCTGACCGACAACCTCGCCACCTTGCTGTGCGATGCCGGAGGCCGTACCGGCGAGCGTTGCGGCCTGCTTCGCGTTGTCGGTGTTGTGGCGGACCGCGGCGGTCAGTTCTTCGATGCTCGAGGCGGTTTCTTCGAGCGATGCCGCCTGCTCCTCTGTGCGGCTCGACAGATCAAGATTCCCTTGTGCGATTTGCGAGCTCGCCGTCGCTACGCCTTCGGCGTTCTCGCGGACTTCAGCCACGACCTGCGCCAGCGCATCACGCATTGCCTTTAGCGATGCCATGAGGCTGGTCGTGTCGCCAGGCCGGAGGTCGATGCTTACGCTGAGATCGCCGGCTGCCACGCTTCTGGCGAGGTTGGCGGCTGTCGCCGGCTCAGTGCCCAGTTGCCGTGTCAGACTGCGCGCCATCCAGACGCCGATTCCCCAGCCGACCAACAGCGACAGGACCACCAGAACAAGCATCAGATTGCGGCCGTCCTCGTAGACCTTGTCGTTAGATCCGGCCGTCGCCTGGGCATCGCTCTGCTTCACATTAACCAGTGTGCTCATCAGGACCAGGGTCTTGAAACCCTTCTCGTGATATTCGCCCAGCAGATAGGCCGTCAGGGCAGCCTGATCCTGCAGCCCAGCGGCGTTAATCCGGCCTTTCATTTCATCGAAAGCCTGTATGTAGTCGTGCCAGCCCTGATCGAGCTCGGCGAAGGTCGCCTTACCTTTATCGGTGTAGACAAGGGGCTCGGCCTGATTGAGGTGCTCACGTGCCGAGGCCATGGCCTTTTCAGCCTGGGCTAGCGAGGCAGTCCGCTGGTCGATAGTGGCGGCCAGAATGGCGTTGCGTAGATAGGTACCGGTTCTCAGTACATCGGCGTTCGCTTGCTGGATCTGGTTAAGCCCCACGAGATCCATTCGATAGGTCGTGTCCGCGTTGTCGCTGATCTGGCCCATGCTGCGGACACCGATCACACTGACGATGGCACTGATGACCGATACGAGGATAAAGGCGCAGATCAGTTTGGCGCCGAGCTTCATATTGCCGATATTCATAGCTTGCTTCGTCAACGTGAAAAAATTGGAACAAAGAAATAGATCCAGCAACGCTCGCGCGTTGCCGGATAGTCGGCAATGCCGTCCGGAGATGCGGCAAGTGCTCCATGTACTCAGTTAACGGCAGCCACAATCTATTCTTCATACCAATTATCGTTTACGCGCAAATTCGCTGTATTTTTAGACTTTCAAGTTATTACTTTGTAAGGTTCGCGGCGAAGGCGAAGGTCCGGCGACTGAGCGCGGCAGATGAGATGACGCTTTGACAACTGGCAGTCCTTTCATCGCGTCTTGATAGACTTGCGCGTACAGAAAGAAATGCGGGGGAAATGCGTGAGTTTTGACGAATACTATAGGCGGCTGAAGTTGCCGGACACTGCGTCGCCGGCAGACGTCAAGCGCGCGTATCGACGGCTAAGGGCGAAGTATCACCCTGATCGCAACAAGGGGCGCGAATCGGCAGTCGAGCCAGTGTTCAAGCGTATTCAGGAGGCGTTTGAGATTCTGACCGGCGAGCGTGAGCCGCCCGTGTCCAGTCCGGCGGCGGCATCGACTGAGCGCCGCGATAAGGCAGCCCACTCACGCGAACACCGCAGCGCGCCTCCGATGCGCGGCGCGAACTGCCTGATCGAACTTTTCGTGCCGCTCGAAGCCGCGATCCACGGTGGCGAGGTCGAAGCGAGCTATGCGGTGAGGGGACCGTGTCACCCATGTCAGGAAAGGGGCGCCCAGTGCGCGAGCTGCAACGGCAGTGGTCTGTCGGTCTCGGGCATGCACTGCACCGCTTGCGGGGGTACCGGTCGCCCGTCGGCGAGTGAGCGGTGTCAAGCGTGTCTTGGCACGGGGATCAGAACCTCCCGGAAGTTCGAGACCGTGAAGGTTCCAGCGGGTGTGTGGGATGGCCAGCGTCTTGTCGTCGAAGGTGGTGGTCATCCCGGGCCGAACGGTGGTCCGCCCGGCGACGCGATCTTCTCGGTTGCGATTGTGTGCAGCGCGGCCTTTCGTCGTGACGGTCTGGATCTCGCAAGCGAGCTTCAGGTCGATTTCGTGACAGCCACGCTCGGCGGTAACTTCGAAGCGCAGATCCTGGGCCGCGCGCACCAGATGACGATTCCGCCGAACGCGCAACAGGGCAGCACGATTCGTCTACGCGGACATGGACTCACCGACCGCAACGGCTCGCGTGGTGATCTGACGCTGCAACTGGTGCTCGCGATGCCGGCCGCGGCTTCACATCTCACTGACGATGAACGGCAACGGCTGCGTGAAATGTTTGCGGACGCTGGGCGTCGAGCGATGCAGGTAATCACAACGACTGCACCAAACAGCGCGCCGTCGTAGCAGAGTAATCAGCACCGCTTCGGCACAACCGATACGAACGGCGGCCAGTGCGCGATAGCTTACAAAAATAGTCGAGGGAAAGATGGGTCCGTCTCTGAACCGGATATTGCTGTACGCGAAAGACGTGAAAAAAACCTGTGTGTTCTACGAACGATACTTCGATTTCGCCTATAAGTTCGATGACGACGGTCGTATTGCCGAACTCGTATCGCCGCACGGAGGCGTCATCATCATGGTCCATCAAGCCGCGAAGGGAGTAAGGTCAGGGCAGGCTACGGTGAAGTTGGTGTTCGACATGGATGACGTCGAAGGCTTCAAGAGCCGATGCGCGAAAGACGGTCTTGAATTTGGTGCAACTCATCAAGCGGATGGCTACAGTTTTGCCAATGCGAAGGACCCGGACGGTAACTCCCTATCCATTTCGAGCCGGCGTTTCGCAGTCAGGTAGTGTCTTTGAGTAGCTAATCATGAAACATAGTTCAAAAGGCGGCCTCGTCTATTCGACCGATGGCGGGCAGATGTGTCCCGAATGCAGACAGGTGATCGCGGAATGCATCTGCAAGACAGTTGCGAGAAAATTGCCGGTAGGCGATGGCGTGGTGCGAGTGTCACGCGAGACCAAGGGCCGGGGTGGGAAAAGTGTGACGATCGTTAAGGGGTTGGCGCTCGATCCTCTTGCATTGGCCTCGTTAGGCAAGCAATTGCGCACGGCCTGCGGTTCTGGTGGAACGGTCAAGGATGGCGTGATTGAAGTGCAGGGTGACCATTGCGAGCGGATCATCGAAGCGCTAAAGAAGTACGGCCACAGCGCGAAGCGCGCCGGGGGTTAATCGCTTCGTTGAGCATCGACCCGCGGCGCAGATTGATTCCGCTGCGCCGCGGGCAGATCAACAAAGATGACTAGACGTACCGCGCTTCGTTGAGATCGGCGATGAGCGTCGGCCCAGTCGGATGCCAGTTCAACCGAGCCTGAGTCTGGACACTGGAAGCCGGCATATCCAATCCGACGAACATTGCCATCCATCCAAAATGCGATGCCGCTTCATCCGGGCTGATCGAAACGACGGGCAAGTTCAGACCCCGGCCAAGCGCCTCGGCGATTTCGCGGCTACTGATCCCTTCTTCGCCAACCGCATGATATCGAGCCCCCTGCTGGCGCTTTTCTACGGCGAGCCGATAGAGACGCGCGACATCGGAGAGATGGCCGGCCGGCCAGCGGTTACGGCCCTCGCCTACGAAGGCGGAGACGCCTTTGTCCCGAGCGATAGCAACGAGCGGCGAGATGAGACCCTGCTTGAACGGGTTGTGAACCTGAGGCAGGCGTACCACCGATACGTTGACACCCGCCTCCAGGAGAGCATTCCCCGCAACCTCAGATGCGATCCGCGGATTGGGATGACTGATATTAAAGACATCCTCGGTCGCCAGTTGGCCATGCTCGCCGCTACCCATGCCGGTCCCCGACGTGATGATGAGAGGACGGTCGGACCCAGCGAGCACCGAACCGAGTGCCGCGATCGCTCGCTTGTCCTTTTCGCAGTTCTCCACGAATCGTGAGAAATCGTGATCGAATGCCGTGTGGATGACGGCATCTGCTTTTGCGGCGCCGCTGCGCAGGCTCTCCGGATCCTCCAGGGTTCCGCGATGCACCTCCGCACCAGCATCGATAAGCGCTTGTGCTCCCGTATCCGAACGCGTCATGCCGATCACATGATGACCCGCGTTGATGAGTTCGGGAACGATGGCCGCGCCGATGAAGCCTGTCGCGCCCGTCAGAAAGATACGCATAGTGAAACCTCCGTGATTGTCACCATGACTATCTGGCCATTTCCCGTTCGGTTGAAGTGGTGACGTCATCGTATGAAAAGAACTAACAGGATCCCGATGTCGGCTGGCCAATCCAACGCTGACGCAATACGTCGATCCGCCTCACTACCAAAGCTCATCGGCGCAATCTTTACAGGAAGCTGAACATCTCCTCACAGGCGACACAGTTTCTGTTCATCATGGGTGAATGGCCGGAGACCCATTGAGGCGGACCTGTTCTGCTGGTTGATCCTAAGGAGATGCCTGGCTTTGAACCGCGCCCTTTATTCTGTACGCTGTCACCGACAGGCCGTCCGCTGATCAGCCCATTGCAGAAGGATCAGCGTGACCAGACGGGCCGCCAGGCGCTTGAGCGCCGGCGCACCGTTCGCTGGCTGGGGGCCCCACCCACTGAGAAGGAGCCATTCATGGAATCGTCTTCAGGCCAACAACCGGGCGCCCCTGCCGGCCATGTCGCGGAAGCCAGCCACGGGTCGATGCCCAAGCTGGCGCTGGCCGCCATCGGCATCGTGTTCGGCGACATCGGCACCAGTCCGCTCTACACCATGAGCACGGTATTCGACTCCGGTCACGGTCTGGTGCTCGACCGCTTCAATGTGCTGGGCGTGGTGTCGCTCATCATCTGGTCGTTGATCATCGTGGTGACGCTGAAGTATGTGACGCTGATCATGCGCGCGCATAACCACGGCGAGGGCGGCATCATGGCGCTGCTCGCGCTGGCTTCCAGTTCTGTAATGGACCGGCCCCGGCTGCGCAACGGGCTGCTGCTCGCCGGCGTATTCGGCGCGGCGCTGTTCTATGGCGACGGCGTCATCACGCCGGCCATCTCGGTGCTCAGCGCAGTGGAAGGGCTGGAAGTGGCGGAGCCGCAGCTCAAGCCCTTCGTGGTGTCGATCGCGCTGGTTGTGCTGATCGCCTTGTTCCTGGTGCAGCGGCGTGGCACGGCCGGCATCGGCGCGGTGTTCGGGCCGGTGATGGTGCTGTGGTTCGGCGTGATTGCGGTGTCGGGACTGCTCTGCATCGGCCGCGCGCCGGCCATCCTTGATGCTTTCAACCCGTTCGTGGGCCTCGAATTCCTGATGCGCAACGGCTGGCGGGCCTTTGTCTCGCTTGGCGCGGTGGTGCTGGCGCTGACCGGCGCCGAGGCGCTGTATGCCGACATGGGCCACTTCGGCGCGCCGCCGATTCGTCTGTCGTGGTTCGGCCTCGTGCTGCCCGCGCTGGCGCTCAACTATCTGGGTCAGGGCGCGCTGCTGTTGTCGGACCCCAAGACTGTGGACAACCCCTTCTTCCACCTCTTCCCGTCGGTGGCGCTGTTCCCGATGGTGGTGCTGGCCACGGTGGCGACTGTGATCGCGTCGCAGGCCGTGATCAGCGGCGCGTTTTCCATGACCAAGCAGGCCATGCAACTCGGCTTCATGCCGCGCATGGGTATCGTCTATACCTCCGAACGCGAGGTCGGCCAGATCTATGTGCCCGCCATCAACTGGCTGCTGCTGATCGCGGTGGTGGGGGCGGTGCTGGGCTTCGGTTCCTCTACGGCGCTGGGGTCGGCCTACGGTATCGCGGTGACGGGCACCATGATGATCACCACCTTCCTCACGTTTTACGTGGTGCGCTACGCCTGGCACTACAACTGGTTGCTGTGCGTGCTGGCCACCGGCTTCTTCTTCGTCATCGATCTCGCGTTCTTCTCGGCCAACCTGCTCAAGTTCGTAGATGGCGGATGGTTCCCGTTGCTCCTGGGCGCCATCATGTTCACTGTTATGTCCACCTGGCACCGCGGCCGTGCGCTCATGATCGAAGAGGCCAGCATCCACGCCGGCGCGTTGCCGCTGGGCAAGTACCTGGACAGTCTGTTCGCGAAGGAAACAATACGCGTGCCCGGCACCGCCGCGTTCCTGACCATCGACCCGAGCACCGTGCCGCACGCGCTGGTCAACAACCTGGCGCATAACCACGTGCTGCACGAGCGTGTGCTGTTCGTGCACGTGACCAACCTGGATGTGCCCTACGTGCCACGCGAGCAGCGCGTGGCGATCACGCCGCTGGGCCACGACTGCCACAGCATTCTAGTGACTTACGGCTTCAAGGACGTGGCCAGCCTGCCGCAAGCGCTGCGCGACTGCGAGCCGAAGGGCCTGGTGGTCGATCCGGCGAAGGTCTCCTATTTCCTCAGTCATGCCACCGTGGTGGCGACCGGAGGCAAGGGCATGCCGGTGTGGCGCGAACGACTGTTCAGCGTGATGGCGCACAATATCGGCAACCCCGCGGCTTATTTCAAGCTGAATTCAAACCGGGTGATCGAGTTGGGCTCGCGCGTCGAAATATGAGGTAGAACCTGCAAACATGAAGAGACTTTTCGTTTGCTGCGACGGCACATGGAACTCGGATAGCGACGAGTTTCAGGGGGTGCCCGTTCCAACCAATGTCGTTCGCTTTTTTAACGCGCTGAGTGAACACGGCGAGGATGGCGTCGAGCAACTTCGGTACTACCACGTCGGCATTGGCGCTAACGAAGGCCGGGTTCGTCGCCTCGTGGACGGTGCGCTGGGATTGGGTCTCTCCCGAGACATTCGAACTGCGTACAAGTGGCTGTCCGACCACTACGAGGAAGGCTCTGAAATCTTTGTCATTGGCTTTTCGCGTGGCGCGTTCACGGCGCGAAGCCTGGTGGGCATGCTCCACCGTTGTGGACTTCCTGGCGAGGCAAGCTGGGCGCTAGTCAAACAGGCGTGGAACCTGTACCGGCTTGATCCAGAAATGCCGGAACACATCCGCCTGCAGGAACGGTTCTGCATCGAGAATGGCAAACCGCCTCCCATTCGCTTTCTGGGCGTGTGGGAGACGGTGGGCGCGCTCGGCATTCCTGAAATTGCGAACTTATTCGGCTTAGGGAGACAGCGCCTCGAATTTCATGACACGAGGCTTTCGCCGGAAGTTGAACGCGCGGTACAAGCTCTTGCCATTGATGAGCAGCGGAACACTTTCTTTCCAACGCTGTGGACGGACGCCGATGGTTGCGACCCGGCACGCGTGACGCAAGTGTGGTTCCCTGGCGTGCACGCGGACGTTGGGGGCGGTTACAAGGAGACCGGGCTTTCCGATGCCACGCTCAAATGGATGATTGCCGAGGCTGCGCAATGCGGTGCGGTGTTTGAACCGAAGATGTTGGACCAGATAGCCGATGCAGGCCAGTTGTCGCCATCCGCGGTACATGGCGTCCTTCACAACTCACTCACAGGCTTTTACAGGAAGATCGGTTTTCGTCCCCGGTCCTTTCCTTATCTGGCGAAGGATTCGCGAATATGCTCCGAATCGATATCGGATCTGGCCTTGGCACGGCAGGCCAATCCGCCGATTTTTCAGGCTCCCTATCGACCGAACATAGAGCCTGCGGCCGGGGTCCAGGTGCGGGTTTTCGCCAGCACATTGTGGAACTGGACCGGGATTTTCATGAAGGAGGGGGTGAGCTACCGGTTCAAGGTGCCTGAAGGCCAAACATGGCTGAATGGAGACATCGCATCGGGCGCAGAGGGCACGCCAGGTAACTGGAGGCAACGCCTGTTCGAGTGGTCCAGGCGGGTTAGGGGAGCGAACTGGTTCGAACTCTGCGGTGCAATCTCATACCCAGGGGAGGCAAGCGAAGCAGGCGTGTCACCTCAACCCTTCTACTTCAGAATCGGCCGAGAGATGGAGATCAAGGCTCCTTACTCGGGTTACCTGTATTGCTTTGCCAACGACGCCTCCTGGGCGTATTGGAACAATCAAGGAAGTCTGAGGGTTGACGTTGTCGAATCAAGCGGGCTGCCGGGTGGCAAGGGGACGGCATTCCGGCACTCAGACGAAGACCTGACTGCGCCGGCAACAGCACCCGGAGGTTCTGGAGCGGGTCAACCGTCATGATGCGTCACACAGTTCGTCAGGTGCACTCGATCCGCATTCACGGCGCGTTAAGGGGCGTTCATGAGCGACCAATCTTCCGGCCCCGCGTCCGGGCAAGCGGACCGTGTCTCAGCCTGGAGCCTCATCAGACCGTACTGGGTCTCTGAGGAGCGCAAGACCGCGTGGGGTCTGCTGATCACGATCATCGTCATGGACCTGGTTCTGGTCGGCATCAATGCCCGCCTGAATACGTGGAATCGTGATTTCTACAACGCACTGGAAGGCAGAAAAGTCCATGAATTCCCGCAGCTGATGCTGCTTTTCAGCGCGCTTGCGTTCGCGTTCGTCGGGATCTCCGTCTATAACCGCTATCTACGCCAGATGCTTGGCTTCCGATGGCGCCAGTGGCTGACCACACGCTATCTGCAGGAATGGCTGGGCGACGGCACCTTCTATCGCATCGAGCGCGACCGTCTCGCCGACAACCCTGACCAGCGGGTCGCTGTCGACCTCGCGTCATTCGCCAACACCACACTTTCGCTCACACTCGATCTGCTCTCGACGCTCGAAACACTCGTCTGGTTCTCGACCGTTCTATGGAGCACGGCGGGCGTGCTGGCAATCGAGATTGGCGGCACCCCCGTCCAGATTCCGGGCTATATGCTGTGGGCGGCCATCGTCTATGCGATTGTCGGCTCACTTCTGACCAACAAGGTCGGTCATCCGTTGGTGTCGATCAATTACCAGTTGCAGCGCGTCGAAGCGGATTTCCGGTTTGGGCTGATCCGTCTGCGCGAAAACGCGGAGCAGATTGCGTTCTATGACGGCATGCGTGTCGAGGAGTCGACCGCCCATGACCTGTTCGGCCGGATCCGTGAGAACTGGTGGCGCGTGATGAAGTACACGCGGCGCTATAGCTTCGTGCTCAATTTCTACGCTCAGATCGCCGAGATATTTCCGATCGTCGTGGCGTCGCCGCGTTACTTCGCAGGTTTGATGAGTTTCGGGACACTGATGCAAATCGGCGACGCATTCAGTTCAGTTAGCGATTCGCTTTCGTGGTTCATCAACAATTACGACACGCTCGTCCAATGGCGCGCAACCGTTAACCGTCTGCGCGAATTCAAGCGCGTCATGCAGCTACCTCATCTGAAGGAGTCTGTGTCGCCCGCCACCGAGCATGGCGGCATCAATCTGCATTACGTCGACGAGAACCAGCTCGCCACGCATAACCTGACGCTCGCGCTGCCTAACGGCGAAACGCTCGCGAGCGTGCGCGACATTGCCGTCAAGCCCGGTTCGCGCTGGCTCGTGCGTGGGCCTTCCGGCGCGGGCAAGAGCACGCTGTTGCGCGCGTTGGCGGGTCTCTGGCCGTTTGGAAACGGTTCGATCGATGCGCCTGTGAACGCGCGCATGATGTTCGTCCCGCAGCAGAGTTACCTGCCGGTTGGCAGCTTGAAGACCGGGCTCGCTTATCCCACAGCGGCTACCCACTTCAGCGATGAGGAATGTTACGAGGCGCTGCGTCTGTGCCGGCTTGAGGGCTACGTCGACCGATTGCACGAATCCCACCATTGGTGGCGCATTCTTTCTCCCGGTGAGCAACAGCGGCTAGCAGTCGCACGTGTGCTGATGCACAAGCCTGACTATGTGTTTCTCGACGAAGCAACGAGTGCGCTCGATACCGCGAGTGAGGCCTATCTGTATCGCCTGTTGACCGAGCGATTGCCGAACGCGGCGATTGTTAGTGTCACGCACCGTGAGTCGCTTGCGGCATTCCACCAAGGCACGCTCGATATTGCGCGCGCGGACGAGCATGAGCACGCCGTGGCAGATACACGGCCGCCCTGAGCGCTACCCTTACGCAGAACGTCCGGTTTCATCAAGCCACTTAACGATGTTCTGCACCGTATCGCCATAGAAGGTGCGATACAACTCCTTCGAGACATAGCCGATATGAGGTGTCGCGAGCACGTTAGGCAATTCGCGCAGCGGGTGCGGATTCTCGAGCGGCTCGACGTCGTACACGTCCAGCGCGGCGCCCGCAATCTGACCGGTGGTGAGTGCCCGAAGCAGGGCGGCATTGTCGACGATCGCTCCTCGCGACGTATTGATGAGCCGGCTGGTAGGTTTCATCTGCGCGAGTTCTGTCGCGCCGACCAAAGCTCGGGTTCGCTCGCTAAACCGCAAGTGAATCGACAGGAAATCGGAAGTGGAGAACAGCGCGTCTTTGCTGACTCGCTGCACGCCTTTTTCCGCAGCGCGCTCCTCGGTAAGGTTCTCACTCCACGCGATGACGTTCATTCTGAATGCCCGGCCGATGATGCCCACAGCCGAGCCGATATGGCCAAGGCCAAGCAATCCGAGTGTCTTGCCCGCGAGTTGTTCGCCAAGCGAAAGCTGCCAGCCTCCCTCACGCACTGATTGAGTCTCGAGCGGAATATTGCGGGCCATCGCGAGAATCAGCGCCCACGTCATCTCGATCGTCGGCGTGGACGAATAGCCCGTATGACGAATTTCGATGCCGCGCTCCGCAGCCGCCTCCTGATCGATCGACACATTCCCCGCGCCGGTCGAAGCAATCAGTTTCAGGTTCGGCAGGCTTTCAATAACCACGCGGGACAGTGGTGTGCGTTCTCGCATGACGCATACGACGTCGAATGGTTGCAAGCGTTGAATTAGGCTCCCGATATCGGCGACGTGATCGTTGAACACCGTCACGTCTGCCAGGTCCTTAAGCGGCGACCAGTCGGCCACGCTCAGCGCGACGTTCTGATAGTCGTCGAGGACGGCGACCTTGATCGGGAGTTTGGGGTTCATGTTGCGCGCTCCATGAGTTGTAGACGTTGTTGCTAACCGAATGCTAAGAATCCCGGCTCGTCACGTAAATCAATAAGTAACGACGCCACCCATCGCGAGCCGCGATGGCTCACTATCGACCTGTGACAATCTTCATGACTCGTTGCCCCGGTGCTTGTCGAGGTGGTCGACCAGCATGCGGGCAGGCAGCGGCAGCGTCTCAAAGTTGCGGGCGATGATCACCAGCGGCCGCTGCGACCACGGTTCATCAAGCTCAACAACGCGAAATGGCACCGACTGCATATAAGGCGTCACGCTTCCTTTGGGGAGCACGCCAATGCCGAGACCCGCGCTGACCATGTTGCGCACGCCCTCGAAGCTGGTCACCTCGATACGCACGCGAAGCCGCATGCCGGCACGCTCAGCGGCGGCGCGACACAACTTGGAAATGGACGTGCCGTACGGCATGCTGACGAAGTCGTCCTCGAGAACTTCTGCGAAGGTCACGCTCGCGCGCTCGGCGAGCCGATGATCCGACGGCACGATCACGACCAGCTTGTCGACGCTGTATGGACGCCACTGCAGATCGCCGAGCGCATCCCTGGTAGCCGCGCAGATGCCGAGATCGGCGACGCCGCTTGCGATTGCCTGCACGACTTCATCGCTCGACTTCTCGGCCATATCGATCCGCACCTTCGGATTGGTGCGCAGGAAGGTGCGCAGCACACCCGGCAGATACTGAACCATGGCC
Organism: Paraburkholderia sediminicola; assembly: GCF_902859805.1. GTDB lineage: Bacteria > Pseudomonadota > Gammaproteobacteria > Burkholderiales > Burkholderiaceae > Paraburkholderia > Paraburkholderia sediminicola. The sequence continues at coordinate 942,003 of NZ_CADIKC010000001.1, read as the reverse complement.
GTAAAGTTCACATAAATCCGGGTATGGCCCCTCAACCCCGCGGAATACTCAGACAATTCGTCCGAAATTTGCTGCAAGTGCTCGCTCAGCCGCTTCGCGTGATGATAGAGCGCCTCGCCAGCCGGCGTGGGTTGCACACCGCGGCTGTGCCGATACAACAGCGGCGTGCCGGCGTCCTCTTCGAGATCCGATACGCGCTTACTGACCGCCGACGCCACGATATGCGTGCGGGCTGCCGCCGCGGCAATGCTGCCTTCCTCGATGACCGCCACAAAAATGCGCAGGGACTCCATGTCGAGGCGCAACGGCCGATCTGTTGAAACACGCATCCTTACTCCTTCGGGTTGGCTATCCGGGCGCCTCGCACCCATCGCGGTTGGCGATGCCTCTGCTGAACATTGAGAAGTTTTCAATCCGCCTCGTGACCGGCATCCTATGTTCCATAGGGCTCAATCCTCGCAGGACGATCGGTCGAGGCGCGAGACCGGGCACTGTGCTTCGCGATTCTATGTCGAGGCGGCGCGCTTGTCCTGGACGCCGGCCCATTAGCCCTTTAGGAAGCACAAGCCGGCGGACGGCCGGCACGCAGGAATAGTCGGTTGAAAACATGAAGGAGACGAAAGATGGAACACAAACACCTTGCCTTGAGCGCTCGAACGCGTTGGTACGAGGGGCTCACGGCAATGCACTGGCGTGTGCTGAAGGCCAGCTTTCTCGGTTGGATCTTCGACGGCTATGAGGCGCTGGCACTCGTTGTTGTGCTTGGGCCGATGCTGCATTCGGTGCTCTCGCCGGCACAAGCCGCGTCTCCCACGACATACGCGGGTCTGGTCATCGGTATTACGTTGCTTGGCTGGGGGGCGGGCGGTCTGATCGGCGGGATTCTCGCGGACTATGTCGGACGCAAGCGGATGATGCTCTGGTCCGTCTTCCTCTATGCGGTGTTTTCGGGTTTGACCGCGTTCTCGCAAACCTTCTGGGTATTGTGCGGGCTGCGTTTCCTGACTGGCCTCGCGATGGGCAGCGAATGGAGCACAGGCGTCGCGTTGCTGTCGGAAACCTGGCCCGAGCGGGCGCGCGCGAAAGGAGCGGGTTTCCTGCAGTCGGGTTTCGGCTGGGGCACGTTGATCGCGGCGGTTGTGTGGTACGCGCTTTCGTCGGCGCATCCACTCGGCGCCGAAACCTGGCGGTTGATGTTCGTGCTTGGCGCAGTGCCGGCGCTATTCGTGCTGTACATCCGCCGCGGGGTCAACGAGTCGGAGAAATGGCAACGCGCGGTGCGCGAAAAACGCTGGAGCGCGACGAGCACAACGAGCACAACGAGCACGCGGCCGGTTGCGGGTGATGCGCCTGCATCCGACAAGCGTCCGTTCACGCTCACGCAACTGTTCAGCGAACCTGAAGCGTTGCGACGCACGCTGCTTCTGCTCGTGCTGTCGATTGTCACGACTGTCGGCTGGTGGGCCATTTCCAGTTGGCTGCCGACGTTTACCGTGGCGCTTGCTAAAGCCGAAGGCATTCCCGATGCCTTGTCGTGGGGCTCGAAGGTATCGATTGTCTACACCATCGGCGCGATTGTGGCCTACATGGTCGCAGGCTTTGTGGTGGATGCAATCGGCCGGCGAGCGTTCCTGTCACTCACTTTCGTCGGCGCGCTGCTCACAACGATCGTCACGTACAAGCTGACGACGAGCGTCGAAGCGATGATGGTCGTGGCGCCGATCAATGGTTTCTTCACGCTGGGCTGTGCCTATGTCTGGATGGCGATCTACCCATGCGAACTCTTTGGTTCCAGCGTGCGTTCCACCGCGATTAGCTTCGTATTCAATGCGGCGCGTCTGATCGCGTGGGTGTTCCCGATCATCGCGGGCAGCATGATCAAATCGTTTGGTGGTGTGTCTCAAGCCGCGTTGGCACTCGGCTCGGTGTATCTGCTCGGTATCGTGGTTCCGTGGTTTTTGCCGGAAACGCGTGGCACAGGCATGCCGGACTGAGTCAGTTCAGAAATCTGGATACCTAATTCTATTTTGGAGAGAAAAATGCCTCAAAGTTTTCGTATTGGACAGATCGTTCCAAGCTCGAATACGACCATGGAAACTGAAATTCCCGCCATGTTGCGTGCCCGTGAAGCGATCCGTCCCGAACGGTTCACGTTCCATTCGAGCCGGATGAGAATGCATAAGGTCACGAAAGAAGAATTGGTTGCAATGAACAAAGAAGGCCTGCGCTGTGCGGCGGAACTCGCCGACGCTCGTGTCGATGTCATGAGTACGGCGTGCCTGGTCGCGATCATGGCGATGGGGCCTGGATATCATCGGCAAACCGAACGCGAACTGCTGGAAGTTGCGCGGGCCAATCATTGCCTTGCGCCCGTCATGACCTCCGCGGGCGCGTTGGTAGAAGGTCTGAAGATCATGGGCGCTCGCCGGATTTCGCTGATGGCGCCGTACATGCGGCCCTTGACTGACCTTGTTGTCGCTTATATCGAGAACGAAGGCATTGAGGTCATCGATTCCCTCTGCTTTGAGATTCCCGACAACCTTGAAGTCGGTCTGCGCGACCCGATGCAATTAGTTGACGACGTGCGCGGCCTGAACACGGAAGGCGCGGACGTAGTGGTGGCGTCCGCTTGCGTCCAGATGCCTTCATTGCCGGCGATTCAGCGCATTGAAGACATACTGGGAATCCGTACTGTCTCGACTGCCGTATGCACCGTTCGGCGCATGCTAGATCATCTTGAGCTCGAGCCGATCGTGCCTGGGGCGGGGGCGTTGCTGTCGGGGGGGTGATCGGCTGTTGCAGACACTTAGCCGATTTTCTCGAATGCGGCTTTGTACAAGGTTCGCTTCGGCTCGGCAAACACTCGCCGCACCATCGGTTCGAAGAACGCTAGCGGCAGTGTTTCCGCATCCGGATCGAAGGCCGCCGCGTCATATTTCTCGCAGAAATGCGCGGTACGTTTGAACAACTCCGGCACGTCGCGGTACTGATCGCGCAGATTGCGGTCCATGCCCATGTGGTGAAAGAAGTAATACCCCTGGAAGATCCCATGGTGCTTGATCATCCAGTGATTTTCCGCGCTGACGAACGGTTCAAGCAGCACGGCTGCAACGTCGGCATGGTTGTAACTTCCCAGCGTATCGCCAATGTCGTGCAGCAGCGCGCAGACCACGTATTCCTCGTCCTGGTTGTCGCGATGTGCCAGCGTGGCAGTCTGCAAGCTGTGCGTCAGGCGATCGACAGGAAAGCCGCCAAAGTCGCCATTCAGCAAACGCAGGTGGTCCAGCAGGCGCCCAGGTAGTCCTTTGGCGAACGGCCCAACCTCACTGCCGATGATCGCCCAATCCTGCTCGGTACCCTCGCGCATATGGCGGAATGCGGCGCACTGTTCATTGTGTCCCATGGAACTACTCCTTCTCTGTGTGATTGGAGCTTCATTATTTGAGCGAGTGAGATATAAAATCCAATAACTGAAAAGCCAACATCCATAACTCCAGGGAATGGCATGATTGATGGCGACCTCACGTACTTCCTGACCATCGCGAGTACCGGGACGCTGGCACGCGCCGCCGAACAGCTGGGTATTTCTCAGCCTGCCGTGACCAAGGCCATACAGCGGCTGGAGCGCAAGGTGGGCGTAACGCTGGTCGAGCGCACCGCGCGCGGCTCGGTATTGACCGAGGCGGGCAAGATATTCCACACACGGGTATTGGGCGTATCCATGCAGCTCGATAGCGCGGTGCAGGAAGCGCGCGATATCGGTGGCGGACACGCGGGACTGCTGCGCATCGGCGCGACGCCGGCCACCACGAGTTTCGCGCTGCGCTCGCTGTTCCCAACACTGCTGGTGGAGCGGCCCGCCGCGCGCGTCAGTGTGACGACAGCGTTTAGCGACACGCTATTGGACGCTATCGACAAGCGTGAAGTGGAACTGGCTGTCTGCCCATTGCCCGAGACATTGGACGCATCGATGGTCAAGGAGGTGCTGTATGACGATCACTACAGCTTGATGGTTAGCACCGCGCACCCTCTGGCCAAACGGAAATCGGTCACGGTAGACGATCTGGTGGACTGCGAATGGGCCGCGTCCAGCCGACAGGAATTTGCGCGTGTGCAAATTGAGCAGGCGTTTGCAAAACAGGGCCACCTGCCTATGCGCGTTGTGGCCGAGGCCAATAGTCTGGCCGCGTTGATTCTTATCGTATCCACTACGCAGCTGGTCAGCTTTATCAACGCGCGCAGCTTCGACCCTGGCCCGCTACCGGTCGACATTGCCGTGCGTCCGATTCAGTTCGACGGCCTGCAGCGTCAGGTTGGACTGATACGAAGGGCGGGCTATCTATCTCCGATCGCGCAACGCGCTCAGGAAATTCTGCGTGACGCAGCGCGGGAGTTGTGAGCCTATAGGCGTCGCGTTCGCTTGACGTTCTTCCGAACTCCACGAACTAAGCGCCGCTAACGTAGCTCTGCGCGAAGCTCACGCACTCCCCGCCCTAAGCGATCCCGCAAGAGCGTTCCCAACGTTGCGCCGTCAACGTATCCGACCTCAACTGCGATGGCGTCGAGGTCAAGGTCGCTGCCGTGGACCAGCGATCTCGCGCGTTCGACACGCAGGTCCTGGAAGTAGGACAGGGGTGATTTCCCGAGCACAGCCTGGCAACGCCGTTGCAACGTTCGCGGGCTCGTAGCCAGCGCGTCGGCTGCAGCCTCCAGCGAGAAACCTTCCTTGAGATGGTCCCGCGCCCATCGCTCGAAGCGCTGAATAACAGGGTCTGCCTGGGCCAGATGGTTGGGGATGATGTAGGGCGCTTGCGAGGAACGAAAGTCGGCGAGCAGATAGCGCGAAACGACGGCGGCCACTTCAGGGCTGGCCTTGCGCACTAGCCAGAGGGCGAGATCGAGATGGCCCATGGCGGCTCCGGCTGTAACGACTCTGCCCGACGGCACGAGCATCCTGGTCTCGTCGAGCCGGACGTTCGGGTACCGCTGGCGAAATAGCGGAGCGAGCCACCAGGTCGTCGTGGCTTCCCCATGATCCAGAAGGCCAGCTTCCGCGAGGAGGAATGTGCCGATACAGGAAGCCGCAATATGCGCGCCCTCAGCGTGCCATTTCCGTAGTTGTTCCATTGCCTGGCTCACATCCCGCCGGCCAAGTGCCGGGACCAACGTCTCCGGACTTCCGGTATTGAGCGCGGGAACGATCACCCAGTCCGGCTTCGAATCCGGCGCTATCGCCTGTACGGGTATGGCAAATCCTTGCCCGGACTTGACTTTCTTTCTCACACCAACGATCGACACCTCGAAAGAGAGCGCTCCTCCCATCTGCGCGGCCGCAAATTTGTTTGCGAGCCCCAGCGCGTCAAGCAGCACGGTCAGCCCCGTATCGAAGACACCGTCGAGCGCGAGTATGAAAATTCTCATGGCGTGAATGACCCTAAAGTTGTCGTTTGCGACTGTACCGTTCCGATAGTCGAAAGACTACACTTTTTTCGTCGGGCCTGTGGCGTGAATGACATAAAGATCATCATTTGCGACTTTTCGGTTTTCCGAACGCAGAGCCGATACTCAGACCGTTTATCCCGGAACAACCATCGCACAAGGAGTGCACTCATGAAAGTTTTAGCCGTTGCGTCCATCGTCAAGCCGCTCTCCGACGAAGAGAAGGCGCAGATCTTTCCGGTCGAGGTGCCTGCCACGCTCAAGCTCTATCTCGACGGCAAGATCGAGCAGTTCTGGATGCGCCAGGATAAGCCCGGCGTCATCTTCCTGATGGATGTTGAATCGATCGGAGAAGCGAAGGCGGCGATAGAAGCGCTGCCGCTCACGTCCGGCGGGCATGCGCAGTACGAGTTCATGCACGTCGGTCCGCTCGCCCCGTTGGGTCGTCTGATTCAGGGCAAGTAAGTGCGGGAGGCGCCATCAATGAGCACACCATCGTCATTGGTGGCGCCGCCGACAACCAGCAAACGGGAATACGCCGGGCTGCATCCCGGCGAATAAGGAATAGGGAAAGACTGCGGGTTCGCCTTAAACCGCCTTAAACATTGGCCAGTTCGATGCCTCGCGTTAGCTCGCCCGATGGCACCTTGATATCGCCCATAATATCGATCTCACGCTTTACTGCGCGGATGACGTCGGTCATCGCGTCGCCACTTTTTCAGTGAACGGCGAATCGCGCGGTATGAGCCAACCTGCAATCCTTTCATCGGGAATAGTGCCGGGTTGGAGTAACGTATTGGGGACTCAATTTTTCGTCAGGCCAAAATGAGCTTTGAGGCGCTTATGTCTACGGACGCAGACACAATCACGGACGAACTCGTCGCCGGAATCGCAGATCGCATGGTCGAAGAGGGCCGGAAGGTGTCTCCGGTGACCATTTGGCCGGAGATTCCTGGCAGTTCGATCGTTGCCGTTGCGGCAGCTTTGCAGCGCTGGCGCGAAGCGCGACAGCCCCTCACGCCCCACGTGCAGGTCCAGGCCGGGTTGCCGGAGCACATTGCCGAAACCATGACGAGCGCCGCTGAGCGGCTCTGGATGGCCGCCCAGGGCGAAGCTGACCGGGCGGTCAGTCAGCACCTGAGCGCCGTGCACCAGCACCTCGACGCTGCCCGCACGGAACGGGACGAGGCGCTTGCCGAGTATCAGAAGACGGCGGCGGAAGTCGAAGCCGGCCGTGAGCGGCATGGTGTGCTGACGAGCGCGCTGAGCACAGCCGAGGATACGTCCACGCGTCTCACGGCAGAACTCGCGGCCGCGATGGGGCGCGCTGAGGCTGCCGAGGCTCGCGCGGAAGAACTGGCGCAACGTGTGTCTCTGGAAGAGGCCGCGCTGGAACACACGAAGGCGGAACTCGACCAGGAACGTCACGCGCGTGAGGGGTTGGCCGCTGCTGCTGCCAGTCACAACGATCAGATCACACAGATGAAGCAGGAGCTCGACGAGGCGCGGCAGGACGTGATCTCGATGGGCTACGACTGTCAGGCGAAGTCGGCTGAGGCGGATAGAGCGTTGCAGGAGGCTGGCGAGGCTTCGGCGCGCGCCGAAGCGGCCACGGCGCAGCTGAACGAGGGTCTCGCGCGGGTTGCTGGACTGGAGGCTGAGCGGGATGAAGCGCGCTTTGCGCTCGACGCAGAGCGTCAGACAAGCGCGGCGCGGAGCGAGGAAGCGTTGATTCAGTTCGACGAATTGCAGCGCGTTGGACGGGAACTGGAGGCGGCGCGGGAGCAGGTCAGCGCGATGAGTGCGGTACAGGCGGCTGTGAGCGCTGAGCTGGCCCAGGTTTCGCACGACGCGTCTGTCGCGAGGGATGAACTGGCGCGGGTCTCGCAGGATGCATCTGCCGCGAAGGAGCGGGCAGAGTTCGCGGAACAGCATGCGGCGACGTTGCAGCAGCACCTCGCGGAAGTCGAGCAGGCGAAGTCGTCCGAAGCTGAGCGATGGGCGCAGGAATCCAGCGCGCATTCGTCGCGTGCGGAAGCTGCTACGGCGCACGCGAACGAGAGCCTCGCGCGGGTCGCCGCGATCGAGACTGAACTCAATGAGGCACGCACTGCACTCGCAGCCGAGCGCCAGACAAGCGCAGCGCGGAGCGAGGAAGCGTCCGGTCAGTTCAACGAACTGCAGCGCGTCACCCATGAACTCGAGGCAGCGCGACAGCGGGTCAGCGTCATGACTGAGGCGAATGCGGTCGCGACCGCTGAACTGGTTCAGGTTTCGCACGACGCGTCTGCCGCGAAGGAGCGGGCAGAGTTCGCAGAGCAGCATGCGGTGACGTTGCAGCAGCGGCTCGCAGAATCCGAGCAGGCGAAGTCTGCCGAAGCGGAACGCTGGTCGCAGGAATCCAGTGCGGCTTCATCGCGCGCAGAAGCTGCTACGGCACAGGTGAGTGAGAGCCTTGCGCGGGTCGCCGCGATCGAGGCTGAACTCAATGAGGCACGCAATGCACTCGCAGCCGAGCGCCAGACAAGCGCAGCGCGGAGCGAGGAAGCGTCGGGTCAACGTAACGAACTGCAACGCGTCGCCCGGGAACTCGAGGAAGCGCGAATCGCGCTCGAAGCAGAGCGGCGGACAAACGCCGAGCGGAGCGGGGCGGCGTCGATTCAACACGACGAACTCCAACGCGTCACCCGGGAACTGGAGGCGGCGCGGGAGCAGGTCAGCGCCGTGACCGAGGCGAAAGCGGCTGCGATGGCTGAACTGGCCCAGGTTTCGCAGGATGCGTCTAGCGTGAAGGAGCGGGCAGAGGCCGCCGAACAGCATGCGGCGACATTGGCGCAGCGCCTTGGAGAAGCCGAGAAGGCGCGCGCCGAAGAAGCGCGACGCAGCCATCAACTTGCCCTTCAAGCGGGCGACTCTGCGAAGGCGGAAGAAGTCGCCGAGTTACAACGGCAGATATCGGCTCAGGCCAAAGCGCATGAGAAGGCTTTTAACGAACTGCGCACGATTGCCGAGCAGTGGGTCGAGCATGCCAAGGACCTGAAAGACCGACTCGCTTCCGCAAACGAAAAGCTTTTGTTCATCGACTCGCGCAGCACAGGAGAAGTGGCGCTCATCCGAAAGCTCTCATCTGAACTCGAGCGGCTCAAGCCCGATAGTGAGTTGGTATCCCGGGACACGCAGCAAAAGCTGATCGGGGCGACGATGACCGAGCGGCTTTCGCAGAAGGGTTATCGGTATGACCCAACGACGGCGGTTATGTCGAAAGTGGAGCGTTGATTTACGCGCGTTGCAGGTTTAAGCGGCAACGGCGTCACTACGCTGAGCGGAGGCGGTGCATTGACCGCCTCCGCTCAAGCATCAATTTCTTTCACGTTCTTTGCGGCTCCGCAGTCGGCGATACCAGCGTGCTATGGTCTGTCCGGAATTGAGAAACGGGCATTCAAGACTGACGGACGCGGAGAATGGAACGGTTCTTTATGCGGCGCGGCAGCGCCGTGATTATGTTGCTATATCACCGCCGTGGCTGGCAGGGAAAGATTGCGACTGCCGCGAGCGACAACGTCGAAAGGGAAATGCTCGAAATCGAATGGATAGACCGGCTGGTGCTCGACGTCCGCGCCGGCCGGATTCGTACATTCGAGCTGACCGATCCAAAAGCCGTTGAAGTGAACGTCATTGACTAACGGCTGGTTGACGACACTTATCACGCTGGTTTCCGCATTGCATCGGCGCAATGCGGAGCCCGGTTAGAAACGATACCCGATGGAAACATAAGAAATGATCGGGTTAAGTTTGAGCTTCGTGCTACTGGTCACCGTTCCTACCTTGGACTGGGTAGTCAGCGTGGCACGCGTCGACAACTGCATATACGACAGCGAGACATCGACCGACCAGTGCTTGTCGATGTTATAGGCAAAGCCGGCATTGATGACCGGCGCAAACGAGTTGCTCAACTTCGCGGTTGTCGTCCCTTCCAACGCGGTGCCATAGGTTTGCGAATACAAAAAACTGCCGCTCGATACCGCTGAGCTCAATTTAACTCCGCTATACCACACGTACGATGCGCCCGCGCCAACGTAAGGACGGAAGTGACTCTTTGCATCGTTGAAGTAATACTTCAGGAGCAGCGTCGGGCTCCATTCGTAAGCGGAGCCGATCTGCCCAAGCGCGGAGAGCGATCCGGTGCCGGTTAAATGAAACTTCGGCGGTACGCCGAGCACGGCGGTCGTGGCAATGTGGTCGGTGATGAAATAGGTGGCCGTCAGACCGAAGGTGTCCGAATCATCCACTGTCGCGCCCGTGCCGGTTTCGGTTACGCTCGTGCCAAGTGCGTTTACCGTCAGCGGTTTGCTCGAGTCCTGCGGCGCCAGATGAAACCAGCCGAAGCCTGCAACAATATCGCCGGCGCTCTGCGCGTGGGCGGCCGTACACACGAACAATGCGGCAGCCACGCCGAATGCCTTTGTCTGCTTCATCTTATCTCCTCTGTCTTTACTGTTTTTACTGGTAGGCAGTGGTGATTCTATGCGTACGTCCGTGCTATTTGCGATCTGTTCTGTCGAATGTGACCTCTGAAATTTGGTAAGGATTTAGCACGCAGCCGATTCAGATATTGAGTAGGTATGACTACTTTTAGCGGGCGTAAGAAAGCCAAAAGCCCGCTGGTTAGAGCGGGCCTCCGGTTGCCTTTTTTGGAAGAAATGCACTGTGCCTTAGCGCATTGAAATCAACGCGCTAAGGTGGGTTTATTTAACCGTAGAAGAAACGTTATACGCAAGGAAGATGGCGAAGATATCGATGCCGATTTGCTTCCGTTGCCTTACGGGTTTGATGCGGCACGGGCGCCACGATGGCTGATGTCGGTCTCGCGCGCGTGTTGAGAAACTGTCGAATGATCACCACACGATTCGCGTTTTTGGAAGCGCCGCTTTGAGATCGTCGACGTTCCTGGCCTGAGTGCCATACAGAACGAGCTCTCGTAGACCAGTGAGCCCTTTCAGCGAGTCGACGTCTTCGACAGGGGTGTTCGCAAGGTAGAGTTCCTGCAAACTGGTCAAACCTCGCAGGGGATCGATGTTTCGAACCCTGGTGCGAAAGAGATTGAGCATCCGCAGGCTTTTCAGGTCTGTCAGCGCCTCGATGTTCTCCACCCGGGTGTCGGCGAGATTGAGCCTTTGCAGACCGGTGAGCCCCTTCAATGCATCGATGTTCGTCACTTGCGTGCGAGCGAGCACCAGTGTGTTCAGCTGGAGCATGCCCTGCGCCGCGTCGATATCATCGACCTTCGAGCCGTCCAGCACGAGCGTCCTGAGCGAGGACATTCCTTTTAGTCCGTCGATGTCGCGCAGCGGCGTGTTCGCCAGATAGAGCGCTTGCAGACCGGAGAGCTTTTTCAACGCACTGATGCTGTCGACCTGGGTTTCGTTGAGGTCGAGCGTCTGCAAGGACGCGACCTGGCTGAGCGCGTCGACGTTCCGGACGTTCCTCGCACCCCCGAGTTTGAGCGTTTCCAGATGCGGCAAATCTTCGAGCGGATTGAGATCGCGAACCTGAGTATCGCGCAGGTCGAGGTCTCGCAGATCGCGCAGGTTCTTGAGCGCGTCGAGATTCGAGACACGAGTATCCCAGAGGTTCAGCGATTGCAGACCGGTCAGCCCTTTGAGCGCGGCGATGTTTTCGACTTCGGTGCGATGGAGCACGAGCCTTTTCAGCGAATGCATGTCCTTCAGGGCGTCGATGTTCCAGACGGGCGTGTCCGTCAGGTCAAGCGATTCCAGATCGTCCAGTTCCTTCAGCGAATCGAGGTTATCGATCTGGGTGCCTGCCAGATTCAGTTCAATCTTGCGGTCGGAATTCTTTAGATGTGGCAAAGCGGCCGCGACCTGAGATGCCGTCATTGTCGGTTTCGCCCGCAACGCCAGGCATTCCGAGTCGGGTGTGGTTGTCGACGCGTCGCTGTTGTTGCAGGTGGCTTTGATGAATCCCAGTTCGCTCAGCGCCCGTTCGTCCGGGCTCTTGTGGAACGGTTTGAAGATCAGCAGCGCAATGCCGAGCAACAGCACAATGGCGCCGCCGATGGCCAACGGCTTGATGATTCGCGGCAAGGACGGGTTCGGACCTTCCGCGCTTGAGTTCGTGGTTGACGGCGGGGTTTCGGGCACGGCGGGCTCACGTAGTACAGGCTTCCTCCTTTATACACGAAGAGCGAGGCGCATTCCGCCCCAGGCAACGTCGCGCTTCGCGCGACCCGTGGACCAGCCTTGTGTTGCATACTTAAGCGAATCACATCACCGGATACGTCGACATGGTTGCGGACCTTGCACACTCGTGGTTGACCTACAGCGCACCTGTAGCCGCTGCACGGGCCGCCGGCCGCCCGCTTGTGGCGCTGGAATCGACCATCATCGCTCACGGCATGCCCTATCCGGAGAACGTTCGCACTGCGCGCGAAGTGGAGGCCTTGATCCGTGACCTGGGCGCTGAGCCCGCGACTATCGCTTTGATCGGCGGGAGAATCCGCATCGGCCTTTCGGACGACGAACTGGAACTGCTCGGCCGCTCGGACCAGGTACACAAGGTCAGCCGCCGCGACTTGCCGGCCGTGCTGGCCGACGGCGGGCTTGGCGCCACGACAGTGGCCGGCACGATGATATGTGCCGCTCTTGCCGGCATCGAGGTTTTCGTGACCGGCGGCATTGGCGGTGTTCACCGGGGCGCGCCGGAAACCTTCGACATTTCGGCCGACCTGCAGGAACTGGCAAAGACGTCGGTGGCGGTGGTCTGCGCCGGTGCGAAGTCTGTCCTGGACATCGGGCTCACGTTGGAATACCTGGAAACACACGGCGTGCCAGTGCTCAGTTGCGAGCAAGACAACTTCGCTGCGTTTTACACACGCGACAGCGGCTTTCGCGCGGACTTCAGACTGGACGACGCGGCACAGCAGGCGCGCTTCATCCGCACCAAGTGGGACCTGGGCCTCGCGGGCGGCGTGGTGTTGAGCACGCCGGTGCCGGAAGCGGCAGCGATGAGCGTCGAAGAGATCGACACGCTGACCCAGCAGGCGCTCGCCGAGGCCACTGCGAAAGGAATTGCCGGCAAGGCCGTGACACCCTTCCTGCTAGCCCGCATCAAGGCACTGACCAGCGGACGCAGCCTGGCGACGAACATCGCGCTCGTGAAACACAATGCCGAGGTTGGGGCAAGGCTGGCGCTGGCGTTGGCACCTGCAGCGAACGACGATAACCAACATCTCCGACCGTCCCGCTAGTTAGCTGATTAACGGATTTTCCGATCTCGTCCGTTTCATTGAGCATCGTCATCTTCATCATGTTGCCGGCCTCCTCTCGATCGGACCGCGATCCCGCCCAGGGTGACTGGACCGGGGGTGGAGTCTTCGATCACCTGAGACGGCGCCACGTTGCCCCTTGCCCCCGGCGCGAACGCGAGAATGCGCAGGTTCGGCTCGGCATCAAAGAGCCGCCCGTCCGTGGAGACGGCAATCTTGTTTCCCGGCAGGCCAGAGCCAGTGATTCCCGTCGCTGGACCGCTGATTGTGCGTAGCGGCGGCGCGTCGCCGTTCGCCTTGGCGGCGAAAACGCTCACCTGGATCTGCGTCATGTCCGCGGTCTGGTTGTAGACGAATAACTCGTCCGTACGCGGATCGACCGCGATCGTCATGTTGTTCCTTGCAAAAAGTCCGGCCCCTGGCAGCAGGCCGGTTTTGCTACCCGTCAGGCTGCGCAGAAGCGGCGGCGCGGTCATGCTCCGACGCGTGCCAAACGTGTCGATGATCGCCGCCCCCCGTATGTCATAGCCCGCAATCAGCAGATTGTCGTCGCTGTCAATCGCAATGCTCACGTACTGGACGATATTCGGATCGGTGATGTGAATCGGATTGGCTAAAGGTCCTGAGCTGTTGGCGGGAGCGATCAGCACTCCTGCCTCCGCGGGACGCACGGTCAGGACGAAGTCGTTGAGATGGGAATCCACCGCGATGCTGAGCAGGTCATTTGTCATCGTCAACATGAACGACCGACTGGGTGCCTCATTGCCTTCGGCCTTCCGCCGAAAGATGTCGACCGTGCTGTTGGTAAGAAACTGCGCGACGTGAAAGGCGTCCTTCTTGTCGATCACCGTCGCGCCAGCGGTCATGAGGGTGGTGAGCGACCCTTGCAGGACCTGGCAGGGCTCGGTCGCTCCATTGGCGCGCAAGGAGTAACCGCGAATCTGATCACCGAGAATGACGAAGACGGCGTCGTTGGGGCAGGCGGCGTGCGCCAGTTGGGCCCCGAACAGCATACTGACGACGGCGACACATAGCGCGGGTTTCATGACACGCCTCCTTGGTCATATAGTGCGAATGCGCCAATCAAGCATAGACCCCGGGCGGAGGCCGAACGGCGTTCCGCGAGTTGAAACCTGTGTTTTGGCGGGCAATGCGAGGGAACTCCCATCAACATTGAGCGGTAGTCCGGTGTGCTAACGTGTTATGGCCCCATGTCGCAAATGGATGGCCGTTTCGCCCGGCACTACCATGACGATCCTTCGTATGTGCGAAGGCGTGCAGAAGAATTCTGACGTGGGTTCATCGTAGTTTTGGTAGCCTTGATATGAGGAATGTGACCCGCGTAATCCCGGCATCAGATTCGCCAGATTGACAGGTTCATCAGGATTGCTGCCCGCGGGCTGTGCAGGGACGTGTGGGGCATCGCTCGCATGAGGGGTGAGGCGAACCATGGCCATTATTCGGTGCGATTCCAGGTTTAGACTCTTCCTGCTCACCGGGCTTGTGGCATTGACTTACTACGCAGGCGCAAAAGTAGGACTTGCTTACGCGATAGTGGGCGGCGCCGTGTCTCTGGTGTGGCCCTCCAGTGGCATCGCCCTTGTTGCACTGCTCGCTCTGGGCTTCGAAGTTGCCCCGGGAATTGTCGTTGGCTCCCTCCTCGCCAACGTGTCGGTGGGCGTGCCCTTGCCAGTGGCCGCTGTGATTAGCGTTGGCGCGATAGTTGCAGCCTTGACGGCGGCAATACTGTTGAACCGCGTAGCCCGATTCCAGATCACCCTCGACCGCATCAAGGACGTGTTAGCCCTCATTGCCCTGGCTGCGGTGCTCAGCACGGCAGTGAGTGCGCTGATTGGTGCGACCGCCGTATTCGCAGGGGGCTTGATGCCGGTCGCCGAGTACGGCGCGGCCTTTCTGAAATGGTGGCTCGGCGACATGATGGGTGTTCTGGTGGTGGCTCCGCCCCTGCTCAGCTTGCTCGTGTATCCGAATCCCATCCGCTCGGCGGAGCAGGCCGTAGAGGCGTGCGGAATGACCATTGCGACCGTCTGGGTGAGCTATCTCATCTTCGGCGCCCCGCAACTTGCAGGACACGGCTACTATCCTGCGGCCTTGGCAATTTTTCCGTTCATTATCTGGGCGGCTCTGCGCTTCGATCACCTCGGCACCAGTCTCGCGACCTTGATGGTTTCAGTTGTGGCTATCTGGGGTACCACCCACGGCACGGGCCCCTTCGCCGCCAATTCGCCGGTGGATAGCCTCGTGAGGTGGTGCACCTTCGCGAACGTCGTGGCGATAACCGGACTGCTGCTGGTGGCGGCACGTGCTCAGGAACAGCGCGTGCATCGCCTGCTGCAGGCGTCCTACATCGAATTGGAACGGCGCGTAGAGGAGCGAACCGAAGACCTGAAGAAGACAAACAGCGAACTAAAGGAGGAGATCGCGCAACGCCGTCTGTTAGAAGAAGAACTGATCCAGATCGGCGATCAGCAGCAGAGACTCTTCGGCCGGGAACTGCATGATGGACTTGGGCAACATCTGACCAGCCTGGGTCTGTATTGCGCCGCGCTGAATCAGAAACTGCAGACACAGGGCCACCCAGCCGCCGCCGACGCCGCAAACATCGTCGGATTGGTCAAGCAGTCGTCCTTGATGACCCGCAGGATTGCCCATGGCCTGGATCCGGTCGCCATTGAATATGGTGGCCTTGCAGCCGCACTCCATGCGCTGGCCGAAACGGCTCGTACGCTCGATGGCATAGACTGCATGCTCCGGATTCAGCCAGACGTAGACTTACTGGATCAGCCTACTCAGATCAACCTGTATCGTGCGGCACAGGAAGCAGTCAACAACGCGCTGAAATATAGCGAAGGCCGCCACATCTGGATCGACCTGGACCGCGTAGGCGGTTTGCAGACGCTCTCAATCAGTGACGACGGGGTGGGCGTCGGCCCTGAACAAATGGAGCGTGCCTCAGGACTGGGGCTCCAAAACCTGCGTCACCGGGCGAGTCTTCTAGGTGGCGCCTGCACCGTGACCCGCAATGCATTTGGTGGCACTACGGTCGCCATTAGCTATCCGATACCGGAGCGCCCAGACCATGCACGGGAATCCGTCTAACCCAGGCCGCGCGACTCAAATCCTGATCGTGGATGACCACCCCATCATCCGGGAGGGGATGACGCACTTGCTGAATCTGCAAGAGGATCTGCACGTTTGCTGTGCGGCCGGCAGCGCCGAAGAAGCCCTGGCGGAAATGGCCTGCCAGCCCGACATGGCCATTGTGGATATCAGTCTGCAATCGGACTCCGGCCTGGATCTTGTCAAGACCCTCCGTCACCGCTACCCAAACTTGGCAATCCTCGTCCTCAGCATGCACGACGAAAGCCTGTTTGCCGAACGCGCACTACGGGCCGGGGCAAACGGATATCTGATGAAACTCGAGGCCACAGACCATGTAGTGAGCGCCATCCGCGAAGTGCTGGCAGGCAATATTTATTTGAGCGCCGCCATGCATGAAAACCTGGCGCGAGCTCTTGCGGGTCCCAGAAAAACACCGGCCGGCCCAATTGCAAGCCTTTCGGTGCGGGAATTCGAAGTCCTGCATCTGATCGGACTCGGCTTCAGTACTCGCGAGATCGCCGCGAAGCTGAATCGGAGCGTCAAGACCATCGAGGCACACCGGGCCAACATCAAAGAAAAGTTGAATATCCGGAGCGGCAACGAGCTGATGCGCTTTGCAATTCAATGGATCGAGAGCCAATAGAGCGGAGCCCAGTCACTGAATAAGGCAATCCCCTAGCCTCGTTTAGGAAAAGCGCCTTATTCATACGTATGCGATCAACGCATACAGTGCAGTGGGACCTGCCGGCATGCCGCAATCCGTGGACGGGGCGGGCAGTCGAAACCTGGCAACTCCACGAGGATCGCCGGCAAGTGGCAGGCTATGAAAATAGATCCAGGATGGATGCACCGGTCCCATCCTGGAGCGGTCGCGATACAAAAAAGGAAGATGACTCGGGAATAAAGGAAATTCCTTCCGGGTATTGCAAGAGCGTGCCGAGTCCTTGCGAGAACCTTTGATGCTTTTCGAAGCGGCACGAAATCCCGGCGCAAACCGCGTGATTCGATTGGCGTCGGGCATGTCATGCACCATGCTGGAGAATATGATGAAAGCTCTGACTTTGATCCCCATTGCCGCATTGACGTTGTGCACCACGCTCGCCTATGCGGCTGACAACACCGATACATCCAGGACGGCCACCGACAGCAACGCAGCGATGACGTCGGACGCTGTCGGCGGTATGTCCATGGGCAGTAGCGATAGCGGCGCCCTCCATGGCAAGACTCGCGCGGAGGTCAAACAGGAATTGCAGCGCGCCCAGCAGGACGGCACGCTGGATCGCCTGAACGCGCTCTACGGCGGGCAGTGAGCAGATGCACGGGATGCCCGACGCTTTTTGCCCACCGCAATGATGACTATTGCGAACGGGTGAACACGTTCTGGCATGACGGCTTTAAGCCACTTCGTCGTGCTCTGCTGGTGGCTCAACGTGTGTGCGTCGGAATCGAAGGTGACCCGATGATAAAGACGTTCACTGTCCTTCTCGCCTACCAGTGCCTTGGCGAATTAATAGCCTACGCCGGGAACCTGCCGATTCCCGGCGCGGTTATAGGGATGATCCTGTTGTTGGCCTCACTGAGTCTGCGCCCCGGCCTTGCATCCGTTATTGAGAGCGACGCTCTTGCCATGCTCAGGTTTCTGCCTCTTCTGTTCGTTCCAGCAGGAGTCGGCATCATGGTCTTTGCCGGCCGCGTGGCTCGTGACCTGCTCCCGATAGCCGTGTCCGTTGTTGTGTGTACGGCGCTGACAATCGTCGTTACCGCGCTTGTTGGTCAAGGCTTGTGCGCTTTATGGCCCGCGCGCGCTGCACCGCTCGCAGCCCCGGCAACAGCGTTTGCATCGCCGCTCCATGCCGACGGAAACACAGCGCCCGCGGCTGTCGACATCAAGAAGGTTGATACACCGTGAACGCTCATCAGAACATCGCGTCCGCGTGGACGTTTCTCGGAACAACACCACTTCTTTGGCTGACCCTCACGTTCGTCGCGTACGCAATCGCGCAGGCTGTCCACGGTTCGCTAGGAAAAAGTGCGCTCGCGAATCCCGTGTTAATTGCAGTGGCGCTTTTGATACTTGCCTTGCGTGAATCGAACACGTCGTATGTCACCTACATGCAAAGCGCCCAGCCCATTCATTTTTTGCTCGGACCGGCAATCGTTGCGCTTGCTATACCGATGTACCGGCAATTGCCTAAATTGCGCCGGCTAGCCCCGCAGTTGGCTGGCGCACTTGCAGCGGGCTGTGCGACGGGCATCCTATCGGCCGTTTTGATCCCACGGTTCCTGGGAGCCACGGGTCAAATACTTGCCACTATTGCGCCGAAGAGCGTTACGGCAGGAATTGCTATTCGTATTTCCGAGAAAATCGGTGGCTTGCCGTCGCTGACGGCCGTCCTTGTGATCATGACCGGCATCACGGGCGCGGTGATCGGCAGCGGAGTTTTGAGGCTGATTCACGTGTCGAGGCATGACCTGGGTGGCTTCGCACTGGGTGTGGCGTCTCATGGAATCGGCACTGCTCGTGCGTTGCAGATGAGTGAAGAAGCCGGCGCATTTGCAGGCCTCGGGATGGGCCTGAACGGCATTCTGACGTCCTTTGTCCTGCCAATCATCTATCCGATCCTGAGCGGTTTTTCCTGACGCGACAGATCCACTTGCTTCCATTTCGACGACGCAGGCGAGTTGCGCTCGATGCAAAAGAGCCCGAACCCGCTTCACGATCACGCCGACGATCAGCCGTCGAATTGAGCGGCATGGGCGCGAGGTGCGTTGCTATGCGATCGCGAAGCGGTGGCGGGCGAAAAGCGTTCAGTCGCTAATGGTTATCCTGCGGATGATTGCGGTCTTCATTGCCGCCGCCGCGTGCCTCGCCGCCACGCTCACCGGACGGACCGCCCGGGTGCACGGCAGCCTGTCCCTGATGACCGCCCGTCATTTGTCCAGGCGGCTGTGCAGGTCCTCGCTGATATCCTGGCTGCGGCTGCATCGGTCCATGAGCGTACCCCTGCTGGGGCTGGGGTTGCGGCTGCGGCTGCGGCTGCTGCTGCGGTTGCGGGCCGCCGTGCATGACAGGCCTCGGGTTCACAGCCGGACCGCCTCGCATTGGCGGCGGATGATTCGCCCACCGGTCCCGGTCGTGATACCAGGGCTGGCCGCGATAGTAGTGATCCCAGTAAGTACCGAACGAGAACACCACGACCGGCAGTCCGATCTGTAAGCCGTAAGTCATGATCGGCACCTCGGTACCCTGGTACGGATAGTCGAGATATTCGCCGTAGATCCAGCCGCGCAGTCCAGGCGCTCCGACGTCGCACCAGCTGTAATCGGAAACGCAGCCGTACACCGTAAGCTGCGCGCTCGGCGGCACTTGCGCGACCACCGGATAATCTCCGGACGGACCCGCATAAACGTCAACGGGCTGATTCGTATACGCCAGCGATTGAGCGAACGCAGCGCTGGACAGCGCCATCAGGCAAACGCCTCCCGCGATGGCTCGAATGACGATTTTCTTTTGCACGATTCCTCCCTCGGAAAGAGCGGCCCATGCGTGAGGTGCGCTATTCGTTTCGTTCCGGCCATAACGGCCTCGATAGCAGGGTCACATTGCTTGGACAAACCTGGGGGCGTTCGAATTGCACCTGAGTGTCTGCGCAATTACGGTTTGTCAGCGTTCTTACCGTTCAGCAACTTTCATGCTTTGCTGGTCGTGCGTCGTAGAGGCAGGACCGCCCGACGCGGTCGAGGCAGTCGTTTTCGTGCACGGTAATCCGGGCGCTAAAGTTGGCCGCTGCCAATCCTCGAGCTATGGCGAGCATTACAGTGCTCAACACAGGCATCTTGCTTGATTACCGATGGCACTATCTGGCGCGTATTTGGCAGACGCCGTTGCTCCCTCTTTGTCCAGTGTCGGTTAAGAACGCACAGCTTCGGCCACGCTACTCGACTTTAGTCCAGACCAACATCGAAGTGCTTTCTCTGCCGGTTACTGGGTTCCTGGAGGGCAGGGTCTTGATGTATAGGTACTTGCCGTCGATCTTGAACTGACGCACCTGGGTCGTCCCGGTCCAGGACTCATTCCACGAAGCATCAATATGATGACTAACCCGATCGTCTTCTATGCTGTAGGTCCCAGCGTATGAGCAAAGCCCGCTGTAGAGATCGACGCTCTCGGTGTCGGTTGGAACCAGATCGGCTGGCGCCTTTCGCTCATCCTTGATCAGAATCGCGTACATTCGGCCGTCGGGACCATAGTTGAGATAGCCGCTTGGGTGGGCGCCAAACAAATCGGTCTTCTGGCCGGTGGCTACGTCTTCAGTCGTGAAGGACTCCAGCTTCCACGTTCCTAGCTGCGGACCGGTGCAGTTCTGTCGCTCTTGTGGCATACGTTCCACCCTGCAAGTAAAAATACGCCGTGTGGCCTGCAATTGAGCCGATCTCGAAGGTGACGCTCACCCTGGTATTCCGGGTCCGGCGTTCCGATCTCCGAACCTCTCGACGCTACTCGCAATCGATAGCGTGATCAATCAATCTCGCACGACCGAAATCATCGGATCAGGAGCAGTGAACGCGGATATTCTTGACCAGCATGCAAAAATCATCGAGATGATCGGATCAATCCATACAGGGGATGGCATGGTAATCAGACGTGAGCGAGCGTTGGTCCTCCATGGTGGTGGATCGGCCGGCAATGCCTGGGAGATCGGCGTCGTCGCCGGCCTGTTCGATGCCGGGTTGGATGTGACCGAGGCCGACTTGATCATCGGGACGTCGGCTGGATCGACGGCCGCAGCCCAGATCACCAGCGCGATCCCGACCGAACTGCTGGCGGCTATCCTTTCCGCTGCGCCCCAGCAACGGACTGGTCCAGGCGGGCCCGAGGCTGGACGCGTCCCCATTGGGCCTGCGGCGAACCATATGGAAATAACGAGCCGAATCATCGCGGCCGCTGAGAACGCGGCCGACATGCGCCGCAGAATGGGTGCGGCGGCGCTCGAAATGGACGCGGCGTCGGACGGCTCCGGGCAAACGCGGTGGTGTGCTGTCGTCGCCGCTCGGCTGCCCAGTCAGCGTTGGCCGGAACGGCCGTTGCTCATCACTGCGGTCGATGCCCATACCGGCGAACCGGTCGTGTTCGACCGCCACAGCGGAGTCGACCTCGTGGACGCCGTCGCCGCTAGCACTTCGAACGGCTTCGGTGTCCCTCCCTACCGCATCGGCGACAACCGATACATCGACGGCGGCTACCGACGCAACGAGAATGCCGATCTGGCAGCCGGATACGCACGGGTGCTGGTGCTGTCACCCTTCGGTGGCAGATCACGGCATCCGCTGGAGTGGAGCATGCACCTTGCCGCACAGGTCGACCAACTCCGCGCGGGCAACAGCAGAGTTGAGACGATCTTCCCGGACGGCGACTCGCTCAGCGCGTTCGGTGTCAACATGATGGATCTGTCGACGCGTCCGGCCGCCGCTCAAGCGGGTTACAAGCAAGGGAGGGTGCTTGTTAATCAGCTCGCCGAATTCTGGCGGTGACGCGTGATATCTGCTTTCGACCCACAACGGTCAAACGAACGTCTCCAAAGCGGTCGCTCAGGGACTTACGGCTCATCGTCCCAGTAGTCAAGGGAGTTACCTTTTCGCTGAACAACGCTGAGGGGTACATCCGCATTGCCGCGAGCAATCGCCTGGTACTTCCCTGAGTCCGGGTATTCGACGACTTCCGGGTCGTGTCGTGTGCCAATCGAGAGATATTTAAGCGGCGCTTTCGATGAATTGATGATCTGATGCGGATATTCCGGACCCGGAGGAATAAAAATGACGTCACCGGCTTTGATCGGAATCAGTTCGTCCGCAACGCGCAGCGTTCCATCCCCTTCGAGGATAACGAACATTTCCTCTTGTGCGTGGTGAAAGTGATACGGACACGAGCGTTTTCCAGCAGCGACAATATCAACTGATGCGCCGAGGTGTTTCGCTGCGGTATCCGTTCCGAGCCTCGCGGTGAGCGTCTCATATAGAGGCAAACGAACTTCCGCCGTCTTCTCAATGTCGTTAAAATTTCGTACGAGCTTCCTGGCAAGTTCATCGACCTTCGCGTTCATGCACTCTCCATAACAACATTGATCGTCCTGGTTCGAATACAGCATCAAGAATGAGTTCCGGCTGGTATCTCCGTCAAGATACCGATTGTCGACGATGCAAGAGCCGATGTCCAAGGACCGAAGTTGGCCGAAGCTCGCCCCACACTTAACGGGCGAGTACAGGGTCGATTTCGTTGCGTGTGATGCCGAATTTCGCCATGCGAGCGCGATGGTCAGGTGAGCCCAAATATGAACGAAGCTGCGCGTTTACCGCATTGAGCAGATCGCTGTTTCTTCTGTTAAACGAGAACGCTCCGAACGGGAGCTTTTGTTGCTGGCCATCTGTTCCCGGCTTGTGCTCCACAGCCTCTAGCACCGAACGGCCGATACTATCTGCCAAGATGCGATTGCCCAAGGCGGTGCTTGCATACGCATCGATCTCCCCCGAGCGAACTGCTTCTATAGCATCCGTCTGGTGTTCGAAGATGGCTATCTGGTCCTCACTTACGCCTGACGCTCTCGCAGATTCATGCTGCACCTGCCCGGCAATGATTCCAAGGCGCGCATCGTGTCGTTTGGCGAGTGATGCATAGCTGTTGAGCAACTTCGGATTCCCGGCCCGAACCAGAAACCCGTCCCCCATGGCCCATACGGGCACGCTGAACGCCACCAGATTCGTGCGTTCGGGCGTAACGAACAGCGGAACGTTCATATCCCAATGGCCGGCTTCGACGCCCGGCAGCAGTTCACTGAACGTCGTAAGGCGATGTTCGATCTGGCTGGCGCCGATGGCCCGAAGAACCGTGTCGGCCAGTTCAATGTCGGCACCAGTGGCAATACGATCCGCCTCCGTCCACCCGAACGGCGGTTCTTCGATATACGCAATCGCTAACTTCATAATCGTGTCTGATCAAATGGGAACGGCCATCGAGTTGCTGGAGGCGATTGTTGACGATTCTACTTGCATGCGTGGATGTCGCTTGTTGGCCGCACTGCGACGGACGGCGACCGTCTCTGGACGACCCACTTCTGCCGTTAGAGACTCACGAGATGAACGGCAGCTTTCGATACCTAACGGATATTTGAGCAATCGCAGGCGTTGGTGCTTGCTCCGCCTGCAAACCATCACGCAGACATGTACGGACCATCTTACGCGTCGCCTCAGCTCCGACATGCACGGACTCTCCCAACTTAAGAATTGCTATACGCGGCCGGGCAGGAGAATTGGTGGCATTTACAGCGTCAGAACTTCGCCCTCGGCATAGCCCTAGCATTGCCATGCTACGATCTCAGAAGCATCGTTCTCACGTTGCAACAAAATCATAGAACACTCCAATAATTACGCTAGGGCCGTAGCTCCCGGAATGCGCGAACGCCCTGCCAAAGAACAGCAAAATGAACGAAGACATAAAGGCTGCGCTGACAACAGGCCGACTCACACTGTTCCTTGGGGCAGGTGCTTCCAAGAGTTGCAAATCCCGGACTGGCGTCCCTCTCTTAGATGGCGGACAACTTGCGGAGGCTCTGGCCACTGAGGCCGCCTTGCCATACGAACAAGAAAGTTTGTCAGTCGTTTATTCTGCAGCTAGATCAAAATTGCAGTCGCGGCTAGATAATTTTTTGGAGAGCAAATTTCGGCACGCCCGTCCTTCCCCAGAGTATCTGGCTCTTGCTGAGTTCGCTTGGCGACGCATCTACACGCTGAACATTGACGATGCTTTGGACAAAGCATTGGCGCAGCGCTCAAAGCAGAACGTTGAGACGTTCATTGCAGGCGATAGCATCAAGAATCAGGATCAAGTTTTTGAACGATTGGATTATATTAAACTAAATGGATCGATTGACAGGCTGAGTGATGGAATAATATTTTCCTCGGCGGAATACGCTAAAGCTACAGGCAAGGCATTGCCGTGGTATGAGCAGACCGCATCAGATTTTGTGGAAAATACTTTTCTGTTCGTGGGAACAAAACTTGATGAACCGTTACTCAAGTTCCACATTGAGAGATATAAAGAAATAAACGGAAAGAAAAATGGAGTAAGTTTTGTCATGACGCCGAATGCGTCAGAGATTCAAAGAATAGATTTAGCCTCTTATAATATTTTTCATATCAGTGGAACTCTACTGGATTTTACAAATTGGCTAAACTCCAACTTCAAAAAACCAATCTCAGCCTGGGATCTCGCTACGGAGAGCATCCCACAGCTCGCTGTACTCAAGAGTGACGCTGCGAAGGCGCCTGGATATGCCGCCTTGTTTGAAAATGTCACACTGGTTAGACCTGATTTCTTGCCGCGCGAAACGACTAATGTTTCAGACGGGCAAATCCGTGACTTTTACAAAGGATTTTATCCCACGTGGGATGATATTTTGAATCAAATTCCAGCGGAATTGGACGTCCTGCAAGCTATCCTGTCTGCACTCGATAATTTGACCCAAAATGCCTGCATCCTTCCGATAATAGGACCGGCTGGGTCAGGAAAGTCTACCGCTTTGATGCAAGTCGCCCTCCGCTTATCCGTTAGGCCCGATCAAGCCGTCTATCATATAGCTGAACCTGTAGATGACCTTCTTGGAACACTAAAGGCGATCGAAGAAGCGTGCACTGATAACATCAAGAGAATTTATGTCGCGATCGACAATCTCGATGCGTTCTCCGATGATTTGGTCGTTGCTCTTTCACACCGGCAGGTCTCGCGTATCTACTTTATTGGTGCAGAGCGAGAGAATGTTTGGGCAAGAAAGACCAAAAGTAAGCTTCGTCGGTTTGGGGCCAAGGAAGTTGTAATCAGCGAATTTTCTCATGCGGATGCAATCAAGCTGCTAGAAAAAATTCAAGAGTATGGATCTTGGACAAGACTTGGCAAACTGACGCCGGAGGCTCGAATTGACGAATTGATGATTCGTTCGCGGAAACAACTACTCATCGCTTTGTGGGAAGCGACTGCTGGAATAGGATATGAAAAAATAATCCAGAAAGACTACAGATCCTTGCAGACCGATAATGATCGAATATTTATGTTAATAATCGGACTCGCGACGGTTAATAGAGCTTTCGTGCCTGCTGAATTGCTTAATCGCACGCTCATACAACTGGGACTGCTAAGACAGGCGCCTTCGCTCTTAGAAAATCTTGCCGGAATTGTACGTGCCGAAAACGGAAAGTACTCGGTTCGGCATCCGATTTATGCTCGCTATTTGATGGACAAGATTGTAGATCCAATACTTACTGAGCGTGCGGTAAAAGCTCTGCTGGGCGCGTTCTCGATCTACCCCGCGCCTGTGATTCAGCACATCAGCAAAAAAGAGGCTCGGATTTACAAAGGCATTATTAATCATAATTTCCTTCGAAACGTACTCCACGGGAAAAAGAAGGTGATCTTGGGTCTTTATCAATCTCTTGAAAAGAAATTTGAGCGAGACGGAATGTTTTGGCTCCAGTACGGCCTTTGCTACCGTGATTTTGGGGAGGACGATGCAGCCCTTGAAAAGTTGCGGGTCGCGTGCGAAGCATATCGAATGCCACACACAGAACATGCCTTCGCGCAACAGCTACTTATAATTGCGCCAAAATTGGACGACGAGATCATTGCATTTGAGTATCTAAGTGAAGCGCGGGCTATCTTGCTGCGATTAGATAGTTCAATCGATAGCGATGATATTTTTCCTATTTGTACATTGGCCGAGGGCGAAGTGAGGGTGGTGCATCGATTCCACGGTGACGGCGAAGCCCGCATGAAGGCGGCCGAATATGCCAAGGAGCTCCGCGCACGTTTGCGTCAAACGGATGGTGACCAATACATGAACACAATGCGACAGCGCCTGACTAGTTTTGCGTCGTCGGGTAAATGGGTCGAAAATTCGGCAAACTCCGAAAATTGAAAACGACGCCGCGCCTGTTCTTACGTCTTATACGACGTGTTGCAGAGCCCGGAGAGGTCACGGAATTTGGTGGGGGAGCCGTCCGCCGTGACGGTATTCCAGGTCGCGATTGCTGCGGGCACGCTCGCCAAGTCTGGTGCGCCTCCAAGTTGCGGATTGCGCCCGGCGCAAGATGAGACAGTCAAGTAACGGCACCTACTTGACCCATATCTTCGGTCGAAGCGATGCTGCGATGAGTGGCATCGCCCACTACCTCAAACAGTTGACGGCTGCCTGCAAATGTCGATGCCGTGAGTGCCGTGAGGCGCACACCAAGGTCCGTTTTTCTGGGCAGACTGGACGTTCGAACGGCCAGTTGAAAGCGTGTGCAGCCGTCCGCAACTGGCCGCACCAGGTCTAACGCGATGCGGCGCTCTAGTCCAGTTGTTTGCACATATGCTCTTCGTCATAAAAACGATCTCCAACCTTCATCGCGCGTGGCTCCAGGCCGAACGTCTGAAAGCCATGCGACGCGTAAAGCCTCTTTGCAGGCAGATTTTCCGCATTGACGCAAAGCATCAACTGGATGGTGTCCCACTGCTCGGACGCGTGAACTGTCGCTGCCGACAAAAGCGTTTGTGCGATTCCTCGTCCGCGGTATGAAGGGTTGACAAACACGCCCCAAATCGTGGCCTTGTGATGCACCTGACGCAGCGGTTCACGACGCACGCCCGTGATGCCGACCAGTACCTCACCATCAAACGCACCGAAGACGGCCTGTGTTGGCGTTGAACGGACGCGGTTGGCGATCTCCTCAGTCGAGCGTGCCATTTCCTCCTGACGGGTAGGCCATATGGCGGTGGGGGCGTTGTCGACGGCGAGAAGACGCAACGCTTTGAATTGCTCTGCGTCATGTGGATCTAGTAGGCGGACAGTGACCATGCGCTATAAGGGATGACAAAAGAACGGTTACCGTACTGGATATCAACAACGCCGCGCAAGTGTTGACGGCCAGGTGTTTAGCCCATCCACATAAGTCAGGTTGTCGACGATCTAGGCGAGGACAACGAGGGTCCGCTCATTGCCGACACCTGCCGATAAAAGATGACCGTTTTCAAACAGTGGGCGGGTGTATTCTGCGGTCGTATGCACGCCATTTCGCCGACGTCGGCGCTCATTGTTTGGAGAAGCGATGAACATCAGCGCACACAAGCCTGCCACTCCAACCTGTCAACTGGTACAAGCCGGCCCACAGTTCGAGGGGAAGCAAGGGCTGACCTATGCGGTAGGTATCTCAGCTGAAAGTGTCGGATCGAAGCATGTGCATCTTCAGCTAGCAACAATTCCGCCGGCTGCCCGGGCCAAAGCGCATCTCCATGCGGAGCATGAGACGGCCATCTATCAGCTGAGCGGCGTTTCGGGGTGCTGGTATGGTGAACGATTGGAGAGCCATGCGGTGGTTCGGGCCGGAGATTTCTTCTACATCCCTGCAGGCATGCCGCATGTTCCGTACAACGCGAGCGCCGATGAGCCTTGCGTCGCGGTAATCGCCCGAACCGATCCCAACGAACAGGAGAGCGTCACGATGCGGCCGGATCTTGATGCTTTACCTGACTGGTCGCGCGTTTTGCCTTCACTGCTCTGATCTCTGATTGAGTTGAGTGCAAGGGGGCTGTTGCGCCATGACGCCTCACCATGTCGTGGCTGGACAGGACATGCGAGCATTGGAAGCTGCGCATGCAGTTTGAAGGCATGCGGCCAGTTCGGCTCCAAAGCGGACCTCTGACAGCCGGAGACGAGCGTCCAATCCGCCCCGGAGAACCGGACACGGAGCGATTGTTGGCAATCACATAGTCAATGAACCGATGCAGCTCGGAAACATTGATCCTTCGACAGATCTCAGCTTTCCAAGGAAACTCGTCCAACCAAGAAAAACGATGTCGAACTTCGATTAGGGCGTCGTTTTCTTCGCCAAGACGAGGTAATGCATCCGACCGTTCATGTCTTCGGCGTATTCCAGAAGGAAATCGCCAGGCGGGACCTTCATGTCCGGAAACAATTTGATGACACCACCATCTTTGACTGTCTGGTCCAAATCCGTTACGGAGCCGAAGCTGTAGAAATTGACTCCATAAGCCGGTGCGTCGCACATTACGGATGCATATGATCGAGCTTGCACAACATAGCCACGGCATTTTTTGCTGCCTCGCATGACGGCAGCCTGAGAGGCCGCGTCCATCATTGTCACGTCCGGACCGTATGCACCAGTGGATTTCCCAACCACTACGCTCGTGAAGTGACGGTTGTTCATCCGGCTGTCAACCACCTCGTAAGTACCGACTAATGCGTCTGTTGCTGCGCGCAGATCGGATTGCTGTTGTTCAACGGGACGGGAATCGTGGAAAGTCACGCAACCGAACAAAGGAAATGCCGCACAAACCGCTGCGATGTGACGAAGGCGCATGATGATTATCTAGTGGTTGTCGGTAGCGCGGTCATCCTGGATGTCCTCTTGCGCCCCGGTGCTGTTATTGAAAGTGCTGTGGGAGGTTCGCTCAGATTAGCCTTTTCTAACGTGGCGCATTGAGCCACCTCGACCGGACCAGCTGACGTAAATGTCGTCGTAGTTCTTCGATCGCCGGTTGCACGATTCCCGCTCTCACCATAACCATTCACTTCGACACAGCAACGCCCGCTTTATGCGGGCGTTGCTAATCGGAATCCGCTGCGATATTCAGCAAATCAGCATCACTTGGCCGCGCTGGTTTCTGCCGTCGGCGCAACTGTCAGTTTCGATTCCTTCACACCATCCTGACCGGTTTTATCGTCGACCAGTTGCAGCTTGTTGCGCGCATACAGGATACCCATCTTGACCTCTTGCCAGACGTAGTAGTTCTTGCCGGCTTCCGTGTCAACTTTAAGCGTTGAATCGTTCTCCGCTTTAGACACCAGTTCATGCGAACCCGGTTCGACTTCGGTATACAGATACGTCTTGGATAACGTCTCGCCGAGAACCTGGCCATCAATCGTCACCGGCATCTTCACTGCAGCGCCCATGCTCTCGTTCCGATACACGTAGATCGCCGCTTTGTTTTGTGGGGCGTTGAAGGTCTTCAGTGCCGCGTCCTTCTGCGGATCGCCCATCGGTACGGATGCGCAACCTGCCATAACCAGCAACGAGACAACGAGTGGAATCAATTTCTTCAACTGCATTTCTTTTTTCTCCTTTTTCTGTTTCGGAATATGAGTCTTTAGCGGGCTAACGCTTAAACATCAAGGCCAGTCGGCGTGGAGTTTGGGTCAATGCTTCATGCACCCAGCAGGCCGTCGTATCGCCCGGATACGTTTCGCGTTAAGCAATAAGCATCAAATCGAGCTTTTTTCGCGCGCGCGTCAACCGTCTGCTTGCTGCCACTACTTGATATCGGCTTTTCTATGGCTGACTTTAGGCACGATGTTCACTTTGTTTTGATCATTCCTAGTTGATTGGATTATTCAGCGCAACTCTTGCTTGTCTGGATTCGCCCACTGCCGTATGCTTTTGCACATGAATCAATCCCAGATCAACTCGATTATTAGCGCCGCGACAGTCTCGGCGGGATAGCTATTGGGTTGACCATATGCAATCACAACCCGCCCAGAAGGCGGGTTTTTGCTTTCTGGGCCCTAATCGGAGTGCCTGGAAATGACGAGTGAGAGCAGGTTAGTTGAGGGTGCTGGTTTTAATAACGCAGCCGTTCTCCATATGGTCTGCGGCAAAATCGCCTCGGGCAAGTCCACGCTGACTGCCCGCCTGGTAAAGGATCAGCGGTCGGTCCTGATCAGCGAAGATGCATGGATGGCACATCTTTATCCGGATGAAATCCATACGCTAGCGGACTATGTGCGCTGCGCAGGACGCATCAAGGCGGTTCTCACCGATCACATTCAATCGCTCCTTGCAGCAGGAGCGTCGGTGGTTCTGGACTTCCCGTTTAACACAACCGACACCCGTGCATGGGGGCAATTTCTTTTTCGGACTGTCGGGTGCGAACATCGGCTTCACTATCTGGATGTGGGCGATGAAATTTGCAAAGCTCGTCTAAAGGCGAGGAACGCATCAGGCGAGCATCCGTTCCAGACATCCGAAGCGCAGTATGAGCTAATCACCCGTCATTTCGTCCTGCCCGCGCCAAGCGAAGGGTTCGACATCGTGGTGTACGACGAGACAGGGAATGTCCGTAGCCGGAGCGCGAACGACATTGGATTGTCGGAATAGCAGCGATCCTATTGGCTGCAACTGCCCGCCATCATTCGTAACTCCGCGTGTCAGCCGACCACTTGAACGTACGGCGCCACTTTCCCGCCTGTTGCCGCAATTGAATGTCGTGAAAGCCGTCGGTCTCGCTGGGCAGAATCAGCAGCGAGTTACTCGCATCAGATACGTCGTGACTGCGCGTGCCGTCTTTGTGCCAGTCACCTGCGATCATCTTGTCGAACGTCATTGGCTGCGCGAAAACGACGCGCAGAGATTTTCCTTCAATACGGAACAGATACAACGCTTCGAAATTTGCGCCACCGCCCGCGTAGCCTTCACTCCAGCCCGCACGGACACCAAACGCGTACTCGCCGGATTTGATCTGATAGGGCGCAAGATCAAATCGTGTCCAACTTGCAGGCATGGACAGGGCATCGTCTTTTGCGTCCCTCGCGTCAAGATCCACCGGCAGGTCTATATCCGTGTCGCTCCAGTTAGTCGGGGTGGTAACAGGCGTATCGGTGCGCGCGATGAGTTTTGGCGGGCCGCCGCCAGTGACTTCGAACACCCCGAACCATACGTCTTTTTTATCCGAATCACCGCCGGTCAAACTACTGCAACTGCCGCTATCGTATTGCATCGATCGAGCCGCTTCTTCTGGCGACGCGGCGAGACATACCATGGCCACGAAAGAATTCTGTCTTAGCGGCCAAGGTTCGGCGCTGGACAGCACCACACGCTTTGGATCTTGACCCGGTGCCAACTGCTGCACCAGATACGCGCTGGTGAAGCCCGCGGGTAACTTCGTACCGAAGACCCCGGGCCGTTTTGTGCCGCTCATCTCACTGTCGAACATTTTCCGTGCATCTTGTGTCTTCATAGCGCCCCTGACGCCATCAAGTGATTTCACGGTTGTGTCTGCGGTAGCGACTGCCGCGTGCAGCGCAAAAACTGAAGAGCAGAGAGCGAAGATGGCGAGGCGCATTTTCATCGGCTAAGGTTGAGTATGGGTCTGACTGAATGCAAGCGGCCGCTTGGACGAAAGAACATTCTGCCTTCACTGCACCATCAGAATGAGATTGTGATTCCAAGCGGCTGGTTAATGATAAAGGTGTGGCGTTCGAGTTGCTGCTGGATCAGTCCGCATCGCTGAACGTCAGCAAGATCCGCACGGACGGGCAACTTTGCCTGTCTCTCTACCGAACCCAGCCATTCCCCGCTACCCGGGTCGGGGCCGTGACCCTCTCCATCCGAAATGTCGAAGTAGCGCTCTGCCACGTCGTTGACCCATGCCTCACTGCAAGGTCTGGATTTGGGAGCACCCGGGACGCTCGTGGTTATCCCCAGCCAGCCGACTACCAACAAAGCAACAAGGCTTGCCAAGACAATCACAACTTTCTTCAGAGTGCGCATGGTTATTCTGATCTCTAGCGCGGCCACGCTTTGAACCTGTGTCAGCGGCTCGACGCCGTAACCGTCGACATTAGATTCGACTATTGATAATCGAGCGTGTCATCGACTTTGGTGATCTTCCAGTCTTTGCCCTGCTTGCGCAGAAACACCAACACGCTGATTTTGTCTTTCGAGCCGAAAGTAACTGGAACAACCGCGACGTCTTCGAGCATGATCGCCTGGTGTGTTGCGATGTTGTTCGACCAGTCCTGTTCGTCGTAGTCCTGAACCTTCGTGAAATAGTCGGCGTCGCCAGGCAGTCTGTTATGGCGGTAAGCGCTTCGGAGTTTGTCGACCGTTGCTTTGGTCACGTAGGCATAGATGCCCTTGTCCAGCAAAGGATAGGTCTCTTTGGATTCCAGCTTGATATACCAGGCGTAAAACGCTTTCGTGCTTGCGTCAGGAGTCGCGCTATCCGCGAACGCCCCTTGCTGGAAAAGCAACCCGCTAACCAGCAGCAATACCGATACAGCGAGGGTCAATAGCTTCTTCATCTTTCGTCTCAGTTGTATCGATAAATTTTGTATGCGGGCTGCGATTGTCTATAGGACGGCCCCGGATAGAAGCCTTGTGAGCCATGTTGCGTTTGCTTGAAATCGGACACCCATACGGAGCCGTCATAGATTGCCATGTGCCCCGAAGGATTTCCTGGGGCTGGCTGTATCACGATCACGTCGCCCGTTTGCGGTTCGCCGGTCGCCTGGCGAAAGCCGACGGCTTCAAGCAGTGGGCCGTAGTCTTTGGCGTAGTGTGCGTGGTGCAGTGAGATTCCACCCGATTCGATTGCCTTGCGCACATATTTTGCGCAGTTACCCGTGCTGTGCGATTGCGCATGGTCGTCTGCGTAGCTCACTGCTGAGGATTTATCGAACGGCATTTTTATCTCCCTTAAAGATTGAGTTGGCGCTCGCGCTGGAACGCTAACACATGGGATTCGTCGTCACTGTGAAATTCGGTCTGGAACGGTGATGTTATGCCGGTTGCATTGCGCCCCGATCATTATGTTAATGGTTGGCTTCACGGAGCGTGTCCATTATCCCGTTCCGACACCGCAGTGTTTCGACGATCTCTGGCAGGAGGCCGACAACCTTTGCGGGCGGATTCCTCAAGAGTTGTTTCGGGTTGCCGTTACACAGAGATAACTAGCCTAAAAAATAGCAGTCTGGCAGAAAAGTCCCCCGACACGGAACAGACAATAACTATGAAAGTGCTGACCAAACTCCTCTTTTGTCTTTGTTGCATTGCAATGGCGACGACTGGCTTCGCTCAAACGGATGCGACTCAGGCCGAATTGAGCGCAGCTGTGAAGGAGGCCAACGCAGCGTTGATTCACGGCCCCAGTAAGATCGCAATCCTCGATCAAGCTAGCTTTGCGCTGCCGGCAAACAGCGGATTCGTACCGGCCGCCGCGGCCATCCGCTACTTGCGCGCGCTTGGAAACACCGTAAATGAGAAATCTCTCGTTGGTTTGATCGTGCCGCTGACTGCCCATACCGACTGGCTTGCTGTTCTTACATTTGAGAAAGCTGGCTATGTTCGCGACGACGACGCACGGGACTGGCATGCCGACGATATTTTGAAGAATCTTCGTGACGGGACCGAGCAATCCAATGCAGGACGCAAGAGCCGCGGGCTGCCGGAATTGGAAGTGACCGGCTGGGCAGAGCCGCCGGCATACGATGCAAAGACACATCACCTCGTTTGGTCAGCTATCGTACGGTCCAAAGGACAGAATGAAAGTTTGCCAACCGGAGTCAACTATCGAACGCTTGCCCTCGGGCGCGATGGCTACCTTTCGCTGACGATGGTGACGCAACTTTCGATGCTGGCCACGACCAAGCCGACGGCGAACGCACTGCTTGGCGACATCGACTATATGGACGGCAAGCGCTATGCGGATTTCAACGCTACGACCGACCATGTCGCGGAATACGGGCTTGCTGCGCTGGTAGCCGGCGTCGCTGTGAAGAAACTCGGCTTGCTCGCGATCATTGCCGCATTCGCGGCGAAGTTCTTCAAAGTCGGGTTGGTGGCGTTCCTCGCGTTCGGCGCGTCGATCAGGCAGTTTTTCAAACGCAAGCCGAAAACTGTCCAGCCGGTTGCGGTCAGCTCGCCGGTTCCCGAACCTGTCAGCGAACCGTCGACTGATGTCTCCACGCGGACGGACGACGTAATTTCGTCGTCCGCGGGAGCGGACGAACGCCGGTGATCGACCCATCGTGACAAAGCTACTGATTTTGCTGCTGGGCGGACTCAAGCTCGGCAAAATTCTGACCACGACAGGCACGATGCTGCTGTCGATTGCCGTCTATGCGATGTTTTACGGTTGGCGATTCGCTGTGGGATTCGTGCTGTTGCTATTCGTGCATGAGGGCGGACATTACGTGGCCGCGCGGCAGCGGGGGCTGGATGTGGGAGTGCCGACCTTTGTACCGTTTGTGGGTGCGTGGATTCAGTTGAAGGAGATGCCTCACGATGCGGAAACGGAAGCGTACGTCGGCCTCGCTGGACCATTCACTGGAACGTTGGGTGCTCTCGCGTGCTACTTTCTCGCGCGCCACTTCGATAGCGCCTGGCTACTGGCGTTATCTTATGCAGGTTTCTTTCTGAACCTGTTCAATATGATTCCGCTGTCACCATTCGACGGCGGCCGTATCACTGCCGTACTCTCGCCGCGAATCTGGTTCGCGGGGGTTCCTGTGCTCGTCGGATTGTTCGCGTGGCATCCTAGTCCGCTTCTGATTGTCATGGCTATCCTGGCGATGCCGCAACTCAAGCGCGCATGGCATTACGATCCGGCTAGTCCGGAGAACGTTCGATACTATGGCATTGCGCCGTCGGTGAAACTCACCTATGCGTTCTACTATCTGGCGCTGTTGGCGTTTCTCGCGATGATGACGTTTGGTATTCACGACATGCTTGGACCGTTGCGTGGCGGCATGCGGTGAGTGGCGTTTTGGCTTTGTAGAGCGGTTTATCGGGCGAAGCCGACGGTCGGGTCGTGCGTCGAACCTGACATGCCGGTTTACTGCCGCTCACCGGTCGCTCGTCTAGAGCCACCGGCGAACGAATGGCGACAACACCGTTGTATCAATGGGATTGCTATTGGTGTCGCTTGGGGTTCCACGCTTTGTGTACGAACTCAAGACGGTTGCCGTCGAAGTCGGCGACGTTGGCGGCGTAGTAGCCGGGGGCGAAGTAGGTACGATCTGCAGGCTTTCCCTCGTCGATACCGCCGGCTTTGATTGCAGCGGCGTAGGCGGCGTCGACCAGTTCATTGGTGTCGCAGACGATCCCGAGGTACAGCCCGGTCTCGCCGGGCTTGCGTTGGCGTAGCCAGATGCTTGATCCAACCGCCTTTCTCTTACCGTACGTGTCGTCACCGATGCCGTAAAGATCGGGGACGCTGTCGGGGCCAGAAGCGGAGTCGTAGTTACCGAAAATGCTCCAGCCGAGTGGCTTCAAGGCTTCGGAATAGAAGGCCAGTGACTTGTCGATGTCGGTGACTGAGATGTAAACGTGGTCGATCATTTGGACGCCTTCGATGTGGATGGGGATTGTTTGTTCATAACTATATTTGACAGCTGACTACATTGTGCTGGACCGGAGCTGCAGGCCCTCGCGGTGCTGCGGGCCGCGAGGGCCGTAGTCGAGTTCGGCGCCCAGGTTGCTGCTTCTCGTGATCGCAGCTGGCGCGTCGCAGGGGTCCATGATCGACTCGACGAAAACCAGATTGTCGTTCGGCGTTTCGAGTGCATCTTGCAGATCCCCGCAGGTCCTGACCACGAATGATTGCGCCGTGGTGCCGGGATGGAGCGCTTTCGGCAGATCGGCGTAGGCCCAGTTGGCGACGTCGTTGTAGGGCTCCGTCTTGCCGATGTAGCCGCGTTCGATGGTGTATCCGCCGTTGTTGATCAGCAGGATCACCGGCTTGTAATCGTGACGCAGGATGGTTGAAAGCTCCTGTGCCGTGACCTGGAAGGAGCCATCGCCCACGAGCAAAATGTGACGACGCTCTGGCGCCGCAGTCAGGGCGCCAAGGAGGGCGCCGACCGAATAGCCGATCGATCCCCAGTTGATCGACCCGATGAAGGTGCAGTTCGGCGGGAGCTTCAGGCCGAGAATGGAAAATGACGTGCCATTGTCGACGTACACGACGTCACCGGGCCGCAGGTAGCCCTGGATGGCCTGCCAGTAAGCTGCCTGAGTTAGCTTGGCGGAACTGTCGGCCTGCGCGCCAGGCATTACTGCGGCCACGGGTTGCGGAGCGCGGTTCGTCACTTGCGGGACCGCATCGATGACGCCGCGCAGCACTTCCTTGAGCGTCACCGCCTGATAGTTGTCTTCGCCGACGTCCACCGCGTGTCCGCGGGCGTGGATCGTGCCGGCGGGCAGCGATGCCGTGAAATCGCCCGTGGTTACCTCGATGGGCCGGTAGCCGACGGCGAGCACGCAGTCGCTGCTCTCAATCGTCTCACGGACACCCGGCTCGCTGCCCTTGCCGGCGTAGATGCCAGCGTAATACGGGAACGACTCGTCGATCACGCCCTTGGCTGCGTTGATCACGGCCACCGGCGCCTGTAGCTTCTGGGCCAACTCCATGAGATCGGGGGCGACGTCAAACCGGTCCGCATCCGCATCCACGAGGATCGCCGGCGAAGTGGCGGCAGCCAGCCGTTGCGCGACCGCGGCGATGCACGAGCTCAGTCGCTCCGGATCGCTCGGCTGCTGCGCGAGGACGAGCGGTGCCGCGGGCACTTCGATCTCGAGATAGGCGATATCGGACGGCAGCTCCATGTACACCGGGAGCTTCTCGCGCCAGGCAGTGAGGATCAGGCGGTCGATTTCCACTGCCGCGTTGCGCGGGGTGATCCGGACCTGCGCGGCGGTCACCGGCGCGTAGGCGCGAAGGAAGTGGTCGAAGTTTCCGTCGGCCATTGTGTGATGCATCCCCAAGCCGCGATCGATGGACCTGAGTGGGATCGAACCGCAGATGCAGATGGTCGGGACATGCTCGGCGTAGGAGCCGGCGACACCGTTGAGTGCGCTCAGGGCGCCAACCCCGTTCGTGACGAGCAGCGCGCCCAGGCCATTGAGCCGAGCATAACCGTCCGCCGCATAGGAGGAGGTCAGCTCACCGGTATTGCCGACCCATTCCAGCGCACCGCCATCCTGGAGTTGCTGCAACAGCGCGAGGTTGTAGTCGCCGGGAACGCCGAACAGGTGCCGAATGCCGGCTTCCTCAAGACGTCGAAGCAGGAAGTCGCCGATCGTCATGCGTTGGGTAAGGCTGCCCGTTGTTTGCTTGCTTTCCATGATGGACTCCTAATCTGATGTGAATGCGAGGTAACGTGCTAGACCGAACACCGCGGAACCGTAGGCTTTTCGATGGCTTACAACCCGGGCAGGGTTTTTTGCGCAGCGGCTTCATAATTGACGCTGCTTAAGGCGATTTGCGGTACAGCATGATGGCAAGTCTAGGCGCCCGGATCCCACGAAGAAGTGACCCAGTCATTACAAAATAATGTCGAGC
This sequence comes from Paraburkholderia sediminicola, assembly GCF_902859805.1. Classification (GTDB taxonomy): domain Bacteria; phylum Pseudomonadota; class Gammaproteobacteria; order Burkholderiales; family Burkholderiaceae; genus Paraburkholderia; species Paraburkholderia sediminicola. The sequence goes on along the minus strand of NZ_CADIKC010000001.1, from coordinate 904,993 downwards.
GGATGGGAGTCAATCGGTCGTCGCTGCGTCCGTCATTTACTTGTAATGATTGGGTAACGACCCTGTTCGAGCGCGCTTCCTAAACTGCTATTCCGTTGTAGCCAAACGCTTCTTCTTGATGCCCATCGAGGCGCATTATTCATGCAGGGTTCCATCGTGTCCTTGCGCGCTTGCCTGTTCGATCGACATCGAAGTCGCAAGCCATTCTGTAGACGAATCGCATCCGAAGGAAGCCGAGGCTCTGATATTGCATGGATTAGACGATATGAGAATCCTGGTCATCGAAGACGAAACCAAGACGGGCGAGTACCTGCAGAACGGATTGACGGAAGCAGGATATGTGGTGGACGTGGCCGCGAACGGCATCGACGGGCTCCACCTCGCGCAGGAAATGCGCTATGACCTGATCCTGCTCGACGTGATGATGCCGGAGATGGATGGCTGGACCGTCATGCAGAAGCTCGGTGGCCGAACCCAGACGCCGGTCCTGTTTCTGAGCGCGCGCGGCACGCTCGAGGACCGGCTGAAGGGACTCGATCTTGGCGCTGACGACTACCTTGTCAAACCTTTCTCGTTCGCCGAACTGCTGGCGCGCATCCGCATCATTTTGCGCCGCGGTCAGCCTCAGAAGCAGGAGGAAGAGATTTTCGAAGTTGGGGATCTGCGTGTCGATGTGCCAAAGCGGCGAATCGAGCGAGCCGGCGTGCGCATTACGCTCACCAACAAGGAATTCAACCTGCTGCAGTTCTTCGTACAACATCAAGGGCAGGTGCTTTCCCGTGCCTTGATCGCCTCTCGCGTGTGGGATATGAATTTCGATAGCGACAGCAACGTTGTCGATGTCGCGGTGCGCCGGTTACGGCAGAAAATCGACGACCCTTTCCCCGTTCGCCTGATCCATACGGTTCACGGCGTGGGCTACCGATTCGAGCACGAAGCATGAAGCGCCTTTCGCTCACCACGCGCCTTGCATTGCTATACGCCCTGATCGTATTTACCTCGATGGCGCTGGTCGGCACGCTCCTGTATCGCGATCTGGAGCGGCAGCTGAGCGTGCGTGACGACGGCGCACTCATAACCCGGGTCGATCAACTTCGTACGCTGATGAAAGATGTCGACGTGCGCAAGCTAATTCATGACAAACCTCGTCTATTCGGCAACATGCTCGGCAATACGGAATCCCTGCTGATCGTGCGCTTTCCGGGTGAAGCACCACTCATTACGGTGAACCCCGGCAACCGGGTGGTACCCAACATGACGCCCGTGCCTGCGGATGCCCCGCTCACGCTCGACACCGTTCGGCATACCCGTATGGCCGACGGCACAGCGTTCATCTACGTCGTCGCTGCAGCACACGACATAGCTGGGCCACACGACTTGCAGATCATCTCGGGCCGTTTGATGATCGGGCGCACACAGTTGCTGCGGCAGTACCGGAACCAGATACTGCTGTGGTCCTCGACGGTAGCAGTCGCTGTCGCATTGCTTGCCTTCGTTCTCGCGCGTCACAACATGCAACCGTTGCGACTGCTCGCCGCGAAGGCCGGGACGATCGGCATCAGCACCCTCTCGACGCGCATCGAGCAACGCGCGACACCGCCCGAGCTCGACGCGCTGATCGCGGCATTCAACGGTATGCTCGATCGTCTCGAACGCGGCTTCACGCAATTGAAGCAGGTGTCAGCCGACATGGCCCATGACCTGCGCACACCCATTGGCAACCTGTTAGGGCAGACCGAAGTCGGGTTGAGCCAGACGCGCGACGTCGTGTACTACCAGCGCCTTCTCGGCTCAAATTACGAAGAGCTGCAACGCATGTCGAAGATGATCGACAACATGCTGTTTCTGGCACGCACCGAACAGGCCGACAATGCCATCGAGCGCAAGGACGTGCTGCTTGCCGACGAGTTCGAACTCCTTCAGGCGTATTTCGAGGGCATAGCGGACGAGCGCAACGTCAGGCTCGAGTGGCGCGGCGAAGGCTGTGTTTCGGCGGACCCGCTGCTGCTGCGCCGCGCGTTGGGCAATCTGCTGGCGAATGCGTTGAGGTATGCGGAGCCGGGAACGGCAATTTTGACAGTGGCAGAGCAGGAACCCAATCGAACAACGCTCCATGTCGAGAATCGCGGACCGACGATCGAGCCACATCATCTCGAGCGGATCTTCGATCGGTTCTATCGGGCGGATGCATCGCGACATCGATCATCGGAGTCGAGCGGACTTGGACTCTCGATCGTGCGTAGCATCATGTCGCTCCACGGCGGAACGTGCCATGCGTCGAGCGAGAACGGCCTGACGCGCTTTACGCTCGTATTTCCCCGGCCTGAGCCGACGGGTGCGGATATCCGCTCTTCTAGCGTGAGCCAGCGTGCTTCGATAGCTGAGTCCAACGGTCACCTTGCTAACGCTGCTCAGAAAGACCGGTAGCCCTGACGCCCGAAACGTCGCCAGGATGTTCCTGGAGCTTCTCAGTTCCTCCGTTATTGTGCAGGTAACCATATATCTTCCGATTGGAGGATTTACGGTTACCTGCACTCATGACAGCATCAGCGTTCGTCTCGACGAAGGCTCAGGAGGCCTAGCAGGAGCTCATCGCGATGCGCGGCAAGTTCGTGCGTGGACCGGGATTGAGTCTCTTCGTGCACCCCTCGGATGATGGTTGCACGAACCTCAGGGGTCAGCTCAGGCGTGCCAAGCACGCGCCACCACGCGCTCATCGGTCCCGTGAACTGCTCGAAGAAATGTTCGATACCGCCGTCGCCGCCGCCCAGATGAAACAGCAGGCTCGGTCCCATCCCTCCCCAGCGCAGACCTGGTCCCCAGGAAACAGCCGTATCGGCATCGGCTACGCTGACCACGCCTTCCGATATCAGATACACCATTTCGCGGAAAAGCGCGGCTTGCAGCCGATTGGCGACGTGCCCCGGCACTTCCTTATGGAGCCGAACCGTGCGCTTTCCGAGGCCGCTATAAAAAGCCGTGACGCGCTCGATGGTCTCTTCCGATGTTTTGGCGCCGCCGACGATTTCAACAAGCGGTATCAGGTGGGGCGGATTGAACGGATGTCCAATGACGCACCGCTCAGGATGATTCCTGCACGCCGACTGGATCTCGCTCATGGTCAGGCCTGAAGAGCTCGATGCGATGATTGTGCTGGGCGCGAGGATATTGTCGAGATGCCTGTAGAGGTCCTGTTTGAAATCGATACGCTCGGGCCCATTCTCCTGGACAAAGTCGCTGCCGGCCACCGCGTCGTCGAGATTCGCCGTGAACTCCAGTCTGCTGCGCGAGGCGCCTGGCGCGAGTCCCAATCTTTCCAATGCGGGCCATGCTGCGTCAATGAATGCCTCAAGCTTCGTTTTGGCATCCGGCGCAATGTCCGTGGCGATCACATCCAGGCCCTTGGCAAGGAACAAGGCGGCCCAGCTTGCACCGATAACGCCGGTGCCGATAATGGCAATGCGGTTGATGTCTTTACTCATGGCTAATCATCCTGCGAGTGGGGAGTGTTCAGGCGAAAGCGCTGAAGCCGGTTACTGCCTTGCCGACGATCAGGGAGTTCATTTCGCGCGTGCCTTCGTATGAATAGAGCGCTTCGGCATCGGCAAAGAAACGGGCGACGTTGTAGTCCAGCACAATGCCGTTGCCGCCGAATAGTTCGCGAGCCCACGCAACCGTCTCGCGCATGCGGGTCGTACAGAATGCTTTCGCCAGCGACGCGTGCTGATCCAGCAGCTTGCCCTGATCCTGGAGTTGGGCGAGCCTGACGACCATGCATTGCGATGCGGTAATGTTGCCAAGCATTTTGGCGAGGAGGTCCTGCACCATCTGGAATGACCCGATGGGTTTGCCCAACTGCTCGCGGGTTTGCGCGTAGCGCAGCGCGTGTTCGTAAGCACCCATGCTGCAGCCAACGGATTCCCAGGCGACGTATTGACGGGTCAGTCGCAGGACCCGCGCGGTATCGCGAAAGGACAGATCCCCCTGGAGGCGGTTCTCTTCGGGCACGCGGCAATGGTCGAGCGTGATCATGCCGTTCTGCACCACTCGCAACGCGATCTTGTTCTCGATCTTTTCAACCGAAAAGCCCGGGGTCGTTTTGTTCTCGACAATGAAGCCCTTGACCTGGTTGTCGTCGACATCGCGTGCCCAGATGATCGAGAGATCGCACCAGGGCGCATTGCCGATCCATCGTTTCTGACCGTTGAGAACCCACGTATTGCCTTCGCGTCTGGCGGTGGTCAGCAGGCCTCCGCCGGCGCCCGATCCAACCAGCGGTTCAGTCAATCCGAAGCAACCGATTTTCTCCATTCGGGCCATTGGCGGCAGCCATTTCTGCTTCTGCTCCTCCGAACCGCCGAGATAGATCGATCCCATCGCCAGGCCGCTATGGACGCCATAAAAGGTTGCGATGGAAGAGTCGACGCGTGCCAGCTCCATGGCGATAAATCCATCGAGGAGCGTGCTGCCGCCAGGGCAGCCATATCCTTCGAAACCGACGCCGGCGATACCCAGGTCCCGGATGCCGGGGATGAGCTCGAATGGGAACGCGTCCTCCGCCCAGAACTTATTGATCACGGGCGCAACCTGGCTCTCCATAAAGGTACGCACCCGCTTTAGCAAAGCCCTTTCGGTGTCGCTCAGAATCTCGTTAAGCAGATAGAAGTCGCTATCGGGCGCCGGAAGCGGATGGTTTGGCTTTGAACTGGCAGTCATGGAGAGTTCCATTGGAGCGTTGGTCAGGATGCGTTCGAGGGGTGGCGCAGATAGTCGTGCACGACTTCCGCTCCGCCGATTGTCAGATCGGTCAGGATGTGGATCGCGGATAGAACCTCGAGCACCGGCAGTTTTGCGACTGGCGCGAAACAGTGCGGATGCAGTTCGAGCGAGGCTGGGCCGCTCCAGGCGCCTTTTACCGTGACGTCGGTGACGTAATACCTGACCAGCTCGCAGATCCGGGCCGACCCATCGACGTGAGGCAGTATTTTCAGCAGAAAGCCAGGTGCCGCGAGCGTCTTCTTGACGGCTGCGAGATCCAGCGGCTCGTACTTGTACGCCATGGTTGCGGTCGCAACGCGCACACCGTTGTAGTCGAGGGTCCCCACCAGCGCGTCGTTGCGGATTTCAAGCTTCGGCTGCGCGAGCACTTTCGGAAAGCCGAGCAACTCGCGACCGGAGGCGATACCGGCCTCGCTGTCGAGGTACATGGCATGCGTGAATCCGCCGGATACCCCGTTGAACGACACCGGCACGACCTGGCCTGATTCGGTGTATGAGCCGAGACCACTTGAGTCCGGCATGTTGATGAACTCGTACTTGACGATCGGTTCGGCTGGAAGCAGCGGAGCAGGGATGATGCTGGCCAGCGCTTGCGGATCAGTGCGATAGGAAATGATGATGAATTCACGATCGACGAACCGGAAAGGCGGCTTGGGATAGGCGGGGCTGCTGATCGGCATCGCGTATGCACGCGCGCGAATTTCGTCTTCAGTCATGTGAAGCTCCAGGTGAGTGGTAGGGCAGGGGCCTGCCCGTGCGTTGCAGCCGAAGGCGCTAGATCAAATCGTGCAACGTGGTGAGATCAGACCGGGCCGTTAAAGCGCGCGACCGCGCCCGCGTCGTGAAGGCGCGCGATGTCTTCTTTGCTGAAGCCCATCTCTTGCAGGATCTCCGCGCCGTGTTCGCCAAGTTGTGGCGCAGCGCGCGGCTTGACCTTCTGTTCCCCCATGATCTGTATCGGATTGCTAACCGTGCGCATGGCTGGCTTGCCCGGAACGTCGAGCGGCACGACGATACCGTTGGCCTCCAGTTGCGGATCGTGAATGATCTCTTCGGCAATCTGCACGACACCGAAAATTACACGCGCCGCGTTGAGTGCCTGTTTCCAGAAGGCGAGCGGCTGGCTGGCGAACAACGGATCGAGAATCTCGACCAGTGCGGCTGCGTTATTGATGCGTTGGTCATCGACAAACCGCGGGTCTTCCAGAAGCTCCGGCATATCGATAGCGCGAGCGAAAGCGGGCCAGTCCTTGCGTTGCGCCGCGACCAGCAGAATCCAGCGACCGTCGGCTGTCTGGTAAGGGTTGAGCAGCGCGTTGGGTGGATTCTTCCGGTCGTGCTGGGCGAAGAATCGACCGCCGTTCAGACCGCCCTCGACCCACGCTGCCGCCGCCCAGATACCGTTGGCGATCAGCGAAGTCGACACATGACTTCCTTTGCCGGTTGTGGCGCGCGTATAGAGTGCAGTGACGATCGCCGCGTACAGTGTCGTGGCCGTGGCGTGATCGCCGATTCCGGGAATGGGAAGTGTCGGCGGGCTGCCGGCGTCGTGGGTGACTTCCATGAGGCCGGAGCGTGCCCAATAGGCCGTGACATCGAAACCCGGCGTGTCGGCCTCGGGTCCCTCGGAACCGTAGCCGGTAATGTCCGCGTAGATGAGCTTCGGGTTGAGCGGTGACAATGCCGCGTAGGTCACGCCCAAAGCGGCCTTCACACGTGGCGGAAAATTGACGACCACGACGTCTGCCCATTGAACCAGGCGCACCAGCACTTCTTTCGCTTCGCTGGACTTCAGGTCTAGGGCAATGCTGCGCTTGTTGCGGTTCGTCAATTGCCAGGCGTAGTTGCTGTTGGCCACGGGGTTCGGCGGCATGGCCGAGAAGAACCGGTAGACGTCGCCCGTGCCTGGCGGCTCGATCTTGATGACGTCTGCTCCGAAGTCGGCCAGAATCGTTGTTGCCGCAGGGCCGGCAATATAGCTCGCAAGGTCGAGCACCTTGAGACCTGAAAACACGTGCTGTCCATCAGTCATGGAAGTGTTCCCGATTCGGGGTTAGGGTTTGACGTCTATGCAGACGCAAGCTCATCTGGACCGTGAGTCGTGAGCGGGAGTAACGAAGACCCGTTAGGTCTCAACGCCCCTGGAACTTCGGCGGGCGCTTCTCCAGAAAGGCGGTCGTCCCTTCTTTCTTGTCCTCTGTCGCGGCACATAACGCGAAGAGTTTCCCTTCCAGGGCGAGTCCTTCTGGCAAAGCAGCGTTGAGCCCGAGGTTGACGGCATCCATTGCGTAAGCGACGGCAAGTGGCGCGTTGGCGGCGATCTGCGCCAGAATCGCTTCGGCCCGGGCGATCAGATTGCCGGCTTCCACGATTTCATTGACCAGACCGATCCGATACGCCTCGTTCGCGGAGACCATCTCGCCGGTGAGGATGAGTTTTAGCGCGACGCTTTTGCCAACGAGACGAGGGAGTCGTTGTGTGCCGCCGAAGCCGGGGATAAGCCCCAGCTTGATCTCGGGCTGCCCGAACATTGCGCTCGGACTGGCTAGCCGGAAAGTGCAGGCGAGTGCGGTCTCACATCCACCGCCAAGCGCCAGGCCGTTCACGGCGGCAATGACTGGCTTGCCGAGATTTTCGATGAGATTGAGAAGCGCTTGCCCCGCCCGCGTCTGGCGTTCAGCCTCGATCGGCGTCGCGGTGGCTAGCTCGGTGATGTCGGCCCCGGCGATGAATGCCCGATTGCCTGCGCCGGTGATGATGACGCCGCGAATCTGTGAGTCCGCCTGGGCATCTGCAAACGCTGCCCCGAGTTCTGCAATCGCCTTGTGGTTCAGCGCATTCATTACCTCGGGACGGTTCAACGTCACGTAGGCCGTTGCATTTCTCTTTTCGTAGAGAAGGGTGTCGAATGAGGGGGCAGTCAACGTGTTTGACATTAAAGCGGACCTTCCGGGTTCAGGGGCGTCCAGCGCCTGCCCGGTCGGGCGGCGCTCATTCATTCGCGCAAGCCCTGACTTCTTCGTACCTCGTACGTAAGTTCAAATCAACGGCGGCGAGCACATCGGATCTTAGAGTTCTCCCGACCGCTCGCCTATGTGATAACTCACAACGCAGTTAGCTATTTTTCCAATGCCGGTAGTCTGGATCAGACAGGGCCTGGTTTACCTCGCCGAGCCGTGCAGCTTGATTGCAATATCGAGCTTCGATATCCAGCTTGCGTCGTCGAGGCGTGCGCCGAGGATATTTTCAATTCGTTCGAGTCGATAGTTAAGCGTATTCGGATGAATGCCAAGAACACTCGCGGTGACCTTTCTTCGCTGTAGCTGATCGAAGTAGGTCCTGAGTGTTTCGAGTAACTCCGGTTCGCTTGCGAGCTGTTCGACCAGAGAGACGAGGTAACGCAGTGCGTTCTTCGTACCACGTACGCTTTCTTCGAGGACGATTTTCGAGTACAACCATACGCGCTCTTCGCTTCCCTGAGCACGGCCGAGACTGAGAGCGCGGCTTGCTTCCTCCGCGGACATGGCCCAGCCCGCCGCGCCTTCGCCCATCAGGCCAACGCCGATCGATTTGATTTCCGGTATCGCTTCTGCAACCGCTGCGATCTGCTTGCCCATCTGAAGATCGCTCATGCCAACCAGGTCACCGAGCCGGGCCGGTATCCACAAGAGTAGTTTCCCGCCGTACCAGATGTCGAAGAGCGCATCGACAGGCAACTTGAGCCGCCCGGCGGTTGCAACAACAATCCGGTCGAGCTCGCTTTTGAACGTTGGCGAACTGCTGTCGATCGAGTGTAGGTCGATGGCTAGCGCTATTCTGGGAATCGTCCCATCGAGCCGGAGGGCGGCTGCGGTTTTGGCGAATCCTTCAGTATCGTCGGGGTAGTAAAAAATAATGCTGTGTAACTGATATCGCAGCGACTCCCGCCAGCGAGCCTGCTTATATTGTTCTTCCAGGTAGGTCTGAGAGATGATCTGCGCCAGGACGTCGAAGAATTCCATCAAGAACGGCGAGATTCGGAATAACAGTTCATCCCGCAAATCGTTGCGTTTCTCATCTGGATCAATATAGGAGCACCATAACTCGCGGGACCCCAACCGGAACGCGCGCAGCAACGCGTCGAGAGGTAAGCCCTGATAGACCCGCCGGCGCCCATACTCCCGAAAGGCCTCAAGCCCTTCCGCTGACGGAGCGCTGCCTGACAACAGGGTTTCGAACCAGAGTTTTGCGGACCAGTCGATCGAATTGCGGATATCAAGCTTTGTTGGGGAATCCAGATCGGCATACAGCTTGATATTCATCAGCGCTGCATATATTCGATCGACGACTCTCCCATGATCAAGGGCTACTTTCTCAGTCCACTCGCGCAAGGCCGGTGATATCTCCGGGATGTTCCTGGTCATGCTGTGCATTCCTCTGAGATTAGCGTTGCCGCTAGTCTAGCGCTGGTCAAAATTTTCAGCTTCGGCATTGCATCGCTCCTGGCGTCATAACGATCCTGGTCAAGGCGCGACTGCCTGGACGACACTGTTACTGCTGGCCTTTGGGCCTCAGACGGTCGATTCGCGGAGATTGATGTTGATAATAGGAAGCTTGTGGGGCGCCGTCTATCACATAAAGCTGGAATTGGTAGGTCGAAAGGCGGCGCACGGCGCGGGGAAGCGAGAAGCGTCAGCGCGTGTTTCAACGCGGCGCGTTTTTGAAAAACTCCCGCCCCACCAAGGCGGGATCTTTTGAGGCGGTGGTCAGGCGCGGTGAACCGCCATGTGGCTTATCACGACACAGCCACCACGCTAACTACCCTGATAAATATCGCACGACAGGCCCACCACGCACGGTTGACCGTCTCGGGTTTTGCCGTAACCATTGCGTCCGCCCGGTTGAGCTCCATAGTCCCACGTACTGCCGCCGTCGATCGGCATCGCGCGCTGCGGCGAATTTATTGGCTGCTGGCTGGATGAGTGGCTAGCGACGTCTGACGGTTGCATCTCCTGAGCGTCGGCAGCGCTGACCGCGGTGAGCAGGAATAGCGCGATGGCTATAGCCAAGGGTTGCACTTTCATTTCTTCACCTTTTCGTCATCGACGGGTTGCATGGCTCGCGCGCCGTCAGACCTCGGTTAGCTCCCTCCGAAGAAAACGTTGCATTGTGGATCCATCCGGCACGGCCTGACATTTTTTGTACCGCCTTGTACCCGCGTGTCGGGCGTACCGCCATATGCTTCCATCCCCGCGCTCGGGTCAGAGGCCTGTGTTGCGGCGTTTTCTTGCGGGGCGGGTTGAGAGGTTTGCGGTGTGCCTTGCGAATGCGCAACACCGGCCACAACAAACAGCGTGACAGCGGATGCGACTATAAGAGGTGATTTCATGTTGGTTCCTTTATCCACGTTGAGTTTTCCATTCATGCGATTCGTTATTCGCGTTTCGCACGAGCCAAGGCCGGTTCAGATCATCACGACGACCAACCGCCCCGGGTGCACTCGACGAATGCACCCTCAGCGTTGCTGCCATATTCATTTTTGGTCAGGGGAAGCGCCGTCGCAACGCACATGCGTAGGTGGTGGACAGCAAACGTCGGCGAAAGATGTAGGCAATGCGATCGTCTGATTCCAGTGACGCGTCGGAAGCTCGCCTCCCGACGCTGCCTGAAGTCAGTCGGTTGGGTGCCCGCCAGCAGCCGGCAGGTTTCGGTCAAGCGCCGGATCGGTGACCGGCGGGACGCCGAGCTTGATTCCTTTATCCGCCAGCATGACGATGAGTTCCGTACGGCGCCGCAGATTGAAATGTGCAAGCAGGTGACTGATGTATTTCCGTACCGTAATGTCCTCGAGCCCCATTCTCAGGGCAATCGCCTTGGACGGAAGTCCGCGCACCAACAACGCTAACGTTTCGAATTCTCTCGGTGTGAGTCCCAGTTCGGATGCATTGCTCGTTTCCGATTTAGCGCGCGCCTGTCTATCGTCGGGTCGATTTGCCGGAACCTTGTCAGTGGTGTCCATATCACGACTGAGGCGGGCGATGCTGGAGGCTGGCAGAAACACGCCTCCGGCAAGCACCGCGCTTATCGCCGCGCGAAGCGCTTCGGGCGGCGACGATTTGGGCACGTATCCCATGGCGCGAAGCTGGATGCATCGACTGATGGTCTCCACCCGCTCATCGGCCGATATCACGATCACCGGTAACGACGGTCGCGACTCCTTCAATTCGGCAAGCGCGTTGCAACCGTTGCCATCGGGCAGGTCAAGATCGAGAAAAACGATGTTCAGGAGTTCGACAAGCGCATGATTCATCCCCTGCGACAACGTGCTCGCGTGCAGCAACTCGATGTTCGGAAAGAGCTCCGTTAGTAGAAGCGCCAATCCGGCTCTGAAGAGCTCATGGTCGTCGACGATCAGTACGCGCATTCCATCGTCTCCTGGAACTGCTTCGAGCCGAGTTGCGATTACACATCGGAAGATGGCTAAACGGGTAGTGATCGTCCGATGTCTTCTGGTCTGATAGTACACAGTGGCGGCTGGTCTATATGGCGTCGCCTGAAAAGTGGCGGTTTTCACCCATCATTAGACGAATCAAGCGTACCCAAAGAACCACCGCGCTCGGGACGCTTTCAGTTACTGATCGTTCGCGAGATCGAATTTCATTTTCCGCTGAGCGGTCACATACCGGCTGATCTCAGCCAGCAGGTCTTTGGGGGCGGAGGACTTGCGCAATAGCACGAACGGTTTGGGGAAGTCGCGAAGCACGTGATCGGACAGCAGCTCGCCGGTGATAAATGCGACGGGAATAACGCCTGCCCATGCGAAATGACGCCTGATCTGATCAGCGACCTCCTTGCCGGTGGCTCCGTCGCGCAGACGGATATCGGCGACGATGAGATCGGGAATGCGGCTGTCATCGGCAAGGATGGCTTCGAATCCAGCCATCGACTCGGCGGCATACACGAGCGCGCCCGCGTTTGAGAAAAGACGCCTCAGGCCTTCGAGGACTGTGGGTTCATCGTCGCACAGGAGCATGAACGTGCCAGTGAGATCGGGCGTGTAGACGTCGCCATTCTGAGCACGTGCTCCAACGGCTGGTGTTGAGGCCGAAACCGTCGCGTAAAGGGAAAAGCGCGATCCGCGCCCTTCCACGGAGGCGAAACTCATGCTGTGCTCCGGCAGAATATGGATCGCACGATGCACAATCGACAGCCCCAGTCCCAGACCTTTCGAACGGTCGCGCCCCGGATTGTTGATCTGATAGTACTCGGAGAAGATCGCGTCCCGATGGGCGGGCGCAATGCCGATGCCGGTATCCCATACATCGACGCGCAGCCGTTCATTCAGTTGCACCCAGCCAAGCACAACGCCACCCGATGACGTGTTCTTGATAGCGTTCGATACGAGATTCGACACGGACCGCTTGAAGAGCGATCGGTCGGTTTCGATGGACGGCGGGTATCTTCGCCGCTCCGCGATTCTTAGATCGATGCCACGCAATCGGGCCGTTTCCCGGTATTGCTCGAAGACCTCGGTCAACAGGCCGTGGGTATCGACCGAGACGACATGGGGAACATATGAACCCAGCTCACTGTAGTCCTGAATGTCCTTGAACATGTCGAGGATATCGGACGCGGTTTCCTCGATGACATCGAGCTCGCGATCCACGGCGTATCCGTCCCTGATCCTCGTCCGGGCGCTTCGGATGAAAAGGTTGATTGCGGCGAGAGGCTGCTGGATGTCGTGATACGCCGATGAAAAGAATCTCTCTTTCTCCTTGACGAGTTCTTGCATGCGTCTGTTCTGCTCGTTGACCGCGCGCGACGCCGCTTCGACGCGAGCCTTGGCCGCGCGCAAGGTGCGCCGGTACATGAATTCGCGCCTCGCGGCACGTTCCAGCGGGATGCTGAGCAGCACGCCCACGACAGACATCAACGGCACCATCGTGGCGTGCGCAGCCACCGACTCCATGCGCAGTTCGACGCTGCCGCCGACGGGTTTGAAATAAAGCATGATCAGATAGCTGACGACGCATACCCCGATTAGCCAGGCCGCCGTGATGACCCGAAGCCGAAAGGCCATGAATATCACGAAAAGACAAAGCATCAGCACCGGATAGACTTCCCGCCAGCCAAGGTCGCCCGGATAGAACTGCAGCATTCTCAGGGTGGCGAACCAGCAACTGATCGTCCAGACACTGAGAAGCCCGACGGCCCAACGTTCATCGAGTGCGCGCGGGGTCCAGAACAGCACGGGAATCGCCATTCCGATCGCTGCGGCGACTCGCAGGAGAATGAGCTCGTTGTGGTGCAGATGGGCGGGATCGAGTACGTTTAACCGGGGGAAGTCGCGGATGGAAAATACGATCCACAATGCGGTGAAGATTGCGATGGCGAGTCTGCGTTGTCCGGAGAAGCGGCGCGCGTAGTCCCACCGGAACGCGCGCTCCTGAGCCGCCGAGCTGAACCTGCGCACCCTGAGGCCTGACGATCTCATGACGACGCTCGATCAGGAAATTCGCCGCCTGCGGATGGGGCAGCGTGGAATTCGAACAGGATAGCAGGGCGCGGTTCAAAGTTATACACACAAATGTAGCGGTTTGGATGCGGCTGGCGGATCAGGGGCGGCTACATCTTTCGGGATTCGTTCGATGGAGAACGGTTGGAAGTGTTTGGGTTTGTACGACGCCTGCCCACGTGTGCTGGTGGCGCATGTCCATGTTTGTGATTGAGGGCAGGCATCCTACAAATCTGAGCGACTGAAGTTGCTCACGTTCTCGATGGTTAGTGCTGGGTGGGAGCCGGCTGCTGGGTCGCGTCTGCTTCTTCGTTTGTCGCGGGTTTGGCTGACGTTTGTTTGCTCGGACCTGGCTTTGTGGCTGCTGGTGTTTCCGTTGCCGCGATTTGTGATGCTTCTGCGAGAAGGCGTGCTGCACGGCTCGCGGTGATGCGGCTTTGAGGGATGCCCTTCGCATCGAGCGCGATCACCTGGTATAGCTCACGGTCACATTCGAGCTCTCGCTGATATTGCTCTGCGGTGTCGACAAGCAATTCAAGCATGGTCTGCTGACGTCGTCTTTCGTCACTTGTGATGGCAGGATTCCTACATATTGAGGACGCAAGTGTGATCAATGTGTTGAGTTGGCTCAACTGCCGGTTGCATAGATCGAAGGTGGAGAGCGCAAGCTTTTCGTACTGGAGCGCGTCGACAGGCGGGCGTGAAGCGGGTTGAGATTTTTTTGTAGGTTTGCTGCTCATGGTGCGACCTCCCTGGTGCTTCTTGGATCGCCCGACACTCGCTTGCTTGGGGAAGTGGGTGAGCGGGCACGTGGCGGGTTTGGAAGACCGGTGTAACGCCAAGCCGGCGAGCCTTGCGGCTCCCCCACCACAGCCCGCCCATTGAATACAACAGACGTGCAAAGGTAGACGCACACTCGCCTGGGCGAGTGTGCGGGCATTACATACAGGCTTCCATTCCTGGCCGCCGGGTGTTTCCCGATGGCTTGGTGATTATAAATCAAGGCAGCGGCGTAGCGTTCAACCAGGCAGGCTAAGTGTTTGCGTTTGGCTGATTGGATAAGGCTTCGACGGAGATTGGCGGGTTGCTGCGACTTCGGAGGCCGCAGAGGGCGCTCGGTTACCTGCTCGATCCATGTCGGGACGATTCGCGAGAACATTTCGAGTTTCACGAGAGCTGAGCGATTTCGGCCAAGTTGATCGGCGGCCGACGCAGCGACATGGGACGAGTGTCCATCAAACGTTAATTATGGGCTGCTCCGCCTAGCCCTCGTCGAACGTGGAAAGGCGCATAGTAGACACTTCCTGCGAGCCATCATCGATCTTGAAAACGCTCTATTCAAGTTTCGTACTAACTTGGCCTCTCGTCAGTTAAGGTCTGACGTCATTACCGCGCTCGCATATATCCGCGAACGCTATCTGGCGCCAAACCAACCATTTCTGGGGATGTGTCGTGCTATTTTCCTCCGTCGGGTTGATGTGTACGCTATCAAAGAAGAATTGAAAGGAACGCACGAAGCCGCCGTGGAGCGCCGGGAGAACGTTCCAATCCCGCAGTGACACTGATATCTGTGCAAACATCAGTTGGTGGCCTTTAAGGTCGGGTCCGATTAACCCAAAATCGGTCATTAAAAATATCGGCGACACTTGAAGTTGAAGCCGGCTCGGGCGACACAACGTCGGTTGTCGCTGCTTCGCCAAATGGCGACGCTGCGCTCATCAGAAGACGTTCGCCAACCGACTATGAAAAAGGGTTCCTAGCTGGACCCCGCCAGTCGGGACCTGCTCAGTGCAACCCATTTCTGCCCTTGAAACCGCAAGACTCGAATGGCGGAGTTGAAACGTATAAGTGGATTACCGTTTTACTCTCCCGATCGGCACAATTCGCTCTGGATTCGGCAACGTTTACCGCCTACATTGAACATACGGTTGATTTTGTGGCAAGTGTTGCCTCTGCGACGCCGACTGGTTTTCTCGACGTCATGCGGACTTGCCGAAAAAACAAAAACGAGGGCCAGGTGGAAGAACTAATACTAGAGGCTATCGCGAATAAACAGTTGATAGAGTTTTATTACCACGGTCTCCCGCGCATTGTTGAACCCCATGTATATGGCGTTACAAATGGAGCTTGGCAAATTCTCGGCTATCAGACGGGGGGACAAAGTAGCAACGGTGGACTCCCCGACTGGCGACGTTTCGACCTCAACCAGATGTCCCAGCTTACGATCCTCGCTCAAACATTTCCCGGACGCCGTCCCATCCCGTCCGGAAGGCATAGCTCTTGGGATTCGCGCGTAGCCATCGTTGACTAGACCTCGGGGGCCGCATTATCGGCTTCCGCTGCGTTATAAAACCGGACTGTCGCGGGTCTCTACGTAGCGACGCGCTCAGAAACGAGCCGGCGATAGACTGCTTCTCTGGGTAGTGAGCCGGCGTCCGTAACTTTGCCTTCGGCAAAAAAAACACAAGAAGCTGGGATCCGCTATGAAGATTCAATCGGTTCGCATAAAAAACTTCCGTACATTGAAAGACGTGACGATCCCTTTCGATGCGGTCACGACATTTATCGGACCGAACGGTGCGGGCAAGTCAACTGTACTTCGAGCGCTCGACTGGTACTTTAACGGCAAACCCGGTTCGCTGACGGAGAAGGACTGCTCCTTTGGGGTGACTACCGAGAACGTCGAGGTTCAGGTGACCTTCACCGACCTCACCGCCAGGGATCACGAAGCACTTGGCAAGTACGCTCCGGCAGGAGTCAAAACCTTCACGGCATGGAAGCGCTGGGCGGCCGACGGCACTGAGGTGCTTTCGGCAAATGCAAAGGGCTTCCCGGAATTTAATGCGATCAAAGCAGCCGGCAGTGCGGCGGCGAAGAAGGATCTGTACGCCAGTCTCCGCAGCAGCCGTGCGGATCTAGGCCTCCCAGTAGCCAATACAGGTGCAGCCGTTGACCAGGCGATGACGACTTGGGAGTCTTCCCACACTGACCTGCTCGTCGACGCCCCTGAAGCGCTGCAGACCAACTTCTTCGGCTTCAACAGCGGCGGCAAGATGAGCGGACTTTTCGACTTCGTCTTAGTCACGGCCGACCTTCGGGCGAGCGAGGAGTCTGTCGACGGAAAATCGAGCATCATTGGCCGAATCCTTGAGCGTTCAGTCGATCGTGCTGCCGCCGATGAGGCGATCACAAAGATTGTCGAGGAGTCGCGCGCTAAGCAGCAGAGCGTCTACGAGGAGAAGTTCAAGGCGCAGCTCGAGACCATAACGACGCAGCTCAACGAGGTCGTCACGTCTTACTCGCCTGGTCGGGCAGTCACGGTTTCTCCCGCAGAGGTTGAGCTCAAGGCGCCTCGAACCATATTCGAGGTGGCAGTGCTTGACGGCAAAACCGAGACTGCTGTTGAGCGACAGGGACATGGCTTTCAGCGCACGCTTCTGATCTCTGCGCTCCAGCTCCTGGCGCAGTCAGGAGCTGCGTCGGCAGAGGGTGTTATCTGCCTCGCGATTGAGGAGCCGGAGCTCTATCAGCACCCGATCCAGGCCCAGACCTTCGCAAAGGTGCTCAGATCCCTTGCCGAGGACACCAGTAAACGCATCCAGGTGACCTATGCGACGCACAGTCCTTACTTTCTTGAGGCGCGACATTTTGATCAGGTCAGGCGGCTGACGAGGTCGTCTGACGAGACTCCCGTGGTCACGGTCCACCTCGCTACGGTTGCTGACGTGAAGATCAAGCTGAACGGTGTACTTAGCGCCGAGACGGTTGACCGCCAGCTTGATGGCCTCGTGACGAATCAACTTGCCGTGGCACTCTTCGCGCATCGCGCTTTCATCGTGGAAGGCACGACAGAGTCGTCAGTGTTCTACGGTATTTCCGATAGAACTTTTCTGGGCTCGCTTGAAGCCGTTGGCGTCTCCATAGTCCCCGTAGGCGGCAAGACATCCATTCCACTCGCACACGCGATCCTGACGTCAATTGGCATCCCGGTGTACGCCCTCTTCGATGCAGATAGCGGGTTTGAAGCGCGCGCGAGAGCCAATGGGAAGACACAGGATAAGATCGATGCGGAGCGGAAATCCCATGTGGCAGGGAATCGCGCGGTGCTGAAGTATTTCGGGCGGACTGAAGAGGATTTCCCCCCTGCGATCGTTGCTGATGAGGTAGCGATTTTTGGGGACCACCTCGAATCATTCCTGTTGGCGAACTGGGCCGAATGGATTGCGGCCTGCAAAAACGCCGAGGCTGCCGCAGGTATCAGTCTCGCAAAAAATCAACTTGCCTATCGGACGGCAACACTTGAGGCCGACGGCGTGGTGCCAGAGATGCTCATGAAGGTTCTGGCCAAGGTGGAGGGCAAGTAGACATGCATGGAATCATCTGTCCGTATTGTGGGAGGGCATTTGAGATCGACGAGGCCGGGTAGCCGCCGTTCGTCCATGGTCGTGTCAACGACAGTTTGGGCCGAGGGTCAGTCCTTCGTGAACCATCGCCGGAGGTTTCGGTCGGTGATGCAAGCCCGTCAAGGTACTCATTGCTTGATCGACGAGGAACCAGCGACGTATTCTTGGGAGGGGCTAAAGAAAATGACCCGATCATCCGATAGTTCAGTGGTATGTCAAAAAAATCAAACTGCGTGGGCAGGCGCCCTCAAAATTTCCGGTAAATTTATCGCGCATAAAACGAATTGATGTCTATTTTCCGCCAAAGAAAAACACTCGAATCGGCGGGGAAATACAAAGACAACAGTTGCGAAACCGTCAAAAACGAGTGCCAGGGAAACCGGCGGAAAGGGGCAGATACGTGGCAAACGTGGAAATCGATGAGCCGTCAACAGATAAATCAGATCGAATGGCTTTGATCCGCCTGTTTAACGACACGCGTAAGCGGCTGGTCGAAACGGGCACGCGCAATCGCCTCGTACACGTCAACCGTGCGAACACTCGGGGGAACGTCGTGAACATCGTCAATGAGCGGTCAGACGATGTTCATGCGATCCTTTCGGGGCGAAAGGCTATGCGCTTTTTGGCCATTGGACATGACCGTGACGATTCCAGCGACGGGATTCATTTAGCTGATGCTGCCACTGAGGACTTCGAACCCGATCGCTATACGGATTCGCAACTTGAGACCCGTATGGGCCCGGATGCCCTACAGAAGAGACTTCTCAAGGTCGCGCGCGAAGCGCAAACCGCCGAGGAGGAGTCGGGCGTTAACATTCTCTATCTTGCGCTGGGCTTTCTAACATGGTTTGAGGACAAATCTTCGGCGGTGGCGCGCGAGGCGCCCTTGGTGCTGCTGCCGGTTGAACTTATCCGCAACCACCGTACGTCGACTTACGACCTTCGGATCAGAGACGAAGACATCCTTACTAACTTGCCGCTTCAACAGCGATTGAAAGACGATTTCGGTATCGAATTGCCCGACATCGAGGTCGACGACGAGTGGAAACCTTCGACCTACTTCAGGCAGATTGTGGAGATCGTTGCTGCCCGGATTAACTGGAAGGTCGACCATGATGGCATGCAGCTCGGTTTCTTTTCATTCTCCAAGCTCCTCATGTACCGCGACCTCGCTATTGACGCGTGGCCTGACGGGGCAATCGCCGAACACGATTTGACACGAGGGCTACTGTTCGAAGGTTTCGAATCGGAGGATCCGCTTTTTGGTCCGGACGATAGGCTCGACGAGGTGCTTCCACCCGAAAAGCTGTTTCATGTCGTCGATGCTGACGCCTCGCAAGCACGCGTTATCGAGGAAGTAAGATCGGGCCGCAATTTAGTCGTCCAAGGCCCCCCGGGGACGGGCAAGTCGCAAACTATCACCAACATCATTGCGGCTGCAGCCAAGGAGGGAAAGCGGGTCCTCTTCATCGCAGAGAAGATGGCGGCTCTCTCCGTTGTGCATGACCGTCTCGTGAAGGTTGGTCTTCGGGACGTCTGCCTAGAGCTCCACTCTAGGAGCGCAAACAAGAAGGCGGTGCTCGCGGAACTCGCCCGCACCATTGGAGCTGCCGCGGCGACTCCTGCTTTGCCAGACGCGCCGATCGCCCTCACGGAGGCTCGCGACAAGCTGAACATGTTTGCCGACGTTCTGCACCGTCCGATTGGAACCACAGGGGAGACCGCCTTTTCTGCGCTGGGTCTGCAGGTGCGTTATATCGGGGCGAGCGCTCCGGCTCCTACCATCACTGGCGACGGTCTCGCGCAGATGACACGGGAACAAGAAAGGCAACTTCGTGAAACCATTACTCGCTACGGCAAGTTGCTTCAGGAGGAAGGTGACGCAGACCTGCATCCGTTCGCGGGAACCCAAAACCTTGATCTCCAGCCGCTCGATCTGACCCGTCTGGCCGGGCTTCTTGAGACTGCGCATTTTGCCGTGATAGCGCTGGAAGAGGCAGTGCGCAGTTCTGCGGAGACATTGAACACCACCATCCCCATCTCGATCGAGTCGGCGGCAGGCGTTGCTGATCTCCTTAACCGTCTGGACGGGTTACCGGGAGGAGCTGCCGACACAGCCCTGTTGTTTCTTTCTGTGTCCGACTTACCGAGACTTAAGAAATCCATTGAGGCTGGCGCTGCGTGGCGGTCTGCCAAAGACGCAGCCGAGCAAACATTCGTAGAGACGGCATTCACTACGCCGACGACTGCGTTGCGTGGACCGCTGGTAGCTGGCACGCGCTCCTTCTTCGCAAGGTTGGGTGGCGCCTATCGCGCTGCGTCTCGTGAACTCGCGGGCCTCTTACGTGGTGCTTTACCAAAGACGGCAGACAGGCGAGTCGAACTGGTGGACCACCTCGATGGTGTCGGATCCCGTAAGGCGCGCTGGGAGGACGACAAAGATTATTGTATTCGCGTCCTGGGAGACGTCTGGCATGGTGAGACAACTGATTTAGGGAGGCTCCTCGCGATTGCAGCCTGGTGCGAGCGCGTAGGCAGCGCTGAGCTGAATTGTTCGCATGACTCCCTGTTGGCGCTTGCTCAGCAGCCGGACCTGGTTGTAAAGATGCAACGGGTGCTGCGCGAAGCAGCACCGACGACTCGCCGCGGCGTGGACGAGGTCGTGCGCGTTCTGAAACTTGATCCAAACGTCTTTGGTGAATTCGGCCTTGAAAAGGCTGACCTCGGCGCGGTGGCGGCGCGCCTAGGAGCGATGGCATCGTCTACCGACCGCTACGCGGCTTGGACGAATCTAACGCGCCTGCACGATCGGTTAGTGTCCACCGGTGTTGCAGATCTTGCGGACAGAATGCGAGCTGGCGAATTTGACGAAGCAGCAGCGACGGTCGAATTGCGCTTCGCGCGCGCCGAGCGCCTTTGGCGCGTAGCGCTTGATTCGTCTCCGGTGCTTCGTGACATCGGTCTTGAGAAGCGTCACGAGCTTGTCGAGACGTTCGCTTTGCTGGAACGGAAGCGCCTGTCGGAAAATGTGACGAGCATCCTGGCCGGACACTTGGCACAGGTTCCGCAGGGTGCCATGGGCGAAATGAAGGTGATCCGCGGCGAGATAGGTAAGAAGAGGGGGCACATTGCAGTGCGCAAGCTGTTCTCGAACGCCGGCACAGCCGTGCAGCGGATCAAGCCCGTCCTGCTCATGAGTCCGATCTCCGTTGCCCAGTACCTTCCGCCTGGGGCACTGACCTTTGATCTGCTTGTCATCGACGAGGCGTCACAGGTCCGCCCTGAGGATGCGCTGGGCGCCATTGCTCGCGCTAACCAGATCGTCGTGGTCGGCGACCAGAAACAATTGCCGCCGTCGTCCTTCTTCGACCGTCTTCTCGACGACGAGGCCATAGACGACGCAGACGAGGAAGGGGAGGAGGATCTACTGGGCGGCGCTGCCAAGCTCGGCTCGATGGAGAGCATCCTCAGCCTCTGCGAGGCTCGCGGCCTTGGTTCGAGGATGCTTCGGTGGCACTATCGTTCGCGAGATCCCTCGCTCATCCGGATGTCGAACAGGGAGTTCTACGATGACGGCCTCATTCTGCCGCCATCACCGTTGCAGAATGATCCTGCCTTCGGCCTTTGCTTCACTCGCGTCGATGGTGTCTACGACAAAGGCGGCAAGCGCGACAACCGGAAAGAGGGGGAAGCAATCGTTGGCCGCGTGGCCGAGCATGCCCGCATGCATCCCGAGCTGTCGCTTGGCATAGTCACGTTCTCGTCGACTCAAAAGAACCTGATTACCGAGCTTTTGGAGCTCGCGCGCCGCGGCGACGCGACTCTCGATGCGTTTCTTCGCGAAGGGCAAGCCGAGGATTTATTCGTCAAAAACATCGAAAACGTGCAGGGTGACGAGCGCGATGTAATCTTGGTTAGCGTCTGCTACGGTCCGGCGACCCCGGGTGGCAGACTTGCCAGCATGACGTTTGGACCGGTGAACATGGAGGGGGGCGAGCGTCGTCTCAATGTGCTCTTCACTCGGGCGCGCGTGCGCTGCGAAGTGTTCGCCTCCTTCGATCCAGGCGATATCGACCCTAGCCGAGTAAGCCGCGAAGGAGCGCGCATCCTGAAGCGCTTTTTGGAGTTCGCAAAAAACGGCAACATAGACGACACAAAGCTGACCGGCGAGACGGCCGACTCGCCGTTCGAGGAGGATGTCGCTGACGTCATTCGCAGCTTCGGCTATCTGGCCGATCCGCAGGTCGGATCAGCGGGCTTTCGGATCGATATGGGTATTCGGCATCCGGATCGTCCGGGTACGTACATTCTGGCAGTCGAGTGCGATGGAGCGTCCTATCACAGCGCGCTGTGGGCCCGCGAGCGGGATCGCCTGCGGCAGGACGTACTCGAGCATCTTGGGTGGCGCTTCCATCGCATCTGGAGTACAGACTGGTTCTACAATCGTCGAGCGGAGATCGAGCGGTTGAGAATTGCCCTTAACGCTGCACGTGAAGCCGCCGAAGCTGGCGTCAACATTGAAGGCGCGAACCGGGCACGGCCGATTTCGAACGTGGCCGTTGACGCGTCTGCTGCCTTGTTTGAGGTTCTCGAACCTGTGGCGAGGCAGATGCCCGTTTATCAACGGGCACATTTTCCGGTGAGCTTCCGACAGGAGCCGCATGAGGTCGCCGTCTCGGTGCTGGCCGATCTCGCCAAGCGCATTGTGGCAGCCGAGGGGCCTATCAATATTGAGGAGGCTGCTCGACGCGTCGCGACATGCTTCGGTAAAGAGAAGGCGGGATCTCGCATTCTGACGGCAACACGTTCGGCGTTGATTCAGGCTCAGTTAAGCGACCGAGATCTTCTCTCTGATGAAGATTTCTGGTTTACACGGGAGCGCTCCCTTGTACCACCGGTCAGGGACCGATCGACCGAGAGTGGAGCGACCCTCAAGGCGACCAATATCTCGATGCTCGAGATCAAGGCTGCACTGAGGATTGCTCGGGACGACAACGCAGGCGGCGCCGACGCAGATCTGATTCGTACAGCAGCAAGGCTGCTCGGTTTCCGTCGCGTGGGCTCTGACTTGCAGACGCGCCTCGCGGCCGGGCTGTCTGAAATTGATTAGGATTTGACGATGAATATCGATTAGTTGCGTCGCCCCAGCCTGCGCCTTGGATGTCAATACGTTCCGACAAACAAACCAAATTTGTTTCGGAGTTCCTGTCATTCGGCGACCGCGCTTTAAAAATTCGACGGTTTGATAAGATGCCGAGCGCATTGCCTCCGTTGTCATCGCTCAAGATTCTATTTTTCTGGCCGTTATCCCATGTCAGGATGTATACGGTCTTGACCGGCGCACTTATTAGCACAAACGCATGCGGTTACGGGTTTTCTATTGTGCGAATTTCGGCCGATGCGGCTAACGCCATATCGTTGATACGCACACCCACCACTCACAAAATGAAAAGACCAGCCGCAATTTCCATCATTGCCTACGTGCTTCTCTTTCGAGTTCTGAGCATGTTCACGATGGCCTGTCGTGCTGAAGTCGGTGGCTATTTCGGAGCGGTCGCCATTTATCCGCACTCAAGCTTGCCAATATTTGCGCAATGGCTGTCTTTGGGAGGCTTCGCGCTAGCTAATCTATGGGCATCAAACGGGCTGCTGCGTGGCGACCAACGTGCGAGACCTGCGCTGATACTTATCTTCATCCTCGGGGGCGCGTTGACTCTTGCTTTCAGCGACGCGGCGGCGTTTAAGGTCTGGCTCGTTTCAGATACGCTGTCGATAGCAATGCTGGCGGCCTTATATACCCGAAAGATTAACCATTACTTGAACGCGACAGAAGCTAAAGCATCGAGCTTCGACAGAAAGGATCGCCAGGTAGTGGCCTTGCATGCGGTCGCTGTGTTTGGCACGTACGTGATACTTACCTCGCTCTTTGCGCACGTGTTGCCGACAGACTCCGCAGTCAGTCACGGGTACGGACCGGCGCCGTTTTTGGCACTTTTCGGCGGGTTGATCTTTATCGCTTATGGAATAAAGGCAGATCGAGCAAGCATGCTCAGGGAGACCGCACTCTTGCTTATAGCACTGGCCAGCTTCTTGGCCTACCAATGCGTGATAACCCAAGTGACTGTTCAAATACTCTTTCCGAAGTTGGCGATCAGTTTCGATTGGAATCACACCGCCCCTTGGGTGATCGCGATAGCCGCCGCAGGTATTGCTCTTCTGGTCGCTGGACGTAGCCCAACAATTGAGGCCAAAAATTAGCGAAATATTTGAGCCAAACTGAAATCAACCAAGACATTTGTTCTCGCAATGACGCCTGACTTGCGTTGGACAGGACTTGGTCCTCCGAAGAAGTCTAAGCGCGGCGGGATAGGAGCGGCCGCGCACCGCGTAACCCCTACTTCACCGCCCCCAACGCCAACCCCTTAACCAAAAACCTCTGCAACCAGGCAAACACAACAGAAACCGGCAAAGTCGCACAAAGAGTAGCGGCCATCACCAGATGCCACTCAACAACATACTTCCCAGCCACCATATCGGTAACCTGCACGGTCAAAGTCTTATTCTCCGGCGACCGAATCAACGTATAAACCACCGCAAACTCATTCCACGCATTAATAAACGTAAAGATCGCCGTAACAACAATCGCCGGCACAGCCAACGGCAAGAAAACCTTAAAAACAGCCCTCGTCCTCCCACACCCCTCCAACCAGGCCGCTTCCTCAAGATCCCTCGGCACCGTCTGAAAGTAAGAAGACAACATCCAAACCGCAAACGCGATATTGAACGCAGCATAAGAAACGATGACGCCAATCTTGGAGTCAACCAGGTTCCCATCCCCATAAGGAATCATCGCGGCCAGCCGGAACAACCCAACAACCAGCAAGATCGGCGACAACATCTGCGTCACCAGCAGAAACTGCGAATACAACCCCTTCCCACGAAACGGAAACCTGGCCAACGCATAAGCCGCCGGCAAGCTCACCGCCAACGCCAACGCAGTCGACAAAAAGCTAATCACACAACTATTCCTCAGCGCCACGCCGAAGTTAGCCGCAACCCACATATCCGAAAAATTGCTCCACTGCCAATGCACCGGCAACCATCGCGCCGGATAAACAAAGATCTCCGTAGCCGGCTTCAAAGCAGTAAACAACATCACAGCAAACGGAAACAGCACGGCCACAATCAGTGGCGAAAGTGCCAACCAGCACCACAGCGAGCGCTTCATCTTGACGCTGAGACTCATGACGTCTCTCCTTCTTTCGCGGGCTGCAGGCGCAGATAGGCGATCGAGAAAACGAACAGCATGACGAGCATGATCAGCGACACCGCCGCGGCTTCGCCGGGACGTCCCAGCCGGAACCCAAGCTCATAGAGATACGTGACAAGAATATGCGTGCCGTTATCCGGCCCGCCTTGCGTCATCACCCAGATGATCGGGAAAGAATTGAACACGTAGATCACGTTCAACAGAATCGTCATGTTGATGAACGGCCGCAGGAGCGGCATCGTCAGCTTGCGAAACTGCTGCCACGCACTGGCGCCATCCATTCGCGCCGCTTCATAAATGTCGCCCGGCACCGACGACAACCCGCCCAGCAGAATCGTCACCGTAAATGGAATCGACACCAGAATACCGACGGCGATCTCCACCGGAAACGCGAGCTCCGGCGTCGCGAGCCAATGTATCGGACCGTTGATCAAGCCAAGCCGCTGCAACGTGACGTTGACCATGCCGTAGTCGTCGTTGAAGGCCCAGCGCCACACCACGGCGGTCATCGTCAGCGAGACGGACCACGGCAGCATCACAATCGTGCGCGCTACGCCGCGTCCATAGAAATCCTGATTCAGTATCAGCGCAACCGGCACCGAAATCAGCACCGTGCCACCTACCACGCACACGGTCCAGACAATCGTCCGCTTGGCCGCAGCGAGAAACGAGGGGTCCGTGAAAATCGTAGTGAAGTTCTGCAGGCCGGTGAAATCGCGGATCGCGCCGAAGCGCGAGACCTCGTGCAGCGATTGCCACACGATGTTGAAAATCGGATAGCTGATGATGAAAAGCGCCAACACCAGACTCGGCGCAATCAGCAACCAGGGCGCCTGGAGGCGCGAAGAAGCGGAACGGCTCATGCGTGCTCGATCGTAAGACGCGTCCACATAAAAAAGGCAGGCGCGACGGGATGGGCCGGATAGTGCATTACGGACATGACAACCGAAACGCGCGCCGCCTTCGCAACGGCGGCGCGCGTTCCGTGTTCAGCAAATTTCAGCAAATCACTACGAGACTACGCGTGTCACTTACCGAGCGACTTGTTCGCCTGCGTCGCAGCGGCATTCAACGCGTCCGCTGGCTTCGCCTTGCCCAGGTAGATCGATTGCATTGCATCGGTCACAGCCTTTGCGGTGTCTTCCCAACCGGTCACTGTCGGCGCGAAGTGAGCCGTCGGCAGCAGCGCGACGAAAGCTTTGGTATCCGGATCGTTGAACGCCGGATCGGTCGCCTCAGCCTTGGTGGTCGGCAGGAAGCCTTCGGTCGTTGTGAACTCGACGCGTGGTTCCTTCGTGAACAGATAGTCCAGGAACTTCCAGGCCGACTTCTTCACCTTGGAGTTCTTGAACATCACGATCGAGTCGGTCACGGCATACGTGGCGTGCGTCGTGCCCATCGGGATCGGATCGATGCCGTACTTCAGGTTCGGCGCTTCCTTCTTGATCTGCTTGGCGAGGAACGGTGCGGAGATCATCATCGCAACGCGGCCTTGCTTGAACAGGTTCTGCACGTCTTCACGGCTGTAGCCGGTTACGCCAGGCTGCGTCAGGCCGTCGTCAATCATCGTCTTGTAAAGCGTGGCCGCCTTGATGCCGGCCGGCGAATTGAACACCGCCTTGCCGTCCTTGCCGACGACGTCGCCGCCGTTGGTCCACAGGGCGTAGTAATAGTAGACGTCCGTTTCGATTTCCTTGCCTTGCAGACCGAAGCCGGCAATGCCCTGCGCCTTCAGTTTCTTCGACGCGTCGATCACGTCATTCCACGTTTTCGGGCCGTCGGGATAACCGACCTTCGCGAGCAGATCCTTGTTGTAGTAGAGCGCGCGTGCGGACGCGGCGATCGGCAGGCCGTACACCTTGCCGTTGATTTCGCCCGGTGCGAGGAACGGGCCGATGAAGCGGCCCTTGAAGCTGGCGTCCATGTAGCCGTCGAGCGGCTCGGCGACGTCGTCCTTCACGAAGTCGAGCAGCCAGCGCGTACCGACAATCGCCAGGTCGGCGTTGGCGCCGCCGGAGATGTCCGTTTGCAGTTTCTGTTGCAGCGTGTCCCAGTTCACGTCTTCGATCTTGATCGTGGTGCCGGGATTGGCCTTCTCGAAGTTACGGGCCATCTTTTCGAAGTACGGCGCGGTCGCATCGCTGTAATGCGCGACCGTCACGCGAACCGTGTCGGCGTGAGCCGCGACGGCGATACCTGCAAACGCGAGCGCCACGGCAACTTTGCCTAGCGCGAGGGAAGCACGGGCATGCAACGACATTTTTCTCTCTCCTGTGTCGATCGGAGTTAGCGCTTTAGCGTTTGCTCCGGTCCCATCCGATGATGGTGGGGGTGGTCTGCTGCCGTCGCCGGCCGCTTTGGGTTAAATTGTTTGAAAAAATCCTACATGACGCAAAATAGCTT
Organism: Paraburkholderia sediminicola; assembly: GCF_902859805.1. Taxonomy (GTDB): domain Bacteria; phylum Pseudomonadota; class Gammaproteobacteria; order Burkholderiales; family Burkholderiaceae; genus Paraburkholderia; species Paraburkholderia sediminicola. The sequence goes on along the minus strand of NZ_CADIKC010000001.1, from coordinate 877,644 downwards.
GTCACGTAGGGTCTGCCATATTTTTTCTCGGCCAGTTTTGTGCATAAGATGCTGTAAAGCAGGGGTATTCTGCATAACGCGAAGTCACGGATACCCAATCTTCGGGATGGCTAGACAACTGTTCGAGGCCGGTTTTGTAGGAAATTTACACGCTAAACCGGCTCTGCAACGAGGTTGAAGGACGAGGGTAGACATGAATCGTGTGGTGTTGGTGACGGGCGCTTGCGGCGGAATCGGCAGCGTGTTGTGCAAGCGTTTCGTGGAGCAGGGCGACACGGTGCTGGCGCTCGATGTCGACGCGGTCGCGCTGCACGGATTGGTGGCGCAACTCGGCGCCGCGCATGTCACGCCGATCGCGGTCGACCTGGGTGACGCTGCCGCAGTGCAGCAAGCGGTTGCCGAAGCGGTGAATACGCGCGGTCCGGTGGACGTGCTGGTCGCTAACGCGGGCGCCGCCAAAGGTTTGACGCTCGCCACGACGGACGCCGCCAGCTGGCAACGCGACATCCATCTGAATCTGAACGGTACGTATCACTCGGTGGAAGCGGTGCGCGCGTCGATGATCGAACGGCAGAAGGGCGTGCTGGTGCTGATCGGCTCCGTGAACGGCATGGCCGCGCTCGGGCATCCCGCGTATAGCGCGGCGAAAGCGGGTCTCATCAGCTACACGAAAGCGCTGGCGATCGAACTCGGCCGCTATGGCATACGCGCGAACATCGTCTGTCCGGGTACGGTGAAGACGCAGGCGTGGCAGGCGCGCGTCGACAAGAATCCGCAGGTCTTCGAGGATCTGAAGAAGTGGTACCCGTTGCGCGACTTTGCGACGCCGGACGACATCGCCGATGCGGTGCTGTTCCTTTCATCGCCGATGGCGCGCGTGATTACCGGCGTCGCGTTGCCGGTCGACGGTGGACTGATGGCCGGCAACCGTTTGATGGCGGAAGAACTGACGCTCGAATCGCTCTGAAAGGATTGGATTCGCTTTGAACTGCTTTGACCCGATAGCGCGGCGCGTTCTTTGCTTGATGAAGCAAGGCAACACGTTCGCATGACAGCACGACGATGAGGACAGCATGGCAGCAGTGCAACTAAGCGGCATCTTCAAACGCTATGGCGACACGCAAGTGGTGCACGGCATCGATCTTCATATCGACGACGGCGAGTTCGTCGTGCTGGTCGGCCCGTCGGGTTGCGGCAAGAGCACGCTGATGCGCATGGTGGCGGGGCTCGAAGAAATCAGCGGCGGCGATCTGATGATTGGCGGCACGCGCGCGAATACGCTCGCGCCGCAGCAGCGCAATATTTCGATGGTGTTCCAGAGTTACGCGCTTTATCCGCATCTGTCGGTCTACGAAAACATCGCGTTCGGGCCGCGGATTCGCAAGGAATCGTCGGCGAGTTTCAAGCCGCGGATTGAAGCCGCTGCGAAGATGCTGAACCTCGGCAGTTATCTGGATCGCTTGCCGCGTGCGCTGTCGGGTGGTCAACGTCAGCGTGTGGCGATGGGCCGCGCGGTGGTGCGCGAGCCGTCGCTGTTTCTGTTCGACGAACCGCTGTCCAATCTCGACGCCAAATTGCGCGTGCAGATGCGCACGGAAATCAAGGCGCTGCATCAGCGTCTGAAGAATACGGTGATCTACGTCACGCACGATCAGATCGAAGCGATGACAATGGCCGACCGCATCGTCGTGATGAACGCAGGGCGGATCGAGCAGGTCGGCCGTCCGCTCGATCTGTACGACCGTCCGGCGAATCTGTTCGTCGCGAGTTTCCTCGGTTCACCGTCGATGAATTTCGCGGAAGGCGTGTTGGTCAATCGCACGGACGGGCAAGGTTTCGCGTTAAAACTCACAGACGGTGGCGAGATCGTGCTGGAAGGCACGCCGGCCTCGGCATTGGTCGGCGGAAAAATCACGCTTGGCGTGCGTCCCGAACATATTGAAACGATGGCTGACAAGCCGGACACCACGATGGATGTCGAAGTGGTCGAGCCGACTGGCGCCGAGACCCATTTGTACGGGAAAATAGGCGGCAACACGTGGTGCGTGACGACTCGCCAGCGCTCGAAAGTCGAGCCCGGTCAGCTCGTTACGCTGCGTCTGCCGGCCGAGCATATTCATCTGTTCGATACGGAGAGTGGACGCAGGCTGGTCTGAACCGCGTGTTGCCGCTTGAGGCTGATTCAAGCTGAACAAGCTGATTGAAGCTGCGACGCGACGCGGATTCATTTAACCCTTAAGGAACACCGGGTGTCCGCACCGAACTTGATTCCCCACATCCGCGGCGCGCTGGCCAATCTGCGGCCCGCCGAGCGCAAGGTTGCCGAGATGGTGCTGAGCGACGTCGACTTTGCGATGCGCGCGAGCATCACCGAGCTCGCCCAGCGTGCGGACGTGTCCGAGCCTTCCGTCACGCGCTTTTGCCGCGCGATCGGCGCGCATGGTCTGCGCGACTTCAAGATGCAATTGGCGCAGAGCGTGGCCGGCGGGGTGCCGTATGCGTCGACGGCGGTTGCGCGTGACGATGACGTGCAGACGTTGATGGACAAAGTGGGCGAGGCAGCAGTCGATGGGATCACGCATGCGTGTGCTGCGTTGGATCCGGCGGTGGTTGAGAGTGCGATTGCGGCTTTGTCGAGCGCGGGGCGGGTTTTCTTCTTTGGTGTGGGTTCGGGTTCGGGACTTGTTGCGCAAGATGCGGCTTTGAGATTTTTGCGGCTGGATATTGCGGCTACTGCGTTTACTGATGGTCATTTGCAGCGGCTTTACGCGGGCCTCATGGAACCGGGTGATGTGGCGTTTGCGATTTCGCATTCGGGCCGCAGCGTTGAAGTGAATGAAAGTATTCAGATTGCCAAGGAGCGTGGCGCTACTACGATTGCGCTGACGAATGTGGGCTCACGGTTAGCGTGGTTGGTCGATATTCCGCTGCTGCTGCGCGTGCCGAGTCCGATTGATCCGAATACGCCAGGCGTGTCCCGGCTCGTGCATCTGTGCATCATGGATGCGCTGGCGATCGGCGTCGCGCTGAAGGCGCGGCCCAAAACGCTTGAAAAGATGCGGCACGCGAAGGCGCGGTTGTCGTCGCATGAGCCGGAAGCGGCGGGGGATTGAGCAGGAAGGATGGTCCGCTTTCTCGCTTCAAGAGCCCTGCGACGAATACGTAAACAGTTACGCTGCTTGAGGACGCCAGGCGATCATGCCTGCCGTCCGCGCACGAACCTCCGGCGAGGCTAAGCAGGTCGCTACGGCTTCGTATCCTGGTGTGCCTGGATAAGGCGCAACGAGGGTGGGCGGACTGTGATTGGCCGGGCAAAAGAGGATTGACTCATCAGGGCCGATTGCAGCCAAATCTAAAATCGCCGTCGAGCGCGTCATCAGAAACAGCGGACGTCCACCCACTTTGGCGCGCTGGCGAAGATGGACGATCAGCGCTTCCTGCGTCGCCTGATCCAACCCTTGCTCTACCATGTCGACCACGAAGGCACTTGGGCCTTCAGATTCCAGTTCGACGAGCAGAGCGATTAACGCTTCCGATTCCGCTGCGCCTTCTCCAATGAGCCACGCCAGCGTTTGATCCACTCGCAATTTGACCGCCGCATCCGCTTCAAGGCGGGCCACGATCTCGGCATGTCCATCTTGCATCCGTTCGAGGCCCAGGAAAACGGCATTCGGCATGTTCTCAGCCAGGCACTTCGCCAGCCGTGTCTTGCCGCTTCCCAAAGGCCCAATGATGTAGTTCAGCGGCCGGATGTCGCGAAGTTCGAACCGTTCGCCACCCCACGGCCACGGAAGATCAAAGGCAGTGGTGAATTCTGAGGAAGGGTTGAGCAGGCGTGCCAGTTCTCCATCGGCAGGAGTCTGACCTCGGGCAAGATCAGACCGAAGCCCTCGGACCTTGGCTATCGTATCCACGAGCTGGCGAATTTCCGCTTCAAGCGTGGCTTCGTGGGCTGCCAACGCGGGTTCCAGACTCTGAGGGTCACCTTTCAAAACTTGCGCCACCTGGGCGAGGCTGAGACCGAGCGCGCGCAGGGCCACGATCTCTGCCGCACGATTCATCTCATCGGGACCATAGGTGCGATACCCGGAAACTGTGCGTGCCGGTGTCACCAGGCCTCGCTGCTCGTAGAGTCGCAGGGCCTTAGTCGAGACGCCGAGCTGTCTCGCCGCTTCGGAAGCACTTAAAAATGGAGTGGAACAACGCATGAGTCACCTCTTCGTTTGCTGACCACTCACATCATGGAGTTGGCCCTTGGGGCCGAGTCAATCGGATAGTTACAGCGCGGCTCATTTTCATCGCAGCTTCAAGACGCCGCCGCCATCCACCCAAACCGCCGCGACAACCTCAGCGTCGCCGCGCGCAAAGTCTGCGCCGGGCCGCCCGTCAGCTCGCTATCGAAGCTGCCGCTCGGCCCCATCACCGCGAGCACCAGACAGATGCTTCCCGTATGGTCCAGCACCGGCGCGGCCAGGGTATTGATACCCGGCACAGGCCGGCTCAACGCGGTATCGATACCGTCCGTGCGGATTTGCGCGAGCCGCTGCGCATAGGCCTTCGTCTCGCCCGCGTCAGCCCCCGCCAACCGCAAATGATCCTGTGCCAGCAGCCCATGACGTACATCATCCGCAACATAAGCGGCAAACACCCGCCCAATCGCTGTATTCACCAGCGACATCACCGTGCCGACCCGCAAGCTCACATGCAGCGGCCGCGCCGATTCCTCCAGTCGCACGACGGTCGGGCCGAGCGGCCCAAGCACCGCCATCGCGACGCTCATCCCAGTCGATACCGCCAGTTCGACCACTTCCGGCTCAGCTTCCCGCGTCGGCGACAAACGCTGCAAGCCGATCAAACCAAGTTCCAGCGCTAAAGGTCCGGCTTCAAAACAACCCGCAGCATCGCGATTCAGCAAACCGATCTTGAGCAGACTCACCAGATGCGGAAACGCTTTAGCCGGCGGCATGCCCGCAGCGGCAGCAAGATCGCGCAAGCTCAACGGCCGCGCGGCCGTAACCAGTGCGCCAAGCAACTCGCCGGTGCTATCGAGCGACTGGATACCGCGCTGCGGTTTCGCATCGGCAGAAGCGGCGGAAGCGCCCGAGGCAGCGTAAGAAAGGTCGAGAGAATCAGTCACGATGCTGAAGAAGCTAACAAAGAGGGCGCTGCTGCAAGTTCAGCGCTGATGTCATGGGCCGTGGCAAGCAGCGCGCGAGCCGTTGGGCCATCGGCGGCAACGTCGATCACGCCCGTCGAGCCGATCACGGTCAGCGCGAGGCACAAGCGACCGTCCGCATCGAGCACCGGCGCGCTCAAACTGCTGATGCCCGGACTCGGCGCATCGACGCTGCACTCCAGCTTGCGTTCACGGATTGCATCTAAAGCCGCTTCGAACGCGGCACGTTCATCAGGCGGCGTCATCGCGCTACTCGCAGCACCCGACTGGTTCGCCCACATCCCGGCCAACGCCTCGCGTGGCAGATAAGCGCAAAACACGCGACCCGTCGACGTCGCCGGCAGCGACATCACCGTGCCCACATGCAGATTCACATGCAACGGAAAGCCCGCATGCTCATAGCGGACGATGGTCGGCCCTTGCGGCCCGGCAATACAGACCGCGACGCTGAACCCGATCGCCTCGGCCAGAGCCTCGACGCGCGGAACGGCGGCGCGAAACGCCGGCTGGTTCTCCAGGTGCATCAAACCCAGCCGCAACGACAGCGGACCGGGTTCATAACGGCCCGACAGCTCGTCGCGTTTGATCAGACCTAAGCGGCACAGGCTCACCAGATAAGCATGCGCCTGCCCCGGCGCGATCTGCGCGGCAGTGGCGAGATCGGATAAAGCCAGCGGGCTGCGCGCCTGCGCAAGCGCCAGCAATACGCGGCCGCCCACTTCGACGCTCTGAATCCCGCGCTGCGTCTTGCCGCCATCCGTTGTCTCGCTGCCGCCCGCGCCTTTGCCGGTGGCCGATTTCGCTGCTTTGCTCACACCCGCGCTCGTCCGTAAAAAGGGTCCATGTTAGCCGAAGCCCTGCGCGAAAGCCGCGCCTTCCTGTTCTTATCTTAGGCGCTCTGAGATTTGCGTATAGCGATACATTTCGCTATTGACAAATAAACTGGCCCGGCCATAAGATGCATTCACCCCGACATACCGGTGCAGTCACAGAGTCAAAACGGGGCGAGACAACCCCCAATACCGTCAGCCCGCGCCTCTGAAATCTGAATGCGCAGCCGGCCGTCTCGCCTCACGTCCAACTTTTGAGGGAGACAAGCATGGCAAAGGCATTCGCATCCCAGGCCGACCTGGAAGTCAAGAAAGTCACGTGGACCAAGCTATCCGAGAACGCCTACGCGTACACCGCTGAAGGCGATCCGAATTCGGGCGTGATCATCGGTGACGACGGCGTGCTGATCGTCGACACCACCGCCACGCCGGCCATGGCGCAAGACCTCATCGCGAAGATTCGCAGCGTCACCGATAAACCGATCAAATACGTCGTGCTGTCGCACTACCACGCGGTGCGCGTGCTCGGCGCGTCGGCGTATTTCGAAGAGGGCGCGCAACAGGTGATCGCGAGCCGCGGCACGTACGAGATGATCGTCGAGCGCGGCGAGCAGGACATGAAGTCGGAAATCGAACGTTTCCCGCGTCTCTTCGCGGGTGTCGAAACGGTGCCGGGTCTGACATGGCCGACGCTCGTGTTCGAAAAAGAAATGACGCTGTTCCTTGGCAAGCTCGAAGTGCGTATCGCACATCTGGGCGCGGGCCACACAAAGGGCGATACGGTGGTCTGGCTGCCGTCGCAGAAGGTGTTGTTCTCCGGCGACCTGGTCGAATACGACGCAGCCTGCTATTGCGGCGATGCTCAACTCGAACAATGGCCGGCCACGCTCGAAGCGCTGCGCGCGCTGAAAGCCGAGAAGCTGGTGCCGGGTCGCGGTCCTGCATTGACCACGCCGGAAGACGTCAACAAGGGCCTCGATTACACGAAAGACTTCGTCACCACATTGCTGCAGCAAGGCCGCGAAGCTGTCGAACAGAAGCTCGACCTGAAGGCCGCAATGGCGCACACGCGCAAGGCAATGGACCCGAAGTTCGGTCACGTGTTTATCTACGAGCACTGTCTACCGTTCGACGTCTCGCGTGCTTTCGACGAAGCAAGCGGCATCACGCATCCGCGTATCTGGACGGCGCAACGCGACAAGGAAATGTGGGACGCGCTGCAAGCCTGATAACAGCATAGAAACGCCGGAAAGCGTCAAGCAGAGCAGAGCGGAGAAGGACGGAGACACAAGATGAGCATCAACTATCAGACGCTGTCGTTCGACTATAAACCGTGCCGGGAACAGGCCGGGCAGGGCGATGCGGAACAGGTGGCCTATCCCGTGATCGTGGTCGGCGCGGGGCCGGTGGGCCTGGCTACCGCGATCGATATCGCGCAACAGGGCGTGCCGGTCGTATTGGTCGACGACGATTGTTCGTTGTCCACCGGTTCGCGGGCGATCTGCTTCTCGAAGCGCTCGCTCGATATCTTCGACCGGCTCGGCTGCGGGCAGCGCATGGTAGACAAGGGCATCAGCTGGAATGTCGGCAAGGTGTTCCTGAAAGATGAACTGGTGTACACGTTCAATCTGCAACCTGAAGCGGGTCATAACCGGCCCGCGTTCATCAACCTGCAGCAGTACTACGTCGAAGGCTTTCTGCTCGAACGCGCGCAGGAGATGCCGAATCTCGAGATCCGCTGGAAGAGCAAAGTGGTCGGCGTGCAGCAGAACGGCACGGCCGGTACTGCTGAAGCCAGTGTGACGCTGACGGTCGACACACCGAATGGTCAGTACCCGTTACGCGGCCGCTATGTGGTGGCCGCCGACGGCTCGCGCAGTCCGATGCGCAATCTGATGGGACTCGACAGCCACGGCGTCACCTTCAAAGATCGCTTTCTGATCGCCGACGTCAAGATGGAAGCGGAGTTTCCGACTGAGCGCTGGTTCTGGTTCGATCCACCATTCCATCCGAATCAATCGGTGCTGTTGCATCGTCAGCCGGATAACGTGTGGCGGATCGATTTCCAGTTGGGCTGGGACGCCGATCCGGTGCTGGAGAAAACGCCGGAACGTGTGATCCCGCGCGTGCGTGCCTTGCTTGGACCGGATGCGAAGTTCGAGCTGGAATGGGTCAGCGTCTATACGTTTTCGTGTCTGCGCATGGATCGTTTCCGGCATGGCAACGTGTTGTTCGCGGGCGATTCCGCGCATGGCGTGTCGCCGTTCGGCGCACGTGGCGCGAATAGCGGCGTGCAGGACGCGGAAAACCTCGCATGGAAACTCGCGATGGTGCTCGAAGGTAAAGCCGCCGACGCTTTGCTCGATACGTATGCAAGCGAGCGCGAATTCGCCGCTGACGAAAACATCCGCAACTCCACCCGTTCGACCGATTTCATCACGCCGAAAAGCCCGGTTAGCCGCGTGTTCCGCGATGCTGTGCTGAAGCTCGCGCGGCATCACCCGTTTGCACGGCAGTTGACGAATAGCGGTCGCTTGTCGGTGCCCGCGGTGTTGCGTGATTCCCCGCTGAATACGGCGGACAGCGACAGCTTTGAAGGCCTGATGGTGCCGGGCGCATCGTGCGTCGATGCACCGGTTCATGCCGCCGGGCAATCGGCATGGCTGTTACAGCAACTCGGTCAGCAGTTCACGGGCGTGCTGTTCTGCGGCCCGGAAGGTATCGATCAGGCGACGCAAGCTGCGTTGGATGCATTGCGAAGTGGACCGATTCCGCTGAAGCTCGTTGTGGTGGCAAGTGGCGATGTGCAGGTCGCTGCAGCTTTGGGTGCGAAGGTGGTGCACGACATCGACGGTCTTGCAGCCGCTCGTTACGACGGCAAACCCGGCACGTTCTATTTGATCCGGCCGGACCAGCATGTATGTGCGCGCCGTCGGCAACTCGACGCGAGCTTTGTGGAAGATGCGTTGAAGCGGGCGTTGTGCGTTGAGGGCACGGCCTGAGGGTACGGTCTGAAGGCAGGGCAAACGCAGCACATCGGCAAAAGAAAATAGCAGGAGACAGTGATGGCATTGAACACGCAACCCAATCTCGCCCGCCCCGACGATTTCTACGAGGCGTTGATCGACATGCATCGCAATCTGGACGATGCGCAGAGTCAGTCGGCTAACGCGCAACTGATTCTGTTGCTCGCCAACCATATCGGCGATCACGAGACGCTGCTCGAGGCGATGCGGCACGCACGTGAAGGCGTGACCGATGCTTCGGGGCAAGGTGTGCAGACCCATTCGCTGGCTGCCTGAATACGCGGCACGACGAACTGTAACGACGAGTTGTAACGACGAGTTGTAACGAATTAACGCTGCACGTGCGTGGCCGTTCGAGCCACGCGCAGTTCATCACGGCGTGCGACGCATCGATACGGCCGCATGTCTTTCCAGTAGAAAACCGAAACGCGGCGCAACAAGACGCCGGACCCCCGCGGGTCCGTTGGACCCTCACGTTTGGAGAAAACCGATGAGCCAATCCCTCGCCCCCGCGCTGGGCGCATCCGCCGTTGCGCACGACGATCTGCTGTATCGCAAGGTTTCGATGCGGATCATTCCGTTTCTGTTCCTGTGTTACGTGGTGTCGTTTCTCGACCGCATTAATATCGGCTTCGCGCAATTGCAGATGAAGCACGACCTCGGTTTCAGCGACGCCATGTACGGTTTAGGCGCGGCCGTCTTCTATATCGGCTACGTGTTGTGTGAAGTGCCGAGCAACATGCTGCTCGCGCGCTTCGGCGCGCGCCGCACGTTCACGCGGATCATGCTGCTGTGGGGCATCGCATCGGTCGGCATGATGCTGGTGTCGAAACCCACGCACTTTTACGTGCTGCGTTTCATGCTCGGCGTGTTCGAAGCGGGGTTCTTTCCCGGCATCGTGCTGTATCTGACCTACTGGTATCCGGCGCGGCGGCGCGCAGCCGTGCTGTCGATTTTCTTCGCGGGTGTCGCAGTGGCGGGTGTGCTCGGCGGCCTGGTGTCCGGCTGGATCATGCGCGATATGGGCGGCGTGATGGGGCTGTTCGGCTGGCAGTGGATGTTCGTGATCGAAGGTGCGCCTGCCATCGTACTCGGCCTGCTTGCCGCGTTTTATCTGGTTGACGGTCCGCAGCATGCAACGTGGCTCAACGACGCGGAGAAGGCACAGTTGATCGCACAACGCGATGAAGGCCGCCGCGTTTCATCGGACGCGCATTCATCGCGTTCCGTCATGCAGGCGCTGCGTAACCCGCGGGTGTATCTGTTTGCGTTCATCTATTTTTCGCTGACCTGCGCGTCGCTGACGCTGAACTTCTGGATGCCGCTGATGATTCGCGACTTCGGCGTTCACGATGTGCTGGCGATCAGCCTGTACACCGTGATTCCGAATGCGGTCGGCGCAGTGGGCCTGATTCTGATCGCGCGCAACTCGGATCGTCGTGGCGAACGGCGCCGGCACTTTGCGGTTTGCACGATCGGCGGCGGCATCGCGCTGTCTTTGCTGACGATGCATTTGAGCAGCTTCCCGGCAATGCTCGCGATTCTCTCGCTGGCGGCCGTGCTGATCTTCGCTGCGTTGCCGATTTTCTGGACGGTGCCGTCGGGTTATCTATCGGGCACTGCGGCGGCGGCTGGCATCGCGTTGATCAGTAGCATTGGCATTACGAGCGGGATTGTCAGCCCGTGGGTGATCGGTCTGATCAAGACGCACACGGGCAGCATGGACAACGCGTTATATGTGTTGACTGCGCTGCTGTTCGTCAGCGGCGTGGCGTTGCTGATTGGCGTGCCGAAGGAAGCGAAGCGGATCTAAGACTTGTGCGGACCGCTGATCAACACGTGTTGACGATGTCTGGATCGGTACCGCTCGAAAGCGCCGCATAAGCGACCGCCATCGCAGCCGCCAGCCTGGCGTTGTTGAGACCGATCTGAACGCTGCATTCCGCGCTTGCCCCATTGGTCAATGCATTCACGCGGGAAATAAGGAACGGTGTCACGCCCTTGCCGGTGATACCTTCCGCATCTGCTTCCGCCAGTGCCTGCTCAATCGCGAGATCGATGTCCTCACGTGGCAACGCGAATGGCTCGGGAATCGGATTGGCAACCACAAGGCCGTTGTTCAGGCCTAGCGCCCAGTTGGCATTCATGACACGCGCTATCTGTTGAGGATTGTCGAGGCGCACATCGACACCGAACTCGCTATCGCGCGTGAAGAACCCGGGAAGGCTGTCAGTGCCGTAGCCGATCACCGGGACGCCGTGCGTCTCCAGGTATTCCAGGGTGAGTTGGATGTCGAGGATCGATTTGATGCCGGCACACACCAATGCCACTGGCGTGCGGGCGAGCGCCTGCAGATCAGCTGAGATGTCGAAGCTCTCCTGCGCGCCCCGATGCACGCCGCCGAGACCGCCGGCGGCGAATACACGAATCTTCACCAGGTCGGCGATGATCATCGTCGCCGAGATCGTCGTCGCGCCATCGGCGCCACAGGCAACCAGAATCGGAATATCGCGTCGGCTGACCTTGGCCACATCGCGGCCGCCGCGAGCGAGGCGCTCAATCTCCTCACGCGTGAGTCCGACCTTGATACGGCCGTCCAGAATCGCGCAGGTGGCAGGTATCGCGCCGTGGGCGCGGACTTCGGCTTCGAGCACAAGCGCCGTTTCGGCGTTCTTTGGCCAAGGGGCGCCATGCGAGATGATCGATGACTCCAGTGCCACAACCGGTCGCCCTGCGCTTAACGCTGCAGCGACTTCCGGGTGGACATCCAGATAATCACTTAAACGCATCGCATCTCTCCCTGGCCAGGGTGAGCGCAGTGTCCTCGATCATGTCCTCCTGGCCGCCTACCATGCCGCGGCGCCCCAGTTCGACCAGGATATCACGAGCCGGTACGCCGTACTTTTGTCCTGCGCGCTTTGCAAAAAGGAGGAAGGAACCGTACACACCCGCATAACCGAGCGTGAGCGCATCGCGATCGACGCGTATCGGAAAGTCCATGATAGGCACGACCAGGTCCTCAGCCACGTCCTGAATCTTCCAGACGTCGACGCCCGTCTGAATGCCCATGCGATCGCATACCGCGACGAGCACTTCCATGGGCGTGTTACCGGCGCCTGCGCCCAAACCCGCGGCGGCTGCATCGATTCGGGTGGCACCAACCTCGATGGCAGCGATGGAGTTCGCTACCCCCATGGCGAGGTTATGGTGACCGTGAAAGCCGAGTTCGGTCTCCGGTTTCAGCGCCGCCCGGACAGCGGCAAGACGGACCCTGACGTCCTCGGGCAGCATATAACCGGCGGAATCGGTCACATAGACACAGTTCGCACCATAGCTTTCCATTAGCTTCGCCTGCTTCACGAGGCCCTCGGGTGTATTCATGTGCGCCATCATCAGAAAGCCGACGGTGTCCATGCCGAGCTTGCGCGCGAGCGTGATGTGCTGTTCCGAGACGTCGGCTTCCGTGCAGTGTGTGGCCACGCGGATCGTGTTCACACCAAGCGCATGCGCCATTTTCAGATGATCCACCGTGCCAATGCCCGGAATCAGCAACGCCGAGACGCGCGCCTGCTTCATGAGGGGAATGACGGCGGAGAGGTAGGCCTCGTCTGTGTGAGCGGGAAAGCCGTAGTTCACGGAGCTGCCGCCCAGGCCATCGCCGTGCGTGACTTCGATCAGCGGCACGCCCGCTTCGTCCAGACCTTGCGCGATCTCCTTCATCTGATCCAGCGTCATCTGGTGACGTTTCGGATGCATGCCGTCGCGCAGCGTCATGTCATGCACCACGACCTTCTTGTCTTTGAAGTTCACGTCTGTTTCCTCCTTAATGAGCGGCGGGTTCGAGCTTGAGCGAGCCGCTCAGGATCTGTTCGGCGAACATCTCGGCGGTGCGCGCGGCGGCGGCCGTCATGATGTCGAGGTTGCCGGCATATCTCGGCAGATAGTCGCCCAGGCCTTCGACCTCCAGGTAGATCGAGACTCGATCGCCGTCGAACACCGGGCCATTGACAAGCCGGTAGCCGGGCACGTACTTGCGTACCTGCTCGATCATGTCGTGTACGGACTTATCGATCGCAGCGGTATCGGGCGTGCCTTCGACGAGGCAATGCACGGTGTCGCGCATCATGAGTGGCGGATCGGCGGGGTTGATGATGATGATCGCCTTGCTTTCCTGTGCGCCGCCTACCTTCGAGATTGCACCGGCTGTCGTCCGCGTGAACTCGTCGATGTTCTTGCGCGTTCCTGGACCGGCCGACCGGCTGGACACCGTTGCGACGATTTCGGCGTAGCGCACGGGCTGCACGCGCGACACCGCATACACCATGGGGATCGTCGCCTGGCCGCCGCAGGTCACCATGTTGACGTTCATCTCGCCTTGGCCGACGTGCTGTTGCAGATTGACGGGCGGCACGCAATACGGACCAATGGCTGCCGGCGTGAGATCGATCATCATCACACCCAGTTCATTGAGCTTGCGCGAGTTTTCCGCATGCACGTATGCACTCGTCGCGTCGAATGCGATCTGGATGTCGTCGGCGTTCACATGAGGCAGCAGGCCGTCTACGCCTTCCGACGTGGTTTTCAGGCCAAACTCTCGCGCCTTTTTCAGGCCATCGGACTCGGGATCGATGCCTACCATCCACACGGGTTCGAGCACGTCACTGCGTTGCAGCTTTGCCAACAGATCCGTGCCGATGTTGCCCGGTCCGATCAACGCGCATTTCACCTTGTTCTTCGCCATGTCTCCTCCTTCGGGTCAAACGAATCGCACCGAGCAGCTACCGATGCCGTCGATAGAAACATTGAGGCTGTCCCCGGCTGCGACGGGAACCATCGCCGCCAGCGAGCCGGACAGCACCACTTCGCCGGCCTTCAATGACTCATTCAGTTCGCCCAATGTATTGGCCAGCCACGCCACCGCTTCAAGGGGGTTCCCAAGCGCTGCAGCACCTGAGCCGGTGGTGACAACCGCACCGTTCTTCTCCAGCTTCATCGCGCATCCGACGAGGTCGACCTCGCGCGGATCGACAACGCGCTTGCCAAGCACGAAGACACCGCACGACGCGTTGTCGGCCACCGTGTCTTCGATGCGGATTTTCCAGTCGCGGATGCGCGAGTCGACGATCTCAAAGCAAGCCATCACGCCCGAGGTGGCGGCGAGGACATCTGCCGCAGTCACGCCAGGTCCCCGCAGATCGTGCTTGAGCACAAAGGCAATCTCGCCCTCGGCTTTGGGCTGGATCAGGGAAGCGATCGGGATTGCGTCGCCTTCCTCGTAAAGCATCGCGTCGGTGAGCATGCCGAAATCGGGTTGATAGACCCCGAGCATGTCCATCACGACTTGCGATGTCACGCCGATCTTCTTGCCGATGATGCGTTCCCCCGCTTCAGTGCGGCGGACGTTCAGGTGTTGCTGGATGCGATACGCGTCATCGATCGTCAGATCGGTGTGGCGGCTGGTGAGCGGGTCGAGCGTGCGGCAGTCTTTTACCGCGGCGTATAGCTCGTCGCCAAGCGAACGGATAAGCGCGTCGTTCATCGTTGCAGACTCTCGGGCAAATGCACTTCATCGGAATGACTGGCGGCGACCTGCTCGCCCTCCAGCCGGTAAAAATCGGACCACTCCAGCAACTGCTGGCTCGTTGTGCCTACACCGCCGCAGGCAATGACCACGATGCGCTGCGCTTCTGGGAAATACTCGGGAATCCGGACAAGTGCGGCCACCGATGCACCGCAGGCCGGCTCGGTCAGAAGGCGATGTTCTTCGAGCAGGGTCACGCTGCCTTGAATCGCTTCAGCGTCGGTCACGAGGCAGTTCCGGATTGGATGTTCCTTGGCGAGCGTTACGATGCGCGCGGCGACCTTGTTGGCGCCCAGCGAGGTGGCCACGGACTGAATCTTCGTTAAAGCGACTGGCGCACCGGCTTTAAGCGCCTCGTGGAAGGAACTGGCACCGTCGGTCTCGACGGCCAGCACGGGAATATCGCTCCAGCCGACTCGCCGCAGTCCTTCAACGACGCCTGCGAGCAGACCGCCACCGCCGACCGAGCAAACCAGCAAGTCAGGGCGTTCGGTTTGCCGGGCGACCTCCTCGATCATCGTCGCGTGGCCTTCCCAAAGCAGAGGGTCGTCGAACGCGTGGAGGTACGCGTCGCCATCCCCCAGAGTCGAAAGCGCATAGGCGTTGGATTCAGCGAACGACGCCCCGTGAACCACGACGTCTGCTTCTTCACCGCGAATGAGCGCCTTGGCTCGCTCGGATGTCGTCTGCGGCACGACGACTGTCACTGGAATGCCAAGCTCCCGGCCCGCGTAGGCAACCGCGTACCCCGCGTTACCGCCTGACGCAGCGACGAAGCGGCGCGCACCCCGGCGTTTGTGTTCTTCGCAGGCGAAGCCAACGCCTCGCAGCTTGAATGAGCCACTCGGTTGCAGCCCTTCAAGCTTCAGGAGAACTGTTCTGCCGGTCTTAAGTGAGAGCGCCCGGGATTCGAGTAGCGGTGTTTCGATATGCAGTGTCATAGCAGGACTTCGTCTGTGAAAGGCTTTATCGTTTGCCGAGCTGGATGACAGCGGAAACCTCAACCGGGCAACGAAACGGCAGACTCGATACGCCTACGGCGGCGCGGCTGTGCCTTCCCTTTTCGCCCAGGACTTCAACGAGGACCTCCGAGGCGCCGTTGATGACTTCCGGGTGCTCCGTAAATTCCGTGGCTGCGTGCACGTAACCTGTCACCGAGCAGACGCGGATCACGCTCAGGTCGTCCGTCAGTTGCGAACGAAGTTGCGACAAAATCGCCATGCCGCTTATCCGCGCGGCTTCTTTCGCCAGCTCGATACTCACTTCTTTGCCGACCTGCCCGAGGGCAAACGGTTTGCCGTCCTTGAAGGCGACCTGTCCGGAAATGTGCAGGAAGCCATCTGCCAGAACGGTGGGTACATAGTTGGCGATCGCCGCCTTCGGCGGTTGCAGTTCGATGCCGAGTTCTGCGAGACGGGCATCCAGTTCAGCGCGGTTCATAAGATCTCCTTGAGTATGAAATAGGTGCCGACGCGTGACGCACACGGCACGGGTGAAATTGGGCGGATCAGGATTCGATGTCGTATTGGATCGAGAGCTGTCCTTTCTTCTCTTTGATCTTCAGGATCCTGATACGGCCGATCTGTCCAGCGGAGCTGACGTGAGTGCCGCCACAGCCGTGCATTGGCTGGTCACCGAAGCACACCGACCTGATGCCATCCTTTTCGGCCAGATGGCGCGGCACATCATCTGCGATGAGCTGGTTGACGGTCTGCTCCACGCCCTCGACAGTCAGTGACTGCGGGTTGTCGCGTGGTTCAAAAACGACTCGTCCTTCACCGGGCCAGTGGTGACCTTTGCTCGCGTACCAACCCATCTGCTCCACGACGCCGGAAATCAGGTGGCCCGCGGAGTGGAGTCGTGCATGCAGCATGCGGGTCTCAGGCGATATCTCAATCAGCGCATCGCCGATGGCGACTTCCTGTTCGGTGATGTGAATAACCTTGTCACCCTCGTGAATGACGCGCTCGACCTTTACGCTTGCGATAGTCCCCTGGTCTGAGAGCTGCCCTCCGCCTTGCGGATGGAACAGGGTCTCGGCCAGCGTTACACGGAACTTTCCATCGCCAGCGGGCGAGCAGTCGAGTACCTGCGTGTGCATCGTGAGTTCGTCGCTGTCGTAGTATCTGAGTTTCGTCATTTCGTGTTCCAGGGCGATTCGTACAGTGCGGTAATCGGGAAAGACAACGCACTGCCCGCATGACTCCAAGTTAACGGACGTGCGCCTATCCCGCTTGTAAAAAGTTGAGGGTTTTCGCTTGTCGGGTTCAGTGGTCGGCGTGACGCGCTGCGTGACGCTAGTGCTGCGTCAACGTTGCGTTGACGCAGCTTCGTCTGAATGCTGCGGGAGTGATGGAGGGGGCGACGCTTAAGCCAGGCAGTCTACTGCGATCGTGTATGTCAATACTTCGACGGCGATACACCAAAGGCTTGCCGGAACGCGCGACTGAAGTGGCTATGATCGTAAAAGCCGACCTCGTTAGCCACCCGCGCCAGACCGTGGTCAGTGTGATTGAGCAAAGAGCACGCGCGCTCCAGCCTCAGTCGCACGACCCAGGCGTGAGGCGTCATGCCCACTGTCTGCTTGAAAAGCTTGAGGAAATGGAAGCGCTCGAGGTTGCAAAGGGCCGCAAGCTCTTCGAGGGTGATTTTTTCGGCCAGATGGACATCGCAATACTCTTTGATGCGCCGCCACTGTACCGAGGTGAGTGTGCCTTTCACAAACTGCGGTTTGACCATGCGTGTCTGGACGAACAGGCGGTCAAGTAACGTCAGCCATTCGGACTGTTCTGCCATGGGCTCGAACCCTGCCCGAGCCGCACGCAGTGCGTCGTGCAATCGCGACAGATGACCGGCAAGCGACGAATCCTGAAGGACTGCTCCGCCCAGTGCAGGGAAACGATTCTGCGCCGAAATCTCCTCGCTCAGTCCGTTCAGTAGCTCTGGTGAGAGCCGAAATGTCTTGAGTGTGTACGACTCGTCCCCAGCGCTGATGCCGTCGTGTACCTCGCCGGGTGGCATCAACTGGATGCTGCCCGGTGTCAGTAGCAGCGTTTCGCCATGGAATCCCTGCCGCTGAACACCCTCGGTCACCAGCGCGATGTGGTAGTCCAGATGGTAGTGCCGATCGAAGCGGAATTCAGAGAAACGCGCCTCGCTCAGCACGAGACCTGGGATCTCCTTGCTGCGTTTGTATTCGACGCGATCCTTCATCAGGGTCTCCTGCAGGGCTCGCCTATCTGCGTGTATCGACGAGGATCTTTGCCGCCGCGCCCGATTCGACGCGTTCATGGGCCTTCGCGATCTCCGACAAAGCAAAAACCTCGACCGGAGGATGTTGCAGCGTCCCTCGTTCCAGTAACGGGGTGAGTACGTCGATGGCGGCTTTCCTTACCTCAATAGGCAATTTGTACACGATAAAGAATCGCAGGTTCGCGAAGCCAACAATCATCGATCTGAAGGGGACCTCGATCAATGCGGCTCCCGAACCATAGATGATCACGTCACCGCCAAACTTCAGCAGTTCGCCATATTTTCCGGCATTGGCTGCTGCGTCGACTTCGATGATGGCGTCCACACCTTTGCCCGCGGTGATCTCGCGTACCGAAGCCACCACGTCCTGCTCATTGCGATTGATGACCCACTCGGCTCCCAGGCGAGAAGCGAGTTCGCATTTCTCCCGGCTGCCCGCCACGCCAATCACTCTTGCACCCGAGAGCGCGGCCAATTGCACCGCATAGCCGCCTACCGCGCCCGTGGCGCCGTAGACAAGAACCGTCTTGCCGAGAAGTTCTCCGCAAACATGCACCGCATACCAGGCCGTCAAGAGCGGAATCCCGAGTGAGGCGCCCGTCTCGGTCGATACATTGTCGGGGAGCGGTGCAACCTGGCTTTCGGGCAACGCGATCAGTTCGGATGCGGTACCGAAAGGCCGCTGCCACTGGCCGTTGATCGTCCAGACCCGCTGCCCGATCCACTGTTTCGACACACCTTCCCCAACTGCCTCGATGACGCCGGCGCCATCGCTGTGCGGAATAACGCGCTGAAACTCCATTGCGGGGCTGGTGAAGCCAGCGCGCGATTTGACGTCTGAAGGGTTCACGCCTGAGTGCGCGATGCGCACCAGGACTTCGCCGGCTTCAGGGGCCGGATCAGGCTGTTCGTCAACCACCAGAACGTCTCGAGCGGGGCCTTTTGAGGCATAGTGCGCGGCCTTCATATCTTGCAACCTCCAGACTGGTTTAGTGAAGAGCGTCCGCAAACCGGCGTGTCCCAGCCGAGCTTCTCAGCGCAATGTGACCAATACTCTGAACCATTCCATCTGAACGCGCTTGTAAAAAATTGACTATACACATCGGCGGGGCAGGCGATAGAGCTGATTCGATCGTCATATCGGGTAGAGTCGCGAATATTTCCTTACGACCTTACCACTTGCGTTCGAACCTTCGCGATGTCTTCAATCGAACCCGTTCCCTTGCCGCATGACGGCCCGTCCGACGTTTCGTTGTGGCGAGTCGATTTCGCTTTCGACGCATCGTTGGAGGATGCCGCCTTCGCCGCGCTCAGCGACGACGAACGTGTGCGAGCCGGCAAATTTCGCCGTCACGAAGACGCGCTTCGTTTCGCATCCGTGCGTGTGGCGCTGCGCGAACAACTCGCGCGGCGTCTCGGCATCGCGGCACACGCCGTCCGGTTCGAACTCGACGCAAACCATCGCCCGCATCTAGCCGATTCCAGCGCGCCCGATTTCAACGTATCGCATGCAGGCTCGCATGGGCTTATCGCAATGTCGCCGAAGCGGCGTGTTGGCGTCGATATAGAACATCGCAGCGAGAGCTTCGAATGGCATTCGATCGCACCGTTGACGCTCGATGCGAGCGAAGCGGCGTGGATCGGCAACCTGGACGTTGAAGAGCAGCGCGCCGCGTTTTACGACGCGTGGGTCGCCAAAGAAGCACTCGTCAAAACGACGGGCGTGGGCATCACGGGCGGCTTGCAGCATCTCACGGTGCTGCCGCGTGATAGCGCCGAGGTGACGCTACGCAATAAGATTTCGGATGATATGCGCGAGATCGCCGCGCGCTGGATAGCAGCTCCTGAGGCCTATGCCGCATGTATGGCGTGGTCAACGAAAACGTTCACCCGCTAAACGTCTCGTTCGCCAAACACCAACGTCTTCGGCCATCCAACCGCATGCACGTGCGTGACCGGCTGGGCGATTGAAACCGCCGCACGAATCTTGCCCGACATCGGCAGATCAAGCACATGCCAGTGGCCATGTTCGGCAAGATCGAACGCACAGGATGTAGCATCGCTAGAGAGCAGATCCAGATCGATATCGACGGGCGCATAGCGCAACGCATTGCACAAGCTGCCATAACGCGCGCGTTCGCGTGAGGCTTCCTGCGCCTCGTCAAGCGCGGCGCCAGGCGAAGGCACGACCACGCTCAGACCTAGTGTTGTCGACGCAATGCCGATCACAATCCAGATGCCGGCGTACGCGATATCAATCGTGATGCCGCGGCCGTCGTGCGGATGTCGCGCGCGCAGCTTCTCGTTGCCGTCGTCTTGCAGATCGACCTCATGCGGCTCGCATTCGAACAGATTCGCGACGATCCAGCGCGTCACCACACGCGCGCTGATAAACCGTTTGCGTAGCGCCGAGTTCGGGTGAAGCCGCGCGCGTTCGCGCTCTCCCTTCGAAATCCACGTTTCGCCTTCCTGCACCGGCACCGGCAACCATTCGCAGCGGAACCGCCACAGATGCAACTCACCCGCGCGTGGCGCGGCGACGCTGTGCGGATAGTGGCGCGTCAGCGGATACGAGACGAATTGCGGCGCGGCCGCGTTGACGATCGGGTGTGCGGTTCGCGCAGCTTCAGCCGGCCGGGCGGGTTGATCCGCTTGCAAGGCATTAGCGCCATTCGTCGCCTGAGTGTCGATGCTGTCACGCACACGCGAGGGCGCGAGATAAGCGAGTTCCGACGGCATACGCTCCGGTCCTCAATGCATATAGGTGACGCGGCGAGCTTGCACGTCGAGTTCGACACCGGCGTCGAGCAGATCGATGGCGAACCAGCGGATCAGTTTCAGCACGCCACTCACGGCCGGCGCCGGCAGCCATTCGCTCAGCATGCGCAATGCAGCGCCGCTATGCGTTTTTTGCAGCAGTGCGATGGTTTGCAGGATCACGGCTTCGTCCTTGCCGAGGTCGCTGGCGCAGCGGCATCGCATGTCGAGCGGACGATAGGACACGTGCATCAGCGAACGCATCAGCAAATCGAAATGTTCGATGCCGTCTTGCCGCAAGCCCACGCCGATCAGGATGTCGCGCCAGTGCACCCCGCCGCGCACGGTTTCACACGCCGGTCGCAGCCAGGTGCGCACGGCGCTGAGGACCGTGCGATCGGGCGCGTCGGTGGAATCCGTGACGTGATCGTCGACCAGTTCGGGACGGCTGCTGTGTTGAGAACGGAAGTTCATCGAGGCTCCTGAATGGACACGGTCCAATGAGTCGCGCCGGCCTGATCGGAGTAGGCCACGTCGCAGGCCAGCGCTTGTCGCTCGCGACGGATAGGCGGTGACGCAGTGCTTGCGCCAGGTGCTTGCTTCAGTTTTTAACCCGCTGCGGCGGCAGCCATTCGCGCACGTGTTCACTGCGTGCGGGGCGTGCCGTTGCTTGGCCCGGGTTTTTCGGCGTGCCGACAAAGAGGAAGCCGAGCAATCTCTCGTTCGGCGCGAAGCCGAGCGCGTCGTGCAATTGCGCCTCATAGCTGTCGGCGCCCGTGGCCCAGAAGCCGCCGTAGCCGAGCGCGTGGATCGCATTCAGCATGTTCATCGTGGCCGCGCCGACCGCCAGCAATTGCTCGGTCTCGGGCACGGTCGATTCGGACGAGATTGCAGCGCCGAGCGCGATCACGATCGGCGCTACGTAGGCCTTCTGCCGCCGATGCGCGTGTGCGGAGCGCGGCTCGCCTGGCGAACGGGCGCAGGCGAGGTCGACCAGCACGTCGCCGAGCGGGCCGCGCGCGTCGCCGCGAATCGTGACGAAGCGCCACGGCCGCAGATTGCCGTGATCGGGCGCGCGCAAAGCGGCATCGAAGATCAGATCGAGCTCGGCGTCGGCCGGGGCCGGCTCCGTGAGCGGCCAGTGGGACTGGCGTGACAGCAGTACTTCGAGCGCGGCCGTCGTCTTCGATCCGGCGACGGTATCAGGCGCCGCGGCGGCTGTGCGTTCGCTTTTGGTTTCGGGGCGGCTGAGGTCGGCTGTGATCATGATTTCGGTATTCATCTGATGGCTTGGACTAAATGATGGGCTAATTTTCATGTAAATGCAAATCATTCTCATTTGGAAAATGAATTTGACAGGATGTTGAACGGAGGCTTGGGACTGGCTGCGCTTGGCCAGACGGCCTTGCAGCGGGGCGTCGGGCGCTTGATCCGCAACTAACCGTCAGCCGAACGGAGCGCCCCCAGATATGATGGCGAAATGCCGCAGCAAGCCTGCCGCATCCTTGTCTACCCACGCTAGCCAATGCCAACAAAATCTCTCGACGCTGCATCGACCGCCACGCCCACCGAAGCGGCGCAGCGCGTCCCCACCTTGATGCTGGCCGCCGGCCTGTCGTTAGGCAGCGCGATCGCGCTGGGTCTTGCGCGCTTCGCTTACGCGCTGCTGTTGCCGTCGATGAAACTCGACCTCGGCTGGACCTTTGCCCAAGCCGGCGCGATGAATACCGCCAACGCGCTGGGCTATCTGCTGGGCGCGCTGGCTTATCCGCGGCTCGCACGCCGCTGGTCGGCCGGTGCATTGTTCTGCGTGGGCTGCGTGGCCACTGCGGTTCTGATGGCCATCAGCGGATTGCTTGCCGATACGCATTCGCTACTCGTGCTGCGTGTGATCACCGGCGTGAGCAGTGCGGCGGTTTTCGTCAGCGGCGGCGTGCTGGCGGCGCGGTTGGCGTCGGCGAGACCGCACGATGCGGGGCTGGTGCTCGGCTTGTATTATGGCGGGACCGGTTGGGGCATCGTCGCTTCGTCGGTGCTGGTGCCGTTGACGATTTTCAACGTCGTGCATGGCTGGCAATTTGCGTGGTTCGCACTGGCAGTGGCGTGCGCGGTGTTCTCCGCGATTGCCATCGGCGCGGCGAGAAAAATCGAAAGCGTGCACGCGACGGGGTCTTCGACCGGGGATGCTTCCGATACCGCCGACGCGCCACGTTGGCCGCGTTTCAGCCCCGCACTGGCGGGCTATGGACTGTTCGGCGTCGGCTACATCGGCTACATGACGTTCATCGTCGCGCTGCTGCGCAACGCCGGAATGAGCGCCGCGGTGGTGACGGGCTTCTACCTGTTGCTTGGCGTGGCGACGGTTGTGTCGGCACGCTTATGGTCCAGTCTGCTCGACCGGATGCGCGGCGGCCACGCACTCGCCATACTCAACGCGTTGCTCGCTGTGGCGACGCTGTTGCCCGCGTTGTTCACGCAACCGTGGGTGGCGTTTGTCTCCGGTGTGCTGTTCGGCGCGACGTTTCTCTCGGCCGTGGCGTCGACCACGGCTTTCGTGCGCCACAATCTGCCGGCGAGCCACTGGGGCAAGGGCATTAGCGCATTCACGATCGTGTTTGCGTTCGGACAGATTGTCGGGCCGATGATCATCGGCTGGGTCTCGGATGGCGCGGGTCTCGCACGCGGGCTGGTCTATTCCGCGTTGCTGCTCGCGGCCGGCGCGGTGCTGGCGGCTTGCCAGAAGCCGTTACGCAGCGCCTGACTGAACGATCCCCAGGTATTCCCGGAGTACCGGGCAACTGTCTTAAGCACGTACACTCATCGCTTGTTCCTTGCGTTGAGAGAAACCGTGCCTGCCATCACCTGCATCGAAGATTTACGCGTGCTTGCCGAGCGGCGCGTGCCGCGCATGTTCTACGATTACGCCGACAGTGGCTCGTGGACCGAAAGTACCTACCGTGCCAATGAAAGCGACTTCCAACGCCTGAAGTTGCGCCAGCGCGTGGCGGTCAACATGGCAGGCCGTAGCACGCGCACGGAAATGATCGGTCAGGCGGCCGCCATGCCCGTGGCGATTGCACCGACGGGGTTGACCGGCATGCAGCACGCCGACGGTGAAATCCTGGCGGCGCGCGCGGCTGAGAAGTTTGGTGTGCCGTTCACCTTGTCCACGATGAGCATCTGCTCGATCGAGGACGTGGCCGCTCAAACCACCCAACCGTTCTGGTTCCAGCTTTACATGATGCGCGACCGCGATTTCATCATGCGGCTGATCGAGCGCGCTCGCGCGGCACGGTGCAGCGCGTTGATGCTGACGCTGGACCTGCAGATCCTTGGACAACGCCACAAGGACATCAAGAACGGCCTGTCGGCGCCGCCCAAATTGACGCCCGCGAACCTCATCAATCTCGCGACCAAACCGCGCTGGTGCCTCGGCATGCTCGGCACCCGGCGGCGTACCTTCGGCAATATCGTCGGTCATGCGAAAGGCGTGGGCGATCTGTCGTCCTTGAGTTCGTGGACCGCCGAGCAGTTCGATCCGGCGCTGAGCTGGGCGGACGTCGAGTGGGTCAAGAAGCAGTGGGGCGGCAAACTCATCCTGAAGGGCATCATGGATGTCGAAGATGCGCGCTTTGCGGCGGACAGCGGCGCTGATGCGCTGATCGTCTCCAACCATGGCGGCCGGCAACTCGACGGTGCGCCTTCTTCGATCTCGGCGCTCCCCGAAATCGCACGCGAGGTCGGCTCGCGCATCGAAGTGTGGATGGATGGCGGCATCCGCAGCGGACAGGACGTGCTGAAGGCCGTTGCGCTCGGCGCGAAAGGCACGCTGATCGGCCGCAGCTTCCTCTATGGGCTGGGCGCCATGGGAGAGGAGGGGGTGACAAGGTGCCTGCAGATCATCCAGAAGGAACTGGACATCACCATGGCCTTTTGCGGGCACACCGACATCCGTCAGGTGGACGAGCGGATCTTGCTGCCTGACCGGCGGTGAAGACGGTGAAGGCGGATGCCAGGCGCGATGCCACGCGTCTGGCGTCTGGCGGTGTTCAGCCTGATGTTTGCCTTGTGCCGTCCGCCGCCACTTCATTCGGCTCGCAGTCTTCCAACGCTTGCAGAAACGTCGAACTCCACCAGTGCACATCGAACTTGCGGATCCGGTTAAGAAGCGCTTCATGCCGGTTGATCCGCTCGTCAAGCGACATGGTTAGCGCCCGTTGAATGGCTTGCGCTGTACCTTGCGTGTCGTAGGGATTGACCAGCAGCGCTTCCTTCAATTGCTCCGCGGCTCCGGCAAATCGCGAGAGCACCAGCATGCCCGGGTCGGCAGCGTCCTGCGCGGCGATGAATTCCTTTGCGACCAGATTCATGCCGTCGCGCAACGGCGTGACGAGCGCCACCCGACTCGCGCGATAAAGACCTGGCAGCCGCTTACGGGCCACGTTTCGATGAATGTAGCGCACCGGCATCCAGTCCAGTTCGCCAAAGTCGCCGTTGATCGCGCCGCACAGGCTATCCATCTGACGCCGCAGATTGTCGTAGGCGCCGACGTCCTCACGGCTAGGAGACGCGATCTGGATCAGCGTCGCGCTATCGCGGTTTTCCGGGTAGTAGGTCAGCAGTTCGCGGAAAGCATGGACGCGTTGCGGCAGCCCTTTTGAATAGTCCAGCCGGTCGACGCCCACCAGCAAACGCCGCCGCGAATACTCGTCGCGCATGCGGATGAACATGTCGCGCCCTTCCTTCGAGTCGGCAAGGCGCTTGAAATCGTCGACGTCGATGCCGATCGGATAGGCGCCGACCCGCAGCGTTCGATTGAATGCGCGAAGCCGATCCGGACTCAAGCGTTGCGCGTGCGCTTCCGATTCGACGTAGTGAGAAAAATGCGTCAGGTCGGCCTCGCTCTGGAAGCCCACCAGATCGTAGGCAAAGAGCGAGCGCATCAGCCATTCGTGTTCCGGAATCGCTGCCATGATCAGCGGCGGCGGCATCGGAATATGCAGGAAGAAGCCAATGCGGTTGGTGCATCCCATGGCGCGCAACTCGGCCGCGAGCGGGATCAACTGGTAATCGTGAACCCAGATGAGGTCGTCCGGCTTCAGGAGCGGCAACAGCTTTTGCGCGAATAACTGGTTGACCCTGCGATAGCCCGCGGCGAATCGCGTGTCGAAATTGGCGAGGTCCAGCCGGTAGTGGAATACCGGCCACAGGACGTCGTTGGAGTAACCGAGGTAATACGTGTCGTGATCCTCGCGGCTCAGATCGAGCGTTGCGAGCGTGACGTTGCCAGCCGTTTGGACATGAACTTCCCCCTGGCCGGATTGCGTGCCATCCGCGGCTTCCCTGATCTTGCCGCTCCAGCCGAACCAGAGCCCGCCAGTTTGTTGCAGGCTTTCTCTTACGGCTACGGCGAGTCCGCCGGCTGCGGGCTTGCGAGGGTCGGCAGTGCGATTTGAAACGACGACGAGACGACTCATGAGGTCCTTGTGTTGTTGCTTCCGCCTTGGGATATCCGGCGCGGCCAGCCGTGCCGGACAAGGATCACTTCCTGATTGACCCAGTTTACTATGTCATCAGCGCAACCTTCCCCAGGTACTCCTGGCGCCATGCAGCGAGGTTCGATATGCCAATCCAGCCCGGTACCCTGTGGCCGGCCATCCTGCGCCAGACTGAGCATGCGCTGCGTTGTGGCGCGCTGCGACCGATCGAGACAACTCAGGTGCTGATCGAAGAAGGTGGCGTGAGCTTCCTTATCCGCCAGGTTTCAAGCCTCACTCGCAAGGAAGAGGCCCGGCAGGCGCCCAAGCTCGACGCTGGGACGTTCAATCCGTTCCTTCCCTATGACCCGGACCTTTTTGTGGCCGATATCTCGGACACGCACGTTGCGTTGCTCAACAAGTTCAACGTCATCGATCATCATCTCCTGATCGTCACCCGCAGCTTCAAATCGCAGGAAACGTTGCTCGACCTGACGGACTTTGCTGCGTTGGCGTCGTGCATGGCGGAGTTCGACGGTCTGGGTTTCTACAACGGCGGCGTGGAGGCTGGCGCGAGTCAACTTCACAAGCATCTGCAGATCGTGCCGCTGCCGCTTGGAGAATCGGCTCCGTCGGTCCCTGTTGAGTCCGTTCTCGAGTCCGTGTGCATGGACGATGCGATTGTTGGCACGGTGGCCGGTTTGCCTTTCAGGCACGCGTTCGCCCATCTGGAACTGGCGCCTGTTGCTTCAAGGCACGACGGGCACGCCGCGCACGCCGCACACGCCGCGTTCGATTGCTACCTCGCGTTGCTCGAAGCGGTTGGCCTGCGAGCGATCGAAGTGAATGGCGAGCTGCATGTGTCGGCGCCGTACAACCTGCTTGTCGCGCCTCGATGGATTCTGCTCGTGCCAAGATCTTCGGAACGTGTCGAGGGAATTTCGGTGAATGCGCTGGGGTTCGCGGGATCGCTCTTTGTGCGAGACGCGGCGCAGATGGAAATCATCACGAAGCTCGGTCCGATGACCGTGCTGCGACGAGTTGCGGTCTGCGCAGATGAATGAGAACGGCCAGGCGTGATTTCTCCGGTCACCTAAAATATAGACATGGTTCTGACCTCAAAGGAGGTTGCCATGACCGAGTCGATGACCAGTTTTGTAGTGGGAATCGTGGTGGTGCTATGCATCGTGATATTTACCGCCATGCGTTACAGGCGGGAACACAATGACCAGCCGGTTGCCCGCTGGCTGCACGCGCATCCGATCAAGGACTGGCTGCACCACAAGCACTGAAAGGCGCAACGTAATGTCCGGAAGCGCCGGGCCGCGCGAATGTTGTGGAGGCAGCGATCGCGCGGCGGTCCACATCGGACTGCGCGGCGCTTCTACGTTGGCTCTTCCGCAAACCGAACTAGATCGCAATCGACGGAATGCTCTTCATGCAGCGGAGGGCAAACATGGAGCGGCTATGGCGGATGCCCGCGATCTTGTAGAGCTTCTCGCGCAGAAATCGCTCGTAACCCGCCGTTCCGTCGACTGCCACTTTGACCAGGTAGTCGTAATCACCTGACACCAGATACGCCTCCAGCACTTCGGTCAACGTGGCCAGTTCGGCACCGAAGCGGGCGAGGGCGTCGTCGTCGTGACGGTCGAGCGTGACTTCGAGCAGCACCACGTCGGCGAAACCGAGCTTCTGCTGATCGAGCAACGCGACGTAGCCGCGGATATACCCCTCTGTCTCCAACTGACGCGTGCGATTCCAGCACGCCGTGGTCGACATGCCGACCAGGTCCGCGAGCTCGGCGTTGCTCAGGCGCGCGTTCTTCTGCAACTCGCGCATGATCTTCCGATCCTGGTTGTCCAGTGGGCGACTTCGGGTGGTCATGGCATTCTCGGAAGTTTATTCAGTCAAATGCCATTCTATCGGAAGAACATCCTGCGGCAGGTGGGTGGATGCATTGCTTTAGGAAGCATATCCAGCCTGCGTCCGGGTATATTTTCAGGGTGCATTCATGCCCGGGACAACCGTCCGGGCCGCCGGCCTCAGGCCCGCGGTCAAGCGCTGCCACAAGCGGCCATCCGGTGTCTCGCTGCCTTCACAGGAAGACAGCACGCGGGCGAATTCCGGCGTTACCCGCGCCGGGAAACGCGCTCGCCGGGCATGGTGCATTTTCTTAACCGAATGCTTGCTGGCACCCACCGTCCGTACGCCGTCCTTGAACGATCTTCGAGCACGGCGGCGGCGCGCAATGCTGGCGAAGCCGCAACCTGGCCCACCGATGTCGATTCAGCTGTACGTTTCATTTCTCCTCGCTTCCCTCGTTCTCGTTTATTCCCCTGGTCCGGTCAATGTATTGACGATGAGTCAGGCGCTCAGCGCCGGCTGGCGCGCCGCGTTGCCCTGCGTGTGGGGCGGCACCTGTGCAGTGTT
This sequence comes from Paraburkholderia sediminicola, assembly GCF_902859805.1. Taxonomy (GTDB): domain Bacteria; phylum Pseudomonadota; class Gammaproteobacteria; order Burkholderiales; family Burkholderiaceae; genus Paraburkholderia; species Paraburkholderia sediminicola. The sequence goes on along the minus strand of NZ_CADIKC010000001.1, from coordinate 849,115 downwards.
ACTACAACTGGCGTTCACCGCGCTCTGTTTGAACTCGTTGCTGCTGATAGATGTGCGTGCACTGACCGCGCTGCGCTGGGCCGGCGCAATCTATCTCGTGTATCTCGGTTGCAAGCAGTGGCGCAGCGGCAGCCTGGCGGCATCCGCCGGCACGGATCAGCAAAGCGGTTTGTTCTGGCGTGGGTTCGCTACGTCCGGGCTCAATCCGAAGACGCTGCTGTTCTTCCCGTCGTTTTTCCCGCAGTTCATTAGCGCGCCCTCGGATGAGGTGCACTGGTCCGCGAATCAACAATATCTCCTGCTCGCCGCGACGTTTGCGCTGGTGTTTGCGCTAGGCGTGGCATCGACAGCGGTGTTTTCGCACCGCTTGCGCACGGTTTTGCAACGGCCGAAGCGGCTGCGCGCGGTCAATCGATTGATGGGCAGTTTGCTCGTCGGTATGGGGGCGTTGATGGCGGCGGTCCGCTGATCGCGTTCAGCCTGGCTTGGTCGGTGCTCTGATCGCGCTTTGTACCGCGACACTGCGATACACGTCGCGACAGAATTGCATGCCGCCTTCATGCGCGCCATTGGCGGCCGCCGCTATATGCACGGCGCTTTCAACTGGTTCAGGTACCGGCGGATTGACGAGAGCGGCGTCGACGGCAAGCGGATCGGTGGGCGAGGCCCGCATGATGCCGATGCCCTTGATCGTTACGGCTAGGCAAGGGTCCGGCACAAGCGGACCATGCGTGGCGGCGACGTTGAAATTGATGTTCAGCGTCCAGAAGCCCTCATGAATGTTCTGATGAATGATCACCGCCTTCACCACGTCCTGGTGTGACAGCGTGTATTCGTCGTGTGCCATCGGTCCCTCCTTGCTCGTACGCAGTTTGTGCGTGCGTGTGCAGATATGGCATTTTGCGCGGGCTAACAGGCCTAGTTTTACGCACCGTTTTGTACAGCGCAAGTGAAAAGGCGGATGCGCCGACGCGTGACTTTGCGCGGACGGGAGGAGGGCGGTACTGAGGGTTCAAAGATCTTGGGGGCGCGCGGCCGCCGGGAAAGGCAGGGCCGCGCGGAATGACCTTCAGGTGAACTGCGTCTGGTGCAAAGGATTAGTGGAAAATGAGGTACAGGATAACCAGTACGATCAACGGGACGCCAAGAAGCCAGCCAAGAAGGTAAGGCATGATGTGATCTCCTTTCGTATCAATGTTTGAATACGATGGTGATTCAGCATCCGGCGTGCCTGACGTGCTGCCGTCCAGCCAGATGACCAGCAGTCCAAAGTGTCCGATTCAAGGGACGAGTTCACAAATGTCTAACCGTTGTCGGCAAAGCCAGCGCGACAACGCGAACGTGTATCGACAATCGACATAAGAATGCCGCCGGATATCGACGCAGTTCGCTGCATCGATATCCGGCGGCCGGTTTGGTTCGAACTGCTGACCTGATTACTTCAATTCGTCTATATGACGCCGGCGACGAGCAGTACGATCACGACGATCAACACGACGCCAATGCCACCGGTTGGCGCATAACCCCATGAACGGCTATGCGGCCAAGTCGGAAACGCACCGATGAGGATAAGGATCAGCACAATCAGAAGAATAGTTCCCAACATATTAATAACCTCCGCTTAGGTTCACAGGACCCGCCTGTCAGGACAGCCATGGAGCACGCGGTTTAGGCGAGCTTGCGAATAGGCCGTATCGATGCCCTGGTGTGCAGCAAACCATGTGCCTAAAGCAGAAGTGCAGCAGCGAGTTGTTTAAAACGATCGTTGCCTGCTCGCGCCCGTACTGACGCGTGTTGCTCCAATCAATCGACCATCGAGGCGATTCGACCTGCATCTGGAGCGCTGCTCGCGCTGCACAAAAACCCCACCGCGCACTTCTTTCATCAGACATTTACAACGTCTCGCGACGTCCCACGAACGTCCTCCGATTGATCGGGACCGTTACGGGCGGTGTTACGTAACGGGCGCGTTACCACACACGATTTCGCGTCTTTTTTCGAGCGCTTCCTGGTGGGTCGCTTCGGATAAAAACTTATATCTAACAAGGGTTTGCCCGATGTGCACCGATCAATTGTGAAAGAAATCTGAAGATTGGCATGTTTGCTGCTTTATAGGTTGCGCGGTGCACAAGACAGACAAGACAAGCAGTACGTGTTGGTGAAGTTCGAATCAACGACTGGCCTGGTCGGGGGTTATCAGGTCAGTCTCCTCAACGCACAAGCGATGTGATCTTTTGTTTGGATTCGTCGTGGCGGCGTTTTGCCTGAGTGCCCAGGTTGTGCGGGTGCGAGCGGCTTGTAGTCAATCCCCCATGGTTGTTCCAGGAACGTCCAGTCGTTTTGCTTCGCGCTGGGCGGATGAAACCAGGTTGCGTTGCATTGCGCGCTTCTTCGCGTGCCGGGGCGGTGTTGTTGTCGCGAAGAGCGTGGTGGTGGCAGTACGAGAGACATGAGCTGTTGAAGCGAACACAGGTTGAGCAGCTCGACAAGAACGTTTGGCGCGAGAGACCAGCGCGGGGGATAAGAATGGATACGGCGAATTTTGCGCAGCAAAGAAGAACGATACCGGGGTTGCAAAGCCTGATCGCGCGCTTGCTCGATGTGATGCTCGTCGTCATCGGGGCGGTGGCCGCTTCGCAAGTGCGATTCGAAGATCTCACGCAAAGCCGCATCGATACCGCCTTCGTTGCGTTTGCCGCGGCTTTTACGCTGGTTCTATTTCCTGCATTCGGTGTGTACGGTTCATGGCGTGGGCGGGCAATGCTGCGCATGGCCGGGCAGGTGTCGCTGGCGTGGTTCGTGGTTCAAGGTTGCGGCCTCGCGCTGATGTTCTCGCTCCATCGTACGGATTTCATCTCGCGTCTCTGGTTTGCCTACTGGATGGCAATGACGGGCGGCGCGCTGATTGTGTCGCGTCTGGCTGTGCACGCCGTGCTCGCACGCGTCCGCCATGCAGGGATGAATCTCCGCCGGGTTGCGGTGGTGGGGTGCGGGTCGCATTGCCACCAGGTGGTGCGCAATATCGAGGGCTCGACGACCAGCGGATTTCGCGCCGTGGCGGCCTTTGATGTGCGCCCGGTGATGGGAACGATAGGTTCAGGCGTGCCGGTATACGACGATATCGTTCAGTTCGCCGCCTACGTGAGATCTCACGACGTGCAGGAGTTGTGGCTCGCGTTGCCGCTCTCGGAAGAGCGCACGTTGTCGCGCTTCGTGGCTGAGTTTCGCGACGACCTCGTGAACGTGCGTTTTGTACCTGATATGCGCAGCGTTGCGCTGTTCGATAGCGGCATGATTGATTTGATCGGTATGCCTGCGATCAACCTGGTCGCGTCGCCGGTGCCGGCTCGCGCTTTGGTGAAGAAAGAGATTTTCGATCGTGCGTTCGCCGCTTGCGCGCTTGCTGCGCTTGCCCCCGTGCTGATCGCGATTGCGTTCGCCGTCAAGCTGTCTTCGCGTGGACCGGTGTTCTTCACGCAGAAACGCAAGGGCGCGGATGGACGCATCTTCAAGATCTACAAGTTTCGCTCGATGCGTCCTCACGCTGTGGAAACGGGCGTGGTGAAACAGGCCACGCGAGGAGATCCGCGCATTACGCGAGTGGGTGCGTTTCTCAGACGTACTAGCCTGGATGAGTTGCCGCAATTCTTCAATGTACTGCGCGGCGATATGTCGGTAGTGGGGCCGCGGCCTCATGCGATTGAACACGACGAGCTTTATCAGAAAGTGGTGAACGGCTACATCCACCGGTACCGGATAAAGCCGGGGATCACAGGATGGGCACAGATCAACGGATACAGAGGAGAGACAGACCAGATCGAGAAGATGCAAGGACGCGTCGAACACGATCTGTATTACCTGCGCAATTGGTCGTTCGGGCTCGACATGCGGATTGTCGTAGCGACGATAGCGAAGGGTCTGGTTCATAGCAACGCGTACTGACACCTGCAGACAATAAAAAAATACATGGCCATGAAATTACGCGGACAACATCCTCGATCGGCGCCGAACGCGCTGGCGCTTGCTGCAGCCTTGGCGTTTTCTGCTTCGGCGCACGCGGCCGACCCTGCGCTCAATGCGCTCGGTGAGGCGGGTGGTTTGGTAATCCCGTATGCATTTGCACTGCCCGAGGGGACGGTGGAGGCGCAGTACAACAACTACATTGATCCGCGCTACGGGAAGAAGGCGACGGGCGCTCAGATGTATTGGGGTGCAGTGGGGTTGCTGCCTTATGTGGAGTTGTCCGGCGGACTCGCCAATTACCCGGCAGATGTCCACGCGCCATTCAGCAACGCCGACCACTTCCTGTTTCGTCACCTGATGGGCGACGTCAAGCTCGAAGTACCGAAGTTCTTTAAGTATCAGCCGAGCATTGCGTTCGGCATTAGCGACATTGGCGGCCAGACGCATTTCTTCCGTTCCAAATACGGCGTGGTGTCTCAAGCCTTTGGACCGGTGACGTTGACCGCCGGTTATGGCCAGGGCGATCGCCTCGATGGTTTGTTCGGCGGCGCGCAGGTCTCGCTGTGGAACACCGGTTTGTCGCTGCTTGCAGAAGACGATTCGAAGACGCCCTATGCCGGCGTGCGCTATCAGTCTCCGCGGATTAGCTGGCTGGCCGATGCGAATGTGATCGGTACGTTCATGCGTTCGATTCGCTCGACCAATGGTGTGTCGCCGCGCACGTCGTTCTCAGTGGGCATTCAGATTCCGCTGGGCAAACGCTTTAGCAGCGCGCGTTGTGCAAACGGTTTGTGCGAGGGCTCGCAGGTGCCGGTTGCGCAGACTGCGGACGCCGACGATGACGGCCCGATCCGCCTCGCCAGCCTGCAGCCGGTAGACATGCGTGCCGCAACCGCTAACAACAACCCGCTGGCTGCGGCGCCGATTACGTATGTACCACCGTTGCAGTCGTATGCGTCCGTGATGCTGAGTGATGTGACGGCGGCCAAATCATCGGATACGCAGTCTCCCGCGATTCCGGAAGCGCTGGACACTTCCGCGCTCGACGAAATCGCCGCGCAACTCTTTGCTGCTGGCCTCGAGCGTGTGCGTGTCGGTATGAGTGGTCGCGATCTGGTGGTTGAGTACGAGAACCATCGGTACAACCAGAACGAAGCTGACGCGCTCGGCATTGTGCTTGGTGTGGCAAGTGCGAATGCGCCGCACGGCACGGACAAGATTCATGTGGTGATCAAGAAGGCCAATGAGCCGTTAGGCGAAGTCATTGTCGATCGCGATGCGTTTGCGCAGTTCGTTGCGGGCGGTGCACCGACGGCTGCAAGCGCGTCAATGACGATGCGCACACGTCCGACTTACGACGCGGATTCGATCGCATGGCATGGCAACGAGCACACGCATGGACTGACGCGCATTCAGATCGAACCGATCGTTAGTTATCTGTACGGCACCGAGTACGGCAACTTCGACATTTCTCTCGGTGCAAACATCGAAGGATTTGTGCCGTTGTGGCGCGGCGCAGAGTTTTACGCCAGTTATATCGCGCCGATCTACAACACGAAGAACATGGACGAAGGCCGCGTGTTCAGCAATTACCGCTTGCGCGGCGGCCTGAATGCAGTCGCATTGGCACAAAGCTTCTGGATCGTGCCGCAGGTGTTCAACGTGGCGTCGGTCGGCAAGTTCGATTACTCGTATGTGGGCGTGCAAAACGAGACAACCGTGTTCGTGCTGGGCCGTCCCGACCTGATTCGCTTGCGGCTTGCCTATTTGCACCACGAGCCGGGCCATGACGCACTGCCGAGTGAGAAGAATGCCGAGCTGACTTACCGCTGGGTGCAGCCGTCCTGGAAGTTGTGGATCGAAGCGGGCGTGGCGCGCTTTGTGGGTGGAGACAAGGGGCCGGTCGCGACACTGACGCGCTGGTTCGACGACGTTTCGGTGAGCGTGCATGGCGAGCATAGCGGGCAAGGCACGTTTGTGGGCGCCGCGATCAGCTTCCCGTTGACGTTGCGCCAGGGGATGAAGCCGGGGATCAGTCAGGTTTATGGCTCAGAAGAGTTCGGGCTTGATTTCCGCACGCGAGTGGGATCGACGAATTATCTGACGACCAATGCGGCGGAGAACATGACGTTCCCGTATAGCACACAGCAGTACTTGCTGAATCAGGGCCGTTTTAGCGGTGAGTACTTCTCCACTCAGCTCTATCGGATGCGTGATTCGTATCTGCGTTACGGGCGACCTGGTAGTGACGAAACGAAACCGAAGCCGCAAGTGAGTGTGCCTGCCGTAACGACGGGTGCGGCGCTTTCACATGGCGTCTGCGGAAGCGGTTTTCAGGGTGTAAGCGACGGACGGGCGCTGGTGCCGGTCAATTGTGAATGACTTTCTTTGGAGATAGGCGATGAAGCTTCTAAACGGCGCCACGCTGCGCACGCTGCAGTTCGGATCGATAGTGCTTGCGACCAGTGCGCTGGTCGCGTGCGGTGGTGGAACCAGTAGCGGCGGCTCGCCGGTCGGGACGGTTGGCGGTACGGCCGCTGTCGGTGCGGCACTGGCTAACGCGAGCATTACGCTGACTTGCAAGAACGGTTCGGGTAGCGCGACGGCTAATGCCAGCGGCGCTTATACGGCGACGTTCGCGTTTGATGGTCCTTGCACGATTACGGCGACAGGTGGTGCGGTCACGATTCATTCGTTTGCGGCCGGTGCGGGTACGTACAACGTGACGCCGCTGACGGAGTTGTTGTTGAACTATCTCGCGGGGCAGTTGGGTACGACGGTTAGTGGGTTGCTTGCGGGGATTACTTCTAACTCGTCGTATCAGAGCGCCCTGTCGAATAGCACGGTGATTGCGAATGCGCAGGCGGCAGTTGCGACGCTGATCAAGAACACGTATGGGATCACGCTTTCTTCTTCCTCGTTCTTGACGGCTTCGTTTACACCGGGCGCTCCGGGGGCGGATGCGGACCTCGACACGTTGCTGGCGGCTGGGGCGATTACGAGTAATGGGCAGCCGGCAGCTTCGTTGGCCTCGGCTGCGCAGGCGGCTGGGGCAGCGGCGCCGATTGGAAGTGGGAGTGGTGGGTCGACGGGTGGGACGGGGGGGAGTGGGGGGACGGGGACTACGACGAAGTAGGGTGTCTGCGCAATCAGGTTGTAGATGCATCTTGAAGTCGGATCGTGGTTCGACTCACGGTCCGACCTTTCACCGCACTTAGATGCAATGGTTGACGAACGTTGTTGCTGGATGATCCGAAGAGTGATCGCGTGGTAAGAAGCAAGGTACGTGTTACGGCGAAACGTTACGTTACGAGACGATCGGTGTCGCCAAATTCGAGGACCTATCTTCGGTGTGTCGTCGGTTCAAACGCAGAAAGTGCGGCATTCGTAAGAGATGCCACTGTGGTTTCGCTTGAAGATTGTCTGCCCAATTGTTGGCATGTTTGGTGCTTTAAAGCTTGCTGGGGAAGTGGTCGTATTGATTAGGCGTTCGATCGTCGGATCAGGTGAGCATGAATTCACTGACGACGCCGCGCGCAAAGTGGAATAAGCCTTCTTAAGAGATGGCAGCTCGACCGCTAAAAGCAAAAAAAAACGAACGTAGAACGAGGTGAATTCGATGACAGTTTCGCTCGGGGATTGGGGTAGCAACGGAATGCGATGGTTCGGCCGCACTGCTTCCGTGTTGACTACAGTGGTGGCGACCGCACTACTATCAGCCTGCGTTGTTGCTCCAGGGATGCGCATGACGTCTTCTGCGACCCTGCCGGTATCTAGCGCCGATGATGCGGCTCAGCCGGCGGAGCTACAGATTCCCATAACCGATATTGACGCATCCTTGATAGAAAGAATGCGCAATGCGACTGCGCAGGCGAGTGTCGACCACGTTCGTGCCTTAATGGTAAAACCGAGTCCATACACTCTGGGCGTCGGAGATGTCCTGCAAATAACAGTGTGGGATCACCCTGAGCTGGCTGCGGCACTCGGAACGCAGCCTCAAACAAATTCGCGCCCGTATGACCCGGTTCAAGGTTTTTTGGTCGATGACAACGGCAACATTCAAATTCCGTACGCCGGAAGTATCCATGTAGAAGGGCGCCGCGCGGATGAAGTCCAACAGTTGGTTTATAACGAACTCGCAAAAGTTTTTATCAAACCGCAAGTCACCGTCCGAGTCGCCTCTTTTCGGGCCAAGCAAGTATTTGTCGACGGTGAGGTACACACGCCGGGTGCGGTCCCGATAAACGATATTCCGATGTCTCTGTACGAGGCAATAAATCGGGCTGGCGGTTTCAGTTCATCTGCTGATCAAAGTCGGATGATCCTCGTCCGCGATGGAGTTTCTTACTCCTTGAACCTGTCTCGCATGCTCGACAGCGATCAAAACCCTTCCAGGGTCCTTCTGAAAAATGGCGATCTGCTTCGGGTGGTCTCGCGTGACGACAACGGCGTCTTCGTCATGGGCGAGGTCAACAGACCGTTGACCGCGGTCCCTATGAAGAGCGGCAAGCTTACCTTGAGTGACGCACTGTCGCAGGCGGGGAGTCTAAACACCAGTAGTGCCGATGCAGCGCAGCTCTACGTAATCCGGGGTTCTCTCGACACTAAACCTCAGGTGTTTCACCTGAACGCTCATTCGCCAGTGTCGATGCTGTTAGCCAACCAGTTCGAACTTCAACCGAAGGACGTGGTGTATGTCGACGGAAACGGCTTGGTTCGCTTTAGCAGAGTGTTGAGTCTGCTCTTGCCAGCTATCAATGCAGGTCTGACCGCTGCGGTTGTGACGAAATGATCTCGAAGAATTTAAAACTGAGTGCTTTATATCTCGCTTCGCGCCCGCCGTATCCAGCCAAGGGAGGTCGAGAGCGGCTTATAGCGCAGAGCATTGAATTTCTCGCGCCGGAGTATGACCTCCATGTAGTGGTCTTTTGTCGGAGCGACGAAAAACCGGATGTAGATAGCATTCTCGCATTGGGTTGCAAGTCCGTTAAGTTAGTCCAGCTTCCGGGGGCTCTGGAGGTTTTGGCCAACGTCCTTATTCGTCGCCTGCATTCGTTACAAGAGAACTTATTTTTCTCAAGACGGACCCGTACCGTCGTGCGAAAGCTAGTGTCCAGCGGAATCAGCGTCGTCATAGCTGACATGTTGCGAACCGGACAGTACTGTGAAGATATGGACGTCCCAAAGGTCCTTGACCTCGATGATCTTCTATCTGAGCGTTATCGCCAGTTTCTGGTCAACGGATGTAAACAGACGGTGTTCGGGACATTTTCAAAACGAATTCCGAAATCTTTGCTCATGGCAGAGCCTCTCCTGAGAAGACTGGTCCTGGAGAGGGAGCGAAGGATGATGGCGAGGCGTGAACTAAGTACGCCCCATCGATTCGACGTGACTTTTCTGACCTCTGAGACTGAGGCAAGTCAGCTTCGCGGTGACGGTGCAAATGTGAGGGTTTACGCAAATCCGCAGGCAACCGCAGCGTCGACCTATGACTGGAGAATGATCGGCCACGCGGAGAAATTGGTTCAGTGTTTTTTCATTGGAAATCTGCGTACTTCCCAGAATCTCGCTTCTTTGAAGTTAATAGTTCGCGAGATTATGCCGCTCGTACTTGAACGAGGACTGGATATCCACGTTCACGTCGTCGGCGATTACGACGACCGAGCGATTGAGACGGTGAGCGGATGTAGTCGCGTGACGATGCACGGATTTATCTCTGATCTCTCAGAAGTCGTACAGCGTTGCTCGATTGCACTTTTGCCCATTGTGGAGGGAACCGGCGTCAAGACGAAGATACTGGATGCCATGGCAATGGGAATCCCTGTCGTCACGAACGGATTGGGTGTTGAAGGACTCTCTGTTGTGCACGAGAGAGATCTGTTGATTGCCGACACTGCTCGGGAGATTGCAGATCAAATTGCTCGCTTGAATCTGGACGATGGATTGGGAAAACGGTTGTCGGAACAGGCTAAGAGCTACGTTGCCAGGAATCATGATCCAACACTGCTGCGCGAACGGTTTCGGGAACATATATTCACTGCCTTAGAAGTGGGGCGAGCGCGACTGATGTATTCGTCTCCAGGTACTGTAAGTTGACAGGAATAGTCGCGGAAAGACTTTGAACCATTGGCGCCGCGAAGTCCTGAGATAAAGAACATCAACGATGGCAGCCAATTGGAGTAAATCTGCTTCGCGAGCATGTGCTGTTCGAATGCCATTCAACCGGCGGTGTCCATCGGGGAGAGCCGTTTTTATGATCAGAAAAATTGTTGATTTGACACTAATCCTGGCGCTCTCTTTTGCCGCAGGTATCGAACCCGCGTTGGCGAAGACGTTGTTGCCGATTGATCCAATGGTGCCTTCCTCCGGCGAAGGGGAGCACGCTGCCGGCGGATCGTCAGCGCCTCGATCAATGAATCACGGAGCTTCCCCGGAGCAGATGCTCACTCCGTACTCGTCTGACGCTACGGGATCCGATCAGAAATCCCCACGTTCTAACTTTTCGAGTCATAGCAGCCGGGGCCAGAAGCCACCGCTAACAGACGATCTGATCGACGGTTTAGAAATGCGCACGGGCTTCGCGGGAGGGCGAAACGCTCGGCCCACCAACGTGGGAATGAGCAGTGCAGATTTAGGAGCAGGCGGCTCCAATCTGTCGCAGTCTTTGAGTGACGGACTGTACAGCACGTCTCCCACGCAAAAAGGGCGCGGAAGATCTGGCGCCTCGGGAAACGCATGTCTCGGGGCCATCTCCAGCCTGCAGTGTGGTGAATGATTTCTCTAACGTTATGCAGCCGCAACTAAGCGATCTCCGACGAATTCACAAGCATGAATATCTCTAGCATCCTGATCGTTTGCACTGGAAACATATGCCGCAGTCCTATGGCGGCAGGGGTTCTGGGAGCTGCATTGCCGCGCCTCAGTGTGCAGTCGGCAGGACTTCAAGCTCTGATCGGGCAACCGGCAGACAGGGCGGCAATCGAACTGCTTCGCGCGCGGAAGATTGACATTTCGTCGCATAGGGCACAGCAATTGAACGGCTGGCTATGTTCGACGGCAGATCTGATCCTTGTTATGGATGGCGAACAAAAGAACGCAATCGAGCGTCATTCCCCGGTACTAACCGGGAGGGTGTACAAGCTCGGGCATCATGAAAACATCGATATACCGGATCCATATAGGAAGGGTCAGAAGGCGTTTGAACGGTCTCTTGGTCTAATCGATGCTTCGATTGAAAGATGGACGCAGCACATCGAATATCTGGAAATGGCGCGGTAAGTAGGTCGAATCGACGTGGTTTTCTTATAACGGCGTCGATGAAATCACAAGAATGGTGAAAGATAAAAATGAATAATCTAGCCCAAAACTTTCGGTCTCACGAGGACGATTCTGACGCACTCGATCTGTCGGCGGTGGTCGACGTCGCGATAGAAAACCGTTATTGGATATCTGCAATTGTTGGCGTGTTTCTTGTCCTCGGCGGACTCTACTCATTTCTTCGCCCCCCAATCTATCGCGCAGATGTCATGGTTCAGATCGAGGACGGCACGAGTGCGACGAGTAATGGCCTGCTTGCGAACATCGCCCCTTTGCTGGACATGAAGTCGTCGGCAGATGCTGAGATTCAGCTATTGGGGTCGCGGTTGGTGGTCTCGGCTGCGGTGGACAAACTTCACTTGTTCATAAATGCGAACCCTCGATATTTCCCGCTTGTAGGGAAATGGATTGCGAGCCACAACAAAAAAATGTCGCAACCTGGTCTGTTTGGCATTGGCGGGTTTGTCTGGGGCACAGAAGCAATCGATGTCAGTACTTTCGATGTTCCACGCATCATGGAAGATGATCTCTTTCGAATTGAAGTGTTGGGCAATGGGCGATTTGAGTTGTCAGGAACTGATCTCGATAGCCCGGCGATCGGTGCGGTAGGTGAGACGCTGAATGTGCAGACATCGTCTGGTCCCATTGTTCTTCGGGTGGAGACGCTTGACGGTCGGAAGGGAGCGCAATTTGACTTGACGCGATCGTCTCGTCTGGAAACGATCACGCGTCTCCAGGAAAAGCTGGATATCACGCAAAAGGGTAAGGACTCGGACGTACTTTCCGCGACTTACGATGGCACTGATCCGGAGCTTGTTAGCCGCGTCATGAACGAGATCGGCGCACAGTACGTGAAGCAAAACGTGCTGCGGAAGACTGAAGAGGCGCAGCGATCAATCGATTTTCTGAATGTTCAGCTCCCAATGCTTGCCGAAAAACTCCGTCAATCGGAGGATAAATATAACAAAACGCGTCAGCATCTTAGTACTGTCAATCTCGGTGATGAAGCGGGGCTTGTGTTGCAGCAATCGGTGGATGTAGAGACTCAATTGACAGCGCTTCGACAAAAGCGGACTGATCTCGGCTCGCGATTCGCTACGACTCACCCGGCGATGCAAGCGCTTGATGCGCAAATATCTGCACTCGAGACGCGGTCGAAAGATATCGATGCGCAGATCAAGCAGCGGCCTCTGATCGAGCAAAACGTATTGCGTGACACGCGCGACGTGCAGGTGAATCAGGAACTCTACTTGACACTGCAGGATAACCTCCAGCAATTGAAACTGGTGAAGGCCGGCAAGGTTGGCAGTGTACGGCTTGTCGATGCTGCTCCAGTTCCGGAGAAACCGATATGGCCGCGGGCGATTGTCATCCTTCCGCTGGCATTCCTGGGGGGGCTTTTCGTTGGCTTCGCGGTGGCCTTGGTGAGAAGCAGGCTATTTGGTGGAGTTAGCGATTCTCGCGATATCGAACGAATTCTGGGTATCAACGTATATGCGACGGTGCCGATCAGTTCGGAACAAAAGCGTATTGATCGAAAAATTGGCTCGGCCGGTGGGAAGACAACATTGCTTGCGGTGCAGTTTCCAGATGATCCGGCCGTCGAAAGTCTTCGTAGCTTTAGGACAGCACTGCAATTCTCGATGGTCGAGTCAACGAATAATCGGGTGATGTTCACGGGTTCTCTACCCGGCGTCGGAAAGTCGTTTGTCTCCGCAAATTGTGCAGCCGTTCTTGCGCTATCTGGTCGAAAAGTTCTTCTTATCGATGCCGACGTCCGGAAGGGACACATTCATCGCTATCTTGGCTTAGGTCGTTCAGCAGGATTTGCAGAATTGTTGGCGGGTGTTGTCGATGAGCGTGCGGCGATCCAGCGTACCGATGTGCCGGGGCTGGAGTTCATCTCTGCCGGCGCAGTTTCGACCAACCCCGGCGAAATGTTTCATTCGGGGCGTCTTGTTGGGCTGATAAATAGCCTGTCTTCGAAATATGATCTTGTGATTATCGATACGCCCCCAGTACTGGCGGTGGCTGATGCCGCGGTGCTGGCGCCGCATTGCGGAACTACTTTTTTGGTGGCGCTGGCAGGATCCACGAAAGTGGCGGAACTCGGTGAGTCGGCGAAGCGCCTCGCCCAGGTAGGCGTGTACGCGAAGGGAGTGGTGTTTAACGGGGTCAATCCTGCGCTCGGGAAGTATGGCTACGGGTCCGCGTATGGCGGCTATCGTCACGCGGAATACACCTACGGGAAATAGCTGTCATGGCGATAAAAATAAAATTCCTTGGGGTGGGGCGGTCCGTTCGGGCACTGTGCTTGATGATGACCTTGACGATTCTGACGCAGCGATTTGCCATCCCACTCGGCGCCACTCAGCTTCCGGTTGCGTTTCTGCTGTACTGGGCGACGGTTCTGTGGCTCGCAGTTGATGGTTTAACGGTGCCGCGCAAACTCAATGCGATAGTTCTTTGGGTTTCGTTCGGCTTGATCTTGTTGTGCTCGTTGAGTACCTACGGAAAAACATCTATCAGCTCGTTGCTTTACCTGCTCGCCTTGTACTTGCCACTGACCATGAGCGCTACACGATCTGTAACGCGTGAGAATACGCGCGAGGCGGCTCGATACTTCGTTTTGCTGATGGTGTTCTTTTCTGTTGTTGGTATATGGCAGTATTTTAGCCAGTTAATTCTGCACATTCCCTACATCGATCCAATCGGTAATTTACCCGATGCAGTAGTAATGCAGGGTTATCTGGCAAGTTATCCGGTTTCCTATGGTGGGGACTTGTATAAATCAAATGCATTTGTGTTTCTTGAGGCATCATTCCTTTCCCAGTTCATTGCTCTGGCGATTATTATTGAACTGAATTTATTGAGAAGGCTGTGGATTTTATTGGTGCTCCTCCTTGGGCTTCTGGTGACCTTTTCGGGGACGGGTTTGATGCTTCTTGTTGTTATTGCTCCATTTATTTTAACAAAAAACATCAGAAGCATAAAGGTCATTGCTTTAACGGTGGCGGCCATTGCTGTTCTCGTTGGGACAGTTATTGCGCGCCCGGAGGTAATGGTACGTGTTGCCGAATTCGGAGCTTCCGATACGAGCGCATCCGCCAGGTTTATCGAGCCATTTACCAGAATGGCGCGATACTCGACGCGAAATACCAGTAGTTTGATTGCAGGATATGGCGCAGGGTCCTCCGACCGGCTCGGGAATGCAAGCGATTCGCTTGTCAACTATTCGGCTATACCTAAAGCCATAATCGAATATGGATTGCTCGGCGGTGTTCCGCTACTTTTGGCCATAGCCACTTGCATAACATTGTCTGTCGGTGCGCTGCCGCTAGTCGTAGCTCTTGTAGTAACGCATTTTGTATTGTCTGGCGCACTCCTTCAGCCAATATCGGTAATGTTAATTTATTTTTTCAATGTGAGTACCGTTCGTAAGAGGCGTCCGGTTCGCCGCGAACTTGCGGCTTCAATTTGACGGGGCGCACGATGAAAGCAGAAAATTCCGACGAGTCTATTTGCTCGTTTGCCCGATTGATTATTATTTCTCACGTTAAGGACGAGGTCGGTTCGAATGGCGGATCCGTATATACGAGAGGTGTTGTAGATATATTAAAAGGTGCATTTTCGGACGTCCAGGCTGTGTACATTCACGAGGACTCGATTAATTTTAGAAAATTGAGAATTATTGCGGCATTTTTCGGTGCGTTCGTATCGGGATTGCCTGCGAAGGCGTTATATTTTCTGTCCTATAAGGCGGCGCGTCGGATCATGCGTGCCACGGCTGCCGGAAAGGCTGATTTGGTTATTTTTGATCACCTTGAAACATCACTATATTCAAGGTTGGTAGGTGGGAAAGTCAAGACAATCTTGATACAGCATAATGATGAAGTGAAACTTCACGCGAATCGGGTCGATGATCTGAAATGGCGGTTGGGGCGAAGAATTTTTTCATCTGATGTAGCCAGACTCGCCAAGTTTCAAGGCAAAGCGTTTGAACGAATCAAGAATGTAATTTTTCTCTCGGCCGATGAGTCGGCCGCCGCCGACAGCGCTATCGCTAACAAGTTTACGTTGTTGCCGTCTTTTAATTATCAGCCGGTAATGTTGCGAAATGCTTCTCGAGCCGGGAAAGATGTCGTCTTCATAGGAAACATGAATTGGTGGCCAAACGTCGATGCAGTTAATTGGTTCGTGAACGAAGTTCTAACTTTAATAGATAATGATATTACGTTCCACATAGTTGGGCATGGTTCGCATCGTTGGAGTCAGTCTAATCCGCGGATCAAAACATACGGATTCGTTGAAAATCGGGAAGATGCATGGGGAATATCGCCTATATTTATCGCTCCAGTTAGACTTGGTGCCGGCGTGAATATTAAGGTCGCGGAAGCAATTTACAATGGACGTGCACTAATTGCCACTCCGCAGGCATTAAGAGGGATTCGGTTTGAAAAAGATGAGGCGATTGTGGTAGCGGAGAGCAAGTCGGAATGGGTGGATTGCTTGAATGATCCACTTCGTCTCGAGGCGCTAGCCCAGGCAATTCCTAAGGATATAAACCGCAACCTGTTCAGGCGGAGTGTCGGAGGGAAGTCTCTTGTCGAATACGTCGAGAATATTTTGACGGCTCGAGCTGTTCAAGGTTGATGACATGGAAATCACGTTGTCTTCAATCGTGAAAAAAGGCGGTGTACAGCTGATTTCGTCGGTTTTAATGGCGGGTCTTCAGCTCATACAGATCGGCGTTATCTCGCGCTCCTTCGCTGCGGCACCTTTGGGTATTGTCTCTATCAACCTCATGATCGTGGCGATAGCCACTGTATTTTCGGACTTTGGCCTGCAAAGCTTTGTAATTCAAGATAAACGGGATATGAAATTGACGGTGCTGGACGTTCGGGCCGTCTTGCCAATGTTTATATCTGCAACGGTGATGATTAGTCTCGTAGGCGCGTGCCTGGCTAGATATTGCTTCGGCGCATTGGATGTTGGAAATGCGCTGCTGTGGATTGCACCTGCGATGCCATTGACTGTGATAAGTGGTCCGGTCCAAGGTGTTGCAGTTC
This sequence comes from Paraburkholderia sediminicola, assembly GCF_902859805.1. Lineage (GTDB taxonomy): Bacteria > Pseudomonadota > Gammaproteobacteria > Burkholderiales > Burkholderiaceae > Paraburkholderia > Paraburkholderia sediminicola. The sequence goes on along the minus strand of NZ_CADIKC010000001.1, from coordinate 832,766 downwards.
GAGAGTTACGTATCGAGCGCCTCGCATTTGCCGAATTCGCGGGGAAAGCGTGCGGCGTAGCAACAACTGTTTTCCTGGCGTTCTTTGAACACGCAGTGATATCCGTGATCGCCGGATTCTACGCGTCACAGATTGTTAGATTGTTGTTCTTGCATGAGACCGTTCTTGCGCTATCGATCGCCCCAAGGGGGCAGAAGTGCTCAGTCGGAAGGCGCGGAGTCGTCGTGTCGTACGCCGTGGCTCAGATGCTCGGCCAGGTCTCGAATACGTTGGCGGCCAAGGCTGATGAACTGATCGTCGCGGCTGCCATGCCTCTAGAGACGTTCGGCATCTATTCGTCGATGAAGCAGCTGGTTATCCAGGCGGTCGCTTTTGTTGCGCCTATGGTGCGGAGATTGACGATGCCATTCTTCGCGAATCACAAGGGCCGGATTGCCGAAAAATCCCGGCCCGCACCGAATAAGTTGATCTGCTGGTCGAACGCCGTTTATATAGGGTTTTTCGTGTCCTTAGCATTGCTTTCTGAAGCGTCAACGAAGTTAATATTTGGAGAAAGATTTATTAATCATGCGGATTGGTTGATTCTATTCGCTATGCTCTGGTCGGTCCGCACATTCGCCGGAGGTGCCATCTCGGCATTTCTTCAAAGTACAGGAGCTCCGATTGCAGATTTCTGGTGGACGCTTGTCCAGCTTATCGTCCAGACGGCTGTGATGCTGATCGCTGCGCCGAGTGGTGTCTATGTAATGTTGATTAGCGCAATAGTCAGTTATTTGATTGTTGCGGTCGTGGGCTACTTGACTATTTATCGTTGGAAATCCAGGGCGGCGGTTTATGAGGTTGTAACTATTATACTAATTCCCGCATTTTCTTATTACGTAATTGGTTTGTCTCTGCTTTGGCTTGAGTCCGTGTTTGAAAGATACTGGGTCAACGCGTTGTGCGCATTTATTTTTGCGTGCGCTGTCGCCGCTGTGACCATCATGGTTTCTGGACATCGACGAATCTTATTTAAAAGGAGCATGGTATGAATAAGATCGGCAAAAATGTTCCAGTTGTTGTATTTGCATATAACCGTCCTCGGCATCTTGAAGCGACGTTAGGAGCGCTTCGGCGTGCTCATGGTGCAAGTGAAACAGACGTTCTGATATTTTGCGATGGCCCGCGAAGCAGGAGCGAACAGATGTCTGTGAATGAGGTTCGCGATGTGGCAAAAAATGCGCAGGGATTTCAGAGTGTAAAAGTACTTACTTCAGACGAGAATCGCGGACTGGGTGATTCCGTCATTCGGGGGGTTAGTCACGCATTGTCACTCTACGAATCCGTTATCGTTATAGAAGATGACGTTGAAGTTTCGCCTGGATTTTTAAATTATATGTGTGGTGCGTTGAATGAGTACGTAAGTGCTAGCAAAGTATTCTCAATATCTGGGTATTCTCCTCCAGTTGAGGGGAAGGAGCGTTTCAATGATGGTTTTTTTATCCCGCGAATTTGTTCCTGGGGTTGGGCCACTTGGCGTGACAGATGGCAGTCGGTAGATTGGAATCTCGGAGAATATGCTGCCTTTATAAAGGATCGATCGCGACGCGTGGAGTTTTGTCGAGCAGGACGGGATATGCTTGATATGCTGATCAACCAGGCAGAGGGTGAATCCGAGTCTTGGGCGATTCGTTTTGACTTTGGGCGATTTATATCAGGAAATAGATTGACCCTGTATCCCTCGTCCTCGCTGGTAAAAAATAGTGGAATGGATGGGAGCGGAGAGCATTTTGAAAATTCGCAGCGCTACCAGAGTCCCATGAGTCAAAGAACGGAATTTTCGTTTCCCTTGCTTGTTGACGAAGCAAACGAATTGACAGTTGCCTTCTCGGAGTTCTATCCGAGAAGGTTGCGTAGTCGACTGGCTATATTGGCCAGAAGGATGCGCGTTCATGGTCCCGCGCGTAAAGCGTTTCGCTTCGTATTCCGCTAGGATAAAACGTGAGAATTGTAATCGCGGTTCCAGATATAGGTTTTAAAGGGGGAGCTGAACAAGTAGCCCTCGATACTGCTACTGCTTTGGCTAAATTTCACGATGTCACAATCCTGAGCTTGTTTTCGAGTGGGCATGACTCGCGTTTTGTAAATGGCGTTGACGTTGTTCATTTGAACATATATCGCCCAATATCGATTTTAGAAAAAATTAGAACGCGGCTACGCATTTCGAATTTCATTCGGCATGAATTAAAAGATATCGATGTTTTGATTGGAAACAATTTTTTTCGTTATTGGGCCTTTCCGTCATTCGTTGGTGGCCCGATCTGCGTTGAGGTCCAGCATCTGCGCTACGAGGAGGATCGTCATCATTGGCTGCGGATGTTTCTCCGGAATTGGCTTTATCGATGGCTCGACGGAGTTGTAGTGTTGACGGAGCGAGATCGAGCATTGTTTATTAAAAATAATGTCGCTGATGTGTCTGTTATTTATAATATGGTGCCGTTTTCAGAAAAATCTATTGATCGAGTACGCCCCAAAATAGTTGTTGCGGTAGGTAGGTTGAGCGCGCAAAAGAATTTTGGTGAACTTATAGAAGCTTGGGTGGGTGTTCGGGAGAAATTGAGTGATTGGAATTTAGTGATCTATGGGGAGGGTGAACAGAGACCTTTTCTGGAAGCATTGATCTTGGAGAAGGGTTTAAGGGAGTGTGTATTTCTGCCCGGTTATCGAGAGAATAAAAGTGGGATGTATGCTAGTGGGTCAATATTCTGTTCGGTTTCGAAATATGAGGGCTTTTCACTGGCCGCTTGCGAGGCCGCGGCTCATGGCACACCAATAGTTTCATTTGATTACTCATCGGGACCCGCGGAACTGTATGCAATGGGGGCGGTTGCAAAGCTAGTTCCGTCGGGGGATCGTCGTCTGCTAGCTACGGCGTTATGCGAACTGGCCGAAAATGATGAATTGCGGCAGAAGTGTGGAGAGCGTGCTCAATCTGCTGCACAAATATTTTCGGCCGAGGCTTTCGCTAAAAGGTGGTTGCAATACGTCGAACGATTGAGTATGTCTAAAAAGGCGTTCAGGCGGAAATCAGTGCCCACTTGAAAACAGAGTTCTGTACTTAAGCGAGGAGAGAGGAACATTGACCGCGGAAGGTCCGGAAATCGCCGCATCGGGGCCGCCGGCGTTAGTGTTCCAATACGCTTGATATAGTACATTTGCCCCGGGGACATTGAACCATGCATGCATATTTTCGACGAAAGTAGGCGCATCGCCGTGGCCGTGCTTGGAAGTTGATACGCTCCATTCTGTATATGCCTCGGGCTTATGGTGCGTTTGCGCAAAGGAACGAAATTCTCGCAATCCGCCGGGGCGACCAAGGATATCCGGCCATCCACTGTTGTACTGGTCGTACACATCCATCGAGATCACGTCGACGACGTCGTCACCTGGATATGCTTTGGTCCAGTCAAAGTCACGCGCGCCCGAGTTGGCGAGGTTCCACTCGAATCGCAATTGCGGTGTTTCGTGGCGCATGAGAAGTACCACGTGTCTGAACGCGTTGATATAAGACGTGGGATTATCCACGGCCGACCATGCAAACCATGTTCCGTTCATCTCCCAGCCTAGCCGGACGATAATGCGTGCGGGATTGTGGGTCGATCCAAGGTTGTGGGCGAGTTTACGAAAGATATCGTCGTATTGCCCAGCAGCGATTGCATCCAGGTTGGCGTCTCCCCGTTGCTTGGGCAACAACGGGATGCTGATGGTCTCCACTCTATTCGGATTCGAAGATAACCATTCCGCTGTTGCTTTCAAAAAGTAGGGAGATGAAATGGTCTGCCACGATGCGTCGTCAGCAAAGGTTATCCGATATAGCACCGGCTTCCCTAACCAGCCGCCAAACTGATCATATTGGGCGATCGAATCGTCATGTCCTGTATGCAAACCTAAAGACGTCGCCGTTGCATAGGGAGAGAGGCAAAGCAAGGCTGAAGCCAGTGCAAGGACACGGAAATTTATTAGCGTTGAAGGTTTCAAGGTTACGTTCCTGATCGGTATTGTGATACGAGGCGTGGCATATTTAGTCGGCGTCACGCAGTACGTTCAAGTACGCCAGATTCGATGGACGTATACAACGGGTGCCGCGCGCAGATTCTTTTCCAGCACCGAAGCTGCGGTAGTGGCGATGAAGATATTCTGATTTGGCGCAATCGCCCCCGGGTTCGACCGGCGATCAACCTAGCGATGGTTTCGGCCGCATAGTTAGACGATCTATCTGTACGAGATCTAGAAGTGCGCGTCTAACCCTGCCCCCCTCTCCGCCTCAAACCGATCCAACTCCCCCAGCAACCGTTCAATCTGAAACGTTTGCAATTCGGTCAGGGGGAATTCATCCTGTATGCGTTGTAGTCGTTTTCGCCAATATGCTGGTGGCAGCACAGGTTCACCACGAAAGGCGCGCAAAGACGGCGCCATCACTCGCGCTACGTGCGCGATGTCTTCATCCATTGTCATGCAAGAACCCCGGAAGACCTCGTTGTTTAGTTTTGGCCTTGTTCTATGCGCGCGCCTGGTTGGAAGCGATTTGGTCTTAAGTGTGCAAGCGGCGACGTCCATGGTAAGAAAACACAATCGTTCGGTCAAGCTTTCCTACGATCATTCGTTCGAGAAGTGTGTCGAATGTCCCTTTATTTGAGGATTATTTCGATCACGGAGAGATTTCAGGAGGTGGCTTGCCGCGCCTTAGACACCCGCGTCTTTACTCGCAGTTTCGCTTCGACGTGACACATGTCAAACGGCACAAGTTAGTGCCTCCAAACCTTAAGAAGCAGGCAGAGAACAGAGAGCTATCCTGTTGGAAGGAGGCTAGCTTGGTAGCGGTAGGCCTTTTGTTGCGCGCACCGCTATTAAAGTGAAGAGAGAATGCAGGCTAATACAGATGAAATCAGACCACGAGCCCAATCGCAACAGCATTTAAAGCGCATTCCCCCGCGGCGGAATAGTATCCTCTTGCGCCGATCCACCCGCCACCAACTCCGCCTCTGAATAACTGATCCTCACCGGCGGCACGAACCACGCAAGACACAACCCAATCAGCGCTGCGGCCCCCGCTACCAGAATGCCGATATGAATCGACTGCACGAGCGCATCTCGCGCAGAATTCATCATGGCATCGCCCGCGTGCCCGGCGCTCACCAGACGATTGATCAACGCCGCCTGCTCCGCACGATCCACCAGCAGTTCGGGACTCGCAAACGATTTGAACCATTGCGTCGCCTGATACGAGGCAAGCGAGCGATGCACCCCCTGCGTATAGAGATGCCCGAGCAGCGCACCGGTCATCACCGTGCCCAGCATCCCACCAAAAGTACGCAACGATTGCAGCAACGCCGTTGCCGCGCCGAGTTGGTCACGCGCGACGATCTGCTGCGAACAGACCGTCAGACTGGTCGCCACCAGACCGAGCCCGAGACCGCTGATGCCCATGCACGACATCCACACCAGGTGCGGCTCGGTACCTCTGAGTACGATCACGCCGAGACACGCCAACGCGGACAGCGCGAAACCGACATACATGATGCCGTTCGCGCGACGGACCCGCGTGACAATACGATTGTTCACCACGCTGCCGATCGTCGTGCCGAGCAGCAGCGGCGTGATCAGCATGCCCGAGTCGTGTGCGGACATCGCATAGCCACCCTGAAACAGCAACGGCACATAAAACACCAGCGAAAACAACGCGAAACCGCCAAGCACCGACATCGCGAAGAGCGCGGACAGCTTACGGTCCATCAGCATATCCACGGGAATGATCGGATACTTCATCCTCCGCTCCCATAGCCACAGCGTCATTGCAAAACTCACCGCAACGACGGCCAGCACGATCGTTATAGTGTCCACGCCGTACCTCGGAAACAATTCGATCAGCAATTGCAACGAACCGAACGTGACTGCAACCACGAACGCGCCGAGCCAGTCGAGTCGCACGGGGCCTTTGTGTCGCAGATGACGTAGGGGTGGTAAAAACCGCAGCACGAACAGCAGCGACACGAGGCCAACCGGTACGTTGACGAAAAACACCAGCCGCCAGCCGCCGTATTGTGTGAGCATGCCCCCAAGCGTCGGCCCGACCATATTCGCGACTCCGAACGCGGACGTGACGAACACGAGCCAGCGCAACCGCAGCTTCGGATTGGGGAACAGATCGGCAACGGTAGCGAACACCGTGCCGATCAGAATGCCGCCGCCTATCCCCTGCAGACCGCGCGAAATCACCAGCAACAGCATGCTGGTAGCGAACCCGCACAATACCGACGCGCTTGTGAACAACAGAATCGCGGCGATCAGAAACGGTTTGCGGCCGAACAGATCACCCAGTCGACCAAAGATCGGAATGGTAATCACCGAAGCCAGCATGTAAGCAGTGGCGACCCATGCGTACAGATCGAAGCCCTTCAGATCGGCGACGATGCGCGGCAGTGCGGTGCCGACAATGGTTTGATCGAGCGCCACGAGCATCGAGACGAATGCAACGCCAAGCATCGCCAGCAGCGACTCGCGAAACGGCAGCAGTTGTCCGGTGGGTAGGGGCGTGTCAAGGTGGGGCGTCATGACGGTCTTACTCGCGCACTTATTTTCGTTTGGCTTGATGCGCGCCCAATGCCGCGCCGAGGTCTTCGTCCGTCATTGCAGGGAAGACGCTCATGGTCAGCAAATCACCCCATTCGAGCGCTAGCGCGGACAGCCCGCGCGAATCGTCCGCCTCGACGACTGCAAAACCATGCAATCCGCCGATCGCATGCCAGCGTCCCAGCAATTTGACACCTTCAGGCGCCTGGCCGCCGGTTTTCATGAAGCGCTCGATGACGGAGTTTTCCGCGGTCGGCAGGCCATTCCATTGCACGATGAATTTCATTGCGCGTCTCCAATATGATCTGGCGATGCCGGCTCGTGGCAGGTCGTGATCGCCGTTCGCGCTGTGCGACGCTTTTGCATGCCTCGCGCCCCACAAACGCTTCTGCGCCAGGATGCTGTCCGGATAGCAGTTTCTACCGGAGCGGCATAAAACCACGTGGCGTCCTAAGCATCATAGGTGAGTGCTCGATCGCCAATCTCGCCGCGTGCGGACATTCACCAGGTTAATCGAACAAATTTATCCGTCTCAGGAATAGCCTGGCGGTCGCGCTCGTTTCCAATTGCGGACCTCTCGTGCGTCCTATAAGAAGGACCTTTTAATTCGGCTGTCGAAAATGTCTGTATCGATCTGCTTCGAAGCGCGCCATACAGTGTTCCGGCACCACCGGCACGCATGCGAAGCGCGCGCCGAAAAAACACAGATGTACCAAACGCAAACGGCACGCGCGTTAGGCGCGTGCCGTTGCTGCGAATGTCTGATCGGAGGTCTAGCTACGCGACAAATTGCGCGGTCTCGCACCAGCGGGCACATCGACAATGGCCTGATGCGCCGCGGGAAAACCCGGCGGATAGTCGACGACGCGTGTGGATCTCGGCACCACCTGCACGGCGAGACTCGCGCGTGCACCGATGCGTGCGCCGCCAACAATGGCGGCCATCGCCTCGCGGTCGAGTTCGACGCTGTCGGTGAGGTCTTTGATAGCGAGCTTTGCCATGGTGACTCCAGGGAAGCGATCGAGCGGGCGGCTGGTGCGATTGGCCGGCCGTCGCTCGGGAGTGTTTTTAAGTGTGCTGAGGTCTCGTCGCACTATCAGTATAGGAAATCTGCTTGCAGCTCGCCTGCCGGATATGAGCAGGCAGCAGTAGGGAAGCCCCCGATCCTTCGCTACTGCAGGCCGTTAAACGTTGGCGTAATTGGCAGCCCACAACGACGGGCTGACATTCAGATTCAACGGCACGAAGCCGGCGCCGATCACGCCGATGTTGTTGAGAGCGGCAACATTGACGTTTTGAATCTGGCTGAGATTCTGGTTCACCGAGACGTTGACATTGGCGATGCCGCCAAGGCCGGCCACCGAGGGCAGGCCGGGCACGCTGCTGCCGGTGCCGCCGGCCACCGCCGACATTGCGCGGCGGTCGAGCTCGCGGGTGCGGGATAGATCGCGAATCATGAGGGATGACATGGTGATTCTCCAAAGGTGCGCGGAAGACGGGCGTGATCGGAGCGAAGCGGAAATTGCCGAGGGCCTCTCCGCTTCGCCGAACCAGGCATCAAACGTTGATGTTGTTGCTCGACGTGACGCAGGGGTTGATCGACGAAGTGAGGCCGGCAGCGAACGCAACGTTGTTGCCGTTAGCGTTCTGGATGTTCATTTCGTTGCTGATCAACTGCGTGGCGCTAACCTGCTTGCTGTTGTTCGGCGCGTACACCGGGCTGATGTTGGTGTACGACGTGCTGGGGTAGCAAAAGCCGAAGCCGAGGCCGCCACGCACGGCGCGCATGGCCTTGCTGTCGAGTTGTTCGGTGATGGACAGGTCTTTGATCATCAGCGTGTTCATGGTAAATCTCCTGGAAGGGAACATCACAGTGTTGCGGTTGGGTTCGAGCATCTTGTCTGCTCGAGTGTCACTAACGCATGCGCTGTGCCAGTTTTACTCGCGTCTCCTAAGAAAGTAGACGAACGCTTGATGCACAAGGCTTTCACGCCATGTCGCCGCATTGCAGCGGCAACAGAGTCACGAGAGGGCGACTCGCGGCTGATGGCGCGTACCCAACAACGCGAAGGATTCTGTTGGATGTCGCAAGACACTCGCCGGCCGCGCAAGCAGCGGGGCAATCCTGGTTTGCGAAAGACCGGGTCGGGAGCTAGTATCGAAGCGGCGCATGTAACTGATTACGACAGGTTTTCTATCAGCCTGAAAGGCTCCGGTCGCATGCGATCCGGCCCAACGGCAGCGGGGGCGCTTCGCAAAAATGGCTAGCCTTGCGCATGTGATTCGCGACTATCAGAGCGGCGAGCTGTCACGCGACGAGTTCGTGGCTCAGCTCGACAGCACGTTGACGACCGATGGACTCGATCGCACGCAGCTGCTGGAAATGCTCGGCGCAGCGCATCGCAAAGCCGCTCTCCCCGACGATCTCTACGCCGAAGTGCGGCGGCGCATCGAACAGTTACGGGTCTCGAACGTGGCGGCAGGCGGTGAGGAAACCGGCATGCGAACTACGGTCGAGATACCGTCGGTACGCTCTGCCAGTGGGCCCAGCTCCTCACGCTCGACGGGCGCCGCGAGCGCGTCCGATTCGCCGGGACATGATCAGATCAAAGGCACCGGCGACACGCTGAATAACCGCTTCGTTCTCGAGGAGTGTCTGGGTGTCGGCGGGATGGGCACGGTGTACAAGGCGCTCGATTTGCGCAAGCTCGAGGCGTCGGATCGCAAACCGTATCTCGCGATCAAGGTGCTCAACGTGCAGTTCCGCGGCAATCCGAATTCGCTCGTCGCACTTCAACGCGAGGCACGCAAGGCGCAAGTGCTCGCGCACCGCAACATCATCACGGTGTACGACTTCGACAGGGACGGACCGATCGTCTACCTGACGATGGAGTACCTGACCGGCAAACCGCTCAGCCAGCTATTACGCACACCGGGCTATAAGGGCATGCCGGTTCGCGCCGCACTGCCGATTGTGCGCGGCATGTGCAATGCACTCGCCTATGCGCACGAGCACGGCTTCGTGCATTGCGATTTCAAACCCGCCAACGTCTTTCTCACGACGAATGCCGAAGTGAAAGTAATCGACTTCGGCATTGCCCGCGTGTTTCAGCGGCCGGAGGAGGAGAGCGACGCAACCGTCTTCGATCCCGGCAGTCTCGGCGCGTTGACGCCCGCGTATGCGAGTCCGGAAATGATCGAGCATCGCGAGCCTGACCCGCGCGACGACATCTACGCACTCGGCTGCATCACCTACGAATTGTTGACGGGCCACCATCCGTTCGACCGGTTATCGGCGACGCAGGCTCGCAATTCGGATTTCAAGCCGCAGCGTCCGCCCAATCTCGATGCGAAGCAGTGGCGCGCGTTGCGAGCCGCGCTTTCATTCGATCGCAACACACGCATGCCGAGTGTCGTGCGCTTCATTGCGGAGTTCGATAACGAAGCGCGCGCGGAGAAGTCGGGGACGTTGGTCAAGGCGGGATTCGCGGGGTTTGCGGTGGTGTGTGCCGCGGTAGTCGGCGTGTTTGCTTTCCGGTCGGCTCCGAATCGTCACGATGGACAGCAGTCGGCTGCGGCCGCCTCTGAGGCGTCATCGGATCAAGCGGCTTCGGCGACGGCGAATACGGCTGAGTCATCCGCAACTGCGGGACCAGTCGCCGGAAGCGCCGCAAAGTCGGCCTCAGGTCCAACTGGCGGGGCAACCACAGCACTGACCGCTGCGCCGGCTGCTGCGGCGTCCGTGGCACCACCGCCAGCGCCACCCGCACCGCCCGCGCCCAAACCCGCGTTGACCTTAGCCGCCGTTGCGCCGGTGCTAGCGCAAGTGCCGTGTTCGGCGCTCTCCGCTTCGGCACAAGACCATTCGTTGACGGTGCGCGGCTACGTCTCGCAGCACTACGGCGCAGCGCATCTGAAGGACACGCTGACAGCATTGCCGGGCGTCGATACGCTCGCGCTCCAGGTCGAGCCAATTGCCGACGACAAATGCGACACGGTCAAAGCGCTCGCATCCTATTGGACGCGCAACTGGCAAGCGGGCCACGTTGCATCGCTGCATGTGCGGCCACCCGGCGGCCTGTTGAGCGAAGGTGATCCACTGATTGTCGACGTCACCACGCCCGCTTACGACTCGTACGTGAACCTCGATTACTACCAGCTCGACGGCAGCGTCGTGCACATGGTGCCGAGTCCGCGTGCGAAGGACAATCAGGCACCCCCGCACTATGCAGCCACTATCGGCAGCGCGGGCGACTGGATCATTTCGAAGCCGTTTGGATCGGAGATGGTGGTGCTGCTGATTACGCCGGCGCAGCTATTCGACAAGCCGCGGCCCGAAAGCGAATCACGTGCGGACTATTTGCGCGCACTGCAGACGCGACTCGCGCAGATCGCCGGCAAATACGGTCAGGATCATATCGTCGCGGACTTCGCGCCAATTACGACGAAGCCGCGCACGCCCTAAGGGCACACCGGAAGTGCTCGCAGTCCGGGAAGCACGCGTGGCATGGAATCACACGCAGCTCCAGCCGCGCCGGCTGTTCGACAGCAGCTCCCACAGCCGCCGCTTTACTTAAGATCCTTAGCCACCCTGAAACCATCCTGCGACTGGCGCACGCTCGCGCTGTACTTGAAGCGTGTCGCGCTCAGCATGTAACCGCCGCCTTCGCGCCACGAGCCGCCGCGAATCACCCGCATGTCGCAGCTAGGACTTTCCCAGGCATGGCCATCGGCGGGTGCGCCCTGGTAGGAGTTGTGCCAGCAATCGGCGACCCACTCCCAAACGCTGCCGTTCATGTCATACAGGCCCACCGGGTTTGGGGCGAATGAGCCAACGGTTTCCGGCCCTTCCTTGTGCCACGGATCGCCGCAGTCCTTGCAATTGGCGTTGCCTTTGCGCATCTGATCGCCCCACCAGTACGCCGTCGAGGTGCCCCCACGGTCCGCGTATTCCCATTCGGCTTCGGTGGGTAAACGGTACGGTTTGCCGGTCGTTTTGCTCAACCACTTCACATACTGTTGTGCGTCGTCCCAACTGAGATCGCGTGCCGGCGCAGCTTTGTTCGTATTGCTTTCGGGCGTCAGCTTTTGACAGGCGTTCGCTGCGGCGCACACATTCCATTGCTCGACGGTCACTTCGTACTTGCCGATCGCGAACGGTGCGCCGATGGTCACGTGATGGACGGGTTTTTCGGACGGATCGTCAGTGCTGCTGCCCATCGAAAACGAGCCTGCAGGCAAGGCGATCACGATCGGGCAGGTGGCGCAGTCGCGGCTTTCGCCGGCGCTTGGCGGATGTGTTGCGGGCTTTTGTGTGGCTGCTTGCGCGGCAGGTGCTGCAGGTGGGGTGACCGTTGCAGGTGCGCTGGGTGGCGTCGGCGTGGCAGCGCGCGGGGTGACGCTGGCCGGTGCGGCCGGCCGCGCGGCTTGTGGCGACGGTGCAACTGACGGCGCGGCAGATGGCGCACTCGCCGCTGCTGCAGCGCGCAACCGGTCGATGCGCGCATGGGCGAGCGCGGCGAAGCGGCCGTTCGGATAGGCCTTCAAATAGGCCTCGTAATCGCTCGGGTAGTTACTGTCCTTGATGGAGTCCCAGAAGGTGATCTCGTATTGCTCGCTGCTGTCCTTCGGCAGAATACCTCTGCTGTGCAGCGCGACAATTGCGTCGTCGGCGATAGCAGAGAGGCGCGTTGAACTAGCGCCGTGAGATACCGGCGCACTCAGACTCGCATCGTTGGCAAGCGAAGAGGCAATCCAAGGCGTTTGCTCGCCGCCAGTAATCGCGCTAACTCTCGCCGCGACACGTTGAAACAAGCCCTCAAGTCCCTGTGATGAAGAAGCCTCGTTGAATGCACGCAGCAATGCGCCCGTGTAGACGCCGTGCCGCATGCCGTCCGCTGCGAAGCCACCCCGTGCTGTTGCGTAGGCGACGAGAGTATCGGCGGGCAACGTGCCCGTATCGACTGATACGTCAGCGGAGAATGGGTTGTTCAGGCAAGCATCGAGAATCACGAGATTGATCGCGTCGGCACGCGGTGCGCGCATCGCCTGCAATACGGTATTCAAATCGACGCCTTCGCTGATCAGCCGAGCCGGTGCGGATGCGTCGAGACCGGCGGGCACGAGCAGCGTCTGCCGTCCGATTTGCATGCCGTGTCCCGCGAAATAGAACAGTCCAATGCCGCCTTCCTGCAGACGTTGGCGGAATTCGCCTATGGCTTGCTGCATTTGCTGCGGCGTCGCATCGGTGCGCATGATCACGTCGAAGCCGTGCGCATGCAGTGCGTCGCGCATGGCTTCAGCGTCGCGCGGTGCATTGCCACGAAGCGGGTCGGCATGATCGCCGTACGCGCCGTTGCCGATCACCAGCGCGATACGCACCGGTTGCGGATTGTTTTGCTGCAGTGTGAGCGGCGCGCTGGATGTGGCCGTCGTACGCATAGCGGCAGAGCTGTACTCTGCGCCGTCACGCTGCGTTGCGGCATAAACACTGCCCCCGTACGCCTGAATCGCCCCGACCATGCACACCAGCAGGAATGTTCGCCACATATTCGTATCCTGTTTGTTCCGGACAGAACATAGAGTTCCGACGACCGCGATGCCCGCACCAGGCCTTGGCGTGAGTCGATCGCAGCACCAATGCCGCGATCGACTCTCCATCGACAACCTATGAACAACGATAGCACGCGGTTTGCGCGTGACAATGGTCCGCGCATCGTTAATGCGTTATACGGTTAACGAGTGTGGCGTATCTTTTTGGCAAGTTACGTCCTAAGCTAATTCACAAAGTAGCGCTGTACGGCCGTTTTAATAGAGCGGCTGCTCATCGACGTCGACATCGACCCGTCACGTGAACCCACGTGCAACTACGCGAGCGCCCGCGACATCCAGTCGGAGCCTCCGGTCTGTGCTTAGCGCAGCCGGGGCGGAGACGACTATTCTTCCGGAGAGTGCGCAATGCGAAGAACCCTCACACCTGGCGTGCTCGACAAATGTCGTGGAACGAAGGCGAGCCTTGTAGCGCTCTGCACGGCTTCGTGCGCCGCCTTGTCACTCCTGCTCGGTATCGCGCTCACGTCCGGGTCCGCGCGTGCTGAACAAACACCTTCGCCACCGGGCGCTGAGGAATACATCATCTGGCCATCGGACGGCACCGTGATTCACGGCGGCAAGTTGTGGGTGCGCATGGGGCTGCGCAACATGGGCGTGTGCCCGAAGGGTGTGGCGGTTCCGAACACCGGCCATCACCATCTGCTGATCGATACGGATCTGCCGGCGCTCGACCAGGAAATTCCATCAGACCGCAATCACCTGCATTTTGGTGCGGGTGAGACCGACGCGCGCATTGAGTTGCCCCCGGGAAAGCACACCTTGCAGCTCATCCTTGGCGACCAGAACCACGTGCCGCATGTGCCGCCCGTGTATTCGAAGAAGATCACCATAACCGTGCTAAAAGACTAGCGCGTCCCGTTCATTAAAAGCGGGTCCGTCAGGACGGAGAGACCAACATGTACAAGATCATCGCGATCGCGGCGTTCGTGGCACTTGCGACATTGGCGTCACTGGCCTCGCCGAATCTCGCCACGGCCGGCACGACGCCGTCGCCGGCCGGCGCGCATGCCTATATCGGCTATCCGAACGATGGCCAGGTGGTACAGGCCAACAAACCGTTTCGCGTGTGGTTCGGCCTGCGCTATATGGGCGTGGCGCCGAAAGGCGTCAAGTATCCGAACACCGGACATCACCATCTTTTGATCGACACCGACCTGCCGCCGATGGATCAGGAAATTCCATCGGATCGCAACCATCTGCATTTCGGCGCGGGTGAGACGGAAACGATGATTCAACTGCCGCCCGGCAAGCACACGTTGCAACTGCTGATGGGCGACGACATGCACATACCGCACAACCCACCGGTGTACTCGAAGAAGATCACCGTGATTGCGCGTTGAGACGTCGCTTTACTTCAGTGTCACGTCACAGCCAACACAGTTGCGGGCGTTGTTGGTTGTGATCCACCAGCACCAACTGGCCGCATCGTCGCGGTCGTGCTGCCACTAGCGGCATACCATCCCCAAACCCTTTATCTACAGCCGTTCTCAAGATTTCTTAGGATCGGAAAGCAAAACTGGCACAGCCCATGCATTAGTGACACTCGAGCAGACAAGATGCTCGAACCCAACCGCAAGACTGTGCTGTTACCCTTCCAGGAGATTTACCATGAACACGCTGATGATCAAAGACCTGTCCATCACCGCTCAACTCGACAGCAAGGCCATGAGCGCCGTGCGTGGCGGCTTCAGCTACGGCTATCCGTCGTCGTCGTTCTTCAACTACTCGCCCGTGTATGCCCCGAACAACAGCAAGAGCGTCAGCGCCACGCAGTTGATCAGCAACGAAATGAACATCCAGAACGCCAACGGCAACAACGCAGCGTTCGTCGCCGGTGTCACCACCACGATCGACCCGCATGTGAGCTCGAGCAACAACATCAACGTGTATTGAACGGCGCAGGCCGCCGCGGAGGCTCTCAAGCCTCCGCGGGACGCGCAAGCTCGGGTAACCCCGGCGCGTCAAAAAGAATTCGCATCCAATCGTTCTTTCCACACGACCCCAGCGTCACCGCTCGATCCCCGCGCCGATCTTCCTGCACCGCTTCGATGGTGAAGCCGGGCAGGACATGCTTTACTTAAATAGCGCGTTCTCCTCGTGCAACGTAGCGGGTGTCATCGGAGACAATCGTGTCAGCGTTGCTTGATTCAATGCTTCGTCAGCGCTTTTTCAATGCCACTGTGCGGTGCTGTCCTGACCGCCGGGTGGCAAGTGCGAGGTGCATGACCGCTGCGCTGCGCGGAATCTGCGCCGCAACCGTCTGCGCACTGTCGCTGAGCGCGTGCATCGATGTCAGCATGCCGGACTACAAGCGGCCGGATACGCCCGCCAAGGCATCGTGGTCAGATCAGAAAGGCTCCCCGGTATCGGCGGCCGCGACCATCGAGCCAGACTGGTGGAAGGGCTTCCACGATCCATATCTGGACACGCTGATCGCTAAAGCGATTGCGAACAACTTCGATATCAAGGTGCTGGCCGCACGTATCGACGTGGCCGGCACGCAGATCGGCGAAGCCAAAGCAGGCGCTTTACCGACGATGGATCTCGGCGGCGGCGCCGATTTCGAAAAGAGCACCGGCCAGACGTTTGCCAAACAGTACAACGTCGCGACGCAGGTGAGCTGGGACATCGATATCTGGGGCAAAGTGGAGAAGGGCGTGCAGGCGCAAAAGGCCGAGTTCCACGCCAGCGAAGCGGATTGGCGCGCCGGTTATCTGGAACTGGTGGCGAACGTTTCGAGCACTTACTTCCAGATCCTGCAATTCGACGATCAGATCGAGCAGCAGCAACAAACGCTGGTCACGAACCGGCAAATTCTCACCATCTACGACGGCCAGCACCGCAACGGCCTCGTGCCGCAAACCCAGGTGTTACGCCAGCAAGCCGAGATCAACCGTCTAACCAATCAGTTGCTCGAACTGCGCCGCTCGCGCGATGTCGCGAACAATGCCTTGTGCACGCTGCTCGGCGTGCCGGCGGGAGAGTTCCAGTTGCCCAAAGGGCATTTGCAGCAACGCGTGCAACTGCCTGTGGTGCCGGACGGCTTGCCCGCGCAGCTCCTTGCGCGCCGGCCTGACGTGGTGGCCGCCGAGTTCAGGGTGCTGGAAGCCTACGACCTGGTCGGCCAGGCCAAGCTCGCGCAATTGCCCACTATCAACCTCACCGGCCACGGCGGCACTGCGAGTT
This sequence comes from Paraburkholderia sediminicola, assembly GCF_902859805.1. Taxonomy (GTDB): domain Bacteria; phylum Pseudomonadota; class Gammaproteobacteria; order Burkholderiales; family Burkholderiaceae; genus Paraburkholderia; species Paraburkholderia sediminicola. The sequence goes on along the minus strand of NZ_CADIKC010000001.1, from coordinate 816,359 downwards.
TCGCGTTGACCGATTTGCTGAAGTCATTCACGTACGGATTCATGCCCAGCATCAACATCCCGCTGCTTGATCCCAGTGTGCGGGCTCACGTGAAGGTCACGAAAGCACAATCGACGGTTGCCGAACAACAGTACCGCGTAGCCGTCATGGGCGCGTTCGAGGAAGTGGAGAACGCGCTGGTCAATCTGAATTCGCACAAGGCGCAGCGGGTGGAATTGCAGCAGCAGGTATCGCGTTTGCAGATCGTTGCCGATCAGATTCAGTCGCAATTGCGCCTCGGCGTGGTGTCGCAACTGGAAGTTTTCGAAACTGAACGGACTCTGCTGGAAGCGCAGCAGGATCTGCTCGCTAACCATCAGCTGATCCTGTCCGACACGGTGTTGCTTTACAAGGCGCTGGGCGGCGGTTGGCCGAGCGTGGATGTGCAGGCAGAAGTAAAGGAACATTGAGCTAATCCGCGTGCGATTCGGCTGCATATGACGCATGAATGGCCTTTTCAACCGACGATCAGAAAATTGACACTTGCGATGCGTGACTTAAAATTTGTAAGGAGCCCGGTTTTCCCCGGCTCACCAGAACATTCGAAATTCGCCGTAGTTCTTCTTTCCGTTCCCGTTGCGCTCTCGCCGCAGCGGGTAAACGATTAGTGATCCAGATAAAATGGCTACCGGCGAAGCTCCGATTGCTGAGATGCGTGCGACACAGGACTCCGCGTTCGACGTGGTGTTGTCGCCGGTCGCGTCCACGCTGCGTCCTGCACTCGACGCGATCCGGATCGTCGACAACCTGTTCGCGATCGGCCGGAGCGAAGCGCCATTCTCCGACTATCCCGCCGAACGCATTAACCGCCTGTCGCGCCGTCATGCGCGGGTTTTCACGGAGCACGGCGCGGTCTATGTCGCCGACCTTGGCAGCAAGAACGGCACGACGCTTAACGGCAATGCGGTGCGTCAAGCCCCCGCACGGCTGCGTGCCGGCGACGAATTGTGCTTCGGCGGCGAGCTCTGCTATCGCGTGAGTATCGAGCCGCGCGCGCGGATCGTCGTCGCGCGTGCGACGCCCACGCCCGGCCTGCTGCTGGTGCCGCAGCGCGACGACCTCGAACTTCAACCGATCGACGTGCAGGCGTTCCCCTTTCTCATCAGCAAGGCGGACGAGGTTTTCTCGCGCTACAAGGATCGCTATCCGCATCAGGTCAACTACATCTCGCGGCGTCATGCCCACATCTTTCTGAAGGGCGGTGAGCTCTACCTCGAAGATCTGGGCAGCACCAACGGCACATTTGTCGGCGGAAAGCGGCTTGATGAAACCGCGGTGCCGCTTGTGGAGGGGGACCTCCTTGCATTTGGCGGCGACCACTTCGTCTACAGGGTGACGCTGCAGAAACCCCCTGAAGTCGAGCCGACCGTGACCCAGCTATTCCTCAATCCCGCTAGCGACGAGGCTGCCGATACCGACAAGACCACGTTCGTTGGCGCCGCGCATTCGTTCCTCGATATCTTTTGCGTGGACCCGGGGCTACAACGCGAAGACGAAGTCAACGAAGCAGCGCAGGCCGCATCTGCGCACGCGAAGCGCGACACGGTGACAGGCAGCGCAAGCGGTACGACTGGCGCGAACGGCACGAGCAGCACGAACGGCAAAAGCAGAGCAAACGGCACGCATGACAAGCAAGGCGCAAACGGCGCCCATGGCACGAACGCAGCAAAGGGGCGGCGTTGGCGTCTGCTCGCGGGAGAGCTCAGCAAGGCCTTTGCAGGTGGCGATCACGCCATGTCGCGCCGCGCCGTGTGGTGGAGTGGCGCGGCCTTCGCCATGCTGGTGGCGATTGCGCTGACGCTCTACTTGCGCGGCTCGTCGGAGCGCGAGTTGAAAAATCTGCTGGCGAGCGGCGACTACACGAGCGCGGTGTCGGCGGCAAACGGCTATCTGGAGAAGCACCCCGCCGACACGAAAGTGAGTGCGTTGGCGAGCGAGGCGCTACTGAAGGCAAAACTCCCGGACTGGCTGAATACGCTGCAAAAAGCGCAGTTCGACCAGGCCGACACACTGCTCAAGGAGATGAGAGCGTTGAGCGCGAACAATGCGGACGCCAGCTCTCTGGTCGGCGAATTGCAATGGGTGGGCGACCTGGAACGCTTCGTGGCCGGACGCGGTGGGGTGGACGCGCCCATCCGCATGTACGCCGACGAGGCGACCATCAGCGGCCTGCTGCAACGTTGGGACGACGACGCCAGGAGCCATCAGCGCGCACTCGACCGCATCGCCTCATACGTGCCCATTTTTGCGGAGCCGTACGCGCAGGCGCTGAGCCATCTGCGCAAGCTGGAAAGCGACGACTCGGTCTATCTCGCCGCCATCGATCGCCTGAACGGCACCATTCGCACCGAACTGGCGCGCGACAAACCCGACGCGCTGCCCGCCGTCCTCGATGATTACGCGCAGCGCTATCCGCGCCTCGCCGGCCTCGATCGCGTGCGGGAGGATTTGCGCCACTACACCGATGTGCTGAACGCGGCGCTCAGCCGGCAACTGACGCCATTGCTAGCGTTGCTGAAGACGGTGCGTTTCAGCACCCCGCCGTTTCAGGCGCAGTTTCAGCAACTGTCCGCGAGCCGTCTACCGTCCGCGGACGTAATCCAGCGTCACGACGCGGCGAGCGCTGCCTGGCAGCGCGGCGATACCCAGCAGGCGCTGGCGGATTTGCAGGCCATGCCGGCGGGGCCGTGGTCCGAAGTGATCGCCTCGGAGCTGGCGCACAAGAAAGCGCAGCTGGACCAGTTCGCCGACTTGCAGAAAACGCGCGGCGGCAAGGATTATGACGAGCGCCTGTTGTCGTTCTACGCCAGTCTCGATCCGGTGGCGGATGTGTGGTTCGCGCAATCGATCCAGAAAGACGTCGCCGCGTTGCACGACAAAGCGCTGGCGCGCGCCCAGGACTTGATGCTGCGTGCGCAAAGCCTGTGGAAACAATATCGGGCGAGCGGCCCCATCGGCGGCACGCAGCGGCTGGAAGCGGGAATTTCGCCCGGCTTTCGCAGTGAGGCGCGTCTGCTCTCCGATGCACAGTCCGCCGCGCAACAAGGCATGCGCATCTACACGCAATTGAAGGCGGATCATCCCGCCGACTTCGATCGCCTGCTCACGGATATCCAGGCCGAGGCGGATTTGCAGCGCCGCTCGCTGACCGAGTTGCGCATGGTGCTGGACCCGGGGCTATTGAAGGCGAAGCTGGCGTTGATCGGAGGCGAGCAGAGTGAAGCGCGACAATCACCCTAGACCGTTGTCGGAAGCGCTGGAGGATCACAGCGTCGAAGGCATCGCGATTCTGACCGCCGAGCCGGTGCGGATTGCTCGCGCGCTGATCTGGGCGATGGTCGCGCTGGTGGTGGCCGGCTTGCTGTGGTCGTTCGTGGGGCGCGCGGATGTGATCGTCAGCGCGCAAGGCACGCTCTCGCCGGAATCCGAGGTGCGCCGCATCTATGCCCCGATCGACGGCGAGCTCGCCGATCTGTACATCGCCGAGGGGCAGCCGGTATCGAAAGGCGACGTGCTGGCGCGGCTGAATGCACGTGGCGCGATCGAGGCAGCGAGTAACGCGCTGCAGGCGCAGCTCAAACTCGAAGACGCCGAGCGCGACTGGAAGCAGTTTCCGGAGAAGAAGGCGCTGATGGAGCGCAAGGCGGCCGCGCTGAAGGCGCAGATGGAAGTGGAAGCCCATCAGCACGAAAACCGCATCTCCGAAGGCACGACCAAGCTCGCCGAGGGTCAGAAGGCCGAACTCGACGAAGCGCGCAGCGTGCTCGACAACGCGCGCCGCACGCGTGAAGCGGCGCGTCAGGAACTGGATCGTTACTCGCGGCTCTTCGCACAACCGGGTGGCGGCGGCATCGCCGAATTGCAGGTGGAGCAGAAGCGAACCGCCGCAATGGAAGCGGATAACGCCTACCGCGTCGCACAATCGAAACTCGCGGAACTGGATTTCCGCCTGAGCCACGAATACGCGCAGGCCAATGCGCAACTCGAAACCAGCGGACAGCAGACCACCGACCTGCAACTCCAGTACGACTCGGCAATCCGCGACATCACAGACGCTGAAGACAAACTGCGCCTGCAACTTCAGACCGCGCGCCTCGTGTCCGAGGCCGCTGCGCGCATCCGCTTCGAGAACATCGACAAAGACAACTTCCTGCTGATCCTCGCACCGGTCTCCGGCGTCATCACCGACGTGACCTCCACGCAGCGGGGCGACAAGATCCAGGCGAACGCGCCGCTCGGCGGCATCGCGCCTAAAGATGCGAAGCCCGTGCTGAAGATCGAAATCGCCGAACACGATCGTGCTTTTCTGCACGAGGGCCAGCCCGTGAAGCTGAAATTCAACGCGTTCCCATATCAGCGCTACGGGCTGATCAACGGCACGCTCGCCTATATTTCGCCGGCCACCAAACCGTCCTTGCAGGACAAGCAGCCGGTGTACGAAGGCCGCGTCACGCTCGACAAGAACTACTACCAGATCGCCGACACCCGCTATCCGCTGCGCTACGGCATGACGGCGAGCGCGGAGATCGTGGTGCGCGAACGGCGCCTGATCGATCTGGGGCTCGATCCATTCAGACAGGTGGCGGGATGAGCGCGCCGATCACACGTCAATTAAAGGAGCGGATGACATGACCGCGATAGTGCGAATCGATGACGAAGTCGTGGACGTTTCCGAGTTCATTCGTCTTCTGAAACTGACCGGCCAGTTCGATAGCCTGATCGAGCAGATCGTGCGCGACAAGCTCACGGTGCACGCCGCCAGGAAGCAGGGCATTGCCGTTACCGCCGACGAAATCCAGCAACGCGCCGATCAGTTCCGCCGCGTGCGCGGCTTGCATCGCGCGACGGATATGAATCAGTACCTCGATGCGCTCGGCGTGAGTCTCGACGAGTTCGAGGCCTTCATTACCGACGGTTTGTATCAGGAGAAGATGCTCGACGTGGTCGGCAACGAGGCGGCGATCAAGGATTATTTCGCGCTGAATTCGCCGAAGTTCGACGCGATCGAGGTGAGCCATATCGTGCTCGACAGCGAAGGCAAGGCAAAGGAAATGATCTCGTACCTGCACGACGATCCCGACAGTTTCGCCGACATGGCCCGCGAGCATTCGATCGCGGATACGCGCGAAGGCGGCGGCGTGATCGGCAAAGTGCTGCGGGGTTCGCTGAAGCCGGACATCGAGGCGAAGATTTTCAACGCAGCAGTGGGCGACCTGCTTGGGCCGTTTCCGTCGGCGGATCGCTCCTGCTTCGAGATTTTCGCCGTAACGGCGAAATATCCGGCGACGCTCGATGCGGATGTCGCCTCTGAGGTGAGACGCCTGCTCCGTGAGAGCTGGCTGATTGCCCGCTCGCAGGAACATGTGATCGAAGCACGCTAGCCGAACCGAGATCCGCACGCCCATGGATGCACCCCAGACCGCGCCCTCCGCTGCCGAGTTTCTCACCTCGGTGGAAATCCTCTCGCCGTTTTCGCGCGACGAGATCGAGCGTCTCGCCGAATATGCGCAGGCACGCTTCTATTCGTTCGGCGAAACGGTGTGTTCGGCGGGCGAGACGGCTGACGGTCTTTACGTGGTTCGCTCGGGTTCGGTACGTATCTTCATCGAGGAGCATGGCAAGGAAACCAGCATGGGCGTGCGCAAAAGCGGCGAGATTTTCGCCGACATTGCGATGTTGCGCGCGTATGTGCATGAGGCGTCGGTACGGGCGTCGGCGAAGACCGAGCTGCTGTTCATTCCTCGTGCTGCGATCGAGCCGGTTATAGCCGCCAATCAGGCCGCGTTGGCATTCGTCGCGAGCTATGTAGCGATCAACTCGGCCGGCGGTTTCGTCGCGCAGCTGTTCGATCTGCGCGGCAAGCTCAATAAGGCGGAACTCGAAGAATATGTGCGCAGCGTCGGCGTGAAGCGGGTGGCCGAGGGCAAGGAAATTCTCAAGCAGGATGGGCGCGACGATCGGCGGCTCTATGTGGTGCGGCAAGGTGCCGTGCGCATCGTCCGTCACGAGGAAGGCCACGACTACACGCTTGCAACCCTGGGCGAAGGCGAAATCTTCGGCGAAAAAGCGTGTTTGATGCGGCAGGAGCAAATGGCGTCGGTGGTGGCGACGACCGATACGCGGCTGCTGGTGATTCCGGAGCGAACCGTCCACTTCATTCTGGAGCGCAATCCGAAGCTGCGCGAAGTCCTGGATGAGCGGATTCGTTACGGCGACCGCGAATTGCAACGGCAAAAGCGTCTCGAGCAGCGACGCAAATTGCCTTTGATGCTCGACTTACAGACCAAACCCGAGTTCGGCGAAAAGGTCATCAAGCGTTTTGCGCTAGTCGAACAGGCTGAGGAGATGGACTGCGGCGCCGCGTGTCTCGCCATGGTCTGCCGCCACTACAGCATCCCGATGACGCTTGGCAAACTGCGCGAACTCGCCAACGTCACGACACAAGGTGCCACGCTCGACAGTCTCGCGCGCGCCGGTGAATCGCTCGGCTTCACCGCGCGCGGCGTGCAATGCACATTTGATTCGTTGCGCGGTTTCGATCTGCCCTTCATTGTGCATTGGGAGGGCTACCACTATGTGGTGGTGTACGGACTCTCGAAGGACTACGTGTGGGTCGCCGACCCGGCACTCGGTTTCCGGAAAATGACGGTTGAAGATTTCGAGCGCGGCTGGAGTGGCACGTGTCTGCTCTTTACCGGTGGCCCGAATCTCCTGCAGATGTCGGCCGCGCGCTCGCCGTGGATACGTTTCGTTGGCTACCTCCGGCCGTACAAGAAGATTCTCGGCCACCTGTTTCTTGCCACGTTCGTGATTCAGGTACTCGGCGTGATTCCGCCGCTGATCATCCAGAACATTCTCGACGGCGTGATCGTGCATCAGAACGTCAGCCTGCTGCATCTGCTGATTGGTGGCCTGATTATCGCCAACGTGTTTTCGCAATTGATGTCGTCGATTCGCGCCTATCTGGCGAATTTCATGGTGCGCAACATGGACTTCGCGATGATGTCGCAGTTCTTCAGGCACACCATGTCGCTACCGTTTTCGTTTTTTGCGAAGCGGAAGACCGGCGATATCTTCGCGCGCTTCCAGGAGAACCAGACGATTCGCGCCTTCCTCACCGAATCCACGGTGACCACCGCGTTGAATCTGTTAATGGTGTTCATCTACTTCACGATCATGTTTGTCTACAACGTGAAGATGACGCTGGTACTGATCGCGTTCGTGATACCCATCATGGCGTTGACCGCACTGGCCACGCCGAAGATCAAGAACTATGCGCGTGAGGTGTTCACGGCCTCGACCGAGTCGAAGTCATTTCTGATGGAAGCGCTCGCCGGTGTCGAAACCATCAAGGGTATGGGCATCGAGCGGCCGGTGCGGTTGCGCTGGGAGAAAAAGTACGCGAAGGCGCTCGAAGTGCAATACCGGGCGCACGCCTTCAATATTCTCATTGGGCTAGGCAGCCAGTTGCTGAACGCGGCGACAACGATCGCCATCCTCTGGGTCGGCGCGAATCTGGTGCTGGCACGCGAAATGACCATCGGTCAGCTGATTGCGTTCAATGCATTTATGGGCAGCGTGCTGGGGCCGCTGATGGGCCTGGTCGGTTTGTGGAGCATGTTGAACGATGCGGGCGTGGCGATGGAGCGCCTCGGCGACGTGCTCGATATCGAGCCGGAACAGAAGCCAGAGGATTTGCCTTCGCGCGTGATGCTGCCGGAGCTGCAAGGTGAAATCAGTCTTAGTGGCGTGTATTTCCGCTACGGCGAGGACGACTCAGCATATGTGCTGGAAAACATCAGCTTCGACATCAAGCCCGGCGAACTGGTGGCGATTGTGGGTCGCAGCGGTTCCGGCAAGACGACGCTCGCCAAATTGCTGGTCGGCTTCTACGCGCCGACCGAGGGCAAGATGACCATCGACGGTTACGACCTCGGCGTGGTCGATAAAGCCTATTACCGTGCGCAGATTGGCTACGTGATGCAGAGCAATCTGCTGTTCTCCGGCACGATTGCCGAAAACATTGCCAGCGGCGACGACGCGCCCGAACGGCGCCGCATCGAGGAAGTCGCGAAAATGGCCGATGCGCACGCGTTTATCAGCAAGATGCCGCTCGGCTATGAACAGATTGTCGGCGAACGTGGCATAGGTCTATCTGGTGGGCAGATCCAGCGGCTGTGCATTGCGCGGGCGTTGTATCACGATCCGCGTCTGCTGGTGTTCGACGAGGCGACCTCTGCGTTGGACTCGCAGTCGGAAAGCAATATCCTTGGCAATATGCACGATATTCTGAAGGGTCGAACGGCGGTGATCATTGCGCATCGGCTCAGTACTATCATGCGTGCGGACAAGATTCTGGTGCTGTACGAAGGGGCGATTGTCGAACAGGGCCGTCACGATGAACTGATCCAGCGCGGCGGTATGTATTACCAGCTGGTCCAGAAACAGCTGAGTGCGTGATGAAGATACTCGACCAGGTAGAAGAACTGAGCCCGGCGATTTCATACGCGGGCTTGATCGAACGCATCGAGATATTGCGCTCGACGCTGCGTTGGTCGTCCCGGCTCGAGCGCGCCGATATCGACAAGCTGCTCCGGCAGGCCACCTCGTTGCGCGACGAGGTCATGCAGCTCTCGCACAAGGAGCGCTTCGTGCAGGCCGCAACGGCTGCTGAGCCTGCTGCTTCTGCCGATCAATCGCGCGGCGCGCGCAGAAAGGCGTTGATCGAGCGCAGTTTCATTTTCGAAGGGACGTTCGGCGACAATCCGCGTTTGCTCGAATCGCTCGAAATCGCCGAGAAGGCGGCGCCCACCGATTTGCCGGTGTTGATCGACGGTGAAAGCGGTACCGGCAAGGAACTGATGGCAAAGGTGATTCACGCGAACGGTTCGCGCTCGGACAAACCGTTTATCTCCGTGAATTGCGGCGCGATTCCGGACAATCTGCTGGAGTCGGAATTGTTCGGTCATCGCAAAGGCGCGTTCACGGGCGCTTCGAATGACCGCAAGGGCAAATTCGAAAGCGCGCATACCGGCACGATCTTTCTCGACGAAATCGGCGAGTTGCCGCTGGCCGGTCAGGTGAAGCTGCTGCGCGTGCTGGAAGCGCACGAGATCCAGCGCGTGGGCTCGGATGAAACGATTGCTGTCGATACGCGCATTGTCGCGGCGACCAATCGCAATCTGCGGCAGCTCAGCGAAGAGGGCAAGTTCCGCGAGGACCTGTTCTACCGTCTCAGCGTAATTCATGTGACGTTGCCGCCGCTGCGCGAGAGGCGCGATGAGATACCGCTGCTGATTGCGTGGTTCGGCGATGAAGCCGCCGGGACGCTAAAGCGCAGGCCTGTCAGATTGACGCCGCGTCTGCGAGACTTTCTGCTGAACTATGCATACCCGGGCAATATTCGTGAACTGCGCAACGTGATGTATCGCGTGTCTTGCCTCGCAGGCGACATGGCGGATGTCGATCATCTGCCGGTGGATATGCGGCCTGCCGCGCCCGGATCAGCCGCGGCTTCGTCTAATGTGACCACTGCGACGGGACAGGAGCCCATCAGCGTGGCGAATCTGATGTCGCTGAGCGACGCGAAGCGCGCCGCGAGCGACGATGCAGAAAAGGCCTTCCTCGAACGTGGCCTGCGTGAAGTGAGCGGCACCGTTGCGGAACTGGCGCGGCGCATCGATATGAACCGCTCACATCTGCAAATGCTGCTCAAGAAGCACGGCCTGCATTCGAAGGATTTTCGCAATCGCAATGTGCCGTCGGCGGGCAGAAACGGCGCCGACGAGCACGACGAAGAAGACAGCGATAGTTGAGGCTGGGCGCAGTTCGTATTGCGATCACCCCTTTTTAGCCTGCGCCAGCCACGCATCGAGACCGATGCGGCCGATCCGCGCATCGCCCAGCGGCACGAGTGATTGTTCCTCGACACGGCCGCCGTAGTACGGCGCATCGCGATCCGTCACCACCGGGCGTGCGTCGCCTACCGATTTCAGATAGCGGGTAACGATCTCCGCGAAGGGCGCACGGTCGGGTCCGGCGATATCGACCGTGCCATTCAATGGTGCTGCGAGTGCGATCTGCGCGAGGCTCGCCGCGACGTCGTCGGCGGCGATCGGCTGAAACAGGCCGTCGCTGATGCGCACCGCGCCGTCGACCGTGCTGTAATCCGCGATCCCGCCGATGAACTCCATGAACTGAGTCGCGCGCACGATCGTGTACGGCACGCCCGCCGCTTCGATCACCTCTTCCTGCGCAACTTTGGCAACGAAATAAGCGTTCTCCGGCGTGCGATCACAGCCGACGATCGATAGCGCAACATGATGGCGCACGCCCGCAGCCACTTCGGCTTTGCCGAGGTTACGCGCCGAGGTGCGGAAAAAATCGAGCACCGCCTGCGGCTCCCATGATGGCGCGTTCGTCACATCCACGACGACGTCCGCGCCCGCGAGTGCGTCGCTCAGACCTTCGCCTGTCACGGCGTTGACGCCGGTGCGCGGCGACGCCGCAAGCGCCTCATGCCCCGCCTCTCTGAGCAGCGTGACAAGACGCGATCCGATCAGGCCGGAACCACCGATTACGACGATTTTCATGGCAGATTCTCCAGATGAGAGTAAATGGACGCGTGGGGCGCCGGGCGGGTGTTGTATTGCGTAAAAGTGTTTGCCGCCGTCGCATTGCGTGAGGCCATTGTGGAAGAATCATGCTCTATCGAAAAGTGACAAGAATTGTCGATTTGACTAGTCCATGTCAGTTGCCGCTCCCCTTGCCCGCGAGACCGTCATGACCGTAGCAACGCCCGCATTAACCATCGAAATCGACCGGCAGCAACAGTTGCCGATTTATCTGCAGATCTGCGAACGCTTCAGGACCGCGATCGCCGCGGGGCATTTACGTCCCGGAGATCGCGTGCCTGCGCTACGCGGCCTTGCTACGCAACTGAGCACGGCGCGTGGCACGGTCGAGCTCGCCTACACGATCCTCGTCGACGAGGGCTATCTGCAGATGCGCGGTGCAGCGGGCACGTTCGTATCGTCGTCGCTGCCGGCATCGGTGATGCGCTCGTCGCGTGCGCAAGGCGTTCAGGACGCGCGCGCCAGGCAGGGCACTGAAGCAGCGGGCAGGCCGCAGACGCCGGGCGAGTCGCGCAGTGGTCAGGCAGCGCCGCGCCAGCAGGCCATCGCCGTCGCCATGAGCGGCGCGCCGCGGCCGTTGCAACCGGGGCTCCCCGCGCTCGACGCATTTCCGGGCAAGCTATGGAACCGGCTCGTATCGCGTCGCGCGCGCAGCGGCGACCGCGCGATACTCGCGTACCCGGATCCGGCCGGTTACCGGCCGCTGCGCGAACATATCGCCACGTATCTCGGGTTGTCGCGCGGTGTGACCTGCACGCCGGAACAGGTGTTCGTGACCGGCGGCTATCGTGCGACGCTCGAACTTGTATTGCGCAGTCTCGCGCGCCCGAACGATCGCATGTGGTTCGAGGATCCCGGCTATCTGCTCGCGCGAGGCTATCTGGCCGAAACCGGCGTGCAGCTCGTGCCGGTGCCGGTGGATAGTGAAGGAATCGACGTCGAGCGCGGCACAGTGCTGGATGCAGAAGCGCGCTTCGCCGTGGTCACGCCGTCGCATCAGAGTCCGCTCGGGCAGACGCTGTCGCTCGCACGGCGCATGGCGCTGCTGGACTCGGCAGAGAAAGCGTCGCGCTGGATCATCGAGGACGACTACGACAGCGAGTTCCGCTATCTGGGCCGGCCATTGCCAGCTTTAAAGAGCCTTGATCGGCGCGATCGCGTGATCTATTCCGGTACGTTCAGCAAGGTGATGTTTCCCGGGTTACGGCTCGCGTATGCGGTGATGCCGGAGCGGGCTGTGGAGCGCGTCGGGCGAGTGGTGCACAGCATGAACGCCGGATCGCCGACTCTATTGCAGGCGGCCGTGGCGGATTTCATCGGGCAGGGGCATTTTGCGCGGCATCTGAAGCGGATGCGTGCGTTGTACGGTGAGCGGCGCGTGCTGATCGTGAACGCGCTGGAGCAGGCGTTTGGCGAACGGTTGATTGTCAATTTGCCGCCGGGTGGAATTCAGTTCGCGGTGCAGTTCGCCGAAGGCCCCGATGGTCCGGTCGACGACGTCGCCGTCGCCGCGCGCGCCCGCGAAGCGGGGCTGGGCGTGCTGCCGCTTTCGATCTGGTACGCGAATGGCCGCGCGCGGCGTACACCGCGCGGCCTCGTGATGGGCTTCGCGAACGTCGCCGATGCGCGTGAGGCAGGCCGTCTCGCGCGAACGTTGCGCGCGTGCCTGGACGGTTGACGCGCTTTATGCGGTTCGCGCGGCCATCACTGCTGCCATGCTCGCGCCGCGGGCCGCCTGCGCGGCGAGCGAAGCGAACACCGCGTCGCCGGTAAGTTGTGCACGTGCCGCATCGAGCGCCTCGGCTACGGCCGCTTCGCCCATCACAAGCCCTTGCAGGAGAAGAAACTGCACGCTGTGGATGCCAATCGATCCGAGTGCATAGCGCAGATACGGTGTCAGGAAATCCGGCTGCCGCGCGCGTTCGCCGCTATGGACGCCGCCTGAACCGACGATCACGAGAGTCGGCCGGTCGCGCATCAGTCCAACCTTGCCTTCCGGCGTCGAGGCAAACGTCCGATGAATGCGCAGCGTGTAATCGATCCACAGTTTGAGCGCTGCCGGGACCGTGAAGTTGTGCATCGGCGTGTTGATGATGAGCGCATCCGTCGTTTCGATTTCATCGATCAGTTGTTCGGAGACATCGAACTGCGTCTTGTCCGGCGTGCGCGATGTGACGGCGCGCGCATAGTCGCGGGCAACCGGCGGCAGCGGCGTGGCTGCCAGATCGCGTTCGATCACTTTGATAGCCGATGCGGCGGGTGCGTCGGGTGCGTTGGGTGCGGTGTACTCGCGCAGCACGCCGATGATCTCGCCGGCAAAACGATAACCGTGGCTCGCCTCGCCGTGCGGGCTGGCGTTGATCAATAAAATCTTCATGACGTGAACGTCGCGGGATGGCAAAGAGGAGCGAGGGGTTCGACGAAGTGCATGCCTCGAGCCAGCAGCCCATTGCGGAAATAGAAGCGTTGCGCAAGCGGCATGTGCAGGCCGGTGTCGAGTATGAAGTGCGCGCAGCCGGTTTCGCGCGCAATCTGCCGCACCGCGTCGAGCAGTTGCGCGCCGATGCCGCCACGCTGCTGTCTGCCGTCTACCACCAGATCGTCGACATAGACGAAGCGGCCATACAGCAGATTAGTCAGCGTGCGATAACCGGCGAGGCCGACCACGCCGCCCGCGTCGGACGCAGCGAGCAGGCGATAGCCTTCAGCACGCTGCCTGGCCACCTGCGCAGCGAACGAGTGCGCGTCCGTCAGATGCGGGCGCAACTGACGCATGACGTCGAATGCGGAGAGCAGCGAATCGGGCGTGTCGAGGTGAACGAAGCGAAGCGAGGTTTGCATGCGCGTCTCCATAAGGAACGACGCTCACGATACCTGGCGGGCGGCCTGGTCGATAGAGCCAAGAATCTGCAATTCGACCAGGCCATTCAGCGGACGCGGTGGCAATCAAACCTGTGTTTTTAAGGCGCCGGGTTCAGCAAGGTTTTATCGGACGCATACGGATCTTCAGCGTGCACCACCACGGCGGTGACGTTGTCGCGTCCGCCGCGCGCAATGGCCAGGTCGACCAGTTCATCAGATGCACGCTCGCACGTCACCGTGGTCAGCACGCCCAGTATTTCCTCGTCGCTGATTTCGTTGCTCAATCCGTCGCTGCACAGCAGAAAGACGTCGCCGTCCGCGACTTCGATCGCATCGTCGTCGAGTTCGAGCACGTCCGTGGCGCCCACTGCGCGCGTGATCATGTGCTGCGCCGGATGATGCCGCGCTTCTTCGTCGGTAATCACGCCGAGCGACTTGAGTTCTTCCACTTGACTGTGATCGCGAGTGAGTTGCCGCAATTGCCCTTCGCGATACAGATAGAGACGACTGTCGCCGGCCCATAGGTAACCGCAGAAGCGGTCGCACGCGAGCAGCACGATGACGGTGCTGCCGATCCGTTGCACCTGGCGGCGAGCGGCTTCGTCCCTTAGTTGGCGGTTGGCTTTTTGCAGCCGTGCTCGCGCGTCGGCGATACAGGTTTTCATGGCGAGCGGCGGCGCGAGGCGGCTCAGCGCATCGATCACCAGCCGGCTCGCCAGATCGCCGACCGCGTGCCCGCCCATGCCATCGGCGACGGCCCAGCGTCCGGGTTCGGGCTGGGCGAGGCAGGCATCTTCGTTGATTTCACGGACGCGTCCGGCGTCGGACCGCGCGGACGACGTCCATCGAAATTGGCTCGGACAGGTCACAAGGGCTGCACCGTATCGTTTCTACTGCGTGCGTCCGGGGAGACGCTGATGTTCGAGTTCGCGCCGGTGTTGCGTACATCGACCGACTGGAACGTGTTGATCATCTGGTTAGCATAGAAGTTGTTCGAGATGTCGTACAGGTTCACAACCGGACCGATGCTCGGCGTTTCCCGCACATAGGGCTGAATCCAGCCGTACACCCAAGGCGCACCGCCGCCGCCACGGATTGCCGCCATCGCTTTACGGTCGAGCGCGAGGTTCAGCGAGAGGTCGTTTACTGTGATGGAAGCCATATCGTTCTCCGGTTGGCCGCGTGCGTCGGGCGCGCGGTTGAAAAGGAATTGAACGGGATGGTGCAAGTGGCATGCCAATTTGCGGCTCGAGCGGGCGCTTTCTCGTAACGCGTTGATTGGTGGGCGATTCCGCGCGGTTGCGCAGGTAACGCTTGTTCGTGTCGCGCCGAAGAGGTCGGGATGCAGCCAACATCCGGGTGCTCAGACCGGTGCAGGACCCAACACATTCACCAGCCCCCCGGACCCCGGCGAACCCACTCGCTGAGGCTCAACCAACACGCCAGATGATCGACGTCTGCCAACAGATCGGATTGATTTGTGTCGGCTCAAGACGCACACATGCTGCGCTCAAAATGCCGCCCAATTCCCGCCAGCCCTTTAAATAAAGGCTTTTCGCCACATGGCCCGGATGATGCGAAAGATCTCGCAACAGTGTTGGATATTGAAGCGAGACCGGCCATGAACACGAACCATCTCCCGACGAGCAGCGAAGACCAGGACGAGCGCTGCAATGAAACGTCGACCATCGATCTGCCGATCGGCGCGCATCTCGTTACGCAACGGCGCGGCTACGAACATCACGGCATTTATGTCGGCAATGGCCGCGTGGTTCATTACGCGGGTTTTGCGAGTTCGGCGCATCGCGGTCCGGTGGAAGAAGTGGAATTAACCCGCTTCGCCGCCGGTCATCCATTAAAGATCCGCTCGACCCCGAGCGCCCGCTATGTCGGCGATGAAGCTGTCCGCCGTGCGCGCTCCCGCCTCGGCGAAAACCATTACCGCCTGCTGACGAATAACTGCGAGCACTTCTGCGCGTGGTGCCTGCTTGGCGAAAGCCGCAGCGAACAGGTGCATTGCTGCCTGACGCATCCCCGTGCCGGCGTGCTCACGCTGGTGTGTCTGGTGAAGGCGTTTGTCGAACGCACCGCGAAGAACGGTCAGGTTGCCGCCCAACTCGCCTGAGCGGGCAGCAATGAGCAGGAACGAGTTGAGCAATTCAGGGATTCAGGGATTCAAGGTTTCAAGGATCGAGGAGAGCATCATGGTTGCCGCAGAAAAAACCTTGCACTGGGCCGTCGATAAATGGCTCGCACCGACCCCCTCGATGCCCGCGCGTGTCGTGCGGTTTTGCCACCGTGCGTCGCAGCATCAGCGCTACGTTTGCGTCGAAGCCCTGCGGCCGGGTGGTTTGCTGTCGATCTTCTTCTTCCGCCATGACGACGGCTCGTGGAACGTGTTCCCGCCGCAAGCCGAGCGGCCCGCGATGAACGGCCATCGACGCCCGGCAGCTTGCTAGCTTTGTGTGTGCGAGGCCGCTTCCTTGACGATCCACTGACTGAACAGCAGCATCGCCGATGTCATCGGTTTGCCCTTCAACCACGTCAGCCAGTAGCTGCCGGCGTGAACTTCCACTTCGAACGGCCGCACCAGCCGGCCCGTGTTGATCTCGTGATCGAACATCAGCGCCGGCGCCAGCGCGATACCCGCACCCTGCATGGCCGCTTCCACCATGAGCCGCGATGAATCGAACACCGGGCCGCGAATTGGCCGCGGCGGGATGCCGGCGGCCGTGAACCAGCTCATCCAGTCGTCGACGCGATAGGAACGAAGCAAGGTTTCGTTGGCGAGATCCGTTGGCTCGGACAGACGCTCGGCGATCTCGGGCGCACACAGAATGGCGAGCGGTGCGTCGAGCAGCCGGGTGGCGAGCGAGCCTGGCCAGGTACCGTCGCCGAAACGAATCGCGAAGTCGAGACCCTCGGTGGCGAGATCGACCAGATTGTTGTTCGTGAGCAGCCGCAACTCGACAAACGGATGCGCGTCGCGAAACGACTTGAGCCGCGACATCAGCCAGCCCACCGCGAAAGTGCCCACCACGCCGACCGTCAACACCTCGTGGAAGTGACCGCCGTCGAACTGTTTAAGCACCGCTTCAATGCGATCGAACGCATCCGTCAGGACCGGGCGCAGCGCGAGACCTTCGTCGGTCATGGCCAGCCCGCGGGGGAGACGTTTGAAGAGCGCGGTGCCCAGCCGCTCTTCCAGCGTTCTCACCTGCTGGCTCACGGCCGCCTGGGTGACGTTCAATTCGAGCGCGGCGCGCGTGAAGCTCAGATGCCGCGCGGACGATTCGAAGGCGCGCAGCGCATTCAACGGAAGATACGGTCTCATGGCAGAGGCATAAGATTTTCTAGGGGATCGACTAACTTATCATCGTTTGCCAGCAAGCGCCGAAAAACCGATAGTTGCGGCTTCACATAAGGAGCGGCGATGATCACAAGACGGAAATTCGCGGGCGCGATGCTCGGCGTTTCGATAGCTGGGATTGCGGTTGGCAGTGGCGGCGCGTTCGGGAAAGCGGTGAAGGCGGCCGCCCCCAAGCAGGGCGGCAGCGTGGCCAAGGCGGACGCCATTCGTCAACGGCTCGCGCAGATCGAAGCGGAAAGCGGTGAGCGGCTGGGCGTTTCGATCGTCGACACGACATCCGGATTGCACGCCGGTTTGCGGACGGACGAGCGGTTTCCGATGTGCAGCACGTTCAAACTGCTGGCGGCGGGTTTCGTGCTGACGCGCGTGGATCGCGGAGAGGAGGACCTGGAGCGGCGCATCGTGTTTTCCAGAAGCGATCTTGTGCCGTACTCGCCCGCCACCAGCCAGCACACCCGCGAGCGCACCGGCGATGCGGGGATGAGCGTCGCCGACGTGTGCAAGGCGGCCATTACGCTCAGCGACAACACCGCGGCGAATCTGCTGCTGGCGAGCTTTGGCGGCCCCGCAGCTTTGACCGCGTTCGCGCGCAGTATCGGCGATGGCATCACGCGTCTGGACCGCAATGAGCCGACGTTGAACGAAGCGACGCCGGGCGATCCGCGCGACACCACCACGCCCAATGCCATGCTCGGCAATCTGCGTGAGCTGCTGTTGGGCGAACGTTTGTCTTCATCGTCGCGTGCACAGCTGCTGGCCTGGCTTGCCGCCAATCAGACCGGCGGCGAACGGATTCGCGCGAAGCTGCCGAAGGATTGGGGCGTCGGCGATAAAACCGGCACCGGCGATCACGGCACGGCAAACGACATCGCGATTCTGTGGCCGCCAGGACGCGGGCCGATTCTCGTGACGGTTTACCTCACCGGGACGAGCGGTGATGCGGCGCGCAGCAATGCGGCGATTGCCAATGTTGGGGCGTTGGTGGCGGCGTCGGTTTGATGGTGTGAGTACGTTCAGCGCATGAACCGGCTCGTGGTGCAAACGCGCTGACCGCTGAAAAAAGGCGGACCGGCCGCGGGAACAACGAGCCAACTATGGGAGCGGCAGGACTACGTCTTTCGCTTACGATTGAAAGTCGAATCGTGCGACACTAGGGCCACACCAAAGGGGGCCCCTATGTCTGTCTATATCCTGGCATTGCTAATCGGCGTGGTGGCCGGCCTTCGCGCGATGACTGCGCCTGCGGCTGTCAGTTGGGCGGCGCATCTTGGATGGCTGCCGCTACAGGACACGCCACTGGCATTTCTTGGTTTCACCGTCACACCGTACATCTTCACGGTGCTGGCGATCGTCGAACTGATTACCGATCAATTGCCGAAAACGCCTAGCCGTACCGTGCCGATGCAATTCGGTGCGCGCATCGTCCTGGGTGGGTTGAGTGGCGCGGCGATTGGGGCCGCACATGGCGGCTTGGCGGGTGGTTTGATTGCCGGGGTGGTGGGCGCAGTGATTGGCACCTTGGGTGGCGCGAAAGTGCGAGGCGCGTTGGCGCGCACATTCGGCCGCGACTTGCCGGCCGCGTTGATTGAAGACGCAGTGGCGATTGTTGGTGCTGTGGTGATTGTGATGGCGTTGCGTTGACATGAGACTTGCGCAATTGGCAAGCTAGGCGCCTTCGCGTACAAGTTGTTTCGCCCAAGCCCCACGGCAAATACCTGACCAGCAACAGACGGTCGGCTATCTGTGGACTTGGGCGCATTCATTCCCAGGCTAGGCCCGCGCAACACGTGAGCCGGTTGCAATTTGTGCCACAGGCTGAGCGGCACCTGCAGCCGGAATCAACCTCCCTTGCACCAGCAATCCAAGTGTCTTTACCACCAGAATTCCAATCACCACATTTGCCGCGATGAACAAAACTGGGGCGATCCATTCGAGCGGACCGGTTGCGCCTCGTTCAACCATGCGAATCGCCATCGTCGGCAATGCGGCTACACCGAAGCTGAATGCCCAATATCCCGGCACAAATGCTTGCTGACGAATCCACGGCAGCAGACGCAACAGCATCAACGCCTGGTAGAGCCCATAGCCGAGCAGCATCAGTGCGATCAGATCAGGCGTACCGCTGCTTAAGCTCAGATACGTCACACCACCCACCACCGGCGGCGCGAGCTGAATGCCGAGGATCGGACGCAATGCTTCGGGCAGCGCTTCATGCACGGCGGCGCGGTGCAGAATCATCGATTCGATCGCGAGCCAGGACAGCACGCCGGCGCCGAAGAACAGCCCGCCCAGTTGATGAAAACCGAATGCAGCTGCAGCCGTCCCCGCGACAAAACTCGACGCGACGGTCGGCAGATAAATGGCCGCCGTGATCAATTCAGGCTTGCGGCCACCCTGCCAGAGCCGTCCATGCAGGTACACGCCGAGTATCAATTGAGCGACCACGGCCACGCCGAACAGTGCAAGCGCAACGGAATGCGCATAGGTCTGCAAAAGCTGCGCGGCAAGCAAACTCGAAACCGGCACTAGCGCCGCAAACGACGATTGCACTGGATGCTGCATTTCCGCGCGAGCCTCCGCTGCGTGCGTCAGCCATTTATGGCCGTATGCGAGCAGAACAACGAGCCACACCGCAAGCGCTGCAACGCTCAACACGTCTCCAGCGATGGTGGGCAGATGCCACACCCCGATAGCCACACGCCACAAATTGGCGAACGCCAGCGCGCCCACCGCAATCCCGAAGAAAGAAACTGGAATCGCGCCACGATTGCTGTTCATCTCTGATCCTCCGAAACGTTGCGACGCGCTCCGGTGCTCCGGCGTTGCGCGTTCGATAAGGTACTGTAGAGGCCGGCGGCAAAACGCTGAATGCTGGGGCGGCTCAACAAATGGCGCGATCGTCTCAACGTGCACTCACAGCGCGCGCTTTGCCCCAGTTGCGCCACGTCCCGCGGGTTTTCGCCGTCAAGCCGCCGATTTCTGGCTGTTTCGGCCCCGAAGAACCACTGTCTGGTATGACAGCCCCGCGTCATGGCGTAAAATTTCCACTTCGATATGAAGTAACGTCATTTACGCCAACTCATGCCAACGCCTGCGGACAAATCAAACTCAAAGGAAAGCGAAGGCGTTGCCGTCATCGATCGTGCTTGCGCGATTCTGTTCGCCTTCAGGCCGGACGACGTCGCGCTCACGCTCGCCGAACTTGCGGCGCGCACGGGGCTCTACAAGAGCACGCTGTTGCGGCTCGCGGGCTCGCTGATCCAGCACCGCCTGCTGCTGCGTCTGGACGACGGCCGCTATCAACTCGGCGCTGCCACCTTCATGCTCGGCGCGCTGTATCAGCGCAGCCTGAACGTCGGCGACATTCTCGTGCCACTGATGCGCGAACTCGCGGAAACGAGCGGCGAAAGCGTGTCCTTCTATGTGCGCGACGAGGCGGTGCGTGTGTGCCTGCATCGTGTGGATTCGACGCATGCGGTGCGATTTCACGTGCGCGAAGGCGACGTGCTGCCGCTGGAAAGCGGCTCGGGCGGTCTCGCGTTGCTGGCGTTCGGCGGCAAGCCGGGCGAGCCGTACGAGAAAATTCGCGAGGACTTCTACTGCGTGTCGATCGGCGAGCGCGATCGCGAGACGGCGGGGGTGTCGATGCCGGTATTCGGTGTGCGCCAGAGTTTGCGTGGCGTGCTGACGCTCGCAGGCCCGAGTTCGCGCATCGATCAGGCGTTCCTCGAGAGCAATCTCGGCGCGCTGTTCGATTGCGCCGCACGCGCAACGGATGCGTTAGGCGGCGACTCGCGCGCAATGCGCAATGCGCAGCGGCGCGCGGCCGAAGTTCAGGACAGGTGACGCTCGGGCTTGCCCGTGTAGGTGTAGCTCATCTGGCGCGGCATCGGGCCTTTGTTGCGCTCGTTGCGTCCGCGTTGTTCCCAGGCATGCGACAGAATGCCGACCGCGCGTGACAGGCAGAACACCCCGCGTGCCAACTCCGGCGCAAAGCCGAGCTCCGCGTAGATCACGGCGGTGGCGCCGTCGATATTCATCGGTACGGGTCTGTTCTTGCGCTGCTTGAGCAAGGCCTCAATGCCGCGCGCGATAGCGGCGTATTGTCCGCTGATACTTTGCTGTTCGACGCTTTCGTCCACGAGCGAAAGAAGCCGGATTGCGCGCGGATCGACTGGATGAAAGCGGTGCCCGAAGCCAGGCAAATACTTGCCATGTTCGAGAGTAAAAGCATCGACACCTTGCTCGACCGCCTCTTCCAACGTGGCGCCTGCTTGCATGCGTCCGGCGATGGAATCGTATAGTTCGACCGCCTGCTGACCGGCGCCGCCATGCACATCATCCAGCGCATTGATCGCCGAGGCCATTGCGCCGTTCAACGGCAAACCGCAACTGGTCGCCATCCGCGAAATGGCAATCGACGGTGCATGCGGGCCATGATCGACCGAGGCCACCAACGCCGCTTCGAACAAACGCGCTTGCGCGGCGTCGGGCAATTCGCCGCGTAGCATCAGCCAGATCATCTGCGGAAAGCTGACGTTGCCGATCAACTCCTGAATCGGGAAACCGCGCACCTTGATCGAGCCGGGATGGATGTCGATGATCGAGGTGCTCCAGTACTCGGCGGCGAGCTTGGCAGCGTCGAATGCTTGCGTCATTTTCAGATCACTCCTTCGGAGCGTAGGTGGTCGATTTGCGCGTCGTCGTAACCGAGCGAGGCGAGATGCTCACGCGTGTGAGCGGATAGCACCGGTGCGGGTGCGGTAGGCGCTGTGTCGGCGTCGGATAGCCTAAAACCTGCACGGGTGACGCGTTGCCGCTCAGTGGCGCCGTCGCCGGCAAATTCGCGGATGAACTCGCGCGATTCCAGATGCGGGTGCGCAAGAATCTCCGGCACCGACATCACGCGTCCGGCCGGCACGCCTGCTTCGAAGAATTTGGCTTCCCAGTTCGTCGCGCTATCGCTTGCCAGCGCCGCTTCGATTTCGGCTTTCAATGCCGCGCGATTCGCTTTGCGTGCGTTGCGCTCGGAGAAGCGCACGTCGTCGAGCAGGTCCGCGCGGCCGATCAGATGACAGAGGCTCGCGAACTGTTTGTTCTCGTTCGCGGCAATATTCAGGGGGCCATCGCCGGTTTTGAAGGTGCCCGAAGGCGCGGCGGTGAAGTTCTCGTTGCCCATCGGCTCGGGTGTGACACCGGCGTTCAGATAGTTCGAGACGACCCAGCCCATCGTTGCCAGCGTGGCTTCCAGCATCGAGACATCGAGCATGCGGCCGTGCCCGCTCGCGCGGGCATCGACCAGCGCGGCGCAGATGCCGAACGCCGCCGTAAGACCGCCTACGGTATCCGATACGGGATAGCCGACGCGCAACGGCGCGCTGTCGGCATCGCCGGTCACGCTCATCACGCCCGAGATGCCCTGAATGATCTGATCGTAGGCGGGGCGTTTCGAAAACTCGCCGTCCATGCCGAAGCCGGAGATCGCGCAATACACGAGCCTGGGATTCACTTCACGCAGGGCATCGAAATCGAGGCCGAGCCGCGTCATCACACCCGGCCGGAAGTTTTCGACCAGCACGTCCGCGGTTTTGACGAGCTCCCGCAAAATGGCCTTGCCGCGCGGGTCTTTCAGATTGAGCGTGATGGACTGCTTGCCCGCATTCACGGCGACGAACGAGGCGCCCATGTTGCGCATGGACGCTTCCTTGTCGGCGCCTAAACGCCGCGCAAGATCACCGCCTTCGGGATGTTCGACCTTGATCACGTCGGCGCCGAGCAGCGCGAGTTGATATGCGCAAAACGGCCCCGCCAACACGTTCGATAAATCCAGTACCCGCACTCCAGCCAACGGCAGTGTCATCTTTGAAGCCTCTTGTTCAGTGTGCTCAATGCGTTCAATGCGAAATTTCGTCGAGATTGCGATTGTTGGTGCGCGGCCCGAAGATGCCGATCGCGCCCATCACCATCACCATCGACACGGTAATCAACGCGAACACGCCAGGCACCTGGAAGTGGCGCAGCGCGAAGGCGATCATGAAGCCGGAAAACATCGCGGATAAACGTGACATCGAGTAGACGAAGCCAACCGCGCGTGCACGCAAGCGCGTGGGGAACAGTTCGGTCTGGTACGCGTGATAACCGACCGAGAGCAGCGTACCGCTAAGGGTGATCAGCACACCGAGCGTCATCAGCATGGCGGGCGAGGTTTGCGTCGCGAACAGACTGCCGAACACGGCGATGCCAAGTGCGGACAACACGATCAAGGTCTTACGTTCGATGCGGTCCGCGATCGCCATGCCGATCAGCGGTCCGAACGGATTCGAGGCCGCAATCACGAACGAGTACATCAGGCTGTGCGTGATCGTGATGCCTTTCGAAACCAGCAAGGTCGGCACCCATGACGCGAAACCATAGAAGCCGATCGCCTGGAACAGATTGAACACGAGCATCGTGATCGCACGTTTGCGATACGGCGGCTGCCAGATTTCGCGGAAGGCCGCCTTGGTGGTGGCCGGCTCGACTGTCGGGACAGGGGCGGGCAAGGGCTTGCCGTATTGCTTCGCGACCTTCGCTTCGATCGCCTGCAGGACCTGTTCCGCTTCGGCGGCGCGGCCTTGCTGTGCGAGCCAGCGCGGGCTTTCCGGCACACGCCGCCGAATGGCCCACACCACCACCGCGCCGAGCGCGCCGATGATCACCACCCAGCGCCAGCCGTCGACGCCGTATGGCGCTTGTGGCACCAGCCACCATGCAAGCAGGGCGACCGACGGCACAGCGGTGTACTGCACCAGATGCACGAAAGCAAACGCGCGGCCGCGCAGATGTTTCGGCACGAGTTCACTGACGTAAGTGTCGATCGTCACCAGTTCGACGCCCACGCCGATGCCCGCGATCAGGCGCCACAGGTTGATAGCCGGCGCAGTGGTTTGCAGCGCCATGATCAGTGTGGCCGCGGAATACCACAGGAGCGAAACAGTAAACACGGTTCTGCGGCCATAGCGATCCGCCATGCCCGCGAAAAAGAACGTGCCGATGAAGAGTCCCGCGAACGACGCCGCTACAAATGCGCCCAGCCCGGACACGCCGAAGAACGACGCGGTGGTCGTTGCGTAGAGCCCGCTTTTGACGAGGCCCGGGCCGACATAGGCCGTAAAAAACAGATCGTAGAACTCGAACCAGCCGCCGATCGACAGCAGGAACACCAGCATCCATACCGTGCGCGTCGCCGGCAGACGGTCGATGCGCGCGTTGATGCCGGTCGTGAGTCCCTGCGCACCGGCGCTTGAATCGGGCGACGCGCCGGGTGTGTCGATCGGCAGGCTTGCCATGGAATCCTCCTTGGACGCTCTTACGACGTCGTTCTGTCTAACAGAACGACGTTCTATTTAATGGGTGTGCCGAGATTAGTCCGTGTGGCGTCTGCCAGGAATTCGGGGTTTTACCTAGCCGTCAAACCCCCATGCGCTGCAGCATCGCAAGAAGGGCGTCGAATGAAAGCGGCTTGCGCGCGTATGCGATGGTGGGATTCGGTTGTGCGGGAATATCCGCGGCCGCGCTGCACAGAATGATTGGAATCGCGCGCAGATTGGGGTCGTTGTACAGCGCGGCGCACAGTTGCAGCCCCGACATGACCGGCATCATGCAGTCCGACACGATGATGTCGGGCCGGGTCTTGCTGATCTGTTCAAGCGCGGCCGCGCCGTTGGAGGCCGTCAGTACGGCATAGCCATGCCGCTCCAGCAACAGTCGCCAGACCGTGAGGATGTCGAATTCGTCGTCCACGACCAGAATGGTTTTCATGGGCGGCTACGTTTTTCGTCGCGGCGTCAGCGTGGCTGACAGGCCTTGCGCTGAAACCACGTTGGCGGGGCTGAGCGGGCTTTCGAGCACGTCGAGGCCCTGAGGCGAAATGAGGAGCTCGCGCAGCGACGTGTCGTGCGCGCTTTCGCGCTGCTTGACCACCGAAATCATGCGTCGCAGACCCGTGTCCGTTTCGGCGTAGCGCAGCAGCACAAGGTTTTCGGTCAACGCGGAGACCCGCACGCTCTTCGCGTGGCCGGGGTCGGCGTAAAGCGGCAATTCCTCAGTCAGTATCGTGGTGACGCAGGCTTCCCTCAGTTGATGAAGCAGGGCATTCAGGAAAAGGCCGAAGCGTTCGGTTCGCAATGCGGAATCGCGAAAGCCTTCCACGCCGTCGATCACGATCCGCTTCGCACCGCTCTGCTTGACCGTTGCAAGCGCAACCGAGGCGAGCTCGTCGATCGCCAGTTCTATGGCGGGCTGCCATTGAATCATCAGGCGCCCGTCGTCGTACGCGTCGGCGAGATCGATCGAGACGGCCTCGGCTTTGCCGACCAGCCGTTGCGGCCCTTCGTAAAAGCCCAGATACACGCAGCGTTCGCCGCGCGCCACGCCGGCCGCGAGAAACTGCAGACAGAGCAGGGTCTTGCCGACACCTGACGGCCCGATCAGCGTGGTCGTAGAACCTTGAGCGAAACCGCCGCCGAGCAGATTGTCGAGATGCGGGAGACCGAAACCGAGCCGTGTTTTCAGATCGACTGGGCCTGGTTGCGCGGCGCATTGCGATTCCAGACGCGGGAACATCAGAAGCCCGCTTTCGGCGATGCGAAAGAAATGCTTGCCCATCAGATGGTTGCGCGCCCGCATCTTGTGCACTTCGATTTCGCGCCCACGGCGCATGCCGTCGTTGTAGCGGTTCAGTTCGATCAGGCCGTCGACCAGCGTGTGCTCGGGGTGAGGTTCGTTGCCGGAGAGCGGCGCGAGCAACAGCGTGGTGCAATCCATCGCGGCGGCCAGCGCGTTCAGTTCGTGGATGAACTTAGACAGCGACAATTCGGTTTCGCTGAATTCGCGTGCGCTGCGAAAACCGTCGATGATCATGAGGCTCGGCCGATGGTCGTAAATGCTCGACGCAATCAGCTTGAGGAAGCCATCGAGCCCGTCCTGCATCAGCTCGTGATAGCCGGACACGAACAGCATTTGCTGTGCGACGGCGGTTTCGTCGAAGAAGCTCAGGGCTTTGAGGTGCGCCAGCAGCTTGTCGTGCGACTCGGCGATCAGGGTCACGTAGAGCACCTTTTCACCCTTGCTGACACGATGAAAGCCGATCTGGCTCGACAGAATCGTTTTGCCCGCACCGGCCATGCCTTCCAGCAGATAGACGCCGCCGCTGACCAGCCCTCCGCCCAGGATCTCGTCGAAACCGGGGACACCTGTTTCCATGTTGGAGCGGGAAGATGTCTGAGATTCGTGGATAGTCATTGTCGATATGTCGTTCAAGGTACGAAGGAGCGACAGCTTGCAAATGAAATCAAGCGGAGGTGCATCGCTCAACCTAACCGCGCCAGCAATTCGCATTCCCGCTCGTCGGCGGCGCTATGCGTTTTAGCATTCGATGAGGGGGATTCGGGCTGGGGCCGCCTCCCGCTTGGTGAGCAGCAGGGGAGAG
This sequence comes from Paraburkholderia sediminicola, assembly GCF_902859805.1. Lineage (GTDB taxonomy): Bacteria > Pseudomonadota > Gammaproteobacteria > Burkholderiales > Burkholderiaceae > Paraburkholderia > Paraburkholderia sediminicola. The sequence continues at coordinate 789,985 of NZ_CADIKC010000001.1, read as the reverse complement.
GCCGGCGTATGGCGTGCGCAAGAGGAGCGGAAGACGAAGGCTTACAACGCGGCGCGGGGAGAGAGCGGCGGCGTTTTTTTCAAATCGATGCAACGAAGGGGGTACGGCAGGGGATGCGACGGGCATGTCCCTCGCGCATGCAAAGTACCCGTCATGCGCGAGGAGGAGGCGTTTTATGCTGGCTCGGTAATGACATGGCAACGAGGACTCGGCAATGAGCCAGTTGCGCCTTAGCTACACGCGAAACTGCTCGCGGCATTAATGTCGCCGCCTTGATAACGGGCGACTTTCGGATACGCACAGAGCGGCCGCGTGCGTCCCGTCCCCCAATTGGCCGGCACGTCCGTGTTCGGCGCGACATTGCTCGCATCGCGTGCGGTGGCGACCACGCTGTCCGGCGCCTTGCCCTGTTCAACCCACGCGATCATCGGCGTGAGCATGTCGAACTGGTCGGTGCTCGGACCGCCGGAGCAGTGATTCATGCCGGCGATCGTGTAGAGACGGGCGAAGTTCGAGGCGTCACCGCCATTGGCTGCCGTGAGCCGCTGGTACCAGTCGGTCGTATCGTTCGACGAAAACACCGGGTCGCTCGTGCCGTGATAGACCATCAGTTTCGCACCGCGTTGCTTCAAGGCACTGAGGTTGGTCTCGTCGGGCGGCGTCATGAACGACCAGGCTGATTCGCTATACACGCCGCTCGTGGCGAAGATCTTCGGCGCGTCGGCATCCATGCTGAAGTTCAGCGCATAGGCCGACAACTGGGTCAACACCGATGCGCTCTGCGGCGGCGTGGTGAACGTGAATGCCGCTGCGGCGGGATCGAGGGTGATCGAGTTCGCCTGCTTCCATGCCGACCAGCCCGGGCCGAGGCCGGCGTCGTATGGAAAGCTCGAATACAAGGCCGTGCCGGCGCTGTTGCGTGCGCCAGAGAAGACGTTGCCGATCGCGTCCTTCTGCGCGCTCGTCAGACAGGTTCCGTCGCGCACGTTGTTTGTGCAGGTGGGTACGTCTGCCGCCAGACTGAAATTTGCCTGGCATGCCTTGATATCCTGAATGAGGCCGTCGGTGGCGCCGTCGAGTGCATCGCATTTGGCCAGTATCTTCGAGGCCACCATCTGACGTTCCGCCGCGGTAAAGCCGGTCGTGATGTCGGGCAGGCCGTTCGCAGTCGTAGCGGTCGCCACCTTGGCCAATTGCTGCGCGCTCCACATTTCGCCGATCGCCGCCTTCGGCAAGTGGAAACCCGGGTCGCCGGCAATGATTCCGTCGTATTGCGCAGAAGAACGTGCCGCCGCGACCAGGGCATGACGGCCGCCATTGGAGCAACCGTCGAAGTAACTGCGGTCCGGCCCCTTGCCGTAGGCGAGTTTGATCACCTGCTTGGCCATTGGCGTGAGCGTGGCGACCGCGTTGTAGCCGTAGTCGAGGCGTGCTTGCGGGTCGAGGCCGAACAGCGGATTTTGCGACGCGCTGTGGCCCGCGTCCGAACTGATGACAGCGAAGCCCATGTTGAGCGCGTCGTTGGTCGGGCCGCCGCCGCCGATTTCACCGGTAGCGGTCACTACATTCCCGTCAAGTCCGCCATTGGCCTGATAGAAGAAGCGCCCGTTCCATGCCAGCGGCAGACGCATTTCGAAGCCGATGGCGTACGTCTTGCCATCGACGCTGCTCACGCGCTGATTCATGCTGCCCTGGATCAGGCAGTGTTCGGCGATCGGTTTGCCGGCCACCTTGAGCGTGCCGGCCGCGACGTCCGACACGGAGGTGAAGACGGTGTTGGCGAACGTAAGTTTCGCGGCGAGCGCGGCGCAATTGCCGGCGAGTGTGCCGGGAGTGGCAGCATTCAGTTGCGGCAGGGCATTCGTGCTTGTGGTGGCCGGGTCGCTGACATCGTTGCCGCCACACGCTGCGAGAGTCAGTGCCGCCGCTGCAGCCAGCGCGATGGATGTGTGCTTCATGCGGTGTCCCCTAGAACGAATGACGAATGCCGAGCATCACGCCGGTCTGGCCGGTGCCTGCCGTGGGTGTCGTGCCGCCGCCACCGGCGCTGACCGAGTAGCGTGCCTTCGCGCTGTTGGCGAGATACGAGCCCTGCGCATAGACCGCGGTGCGTTTCGACAGCAGATAGGTGGTGCGCAGCGTGCCCATCGTGGCGCGCGTGTCGTGCTCGCTATTGGTGATGTGATAGACCTCGCCGTCGACGATGAAAGCCGGCGTCACGAAGTACGAAGCGCCGACGAAGAACAGATTCGAGCGCACGGCCGCAATCGTGACAGCCGACGGTTCGACCCGGCGATTGAGCCAGCCCGCGCCGATCTTTGCCTTGCCGATGTTGGCGTACGCGCTGACGTGGGTGCGGATGTCTTTGTCGGTGGCATTGGTGAGCGGAATGGGTGCAACGCCATCGAAGAAGTTCGCCGCAGCAGTGCTCCCGCCGCGCTGTTCCTCGTACGACGCCGCAACGCCGAAGAGCGGCGCGTCGTATTTCAACATCACCGACCACTCGCGGCATTCCGTTGCATGCCCGGCTACCGAGCCGGTGCAGGTGCCTTGTCCCGGCGAGTTGCCAGTGCCCGCCGCGTCGCGGCCGAATGAATAGTTCGCGCCGAGCGTCACGCCAGCGTAAGTGCCGAGGTAGGTCACCGAGTTATCGGCGCGGGCGTTCGGCACGTAGGCGTCGAGCGAGCCCAGGCCATAGATGTCCGGGCCGATCAGGTCCGCACCCATCAGCGCGAGATACGTCATCGTGTACTGTCGTCCGAACGACACGGTGCCGTACGGACTCTTGATGCCGACGAATGCCTGACGCCCGAATAGCCGGCCGCCCTGGCCGAGATCGCCGGCGCGCACGTTGAAGCCGCTTTCCAGCGTGAATACCGCGCTATAACCGCCGCCCAGATCTTCATTGCCGCGCAGGCCCCAACGCGAGGGCAGTTCACCGGTAACCGACGGCATGCGAAACACGCTTTTGCCCGCGGCGTTTGCGTGCGATACGTATTCGATGCCGGTGTCGATGATGCCGTAGAGCGTTACGCTCGATTGAGCCGCCGCGGCGCCGCTGACGGCGCACAATGCGCCACAAAGAAGAATGCGTGTGGATGCTTGCATGCAGGATGTCTCCAAACCGTTGATCGAATGTGTTTGTTGTGGGGTCTTCTTGAGTTTTCTTGAATCTTCCTGTCTGGTCAGTCAGTCGTTGGCGCGCGGACGGCGCAGCAACAGCAGCGCAGCCGCGGCGGCGATCAGCGTGACGGGAATGCTCGCGCCGATCACCGTCGACGAACTGCGTCCCATCGCCAGCAATTGACCTGCTGCCAGCGGGCCGACCACCGAGCCGATACGGCCTACCGCCACTGCCGCGCCGACGCCGGTGCCGCGCATGGCAGTCGGATAGAAAGCGGCTGAGAGCGCGTACAGCACCGATTGCCCACCAATCACGAACATCCCCGCGAAGAACGCTGAGGTTGCGAGCGCGCCGAAGCCGGGCGCCATCGAGAGCGCCGCGAGCGACGCGATGATCCCGATATACATGCCCGCCACCACTACGCCTGAGCGCATCCGGTCCATCAATATGCCGATGCACAACGCGCCGATGCCGCCGCCGATGTTGAAGAAAATCTGCACGTAGCCCACTTGCGCGCGCGACAGGCCGCTTGCGGCCATCAGCGAAGGCAGCCAGTTGAGCAGGAAATAGAGGACGATCAGCGTGCAGAAATAGCTGACCCAGATCTGCACGGTCGAGAGGCCACGTGTGCCGCCGAACAGGATTTCGCCGACCGGCGCGGGCTTCGCGTGACCGTCTCGCGAGGCTTGGGTGAATGCCTTCGAATCCGCGAGAAACACGAGCAACAGCGGCACCAGCACCAGCGGCCCTGCGCCGCCCACGTAGAAGATGTGCCGCCACTCGGTGTCGCCCGCGCTCAACACGCCGATCACCGAAGCGATTACGCCGCCGAACGGAATGCCGCAATACATCACGCTCACCGCGGTGCTGCGCGAGCGCGGCTCGACCGCTTCCGACGACAACGCGATCAGGTTAGGCAATGCACCGCCAAGACCAATGCCTGTCAGCACTCGCACGATCACCAGCGTGTGAAAGTCGCTCACTAGCGCGGTCGCGATCGACAACAAGCCGAACAGGCATGCGGAAATCACCAGCACGCGCTTGCGGCCGATCCGGTCGGCAAGCCGTCCGCCGAACATCGCACCCGGCAGCAAGCCGAAGGTCCCGGCGCTGAACGCGAGGCCCATTTGTCCGACCGACAGACCGAACTCGCGCGCCATCCGTGGCGCGGCGACACCGACCGACTGCAAGTCGAGCCCTTCGAGCAGCGCGATGGCAAAACACAATCCGAGTGTGACAAAGGTGTTTGTCCGGCTGGACGTCGCCGGTCCAGCAAGGCTTTCTGTCGAGGGTAAGATTCCGGCTCTTTTCACGTTAGTGATCCTTATTAAAATGCGTGGTTTTCCGGTGTCGATGAAGAGCGGCAGATGCGCAGTCGCCGACTGGCGTGGCGGCCAGACGCAAAGACCGTTGCGTTTGCTCAATGTCGGGGCGGGCCGGTGTTCCAGACCGGCTCGATGAAACGGGACTCAGACCGCCGTCGAGGTCACCGAAGAATGCTTAAGAACCGCCCGGCGAAAGTCGCAGCGCACAGCACATCGGTTCGATGTCTGCGTTGCTGTCCATTCGATTCGACGCGATACAACGCGTCTCCACACGCTGCATCGTGGATAGGATTTAATATCAGGTAGACTGATAACACAAGTGCAAATGCTTCGGTGAAAACACCTAGCGATTTGCCGAGACGGGAGAGTTAGTCGCGCAGGTTGCGCACGAAAGTTTCGAGGTGAGTTTGTACGACGCCGGCCGTGTCGAGCTCGAGGCCTTCCATCATCTGTTTCTCGATCGTCTTCACCGCCTGCTCGCATTCGCGCAGCACGGCCCGCCCTTCATCGGTCAGTTGCAGCAGCACGATGCGGCCGTGCGTCGGGTCCGGCTCGCGGCTGACCCAGTTCCGGCTCGCCATGGCGTTCATCACTTCATTAGCCGATTGCGGCGTGATGAAGGAGCGTTCGGCCACTTGCGCATTGGACGCCTGCCCCTTTGCGTCGAGCACCGAAAGCGCGGTGAATTGCGAAAGCGTCAGGCCGAGCGGCGCAAGTGCTTCGGTCATGCGGCGCCGCAGGATGCGGTCGAGACTTCCGATCACATAGGCCAACCGCAGGTGCGGGCGACGGGTACGCGTGGTGGTGGGTTCGGCGGGCGAATCTGGATTTTTGCTCATGGTGGGCTGGGGTCCGGTCTAGCCTGCATCTTAGCGCGCCTCAGCGTTAAATCGACCGATAGGGGTTTGCACCGAGTCTGCGAAATTCCGCTTTACATATCAGGTAGCCTGATATTAAATGCAGTCAACGGGCCGCTGCTGCGGTCAACATTCACGGAGAAAGCAGATGAATTACGAAGGTCGTTGGGAAACCGTCAAGGTCGATGTGGCAGAGGGCATCGCATGGGTCACGTTCAATCGTCCCGAGAAGCGCAACGCGATGAGCCCGACGTTGAACAAGGAAATGATCGAGGTCCTGGAGGCAGTCGAACTGGACGCCGAAGCACAGGTTCTCGTGCTGACGGGTGAGGGAGATGCGTGGACCGCCGGCATGGACCTGAAGGAATATTTCCGTGAAGTCGACGCCGGCCCGGAAATCCTGCAGGAAAAAATCCGCCGTGATGCATGTCGCTGGCAGTGGCAGTTGCTGCGCATGTACGCGAAGCCGACCATCGCGATGGTCAACGGCTGGTGCTTCGGTGGCGGCTTCTCACCGCTGGTGGCGTGCGACCTCGCGATCGCAGCGGACGAAGCCGTGTTCGGCCTCTCCGAAATCAATTGGGGCATTCCGCCGGGCAACCTGGTGAGCAAGGCGATGGCGGACACCGTCGGGCATCGTCAGGCGCTTTACTACATCATGACCGGCGAGACGTTCACGGGGCAGCAAGCAGCGCAAATGGGTCTCGTCAACAACAGCGTGCCGCGTGCCGAACTGCGTGAGGCGACGCGTGTTCTCGCAGGCAAGCTGTTGCAGAAGAATCCGGTGGTGCTGCGCGCAGCCAAGCACGGCTTCAAGCGTTGCCGCGAACTGACGTGGGACCAGAACGAGGATTACCTGTACGCCAAGCTGGATCAGGCGCAACTGCGCGATCCCGAAGGCGGCCGCGAGCAGGGCCTGAAGCAGTTCCTCGACGAGAAGGCGATCAAGCCGGGTCTGCAAACCTATAAGCGCTGAGCTATTGCAGGCGTTGAGGTAGCGTCAGACAGCTACACGCGTAGGAAGACCGGCGGGACGAGAGACACAGCGAGGAGACGAGACACATGCATGAAGTGACATTGTTGATCGACGGCAAGAGCCGCGGCGCATCGGACGGCAGAACCTTCGAGCGGATCAATCCCGCGACCGGCGTGGCGGCCTCGCGCGCCGCTGCCGCCACGTTGGCCGACGCCGACGCGGCAGTCGAATCCGCGGCGCGCGCGTTCCCCACATGGTCCGCATTGGCGCCGACTGAGCGTCGAAAACGTCTATTGGCCGCAGCCGAACTGATGGATGCGCGCACCGCGCAGTTCATCGAAACCGGCGTGGCCGAAACGGGCGCCATGCCGAACTGGTACGGCTTCAATGTGATGCTGGCCGCCAACATGTTGCGCGAAGCCGCCGCAATGACCACGCAGATCGACGGCGACGTGATTCCGTCGGACGTGCCGGGCAGTCTCGCGATGGCCGTGCGCCAACCGTGCGGTGTGGTGCTCGGCATGGCGCCGTGGAATGCGCCGGTGATTCTCGGCACCCGGGCAATTGCCATGCCCCTCGCGTGCGGCAATACGGTCGTGCTCAAGGCATCGGAAGGATGTCCCGGTGTGCATCGGCTGATTGGCAGCGTGTTGCAGGAGGCCGGTCTCGGCGATGGCGTGGTGAACGTCATCACGCATTCGGCTGAAGATGCGCCGGCGATCGTCGAGAGGTTGATCGCTCATCCGGCGGTCCGGCGGGTCAATTTCACGGGCTCGACGCGGGTTGGACGCATCGTCGCGCAACATGCCGCGCAGCATCTGAAACCGGCCTTGCTCGAGCTCGGTGGCAAGGCGCCTGTGGTGGTGCTCGACGACGCCGATCTGGATGCGGCGGTGGACGGCATCGCGTTCGGTGCATTCTTCAACCAGGGGCAGATTTGCATGTCGACGGAGCGGCTGATCGTCGATCGCAAAATCGCCGACGTGACGGTCGAGAAGCTAGCTGCCAAAGCGCGAACCCTGAAGGCGGGCGATCCCGCTGCGGCCGATTCCGTGCTCGGCGTGCTCGAAAGCGTGGCGGCCGCGCGGCGCATCAAGGCGCTCGTTGAAGACGCGCATGAGAAGGGCGCGAAGCTGCCGGTCGGCTGTTCGGTTGAAGGCGCAGTGATGCAACCGGTGATTGTCGACGGCGTAACGCGGGACATGTTGCTCTATGCCGAGGAATCCTTCGGCCCGGTGGTGACGGTGCAGCGTGTGGACAGTGACGAAGAAGCGATTCAGATTGCGAACGATAGCGACTACGGTCTCTCCGCAGCGGTATTCGGTCGCGATATATCGCGCGCGCTGAATGTGGCGAAACGTATCGAGTCAGGTATCTGCCATATCAACGGGCCGACCGTGCACGACGAAGCGCAGATGCCGTTCGGCGGCGTGAAGAAGAGTGGTTATGGGCGGTTTGGCAGCAAGGCATCGATCGCCGAGTTCACCGATCTGCGCTGGATCACGATTCAGACCGGCCCGCGGCACTATCCGATTTGATTGTCCGCGGTCGAATAGCCGCGTTGAAGCATTAAAGGAAGGTCGCGCCCGCCGCAGAGAACGGGGCGCAGACTGCTTTCCATGGAGACAGGCGTTGCATTCCGAGCCGAGACAACCGAACACCCCCGCCGCGCGTGACAACGCGCCGACGCATTACCGCGCGACGACGATCGGCGCGTCATCGTTGCATGCGCAACGGCGCGGCGACACGTGGTATTTGCGCGCTGCCGAGCCGCTCGGCGAACACCCACAACGTATGACCGACCGGCTCGCGAGCGGCGCGCGCGAACATCCGGAGCGCTGGCTGGCGGCGCGACGCGGCCGTGACGGTCAATGGATCGGCCTGAGCTACGCGAAAGCGCTGCAAAGTGCTCGCGCGATTGGACAAGCACTGCTGGCGCGCGATCTCTCCGTTGAACGTCCGGTCGTGATTCTCTCGGGCAACGATCTCGAGCACCTGCAACTGGCGCTCGGCGCGATGTGGGCCGGCATTCCGTATGCGGCAATTTCCCCGGCATACGCGCTCGCCTCCGGCGACTTCGGCAAGCTGCGTCATACGATCGATCTGCTGACGCCAGGGCTGGTCTTCGCAACGGGCTACGACGCCTTTGCCAGGGCGATCGATGCCGTGGTGCCAGCCGACGTCGAAGTCGTCGCTGCAACCGGGCCCAAGGAGCCGCAGGCGGCGCGCAGTGTGACTTCATTCAGCGACCTGCTGAATACAACGCCCGGCACGGTCGATTCCGTTCAGGCGGCGGTGAGCCCGGACGCCATCGCCAAGTTTCTGTTCACGTCGGGCTCGACCAAACTGCCCAAGGCCGTGCCGACCACGCACCGCATGCTGTGCAGCAATCAGCAGATGCTGCTCGAAACGTTTCCTGAGTTCGCGAACGTGCCTCCGGTGCTGGTCGACTGGTTGCCATGGAATCACACCTTCGGCGGCAGCCATAACGCGGGCATCGCGCTCTACAACGGCGGCACGCTCTATATCGACGACGGCAAACCGGTCAACGGCAAGTTCGAAGAAACGCTGCGCAACCTGCGCGAAATCGCGCCGACGATCTATTTCAACGTGCCGAAGGGCTGGGAAGAACTGGCCATCGCGCTGGAGCAGGACGCTCAATTGCGCGCGACGTTTTTCTCGCGCGTGAAGGTGTATTTCTTCGCGGGAGCGGGGCTCTCGCAAGCGGCGTGGGACCGGCTCGAACGCGTCACCGAGCAATATTGCGGCGAGCGCATTCGCATCATGGCCGGACTCGGCATGACCGAGACCTCGCCGTCCTGCCTGTTCACCACGGGTCCGATCATGCGCGCCGGCTACGTCGGCTCACCGGCGCCTGGCTGCGAAGTCAAACTCGCACCGGTCGGCGACAAACTCGAAGCGCGTTATCGCGGACCGCATGTGATGGCCGGCTATTGGCGCGCGAATTCCGCGGAGTTGGACAACGCCTTCGACGACGAAGGTTACTTTTGCAGCGGCGACGCGTTGCGCTTCGTCGATGTCGAACGGCCGGAGCTCGGGCTGCTGTTCGACGGGCGAATCGCCGAGGACTTCAAGCTGAGTTCGGGCACCTTTGTTAGCGTCGGCCCGATGCGGGCTCGCGTGATCTCCGAAGGCGCGCCGTATGTGCAGGACGTGGTGGTCGCGGGAATGAATCGGGACGACGTAGGTCTGCTGGTGTTTCCGCGGCTCGACGATTGCCGCCGGCTGGCGGGATTGCCTTCGTCGGCCAGCGCGCGTGAGGTGATCGAAGCACCCGTCGTGCGTGCGCATTTTGCGGCCTTGTTGGCAACGCTCAATCGCGGTGCGACCGGCGGTGCAACGACGATCGCCCGAATCCGGCTGATGGACGCCGCCCCTTCGCTCGATCTCGGCGAGATCACCGATAAGGGGTCGATCAATCAGCGCGCGGTGCTCACGCATCGGGCAGCGCTCGTCGACGCGATGTACGACGCGGCACAGCGCGATCCCGCCGTGATTTACGCGGCTGCTTGCGGCGCGACGTAAGGCGCGCATCGTTCGTTGACTCTGGGTCCCTCGTCGCACGGCAAAGGCGCTTCGCCGTATACAATTCGGCAGCGCCTGATTTTTGCCCAATACCGACCTGATCCCATCCATGCCGAATCCGACCCGGGCCTTTCTTCTTGGCCCGCTCCTGAAAGGCGTTTCACGCTCCTTCTATCTCACCCTGCGCGTGCTGCCCGCCGGGATGCGCGATCCCATCGGCCTCGCGTATCTGCTTGCGCGCGCGGCCGATACGATTGCGGACACCTCGCTGATCTCACCCGAGCAACGCCTTGCAATGCTGCTGTCGCTGCGCGACCAGGTCAACGGCGCCCCGAACGATGGCGCGTTGTTCCAGCGCATGGCCACGGAAGTGGCGGGCCAACAGGTCCAGTCCGATGAAAAGGTCCTGCTCGAATCGCTTGGACCTGCACTCGAGGTGCTGTCGCAACTGAGCGAGTCCGATCGCAAAGCCGTACGCGGGATTGTGTCGACGCTGACCGAAGGCATGGAATTCGACCTTCGCACGTTCCCCGACGAACGTTCCGGCCAGCTCGCCGCGCTGCGCGAATACGACGAACTCGACCGCTATACCTACCTGGTGGCCGGCTGCGTCGGCGAATTCTGGACCACCATGACCTACGCGCACATGCCCGGCACGCTGAAAGAGCGGCCAGAGATCATGGCGCGCCGCGGCGTGCGTTTCGGCAAAGCGCTGCAGATGACCAACGTGCTGCGCGATTGCGGCAAGGATCTGCGGATCGGCCGCTGCTACCTTCCGCAGACGATGCTCGATCAATATGGTCTGAGCGCGCAAGACCTCCTGCAGCCGGCAAATTCTGTTCGCGCCCGGCCGCTCATGATCGAACTTGTGCGCAAGTCGCTGGATCATTTTCGCGAGGCGTTGGATTACACGCTGGCCATCCCCGCGTTTTCCGTGCGTTTGCGACTCGCCTGCTTGTGGCCGATTCTGATTGGCCTGGACACGCTGCTGTTGCTGGTGGATAACAATGACTGGCTCGACCCGGCCAAGGTTTCTAAAGTCCGGCGCAATCAGGTGTATCAGATCATTGCGTCTTCACTGCTGCTGGTGCCTTCGAATGGTCTGGTGCGCGCATCGGTTGAAAAGCGGATCAAGCTAATCGAAGCTCGACTCTGAACGTGGGTTGCGCTGTATAGATAATGTGGATTCAGCCACGCCGCGTAGCCGATTCATGCAGCATTGCCTTTCAACTTAATCTGCATCATTGAATAGCCACCAATCGGGAAACCCCTAGCATCCTGCATCGGTGGTTCGCGTTAGTCTCTTCAAAAGAGGAGACGATTCATGAGACAAGCGTTCAATATTGCAGTGGTGTTGTTGCTTGGCTATTTGATGGCGGATAGAGCGCTGATGCGTGCGCAAGCCGGAGAGATGGGGACAATTACGTGCCACCGGGGCGCGGAGCTGGTTAAGTCGAATGCGTTGAAAAAGGGTTTCGGTGACGCCGGAGCCAGCAGCCAGGGTGAAAATTTCCTGTCGAGCTGTCTCGTCACGGGGCGAGGCCAGGTGGGTGATCTGATCGCCCGCGAATAACGTAAGCAGCCTGGCGCCGCAGAGGCTCAGGCCAGACGTAGCACGACATAAACAAAAAGCGCCCAGACCGTGAAGGTCCAGGCGAAGTCATCGGGAGCCCGATGACGGAGGTATCGAATACAGAACTGGCCCGCGATCGGGGATACTCGGTCGCGGGCCAGTTCGTTTGAATCAGAGCGTGCGGCTATCTATGTTGCCTCGCGGTCGATCAGGGCAAACGTCGTGGCCTCTGCTTCGTTCCGCTGGGCGGCTCGGCCGCCGGCCGGGTTGCCAACTGAGTTGGCAGCTTAGTTACCGAAATAAACCGACTTCGGACCGTTCACCGGAACCGGGTGGCCCGACTGCGACGAGCCAGTCGCCACACCGCCGTAGCTGCTTTCTGCGGTACCGTTTTGCTGGGCGACACGGGCTTGCGCAGCCTGGATGTCAGTCGGATAGTACGGGTCGGCACGACCCGGCTGGTAGCCGGCCTTTTCGAGTTGAACCAGTTGCGCGCGGACTTCGGCGCGGGTCACGGGCTGGTTGGACTGCGCAAACGAGGCAACAGGAGCGGCCAGCACAGCGGCGACAACAACAGCTTGAATGAGCGATTTCATGATGAACTACCTCCAGTTCGGTCTTTATCTTGCTACGAGCGGTGTTGTTCGTAGTCAGTGATTGCATTGTAGTTTTGCGATCTGACCGGAGTAATCATCAATTCAGGTAATGTTTGTTGCGAGATTTGCAATAAAAAAGGCGAGTGGGTTGATGGGACCCGCGTGCGGGCGGCTTGCTAGGACCGGGATGCCGAAACTGAAGCGCTGTCTTGTTGAGTCTGCGCAGGGACATTCGTGGATTGTGTGAGCCGCGTGAACGCCTGGCCGGTGCGCGCTTCACGATCATCTCGGGCCTGATAGAAGTCTTTGCTGAGCCACTGGCCAAACCGCATCATCGCGGAGCCGAGCGCGCTCTTTAGCCGGACCCACCCCGTTTCGGTAAGCGCGAGGTGCGAAGCCGACTCCACCAGGTCCGCCGCCAACTTATCCAACTCTGCGTGCAAAAAGTCCGCGAAATGATGGAGTCCGTGCTGATTGCCGTTCGACGATTTCCTTTCGAGTTCCACGTGCTCCGCAATCAGCGATTGATTGGTCACGCGAATAAAACGGGGTGTATCGGTTCGGGCAATTCCCGTTGAGCGGATTGCAAGTCCGACGCTTGCCGCGACTCGTGTGCGATTGCCGAGCGGCGCAAGCCCCCACTTGTCACAGAGGTATTTCAGCAGACTGCAATGATCGAATTGCGTATTGCACACGCGCGCGTCGCACCATGGGGAGACGAGAATGGCGGGAACCCGTACACCGAGTTGGGTGAAGCCGAAGCTGTCCGTGTGTTCGTCGGGCGCTACCGCATTCGAAGGCGGATACACGTGGTCGAAAAAGCCGCCATGCTCGTCGTACAGGATGACTAACAGTGTGCTTTCCCACAACGCCTGATTGGAGCGCAGCGCATTGTAGGTGTCGGCGATCAGCTTCTCCGCCTTCATGATGTTGTGCGGTGGATGGTCGTCGTTCTGGGCTTCGCCAAAGTATTTCGGCTCGATGAGCACGAACTCGGGAAACTCGTTCGCAGGGCCGGCTGCGTCGTCGAAAAACGTGTCGAACCGCCGGTAATTGGCGAGGTTTTTCGCTTGACGCTGGTTTTTCAATAGCAGGGACGCGGGAAAATCGTAGAAGTAGATCTTCCACGTTTTCTCTTTGTCATTGAGGCGGTCGAAAATCGTGTCCTGGTTCTGCTCGGTGTACCACCTCGGATTCAGGGCGTCGAGTCCAACGGGCATTCCCACTTCGCCCATCGACGTACCTGTCAGCGCGAAATAGCGGTTCGGCCAGGTTGGGCCTGGTAACGATGAAAACCACTTGTCGCACACCGTGAATTGCTCGCCCAGCGTGTGCAATGCCGGGAGAAACCCGCGCGGGTAATAGCCCATGATGTCTTGCCGCGCGGCGAGGGTGCTCTTCGGGTAGTCCTTTGCGAACGATCGAACAAAGCCGCCGTTGTCTCCCGCGATCTGGGCCAGCACAGCCTCATACCCGTGATCCGGATCGTGGCGCATCTGCCGCTCCTGGGTCACCTGAGGGAAGAAGGTATGGCCTTCGCCGTCGTCGTTAGACTTCGACGCGGCGTTACGTATTCCATCCAGGCTGGTGTGTACTTCGTCCAGACAGCCGAGCATCTGATCGAAGGAATGATTTTCCATCAGCAGCAGAACGACGTGTTCGATCCGATCCTTCGGCATATTCGCTGCATTCGACGTGTTTGCCTCGCTTGCTGCTTTGCCGTCTTGGACGTCACTCATATTCATCGCTCCAGCAGGGGATTGGATGGATTTTTCGTGCGTATTACCTTGTCAGCTCGCTCAGGTGATGCCAGCGTTGCAAACGTAGCGCAAAACGCGCCGGCGCGAAAGCGTGTTGTGCTTCGCCTCGTTATGCTGAATGAGTGTGTGAGCGAAGCGAAACAAAAAAAGGGCGCCGACGGCGCCCTTTTTCCTTTTACGACCTGACGGTCAACTCAAACCGCTGTGGGCCGCCATTTCAACAACCGCTGTTCGACCGCGGTCAACAGATAGTCCGCAGCCAGCGCAACCACAGCCAGCACGATCATCGCCGCGAACACGCCGCTTGCGTTGAACGCGCCTTGCGCAGTGGAGATCAGCAGGCCGATACCTTGCTTCGAGCCGAGGAATTCGCCCACCACCGCGCCGACCAGCGCAAAGCCGAAGCTCACGTGCAAGCTGGCGAGAATCCAGCTCAACGCTGACGGGATCACCACCGAGGTCGTCACCTGACGGCGCGACGCCCCCAGAATCTGCGCATTGGCGATCATGTAGCGGTCAGCTTCACGCACACCCTGGAACGCATTGGCGAACACGACGAAGAACACCATCACGACTGCCAGCGCCACCTTCGAAGCCATGCCGAGACCGAGCGCAATCACGAATACCGAGCCGAGCACCACGCGCGGAATCGAGTTGGCGATCTTGATGTAGAGGCTGAATACATCGGAGAGCAGCTTGTTGCGCCCAAGCACGATGCCGCAGAACACGCCCGCCACCGAACCAATAATGAAGCCGAGCCCGGTTTCTTCGAGCGTGACCCACACCTGCGTCAGGAGCGGTCCTTGCGACGTGCCGTTCACGAACCAGTCGATGATCTGATCGAAGATCGCGGTCGGCATCGAGAAGAAGAACGGATCGATCCACTTCAGGCGGGCGGACAATTCCCATCCGCCGAGCACAACCACCAGCACGACAATACGCAGCGTGATCACCAGCGCATGACGTTGGCGGATGCGTTTTTGCGCGACGCGTTCGACTTGCGCGAGCGACGCGGGATCGATGCCCGAAGGCATCGTCTGTTGAGGGGTAGTAGACATGTTTGCCGTTCCTTGGGTTAGCCGATCTGCACTTCTTCGCGCAGGTCGTGCCAGATGTCGCGCGAGATTTCGATAAAGCGTGGGTCATAGCGAACTTCCGACGTGACGCGCGGGCGCGGCAGATCGATTTCGTACACTTTCTTCAGTGTCGCCGGACGTGCAGTCAGCACGAACACGCGATCCGCAAGCGCAATCGCTTCTTCCAGATCGTGCGTGACGAACACCACTGAACCGGCGCCACCCCACAGTTGCAGCAGTTCATCCTGCATCAGCGTGCGGGTCTGCATGTCGAGCGCCGAGAAGGGCTCGTCCATCAGCAGGATTTCCGGCTTGTTGATGAAGGTTTGCGCCAGCGCCACGCGCTTTCTCATGCCGCCGGACAGTTGATGCGGATAGTGCTTGCCGAACTTGTCGAGGCCCACGCGGCGCAGCCATTCGTTGGCTTCGTCGTACGCGGCGGATTTCGAGCGGCCGCGATACAGCGGGCCGGCCGCCACGTTGTCGATGACCGAGCGCCACGGAAACACGGCGTCCGCCTGAAACACGAAACCGATGCGCGGGTCGATGCCGTCCACCGGCGCGCCCATTACGCGCACTTCGCCGGTAGTGGGCTTCAGCAAGCCGGTGATCATGCTGAGCGTGGTCGACTTGCCGCAACCCGTCGGACCGACTACCGCGACGAATTCGCCACGCGCCACCGACATGCTGAAGTCGCGCAACGCGATCGTCGCTTTGCCATCCGGGGAGATGAAACGGCACGATACGTTGCGCATCTCGATGGCGGGCGTATCGCGTGACAGAGGTTGATTCATCGGCTGGTGCCTCGCAGTTCTCTTGATGTTGATGGGGCTGTGCTTGGAGGGCGTTACTTCGCCGCCGTCTTGACCGCTGCCGACACGTAGTCGTTGCTGTAGGTCTTGGCGAGGTCGATATGCTTGCCCTTCACCGAAGGATTGAACGCCGACAGGACCTTCAGGACAGTGTCCGGGCCGTCTGCTGGCATCTTGCCGTCCTTCGTGAACATCGGCAGCGACGCTTTCAGCGCGCCGACGTACAGGTCTTTGTTGTTGCCGTAGTAGTCCTTCGGCATCTTCGCGGCGATCTCTTCCGCGCTATGGGTCGCGATGAAGTTCAGCGTCTTCGCGAAGGCGTGCGAGAGCTTCGTAGCGTCGTCCTTGTGCGACTCGGCCCATGCGCGCTGCACGTAGAAGCTCGAAGCCGGATACGTGCCGCCGAGCGCGGCGCGGGTGCCTTCAAGCGTGCGCATATCGACCAGCACCTTGGCGTCGCCGGTCTTAAGCAGTTGCGAGACGGTCGGCTCGGTGGTCATGCCCGCGTCGATGCGGTTCTGCTTGATGGCGGCGATAAAGCTGTTGTCCGCGCCAACCGGCAGCAGCGTGTACTGCGTCGACGGCACGCCCGCACGTTGCGCGAGGTATTGCGTGAGGAAGCTGGTCGACGAGCCGAGGCCGGTCACGCCCAGCGTCTTGCCCTTCACGTCCGCCATGCTCTTGAGCGTTTCGGACGCCTTGGTGGAGACCATTTCCACTTCACCCGGCACCTGGCCGAAAATCACCAGCGCCTGGACTTCCTTGCCCTTGCTCTGCAAGTCGATGGTGTGATCGTAGAAGCCCACCACGCCTTGCACCGCGCCTGCTAGCAGTTCGTTTTCCGCGTCTACGCCGGCAGGTTGCGAAAGGATTTCGACGTCGAGGCCTTCGTCCTTGAAGTAGCCGAGCTGCTCCGTGAGCTTGGCCGGCAGATAGATGATCTTGGTGGCGCCGCCGACCATGATCGTCAGCTTCTCCGCATGAGCCGCGGCCGAAGCGGCGGCAAGGGTAAACGCAACACCTGACACGGCGGCAATCTGGCGCAAGGTACGCATGAAGCAGTCTCCTGAGGTTTAGTCGCCGCCCTGTGCAGACGCGGCGCTTTCTGGATGAATGACGGGGATTATAGAAATCTGAAACCTTCTGGCAGCTTTCGGGGCTGCGAGCAAATCATGGGTGTTAACCCGAAAATGTCCTGCAATCTTGTGGACACCCCCTGGCAAACCCCATAAGGCGGGCCGCAAACCACGCAAGCCGCGCGCAAAGTCCTTGTTTTACGGCACAATCGGCGTCCTGACTTTTTGCCGCGCATTGCGTTGCCTCTTTCGCCGTTCTCCCCATGAAGCTGCTGCTCATCGAAGACAACCCCACGCTGGCGCACTGGCTCGCGAAGATGCTGGAGCAGGAAGCGTTCGCGCTCGACGCCGTGCAGGACGGCGACGCCGCCGACCGCCTGCTGCGCACCAATCACTACGACGTGATCCTGCTCGACCTGAATCTGCCGAAGCTGTCGGGCAAGAACGTGCTGCGCCGTTTGCGTCAGCGCGGTGACGCCACGCCTGTGCTGATTCTGACGGCGAGCGGTTCGATCGACGAAAAAGTGGAACTGCTCGGCGCGGGCGCGGACGACTACCTGGTCAAGCCTTTCGAAGTACGCGAGCTGATCGCGCGCATCAAGGTGGCGATCCGCCGCCAGTCGCCCTCGAAAGCGAGCGAGGTGGTGTGCGGCGATCTCGCGTTCGACATCGACACGCGCCAGTTCACGCTGAAGGGCGCGCCGCTGAACGTTACGCCGCGCGAGCGCTCGGTGCTCGAAACGCTGATCCTGCGTTTGGGCAAGACGGTAACCAAGCCCGCCCTGGTCGACGCAATCTTCACGCTCGCGGACGAGCCGAGCGAGGACGCGGTCGAAATCTACATTTCGCGGCTGCGTAAGAAACTCGACGGCAGCTCGGCCGCTATCGTCACGTTGCGCGGACTGGGCTATCTGCTGCGCAAGAAAGAAGATGACCAATAGCCTGCGCATGCGTCTGCTGTGGTGGCTGCTGGTGCCGCTCGCGTTGTACGTGTTCGTCACCGGCAAGGCGGAATACGACAACGCGCGGCGCACGGCGGACCTGGTGCAGGACAACCAGCTTATCTCGTCGGCGCGGATGATCGCCGGTGAGGTGGAATGGGTGGACGGTTTTTTACGCGTAGACGTGCCGCCCGCCGCGCTTGAAGTGTTCGTGTCGCCTTATCGCGATCAGGTGTTTTACAGCGTGCGGGTCGACGATGGCCGCCTGCTGGCGGGCACGCCGGATTTTCCACAGCGCGCAGCGCTTTCGCCGGACACGGCCGATCACTACGACACTGAACTCCATGGTCAGCCTGTTCGCGCCGTCGGCCTTGTGCGCCTGATGTACGACAACGGTGCGACGCGCCGTGTACGGGTGACAGTGGGCAAGACGGTGCGCTCGCGCGATGCGATGGCGCAGCAATTGTGGCAACCGCAACTCGTGCGGCAGATCGAGATGATCCTGCTGGCGGTCGCGCTGGCCTGCATCGGCCTCACCTTCGAATTGCGGCCGCTGATGAAAGTGAAGGAAGAGGTCGCCGACCGCGATCCCATGCAGCTCGAGCCGATTCGCGTCGAGCGCCTGCATACCGAGTTGCGGCCGATCGTCGAAGCGATCAATCAATGTATCGCGCGCCTCGGCGTGCAGGTGGCTGCACAGCGGCGTTTTATCGCCGACGCCGCGCACCAGTTGCGTACGCCGCTCACGTTGCTCGGCACGCAGTTGCAGTTCGCGCGCCAGCAGGACGGCCTGAATCCCGCGCTCGACGAGGCGCTCGCCGCGATGCACCGCAGTAATCGCTCAATGGTAGGACTCACTAACAAGTTACTGTTGCTCGCACAGGCCGAGGCGGCAGACAACAAGCAGTTAGCGGTGGAAACAGTGGATCTGGCGGAACTGGCGATGGAAGTGGTGGAGGATCTTGCGCTCCTCGCGCAGGCCCGGGACATCGATCTGGGCGCGGAACTGAACGGCCCTGCGCCGGTGGCAGGGCATCGCGGCCTGCTTCAGGCGCTGATCGCCAACCTCGCGGAAAACGCGATCCGCTATACCGGCAGTGGCGGCCACGTCACGGTGGCGGTCAGCACTGAAGCCGATACAGTTACCGTGGCTGTGCTGGACGACGGTCCCGGCATTCCCGCCGAATCGCGCAGCCGTGTGTTCGAGCCGTTCTTTCGGGCGTCGACAGATACTGAAGGAACCGGGCTGGGCCTCGCCATCGTGCGCGAAATCGCAGACGCGCATCACGGGGAGATCGTGCTTAAGCCAGGTGAGGGCGGCAAAGGCGTGCACATGACCGTCTCGTTTCCGCGTGCGTCGATGGAAGGACCTCAGGCTGGTTAACCCGGTCACGCCAAACCGGCGGCTTCAAAAGTACTCGGGACAAACCCGCAATCGGCACAGGAAACGCGTGTTCGAAAGCCTATAGAAGGATTTGTACCCCTAGAATTTGAAGCAGGCGATTCATCGAACGCCCACCGCACACGCGGGACATAGCGGAGAGATCCGGCAGAGAGGAACGACGAATCGTGTTTTCAGGCAGTCTGCGCGGACGCTTGCTGTGGTGGCTCTTGCTACCGTTGGCGGCGTTCGTTTCCATTTCCGGCATGATTTCGTATCGCAACGCGCAGACCACGGCCGACCTGGTTCAGGATAACGCGTTGCTATCGTCGATACGCATCATTGGCGAGGACATCGACTGGGATAACGGCAACGTGTCGGTTCAGATTCCGCCGGCCGCGCTCGAGCTGTTCGAATCGCCGGAACAGGACAGTGTGTTCTATCGCGTCGAAGCGAGTGGCCACCGCCTGCTGGCCGGCAGTCCCGAGTTACCGTTGCCGCGCGGCGTGAGCGACGTCCCGATGCTCTATTCCACTCATCTCGAAGACGGCCGTGCCGTGCGCGCCGCTACTTACGTGCGGCAGCTATACGACTCGGGCCGCACTGAAGAAGTTGTCGTCGCAGTCGCGAAGACGGAAGGCTCGCGCGACGCCATGGTGTGGCGCCTGCTCCGCCCGCAACTGTTCGGCGAGGTGCTCACTCTGGTGCTCGCGATGGTGTTCGTCTATCTTGGGCTGACCTTCGAATTGCGGCCGTTGATGAAGGTGAAAGACGACGTCGCTGATCGTAACGCGTCGCAACTTGAACCGATCCGCGTGGCGCGCTTGCATGTCGAACTAAGGCCTATCGTCGAAGCGATCAACCAGTGCATTGCGCGCATGGGCCAGCAGGCCGCGACCCAGCG
Organism: Paraburkholderia sediminicola; assembly: GCF_902859805.1. Taxonomy (GTDB): domain Bacteria; phylum Pseudomonadota; class Gammaproteobacteria; order Burkholderiales; family Burkholderiaceae; genus Paraburkholderia; species Paraburkholderia sediminicola. Next base: position 770,038 of record NZ_CADIKC010000001.1, on the reverse strand, counting down.
GCAATTCATCTCCGACGCGGCGCATCAGATGCGTACGCCGCTCGCGCTGCTGGTGGCGCAAATCCAGTTTGCGCGGCAACGCGAGAATCGGGACGCGCCGCTCAGCGAAGCACTGGCCGGCATGCATAAAAGCAGCCGCAAGCTGACCACCTTGACCAACAAACTGTTGCTGCTCGCTCAGGCCGAGTCCGCCGCGCCTTCCAATACGCGCGAACGGGTCGATCTGAGCGCGTTGATCGCGGGGGTGCTGGAGGAGTTGATAGCGTTCGCGCAGTCGCGTGAAATCGATCTGGGCGCCGAATTGGAAGACGGTCTATACGTGACTGGCGACGAGGCGTTAACCGCGGCGCTGGTGACCAATCTCGTCGACAACGCGCTGCGCTACACGCAACCCGGTGGCCGCGTCACCGTGCACACGCAGCGAGGTAATGACAGGGCGATCGTGCAGGTGATCGACAATGGGCCGGGTATCAAACCCGAAGCGAGGGTGCGCGTGTTCGAGCGTTTCTATCGCGCGTCAAACCACGCTGACGGAACCGGTCTCGGTTTGCCGATCGTGCGCGAGATCGCCCGCCGGCAAGGCGGCGCGGTTACGCTCGAATCGGGAGAGGGCGGTGTCGGCCTGGTGGCCACCGTCGAGATGCGACTATGGTCGGCGGCGGTTTGATGCGCCGCCAAATCAGGGGAAACCTATGAAACTGTTGCTCGTTGAAGACGACGCTGACCTCGCGCGCTGGGTGATGAACCTGATGCAGGTCGAGAATTTCGTGGTTGACTGGGCGCAGGACGGCGAACGTGCGGAGACGCTGCTCGGCGTGCAGTGCTACGACGCGGTGCTGCTCGATCTGCGCTTGCCCGGAATTGGCGGCAAGGATGTGCTGGCGCGCCTGCGTCGCAAACGCGACAACGTGCCTGTGCTGATGCTCACCGCCAACGGCTCGACTGACGACAAGGTGGCGTGCTTCTCGGCCGGCGCGGACGATTACGTCGTTAAACCTTTCGACGCACGCGAGCTGGTGGCACGCATCAAGGCGTTGATCCGCCGGCAGGCGGCCGGCGACAAGGGTCAATCGATCGATTGCGGCGATCTGCGCTATCTGTTCGATTCCCGTGAATTCGTTCTGCAAAACGAGCCCTTGCCGTTACGGCGGCGCGAACACACCATCCTCGAAACGCTGATGCTGAAGCAGGGCAAGACCGTCTCGAAGTCCACGCTGATGGACAAGGTCTTCACGCTCGACGACGAACCCAGCGCCGATGCCATCGACATTTACATTCACCGCCTGCGCAAGCATCTTGCACATTCCAGCGCGAAGATCATGACCTTGCGCGGGCTCGGCTACATTCTGCGCGAAGAAGTGTCGTGCGAAACTTTTTCCGAGTCGCTTTAGCGCATCCCATCGTGCCATGTCGGCACGCGTTCCAACTCTGCGGGACCGCCGCCAGACCGGCGCGGCGGTCCTCGCCTTCACGCGGAAGTTCCTGAGTGCGTTAATGCACTTTGGCTGCGGCCTCCCTGGCGAGCAGGCGTTGCGCCTGCTGATCGCCCTTTCCTGCTTCCTGCGCGGTTTGAACGGAAGTCTCGCTTGCTTCGGCTAACAAAGCACGCGCGGCGCTGCTGATGTTGACCGTATACGACGACGCGGACGTGCTGGTGCTCGCCCCCGTAGCCGACGAAGCGCTTGTGCTCGATGCCGGCGCGCTCGACGCCGAACTCGATGTCGACGCGGCGGATGAGGCTGGCGCTTGTGTGGTGCTTTGACTGACTGCCTGAATGGACATCCAAATCTCCCAGTAGAAAAAACGTGTGTACTGCGTTCTGTCTATCGGCCTCGATCAGGAGCGCTTGAGCAGTATATTTTTTGATTTATTCGAAGTCCTTAAGCGTCTCTTAAGGCTCGCTCGAGACGCCTCTTGAGCCCTCATTCCGCTGCCACGATCGGGCGGTTTTCTCGGCATTTTCCATAAGGTTTCCATAAGGTTCCCCATTGCACTATTCGCCGCATCGAGCGAGCGCAAGCGCGCCTGCTCGCAACGTCGAATTGAATGCCTATTGATGGGAGAACGCGCTTGCTAGAGACCTCGACTTATCGTGTTGCGCAGATGCGCAACAAAGTGCCCGAGGCAACACTTGTCTTCTGGGCGATCAAGATCATGGCGACGACCGTCGGCGAGACCGGCGCGGATTATCTGGCCGTGCACGTGGGGCTTGGCACCGCACTCACCGGCGGGATGATGCTCACGTTGCTGATTGCCGCATTGGCCGTGCAGCTGCGCATGCGCAAGTACGTGCCGTGGATTTACTGGCTGACCGTGGTGCTGGTCAGTGTGGTCGGCACGCAAATTACCGATGCATTGACCGACAAGCTCGGCATCAGTCTTTATGCCAGCACGATCGCATTTTCCCTTGCGCTGGCCGTGGTGTTCGCGCTCTGGTATCGCAGTGAGCGGACACTGTCGATTCACACCATCTACACAACGCGGCGAGAGCTTTTCTATTGGGCCGCAGTGTTGTTCACCTTCGCGCTGGGCACCGCGGCCGGTGATCTGGCGACAGAAGCATTGGGGCTCGGTTTCATGATCGGTGTGGTGGCGTTCGGCGCGCTAATCGCATTGGTGTGCGCGATCTACTACGTCGGCGGAAATCCGGTGCTGACTTTCTGGCTTGCCTACATTCTGACGCGACCGTTGGGCGCCTCATTCGGCGATCTGCTCTCGCAGTCGCGCGCATATGGTGGTCTCGGCCTCGGCACGATCAATACGAGCGTGCTCTTTCTGAGTGCGATCGTGGTGCTGGTCATCTTCGCGAGTGCAGTTGAACACCGGTCCACGCGCGCGATCGCCGCACGTGAGCCTTGAGCGCGCGTCGCTCGACTAGTTGTAGACGCAGCCTTTTTCAATCGTATGTTGAATCAAACGGAAGAGAACAAACATGAACCAACGCACACTCAACAAAGCCGTCATCGCTTCTTTCATTGCCCTCTCGGCCATCAGCTTCGGGCATCACGAGGCGAGTGGGTTTGCCTTTCAGTCGGCCGAGGCGGCCGAGCCCGTCAAGGCGTCAAAGCTCGGCGACCTCGCGTCGTTCCGCAAGATCGCGGCCTACACCGCGGCGCTCGTCGGCCAGGGCAATCTCGCGGGCGGTAAGGCGCGCATCAAGGATCTGGAACTTGCATGGGACGACGCTGAGCCTTCGCTGAAGCCTCGAGCCGCAGCCGACTGGCACACCGTCGACAAAGCGATTGACCGCGCGCTGAGCGCGTTGCGCGCCGGCACGCCGAACGCAGCGGAATGCAAGCAGGCGCTCGCTGATCTGCTGGCGGTGATGGATCGAATGAACGGGAAAGCATGACGCACTGAAGGGCGTGAGCGATCACGGCGACCATCCGTGAAACATATGTTCGCCTTTGAATCGATACGGTATGCAAAACAATTATTGCCGCTGATTCAGCAAGTTGAAAGCTCGTGGTCGCACAGTGGCAGGCGCTCGTTCACCTGGTCAAGAACGCCCGTCTTTTTCCAGGCCATATACCGAAGATAACAAGTCTGTTGCGGCGGAAAAGTGGCCGGTAGCCTGTGCCACTTTTCTTTCGTCTGCTGCACCCAGAGTATCGCGTTGAGGATCTCGCGATCACTGCGGCGAGGGCGCCCGCGCCCTGATGAAACCACGGGAAAAAGACTCTGAACACGCGCCCAATCGGCGTCGGTGAGGGGGATCTGAAGCATGTGCCGCCTTGAATGACTGTGTAGGGAATGCGCAGTCGTTGCATGCTGCGTTTGCTGCCGATACTAGTAAATCTTTTTTTCTCGGTCAAATTTTATTGTTGCGCTGCGATGCCTTCATTCATCGCTTGTTGTTTAGCGATCTTATTCACGATGCATCATGCGGTTTCCCCGTTTGAAGCGATGGACTTGTGGTAATCGCCGCGTTCAACGCGCTGTGCGATGGTCCCGTAACGTCGACGCGAAACGCTACGTAACACTCGCGTTCATACAAACGTTTGGCGATTGAAATTGCGCGTCGACAGGTTTGATCGAATCGCCGTAAACCATTGAACTAAAGGGCTTGTTGGCCAGGGCCGCGGATAGGTCGCGCGGTGAACGTGCTGCTTGGCACGACATGTGCATGCGTTAGCCAGGTTAAAAAATTGCGCCTACGCCATGCTATCGCTCGACTATGAAAAGCCTGTATCGCTCGCTACAACGTTCGGCGCGCGCAACGCTTGCGTTGAACAAACCAATTGGGACGACTCGCGCGACGATTCCATGGCGCTGAGCGAGCTCGAAAACCGCGTCCGCCAGGGTCTGCACGCGGGTGAGTTTCATCTCGTGTTTCAGGGGGCTTATCGCGCGGCAGGCGGCGCGCTGACGCGCCTCGAAGCGCAGGTTCGATGGACGCATCCCGACTACGGGTTGCTGCTTCCGGGTATTTTCATGATGCCGCTCGAGCACCCGCAGGTCGCGCGGGAGATGGCCTTGTTCGTCGTCGACGGCGTGTGTCGTGAACTGCGCGATTGTCTCTCGTCGAAGATGGCGCTGCTGCCGGTCGCGATCACGGTGCCCGCGCAAGTGGCCGTGCTCGATTCGTTCGCCGACGATCTCACGCGCATCGCGCGATCGTATGGCGTACCGGGCAATTTGCTTGAAATCGAAGTGCCCGATAGCGCAGATGCAGCACGTCTTTTGTCTTTGCGTACGTTGACGGCTGGCCTTCGGTCTGCGGGAACCGGCATCTCGCTGGGCAAGTGGGGCAACGGTGCGTCTTCGCTCGGACTGCTCGGTGCACTCGACGTGGACACCGTGACGATCGCGCCTGAGTTGATGGCAGCGGTTCCACGCGATCCTCGCGCCTGCCTGGTGACGTCGGCGTTGCTGGATCTGCTTCATGCGCTTGACGTGCAGGTCGTGGTGAACGGCGTCGAGACCAAGGCACAGTTGCAATGGTTGAGCGCGTCATGGCCGCAAGCGCTGGTGCAAGGCTTTCTGTTCTCTCGCCCGAAGGCCGGGCTGGCCAATGTGCTGGCGTCAGGCCGCGAATCTTGAGCGCAGTAAAGGACGTTACGTAACGTCCTGCGTGCGATGTCATTGAGGCGAGCACCCGCTGCTCGCGGAAAATTGGCAACGGGCGCTATCGTCTGCTTCCACCAGCGATCGCTCGCGGGCGGTAAAAGGTGCTCATCACCATCCTCACGCGATCAAAGAATGGTGCGTTGCAAAAAATGCACTCGACCGCGTTCGTAGCATAAACATCTCATTGAAACGCGCGTGTGATCCTGGCGAACAGTCCGTTCCTCGCGATCCATTCCGCGTAAGCACGATAGTCGGGATCGTTCATCAGATGCCGCTCCTCGGTTTTAGCGCGCAGGAAATACAGCAGATTGACGCACGCCAGCGCGAAGCAGTGCGTGAGCGCGACTTGCCAGCCCATGGGTTCGATGAACGGCACGGAGACCATCCAGAACGATAGATTCTTCGTGATATAGGCGGGATGCTTTGTGAAGCGATAAGGGCCCGACGTGATGATGCCGCGATTGGTCAGGTTCGAAAACCGCAATCCAAACGCGATGGTGGAAAGCGCGTAGCTGAAGACCAGCGCGATAATCGCGGTGCCCCAGATGATTCGAACAATGGGCACGGATATCAGCCAACTGTCCCAGAACATCGCGCCCTGGTAGTGCATGTACTGGGCCGAGATCAGCGACCAGAACGGCTGATAACAGACAACCGCAACCAGCCAGCCGAGTGTGGTCGGCTCCGCACTGCGCACGTGGGTATCGAGAATGCGCAGTGTGCACAGATAACCTACCGTGCCGAACATTAGATCCATCGTGAAGGACAGGTCGTACATGAACCTGAACGTCGCAAGCGAGAACGGCGCGTTCATGGCGGTCGCGAGCGATGCGCCGATATGATCTGCATCGGTGGAAAGATAGGTGATCATCAGCGGCAGGAAGAATGCTTTCACCATCCATCCGGCGAGCATTTCACGCACGGGCTTCCAGTTGCCTGGGCGCTGCCCGAGGAATACGAGGCGGCCCCACAACATATAGGCATCGTCGACTTCGCGCTGACGCCTGTCCATCCACGCGAAGTAAAACGGCGCGGCCACGATCAGATACGGCGCGAGCGTGCGGATCAGAGACCAGAAGGGGTTATAGAACGTGCCGTGATACTCCGGCAACAGCCAGTAGAGCACACCGATGCCGACATACACGGAAGCCAGCGCGGCAAGACGCAAGCCCACACGCGCGACACTGAGCGGCCGAACCGCTTGACCGGTGAGTCCGGCGCTTGGGCGCAGATACACGCGTGCGACGAACAGTTCGTATAGAGCGATCGTCGCGATGATCGCGAGGCAGGCGGCCGTGCTACGGAGCGCGCCATCCAGTGCGGTGCTGTCGCGTAGCAGCCAGAGCGTCAGAAGGCCGACGGCGATGCCAAGCAGGCCGACGGAAAACGGCGTCGCCGAACGCGGCCGCTGCTCCTGCACGTGCGCCACGTTATCCAGAGTGGAGTTCATGTCATCCTCGTAGTCATGACATTGATAGCGGCCGGGCTTTTGATTTTTTAAGTCCCGGCCGCTGTGCTGATTACCGCTTATTTACCTGCGACACCACCCAGCAATCCGGTGACAAGGTTCGTCACCGGCGCCAGCGGATTCGTGCTGGACGAACCGCTTCCCGCACCACCCGCGCTACCGGTCAGGCCGGTCACGATGCCAGTGACAGGCGCGAGCGGCGAAGCCTTACCGGACGATGCGCCGCCCAACGTCGAAGTCAGCGCCGTGACGAGACCGGTGACGGGCGCGAGCGGTGAGCCTTGGCCTGCGGTGCCGCCCAGCGTCGAGGTCAACGTCGTGACGAGACCCGTGACCGGTGCGAGCGGACCGCCGGCGCTGGAAGTGCCGCCGAGCGAACCCAGGTTGCCGAGAAGTCCGGTGACCGGTGCGAGCGGACCGCCGCCTGCGCCGGAAGTGCCGCCGAGCGAACCCAGGCCGCCGAGGAGTCCGGTGATCGGCGCGAGCGGGTTACCGCTGCTACCGGTCCCACCGAGCGAACCGAGGTTGCCGATCAGGCCGGTCAGCGGCGGGATGCTGAAGCCGCCACCCGATCCACCCGATCCGCCCAGTCCACCGAGCGGGCCCACCAGGCCGGCGATCGGCGCCAGCGGGTTGGTCGTCGCGCCCGTCAGCAGTCCGCCGGTGCTCGTGACCGTCTTGCCCAGCTGGCTCACTACGCCGCCGATGTCTTTGCCCACCTGATCACCCGTCGCGCCGGACACTTTCTGGCCGGCCGAATCGAGTCCGTTGCCGATGGTGCTCAGCAAGCCGTTGAGCGGCGCGCCGAGACCTGTGGTGTTGCCGATGGTCTGCGTCGTATTCGAGACGACGAGCGTGATCGGGTTGATGACCGTGCTCAGTTGGGTCTCGACCTGTTGAACCGGCGAGCTGGTCAGCGCGGAGTTCAATCCCGAGCCCAGTTTGACGACACCGGCGCCTACGCCGGCGACAACGGTACCCACCGTCGACGTGACAGGTGCGAGCGGCGCAAGCGGCCCGGTTCCGAGACTCGTCACCACGCCGCCGACCGCCGTAACGGCCGCGCCTGCATTGGTTACAAGACCCGATGTGGAGGTCAGGGTCGGGCCAAGCGGATTGGTCGAACTGCCCAGCGTGCCGAGGCCTGCGGCCGTGCCGTTGCCGAGTACCTTGACGCCGTTGCCGAGATCGGTGATCGCGGCGCCTAGATTCGCAGTCGTTGCGCCGTTGACGCCAGGGACGGAGGTGCCGGTGATCTTGGAACCCGTATCAGCGACGGTCGTGCCCACGGCAGTGATGAGGTTCCCGCCTTGCGTGACGACGTTGCCGATAGGGGTGGAGGAGGTGCCCGAGGTGCCGGAGCTTGTACCGGAGCTGGTGCCGGAGCTCGTACCGGAGCTTGTGCCGGAACTCGTGCCTGAGCTGGTGCCTGAGCTGGTACCGGAGCTGGTGCCTGAGCTCGTACCGGAACTCGTACCGGAACTCGTACCGGAACTCGTACCGGAACTCGTACCGGAACTCGTACCGGAACTCGTGCCGGAGCTTGTACCGGAGCTCGTACCAGAGCTTGTGCCGGAACTAGTGCCGGAACTAGTGCCGGAGCTTGTGCCGGAACTAGTGCCGGAACTAGTGCCGGAGCTTGTGCCGGAACTCGTACCCGAGCTTGTGCCAGAGCTTGTACCCGAGCTGGTGCCGGAGCTTGTACCTGAGCTGGTGCCGGAGCTTGTACCTGAGCTGGTGCCGGAGCTTGTACCTGAGCTGGTGCCGGAGCTTGTACCTGAGCTGGTGCCGGAGCTCGTACCCGAGCTGGTGCCAGAGCTCGTACCAGAGCTCGTTCCGGAGCTACCCGAGCTAGAACCCGAACTCCCCGAACTCCCCGAACTCCCCGAGCTAGAGCCCGAAGTGCCGCCCGCCCCACCGCCGCCAAGCCCGGTTTTGGGCGTGCCGATGTTACTGGTTCCACAACCGTAGAGCGCGAGTAATGCGGATGTCGCAACAGCGATGGCTGTCCGACCGACGAATTTTTGCATGATGGTCCCCGTTGAACGACTATTGGTGGGGCCAACACTGCAAGTTGCACGCCAAATGGGGCTTATCGCTTCATCTCAACGATTCGACGCATAAATGGCTAAAGAAATTATGATATGAAGAATTTATCACGTCATAAACACGATTCCGCCCAAAGGCGCGATGCCGTGTTCCACGTAGCATGCTACGTAACGTGTTCGCCGGGCGTAACGGCGCGGAGCCGCCGCCAAACACCGCAGCGACTCCCGCCCTCAATGACGCCCCTCGCCGATTAAAACGCAGCGGTATAAATCGCCAACGCATCGGCCTCAGTAACCGGCCGGGGGTTGTTCACCAGAAGCCGCGTTTGCAGCATCGCGTCGCTCGCCATCCGTTCGAGCCCGCTACGTTCAATGCCGACATCGCGCAACCTGGCAGGAATCGCGCTCGCGGCAATCATCTGTTCGAGCCGTTCGATCAACGCCAGCGTCCGGCTTTCGGCGCTGCCCGTGATACCCGGCACGATCACGTCCGCGAGTTCCGCGTACAGATGCGCCGCCGCCTCGGCGTTGAACCGCAACACGTGCGGTAGCACGAGCGCATTCGAAAGACCGTGCGGGACGTGATAAATGCCACCGATCGGATACGCGAGCGCATGCACCGCGGCCACCGGTGAATTGGCGAACGCCTGACCGGCGAACGCCGCGCCGAGCAACATCGCTTCGCGCGCCGCGCGGTTCTGGCCGTTCTCGCATGCGGGCAACAGATTGCGCGACAGAAGTTCGAGCGCCTTTACCGCCAGCATGTCGGACACCGGGTTTTTCAAGTGCGCGGACGTGTACGCCTCGATCGCGTGAACCATCGCATCGACGCCGGTTGCGGCCGTCGCGGCAACCGGCAGTCCGAGCGTGAGTTCCGCATCGAGAATCGCCAGATCGGCGACCAGTTGCGGCGCGACTACGCCCATCTTCTTCGCCTCGCCCACCGTCACGATCGACACGGCCGTGACTTCGGAGCCGGTGCCTGCCGTGGTCGGCATCTGCACAAGCGGCAGGCGCGACACCGTCACCTTGTTCACGCCGTACATGTTGCTGAGCGTCTGTTGATCCTGCGGCGCCAGTACGGCGATCAACTTCGCCACGTCCATCGACGAACCGCCGCCGAGTCCCAGCACGATCTCAGCGCCGGCCTCACGCGCGCGCGAGGTTGCCTCGAGCACGATGTGCTCGGGCGGATCGGCGATCACGTCGTCGATCACGGTGGCATTCCAGCCGTGTGCCGCGAGATCGGCGAGTGCCGGATTCAGCAGCCCACTCTGGTGAAGAAACCCATCCGTCACCACGCACAGGCGTGTGAGCGACGGAAATTGTGCGCGCAGCAAAGTGCCGAGACGGCGCGCTGCGCCAAATTCGACGACCATCGTCGGCACGGTTTGAAACCGGAATGCGTTCATCATTTCACCTGCAGGTCAGCACTGGCCATTGATTACTCCAGCAAGATCGGTACTTCAAACGTTCAGAGTCCAGACTCCGCCATCCGCTATCGCGGGTGGATAGGCAAATGTCAGTTGTACCAGATTCGGATCGCTTTGCTCCAGGCGCATCTATCCGTTTTCAATGACTAACTGATAAGGATATCCCTACCCCCATTTCAGGAATGGCCCACCGAATAGTGTCTTCAGCGGTCGGCGTTCGCAGCCGTATACGTGTAGTGAGCGAACTCTGATAGTCCGACTTGTCAGCGGGTATTTTCCCTTTGGTTATTGAAGAAACTGACTATGCCAACGTTTATTTCCAATCTGCCCATCGCCAAGCGACTGGGGGCGGGCTTTGTCCTGGTATTGATCATGTCGATGATCAGCGTTGTGATAGGGCTTGCGCGCCTGTCCTCGGTCGCGCAGGCAACCCGCAATCTGGTCGCCAATCCAATACAGACCGAGCGGCTTGTCAACGACTGGTCGCGCAACATCAATACCGCCGTTACCCGCACGACTGCGATTGCCAAGAGCGCTGATCCTGGCCTTGCCAGTTATTTTGTGGAAGAAGCAGTAGCGTCGTCCAAGGTGTCGGGCGCGTTGCAAAAGTCGATAGAAGCCTTGATGACCTCTGACGAGGAAAAATCCTTGTTTGCCGCAATTGGTGAACAGCGCAAAACTTTTATCGCTACCCGCGACCAGATCTATGCACTGAAAAAGTCGGGCAAAGCCGAGGAGGCGAACCAGTTGCTGGAGCAACAGTTCATCCCCGCTTCCCGGCTCTTTGTGGCGAAGGTCGACGCTTTGGTGAAGCATCAGCGCGAAGAAATTGACAGGGTGGCCACGCAGATTGAGGCCAACTATGAATTCAGCCGCACGCTGATGATCGCTCTTGGCGTGGTCAGCCTGCTGCTGAGCGTGGTGTGTGCGTGGCTGATCTCCGGCAGCATCACGAGGCCGCTGGTCAAAGCTACTGGGGTAGCGCGCCAGGTGGCTGAAGGCGATTTGACTGCACGTATCGACAACCACAGTACCGACGAAGTTGGCCAGTTGCTCAGCAGCCTGAGGGACATGCAAACCAGCCTCGTGCGTGTTGTCTCCAACGTGCGTTCCGGCTCGGAAAACGTGGCCACCGCCAGCGCCGAAATCGCCCAGGGCAACGACGACCTCAGCGCCCGCACAGAAAGCCAGGCCAGCGCCCTGGAAGAAACCGCCGCCTCCATGGAAGAGCTCAGCTCCACGGTGCGCCAGAACGCTGACAACGCCCGCCAGGCGAACCAGTTGGCCATGAACACATCCGAGGTCGCCATCCAGTGTGGCGAAGTCGTCAATCAGGTCGTGGAAACCATGAAAGGTATCAACGACAGTTCCAGGAAAATCGCCGACATCATTGGCGTCATCGACGGCATTGCCTTCCAGACCAACATCCTCGCCTTGAACGCTGCGGTGGAATCAGCCCGTGCCGGTGAACAGGGTCGCGGCTTCGCGGTGGTGGCCAATGAAGTGCGCAGTCTGGCCGCGCGTTCCGCCGATGCAGCCAAGGAAATCAAAAAGCTCATCAGCGCGAGCGTGGAACGCGTCGCTCAGGGTTCGGCCCAGGTCGAGCAGGCCGGCCTCGCCATGACCGAAGTCGTCCGCTCCATCCGCCGCGTCACCGACACCATGGGCGAGATCAGCGCCGCCAGCAACGAACAATCCCTGGGCGTGGCCCAGGTCGGCGAGGCTGTCACCCAGATGGACGAGACCACCCAGCAAAACGCCGCGCTGGTAGAACAAATGACCGCGGCGGCCAACAGCCTGCGCAACCAGTCCCATGAACTGGTGCAAGTCGTCTCGATCTTCAAACTCGACGGCGGCGCGGGTCTGGCCACGTCGCTGGCTTGAGGGAGATGCGGCGACAGTCGTGCGAAACCGTGTGCCGGCATGCGTGAGTGGCGTGGGTCTGGTTGATCCGTGGTTCTTTTATTGCGCCAGTACGCATTTATACAAAATTCTCCCGCATAAAAATCCTGACGATGTTGCTTAAAGTAAGTATGGGAAATTTTCTTCGCAATTTGATTTTGGATCAAATTCTTTAGAATTTGAATCAGAGCGCGGGTCTGGCTTGTCAGGTGTTTTGAAGCGACGTTGACCTTTCCGGAGGGTGCAATGGGTAGCCTGGATGCACACGATATGTCGAGCGCGGATTGGGACTGGATACTGCGGGCATCGGAATTCACGCAACTGTGCATCGTCGTCGACGGGAGCATTCCGACTTCGGTTGCACACGCACTGGCGGAGCGTTTCGCCGCCGTGTCTCAGGTTTCGATGCTGCGAATTCCGGAGCCGGTATCTCTGCATCGAGCATGGATCGAATCCAGCGAACACGAGACATTCTCCGGAGCTACGGTCACGGGGGAGGCCGCAAAATCGATGCGACAGTTATCCCGGGCCGTACAGCTGTTGCTGTGGTCCAGTGCACCGGAAGAGCTGGACTGGCTCGGCGGTGTTCACGGCCAGCCCGTCCTGCATATGCGTTATCGAATCGATACGGACGAGGCGTCGGCAGTTCGGATCGGGATCGAGCGAGTCTTTGCGGTTCTCCGCGCAGTCGTCCGGTGCAACGTGGCGACCGGTTATTGACCACATCGGGTGTATGGCCAGCAGGTTCGCTGCTAAGCCCTAATGGAGCATGTCATGGATACACCCGCAAGCGTGGGCGCCAGCCTTCTTTCCCAGCCGAAGAGGACCAGCTTCTATCTCACCATATTTGTCGCGACTATCGGAAACGCGTTGGAATGGTTCGACATCCTGATTTATGGATTCTTTGCCACGACCATTGCGAAAACGTTCTTTCCGGCATCCAGTCCCGCGGTATCGCTGTTGGTCACGCTTGGCACTTTCGGTATTTCCTATCTTGTGCGACCCATTGGTGCTCTCGCACTTGGTTCTTACGCCGACCGGCACGGCCGGAAAGCGTCGATGCTGGTATCGATCATGATGATGATGGTCGGCACACTCACGATCGCGGTCATGCCGGGATACGCGTCAATCGGCATGGCTGCACCTATCGCCGTGCTTGCTGCCCGGTTGCTGCAGGGCTTTTCCGCAGGCGGCGAGTTTGGCAGTACGACCGCGTTTCTGGTTGAGCAGGCGCCGCACAGAAGCGGCTTTATGGCGAGCTTCCAGTTCGCGAGTCAGGGACTCAGCTATTTACTTGCTGCAGCGTTCGGTGCGGTGCTGACCAGCACGCTGGATACGGCATCCATGGAATCATGGGGCTGGCGCGTTCCGTTTTTCTTTGGAATTCTGATCGGGCCGATCGGGCTGTACCTTCGCAGACAGATGCAGGAGGAGCATAACGTTCATAACCTGGACAGATCGCCTGTCGCGCGTACGCCTGTCAGGACTGTTCTGGCGCAACAGAAACTGCGCATGCTGCTCTCGATCGGTGTGTTGGCCGTGTCGACCGGCACGAGCTACGTGATTCTTTATATCCCGACCTATGCGGTCAAGCAGCTCCATATGCCGGCGAACTTCGGATTCACCGCGACCGTGTTGACGGGGGCAATTCTGATGTTCGTACCACCGTTCATCGGTCTCCTGTCCGATCGGGTGGGCCGAATTCGCTTGATGGCGGCCTCTGGCGTGATCTTCACGTTGTCGATCTATCCGGTGTTCGCCGCATTGATCCGTCATCCGAACCTGGGCGCGTTAATGGCAATGATGGCGTGGATCGGTCTGCTGAAAGCAGTGTATTTTGGCGCGCTGCCCGCGTTGATGGCAGACGCCTTTCCGAAAGAAACACGCGCTACCGGCATGGCAGTCAGCTACAACATTGGTGTCACCGTCTTCGGCGGGTTCGCGCCGTTGATAGTTGATTCGCTGATTCAACTCACCGGCAACAAGCTTTCACCTGCGTTGTACCTGGCCTTTCTCGGCGCCCTGAGCCTTGTGGCTTTGTGGAAATGCAAAACCGCTTTGCGGTTGCGCTGAGCGTTGCAAGGGGCAGAGCGCTCCAATTCATGATTGAGAATGATTCGCGTTTACGTTAGATTGATGCTCTTCCTTGAGAAATGCGGAGCGAATCTATGGCTGAGGCGGTCATGCGGGGCGAGTCTTCCACAACAATGGCGAAGTCCGTTCTCAGCGCCGGCGTTACGCGCCCTCCCGCTTCGCGGCGCGCGCGCAACCAGCCGCGCTGCGTCGATTGGGAGACGGGCACGCTGCTCGACCTGCTGATCGCCAACCGGCCGATGCTTGTCGATCTGGCGCGCGGCGTCGTGGGTTGCGCGAGTCTCGCAGAAGACGTGGTTCACGACGTCTTTATCAAGCTCGTCGATTTTCCGAATCAGGATGCTGTACGGCAACCCGTAGCCTACGTGACCCGCATGGTGCGCAATGCGTCGATCGATGCGTTCCGCCGCCAGAGCCTGGAGAGCGCGTATCACACCGACGAAGACGACGGCCTGCACGTGCCTTCGCCGGAACCGTCGCCCGAAGCGGCATTACTCGCCCGCGACACGCTGCAACACGTCTACAACGCGCTCGAACAACTGCCGCCGCGCAGCCGTGCGGCGTTCGAGATGGTTCGCTTGCGCGAGGAGACGCTGCAAAGCACAGCACGCGCGCTCGACGTCTCGCAGACGCAGGTGCATTTCATGGTGCGCGACGCCGAGCGGCATTGCGCCGCCTGCCTGGACGCCGGCAATCGCGGCGTGGCTAAAGCCATGTTCTGCAGCGGCCGCGCGCGTCGGCAATAAAAAATGCGCATCGAACGTCGATTGGCCGTTGGCATCTAGCAGGAGTCGCATCGAACGGACTGCCGCGCCGGGGCCGTTTCTATTTTTCTCAGCCTTCTCGAAGCACTGCCCGAAATCACAAAACTCAGCGCGGCGAGTACCCAGACTCCGAGGCCGCCATAGAGCATCACCCAGCCAAAGCCGTCTATTAGCGCTGCGTGAACGGCTGCACCGGATGGGTCGAGTGTGGCGAGTGCAGGGATTCCCTGTCTGACCGCTTCGACGTCTCCAGCGGCGATCTTCTCCGCCAGTCGTCCGAGTGGGGCGGTGTCGAGCGTCGCAGGAAGTCTCGCCCTCAGATTGACGAGGATGCCGCCGACCAGGAGCGCCCCCATCAACGCGATGTTGATCGCAAGCGTAATCATGCGCGCGCTCATATCGATCCCGGACGCCATGCCCGCCCGCTCCGCCGGCACCGCACCGGTCGTCGTATTGGTGACAGGCGTGTTGGTGAGGCCGAGACCGGCGCCGGCGAGGATGCACCCCGGCAACATGGTCCACACGCCGGGATGCGGAACGTTACTGCCGTATTTCATCAACATGAAGCCGAGACCGATCGTAAACAAGCCGGCAGGTATCGCGATTCCCGATCCATAACGCAGCGCAAGACGTTCGCCGAGCGGCGGAAATAACAGCGTCGGCAGCGTGTATGCGAGCAGCGCAAGACCGGCGTTGACGCTGTCGTAGCCGAGGCCGATCTGGAAGTAGATCGGCAGATAGATCATGAACGGCCAGAAGCTGAAGTTCATCCCCGCAGAACCCATCAACGCGCCGGAAAATTTCCGGATCCGGAATACGGAGAAGTCGAACATCGGGCGCGCACTGAGTCGCTCAGCGCATAGAAAAGCCACAAAGGCGACGGCCGTGGCCACCAGAATCAGGATCGCGCGAAGACTCGCAAAACCAAGGTCCGATCCCTGTGTGATGTAGTACGTGAGGCCGAACACCGCCAGCGAAAGCGTGACGATGCCGGCCACATCGAGCGTGTGCGCGTGCGGATCGCGTGACTCCTGGACGCCGCCGAAAACGAGCGTCAACGTGACGGCGGCAAGCAGCGCGTGAATCCAGAAGACCCATTGCCATCCCGACACCGCGACGATCATTCCGCCGATGATCGGTCCGAAACCAAGCCCGATGCCGAGAATAATGCCCCACGCGCTGAAGGCCCGGACGCGCTCAGGTCCCTCGCTAAATTGATGCGAGAGCACCGCGACCTGGCATATCAGCATCGCGCCGCCACTCGCGCCTTGCAGCAGGCGCGCGACGATCAACGTCGGCACGCTCTGCGCGAAACCGCAGATCAGCGAGGTCAGGCCGAACAACGCGATCCCGATGACGAAAATACGTCTGCGGCCGAATCGGTCCGCCAGCGCGCCGGTTGCCATCAGCACAGTCGTCACGCCGAGTGTGTAGGCATTCATGATCCATTGCATGCCCTTGAAGTCACCGTGCAGGACGCGCTCGAGCGTCGGCAGGATCACCGGCACGCTGGAGATCTCGAGGCCGAACATCAGCGAAGCGAGGCACACGGCGCCCAACGCCAAGGTGTTCTTGCTGATGGAGAGGCGAGTCGTCGACTGCACGGCGTCGCTTAAAGGGGCGTCTGCTGCCCGCGTATCCGACAAGCTCGATGGATGTTCTTCCGCGATAACTGCCTGGGAATCTTCGTTGTAGGACGGCGGCGCGTTTCTGGACCTGGACATAGGAATTCACCTCGATAGTCGATGGCTTTGGTCACCATGGACTGTGTAATATAGAGGGAATTTAAGTCCCGATTGACGCATATAAATCCCGGAAATGCGTCCTTCATGGAACCAATAAGGTGAGGATATGAGCGACATTCTCGACGGCGTGACAACGTTCGTGCGTGTGGTTGAGACTGGCAGTTTCGCGTTGGCAGCCGAACGCATGGACCTGACACGCTCGGCGGTCGGCAAGGTCATCGTGCGGCTCGAAAAGCGTCTCGGCGTGCGTCTGCTCAATCGCACCACGCGCAGCCAGAGTCTCACCGAGGCCGGGCAAGCGTATTACGACCGTTGCGTGCGCGCGCTGGCCGAACTCGAGGCCGCCGAAGCCGATCTGGACTCGGGGCGACGGGAACCGAAAGGACGTCTGCGGGTAAGCGTGCCGCAAGCCTTCGGCCATCATTGTGTTGCGCCGGTGCTGCTCGGGCTTGCGCGCCGGCATCCGCAATTGAAGATCGACATTTCGGTCACGGACCGCTTTGTGGATGTCGTGGAAGAGGGCTTCGATCTCGTCGTGCGGATTGGTCCACTGGTCGACAGCGTGAGTCTCGCGGCGCGGCGGCTCGGTGTTCAGTACGCAAGTATTGGCGCCGCGCCGGCGTATCTGGCGCGCTGCGGCACGCCAGGCCGTGTGGCTGAGTTCCACGGGCACACGATCATTGCTTATTCACGCAGCGGGGTTATCGAGCCCTGGAATGTGCTCGATATCGATGGGCAAATCCGCCGCGCGGATGTCGTGCCGCAGCTTAGCTTTGACGATATGCAGGGGATCGTGGATGCCGCGCTTGCGGGCTTCGGGCTGGCGTGGCTGCCGAGCTGGCTGCTCGCGCGTTTTGAGGCAACAGGTCAGTTGCAGACCGTGATGGAGAATTGTTTTCGACCTTCGCAGGAGATCCACGTTGTGTGGCCGAAGAGCCGGTATCTCGCGTTGAAGACGCGCTGCGCGATCGATGCGCTCGTTGCCGAGATTCCCGCGATGCTTGGAACGCCCCCGGCGAACTGACGAGGAGGCGCGCCCCCGCTGCCGCTGCGGGCGCGCCTCCGTTCGTACGTAATGCTTAGAACTGCAACGTAGCGCTCGCCACGGCAGTCCGTGTCGGCGAAGGCGCCACGTAGTAGCCCCACGCCGTGGTCCAGTAGCGGCGATTGAACAGATTGTTGATCCCCGCACGGAACGTCACATCCTTGCCGGCGATTTTCGTCTCGTAGCGACCGCTCAGATCGTACGTGACATAAGCCGGCACGAACTGCGTGTTGGCCGCATCGACCGCCTGGTTGCCGACGTACTTGCCGCCGAACGCCAGTGTCAGCGGACGCAGATAGGACGGGTTGTATTCGATCCGGCCTGTCACGGTGAATCTCGGTGCGCCATACACGCGCTTGCCTTCGACGCTGGCGTCGTCCACATCCACCGCCTTCGTGTCGAGCCACATCACGCCGCCCATCACGCGCCATTCGCTCGTCAGCGCAAGCCAGCCGCTTGCATCGACGCCGGTATAGCGCTTCGTACCATCCTGCACGAAGATGTTGGCCGAGTTCGTGTAGTTGTAGCCCTGATCGACCCGGAACAGCGCAAGATTGGCGCCCCACTTGCTATGGTCCGTCTTGAAGCCGACTTCGTACTGCTTGCTCTTCAGCGGGCCGAACGTGTCCGGGTAATTGAGGTTGGTGTTCGATGCCGCGCCGCCCTGTTCCAACGATTCGACATAGCTTGCATACACCGTCGAATACGGGTCGGTCTTGAACATCAGCGCGAAGGTCGGCGTGACCGGGTCCGCGCTGTATTGCGACGATACGGCACCGCTCGTGTTGTACACGTGCTCGCGGTATTGCGTGTAACGCACGCCGACCAGGGCGGAAAGACGCGACGTGAGCTGCACCGTATCGCTCGCGTACACGGCGGCCTGCGTGGTGCGCTGCTGACGATAGAGGTCCGAGCCGATGCTGACTTCGTCGTTGGTCAACAGCGTGCTGTTGTACAGATTGCCGTTGCCGAGGAAGTAGCCGTTATTCCAGCCTTCGCTGTTGCTGTACTCGCTGGTTTGCGTCTGGAAACCAGCGCCGACCACGACGTCGTGCTTGATGCCGCCGGTGTTGAATTTGCCTTGCACCATCGCGTCGACGTTCTGGTAGAAGTAACGCGTCATCGCCGCATACAGCGTGTTCGAGTAGTTGCCTGCGCTGTCGGTGACATACAGGAAGCTGTCCGAATTGGTGCGGTTTTCCTTCGCGAAACGGTACTTCACGCTCGCGTGCCAGTTCTCGGAAAGGCGGTAATCCAGACCTGTGCCGAACGAGGCCATTTCGGTCTGGTAGTAATTCTGCGGTTGCGTGAGCGCATGGGTGACGGTGCTTGCGTCAGGAATGCTGAGTCCGCTGCCGAACATCAGTCCGAATAGCGTGCCGTTGGTTTTGCGCTTCTGATAGAAGGCGTCGGCGGTAAAGGTCAGGTCCGGCGTAATGCGGAAGTCGAACGCAAGCGAGGCGACCTGGCGGCGGATGTGGCCGTGGTCTTCAGCGGTGTTGCCGTCTTCGTTGACGAGGTTCAGGCGGTAGCCGAAGCGATTGTCATTGCCAAAACGGCCACCCAGATCGACCGCCTCGCTGAACACGCCGGCCGATTTGTAGCCGATCGAGATGCTGCGGTAGGGGGTGCCGGTCGGGCGCTTCAGCACGTAGTTGACGATGCCGCCCGGCGAACCAAATCCGTACATGAAGCCGGACAGGCCCTTGAGCAATTCGACCTGCTCGAACGGTTCGAGCGAGAGATCGGTGTCCCACGAGGGGAAGGTCTGGCCATCCACCTTGATGCTGTTCAGCGTGTCGATCGGCATGCCGCGCACGGTGAACGTGGAGTTTTCGCTAATTCCGTTTTCGCTGATCGCCGATACCGCCGGGTCGTACTTGAACAGATCGTTGGCGGTTGCCGCCATCAGGTCCTGCGCTTCGTCGCTCGTCACCACGCGCGTTGAAAACGGCGTGTCCACCTGCTTGCGCGAGCCTAGCGCGCCGGCGCTGACGGTGTCGGCCTGCGCGACGGTCGTGTCTTTCGATGCCGACACACTTACCGCAGGCAGGGTGGCGGCTGTGTCGCTTGCCGCAACCTGCGCCCATCCCGAGGATGACAAAGTCGACAACGATAAGCCGACGCTGACGAAGAGCCCTGCACTGAGTAGTGAAGGCGTACGGCGGTGGCCGCGCAAAAAGCCTGGGCGCGCTGGGCGTCCCGCGACAAATGAATTCTGCATGTTGTTTGAATTTGGCAGCACGACGCCGCGCACCGAAAAGATGCGGGATGGCGTCGATCGAGCGAGTGGTAATTAAGCGGACGGTTCAACCTGCAAAGCTTACGAATGTTAATGCATCTGATTCGCATTAACAATCTCTAATTTCAAACGGTAAGTCATCTATAAGACATCTGTCTTAAGACATAGGGCAATCGGCTAAAAGCCTTATCTGGCGGGGCTTGGCCCTGTACGGGATGTGGCGGCGGCATGTTTGTTTAGCAGCGAGTACTGGAAAACACGCATATACTCACGTCCGTGCCGTAAAAAGTAGTGCCGTGGGTCGCGCTGCGTTCTTGCTGCTCTGTCGCCACCTTGTGGCTCAGCGCCACCAACGCTCTGTCTAACACTTCACCTAGCAAAGCATCAAACATGTCCACATCGCCGAAGATCATCTACACCCTGACCGACGAAGCACCTGCTCTGGCGACTTATTCGCTGCTGCCGATCGTCAAGGCGTTCACGCGCTCGTCCGACGTGATCGTTGAAACGCGCGATATCTCGCTCGCCGGCCGGATCATCGCTGCATTTCCGGACTACCTGACCGCGGAACAGAAGGGTTCCGACGATCTGGCGGAACTGGGTGGACTCACCACGCGTCCGGAAGCGAACATCATCAAGCTGCCGAACATCAGCGCATCGGTGCCGCAGCTGAAGGCCGCGATTACCGAGTTGCGCGATCAGGGTTTCAAGCTGCCGCCGTACCCGGACGTGGCGAATACCGACACTGAAAAAGACGTTAAGGCCCGCTACGACAAGATCAAGGGCAGCGCGGTGAACCCGGTGCTGCGCGAAGGCAATTCGGACCGCCGCGCGCCGTTGTCGGTGAAGAACTACGCGCGCAAGCACCCGCACAAGATGGGCGCGTGGAGCGCGGACTCGAAGTCGCACGTGGCGCACATGAGCGGCGGCGATTTCTACGGCAGCGAAAAATCGGCGCTGATCGCAGCGGCCGGCGCCGTGAAGATTGAACTGATCGCCGCCGACGGTTCGGCGAAAGTCCTGAAAGAAAAGACGGCCGTGCAAGCGGGCGAGATCATCGACGCTTCGGTTCTGAGCAAGAACGCGCTGCGCAGCTTTATCGAAGCAGAAATCGCTGATGCGAAGAGCAAGGGCGTGCTGTTCTCGGTGCACCTGAAGGCCACCATGATGAAGGTGTCGGATCCGATCATCTTCGGTCACGTGGTCTCGGTGTTCTACAAAGATGTGCTGACCAAGCACGCTGACGCGTTGGCGCAAGCCGGCTTCAACCCGAACAACGGTATCGGCGATCTGTACGCGCGCCTGAAGGATTTGCCGACTGAAACGCGTGAATCGATTGAAGCCGACATCAAGGCTCAATACGCGCAACGTCCGCAACTGGCCATGGTCAACTCGGACAAGGGCATCACCAGCCTGCACGTGCCGAGCGACGTGATCGTCGACGCTTCCATGCCGGCCATGATTCGCGAATCGGGCAAGATGTGGGGTGCGGACGGCGCACTGCACGACGCCAAAGCGGTGATTCCGGACCGTTGCTACGCCGGCGTCTACCAGGCTGTGATCGAAGACTGCAAGAAGAATGGCGCGTTCGATCCGGTCACCATGGGCACGGTGCCGAACGTCGGCCTGATGGCGCAAGCTGCTGAAGAATACGGTTCACACGACAAGACGTTCCAGATCCCGGCAAACGGCGTGGTTCGCGTGAGCGACGCAGCCGGTACGGTGCTGATCGAGCAGGCGGTTGAGGCGGGTGACATCTGGCGCATGTGCCAGACCAAAGATGCACCGGTCCAGGATTGGGTCAAGCTCGCGGTGAACCGCGCACGCGCCACCAACACGCCGGCTATTTTCTGGCTGGACGCAGCGCGCGCGCACGACGCCCAGATCATCAAGAAGGTCGAGCAATATCTGAAGGACCACGACACCAGCGGTCTGGATATCCGCGTCATGACGCCGGTCGAAGCGACGAAGTTCTCGATCGAGCGCATCCGCGCCGGCAAGGACACGATCTCGGTTACCGGCAACGTGCTGCGCGATTACCTGACCGACCTGTTCCCGATCATGGAACTGGGCACCAGCGCGAAGATGCTCTCGATCGTCCCGCTGATGGCCGGTGGCGGCATGTTCGAAACGGGCGCGGGCGGTTCGGCGCCGAAGCACGTTCAGCAACTGGTCGAAGAAGGTTTCCTGCGTTGGGATTCGCTCGGCGAATTCCTGGCGTTGGCGGCGTCCCTCGAACACCTGAGCGGCGCGTATCACAACCCGAAGGCGCAGGTTCTGGCGAAGACGCTGGATCAGGCAACGGGCAAGTTCCTCGACAACGACAAGTCGCCGGCGCGCAAGATCGGCGGTATCGACAACCGCGGCAGCCACTTCTACCTGGCGATGTACTGGGCGGAAGCTCTGGCCGCGCAAACCGACGACGCTGCCTTGCAGGCGCAGTTCGCCGGCGTGGCGAAGGCGATGGCCGAGAACGAAGCGAAGATCATCGAAGAGCTGGGTGCAGCGCAAGGCAAGCCGGTGGATATCGGCGGTTACTACCGTCCGAATGTCGAACTGACGAGCAAGGCCATGCGCCCGAGCGCCACGCTGAACAAGATTGTGGACGCGGTCGCTTGATGGTCGGAATGACGTGCTGAATGAGGTAGTACTGAGGCCGTTCCTCAAAGTACCGAAGCAGGCACTGAAGTAAGAAGCAAACAAGATGATGGCGCTCCCGAGGAGCGCCATCGTCGTTTCTAGGCATACGTGAGTGGCGGTCATGCCTGCCCTCACACGTGAACGATTTCCCACTCGCTGAGCTTTTCAGGAATCTCGAGCGTCGACGTGTCCACTTCCGTCAGTTGCGGGCAGGTCAGGCCGCGCGCGACTTCATCGGCGGCCTGTTGCGGGCTGGAAAATTCACCGAGCGTCTCGTTGCCGTAGGTTGCCTCCCAACCCCCTTGGCCCGGCAAAATGTAGAACGCTCCCTGGGTCGATCCAAAGCGAAAGCCTTTCATTTTTAGTCTCCCAATTGCCATTTAAAAACCGCTGCGCCGCGGCGGCTTCATGCATGGAGCGGGGACACACTGCCACTGCGTTTTCGTCCCGTCTATTTCGCTGCACCACATGAAGCGCCGGCTCTTGTAAAAGAGTCTACGTCAGCGGGTCTTGGCGCAAGGGGTTGTTAGACGGTTCGATAGATCAAAAAATATCGTTTAAAAATAAAGGTTTATCGTCATCATTTTACGATGTGCAACGTGGGGCGACATTGCGAAATGGCGAATTTGTGCCACGCACCACGATTTTTTACGAAGCAAGGGCTCATGCCACATCGTGAAATTTTGGCGGATCGGCCAAATAGTGGGGCAGGGCGTATTCGGGGCGGAGCGAGGTTCCGCCCGTGATCGTTCTGTTCAGGAAGGGATATGGCCGAGAAACGCCAACAACACGCGGTTGAATTCGTCCGGCCGTTGCAGCGGGGCGAAATGGCTCACGCCAGGCAAAAGAATCAACTTCGCGCCGGGAATGGTGCGCGCGAGATAGTCGGCGTGTTCCGGCTTGATGAATTCGTCGTGCTCGCTCTGGACGATCGCAACCGGCACTCGAATCCCGGCCAGATCGTGCGCGGAGTAGTTCGGCTGGGTTCGCATCATTTCGCTGACCGCGCCGACAAATGCATCGAAGTCGTCCGGCGTTGCCGAGAGTTGCGCGTAGTCTTTGGCGTGACGTCCGAAGCAGCGATCGATAATCGGCGTCGGCACGAATTCCTTCGTCCCGCTCGGGTCCATGTTGCAGCCGAAGAAAAACACGCCTGCAACCCGCTCCGGGACCTGGCGGCCCAGCACCAGAGCGACGCACGCGCCGTCGCTCCAACCGGCTATCGCGGCGCGCTCGAGTTGGAGCGTGTCCATTACGGCCACAACGTCGGAGGCCATCAGCTCGTACATATAGGGACGCGCATCGCGGGTGCTGCGACCGTGGCCGCGACTGTCGACGACTATCACGCGATACCCCGAGCCAACTAGCGCCGGGACCTGGTAGCTCCAGTTGCCGCTGTGCCCCAGACCGCCGTGCAGCAGGATTACCGGTTTGCCGGTTCCATATGACGCGTACCAGATTCGCGCGCCATTGTGCTCGACATAGCTGTGGTCGTTAGAGACCGGCAGTGGGGCCGCGCCGTGTGCTGCGAAATGGGTGAGGTCGTCGTCGTGGGATTGCATGAGGGGTGCCTTCCTGGTGAGCTCCGTAATGCAAGGATCCACCAGGTTGCCGGCGCCGCCACCAGAAAATCAACAAAGCTACGAATTTTCGCGGCTGGGCGGTGGATGGGGGGTGCGACTTTCCTCCCCCGAAGCGTGAAACACCAGCAGCATCAACACGATCGACGCCACCAGAAATAAACCCGGCGCTCAGGCCGGGTTTGCTTGCAGAACCACTACCCCTCAACTCGAAACATACGCCACATAAGGCCCCGTACCCCCACCCGTGGACGACTTGCCCGAAATGCCGTAGTACACGTGCCGGCCGTAGAAGAACGGCATGCCGAAGTCGAACTGCCGCGACATATAAATGCCGAGGTTATTGAACGCGGAATTCCCCGACGCGTTCAGTGTCGCCCCGTTCGCGATATTGAAGCCGAGTGAGACACTCGCCGGACTGGTTGCCACCAGCGTCGACGTCCGCCCCACCGTGGCCGTCGGGATGTAGTAGCCGGTCGCGCTATCAATCGGGATCGTCAGGTCGGGGAAGAACAGCACCGTCGATCCGGAGTCGAAGAACGTCTTCGTCAGCGTGGAGCCGCCGTAGATCGACGCGAAGTCGCCGTTCCCGTCCGTCCTGATCAGCGTGGCGCCCGTGCCAGACAACGTATTGTTGGTCTGCGTGTCGATCCCGAACACCAGCGTACCCTGAGCCGTTGCGCTGCCGCTGTCGGAAACCTGCGCCATTTCCAGAATCACACCGTTGTTATCCAGCGCGAACTTTGTGACCGGATTGGTGATCTGTCCGGTTACGGCGACCGAGGTGGCCACACCGGCGTTGGTGTAGTAGAACGTCGACACCGCCGCATTCGCGCAGGCCGAGCCGCAGTCATTCGGGCTCACACCGATGCCGAGAATGCCGTTTGCGCCGAGATCGGCCGTGGTGGTCAGTGCGCGGCCAACCTGGCACTCGGTCGGCGCGGCCACGGTCAGGTCCGAATCGCCGATCACGTGGATCGGCACGCTCGAGGCAATCTCACCCGACATCTCAATGTCCGCAAGATGGACGGAACCCCATGCATAGCCGCTGCCGAACAATGCGCATTCGGCGAGCGGGAGACCGCTCGGCACGGCGTTTTCCGCTGTCAGCGCGCTGAAGGTGGCGGCCGGAATGGCTGAGCGTACGAGGCGCAGCCCGAACGATTCGGTATCGACAATCACGTTCGGGATCGTCGCGCAACTGGTGCCGGCGCTGGATCCCGGGGCGCAGATCGTGACGCTGACCATGGGCTGATTGTGGATGCCCGTTTTGCTGACCGTCACGGCTATCGTATTACCGGGACCGACCGCAGTAGGCACCGCCGACGCGTCCACCGCGAGCACGTTGGACGAAGAACTCGTTGTGCTCGGCGTCGCCGGCGAATTGCTGCCCGGTGCGTTTATCGATGTGTTGCTGTTGGTTCCACTGTTGCTACCCCCGCCCCCGCCGCAGCCAGCCAGACTCAGGCCGAGCGCTGCAGCAATGATCCATGCGATTTTGCGCACTTTTATTCTCTCGATTGATTTTTGAAGACTTACTTGATGTCGTCAGCGCTCACGCCTTGCGGCAACGCTTGCGGCAGATAGGCTCGACCCACGAAGGCGCCCATATGCCCGCCCGTTTCAACCACCAGAGCTGACTGACGCACGACCGCCGAGCCATAGCCGCCGCCTTGCGCTGTGTGCGCGTCGGTGAGCGCCTGCACGTAAGAGGGGAAGTAAGTGGCGAGCAGCGTGTTGAGCGGCGGCATGGTCGGACCTTCCCAGCTCAACGCGAACACGGTGTTGCCTGCCGTGATGTACTCGTTCACGACTGTGCCCGACGCAAGCGTGGTCTGACTCACGGTGTAAGTGGACGAAGCCGCATTGCCGCTGGCGGCAAAGCGGGCCACTGCAGCGCCGCCCTGGCTGGCCGCCCCTGCGCTGGTGCTGCTGGCGGTCACGGGGTAGGTCGGTGCGCCGCCTAACCCTGCATACGCCGGAGCAATCGTGGCGACCGAGGCCGCAGCCACCACGAGCATTCGAAATTGGCTGATTATCATTTTTTGGTTTTCGACGTTTTTTGGAAAATACGTGCGAACGTTTCCTCGCGCCCACGCGGTGTAAATACTAGCGTGCGTCTCCTCGATTAAATCAGACGAATAGCAAGGCGAATCGGGTTCTATTTGAAATTGAAAGAAAATGCGCGATAGGTAATCAGGGGTTCGCGTGATCACGCGGCGCCGATATGGGTTTCTTCGATATTTAAGCCGCGGATTGCGCGGCGTTTGCCTGCCATGCCACGCGGTTGCGGCCGCCGGCTTTTGCGGCATACAACTGGACATCCGCCGCGGCAAGCAGAGCGGCCGCGTTACCACCCTCAGGCGGCTTGCATGACGCGCAGCCCACGCTGATCGTCACATGTCCGCTCTGCGTATCCTCGTGTGCAAGCGCGGCTGATTCGACGCGCTTGCGGATTTTTTCGGCCACCTTGATCGCCCCTTCAAGCGACGTATTCGGCAGCACCACCGCGAACTCTTCGCCGCCATAGCGCGCCGCCAGATCCACCGCGCGCCGCGTGCCCGACATGATGCGCTCGGCCACCACGGTCAACACCTCGTCGCCCGTTGCATGGCCGTAGGTGTCGTTGAAGCGCTTGAAGTGATCGATGTCGATGAAGAGCAGCGAGAGCGGTGTCTGCTCGCGCTGCGCTCGCCGCCATTCCTGCGCGAGCCGCCGGTCGAACGCGCGGCGGTTGTTTAGGCCGGTCAGCGCATCGGTTGCGGCGATGCGTTGCAATTCGGCTTCGGCGCGCGCCTTGTCTCGCAGCGCAAAGGCGAATAGCCACGACACCATCACGTAGGCGCCGCCGAACAGCACGGTCATCGCGCCCGCGAGCATGTTGCGTTTGCGCCAGTCGGCCAGCACATCTTCCACAGCCGGCGCGATGCCGACTATCAGCGGCGTGCCCGGCACGTGTGCGTAGGTGTACAAGCGCGAGACGCCATCCAGAGAGCCGTCCGACACGAAGCTGCCGGACGGATGGCTTGCAATGCTCGCAAAGTTTGACGTGTGCGCATAGTTCGAGCCGATGCCGCGGCGCGCAGTGGGCCGGCTGGCGATGAGCGTACCGTTGTCGAGCACGATAACGCCGCCGCCGTTGGGCCCGAGATCGATGTTGTCGAGCAGATGTTCGAAGTATTCGATCCGTATGCTGACCATCGCGATACCGTCGAACGTGCCGTCAGGTGCATCGATGCGCCTTGTTAGCGCCAGGGCCAACGCGCCGTTGCCGGCTTGCGACGAATAGGGATTCGACATGTAGAGACCCGCCGCGGGGTTGTTCTTCTGCACGGTGAAGTAGTCACGATTCGAGAACGACAGGCCTGGGTAAGCGCTTCCGCTCATGGACGCTTTGACATGGCCTTGTGCATCGAGAACGTAGGCGTCGCCCGTGATCGGCGAGGCCAGTCCGCGATCGAACAGGACGCGCTGGCGCAAGTAGGGCGACAGGGTCCATGTTTCCGGGCGCTCGGCGTCCGCCACCACGCCGCGCAACGACAGGTCATTGCGGGTGACACTGCGCGCAAGGTCGCCGCTGATGATCGCGACGAGGTTGCGCGAATTTTCCACGGCATGGCGGAATTCGTCTTCACGGCTGTTGTAGAGCGCGAGGAAAGTCAGCGCGGCCATGACGGTGGCTGCGACCATGCCGGATAGGCCTGCCAGAAAGGGGTGCTCGCCGATTGCCCACGAAATTGATTTTCGGGTCCGGGCTAACCGTCTGCCCAACCGGTAGCGCAAGGTAAGAACCTGTCCTTTCGGCACGTGCCTGACTCCCCAGTGTGGCCGTTTTATCCGGCATGCGGCGCTAGACTTTTTCTCTTTCCGGTTGCGTTGTCGATTGAATCATTGAATCCGCGTAATCTCAAGCCTGCCCGGCCGTTGCAATCCTGCCGAGCTTTTCGATCAGCACTGCAACGAAGGTTTCCGTGACAGGCGGCAGGGTCTTGCCTCGCTTCTTGATAAGAGCGATAGGGCGGGTGAACGCCGGATCGTCGATGGGGCGCACGATCAGTTCAGGTTCCGCTCTGACTTCGCGGGCCGACGCCGGCAGGATCGTCACACCGAGCCCCGCGCGCACCATCGCGACTGCGCTCATCATGTAGGTCGGCTCGCACGCGATCTCCGGCATGGCCTGCGCGTCGGCAAAAGCGTTGTCGACTACCGCCCGCACGCTCGTGCCCTGCGCGGTGAGTACGAGCGGGACACTGGCCAGGTCAGCCAGCGTGATGCGCTTGCGGCGCGCCAGCGCATGGCGCTTCGGAAATACCGCCACCAGCCGGTCGATGCCCGCATGCAGCACCTCGAAGCCGGCGTCGCCCAGTTCGCCGCCGGTCAGGCCGATGTCCACCTCCTCGTTGCGCACCAGCGTGTTGACCATGCTGGCGACCACGTCGCGCACATGAAAGCTCACGCGCGGAACGGTCTTCTTCAGGTCCTGCACGAGTTCCGGCAATACGCTCGCCGCGAAAGTCGGCAAGCACGCGATCCGCACCGTGCCGCTCGATCCCTCGCCGAGCGCGCGCGCGTCGATCAGCACGTGCTCCATGTCATGCAGGGACTTTTGCAACAGCGGCAGCAGTTCGCGGCCGGTCGGCGTGAGCGCGACGTTGCGGCTGTTGCGATCGAACAGACGCAGGCCGACCGTCTCCTCGAGGCGCCGTATTTGGACCGTCAAGGCCGGTTGGGAGAGATGCAGGCGCGTGGCCGCGCGCGTGAAACTGCCGGTTTGCGCCACGGCGATAAATGCGCGAATGTCCCGAAGGTTCAGATCCATGATGGTTTGTAATAGCTGCGATCAATTCATTTCAATTGATTTATCGCCGCCTCGAACTTACGCTGGATCACAGTAAAAAACAACATCGGAGACAAGGACATGCTGCCATTGCTGGGGCTAGCCACCATCGTCGTGCTACTCGGCGCGATTCTGTCGAAACGGATGTCGCCACTGGTGGCGCTCATCATCGTGCCGCTCGCCGCGTCGCTGATCGGCGGGTTCGGTTTTCAGACAAGCAAATTCGTGATCGACGGGCTCAAGAGCCTCGCGCCCGTTGTCGGCATGTTCGTGTTTGCGATTCTTTACTTCGGCACGATTACCGATGCCGGCACGCTCGATCCGATCATCGACCGCATTCTGCGCGCGGTTGGCACGCGGCCCACACGGATCGTGATGGGCACCACGTTGCTTGCGCTGCTGATTCACCTCGACGGTTCCGGCGCGGTGTGCTTTCTCGTCACGATTCCCGCGATGCTGCCGCTCTACGATCGTTTGAAGATGGACCGGCGCGTGCTGGCCGCAGCCGTTTCGATGGCCGCCGGCATCAATTTTCTGCCGTGGACAGGACCAATGATCCGCGCGTCGGCCTCGCTGCATCTGCCGATTTCGGCGTTGTTCAATCCGCTGATTCCCGTGCAACTGATCGGCCTGGTGTTCGTCTTCAGCGTAGCGTTCTGGCTTGGGCGGCGCGAGGAAAAGCGGCTCGGCCTCACCGCCGCGAACGGTTCCGCGCCGATGCCAAAACGCGAGTTGACGCCCGAAGAGCAAGCCTTGCGCCGGCCGAAAAATTTCTGGTTCAACATCGTCCTGACGCTCGTTGTACTCGGCACGATGGTCGTGATGGGCGAGAAGATTCCGCCGGCCATCATGTTCATGGTCGGACTCTGTATCGCGTTGATGGTGAACTATCCGAACGTCGACATGCAGCGTAAGCGGATCGACGCTCACGCACGCGCCGCGTTGATGATGGCCGGCATTCTGCTGGCGGCCGGTGTGTTCACCGGCGTGATGCAGGGCAGCGGCATGCTGAAGGCAATGGCGCAGGCAGCAGTCGGCTTCGTGCCGCCCGCCATGGCGGGCCACATTCCCGTCGCGCTCGGGTTGGTGTCGATGCCGCTGAGCATGTTGTTCGATCCAGACTCGTTTTACTTCGGTGTATTGCCGGTGATTGCCGAAGTGGCTGGTCAACTCGGCGTGCCCGCCGTGCATGTCGGCCAGGCCGCGCTGCTTGGCCAGATGACCACTGGCTTTCCGGTCAGCCCGCTGACGCCGGCGACTTTCCTCGTGGTCGGCCTGTGCGGTATCGATCTCGCCGATCACCAGAAATTCACGTTCCCCCTGCTGTTCGGCGCGTCGATCGTCATGACGATCGCCTGCGTCGTGCTGGGGATATTCTCGTTGTGAGTTTGACTGTTTGACTGAATGGAAGCGACCAGCATGATAGCGACTCCACATAGGCAGCCGGTTCGAATCGGCGCGGGTGCGGGATATTCCGGCGACCGTATTGAACCCGCGGTCGAACTGGCGGAACACGGCGCGCTCGATTACCTCGTGTTCGAGTGCCTCGCCGAACGCACCATTGCGATCGCGCAGCAGGCGCGCAGCAAAGATCCTGAGCTCGGCTACGACCCGTTGCTCGAGACGCGCATGGCGGCCGTGCTTCCCGCAGCCATGCGTGCATCGGGCAAGAGCGTGCGGATCATTTCGAACATGGGCGCGGCCAACCCGCTTGCGGCGGCGCGAAAGACTGCCGGGATCGCACGCTCGCTCGGTCTCGGCGGCGTGAAGATCGCCGCTGTTGCCGGGGACGATGTACTCGACGTCGTGCGGCAGGGCAATTTCTGTTTTGAGGAGTCGGGCGAAAGTGTTGCTTCGTACCGTGATCGCCTTGTATCCGCGAACGCCTATCTCGGCGCGGCGGCGATTGTCGAGGCACTTGCCGCGGGCGCGCAAATCGTCCTGACCGGGCGTGTCGCCGATCCGTCGTTGTTCGTCGCGCCACTGATCCACGAGTTCGGCTGGCAGATGGACGACTGGCAGACACTCGGCCAGGCGACCGTGACCGGCCATCTGCTCGAATGCGCGGGACAAATCACCGGCGGATATTTCGCCGATCCGGGTTTCAAGGACGTGCCCAATCTCGCGAGGCTCGGCTTCCCAATCGCCGAAGTTGCGCCGGACGGCACGGTGGTTATCACCAAGCTTCCGGAGGCCGGTGGCCGTGTAACCGAGGCAACCTGCAAAGAGCAACTGATGTATGAGATTCACGATCCGCAGCGTTATCTGCAACCGGACGTGGTCGCCGATTTCACGCAGGTGCGTGTCGTGCAGGAAGCGCCGGATCGCATTCGCGTGAGCGGCGGGCGCGGTACGCCGCGTACCGATACGTTGAAGGTGTCGGTCGCTTACTTCGACGGCTATATCGGCGAAGGGCAGATTTCATACGGCGGTCCCGGCGCGCTGGCGCGTGCCCGGCTTGCACTCGATATCGTGCGGGAAAGGCTTGCCCTGACGGGCGTCGAAACGCGTGAATTACGCTTCGACCTGATCGGTGTGAACGCATTGCATGGCGACACAGTGGCTGCCGGTCACGCCGAGCCCTATGAAGTGCGAGTACGGGTCGCGGGGCGCGCAGAATCGCTGGCGCAGGCAGTGCGGATCGGCAATGAGGTAGAGACGCTTTACACGAACGGCCCGGCGGGCGGCGGCGGCGTGACGAAGTCAGCGCGCGAAGTCGTCGCGGTGCAATCGGTATTGTTGCCGCGCGAGCATGTCAAGCCGGCATTCTCGCTGGTGGAGGCGTGATATGAAACTACGTGAGCTGGCTCATTCGCGGACCGGCGATAAAGGCAATACGCTGAATATCTCCGTCATCTGTTATGACGCGAAGCACTATCAGCATCTTCGGGCGGTGTTGACAGTGGAACGGGTCAAGGCGCATCTGAACGACGTGGTCCGCGGCGAAGTCGTTCGTTACGAACTGCCTGGCATCGCCGCATTCAACTTTGTGCTCGGCCATGCGCTCGGCGGCGGCGTGACGCGTTCGCTTGCGCTCGACGCGCACGGCAAATCGTTGAGTTCGGCCTTGATGGGGTTGGAGATAGAGGATCCGGCTG
This sequence comes from Paraburkholderia sediminicola, assembly GCF_902859805.1. Lineage (GTDB taxonomy): Bacteria > Pseudomonadota > Gammaproteobacteria > Burkholderiales > Burkholderiaceae > Paraburkholderia > Paraburkholderia sediminicola. The sequence continues at coordinate 738,072 of NZ_CADIKC010000001.1, read as the reverse complement.
CCGTCGGCGACGCGCCGGCCCCTTAGCCGGCTTCCTGGTTAGCTGGCGCTGCCGGGCATCCGGCTCAGCTACTCGCCTTGCTCAACTCGTGCGCGCGCCGAAGTCTTTCGCGGCTATTGCTCAGATGCATGCGCATTGCCGCGCGCGCATCGTCCGCGTCCTGGCGTTCGATGGCCCGATAGATCATCTGATGCTCGCTGAGCACGTTGCGCAGGATTTCGATATGGTCGAGCTCCGCAATCTCGGCGGTGCCGAGCCGCGTGCGCGGGCTCACCGCGCGGCCGAGTTGACTGAGCACATCGAAGAAGTAGCGATTGCCGCTGGCGCGCGCGATCTGCAGATGAAACTCGATGTCGTGCGCCACTGTGTCGGTACTTCCGCGCTCGAGTTCGGACTCGAAGCGCTCCAGTGCGGTGCGAATCTGTTTGAGATTCTGCTCGGTGCGGCGCGCTGCCGCGAGCGCGGCTGAGGCCGCTTCGACGTCGATGCGGAATTCGATGATCGCCATCACGTCCAGCATGCTGGAGAGGTCTGCGGCGGGCAGCTGCATGGACTGTTCCGTGGCCGGCTCCAGAACGAACGTGCCAATGCCGTGACGCGTCTCGACCACTTTGGCCGCCTGCAGGCGCGAGATGGCCTCGCGGACCACGGAGCGGCTCACCGAGAGCTGCTTCATCATCGCGACTTCAGTCGGGATACGGTCTCCGGGCCGCAGGCTGCCGCGGCGAATCTCATCGGAAAGGGTGGCCACCACCTTCTCAGTTAGGCTGCTCATCTCTATTGCTTATTGACTAATCGGCTGGAAATTCACACGTTGCGTGGGCGAGCGACGTCGCGTGTCGCCTCGACATAGCCATCATAGCGTCTGTCCGAAAGATGCCGATTTGAATCTCGTGCTCCCGATGTCGGCGGTGATGACTCGTTGACCGGGGCTGGCCGGTACGGCTCGTCAGCCTTTTGTCATGTCATCAGACGTCTTAATTCGATTCTACAATGCCAATGACTATTGTGGCGCTGTGACGGCTTCTCCCCGTTATATGGAGCTTGCATGGCAGGGTAAACACCCCGTTGGAATCGATGATTGGAACAAGGTAGACTGTCATCAGACAACGTATCACGCATTTTAGGACCGAATCGCCCGGCCTGCTCGAATGTGCCGCGGCGCGTTCGATCGGGCCGCCGCAGTGGCCGGAACTGGAGACAACCTTGACATCTGCTCTCACCGCCGCCTTTGACCCGCTCGAGTCCGCGGTCTCGAAGGTCAAGCGGCACGTGCTGCCGCTTTTCCTGATCATGTTCATCGCGAACTACATCGATCGCGTGAACATCGGCTTCGTCAATTCCCACATGCAGACGGACCTTGGCATCGGCGCTGCCGCCTATGGCCTCGGGAGCGGGTTGTTTTTTGTCGGCTACGCGCTGTTCGAAGTGCCGTCGAACGTGTTGATGCAGAAGTACGGCGCGCGCGCCTGGCTGACGCGCATCATGGGCACGTGGGGGCTGGTCGCGGCGGCCATGGCGTTCGTCTGGAACGATACGTCCTTCTACGTGCTGCGATTCCTGCTCGGCATCGCCGAAGCGGGCTTCTTCCCGGGTGTGGTGTTTTACTTCACCCAATGGCTGCCGCAGAAAGAGCGCGGCAAGGCCGTGGCGGTTTTTCTCTCCGGCTCCGCGCTTGCGTCGGTGCTGTCCGGTCCGATTACGGGCAGTCTGTTGTCGATTCGCGGTCTTGGCCTGCACGGCTGGCAATGGATGTTTCTCATTGAGGGCGGCTTCTCGATCGTGTTGTGCGGTGTGAGCTGGCTGCTGCTGAAGTCGCGCATTCGCGATGCCTCCTGGCTGACGGCCGAGGAGCAAACCGTTCTCGAAGGCGCGATCGCCGCGGAGCAGGCCGAGCGCGAGGCGCACGGCGGCGCGCGTCTGCCGGCCGCGAAGCTGTTGAAGGATCCGCAGATCCTGCTGTTCTGCTTCCTGTACTTCGCGATTCAATTGACCATTTACGCGGCTACTTTCTGGCTGCCGACGATCATTCGCAAGATGGGCGGACTCTCGGACTTCGAAGTCGGCATGTTCAATACCATTCCGTGGCTGATCGCCATGGTCGCGATGTACTGCTTCGCAGTGCTGTCCGCGAAATGGCGATTCCAGCAGGCGTGGCTGGCGGTGGCGCTCGTTATCGCGGCGTGCGGGCTGTTCGCCTCGACGTCGGGTAATCCGGTACTGTCGTTTGTGGCAATCTGCTTCTCAGCGATCGGCTTCAAGGCTGCGTCTTCGCTCTTCTGGCCGATTCCACAGGGTTATCTGGACGCGCGCGTGGCCGCCGCCGTCATCGCGCTGATCAATTCGATCGGCAACCTAGGCGGCTTCTTCGCACCGGCTGCTTTCGGTTATCTGCAGCAGCACACCGGCTCGATCACCGGTGGTCTGTACGCCTTGGGCGTGGCTTCGCTGATCGCGGCGGCGGCCGGCTTCCTGACCCGCAATCGCCGTGTGAACCGCGACGCGTTGCCTGAGCCGCTTCATAGCAAAGCGCATTGAATTGTCGATCGACCGCCGCCAGTCGGCTTATTCACTAACCTGGTCCCACTATCATGTCCACGAACTCATCCCAATCGAACGCTACGCCGATCGTGACCGAGCTGCGCGTCGTGCCCGTCGCCGGCCGTGACAGCATGCTGATGAATCTGAGCGGCGCGCATGGCCCGTTCTTCACGCGCAATATCGTCATTCTGCGCGATAGCGCCGGCCATACCGGTGTCGGCGAAGTGCCGGGCGGCGAGAGCATCCGCAAGACGATCGACGACGCGCGTCCACTGGTGGTCGGTCAATCGATCGGCAATCTTCAAGCGATCCTGAACAAGGCGCGCACGCAGTTCGCCGACCGCGACGCCGGCGGACGCGGCTTGCAGACTTTCGACCTGCGCACCACTATTCACGCAGTGACCGCGCTCGAAGCCGCGCTGCTCGATCTGCTCGGGCAGCATCTGGGCGTTCCCGTTGCGGCACTACTCGGCGAAGGTCAGCAGCGCGACGAAGTGGAAATGCTCGGCTACCTGTTCTATATCGGCGACCGCAAGAAAACCGATCTGCCCTATGACAGTGGCGCGGAAGGGCGCGACGACTGGGAGCGCGTGCGTACCGAAGAAGCCATGACCCCCGAAGCGGTGGTGCGGCTTGCAGAGGCAGCGCAAGCGCGCTATGGCTTCAACGATTTCAAGCTCAAGGGCGGCGTGCTGCCCGGCGACGCCGAAATCGAAGCGGTGACGGCGCTCGCTGAACGCTTCCCCAATGCACGCGTCACGCTCGACCCGAACGGCGCATGGTCGCTCGCGGAAGCGGTGCGCCTGTGCCGCGATCAACACGACGTGCTGGCTTACGCGGAAGATCCGTGCGGTGCGGAAAACGGCTACTCGGGCCGCGAGGTGATGGCCGAATTCCGCCGTGCGACCGGTTTGCCGACGGCGACCAACATGATCGCGACCGACTGGCGTCAGATGGGTCACGCGATCCAGTTGCAGTCCGTGGATATCCCGCTTGCCGATCCGCACTTCTGGACCATGCAGGGCTCGGTGCGTGTGGCGCAGATGTGCAACGAGTGGGGCCTGACCTGGGGCTCGCATTCGAACAATCACTTCGACATTTCGCTCGCGATGTTTACGCATGTCGCGGCTGCGGCGCCCGGCAAGATCACGGCGATCGACACGCACTGGATCTGGCAGGACGGCCAGCGCCTGACGCGCGAACCGCTGCAGATCGTCGGCGGCAAGGTCAAGGTACCGCAGGCCGCCGGCCTCGGTGTCGAGCTGGATATGGACGAGATCGAGAAGGCGCACGCGCTCTATCTGCAGCATGGTCTTGGCGCGCGCGACGACGGCGTGGCCATGCAGTACCTGATTCCGAACTGGAAGTTCGATAACAAGCGCCCATGTCTGGTGCGCTGAGTTTCTTCATGATCTGAGCGGCGCTTCGTGCAGCCGCCCGCTTTTACCGACTATTCACGCTATGACCTCACCTCAAGAACTCAAAGCGATCGTTTCTGAAGGCCTGCTGTCCTTTCCGGTGACCGACTTCGACGAACAAGGCGATTTCCGCGCCGATACCTATGCTGCGCGCCTCGAATGGCTCGCGCCCTATGGTGCGACGGCGTTGTTTGCTGCCGGCGGCACGGGCGAATTTTTCTCGCTGACGAAAAGCGACTACACGAACGTGGTTCGCACGGCGACTGAAACCTGCCGAGGCAAGGTGCCGATTCTTGCCGGCGCGGGTGGTCCGACGCGCGTGGCGATCGACTACGCGCAGGAAGCCGAACGCCTCGGCGCGAGCGGCGTGCTGCTGATGCCGCACTATCTGACCGAGGCTTCGCAGGAAGGGATTGCCGCGCACGTCGAGCAGGTCTGCAAGGCCGTGAAGAACATCGGCGTGATCGTTTATAACCGCGCGAATTCGAAGCTGAATGCGGACATGCTCGAACGTCTCGCGGACAGTTGCCCGAACCTGATCGGCTTCAAGGACGGCGTGGGCGAAATCGAAGCGATGGTGACGATTCGCCGCCGCCTTGGCGACCGCTTCTCGTATCTCGGCGGCCTGCCGACCGCGGAAGTCTACGCCGCGGCGTATAAGGCACTGGGCGTGCCGGTGTATTCGTCAGCCGTGTTCAACTTCATCCCGAAGACCGCGATGGATTTCTATCGCGCGATTGCCGCGGACGATCACGCGACCGTCGGGAAGCTGATCGATGAATTCTTCCTGCCGTATCTGGCGATCCGCAACCGCCGCCAGGGCTACGCGGTGAGTATCGTGAAGGCCGGCGCGAAGCTGGTCGGCCACAGCGCAGGCCCGGTGCGCGCACCGTTGACCGACCTGACCGAAGAAGAAATGGCGCAACTCGACGTGCTGATCAAGAAGCTCGGCGTGCAATAGGTTGGGCAATAAGCGGTGCAATAAGCGGCGCAATGAGCAGCACAATAAGCGGTGCAATAAGCAGCGCAGGTAGAGGCGGCGCTTTCGCCGTCCTCAACTCCGCCGAAACACAACGTGCGAGATGCGCTGCACGAGCAGTGCGGCCGCAAGTGCCGCCACTGCCGTCAGCCACACACCGATATGAATCGACTGCACCATTGCATCGCGTGCCGTGTCGATCAACGCCAGCGTATTGAGCCCCGACGTCTTCATATCCGCAATCAGTTTCTGGCGCACCGCTTCATCGATCAGGATGCGTAGATCGACAAAACGCGGCTGCCATTGCGATATGGCCGGTTCGCCGAGCACGCTCATCGTGCGCGTGACCACGTTGCGATAGTGGTGCTGCACCACGGTTGCCACGATGCTGGTGCCGAGCATCCCACCCACCATCCGCGTGGACTGCAGCAGCGCCGTCGTGATGCCGAAGCGTTCACGACCGGCGATCTCCTGGCCGAACACATTCAGATTGTTCAGGATGAAACCCAGGCCGATGCCGACGGCCGCCATCGGCAATTCGATCCACACGTGCGGTGTCTCCGGATTGGCAAACGCCAACGCAATCGACGCGAACAGCAGCAGCGCGAAACCGATCGACAGAATCCGTGTGGGCTTCTTCAGATGAATGACGATGCGCGTATTCAGCAGACTGCCGAGCGCGATGCAGGCGGCGATCGGCGTCGCGAGCAGGCCGGCCTGTTGCGGCGACAGTCCGAAACCGCCTTGCAACAGCAGCGGCGCGAAGAAGATCAGCGAGAACATCACGAAGCCGGACAGGAAGCCGAGTACGAAGAGCGTGACGAGTTGCGCGTCCTTGAACAGGTCGAGCGGAATGATCGGATGCGTGGCGCGTTTCTCGCACACCAGCAACGCAATGGCGCCCACGATCACGAAAGCCGCCAGCGCCAGGTTGCCGGGCGTCAGGCCGTCTTTCGGCACGGCTTCGATTAAAGCCTGCAGACCGCCCAGCACGGCGGCGACCAGCGCCGCGCCGAGCCAGTCGATCTTGACTTCGCCCTCGTGCGGACGCCGGAAATTGGGCAGATGCGCCCAGATGAAATAGAGCGCCGCGGCGCCGACCGGCAGGTTGATCAGGAAGGTGGAGCGCCAGCCCCAGTGCTCGCTCATCCAGCCACCGAGCGACGGACCCGCCGCGGTGCCGATTCCGTAGGCGGCCGCCATCACCACTTGCCAGCGCACCCGTGCGCGCGGATCGGGGAAAAGATCCGGGATCGACGCGAACGCCGTGCCCACCATCATCCCGCCGCCAACACCTTGCAGGCCGCGCGCGATGACGAGGAACAGCATGTCGTTCGCCACGCCGCAAAGCACCGACGCCACGGTGAACGTGATGACCGCGGCGATCACGAAACGCTTGCGGCCGAAATAGTCGCCGAGACGGCCGAATACGGGGACCGTCACCACCGACGCCAGGAGGTACGCGCTGGCGATCCATGCGTAGTACTCGAAGCCATGCAGTTCGGCGACAATCGAGGGCAATGCGGTGCTGACGACCGTCTGGTCGAGCGCGACCAGCATGTTGACGAGGCCGATGCCGAGCATCGCGAGCAGGGCGTTTCGGAAAGGCAGGGCAGTCGCAGTCGGATTCACGGGGCTGGGAAAGAAGGGCTTGTCAGGTAGGCGCTGCGCGGCAGGGCGCGGCCAGGGTCTCGACCACTATTGTGTCCTATAGTTGTCTGACCTCTCGACCGGCGATTATACGGGTTTTCCCTTAAGAGAAACTATTCGAGACGGCAAGAAATCGGCAGGAGCAGCCTTCAAAAACGACCACATAGTGTCGACAATGCCTACGGAAGCTTTGCTGAAGAAAATCTTGCAGGCTCGCAGCACATTGGCGACGCGTTGAGGCGGGAAAACTTCCCGGAATGTGTGATAAAAGTCAGATATTTAAAGAAAGCCTGACTGAACAGGCCGTCAGATTGTGATCACCGATAAGAATTTAACTGGGCGTCGTTCCGCTATGGAGGCGTTGTGATTCGAAACTGGCTTGCCGGGGTGCTGTTTGCGGTGTGCTTTGTCAGCAATGCGTTCGCAGGCGGACCGGATTGTTCCCGGCCGTTTACGCTGGGATTGCACGACCACGGGCTGCTCTATTCGCTCGATACCGATAGCGGTATCGACAAGGATTTCGCCGACGAGTTGATCCGGCGTAGCGGTTGCCAGATCAAGGTCAGTCTGATGTCACGCGCGCGGATCTGGAAACTGATCGAGTCAGGCGCGCTCGACTTCAGTCTTTCTGGAATCGCGAATGACGAACGCAATCAGTATGCTTCGTTCGCGTGGTACTTCAGCAATAAATACTATCTGCTCGTGCGCAAGGATGCCGGCATCCAGAACGTCGCGGACTTCGAAAACAATAAACGCGCGCAGCTCGGCGTGATCCGCAGTTTCCGCTACAGCGCTTCGGCCAACGAACTGGTCGACAGACTGACGTCGGAAAACCGGGTAAGCCTGGCTGGCGGGCTCGAACCGCTCTATCAGGCGCTTATTCTTCGACAGATTCAGGGCATGATTATCGAGCCCTTCGATTACCCCGCGCTGGATGAGAAAAAGATCCGCGACGTGACGACGATCGTCGAGTTTAACGATCCTTCGGTGCCGCACGGTCTGATCATGTCGAAGAAAGCGCTCCCGGCCGCCGAGCGTGAGAAGTGGCGGGCGCTGGTCGACGAAATGCGTGCTGACGGAACGGTGCGCCGGATCTTCGAAAAGTACTTCAAGCCGGAACTGGCCGATGCCATGGTCAACTTCAAGGCGTCACCGTGATCCGGCTGCGCTCCGTCCTGCTGCCGTTGCTGGTGTTAACCGCGTCGCTTGGTGTGACCTGGGTAGTGTGGGATCACGAACGTCAGGCGACGCGCAAGGAATTTCAGACGCAATTCGATTACACCCTGAGCGATGCGGTAGGCCGCATCGAACAGCGGATGGCGACGTACGAGCTGATGCTGCGAGGCGTGCAGAGCATGTTTGCCGCGAACGGAGAGTTCGATCGCGGCAGGTTCCGGCGCTACGTGAGCGCGCTCAATCTTGACGCGAACTTTTCCGGGGTCCACGCCGTGGGTGTGGTCGAATGGGTGCCCGAGGCGCGCAAAGCGGCCCATATAGCGGACATGCGCGAGAGCGGCGTTCCAGGCTACACGATTCATCCCGACGGGCTGCGCGACGACTATGCCCCGATCGTTCAGCGCGAGCCCTTTGTTGGCCTTGCACGCAGCTCGCCTGGCTTTGACGCCTGGAACGAACCGGTGCGGCGCTCGGCGTTGGAGAAAGCCCGCGACTCCGGCCTCGCGGTGCTCTCGGGAAAGGTGCGCCTTTCGGTCGACATGGATGCGGATCCCAGGCCGGGCTTCATCCTGTATCTGCCCATCTACGCTGCCGGCAAACCGCAGGACAACGTTGCGCAGCGTCGGGAGAACATTGTCGGTTGGGTCTATGCATCGTTCCGGATGCACGATGTGATGGCCAGTCTCTACGGCGAACAGCCCCCCGGTATTTCGCTAGCCATTTACGATGGCGTGGAGCCGTTGGAGGCAGCGCTGTTGCATCGCACGTCAGATGCAAACAACCGGCATGCGCCCGCGCTTATCTCCGCAAACGAATATCTGGTTGTGGACGGACACGACTGGATGCTCTCGATGAGCGCCTCCGACGAGTTTCGATCCCGGATGGGGCGCAACGCGGAGGCGTTGATCGCAGGAACCGGCACGGGCTTGAGCCTCCTGCTGGCGCTTCTGACCTGGCTCATGGTGACAGGGCGGGAGCGTGCCATGCGTCTCGCTTCGGCGATGACGCGGGAGTTGCGCGAGAACGAAGAGAAGTTTCGCGCCATTGCCGACTGTACGGTGAACCTGGAAATCTGGTGGGGACCGGACGGCCAACCTCGCTGGATCAATCCCTCGGTTGAGTACTACACGGGCTATACGGTTACCGAATGTATGGCAATGCCTGATTTCGCCCGCACGCTCATCCACCCGGAAGACATGCCGCGCGTTGCGCCGGAATTTAAAAAGGGGCTTCAGGGTTCTCGCGGCGACGATCTCGAGTTTCGTTGCGTGCGCAAGGATGGATCGCTCCTCTGGCTGTCGGTCTCCTGGGTGCCGATCAGCAATCAGAGGGGCGACTTCATCGGTTTTCGGACCAGCGGCCGCGATATCACCGAGCGCAAGAAGTCGGAGGAGAGGATCCGGGAACTTGCCTTCTATGACACGCTGACGCGCCTGCCCAATCGCGCGCTTCTTCTGGACCGGCTGAGGCAGTCGATGGTCGCCAGCCGGCAGAACAAGGTCTGCGCCGCCCTCATGTTCATCGATCTTGACCACTTCAAAACGCTGAACGATACGCTTGGGCACGACAAGGGCGATCTGCTTCTTCGACAGGTCGCGTATCGCCTGTCGAGTAGCGTCAATGAGGGAGACACGGTTGCCCGGGTCGGAGGTGACGAGTTCGTTGTCGTGCTGGGCAATCTGAGTCTGGACCTGGCTGATGCGACCATGGAAACCGTGGCGGTGGGGGAAAAAATTCTCGCCGTGCTGGGGTGCGCCTACGAACTCAACGGTGTGCAGTTTCGAAGCACCGCCAGCATAGGGGTCACCGTATTCAATGGAGAGCAGACGTCTACCGACGAGCTTTTCAAGCAGGCCGATCTCGCCATGTATAAATCGAAGGAGCGCGGCCGCAATGCCATGTGCTTCTTCGACCCTGCGATGCAGACGGCGGTGCTGAAGCGAGCCGAGCTGGAAGTGGGGCTGCGCAACGCGATCGAGGAGAACCGGTTTGTTCTTCACTATCAGGCGCAGGTCGTTGACGGCAATCACATAACCGGTGCGGAAGCGCTGGTGCGCTGGGAGCATCCTGAGCGGGGCCTGATTCCGCCGGGCGAGTTTATCCCGCTCGCTGAGGAGTCCGGGCTGATTCTCGAGATGGGCCGAACGGTATTGGCCTCCGCATGCACCCAGCTGGCCGTATGGGCGACGCGGCCATCGATGGCGCATCTGTCTATGGCCGTGAACGTCAGCGCCCGGCAATTTCGCGAGCCGGACTTCGTAGACAGTGTGCTCGAAGTCATCAACCGGACTGGGGCGAGAGCGGACCGATTGAAGCTCGAGTTGACCGAGAGTGTTCTCGTTGAGAACGTGCAGGACATAATTGAAAAAATGACCGCCCTTCGCGCGCGAGGCGTGACTTTCTCGCTGGATGACTTCGGGACGGGCTATTCTTCGCTGTCGTACCTGAAACGATTGCCGTTGGACCAGTTAAAGATCGACCGCTCGTTCGTGCGCGACATTCTGGTCGACTCCAACGACGCGGACATCGCGAGAACGATCGTTGCGCTTGCCCGAAGTTTTAACCTGGGTGTCATCGCCGAGGGCGTCGAAACTGAAGCGCAACGAGATTTTCTGGCAGTAGCAGGATGCCATGCCTATCAAGGGTTCCTCTTTTGCAAGCCGCTGCCGATTCAGGGTTTTGAGCAGTTTGTGAACCTGTTCAGCTCCCGGAGCCGGAGGGACGTTCGGTCGACGGGAAGTGACGAGAGAAACGTCGATTCGGGTACGGTAAGCTGATCAATCGGTATCGATGACAGACCTGCAGGATCTGCAAGACCTGCAGGACGTGCATGGTGCGCCTGCCCCTCACTCCTGGCGCAGGGCCGCTTCGTCGCTTTTGGCGGACGCGCGCCACTGAACGCTCAGCAGGTGCTCGCGCATACACCGAGCCGCGGCTTCGCCATCACGCGCCTTCATGGCGCTGACTATCTCCTGATGCTGCGCGGCGAAATAGCTGCGTGTTTCCTGTGCTGACGTTTTCTCGCGTACGTCGGGTTTGACGCGCATCCCGTTGATCACTTCCATCAAGGAGATGAGCGCGGGATTGCGGGTGGCCTGTCCGATCAGCAAATGGAATCGATGATCCCATTGTTGCCACTCTTCATCATTTTTTGCCGCGGCGTTCTTCCGCGCGCATTTTTCAAGTTCCAGCAAATCATCCCGACTGGCTTTTGTCGCGGCTAGCTGCGCGAGCGCCGGCTCGAACAACAGGCGCATTTCCGCGATGTCTGCTGGACTCGCGCCCGCCCGAAGTCCGCGCAGCGTCGGGGCGAACTTCAATGGTCTCGCACCCAGATAGGTGCCGCGACCGACGCCGCGCCATACACGTCCTGATGCCTCCAGCGAAGCAAGCGACGAACGCAGTTCTCTCCGGCTGACATTGAGGTCGTCGGCGAGCTTTCTTTCAGGAGGCAGTGCGTCGCCATCCTTGAGTTGATGCTCGGCAATATAGTCCAGCAGCCTGTCCAGTATCGAATTTTCCATTGCCTTTTGCCTGAACCAATATTTATTGGTTCTGAATTTACCATAGTCGAACCAACCGGGGTGAGATCCGCCGTTTATTTTGATCTGCTATTTTATGTATGATTTCGGGTTAACGCTTGGTGCAACCGGGCAATGTTCGCCGTAATCTCTTGGCTTATAGGATTTGTACCAATACTGATTGGTTCGAAAAAAGATTCGCAAAAAACCAATCGCTGGTCATCGCAAAAGGAGTCGCGCATGTCGTTTACAACCCGCCCGGAGCTGATTGGCACATTCGGCATGGTGGCCTCCACGCATTGGCTGGCGAGCGCGTCGGCGATGGCCGTTCTGGAGAAAGGGGGAAATGCGTTCGATGCGGCAGCCGCTGCCGGCTTTGTCCTGCAGATCGTTGAGCCGCATTTGAATGGTCCCGGCGGCGAGTTGCCGGTTGTGTTCTACAGCGCGCGCGAAGAACGCGTTCGCGTTCTGTGCGGGCAGGGCGTGACGCCGGCGGGAATGACGATAGCGCGCATGCGTGAGCTGGGTCTCGAAGTCGTTCCCGGTACGGGCTTGCTGCCTGCTGTAGTACCTGGCGCATTTGGCGCCTGGATGGCCATGCTGCGTGACTATGGCCAACTGCCGCTCGAAGACGTCCTGAGCTACGCGATCGGTTATGCGGAGAACGGCTATCCGGTACTCCCGCGCATGACGTCGTCGATCCTCGCAATCAAGGATTTCTTCAAGGCTGAATGGCCCACTTCGGCGGAGCAATGGCTGCGCAACGGCGACGCGCCGATGCCGAACCAGCTGTTCGCCAATCCGGCGATTGCGCAGTCGTACAGGCGCATTCTCACGGAGGCGAATACCCGCGGTGATCGTGCGGAGCAGTGCGAAGTTGCCCGCAAGGTTTTCTATCGCGGATTCGTGGCCGAAGCGATTGATAAGTACTTCCGGTCAACTGCCGTTCTCGATACGTCGGGTCAGCGCAACTACGGTCTGCTCAACGCGGATGATCTCGCGCGCTGGGAGCCGTCGTATGAAGACCCGGTTTCCTACGACTACGAAGGCTTCCGCGTTCACAAGACCGGTCCCTGGGGTCAGGGGCCGATGTTCCTGCAGCAACTCGCGCTCCTTAAGGGTTTCGATCTCAGTGCGATGGACCCAATGGGCCCCGATTTCGTACACACGATAATCGAATGCTCAAAGCTCGCGTTCGCCGATCGCGAGGTGTTTTACGGTGATCCCGCGTTTGCGCATGTGCCTATGGATGTGCTTCTGAGTGACGCCTACAACGACGAACGCCGCCGGCTGATCGATCCCGGCCATGCGTCGTTCGAATTCCGCCCCGGCACGTTGGGCGACAGTGAACAGCGTGCCGCGCTGATCATGGCCAACGCGGGAAAGCAACAGTCCGGCGGCTTCGGCCAGGGCGAACCGACCTTTGCGCCGCTGCCTGAATTGCGCGGCGATACGGTTCATCTCGACGTGGTCGATCGTTGGGGCAATATGGTTTCGGCAACTCCGTCGGGTGGCTGGCTGCAGGCCTCGCCGGCCGTGCCCGGTCTTGGCTTTAACGTGACCACGCGCGCGCAGATGTTCTGGATGGAAGAGGATCTGCCGTCCTCGCTCGGCCCGGGGCGCCGCCCTCGCACGACGCTCTCGCCCACGCTCGTTACCCGCGAGGGCAGGCCCTATGCGGCGTTCGGCACGCCGGGTGGTGACCAGCAGGATCAGTGGTCGATCCAGCTGTTTCTCCGGCACGTGCATGCCGGCATGAACTTTCAGGCTGCGGTGGATTCGCCCTCGTTCCAGACGGCGCATTTCCCCGGCTCGTTTTATCCGCGTTCGATGCAACTGGGCAAGATGTCCGCCGAGTCCAATTTTCCGGAACACACGCTTGCCGCATTGCGTGCGCGTGGACATGACCTGACCGTGGCCGAGCCCTGGTCGCTGGGACGCGTCTGCGCGGTCGGGATCAGAAACGGTTTGATGCGTGGCGCAGCAACACCGCGTCAAATGCAGGCATACGCAATCGGGCGATAAGTTTCGCGGCCTGGAAATCGTATCCGTTTCCATCAGGAGAACATGCTGTGTCTGCTATTGCCGCCCGACTCGAGCGACTGCCGTTATCAGGTTTTCATCGCAAGCTGCTGCTGATCGGCGGCTTGGGCTACATGTTCGACGGACTCGATTCGTCGTCGCTTGCATTCCTGCTACCTGTGGTGAGCAAGCTATGGCATCTGACGAGTGCCGAGACGGGGCTCGTCGCGAGCAGCACCTACATCGGGTATTTTTTTGGGGCCTTTCTGTCGGGTGTGCTTGCGGATGTAATCGGGCGTCGTCGCATCATGATGAGCGCGCTTGCAATCTATTGCTGCGCGTCGCTCGCGAGCGCAACCGCTACCGACTGGCACACTTTCTTCGCGTTGCGCATTGTCGCGGGTTTTGGATCCGGCGCGGAGACCGTGGTGATCGCGCCGTTTCTGGCCGAGTTCGTGCCACGGCGTTACCGGGGCATTTTTTGCGGTGCGCTGGTCGGCTTCATGTCGTTTGGCTACCTGGGTTCATCGATTCTCGGCTTCACCGTCGTGCGTAATTTTGCCGAAGGCTGGCGATATCTGGCGGTGGCGACTTCGCTGCCGGTCGTCATGCTCCTTTGGTGGCGGAGAACCTTGCCCGAATCGCCGCGCTGGCTTGAGAGCCAGGGGCGGGTCGCTGAGGCGGAAGGCATCGTGAGCACAATCGAGTCGTGGTTCGCAGGCAAGGGTATCAGTCTGGCACCCGTGGCATCCCTCGGCGCCATGTCTCCTGCGTCCGCGCCTGCGAAGGGGAACGCGTTACAGAATGTGCTGACGCTGTGGTCGCCGCGACTGGCGCGTACGACCGCAGTGAGCTGGCTGATGTGGTTCTCGGTCGCGTTCGCGTATTACTCGTTTTTCTCCTGGATCCCGAGCCTGCTGCTCAAGGAGGGGCTCACCATGACGAAAAGCTTTGGTTATTCGATCGCAATTTACGGGGCACAGATTCCCGGATATTTCACGGCGGCATGGCTCAATGAACGGCTCGGCCGAAAGGGCGTGGTGGCGTCGTACATGCTGTTGGGCGGCATTGCTGCGATCACGTTGGCGTTCTCACATACCGGCTTACAGATCATGGCGGCGGGCATTTGCCTGTCGTTCTTCATGAACGGCGCGTTCGCAGGCGTGTATGCGTACACCCCTGAAGTTTTTCCGACCGCCGTGCGAGCAACCGGCACGGGATCGTCCTCATCTTTCGGCCGGATCGGCTCGGTGAGCGCGCCCATTCTGGTCGGCCTTGTCTATCCGGTGCTTGGATTTTTGGGCGTTTTCGCAATGACCACCACGGTCTTGCTGATAGGGGCCTGCGTGGTGTTCTTCCTCGGTATCGAGACCCGCAACCGGTCGCTCGAAGATATCGAGGAGAGTGCTGCGGGTCATCCGCAGGATTTGCCCGTCCCGCTCAGCTCGACCGAATTGCGCGGCTGAGTGTGCGTGATGTCCCAACTACACAGACAGATAATGCCAGGCAATCCGATCGATTCCGCATCGCCAGTTCAGAAAACGCTGGATATTTCAGACCTCGAACGACTGGCAACAGTCATGCGGCAGGGAAATCAGCCCGACGAGATTTTCCGTGCGGTTCACGCCCTGGCGGCGAGCGCGATAGGCTTCGGCCTTTTCACGATCATGTCTTATGACGCGCAGCGCGAGGAGGTTGAACGCGTTTATACAAACATGCCGGACGTGTACCCAATCGGAGGCCGTAAGAAAAAACGCGGCACTGTGTGGGCGAATCAGGTATTGCAGGATCTCAAGCCATTTCGCGCGCAAACGACGCAAGGCATCCAGGAGGCATTCGACG
Source organism: Paraburkholderia sediminicola (assembly GCF_902859805.1). Classification (GTDB taxonomy): domain Bacteria; phylum Pseudomonadota; class Gammaproteobacteria; order Burkholderiales; family Burkholderiaceae; genus Paraburkholderia; species Paraburkholderia sediminicola. Next base: position 722,923 of record NZ_CADIKC010000001.1, on the reverse strand, counting down.
ACCACGCGGTGATGACCAGCATGGGGCTCGGATCGATATTGAACATTCCGATTGCGTACGACGGGGTATGCGTCGGCACGATGAACATGACACACAAGGAAGGCTGGTACACGGGCAGGCACGAGGAAATGGGCGTACTAATTGGCGCTTTCCTTGCACCCGCGCTAATCATATGCAACATGATGCACGCCGATAGCGCAACGCGTCTCTGACGTCACTACGATCCAATGCATACAAGAACAACCCTGACCCGATCTGCTGAGTCCCAAAACACCTGGGTGCTTGTCTTCGTCCTGGGCTACCTCGCGTTACTGGCCGATGGCGCGGACGTGATGATGTACGGCTTGACGCTCACTCGAATCAAGGACGAATTCGGTTTGAGCAATGTCGAAGCGGGGGCGTTGGGCAGCTTGACCCTGGTTGGCATGGCCATTGGCGGCATTCTCGGCGGCTGGGCCAGTGATCGCCTGGGGCGGGTGCGTGTCGTGGTCTGGGCATTGGCGCTGTTTTCGCTCGGAGCAGGGCTGCTGGGTCTCACTCACAGCTTTCTGGAATTTGCGGTTGTGCGGTTTATCAGTTCCCTGGGCATCGGCTGCATGGTGCTGGTCACCACGCTGGTTGCCGAATACGTTCCCACTGAGCGGCGCTCACTGATTCTGGGCGTATTGCAAACCGGCATTTCCGCAGGCTATATCGTTGTCATTTCGCTTAGCAACTGGATTTTGCCGCACTATGGCTGGCGCACGCTCTACTACGTGTCGGCAATTCCTGTGCTGCTGGCGCTGGCGATAAAATTTGCCGTGCCTGAGCCGGCGGCATGGCAGGCGAGCCGCGCAGCCAGCCGCAAGGGCGACCGTGGGCATCGCACCAACCGCTACTATCAGATCTTCAGTAACCGGCAGTCGCGAACCTTGTTCATTCTGTGGACCCTGGCTTCGTTATTCGCACTGTCCGGCTTTTACGGTCTGAACAACTGGTTGCCGACCTACCTGGAAAAGGAACTGCACATCAAATTCGGTGCAATGGCCGGATACATGATTGGCACGTACGTGGTCGCCTTCATCGGCAAGATCTTTGCGGGATGGCTGGGTGACCGCTGGAGTCGGCGTGGTGTTTATGTGCTTGGCTGCGTGGGTGCCGCGCTCTTTCTGCCGGTGATCATTTTCTGGCATACGCGCGACAACATCGTGTACCTGATGCTTGCCTTCGGATTTTTGTATGGTGTGCCGCTGGGGACGATCGGCACCTTCATGTCCGAGAGTTTCGCTACAGCCATCCGTGGAACCGCCGTGGGCGGCTCCTATAACATCGGTCGTTTCTGCTCGGGCGCCGCCCCGATTATTATTGGTTACCTTGCCACCCAGTTCTCTATTGGTATCGGATTTCTGGTGGTCGGTGGAGTTTTCTTTCTAAGCGGCGTCACCGCGTTCTTTGTTCCAGACCGGCTGTACGACACACAACGTTAGCCCATGGGCAACGTGGGCGAAAACGTTGTGCGTCTGTCTGAACGATGTGAAGCAATACGCCACGTTATTTCGCCCCAATCCTGGCTAACGTAATGGCACGTTCGGGGCACGCGGTCACGCACAAGCCGCAAGCCCGGCACGCATCGGCGTTTGGCGTGTACGCGACCTTCATTCCGTGCACGCGCAGCTTGAATTTGTTCAGCGTGCCCAATTGCTGGTAGTCGTCCGTATCGATCCGGCGGATCTCGAAAACGTTCTCGGGACAGACTACCGCGCAATCGCCTTTGCCTTCGCACCGTTTCAGACTAACCACGGGAACAATGACGCCCGGGTCCTGTTTGCATGTGGATGTCGACGCGGTGCTCATGTGCGATCCTCCGGACGCTTGTCGTCAACGGACGACAGGTTCTTCTGAAAATTTTCGCGCTCTTCGGGCGTCATCCGTTCCCACCGGCGCCAATGCCGGCGTCCGTGGCAACCGCCGCGCCCCCGGAATCCGCCAAACAGAATCCGGCTCAGAATCAGCAGGCCCAATGCGTGCGGAAAATCGATCGCACGGCCACCGATGAAGAGCGCCGGGATAACCCAATTCCATAGCGTCATCACCATCCATCCCAGCACGACAATGCCCACCACAACCAGCAGTGCCTTGCCGAAGCATCTCAGTTTGAATCTCATCTATCTGCTCCTTTAGATATCCAGTTCGTCATACACGGCTTGCAAGCGAACGCGCAGATACAGAACCGCGTAACGCTTGCGTGCCAATAGCGTGTTCACGCCAACGCCGCTCTCGGCTGCGAGCTCCTTGAAGCTGCGCCCCTCCAGTTCATGAGCGACGAACACGTCGCGCTGATCCGCCGGCAATTCGTTGAGCGCCTCCTGCAGGGCTTCCAGTACCACCGATCTTGCATAGAGGGCTTCGGGACCGGCGTCCGTTGCCGGCAACGCAAGATCCAGTCGATACTCGACGTCATCGGTGTCGTCGGCCATTTCAGCGAGCGGTTGCTCGCGGCGCTTGCGAAAGCGGTCGATGATGCGGTTTCGCGCCACGCGGAACAGCCACGCGCTCACCTGTTCGATCGGCGCAGGGAGGCGGTAGGCTTGCACGAACTCGTGAAAGACATCCTGCAGGATGTCTTCAGCCTCGCCCTGATCGTGCACGCGACGCCGGATGAAATTCCCGAGCTTCGTACGCTCACGCAACACAGTTGCAGTGATGTCCGTGTCTCGTTCGATCATCGATTTCGGGGTGCGCGGCGGTTCCATACGTCTGTAGACGGATCACGATCAGGAATATTGTGGGCGCCGGAAAAAATAGCGTTGCAACGCCGGTGGCGGGGGTATTCGGTCCGAACACGGTGATATCGGCCGCTCGCTGCGCGGCCAGGCGCTAGAACCGCTCCACCCGGAACGGCTGGGTGTCCACGAGCGTTTCCTCGTGGGTCATCATCTCGGCGATCAGCCGGCCCGTCACCGGGCCTAGTGTCAGCCCGTGGTGCGCATGGCCAAAAGCAAACCACAAGTCTTTATGACGTGTCGCCGGCCCGATGATCGGCATCATGTCGGGCGTGCAGGGGCGCCGGCCCATCCAGGGTTCATGGTCAAGACGCTTGCCCAATGGAAACAGCGTGCGCGCAATCGGCTCGACCGCGGCGAGCTGCGTGGGTGTTTTGGGCGCATCGCAGTGCGCGATCTCCGCTCCCGTGGTCAAGCGGATGCCTTTTGCCATGGGCGCCAGCACGTAGCCCGTCTCGACGTCCAGAACCGGATGATTCAGGCGAGCCCCGCCCTCGGGCGCGTAATGCATGTGGTACCCGCGTTTGACGGCGAGCGGCAAGCGATAACCGAGCCGCGCACTGATGCGATCCGACCACGGCCCCAATGCGACTACCGCCGATGAAGCCGTGATCGTTCCCGCTTGGGTATCGACCGCCCAACCCTCACGAAACGAGTCCGCATCGCCGATGAAAAACTGTCCGCCGAGCGCTTCGAAATAGTTCGCGTAGGCGGTGACAAGCGCATTGGGGTCGCTCACGGAATGGGATGCCGGGTAGCGCAAGCCGCCTGACAGCGCTTTGTCGAGATCGGGCTCCTTCTGTTGCAGGTGGCCAGCATCCAGCGATTCGAACTCGACGCCATATTCACGATGCCACCGTTCGGCGAGCCGGATTTCCGCGTGCCATGCTTTTTCGGTGCGAAACACCTTGATCCAGCCGGTGGGGCGCAATAACGCGCTCGCACCGGCCGCGGCGGCCAGCGTGCGGTGCTCGTCCACGCAATGCTCGATCAGCGTCGCGTACGACTTCGCGATAGCCGCATGTTTGGCCGGATGAGAATTGCGCCAGTATTGCCAAAGGAATGGCGCGGTCCTGATTATGGCGTCGGCATGGTAGCGAACGTCCGGCGACTGGTTGCGCGCGTAACGGAGCAAGGTCCCGAGGTCGCGTGGCAAGGCATAGGGGTACACGCCTTCGCGCTGGATCAACCCGGCATTACCGAACGACGTTTCGTTGCCGGGTTGCTTGCGGTCGACCAGGGCGACGCTGCGGCCGCGTTTCTGGAGATGCACGGCAACGCAGACGCCGACAATGCCCGCGCCGAGCACGACGGTATCGAATTTCATTGTGGCCATGAATTCACCTGTTGCCGATCTTGCACGGCGACGCTAGAGCCCGGCGATCAGCTTTTTGAGCAAGGCGTTGAGCTTTTCCTGTTCGACCGGAGTCAGCACGGAAAGCAGTCGCTCCTCGTTCGCGACATGGCGGCCGATCGTCTCGTCGATCACCTGTTTGCCGGCATCGGTGAGCGCGATCAGCTTGCCGCGACGGTCGTTGGGATCGGGACGACGCTCGACCAGCCCGGCACGTTCGAGACGGTCGAGGCGATTGGTCATGCCGCCCGACGAGATCATCGCGGCTTCGTAGAGCTGGGTTGGCGAGAGCATGTAGGGTTCGCCCGAGCGTCTGAGCGTTGCGAGCACGTCGAACTCGCCCGACTGCAACCCCGCTTCGGCGAACAGCGGATTCATGTGATCATTCATCACGCGTTCGGCGGCATCGGACAGCCGGCCGAACACGGCCATTGGCAAAGCCGGAAGATCGGGGCGTTCGCGGGCCCATTGTTCAACGGCAATCTCAGCGCGGTCCATCGTCAATTCCTCTCGACGAAATGTATCTTGACATCGAGATACATTTGACTAAGATATATTTCAGATACTAACACGGTGGCGAGCCAGATCGCGACTCGCACATTCCTTGACGGAGACAGTGATGAGCAAGATGATTTTCGTGAACCTCCCGGTGCATGATCTGGCCGCGTCGAAGCGCTTCTATGAGGCGGTCGGCTTCACCAACAATCCGCAATTCACCGACGACACGGCGGCCTGCATGGTGTTGAGCGACACCATCCACGCGATGCTGCTGACCCACGATAAATACCGGCAGTTCACGACCAAGGCGATTCCCGACGCACGCACGACGAGTGAGGTGCTGATCTGCATCACGGCTGACAGCCGCGCTGAAGTCGACGACATAGTCGGCAAGGCAAAGGCCTTCGGCACGGTGATCGATCCGACCCCGACGCAAGATTTCGGTGTTATGTACGGCCGCAGTTTTGAAGACCCGGACGGCCATATCTGGGAAGTGATGTGGATGGATGCGAACGCCGTCGCTCATTGACGCGGAGTGTGTCAGAGTAACGACTCTCACTCGCGGAGCGCCTCGCATGACCGGATTACCCATTGCCGACCGATGGTTCGAACTCAAACGCATCAGCGACGACATCACGCTGCTTTGGGAACCGCATGTCGTCCCGCTGATGCGTTGCAATATCTGGCATGTGCGCGGCCGTGACCGGGATCTGATGATCGACACGGGGATGGGCATCGCCAGTCTTCAGGATGCCGCGAAGCACCTGCTGCAGAAGAACGTCACCGCCGTTGCGACGCATACGCATTCGGACCATATCGGCGGACATCATGAGTTCGAACACACGCTGGTGCATGAGTTGGAGGCAGACAACTTGCGTGCGCCACGCGAGCGAGGCACCTTGCTGGCATCGGTACTGGGCGATGCAGCCATTCGCCGGTATCGCGAAGCAGGCTATCCGTTCGACGGTGATCTGATCACGGCGCTACCCAGCGCCGATTACTCGATGTCCGATTATCACGTGCGAGCCGCAACGGTCACGGAGATCGTCAAGGAAGGGAACGTCGTTGATCTCGGTAACCGGCATTTTGAAGTGCTGCATCTGCCCGGCCACTCACCGGGCAGCATTGGCCTGTGGGAAGCGGCATCCGGCACGCTGTTCTCGGGCGATGCGATCTACGACGGCCCGCTACTGGATGAGATCGGCGGCGCGGATATTCCGACCTATGTGCGCACCATGAAGCGGCTGCGCGAATTGCCCGTGCAAGTGGTTCACGCCGGGCACGACGGGAGCTTCGGGCGAGAACGACTGCTCGAACTGGTCGACGCGTATCTGGCTAAACGCACCTGATCGCGCCTGTTTTTAACCCCAATAGCGTGTCTTACGCGTCTTTCAGCCAGGGCATTTCCACGGGCGACACCACCAGTTGCCGGGACTCCCGTTTCAGTTCGAAGATGAACCCGACCAGGATCATGGAGTCGGCATACGGGATCGGAAATACGTGAGGATTTTCCGCGGTGCGCAGTGGGTGGGCGGGCGTGTTCGCCGTGGTCGCGGCGTTTTCGCGGACGCTTTCCAGTTCGTCGACCATTGCCTGACCACTTACTTTCAGCACGCGGCTACGCAGGTCGCTGAACGGTTCGATGCGCGCCCCGTCTTCGTTGTATTCGGGCACTTCATAGATGAACCAGGACATGTGCGTCTCCAAGGAAAAAGGCAAGTATTCTAGCAGTGGGCGTAACGCATTCCCGTTTTCTTCGCTCAGGAAATCGAGTTGCGCTCAGGCCCCACAACAACAGAATGATTGAGACAAAAGTCTCATCCGGAATGATGGTGCACTGCAATGTGCTGTTCCGGAACCCGCATGTTAAAAGTCATCCTAAGCGTGCCACTGAATGACGATGCGCGCCGAGCCGACCGGAGACATTCATGCCCTATGTTCCGCAAGTGAGACACATCGATCGGATCCGCAGGTTGATCGAAGGCCGGATGCCTGATCGCGGCGGCGATGCTACGCGTCTGACTTCGTCGTATTGGCGCTCGCTCGAGCAATATCATCTCGATCCAGGCCTGACAAAGGGGCCGCGGATTCTGAGCGCGCCGGAACTGCGCGACGTACAGCATCGGGAAGAATCGGTTTTGCGCGCATCAGGCGAATGCCTCTCACGTCTGCATGAGACGGTTCGCGAAGCGGACTACTGCGTGATGCTCACCGATGCGCAGGGCGTGACGATCGATTATCGCGTTGACCGGGATCGGCGCCACGACTTCAAACGAGCAGGATTGTATCTAGGCTCCTGCTGGTCCGAGCAGGAAGAGGGAACCTGCGGCGTTGCGACCGTGTTGCTCGATTCGCAACCGATCACGGTTCATAAGACCGATCATTTTCGCGCTGCCTTCACCACATTGACCTGCAGCGCTTCGCCGATCTTCGGGCTGGAAGGCGAACTGATCGGTGTGCTGGACGCCTCTGCGATTCGCTCGCCTGACGAACGGGAAAGCCAGCGTCTGATCAACCATATCGTGCGTCATAGCGCGGTGTTGATCGAAGACAGCTTCTTTCTCAACGCCACCACGCATTACTGGGTTTTGCTGGCGCACCGCAATCGTCATTACGTGGAGGCCCAGCCGGAAATTCTGATCGCTTTCGATGCGCACGGAAACGCAGTCGCGGCAAATCGCCGGGCAAAAGAGTGCGTGCCAGGCCTCGATCGGCTGCCACGACCTGTTTCCGAGCTATTCGATGTCCGTGCCGAGCGTCTTCTGGATGTCAGGCCTGGTCGCGACATGGTTTCGATCAAATTCGTGGGCAACGGCTCACCGCTTTATGCTCGCGTTCGTCCGCCCGTCATTCGTGCGCAACGGCAACCTGTATCGAAGCCCCGCAATCCCGCGCCTCAGGCACAACCCACACTCACCGATATCGACGCCCTGGAGCGCGACCGCATCGTCGCCGCCCTGACGGATGCGAAATGGCATCCGGACGAGACAGCCAAAACCTTGGGCATCTCGCGCGCGACGCTTTACAGACGGATCGCGAAGTTCGGCATAGTCCCGCCTCATCGGCGCTAGCGGTCCACGCTTATCCAGCGGGCAAAGAACCCGCGTATTACTTCGACGTTTCACCAATCCGTATCGAATGGAGGAGCAACCATGCCTGAAAATAATGCAAGCAAGATTATCGGAAATGTTCTGGAATCCCTGGAATCGGCGCTTAAACGCGGTGATACCGCTGCGGCCGTCGCGTTGTTTCAGCCTGAGTGCTATTGGCGCGATCTGGTTGCGTTCACCTGGAATATCAAAACCATGGAGGGCCGGGACCAGATCGGCGCCATGCTCGACGCACAACTCGGCGCCGTCAAGCCGACCAGGCTGCGGATCGCCGAAAATGAAGTGCCGACCGAAGCCGACGGTTTGGCCCAGGCGTGGATCACCTTCGAAACGGAAGTTGCCCGCGGCAGCGGTTTTATCCGCGTGAAGGATGGCCTGATCTGGACTTTGTTGACCACCATGGGCGAGCTGAAAGGGCATGAGGAACCCAAGGGCAACCGTCGTCCGATGGGTGCGGAACATGGCGCGCGCATGGACCGCACGAGCTGGAAGGAACGTCGCGAAGCCGAAGCGCAGACGCTGGGCCGAGCGGAGCAACCCTACTGTTTGATCGTGGGCGGCGGGCAGGGTGGGATTGGACTTGGCGCGCGTCTGCGGCAACTAGGTGTGCCGACGATCATCGTCGATAAGAATCCCCGTCCTGGCGACCAGTGGCGCAACCGCTACAAGTCACTGTGTCTGCATGATCCGGTGTGGTACGACCATATGCCTTACTTGCCGTTTCCGGATAACTGGCCGGTTTTCACGCCCAAGGACAAGATCGGCGACTGGCTCGAGATGTACACCAAGGTCATGGAGTTGAACTATTGGGGATCGACTACTTGTAAGTCCGCGCGCTATGACGAAGCGAAGGCGGAGTGGGTGGTCGAGGTCGAGCACGACGGCGAGACGCTGACGCTGCGGCCAAAGCAGCTTGTGCTTGCCACCGGCATGTCGGGTAAGCCGAATATCCCCTCGTTCAAAGGCATGGATGTGTTCAAGGGCGAGCAGCATCATTCGTCGAAGCATCCGGGACCCGATGCGTACAAGGGCAAGAAAGTCGTGGTGATCGGCGCGAACAATTCGGCGCATGATATTTGCGCGGCGTTGTGGGAAGCGGGTGTCGACGTCACGATGGTTCAGCGTTCGTCCACGCATATCGTGAAGTCAGATTCGCTGATGGAACTTGCTCTCGGCGATCTTTATTCCGAGCGCGCGGTAGCGTCTGGCATGACGACGTCGAAGGCCGATTTGACGTTTGCATCGATCCCGTACAAGATCCTGCACACGTTTCAAAAGCCCGTATGCGATGCGATCAGAGAGCGCGACGCGGAGTTCTACACGCGTCTGGAAAAGCGCGGTTTCATGCTCGACTTCGGGGATGACGACTCGGGGCTCTTCATGAAATATCTCCGGCGCGGATCCGGTTACTACATTGACGTTGGCGCTGCCGACCTCGTGGCGGACGGCAGGATCAAGCTGAAGAGTGGCGTGGATGTGGTCGAACTGAAAGAGCACTCTGTCCTGCTAAGCGACGGCACTGAGTTGGAGGCGGACCTCGTCGTTTATGCAACCGGTTACGGATCGATGAACGGCTGGGCCGCCGATCTCATCTCGCGTGAAGTGGCGGACAAAGTGGGCAAGGTGTGGGGGCTGGGTTCGAATACGACGAAAGACCCGGGGCCGTGGGAAGGCGAGCAACGCAACATGTGGAAGCCCACGCAACAGCCTGCCTTGTGGTTTCATGGCGGCAACCTGCACCAGTCGCGCCACTACTCCCAATACTTATCGCTGCAATTGAAGGCGCGCATGGAGGGAATTGCGACGCCGGTTTATGGCCTGCAGGAAGTGCATCACCTTTCCTGACGTCGATGTATGGTCGATGTGCGTCGCTCCTTACGGCCCAATGTGAAGACGGCTGGGCGGGGAAGCGACGCGCGTCGACGCAATACCGTTGCCACTGACGTTGATCGGCGCGCCGCCTTCCGGAATGAAGCGGTACGCGCCGAGCACACTCGAAACACGAGACGAGCGGTTTAACCCGGATTGATTTCGTCCTGGCTGCGTCGTGTAGTGCGAGGTCCAAAGATTCGCACCGTGATAGCCACGACTATCAGCGCAGCGGCGATGATGCCGAACATAGCGCCCGCTCCCTGCTGGTTCAATACGGGGAGCAAGACGAAAGGCAGCATGCCGCTGACGATGCGGGACAACGAATAAGTACTGCCGATGGCAGTTGAGCGCACGCTGGCCGGAAAGATCTCAGACTGATAGACGTGATACGCATTGCTGAACACGTTCGACGCACATGTTGTCAACACGCCAAAGACAACAATCAGCGCCGAACTGTTGGAATAGGCAAAACCCAGGCCAAAGATCGCAATGGACAATATGGCGCCGATAACCAGTGTGCGGCGTTCTATCCAGTTGAGCAGCGGAATCGAAAGCAGCGATCCGACTGGGTAGCCGAGGAACGACAGTGCAATGAAAAGCGTGCCGTCCGTCACGTCAAAGCCACGGCTTTTCACCGCCGTGCTGGCGAGTGTGCCGAAACCATAGTAGCCAAATCCCTGAAGCAGATGGAAGATGGTCAGCATCAGGTAGCGCTTGTTATAGGGAGCACGGCGCAGCAACGCAATACGCTCGCCCAAGTTCATTGGACTGCGCTTGACGGTGGTTTCAGGCGAGATGACCGAAACGGTCACGCCGGCACTGGCGGCAAAGCGCCGAAGCATCGCATGAGCCTCCTCGACGCGACCTTGCGCCAGTAGCCAGCGCGGGCTTTCGGGCAGCTTATGTTGCACGAACAGAACCAGCACCGCGCCCAGGCCGCCGATCACCAGAATAACGCGCCAGCCAGCCACCGCGCCGAAGTGCAGAGGGTTGAGCCAAAGCGCCAGAAATCCAACCAGTGGCACGGCGACATACGAGGTGGTGTACGCCCATGCAGCCATTCGCCCGCGCCGTTCTTTGGGCAAAATCTCGGACAAAAAACTGTCGGCAACGGGATAGATCGCACCTACGCCAATGCCGGTGAGAAAGCGGCAGATCACCAGCATCTCGGCGTTGACCGAGAATGCGCCGATCAGCGAAAAGCCGCTGTACCAGATCAGGTTGAACAGGAAGGCCTTGCGACGGCCGATGCGGTCGGCCATGCTGCCGAGAAAAAATGCACCGAAGAACATGCCAATAAACGCCGAGGCCAGCAGCAGCTTGAAGTCCGTGCTGTGTCTGTCGATGCCGTATTCCCCCTGCAACGCCGTCCCGATCGAGCTGACGAGAAAAATCTCGAACATGTCGAAGAACAAGCCTATACCGATGACCCACACCACAAATCGGTGCAGCGAACCTGCAGGCATGTTGTCCATCCAGCCGCCCAGCGTCGTGGCTTTGGTATGAAGGGCGTGCGTATCGTCGGACGCGCTCGGTTCGGGTGAAGCAATGCGCGAATGCGCGGTCGCACTGCCGCTCACGTGCAGATTCCTGGTGTTCATGTTTGTCTCCGTTTCTTTGCTTTTGGGTCGGCTTATGCGCCGTTCACCACGTTGATCGGCGCGCCCGTATGGAACGCAGCGAGATTGGCTTCGATACCTGCATTGAGCCGGTTCGCGGCATGCGTCGCCGCCCAACTGATGTGCGGGGTGACGATAAGGTTGGGATGCGCACAGGCGAGCAGGGGCTCATGCGGATCGGGCGGCTCCTGCGGGAGTACGTCGAGCGCGGCGCCGCCGAGGTGGCCGCTCATGAGCGCCTCGACCAGCGCCGCCGAATCGACAAGACCTCCGCGCGCGCTGTTCACGAGCAGCGCGCCGCGTTTCATGGCGTGAAGCGTGGGCGCGTCAATAAGGTTGCGAGTCGATTCGGTAAGCGGGCAGTGAAGCGAGAGAACGTCGGCGGATCGCACCACGTCGTCGAATGGTGTAAAGCCTTCGCGAATCGTCGGCCGCCCACGGTGCTCCGCAAACATCACGTTCATGCCGACCGCGCGTGCCAGTCGTGCAAGCGCATTGCCGATTGCACCGCGCCCGACAATGCCGAGCGTCGAACCGGCGATGTCGAGAATCGGCGCATCGTGCACGCAGAAATGCGGCGACGCCGGCCACGCGACTCGAGCGGCTTCACGATAAGCGAACAGGTTGCGCCGCAACGCGAAGATCGACGCGAGCGCCCACTCGGAGACGCTCTGTGCCGAATAGCCCGGCACATTGGACACGATCACGCCTGACTCGCGGCAGGCGTCGATATCAATGCAATCGAAACCCGTTGCGGCTACGCAGATAAAGCGCAGTTTTGGCAGTCGTTTCAGATCGGCAGCGCAGATGGGCACTTTGTTCGTGATCGCAATGGCGGCGTCTTCGAGCGCATGGACCACGTCGGCGGCGCGCGTGGCCGGACGAACGGACCATTCGCTCGCCCAGGCCGGCGCGGTGAGCGGCGTGGGCAGCGTGCCGCTGTCGAGCAGAACGATGTTCATTGAACCCCCACCTTGGGTAGCGTGGGCCGCAAAGCCACGCTGTTCAGTTCGCCGAACATCACGTGAAAATCGCGGGATCGTTGATAGCAGGGTGTCATTCCATCAGTCCATCAGCTCGGAAATCTCGATCAGATTCAGATCGGGATCTCGCACATACACGGAGCGAATCTTCTGCGTGGCGCCGGTGCGCGCCACTGGACCTTCGACAATTGGCCATTCGCAACGGCCGAGATGCGCAATCACTTCGTCGAGCGGCACGGTGGCGATGAAGCACAGGTCGAGCGCACCCGGTACGGGAACATGGGCCTTGGGCTCGAATTCGGCGCCACGCACGTGGACGTTGATTTTCTGATTGCCGAAGCGAAAGGCAATACGTCCTGCGCCAAACGTCTCGAGTTGCATCTGCATGACTTCGGTGTAGAACCGCTTCGTTGCAGCGAAGTCGACGCAGGTGAGTACGAAGTGATCGAGGTGGTCGATGAGTGCCACGTCCTGCTCCTTATGAAAATGCGTGTTGTTCCGGCAGGCCGTCAGCGGCGCTGCAAGGCATCGAGTGCAGGTCCAGGCGTCTCCCGGCCTTGAGCAACTGGCTCGGCACGTCGTGGCCGATCAGTCCAGGAAGCAGGGCGGAGGCGGATAGCACGGCGGTGAGATCCACGCCGGTGTCGTAGCCGTCGAGCTGGAGCATGTGCACCAGTTCCTCAGTGCAGACATTGCCTGTAGCACCCGGCGCGTAAGGACACCCGCCGAGACCGCCGAGCGACGCATCGAAGCGGTCGATGCCGGCATCCAGCGCGGCGAGCGTGTTGGCGAGCGCCATGCCACGCGTGTTATGAAAATGCAGCGTGAGTTCGAGCGCGGCGAAGCGCTCGCGCGCGGTGGCGCATAGCGCGCCGACCTGTGACGGGTAGGCCATGCCGGTGGTGTCGCACAACGTCACGCCATGCACGCCGAGATCGGCAAAGCGCTGCATCCACTCCAGCACTTCAGCCCGGTCAATATCGCCTTCCATGGGGCAGCCCATCGCCGTGGACAGCGACACGTTGATCGCGACCTTCGTTTGCCTGACCACGCCGATCACGTCGCGCAGCTGCGCAAACGACTGCTCGCGGCTCATGCGCAAGTTCGCGCGGTTGTGACTCTCGCTGACCGACATCACGAGATTGACTTCATCGACGCCGCACGACAGCGCGCGCTCGGCGCCGCGCAGATTCGGAACGAGCACGGTATAGACGACGTCTTCGCGTCGCGCGATCCGTTGCATGACCGCTTCGGCGTCACGTAAGGCGGGAATCGCTTTCGGCGAGGTGAACGAAGTCACTTCGATCTTGGCGTAACCGCACGCGCTCAGACGATCGATCAGTTCGATCTTGGCGTCGGTGTCGACGAACCTGGCCTCATTCTGGAAGCCGTCGCGGGTGGCGACTTCCTGGATATACAGACGCTTGCTGCTCATGCCGTGCTCCTGTTCAGATGATGCCGCGGGCGCGCCAGGCGTCGCGGGTCGTCGTGTCGATGCCGAGGTTTTCCAGCACCTCGTCGGTGTGCTGGCCGAGCGTGGGCGCCTGGGTGTTCACCGTACCCGGCGTCGCGCTCAGCTTCGGGACGATGCCGGGCAGTTGCACGGGCGTGCCGTCAGGGAGCTGGCCGTCGAGGATCATGTCGCGTGCGTGGTAGTGCGGGTCGCTCGCAATGTCGGCGACGTCGTAGATTTTTCCAGCGGGAATGCGGGCTTCGTTGAGTGCAGTGAGCACGTCGTCAAGCGTGCGGCGGAGGGTCCATTCGGCGATCGCGGCGTCCAGCCGCTCGACGTTCTTTACGCGGCCATCGTTTTGAGCGAGTGCGGGATCGTCGGCCAGATCCTGACGGCCGATCAGTTCCATCAGACGCCGGAAGATGCTGTCGCCATTGCCGGCGATCAGCGCATATTTGCCGTCGCTGCAGCGATACGCATTTGACGGTGCGATCCCGGGCAAGCTGCTGCCCGCCGGTTGACGCACGGCGCCGAACGCCGAGTACTCGGGCAGCAGGCTTTCCATCATGTTGAAGACCGACTCGTAGAGCGCGACGTCGATCATCTGGCCCGCACCGCCGTTCTGGTCGCGATGGCGCAGCGCGAGCAGGATGCCGATCACGCCGTGTAAGGCGGAGAGGGAGTCGCCGATGGAGATGCCCACGCGCACCGGTGTGCGGTCGGTTTCGCCGCTCAGATGCCGCAAGCCGCCCATCGCTTCGCCGATGACGCCGAAGCCAGGGCGGTCGCGGTAGGGGCCGGTCTGCCCATAGCCGGACACGCGCAGCATCACGAGACCGGGATTCAGTGCATGCAGTTCTTCCCAGCCGAGGCCCCATTTCTCGAGCGTGCCGGGACGAAAGTTTTCGATCAGCACATCGCTTTGCGCGACCAGTTGGCGAACCACGTCCTGAGCTTCGGGCGAGCGAAGATCGAGCGTGACGGATTCCTTGTTGCGCGATTGCGCCGCCCACCAGACGGACGTGCCGTCATGCAGCAAGCGCCATTTGCGCAGCGGGTCGCCTGTGCCGGGTGGTTCGATCTTGATGACATGCGCACCGAACTCGGCGAGCATTTTTCCAGCGAAAGGGCCGGCGATGAGCTGGCCCATTTCAAGCACGCGAACGCCTTCCAGCGGCTTCGTCATGGTTGTCTCCTTGCAAACGTCGTTCTCTTGACGCTCACTTTGCGACAACCCGCGCGTGCTGAAAATCAATGGATTCTCAACGACCCTTTCCGTTCTGGAAAGGGTCGGCGCGTTTAACCGTCGGTACTGTTTGTTCGGCCGGACATGAAGTCGAGGAGACGTAGCGCTTCGGGCGACAGTGTTTCGCGCGACAGCGTGCCGATCCACAAGGTGCGACGCGCCCACGCATCGGTGAGGTTCACGGCGCGCAGGCCCGTCGCGAGAATTTCGGTGCGTACGGCGCCCTCGGGCAATATGCCGATGCCGAGACCGTGCTCGATCATCCGGCAGATGCCGTCGAAGCTGTGCACCTGGATGCGCAGCTTGAGGGCCCGGTCCGCGCTGAATGCGGCATCGAGCAGCCGCGCGAGCAGTGAACTGCCTTCGTTCAGGCCGACGTACTCGAAGTCGAGCGTATCGGCGAAGGCGACTTCTTCGAGGGGCGCAAGGGGATGGCCGCTCGGCACCAGCAGCACGAGTTTGTCCTGGCGATAAACGGCCTTCTCGATACCTGGCGCCAGCACGTTGTCCGCAAAGATGCCGATGTCGGCGGCGCCACTGCGGATCGCCGCGACGATTTCGTCGCTCAAGCGCTCCTCGAGCGATATCTTCACGCTGGGGTTATCGGAGAGAAACGCCTGCACGTCGTGAGGCAGGAACTGGATGACCGACGACGTGTTGGCCCAGACCCGCACGTGGCCGCGCACCCCGGCGGCGTAGTCGCTCATCTCGTTGGCCATGCGGTTCACGCGGTCGGCGACTTGCCGGGCGTGCGCGAGCAGACCCTTGCCGGCGGCGGTCAGCTCGATGCCACGCGGCTGCCGCAGCATGAGCGTGCAATCGATGCTGCGCTCCAGGTCGGCCATGCGTTTGCTGACTGCTGACAACGTCATGCAGGTGCGCTCAGCCGCTTTTGTCAGGCTGCCGAGTTCTGCCACGACGATGAAAAGGCGCAGCGATTGCAGGTCGTAGTGAGAGGAACTGGTCATGGGTGTATGGCGTTTAGCGCGCGGGAAGCCGATAGCCCCGTGCGTCGGATCCTGGCCCGGCGCGGCGGCCCGACTTCGTGTGAAGCATAGCAGGGAGCGGGGCGCCGCTGGTCTGGGCAGTGCCGGACGTTGCGATGCCGGAGCCACGTCGCAGCGGATTCAATCGGCGCGACAACCTTTGCCGGCGCCAGTTTCGACTTGCACAGATGTTGTGCAGGCGTATGCGGATTTTCGTTGTGATTTATTATCTGCTCCAGTGAACGCCACGTGGCGTTGGGGCATACGGGACACCGTGTGCAGTACGTTTCTGCCTTGGCCGATCTGAGCGTCACCGTACAGACTTGCCGGGTCAGCCGTACGATTCTGGGATCTCAACGATCTGCTGCCTCATGTCCTCGAGCTTTGCGGGCAATCCAGCAGAACGATCGCGCTACTACGATGAAACTGTCCGTTCTCCGCATGCTGATCGCCATTCCGTCGCTGGGCGTGGGATTCTCTGCAGCCGTGTGCAATGCCTATGCGCTCGATGCAAAACTGGACTGCCAGTCGAGCCCGCATGATTTCATTGCGCCGCTGCTGGACGAGCAGTCGATCGATGCCAAGCCAATGCGTATTGAAGCGAACTCCGTCAACGCATTTCGTCCCGCGAACGGCAGCAACCTGACGGCATTTGGCTTTCATGTCTATGCCGTCTTCGGGTATGAGCAAAACGATCCCATCTTCAAACAGGGCACAGGCCAGCCGGTTACGCCGCCGACGTACGGCGTGGTGGTGACCGGCTCTGCCGCGGCGGTCGAGGCAAGCGTACGAAAGGCCGGCAGCGATGCGGCCATTCGCGACGTCGTTCCACTTTTTCTCACAGCCGTTTTCTGCAAAGGGCATTGACGGCTGTGCTGCGTGCGCACGAGGAGCGAGGAGACGATCATGCATATGCTCACCAATGCCGGTCCGCTGGTTTCATTGATCGCAGGCATTCTGATTCTTGTCGTGCCTCGCCTGTTGAACTACATCGTCGCGATCTACCTGATCGTGATTGGGCTGCTGGGGCTTTTCGGAAGCCACATTCGCTGAACGCACGTCTTCCTTTTTTCCCCAGCATGTTTGATCAGCCCTTCACCCACGCTGCGGCCGTGGCAACAGCGAAGTCCCGATAGGATCGCGGCTGCCGCCCGAGCAGCGCAGCCAGACGATCGACTTCCGCTTTCGAAGCGACTGCGCCGTCCTGTTGATACCGGCGCATCATCAGGCGCATATCGTAGGCGAGCCAACCTGGCGCGACCGCCTTGAGACGTTGTTCGAGCGTGTCAAGATCGTCGCCGCCGTAGCGGACCGACCGTCCCAGCGCCTCGGCCCAGATCGCAGCGATGCTTTCCGACGTCAGCGCATCAGGGCCGACGAGTTCGTACGTCTCACGCGGTAGCGGATTGGCGGCGCGCTCGCGGCGCAGGAGTTCGCGTGCCGCGGCTTCGCCGATGTCGCGGACATCGACCATGGAAATCCCTTTGCCGCCAATCGGCATGCCGTAGACACCGTGCGTCAGCAGCGGGTCTTTCTGCCTGACGTCGTTCTGGATGAAATAGGCGGGGCGCAGTACCGTCGCCGGCAGATCGCAATGTTCGATCATGCGCTCGACCGTGTGCTTGCCGGTGAAGTGCGGCACGTCGACATACTCCGCGCCCTTGAAAACCGATAGATAAACAATGCCTTTCACACCGGCCTCCCGCGCGATGCTCAGCGTCTGCAGTGCCTGTGTCAGTTCGTCCGCGGCGTTGGGGGCCAGCACGAACACCGTGCTGACGCCGCTCATTGCGCGCCGTACTGCGTCGATGTCGGACAGGTCGCCTTTGACCGCGGTGACGCCGGCGGGGAATTGCGCTTTTTCCGGCGATCGGGTCAGTGCCCGCACTTCGATGCCGCTGCCGTTCAGATGGTCGAGAACCTGCTTGCCGATTACGCCTGTGCTGCCAGTTACGAGGATTGCCATGATTTTCTCCAGAGGTTGAATGGACTGGGTGAGTCCGTGAGACGAACAATAGTCGTTCCATTGAATGGCCGAAAGTGCCAGAATCGAGACATCTCGTCTCGTATATGGAACGATCATGGATTTGACGTCGCTGGCGGATTTCAACGCCGTTGCACTGCATGGCGGCTTCGGGCCGGCCAGTCGCGCGCTCGACCGTCCCAAAGCCACGCTGTCGCGACGCGTGGCCGAGCTGGAAGAAGACCTCGGCGTGCGGCTCATCGAGCGGGGCGCCCGCAGGCTGCGTCTGACCGAGGAAGGTCTCGCACTCCACGAGCGCACGCGGGGGCTCATGACGGAGATTCAGGAGGCGGGGGAAGCGGTCGCGTCGCGTGCGCCTGTGCCGCGCGGGCGCTTGCGCATCAGCGCGCCGGTCGTTTTCGCGCATGTCTTGCTATGCCAGATCGCTGCGCGCTTTGCACTGGCCTATCCGCAGGTCGAGCTCGAAATCATCGCGGAAGACCGCGTCGCGGATCCGGTAGAGGACGGTTACGACCTGGTGATCCGTATCAATCCACCGCGTGACGAGCAGCTCGTTGGGCGGCGCATTCTCGGTGACGAGCGCCTCGTGGTCGCTTCACCGACTTTGTCGATACCGTCGATGCCCGCAGGCGAAGCCGACGAGTTTCAGGTGCCGGCGGTCGTATCGATAACGGCGCATTCCGACCTGCTCTGGAACATGCGCATGGAAGACGGCGGTGAGAGGGTCATCAAGCCGATGCCGGTGTTGCGGATGTCATCGCTGCTGATGGTGCGTGAAGCCGTGCTGCAAGGCGTGGGCGCGGCGCTCCTGCCGCGACTGCTGGTCGAACACGATGTATCGACAGGAAGGCTCGTTTGTTGGGGCACAGAGGCAGGGCCGCCCGTGGAAATCTGGGCGCTTTATAGCTCGCGCCGTTTGCTGAGCGCCAAAGTGCGCGCGTTTATGGACATGCTGAAACCCGAGTCAGTCAGGTTCTGACGCCTGCTTCTTGAACTGGGCAAGCGCGCAGAAGCTCACAAAGCACGCCGGTGCCACGCACATTGTTCTTCTGTTTTAGTCATGCTTGCCGGTCTTATGCGTATGCGATCCTTAATGACAAAAACTTGAGCGATACTCGCGAATTTGCGAACAGCCGGCGATAAATATGCTTGCTGAATTTCTCACGTTTCACTCGATGATTTACGGTGATTTTGTTATCGAGCGACAACCGTCAGGAGAGCATCACTCATGTTCAAGAAACGAATTCGTGCTGCACTGCTTGGCGTACTGATCACCGTAGTTGCGCCGGTGTGCCAGGCGCAATACACCACCGATTGGTTGGCGAACACATTCGGAACGCTTGCCGCGCACGTGGGCAACGGTGCACGTTCCATGTGGGTCGCGCCTGAAGGCGTGATCTATACGGCTTCCCTATGGGATGAAAACGAGGGTGGCGTCGCGATCTATCAGAACGGCAAGAGCATCGGTTCTATTGGAATCAACAGCGAGTTTCAGGGTGGGGCCATCACGGGGAATGCCACATCGATTTTTGCCGCCTTGCAGTACAGCACCGTGTACGGCAGTGGTGCAGTAGGACGCTACAACCGCGCGACTCAGAAACGCGATGTCCTCATCTCCGTGAGCGCCTGGAACGCCGTCAAACACGCCGATGTCATCACCGGGCTCGCCACGACCGGCACTCTCCTTTATGCGAGCGATTTTCCGGGCAATCGCGTCCGCGTCTATACCACCGACGGCGTGTGGCAGCAGGACATCACGGTCTCCGGTCCCGGCGCGCTTGCTCTGGATGGCGCGGGAAATCTCTGGATAGCGCAGCAAAGCGCGGCCACGATCGTTGAATTCAGTCCGGCCGGCGCTCCGCTGAACACTATCCAGATGCCCGCGACATCACGACCGTCCGCGCTGTATTTCGACGCGTCATCAGGACAGCTCATGGTCGGCGACCAGGGGCCCGACATGAATATCAAGCTCTACAACATCTCGGGCACACCGACTCTGGTCGGTACGTTCGGCATTCAGGGCGGCTATCTCGACAGTACAGCAGGCATCAAAGGCCAGGTTGGCGACAAGCGCTTCACTCGTGTTGTCGGCATTGGCAAAGACGCAGCCGGCACCCTGTATGTGCTCAACAATCCATGGGGCGGCGGCTGGGACCTCGGCCGCAACGGCGGCACCGACATCCATGCGTATGACAGCGCCGGCAATCTGCAATGGAAACTTCAGTCCCTCAACTTCGAGGCGGTCGCCGCACCCGACCCGGTTACGGATGGTGCCTACTTCTATGGCGGCACTAACATTTACACCGGCACTGCGGGCGGCACCTTCGTCGCGAATACCGTCGACCCGTTCAGCTATCCGTCCGATCCACGTCTGAACATGAACGATACGCAGCGCGACGAGCATTTCGGTCAGCTCGTGAGCGTGGGTGGAAATCGGATTCTCGTCGCTTCCGGTCAGAACCCCGCCATCTTTTATTTCTATCATTTCAATGCGGCGAGCGGCTATATCGCGATTCCGGATGCGTCGATTCCAGGCACTGCGTTCAATACGACGCGACAGATCACAGGCGGATTCTGCATCGATAGCAGGGGAGACGTGTGGGCTGGTCTGGACAGAACGAATCACATCTATCACTACCCGCTGGTCAGCTTCGACGGCAGCGGCAAACCGACTTGGGGACCGGGCATCGCCATCGCCATCCCGCAGAGCATCCGGCCGTTGACGCGCATCATCTATCTGCCGGAGAGCGACACCATGATTCTCGCGCAGGGCATCGCCGGGAGCTGGGACTGGACGGCGATTCAATCAAGGATCGAGGTGTATCACGGCTGGAGCGCGGGCAACACCACGAAGCCCAATCCGGTGATCAACCTCACCAGTGCCAATCCGAAGTCGATCGCGGCCGTGGGGAATTATCTTTTCGTCGGCTACGTGCATACGGTGCCCAACATCGACGCCTTCAATCTCACCACGGGCAACCTCGATACGACCTTGATCAACTCGAGCGCGGGCACAGTAGATGTGGGCAACGATGTGGATTCGATGTATGGCCTGAGGGCATACCTGAGAGCGGCCGGCGAGTATGTGATCACGAAAGATAACTACAACGGTTCCAGCATTGTTGTTTATCGTTGGACGCCCTGATCGGCTCACTTCGAGGCTATGATCAGACGAGAAAAGATGCGGTGCGCGTTCCACGCTTCGTTGAACTCGCATCGTTCAGTTCTCTCTGTCACTGCATTTGCTATGTGAACGTATTGATATTAATAATATAAAAACGAGCCGCGTTATCATTTGCTCCAGTCGATTTATTTTTCTTCGAGAGAAAGTCAAAGACCTGCGTTTTCCGCGCCCGGTGAGGCAGAGATTTTCCGTTTGCGCTGCTTTGGAAAACCGCTGGGAGCGTTTCCCATAAGATTCTTTGAACTACTACTTATCGTCCCTGATCGTGCCCACGTTACACGAATGAAACGTTTATAATTCGTCTGCCAAAACACTGGCTGTAAGTAATGCCGGGCACGCACCGGCTACGGCATCGATCAAGTAAAGCTTGCGTGGGTAGGCGGTTTCGCGGCGCTGGACCAGCGTCTCTCATACAAATGGGTTGCGAACGAGTCGAGCGACTTTAACGCTACCTGTCAGCGATTTTCACAGCTTTTCCTTTTCGGGAATTGGGCTCGAAACCTAATTAGTTTTAGGTTCCGACAGGCCTCGTCACGCCCGGAATTTGATTCGACTGACATCGAGGACAACGGGTTCGCCGTCAATCACTGATAGAACTTCGCGCAAGACATTCCTGGTTAATAGTAAGGATGCCGTAATTATTATTGCTTAATGGATGACAGATCAAGATGCTGGGCGTGCTGCCGCCAGGCGACGCTCAGTGCGCGCTCGAATGCGTGACGGTATCTGCCAGTGGCTGCCGGCACATCGGAAGCGCCAGTTTCATCAGCAATGAACGCGATCATCGCGTTCGCCGCTTCAACTCTCTCAGTACTCAAAGAACGCCAAAGCGGGACGGCTAGATCGATCTTGCTCAATCCTCGGGGACAACCTGCTTCTTAGCGATACATACGGACAATGAAGAGAAACTTCAAACTTTTAGGAGTTGCGGCAGCAACGGTGTTTGCATGGTTTGGTGCGGAGAATGCGCAGGCTGCTACGAGCACCATCACCGTCGCAGGACTGCAATACAAGTTGTGCGCACAAGAGAACGGCACCTGCAAATTCCTCGGAACGGGCTCGGTGGTGTTCGGCGCAGTGCCGCCCAATTCGCCGTCGGTCATGCTGACTGCCCCTGCCACCTTTAGCAACGGCGTTGGATGCTATGTCGGCGCGGTCTCGCAGACAGATCCTGCGTACGGCTACGGCAAATCATGTTGGGTGAGAGCGGTTGCCGCGAGCCCAACGCCGGCTCCGGCACCCACGCCAACTCCGGCGCCGACTCCTACTCCGACGCCAACTCCGACGCCAACTCCGACGCCAACTCCGACGCCAACTCCGACGCCGACACCGGCTCCAGCTCCGACCCCAACGCCGACTCCAACGCCGACACCGACACCGACGCCAACGCCGACACCGACGCCAGCTCCAACTCCGTCACCGTCCAGTTCGACCCTCTCGTGCGGCACGCCCACACACACAGCTGGCGGAACCGCGAATGGCGTGATCAGCGCCGACACGCCCACCACCGACGGCATGCGTATTTTCCAGAACAACGCAGCGTTCAAGCTCGCGATTACGACGAACGCGCCGAGCGCGGATACGGTCGTCTGGTCAGTGGCGGACTCGACCGGCGCGATCAAGGCGCAGGGTAGTTTTGCGGTCAGCAGCGGTGTGCAAACCAATTCGATTCCATGTACGTCGACATGGTCAGGTTATGGCGCGCTTACCGCGACGCTGCGCTCGAACGGCGGCACGTTGCCCAACACTGGAACGCGTCCAGTGGGTATTGCGACGTTCGGCGTGTTGCCGAACCTCACGTCGGTGCTGGGCACGGTAACGTACGCCCATCAGGATCAGCACCGCTTCGGCATGCAGGGCTTCAACGGCAACATCGCCGCGCTGCATGATCTGGGCATCTCGTGGACGATCGACGACCGCGAGGTATCGGCCATGGAACCCAATGGCCCCAACACGTACACACCGAACGTGAACGACCTCGATCCGTTCTATAAGGCGAATCCTGATCAGATGCGTATCGTGCGTCTCGATGGACTGCCTGCATGGGATTCGAAGACGGGCCAATTCAACGACAGCTACTATGCGCCGTCGAACATGCCTGAGTTCCAGAGCTTCATGGCCAAGGTCGGTACCGATACGAGCCTGATTCGCGCTGCGAACTACCCGAACCAGCAAAGCAACTATTACCAGGTGACGTGGGAGCCGAGCCTCGGCTGGGCGGATAGCGACGCGAACTTCGTCGCGATGTACAAGGCCGCGTATCAGGGCATTCACTCGACCGATCCGAACGCCGTCGTGATGGGTACCGGCAATCCGTTCCCTTCAAATTGCGACACCTGCACCACCGGCTATCTGCAGAAGTTCGGTGCGCTTGGTCTGTGGAATTACATCGACGCAGTCTCGACGCACGGCTACTGGAATGCGGGCACTTATCCGGCACATCCGCCGGAATTGCAGGACTCCGATCCGGATCCGGCGAACCAGGCGAACGCACTCGACAATCAGATGACGCAATTGCGTTCGGTGATGCAGGCGGGTAAGCCGAACATGAAGCTCTTCTTCACCGAAGCAGGCACGAGCTACGATCCGGGTCTCAACTACGGCCCCACGGTGCCGTCGCAGAACCAGTTGTTCGCCCACGCTGCGGTTGGCGTGCGGTCGCACATCATTGTGCTTGGCGGTGGCGCGCAGTTGACGACGCTTTTCTATGGTCCTGACTATCCGGGCGAAGTGGGATATGGCTCGTTCTTCGACCTGAACGACGCACAAGGTGCTTACGGTGCAACGAACCTCTCGCCGAAACCCGAAGCGATGGCCTTCGCGACGATGACACGTGCGCTGGACGGCACGAACACATTGGGCCGGGTTACGGGTACGCCGTCTGGAACCTATGCGTATGCGTTCCAGCAGCTTGGCAACGGCAAGGTGGTGACTGCCGCATGGGCGCATAGCAACGCGCAGTGGCCTGCGAGCAGTGGCCTCTATAGCCAGACCTACTCGACGAGCTATTCGCTTCAGGTCGACGGCGCCGGTACATCGGGCAATGTGACGAAGATCGATGGCTACGGCAATATCAGCACGCTGGCCTATACCAACGGCAAAGTCACGCTGACCCTCACCGAGGTGCCGCAGTACATCGTCTCGAACAACGCAACGGTTGCCAAGGCCAATGCGACTGTTCCGGTCGGGTATACGGGCCAGTAAGGTCCGGGTCGTACCGACGCGCCGCCGGGGAGAGCGGCGGCGCGTCGATCAACGCGAAGTGGTAGCGGTTGGATGAATTTTGGCGGGATAATCTCGCCAGCTTCGGACCGCTACCACAAACGTCAATTCAAACCTCTCCATGCGACGACGCAGATTCTTTGAATCAGTTGGCTTATTAGCCGCCGGGGTATTGTCAAAAGGCGCCAGCGCCGCATTGCCGACATCGGTGCCTGCCAGGCACTCGCCGTTCAACGCGCAAGGCGAGACAAGCGCCACGCAGGCCGTGCGTCATGCTCTAGGCCGCATCGAAGCGATCGACCGGGGCGGCCCGCGGTTGCGCAGCATGATCGAACTGAATCCCGACGCCATGCAGATCGCGGCCGCCCTGGACGCCGAGCGTCGCGAGGGCAAGCGCCGCAGCCAGTTGCATGGCGCGCCCGTCGTTATCAAGGACAACATCGCGACCGGCGACAGGATGGCAACGACGGCAGGTTCGCTCGCCCTCGACGGCGTTCGCGCAACCCGCGATGCCGATCTCGTGCGCCGCCTGCGTGAAGCGGGCGCGGTCATCATCGGCAAGACGAATTTGAGCGAGTGGGCGAACATCCGCTCCACACGCGCGACTAGCGGCTGGAGCGCGCGCGGCGGCCTGACACGCAACCCCTATGCGTTGGACCGGAACACGAGCGGATCGAGCTCCGGCTCCGCGGCGGCGGTCGCCGCGGGGTTGGTGGCCATGGCGATCGGCACGGAGACAGACGGCTCAATTGTGTCTCCTGCATCGATCTGCGGGGTGGTCGGACTCAAGCCGACTAAGCCGTGACGGCATCATTCCGATTTCACACACACAGGACACGCCTGGTCCCATTACGCGCTCGGTCCGCGACGCGGCGTTGTTGCTCTCGGCGATTGCCGGAGCGGACTCGCGCGATCCGCAAACATCGGTTGCGCCTGCACCGGACGACTACTTGCGAGCCTTGAACAAGGACGCGTTGAAAGGCGCGCGGATTGGTGTCGCGCGAGAGTTCTTCACGGGCCACGACGAAGTCGACCGGCAGATCGAACTGGCTATCGCACAGCTGCGGCTGCTCGGCGCCGACGTGATTGATCCCGTCGATTTGCCGCGAGTCAGTTACGACAAGGAAGAGCTCTCCGTATTGCTGCATGAATTCAAACATGATCTACCGCTGTGGCTGGATACGTTCGCGCCACATGCACAGGTTCGCAATCTTGCCGATGTGATGGCTTTCAACAACGCGCATCACAATCTCGAACAACCTTACTTTGGCCAGGAACTCTTCACTCAGGCTCAAGCGCTAGGCGATCTCGACAGCGATGCGTACAAGCGTGCGTTGGCCACGTGCCGTACGCAGTCTCGCGACGAAGGATTGGACCGCGTACTCGCTCAGCATGGTCTGGATGCGATCGTCGCGCCGACGGGCGGGACCGCATGGCTGACCGACTTCATCAACGGCGACAGCAGCAATGGCGGTTTTTCAACGCCGGCCGCTGTGGCCGGCTATCCGCATCTGACAGTGCCGGCCGGGCAAGTGCGTGGTTTGCCGGTGGGTTTGTCGTTTGTTGGGCCAGCCTGGAGCGAGGCGCGGTTATTGGCATTGGGTTATGCGTTCGAGCAGGCAACCCAATGGCGCAGGGACCCGCAATTTCTGGCGCGCTCCAGCATGCCGCCGTTGGCCCGCGACTGAGCAGGTCATCATTGCGACTGTGACTCAAGCAGGCGCCTGAATCTGCTGCCCACTTGCCGCGTTTAGCGGAGAGGGCGAACCCTGATCACTTTCGGGTGTTCGCCTGACATACCATCAGCTAAGATTATCGATATTGTCGGCTTACACAAGAGAAGCTGAATCGCCATCGGCTTCGCGATGGTTTTCACCTGGCTTCCTCAAGTTCGGGGTGAAATCTTGGACCGCTCTCCAAAATCGATACATCTCGCATGGTTCGCCTTGTCTTTTCTGGGCGCGCACGCAGTTTGCCTGATGCTGTTTCGATCCCGGGCGACGCTGGTCACTTATCCGTTTCTCATACTTGCTCCGTCGTTCGCGTTTGCGGCCGCCTGCTGGCGCGCTCGCGCCGCGCAGCGACAATCGCGCACGCCGTGGATTCTGCTCGCTGCCGGCCTGTTTCTGTGGGTCTGCGGCATTGGTTTCAGCGCCTGGGAAGATCTGTTCCAACAGATGCCGGGGGGCATTGCGTGGTTCTCCGACTTCTGTTTCTTTCTCTATGGCGTGCCGATACTCCTCGCCATTTCGTCCGTTTCAAGCAGGCAGCGAATCCCGCTCTTCGTGTGGATGGATGGAATTCAGGCAGTATTGACCGCCTATCTTGCGTACATCACCATCTTTACCGTAGTGCCGTTTTCCGATACTGCGCTCGAGCCAATCTCGGCTTCGGTCCTATTGCTGACCTACAACGTCGAGAACATTGTTCTTGCTGTGGCGGTGACGCTGCGTCTTCGTCTTTTGCCGCGAGAAAAAGACCGCGGGTTCTACAAGCTGCTGTGCGGCTACTTGTGGATCTATGCAATCGTGGCCGGCGTGTACAACAATTGGGCCGCCTCTTCAGACGGTCATGCTGTGATCGACGTGATAGTCGACGTTCCTTTTCTTCTGTTGGGCGCTGCGTGCATGATGCGGCCGTCGCAGGAGCGCGAAGCTGATGTCGATGAGGAGACGCGGCCCCTTGCCGTTGTCATCGAGAACGGTAGTCCAATTTTTTATACGCTGGCATTGCTCGCGTTGAGCATTCCGCTGATGCGCGAACACTTTTATGTCGGGACGGTTGGCATAGTCACCGCGTTAGTCGTCCACACCATACGAACGGCAGCTTTGCAAAGCCGATTGGTGCGAACCCAGCAGGAGTTGCGCGACGCGAGAGACCGCCTCGAAAAGATTGCACTCACGGACGCGTTGACCAATGCGGCGAATCGCCGTTGCTTCGATCAAACGCTCGCGCTCGAATGGAACCGTGCGGCTCGCAACCAGCTCCCACTCGGCTTGCTGCTTATCGATATCGACCACTTCAAGAAGTTAAACGACCGCTACGGCCACCCAACGGGGGACAGGTGTCTTGTTGCGGTGGCGAGCGCTTTGCAAACCGCTCTGCCGCGCAGTGGCGATCTGCTTGCACGCTACGGTGGCGAAGAGTTCGCCGCGATCCTGCCGGCTACGGACGAAGACGGCGCACGCCAGGTGGCAGCGAAAATGCTGGCTGCCGTCAGCTCGATGGGTATCAGGAATGAGACGTCGCTTGGCGACTTCGTGACGGTGAGTATCGGGATCGCCGTTTTCGGATCGGCCGGTATGGGTTCCGTGCACCAGATCGTTGAGGCTGCGGATCGAGCGTTATATCGCGCGAAGGAACGAGGGCGAAATCGTATCGAATCGATCGGGCAATGGGATTTCCAGGGGACCGGTTCAGTATAGTGACGGCCCGTACGAAGTGCGGCTCGTTCCTTTCAGATACCGCTGGGCATCGGTATCGGACGGCTGCAATGCACACCGTTCTGTCTGCATCCGTCTATTGTTCATACAAATATAATTCGGATATCTTATACGGGAGAGTTAATGATCCTTTCTCTCAAGCCGACACCGCAGTCTGTCTTTCATGGCAGTACCAGTTATCTGGTTTGCCTAAGGCCGATTGTCTGCAAATGGTTTAATCCGGCAAAGGTTTGCGGAAGAATTAATTTCTCTATTGAATTAATGACTTGCGAGTCAGCCGCATTTCTATTGCGGTAACTGATCGGAAAAAAAAGCCGACACATTGTGTCGGCCGGAAAGACTCTGGCGTCCGAGGATTGCATGCCAGAACCTGAGAGACGGTAATCAGTCAATTTTACAGATCACAATGCAAGGTGCGGGCATTATTGCCACATACCAGGATTTAACAATTTAGCGGCGTGCTTTCTCAGAACAGGGTTATTTTTAGAGTGCCGACTTCGCTGCGGAGTGATCATAAACGAAAAGCTCCTGATAAGCATAAGAAGGTCAAAAAAATTTGTCGACCGGCCACCGCCGAATTCGGCATCGGGAAATGCTGATGTTCGCGTAGGGATTTCCTTAGTTGAATTCATTCGGTACTAATGTGATGCCTGATCGCATAGCGAATCAATTCTGAATTATTAGTGATCCCCAGTTTTTGCATGAGGCGCATTTTATGTGTACTGATGGTCTTCGCGCTGAGTGCGAACGCTTCAGCGATATCGTTGATGCTTTTACCCGCGGCCAGCGCTTGCAACACCTGGAATTCGCGATCGGACAGCATGTCGTGCGGAGGGGTGTCGCCGGAGTGAGTGCCGAAAATCATCGAGTCCACCAGCTTCGGATCGATGAATCTGCCGCCTTCGGCGAGCTTGCGAATCGCGGCAAGCAGGATCTCCGGGTCGCTGTCCTTCGTGAGGTAGCCGGTTGCGCCGGCGCGCAGCGCGCGCGAGACGACCTGAGCCTCGTTGTGAATGCTCAGCACGAGCACGGGCAGGGCGGTGTATTCGGCCCTGATGCGCCGGATCAGGTCAATGCCGCTAATACCCGGCATGGTCATATCGAGCAGCAACAGGTCGGGACACCGTGCGCGTAGTTTCTCGAGCACTTCGGCGCCTTCGGCGGCCTCGTCGGCGACGATCATGTCGGTGGTGGTCGCGATGATCTGCTTCAGCCCACCTCGCACGATCGCATGGTCGTCTGCAATGAGGATCTTTATCATGTGCTTTTCTCGGTCCTGAGCGGGATGTGAATAGAGACGGTTGTGCCCGCGCCGGGCGTGCTTTCGATCTGCAACGTGCCGCCAATCAGCCGCGCGCGTTCGCTCATGCCGAGTAATCCGTAGGAATAGCGCCGGCGCGCCGCGGGCAGATCAAAGCCGCACCCGTTGTCGCTGATATGGAGTGTCAATGCGCCGTTGCTTGCGTCCAGCGTGACGTCGACGCGCGACGCGTCGGCGTGGCGCGCAACATTGGTCAAGGAGGCCTGCGCGATACGGAATACGGCCGTTGCATGCGCATCCGGCAGAACCGGTTCGCTGCCATGGATCAACAACTGGCACGGCATGCGATTACGTCGAACGAAGTCGTCCACGAGCCACTCGAGTGCCGACAGGATGCCAAAGTTTAGCGCAGCCGGCCTGAGGTGGCTGGCCACATTGCGCACCATCCAGATGGTCTTCTCGACCAGCTCACGCATGTCTTCGGTTTTCCTGGCGGCTTCCGAATCGCTGTCGAGCCGCATCCGCAGTAACGACACGTCCATTTTCAGCGCGGTCAGCAATTGCCCGAGTTCGTCGTGAATTTCCATGGCGATCCACTTTCGTTCTTCTTCGCGAACCGCCTCCATGTACGCGGACAATTCGCGCAAGCGTTCGCGCGACTCGAGCAGTTCCTGTTCGACCCGCTTGCGTTCCGTCATGTCCTGAATCGTGCCGACCAGCTTGAGCGGATGGCCCGGCCCTTCGTGCGCTGCTTCGACGTGAAGTTGTACGATGCGTGGCGCGCCGTCTCCGCCGGTCAGGCGGCAATCGAGAAAATGCGGCTGCCGGTCGGCGATGACCGCACGCACGGCGCGCCGTACAGCGGCCCGGTCCTCAGGATGAATCGCCGCGCGCAGCGTTCGATAGCTGGGCCGCACGCCGTTCGGCTCCAAACCGAGGATCCGGTACATTTCATACGACCAGTGCGTGACGCCGGCGGCCGCGGTCCATTCCCAGTCTCCAAGCTTGGCCAGCCGCTGGGCGTTCGCAAGACTGGCTTCGCTGGCGCGTAACTTCTCTTCTGCCTGTTTGCGCGCGGTGACGTCGTTGAGACCGACATAGATTGCCGGGGCGTCGGCGAAGGTCGCAATCCGAGCAGTCGCCACGGCCCAGAAGTGCTCACCTGCCGAATTCTTGAACTTGATCTCGTTGTTGGTGAATCCGCCTTCGTGGCGCAGAAGTTCGACCGTTCTGTCGCGCTCCGTCGGGTCAACATAGAAGTCGCTCATGTAGGTGGTGGCGCGATCTTCCACGCCGAAACCGAACAGCCAGCGGAACGGCCCGTTCATGTAGAGGACCTGCCCATCGTCCATGGACGTAATGCACAACGGCACCGGGCTCGTCTCGACGATGGTGCGAAAGCGCGCTTCGCTCGACACGAGTTTCGTTTCGGTCCGTATGCGTTCGTCGATTTCGACAAGCAGGCTCGCATTCGCGCGCGCGAGCTGGCCGGTCCGTTCGGCGACGCGGTCTTCGAGTTCGTCGCGCACGCGGGAGAGGGCTTCCTGCGCCTGCTGGCGAACCGCGACCTCGCTCGAGAGACTTTCGTTTTGCGAACGAAGTGCCTTGTGCATGGCGCGCAGCGCGAGGTGGGTGCGAATGCGCGCCAACATTTCGGCGATCTGGAACGGCTTGGTGACGTAATCGATTCCGCCCGCCGAGAAGCCTTCGACGAGGTCGTCGGGATCGGCGAGCGACGTCATGAAGATCACCGGAATTTCGCGGGTCAGCTCATTGCGCTTGAGCCGGCGACAGGTTTCAAAGCCGTCTATGCCGGGCATTTTCACGTCGAGCAGGATCAGGTCAGGCTGCGAAAATTGCGCCCGCTCGAGCGCCTCCTCGCCGTCGAGCGCAACGAACACGCGAAAGCCTTTGTCCTCGAGACTTTCGGCCACGACACCGATGTTGATCGGCGCGTCGTCCACAACCAGAATGGTGGCCGGTTCTGCCGCGATCGTTATGTCATTCATGGCTGGCCTTCCTCTCGAGATATTCCTCCGCGAGCAGCAGGATGGCCTTTGACTGATAGCCCTTCACGAGTGCACGCAACTCTGTTGTGAATAGCAGATTTCGCGCGTCGAGGGCCGCCATCCTGTCGGCCCATCCGGCGATGGCACGCATGTCGCCTAGACGGGCGAGACGATGCAGCTTGTCCAGTTCGTCATCGGGCAACACGGGGGCGTGCGTGTGCGATGCGTCAGGATGCGGCGAGTGAGGCGTCGGCGAGTCAGTCCACTTGAGCGCCAGCAAATCCGCCAGATGGGCCTGCAGCCGGTCGAAATCGACCGGCTTGGGCAGGAAGGCGTTCGCGCCTGCGTCGGTGCTCCGTTTCGCATCGCTCCAGGAAGGATTTGCCGACACGGCGATGATCGGAATATCGCCGTGTCCCGGCAACCGGCGCAGTCTGCGTGTGGTTTCGAGCCCGTCCATTTCCGGCATCAGGATGTCGGTCATGATGAGCGACGGAGCCTCGCTGCGCGCCTTCGCGAGCCCCTCATGCCCGCTTGCGGCCTCGATGGTGTCAAAACCCAGTTGATCCAGAAGTTCGACCAGGACCGCCCGATTGACGGGTTCGTCGTCGATCACCAGCACTTTGCGGCGCGGACCGGTGTAACCCGTCACGCGTGGCGCGGCCGGCGTTGCCGGGGCGGTGCGTGCTGCGGGCGCATCGGCGGCGGCCGGCGCGAGATCGAACCAGAAGACGCTCCCATTCGCGACCGTGCTTTCCGCGTGGATTTCGCTACCCATTGCGCGCACGAACTGCTGGCTGATCGCGAGGCCGAGCCCGGCGCCACCGGCGCGCCGGTCGGGGCCGCCGGCCTGCTCGAAAGGCTCGAAAATCGCGCCGAGCTTGTCGGCCGCGATGCCGATTCCCGAGTCACGCACGCAGAAACGCACGAAGCCGGAGGGCGCACGGCTGACTTGCAGGCTGACACAGCCTGTGTCCGTGAATCTGACGGCATTCGCCAACAGATTAAGCAGCACCTGCCGTAAGCGGCGCTCGTCTGCCCGCACGGCGCAGCCCAGGTCGGGGGCGAGCTCGCATAGGAATCGCAGGCGTTTTTGCTCCGCCTTCACGCTGATGATGTCGTGGATCGTATCGAGGACACCCGGCAGCGATACGTCGGCCATTTCGATGCGCATTTTGCCGGCTTCGATGCGCGCGAAATCGAGCGTGTCGTCGATCAGCGTCAGCAGATGTTCGCCGCTACGGTGGATCACTTCGACCGCGTTGCGCTGGCGCTCGCTCTGGCTGCCGTCGCGCAGCAGAATCTGCGTATAGCCGAGGATGCCGTTCAGCGGCGTGCGCAGTTCGTGGCTCATGTTCGCGAGGAATTCGCTCTTGGCGCGGTTGGCGGCTTCGGCGAGGTGCCGCGCTTCGCGCTGAGCAGTGGCGTCGCGTTCGGCGAGATAGGCGTCATGCAGCCGCGCGCCCATGCTATTGAACGCGGCGACCACGCGATCGAGTTCGTCTGGCCAGCGTGGCTGGCGGCGCGGCAGGACAAACGGCTTGGGCGCCGCACGGAAGTCGTATTCGCCGACCAGTCGTGCAATCGTGGCGAGATGCCGCGTAACGAGGCGCGAGAAGATGTAGATGGTGAACAGCGCGACGATGAACGTATAGGTAGCCTGACTGATCAGAATGACCAGCGCGGTTTGCGCCAGCGCCTGATAGAGATTGGCAAGCGTCGCTTGCACATAGAGGGTGCCGATCTTCTGCTGGGCGCCGTGGATCCGGTAAAAGATCGGAAATTCGCGGGATATCACGGCGCCTGTCCTGCGCTCGCCGGCCGTCACCACCAGTGGCGTCGCGCTCGCGCCGGTCTCGCGCACCTCGGCGGCGCACATGTCGGCAAGCCGCAGAATGCCGTTCAGTTGAAGCTGGAGTTCAGTGCGGTTCAGCTGCCACAGACCCTCGCCAAGACTGTCCCGATTGCTTCGATCGATGTCTGATAAACGTGTTTCGATCAGCTCGACCCCGCGGCTATAGTCGCGATCAAGCTGGAGTGCGGTGAGCAATAACGTGACCGCGCAACTGAACAGCAGCACGGTGGCCAGCAGCCGAAAAACCACGCTGTGCCTGAATCGGCCGGGCGAGACAAGGAGTGAACCAACGCTATTCGCCAGCATATTTCCCCGCGAGTGCTGTGATTCTTGTTGGTGTATTCTGCACTCGTCGCCGAATTGCGGTCTATAAGGGGCCGTCGAGGAAGTCCGCTGCGGCAAACGCCGGTACCTGACCCGCTGCCTTCGCGAGCCGCACGCGCGCCCACATAATGCCTGCGCCGTTCGCGGCTCTCGCGCCACGCGGCAGCGACTCGCCGATGATTTCGCGGGCGTTGCCGATGATTTCGCGGACCAGGGCCGACTCACGAGCACTGAGCTTCGTGGCCTGGAACTGGCACAGATCCGACATGGCGTCAGCCAGACGCTTGACCACAACCGTATCGTGGCCGGTCAACGGCCAGCAGTGCAAAAGATAGGCGAGTGGTACCAGTTTTCTTTCTTCACACCAAAGCTCGAATAGACGTACGCACAACTCGTCAATGCGTTCGACTGTTTTCTCGCGCGGCAAAAAGTAGTCGTTCATAACGGGAATCCGGCGATGGTATGTAAAGAACCACTTTAAACTCAGCGCTTGAGTGTCGCCGTCAGGTAGTCCGGACTATAGGCTGGTGGTTTCCTGATTTTTGGGTCAGGAAATCCTTAACGCCTATCGTCCTCACATCAATTCCGTTTCTTGCCGTCGAAGGGATCGAGCCAGAGTTCTTTGCGATCCAGAGGCACCCATGACGGGAGCAAGGGATTCTTCAAATCGATCAGCACGCGGCGCTCCAGATGCAGATCGGTGATGCCTTGCGCGAAGTGTTCGCGGAATAACGCCTCAAAACTCCCGTCCTTCAGCATGGCTTCGAGGCCGTCCCGAATCCGCTTCGCCAGTAACGGCTCGGTTTGGCTGACATAGAAGAACTGCGCGTACGGGTATCGGATCAGCAGATGCGAGTCGATCCTCATATTAGGGTAGGTAGCTTGAAAGGCCTTGATTTCACGCGTGATTTCAACGACTCCGCGCGGGAACATATCGAAGCGGTGGTCAGCCAGCATCGGAAAAAGCAGGTCGTAGCGGCTGGCGGTGACGAGTGGAACGCCGGCCGCGCGGTAGATGGGGACGTCGCCCCAACCCTGGCCCTGGCCAATGCTGAGTGTGCGAAGGCCCTGAAGGTCGTGGACGCTGTCGAGTTTCGCCTGTTCGCCCTCATTGATCAGCGCCACGCGGTAGCCGAGCAGCCCGCGGTCGATGGGAATCGGCACTGGAATCGCCGCGGTGTCGAGTTCCGCGTGTCCGGGCTCGCTCGCCATGACGTTGATCAGGCGGCCCGATATCACCTCGTCGATCTCGCGTTGGGCCGACATCGGTGAAAAATAGGCGTCGATGACGTACGGGCCGTAGGTCGCTACGGTGTGATTCAGCGCGGTGATAAGAAAGGCCCAGCGGCCCTCTCTCACCACGTCCCCGGACAGGCGAAGAATTCGCACATGAGTAACGGGGACGGTCGGCGGGCCGGGCAAGCCGGCGTTGCCGAAGGTCGGATTCAATAAGACGCCGGCAATAAGGAACAGCACCACTGATGGTTTGAAGCGTCCGCGGAATCTGAAGCTGCGGATTCCATCAATGTGATCGAGAACGAACATGAGTAGCCTGAACCGGAAACGACGGGTAAGCCGCAGTATGGATTCGAGGGGCGGCTTTGGCCAAATTCAATCAGGAACCGGACCATGGATCGCAACGAGGTGACGAAGGAGATCATCGCCGCAAAGTCGTGACGTACAGGTCGTATTGATCAGCTTGCCGGGGGCTCAGCAGACACTGCCACTCTGGCGCTATGCTAGCGGCTTCGGCTACTTCGAGGAGCAACTGATGCAACGCACTGCAGGATCGATGATCACGTTTAATCGCCCTGACGGCAAAGACGTTCAGGGTTATCTGGCCAAGCCAACGAAGCTGGAGGGCGCACCTGCCATCGTCGTGATTCAGGAATGGTGGGGCTTGAACGACCAGATTCGCGGCGTGGCGGACCGGCTCGCGCAGGCCGGCTATCTGGTGCTGGTGCCAGACCTCTTCCGCGGTAAGTCGACGGTTGAAGAGGCCGAGGCGAATCATTTGCTGAGCGCACTCGATTTCGGCGATGCCGCGACGCAGGACGTGCGTGGCGCTGTCCTGTATCTGAAGCAGCACTCGGCGAACGTTGGCGTGACCGGTTATTGCATGGGCGGCGCGTTGACGTTGCTTGCACTATGCAATATCCCTGAGGTGTCGGCCGGGGTGGTGTGGTACGGCTTCCCTCCGCTCGAGTACATCGACGCATCGAAAATCAAGGTTCCGGTTCTCGGTCACTGGGCGACCCAGGACGAATTCTTCCCGGCTGAAACGGTCGATGCATTGGAGTCCAAGCTCAGCGCGGCCAATGTCGACGTCGAGTTCCATCGCTATCTTGCGTACCACGCGTTCGCGAACGAAACGGCGGTCGGGCCGGGCCGCATCTCCAGGACCCAGTTCGATCCGGTCTGGTCGCAGCAGGCCTGGGACCGCACGCTGACCTTCTTCGGCCGCACGCTCTGGAAGTAGGCCGCACGCGCGGACCACATTGA
This sequence comes from Paraburkholderia sediminicola, assembly GCF_902859805.1. GTDB lineage: Bacteria > Pseudomonadota > Gammaproteobacteria > Burkholderiales > Burkholderiaceae > Paraburkholderia > Paraburkholderia sediminicola. The sequence continues at coordinate 687,256 of NZ_CADIKC010000001.1, read as the reverse complement.
AAGGTCGACGCAAGCTGCGACCTGAACCCATCAGCCAGTGGCGAGCCCGGTCGGCGTTTCTTATGCCGAGCGGGCCTCGTGGCCGGACATCTCATGACGCATTCCATTGCAAAATTCGTGAAGGATGAGGCTGGCGGCACGCCAATCTGTTTACCTATACTCCTCTCACTCTGTATGTAAGGCAGCCCAATCGCCGCAATACCAACAAGCACCAACAAGCGCCAAGAAGAACCAACAAAACGGAGCCTCACATGCCTGTAGCGATGCGGAACGCGGCCCTCGTGCTGCTGACATGTTTCACGTTGGGCGGCAGTGCTTATGCGCAAGCCGGCTCCGGTTGCGATGAGGGATGCAAGGCCCGCGGCCAGCTACTCGAACAGCGCGTCACGCTACGGCTCAGCGCCGCGGCGTTTTCGAAACTGCTTGCGTCGAACGCGTCCGGTCAGCAACTCGCACAGATCGCCGGCGCGCCCGCCTGCGGGGTCGAGATCGTGACCTTCCGCTACCGCACCATCGGCGGCGCGGGCGAGCCCACCACCGCCAGCGGCGCACTGATGATTCCGGGCGGACGGTCGGCGGCATGCAGCGGGCCACGTCCGTTAATGCTCTACGCGCACGGCACGACCGCGTACCGCAACTACAACATTGCCGATATCACGCAAACCGATCCGGGCAACGGCGACGGCGCCGGAGAAGGCATCAGCGTGGCCGCCATGTACGCGGCCCAGGGCTATATCGTGGTGGCGACTAACTACGCGGGCTATGCCGGCTCCGACCTCACGTATCACCCCTACCTGAACGCAGACCAGCAATCCGCCGATGTGATCGATTCGCTGCGGGCGGCGCGGACCGCACTGAGTGCGGCAAAGCCGGAGAGAAAGACGCGCGAGAACGGCAAGCTCTTCGTTACCGGTTATTCGCAAGGCGGCTTCGTGGCCCTCGCGACGCATCGTGCCTTGCAGGCGGCCGGTGTCAAGGTCACGGCGTCCGCACCAGGATCGGGTCCGTATGCGCTTGCCGCCACCGCGGACGCGCTCATCGAAGGCGAGGTGAACCTGGGGTCGACGTTGTTCACGACCTTGATCGTGACGGGCTACCAGCATGCCTACGAGAACATCTACCGCAAGCCCGGCGATTTCTATGAAGCGGCCTATGCCCCGGGCATCGAGAATCTCCTGCCGAGCCTGCAGCCGCTCGATACGCTATTTTCGAAAGGGAAACTACCCTCGACGCAACTCTTCAGCAACGTTCCGCCCGCGCCGCAATATGCTTCGATGACGCCGCCGACTTCACCGCCCCTCACCCCGCCCTCGTTGACGCCAGTGTTTGCTACCGGATTCGGCAACGCCAATCTCGTGCGCAACGCTTATCGCCTGAGTCTTCTGGAAGATGCTGCGGCCAATCCCGATGGCGCGTTCCCCAACAGCACGGTGGCCTTGACGCCGGCGGCGAACCCGATGCACCCGCTGCGCCAGGCGTTCAAGCGCAATGACTTGCGTAACTGGTTGCCGCGCGCGCCGGTTCTGCTGTGTGGTGGCGGCTCGGATCCCACCGTGTTCTTCTTCAACGCACGCATCGAGCAGGCCTACTGGCAGAACGCCAAGGTGCCGGCAGGGCTCACGTCCGTGCTGGACGTGGACTCTCCGATCTCCGGGCCCAACGATCCGTACGCGCCTATCAAGCAGGGCTTCGCAAGTGCGAAGGCGACGCTCGCGAACCAGGCAGTAGCGGGTGGTGCGACTGACGGTGGCGCCTCGGCCGTGCTCCAGGCCTATCACGGTGAACTGGTCGCGTCGTTCTGCATGGTCGCCGCCAGGGCATTCTTCACAAACTTTTAAGCGCTGCCGTCTGCCGCTATCATTCGCAGACAACGAGACTGCGCAGGGGAAAGCTTTGACGACCGATTCTGTGGCCGGGGATGCGGCGCCCCCGGCGTGCGTTCACAGCCACTTTAATACGCACCGCGCAGCGCCGAGTGAGCAACTGCCCGCGTGGCGGGACCGGCTCGGCCACTTTCTCGACGTGCCGATCTCGCGCTGGCAGCGGGCCGATGGTTTCAGCGGCACGATCGACAGCTATAAGGCCGCCGATCTGACCTTCATGGATTGCCGCACGGACCCGGTTTCGCAGGCGCGATCCGTCGCGCGCATTTCCACCGATTCGGTCCGCCAGTTCGTTTTTCATGTGGCCGTCGAGGGCAGCATCGAGACCGAAACGGGTTTGTATCCGAAGCGTAAAGCGCTGCAAACGAGGCCGGGCATTCTCGCCCTGGATATGAACCAGCCGATGCAGATGGTGCGTAGTGCGTGCCGTGTGCAGGCTTTTTTCCTGCCGCGTGCGTTGGTGGAATCCGTCTTGCCGGAAGCGGAGTCGATTCATGGCAGCGCGATCGAATACGATTCGCCACTTGCGCGCATGATTCCGGGCCATCTCGCCGATCTTAGCCAGAACCTGCACAAGATGAACGGGCAGGAAGCGTATCGTGCGATGCGCACTTGTGCGTTGTTGATTGCGGCGGCCTTCGGCAAGGAAGCGCGTCTGACCGGCAACGCACGCGCGGCCGCTCGCACCGCTATGTTTGCGACGGCGCGCCGCTATATCGAAGCCAATCTCGGGCAGGCGGATCTCACGCCGGAGAGCGTGCTCGCTGCGTCGCAACTTTCGCGGCCCACCTTGTATCGTCTCTTTGAACCCGAAGGTGGATTGGTCGCGTACATTCGTAATCGGCGGCTGCGCGAGGCGGCCGATGAACTGCACCGCTATCCGGGGAAGGCGATCGTCGAGATCGCTTATGGCGTGGGCTTCAATAGCGCGTCGGATTTCAATCGCGCGTTTCGTCGTGCGTACGAGATGTCGCCGAGTGATTTTCGGGCGATGACCCGATAGGCGCGGTGGAATCCTCGGCCGGCAATAAAGCTTCGCAGCAGCGTGTCGCGTGTTCACAAAGCCCTATGAGGACAACCAGCCGCGCTCGATAGGCCGCGCCAGCAGCTTGCGGTACACCTTGACAAGGCTGCCTGTCACTGCGGCGCCGCACAGCCGCCACAGCGGCGCGATCAGCAGGAATGCCACGCATGCCACGATGACGGCGCCGACCATGTCTAGCGGGAAGTGGACGCCGACAAACACCCGCGCCCAAGCCACTGCAAGTCCGGACAGCAGAATCGCCATGCCGTAACGCCTCACGCCGCCCAGCAATAAGGTCAGCGCGATGGTGGCGAAGAGGGTTCCGTGATCGCTGGGGAACGACGAGTCGGGTGCGTGCTCCAGAAACGTATGGCCGATGCCGAGCACGAATGGCCGGGGGTGCGGCCAAACCAGACCGATAATCTGATTGAGCCCGAGGGCGAGCATGGCTACAGAGAATGCGCGTACGGCGACTTCTCGCTGATTCCCATCGCCGAAGAGCCATATCGCGATCAACGACAGCGGCACGAGATAAATGACGTAATCGGCAATCATTCGCGCGATGTCGATTTGCCAGGCGGGTGTCGATGGGGTGGCGTTGATCATCAGAAAGAGCGCCTGATTGAACGCTTCGAGTGTATTCATGCAGTGAGGTTTTTGAGGGACGTGTGACGGATCGTGTGCCCGATCTTAGCGAGCTAGGCTTAGGAGAAGCTTAGGGGAGGGTGGAAGCGATTGACGGAATCGTCCGGCGCCGGGCCGTGTAAGCTGTCGATGCATGTCGGCAAACGTGGCGCCGGCGTAGGCATACATCAATGGAAGCCAGGTGGCGGCCATGCGGCGGCCTCCTTGCTCCAGGCACAGTGGGCGAGGCGATCGTGATGAATCAGGACGAGCACCGTGACTTTATCGTGCGCACCATGTCGGCCGACGACGTGGCGTTGTCGGTCGAATGGGCCGCTGCGGAGGGATGGAACCCCGGCCTGCACGATGCTGAATGCTTTCGCGCCGGCGACCCTAACGGTTTTTTCATCGGCGAGTGGCGCGGTGAACCGATTGCCTGCATTTCCGCGATCGCTTACGGCGAGCACTTCGGTTTTATCGGTCTATATATCGTGAAGCCGGCGTTTCGCGGCAGAGGCTTCGGCATACGCGTCTGGCAGCACGGCATGGACTATCTGGGTAAGCGCAATATCGGATTGGATGGCGTCGTCGCTCAGCAGGCAAATTACAGAAAGTCCGGCTTTCAGCTTGCGTATCGCAACATTCGGTATCAGGGTGTCGTTCAGGCATCCGTCCAGAACACGATGAGTTCGAACATCCGTTCGAACATTTTGAATGCGTCGGCGTTGCCGTTCGTGCGACTGCTAGACTACGATCGCAAGTGCTTTCCGGCCGCGCGTGAGCGCTTTCTCGCGACCTGGCTCGGCCAACGTGACGCCACGGCGCTCGCCGTAGTTCGTGACGGCGAGCTTGCAGGCTACGGCGTAGTGCGTCGATGCAGAACGGGATGCAAGATCGGTCCGCTCTTCGCCGATAGCGACGAGATCGCGAGCGAACTATTCGAGGCGTTGGTGGCGCGCATGCCGGGCGAGGTCATCGTCCTCGATGTGCCGGAGACTAATCCCGCTGCTGTCGCGCTGGCGGAACGGCATGGCATGACAAGCGTCTTTGAAACCGCGCGAATGTATACGCAGGAGTTGCCTGATCTTCAAATCGAACGCGTATTTGGCGTGACCTCATTCGAACTCGGGTGATCGGAGCACGCGTCCGCGCCTTTGCGCGCGTTGCCGTCTGGGTGCGTCTTATGAACCGCAGACGGCAAGTTCATCGTTTGATACGAACGTATACGTTACTTCCATTTTGAGCCGAGATTATCCAGGCCGGCTTTCATGAGGTCCTGCGGCAACATGACGACGCGCATCTCGCAGTCCGCGTTGAACTTCAGAAAAAATGGTTCCGCGAGTGCCGGAATTCCCGATGGATCGTCGAGGTTCACGATAAGTATCGCGCCACGTGTTCCGTTCTGCTCGGTGAAGTAGGCGGCTTCTGGTTTGATATCTTCAAGTATTCGCCCTATCACTTCGCCTGCAGTGCCATCGCGCACTAGCGTGTTGAACGGTTCGTGCGGAATACGTATATTGAGTAGCATGCGCATGTCATTCTCCTGGTTGACGCCCAAAGGGCATCTTAAGGATAGGAGCTTTATGCGCCGCGAGCGCCAGGGTTAGCACTGCCGAGTGCTGCTGGCGTCACTCTGTTTCGCTGCTGTCGCTGTCGTTGCTGTCGGCGTTAGCGCTCGCTGCTTCATGAACCATCGCGTTGGCCGCCAACGCGCTCGCCAGTTCCGGATGCGCTTCCTTGCGCTCGCTGTAACGATCGGTCAGGTAATCCGAACGGTCGCGCACCAGCAACGTGAACTTGTACAACTCCTCCATCACGTCAACGACGCGATCGTAGTAGGCGGAGGGTTTCATTCTGCCGTCGGCGTCGAATTCCTGATACGCCTTCGGCACCGACGACTGATTGGGGATCGTCACCATCCGCATCCACCGGCCCAGCACGCGTAACGCGTTGACGGCGTTGAACGATTGCGAGCCGCCACATACCTGCATCACCGCGAGCGTGCGTCCTTGCGTGGGGCGCACGCCACCGCTTTCAAGCGGCAACCAGTCGATCTGATTCTTGAATACCGCCGTGAGCGTACCGTGACGCTCCGGGCTGCACCACACCTGTCCCTCCGACCATTCCGACAGTTTGCGTAGTTCGACGACCTTCGGATGATCGGCCGCTACGCTGTCCGTGACCGGCAGGCCGTGCGGATCGAAGACACGTGTTTCAGCGCCGAATTGGCGCAGGATGCGTTCGGCTTCGAGCGTGAGCAGCTTGCTGAACGAAGTGGGGCGCAACGACCCGTACAGCAGCAGAATTCGCGGGGCGTGCTGCGAAACCGCGTGCAATGCGAGTTTCTGCAGATCCGGCGCGTGGAAATGTGGGGCGCTGATGTTAGGCAGATTCCCGGACATCAACGAACCCTCCGTCCCGCGCTGTCGATCACATGCTCGCCATCCTCTTTGATAAACGCCCCCTGTTGTGGTGCGGGCAGGATATCGAGAACGACTTCGGACGGTCTGCATAGACGCACGCCGAGCGGGGTCACCACAATGGGGCGATTGATGAGGATCGGATGCGCGAGCATCGCATCGAGCAATTGCTCATCGCTCAAGGATCCCTCCGCGAGGCCGAGTTCGGCATACGGCGTGTCTTTCTCGCGCAGGGTTGCACGCACGGTGAGCCCGGCGCGTTCGATCAGGTCCTTCAGCGTGGCCCGATCAGGTGGGTTCTTCAGATACTCGATGACCTCTGGCTCGATGCCGGCATTGCGAATCATGGCGAGCGTATTGCGTGAGGTGCCGCAATCCGGGTTGTGATAGATCGTAACGTTCATATACGGTGTCCTTTAACGCTGTGTTTTTGCCTCGTACCAGTGCTGCGAACGATTGACGACGCCGACCACTAACAGCATTACCGGCACTTCGATCAGCACGCCGACGACTGTTGCAAGCGCGGCACCCGAATGAAATCCAAACAGGCTGATCGCCGTGGCCACAGCAAGCTCGAAGAAATTGCTTGCGCCGATCAGACTCGACGGACCGGCAACACAATGCGCAACGCCAAGCCGGCGATTGAGCAGATAGGCGAGGCCGGAATTAAAGAACACCTGAATCAGAATCGGCACCGCGAGCATCGCGATGACCAGGGGTTGCTTGAGTATTGCCTGCCCCTGGAAAGCGAACAGCAATACGAGGGTTGCCAGTAACGCGCTGATCGAATAGGGCGCGAGATGCGCGACTGCCTGCTGGAAATACGCGTCGCCCTTGGCTAGCAGATGGCGGCGTAAAAACTGGGCAAGGATGACAGGGATGACGATGTACAAGCCGACCGAAACGATAAGTGTGTCCCATGGCACCGTAATCGCCGACAAACCCAGCAGGAGGGCGACGAGCGGCGCGAATGCCACGATCATGATGGCGTCGTTGAGCGCCACTTGCGACAGCGTGAAATACGGGTCGCCCTTGCAGAGTTGCGACCAGACGAACACCATTGCCGTGCAGGGCGCGGCGGCCAGCAGAATGAGACCGGCGATATAGCTGTCGAGCTGATTCGCAGGAAGCCAAGGCGCGAATACATGCCGAATGAAAATCCAGCCAAGCAACGCCATCGAAAATGGTTTGACGAACCAGTTCACAAACAAGGTCACGCCGATACCGCGCCACTGGCTTTTTACCTGCGTCATCGCGGCAAAATCGATCTTGACCAGCATCGGAATGATCATCGCCCAGATCAACACGCCAACTGGAAGATTGACCTGCGCAATTTCCATGCGGCCGATCGCCTGGAAGAGTTGCGGAAGCAGTTGCCCGACCAGGATGCCGCCTACGATGCACAGCGCTACCCAGACGGTCAGGTAACGCTCGAAGAATCCAATCGCCGGCGGTGCGCCGCGCGCCATTGAGTTGGTCGTGCTCATTTTTCGCAGCAGCCGGGAAGCTCGCTCGCGGCGCATGGTGCGCCGGCGCAGCAGTTTTCGGTCAGGAAGCCGATCAGGTCCGTCATCGAATCGAAATTGGCCGAATAGATGATGAAGCGCCCGTCCTGCCGGGGTGTCACCAACTCGGCATGTGACAGGTCTTTGAGGTGGAAGGAGAGGCTTGATGGGGAAAGTCCGAGCTGCTGCGCGATTTCACCCGCGGCCATACCATCCGGCCCCGCGACGACCAGCAAACGGAAGATCGCCAGCCGCGATTCATGAGCGAGCGCGCCCAAGGCGCGTACAACAAGGTTCGAGTCCATGGCCGAACGATACGCTGATCGTTTTCACATTTCAAGTATTGTTGAAATGAAGTGGCCGATGAGCGTTTATGCGAGCAGAACCTGTGGCATTGGCGAAGTGGTGCGTCAGGCGGCGTTGAACGCCGCCTCGCAATATCGCGACCTTTGCATCCAATCCACTCAGTTGCCGAACAACGAGTGCTGGGTCCCACGGCTTGGCGCCGGGCGTGCCTGTTTCACAGCCGCTTCCTTGACGACCGTTCCCGGCGTCGCGCCTGAAGCCGCTGCCGGTGTAGTGGCCTCAGCGGCATTCGAATCCGCAGCCGCTTCCAGCGAGGTCTGCCCGGCTTCCAGCGACAGAAGAAACATCTTGTTCGTCAGTCCGCCCGCAAAACCTGTCAGATCGCCGGACGCGCCGATCACGCGATGGCACGGTGCCACGATTGAGATCGGATTTCTGCCGTTCGCCGCGCCCACCGCGCGCACTGCATTGATGTTCCCGACTTGCGTGGCGATGTCCGAGTAGCTGCGCGTCTCGCCGAACGGAATCGTCAGGAGCGCCGCCCAAACCTTCTTCTGAAAGTCCGTTCCCTGGAAGTCGAGTTCGAGGTCGAACCGGTCTCTCGTCCCGGCAAAATATTCGTTCAATTGCCGCTCGGTTTCGATCAGGATCGGGCGGTCATCCGCCTCGATTATTTCCGGCAGGCGCACCCGGTTCGGCTTGTCGTTTTCCCACAGGATGGCGGCGAGCCGGTTGCCGTTTGCCACGAGCTTCAGTTCGCCGACGGGCGATTTCATCAACTTGTATGCGTATGTCACTTTGCTGGTTCCTGACTGGCTGGAGACTGAGATGGCTTCATGCGAGGCTGCGAACCCGCTCTGCCATGGCTCCGATACCTGACAGCTTAACCCTCGTCCTCGCCGAGGTCACGCCGGATCTTGCTATCCAATTCCGCGTGCGGCCCGCGACTCAGTAGAATTGATACCCTCGGCGCATCGCTTACAGGCAACCGGAACTCTTCTCTACCACTGTGACAACCACCCTCGAACAACTGCGGGCCGGACAACTGGCGGGTACTCGCCGACTCAAACTGGCGTGCGGGCTGAGCGAATTTCCACGCGAGATTTTCGACCTGGCCGACACGCTGGAAATTCTCGATCTATCGGGCAATGCACTCTCGAAGCTGCCCGACGATTTGCCACGGTTGAGCAAGCTGCGCATCATTTTTGCGTCTGACAATCCCTTCACTGAATTGCCGGAAGTCCTTGGGCAGTGTTCGCAACTGAGCATGGTCGGTTTCAAGGCGAACCGCATTCGCACGGTGTCGGGTCGATCGCTGCCGCCGCTGCTGCGCTGGCTGATTCTCACGGACAACGAGATCGACACACTGCCCGCGGAAATCGGCGCCTGCTCGCAACTTCAGAAGTTGATGCTTGCCGGTAACCGGTTGCGCACACTGCCAGAGGAATTGGCCGCCTGCTCGCGGCTTGAACTGCTGCGTCTCGCGGCGAATCAACTCAGCGAGCTGCCTGCATGGTTGTTGCGCTTGCCACGGCTTTCCTGGCTGGCTTTCGCCGGCAATCCGTTCAGCGAAGCGCTGGAGACGTCGGCACTCATCGATACGCCGAGTGCCGATATTCGATGGGATGAGTTGCAACTCGAACAGCAGTTAGGCGAGGGCGCCTCCGGTGTCATTTATCGCGCGGCGCTTCTCGCTCATCGTGAGCATGCGAGTAGGCCCGTGGCCGTCAAGTTGTTCAAGGGCGCGGTGACGAGCGATGGATTGCCGGACTGCGAGATGGCGGCCTGCATTCGTGCCGGCGATCACCCGAATCTGATTCCGGTGGTAGGCAAGGTGAAGGACCATCCGGCGGGCACGCATGGTCTGGTGATGGAACTGATCGACCCGCAATTCACGAACCTTGCCGGACCGCCGAGCCTCGAATCATGCACGCGTGACGTCTACGATGCCGACACGCGCTTTGAGTTGGCTGCGGTGTTACGCCTTGCATACGGCATGGCGTCGGCAGCGTGTCATCTGCATCGGCAAGGTGTGATGCATGGTGATCTGTACGCGCACAATATTCTGCATGGCGGGCAGGGTCGCGCATTGCTGGGCGATTTTGGCGCGGCGTCTTTCTACGCGTCTGATGATCGAGATTTCCGCTCGGCGCTGCAGCGGCTGGAAGTCAGAGCGTATGGTTGTCTGCTCGAGGAGTTGATCGATCGATGCGACTGGCTGGCTGCGGAAGCGGACATCGCAGCGCAGCTGGTGACGTTGAAAGAGAATTGCCTGAACGAGGATATCGGCAGCCGGCCGCTGTTCGACGAAATCGCTGCCGTTCTGCGGCAGCTAATGGGCGCCGGCGATCGGGACACTGCAGCGTTTGCGGTGGTTTGATCCGTCGTCGATGTGGCCCAAGGAGAGACAATCAATGACGCAGAGGATGCGCCGCCGCGTGCTGGTTGCCGGCACGCTTGCTGCGGCAGGCTTGACAGGTACGGCTCGTGTCGACGCCATGCAGGGCGGCAAGCTGAAAATCGCCCTCGTATTGAAGTCGATGACTGATCCGTTCACCGTAGCAATGGCGAACGCCGCGCAGAATTATCAGAAGCATTTTGCGTCGCAGTTCGGCCTGACCATTCGCGGCACGGCAACGGAGCACGACACTGCCGCGCAGATCCGGATGGTGGACGAGTTGATCAAAGCGAGGATGAACGCGATCGTCATCGCGCCGACTGATTCGAAGGCGCTGACAGCGGTCGTGGCGCGGGGTATCAAGGCCGGCATCATCATGGTCACGATCGATAACCCGCTCGACGACGCGTCGCAGGACGCCGCCCATATTTCCGTACCCTTCGTCGGTCCGAACAATCACAACGGCGCGAAGCAGGTGGGCGATTATCTCGCGGGGCGGCTCAAGGCGGGCGATCAGGTCGGGATCATCGAAGGCATTTCCGCCGACCGCAATGCGCAGCAACGCACGGCCGGCAGCAAGGAAGCAATGAACGCGGCCGGCATGAAGATCGTCGCCATCCAGGCCGGCGACTGGGACTATGGGAGAGGACGGGACGCGGCGTCGAAGATGTTGGGAGACTATCCGCAGATCCGTGCGTTGATGTGCGGCAACGACAATATGGCGATGGGGGCGGTGGATGCCATTCGCGACGCGGGGAGAACCGGCGGCGTCTACGTCACCGGGTACAACGACAGCGACGCGATCAAACCGCTGCTCCTCGACGGCCGCGTGCTCGCGACGATGAACCAGTTTGCGGACCGGCAGGCTGTGTTCGGCGTCGACGTGGCATTGAAGGCGGTCACTGAACATAGAAAGCAGAGCGATTTGTCGCGGGCCATTGAGACGCCGCTGCAACTGGTGACTGGTGCAAGTCACTGAGGTAAAAAATCGATTGCCTACCGCGCCGTGACGCCTGTGCGGCGAATCTCACGGACACGCCGCCTAGGCGTTGCTCACCCGGAACGGACTTTTCGTTGCCATGAATCGCAATTCTCGGCGCTGTTATCGTCTCGTTCTACGTCGCTTTCCTCGTCGATCCATCTCCGGGCCCATTCGAGCGCGTACTGCTGCGCAGCCTCGAAGCTCGTGAAGCTCGGACCGATAAGCCCCGAACGGGCGACGCGCTGCGCTTCCCGCACGATCTCGGCCCATCCTCGGAACCGGGCGTTCGCAACCCGATCGGCCGCAACGTAGATGACGTAGCCGCGCGGGTCGGATTCGCGCTTGCCTTGCGAGGCGAGGCCCATCCACGGCGAGGCAGGCCGGTGGATGGATTGAGGGGTATTCATCGAGGTGCGGGATTCGACGCGATCAGGCACAACACGCGAAGAATCCTGGAGCTGCTGTGCGACTTGCGTGAACGTATCCACGGTATGGGGCGGCTGGCGTGCGCCATGCGGTGTTTGCCACGACGCCTGACTTGTCCAGAACACCTTGCGGAGGCCCTCGTCCTTGGATTGACGGTCGATGGAGCGGGGCTGGATATGCTGCGGTTCCAGCAGGCCATCCGGACCGCAACGGAACGTGCGGCCGCGGCTCGAAAGAAGCCCGTGCATTTCGGCAAGGGCGCCGCTCCTACGCCACTTTTCGAAGCGTGACCGGCACGTCGGCACCGACGGATAGATGTTCGGCAACTTGGACCAGGGCTCGCCTGTCACCAGTACCCACAGCACGGCATTCGCCACCAGACGAACTTGCGCGCGAGGCCGGCCACGCTGCCCATGAACGATGACGTCATCCGATAGAACGGGCGCCAGCAGAAGCCACTCTTCGTCACTGATTTCGTTTAACTGCACGCTATTTCCCCCATCCCATACCAGTCGCGTTACGCGGGTTTGATATCCGCGTTCACGCTACCCGCTGTTCATCGCCCAGGTAGTCATGGCCGACAGAACAAGCAGGTCTTCGACGCAATCGGATAACTCGCAGAGCTCCTGAAATGACGCGCCGTTAGTGTCAAGCAGATGGTGTCGTCTGAGATCGCGCAGCGCATTGCCAAGGCGCCGGATGGCCTCGGGATCGCTGTTCGTGAGTGGCCAGCCTTTCAACAGATACGTCAGCGGCACGACGCTCCTGCTTTCGCACCACAGATCGAACAGGTGGATGCACTTCGCGTTGATATGCTCAACCGCATTTTCGCGTTCAGACAGATACGGAACCATGGCCACGCTCAGCAACAGGACGATTGACGAGTCTTCATCCTATGTGGATAGTTATCGCAGCGCTGTCAGGACATCAAGAAAGAAGGGCCGGTCGATGCTGAACTTCGTGTCAGGAAATCCCTATATGTTGCCTGTGTTTTCTCTGCCGATTCGGCGCACCGGTGGTCTGAACCGACCGCTACGCGATCAGACACCGCCTCGCCGTCGAAAAAATGAAGCTGTATTAGTCGGCGCAGCGGTTGAATTAAGGGAATCCTGACGTACGAATCAGCCGTTCCTTAATGAACTATCCGGTGCTCCCGACGGAACCGCCGCTTCCAGCACCTTACGATGACTTCACTTGCATTATGGAGTGCAGACATCGTGGCAGAGAAATCGTTGCGTGGGATCGTTGGAAAGTTGCTTGGCACGGAATGCCGCCAGTCGGTCCGCGTGCTGTCGATACATCGCTCACGATCTGGCCGGACTCGTCGTGTGTGCCTCGAAGTGCAACGGCCGGGTGGTTCGCTCGCGCTGTTTTTCTTTCGCCACAGCGACGGAATCTGGCATGTGTTTCCGCCCGGCGACGCTCGTCCTGCGATGAGCGCCGCCGTGTTGCCGCAGAACGGCGAGACAATGGCGAAGGAGGCAGCGCATGGCTGAAGACCTGTCGAATGGATTTTCGCCGGACGAAGCAGGTCTGCGCGCATGGATGCTGGCATGGTACGACCATGCCGTTTCGGTTGGCTTCCTCTGTCCGCCATTCATCATGAACGACATGATGGCTGAACGGCTTGAGGGGTATTTCAGAGTGGGACTCACGCCGGCCGAAGGTGCGGAAGCATTTTTCGGCGTCGCGCACTGACTTCGGCACTTCAATATTCGCGGCGTTTCAGGTCATCGGGTTATGGCTGATTCGTTACCTTCACACACCGAAACCCCGCATACACATATTGGTAATGCGGTTGAAACCAGTTACGGAAAGCCGGCCGCAACATGCATTGCGCGGTGCGTGCCGAACCGCCTTTGATCACGTAATGCTGCCCGTCGAAAAAGTTGGCGGAGTAGCCCGGATAAAACGGAAACGCTTCAAAGCCCGGCAGTGCGTCGAACACCGTGGAGGTCCACTCCCAGCCATTGCCGAATTGACCTTCCACGCCGAACGCGCTGATGTTGTCCGGGTAGGCGTCGACCGGCTGTGGGTCCCAGCTACGAAAATCGAAATTGCCCGATGCGGCATGCGGTGCGCCATGTGCCGCGCGTTGCCATTGCGCTTCGCTGGGCAGCGCCTTGCCTGCCCAGCGCGCGTAGGCGCTGGCTTCGGCGTGGCTCACGTACGCGGGCCAGTCGAGCGGCAGCGGCACATCGTCGAACATGGTGCGCAGCATCCACGCGCTGTTCTGATCGCTCCCGGTTTGCTCTGACCAGCAGGCCGGATGCTCAATATGCTCGGCTTCTTTCCACGCCCAATCCTTGTCCGTCCACCACTTCGGTTCGCGATAACCGCCCGCCTCGATGAACTGCAGAAAAGCGCCGTTCGTCACCATGTGGCGATCGATCTCGAACGCGGGCACGTCGACGCGCTTTTCGCCGAACTCGTTGTCCCAGCCGAATTGGCCGCTCTCGCGCGACATGCCGAGCACCGTTGCGCCAACCGGCACGCTGACCATCGACGACAACGCCTGCCGCGGTTCAGGACGTGTGGGCGCCGGCGCCCGCAACCCGGCGACCTTCTGCGCAAGGGGCAACTGATGCAGCATGTACGCGAGCGTTTCAGCGTGCATCAGCCGATGCTCGATCGCGACATTCAGCAGTTGCTCGGACGCGTCAGCATGGGCGCCCTTGCGACCCACGCGTGCGGAGTCGCTCAGCGCGTCGAGTTCGCGGTCGATCTGCTCGCGTGCGCGCAAGCCGTAGGCGCGCACCGCGTCGAGCGAGGGCCAGTCGCTGGGTTGGTCGGTCGGAAACCCACCGTCGACAGGATCGATGCCGAAAGCGAAGAGCTGATCGAGGTGTGGGTCGAATGCAGGCAGATCGAACAGACGCTGATCGAAAAGATTACGATCGAAAGCTTCCAGATGGCCGACGTAAAACACGATCCGGTGGCGTTCACGGATCGGCCGTTCGTACAGAAATTCGGGTTTGACGATAGAAAACAATGCGTCGGTAATTTGACGCGCGTCGATCAGACGCTGGACGAGCGGGTGGTGCGGGGCGGGGTCGCGATTCATTTCGCCAGGTCTCCTTGCGGGGGACGGACTAAAGACTGTACCCGCTCGCAGGAGCCATGCCAAGACGAATGCGCGCTAAAAAGCAGTTGGCCGGGGACGTGGCGGCGCGGGCCAGGTCCTCCGCGTAAGGCTTACACCTTCTGCAAGCCCTCCAGATCGACGATCCGGATGTGTTTGCCTTGTGTGTCGATCAGGCCGCGCTTTTGAAATCTTGACAGGGTGCGGCTCACGGTTTCGAGCGTCATGCCGAGGTAGCTACCCATGTCCTCGCGTGTCATGCGCAAATTGAATTCCGCCGACGAATAGCCGCGTTGCGCGTTGCGCTCGGATACGTCGAGCAGAAATGCCGCCACGCGTTCGTCTGCTGAAAGGGAGCCGAGCACCATCATCTGCCCGGCTTCGCGGACGATCTGTTCGCCCAGCAGTTTGTGCAGGCGGTCCTGCATCGAACTGATTTCGCGGCACAGGGACTTGAGCGCGGGGTAGGGAACGATACACACCGTGCTGTCTTCAAGCGCGACGGCGCTGCAGGCATGTATGTCGTCGCTGATACCGTCAAGCCCGAGCGCTTCGCCGGCGAGGCGCAACCCGGTGACCTGTTCGCGGCCGTCACGGTGGGCCATGACGGTTTTCATGGAGCCGGAACGCACGGCGTAAATGTTGTCGAAGCGGTCGCCGCTGCGGTACAGCGCTTCGCCGCGCTGTACCGGGCGCGCGCTGCAAATGAGCGCTTCGAGTTTCGTCAGGTCGTTGGGCGACAAGCCTTGCGGCATGCAGAGCGCCCGCATTGAGCAACTCGAACAACGAGCCGCGGTGCGCGCCGTCGCTCTCACCGGCGCGGCACGACGGCGACTACGCGCCGGCGACGACTTCGGAGTGGAATCGGCGACGCCAACGGAGCGAGTCACAGCGGTAGGGGTAAGCATGTTCGGCAGCCATTTTTCAGAGTAACGACTGATTGTCCCACCGCCCATGCCCCCCGTTTAGCGACAAAATGACGCGTTCGCGCAGTTAGGCATCTTGAGCGATGTCGCGCGCACGCTGCTGCTTTTGGTTATGGACTGCTATGTATTGTGGCAAGCATGCTCCACTCTGATTTGGACGATATACGCTCGCGCTGCGAGTGCCGCCTGATGCGGCAAGAACACGCTGCAATGTGCGTTGCCACGCGTTCAGGCATCTTCACTGACCTTGCCGGCTGCCGAGGGAATCAGCAGTACGGGCAAGGTCGCCTGACGCACGCAGCGCTCCGCGACGCTGCCGAGAATCAGGCGCTGAAAACCGCGCCGGCCATGCGTGCCCATCACCAGCAGATCGGCGTTGAAGTCGGCTGCCGCCTTTAGCACGACCGCCGAAACGTCGTCGAGTGAGGAGGCTTCCCCCACGATAAGCTCCCCCTTGACGCCTTGCGCCGCCATGGCCACGGCGAATTCCGCGCAGAGCTCCTTGCCCTCTTCGACGAGGCGGTTGCGCAGAATGGACGGGTCATAACCGGGCGCTTCGAAATACATCGGCGTGTTTTCGACGACGTAGAGCGGTTGCATGACAGCGCCGGTGGATTTCGCCAGCGCGAGCGCTGCTTCGAATGCACGGCGCGAGGTGTGGCTGCCGTCGACCGCTACGAGGATGCGTGTGTACATATCGACTCCGCGTCTGAAGGATTGGGATGCCGCGACCATTGCACCCGGCCGGGCTCATTGACGATTTTCAAGTACCGATGCGAGCTTAAATGATCGCTGAAAAAGGTGCAGCCTGACAGGATGTAAATCAAATACTTGTCAAATTTTGCGATGGCGGCGCTTTACCCGGCAAACACCGCGCAGTAGGCGTTTGCGACATTCCTGCCAGGCCGGAGCGCATCTTTCAGATCAAGATGGGGTCAGGTTTGCCTTACAATCGGGACCTACTCAGACAAGCTGCTTCAGCACCGCTGATGAACGAGCGCAAAACGACGGGCTTGCCCGACAAGATCTACGGCGACATCCTCAATCGCATCCTTGAAGGCGAGTACAAGGAAGGCGAGCGGCTGCCTACCGAGCATGCGCTGGCCGAACGTTTTGCGACGTCGCGGCCCACCGTGCGCGAGGCCTTGGCGCGCTTGCGGGCGGACGGGATCATCATGACGCGGCATGGTTCGGGCACTACGGTCGCGCGGCGCCCGGACCCGGATGTGCGGCGGTTTGCGCCGCTCGAAACGCTGTCCGATATTCGCCGCTGTTATGAATTTCGCATCGTGACCGAAGCGGGCGCGGCCGAACAGGCGGCGCTCAAGGCCGATGCTGACGACATCGCCGCCATCCAGCATGCGTGGGACCAGTTGGAACGCATCATTGAAACCCGGGGCATCGGCGCGCAGGACGATTTCATGTTCCACCTGGCGGTGGCTCGCGCTTCGAAGAACCCGTTTTTCATCACGGTCATGTCGTTTATCGAAGAGCAGATTCTGTTCAGCATGAATCTGTCGCGCAATCTTTCGCTCGTGAAGACGGTGGAGCGGCAGCGGCTCGTGCAGGCCGAACATATGGCCGTGCTTGAGGCGATCCGCTGTAAGGACGGCCCTGCAGCGGGGAAGGCGATGCGCGCGCATCTCGAGAATGCGCTCGAGCGGATGTTCGGTTCCTGATATCCCGCGTGTCTCCTCCGCGGGTCGCAATATCAGGTAATCGTCAGGTAATCGCGAGGTAAGCGGGCTGCCGGTCTTCTTTAGCCGGACAACTGCGGGCTAGCCCACCGTGACCAGTCCATTGCAACTAGCCCGTTGCATCCTGAGCGCCCTCAACCGGGCCACCGCAACTGCGGCCCCAGTCGTGCCCTGGCGTCAGGCGGCGGCGGCCATCGGCCCGAACAGGGCGGTGCGGGTCTTTGGACTGACTGCGATATCCAGCGCCACGGCCCGTTCCACGCCGATCTGCAGGGGGGACCCGAGCCGGCTGATGTCGATTCCGGTCTTGCGCAGCAGCCGCTCGATCGGCGTGGTGGTCACGGTGACATAGCGGGTGATGCCCATCCGGTCGGCGAACGTCACGAGTTCGTGAATCGCCTGCATCGTCAGGTCGGCAAAGCCGAACGACTGTTCCTCGCCGCTGGTTTCGATTGCAAACCGGCTCAGTTCCCAGATATGCCGCCCGACCGGTGCATCGGCGCCATGGAGCAATTGCGGGAAGGTGTCCTTCAGCATGTTCGGCCCTTCCGTCGGCATCAGGCGCCAGCAGCCCCGTACGTGCCGATCGTCGCCCTGAATCAGCATGTAGTGCGGCCCGAGAGCGTCGTAGCCGTCGATTTCCATGCCCGCGATGGTCGGGATGTCCCACCCGAGCCGCCCGTGAAACACCCGAGCCCGCAGACGGTACATCTCGTTGATGTCCGCGTTGTCGAATTCTTGCCGCATTCCAATCCGGATTGCTGTTTGCATGACGTTCTCCTGAACGTGTTGGGGTACCCAATACGCAAGAAAACTTATGCATTTTGAATCTTTCTGCCACCTACCTACCTGGATAGGTGTGCATGCTTATCGGATAACGCAGAATTCGAGACAAGCCTCAGCCCTCAACCGACGGGACACAAAAATGGAACTTCTCGAAAACCACTGGCAAGCGCAACCTTCGGTCCAAATCCGCCCGGCAGAGCCGTCATCGGCGGTGGATCGTGTTCTGATCATTGCCTACCGCAAGAAGAAGAAGGAGAGCCAGCGCCGCTTCTGGGCACGCTTTGGCGTGACGCAGTCGCGTGGCAGCCGGTTCGAATCAGGGGCCGAAATTCCGGCGCCGGTGTCGATCCTGCTGGGCCTCTATTTCACCAAAACCGTTTCCGACGCCGATCTGGGGCGGGCCGAACGCGTGTTGTACAGCCGCGACGCCGCCGCTTTGCTCAACCCGGGTCAATAAGCCCCAGCTGCGCGGCGATCACGGCCGCCGCGCGCCGCGAATTCACACCGAATTTCGTCCTGATGTTCTTCATGTGGAAGTTCACAACGGCTTCCGAACAGCTCAGGATGTGGGAGATTTCCCAGGTGGATTTGCCGCGCGCGGTCCATTTCAGGCATTCGCGTTCGCGTGGCGTGAGCTTGGGCAATAAAGTCTGAGCGTGCGTATTCAAATGGCGTTGACTGGTATCGATCACCAGATCGCGCAATAGCACCAGATTCGGCAACGCAACGTTCACGTGGCGCCAGAACGCCTCGGTCGGATTGCTGTCATTGACGAAGCACATCATGCCGGCTTCCTGGTTCGGCCCATGAATCGGCAACGTCACACCGGCGCGCAGGCCATGCGAGCGGGCTTCCTCATACATCGATTGCTGCGGTTCGGTCGTAAAAATGTCCGGCGACCAGATCAGCGGCGTGGCGCGTGTCGCGCAATGCGAGACAGTCGGGTCGATATGAACGAGCCCCTGCTCGTCGTAGGTGCGCCGCCAGGCAGGTGCGTAGGTGCTCCGCACATAGGCATCTTCAAGGCGAATGGTCGGGCGCGGCAGCATGGCAATCAGAAGCCTGTCAAAGCCCCATGTGTCGGCCAGGCCCGCGATCGCGCCGAACCATTCCGCTTCATCTGCGGCGTTCAGTAGCGGTGCCATTTCCTCGATAAAATGTAGCGACAATTTGGTTCTCTCAGACTCGCAAACGTCCCGTTGCGGTTAATTGCGGTACGGCGATCCGTCCGGCTGTTTTTATCTTCACAATCTATCACTAAAAATTATTTCGCAAGCCGAGGGCGATTTCTAAAGAAGCGCCACCAGCGCGGGTTCTGCAAGCAGGCGAACGAATTACTCCCTTATATCGGATTTCTTCGATCTGATTAACATTCACCGGTCGATAAAGTGGGTAATTTTCTCGTAGTGGCCTTTTTGAGGCTTTTGATTTGCAACATTATTGTCAAACCACTTTGAATGACCGTGCGTGTCGAGACTCCGGACAAAACCGCGCTAATTATCGAATTGACAATTTCCATCTGGCCCTTCGCCATTCTCTAACGGCGGCCTGTCACCGTCTATTGTCATACGAAAGCGACGCACCGGACTTTCCAGCTTCGGCTTCTTCGCATCGACCTCGACTCGAGATCGCGTGATGACAACTATAAGCAGGTTGTTTGACAACATTGCGAACCCGATGCTAACTTGAACGCCCAGTCCCCGTGCGTTTGAGGCGTCATGAACGAATCCCCGATTCTCGACAGTGAGTTCGTCGCATCGGTGATGGCGGTGCCGCCGCTTGCACGCCGTGCAGACTACACGCTGGACGTCGCCGAAAACCGCGCGCTGATCCGCCACATCGAGGCTGGGGGCGTGCGCACCTTGCTGTACGGCGGCAATGCGAACCTCTATCACGTGGCCGTCAGCGAGTATCGCGACTTGCTGGATATGCTGGCCGACGCAGCCGGTGCAGGCACGCGCGTGATTCCGTCAATCGGTCCAGACTACGGGAAAATGATTGATCAGGCCCGCATCCTTGCGCAAACCCGCTACCGTACGGCGATGGTGTTGCCGCTGAGCGGATTGACGACGTCCGAAGGCGTGGAGGCGGGGCTCACGCGCATCGCCGAGGCGGCGGGCATACCGCTCACCCTGTACATCAAGAGCGAAAACTACGTCGAACTCGACACGCTCGCGCGATTGATCGAGCGCGGCACGCTGTTGGCCGTCAAATACGCGATCGTCCGCGACAATCCTGCGGACGATCCCTATCTGCGCCGACTTGTGCAATCCATACCTGCGGCCAAGGTGGTGTCGGGCATGGGCGAGCGGCCTGCGCTCGTCCATCTGCGCGAGTTCGGTCTGGCCGCATGGACAACGGGTTCGGGATGCATTGCGCCGCACGTGGTCATGGCCTTGCTCCAAGCCGTCAGAACCGGCGATACCGACACAGCGCAGCATCTCTATGACGCTTTCCTGCCGCTCGAAACCCTGCGTGACGAAATCTCGTTGATCCGCGTGCTGCATGACGCGGTCACGTTCTCAAAGATTGCCGACATGGGGCCGATCCTGCCGCTACTCAGTTCGACGCCGCCCGCACATCATGCGAAGATCGATCATGCGACGCAGAGCCTGCTCGCATTGGAGCGTCAGTTCGCGCAGAAGCCGGCGTCGCATTGACCTCGCGTGGCGCCGATTGCAGATTCGTGCGTGACGCGCCGGCGTGCCGGATACAACGCGCTTCGACCCATTTCCCCTCTCAACTTCCATCGTCCAAAGCCTACGCATGACCGACACCAGCCGACGCTATCCCGATCCCTCCATCCGCGTTCTCGATCCGCGCTTCACGTCGCTGATCCTGGCGTCTGCTTCCGTCGAGTGTCTGTATCAGGGCACGCGCTGGTCAGAAGGGCCGGTCTGGTTCGGCGACGGCCGTTATCTGCTGTGGAGCGACATCCCCAATGACCGTATCCTGCGCTGGGACGAAACCAGCGGCGCGGTGACCACGTTCCGTCAATCGTCGAACAATGCGAATGGCCACACGCGCGATCGCCAGGGCCGCCTCGTGACCTGCGAGCACCTGACACGGCGCGTCACGCGAACCGAGTACGACGGCTCGATTACCGTGCTCGCCGACCGTTACCTCGGCAAGCGTTTCAACTCGCCCAATGATGTGATCGTGAAGTCGGATGGTTCGATCTGGTTTAGCGATCCGACCTTCGGCATCGACGGCTTTTATGAGGGCGAGCGGCAGGAGTCGGAATTGCCCGCGTGTGTGTACCGAATCGACGGCCAATCGGGTGAGGTGACGATGGTCGCTGACGACGTGCTGGGCCCGAACGGCCTCGCGTTTTCGCCTGACGAGTCGGTGCTGTACATCGTCGAATCGCGTGGCGTACCGCGCAAGATTCGCGCGTTTGATGTCGACGTCAGGGGCGAGCGTGCGGTGCTGTCGAACAATCGCGTGGTGATCGACGCCGGCCCGGGCACGCCGGACGGCTTTCGCGTCGACACACACGGCAATCTCTGGTGCGGCTGGGGCATGGGCACCGACGAACTCGACGGCGTGCGCGTCTTCACACCGCAAGGCGAGCCGATCGGCCATATCGCGTTGCCGGAGCGCTGCGCGAACGTGTGCTTCGGCGGACGCCATCGCAACCGCCTGTTCATGGCGGCGAGCCACGGCTTGTATTCGTTGTATGTGAATACACAGGGCGTCCAGGGCGGATGAGTGCGCAAAGGGCGTGCGGGCAGCCTGAGCGTGCAGTACAAGTTCAGGTTGCCTGACAACCCGCTGTGCCACCAGTTCGCCGCCTCCGGGTTTGCCCTTGGATGAAGCGCGCAAACCATTGAACAACAAGGATTCTCCGCAAAAATAGCCCATTTTCTGGGTAAAACCCGGTGGCGAGTATTTGCTTGACATCGGCAGTTCCGCTTCGCTATGTTCCATTGGTAGAGAGACACCGCCAGCAGCACATCTGGCCGGCGGACTTCCATACCAAGAAGCGAGGAGACGCAATGACTGTTTCAGGCAGGTTGGCGCTCAGGCTGGTGTCCGTATGTCTCGTGGCAAGCGCCGCATTGGGATCCACCGCCCACGCGGCCGATCCGGTAACGCTCAATATCGTCGACGTAGCAGGCGATCTTCAACTCACGCAGAAGGGCTTCGAGGCCTTCAAGGCGAAGTATCCGAATCTCGTCGCTAATCTCACGTTCACCAACGCGCCTGCGCCGCAATTGCCCGGCAAGATCAAGGCGATGCAGGCCGCTGGCCGCTCCGACATCGATCTCGTCCTGACGGGCACCGACGCACTGGCCGCCGGCATCGAACAGAATCTCTGGATGAAGCTATTGCCGGACAATGCCGCGGCATTCCCCGGCGTGCTCGACAAATACGCGCCCGGTCCGCGCAAGATGCAGGACCTTGCACAAGGCTTCGGTCTCGAGGTTGCCTATATGCCGGCCGGTCCTTTGCTCGAATACAACCCTGCGAAAGTCAGCGATCCGCCTAAAACGCCTGAGCAACTCCTGCAATGGTGCAAGGCGCATCCGGACAAGCTGATCTACGCGCGGCCGGCGAACTCCGGTCCGGGGCGCACGTTTCTGATGGGCCTGCCATACGTGCTCGGCGACAAGGATCCGCAAGATCCGATTCACGGCTGGGACAAGACGTGGGCTTTCCTCAAGCAACTGAACGATTGCATTCCTTACTATCCTGGCGGCACCTCGGCGGTGATGAAAGAACTCGGCGAGGGTACGCGCGACATGACCGTGACGGTGACGGGATGGGACATCAACCCACGCGCGCTCGGCATTGTGCCGGCGGAATTCCGCGTGCAGGCATTCGACAACATGACGTGGGTGAACGACGCGCACTACATGGTGATTCCGAAGGGCGTGCCGAAGGAAAAGCTCGACGTAATCTACAAGCTGATGAACTTCATGCTTGAACCCGCGCAACAGGCCATGACCTATGACGACGGCTATTTCTATCCCGGCCCGGCGATCAAGGGCGTGAGCATCGAGCAGGCGCCCGCGCATAGCCAGGACGTGCTGAAGAAATACGGGCGGCCGGAGTACGCGAAGCTGCTGGCCGAACGTCCGCATGTTTTGCCGCTGAATGCCACCGCGATGGTCGCGGCTTTCAAGAAGTGGGACAGCGACGTCGGCGCGCAGAAGACCAAGTAGCCGCGTATCAGGAAACCGCCATGAAGCATCACTTTGAGCAGTTGCGGCTCGATTCGGTGAGCCGCAGTTTCACGAACGCGGAGGGCCAGGCGGTCGCGGCGCTGCAAGGGCTCGATCTGAATATCCGGCGTGGCGAGTTCATTGCGTTGCTCGGACCTTCGGGTTGCGGCAAATCGACGGCGCTCAATTGCATTGCCGGCCTGCAGCCTTTGAGCGGCGGCGGCATCTGGCTCGACGATAAACGCATCGACGTGCTGCCGCCGGAAAAGCGCGGCTTTGGCATGGTGTTCCAGAACTACGCGTTGTTTCCGCATATGAGCGTGCTGGATAACGTCGGCTTCGGCTTGAAGATGCGCGGCGTCGGCAGGAGCGAGGCCATGCGCCGGGCGCGCGAGGCATTGCAGCTCGTACAACTGGTCGGTCATGAGCGCAAGCTGCCCGGACAACTGTCGGGCGGTCAGCAGCAGCGCGTGGCAATTGCGCGGGCGATCGTGATCGAACCGCCGCTGATTCTGATGGATGAACCGCTGTCGAATCTCGATACGAAGCTGCGCATCGAAATGCGTGCTGAGATTCGTCGCATCCATAGTCAGCTCGAACGCGCAACGCTCTACGTGACGCACGATCAGGACGAAGCGCTTTCCATGGCCGATCGCATCGTCGTGATGAAAGAGGGCGTGGTGCAGCAGGTTGGCACGCCGAAAGAGGTCTACACGCGGCCGCAGAATTTGCACGTTGCGCGTTTCATGGGCTATCGGAACGTAGCCGAATTCATGCTCGAAGGCACGCAAGGCGATGGGGTCGCGGTGAGCGCGAATGGTGTGCGTCTGATAGGCACGCCGATGGCCGGTTTCAACAGCAAGCGTGTGAGCGTTGCGCTACGCCCTGAGGATATGGAGCGTGCAGAACCGGGCACGGAAAACGCCTTCGACGCATTGGTGAGCACCGTGGAATATGGTGGGCACGATTCGCTGCTGCGGGTGAAGACCGCGTTCGGCGACTTGTGGGTGCGTATCGCGGGTGAATTTGAAGAGGGCGAGCGCATCAGGCTGCGCGTGCCGCCGTCACGTACGCTCGTCTATGACGGAGAGGCTGCTTGAACACGCCGACGCTGTCGCCGCCGCTCGCCCCGCGCGATGCCAAGGCGTGGCTGGTCGCGCCGGCTTTGATTTTCATCGTGGCGTTGTTCATCTATCCGTTTGCGTATGGTTTAGTGCTGTCGTTCCGGCCGATGAACGGCGGCGGCCTGTGGGCCAACTATCTGACGTTCTTCACCGACACGTCGATGTGGCCGACCATTCTCGTTACGCTCAAGCTCGCCGTGCCCGCGACGCTGATTAATGTCGGCGTGTCGGTTCCGGTGGCGTTCGCGCTGCGTCGCAATTCGCCCTATCAGAAGCTCGTCACGACGCTGCTGGTGATTCCTGTCACGCTCGGCACCGTGCTGATCGCCGACGGCATGCTCACGTACTTTGGCCCGAACGGCTGGTTTCCGCAGGCATTGCAAGGCTTGCATCTTTACACCAATGAAGTGCGTCTGACGCATAACTTCTGGGGCGTGCTGATCTCGCTGATCGTGTCGGGTTTTCCGTTCGCGTTTCTGTTGACGCTCTCCTACGTGACCGGCATCGATCCGACGCTCGCGAGCGCGGCCGCCACGCTCGGCGCGAGCCCGTGGCAGCAGTTCAGGCGGATCTATTTGCCGCTTCTGGTGCCTGGTTTAACGATGGCCGCCTGTTTATCGTTCGTGCAGGCATTCTCGGTGTTTCCATCGGCGGTGCTGCTGGGCGCGCCTGCGGGGCCGACACGCGTAATGTCGATCGCCGCGGCCGAAGCCGCGTTCGAAAGCTACGACTATTCGCTTGCTTCGGCGATCGCGATGGTGATGGGTTTCGTGCAACTGCTGGTGGTTGCCGCGATGCTCGGCGCGCGCCGCTTCTTCTACAGCGGTCCGGTGACGGGAGGCAAAGGCTGATGGCCAGCGATCACCACGCCGCGCCTCCTTCGTGGTCCGCGTCGAAGGAAAACAACGACGGCGCCCAGCAACCCAGCAAGCGCGTGAAGCAGCGCGCCAGCGTGCCGGGCCGCATCTGGCAGGTGCTGGTGTGGGGCGCGATGGTGTTCTTTCTCGTCAACGTGGTGTTGCTGATTGCGACCGTCGCGGTGAATTCGCTGGCGACCCGCTGGTTCGGCACCTTGTTGCCGCAAGGCTTCACGCTGCATTGGTACGCGCAGGCGTGGAGCGATTTTCAGCTGGCGAGCGTGTTGTGGGTCACCGTCGAAGTGGTGGGCGCGGTGGTGGTGTTGTCGGTTGTGCTCGGCGTGCCCGCTGCGTACGCGCTCGCCCGCGTGCAGTTTCGCGGCAAGCGCATGGCGATGCTGATTTTCCTGTTGCCCCTGATGGTGCCGCCCGTGACATACGGCATTCCGATGGCAACCGTGATGTACAAAGTCGGCCTCGCGGGCACGTTGAGCGGTGTGATTCTGGCGAACCTCGTGCCGGCGCTGCCGTTTGTGATTCTGGTGATGACGCCGTTCATCGAACAGATCGATCCCAATCTCGAAGCGGCGGCGCGCATTTTCGGCGCGAACACGTTTCGCTATTTCCGCTATGTGCTCCTACCCCTGCTGGTGCCCGGCATGCTGGCGGCCGGGCTGCTCGTGCTGGTGCGCACGATCGGCATGTTTGAGCTGACATTCTTTACAGCGGGCCCCGCGACGCAAACGCTCGTGGTCGCCTTGTACTACGCTGTATTTTCAACCGGCGTGCGTG
This sequence comes from Paraburkholderia sediminicola, assembly GCF_902859805.1. Classification (GTDB taxonomy): domain Bacteria; phylum Pseudomonadota; class Gammaproteobacteria; order Burkholderiales; family Burkholderiaceae; genus Paraburkholderia; species Paraburkholderia sediminicola. Next base: position 661,256 of record NZ_CADIKC010000001.1, on the reverse strand, counting down.
CGCCTCAATCGATCGATGCAATGGCCATGATCTACATGGCGATCACATTGATCTGGGTGCTGATCGCGCTGCAATTCGTCAGCCCGACGCAGATCGTGTCGCGCGTGAAGGAGCAAAGACGTTGACGAAGAGAAAGAAACCCGAAGAACTGCGCAGCCACCGCTGGTACGGCTTAAACGATCTGCGCTCGTTCGGTCACCGCTCGCGTACCGCGCAAATGGGCTATAGCCGCGAGGAATACGCGGGCAAGCCGGTGATCGCGATCCTCAACACATGGAGCGAGATCAATACCTGCCACACGCATTTCAAGCAACGTGTCGAGGAAGTGAAACGCGGCATCTGGCAGGCAGGCGGCTTTCCGGTCGAGTTGCCCGTGCAGACGCTCGCCGAACCGTTCCAGAAGCCCACCACGATGCTCTATCGCAACTTCCTCGCCATGGAAGCCGAGGAGACGCTGCGCTCGTATCCCGCCGATGGCGTCGTGCTGATGGGCGGTTGCGACAAGACCACGCCCGCCTTGCTAATGGGCGCGATCTCGATGGATCTGCCGGCGATCTTTCTGCCGGCCGGTCCGATGCTGCGCGGCAACTGGAATGGCGTGACGCTGGGTTCCGGATCGGACAGCTGGAAATATTGGGCCGAGTTGCGCGCGGGCACGATCACCGAAGCGGACTGGCAAGGAATCGAAGGCGGCATTGCGCGCTCGCCGGGGCATTGCATGACAATGGGCACCGCGTCGACGATGACGAGCGCCGCTGAAGCGCTCGGCTTTACGCTACCAGGTTTTGCCTCCATTCCCGCAGTGGATTCGCGGCACGCGCAGATGGCGGCGAAAACCGGGATGCGTATCGTCGAGATGGTGTGGGAGGACCTGAAGCCATCCGACCTGATCACCGCCGGTTCGATCGATAACGCGGTGACTACCTGCCTCGCGCTCTCTGGTTCGACCAACGCGATCGTGCATATGATCGCGCTCGCACGTCGAGCCGGTATCGAACTGACGCTCGATCGCTATGACGACATCTCGCGCCGCACGCCGGTGCTGGCGAACATTCGTCCGACCGGTGCGTATCTGATGGAGGACTTTTTCTACGCAGGCGGTTTGCCGGCCATGCTCGCCGAACTGGGCGATCTGATCGATCGCTCGCAGAAAACGGTGAATGGCCGCACGCTCGGCGAGAACCTTGAAGGCGCGACGATTTTCAACGACGAAGTGATCCGCCGCCGCAGCGCCCCGCTCCTGCCCAATAACGGCCTCGCGGTGCTGCGCGGCAATCTCGCGCCCGACGGCGCTGTGATCAAACCTGGCGCCGCCGAGCCGCGTTTGCTCGTGCACACCGGCCGCGCCGTGGTGTTCAAGGACTACAACGACATGGCCGCGCGCATCGACGACGAAGCGCTCGACATCGACGAAACCTGCGTGATCGTGCTGCAGCACGCGGGACCGGTGGGCGCGCCTGGCATGCCCGAGTGGGGGCAACTGCCGATCCCGCGGAAACTGCTGCAAAAGGGCGTACGCGATATGGTGCGTATCTCGGATGCGCGGATGAGCGGGACGAGCTACGGTGCGTGCGTGTTGCACGTCGCGCCGGAGTCGTTTGTCGGCGGCCCGCTTGCGCTGGTGCAAAGCGGCGACGTGATCGAACTGGACGTGCCGCGGCGCAAGCTCAATATGCTCGTAGCGGAGGAAGAACTGGCGCGCCGCAGGGCTGCCTGGGTCAGACCCGAGCCGCGCTTTACGCGCGGCTATGGCGCCTTGCATCAGGCACACGTGCTGCAGGCGAATAAAGGCTGCGACTTCGATTTCCTGCAGCGCGGCGGCGCGCGGGCGGATGCAAGCGGCGAGCCGGAGATTCACTGAGCTTGCTGAAGGCTCAATACCCCACGCGATACACACGGCCCGTTTGCGCGCCTTCCACGCTGCGCAGATAGGCCTGCGCGGCGCGTTCGGCGGTGACCGGCTCGAAGCCGCGGAAGTAGGGCGCATAAGCACCGAGCGCTTCGGTGAGTACGGTCGGGCTCACCACGTTGATGCGGATGCCGCGCGGCAATTCGATCGCGGCGCCGCGCACGAAACCTTCCAGGGCCAGATTGACCGTGGTTGCATTCGCGCCTTCGCGAATCGGTTCGTCGCCGACAATGCCGCTCGTCAGCGTGAACGAACCGCCGTCGTTCACGTACTGCTGGGCGCCGAGCACCACATTGATCTGACCCATCAGCTTGTCGCGCAGGCCGACCCAGAATTGCTCGACGGTCATTTCCGGCAGCGGGCCGAAATGCAGCTTGCCGGTGGTGGTGACAATGCCGTCGACTTGACCAATCTCGCCGAAGAGCCGCGCGATGCTGGCCGGGTCGGTGCTGTCCACGCGATACTGGCCGCGCGTCGCCCCCACTTCGATGACTTCATGGCGTGCTTTCAATGCTGCGCTCACTGCGTGGCCGACCGTGCCCGTTGCGCCTATTACGACAATCTTTTTCATCTGCTGCTCCGTTTGGTATTGGACGTGCAGTCGATTGTGTCGGCGTTTGACGGGCGGAAAAAGCCCGTTCGGCTTGCAGGTCCTGCAACCCTGAGTTTCTAATCCGTAGCGAAACGCGCACCGTCATTCAAACGGTGCGCGCTTTGGAATGGACTGATTAATCGGTGTGAGCGGCATATTTCAAACAAATACGCGCCGCGCGAATAGTTATTTCGTTCGATGTAATTCAATTACACGAGTGGGACGCAGATGATTGAGGGCGAAATGCATGCGGCCACGTTCGCGGCGGCTGCGGATCGGGCGCGGGTCATCGAACAGATCATCTTCTGAGTCGACGCCTTGCGGTTCGACCATGCCTTTGTCGATGACCGTGCAGCCCGGCTCGAGCGCCAGCAGCAGATGATTGCCGCCAACCCTGCTGTCGAAGCCGGCCATGCCGTCATGCGCCTCGGGCACGCTGTTGATCAAGGTCGCGTTAGTCGTGGTGATTTCGTCCGGCGAGATCGGGCTGTGGCCGGCTATGCGGGCAGCCTCGAGATTCTTGCCGTCGGTGTCGACCGTGCTGTCGTGCGTGCGGTCGTTATGCAGTTCCGTTGTGCTCGGGCCGGTGGTGCGCGGCTGCTTGCCAGCATCTGCCGGCTTGTTGATATCGCTGTTCATCATGCATTCTCCATTGAAGAGGACATGGTTGAAGTGCAGCAAAACCCGTTCCGCCTCGCACAACCTCTTTGTGTGCGTGAGTTGTACCGCGGTTGCCTCGCGGTTTATGTGCAATGACATATGCGGGCATTTCACGTGACGATTGCGTCCGCGATTCTTTTCGTTTTTTTTAATGGACGCCTATTTTCTACAGAGTATGATCTTACTCCGACGAGCGAAGCGCGGTTAAATCGGCGACATGCGTCCGGCCGTTTTTTACATAGCCGGCAACGAACAGACGCGCGCTACTCAAAACATCTTACGGGGCCGTCAGGGCGGGTGACACATGCATTTCGATGCTGCATTCACACATCGCGGCTACTTGCTGAATTGCGCGCCGGCGCGCGCGGGCGATGGAACTTGGCAACCTTATGTGGTCATCTCCCGCTCGAGCGACGGCGAACTGGTCGCCAACCGTTTTTTCCCCACCGACTTGCGTTTCCCTGACGAGGCCACCGCCATCGCGCACGCGCGCGACTGGGCCGTGCGCTGGATCGATGCGAGCAGCGTGACTATCTGAAGCGCATCCGCCACGCGCGGACCGGCATACCGGGCAGCAGCGCGACGTTACGCGAGCCGCGGCAAAACGCGGTAATCTCTTGGGACAATCACTCTGAACCGCGCCTATCGCGCGGCGCTGTCCTTTTATGCCTAATGTGCCTGCCCACAACTGGGGTCTCGAACAGATCGTCGCGGACCTGCGCGCGTCGCGTGAAGAATTGCATCGCACGCGGCATCCGCTCGGCATTCGCGAGCTGCCGTCGCGCGAGGCGGTCATCGCGATTGTCACCGGCTTGCGCGCGGCGCTGTTTCCCACGCACTACGGCGCCCCCGATCTAACTGACGAAACCGTCGACTACTACGTCGGCCACACGCTCGAAAGCACGTTGCGATTGCTAGCCGAACAGATTCGCCGCGCCTTGCGCTTTTTGCCCGAGTTCGGCGAAACGCCCGATGCGGATCTGAAGGAGCGTGCGTTCAACGTCGCGCGCGAGTTCGGCACGCAGTTGCCCGGTATTCGCGCGTTGCTGGTGAGCGATATTCAGGCCGCGTTCACCGGCGACCCGGCTGCGCAGCACATCACTGAAATTCTGCTGTGTTATCCGGGCGTGTGGGCAATGACGCACCATCGTCTTGCGCACGCGCTGCACCGCCTTGGCGTGCCCTTGCTCGCGCGCTTCATCAACGAGATCGCGCACTCGGCGACCGGCATCGACATTCACCCGGGCGCGACTATCGGCCCAAGTTTCTTTATCGACCACGGCACGGGCGTTGTGATCGGCGAGACCGCGATCATCGGCGAGCGCGTGCGTGTCTACCAGGCCGTAACGCTCGGCGCGAAGAGCTTCGCGGCGGATGTAGATGGCACGCTCGTCAAGGGCAACGCGCGCCATCCGATCGTTGAAGACGACGTCGTGATTTACGCCGGCGCGACGATTCTTGGCCGCGTGACGATCGGGCGCGGCTCGGTGATCGGCGGCAATGTGTGGCTGACGCACAGCGTGCCACCGGGCAGCAGCGTATCGCAAGGCAAGATTCGCGAGGGCGAGCGCACGGGCACGGAAGAGGGGGGCGGTCGATGAACGGGTTGGCTCACGCGTCATCTCGCACTTTGCCGCGTGGACTGGCGCGCGAGGCGCCCTGGCGATCTCCATACAGCTCGCTGCGTGATTCAGCGTGCACACCGCCGCGTGTTGTGCCGCGCGGAACGCTCCTTAACTTCTGAGCGGCGTCCCATGTCACGCGGCCGCGTTCACATGCCTCGCTGCGCGATTGCCGGCGTCGAAGCGACGGTGGCTGAAACCGCGCATTCGTTTCCGCGCCATTCACACGACCGCTTCGGCGTGGGCGTGATCGTTACCGGCGGACACCGATCATCAAGCGGCCGCGGCGTAGTAGAAGCACGAGCGAATGACGCGATCATGGTGAACCCGGGGGAGGTACACGACGGCAGCCCACTCGACGAGCGCGGACGCGCATGGCGCATGCTGTATTTCGAGCCGTCGATGCTAAGCGACGCCGCGATCGAGTTAGGTGGCGTGACCACACACGAGATCGAACTAACTCAACCGGTGGTCCACGACCCGTTACTGAAGGTGTTATTCGAGCGCCTGTTCACAGTATCGGTGGAAGTGCAATCCGTGCCGGACGACTTGATCCGGGAGGAGACGATGCTGGAGTTGCTTGGGTACCTACTTCGAACTCACGCGACGACGCACACGCATCCGAGGGTGTCACAGACGTTGAATCCGATTGCACGAGCGAGAGCACGCATCGACGACGACCCATCATCACCACTCACACTAACTGACCTTGCCACGGACGCCGGCATGAGCCGCTTCCAGCTGCTACGGGGCTTTGCGCATGAGATGGGATTACCACCGCACGCATACAGGATGCAGCGCAGGGTAATGCTTGCGAGACAACTGATCGCACGCGGCACGACATTGGCAGACGCCGCAACCTCAGCGGGGTTTGCGGACCAGAGCCACATGACCCGAGCATTCGTGCGATTGATGGGCATGACCCCTGCCAACTACGCCGCCGCGAAGCGGCGATAGAGCACACCAAGGGGTTTAAGAACAACGCTTCGCCGCGCGCAGCGCCGCCGGAAGAATGACGCCCTTGTCACCGGCGCATGCAGGTGCACAGACCCAGATTCCAGTCGCACCACTACCCGCAGCAGACCACGGCCCCCACTTAGCAGGAGTGGTTTGAGCCGCTTTCTTTTGCCTACTTTTCTTTGCGGCAGGCAAAGAAAAGTAGGTGCCGCCCCGCACAGGGGCAACGCTAATAGACCACTAACAAAACAAGGAAAGGCCAAAGCCCCAAGAACACAGACAAAAAGCGCCGCGCAGGCACAAAAACCCAACCCCCTACCCAACTCTAAAAAACCTGAAAACCGAAACCCCATGCAACCAGACATGCTCACTAACAAACCACGCGGCGACCCACGAAGCCGCAACAACAATCAAATCACAATGCCCACTATTCCAAAGATTCAAGGAATGCCGAGCAGCGATCCACGGCACCCCCAAAGGATTCGGCCAATCGGCCAACAAATGCATCAACCCCCCGCAGGCAAACCCAAACACCGCGCCCGCATAAATCGAATGCCCAAGCCAATGATAGGAACCCACGAGCAACGCGACCCACCCCACACCCCAATGCGTCAACGTACGATGCGTAATCCACAGCCGTCGCGCGCGTGACCACCACGCCACCTCCAGCCAGTCCGGCGCCGTACTCCCCGCCACTCCGGCGACGAAACTCAACAACACGCCGATATGAAACGAACCACCGCCGCCGACGCGCGCGACAACCGCCGCCGCGATAACGCCAGCCGCAAACCCAGTCGCGTGATGTGCTTTGTTGGATGCCATCGAACCTCACGGCGCAGCGCGCCGGATAAAAGCCAAGGGGCGGCTATGTTCGCAGATGAGCAGATAAAAAAATAGCCGACGCGCGAGATAAAAAATCGCGGATCGGCGTGGCCTTCGGTGTGGTCCTCAGCGTGCTCCTTAACAACGCAGCCGGGTGACCCGAAACTCAGGTCGCACAGCGCGCAATATCGACGCGCATTTCCGGTTCAGGCGGGTCGTCCGGCGCATTCGCAGGATGCATCACCTTGATGACCGAACCCGCGTTGTTCGGCGTCAGCGTGACGAAATACGAGTTGTTCGAATCGGAGCCGACAGCGATCTCGGTCGCGTCGCCGACGCGCGACATGCGCACGCGTGACAGCTTGCTTTCGAGGCAATCGGCGATATAAGCAGGGGCGCGTTGCGAAGACACGTAAATCATCGGCTGGGACGCGTCGCGGGTGGGGCCGCTGGAACCGCAGGCAGCGAGAAAAGCAGTGAGGGCAGCAGCGGGGGCAAGCAGGAGAAGTCTTTTCATGGTCCGATCGTCGGCGTCCCCGATCGTGCACGGGAACTTGGGGCGCGGGCGAAGCGCAACGCGATTGAACGCAACGTCATGCTTCGCGACGAAGCAGCCGTTCAACCGCAACGACGTTACGGCAAGGAAGGCAGCCGGCCTCAGTATACCCACGGCATGCGTGCGCCGTCACTATCGCTACGTCGAAACGTAAGAACGTAAGCACTATGAAAAAAACCTGCGCGTGATCGTGCCACGCGCAGATTGAGTTGCAGAGCGGCCTGGTACACCGTTCTGCACGAGCCAGCGGGAAAACTTAGAAGCGGTGACGCAGGCCGACAGCCGCAGCAACCTGGTTGCCGGTCGACGACGGCGCCAGCGTGTTGATCGCCGCCACGTTCGCACCGAAGTTGCCCAGTTCGCCCGTTGCGTGCTGATACACGCCTTCAACATACACGTCGGTACGCTTGCTCAGCGAGTAGTCGCCTTGCAGCGATACCGTGTGCCACTTCGGATCGCCCGAGCCGTTCGAACCCGACATCTTGCCGTCGGTGAACGTGTAGGAAGCCGCGAGGCTCAGTGCCGGCGTCAGTGCGTACTTGCCGTTCAACTCGTAGTTGTCCAGATGCAGGTTGGTGCCTGCCACACCCGGCAGCGTCGCGCCGCCGACGTCCACGCCCGTGATGCCGTCCAGTTGCGTATGCGTGTACACGAAGCCAGCCGTCGCCGGGCCGTACGTGTAGTTGATGCCCGCACCGAACGTGCGTTGCAGGTTCGCCGCGACGGCGGCGGTGCCGTCGCCTTGCGAGACTGCGCCGCTCAGGTTCGAGCTACCCGAGTTGTTCAGTTGCAGGTAAGCGGCAGCCACGCTCAGCGGACCGTTGTCGTACGAAGCACCGGCGCTCCATGCGCGGTTGTTCGAGAACTGGCCGGCCGAATTGCTGAAGCCGTACAGGCCGCCGAACTTCAGGCCGGCGTAGTTCGCGCTCGTGTACTTCACGGCGTTCTTGATAGAGAACGAGTTGTCCAGGTTATCGTTATCGAACGGGTGAGCGGCGAGATTGTTGCCGAAGCCCGCGCCCGCTTCGGACAGCGGCGCGAGGTAATCGACCACGGAGTCGTACTGACGGCCGAGCGTCAACGCACCGTATTGATCGCTCTTCAGACCGACGAACGCCTGACGATTGAACATCGTGCCGTTTTCCGAATCCTGGCCGTTGTTCAGATTGAAGCCGTTTTCCAACGTGAAGATGGCGTGCAGACCGCCGCCAAGGTCTTCGCTGCCGCGCAGGCCGAAGTAGGTGTTCGATACCGAACCGCTGCCTTGTTGCCAGTTGCTGTGGCCGCCCTGGTTGTTCGAATAGACGAGACCGGCGTCCAGCGTGCCGTACAACGTAACGCTGCTTTGTGCGTGAGCGGTGATGGCGAACGCGCCCATGAGGCCTGCTGCGATGAGGGTTTTTTTCATGTTTAGATAACTCCGGGACAGTGCGTAGAGAATCGCATTCCAGTGCTGCAGCCGATTGCTCCGGCTGCCTGACGATCCGCTGCGAAGTGTATGCCTGCTATTTATATCTTTAAACGTGTATGGCGCAACAATGCATTTTCTAATTCGAAATAGCGGATTAGGAGTTGTGTAAGTGCGGGTAAATAAAGAAAAAAATATTCGTGCGCGATGGCGTTGTAATTGTTCGTCAAATTATTGGTGTTGCTCGATCGCGACGCCGTGCCATGTCATATTCAGTAAGGATTTGAGCGTGTTGTTGCCTGATTTTAGAATCATTCTGATTTCTGCAATGGACTCTTCCAATTCGTGTGTTCTATCCCGGTGAATTACAGTTCTACAATTCGTTTCACCCCCTGACCAGGGGTGTCTTTTTCATCTCTTTATACGCGGCTTTCGGGCCGCGTTTTTTTCGAACGTTTTATAATCGGTTTATAAGTTCTCACGAATAGCGAAATGCACTATTTCGATTGACGAAGAGTGTGGCCTGGCTTGTCCGTTCGTCAGAGGGCCACGTTCGGCGGGTGTGGGGCGGGTAGAATCGCAGGCTTGAGTTGTGTTTCCGCCCCGCGAACGTGAGTAAACCTGTAATGACCAATTCCCCCCTTCCATCGTCCGACACCGCTGCTGACTCCCCGACGGAAGGCGCGTCCGAAATCCACGAAACCCCGCTCGATCATCTGGAAGAAGCGCTGCCCGAAACCCAGCACGAAGCGCGTCTATGGCGCGATGACGGCTGGACCGCGCGCGTAATCAAGAATGAAGACGACGAAGGCTGGGCCGTCGCCATGATTAAAGACGGCGAAGCGGAACCGGCGCTCGTCGGCCCGTGGACGATGGGTCGCAACAAGAAAGATCCGAAGCCGCTCGACACGTCGGCGTTCAACACGCTGGTGAAAACCGCATCTGAAGTATTGCGCCGCCATGAGCAGCAGTTGCGCGCTCAGTTGCACAAAGAAGTGCGCGTGGCCAGCGCGGATGGCAATGATGAACTCGACATCACGCTCGACATCGTTCCCGACGAAGACGAACCGTACGCGCTGTTGACGGCGCTCGATACGTTCGGCGAACAGCTCGCGCAAGTGCAGGTCGCGCCGAACTTCAAGCTGAGCAAGGCGAGCGCCGCTGCGTGGGTCGAAAACGAATTTCGCCGTCCGGGCTAGATCGGCGGCGACAGGTTTCAGCTAACGAACAGCTGAATTTAACATTACTAAAGCCTGTCAATATACTTTCACATTCACTTCATAGAATCCTCGCGTCATAGCGGCGCGAGCGTGAACCATGCGGTTTTGGGTCTGAGTGCGTGCCGGCTGTGCATTCACCCACACTACCCAAACCCTGGATCACGACAACATGGCAGAGCCGTTCGACCTTTCCCGCCGCAAGGCCCTGAAACTCCTCGCCGGTGCGCCGATGTTGCCGTTAGGCGGCCTGGCAACGGCGTCGATGCTGACCGCGTGCGGCGGCGGAGGCGACGGGCTGGCGGCGACGCCGGTCAAGCCGGTGGCCAACTTCGTCTCCGCGGCATTCAGCGGCATGGCCGCGCCGACGCTGGCGGACCCCGCCGCGATGGCGAAAACCACGGTCGGCTCGACGCTCTCGGTGCAACTGAGCGACGGCAGCAGCCGTACGTTCAAGCTCGCGTACCAGCCGTTTTTCGTGACCGGCGACATGGTGCCGAACATCAAGGGCGGCACGATCCTGGCCGGCGGCTACTTCGATATCAACAATCAGCCGATCATCGATAAATCGGTAGCGGGCAAAGAGCGCCAGTTCTATTCGGACTGCCCGGACGGCAGTTCGCTGATTCGTCTCGACAAGCCCACGGTGAAGGGCCTCAAGGGCAATGCGGTATTCGCCGTCGTGCAGTTCGAATACACGACCCGCGATCAGAGTCTGAAGTCGATGTATGGCCAGTTGCCGTCGCCGATCGCCGTGCTCACGCTCGATCAGGATCCGGCCACCGGTAAGCTCACGCTGGTGGGCTATCACAATGTCGATACGTCGAAGGCGCATGGCTTGTGGATCACCTGCGGAGCGAGCCTGTCGCCGTGGAACACGCATCTGTCGAGCGAAGAGTACGAGCCGGACGCCGCGACGATCGCGACCAACAGTCAGTTCAAGGGCTTCAGCCGCAGCCTTTACGGTGACGAAACTACCGCCAATCCCTATCACTATGGCCATCTGCCGGAAGTGACCGTCAATCCCGACGGCACCGGCACGATCAGGAAACACTACTGCCTCGGCCGCATCTCGCACGAACTGATTCAGGTCATGCCGGATAAGCGCACCGTATTGATGGGCGACGACGCGACCAACGGCGGCCTCTTCATGTTCATCGCCGATCGCGAGACCGATCTGTCGGCGGGCACGCTGTATGTCGCAAAGTGGACGCAGGTGTCGTCGAGCGGCGCGGGCACGGCAACGCTTTCCTGGATCAATCTGGGCCACGCGACCAGCGACGAAATCGAGGCGCTCGCCAACCAGTTGAGCGCGAGCGACATCATGGACGTTGCGACCAGGGACCCAGTCGATTCGACCTACACGAAGATCAACTACAACGGCACTTTCAACTGGGTGCGTGTCAAATCGGGCATGACCAAGGCGGCAACTTTCCTCGAAACGCATCGCTACGCAGCGTTGGCGGGCGGCAGCATGGGTTTCACAAAGCTCGAAGGTACGACAGTCAATATCAAGGACAAGGTGCTGTATTCGGCGATGTCACGCATCGAGAAATCGATGGTGCGCGGTCATGCCGCATCGACCGATGTCGCCGTCGACAAAGCCATCAACGCCGGCGCGGTCTACGCGCTGAACATGAAGGGCGGCCAGCGCGACCGCAGCGGCGGCGCGATCAACAGCGATTGGGTGCCGGTCGATATGTCCGCACCGGCTGCGCTGGTCGGCGAGGATCTGCCGGCCGCCGACGTGCTTGGCAACACGGCGAACCCGGAGCGTATCGCCAATCCGGACAACCTCAAGTTTTCGGAGAAGCTGCGCACACTCTTTATCGGCGAAGACAGCGGCATGCACGTCAACAATTTTCTGTGGGCTTATAACGTCGATACCAGGACGCTCGCACGTGTGTTGTCGTGTCCTGCGGGCGCGGAGTCGACGGGCCTGCACGCGGTCGATGAAATCAACGGCTGGACATACGTGATGAGCAACTTCCAGCATGTCGGCGATTGGGAAAGTCCGTTGCACGACAAGGTCCAATCGACGCTCGATCCGCTCGTGCGGGCGAACTACAAGGACCGCTTCGGCGCGACCGTGGGGTATCTGACGGCGGACCCGGCAGGGATCAAGCTGTAGGGGGCGAGTGGGGTAAAAGAGGTGGCATTGGCCATCTGGCTGAGGCGCCGGAGAGGGGGAATCTCGCGATAATTTTCGGTTTCCCCCTCGGCTGGCGTATGAAGTGGATTTCGATTTTGCGACAAGGCTATATCGACGTGGCAAGCGTCCGATATGGCTTGTCGCATCTGCTCGCTAGCGCTTTCACGCTTGCCATTCCCGCTTCTGCGAAGTTTCCCGCGGCGACGGCAACCGTTCATGTCGAATACACGTCCCATTGCGTGTCGTTTGGGCCGGTGCCTGGTGAGCGGCTGGATTTCGATACGCTCGGCAATGCACGCAAGATTCTCGACCATCGGCATGTTGCCCGTGCGTTCTGCTTTGACAGACACCATTGGTCGCTTCGACTACCTGCGATCGTCGCGCAGTTGAGTGAGCGGCATTGCTACTTCACGGGCCATTCGAACTGGCTCGTGATCGAAGACATCACGCATCACGGCGAGCCGGTCGAATATGAAGTGTTTTTTCGCCTGCGCCGGGCGGGGGCGAGCGCGTTGCGGCTTGTGATCGAGAGCGCCTACATACGCGACATCAGCAAGGGAAAGGCAGGAATCCCGCGCAACCGGCGGAGCATCGTGCGCTTTCGCGTGATGGCGGCAAAAATATTGAGAGGAGAGGCGATCCGCGATCCGAATCTCAGCCAGGTTTAACCGAAAACCGCGTGCCGGAAACAGGTGAGGCCCCACGTGGGGGCCTCATAACTTCGCGGGTGCGCTTGATCGGTATGACCGACGTAACCAGCACGGCTGGATCCTGTTTGACCAGGAGGCAGATAGACGCCCTTGCGGGCCCCGAAAAATCCATCTGCACAAATTATAACGCGTAAAACGCCGGCCCCACACCTTCCGATCGGCCATTTCCGCCGCCTCAACTCCGCTTGCAGAAAATCGCCGTCACGAGCGGCGCGACCCGATGCACGATCGCTGTGCTGCCGGCCTCGGTGAGCGCAGCCTGGACCTTGGATTCGCCGCCGAACACGACAACGCCATAGGCAGAGCGGGCCACGGGTTCACCGTCGCCGACGCGGAACATCGGATCGTCTTTTTCGTAGCCAACCACCGCGAAAATGTGAAAGCCAAATGCGGTCAGGTCGGCACCCTGCGCCGGCGAAAACGCATTGATGGAGTTGCTTTCGACCCGCATTGGCTTCGGATCGATCAACTGCTGCTGGGCGAGATCGGCAATGAACTGATGACCGCTCTCATTGCAGGTGAGCGGCGCGTCGAGAGCGGCAGCATGACTGCTGAGCGGCAGCGCGGCGGCGGCCAGCGCAAGGAGTACGGACGAAAAGAAGCGTTTCATATACGTGAATAGCGGCCCGCGTTCGATGTAGTGAGTTCGCAACGGGTGACGGCCATGCGCCGGACCTCGAAAAGACATTGCGCATCGAACTAATCGGGCGTGACAGGCGCAACTGGATTCGCACTTTAACGTGATTCGGCATATCTTGCCCGGCGCCTGACACGTATCGGCAACAATGAGCGCTTAAGAAAACGTTAAGGAAGGAAGCAAGCTTTTACGATCCCGTATATATTTCCGGGTTATGAATTCGCGACCATCAATTCCAATTAACGTTCCGGCCCCCAGAACATGGGATGCGAGGCTTGCCCGCCGACTAGTCACGCCGCTCGTCAACACGTGGGTTACGCCGAACCATCTGACCACGCTGCGCCTGCTGATCGGGCTTGCCGGCGCGCTCTGTCTCGCCCACGGCGGATTTGCCTGGGTCAATGCGGGCGCCTTTCTAATTGTGCTGTCGAACTTTGTCGACCACACAGATGGCGAACTTGCGCGCATCGGCGGAAAGTCGAGCCGGATCGGTCATTTTTACGATCTGGCGTGCGACGCGCTCGTGACTGTCATGTTGTTCGTCGGCATGGGTGTCGGTTCGACGCATGTCGGCTCATTGAAAGTTTCGCCTGGCTGGCTGGGCGCCGTGGCGGGCGTTGCGGTCGCGCTGATTTTCTTCCTGCGCATGCGCATCGAGGAGATGGCGGGCAAGGCGGGGACCAGGCAGGCAGCAGTCGGCGGTTTTGAAACCGAAGACGTGCTGTACCTGCTACCCATCGTCACACTGACGAGCGTCGTGATGCCGTTCGTTGTGGTCGCCTCGATCGGTGCGCCGCTTTTTGCCGTCTGGGTAGTGGTCGATTACTGGCGCGTCGCGCGCCGCGCCGCACGCTCGGCGGTTGCTCCCGTCAAGGCGTCTGAAACCAGTCAAATGTGGGCCAGTGAATGAGTATGCACGCCGAAGACGACGTGATCGCACCAAATTCAGTTGAACGCTCGCCGGCATCGTCGGCCGTGCCGGCGCCCGTGCCGGCGCCCGCGCCGAATGCCGATCGCGCCGTAGCGAGCCGCACGCGCACGTTCGACACACGCCGTCTCTCAAAGGATTTCGCCGATCAGGGCGCGTTCCTGTATCTGGAAGATTTCCTCGCGCCCGAGGTCACCACGCAGCTCGTGCAGAGCGCGCGCGGTCTCCTCGACGAAGTGAACCGCAACTATCTGCCGGGCCACAAGCAGGGCGGCAGCGTCAGCCGTCATACGATCGACGGTCTCGCGCCGTTCATCGCCGAGCTGTATCGCTCGAAGGAGCTGATCGGCTGGCTCGAGCAACTCAGCGGCGACAAGCTGCAAGTGTCGCCCGCGGACGATCCGCACGCCTATGCGCTGTACTACTACACGCGGGCCGGCGACCACATCGGCTGGCACTACGATACTTCGTACTATGACGGCCGCCGCTATACGTTGCTGCTCGGCGTGATCGACGAATCGTCATGCCGGCTCGATTACGAATTGCATACGCGTAATCCTGATGTGGCGGATCAACCCGGCTCGGTGCAGATTCCGCCGGGCGGCCTGGTGTTCTTCGATGGCGACAAGCTGCGTCATCGCATCACGCCGGCCGGCGCAAACGAAATGCGCGTGTCGCTCACCTTCGAATACGTCACCGACCCGAACATGCGGCCGTGGCGCCGTTTCATCTCGAACATGAAGGACGCGATCGCGTACTTCGGTTTCCGCCAGGTTTTCCGTCAGATGACGAAACGCCGCAAGGACCCCGCATGACACGCGCGGCCCTGATTCTGCTGTCGATCGGGACGGCGCTTTTTGTCGGCCTGCTCGCGTGGCAGGGTTTCGGCTCCGTGGCCTCGGCGCTGGCCGCGGCCGGTTGGGGGCTTGTGCTCGTCGCGGCATTTCACCTTGTTCCGCTGGTGCTCGACGCCGGCGCAATTTCGGTGCTGTTTCAGCGTCAGCGTGACGGCGTGCATCACGACGCGACCGTGCGCGACGCATTGTTCGCACGGTGGATCGGCGAATCGGTGAATAGCCTGTTGCCGGCTGGGCAGATCGGCGGCCCGGTGGTGATGGTGCGGCAACTGTCCCAGCGCGGCATGCGCATGCGTGACGCGGCCGCCGCTGTCACCGTCAGCACCACGGCGCAGGCGGTCGCGCAAATCGTCTTCGCGTTGCTCGGGCTGCTGCTGTTCGGCGCTTACGCCGCCCACGGTGCACTTCACGATTTGCGAACCGCTACGCTGATTGCCACCGGCGTGCTGGGTGTGATGATCGCGGGCTTCTACTATGCGCAGCGGCGCGGCCTGTTCGGCCGCTTGCTGGGCGTGGTCTCGAAGCTGTTCGGCAAGCGCGACTGGTCGTCGCTCATGACGCGCGCCGAAGCCGTCGACGCCGCAGTGCAGGCGATCTACCGCGAGCGTGGCCGCGTCGCGGCAAGCTTCGCACTGAGTCTGGTGGGCTGGATTGTCGGCACGGTCGAGGTGTGGCTCGCGCTGCGCTTTCTCGGTCATCCGGTCGACTGGGTAGACGCACTCCTGCTCGAAAGTCTCGGCCAGGCGATTCGTGGCGCGGCATTCATGATCCCGGGCTCGCTCGGGGTGCAGGAAGGTGGTTATCTGCTGCTCGCGCCGCTCGTGGGTTTGCCGCCGGACGCGGCGCTGGCGCTGTCGCTCGCCAAGCGCGCACGTGAAATCCTGCTCGCATTGCCTGGACTACTGGTTTTGCACTTCAGCGAACGAAGCTGGCAACGGCGGCGCGCCACGGGGCGCGTTCCGGTTGTCGATTAATCTCCGAATTTTTTAAAGGACTGCGCATGCGTGCCATCATCCTCGCAGCGGGCCTCGGCCTGCGTCTCCAGCAACCGCCGCAGGCACAGTTCCCGAAGTGCCTGTTGCAGTTCGACGGCATGAGCCTGCTCGAACGGCATCTGCAAATGCTGGAGACCGCCGGCGTGACCGACGTCGTGCTGGCGCTCGGCTTTCAGCCGGAATCGGTGCAGGCGGAACTGGAGCGGATCAACTGGCCGCATAAAGTGGAAACCGTGCTGAACCCGCGCTACGACCTGGGCAGCGTGCTGACGGTGCATACGGTGGCCGAGGCGCTCACGCGCGGTGGCGACGTGCTGCTGATGGACGCCGACGTGCTCTACGACGAGCGCATTCTGAGCGCGCTGGTGAAGGGCGAGACGGTCAACCGCCTGTTGATCGACCGCGATTTCGAAGCCGGCGACGAGCCTGTCAAGCTGTGCCTGAAAGACGGCGTGCCGGTCGAGTTGCGCAAGCAGCTCGCCGTCAACCTCGAGTACGACACCATCGGCGAATCGGTGGGCTTCTTCCGCTTCCGCCAGGAAACCGCGCAACGTTTCGCGCAGATCGTTGCGGGCTACGTGGATAGCGGCCGGGCCAACATGCCGCACGAAGAAGCGGTACGCGACCTGCTGCTGGAGCGCAGCCAGGTATTCGACACGGCCGACGTGACCGGCGCGCCGTGGATCGAGATCGACTTCCCGAACGACGTCGCTCGTGCAAGTACCGAAATTCTGCCGCAGCTGCAACCGCTGGTCAGTGCATCGCGCTAAGTCTCGTCAAGTACCGTTAAGCCTCGCCCCTGAATTGCCGCTGTATGGCATGGTGAGCCGGTTGTATGCCGGCTCACCATCGCGTCGTTTTTCTCTTCATTACCACTTCTGTTTTTTCGTAATCAACTCAGCTTCGTTGCGCGCTCAACTATTGGGCGCCGCATAGCAACGCGTCATCCGCGAGAATACGAAAAGCCTTCGCTTAACAACATCTGTTGTCGATGCGATGCCATAATCGCAGCTTTACACCGACGGCCTTGCAACCCGTCGTCATGCCAATGCCTCTCGCTTTAGGCACTTTCATCGTTCCGCTGATCGTCGCGTGTGCGATGTTCATGGAAAACGTAGACGGCACGGTCATCGTGACGTCGCTGCCCGTTCTGGCGCGCGATCTCGGCCACGATCCCATCACCCTCAAGCTCGCCGTGACGGCTTATGTCATCGGCCTCGGCGTTTTCATTCCGATTTGCGGCTGGGTCGCTGACCGCTTCGGTTCACGCACCGTTTTTCGCACGGCAATCGGCGTCTTTATGGCCGGCTCGCTGATGTGCGCGGCGTCCACGTCACTCGGCACCTTCGTGGTTGCGCGCTTCGTGCAAGGCATCGGCGGCGCGATGATGGTGCCGGTGGGGCGCATCATCATTTTCCGTTCGGTGCCGAAGTCGGACTTCATTCGCGCGGTCAACTATCTGACAGTGCCTGCGTTGCTCGGGCCGGTAGTCGGGCCGCCGCTGGGTGGGTTTATCACGACCTATTTGCACTGGCGCCTGATCTTCTTCATCAACATTCCAATCGGCCTGCTGGGTATCTGGCTTGCGAACAAGCATATTGCCAACGTGCGTGAAGCGCATCCCGGCCGGCTCGACTGGACCGGTTTCGTGTTGTCGGCGAGCGGGGCGTCGCTGTTCATGCTGGGGCTTTCGCTGGTAGGCGGCGAACTGGTGTCCAACACGGTATCGCTCAGCATGTGCGTGATCGGCGTGCTGCTGCTGGTGGTGTACGTGCTGTACGCGAATCGGGTCGAATTGCCGGTGCTCGATTTGCGGCTGCTGCGCATTCCGAGTTTTCACGCGAGCGTGGTGGGTGGCTCGCTGTTTCGCATCGGCCTCGGCGCAGTGCCGTTTCTGTTGCCGCTTGCGTTGCAGGAAGGTCTGGGCATGACCGCGTTCAAGTCGGGGTCGATTACCTGCGCGTCCGCATTCGGCTCGATCTTTATGAAAGCGGCTGCGTCGCGCATTCTCGAACGGTTCGGTTTTCGCACGGTGCTGATGTTCAATGCCGGTTGCGCGGGACTCGCGATTGCCGTCTACGGTCTGTTCTTTCCCGGTACGCCGCATTGGTTGATCTGGTGTGTAGTGCTGTTCGGCGGTTTCTTCCCGTCCTTGCAATTCACCTCGTTGAATACTTTGGCGTATGCGGATATTCCGAGCCGCGACGTTGGCCGCGCGACGAGTGTCGCGAGCGTGATCCAGCAGATCTCGTTGGGGCTCGGCGTGACGATTGCCGGCATCGTGCTGCAAATCTCGCATAACGTGCAGGGTCATTCGACGATCGTGTTCTCCGACTTCTGGCCGGCGTTCCTCGTGGTCGGTCTGTTCTCGTTCCTGTCGATTCCGGTGACCGCGCGCTTGCCGCAAGGCGCCGGCGACGAAATCGCGCGCGGTAGCCGCGGTAGCGCCTGAATGTTCGACTCACGGTGCGCTGCATTTCGTGGTGCGGCGCACTGACTGCGCTCGATGCCGATTGGAGCACGGTTACTCGCGTCAATCGGCGTCGTTAAACAGGGCGTTTTTTGTGTGCCGCAACATGCACCATATGCGTGCAACAGCTTCGCAATTGGCGGATCGGCGTGTTATAAGCCCAAGGCAGCTTTCGTTATCGTCAGATGAAGAAGTCGTCTTGGGGGATATATCCAATGAAGTTGTTTCACAACGCCAAGCCGTCCGTTAGCGGACTTGCGCTGGTCGCACTGATCTCTGTTTCAAGCGGTTTTCTCGAAGCGACTCCAGCCTTTGCCAAAGAGCCTGCGAAAGCGCAGCCGGCAATTCTCACGGCGTCCGCCATTGCGGTCGCCGACAAGTACAGCGCCGACGCCGCGGAACAGATCTTCAAGGAAGGTGGTAACGCCGTCGACGCGGCAGTCGCGATTGCCTTCACGCTTGCCGTGACGTATCCGGAAGCGGGCAATATCGGCGGCGGCGGTTTCATGACGCTGTATGTCGACGGCAAGCCGTACTTCCTCGACTATCGCGAGCGCGCCCCGCTGGCCGCGACGAAGACCATGTACCTCGACGACAAGGGCGAGGTCATCAAGGGCATGAGTCTGTTCGGCTATCGGGCCGTGGGCGTGCCGGGCACCGTCGACGGCATGTGGCAGGCGCAGCGCCGCTTCGGCAAGCTCAAATGGAAGCAGGTGCTCGCACCGGCCATTCATTACGCGCGCGACGGCTTCGAAGTCAGCGAGCAATTGCAGCAACGCCGCGACGACGCCGCGAAAGACTTCGCCGGCAAGACCAACTTCGATACCTACTTCGGCAACCTGAAGCAGGGCGTCAACTTCAAGCAACCGGATCTCGCCGCCGTGCTGCAGCGCATTTCGGATCAGGGTGCGAAAGACTTCTATTCGGGCAAGACCGCTGATCTGATCGCCGCGTCCATGCGCGGTCACGGTCTGATCACGAAGGCGGATTTGCAACAGTACAAAGCCGTGTGGCGTCAGCCGATCCAGGCGGACTGGAACGGCTATCGCGTGATTACCGCGCCGCCCCCGAGCTCGGGCGGTATCGGTCTCGTGCAGTTGCTGAAGATGAAGGCCGACATTGCGCCCGACTTCAAGGACGTCACGCTTAACTCCGCGCAGTACGTGCACCTGATCGCTGAGATCGAGAAGCGCGTATTTGCCGATCGTGCGCAGTATCTCGGCGATCCGGACTTCTACAAGGTGCCGGTCGCGCAACTGATTGACGACGCGTATATCGCGAAACGTGCCGCGGAAGTGAACCCGAATACGCCGTCGGATACGAAGAGCGTGCAGCCGGGTCTCGGCACGACGATGCCGGAGAAAGCGGAAACCACGCACTTCTCGGTGATCGACAAGTGGGGTAACGCGGTGTCGAACACGTACACCATCAACGGCTATTTCGGCTCGGGCGTGGTGGCGGATCGCACGGGCATCGTGCTGAACGACGAGATGGACGACTTCTCCGCGAAGCCGGGTGTTGCGAACCAGTTTGGCGTGGTGGGCAGCGACGCGAATTCGATTGATCCGAAGAAGCGCCCGTTGTCGTCGATGAGCCCGACGATTCTGACGAAGGACGGCAAGGTATCGCTCGTGATCGGCACGCCGGGTGGCTCGCGCATTTTCACGTCGATCTTCCAGGTGATCAACAACGTCTATGACTTCAACATGCCGTTGCAGGAGGCCGTTGGCGCGATGCGCTTCCATCACCAACTGTTGCCGCCGAACACGATCTTCTGGGAGCCGTACAAGCCTATCGACGGCGAACTCGCCAAGCAGATCGAAGCCAAGGGCTACGTGCTGAAGGGGCAGGATTTCAGCGGCGACATCCAGGCGATCAAGGTCAATGGCGATACGCCGGAAGCCGCAGCCGATCCGCGTGGCCGTGGCGTGACGCGGGTGATCCAGTAAGCGGTCGACTTCGGTCGTTTAAGGGCATCTGGGCGGCGCATCTTTGTGGATGCGCCGCAGGCGGAAAAAAGGCCTCGCGTTCAATTGAGCGTGAGGCCTTTTCTATTTTCCACCACAGCCAGTCGAGCGAATCAGCTTATCTGCTCAACCGGCGTCAAGGTCAATTCGAGCCGTTGCGCGCCACGTAACACCGTCACGTTGACCGGCTTGTCGATACGCGACACATCGAGCGTGCGTTGCAGGCTATCGACGTCTTGCACCGCAAGCGCATCGATCGCGACGATCGTGTCATCCGTGCGCAGACCGCCGAGCGCGGCCGGGCTGCTTTTGACGATTTCCATGACGTGCACGCCGCTCTCTGAGCTCAGGCCGAAATAGCGCTGCACGCGACGCGACAGCGGTCTCGTGGTGCCGGCCACGCCGATGTACGCGCGCCGCACGCGACCGTGCGCGAAGATCTGCATGATGACCCACTTGGCCGTATCGATCGCGGTGGCGAAGCAGATCGCCTGCGCGCCGGGAATGATCGCGGTATTCACGCCGATCACCTGACCGGCCGAATTGATCAGCGGGCCGCCCGAATTGCCGGGATTGAGCGCGGCGTCTGTCTGGATCACGTCGTAGATCATGCGGCCCGAATTCGAACGCAGCGAGCGCCCGAGCGCCGAGACGACGCCGGTTGTCACGGTTTGCGCCAGGCCAAGCGGATTGCCGACCGCGATCGCGATCTGGCCGACGCGCAGCTTTGACGATTCGCCGAGTTCAACGTGCGCCAATGGCTCCGGCGAGCCGATGCGCAGCACGGCCAGATCGCTGCCGGGGTCGTCGCCGACCAGATCGGCGTCGAATTTCGCGCCGTCCGCGAGCGTTACGGTGATGTGCGTGGCGCCGTGTACGACGTGGCTGTTGGTGAGCAGATAGCCGTCCGGCGTGAACAGAAAACCCGAACCGGTACCGCCGCGTGCGCCGCGGCTGTCGCGCCCGGACGGCGCGCCGGGCAGCCGGCGTTCGACGGAAATGAAGGCGACCGCCTGCTGAACGCGTTCCAGCGCGCCGATCACGGTGCGGGAATAGGCGTCGAGCAGGGCGTCGTCGGATAAAGCGGTGAGTGGATCGGACCCGGGGGCGTCGGATGCGGCGCGCGATAGGTCATCGATGAAGCGTGGACGGCTTCCCATGGCGATGCTCCGGATAAACGGGAATCCAGATGCGGGGCGGCGGGCGGGTTTTTCAAGTGCGGGCGAGGCGGCGCGTTCGAGGCTGCGTGTGAGACACTTTCCAGTGTCAGTCCACGCCAGCGCCGACGCCGATGTCCACGCGAATGCCTGCAACGCTCAGGCACACGCGGTGCAAGCCCGTCAGGCGTCGCTGCACCAAGGAGACAGCTACCATGAGTTCGTCCGCCAGTTCCGCAGCCGCCGCAGCGTCTGCCGCGTCGAGCGCCTCGAGCGCGCCGTCAGACTCAACGGACCCGACAAACCCAACCGGGCCGCGCATCGAGTCCCTCAGTGCCATCACGCTCGCCACCGGCAATATGCCCCGCGCGGTGCTGTTTTACGAAGCGCTCGGTTTTCCGATCAAATTCGGTGGTTCACAGGAAGCGTTTACCTCGTTTGCATTCGGCGGTTCATATCTGAACCTGATTGTCGATACGCGCGCGCCGGTCAACTGGTGGGGCCGCGTGATCATTTACGTCTCGGACGTCGACGCCTTGTACCGGAAAGCGCTGGCCGCGGGTTTGAAACCGTCGCTCGAACCGTCCGATGCGCCATGGGGCGAGCGCTATTTCCACATTACCGATCCCGATGGCCACGAACTCAGCTTCGCGAAACCGTTGCGTTAGCGCCGGGCGGCCGCGCTAAACTCGCTATCATGACTGAGCGATAGGGTGCGCAAACCGCCGGTGAGCACCGGTCGCGGAAGCGCGGCGGTCGCGCTGGTAACACGGCTGACACTTCGTGCTTCGATAATCGAACCCGTTCGCGACGCGCATGCGCCGCGCGCCTAACTATGTCCGTTGCCAGGAGAGTCGCAATGAAAGAGCTGGATCCGAGACCCGAGGCCGAAATCATGGCAGAACGGCAACGCCGTTTCGAGGAGGACCTCATCGATGCCTATGACGAGGAACTCGAAATGGAGGTCGACGACCGTATCATCGACGGCGCGGAAGGCTTCACGCCCGAGCATCGCGAGGCGCGCAAGGTGTACTTCCGCGAGCTGTTCCGGTTGCAGGGCGAGCTTGTCAAACTGCAGGACTGGATTGTGCAGACCGGCCATCGGCTGGTGGTGATATTCGAAGGGCGCGACGCGGCCGGCAAGGGCGGCGCGATCAAACGCATTACGCAGCGGCTCAATCCGCGCGTGTGCCGAGTGGCGGCGTTGCCGGCGCCGAACAACCGCGAACGTACCCAATGGTATTTCCAGCGCTACGTGTCGCATCTGCCGGCCGGCGGCGAGATGGTGCTGTTCGACCGCAGCTGGTACAACCGCGCAGGCGTCGAACGCGTGATGAATTTCTGTACCGACGACGAGTACGAAGAGTTTTTCCGCTCGGTGCCGGAATTCGAAAAGATGCTGGCGCGCAGCGGCGTGCAGATTCTCAAATACTGGTTTTCGATCACGGACGAAGAGCAGGAAATCCGCTTTCAGAACCGCATCCACGACCCGCTGAAGCAGTGGAAGCTGAGTCCGATGGATCTGGAAAGCCGGCGCCGCTGGGAAGCCTATACGCAGGCGAAAGAAGTCATGCTGCAGCGCTCGAATATTCCCGAGGCGCCGTGGTGGGTCGTGCAGGCGGTCGACAAGAAACGCGCGCGCCTGAACTGCATTCACCATCTGCTGAGCCAGGTGCCGTATCACGAGATCGAGCACCCGCTCATCGAATTGCCGGCGCGGGTCTATCACGACGAATACAGCCGCCAGCCGGTGCCCTCGTCGATAATCGTGCCCGAAATTTATTGATCGACCTTCGACTCGGTGAAATGAAAAAAGCGCGGCAATGACCGCGCTTTTTTCATACTTCGCCGGTGCCGGATTTGCACCCGGCGCCAGCGATTTCAGCAGCTTCAGAACACCATCCGGAACAGCCAGTACAAGGCGCCGGCTAGCGCGATTGAGACTGGTAGCGTCAGTACCCATGCGAGGATCAGGCTGCGCACGGTACCCCATTGCAAGCCGGAACCATTGGCAGCCATGGCGCCGGCCACGCCTGACGACAGCACGTGCGTCGTCGAGACCGGCAAGCCGTACATGTCGGCAGCGCCAATCGTCAGCATCGCCACGACTTCAGCCGAGGCGCCCTGTCCATAGGTCAGATGCTGCTTGCCGATCTTCTCGCCAACCGTGACGACGATGCGCTTCCAGCCGACCATCGTGCCGAGACCCAGTGCGATGGCCACGGCGACCTTCACCCACGTCGGAATGAACTTGGTGGCGTGATCGGTTTGCGCCTTGAAGTTGTCGATCGCCTTGACGTCTGCCGGTGAGAAAGCCGGCTGCTTGCTCTTCTCCATCAGACGAATGGCTTCGGACGCGACATACATGTTGTTGCGCACGTTATCGACGATGTTTTGCGGCACCGCTGCCATCGATCCCGATTCGCTGACCTGCTGGCCGATCAGTTCGGTCAGTTGCTGCAAGGCGGGCAACGTGGCGGGCGTCAACTGGCGCGTGCGTACATACGCTTCGACATCGCCACGCGGATCGGTGGAGGGCGCCGCGCCCTGGGTGTACTTGCCGAGCACGGCCGCGGTCTGGTGTGCGACGGCAAGATAGGTTTGCGTTTCCGCCGGTGTCACTGCCTTGTTCAGTGCATAGGCCGTCGGCACCGTGCCGATCAGGATCAGCATGATGAGGCCCATGCCTTTTTGCCCGTCGTTCGAACCGTGCGCGAACGAAACGCCCGTGCAGGTCAGAATCAGCAGGCTGCGAATCCAGAACGGGGGCGGTTCCTTGCCTTTAGGTTCGGTGTACAACGCCGGGACCCGCACCACCGCTTTCAGGATCAGCAGCAGCAAGCCAGCGGCGAGAAAGCCGACCAGCGGCGAAAACAGCAGCGACTTGCCGACGCCGAGCGCCTGATTCCAGTCCACGCCGCTCGTGCCGTTTGCGCCATGCATCAGCTGATTCATCAGACCGACGCCGATGATCGAGCCGATCAGCGTGTGCGAGCTCGACGACGGCAGTCCGAAGTACCACGTGCCCAGATTCCAGATGATGGCCGCGATCAGCAGCGCGAAGACCATCGCGAAGCCCGCGCTGCTGCCAACTTGCAGAATCAGTTCGACGGGCAGCAACTGCAGGATGCCGAATGCCACCGCGCCCGACGAAGTCAGCACGCCGAGGAAATTCCATCCGCCGGACCAGACCACCGCAATGTTCGGCGCGAGCGAATGCGTGTAAATCACGGTGGCGACCGCGTTGGCAGTGTCATGAAAGCCGTTGACGAATTCGAAGCCGAGCGCGATCAGAAGCGCGAAGCCGAGCAGGAGATAGGGCAGAAATGAGGCCTCGCGAACCGGTTCTAGATCGGTTGCCAGATGCACGGCGCAATAAGCAGCGCCGATCGCGATCACGATCAGGAAAACGATGAGGCTGAGATAACGCCCTTTTCCAGTTGCGGCGCCCGATTGCGGGTACGAAAGTTCCGGCATGGCATGAGCCCTAAAGTTGTCGCGGAACTGCCGATCCTGCGGTGCCTGTGTGTCCTAATGATGACAATGGCGTGACCGTTATGCGGGACGGGCGTTCGCGGAAAGGTATATACAGATTGGCGTTACAGGAAAGGCTGCCGCCTGCGCGGCGAGGTAGAACGATAAGCGGTCCGAAAAGAACTATGCGCGAAGTGCACCTCTGCAGTGGAACGGATTGTCCGGTTCAACTTCCGCCAAGGCCGCAAAAGAACTCGCGCGACCTAAGTGTTCGCTACAAATGCGGCGATTGCAGTCCATGCAACGTGCATTGTCTTGCGGCCATCCTCGTGCAGTTTAGGCGACGCGTTGGCGGATATCCACCAGGACCTTTTTTTGCTAGGCTGACATCAAAGGGCCATTTGAAGGACATCCGATGAAGCGGGCGAGCCGGAAAATCGACAAACAGGCTGCCAACAGCAAGCCGGCCGGCGCGGAACCTTCGGCGGAGGCAGCCTTTGCGTCGTACGCGGCGCCCCTTGTCGATGACGCGATCGAACTCGCCAATGCGGTGCGCGAAGACGCTTCGCCGGAAGCGCTGCACAAACTGCGTGTGTCGCTGCGGCGCTTGCGCTCGTTGTGGTGGGCGTTCGAGCCCTTGCTGGACAAAGGCGAAAATACGCGCCAACGGGCGCTGTATAAGTATCTGGCTAATGCCGCCGGCAAGACGCGGGATTGGGACATTCTGATCGAACTGATTGCGCAGGACGAGCGCGTCGCGCATGAGATGGCGCCCACGCTCGAGGCGGCGCGCGGCGGCGCGTTGGCAACGAGCCGTGAAACGCTTTCGAACGCGGACGTCAAACATTTGCTGCAAGACGCCTTGACCAGCGCCAATAAAGAACTGAACACCGCCCGTGAGCGCGTGCCGCTGCAAAAATTCGCCGACAAGCGTGTAAGCGCTTCCGAACGTTCGCTTAAAAAGCGCATAAAGCGCGCGTCTCAAGCGAAGCGCTCCAACTACACCGCGTTTCACGACGTCAGAAAGGCGGGTAAGAAAGTGCGCTATCTGCTCGAGTTTTTCGAGCCGGTTCTGAGCGGCAGCCACAAACGCACCCTGAAGCGGTTAAAGCAGATCCAGAAGCGTTTCGGCACGCTGAACGATATCGTCGCAAGCGAGATGCTGCTGCGCGACAATACGGATTTGCTGGCCGGGTCCGGCGACACCGATGCAGCGCTTGAGTGGCTGAAGAAGGAACGCAAACGCCGGATGCGCGCGGCGGCGGGACTCTTGCGCAAACTGTGAGGCGGCTTGAAGGGCGCTCGCACGTTCGAGCGGACCGGCCCGAAAACGACATTGGCTGTGCATCCGCACCTGATCGGTCGGGCGGGGCATTTGCGAAGGAGGCGATGCGCACGTGGCACATCAAACGCTTTCGCTGCGTCGACGGTTGCGATTCATGTCGCGCGCCGGTGGGATCGGCATGTCGCGTTATGTGGGCAACCACCCGTACTTCGCCGGGCTCGCTGGAACGCTGGTTGCCGTAGCGATGGCCGGTTTGACGCTGCTGACGCTGAGCAGCGGCCGCGACGACGCGCTCAACCACGCGCGGGAAACCGCGCAAAACCTCGTCTCGATCATTTCCTCCGATCTTGAACGAAATGTCGAGATCTACGATTTGTCTCTGGCGGCCATGGTGGACGGCGCGCGGGATCGCGCCACGTGGACCCTGCCTGCGGACTTGCAGCAAGCCGTGCTATTCGATCGCGCAACCACGGCGGCCTACCTGGGCGGCGCCTATGTGATCGCTGCGGACGGACGGGTGATCGCTTCGCAGAACGGCGAGATCAATGCCGCAGTTCGCCTCGCCGACCGTGACTACTTTCTGGTGCATCAACGCAGTCCGGCTGTCGGGCTTTATTTCTCCCACCCGTACCGCTCGCGGCTGCGTGACGGGAAGTTGTCGATCGGCCTCACGCGGCGCATCAACGAAGCCGATGGCACGTTTGGCGGCGTCGCGCTTCTGGCGATTCGTATCGAATACTTTCAGCATCTGCTGGATCGGATCAATACGGGCGAACTGGGCTCTGTATTCATCGTGATGGACGACGGCACCTTGCTCGCCCGCAAGCCGTTTTCCTCGCGAGATATCGGCACGAGCATCGCGAAGTCGCCAACCTTTCAGGTGATGGCCGCGCGCACCTCGGGCTCGTATGTCGCCAGATCGGCGGTCGACGGCGTGCGCCGGATGTTCACCTATGCACGCGTGCCGGGTACGCCGCTGATTGCGGTGGTTGCACCTGCCGAGGATGAAGTGCTCGCGCCGTGGCGGCGTCGCAGCAGGATTGCCGGCGCGCTGACGCTCGCTTTCGGCGCGGTATTCGTCATGGTCTCGTGGATGCTGGCTTTCGTCTTGCGCGACAAGCTGCGCGCGCAAGCCGCACTGATGCGTCTCGCCGCGACGGACCCGCTTACGGGGCTTAGCAATCGCCGTGTGCTCGATAACCGGCTCGACGAGGAGTGGCGGCGCGCGCGGCGCTCCGGGCAACCGCTGTCGGCCCTGTTCATCGACATTGATCATTTCAAGCAATTCAACGACGTCTACGGCCACGCGAGCGGTGACGAGGCCTTGACCGCCGTGGCCGAATGCATCTCCGCGACGGTGCTGCGCGCGGTCGATCTGGTGGCGCGATACGGTGGTGAGGAGTTTGCCGTGATCTTGCCGGACACCACGGCGGAGGGCGCGCTCAACCTCGCGGAGAAGATTCGTAGCAAGGTGCAGAGCCTGCGCGTTGTGCATCGCGATGGTGAAGCGATCACTATCACGGTAAGCATCGGTTGCGCGACCAGTGTGCCGGCGGCAGGGGCGAGCGCGCTCGACCTGCTGGCCGCTGCCGACCGGCAGCTATACGCTGCCAAGGCGGCGGGCCGCAACCGGGTCAGGTCGGCGACGTGGGTGGGGCAGTCGGTGGCGCAGGATGCGTCGTCGTGAGAGGTGGCGCGTGATGGACGCCGATCCGGCGCCCGGCCGGGTTGTCACTTTGTGAATCGCCCCGGCGCATCAGCCGCGTCGTGGGGCAAACCCGCGCAGCGTTATCGCGCCGCGAACTTCACCGTAGGGCTCCGGCGTGCGTTTGCGGGCGCTCGGTTCGTCCGTCAGCGGGACAGGTTCGACGGGAAACCCGCGCCTTTGCCAGGCGTCGAGGCCGCCCCTCAGTGCGCGGATCCGCGTGTAGCCGTTCAGGCGCATTCGTTGCGTGATCTCGACCGCGGTCGCGCTGTCCGGGCAAATGCAATAAATCACCATGTCATGGACGAGCAGCGCGCCGTCGATCTGCTCAGGCGAGTGCGGGTCGAGCGCCAGCACGCCGGGGATGGTGCGCAGCCCTTCACCCGTTGAGGCGGCTGGGCGGGCATCCAGAACCTTGGGCGGCGTGATGCGGCGCCATCCAGCGAGTGTCGCTTGCGACGCAGCCGCGGAGGCCACGTCCGCGAGACGGCGTCGTTCGCGGCGCCGTTGCTGCAGGCGGTACACCAGATAGGCCAACGCTGCGGCCAGCAGGATGTCGAGTACCGTGCCCCCGCGTGCTCTGACGAACGCGAGCAGCATATGCAACTGTCTTTCCGCCGCGGCGCCGCCGAGTAGCCAGAAGGTGGCCCACACCAGCGCGCCGGCGAGGTCCCACAAAGCATAAATGCGGCTGTCCACCGCGGTCGTGCCCATGAGCGGCGGAGTGATGAGTCCTAGTCCGGGGACGAACTTCGAGATCGACACGAGCGCCACGCCGAAGCGCTCGAATAGTAGGCGGGCCTTGTCGACCCTGGAATCGATCGCCGGGGAAATCCGGCCCAGAGCGGCGATCAGTCTGCGGCCGTAGATGCGGCCGGCGGCGAACCACGTACCGTCGCCGATGAGCGCGCCAAGCACGGCGGCGAACAGGATCGGCCAGAAAGACAGTGTGCCGGCGGCAATCGCCGAGCCTGCGAAGAGCAGCACGGGGACCGCGGGGATCGGCAGGCCGAGCCGCGTCAACAGGACGTTCACAAAAACGAACACGCCGCCCCAGGTTGACACCGCCGACGACGGAAACTCTAGCAATTGCGGATCTCCTGTTGTGACGGTTGAGCCGCGCAGCGGCGTGAGCTTGTGTTGCCGGGTTGCAAAGTGCGTTCCTGAGAGCGTTTGTCTATGCGCGCGTTCGGTTCGTGTCCAGGCGGGATTCTATTTCGATCAGGATACTCGATGAGACTGGGTGCAGCGCCGGGCTGTTCTGCCTGAGCGTAAGCCAGGTTTGTGTAGGTATGTCGTGGAGCTGGACGCCTGTTCGACCTGGCCGCGCTCCTTATCTCTTTGGCGGGTGCCTTCTCTGCAATTTCGTTCAAGACCGCGCATGTCCGCCGCCGCTACTGTGTCTGCTCGTTCAACGGAACAGGACAGTAGCATGAGCTCACGGTACGTCGGATACCTGTTTTGCGCGCTGGCGATGATCGGCGTCGGCAGTACGGTGGTCGTCAGCAAATCGATTGCAAGCGGATTGCCGCCGTTCAGTGCGACCGCACTGCGCTTTGCCATCGCGTTTCCCCTGTTTGTGCTGGTGATGCGCTGGCGTGGCGTACGCTGGCCGAGTCTCGATCGACACGATACGTTGCTCGTGATCGCCCAGGCAGGGGCGGGCAGCGTCGGTTATACGGTGTTGCTCATCAGCGGCATGAAGCTCGCCTCGGCCGCCGATGCCGGCGTGATTGCCGGCACGTTGCCGGCGGTGTCGGCCGTGGTCGCCATGCTCGCGCTGGGTGAGCGCCCGGCGCCCGCGTTGATCGGCGCGATTGGCCTCGCCACCCTGGGCGTGCTGGTGTGCACCGTGCGTATCGACGATTTCACCACGCCACATGCCGCCAGTTCGCTGACAGGTAACGCGCTGGTGTTTGCGGCGATCGTCTGCGAGGCCCTCTTTATCCTGCTCAATCGCAGGTTGCACACGCCGGTCGCGCCGCTGCCGCTGTCGGCGTTGATGTGCGCCATCGGTTTCGCGGTGGCGCTCGTGCCGGCATGTTTCGAACGGCCCTGGAGTATGCCGTTCAATGCGAGCGCCCTGAACGGTGTGCTGTATTACGCGCTCGTGCCGACCGTGGCTGGTTTTGTTCTCTGGTATGCGGGGGCGGCGCGCATCAGCGGCGCGGAAGCTGGGCTCATGACCGCGCTCGTGCCGGTGAGCGCGGTGGCATTGGCCGCTGTCGTGTTGCGGGAGCCGGTGAGTGCGGCGCAACTGGCGGGCGTTGCATGCGTGCTTGGCGCGGTGTTGCTGGCCACCTTCGGCCAGATGCGTACCGCGCACGGCACGGCGTGAGGCCGCGGCCAATGCCGCAGCCTGATTCGCGGTGTGTCAGCTAAGCGCGATCAGGTATTGGCGACGGCCACTACACCTGGATTGCCCACGATCGACAGAAACTCGCGACGCGTCGACGGATCAGTACGGAACGTGCCCAGCATACGCGAGGTGACCATCGTGACGCCGGCCTTGTGCACGCCCCGGGTAGACATGCATTGATGCGCGGCTTCGAGAATCACGCCTACGCCTGCCGGTTGCAGCACTTCGTTCAACGTATCGGCGATCTGCACCGTCATCTTTTCCTGGATCTGCAGACGCTTGGCGAATGCATCGACGAGACGCGCCAGCTTCGAAATGCCGACCACCCGATGCTCAGGCAGATAGGCAACGTGCGCTCGCCCGATGATCGGCACCATGTGGTGCTCGCAATAGCTTTCGAAGCGGATATCTTTCAGCACGATCATTTCGTCGTAGCCGTCCACTTCGGAAAAGGTGCGCGCGAGGATCTCACGCGGATCGATCTGATAACCCGCGTAGAACTCCTCATAAGAGCGCACTACGCGAGACGGCGTATCGATCAGGCCTTCACGCTCGGGATTATCGCCGGCCCAGCGCAGCAGCACGCGGACCGCTGCTTCAGCTTCTTCGCGGCTGGGGCGGTCTACCGCGGCCGCGGGTTTGGTTTTCTTCGCTTTGCTGCTGGCCATCCGTCGCTCCTCTGGGATTGCGCGTCGACGCTAAACGGAGCGCGCGGGTTCAATGAGTGCGGCCATTGTTCCATGTTTTAGGTCGCATCGTGTCGATGCCCCCTCTCGCGGTCGGGGCGTGTGCTTACTTTGGCCACTCGTCCATGTCGTCGTTGAAGAGTTCGGCGACGATACCGCGCAGCCAGCTCGCCCGCGGATCGTTATGAAACTTGCGATGCCAATGCTGCCGCAGATCGAAGCGCGGCAACGGCAGCGGCGGCTCGACCAGCGTGATCGACGCATGCTCCGACACGTAAGCGAAGCCGATAGCGTGCGGCACCGTGGCGAGCAGATCGGTGCGCGCGAGGATGAACGGCAGACTCATGAAGTGCGGCGTTTCGAGTACGGCGCGGCGCTTGATGCGCTTCTTTTCCAGGTAATGTTCGAGGACTTCCTGGCTGCGCCCTTCGGCCCGCACGACGGCGTGGCCCGACGCCACGTACTGAGCCAGTGTGAGGGGCGCCTTTGCAAGGGGATGCCCCGCGCGCATCAGGCAGATGAACCGATGGGTGAAGAGCCGTTGCTGGAAGAAGTTATTGCCTGAAAGATCGGGGAAATAGCCTACCGCGAGATCGACGTCACCCGATTCGAGTCCACGTTCCACGTGGGAGGGCGAGAGCGAGACCGAGCGCAGATTCGCATGCGGCGCGCGTTCGGCGAAGAGTTGCAGGAGCCGCGGCAGGAAGACGATTTCGCCGACGTCGGAAAGCGCAAGGGAGAAGGTGTGGGTGCTGGTGGCTGGATCGAAGTCTTGCACGTCGAGCATGCCCTTTTCGATGCGTAGAAGCGCATCGCGGGCGGCGGGGAGGATGGCGAGCGCGCGGGGAGTGGGTTCCATGCCTTTCGAGGTCCGCACGAAGAGCGGGTCGTCGAAGTATTCCCGCAGGCGGCCTAGCGCGGTGCTGACGCGGGGTTGGCTGACACCTAGTTGCTCCGCTGCGCGGCTGACGTTGCGGGTGTCTTCCATTGCTACCAGGTAGGGGATCAGGTTTAGGTCCAGGTTTGTGTCGGACATGCTGGTGTTTTTTGCCTGCGGCGCTTTGGGGGGGTATTTGGAATGTGGATAGAGGGTAGTTTAATAATCTTGGTTTTGGATAGTGGTTTTTTGCCTGTTCGGCGGGTTTTTTTGTTTGTGTTCTTGGGGGTGTTGGTCCTTGTTCTGGCTTTCGTGCCTTTCCTTGTTTTGTTAGTGGTCTATTAGCGTTGCCCCTGTGCGGGGCGGCACTTACTTTCTTTGCCGCCGCAAAGAAAGATAAGCAAAGAAAGCGGCTCAAACCGCTAATGCTAAGTGGGCACCGTGGTCTGCTGCGGGTAGTGGTGCGACTGGAATCCGTGCTCTCGCGCATTCAGCGCTAGTGACAAAGGACTCATCCGCTCCCACTCCGCACTGCGTGCGTCGCGGACGGGTATGCAGGGGAAAACACGGGCTTCGGTTGGGGTTTGTGGGGGCCGTCGGCTTCGCCTCGGCGACGCGCTCCTGCATTTACCCAGGAACCCCCACTTCAAATGAACTGTCGGTGCCCCGCAATCGCAATCGCAATCGCAATCGCAATCGCAATCGCAATCGCAATCGCAATCGCAATCTCGACTGCGACTGCGACTGCGACTGCGACTGGCGACTGGCGACTGGCGGTTGCAGTTGCAGCTCCAATCACAATCGCGGTGGTAGCGGTGCAAGGACGGGCCACGGCCCGTTGGCGAGGCGTGGACGTTAAAACGCAGCGATCGGTTTTATGAACGGCTCTTCGGCGCGCGCAGCGCCGCCGGAAGTATGACGCCTTTGTCACTGGCGTATGCCGGTGCGCGAACCCAGATTCTAGTCGCACCACAACCCCAAGCAAGCCACGGTGCCCACTTAGCATTAGCGGTTTGAGCCGCTTTCTTTTGCCTACTTTTCTTTGCGGCAAGCAAAGAAAAGTAGGTGCCGCCCCGCACAGGGGCAACGCTAATAGACCACTAACAAAGCAAGGAAAGGCACCAAAGCCAGAACAAGGAAAGGCACCAAAGCCAGAACAAGGAAAGGCACAAAAGCCAGAACAAGGACCAACACCCTAAAAACACAACCCAAAAGCGCCGACCAGGCAAACAACACCACCAAAAAGCCCCAAAAAAAGCAAAAGCGACCCCGCCGGGGCAGGCCAAATCCTATCCTTAGGGTGAAGGGGGAATCCCCTGCCTTGACAACCAACCCAAACCGCAACCATAATCGCCCTGAACGTTCGCTAACCGAATCCATGTTCATATATCGAACAAAATCGGAAGCAAACAAACCAGAAGCGTCAGCCTCGGCCCGGAGACCGTCCCGCACAAGCCCCTGCCTGCAAAGGCAAAAAGCCTGGCGATACGCAGCGCCCCAAAAGGAAATTCGACATGATCAACAAGATTTTCGAGTCACTTCAATCGGCGGTCGCCGATGTCCACGACGGCGCGACCGTCATGATCGGCGGCTTCGGCACGGCCGGCATGCCGTCCGAGCTGATCGACGCGCTCATCGAACAGGGCGCGCGCGAACTCACCATCGTCAACAACAACGCCGGTAACGGCGACATCGGTCTCGCGGCGCTGCTCAACGCCAAACGCGTGCGCAAGATCATCTGCTCGTTCCCGCGCCAGAGCGATTCGTATGTGTTCGACGCGCTCTATCGCGCCGGTGAAATCGAACTCGAACTGGTGCCGCAAGGCAACCTCGCGGAACGTATTCGCGCAGCAGGCGCGGGCATCGGCGGGTTCTTTACGCCCACCGGCTACGGCACCAAACTCGCCGAAGGCAAGGAAACCCGCCTGATCGACGGCAAGCACTACGTGCTGGAGTCGCCGCTGCACGCGGACTTCGCGCTGATCAAGGCGTTCAAGGGCGACCGCTGGGGCAATCTGGTCTATCGCAAGACCGCGCGTAACTTCGGTCCGATCATGGCGAGCGCGGCGAAAACGGCCATCGTGCAAGTGTCGAAAGTGGTGCCGCTTGGCGAGCTCGATCCGGAAAACATCGTCACGCCGGGCATCTTCGTGCAACGCGTAATCGAAGTGCCGCAAGCTGCGCATCAAGCCGAACTTGCATCCGCGAACGCCGCCTGAGGAGACCGACATGAAAAAACTGACCCGCGATGAAATGGCCAAGCGCGTTGCCCAGGATATCCCTGAAGGCGCTTACGTGAACCTCGGTATCGGCGTGCCGACGCTGGTGGCCAACCACCTTGGTGCCGACAAGGAAATCTTCCTGCACAGCGAAAACGGCCTGCTCGGCATGGGCCCGGCACCCGCGAAGGGCGAGGAAGACGACGAACTGATCAACGCCGGCAAGCAGCACGTCACGCTGCTTACGGGCGGCGCCTACTTCCATCACTCGGATTCGTTCGCAATGATGCGCGGCGGCCATCTGGATTTCTGCGTGCTCGGCGCGTTCCAGGTGTCGGCGAAGGGCGACCTGGCGAACTGGCACACCGGCGCGCCCGACGCGATTCCGGCAGTCGGCGGCGCCATGGACCTCGCAATCGGCGCGAAGCAGGTCTACGTAATGATGGAACACCTGACCAAACAGGGCGAAAGCAAGATCGCGGCGGAATGCACGTATCCGGTCACGGGCGTGAATTGCGTCGACCGCATCTATACGGACCTGGCGATGATCGACGTTACCGACGAGGGGCTGGTGGTGCGCGAGATCTTCTCGGACATCGACTTCGATGCGCTGCACAAACTGACCGGCGTGCCGCTGATCGACGGCACTCAGGCGGCTCGCGCGGCCTAAGCACGGGCCAGGCCGCTGTCCGCACGAAGGCCTGTGGCGAAGTCAAACCGCTGGCCGGCGATGGCAATGCGTATGCCGCGCAGCGTGCTGCCATCAATGTGGGCGCACGCAACGTGCTGTCACCGATTGCGCACGTCGTGCAGCGCGCGACCGTCAATACGCGCGCCGCGCAAATCGTGCAGCGGCGAATGTCGGGAGCACGCATGAGGCAAGCTTCATGCGCGTGACCCGATGTCACGGCGTCACGTTGCTTACAGCGCGCCGACGCGGCGGCATTCGGAACAGAATGCGCCGTAACGCCGTGTGCGGTACGCTCTCGATAGAAAGCGCCAGGGGCGCGCCTCGCAGCACTCCCGGATCGCCGCGGCGAAACCTTCACTTCCGACACCCTCATCGACGCCATCATGCTCGACTCCAGCGGCCGTCTGACCGGCCTTCTTTGCGGCACACAGCCGATGAACGACATCTGGGCGCCGCGTGCCACGCTGCAACGGATGCTCGATGTCGAAGCAGCGCTTGCGCGCGCTTCGGCTGCCCATAACGTGATTCCGCACAGCGCGGTGGCCGCGATCGAAGGCGCCTGCCAGGCCGATCAGCTTGACGCCGACGCCCTCGCGCGCGACGCGGCGCTCGGCGGCAACCTCGCGATTCCCCTCGTCAAACAGCTCACCGCGCGTGTCAAAGCGGCGGACGCTGAAGCGTCGAAGTACGTCCATTGGGGCGCGACGAGCCAGGACATCATCGATACGGCAACGGTGCTGCAACTGCGCGACACCTTCGATCTGCTCGACAGCGGCTTGCAAGCCACATGTGATGCCGTAGCGAAACTCGCGGCCACCCATCGCGCGACGCCGATGATCGGCCGCACCTGGTTGCAGCAGGCGCTGCCCATTACGCTCGGCCTGAAATTCGCGCAATGGCTCGACGCGTTGCTGCGTCATCGTGAGCGGCTCGATGCGTTGCGCGCGCGCGTGCTGGTGCTGCAATTCGGCGGGGCGGCGGGCACGCTGGCGAGTCTGCGTGACGCGGCGCCGCAAGTGACGCAATCATTGGCGCAAGAGCTCAAGCTCGCGGTGCCCACCTTGCCGTGGCACACGCAACGCGATCGCATCGCTGAAACAGCGGCACTGTTCGGCATGCTGATCGGCACGCTCGGCAAAATCGCACGCGATATCTCGCTGCAAATGCAAACTGAAATCGACGAACTGGCCGAGCCCGCCGCGGCTGGCAAGGGCGGTTCGTCGACGATGCCGCACAAACGCAACCCGGTCGGCTGTGCCGCGGTGCTGACAGCAGCGACACGCGCGCCGGGACTGGTGGCCACGGTGTTCGCCGGCATGGTGCAGGAGCACGAGCGCGCGCTCGGCGGCTGGCAAGCCGAGTGGGACGCGTTGCCGGATCTCGCGCGCCTTGCAGGCGGCGCGCTCGCCAACATCGAGCAGATCGCTACGGGTCTCAACGTTAATGTCGCGCGCCTTGTAGCCAATCTCAACGTCACGCACGGATTGATTCTCGGCGAAGCCGTGATGCTTGCGCTTGGCGACAGCATCGGCCGCCTCGATGCGCATCATCTGGTTGAGCGCGCATCAAAAGCCGCCATCGCCGAACGCAAGACACTCTTCGACGTGCTCTCGGCAGACCCCGCCGTGACCGAACATCTTTCGATCGAACGCCTCACGCAACTGCTCGATCCTGCTCAATACGTCGGCCAGGCGCACGCTTATGTGGACGCCGCGCTGGCCCTTCATCATGCGCGCGCGAGGCGCGCTACTTCCAAGGAGTAACCGGCATGCCCTACGCTGCAGTCAACGGTACCGAGCTGCACTATCGAATCGACGGTGACCGTCACGGCAACGCACCGTGGATTGTGTTGTCGAATTCGCTCGGCAGCGATCTGTCGATGTGGACGCCGCAAGTCGCGGCATTGTCCAAACACTTCCGCGTGCTGCGCTACGACACGCGCGGTCATGGTCACTCTGAAGCGCCGAAGGGTCCGTACACGATCGAACAACTGGCCGGCGACGTGCTCGGCCTGATGGATACGCTGAAGATCGCGCGCGCGAATTTCTGCGGGGTGTCGATGGGCGGGCTCACCGGCGTCGCGCTGGCCGCGCGTCACGCGAATCGTCTCGAACGCGTCGTGCTGAGCAATACGGCGGCACGCATCGGTTCACCGGAAGTGTGGGTGCCGCGCGCCGCGAAAGCCCGTACGGAAGGCATGCTCGCGCTGGCCGACGCGGTGTTGCCGCGCTGGTTCACCGCCGACTACATCGAACGTGAGCCGGTGGTTCTGGCAATGATTCGCGACGTATTCGTGCATACCGATAAGGAAGGCTACGCATCGAATTGCGACGCGATCGACGCAGCAGATCTGCGCCCTGAAGCACCCGGCATCAAGGTACCCGCGCTGGTGATCAGCGGTACGCACGATCTGGCCGCAACGCCGGCACAAGGCCGCGAACTGGCGCAAGCGATTCCGGGCGCGCGTTACGTCGAACTGGACGCCTCCCATATCTCCAACATCGAGAAGGCCGATGCCTTCACGAAGACTGTGCTCGACTTCCTGACGGAGCAGAAATGAACGACGAAGACCGTTACGAAGCCGGACTGGGGGTGCGCCGCGCGGTGCTGGGCAGCGCGCACGTCGACCGTTCGCTCGCGAACCGCACCGAGTTGACGGAAGAGTTCCAGAACTTTATTACCCGCTATGCGTGGGGCGAAATCTGGACGCGTGAAGGCTTGCCGCGTCACACGCGCAGTCTGCTAACCATCGCGATGATGGTTGCGCTCAATCGCAGCGAGGAACTCGCGTTGCACTTGCGCGCCGCGAAGAACAACGGTGTGACGCGCGAGCAGATCAAGGAAGTGCTGCTGCAAACCGCAATCTATTGCGGCGTGCCGGCGGCCAATTCGGCGTTCCATCTGGCCGATAAACTGTTCCGCGAAGACGACGCCGCAGCGGCAAAGCCGTAACAAAGTTCGAACGCGGGGGCGGCGTGTAACCAGCCGTCCCGCGAGTCCTGCCTTCTGCAGGAATGAAGCAGCTCAAAACGCAATGCGGAGCCTGAAGCGCACGTCAGACAAAACGCGCTTCAGGCCGTTCTGCTCACATCCATCACTATCTTGTCCACCGGCGACTGCACGCGCACGGTGCGCAACACCGTATCCTTGATGACCTCGCGCCAATGCGCGAGCGCGGCCTTGTCCATCAGCGGTTCACCGAGAAACGCCCCTAGCGTGTACTGATTGGCGTTATAAAAATAACCGAGCGACGCGATTATCAGATACACGTCACGCGCTTTGACGTCGTCACGAAAGACGTTTTGCGCCTTGCCCGCGTCTAGCAACTTCTGCACGACCGAAATCGCATAGCCCGAAATCTCTTTCAGCTTGGACGATTTCTTCGCGTGCTTGCCCTGATGCAGATTCTCGCTCGACAGCAGGGTGACGAACTCGGGGTGATCGAGGTAATACTGCCAGACGAATTCGACCATCTGTTCGAGGCCGTGCACGGGATCGTCCAGATCGAGAGCGAGCTTGCTTTCGGCCTCGTTGAACTGCGTGTAGATCGTCTCCAGCACTTCGACAAACAATTGTTCCTTGCTGCCGAAGTAGTAATAGATCATCCGGTCGTGCGAACGCGCGGCCTTCGAAATACTTTCGACCCGGCCACTTGCATAGCCTTGCTTTGCAAAGACCTTGATTGCCGCTTTGAGAATCTTGGCGCGCGTGTCTTGCGCCTGCTTCGCTCGGATGCCGATAGCGCCCGGCTTGCGGGCAGCAGTGGGACTCATGGCGGTCTCGGATCTCTTTGTTAGCGTCAGGTTGAACGGCATGCGCCGTAGCCGCTTGGTGCGCTCAGATTTGGCGCGCCTTCATCATACAGCCCATATTACGCGTGACGAAATGCCCTGCAATATCATCTGCTTCGGCGTAGATTGATTCGTAATCCCTGCGGGGATGCCGCGCCGCAGCATTCAGACGGGTACTGGAAAACTACCGGGAAACTCGTTGCGCAGTCTATTTTGATCGAGTAGATTTCAAGCAAGTTTGGTGTAGTAGATGCTACACGAACGGTGAGTGACCGCAACATGGAAAAGTGCGGGTCACGCAAAAGTGCCTTTAAACAGGGACTATTTGTCAGCCGGGCAGGACCGATTGTAATGTCGTCGTATGGAACCCCACCATGACAGAACATACGAAGGTCGATTTCGGTGCGGAACGCGTCGACGGCGAAACCGCCTCGACGCCGGGTCCGACCGTGCTCGAAAAAGCGGCGCCGCGCAGCGAGCGGATGGCGTCGAACAAGATCGAATGCAATGCGTGCCCGGTGTTGTGCCAGATTTCGGAAGGCCGCACCGGCGCGTGCGATCGTTATGCGAATGCGGACGGACGGTTGATTCGGGTCGACCCTGTGGTGTTTCTTTCACGCGCCGCGGATTCGCCTGAAGCGATCACAAGCAATGCGGATACCACGGTCGAATTTGGTGCATCGTCGGAGGTGCGCGATCCCGTCGCGGAACAGGCGCTGTTTGTTACCGGCGTTGGCGCATCGTCCACGTATCCCGACTACAAGCCCGCACCTTTCATCGTTTCCTCGAAGCGCGACGACGTCGACATGGTCACGGTCGTCACCGAGGGCATTTTCAGCTATTGCAGCTTCAAGGTGAAGATCGATACCGACCGCTTTCTTGGGCCGGAGCAATCGAACGTACGTTGCCATGGCGAGATTGTCGGCCATGTGACTACGGCGGAGTACGGCTCGCAGATGCTGAGCCTCGGCGGTGTTCATCATCTGACGGGCGGCAGCAAGAAAGAAGGCCGCGTGACGTGCGACATGATGCTCGCGCTCGGCAACAAGGAAGCGGTGGAGTTGACCATCGACGGCGGTGCGAGTCTGGTGATTCGCGCGGGTGCGGCGCCGATTGTCGATGGCGTCGAAGAACAGCGCATGCGGGTGGGTTGTGGGTCGGCCACCA
This sequence comes from Paraburkholderia sediminicola, assembly GCF_902859805.1. Classification (GTDB taxonomy): domain Bacteria; phylum Pseudomonadota; class Gammaproteobacteria; order Burkholderiales; family Burkholderiaceae; genus Paraburkholderia; species Paraburkholderia sediminicola. The sequence goes on along the minus strand of NZ_CADIKC010000001.1, from coordinate 621,386 downwards.
TCGGTATCTTTGCGAAGCAATGGTTCGGTCACGCAGACGAAGTGGTCGTGGTCGACGATCACATCACCGGCGTGCTGACTGAGCACCAGGCGGGCCGTTGCCTCGGCATGACGCCCTCAGGTCTGAAGATTCGCGGACGCAAATCGACGCCTGGCCGTTATTTCCAGGTGGCGAACCCCGGCACTGGTTGGGGCGGCACCGACATTCAGGACCCGCTGGCGATTGTCGAAAGCTTCGATCCGGCGGTGGCGAAACCCGGTATGCGCTTGCTGATGGTGTCGACCACCGGCGAACACGCGCAGTGGTATGAACTCGATCAGAACCTCGTGCCGCGCATCGCAGCCATGCCGGATGCCGTGCGAGGCACGGTCGAACGAATCGGCGAGAACTGCGAGCCGTCGCTTGCAACGGTGCTGTTTCTCGGCGGCGCGGGCGGCAGTCTGCGAGCGGGGGCAACGGAGAACCCGGTCCTGCTCACCCGCGCGATCAAACAGAGGCTGGTGAACGTAACATGTGGCGGCGCGCCAACCTACGTGTGGCCGGGTGGCGGCATCACCGTGATGGTGGATGTCTCGCGCATGCCCGATCGATCGTTCGGCACTGTGCCCACGCCTGCGATCGTCGCGCCGATCGAATTCACCATGACGTATGACGCGTATCGCGATCTCGGCGGCCATCTCGACGCAGTGCGTTCATTGGAAAGCGTGCTGGCGAATGGACCGGAGCATACGGAAGGGGCGCCGCTCGCGCGCAGAACTATCGCGCGTCATCCCGACAATCCGTGGCCGCCGGCCATGCCGCCAATGCCAGGCTAACGGCGGCGCCACCGCCGGCACAATCGACACGACAAACTCGACGCACACGATGAACCCCACCCGAACCCGGCTCGACGCGGCCCGCTGGCATTGGCAGCACGGCCCGATCGATCTGATCCTCAGCGCGGACGGCGAGCCCTCCGCGGTGCAGGCTGCTTACGAGGCGTGCTGGGCGCGCTTTGTGGACGTATTGCCCGAGTTGGTCGGCGAGTTGAAGCTGCTTCGGCAGCCTGTGCCGGGCGACGCGGCGCATAGGGATTGCACGTTGAAAGGCGCCGTGGCGCGGCGCATGTGGAACGCATGTCATCCGCACCGCGCGCGCTATATCACGCCGATGGCGGCCGTTGCAGGCAGCGTCGCGGACGAATTGATCACGGCGTTTGCACGCGAAGGCATCTCGCGCGCCTTCATCAACAACGGCGGCGACATCGCACTCCATTTGACCGAAGGACAGCAGTACCGCGTGGGCGTGTTCGCCGATCTGGCGGCGTTCTCAGGCGAGAAAGCCTCAGGCGATCGGGCTTTGGACGCAAACCTGACGCTCGACGCCGCCATGCCAATTCGCGGCGTCGCGACAAGCGGCTGGCGCGGCCGCAGCTTCAGCCTGGGGATCGCCGACAGCGTAACGGTGCTCGCCCGCAATGCCGCCACCGCCGATGCCGCCGCCACGATGATCGCCAACGCCGTCAATCTGGAGCATGCGGGTATCGTGCGCAGGCCGGCTTCCTCGTTGAAGGACGATAGCGATCTCGGTGATCTGCTCGTGACTGTCGACGTGCCGTCCTTGCCGCAACCACTAATCGATTTCGCGCTGGCACGCGGTGTCGACGCGGCGCAGCGCTTGCACGAACAAGGTTTGATCGAAGGCGCCGTGCTGTTCCTGCAAGGGCGGGCGCGTGTGACCGGTGGTACCTATCAGAATGGCGCGTTATTTATGCAGCGCGCCCGGATAACAACGGAGGCTCCGTGTTCGAAATACGCCGCGTGCTGACGCACGTCGAAGACATTTTCCACGAGTTCGGTCCCGCGCCTGCGCAGCCGCTCAGGCGCGGCGCGATTGCCGCGGTGATGACGAATCCGTTCGCCGGCCGCTACGAAGCCAGAATCGAACACGCCATGGAAGCGCTTAAGCCGATCGGCTTTGACATGGCGCAACGGTTGCTGGCGGCGATGGCCGTGCCGCACGCGGCGATCGAAAGCTATGGCAAGGGTGCAATCATCGGCTCGCGCGGCGAACTCGAGCATGGCGCGTTGTGGCACGTCCCCGGCGGCTATGCGATGCGCGAACTGCTGGAAAAAAACGGCGTGCCGACCAACGCGATCGTGCCGTCGACGAAGAAAGTCGGCGCGCCTTCCACCGCGCTCGACGTGCCGCTGACGCATGTCAACGCGAGCTACGTGCGCAGCCATTTCGATGCGATCGAAGTGCGTGTGCCCGGCGCGCCCGCAGCGGACGAGCTGGTGTATATCCTCGTGATGAGCACGGGCCAGCGCGTGCATGCGCGCGTTGGAGGCCTGGCGAAAGAGGCGATTGTGGGCAAGGACGGCTTGCGTTGAGCGGCGCCCGAGCCACGCAATGCGCTGAAGCATTGCAATGAAACAATGAGTCGAAGCGCTGAGCTGAAACGATGCGCTGAGGCGAGTAAGTAGAACACTAAGCAGAACACGCATCGAAACCCGGAGATCGAAATGGCAATCAAGCTTCGCAAGCTGGTCGTGCAGGTCGATGAGACACGCATTGAAATGGGGCAGGCCATCGAGCCACCGACACGCCGTGCAGTCGCGATTGCGGTGATCGATAATCCTTACGCGGGCCGCTATGAGGCCAGGCTTGACGCGCTGATCGAAGCCGGTGAGGAACTGGGTGCCTTGCTCGGCAACAAGTGCGTCGAAGCCTTAGGTATCAAACCGGGCGACGCGCAGAGCTATGGCAAGGCGGCGATCGTCGGCGAAGCGGGGGAACTCGAACATGCGGCGGCGATTCTGCACCCCAAGCTCGGTGCTCCGCTGCGGGTCGCAGTCGAGAAGGGCGCGGCGCTGGTGCCGTCGGCGAAAAAAATGGGTACGCTTGGCACCGCGATCGACGTGCCGCTGGGACACAAGGATGCGGCCTTCGTGCGCAGCCATTTCGATGCAATCGAAGCGCGCGTGTCAGACGCGCCGCGCGCCAACGAAATTGTCGTGGCGGTCGCAGTGACGGCTTCGGGCCGGCCGTTACCGCGTATCGGCGGCTTGCAGGTGAGTGAGATCAAAGGCGAAGACGGTTTGCGCTGAGTTACTTCAAGGGTCGCGATGCTTTCGAATTTGCTGGTACAGCTGGTCAACGGACTCGCCGACGCGTCGACGCTGTTTCTCGTCGCCGCCGGTTTGTCGTTGATCTTCGGCGTGACGCGTATCGTCAACTTCGCGCACGGCTCGTTCTATATGTTCGGCATCTATGTCGCGTATAGCATCGCGAGTCGCTTCGGCCATACGGCGGGTGGATTCTGGTTGTCGGTACTGGCGGCCGCGCTGGTGGTTGCGGTGCTCGGTGCGCTGGTCGAAATGATCGTGTTACGGCGCATCTACCAGGCCCCCGAGTTGTTCCATCTACTGGCGACATTCGCGCTGGTGCTGATCTTTCGTGACGCCGCGCTCTGGCTGTGGGGCCCGGAAGACCTGTTCGGGCCGCGTGCGCCGCATCTGGCTGGCGCAGTCAATTTTCTCGGCCATCCGCTGCCGACCTACGATATCGCGCTGATCGTGATCGGGCCGGTGGTGTTGCTGCTGCTCTGGTATGCGTTGACGCGCACACGTTGGGGCACGCTGGTGCGTGCCGCCACGCAGGATCGCGAGATGCTTGGTGCTCTAGGGATCAATCAGGCGTGGCTGTTTACCGGCGTGTTTTTCGTCGGCGCGTTTCTCGCCGGCCTGGGCGGCGCGCTGCAAGGGCCGCGGATGTCGGCGAATCTGTCGCTGGATCTGGAGACTATCGGCAATGCGTTCGTCGTCGTCGTGGTCGGGGGCATGGGGTCGATTCCGGGTGCGTTTGTCGCGGCCTTGCTGATCGCCGAGATCAAGGCGCTGTGCATCGGTATCGGCCATGTTTCGGTGTTCGGCATCGATCTGTCGTTGAGCCGCTTTACGCTCGTTGCGGAATTCGTCGTGATGGCGGTCGTGCTGGTGGTGCGGCCTTGGGGCTTGCTAGGGAAGGCGAGCGCCGCAGTGCGTGGCATGGCCGCGCCTGAAGCGCCGTTGCGGCCGGCGGGCAAGCGCCTGAAGTGGTTGGCGGCCATCGCGTTGCTCGCGCTGGTACTCGCGCCGCTTGCAGCCAATGCGTTTCCCTACATGCCTGTGCTGCTGGTTGAGATCCTGATTGCCGTGTTGTTCGCGACGAGTCTGCATTTCATCATGGGCCCTGGCGGCATGCATTCGTTCGGCCACGCCGCGTACTTCGGCTTGGGCGCATACGGCGCCGCGCTGTTTCTCAAAGTGTTGAATCTACCGATGGAAGCCGCGTTGCTGCTCGGCCCCTTGCTCGCCGTGGCTGGCGCGCTTGTGTTCGGCTGGTTTTGCGTGCGCCTCTCAGGCGTCTACCTCGCGATGCTGACACTCGCTTTCGCGCAGATCGTCTGGTCGGTCGTGTTTCAGTGGGACGACGTGACGGGCGGCAGTAACGGCATTCTCGGCTTGTGGCCGTCGAACTGGTTGTCGTCGCCGGTGGCTTTTTATTATCTGACGCTCGTTTGTGCCGTGATCGGCGTGTGGCTGTTGCGCAAGATGCTGTTCTCGCCGCTTGGCTACGCGATGCGGGCGTCGCGCGATTCGGTGCTGCGCGCCGAGGCAATCGGCATCGACGTGAAACGCGTGCAGTGGGCGGCGTTCGTTGTCGCGTCGCTGTTTTGCGGGCTTGCCGGATCGCTTTATGCCTTCTCCAAGGGGACGATTTCGCCGGAGGTGATCAGCGTCAGCCGTTCAGTGGATGGCCTTGTGATGGTGCTGCTCGGCGGCTTGCAGACGTTGACTGGCCCGATCGTCGGCGCAGCCGTGTTCACGTGGTTGCAGGACACCGTCGCGCGGCAAACCGATTATTGGCAGGCGTTGTTGGGTTTCGCGATCCTGCTGCTGGTGATTGCGTTTCCGCAGGGCATCGTCGGTTTCATTCGCGAGCGTTTCGGCGACGATACGGTGGATAAGGCGGAAGAGCGTGCTCCATCGCCGTCACAGGGTACGGCGATCAAGGAGGGGCTATGAGCTTGCTGCGCGTCTCCGGCCTCTCCAAATCGTTCGGCGGGCTAAAAGCGGTCGACGATGTTTCCTTCGATCTCGAAGCCGGTCAACTGCTGGCGCTGCTGGGTCCGAACGGAGCGGGCAAGTCGACCTGCTTCAACATGGTCAACGGGCAACTGCAGCCGTCGTCCGGTTCGATTCGTCTCAACGATCATGAGCTGGTCGGCATGCGGCCACGCGATATCTGGCGCCTGGGCGTCGGCCGCACATTTCAGATTGCCGCGACCTTCAATTCGATGACCGTGCTCGAAAATGTGCAGATGGCGCTGGTCTCGCGTGAACGAAAGACATTCGGGCTCTGGAAACCCGCAGGCTTGCGCTATGCGGATGAAGCCATGACGCTGCTCGAACACGTCGGCATGGGCGCCGACGCGAGCCGCGCCTGCGGTGTGCTCGCATACGGCGACGTCAAGCGCGTTGAACTCGCTATCGCTTTGGCGAACCGTCCAAAGCTATTACTGATGGACGAGCCTACTGCCGGCATGGCGCCAAAGGAGCGCAACGAGCTGATGGCGTTGACCAAGCGACTCGTCACCGAGCACAAAATCGGCGTGCTGTTTACCGAGCACAGTATGGACGTTGTATTCGCGTACGCCGATCGCATGATCGTGCTCGCGCGCGGCAAGTTGATCGCCGAGGGCGATGCCGAAACGATCCGCAACGACGCACGCGTGCAGGAAGTCTATTTCGGCACCGGCAAGACCTTCCAGCCACGCGCGCCGCTGCATGAAGCGGCGGGCGGCCATCAAGGACAAGGAGCGCTGCAATGAGCGAGCCGATGCTGAAAGTCGCCGGCCTCAACGCGTTCTATGGCCGCGCGCACATTCTGTTCGACGTCGGCCTCGAAGTCGGCCGCGGCGAAGTCGTCGCGCTAATGGGTCGCAACGGCGCCGGCAAATCGACGACGATGAAAGCCGTGATGGGTCTGCTGCCGCGGCGTCAGGGAGAAGTCCGTTTTCGCGGGCAAAACATCGCGGCGTTGCCGCCGTATCGGATCGCCCGCATGGGCATGGGATTCGTCCCCGAAGATCGCCGGGTGTTCTCCGATCTGACCGTGATGGAGAACCTCGATACGGGCCGTCAGCCGCCACGTGAAGGTGCGCCTGAGTGGACGCCGGAAAAGCTGTTCCGCCTCTTCCCCAATCTCGGCGAAATGCCGAAACGTCCCGGCGGCCAGATGAGCGGCGGCGAGCAGCAGATGCTCACCGTCTCGCGCACGCTGATGGGCAATCCGTATCTGGTACTGCTCGATGAACCGTCCGAGGGCGTCGCGCCCGTGATCGTCGAGCAGATGGCCAACATGATTCTCGAACTCAAGCGCGAAGGGCTGTCGATTCTATTGTCGGAACAGAATCTGCACTTCGCCGAACTGGTCAGCGATCGCGCATACGTCCTCGAAAAAGGGCAGATCCGCTTCAGCGGTACGATCGGCGAACTCGCAAAGAACGAAACAGTCAGGCGCGCTTATCTGAGCGTGTGATTCCATTGGCGTCGGATGCGTGCAGGCTGTGCACGCATCCGACGACGGGCAGTCGGTGCGAAAGGAGAGGCAGATGGCAGCAGAGACGTTGACAGGCTTGTCGGGCAAGGTCGCGGTAACGAACATCGGCTTGCTGTTATCCGGCGATATCGACCAGCCGATTCTCGATGCGAACACGCTGGTGATCGATGACGGCGTGATCGTCGCCATCGGCCGAGAGAAAGATTGCGACCTCGAAGGCGCGCGGACCACCGTCGACTGTAAAGGCACCACTGTCGCTCCAGGCCTGATCGATTCGCACGTGCATCCGGTGTTCGGCGACTGGACGCCGCGCCAGAATCAGATGGGCTGGATCGAATCGAACCTGAACGGCGGCGTGACGACGATGATTTCCGCCGGCGAAGTGCATTTGCCTGGCCGTCCGAAAGACGTGATTGGCGTAAAGGCACTTGCCATTACGGCTCAACGTTCGTTCGAAGGAATGCGTGGCGCAGGTGTCGGCGGTGGCGTGAAAGTCATGGCTGGTGCGCCGGTGATCGAGAAGGGCATGGTCGAGGAGGACTTCAAGGAGCTCTCGGAAGCGGGTGTGAAGCTGCTCGGCGAAGTGGGACTCGGCAGCGTGAAAGGCGGCGAAGAAGCGGCGCAGATGGTCGCCTGGGCCCGCAAGTACGGCATCCAAAGCACGATTCACACGGGCGGTCCGTCGATTCCGGGCTCGGGTCTGATCGATCGGGACGTGGTGCTCGCCGCTGACGCGGACGTGATCGGCCACATCAATGGCGGCCATACGTCGCTTTCCTATCGGCACGTATGCGATCTGTGCGAGCAATCGAGCCGGGCGCTCGAGATCGTTCACAACGGCAACGAACGGATCGCCTTGCTCACCGCACGTCATGCGATCGAATTGAAGTGTCCGCATCGGATCATTCTCGGCACCGATAGTCCGGCGGGTTCCGGCGTGCAGCCGCTCGGCATTCTGCGGATGATCGCGCTGATCTCCAGTCTCGCCGATGTCCCCGCAGAAATCGCTTTCTGCTTCGCGACCGGCAATACCGCACGGCAACGCAATCTGCGGCAAGGGTTGATCGAAGTGGGCCGCCCCGCCGACCTCGTCTTCATGGACCGCGCGCAGCACACGGCTGCCGATACGCTGCTGGAGAGTGTGCAACTCGGCGATATTCCTGGTGTCGGCATGGTGATGATCGATGGCTTGATCCGCTGCCGGCGCAGCCGTAATACGCCACCGGCGACCGAAGTGCCGGTGGTGCTTTGAACGCGCGCCGCACGGCGTGGCCGGCATTGTCATGAACCGCCCGGCGCCTCTCGCGCTACACGTCAACGGCGTGACGCATCTCGTCAGCGCCGCTGTGGACACGCCGCTGCTTTATCTGCTGCGTAACGATCTCGCGTTGAACGGTCCGAAATTCGGCTGCGGACTTGGCGAGTGTGGCGCGTGTACGGTCCTGCTCGACGGCATGCCGACGCGTTCCTGCGTGACGACTGCGAAGGTTGCCTTGGGGCGCGAGATCACCACGCTCGAAGGACTGGGCACGCGTGTCGCACTGCATCCAGTGCAGCAGGCGTTTATCGAAGAACAGGCCGCGCAGTGCGGCTATTGCCTGAACGGCATGATCATGACCGCCAAAGCGTTGCTCGATCGCGATCCGCATCCGAGCGTCGAGACGATCCGGCGGGAACTGTCGCGCAACCTTTGCCGCTGCGGCACGCATGTCGAGATTGTGCGCGCCGTGCAGCGCGCGGCCGAACTGCTCGCTGAGCAAAACTCCGTGCGTGAAGGAGTGCGTGCATGACAGGGCCGGATTTCAGCGTCGATCGACGTTCCGCGCCGCTGTCACGACGACAGCTCTATGACGCGCAGAGCGTGCTCATCATCACGCGGCCGCCACAGGCGCCGGTGAAGCCTGCGATCGGTCAGCCGGGGTCGCGCTCGTCGTTCGTGCCGACCGAGGCGGACATGTTTCTCGTGGTGCGCGACGACGGCAGCGTGGTGGCGTTCAACGGTCACGTCGATCTCGGTACCGGCATCGGCACCGCGCTCGCGCAGATCGTTGCGGAAGAACTGGATGTGCCGTTGACGCGTGTGTCGGTCGTACTCGGCCACACCAGCGAGGCGCCGAATCAGGGGCCGACGATTGCAAGCGCGACGATCCAGATATCGGCGGTGCCACTCAGGCATGCAGCGGCACAAGCACGTCAGTTCCTTCTGGCGGAAGCGGCCGCGCGCCTGAATGTCAGCACAGAGCAACTCGATGTGCGAGACGGTGTGGTTTTCACGCGCGATGGCGGGACGGAAAAAAGCATTGCCTACGGCGAATTGATCACCGGGCGGCGCATCGAATTGGACCTTGCCACCGATGCGCCTTTGAAATCGCCGGACGCGTACAAGATCGTTGGCAAGAGCACGCCACGTGTCGATATTCCGGCGAAGGCGACCGGGGAATTGAGTTTCGTGCATGACGTGCGTGTGCCTAGCATGCTGCACGGGCGCGTTGTCCGTCCACCGTATGCCGGTGTCGCGCAGGGCGACTTCATGGGCAACAGTCTGTTGCATGTCGATGAAGCTTCGGTCTGCGATTTGCCAGGCATCGTCAAGGTCGTGGTGATCCGCGATTTTGTCGGCATCGTGGCTGAGCGCGAAGAGGTCGCGCAGCAGGCGGTGAAGCGCCTGCATGTGCAGTGGAAAGCGGTCGAGGGTTTGCCTGCGCTCGAAACCAGCGAGGAAGTGGAAGCCGCGCTAAGAGCGAATCCGGCCAGGCGACGCGATCTGGTGATCGAAGGCGACGTTGACGCAGCACTCGCGCAAGACCCTGCCCGAACGCTGGAACGCACCTACGTATGGCCGTTTCAGATGCATGCGTCGATTGGACCGTCGTGCGCGGTGGCCGACTACCGCGATGCGAAGCTGAAAGTCTGGTCCGGCACGCAGAACCCTCATTCGTTGCGCGCCGATCTCGCGTTGCTGATGGCGCTGGATGAAGGGAACATCGAAATCGTGCGGATGGACGCGGCGGGCTGTTATGGTCGCAATTGTGCGGACGATGTCGCCGCCGACGCCGCGCTGCTGTCGCGCGCAACCGGCAGTCCGGTGCGCGTGCAACTATCGCGCGAAGACGAGCATGCATGGGAGCCGAAGGGCGCCGCGCAATTGATGGACGTGCGCGGCGCTTTGAGCGCGGAAGGCGAGCTCGCTGCCTACGATTTCGCGACGCGCTATCCCTCGAACGATGCGCCCACGTTAGCGTTGCTACTCACCGGAACCATTTCCGCGCAGCCGCAAGTATTCGAAATGGGCGACCGCACGTCGGTGCCGCCGTACGACTACCGGACCATGCGCATTGTCTGCGACGACACGCCACCGATTGTGCGCGCGTCCTGGTTACGGGGCGTGTCGGCCTTGCCGAACACCTTCGCGCATGAATCCTTTATCGACGAACTCGCGGCTGAGGCGGGCGCAGACCCGGTCGAGTTTCGTTTGAAGCATCTGACCGATCCGCGCGCGATCGATCTCGTGAAGGCCGTGGCCGAGAAGGCTGGCTGGCAACCTCGCAACATCGCCTTGAAAGATGATCAGGAAGAGGGCGACATTGCGCGTGGCCGAGGTTTCGCCTACGCCCGCTACGTGCACAGCAAATTCCCCGGTTTTGGCGCGGCATGGTCAGCGTGGGTCGCTGACGTCGAAGTCAATCGCAAGAGCGGCGAACTCGCAGTGACGCGCGTGGTGGTCGGCCAGGACACCGGCACTATGGTGAATCCTGACGGAGTGCGTCATCAGATACACGGCAACGTGATTCAGGCGACCAGCCGTGCGTTGAAAGAACGCGTGACGTTCGGCGATAACGCGGTGACGAGCCAGGAGTGGGGCGCGTATCCGATTCTGACGTTCCGCGAAGTGCCGGTGATCGAAGTCGTGATGATGCCGCGCCACGGCGAGCCACCGATGGGCACAGGCGAATCAGCGTCGCTGCCTGGTGCCGCGGCGATCGCCAATGCGCTGTACGACGCGACAGGTGTGCGTTTTCGCAGACCGCCGTTCACCCCGGAGACGATCCGCGCTGCACTTGCCGATGCGCAAGCGGAAGATGCGGCGGCGCGCAAGAAGAAGCGCTGGCGGCTCGGTTTTCTCGGCGCAATTGCCGCGGGTGCGGCCGGCTGGCTCGGTGCATTGGCTTTGACGCCACAAGCCATGGCGCCGATTACGCCGCCGCTCGCGAGCGCGTTTGCGCCCGAATTGGTGGCGCGCGGCAAACTGCTGGCGGCGCTGGGCAATTGCGCGGTTTGTCATACCGCGCACAACGGCGTGCCGAATGCCGGCGGCAAACCGCTCGATACGCCATTCGGCACCATCTACAGCACCAACATCACGCCTGACGGACAAACCGGGATCGGCACATGGTCGCTCGACGCATTCATGCGGGCAATGCGGCAAGGCATCAGCCGAGACGGCCATCATCTGTATCCCGCGTTCCCGTACACGTCGTTCAGGAACACGTCCGACGACGATCTGAAAGCGCTCTACGCGTATCTGATGGCGCAAACGCCGGTGCGTTCCAGACCGCCGGAAACGAAGCTCGCCTATCCATTCAGCGTGCGTCCTTTGATGGCTGTATGGAACGGGCTTTTCCTCGGACGCAATACGTTTACCGCCAGTGCGACACAGAGTGCGCAATGGAATCGCGGGGCGTATCTCGTGAACGGCCTCGGCCATTGCAGCGCATGCCATACGCCGCGCAATGCATTCGGCGCCGAGAAAACCGGTGCCGCCTTCATGGGCGGCGGCGTGGCGGAAGGGTGGGAGGCACCCGCGCTGTCGACGCTTTCCAACGCGCCCGTGCCCTGGAGCGAGGACGAACTGTTCAGCTATCTGCGCTACGGGCATGCGCCGCTGCATGGTGTCGCGGCCGGACCGATGGCGCCGGTCGTCAACGATCTGGCGGTGTTGCCCGACACCGATATTCGCGCGATGGCCACGTATCTGGCGTCGTTGAGTCCGCTGGAGCCCAATGCGGATCCGGTGGCGATGGCGCGTCAATACGAGCAGGCCAGTACGATCACGGGCGCGGCAACGGGTCTCGGTGCGCGTCTCTTCGACGGCGCGTGTGCAGCCTGTCATCACACGGGCAGTGGACCGCAATTGTTCGGTGCGCATCCGTCGCTTGCGCTTAACACGAATCTGCACAGCACGACGCCTGATAATCTGATTCGTGTGATTCTCGACGGTATCGGCTCGCCTGCGCGGCCTGAACTCGGTACGATGCCGGCTTACCGCGACAGTTTCAACGACGCCCAGGTCGCCGAACTCGTGACTTACCTGCGTCAGCAATTTGCCGGCGGCAAGCCGGCATGGCAGGACGTCACAGCGAGCGTGGCGAGAATTCGCGCGACGCCGCGGGCAGAGTGAAATCGCCAAACGTACTGCAGCATGACTCGCAGCATCGCCCGTAGCACCACTGGCAGCACAATTCGCAATACGGTTCGCCGGACGAATCGCCAAACGCTTCAACGCTTGATAAAAACGACCGCATTCCCGCAATCCTTTTGATAACGGAGAAACGCATGACCACGCGCGCAGGATGGATCTCTCGCCTCACGGTTTCAACGGTTCTATCGCTCGCGGCCGTTGGCGCGAGTGCACAGCAGACCATCAAGATTGGTGAAATCAACAGCTATAAGGCGCAGCCCGCCTTTCTCGGGCCTTACAAGAACGGCTGGAATCTCGCGCTCGAGCAGGTGAACGCGGCGGGTGGCGTACTCGGCAAACAGCTTGAAGTGGTGTCGCGCGACGACAACGGCAATCCGGGCGACACCATCCGCGTCGCGCAGGAGTTGATTGCACGCGAGCAGGTGCAATTGTTGTTCGGCGGGTTCCTGTCGAACACCGGTCTTGCGTTGACCGACTTCGCGAAGCAGAAGAAGATTTTCTTCCTCGCGGCCGAGCCGTTGACCGACAAGATCGTTTGGGCCGACGGCAACAAATACACGTACCGTCTGCGTCCGTCGACGTATATGCAGGTGGCGATGCTGGTGCCCGAGGCGGTGAAGCTGAAGAAGAAGCGTTGGGCGCTTGTGTATCCGAACTACGAGTACGGACAGTCGGCGGTGGCGACGTTCAAGAAGCTGATGACAGCGGCGCAGCCGGACGTGGAGTTCGTCGCCGAACAGGCGACGCCGCTGGGCAATGTCGACGCGGGCGCGGTGTCGCAGGCAATTGCCGACGCGAAGCCGGATGCAATTTTCAACGTGCTGTTCGGCGCCGATCTCGGCAAGTTTGTGCGCGAGGGCAATACGCGCGGCTTGTTCAAGGATCGCAGCGTGGTGTCGCTGCTGACGGGCGAGCCGGACTATCTCGATCCGTTGGGAGCGGAGGCGCCGACCGGATGGATTGTGACGGGCTATCCGTGGTATTCGATCGATACGGCGGCGAACAAGAAATTTGTCGATGCGTATCAGGCGAAATATCACGATTATCCGCGACTGGGGTCGGTGGTTGGATACTCGGCGTTGATGTCGATCGCGGCGGGGATCAAGAAGGCTGGTTCTACCGATCCGGATAAGCTCGCCGCCGCGTTCAAGGGGCTGGGGGTGGAGACGCCCTTCGGGCCGATTACTTATCGGGCGCAGGATAATCAGTCGACCATGGGGGCGTTTGTTGGGGTTACCGGTCTTAAAGACGGTAAGGGGGTGATGACTTCTTATCGGTATATCGATGGGGGGAGTGTGCAGCCTTCGGATGCTGAGGTTAAGAAGTTGCGGCCGGGGGAGTGAAGGTTCTTTTTTTGCCTTTTGCGGCGGCATTGGCCGTGTTCTTGGGGCTTTGGCCTTTCCTTGATTTGTTAGTGGTCTATTAGCGTTGCCCCTGTGCGGGGCGGCACTTACTTTCTTTGCCGCCGCAAAGAAAGATAAGCAAAGAAAGCGGCTCAAACCGCTAATGCTAAGTGGGCACCGTGGTCTGCTGCGGGTAGTGGTGCGACTGGAATCCGTGCTCTCGCGCATTCAGCGCTAGTGACAAAGGACTCATCAGCTCCCACTCCGCACTGCGTGCGTCGCGGACGGGTTTGCAGGGGAAACCGCGGGCTTCGGTTGGGGTTTGTGGGGGCCGTCGGCTTCGCCTCGGCGACGCGCTTCTGCATTCACCCGGAAACCCCCGCTTCAAATGAATTGTCGGTGCCCCGCAATCGCAATCGCAATCGCGGCTGCGGCGGTGGCTACGGCTACGGCTGGCGGTCGCAGTTGCAGTTCCAATCACAATCGCGGTGATGGCGGTGCAAGGACGAGCCACGGTCCGGTGGTGAGACGCGAGCGCCAAAACGCAGCGATCGGTTTTATGAATAGCTCTTCGGCGCGCGCAGCGCCGCCGGAGGTATGACGCCTTTGTCACTGGCGTATGCAGGGGCACGAACCCAGATTCCAGATGCACCACTACCCGCAGCAGACCACGGCCCCCGCTTAGCATTAGCGGTTTGAGCTGCTTTCTTTTGCCTACTTTTCTTTGCAGCCGGCAAAGAAAAGTAGGTGCCGCCCCGCACAGGGGCAACGCTAATAGACCACTAACAATGCAAGGAAAGGCACGAAAGCCAGAACAACGAAAACCCAAAGCCCCGGGAACACCGAAAAACAAGCGCCGCGCAGGCAAAAAACCCTACTCCTCCGCATCATGCTCAATCACAAACCGCCGCAAATAAGCCAACACAGCGGCTTCCACCGCTCGATGATCAGCGGTGCTCCTCGACCCCGCATTCTCCTCATCGCCGAACAACGAGGACGGCGCATTATGCACATCCACTTCCTGGCCTTCGCGGAACACACGAATCTCGTGAACGTCCTCAGCGTACTCGGCAACCCAATGCACGCCTTCGATATGCGCACCTGCGCGAACGGTAGGTATCTTCATGGGCGTCTCCCGGCAGGTCGGACCACGGCGCCAACCCTTGCTCTCACCATACGCCGTCCAGTTGCCAGGCGCGAGCCTTGTCACCCAATTTCCTGAAGTTTCGCTGCGCCGCAACGAGCTTTCCCGATGTCTCACCACGGCAGCGGCACTCCTTCTGAAAACGCCCGCGCCCCGCAAAACGCCCCCATCCCCGTCAAGCAGCGCTCCACCCGCATCGGCCGCCGCGGCGCACGCCCCCCGGCACACGCGTTGCTGCACGTACAAAGCCAACAGCGAACCGGAGGACTGTCATGCCCGAACAGAAAACCATCAAGCGTGCCCAAGCCGACAAGCGTGCCGGCAAGGCACCGAGTACCCAGGCAGGGGAATTCGTCAAGGAACAGATCGATAAGGTGCGCGCCGGCAAGCACGGCGTCAGGTCGGCCAGGCAGGCGATTGCAATCGGCCTGTCGGAAGCGCGGCGCGCAGGCGTCGCCGTGAAATCGCCGAAAAAGGGCGCCGCGAGCGAGGCGACCCGCAAGAAAGCGCAAAAGGACAATGCCGCAGGACAGCACAAGAGCACGGCGAAGAAGCGCGCGAGCAGCGAGTCGACAGCTAAGCGTTCACGCGCCGCGACCAACGCTTTGAAGCGTGAAAGCACCGCCGGCGCGTCGCACACCGCAATGTCGAAGCAGGCGAAGTCGGCAGCAGCCAGGCGTCCGGCGGCCAGCCGCTCCGCCGCGGCGAAGAAGGCAGCAGCGACCAAGGGCGCTTCAGGCCGCTCGGCGGCGGCCAAAAAGGCCGCGCACACGAGGGCTTCACGCGCGCATCACTGATATCACTGGTGTCGTCGCCAGGACGGCGACGTGGGTGAGCGGGGCGCGCGCCACCCACGCGCGCCACATCGCTCGGTCTTACTGCACTGTCGCCAGCACGTCGCCCACCGTCTTGAAGATGTGCGCGATCTGCTCTTCATCGATGATGAGCGGCGGCGAGAACGCGAGGATATCGCCGGTAAAGCGCACCAGCACGCCCGCCTCGAAGCACTTCACGAACGCTTCGTAAGCACGCGCGCCCGGCGCGCCGTCGCGCGACTCGAGTTCCACGCCCGCGATCAAGCCGAGGTTGCGAACGTCCTTCACATGCTTGGCACCGCGCAGCGAGTGAGCGGCGGCTTCGAACTTCGGCGCCATTGTCGCGGCGCGCTCAAACAGGCCTTCGCGGCGATACAGGTCGAGTGTCGCAACGGCGGCAGCGGCCGCAGCCGGGTGGGCCGAATACGTGTAGCCGTGGAACAGTTCGATCGCACCCTGTGCGCCGGCGTTGACGATCGTGTCGTGGATCGTGCGGCTCGCGGCCACTGCGCCCATCGGGATCGCAGCGTTGTTGATTGCCTTGGCCATCGTGATCAGATCGGGCGTGACGCCGAAATATTCGCTGGCCGTCGCCTTGCCGACGCGGCCGAAAGCGGTAATCACTTCGTCGAAAATCAGCAGGATGCCGTGCTTCGTGCAGATCTCGCGCAGCTTCTGCAGATAGCCTTGCGGCGGAATCAGCACGCCCGTCGAGCCGGCCACCGGTTCGACGATCACTGCGGCGATCGTCGATGCGTCGTGCAACGTGACGATGCGCTCGAGTTCGTCGGCGAGATGCGCGCCCCAGGCCGGCTGGCCCTTCGAAAACGCGTTGTGTTCGAGGTTATGCGTGTGCGGCAGATGATCGACCGCCGGCAGCAGCGCGCCGGAGAAGGTCTTGCGGTTCGGCGCGATGCCGCCCACCGAAATGCCGCCGAAGCCCACGCCGTGATAACCCCGCTCGCGGCCGATCAGACGCGTGCGCTGGCCTTCGCCGCGCGAACGGTGGTACGCCAGCGCGATTTTCAGGGCGGTGTCGACCGATTCCGAGCCGGAGTTCGTGAAGAAGATGCGGTCGAGACCGTCCGGCATCAGTTCGGCGACTTTGGTGGCCGCTTCGAACGCCAGCGGGTGGCCCATCTGGAAGGTCGGCGCGAAGTCGAGCGTGGACAGTTGTTCGGTGATCGCGGCAACGATTTCGTCGCGGCCGTGGCCGGCGTTCACGCACCAGAGACCCGCGCAGCCGTCGAGCACTTCACGCCCGTCCGTGGTGCGGTAGTACATGCCCTTGGCCGATTCCAGCAGGCGCGGCGCGGCCTTGAACTGACGGTTGGCGGTGAAGGGCATCCAGAAAGACGACAGGTCGTCGATGACGGGGCGCGAAGTCATGGTTTTCTCCTCGAAGTGGTAGCGAAACTGTAGCGTCCGCGGTTTAATGGCGGCATAAACAGTTGACGCAGTGTGGTGCTAACTGTATTGGTGGATTTGCGGTAACTGTGTCGATCGCGCGATGACGCCGCGGTGACTCCATTTGACGCTTTATCTGGCGCCTTCCGCGCCATCTTTCTGGCAACGTAGCCGGCCGTCGCAACCGGTCTTTCAGTCCGAACCATGATCGAACTACAACTTGAGCGTGACCGACGCGCCGCTCCCACGCTCGTTGAGCAGGTCGTGCAGGGCTTCGCGCGCGCCATCGAGGCGCAGTCGCTGCGCGCCGGCGCGCTGTTGCCCTCGGTGCGGCAGTTGGCGCAAAGCCACGAACTGAGCACCTTCACGGTCACGGAGGCCTACAACCGTCTCGTTTCGATGGGGCTCGTGGTGGCGCGGCGCGGTTCCGGTTATCGCGTGGCTGCGCGCGCGCGGTCCGCGCGCGCAGCCCCGACCGACTGGCAGCCGCCGAGCCTGACCGCGACCTGGCTGCTGTCCGACGTGTTCGCCGACCACTCGGTGCCGATCAAGGCGGGCGGCGGCTGGCTGCCGAACGAATGGATCAACGAGACGGGTTTGCAGCATGCGCTGCGTGCAATGAGCCGCGTGCCGGCGGCGCGGCTCGGCGACTACGGGCATCCGTACGGTTTCGCGCCGCTGCGCGAGCGGATCGCCGAGCAACTCGACCGGCGCGGTTTGCCGGTGGACGTTTCCAACGTGCTGCTCACGCAGGGCGCGACGCAAGGGCTGGATCTGATCGTCCGCACGCTGCTGCGCGCGGGTGACGCTGTGATCGTCGAAGATCCCGGTTACTGCAATCTGCTGCAGATTCTCAAGCTGGCGGGTCTGGTGGTGCATGGCGTGCCGCGCACGCCGGCCGGCGTCGATACGGACGTGCTCGAAGCGCTGGTCGCGCAGCACAAGCCGAAGGCAATTTTCGTCAACACCACGCTGCAAAATCCGACCGGCGCGACCTTCGGCATGTCGGCGGCGTTTCGTCTGTTGCAGATCGCCGAGCGGCAGCGCATGTGGGTGATCGAAGACGACGTCAGCCGCGAGCTGGCGCCGTCCGGCGCGCCTTTGTTTGTCGCCATGGAAGGCTTGCAGCGCGTGCTCTACGTGGGCGGTTTTTCGAAGACGGTGACGCCGGGGCTGCGTTGCGGCTATGTGGTCGCCGAGCGTGCAGTCCTGCGCGAACTGGCGCGCACGAAGATGGCGGTGGGATTGACCTCGTCGGAAGCGATCGAACGGATCGTCGACAAGGTCCTGCTCGAAGGGCGCTATGCGCGTCACGTCGAAGTCGTGAACGAGCGGCTCAAGCTCGCGCATGCGACAGTCGAAGAGCGTCTCGATTCGCTCGGACTGGAACTGTTTCACCGGCCGCGAGCCGGCCTGTTTCTGTGGGCTCGCCTGCCGATCGAAGCAGAACGTGCGAGCGAGGTCGCGACGGCCGCGCTTCAGCACGGCATCTGGCTCGCACCTGGCTCCTATTTCCGTCCCGACGACGCCCCGAGCGCCTGGTTCCGTTTCAACGCGCCGTACTCGACCGACGACGCGTTGTGGCGCTTCATCGAGCGAGTCGGGCAGGGCGCGATCTAGCGGGCCCGATCCTAAACGGACTGGCCGAGCAGTTTGAGCGCGATCGGATACAGCGAGAGCACCAGCAGCAGCGCCATGGCGACGTTGAAGATGCGCAGCCGCTTCGGGTCCGACAGCACTTTGCGTATCGCCGTGCCGAAGCCCGCCCACAGGCAGATACACGGAAAGCCGATCACGTAGAAGATCACCGCCATCGCGATGGCATTCACGCTGGCGCTCTCGCTGAGATGAATCGTTGTGGCGGCGGTCAGCACCATCATCCACGCTTTCGGATTGACCCACTGAAACGCAATGGCTTCATGAAACTTCATGGGCCGGCGATCGCCTTTCTTCACCTTCAACTCACCCGACGTGCCGATTTTCCACGCGAGGTACAACAGGTACGCGACGCTCGCGACTTCGAGCACCGTGTACAGCACCGGGAAGTGCACGAAGGCTTCGCCCAGACCAATCCCCACCGACAGCATCAACAGTACGACCCCGGCGCTGATCCCTGAGAGATGCGGTAGCGTGCGGCGAAAGCCGAAGTTGACGCCCGAGGCGAGCAACATCGTGTTGTTCGGACCGGGCGTGATCGTGGTGACGAGCGCGAACAGAATGCCGGCGGGGAGCGCGCTGAGACTGAGGTAGGACATGGACATGGGTGGCTCCGAGGTTGGTCGATAAGACCCTCGGAGCATTCTAGCGAACCACGCCGGTACAGTACCTATACGGTTTGTGGGATGGTGCCCGGTACGGACGACAATCCCCAGCCGTCTTTCAATGCGCCGCCGCGGCCGCGTCGCTCGAACCGCCAGCCTTGCCTGGCTTCGTGATCCAGATGAGCGGGATGATGATGATCATGATGATCGCGGCTCCGTAGAACACGTCGTTCAGCCCTAACATGGCGGCCTGCGTCTGCACTGTATGGTCGAACAACGCATACGAAGCGCCTTGTCCCAGACCAAGCACCGAATGGTAGGACTCCATCTGCGCATTGAAGATCGGGTTGGTCGGGCTCGACTGCTGCGTCAGAATCTCGTGATGCATGATCGTCCGGTTATTCCACACGACGTTCGCCAGCGACGTACCGATACCGCCGAAGAACACGCGTCCGAAGGTGGACAGTCCGGCTGCGGCCGGCACCTTTTCGGGCGGCTGCCCCGAGAGGATGATCACGGTGAGCGGAGCGAAGAACAGCGCCATCGGAATACCCTGCAACAGGGTCGGCAGGATGATGTATCCCTCGCTGATGTCGGTATAGAAATACGTGCGCATGAAGTAGACAATCGCGAATCCGATGAACGCGAACGTGCCGATAATGCGCGCATCGGAACGCGGCAGAATCTTGCCCATGAGGGGCGCGCCGATCACCGCGAAAATGCCCAGCGGCGCCGTAGCAAGCCCTGCGTCGACGGCTCGATATCCCAGGTACTCCTGCATCCACTGCGGAAGCAGCACCAGCGTTCCGAAGAAGATGCCATACGCGACGGCAATCGAAACGGTGCCGCCGAGAAAGTTGCGCTGCTTGAACAGCGTCAGGTCGACGATCGGATTCTTTTCCGTGAGCTCCCAGATAATGAATGCCGCGAGACCCACTGCCGCAACGATAGCCAGCACGACGATCGTGGTCGACGAGAACCAGTCGAGATCCTTACCCTTGTCCAGCATCACCTGAAGCGACGCGACCCAGACGATTAGCAGCACCAGCCCGACAACGTCGATGGGCAGCTTTCTGGCCGGCGTATCGCGCTTGCGATAGAGAAGCCAGACCATCGCGGCAGCGAACAGTCCGACCGGGATGTTGATATAGAAGATCCACGACCAGCTATAGCTGTCCGTTACCCAGCCGCCGAGCGACGGCCCGACAATCGGCCCGGTCACCACGATCATCGAGAACAGCGCGAGTGCCAGCGAGGATTTCGCCTTCGGCCACGAACTGAGCAGCAGTGCCTGCGACATCGGGATGAGCGGCCCGGCAAAGGCGCCCTGCAGCGCGCGCGCAAACAACAGGATCGGCAACGTCGGCGCGATGCCGCACAGCCAGGATGCGAACACGAACAACAATATCGAGCCGACGAACAGCCGGACCTGCCCCAGCCTCTGCGTCAGCCAGCCAGTCAAGGGAATCGCGATTGCATTCGCAGCGGCAAAGACGGTGATGACCCACGTGCCTTCGTCGACCGATACACCGAGGTTGCCGGAAATGGTCGGAATGGCGACGTTGGCGATCGACGAATCGAGCACGGTCATAAAGCCCGCGAGACCCACGCTCAGCGAGCCCAGGGCGAGCGTCGCCCCGGTAAGCGGCGGGTGATTTGGATGGTTGGAGTTCATGGTGATACGGCTGTCCTGTGTCTGGCAAGAAAGGCGCGGCTTCTTTCGAGTGCCGCGGTCCAATGAGCGGAGGTCATTCGTTTTCGGCGATGATTCGCGCGATCGCGGCATCGGCCTCGTCGCCGTACTTTGCGAAAACGTCGGTCTTATAGGCGGACGTAGACTGCGTACCGAGCTGGGCGCCGGCAGGGTCCTTGACGTTGACATCCACGTTCATTGACAGACCCACACGCAACGGATGCTTTTCCAGTTCCGCAGGCGGAATCTCGATACGCACCGGGAGCCGCTGCACCACCTTGATCCAGTTGCCGGTCGCGTTCTGCGCAGGCAACAGCGCCAGTGCCGATCCGGTGCCCGGCGTAAAGCCCACCACCTTGCCGTGATAAACGACGGAGGCGCCGTAGACGTCGGCTGTCAGCTCAACAGGTTGTCCAACACGGATGTGACGAAGCTGCCACTCCTTGAAGTTCGCATCGACCCAGACCTGCTCCAGCGGCACCACCGACATCAGCGCTGCGCCGGGTGACACGCGCTGCCCGACCTGAACCGAGCGCTGTGCGATATATCCGGTCACGGGGGCCGGCAACGTGGTGCGCGCGTAAGCCAGGTAGGCGTCGCGAACGTGGGCGGCGCTTGCCAGTACGTCCGGATGCTTCTCGACCGACGTGTTGGCCGTCAACGCGCGATTGGCGCCAAGCTGTTGCCGGGCTGCCTCAAGCGAAGCCTGAGCCGAGCGGACCGCGTCACGTGCATGTGAGATTTCCTCGTCCGACACCGCCCCCGTCATGCCAGTGGCAAGCCGGCGCTTCAGATCGTCCTGTGCCTTCGAAAGATCCGACTGGCGTTCAGCGATATCTGCACGGTATCTGTCGTCGTCGGCATACAGGCCATGGACTCTGCGAACGGTTTGGCCCAGATTCGCCTCGGCCTGTTGCAGCGCAATCCTGGCGTCCGCGGGATCGATCTGGACGATCGGTTCGCCCTTCCTGACGATTTGCGTGTTATCCGCATTGACACCGATGACGGTTCCCGTGACCTGCGGCGTAATTTGCACGACGTTGCCGTTGACGTATGCGTCGTCCGTATCCACGTGGTGACGGGCGTTGACGAAATAGAAAGCGCCATACGCAGCGCCTGCGATTGCGAGCGAAGCGGCAAGCAGCGAAAGCAGGAGTTTGCGTTTGCCGGGTTTCTTTTCCGGCTCTTTATCTGACTGTGACTGAGGTGCGTTCATGAGTAGCTCCAATAAGGTTTGATGGTCGCGCTCAGGCGCGTTACGCCCGAGCGCAGATCGGGTCGTTCAGTGAGTTGCCGTGCTGCCGGACGGCGCGGGAATCGGCGTCTCCGTGTTCGCAGCAAGGCCGGCGTGCGAAGCGTCGAAGCCGCCGCCGAGTGCCTTGATCAGCCCGATCTGCATGCCGCGGCGATCCATTTCGAGGTTCACGACGGCTGTTTCGGCTGCGAGCCGGTTGTCATCCGCGTTCAACACCTGCAGTTGCTGGTTCAAACCCGCCTTGTATCGAACGAGCGCCAGTTGATAGGCTTTGGTCTGCGCATCCAGGGCCTGCTGTGCGTCGACCAGTTGACGGTCGGCCGAGTGGATCTGCGTGACCTGCGTGGCAACATCGGATAAAGCGCTGATCAACGTCTGGTTGTACGTGGCGACGTCGTAGTCGAAGTCCGCGTAGCGGCCCTTCAGTTGTGAGCGCAGGGCGCCGGCGTCGAAGATAGGCAGATGGATCGCGGGTCCTGCCTGAAGTTGGCCGCTTCCAGCTGTCAGGAATCGCCCCCAGCCAAACGCGTCCAGCGCGGCTGATGCGGAAAGATTGACGTCCGGAAAGAACTCGGCCTTCTTTTCCTTCACATCGTGGATTGCTGAATCGACCTGCCAATAGGCCGCAACGATGTCCGGGCGGCGCGAGATCAGATCGGCGGGCAGGTTGTCGGGAAGCGCGACGTCGTTACCTTCTCCAAGCGATGGATTGGCGATCTTGAGGCCGCCGTCCGGTCCTTCACCAAGCAGGGCGCCCAACTGATAGCGTACGGTCGTGATCTGTCCATCGAGGTCGCTGACGCTGGAACGGCTCGTCGCGGTTTCGCCGTATGCGGTCTGCCGCTCCACGTTGGTGTCGAGTCCCGCGCCCACACGCCCGTCCGTGATTCGCCCGATGTCCTCGCGATTCTTCACTTCGCGGGCTTCGATATCGCGCAACGCATAGAGCTGCGCAAGATGGTTGTAGGTGCTGGCCACCGAAGCGGCCAAAGAGATGCGCACCTCCTCGGCTTCGGCTTCAGCGACCTTCTCCTGCGAGACGGACTGACGAAGCCGCTCGCGATTCTTGCCCCACAGGTCGAGATCAAACGAAGCACCGGCGAGCACGTTGTTCTCGCTCTGCCATGTGCCGTTGACCGGCGGTGGAGTCGACCCATTTTCGCTATAGCGCTCGCGCGTCCATGAATAGCTTCCCGTCACGTTTGGATAGAGTGCGGAATGGGCGTTGCCGACAGAGGCAGAGGCTTTCTCAATCCGGGCGCGTGCCTGGTCGATCGTTGGATTACCCTTTAACGCCTCGTCGATCAGCGCAGACAGTTGCGGATCGCCGAATTGCTTAGACCAATCCATGGCAGGCCACTGTCCACCCTCGGCAGGCAAGCTCTCCTTCGTCTCGTACTGGGTGGGCGGGGCAATCTGCTTGTCGCTCTTGATGCCGGCGTAGTTGACGCATCCGGCGAGACCAAGCGCCGCTACCGCCGCGGCTATCGTGGCAGCCCATGCGCTCGCTCGGAGCTGGGGTCGATCGTGCTTCATGATGGTTTCCGTTTTCCTTTGGCTGATCTGGGTTGTATGGCTTCGCATTGCTTAAAGTGCATATGCACACAATAGCGTTCAAATATTTGCTTATCGATCTACGAGGTGAATAAGTCTGTTGCGTTGGGGTTATCTTTCGGACAGGTAGCTCGTCATGCGAAACAGTTCGCTTCGCAGATGCGCTGCCTGTTGCTGGCCAAAACTACGTTCGAAACTGGCCTGCGCGGTTGCCCAATGAGCGGCCGCTTCGTCGAGCTTCGTCAACCCTCTGCGGGTGAGCACGACTCGCAACCGCCGATTGCTTTGCGGTTCGGCGGGAGCAACCACGAGGCCACGCCGGAGCAGGGGTTTAAGCGCTCGAACGAGGGTCGTTCTGTCCATCACCATGGCTTTGGCCAACTCGGCCATCGTCAGATTCGTACAACGACTCAGTGTTCTGAGGACGCTGAACTGTGTGGGCGTGATGCCGGCTTCAGACAAATGACGCTCGTAAAGCTTCGAAATATGTCGGGAGGCTTGACGGAGAGCAAAGCAGTCGTCGTCCGGAAGATCGTTTGAGTGCATACGCACAGAGTAGTGCGGCCCCGGCCGGGAAGCGATGCTGGCCGGATTATCAGTTTGTTGTCGTTTCGTGCACCAATCGTCCGGGGAGCAACGAGGAATGGGGCTGGGCGCTGACCGGGCGCGCGTGGCGTTGGCCGGATCCAGTCGGGCTCATCACCGAATACCGAATACCGAATACCGAATACCGAGCACCGAAAGCGGCGACTCATCCCGCCCTTTTTGTCACCGGCGCGTTTCGCAGGTTGTCTTTGCCCGATTAGCGCGATGTCGCCAGCGTTTCGAAGAAGGCAGCCGCATAGTCGATAAATGCGCGCACCTTGGCCGGCAGCAGGGTCCGGTTGCTGTAGGCGAGCTGGATTTCGACGCTGTCGTCGACAAGCTGCGAACCGCTGAGCAGCTGGACGAGCTTCCCCGAGGCCAATTCGTTTTCTACAAGCGCTGCCGGCACGACACCGATTCCGAAACCCTGCAGCACCATTTCCAGGTTGAAGGCGGGGCTGTTCGACGAAACATCGAAGCGAAGCGGAACGCTCAACTCCTCCTCGCCAATCCGGAAGCCGATGACAGGGCGCCGAATGGACGGCGACATCGGCACAAAAAGATGCGTGGCCAGTTCCGACGGGTCTCCCGGCGTTGACGACGCCTGCAGATACTGCGGCGTCGCGACGATGACAACCGGAATGCGTTCGAGCAGGCGCACCACCGTCGTTTCGCTCGTCAGCATGTACGGAAGAATGAGGCCAAGGTCGAACCCGTCGCCGACGAGGTCGACGGGCCGCTCCGTCAGCGTCACGTCGAGCGTGACTTTCGGATGGGCCCGCTTGAATCCGGCGATCAGGGGAACCAGCCGGCTTACCGTCGCCGTCGTATGGGCGACAAGGCGTAAGACGCCACCCGCTTCGCGTGTCTGGTTTGCTACGTTCGCTTCGAGTACATCCAGATCGTCCAGGATACGCACGCAGCCTTCATAGAATCGTTCCGCGGCTTCGGTGAGTGAAACCTGCCGGGTCGTCCGGTTCAACAGCCGGCATCCGATCCGCTCTTCCAACCCCGCGATTGCCCGCGACACCGCCGGCCGGGCCAAGCCATGAATATCCGCCGCGCGGGTGAAACTCTTCAGTTCGACCACCGACCGGAAAATGCGCAGGCTTTCGATATATTCCATGATGAGATCTCGTCGACCAACGGGAACAAAGGATGGACGGAATGCCGTTTTTAGCGCCACCGGAGGTTCCGGTTGCGAACCCTGCTCCCCACGGTATCTCACAGGATAGGCAACGGTCGAGCCGGCGACAGAAAACAGTCTATGCCACCGCGGCTCTGCCTTCATATCGGATAGCCACGTCGCGTTGCCTGAAAAATTGCAAAGTCGCTTGACAGTCTATCTATGAGTAGATAAAGTTCACTCCATGGAACCGACAACGACAGTCCGCGAACAGATCCTCGACCACGCAATCACGCTCATCATGCTGCGTGGTTACAACGGGTTCAGTTACCGTGATCTGTCCAGTCTGGTCGGCGTGAAAACCTCGAGCATCCACTACTACTTTCCGTCGAAAGACGATCTGGTTCTGGAGGCGGTGAATGCGTACAGCAATGAGGTATTGGGCGCGCTCCATGGCATTAACGCTTCATTGGCCGCGGACACAAAGCTGAGCAAGTACGCGAAGCTGTTCGGCAGGACACTCGGTGACGGCAATCAGATCTGCCTGTGCGGCATGCTGGCTGCAGACATCGAATCGCTGCCTGACAACATCCGCCAAGCCGTGCAGGCGTTTTTCAAAGCGAACGAAAACTGGCTAGCCAAGGTTCTCGCGCAAGGTGTGCAGGAAGGCACGCTGGCGGTGAACGGGAAACCGGAAAACGCGGCGCGGGCGTTGTATGCGGCTTTTCAGGGCAGTGTGCTTGCAAGCCGTCTGTTCCACACCAAGGCCCGGCTCGAAGACGTCGAGGCGACGGTGCGGATTGCGCGGTGAAGCTCGCAGCGCGGTAGTCAGTTAAGAGGCGGTGCGCCGCCTCTTTGTTTGGCCCATCAATCTATCTTTGAGTAGATAGATTGATGGGAAATAAAGCTGGGAATAGGAAGTAGCGAGGAAGTAGCCAGGAAAAGCCTGAATTGCCTGTTTAATTTTACGGATTAATCTATCTAGTAGTAGATAGCAAATTCGATCACTCACTCTTGTAAGGAGCTTCACCATGTCACTCGAAAAAGTCCTCTACCGCGCTCAAGCTCATGCCACCGGTGGCCGCGATGGCCGCGCCGTGGTGCCCGCAGGCAACCTCGATTTCAAGCTGACCACGCCGAAAGAACTGGGCGGCGCGGGCGGCGAGGGCGCCAATCCGGAACAGCTCTTCGCGGCCGGCTATAGCGCCTGTTTCCTCGGCGCGATGAAATTCGTCGCCGCCCGCGACAAGATCGCCATCCCCGCGGACGTCTCGATCGACGGCAGCGTCGGCATCGGCGCGATCCCGAATGGTTTTGGCATTGAAGTGGAACTGAAGATCTCGCTGCCCGGCATGCCGCGCGAAGCGGCGCAAACACTGGTCGACAAGGCGCACGTCGTTTGCCCTTACTCGAACGCGACCCGCGGCAACATCGACGTCACCCTGACGATCGTCTAAGCCTCAGCCTCTCACCGTTACAAACCTGGAAAAAATCATGAAGACCTTCAAGCCTTTGCTGCTGGCCGCCGTACTTGCAACCAGCGCGACCCTCGCCATCGCCGCAAGCCCGGCAACGTCCGCCTCGCCCGATCTGGTGACCAGCCAGTTCCTGCATGCGTTGAACAGCGGCACAGGACCGGCAATCAACACATTGACACCGGCGCAGGCGCGTCAGGTGCTGGTTAGCGCGCAGAACAGCGTGAAGGTCGATCTGTCCGGCATCGATGTGTCGAACAAGACCATCGAGCAGGACGGCATCAGCGTGCCGATCACGATCGTACGGCCGCAAGGCGCAACGGGTACGTTGCCGGTGTTCATGTTCTTCCACGGCGGCGGTTGGATCCTTGGCGATTTCCAGACGCACGAGCGGCTGGTGCGTGACCTCGTCGTGCAATCCGGGGCCGTGGCGGTGTTTGTCAATTACACGCCGTCGCCCGAAGCGCGTTATCCGGTGGCGATCAATCAGGCGTACGCGGCCACCAGATGGGTCGCGGAACACGGCAATGAAATCGGCGTGGACGGCAGCCGCCTCGCAGTAGTGGGCAACAGCGTCGGCGGCAACATGGCCGCGGTTGTATCCCTGATGGCGAAGAACAAGCAGGGTCCCGCAATCCGCTTTCAAGGCCTGATGTGGCCGGTGACGGACAACAATTTCAGCGACGGCTCGTACAACGCCTATCCGGAAGGCCACTTCCTCACCCGGCCGATGATGAAGTGGTTCTGGGACGCCTACACCAAGGATCCGAAGCAGCGTAATGAGATCTACGCGTCGCCGCTGCGCGCGTCGGTGGAGCAGTTGAAGGGGCTGCCGCCGGCGCTCATTCAGGTCGCGCAGTTCGACGTACTGCGCGATGAAGGCGAGGCCTATGGCCGCAAGCTCGATACAGCGGGCGACGAAGTCACGATAGTTCGCTACAACGGCACGATCCACGACTTTGGCTTGCTTAACGCGCTCGCCAACGACGCGCCGACCAAGGCTGCAACGAGGCAGCTTGCCAACGAGTTGCAAGCGCGTCTGAAGTAAGCTGTACCGCCTTGACCGCGGCGCGTTGCATGGCAGCATCGCGCCGCGGCGATCAGCGTTATTTCCTTCAATGTGCAAGTCGATTGCTGATACGGCAGCCTATGGCGCTCCATGTCCGATAGCAAAATAAACGGTATATACTGTTTATACGGTTATCAACACGGAGAGACCACATGACAACACCCGTTACGAAAGAGCACACCAAGAAGGCGTTCCACTTCCCCAAGAGCTCGTCGAAGCACGCAGTAGATGGCGCCGAGCCGGCAGTCGCGGCGGAGCAGCCGGAGCAAGCGGCGCCTGCCGTCGAAAAAGCGTCCAAAGCGAAGCGCGCGGCCGCCGCGGAAGCAAAGCCTGTCGTCAAGAAAGCTGCCAAGAAAGTGAAGCGCGCGGCGACTGCGGAAGCGAAGGCCGCCGTCAAGAAACCAGCCAAAGCAAAGCGCTCGGCAACTGCGGAAGCGGCCCCTGTCGTCAAGAAGGCCGCTAAAGCGAAGTCCTCGGCAGCAGCGGAAGCCAAGCCTGTCGTCGAAAAAGCCCCCAAGACCAAGCCCGCGGCCACTGCCGAAGCGGCGCAAACCACGAAGAAAGCAGCCAAGCCGAAGCGTTCCGCAACTGCGGAAGCCGCGCCTGCCAGCGCTCCGGAAGCGAAGAAAGCCAAGCAGCCGAAGAAAGAAAAAGTCGTGCGCGACAGCTTCACGATGCCGAAGTCGGACTACGACATGATCGCGTCGCTCAAGCAGAAGTGCCTCGACGCCGGCGTGCCGGTGAAGAAGAGCGAACTGTTGCGCGCAGGCCTGATGATGCTCGAGTCGGCTTCGGCGCAGCGCCTGCTGGCCGCGGTGTCGTCGCTTGAAACGGTAAAGACGGGGCGTCCCGCGAAGGGCTAAACCCGGCATCGTGGTTCGATGCAAGTTTTGGCGGGAGGCGTGCCCGCCCGGGCGGTGTCGGACTGCAGCGCATCCGGCTGCAAGTTCTCGAGCCGCAGGGGCGGGTACGAAGCATCATCATGACATCGCCATATTGCTGGCGGGTGACGGACAAATTACGCCGGCCTGCCAGCCGCTTCCCAGCGCACCTGCCATGCACGTTGGCCGGGCCGTGCACGAGAGACGCACGGGCCGGTGCACGCGCACAGGGAACGCAATCCCGTTGTAAGTACATTTAGACACGCGAACGCAACGCGGCGACGACACAATCTGTAAGCACTGACGCTTACTGCACGCCAATGTCAGCCTGACATCGCGTCAGGCCATCCATCGCGATACCGCGCGGGTGCACAGATAACAGTCTAGCCGGGGTATCCCCATGTTTAGCGTCCATGCCGAATCGGAACACGCGATCCGTTCGCCTTTCCGTGATTCGTCGTCACTACCCATCTCGATGCATCTGGCGGAAGCAGAAGATCTTTCGTCCGTAATTCGCGCGATGCTTGAAGATTCCGCGCTGGAGTTGCATTTCGACGTACATCCCCAGGAATTCGCCGCGCTGCTGCAACGAGCCGATGAGGCGATCGAGGCCGCGTTCGCGCGTAGGGAGGACGATGCGCTGGCGGACGTGCATGCCACGCTTTTCGCGCTGTATGAACTCCACGTCGCACCGGCCGGAAGCAAGCGGTGCGTGAACCAGTTCAATCCCTATCTGACCCGTCTGCGTGGCGCGATCGAACGACGCTGGCTTGCGTCCGAAGCGCTACACACGACGCGGCTCGACGCCAACGTGCACTCCGCACATGACCTGACCGACGCCATCCGCGCGGTATCGGCGCAGCATCGCGCGTCAAAGCATCCGCTATTCGATTTCCTTGAGAAAGACGCCACGCGAGCGCAACTGTCTGCGTTCTTTCGCAGCGACAGCGCGCTCAATATCCGTTTCTTCGATCTGATCGTTCTCGCATTGCTGGGCTCGGACCCTTCCGTGCGCGGTGAGCTGTCGCAGAACTTCTGGGACGAAGCGGGCAAGGGCGATCCTCAGCGAAGCCACGTCACGCTGTTCCGCCACCTGTTGCAGACCGTGGACATTCCTCATGCCGACGACGATCACGCGTCTTTGCTCGGCTGGCAGGGGCTGGCCGGCTACAACCTGTTCATGATGACGGGCCTGAATCGCAGCCAGGGTCTGAAGTCGCTGGGCGTGATGGCCGTGACTGAGTTGCTCGATCCGACGCAATACGAAAAACTCACGCGCGGATGCCGGCGGCTCGGCCTGGGTGGAGCGGGCGAGCTCGAGTACTACGACGAACACGTCTCCATCGACGTGGTGCACGCGGAGGGCTGGCTGTCGAACGTCATCGTGCCGCTCGCCACCAAGTTCCCTTCGCAAATGGACGACATCTATGCGGGCGCGCAATGGCGTCTGAATACGTGTGCCGCTTACTATGACGCGCTTTACGAGCGACTGCTCGCGCTCGACTGATAGCTCGGCTAGGACTCAGCGCGCGATGCGGCACAACGTGGCGTGATTACTGCCACGTTGTGCCGCTTCCGTTTTGCAATGCTGTTTTCACAACCGCACACGCGCGCTTCGCAAGGCCCCTTAGCTGCCCACCGGCGAAGCCAGATAATTCCAGTCGTGCAGGAAAATCTGCTCGAAGTAAGCCGCGGCATCCGCGCTATGAATGATCAGGCCCGCATCGCGATTGCGCAGCGTGCCGTCCGCCGACCAGTTCTGACTGCTGACCATGACGACATTTCCGTCGACCACGATTCCTTTGTTGTGAACGTTCGCCTGCCGGCGCAGCACCGACGACGGCACGCCCGCCGCGACCAGCTTCTCGACCCATGCGTCGTTCTGGAACTGACTGGTGATGAGACGCACGTCGAGTTTGCGGTCGATGAGCGCCTTCACCGCCGCAATCAACGCGTCATGTTGCGCATCGTCCGGGCGTCCGCTCGGATGGATATATTGGGTCTGCATGTAGAAGCGCTGCTGGGTGGACTCGATGAGCGTCTGAACATGCGGTTGATAGTTATCGGGCGTGAGTAGCGGCTGGATCTGTACGGTATCGCTCAACGTCTTCGGCGCAAAGAACTGGCGCGGGGCCTTGCCGGCTGCAAACGCTTCGATTGGAACGTCGAGCGCGGCGGTCCCGGCTCCGGGAATATCCATCCCCATTGCCCGGGCTTGAGTTATCGCGTCGTGAGAGACCTTATAGTCATTCTCCAGGAACGCGCGAAACGTGCTCGCCAACGCCTTGCTCGTGACGATCACATGCCAGTCCCGATCGCTCTTCTCGGCGAGCTTGCGCGCGGCTGCCACGTCCGACAGATCGATCTCCGGCTGATTGCTGTTGTTCCAGTTGCCCGAAGAGAGCCAGAAGGTATCGTCTTCGCGCACCGCGACCTTGATGTGATACGCGTTCGGATAGATCCAGACAGGGGCTTTCGGATCGGCATTGGTGAGCGCCCAGGTGCCGGCGAAGCGCTCGCCGAGCTTGGCCGAGAGATCGTCCTGGGTTTGCTCATCGGTCTGGTCGGCCGTGGGATTCTTCGCGGGATGGTCGAGCGTAAGCGTCAGCTTCTGGTCTCCGGCAAACGCGGATTTGACAGCAGCGAGAATGTGCTCCGATGTGAAGTCGTACATGCCCACCACCAGTTCTTTGCGAACGCCGGCGATGAAACTCGATAGCTCCGCCCATCCGGCATCGGGACTGACGTGCAGCACCAGCGAGACCTGTTCCGTCACTGCATCGAGACTCGCGTCCGGCGCCGGTACGTACGGAATCTGCTCCTTGCGCGCACGGGCAGCGACGAACGCCTGGAGCGGCGCAGGCGGACTTGCGAGTGCGTTGCCCTGTCCGTCGAAGAACACCTGGTCCGCGAAATCGGGTTGCCGCAGTTCATGGCGAGCTTCAGCCAGTGCGCAATATCGCGAGGGGTCTAGCGCCTGCATCGATTCCATGGCGTCGGCAGCGCGTACATCGACGGGTACGCCGTCGATCTGCTTCGGCAGCGCGGCTTGCAGTGCTGTGAGCTTGTCCGCCGCCACGGTGACGACAATGGCTGGCATGACAGCGCGTCCAGGCGCCGGCCATTGCAAGCCGCTACGCACGGACAGCACACCTGCTTGCCGGAACGAGTCGGCGTGCGTGTCGAGCATGGTCCGAATGTTGATTGCCTGGGTTTCCTCAGTTTCCTGTTTCGCACCGGCGGTGCCGGCAGGGTCCGTCTTGAGGCGAGCGAGCGCCGCCGAGAAAAGGGCCGCGCCGGTTGGCAACGCACTGGCGAATATCATGCGGCGCGCGTCTCGCCGTTCCACCGCCGGCGCGCTCGCTTTCAATTGCGAGAGCGGCTGAGGCAACTGCGTGAGGCCGTCGACGAAGCTGCGCAGCGACCGTCCGCCCGTCAGCGATCCGCCACCGGGTTGCCCGGATGCGAGATCGACAATTTCGGGCGCGCCGAAATGCCTGACCTGCTGCAGCTTGTTGTTCTGCGGGTTGAACCAGGTGAGGTAGCCATTAGGCAGCACCTGGCGAGGCCGCGTGATCTTGCCGCTGAAACTGTAGCGTGCGCCCGACGTGCCGGCAGGGTCGAAATAGTTAGGCGTGTAGAAGTCCGAGACCAGCACGTCGTCGATCAGATAGGCGCAGGTTGCGTCTTCGGGCGGATCGCATATCTCGACCAGATATTCGACCTTGCCGTCACCGTCCTGCACTTCGTTGTCGATGATCGTC
Organism: Paraburkholderia sediminicola; assembly: GCF_902859805.1. Classification (GTDB taxonomy): domain Bacteria; phylum Pseudomonadota; class Gammaproteobacteria; order Burkholderiales; family Burkholderiaceae; genus Paraburkholderia; species Paraburkholderia sediminicola. Next base: position 589,010 of record NZ_CADIKC010000001.1, on the reverse strand, counting down.
ACCGCATTGGCCGCGGTGAGGCGGTTGCCGCCTGGATCGACCAGCATTTCGAGTATCTCGTGACTCGCCGACAGCGACCATGTATTGCCGGCCAGGACAACCGCGAACGGCTGGTTGTGCTCGGTCAGGTGAAATCCGGCGGCGCCCGCCTGAACCTCGTCCACCACGTAAACCGGCCAGACGCCTGGATCGAGATGGTCGGTGGACTCGAGCGCGACAACGGTGCCCGACACATTCCAGATCGGTGCGAGATCGCGGCTGATCTGCAGGTTGAGGGCCTGCGCGACACGGACGACATCGCTGTAAGGTACGGCGGCGGATTGCGACACGATTCCAACGCGGGCGGTCAACATGGCATGTCTCCTGGGTGAGGACGGAACAGCTCATGTTCAGGGTGACCCGTTGTTATGGCGCGGCCATGACAGCAGTGTGGCAGCCCCAGCAAAGCCGCCACTGTCATGACATCCGGATGAAAAATTGTTCGTACAACCGAGGACTGGAACGCAGGCCAGGGGGATGCCGGAACGCCAGATTCCCACTATGTGTTTTCTCTAACGAGGCATCCAGAACTGAAGGCATATAGAAAGCAAATTGCAAAAAATAATTCAACGAAAATCTCAACATTGCCTGTCGCTTAAACAGACCCATCTGTATAGAATGCCTCGGCGTTGTTCCATTTCATTACCGCGCCTTACCGGGTAACGGACGGCAACGCCCCGCGCACAAATCAGAACACACATAAGCAAACGCCACGGCAGGCGACGAGATCCGTTGGCTGCTGCCGGTGAATTGCTGAGAGGGCTGACATGGAAAATCTGGCGACACTCGGTGCACTGTCCATCACCACACGTGATCTAAGCAAGAATCCGTCGAAGGCCCTGCGCGACGCCTGCGCGCGGCCGTTGATCGTGATGCGGCATCAAAGGCCCGTTGCGTGCCTCGTATCTATCGAGCAATGGGCAGAGTTGATCGGCAAGCTGAAAGACATCGAAATGAACACCAGCATCGCGCAAGTCGATTTACAGATTCACTCGTGTGAAATGGGCAGCGCGGTACATTTGCTGTCCGAATCCCATCTGGCCATGGCTGAGGCAATGGGCGCCAAGTGAACTCAGGTATCTCGCCCGGGCCCACCGTATCTACTCATTGAAGAATGTCACTGACGCAAAAGACGCCTTCGGGCAAGCGGCAACAGTTGATCGACAAAGCCACCGAGTTGTTCTCGAAAGAGGGATACCACGCTGTAGGCGTCGATCGAATCATCACGGAATCGGGCGTCGCGAAGATGACGCTCTATAACCACTTCGCGTCGAAGTCCGAACTCGTTCTGGCTGTCCTCAAGCAGCGTGAAGAAAGTGCAGCCGACTCCCTGCGCGCGTTTGTGAACGGCTATGAACAACCGCTGGAACGCATCAAGGCGGTGTTTCTCTGGCATGAAACGTGGTTCAAGGAGGCGACGTTTTGCGGCTGCATGTTCATTAACGCCGCCTCGGAGTTTCCGGATCATGGCGATGCGATCCATCGCGCGTCCGCCGCCCAGAAGGAGCACGTGACGGCGTTGCTAGGTGAGTTGCTCGCGGACATGTTCGAGCCGGCAGTGGCGGCGCGGCTCGCGGCGCAGTTGCTGATCCTGGTGGACGGCGCCACCGTGACCGCGCAGATTTCGGGGAATCCCGATTCGGCGATGACCGCGTGGGACATCGCGCGGCAGTTGATCGCCGCGCAGCAAAGCACGCTTGCGGGGCACGTCGCGCCCTGAATCGCGCAGGATTGTGCAGGCGGAGGTAGCGGCGGCAGCGGCAGTCATGACGCGTCGCATGCACCGCTCCGGGCGCGATGGATTCCGCTAGTCGGTCACTGCGCGAGCGGCATGGTTCTGACAAACGCAGCCGCAGGGCTACCCGTCGAGATTGAAAATCGTATGCCGCGCGGCAGCGGCATGCCGACCGTGCTGTTCGTCCCGACCGCATATTGCGTGAGAAATCGCGCATAAGCATTGGCGATGACCTGCTGCTGATCGGTCCACACTGGCGCCATCCACACGAACACGTTCATTGACCGCACATCGTCCATCGCGACGACCCCGGCGAAGCCGTCCATGTTCTGGGCCGCATCCTTCACTTCAGTAAGCGTGGAGAGCGGCGCTGATGCGCTGCGTATCAACTGGTGATTCTTGAGTTGATAGCGCACGATCTGCAATCGTGTTGGGCCGGCGCCGACTCCGAGATGGCGCGCGATAACCAGCTCGTTCGGCCGGATTCGCAGCGGCGCGCCGCCGATTTCCTGCGGGGTCGCCATGTTCAGCGTATCGAATTGAAGCTGGGAGAAATAACGCGCGAGATTACGTGTGCGAGCGAGGTGCCCGACGACATCCTCGCGGGTGCGAATCGTGGCGTCGAGACCTCGCCAGCATAAGACGGCGACCAGTGCGAGCAGCGCGATCGCCACCAGCATTTCTATCAACGTGAACGCCGACTGCCGCGCGCGGCGGCTTCGATGCTTCCGAAGGTTCGCGTGGCTCATGGGCTTAACGTGATTCATGCTGAAGCGCCGTCGCCATGGCGGCGAGTTCCGCATTGCTCGAAGTGTCGCGATACACCGCAACGGTCACCGCGCGAATGGACGGCGTTTCCGATTGCACAACCGTCTCGCGGCAAATAAACGTCTGCCCGCCTTGCGGGCATGCAAAAACGCGGCGGCCCGGGTCGGGCCATTGCTGCGAGATCGCCAGTTCACTCAATGCATTGTCCGCGCTCCACAGCGCGAGCATCCGCGCGCGCGCGGCTTCGGTGTTGATGCTCAGCGAACCGATCGCTCTCAGCGTGGCACCCAGCGCGATAGCCACAATCGCCAACGCGATCAGCACTTCGATCAGCGTAAAACCAGAAGCGCGCCGGCCTCTTCGTTTCACTGTCGCGTCGCGTAGTAGGGACATAGGCCGTGATATTGGATCAATACGTGCTGCTGCAATACGTCGTGCGAAAAAGCACGTTTGTTTCGACGCGTGTCGAGGCGGTTTGCTTTCTGTGAACGCAAAGGATTGGCCTCCTCGCGCCAGGACGCCTTGAATGTAGCGCTGAGATGTGCCTGCTGCATGTCGAAATGTACTGAACAACGTGCGGCCCCATTTTGAGCCGCAATACCGCAGGTGTCCGTACCTTGCGTCACACGCCCGTTATGCGAGCTCGGCTAATCTCTGTCGACGAGCAATGGCCCTGCAGGTCGAACGGGTCCAATGGGTCGAGTGGGCCGATCTCCCTGATCTCCGTATAAAGCTGCTACGCAAGGGCAGCCACGGGCACACCGCGATAGCGAGGCAAACAATGCAAAACGCACAGCAAGGCGTGGCGATCCAGCCGGCGCCGGCAAACGCGCGGATTCACGAAACGACGGCGGGCGAAGCGGCGGCTACCGGTTATGCTGAACCTCGCATGACGCTCGTGCAGGCGACGCTTCTGCACGAAGGCGGTCGCCTCGACGAAGCGAAACGGGCCTACGAAACGTTGCTCGCCGACCAGCCGGACGACGCGGAAGCCTTACATCTATACGGCGTGCTTCACGCGCAGCAGGGACAACCTGAGCGCGCGCTGACACTGCTGCGCCGCTCGACGCAGCTCATGCCGCAACCGCTCGCACTCGCCAATCTCGGCTCCATCCTCGCCGCCGGCGGACAGATCGACGAAGCACTGGCATGTTTCGACGCGGCCCTCAAGCTTGATCCACGCGATTTGCACGCGCTGGTGCGCCGTGGCAACACGCTGATCGAAGCGGGGCGTTACGAGGAAGCCGTTGCCGCCTACGACCAGACCCTGGCCGTCGCGCCGATGACACTCGATGCCTTATGCAACCGCGGCAGTGCGTTGCGCGTGCTTGGCCGCTATCAGGAGGCGCTGGATACCTATGCGGCAGCCTTGACAGTCGATCCGCGTTCCTTCGAATCGCACGCCAATCGCGGCAACGTGCTCAAGTTGCAGGGCCGGCATGCCGAAGCGCTGGGCGCTTATGATCGCGCGCTGGAGATCGCGCCCAACCACCCGGCCATTCTGAACATGCGCGGCATGCTGCTGATCGACATGGGGCGTGCGCGGGAGGCGTTGGCGAGTTTCAACGAAGCGATCGCCGGACAGCCGGATCTCATCGACGCGCTCTACAACAGCGCCGTGGCGCTCGAGCATCTCGGCCACGTGCAGGAAGTCGTGGCGCGGTGCGACCGTGTGCTTGCCTTGCAAGCACAACACGCGAGGGCGCTGGCAACCCGGGCGAACGCGCGGCTTGCATTGAAGGACTACAAGTCGGCGCTGACCGACTACGACGCCGCACTTTTGCTCGATCCGCAATCCACAAGCATGCGATGCAACCGCAGCACAGCGCTGCGGCACCTGGGGCGCTACGACGAAGCACTCACCAACCTCGACCAGGTTCTCGCCATCGAGCCTTCATTCGCTGCGGCATGGGGTAATCGCGGCAACGTGCTGCAGGATCTGCAGCGTTTCGACGAGGCATTGGCGGCTAATGAACGCATGCTGGAAATCGACCCGCGCTCGACGATTGCGTGGTTGAACCGGGGCAACGTATTGCTGAACGTAGCGAAACCTGGCGAAGCATTAGAAGCCTACGAGCGGGCGCTTGCGCTCGAACCCGAACACTTCGATGCCCACGGCGCGCGCGCTTTCGTCTATTTGCGTCAGGGTGACTTCGAGCGCGGTTGGAGCGAATACGAATGGCGCTGGCGCGACCCAGCCTCGAAGGACGCGCGCCACGACCTGACTGCGCCGCGCTGGTCGGGTGCCGAGGACCTGAACGGAAAAACCATCCTGCTGCACGCGGAGCAAGGTTTTGGCGACACGTTGCAGTTCTGCCGTTTCGTGGAGCCTATCGTGGCGCGCGGAGCGAAGGTATTGCTCGAGGTGCAACCTGCGTTGCGGCTGCTGATGCCGTCATTGCGGGGTCCCTCACAGATTTTCTCGAAAGGCGAGCCTTTGCCGCCGTACGATTTCCATTGCCCGCTGCTTAGCGTGCCGCTAGCACTCGGCACTGATCTCACGACGCTGCCTGCACACACGCCGTATCTTGCCGCCGATCCCAAGATGGTGGAAAAGTGGCGACAACTACTGGGCGATGATCGCCGGATGCGCGTAGGTGTCGTATGGTCCGGCAATCCGCAGCATCTGAACGACCGGAATCGCTCGATCCGTCTGGCGAGTCTGGCGCCGCTCGTGAAGTCGGCGCCGGACGTCGACTGGATCAGTCTGCAAAAGCTGGTGCGGGATGAAGACAAGGCTGATCTTGCCACGCTGCCGTTGAGCAACCTGGCCAACGAAATCCGTGACTTCTCCGACACGGCCGCGCTGGTGAGCGCTCTCGATCTCGTCATTGCGGTCGATACCGGCGTCGCGCATCTGGCGGGTGCATTGGGCCGGCCGGTATGGCTGCTGCTGTCTGAGCCTTCCGACTGGCGCTGGCTGAGCGACAGAACCGACAGCCCGTGGTATCCAACGGCGCGTCTATTCCGCCAAGGCAAACCGGGAGACTGGGCTTCGGCAATCGAGTCCGTCAAAAACGCGCTGCGTGAAGCAACGTCGCGAACGATTGACGACACTGCGAGCCTTCGCCATGGACGCTGACGTGGCAGCGAACGCGCCGGTCAGCGGGCACCGTGCGGCCACACAAGACCTGTTCAGCGCCGCACATGCAGCTCACGAACGCGGGAGTTTCGCGGAGGCGGAAAGCGGCTACCGCGTCGTGCTAGCCGACTCGCCCGATCACGCACAGGCATGGCACGGCCTCGGCGTCTTGCAGTTCCAGCAGAGCAGGGCCGAAGAAGCCGACGCGTCGTTGAAACGCGCCATCGACCTTGCTCCCACTGCGTTAGCGCTCGCCAATCGCGCTTCTGTGCTGACGAGCCTGGGACGTCGCGACGAGGCGTTGAACTGTCTGACCGAAGCGGTGACGCTCAACCCGGCGCATCTGCGTGCACTGGCCCAACGCGCGAGTCTGCTGGAAGAAATGACACGGTTCGATGAGGCGCTAGCGGCGTGGGACCATGTGCTGAAGGTTGCGCCGACGCTGGTCGACGCGCTATGCCGCCACGGCGCAGTCGCGCTCACGTTGGGACGCGCGCCGGAGGCACTGGCGTCGTTCGAGCGGGCGCGCGCGGTGCAGCCGGCGTCATTGGAGGTATTGGGGTATTGCGCCGATGTGCTCAGGCAAATGGGACGCAGCGAAGCAGCGCTCGACCACTGCGAGCGCGCGCTGGCGATCTCGCCTGGCAACGCACGTTTGCTATTCCTGCGCGGCATGACGCTGGCGGATCTCGGCAGATTGCCCGAGGCGCTGGCGGGCCTCAACGAGTCGATCGCGTGGCAACCCGATTACATCGACGCGTTGTACAACAGCTCAGTCGTGCTGGAGCGCCTGAGGCGCTACGACGAAGCGACGGTGCGCTGCGAGCGGGTGCTTGCACTGCAACCGGACCACGCGAAGGCGCTCGCCAACCGCGGTAATGCGCAACAGAAGTTGTTGCAGTTCGATGCGGCGCTGGCGAGCTATGACGCCGCGCTGCAGATCGAGCCGGACTCGATCGAGACGCTGTGCAACCGCACGCGCGTGTTGTGTCAGCTTCGTCGAATCGAGGACGCGTTGCAAAGCAGCGAACGCGCGCTTGCACTGGATTCGGAGTATGGCCCGGCATGGTCCAGTTACGCGATCGTGCTGCACCGGCTATTGCGATATGAAGACTCGCTGGTTGCGCATGATCGTGCCGTGGCGCTTGCGCCGCGAGAGCGGATGGTGGTCTTTCAGCGCGGCAATACGCTGCGGGTGATGAAGCGCCATCGCGAAGCATTGGAAGCGTTCGAACGGGTACTCGAAATCGATCCGGACGATGTCGATACGCATTTTTCGCAGGCCTTCGTTTATCTGATCACCGGTGATTTCGCACGCGGCTGGCCGGAATATGAATGGCGCTGGCGCGAGCCGCAGGTCGGCTCGCAAAAACGCGACTTCGCCCATCCCACATGGGACGGTACTCAATCGCTTGCTGGTCAGCGGATCCTGCTCCACGCGGAGCAGGGCTTCGGCGACACGATGCAGTTTTGCCGCTATGCGCCGCTTGTCAAAGCGCTGGGCGCGCATGTCATTCTCGAAGTTCAGCCGGCATTGAAGTCGCTGCTTCGCGGGCTCGATGGTGTCGACGAACTGGTCGCGCAAGGCGACGTGTTGCCGATCTTCGATCTGCACTGTCCGTTGCTCAGTCTGCCGCGCGCCTTTCACACGGAGCTCGACGCCATCCCGTCGGGGCCGCCGTATTTGCAGGCCGATCCGGTGCTCGTCGACAAGTGGCGTGCACGACTCGGCACCGCGAGCCGTCCGCGGGTCGGCATTGTCTGGGCAGGCAACCCCAAGCATCTCGACGACCACAACCGCTCGATCGCGCTGGAACAGTTGCGGCCCGTACTCACGGATGCGTACGAATGGATCAGTTTGCAAAAGCCGCTGAGTGACGATGATCGGGCAGTGCTCGATTCACTCGGCGTTGCGTACTTCGGCGACGAGGTGCGTGACTTCTCCGATACGGCGGCGCTGATCGAACTCACGGATTTGGTTTTGAGCGTCGACACGTCGGTTGCCCATCTGGCCGGTGCGCTCGGTAAGCCTTGCTGGGTATTGCTGCCGCACTGGCCGGATTGGCGCTGGCTGTTCGATCGCGATGACAGTCCGTGGTATCCGCGTATGCGGCTGTTCCGGCAGCCGGGGCCGGGCGATTGGAGCAACGTGCTGCCGCGCGTGAGCGAAGCGCTGCGATCTGTGGTGTCGACTAACGTATCACCGCACGGGTGAGCCTATGCTATTCAAACACGCGGAAGCGCTAGCGCCGCAAGCTGCGATGCCGGGACAACCGGTCATCGATCATATGCTGCAGTTCGCACGAGGCCAGCACGAACGCGGGAAACTGGCGGAAGCGCAACATGGGTATCGTGCCGTGCTTGCCATCGACCCCGCGAACGCCTACGCGTTGCATCTGCTAGGCGTCGCGCATTTACACAATGGCGAGGCGGAGGCGGCCGAGCCGTTGATTGCGCGCTCGCTCAGTCTCGGGCTGGGCTATGGATGGGCCTTGGCCAACCACGGCGCGGTCCTGGTGCGGCTCGGCCGCAATGACGAGGCGCTGGCGGTGCTCGATCGCGCGCTACGACTCGAACCACGGCTTGCGCCGGCGCTGGTGGCGCTTGGCAACGTGAAACTGGCGCTTCAGCAGTATCTGGAAGCGTTGAGTGCGTATGACGCGGCGCTCGCCGTGTCGAGCGCGCTGCCGGAAGCGTGGAGCAATCGCGGCAACGTGCTGCGCGCGCTGAACCGTCCGGCTGACGCGTTGATCAGCTACGACCGCGCGCTCGCGTTGACGCCCAACGAATACGCCACGCATCTGAACAGTGCGCACGCGTGGCGCGACCTCGGACAATGCGACCGCGCATTGCAGGCTTATCGCACTGCGCTCGTGATTCGCCCGAAGACGGTCGACGTATTGCTGGCGTGTGGCGGCGTACTGCAGTTACTGGGCCGGGAAGAAGACGCGCTTGCATGCTACGACGAGATACTTGAAGCGAATCCGCATGACGTCGCTGCGCTCTACAACGGTTGCGTGGTGCTCGACAATCTGCACCGCTACGACGCATTGCTCGCGCGCTGCGATCGCTTGCTTGCGCTGGAACCGGATCATGCGCTCGCGTGGCTCGGCCGGGGCAATGCACTTGAAGGTATGAAACGGCATGCCGATGCGCTCGTTGCCTTCGACAGCGCACTGGCACGCGCGCCGGGCCTCGACGCCGCAAGCAACAACCGTGGCGTCGCGCTGCATCTGATGGCGCGTCACGCCGACGCGCTCGAAAGCTACGATCGTGCGCTGGCTGCCGGGCCGAGCGCTGAACTCTATTGGAGCCGTGGCAACGTCCTGCAGCAACTGGGTCGCCATGACGACGCGCTCGACAGCTACGAACAGGCGCTTGTATCGCCGACCGACACGGGGCATGCGTGGTACATGCGCGGTCTCTCGTTGCAGCAGTTGCAGCGGCACGCGGAGGCGATCACGTGCTTTCAGCGCGCACAGGAGCTGGATCCCGCGCTGTTCACGGCGCAAGCGGCCGAGGCATTCTGCCGCCTGCTGACGGGCGATTTCGCTGAAGGGTGGCGGCAGCACGAAAACCGCTGGCGCGATCCGTCGATTGCCCGTCATCGGCGTCATGAGCGGCAGCCGTCGTGGAGCGGCGATGCGTCAGTGGATGGAAAGACGGTGTTGCTGCATGCCGAACAGGGTTATGGCGATACGCTGCAGTTTTGCCGCTACGCAAGCCTGGTTGCCGCACGCGGTGCTCGCGTCATTCTCGAGGTGCCCAGCGCATTAACGCAATTGATGGAATCGCTGCATGGTCCGAGCGAAGTGGTTTCAATGGGTGACCCGCTGCCGTCGTTCGATCTGCAATGCCCGCTGTTGAGCGTGCCGTTCGCGTTCGGCACACAACTCGACACGATTCCCTCTTCCACGCCTTATCTGCAAGCGGATGCGGAAAACAGCCGCATATGGGCCGACAAGGTCGATGCCGCAGCGCGACCCGGAACGCTCAGAATCGGACTCGCGTGGTCGGGCAACCCGGCGCACAACAACGACCAGAACCGATCCGTGCCGCTGGAGATGCTGGCGCCGCTTTATACGCAGCACGCGAGTTTTTTCAGCCTGCATCAGTTCGTGCGCGAGCGCGACGCACAGTCGCTGCAAGACAGCGGTCTGATTCATTTCGGCACCGAGTTGAAGGACTTTTCGGATACGGCTGCGTTGGTGAATGCGCTCGATCTGGTGATTTCTGTCGATACATCGGTCATCCATCTCGCTGGCGCGCTCGGCAAACCGTTCTGGGTTTTACTGCCCGGTGTGCCCGATTGGCGCTGGTTGCTCGAACGCGAAGATAGTCCGTGGTATCCGCAGGCACGGCTTTTTCGTCAACAGAAGCCAGGTGATTGGGAAGAGGTCGTCGCGCGTGTTGCACGCCAACTTGCGAATCGATGTGCGTCGTAACGCGCGGAACCCGTCGCTGATATGGGGTTGAACGCACCGCGCTCTGATTAACGCAGAGTGACAGAAGGTACGTACATTTAACCCATTGTCAATTGTCCTGATCATCGTAAATATCGCTGCCACGCAGCATCCCTATGCTCCCGTGGATCAATGCGGCCGTGCGTGCCGCATGCGGGGGGGCCGTTTCGGGGACAAGCGCTGAGCGTTGCGCTGTACTGACGGTCGTCAAGTCAAGAGTGCTCAGGAATAGACAATGAAAGCTAGCGTGCCCAATCATCGTTCACGTTCATCACGCGCGCGCGAAGCATCGCGTATTGCCCTGCGGCCAATCTGCCAGGCAATTGCGATCATGATCGCGACCGGCGCGGCGGCAAATGCGCATGCGGCAGGGATGGTGAATCTTGGACAACTGGGCGCGCGCATGGCCGCCGGCGGCAACGCCGCGGCGGGCGGCGCGGGTGTGCCGAACCTGGGTGTGTCGCCGCAGCAGGCGCTGCAGGCAAGCAAGCCGTCCATTCAGAATCTGGGTCGCGCCGCGTCCGTGATTGCCGCGCAAGTCGCCGCGCAACAGGCGGCTGCGGCGGCTGGCGCTGCGGGCAATGTGCCGAACGGTCTGGGTGCCGGCGGCCTGCAGGTTGCGCCGGGCGTGAGCTTTGTGAAGGACGGCAACGGCAACCTGATCAGTCAGAACACCGATACCTCTAATCCGGTGCTGTGGATCAATGCGAACGGGCCGCAGCAGAGTGTCGACAGCAGCGGTCATGTCAATGTCGATGTGAAGCAGACCGGCCAGAATGCGGTGGTGACGTGGCAGACCATGAACGTGGGCAAACAGACCACGCTCAACTTCGACCAGTCGAGTGGCGCGCAAACCAATGGCGCGAACAACTGGGTCGTGCTGAACCGCATTAACGATCCGAGCGGCCTGCCGAGCCAGATTCTAGGCAACGTCAAGGCGCAAGGCTCGGTGTATGTGATCAACCGTAACGGCATTCTGTTCGGCGCGGGTTCGCAGGTGAACGTGCATTCGTTGATGGCGTCGTCGCTGGATTTTCTGAACACGAACAACCATCTGATTCAGACGCCTGCCGATATCGCACAGAGCAACGTGTTGTTTTTGCAGCAGTCGGGCGGGCTGGCGGGACTGGAGGCTGGGCAATCCAACCCGCAGGCGAGCGGCTCTAGAAGCCCGAACGAAGTACTGGGGCTTGGCAATACAGTTACCGATCCCACCGCGGGTCAGTATCAAACGCCTGGCGCCGTGATGATCGCGCCTGGCGCGTCGATTTCAACAGCCACGAACGGCACGGCCAGCGACGGCGGCTTCGTGCTGGTGGCGGCACCCAGTGTGACCAACGCCGGCAGCATCACGGCGACGGGCGGGCAGGTGATACTTGCCGCAGGCGTCGGCGTGGGATTGACGCCGAACCCGACTAACCCCCAGGTGCTGCTGCCTGAATTGACCGGGGCGCTGCGAGTACCGACCACCAACGGCAACTCGGTCGACGTCACGCCGGTAGGCAGCCTGGTGAACACCGGTATCGTGCAGGCGGCGCGCGGCAACGTTACGCTGCTTGGCAGCAGCGTCGCGCAGAACGGGGTGGTGGGAACGACGACGAGCGTCAGCCAGCCGGGCAGCATCACCATTTCGACCGTCGACGAATACAGTGCGAACACGCCCACCGGGACCGCTTACACCGGTCCCGGTGTATTGCTGGTGCAGACGGGACCCAATGGCGACCCCACGAACCGCGCGGGTCAACTGACATTCGGTAACGGCTCGCTCACCACGGTCCTGCCCGACACCGATGGCGCGACCGCTACCTCCAGCCCGGGCACGACCTTCACGCCGGGCAGCATCGCGATGAAGGCGGGGTCGGTCTGGTTGCAGTCCGGTTCATTGATCGAAGCGCCCGGATCGACAGTGTCGATCACGGCGCTTACGCCAAAAGTGGCGGGAGACAGACAGCCTGCCGGAGATACGTCGGTCCCGGGCCGCATCTATCTCGACACGGGCGCAATCATCGACGTCTCGGGTCTCGCGAATGTCGAATTGCCGATCTCGTCCACGCTGGTCACCGTGCCGCGGATCGGTCAGAACGAGCTGGCTGATTCGCCCTTGCTGCGCAACAGCTTCCTGTTCGGTTTAAAGAACGTAGTGTTCGACAGCACACTGTCCGGCACCAATGCCGACGGATTGCAATGGGTCGGCAGTCCGATCCTGAATCTGTCCGGTTACGTGAGCCTGATTCCTCGTTCGGTCGATCAACTGCTGACCAATGGCGGCACGATCGATCTGGCCGGCGCCCAGGTGATGACGGCGTCCGGCTCGTCGATGAACCTGAACGGCGGGTATGTCCATTACGACGGCGGCATTCTCAATACCACGCGCCTCGTCGATGCGAACGGCGCCATCGTGCCGATTGGCCAGGCGAATCCGTTGGATACGTATGTGGGCGTCGCGGGGCAGTTCGTCGAGCGTCATCCGCGCTGGAACGTCACAAATACCTGGAGCAACCCGCTGCTCACCGGTGGGGCGTATCAGGCGGATTACATCGTCGGCGGCAATGCGGGCACGCTCAACGTGTTCGCCTCCGACGCGATGGTGCTCAACGGCGATATCAGCGCGCAGGCGTTCGGCGGCTCGAAGCAGGTGCAAGGCAATGCGCAGCCGACGGGTGGGGCGTTTACACTCGGCGTGGTCGGGGCTCAGGCGACCCAAGGGGCGGTGCTCTCGTCGACGACCGGCGAATCGGGTACGGTCATCCTTCAAGGCAGTGCTCCGTCGCTGGACAGTCTCACGCCCGGCTTTTCGAACGACACGCCGCTCAATACGGCCGCGCTAGCCACACTCGCCAGCACCGATCCGAACAATGTGCTTGCCACAAAGGTGGTGCCGGTCGACACGTTGAGCAACGGTGGATTCGCGAAAGTCAGCGTCGCGGAAGATAGCACCGGCGGCAAGGGTATCGTCGTGGCGCAGGGCGCGCAACTGAAGGTGCAGCCCGGTGGCTCGATTACGCTGAACAGCCCGGCGCAGGGCAGCACGGTCAATGTGCTGGGGGAACTGGTTGCGCCGGCCGGTACGATTACGATTTCCAGCAGCGGCAACATCGTCGTTGGCCCCGATGCGCTGATCAGCGCTGCAGGGCAGTGGGTTAACAACGATACCCAAAGCGCACCCGGCACCACATCGGGCAACAGCCAGTTCATCAACGGCGGGAGCATTACGCTATCGACGGTGGAGACGAGCGCGCGGTCTGGCTCGAACTCGAATCCGAGCTTCACCGATGTAACCGGCTCAATCGACCTGCAGCAAGGCAGCGTGCTCGACGTGTCGAGCGGCGGCGAAATGCTGGCTAATGGCCAGATGCTGATGCAGAACGGCATCGCGCGGGGGCGCGGCGGCAACGTGTCGTTGCTGACCTACACGGGCACGCAGTTCGGCACACCCGGGACGCTGCTGACGCTACCCGGCTCGCAGCCCACGACGGGCAGCATCGCGATGGACGGCACGATCAAAAGCGAGGGTTTCTCGGGCGGTGGGACGTTGACGCTGCAGGCATTGGGCTTCCAGGTGGGAGGTGACCCAACGGCGGCGCCCGCGTGGGATCTGTTTTTGCCGGCGAACTTCTTTTCGCAGCAGGGCTTCGGCAAGTACGTGCTGAATGCCTTCTATGACGCCACGATCGAGCCGGGCACGACCGTGGCGCTTACGCAGTTGAACCGCGTACCCAACACGGTTGCCTTGCAGCAGGCCGTGAGCGGCGCGGATCTCGGAGCGAACGGTTTGACCACGCTGAGCGTGCTGGATCCGTTCCATCGTCAACCGACCAGTTTGGTGATGACTGCCGGCAGTTATCTGTCCTGGCAGAGCCCATCCAACGTGCTGCCCAGCTACACGGACACGGGCGTGACCGGTGCGGTAACAGTCGGCGAGGGTGCTTCGATTCATGCGGACGCCGGCGCGAGCGTCGGTCTGGGTTCGCCTGCGCAGGTCACGGTTCTCGGATCGATCATTGCCCCGGGCGGCACGATTACGCTGAGCGGCGATACGTTTTCCGGGTCGCCGTATGTGCAGAGTGGCCAGCTTGCAAACAGCAATGACGTTTCGCCGACCAAGTCTGTCTGGCTCGGCGCGGATGCGCTGCTCGACGTGTCCGGCGTCGCCTTGATCAATCCGCTTGCTGCACCGGTCAAGACCGGACTTGCAACGACAGTACCGACTACCGGCAAGGTGCTCGCGGGTGGATCGGTCAACATCTCGAACGACTCCGGTGTGATCGTCGCGCAGGCAGGGTCGACCATCAACGTCTCGGGTGCGTCGGCGACCTTCGACGAACCGTTGGCGTCAGGGGTGTACGCGCCGCAGAGCGTCTGGAGCGATGCAGGCTCGATCACGCTGGTTGGGTCCAGTGCGCTGTACTTCGATGGCACGCTGAAGGCGCAGCCGGGTGCAGCGCAGGCGCAAGGCGGGACGCTGACGCTGCTCGCACAACAGCAGCCGGTCAACAACGCCAGTCAGCCGGGCGGCGGGCCTAAATTCACGGCGCCGGGCGCGTCCCTGATAGCGCTGCAACAAAGCGGCACGCTTGTGCCGGCCGGCCTGGCTCCAGGGCAGGAATTCGACGGGACGCCAAGCGGCGTGCTGCAGTTCTCCGTGGATCGTCTGGAGGGTTCAGGGATTTCCACGCTGGCGCTGGGCAATTCAAGCAGCGGAACTGCACCCGTACCGGTCGCGTTCGTCGGCAATGTGGATTTGAGTTTGGGCCGTGCCGTATCGATCGCATCGGGTCAGATCGTGGCGCTAAGCAGCGATCAGCTCGCTGCACTCGTCTCGTCCGATTCGACCAAACGCTCGACGCTTGCGTCGGTGCTTGCCAAAGGCACCCAGACAATCGGCGCGCCGACGGTCACGATCGACGCCCCCTATGTGTCGATCGGCGCATCCTTAACCGGGACGGCCAGCCAAACGAATCTGACGCCCGTCAAAGCACTTGCGGACGGTACGCTCAACGTCAACGCATCGTTCATCGATCTGGAAAACCAGTTCCAGCTCAACAACTTCGGGCAAGCCAATTTCACGAGCAGCGGCGATATCCGCATGAGTTCGACCAATGCGAGTAATGCAAGCGGCTCGCCGAACGCACTTCAAGCCGGCGAACTGTACACCGCCGGTAACTTGACTTTCAAAGCGGCGGATATCTATCCCTCTACAGGCAGCACATTCATTATCGACGCGGTTGGACCGAATGATCCATCAACCGGCAAACCGGTGCCGACCACGATTACGTTCCTCCCCAACGGCACGTCTGGCGTACCGCTGTCGGCCGGCGGCAGTCTCATTGTCGACGCGAACCAGATTGTGCAATCGGGGACGGTGCGTGCGCCTTCAGGCTCGCTGGTGTTCGGCGTCGGCGACCCGACCAACACGACGACCGTCACGCAGTTCAACGGCCTTCCGATTGTGGCGACAGACTCGGTCACGCTCGGCAATGGCAGCGTAACGTCGGTTTCCAATGACGGTGCGATCATTCCGTTCGGCACGACCGTCGACGGCGTGGAGTGGCAGTTCAACCCAATCGCAAGCCTTAGCGCCGCGCCCGACCTGACCGCGCCGCCTGCAAAGTTCATCGGCGTGAATGGCAGCAAGGTCGCGCTCAACCCGGGCGCGTCGATCGACCTCTCTGGCGGTGGCGACCTGCAAGCTGCCGAGTGGGTGCCGGGCACCGGCGGCAGCCGCGATGTCCTGTCGCAATACAACGTGAGCTACGCGAGCACGGCGAGCGGTGTTGCGTTGCCGGTGAACGCCAATGCCGGCAATGTCTATGCGATCCTGCCGGGCGCGCAGTCGCCGGTCGCCGCGTACGACCCGATGTTCGCGCAGAGCCTGCAACCGTCGACGAATGCGAACGGCACGGTGAGCACCACGACGCTCAGCGCGGGCGTCGGTCAGGCAGCCCTCAACAGTGCAGTGGGTCAATCCGTTTATCTGTCCGGCGTGCCGGGATTGGCGGTGGGTGTCTATACGCTGCTGCCGGGCAAATACGCCACCTTGCCGGGCGCCTACCGGGTGACGCTTGCGAGCGCGAGCGGAGCCGTTACGCCGAACGCCGCGCAGATTCTTCCCGACGGCACGGCGATGGTGGCCGGCTATTCCGTTGATGCGCTCAGCGGCGCACGCAGCGCCACGCCTACGCTGTTCGATGTGCAATCGGGTAAGGTGTGGCAGCAGTATTCGCAATACACGCTGACCGGCGCGAATCAGTTTTTCCCGCAGCTTGCGAGCAGTGCCGGCAAGGTAACCCCGCTGCTGCCGGTGGACGGCGGCCAGTTGGCGCTTGCCGCAATCAACGCGCTGACGCTCGGCGCGGCATTGAACACGGCGGCAGGAACGGGCGGCGCGCCAGCCGAAGTCGACATCGCGTCGAAGGACATTCAGATCACCGGTAACGGCGGCCCCGCGCTGGCGGGCTATCTACAGATCGGCGCTAGCGATCTCGATTCGCTGAACGCGGGCAGTCTGCTGATCGGCGGCACGCGGGCCCAGACCAGCGGTGGCATCACGATTACACCGATCGCCGACAGCGTGGTGGTGTCGAACAACGCGTCGAGCGCGTTGAGTGGACCTGAAGTACTGCTCGTGACGAAGACCGACCCAACCGGCACGGACCCGAACGCGGCGAACGGCTTGCGCGTGGACGCGGGCAGCGTGATTACCGCGAGCGGCAATTATCCGGCGGCGAAAGACGTGCCGATCACGATCGGCCAACTCGCCAACAGTGCTACGAGCACGCCTGCCATTTCCGGCGACGGGGCGCTGCTGCGCGTCTCGAACGGCGCGTCCGTGACGGTCTCGCGGTTCGATACGTCCGGCACCGGGGTGTTGACCGTCGGCGCCGGCGCGACGCTCACCGGTGGGCAGTCGTTGACGCTTGATTCGTCGGGCGATCTGAAAGTCGACCCGACCGTGCAACTGTCGGGCAAGGCAATCACTGCTGCCGGTTCTTCCATCACGTTCACCAATGCAACTGGAGCTGCCGCCGCGAACCTGCCTGGCTTCGTGATTGGCGCGGCCGGTCTTGCGCAACTCGCAAACGCGCAGCAACTCACGCTGCGCAGTCTCGGGGCGATGAACTTTGTCGGCGATATCAATGCGACGTTCGGCAATAACGTCGACCTGAGCGCGGGTACGTTCGATAGCAATGGTGGCTCGGTCACGCTCAATGGCGCGACCATAGCGTTCACGAATGAAGCGGGCGCGCCGGTTCCGAGCGGTGTGAGCGGCAGCGGCACGCTGACCGTCAACGCGAAGGAGATCGACCTCGGTACGGGCAACAAGACCGTGTCCGGCTTTGGCAACGTGACGATGAACGCGACGGGCGGCATCGTCGGACAGAACACCGGCACATTCGATTTCGGCGCGCTGCCGGTTACGCTCAACGCGCCGGTCTATCTTGCGGATACCAGTTCCGCGTCTACCGTGAAGACGAGCGGTGCGCTGACAATCAATGGCGCAGCAGGCACGGCGCTGACGAACACGCCGTTGGGTGGCGCGTGGAGCTTCATTGGCGGCACGGTTAACGACAACGCGAAAATTGCTGCGCCTGCAGGAAACGTGAGTCTCGAAGCGACCAGCGGTGATCTGACTATTGGCAGCAGCGCGACGGTCAGTTCAGCGGGTGTCTCGAAGGCGTTCTTCGATGTCACCGAATACGCGCCCGCCGGGGCGATCACGCTTACGGCCGATACTGGATCGGTGAACGTGCTGAGCGGCTCCACGCTCGACTTCTCAGGTGCGAGCGGTGGTGGAGCAGCGGGCAGTCTTACGCTGTCGGCGCCGCAGCAGGTGGTCAATCTGAATGGCACGCTGAAAGGCGGCGCGGCGACGGGTTTCGCAGGTGGCTCATTCTCGCTCGACACTGGCGGCGCGGTGAATCTCGACAGTCTTGCGCACACGCTGGCATCGAGCGGTGTGAATAGCGCGATTTCAGTGCAGGCGGGCGCGGGCAATCTGACCTTGTCGGCGGGGAATACGCTGACCGCGCATCAGGTGGCGTTGACGGCGGATGGCGGGGCGGGTGGACAAGATCCGAACAACGGCAATGTGCAGATTCTCGGTACGATCAATGCAGCGGGTGTTGCCGGCGGGCAGATCGGTCTGTATGGAAAGAGCGGAGTGGATGTCGAAGGCTCGCTCATTGCGACTGGTTCGAGCGCGACGCAACGCGGCGGCACCATCGTCATCGACACAACCGGTACGCCGGGCAGCACAGTCACGGTGAACCCGACTTACGGCTACGAGAATATTTCCGCGGCGAATTCCGGTGTCATCAAGTTCGGCAACAACGCGGTGATTGA
This sequence comes from Paraburkholderia sediminicola, assembly GCF_902859805.1. Classification (GTDB taxonomy): domain Bacteria; phylum Pseudomonadota; class Gammaproteobacteria; order Burkholderiales; family Burkholderiaceae; genus Paraburkholderia; species Paraburkholderia sediminicola. Next base: position 570,580 of record NZ_CADIKC010000001.1, on the reverse strand, counting down.
TGTCACGGGCGGTACGGCGGGTGGGTTGTCAGGTGGCACTGTGAGCTTCCGTGCGCCGTTGCTGGATAACGGCGGCGTGAATGTGACGCTGGCACCGGGCGTGCAGATCAAGGATGCGCGCAGCGTCAATCTGGAAGCGTACGCGGTGTGGAGCACCACTGATCCGAGTACGGGTGCCAAGCATTTCGACGGCATTGTCGATCCGGCGGGATGGTATGGCGATAGCGTCGCGGGAGCGGGGCAACCGGGCATGGTTGCGGGTACGTGGACGGATCAGAGTGGCACCGTGCTGGCCGCGCCGACGAGCGCGCAGCAACTGAAAACCTATCTGACAAACGACTTTTTCACACCGACGACGGCCAATGCCGATCACCAGAGCTTCTATGGCTATGTCGGTGGCGATGCGACCGCCGCAGTGCCTGGTACCTTGATGAGCTTCGTCGAGAATGGCCTGACGGGTGTCGCGGCCCAGTTCGCCACGACCAATGTGGCGAACTTCCATGTCGTGCCTGGCATTGAACTCGACAACCCGAGTACGGCAATCAACAACGGCGATATCTCCGTGTTGACGAACTGGAATCTGGGCGCGGGCGCATCGCCGACGAATCTGGCGTTCCGCTTCAATGGGCAGGCGCCGGATATTACGTTCCGGGCGGTGCACGATGTGCAGGTGAATGCGAGTTTGACGGATGGGTTCTTTCAGATCGCGAATCCGGTGACCGCCGGCCAATCGTTTAGCGTCTACGCACCCAACCGTACGGATTTCGCCACAGTATCCAACAACTACAGCACCGAGACCGCCGGCCCCTACAACAATACGCTTGCCTACTACGGCGTCAACGGCCCAAACCCGCAATACGCCGGTGTCGATACCGCACCGGTTCAACTTACAAGCGGCGATCCGGAGCAGATAAAAGAATACTATGCGCTGTACGCGGCTTATGCGGACTTCATCCTCGCGCCCGCAAAGATATCCGGTATCGGGTCAGCGACGAGCATTAACGCAGCTTACATCGCTTCGAGAATACACATTTCCGGTTCGGCAGTTCCTGCCCCGGCACCGCCGTCGGCAGCGGATCAGGCAGCCAATCCGGCGCTGTATCTCGCTTATCTATCGAAATACGAGTCCTATCTGGACGCAAACTGGAGTTCTTTCTCACCGCTCACCCCACCGGCTGCTCCCATCCCGCAGCCCGTTGCTTTGATTACGGGTGGCACACCGGCCAGCGGCGGCGGTGGATCGATTGTCAGTGTCACTATTCCTGGCGTGACCGACAACACGCCGTCGCCGATTGCTAATTCCGCCAATCCGTTGCCACTGGCAGCGGCATCGGTCAACGGCGGATCGAGCACGTCGTTCCGGGTAGTGTCCGGCGCCGATCTCGCCAGCGCTGATCCATTGTCAGTGCAGGCTGCGTCCATTTTCAAAACAGGTGGCGGCGGTGACGTGACGCTCGATGGCCATTTTGCCTATGTCGATACGAACAACGTGGCACTGCTCGCTCCGACGATGATCCGCACCGGCACCGGTTCGATCGATATTGCCGCGGGCAACAACTTCGCATTGCTTGACTCGACCGCGCCGGGCGTTATCTACACGGCAGGCGCACCGGCGGTGGGAACAACGATCGGCAATACAGCAACGATTGTGAAGGGAAATACTTCACAAGCTCTTCCGGACATTCTGGTGAGCCCCACGGTCAACCCCGACTCTGCAGGCGACATTTCCATTCACGCTCAGGGCGATATCACCGGCATTGAAAACGCGACTGATGCGACCGGCTCAGTCACTGGGGTGGTGGGTGCGAACATCAGTCAATTCTGGTGGCAATGGATGCAAATTACGGGCAACCCGACGGTAACGCAGAATAGCCAGACCGGCGGCTCTAATTTCACGCAGATTAATCAGACGTCAATCGACTTTGGCGCCTTCGGCCAGGGCGTGATGAGCGTAGGCGGCAATGTCTCCGTGAGCTCGGGAGGCAACATTACCGATCTCGCTGTATCGCTGCCGACCACATGGTATTTGAACAGCAGCAACGTACCCGTCACAGTGGGCGGCGGGAATCTGACCGTGACAGCGGGCGGCAACATTTTGAGCGGTGACTACTTTGTCGCGAAAGGCACGGGCACCATTACGGCAGGCGGTGCGATCGGGTCCGATGGAGCTGTCTATACGCAATTTAGCGTGAACAACGTTGGGACCGGACGCCCCGTCAACGTGCCCATTGCTCCGGTTTCAACGCTGCTGGCGACACAGGACGGCACGCTCGACGTGAGCGCGCGGCAAGGTGCCGATATTGGTGGCGTGTTGGATCCGTCGTACGTCACAGGCGGCGCACTGGTGAACACTTATCACCAACACACCGACCGGCAGTCTTATTCTTCAACTTCCGCAGTTGACATATCGTCGACGACCGGGGATGTCGCGCTAGGCACGCTTAGCTCGATTGGCCTGATCGGCGGCGGGGGCGGTGCCATCGACCTCTCCTATGTATTGCCCGCATCGGTCAATCTGACAGCATTCAGCGGCGGGATTACGATTGCTTCAGGCGGCGCGCTATTCCCGTCCGCATCAGGCAATCTGAATCTGCTCGCCGATCAGTCGATTAACGTATCGAATCAATTTGCGTTCCTGTCCGGCAGGTTGGCCGCATTTGGCATGCTCGATCTCGATCCCTCGCTGATGCCGTCGCCGATCAACCAGACGGCGTCGGTGCCTGGTCTAACGGGGCAGACAAGTTTGAGCAGCACCGCTCACGCACTGACTCCGCTGCACGCCGACGATAACCAACTGGCCCATATCTACAGCGTGAACGGCAGCATTGTCGATGGCGTGCTGGAGCCGGCCGGTGCGACAAACGCAGGATTCTACGACCAGAATGTGAGCGTCGTAATCGACAAACCCGCACTGATCCAGGCCGGCCAGGACATCGTGAATCTGGCGTTTCTGGGGCAAAATCTGCGGTCGTCCGACTTCACCCGGATTGTCGCGGGGCGTGATATCTATGACACGCCGCTATCTAGACTCAATTCCGTCCTCCCGAGCCTGGTGCTTGGTGGCCCTGGTACTTTCGACGTCGAAGCGGGCCGAAACATCGGGCCGCTATCTAATCAGCAGCAAGCCTTTATTGCATCCGGCAGAAACGACGGATTTACCCCAGATCCGACCGGTATCGATGCAGTCGGCAACGCCAATAATCCGAACCTTCCGCACGAAAGCGCAAACGTACAGGTATTGTTCGGCGTCGGCCCGGGCATCGACATTGCGCAGTTCATCTCGGCATACATCGATCCAGCGAGCGGGAACGTCAGCAACATCGAGGGCCTCGGGGCCACCGGGATCGCGTTCATGCAGCAGTATGACGCGGGGCTTGCGGTCGATACCGGACTCACAAAAGACAAGCAGGCCGCGCTCCAGAGCGTGAGCGGACTCACGGGCAGCGAGGCATGGGCGCAGTTCAAGGCGTTGCCGTCGTATGTCCAGCAGCAGTTCGTCGAGCAGGTGTTCTTCAAGATCCTGACGGACGTCGGCAACGACTACAACAACCCGGCGAGCCGGTTCTACCAGCAGTACGCGCGCGGCTACCAGGCAATCAACACGCTGTTTCCGGCGTCGCTAGGCTACACGGCGAACAATCTCGGCGGAGGCGCCAACGGGGCGAACACGCTCGTGAAGACCGGCAACCTGGACATTCGCAGCACGACTATCCAGACGCAGCAGGGCGGCAATGTAACGATCCTTGGGCCAGGAGGCGAGGCATTGGTAGGCAGCGTGTCGGCCCCGCCTGCCATCGTCAATAGCACGGGGCAGGTACTTGCCGGTCCCAGCACGCAGGGCATCCTGACGCTGGAAAAAGGCGACGTCAACATCTTCACCGACGAAAGCATTCTCCTTGCCCAAAGCCGGATTTTCACCGAGCAGGGTGGCAACATGACCATCTGGAGTTCGAATGGTGACATCAATGCAGGTAAGGGGTCCAAATCGGTGGCGGACGTGCCGGCGCCGAATTACGTGTGCGACGTGAATCACTATTGCACGGTGGACGCACGGGGCGAGGTGACCGGCGCGGGTATCGCGACACTGCAAACCATACCGGGCGTGCCGGTGGGCGATGCCACGCTGGTTGCGCCGCGCGGCACGGTGGATGCCGGCGATGCGGGGATTCGCGTCTCGGGTACCCTGAACGTCGCGGCGCTGCATGTCGCGAATGCGGACAACATTCAGGCGCAACAATCGTTCGGTGTGCCGGTGGGCCAGTCGGTCAATGCCGGCGTATTAACGTCGGCGAGTTCGACTGCATCGGCGGCGAACCAGATGGCGCAGGATCTGGCGAAGAACAATGCGTCCGGTGGGGCAGGGCGGCGCTGGGTGATATCTGTGGAAGTGGAGGGCTTCGGTGATAACTCGAACTCCTTAGACTCGGATGACTCGGATGACTCAGACGATTCGAAGAAGAAACGGAAGCCGGGGGCCAAAAAATAGATGGCTATTGCGGTGGCGTACGACGAGACAGAGGGTACGAACGACGGACGCCGCGGCGATGTATAACCTTCGAAACAATGCTTCAACCTGAAAGAGGAAATTGACAGTGGAGGCAGCAGAACTGAAGGATGAAGTGCAAGGCAACGGGATCGCAGAGAAGCCCGATTTGATCGACTTGCGCGATACGGGTCGCTTTCTCGCGACGCTCGAGGCATTGAACTGTTCACTTGCACTGAGCCGGCGGCCATCGGGCGTTGCGCTACTCGGCGTCGACAAAGGCGTCCCGACACTGTCGGCCTGCATGTTGCCGCGCTCGATGGGTCTCGCAGTCGAAGGCGACCGGCTGGCGATCGCGACGCATCGCGAAGTGATCGTCTTCGCAAATGCAAAGGCGATCGCGCAGCAATACCCTGCGCGCCCGAACCACTATGACGGCGTGTTCGTGCCGCGTGTCGCGCACTTCACGGGCAATTGCGACCTGCATGACATGGCGCTCGACGGTCCACGCGTGATCGCAGTCAACACGCGTTTTTCGTGCCTTTGTGTGATCGATGGATTCTTCAACTTCACGCCGTTCTGGCGGCCACCTTTCCTGACCGATTTCACCGGCGACGACCGCTGCCATCTGAATGGCATGGCGTTTCACGATCGCAAGGCGTCGTTTGCGACCGCCTTGGGTCACACGAACACGTCCTATGGCTGGCGCGAAGGGATGGCCGACGGCGGTATCGTCATGGAAGTGCCGAGCGGACGCATCGTTGCATCAGGGCTATCGATGCCCCATTCGCCGCGTGTTATTGACGGTCAGCTCTACGTGCTTGAAGGCGGCCGCGGACACGTTTTGCAGATCGATACCACGACAGGGACCAAACGCGTGGTTGCCGAACTGCCGGGGTTCACGCATGGACTAGCCGTTTATGGCGGCGTCCTGTTCGTTGGCTTATCTAAGCTGCGGATGAAACGGGGACCACAAGGCTTGCCTATCGAAAGCAGAGGTGAGCTTGTCGCCGGCGTCGCGGCGATTGAGCTTGCGAGCGGCCAGGTGCTGGGCATTCTGGAGTTCTATAATGGCGTGGAAGAGATTTTTGATGTGCAGGTGTTGCCTAATGTTCGACGCGCGGAGATTCTGGCACCGCATCAATGGTTCGAGACACCGTCGATTGAGACGGTTCATGGTGGTATGTGGGAGCTGCGCGATGATGAGGGCGACAACGCGTAATTCTTCAAACCTGACGATTCCCACATGGTTCGATATGACAGTCGAGCCATGACGTGCTTCACACGATTCATCAATATTCCCGGAACATGAATGCAACTGATAACGTGGCTTGACGTACGTTGGCCCACGTTTATTCGAATTGCAAGAAACCGTGGCCTCATAAGATGAGGCCACGGCGTGTTTGCAGCGAAACTCTACAAGCTCTTAACGGCCGGCGACGGCGCCGCAGATCGTGGAGTTGCCGATGTTGAGGTTTGCACGGGTGCCGGTCAGGAAGTCGGTGGTGATCGCCGACGCATAGCTCGAAGGCACCGTATCAAAGCCATTGCCGTGAAGGATCGCGGCGTTGCTGGCGTTGTTGTAGTGCAGGTTCAGGAAGTCCACCACCGACGCGTTGACGGTCGGCGAGTTGCTGTGGTTCGCATAGCACTGGCTAACGATGATCTGGCTCGTGCCGGAGATTGGGTAGCCTACGGACGGGTTGGCCGAGTTCGGCACCCATTGCGTCTGAACGGCCGGATTGGACGGCAGAGCGACCGTACCGAGCGCCAGCGTGGCGTTCTGATACGTCGGCACCACGTCAGCGCCCGTCGAGGTGTTACGCAGGCTGGCAACAGCCAGCGCATTCGTCGCAGCCGGCGCGCTCGTCGACGTTGCGAGGAACGAGTTCGTGTAGTCCGGGCTCACATAACCCACACCAGCTGCGGTGCCGAGGTTCTTGAGCGCGGTGACCACGCCGCCGCTACCCGTCGCTTCGACGAAGTTGCTCGGCAGGCCAGCCGGGAACAGCGTTGCCTTGAACGTTTGTGTTTCGGTGAACGCGATGTTCGAGTTGCCACCAGTGCCGGTCGTGCAAACACCCGATGCTGCCAGGTGGCGCGTCAGCAGATCGGTCGTGCCGCTACCGTCGCCGCGCACAACAACCGTGATCGGGCCAGCAGCGTAGAACGAACCGTTGTCCGGATTCGTGACCTGGCTCCAGTTCGTCAGCTTGCCTGAGAAAATACCGCACAGGTCGTTGTCATTCAGCGCGACGCTGTTCGTCTGGCCAGTCGTCGTTTGCGGACCCGTACCAGCCGGTGCGTTGACCAGCGGAATCGTGATCGGCGTCACGATGTACGGGATCTGGATCAGCGGGCCGCCGCCAGTGGACGTTGTTCCCAACGAGCTCGACGCATACGAGCTGATCTGCGAGGACGACAGAGCTGCATCGCTATTGGCGAAGTGGACAACCTTGCCGGCAGCGAGGCCGAACTGGGTTGCGTCGTTGTTCAGGAAAGCAGTTTGACCCTTGCCCGAGCCAACCGATGCGTACGTAGCCGTACCATCAGCAGCGGGGAAAATCGAGATTTCTGCGCCGATCGAAGGAGCAACCAGCGACGAGCCGCCGCCGACCAGAGCCGGTACGGTTTGTGCCATTGCAGCGGAGGCTGCGAGTGCCGACAGAGCGGCCAGGACAGCTTGACAAACGATACGCTTGCTAGATTTCATCGCAATTCCTTAAGGAAAACGAACGAGGGATTTGGGCGCAGCCAGAAGAGGCTGGACTGCCTGAACAATATAAGTTCGAGTTCCCAGGCAAACGGTGAAGTGTCCGTGAATTGCGTGCGTCGAAATGGCAACAAATGGTACGGAGAATTTATCGCGCGTGATTCAATAAAATGCGCAATGGATTTTTAACCGCGTTTCAAATCGTCTAATCGAATAAGCAATGCATATTTCGATTTCAACGAATGCGTTCACCTTATCCCACACTCGTCAGTTTTACTTGTTGTCACATCAGGAAGCTTCCTTTGTTACCGCATTGCTCTGCAGCGCCGATTGCGCGAGGAACGTTTCGAACGTCATCACTTCGGATCGCATCAGCCGCGTGGACTCGTTCAGAAAATCAACGCTCATCGGTACTTCGGCGTAACCGAGCAAATGCCGCCCACCCGGAAACATCGAGGTACGCGTCGACCGGTAGTGCAGACGAAAGAGCCGCGGCGGCGCCGGGCGAGGCTTGCGCAGATCGGCGATCGATTGCACCGACGCATCGAACCAGAAACGCACCCAGGCGGATTGGGGCGCGCCGGGCGTACGCGCAATGAACTCGGCAAGCGCCAGAAAGATATACGGCACGTCCGCCTGTTCGAGCGTGGGGCAAGCCCACAGGTGCAACACGTCCGCATGCTCGACAATCCGCATGAAGCGCACCACGCTTAACTCGGGCACCTGTTCACGCATCGCCTGCAAATGTGCGCGCCAATGTTGCGAGAACGCTTCGCGCTGTTTGCGTTCCCGCTCGATATTCGGCGGTTGCGCCGTGATGAGAATCGGATTCGGCAACGCATCGGCGGCGAGCGGGCAAAGCGCAAGCGCGCCGTCCGCATGCGAAAAGTAGTGGACATGCTTGCGCCCGCGCGACTGCACGATATGCAGCGCTTCGCCGCATAACGGGCAGCGCGCGGCAGGCGCGCCAACGGAAGCATCGCCGGAGAATTCACGCAGATAGTCTTCAACCGTCAACAGGCGGTCTTGTTCCGGGTGGAGCGCATGATCGACTAGCGGCTTCTCTTTCATGTACTGGCCGTGTGTTCTGGGACATCGCGCACGCGGTAACGCCGGCCGTGCAGATAACGTCCTCGTTATAGTCGGAGTTCGTGTACGTGACCTCGACAGTCGCAACACGGGTGATCGATCGCTTGACGATCAATACGCGAGTGAGCTTAGCGTTCGTGGAAGTCGGCTCGGTGAACGATTGTTAGTACGTACGCGCTTGGGCGAGCCATTGCGAACATCGTGCGAAAAATTGTGCTGAGGATCTGTCACACGTCGTCGCTATTTCGCCGCTTACTCTTGCCTGCCTGTGTGCGGACCGGCTCGTTGAACGGCGCTGCGACAGATGACGTGCAGGTTCGAGCCGCACATTGATTGCGCATAAAAAATGCGCGACGGTGTGGGGATTCTACGAGGCGGGCCTGCTTCCCAAACAGAGCACTGCGGCACCGAACCCGATCCATGACACGTTTTAGTTCCGGTATCCATGCTGTCACACGCATTGCTTTCGCACTCGCCCTGGTGATTCCCGCGCTTACCCAACCGGCGCACGCTCAGGTGACCTTGAACTTCGCGAATGTCGATATCGGGCAGGTCGCCAAAGCCATCGGCTCTGCAACGGATACGACGATCATCGTCGACCCGCGCGTTAAAGGGCAGTTGAACCTCGTCTCGGATAACCCGGTCAGCAAGGAGCGTGCACTCAAGACCATGGAAGCCGCGTTACGCATGCAGGGCTTCGCGCTGCTTACCGACAATGGCATTCTCAAGGTCGTGCCTGAAGCGGACGCGAAACTGCAAGGCGTTCCTACGTATGTCGGCAACACGCCTAAAGCGCATGGCGACACTGTGATCACGCAGGTGTTCCGCTTGCGTCACGAGTCGGCCACCAACCTGCTGCCGGTGCTGCGGCCGCTGATCACGCCGAACAACGTAATCGCCGCGTACGCGAACGACAACACGCTGGTGGTGACCGATTACGCGGACAACGTGCGCCGGGTCGCGTCGATCATCGCGGGCATCGACTCGGGCGAATCGCAGAAGGTGGACGTCGTGCCGCTCGTGCATGAAAGCGCGTTGGATCTCGCGCCGATCGTGCAGCGCATGCTTGACCCGAACAATATCGGCAACACCGACGCAACGCTGAAGGTATCGGTCGCGGCCGACCCGCGCATCAATGCGCTGCTGCTGCGTGCCGCCAATGCGTCGCGCCTCAGCGACGCGAAAGCGTTGATCGCGCGGCTCGATTCGGCGACTCGCGTGCCGGGCAATATGCACGTGGTGCGTGTGATGAACGCGAACGCGGTCGATCTCGCGAAGGTATTGCGCGGCATGATGGGCCAGAGCGGCGATAGCGGTTCGAGCGACAAGTCCGGCACGCAAGGTTTCGGGCAAAGCAATGGCAACGGCGCAGGCGGATTGTCCAGCAGCACCTCGACCGGCACGTCCGGGGTGCCGCCGTTGCCGAGTTCCTCGGGAAGCGGCAGCAGCCTGAGCAGCGGCGGCTTGGGCGGCTCGAGCGGCGGCGGCCTGGGAGGCAGCAGTGGGGGGCAAGGCGGCCAGGGCGGCGGCTTGATCGCGAACGCACACGGCGGCGACGACAGCAGTTCGGGCGGCATGATCACCGCCGACGCCGCGACGAATTCGCTCATCATCACCGCACCGGAACCGGTTTATCAAAGCGTTCGCAATGTCATCGATCAACTCGACGTGCGCCGCGCACAGGTCTATATCGAGGCGTTGATCGTCGAGTTGAACTCGAACACGAACGCCAACCTCGGCATTCAGTGGCAGGTCGCGAACAATTCGATCTTTGCCGGCACCAACCTGGCAACCGGCAACGGCAACAGCATTATCAATCTGACGGCCGCGGCCGCAGCGACGGGCGCGACCGGCGGTCTCGCCGGAGCGCTCGCAAGCGGGAGCGGTATCCAGCAGGGCCTCAACGTCGGCTGGATTCACAACATTTTCGGTGTACAAGGACTCGGCGCGCTGTTGCAGGCACTCTCGCAGACTCAGGATGCGAACGTGCTGTCCACGCCTAACCTCATCACGCTCGACAACGAGGAAGCCAAGATCGTTGTCGGTACGAACGTGCCGATCCAGACGGGTTCGTATTCGAACCTGACGAGCGGTACCACGAGCAACGCGTTCAATACGTTCGACCGCGTCGATGTCGGCCTGACGCTGCACATCAAGCCGCAGATCACCGACGGCGGGATTCTCAAGCTGCAGCTCTACACGGAAGACTCGGCGATCGTGAACGGCACGACCAACGCGACGACCAATCCGTCCGGCCCGCAGTTCACCAAGCGTTCGATCCAGTCGACGGTACTTGCCGATAACGGCGAGATCATCGTGCTGGGCGGCCTGATGCAGGACAACTACCAGGTGAGCAACAGCAAGGTGCCGCTGCTGGGCGATATTCCGTGGCTTGGCCAGTTGTTCCGTTCAGAACAGAAGACTCGCAATAAGACCAACCTGATGGTGTTTCTGCGTCCTGTGATCATCAGCGATCGCAATACCGCGCAGGCTGTGACGTCGAACCGTTACGACTACGTCCAGGGCGTGACGGGTGCGTACAAGTCGGATAACAACCTGATCAAGGATAACGATGACCCGGTGGTTCCGCCGATGCCGATCGGCCCGAGCCAGGGTGGTTCGCCCGCGATGAATCTGTTCGATCTCGACAGGATGCGTCGTCAGCAGATGGCGCCGCCGCAGTCATTGCCGCAGACTTTGCCTCCGTCTTCGTCTTCGGCACAGCAGCCGAACGCCGCTTCCGCGATGAACGGCGCAGTGCAGGCTAATCCGGTGCCTACGGGGCCATCCACATCGTCGCCGGGAGTGCAGCCGTGAGCACGCCAGTGGCTCCGGTGTTGCCGATGCTGTCGGCAGCGGCGCGCGCGAATGTGGGTGCGGGTGCAGATGTAGCGGGTGCGGCTGCAGGTGCGGCTGCGGCTGCAGCCGCAGCCGGGCAGATGCCGGTTGCCGCCAAAGCCGAACGCATCGCACCATCCGCAGTCGCCGCGCGTCTCGTGCCCTACGGCTTCGCCCGCGGCGGCCAGATTCTGGTCGCGCATCAGCACGCCGATAGTCTCGAAGTCTGGATCAGCGAACGCACCAGCGACGCTGCGCTTGCTGAAGTCGCGCGCAACTTCGGCGCGTTGTCGGTAGTGCGGGTGCCCGCCGATGAACTCGCTCAGGCGATCAACCAGGCCTACGCGCGCCAGGATGGCAGCGCGGCGCAGGTGGTCGGCGAAGTGGAAGGCGAAGTCGATCTGTCGCGCCTGATGCAGGACATTCCCGAGATCGAGGATCTGCTCGAATCGGAAGACGATGCACCGATCATCCGCATGATCAACGCGTTGCTCACGCAGGCTGCACGCGAACAGGCCTCGGACATTCACATCGAGCCGTTCGAGACGTCTTCTGTGGTGCGCTTCCGTGTCGACGGTACGTTACGCGATGTCGTGCGGCCGAAAAAAGCGCTGCACGGCGCGCTGATCTCGCGGATCAAGATCATGGCGCAGCTCGACATTGCTGAGAAGCGTCTGCCGCAGGATGGCCGTATCACGCTGCGTGTCGGCGGACGTCCAGTCGACGTGCGTGTCTCCACATTGCCGACTGGTCACGGCGAACGCGCGGTGCTGCGTCTGCTGGAAAAGGACGCCTCGCGCCTGAATCTCGAAGCGCTCGGCATGGCACCCGACACGCTCGTCAAGTTCGACAAGCTGATCGGCAAACCGCACGGCATCGTGCTGGTGACCGGTCCGACCGGCTCGGGCAAGACAACCACGCTGTACGCCTCGATGTCGCGGCTCGAGACCGCGACCACCAACATCATGACGGTCGAAGACCCGATCGAATACGACCTGTCCGGCATCGGCCAGACGCAGGTCAACGAACGGATCGGCATGACCTTCGCGCGGGCGCTGCGCTCGATTCTGCGGCAGGATCCGGACGTCATCATGATCGGTGAAATCCGCGATCTGGAAACCGCGCAGATCGCGGTGCAGGCGTCGCTCACCGGTCACCTGGTGCTGGCGACGCTGCACACGAACGACGCGGCATCGGCCGTGACCCGTTTGACCGACATGGGCGTTGAACCCTACCTGCTGGCGTCGTCGCTGCTCGGCGTGCTGGCACAGCGGCTGGTGCGGCGCCTGTGCCCTGTGTGCCGCGAAGAACGTGTCGAGGAAGATGGCAGCGTGCGCTGGCATCCCGTCGGTTGCGACAAGTGCGGCCAGTCCGGTTATGCGGGACGTCGCGGTGTCTACGAACTGCTTCTGATCGACGACGAAATCCGCACGCTGGTTCACCGCAACGCATCCGACGCGGAAATTCTCACTTCGGGCCGCGCGCAAGGTATGCGTACGCTGCGCGAAGACTCGGACCGCTGGCTTGCCTCCGGGCTGACGTCGCTCGAAGAAATCGTAAGAGTAACCGGAGGGAGCTGATCATGACGGCGTTCCGTTTCGAAGCGATCGATGCAGCAGGCAAATCCAAAAGAGGCGTGCTGGACGGTGACAGCGCGCGCTCGGTGCGCAGCCAGTTACGCGCCCAGGGCCTCGTGCCGATGACGGTTGCCACCGCGGCGAGCCACGCAGGCGGTGCGTCAGCGAAAGGCGCGAAGGCGTCGGGCGGCTTCGGCCGAAAACTGTCGCAACGCGAGCAGGCGTTGCTCACGCGACAACTGGCGAGCCTGCTGGTCGCGGGCCTGCCACTCGACGAAGCACTTGCCGTGCTCACCGATCAGGCCGAGCGCGATTATCTGCGCAGCCTGCTCGCGGCGATTCGCGGCGAAGTGCTCGGCGGTCATTCATTCGCGAATGCGCTGGCGCAGCATCCCAAAGATTTTCCGGACATTTATCGCGCACTGGTCTCGGCGGGCGAGCACACCGGCAAGCTCGGTCTCGTACTCTCGCGTCTCGCCGACTACATCGAACAGCGTAATGCGCTCAAGCAGAAGATCGTGCTGGCTTTCACGTATCCCGCGGTCGTCACCGTGGTGGCCTTTGGCATCGTTACATTCCTGTTGAGCTATGTGGTGCCGCAAGTGGTGAACGTGTTTGCCAGCACAAAGCAGCAATTGCCGTTTCTCACCGTGTTGATGATGGCGCTGTCCGGCTTTGTGCGGCAATGGTGGTGGGCGGCGCTGATCGCGTTGATTGTGATCGTTTATGGCGTGCGCTCCATCCTGGCGCAGCGTGGGCCACGGCTCTCTTTCGACAGGTGGATATTGACGGCGCCTCTCGCAGGCAAACTCGTGCGGGGCTACAACACGGTGCGCTTTGCGAGCACGCTCGGCATTCTGATCGCCGCAGGCGTGCCGATCTTACGCGCGTTGCAGGCAGCGGGTGAAACGCTCAGCAATCGCGCGATGCGCACGCTGGTGGATGACGCAATCGTGCGGGTCCGCGAAGGCACGGCGCTCTCTCGCGCGCTCGGCAATACGAAGACCTTCCCGCCGGTGCTGGTGCATCTGATCCGTTCAGGCGAAGCGACCGGTGACGTGACCACGATGCTCGACCGCGCCGCTGCGGGTGAAGCGTCAGAACTCGAGCGTCGCACGATGTTCCTGACGAGTTTGATGGAACCGCTGTTGATTCTCGCGATGGGCGGCACCGTACTCGTGATTGTGCTGGCGGTAATGCTGCCGATTATCGAATTGAATAACCTGGTGCATTGATGCACGCAGCCGCTTTTACGCTGACTGCCTGCCGTTCTGGCCGCGTTTGCAATATGTGCGATCTATCGGACAAAAGCACTTGGCGAATCCACTGCCGGCAGCGCGATTTCACGTCGCACGCCATTGTGCTCGACGACGATCGAGCGGCCATGCACCTCTGCCAGCGTCGCCGCATTGCTGATGGCGCCGTTCACGCGCACCACGCGTGCCGCCTCGCCACCCACACTCACGATAGCCGCGGCGTGATGCGGATCGAACGCGAGAATGCCGAGCAGTTGCACGTCGTCGCGATGCCCCTGATCCGGCGCGGCGCCGAACAGCGCGCCGCCGCCGGTGGCGTCGATCGCAGCGATGGGCTGGGCCTGCGGATTGGCGTGCGGCAGCGGCGTGAGGAGCACATGCGCGGACCACGCGCTGACGGCGGCGAACAGCGCCGCGCTGGCAACGGTGGCGAGGAGCGTGGGACGGAGTTGAAGGCGCATGGTTTCGGCGACGTAGTGAGTTGGAAGTCCGCATTCCAGCGGGAGCGAACGGCGCGCCACATTCAGGGCACGCGCATGAGAACATCATTCTTGAACGCAAAGGTGAATCAATGATGACCGATTCGACAGTAGCGCTTGCGCACCGAGACATGGAGCGCGCGGTGCGCAAACGGCGGGACCTGCATACACAGCGAACCCAACGCGGTTTCACACTCATCGAAATCATGGTGGTGATCGCGATCCTCGGCATTCTCGCCGCGCTGATCGTGCCGAAAATCATGAGCCGACCGGACGAAGCGCGGCGAGTGGCGGCGAAACAGGATATCGGCTCGGTTATGCAGGGGCTCAATCTCTACAAGCTCGACAACGGTCGCTATCCGGCGAACGATCAGGGCCTGCGCGCGCTAGTCGAAAAACCGTCGACGGATCCGGTGCCGAACAACTGGAAGTCGGGCGGCTACCTCGAACGTCTGCCGAACGACCCGTGGGGCAATCCCTATCAATACCTGAACCCCGGCGTCCACGGTGATATCGATGTCTTCAGCTACGGCGCCGACGGGAAGGCGGGAGGAGAGGGTAATGACGCGGATATCGGCTCCTGGCAATGAAGCAGGCGTAGCACGGCGTGGCTTGCGGCAACGAGGTTTCACGCTGCTCGAAATGCTGGTGGTGTTGCTGATCGCAGGCCTGCTGCTCGCGGTAGTCGGCCTTGCGCCGACCCGCAATCGCAGCACCGACCTGACCGAAGAAGCACAACGCCTCGCCGCGATGTTCGAATCGGCGCTCGACGAAGCGCAAGTGCGTTCCGCACCGATTGCATGGCAACCGGTCGGCGGTGGCTATCGCTTTCTGCGGCGTGCAACGAATGGCACATGGCAACCGCTCGCGGACAGCGTACTCGGCGCGCATCGCTGGGAGGCCGACGTCACTGGCGTGTCGATCCGCTATGCAGATGGTGCGGCGGTGCAGCGCATCGTCTTCGGCGAGGAAAGCATCGACGCGCCGGTGACGGTCACGCTTTATTCCGGCGCCGTACACGTGCGAGTGATCAGCACGGGAATCGGCAGTTTCGGCGTACGTCGTCCATGAGCCGAGGGCGAATTTTGCAAGGACATAGGAATGCGATGGCCTCAATCATGAAAGCCGAATCGAAGAGGCTTGAATGTCGACTGTGATCGTTCTGCTGCCCGCGCGCGACGCGTTTGTTACGCACGACTGGGACACATACCCATTTCCCTTCGCGCTCGCATCGCGCAACGGCGACCGCGCGATCGAGACCGGATTTGCGACGTTGAAGACGCTGCCGAGCGGAACGTCGACCGTCCTGATTGTCGCGGCGCGCGACACGCTGATGCTCGCCACGACTTTGCCGCCGGCGCAGGGCGTACGGCTGCGGCGCATGTTGCCCAATGTGGTCGAAGAGCATTTGATGCAGGACGCCCAGCAGTGCCATTTCGCGATCGCACCGGCCGCACGCGGCGAGGCGATGCGTTGCATTGCGGTCGTGGATCGGGGCTGGTTCGGCATGGTGCTCGACCGGTTCGCTGAAGCGGGGCACCGACGGGTGCGCGCGGTGCCGCTTGCGCAGTGTTTGCCGATGCTGGACGTGGATGACGGGGCCACACAGGTCGACTCCTTGAGCACGACAGCGGACGAGTTGAACGCCGAATCGGCGGTAGAAGCGGAACCGAACACGATTCTGGCGACGGAAACGGCACAGGCGGCCGCTCAGCGCGATGCAATCAAACGCATCACAGCGCTAATCGTGCCGGTCGCGCAAAAAATTCCTGCCACAACGGACAACGCCGAGTTGCCGCATGTCGAAGCCCCCGAAGACGAACGGTTCGAACTCGCATTCCGGCGTGGCGCGTTGGGATTTGGCTTTAGCGTAGGCGCGGAGCAATTGGACGCGACGTTAAACCATCTCTCGCACGACGCGGAGCCGACAATCTACCGGCTTCAATACGGCGACGCTCGGATCACGCCTGATGCCGACGCGGCGACCGTGAAAACGTTGCCATGGCAGATGCTGGCGCGCTCGGCCATCGCATGCCGTTTCGATCTGTGCCAGTTCGAATTCGGTTCTTCAGGACGAGGTGGTGTCGTAGCGCAGGTACGTCGCTGGCGCATACCGCTCTCGATCGTCGCCGCCTCGGTCGCTGTGGCGCTAATCACCGTCAACCTGCAGTGGCTGCGTCTGCGCCATCAGCGCGACGCGCTCACAGAAACCATGACGCAACTCGCTCAGGAGGCGTTGCCGCCGACCACGGTCATGCTCGATCCGCACGCGCAAATGGCGTCGCAACTCGCGCGAATGAAGGCTGCGGCAGCCGAATTGCGACCGGACGATTTTCTGGCCCTCAGCGCCGGCGTCGCGCATGCATTGGGGCCGATTCCGGCAGCCTCGATGGCTTCGCTGAACTACAGCGGCGGTGCATTAGAGGTGTCGTTCAAAACCGGCACGGAACTGGATCGCGACGCCTTCGTGCGCCGTCTCGCGGCGCAGGGTATCGCCGCGCATCAGGAGGAGGGCAAATGGACACTCAAGCCGTCGCCATCCGGCACGCGCTGACGCAATGGTGGGAAGCACGCGCCACGCGCGAAAAGCAGTTGCTCGGCGCAGGCGCGGTACTGGCCGGCGTCGCGATGATCTATAGCGTGCTGTGGTCGCCCGCTTTCGACGGCAGTACGCGCATACTCGCGAGTCTGCCTGGTCTTGAAGCTGAAGTGGCCGACGTCGGCGTTCAGGCCGACGAAGCGCGCCGTCTGCGGGCGTCAGCATCGATCGCCGCGCCTTCCGGCGCCGCACTGCGCGACGCGCTGTCGGCTTCGCTCGACGCCGCGGTGCTCGGCCAGGTTCAGCTTGCCGTGCTCGACAAGGCGGTGCAGATCGACGCGAAAGATGTGCCGTTCGGCGCGTGGATCGCCTGGCTCGACGAAGCGCGAAAGCGTTTTCATGTCCGCGTGATCAGCGCGCGCGTGACGGGCAACGACAAAGTCGGACATGCCGCGGTGTCGGTCACGCTCCAACCGGCCGGCGAGCAGTGAAAGATACCGATGCGACTTGCGCCGCGCACGCAATAAAGTCTTTATTTCCGACAATAAAAAATGCACCCGGAGGACGATTATCCGGAAGTCGCCGAATATGAACATTCGGTGTTAAAAAGTACGTACTTTTTTATGGCTGGGTTTTATCTCGGGCCGCCAAGGTACGTATCATTTGTCGCTCAATCATAATATTTCGGGTCGCGAAATAAATGTTTGGTTGAAACTGCAACGATATGTTGTTAAACATAATCGCCGTCGCTAGAATGGGTCAGACAAATAAGTCAAAGGTCTTGACGTGCCGCTATTCACGGGCAGGTGCATCTGGCGGTTGCAGAGGGTGCCGGTCAGAAGACCCTCTATAAGGATCAACAGGTGGAGCAATTCTTTTGGCAACAGGCGGTCAGCATGGCCACACGAGATTTCAGCAGAAATCCATCGCATGCATTGAGAGAGGCGCAAAGCCATCCGGTTATGGTGACCAAATACGGTCAACCGGTTGCCTGCCTCGTGCCGATCGATTACTGGAACGCATTGGTCGATACGTTGCGCGATCGGGATATGTCGGAGCGTATTGAGCGGCGCGTCACCTGAATACTGTCGCGCGGCGTGAATGTCGCGCCGCTTCAGCTCGTCAAACGGTGTACCCACACCACTGCAGTCCAGCTGAAATCGCCAATGCCGTAGCGAGCGATCAGCGTGTCCACACGTGTGTCGATCCGGTCCGAAACGATCCGGCAATGAACAATGAAATAGCCGCTATCAACGCCAACCAGCGAACCGGCCGGCAATGCGCCGTTCGTAGTGGCGCCGGCCAGCACGGTGGCGATATCGCCGGTGCTCACGAAGTAGGCCGTATTGCGCCGCTCGATCAGCGTCTGCGCCTGTCCTGTCGAGAGCGTCGGAATCGCCGCGGCAAGAACCTGTGCAGGGGCGGTGTTCGCATTGACCATGGTGAAGTCGGGCAGCACCGTGGTGAGCGGCATCAGTGTTTGCACGGCCTTGGCGTCATAACCTGGAATGCGGATCAGATCGTCCACCGTCACAAGCTGCAGTGGCCAGCCGTCCGAGCCGGAGCCGTCCTTCAACGATTGCAGCATGTGCGCAGCGGTCAATTGCGCGAGGCCGGGATTCAGCCCGAGGCCGCTGAGTAAGCGCCGGTAGCCCGCCAAACCTTCGGCATTGATCTGGAACGGCGCGCTCGGTCCCGCGCGTGACACCAGGTTCATCAGATTGAATTTCGCCTGCGCGTCTTCCATGTCGCCGGAGATTTTCGCGTGCGCCAGCTCGCCATTCACGGACAGCACGTCGCGCGGCAGGAAGTCCGCGAGCGCGACGTCCTTCACCGGTAGCGACCAGCGCTGCCCCGCATACACCGCATTCGAGTTGGCGGCCTGTTCGCGCAAAACCTCTCGCGCCCATTGCACCGCAGCGCGCTCCGCCCACATGGTTTGCGCGGCCACGCGCTGATTTTCTACGTCACGTACGGCAACCAGTTCGCGCCAGACGAGGCTGGCCGCGAGCGTCGCCACCAGCGCGACGATGAGCAGCACGGTGATGATCGCCACACCGCGTTGACGGGCCATGCCGATACTGCCTGCGCTCCCCGCATGCTTCATGTCGCCCTCGCCCGTTCGCGTGATGCAGATGGTAGGACGGTGAGCGGCGTCTTCGCGTGACAGATGGTGAGTACATTTTTGAGCGCTGGAAATCCGAGCGTCGGGTTTTATGTATTTAGCTTCGTTGTACGTATAACCGGTCACAACGTGGACTTTCGATCTTTGTATTGTTCGTGACTTGAAAAATGAGCCGGACTCGCAATCCCGAATTCAACCGGCATATTCGAATCACGAAGGAGTGGCGCAATGACGCCAAAGTTGGACGGGGAAGCACGTATTCGTCGGCGCAGCTGGGTCGGCGTTCTGGTGATGGGGGGTGTCACGCTGACGGGAACGGCTCACGCGCAGTCGAGCACCGCCGGCGCAGCGCCGGCCGTTGCCGGCACACAGTCGTCGCAGGGTGGACCGGCCGCGCAGACTGCGCCGTCTGCCGGCACGGCGCCAAAAACTTTCGACGTGAACGAGTTCATCGTGCGCGGCAATACGACGCTTCCGGGTCTGGAAATCGAAAAAGCGGTCTATCCGTTCGAAGGTCCGGGCCGCACGCTCGCCGACGTCAACGCGGCGCGCGACGCTTTGCAGAAGGTGTATCAGGACAAGGGCTATCAGTCGGTGGTGGTTGAATTGCCGCCGCAGCAGGTGAAGAACGGCGTAATCGTGCTGCAGGTGGTGGAAGCGAAAGTGGGACGCTTGCGCGTGGAAGGCGCGAAGTATTACTCGCCGCTCGATATACGCGACGCCGTACCCGCACTCGCCGAAGGTGGCGTGCCGGATTTCAATCAGGCGCAGCAGCAGTTGACGGACCTGAACCGCTCTGCGGATCGCCAGGTGATCCCCGTGCTCAAGCCGGGCGCGCTGCCGCAAACGGTGGATGTCGACCTGAAAGTCGACGATCACAGCCCGTGGCACGGCACGCTCGACATGAACAACGACAACAGTCCGAACACCTCGTCGCTGCGCACGAGCGCGTCGCTCAGTTACTCGAATCTCTGGCAACTGGGTCATGTGCTCTCGGGTACCTACCTGATCGCGCCGCAGCATCCGCAGGATGCGCGCATCTACTCGTTTTCGTATCTCGCGCCGATCAAGGATTCGCACTGGAGCTTCCTTGCCACGGTGCTCCACTCGGACAGTAACGTCGCGTCACTCGGCGGCACCAACGTGCTGGGTAAAGGCACCACGTTCGGCTTTACCGCGAGCTACGCGCTGCCCTCCAGCGAGACCTATTCGCAGTCGGTCAGCATCGAGATCGATCGCAAGCATTACGACGAGAACGACACGATCGTCGGCCAGGGCACGAGCACGGTGCCGCTCACCTACGTGCCGGTCACGCTCGCGTACGCCGGCCAGATGAACCTGAAGAACTCGCAGACTTCGTTCGCGGCATCGCTGACGACCAATATCCGCGGTATCGGCAGCGACTGGAATGCGTACGACAACAAGCGCTTCAACGCGACACCGGACTTCGTGTACGGCAAGTTCGACCTCAACCATACACAGGACTTCGATCACGACATTCAGGCCAACGCGCACGTGAGCGCACAACTGGCGAATTCGCCGCTGGTGTCGAGCGAACAGTTCGCGGCGGGCGGCATGAACAGCGTGCGCGGCTACATGCAGGCGGAAGACACGGCCGACAGCGGCGTGGTCGGCTCACTCGAATTGAGGAGCCCGTCGATCTCGAAGTACCTCGGCAGTGCGATCGCAGGCAATGTGAACGAATGGCGCTTCCACGCGTTCGTCGACGCGGCGCACTTGTGGCTGCTGAGCCCGCTGCCGGAGCAGGTCGCGAGCTTCAACCTGCTGTCGGTTGGTGTCGGCACGCGCGTGCAGTTGCTCAAATATGCGAGCGCCGATTTCGAAGCCGGCTGGCCGTTGAAGGCGGGCGTCTACACGAAGCAGTACAGCCCGCGCTTCGATTTCTACGTGCGGGTGGGTTTCTGATGCACCACCTGCGCCACCTTGACCGATTTTCAAATCTCTTGTGCCGGCTGTTGCAGTCGGTTTTTCGGGGAGTATGACTGTGAAGCGAGCATTGTTCCTTTTAATCTCGGCCATGACGGTGCTGCTCGGCTGCGTGCCGGGCGTCGCCAACGCGTGGTGGCAGAACGACTGGTCGTATCGCAAGGCGATCACGATCGACACCAGCCCGAAGGGCGCGAACCTGACGGAATCGGCCGGTCGCGCACCGCTGCTGATTCGCCTGCATTCGGGCAACTTCCAGTTCGACGGCTTGCAGGACAACGGCGCGGATATCCGCTTCGTAGCCGCCGACGACAAGACGCCGCTCAATTACCAGATCGAGCAATACGACGCGGTGCTGGGCGTGGCGCTGGTGTGGGTCGACATCACACAGATGCCGGCCGGTGCGGCGCAGAACATCTGGATGTACTACGGCAACAAGAAAGCGCCCGACGGCAGCAAGCCGGCCGAGACCTTCGACGCCGACTACACGCTGGTGTATCACTTCAACGGCGCGGCTGGCGCGCCGTCGAAAGATTCGACCGCTTACGCCAACAATGCGCAGAACGCCCCGGCTCGAATTGCGGAAGACGGCATTGTCGGCCGCGCTGCGCAATTCAACGGCGCGAGTCCGCTGAACCTGCCCGCGAGCCCTTCGCTGAATCTGGGCGCGGGCGGCAGCTTTACTTTCAGCGCGTGGGTCAAGCCGGCCACGCTTGCAGCGAACACGTTGGTCTATGGCCGCCGCGACGGCGCCAATGCGCTGCTGATCGGGTTGGACAACGGCGTGCCGTTCGTCGAAGTGGATGGCGGTGCAGCGCCGCTGCGTACGGCGGCCGTGCCTGCGGTTGCGGCAAATCAATGGAGCCAGCTCGCCGTCACGGCCGACGGCAAGAACGTCACGCTCTACGTTGGCGGCAAACAGGTTGCGCAGATCGCCGCCGCGTTGCCCGCGCTGACGAGCGCTGCTGCAATTGGCGGCGATGTGGCGAACGCGCCCGCGGGTTTCGCCGGCTTCAACGGCGAGATGGATGAACTGCGCCTTTCCAAAGTCGCGCGTCCGGCGAACCTGATCGCACTCGACGTGCTCTCGCAAGGCGCCGAATCGAAACTCTTCAACTACGGCGCCGATGAAAAACAGTCGGGCTTCGGCTTCGGCTACTTCGGCGTGATCGTCAAGTCTGTGACGGTGGATGCGTGGGTCGTGATCGGCATTCTGATGCTGATGGCCGTGACCTCGTGGGTCGTGATGTGGACCAAGGCTACGTATGTCGGCACCGTCGACAAAGCCAATGGTTTCTTCGTGCAACGTTTCCGCGAAGTGGCGGGGCGCCATCTGGTGGGTCTGGCGCATACCGACGAGCGTAGCGAAGAAGGCCAGCGCCTGCGTCATTCGTCGTTGTACCGGCTGTATCGCGCGGGTGTCGCCGAAATTCACAGCCGCGTGGACGGCCACGGCCGCACGCTGATTACCGCCGAGTCGATCGAAGCGATTCGCGCCTCGATGGATGCCACTCTCGTGCGCGAAAACCAGCGTCTGTCGAAATCCATGGTGCTGCTCACCATTGCCATTTCAGGCGGCCCGTTCCTCGGCCTGCTGGGCACGGTGGTCGGCGTGATGATCACTTTTGCTGCCATCGCGGCCGCTGGCGACGTCAACGTGAACGCCATCGCGCCAGGTATCGCAGCTGCATTGCTTGCCACCGTGACCGGTCTGTTCGTCGCGATTCCCGCGCTGTTTGGCTACAACTACCTGCTGATTCGCAACAAGAACGTCACGGCCAACATGCAGGTGTTCGTCGACGAATTCGTGACGCGCCTCGCGGAAGCCCATCGCAGCGCCGACCATTCGCTGGCCGCCGAGTAACCCGCAGCGTAACCCGCAACCCAGGAGAAACGCGCCATGCAGGTTCAGGACGACGACAAGCCCTACGACGACATCAACATCACGCCGATGCTCGATCTCGCGTACGTGCTGCTGATCATTTTCATCATCATGACCACCGCGTCCGTACAAGGCATCAAGGTGGACTTGCCGAAAGCGAGTTCCGCGGCAAGTCTCGCGAAGCCGAAGACCAAGGCCATCACGGTGGCGGACTCGGGGCAGATCTATCTGGATGCGTATCCGGTGTCGATGAGCGAACTGGAAGACCGCTTGCGCACGCAGAAGGCGCTGACGCCGGAGTTCCCGATCGTCCTCAAGGGCGACTCGACGGTCGCTTACCAGAAGGTGATGGACGTACTCGATCTGCTGCGCCGTCTCGATCTTTCGCAGGTGGGGCTGGTGACCGGCAAAGCCCACCAGGGCGGATAGAGACCGGCCATGGAAACAACCTATACCAACGGGCCGGGCGGCTCCGGAAACGGACCGGGGCGCTTCGTCAAGCCTGTGTTGCTGGTGCTGATCGCGGTGGGACTGGTGGCGCTCATCTGGCACTTCGCTAGCGATACGGCGGGCGTCAAGCGGGCGCAGGCGCCGCAGGTGACGACGGTGATTCCGTTGCCGCCGCCTCCGCCACCGCCACCCAAAGAGAAACCGCCGCCAGAGAAGGTGCAGGAAGACGTCAAGACGCCGGTGGAGAAACCCACCGAAGTGCCGAAGCCAACGGAAGCGCCCAAGCCTTCGGACAACCAGCCGAAGCAGATGACTATGGACGCACCGGCCCAGGCCGGCACCGACAACTTCGGCATCGGCGCTGGCGACGGCAGCGGCATGGTGGGCAGCGGCGGAGGCGGCAGCTTCGGCAATAGCACTTACCGGCAGTACATCGGCTACCTGCTGCAAAGCGCGGTGGAGCGGGACAAGCAGGTGCAGGCGTCGGGCGGTGGATCGCGCTTCAACGTGAATCTGAACATCTGGATGGACCGGGACGGACGCATCACCAAGGCGGTGATCGTGCAGTCGTCCGGTGACAGCAAGCTCGACGACGCCGTGGTGGGCGCGGTTGAAGCGTTTAAGGCGGACCAGGCACCGCCGCCGCGCTCCGCTTATCCGGCGCTGATCAAGCTGCACGGCCGCTCGCCGGGCTGAACGCCACCGGGTTGGAATGAATGCGAAGCCCGGCAAGGAGCCGGGCAACGAACGTAACACCTGACACGAGATCGCAAAGCCGGTTCGCCCACGGGGGTGGGGCGGACTGTGCTGCAAAAAACGCACGTTATGTGGAGAACGGGAATGTCTATTCAGACGGCACGCAGTGGCCGCGGTCAGCGCGCGAGCAACGGCACGTTGCGGCGCTCGCGCATCAGTTTGGCGGTGCTGGCGTCATTGGGCCTCGGCCTTGGCATCAGCGCGGGGGCCGACGCGCAGTCGCTCGAAACGCAGGCCGCGACGGCGAAAGCCGCGCCGACCGAGAGCACGGTGATCAACCTGATCAACCTGCTGGTGAAGCGGGGTGTACTCACGCAGGCCAACGCGAACGAGCTGATCAACCAGGCGCAGAGCGAAGCGGCGCAGGCGAAAGCCGCGAATGCAGCGAACCCGACGGGCGCGCGCGGCGGCATGGCGGTGGTGAACGCGCCGACCCAGCCGGGCGATGTCGCCGTGCCCTACGTGCCGCAAGTGGTGCGTGACCAGATTCGCGACCAGGTCAAGCAGGAGGTCATCGCGCAGGCTAAGTCGGAGAACTGGGCGCAGCCCAACACATTCCCGGACTGGGTTTCGCGAATCAAGATCGACGGCGACGTGCGGGTGCGTGACGAGTATCACTTCTACTCGCCGAACAACGCGACAGGGCAGACCAACTTCGCGGCGATCAACCAGAACGGCGGGTATGACATCAACCCGAATACGAATACCGCGCTGCCGCCTTCACTGAACACCACGCAGAACCGCAACAACCTCGAACGCTACCGCGCGCGTCTCGGCGTGACGGCGTTGCTGTCGGATCAGTTCACCGCGGGCATCCAGCTCGCGAGCGGTAACGACAACGGGCCGGTGTCGACCACCTCGACGGCGGGCGGCGGCTTCGCGAAGAAAAACATCTGGCTGAACAAGGTCTACATCAACTATCAGCCGACGGCCTGGCTCAACGTCACCGCAGGCCGCTTCGACAATCCTTTTTTCACATCCGACCTGCTGTTCTCGAACGATCTGGAACTGGACGGGCTTGCTGCCAGCTTCCGGCGTGCGCTGCCGGCCAACCAGGACGTGACGCTGTTCGGCACGCTTGGCGTGTTCCCGATTCAGTACACGAGCGAGAGCTTCCCGTCGAACAGTCTCGACAAGTCGGGCACCGATACGAAATGGATGTTCGGCGCGCAGGTGGGCGCCGAATGGAAGATCAATTCGCAGAACCGCGTGAAGGGCGCGCTTGCTTACTACGACTACCAGAACCTGCGCGGCACATTGTCTTCGCCGTGCGCGCTGTATCTGGGCCAGACGAGCTGCAGCACGGACAACGAAGCGCCGGCCTTCGTCCAGGGCGGCAATACGCTGGTCGCGCTGCGCAATATCGCGCAGAACCCGAATCTCGCGCCGGGTTTGACGCCTGATCCGCAGGTGTTCGGCCTCGCTTTCAACTACCGTCTGTTCGACGTGAAAGCGCAGTGGGACACCGTGGTGGCGAACCGCATGAAGCTGCGTCTGGATGGCGAATACGTGCGCAACCTGGCCTACAACGAGAACAAGGCCTTCAGCGCGGCGACGCTACCGGTGAACAACTACAACTCGAACTCGACGACGGTGTCGCAATCGGATTTCAGAAGCGGTCCGAACGGCTTCCTCGCGAAGGCGACTGTCGGCGAGCCTGATCCGAAGAACAAGGGCGAATGGAACTTCTCGATCGCCTACAAGTATCTGCAACCCGACGCAACGCTCGACGCCTTCACCGATCCGGACTTCCACCTGGGCGGCACGAACGCGAAGGGCTACATCCTCTCGGCCGCCTATGCGGTGGCGCGCGATACGTGGTTGTCGGCGCGTTATCTGAGCGCGCGTGAAGTGTACGGACCGCCGGTGTCGATCGACGTGTTGCAGCTTGAAATCAACGCGCGCTTCTGAGGCTGCTCATGAAAATGCCTAATCCCCTGAGCGTACCGCGGCTGTCTGGATTGCGTGAACCGCTCGTCGCCATATCGGCGCTTCTGTGTGTGTTGCTGAGTGCGCCGGGCGCAGCGTGTGCGCAAAGTATCGAAGACAAGTTGCGCACCCAGTTGCGCTCGACCACGCAGGATCTGCGGCAGTTGCAGGATACGCAGGCGCAGTTGCAAGCCGACAAGACTGCCGCCGAGCAACAACGCGACAAGGCCCTTGCCGATCTGAAGCAGGCGCAGGCCGACCTCGCGGCCGCGAAGGGCAAATCGGGCGCCGAAGTGGCGGCCGAGCGGGCACTGTCGAGTGAAAAGGCCAGTCACGCGCAGGACACGCAGCAACTCCAGACCTTGCGTACCGCGTATCAGAATCTGCTTGCCACCTCGCGCTCGCACGACGCCGACCGGACACAGGCGCAGACGGAACTCAAGGCCCGTGAGACGCAACTGCAGCGTTGCGAAGCGCAAAACGCGCAGCTGGATCAGGTCGGTCATGAAATTCTGAGCGCGTATGAGCATGTTGGTTTCGGCACGCTCTTCAGCTCGCGCGAGCCGTTCGCCCAGAGCGCACGCGTGAAATACGACGAAATCGCGCAACGTTATGGCGACGCGCTGCATGCCGGCCGTTTTAATCCCGCAGCCGCGCCGGCCGCTGCTTCGTCCGATCCTGCGGCAGCGGCTGCTTCCGCCGCGGCGAAGTAATCCCCATCAAAGCTCCTGAACAACCGACACGGAATACATGATGAGCACTCTAGACAACAGCAGCGATGCGAAGGCCAATCAAAGCGCGGCCCATCTGAACACGGAGAACCTGATCGATTCGATCGGCGTCGAGCAACTCGCGGACGTGCTTAAGTCGGCGGGCTATCGCGTGACCTCAGCCGAGCAGAACGGCGTCGTGCAACTGATGAGCGCGAGCCAGGGCGTGGGCTTCGTCGTGCGCTTCGGCAACGGTGTGCAGCCGGGTGTCGTTCAAACGGCTGATGGCACGCCGGTGTACCTCGACTACACGCTGAGTTGCGCGATGCAGGTGCAAGGCGACTTGCCGGTGGATCTGGTCGCCAGCTGGAACCGCACCAAGCGCTTTGCGCGTCTCGCGGCGCACGGGCAATTCCTGCTCCTCGAAATGGACGTGGTGGTCGCGGGCGGCGTGAGCATGCGTCATCTGCTGTCGACGATCGAACTGTGGGACCGGCTCGTCCAGGAGTTTCTCCTGCATCTGCGCAACCGGCCGGCTATGGCCGCAGCCGAAGAGGCGGCACGCAAGCCCGCCGCGACTGAGTCCGGCGAGCGTGACGTGGCCGGTGAGGCCGGGAGTGCGCGTTCGGCGAGCAGTTCGGCCGACGGCAAGGCGACGCTGCAGTGACGCGCGAACCCCGCAAGCACCGCGGACTGCGCGCGCTCGGCGCGGCATTGTTCGCGCTGTTAGGCGCCGGTGCACAGGCGCAGTCGCAACCGGTACCGGCCGCGCAGGCGCCGCAAGCGTGGGTTGCCTACGCGCAAGGCGTGGGGCAGCAGTTCCAGACCGCGCTCGAAGGGGCGAGCGCCGAGGCCCAGCGCTTCCATGCGTTCCTGGAACTGCGCGCGGCGTCCGATAGCGAGGCCGGCAGTGCGCCGCCCATGTTGAGCGTCAAGGTGTGGCTCGACGCAAGCGGGCACATCGTACGGGTGGCGTTCGCACCGCTCGGTGACCAGCAGGCCGATGACGATCTGCGCACCTTGCTGCTCGCCCAAAGTGCCGGAGTGCCGCCGCGTGGAATGCGGCAGCCGCTGGTTGTGCGTCTTCATCTATCGGACAGCACCGTGGGCGAAGTACGTGACGGACAATTCAGGCAACTCGGACAACCCGCGCAGGGCACAGCCCCGCTGGCCGCGCGCCGCCCCGATTTGCACAATTCGCAGGAGTAGCAGATGAAACGTTTGATGATGCTCGCGGGCGCGTGTGCGCTCAGCGCGCCTTTGCTTGCGTCCGCGCAGAGCGCGGTCATCGCGAGCGCCGGTCAGGCATCGGTCACGCAGACGCAGATGACCACCTTGCTCAAATCGCTCGATGCGGAGACCCGCGAGCGGCTCGCCGCCGATCCGGCGAGTCTGGATCAGCTGGTGCGTGCGCGGCTCGCGCAGTCGGTGGTGGTTGCTGAAGTCAAGGCCAAGGGCTGGGATCAGCAGCCGGAAGTCAAACAGATGGTCGAACAGGCCGAGCGTGACACGCTGATGCGCAGCTATCTGGCTTCGGTCGCGGCGCCGCCCGCGAATTACCCTTCGGATGCCGAAGTTCAGGCCGCCTACGATCAGAACCGCACTGCGTTCTCCACACCGCGCGCGCTTCATTTTGCGCAGATCTACATTGCTGTTCCGCCTGACGCCGATGCCGCGACTCGTGCAAAATCACGCAAGCAGGCCGACGATCTGGCGCGCCAGGCCCATGCCGGCGGCGCGGATTTCGCCGCGCTTGCAGCCGCGAATTCGCAGGACAAACCCAGTGCGAGCCAGGGCGGAGACATGGGCTTTGTGCCGGAAGGTGTGCTCTTGCCGGAAATTCGCAAGGCGGCCGATTCCATGAAGCCAGGCGACATCTCCGCGCCGATCCAGACAGCGGCCGGCTTTCATGTGATGAAGCTCGTCGACGTTCGCGCAGCCGGTGTGCGCCCGCTTGCTGACGTGAAGGATCAACTGCGCGCGATGCTGCGCCGGCAGCGTACCCAGCAGAACGTGCAGGCGTATCTCGCGAAGCAGGTCGGCCCGGGCACGGTCGCGATCAATGAAGACGCGTTGAAGAAAGCGCTCAGCGCGGCGCAATAAGCGCGGCCGCCACAGGACGGGGAACGTGGACAAAGGCTGGCATCCGCTCGATGAGCGCTACGTCGAAGCTTACGGCGCTTACGCGCGGACCCAGGCGGGGGATGGGGCTGTGTCGGCTAATCCGCGCTGCCCGTTGTGTCTTGCCGAGCTGGTGTTCACGCATCGGCGACGCGGCGGCTATCGCTACTACCGGCATCTGGACAGCGCCGACGATGCGCGATGTCCGCTCACTACGTCGAGCTACGAGCCGGCTGGTTTGACGGTGGGCGCGAGTCTCGATACGAACGCGAACGGCTTGGCGGGAGGGGCCGCCGGGCCGCTCCATCGCGAACGGTTTCTGCAGCATTGGCAGCGTCACTTCCGGATCGCGCGGCACGCGGCGCCGCCCTTGACGCTGGAACGCTTCGCCCGCCTGATCGAATACGCCGACGTTGTGGACCTGTGGCGCTATCCGGCATTCGATGAACGCGACGTGCCCTATGTACTTCTTGCGTTGGCGGGCTTCATCAGCGTCAACGACCGCGACGAGCGAGCCCGCATTCGCTTGTGTTTCGACGGCAGTGTTCGCGATGTCGGCGATCTGTGGCGCGATGAACGGCGCGTGCCGGCGGGGCTTTTCCGGGTAACGTATCGGGAGCCGCTGCACACGCCGTTTCCGACGGCTGCGGATATTCTGTTCTGGGAGCCGGTGGAGCGTATCGAACGACTCGCGGATTGCCCCGCGCCTCGCTTGCGGCAGACGCAGATCAGGGCGTTCAACCGGTTTATCGGCGGCTATGAGCGTGAGCGGGACAGGCGCGGCGAAAGGGATGCCGGAGAGTCCGAATGATCGGCGAGGCGACTGATATGCGCAAACGAATGCGGGCGAGCGTTGTGATGGTTGTGGCGGCCTGTCTGTTGCCCGCGGGGTTGACATTCGCGCAGACGCCGCCGGCTTCGCCGTCAGCCGGGCAGGCCTCGAAGCGCGTGTGTGTCGACGTTGAGATCGACGGAGAGCGGGCCCTCTCGTACGACTGCCTGAGCCGGCAGTTGGCGCCCACCGTGCCTGCGGACGTTGCTGCTTCGCAGAGCGCGGCACAGGCGCTGGCAAACGGGCCTTCCAACCGGGTCGGCACGTTCAACCTGTCGGCCGAGCGCAACCGCTTCGGTGCGAACTGGGGCAAGTCGATCACGCCGCAACGGCCATAGGCGTTGCCGGCTGTGCTGATCGGACGCCAGAGACAAGAACGGATATGAGGCGCATGAAGCACCCTCTGGATCTGCAACTGAAAGTCGTGCTGGTCGGTGGCGTAAGCGGTTACGGCGTGGCCGCCTACGGGATCAGGCCGGGCGGAAACGACGTCTGGGTGGCGGACCGTGAAGCGCCCTGCATGCCGCAGGAACGGCTCCTCGGCGTACCCAATCCCGTCATGATGAGGTGGCACGCTGACGCGGCGGGGTGGCGCGACGCCGGCGCGCCAGATTTCGGCCGCTGGATCCAGCAGGTTTGCCGCGCCTGCTCCAGTGGACGCGGCGAGCGCGGTAGCACGAACGTGGCTCCGCGAGCGCGGCAAGCCGCCCGCCGTGTGGTGCTCTGGGATGAGTGATGGCAGTGAGCGTGGGTAAGCGCGCGTAGTGGCGTTTGGCGCGCAGTGGCTTGACACAACATCGACTAACGTCGGACTTGATATGACGCGCAGCTTACGCAACGTGCAGCGGGTGATCCGGCGGGCCTGGCTGCTCATCGGTCTTGTGCTGGCCGGCACCGGGCCCGTAGCCCTCGCCGGCGCACAGGAAACACCCACGGCCGCCGCGCCGGTGATGGCCCAACTGGCCGTGCCCAATTTCGCGGCACTCGCGCGGCGTTACGGACCAGCGGTGGTCAACATCAGCGTGACGCGCGAAGTGACGCAGATGGGCGTGCAACTCCCACCGGGTATCGCGCCGGACAATCCACTCGCGCCCTTCCTCGCGCGCCGCGTGATTGGCAATCGCGAAGAGGTGAGCCTGGGGTCGGGATTTATCGTGAGCGCGGACGGTTATATCCTGACCAACCGGCACGTGGTCGGCGATGCCGCCGCGGTCGACGTGAAGCTGACCGATAAACGCGAATTCAAGGGCAAGGTGATCGGCAGCGACGCGCTATCGGATGTAGCGCTCGTGAAGATCGATTCCGATAACTTGCCGGTCGTGGTAACAGGCCGCCCCGAGCGCACGAGTGTAGGCGACTGGGTGATGGCAATCGGCTCGCCGTACGGCTTTGCGAACACGGTTACCGCCGGCATCGTCAGTGCGAAATCCCGTTCGCTGCCGGGCGAGGCGTACATTCCGTTCATTCAGACCGATGTGCCGATCAACCCGGGCAACTCGGGTGGCCCGCTCTTCGACCTCGACGGGCGAGTGATCGCGATCAACTCGATGATCTACTCGAAGACGGGAAGCTACCAGGGGCTGTCCTTCGCGATTCCGATCGATGTCGCGCTCAACGTCAAGGAGCAATTGCTGAAGACTGGCCACGTCAGCCGCGGGCGTTTAGGGGTTGCCGTTCAGGAGGTCAGCCAGTCGCTGGCGCAGTCGTTCGGGCTCGCGAAGCCGGATGGCGCGTTGATCAGCATGGTCGAGGCGGGCGGTCCGGCCGCGCAGGCAGGGCTCCGGCCGGGCGACGTGGTGCAGGCAGTCGACGGTGTCGAGATCGGCGAATCGGCGGACTTGCTGACAACCGTGGCAAAAATACGGCCCGGCCGGACGGCGGATCTGCTCGTATGGCGCTCGCGGACCGCGGCGTTGATCGAGGTCACGGTGGGCGAACTCGACAGCAACGGCTCGCCAGTCATGACGCCGACGCCCGCGCGTTTAGGGGTGACGGTGCGTCCGCTGACGCAGCAGGAGCAGCAGAGTGTCGGCGTCGATCACGGCTTGCTGGTCCAGCAGGTGAGCGGGGCGGGGGCACGCACGGGTTTGAAAGCCGGTGACATCGTGCTGTCGGTCAACGAGACGCCGGTGACGTCGATCGAAGAAATGGCCGAGCAGATCCGCCAGGCGCGCGGCAGTGTCGCATTGCTGATTCAGCGTGGTGCGGCGCGGCTCTATCTGCCGGTCTCGCTGGGTTAAGCGACGTTGTGGGCTGGATAGGCGCCCAACCAGGACCACGGGCAGTCAGTCAAGTCGCACATACGCGCTCTAGACGACTGGTCTAATTGAGGCCATAATCCGCTTCCTATGAGAGCAAGCCATCCCCACATTCGCCGCCACATCCTCGATGCCGGGCGCGCGCTGATCGCACGCAAGGGCTTTGTCGCGGTCGGGCTGAATGAGATTCTGACGACCGCCGAAATCCCGAAGGGCTCGTTCTATCACTACTTCGGCTCGAAGGAATCGTTCGGCAGCGAGTTGCTGCAGCAATACGTTGCCGACTACGCGGTGCGCCTCGACGAGCTGTTCGGCCGGCCCGGTGTCAACGGCCGTGACAAGCTGCTGAGCTATTGGGCTGCCTGGCAGCAGGAGCAACTCGATCAGGACGGCGACGAAAAGTGTCTGGTGGTGAAGCTGAGCGCGGAAATCGGCGACCTGTCCGATGAAATGCGCGTGGTGCTGCGCGACGGCGTCGACCGTTTGATGCTGCGTCTTGCTTCCGTAATCGAAGAAGGCCAGACAGACGGTTCGCTTTCGCCGGAGATCCGGGCTCGGGAGGCGGCCGAACTCCTGTACCACATGTGGCTCGGCGCGGCGCTCGTCACCAAGCTGCGACAGGATGGAAGCGCGATGGCGCAAGCCATGGCGGTCACACAGAGCGTCCTGCGAGCGGCATGACATGGTTGCGGCCGAGGTCGTGATGCTGATGAAGCGCCTCGAACAGAAACATCAGCCGAAGCACACAGAAAACCATTTGCAGAAGCACCCAGAGAAGCACTCGCAGAACCCCTCACTCCGCGCAGAACGGAGTCCTCATCGTTGCACATTCCAGGAGATCGACTTTGCGTAGCGTTATCTATTCCTCTTTCGGCAATCCCGCCGAGGTGCTGCAGGTTGCGGAACGTCCCACGCCGAATCCCGGCGCGGGCCAGGTGCGCATCAAATCGACCTTGTCGCCGATCCACAATCACGACCTCTGGACGATTCGCGGTCAGTATGGTTATAAGCCGAAACTGCCGGCCGTGGGCGGCACCGAAGTTGCCGGCGTGATCGACGCGATCGGCGAAGGTGTCGAACATCTGAAGCCCGGTCAGCGCGTGGTGGTGGCCGGCATCTACGAGGGCTGGGCCGATTACGTTCTGGCGCCGGCGGCAGCGGTGGTTCCGCTGCCTGATGCGATCAGCGACGAAACAGGTTGCCAACTGATCGCCATGCCGTTGAGCGCGGTCATGTTGCTCGAATATTTGCACCTCGAACCCGGTCAGTGGTTCATCCAGAACACGGCGAACGGTGCGGTCGGTAAGACGCTGGCGATGCTGGCCAACGCACGCGGCATCAATGGGGTGAATCTGGTCCGGCGCGAGGCGGGCATTGCGGAATTGGCCGAGGTTGGAATCGGCAATGCAGTGTCGACTGAAAGCGACGGCTGGAAGAAACGGGTTCGCGAGATTGTCGGCGATGCACCGATTCTGGCAGGTGTCGATTCAGTGGGTGGCGACGCCAGCGGTGACATCTTTGGTCTGCTTGGCGAAAACGGCACCCTGGTGTCGTTCGGCGCGATGTCCAATGAGCCGATGCGCCTCAGCTCCGGCGATGCAATCTTCAAGCAGGCGACGGTCAAGGGTTTCTGGGCGAGCAAGATTTTCGAGGTCACTTCGGGTGCGGATAAAGCGCGAATGATCGGCGAATTGCTGAGGCTCGCTGCATCCGGCGAGCTTAAGCTGCCGGTTGAAGCCGTCTTCGATGTGGAGAACGCGGCGCAAGCGGCAGCGATGAGCGCGAAGAGCGCGCGCAAGGGCAAGGTGCTGTTGCGGTTCTAACGAGCAGAGGCGTGTTGCTGCATCGACGCACCAGTTTATGCCGCGCAGTGTCATGCTGATGCCAGCTCGCAAGATCCTTCCAATGCCTGCCCACGTGAATCGCCGAACGGTTTCGGGGCAGGCGGTGGCCGCACTTTCTCTCACCGGCTCAACAAACTACTCCATGATCGAAGTCCATCACCTCAACGAATCCCGTTCGCGCCGCATTACCTGGTTGCTGGAAGAACTCGGTCTCGACTACACGCTCGTTCAATACCAGCGGAATCCGCAGACCCGTCTTGCGCCACCGGAACTGATGGCGATCCATCCGCTGGGCAAGGCCCCCGTGATTCGCGACGGCGAGAAAGTGATTTTCGAGTCGGGCGCGATCGTGGACTATCTGATTCGCCGCTATGGCAACGGCCGCCTGGCCCCCGCATACGGAACCGACGAGTACGATCGTTACGCGCAGTTCCTGCACTATGTGGAAGGCTCCGCCATGCTGCCGCTGATGCTGAAGCTGTACACGGCCCGTCTTGGCGAAGGTGCGGCTCCGTTGCAACCGAGAATCGAAAGTGAGCTGCAGAATCACTTCGGTTTTCTGAATCAGGAGCTGGCCGGCCGCGATTATCTGATGGGCGATGAATTGACGGGCGTCGATATCCAGCTCTCGTTCGTCGCGCAGACGTGTCTGAAGTTTTGCGGACGCGACGCGTTCCCGCATATCACTGCGTTTGTCGATCGTATTGAGGCGCGGCCCGCGTACCAGCGTGCGATGGAGAAGGGCGGCGCGTAAGCGGCTGAACGCGGTTGCTCGCTCAGCGCAGTTCCAGATCAATCAATCGATGCAGTGACGCCCTTGCAGTTCCACATGCAACTGGACGAGCCACGCACGCGCGCAATACGCGTCGATCGACGCCTGGTCGGCGGGCTCGTCGAGCAATCTGACCTGGTGTGCCGCTAAAGCCGCGTCGAACGCGCGGCGTGCAGCCCATCGCAACGAAAGCATGACGAGCAGTGCGAGCGCGATCGTGGCCCCGTGGTAGGGTAGCGAGGGCGGGTTGTCGTTCAACAGGCCGAACAGCACTGAAAGGATCAGGCTCGGTACGATGGCGACGCACGTCGAGAGGCAGAGGAGCACGGCGTTTGCACGCAAGGCGGTTGTAGTGGTGAGTTTCATCGAGTGAGATCCCGCGATCGTATAGCGGCCTCGATGCTGAACTTGTATGACTTACCTGATACTTACTGTCGGCGAGCTTTTCCGGGGCATCTCCTGCCGCGATCGTTCCCTGGCCCGTCTGCTGCAATCCAATACGCCTGTTTCCACCGCTTCGAGTAAGTAACGGGTAAGTCCAGTGGTTCTAGAGTCGATGCCGCCTCCTCCATCAACTCAGGACCCGACGTGAAAAAAACTCTTCGCCGTGAGCGCAGGCTGTTACTGGCTATCGCATCGTTCGCATCATTCTGCGCGTATTCGGGCACGGCCTGGGCCGACGGCCAGAGTCCGGAGCCGCCCACGGCGGACGACACAGGCTTCACCGTACTGAACAATTCCACCAACGTGACGCATTGGGGCCTGGGCGTGGGCGCGGGCATCCAGCAGGCACCCTACAAAGGCTACGGCACGAAATACACGCCGATTCCGCTGATTTCGTTCGACGACAAATGGGTGCATGCATTTGGGACGGCAGTCGATCTGAAGATCGGCAAGTGGAGCAACGTGAGCCTCGCGTTGCGTGGACAGTACGCGATCGGCGACGGCTATAAGGCGTCAGATGCGCCGATTCTGAGCGGCATGCAGAACCGCAACGGTGCGTTCTGGTACGGCCCGGCGCTTGCATGGCACACCGCATACGGCACGCTCTCGGGCGATTTTCTGGAAGGCGGCAACAAGGGGCAGAAAGCCACTATCGATTTCAGCAAGTCCTTCGACTACGGCAAATTCGAGTTCGAACCGCACGCCGGCGTGGATTGGTTGAGCAGCAAATATGTCGATTACTATTACGGCGTGCGTTCATCCGAAGCGCGCGCCGGGCGCCCGGAGTATGCCGGCAAGGCGGCCTACGACATTTCGGTCGGAACGCGTGTCGACTACAAGTTCACGCGCCATCAGATCCTGATTCTCGACGTCGGCGTCATGCACCTCGGCAGCGGCATCACGGAAAGCCCGTTGGTGGGTAAGCGCTATATTCCGCAAGCCAGAGTCGGCTACCTTTACGAATTCAACTGAGCACGACCGCATGTCGCGTGTCGCACTGATCGAAGACCACGAGCGCCTGGCCGGCATGATCCGTCAGGCGCTTTCCGCTGCGGGCATCGAGACCGATGTGTTTGGCACCATTTCGGAGGCGCATTATGGCGTGAGCCGGGCCGACTACGCGGTGCTCATCATCGATCGCGGTTTGCCGGATGGCGACGGCCTGACTTTTCTACGGACGTTGCGCGCGGCAGGGCAGATGACGCCATCGCTCATGCTGACCGCGCGCGATGCGCTGCATGACCGCGTCGACGGGCTGGAAAACGGCGCGGACGACTACGTGACCAAGCCCTTCGCCATGAGTGAGCTGGTCGCGCGGGTGCGTACGCTGATGCGTCGGCCAGTGGCGCTGACGGATCTGGTGATGTCGTTCGGCGACATCACGGTCGATCCGCCGCAGCGCGCCATGCGGTGCGGCGCGCAGTCCGTTCTGCTGGCGCCTGCCGAGTTGCAGATCGCGCTGTGCCTCGTGAAGGCGGCGGGCGCCACCGTACGGCACGCGGCGCTCGAACATGCCGCGTGGGGACTCGGCGAAGCCGTCACGCCGAATGCGCTCGAAGTCACGCTGCATCGTCTGCGCAAAAAGCTGACCGCGCTCGGCGCGACCACACGGCTCGCCAATATTCGCGGTGCGGGCTTCGCGCTTCAGGTTGCCGCCGGGTCCACCGCGCAGCACTAAATCAACGGCCCATTGCCCACTATGCTCAATCACTGGATTCGCAGTTTGTCCGCACGGCTTTGGTTGACCAGCATCGTTGCGCTCGCGATCAGCCTGACCGTGCTGGCAGCAGCCGCCACCTACGCATTCAATCATTTCCCCCAGCAGATGCTCGGGCAACACGAGGAAATGGAAGGTGCTGCGGCGATCGCGAGTGGGCTCCGCTTCGACGGTGCCGGCCATCTGGTTTCCGTGGCGCTTCCCTCGGAGAAGGCCTGGCTGTTCGAGGTAGCGCCGACTGAGCTGAAATATCGGGTACTCGACGAACGCGGCAACGTATTACTCGCTTCGAAAGGCGCCCAGGGGGATGGGCCATGGATTGCGGGCGATGTATCCGGATTCGTCGATAACGTTCAGCGTACGGAGATAGGTGCGAGGCCATTCGAAGTCTTGACAATGCGGGTTGCGCGTGGCCCGGCGGTCTTCTATATCCAGACCGCAACGGCTGAGCGTTTCGTCGACGCGCTTGTAGACAGCAAGGTTAAGCCGATGCCGGCGATCATCAAGACGATCATTGTCATTGCCACGATCATCTTCGGTCTGACTTTCCCGTTTACCGTGCATCGGTTGCTCACGCCGCTTAGAGAGGCATCGCGCGCGGCTGCGCGTATCACGCCGCGCAACCTCACTACGCGTCTCTCGATCAAAGGCGTTCCGAGTGAAATCAAGCCGCTGATCAACGCTTTCAACGAAGCACTCAACAGACTCGAAAATGGCTTCGCTGTGCAGCAGCAGTTTCTCGCGTCAGCCGCGCACGAATTGCAGACACCGCTCACCTTGATCCGCGGGCAGATCGAACTGCAGCCCGGGATCGACGACAAAGACCTGCTGATTCGCGAAATCGATCTGATGGCGCGTCAGGTTCGGCAACTGTTGCATCTCGCCGAAGTCAGCGAGTCGCAGAACTTCAGCTTCGGCGAGGTGAATATTGTCGACGTGGTGCAGGACGTGGTGGCTTATCTGGCGCGCAAGGCCGACCGCAAGGAGGTGAAGCTGCGGCTCGAAACCGTCGTCGCGTCACCGTCGATCTGGGCCGACCGAAGCGCGTTGTTCATTCTGCTCAAGAACATCGTTGAGAACGCAATCAATGCGTCGCCGGCGCATAGCTCGGTCGTGCTGATTGTCGATGCCGTCTCGGTGCAGGTTCAGGATGAAGGACCGGGCATCAGGCAAGAGTATCTACCGTTTCTCTTCAAGCGGTTCTGGCGTGCGCCGGATGCCCGGCATGAAGGCGCCGGGCTCGGCCTCGCGATCTGCAAGGAGATCGCTACGGCTCACGAATGGCGCCTGACTGTGAGTAGTTTGATATCAGGCACGCGCTTCGCAGTGTGGTTTTCCTAGCACCGGGTTTATCCCTTGATGTGCTCCGTCGAGAGCCAGCCTCCGCTTACACCGATCTGCGCCACCTGTTTGGCCACCGCGTCGGCGAGGCGCTTTGCATCTGCCGAAACACCGGCCTTCTTGGTTTCGGTGACGGCGTGCAAACCGCCGCCTACGGCAGCCGAAGTCGCGATGCTTCCGGCTGCGGCGCCTACGCCCGCTGTTTCGACCACGCCGGGTGCTTTGCCGCTGTCGCCGGTGGCATTGAAACTTTGCACGAGGCGCGCGGTGCCGCCCGCCGGTTTGTAGAGAATCTGCACGGAGCTGCTCACCTCGCTCTTGCCCGCGCCGAGTCCAATCAGCACGCGGCGGCGACGACTACCCTGGTCGATCGTGTCGAAGCTGCCTTGCACGAGCAGGACGTTCTGGTCGGCGGGGGCGGGGATGTCCGAGCGAATCGCGCGCAACCCCATCGATTGCAGTTGATGCACGATTTCGTTGGCCACCTGCTCACGCACGGCAATCGCATCGGCCGATTGCTTTTCCGCGGCGGACGAACCGTCGAGTTGCGACTTCAACTTCTTCAGCATGCCGCCGTTGTCCAGTTTCACCTG
The DNA here is from genome assembly GCF_902859805.1 of Paraburkholderia sediminicola. Classification (GTDB taxonomy): domain Bacteria; phylum Pseudomonadota; class Gammaproteobacteria; order Burkholderiales; family Burkholderiaceae; genus Paraburkholderia; species Paraburkholderia sediminicola. Next base: position 531,885 of record NZ_CADIKC010000001.1, on the reverse strand, counting down.
ATCCGGATTGGTGTCGAAGGTGTAGACATAAATATTGTCCGGGCGCACTTGCGGCTGTGCGCTGGTCTGGGTCGCGTTGCTGATGCTGCCGCCGGCGCAACCGGTCAGGAGCGCGCTGCCGCAAACCATGGCAACGCATGCAAAACGGGCGGCATTCTTTTTGAGGAAACTCACTGAAGTGAACATGTTCATCCTGTCGTCGGCACGCGGTGCCGTTAGCTTCGAACGCATCTTCCGATGATCGGGCAACCGTGGGATCGGTGATCATCGGGGTTGCATTCATACACGCGTTTTCACGCAAAGCACCCTTGATCTCATGCGTCTTTTTTCGTACGCACCGGCAGCGAAACGAAGTATGGGCGAGTCACTTCCCGAACTCCATTCAACAATTATTTCGCGCAATGTCACGGCGAAACATGCAGCCGCGGAGCGGGTTTTGCATGGAGTGAATGCGACGGCAGGGTGTCAACTCAAGGCAAGTTTGACGATGCAGCAAAGAACAAAGACAAGAAGAGCGGCGGCGACGGCCATATTGAGCGGATAGCGCATTGTTCACCAGGCACTAGCGTTACGGTGCTCTCATCCTAATCACCTGAGGGAAGATGAAAAGTGGGCAGTGAGGCGGCTATGTGCGAAAGCTAACGCAGCGCGCCGAACGGCTGCGCTGCTTTTCGACGGGAGCGCTTCCAACCGGTTCTGTATCGGGACGAATTGCCGTGTCCCTTGCTTCCGGGTTGGAATTACCGTCCGTTCGACTGCGTGCTGATCGGGGCCGCGCTTTATTGCGCAGCAGACGGTTGCGCCTCGGCCGGCACAGCATGCGGCTGCCTGTTCGTCGCCACGAGATCTTCCGACAGACTGGTGCGCAGCGTTGCAATCGCCTGGTCAGGATTGGCCGGTTTCAACTGCTCACGGGCCAGCGAGTCGTACACGTAGTGACGCAGCATCGGATCTTGCGTCTTGCTCAACACCTCGTGATATACGGCGACGATCTCGCCTTCACGCCCGCTCATTGCATACAGGCGGCGCAACTGTTCCAGATCGTTGACCACCGCGAAACCCGGTCCCATCGGCCCATGCGGGAAAGATGGCCCGTCGCCGTGATGCGGCTCGCCGTGCGCGGGAGCCGAAGCGGGCGGCGGTGCGGCCGCTTCCTGTGCCAGCGCGCCGGTGGCGGCCACGGTCAAAACGGCGGCCAGTGCCGCGCTCAGCAATCCTTTTTTCATGATGTCGCTCCCATTGACACAGCACCGGGGCAACGTGCGCCGGTACATGGGACACGATAGTCGACATGGCGTTTTGTCGGGTTACTGAAGCTATCTTGTAACTTACAGGGCCTTGCATCCTTCGTGGCCGACGTCGTCAAACGTTCCGGCGAAGAGATGCCCGCGCCAGGGTGTGCCCGCTGGCGCAATGTGGCCGGATGGCGCATGATTGACGCAATGTGCCGTCCGACCCCAGAAGCAGCACGCCTATCTGGGAGACGCGGCGCACGCGACGCCACTGTTGCCTACGCCGGAAAAACCCATCGCGGCGAGGCACTGCGGGCGAGTATTTAACCGTTAAGGAGGATTTCGCATGAGCCAACCTGACGCCACCAATCCGTTTGGCGATTTCACTAAAATGCTGGAGCAGTTCAAGCTTCCCGGCTTCGATGTACCCGCCATCATGGAAGCGCGACGCAAGGACATGGAAGCACTGGTTCAGGCGAATCAGACGGCATTCCAGGGTATGCAGTCGCTTGCACAGAAACAGACCGAAATGCTGCGTACCACGTTGGGCGAATTGCAGTCGCTCACCGGGCAATTGTCGGCCGGTGGCGCCGCGCCTCCGGCGAAAGCCGCCGAACTGATCCAGCAAAGCCTGCATAAGTCGCTTGCCGACATGCAGCAGTTGGCGCAAGCCGCGTATCAGACGCAGGCTGAGTCGTATGCAGTGATTGCAAAACGCGTAGAAGAAAATGTGCAGGAGCTTAAATCGCTCTTGCAACAGCAGAAAAAGTAACGGACGCGGCTTACTGAAGCCGCAACGAATTAGCAAAGAAGTACCCAATGCCGCGGATGACCACCTGGTTATCCGCGGCATTTTTTTTGCCGCTTCGAACCGCAAACGCACGCGATTTTCTCTTCACACAAAAGCAGTCCGCACGCGCCGCAATGATCAGATGAAATAGGCCCGTAGACCCGAATTATTCAGCGAGCGCTTACATTGGTCGTGACATGCGACACGCATTAATATTTTTCTACTGTGGCCCCGTTATTTAATGCGTGTGTTCGCTTTAAACAGGACGTGTCGGCAAAATCTGCGCTCAAGCGACGCCCCTTGGTGATCCTGTCCTCAAATATCAAACAGGTTCAAACGGCGGCGAGCAAGCAGAAGGTTTAAATCGTCCCGCAAACGATTGCCATGCCCTTGCGCGGCCACTAAAGTTTCGCGCAGCCACTCCGTAGACGCATTCACGCAACCCAACCGGTGTGAATGCAGAACCGGCACCGCCGGTCAGGAGTGCGCCCCTGGATTCTCCGTTCGTGATCGGCTCATCCGCCGGCCACGAGCGTTTCACCTCGAAGGAAATCTCTTGAAACCGATGCTTTCTACAAGCATTGCTCGCGCAATGCTCGGGGCGGGCTGCGCGCTGTCGTTTGCCGCGCACGCCACGCTCGGCCAGAACGCCAGTTCTGTCGACAGCGATCAGACGAGCCTTCACGCAGTGGCTCAGACGGTCACGACTCAAAGCGCGTATTCGGTGCACCTGATGACGATGCCGTCCGGCACGTTGGTGCGCGAGTACGTCGCGCCCAACGGCACCGTCTTCGGTGTCGCGTGGCAGGGCCCGACGCTGCCGGATCTGAAAACCATTCTGGGCACGTCGTTCGACCAGTACGTCGCCGCTACCGCAACCCGGCGTGGCACGCCGCTCGCGGTGTCCGGCAGCGATCTGGTTGTGTTCTCCGGCGGGCACCTGCGCGCATTTGCCGGCTACGCCTATCTGCCGCAAGCGGTGCCTGCGGGCGTCGATGTCGGCGTCATTCAATAACGGAGCGAATCATGCGCCATACGTCTTCGTTTGTTACCTTGTTGTGCGCGGCGCTGCTCGCGTTGCTCGTCAGCGCCTGTGGCGGCGGAGGCGGTGGCTCCGGCGGTTCCGGCTCCTCGTCGAGTTCCGGCACCACGAGCCTTTCGGCCGGTCCCACCGTCACCAATACCTCGCCTTCACCGCAAGTGGTGGCCGCCAACGCGGTGCGTGTAACGGTCGACGCCGGCGTGAGCAATGTGCCGAACATGCCGTTCGTCAGCATCACGATTTGCGCGCCCGGCACCAGCCAGTGTCAAACCATCGATCACATCCTGGTGGATACCGGTTCGTGGGGCGTGCGCGTGTTCGCCTCGCAATTGCCCGCCTCGATGGCGCTGCCGCAACAGAAGGACGCCGCGGGCCATCTGGTTGCCGAATGCATGCAGTTCTTCGACGGCTACACATGGGGTTCGGTGAAACTCGCCGACCTGCAGATCGCCGGTGAAAAAGCGGCCTCGCTGCCGATCCAGGTGATCGACCCGAACTACGCTTCGGTGCCGTCGGATTGCGCGAGCGTCGGCGCGTCGCGCAATACGCCAGGTACGTTGCAGGCCAACGGCATTCTGGGCATCGGCGTGTTCAAGCACGACTGCGGCGCGAACTGCGTGCAACAGGCAGTGGCCGGCACGTATTACGGCTGCAGCGGCACGACCTGCTCGTCGATTCCGCTTGCTGAAGCGCTGCAGGTCGCCAATCCGATTCCGTACTTCGCGACTGACAACAACGGCTCGATGCTGAGCCTGCCGACGGTGTCGGGCGGCGCGCAATCGGTCAGCGGGCAACTGGTGTTCGGCATTGGTACGCAGACCAACAATGCGCTGGGCAGCGCGCAGGTGATCGGCGTGAGCGCGTCGAACGGCACCTTTACAACGGTGCAGAACGGCACGACGTATTCGAGCAGCATTCTGGACAGCGGCTCGACGGGCCTGTTCTTCCAGACCAGCGCGTTGCCGACATGCGCGAGCCCCAATAGCGCGTACTACTGCCCGGTGTCGACCCAATCGTTGAGTGCAATGATCCAGGGTGCGAACGGCACGACGAGCTCGGTGAACTTCAGTGTCGGCAATGCCACGACGATCTCGCAGACGTACAGCGGCGATTCAGCGTTGCCGCTGCTGGCTGGACCGGCCTTTGTGACGTCGTCGATTTTCGACTGGGGCCTGCCGTTCTTCTACGGGCGTAACGTGTACGCCGCCGTCGAGCAGCAGACGACGCCTGGCGGTACGGGGCCTTATGTCGCGTATTAAGCGCTAGCCTCAGTTTGGCTTCGATAGGAAAAAACCCGCTGCCGGTTGATTCGGCAGCGGGCTTTTTTATGGGTTCTCGAACCGTTCCATGTGTGGGTGTTGCGACTGACTGGACTAACGCCGGCGCGCGGCCCGCTTGGCAGGCGCTGGTTTGGCGGCGGCGGGTCCGGGTTGCAAGGGCGGTGCTGGCGGCGCGGCTGTCTCCATGACCGGCGTCTGCACGGGTTCTTGCGACATGACAGGTTGAGCAGCAGGTTGTGGCGCAGACAGTGGCGCCGGTTGTGCGACCGGTTGTACCGCTTCCGCTTGCAACGCGCCAGCCTGCTCCGTCTTTAACGGCGTTTGCCCCGTCCCGGCGTTTCCCGCCGGCTTCGCCGCTTCACGCGGTTGCGTTTTATCGCCGGCTGCCGCAATCACCCGATGCACGAACCGCAGCTTATCCACCACCGGCGAGGCCAGCGTGAACGGATACCCGTCGGGCATGCCGAGACTGCGGTTCAGGCTGTTCAACGCATACGTGAGCGGAAACCAGCGTTTCATCAGATTCTCGAAGCTCGCGTCTTCGACGGGCGTGCGGTCGGTCAGCGTCGGCTCGCTCGGGTCGTCGGGCAGCAAGGCGAGGCCGTACGAGGTCGACGTATCCAGCACGTCGACGATCAGCAGGTAGTGCGCCCACGTCTCAGCCCAATCTTCCCAAGGATGCATCGTGGCATAGGCGCTGATATACGAGCCCTGCCAGTCTTTTGGCGCGCCGTCGCGGTAGTAGGCCGTCAGCGCTTCGCCGTAGTCGGCACGCTCGTCGCCGAACAGCTTGCGATAGGGCTCGAGCCAGCGCGGATCGTTCTCGACCAGCTGGCTGAAGTAGTAGTGGCCCGTCTCATGGCGGAAGTGGCCGAGCAGCGTGCGGTATGGCTCGCCCATCGCACTGCGCACCTTTTCGCGGTAGGCGTCTTCGGCTTCGGCGATGTTCAGCGTGATCAGGCCGTTGTCGTGGCCGGTCATAACGCGCTCACCGTCGCCGCCGTCCTCGAGGAATTCGAATGCCAGGCCGTACTCCGGATCGTCCTTGCGCGAAGGCACGTCGAGGCCGAGTGCGGCCAGCGTGTACAGCAGGCGCCGTTTCGCCATCTCCAGCCGGTACCAGTAGAGCCGGTTGTCCGGCGCGCCCAGATTCGGAATCGTGCGCGTGAGCTGGCAGGCGCGGCACAGCGTGTCGGGAGAGTCGGCGGGGATCATCCAGTTGCAGACATTTTCGACCGCGTAGTTGTGGCATTGCCGGAACAATGCACCCTCGCCACGCGGATGCAGACTGCGCCAGCGGCCTTCACCGGCGTCTTCGAAGGCGCTGATTTCGGCCAGTTCGGGCACATATCCGAGCAATGCCTCGCACCGTTCGCAACGAACGTTTTCATAGAACACAAGGTGCGAGCAGCGATTGCAGTGGAAGGTTTTCATCGATCGGACCTGGGTGGTGGGTGGCAGTCGTGGGGCGAAGCCAACGCGCAATCTTCATGCCGCATTTGCCAGACGTCACTGGTTTAACGCACATTACGTGCATGATCGTGCATCGCCGCTGCGCCGCTTTGGTGCGCGGCGGCTGAAAAAGTAAGGGAAGGGCGCACTGATCGATCGACCGGACGGTCGACAGATGCGGCAAACTTCGCAGCAGGCGGTAATCCGGGCAGTACAGCCAGTTCACGCGGTTTTTCGATCCACGGCATGAAGCTTGCTTTTTGGCGGGCTGCCATCCCTTGTCCAGGAGTCCGGTGTGTCCATTCGCGTCGCGTTGAATCATGTCACACATTACCGCTACGACAGGCTGGTTGCGCTGTCGCCCCAGGTCGTGCGTCTCAGGCCTGCGCCGCATTGCCGGACCCCCATTCTGTCTTATTCGATGCGGGTCGAACCGGCTGAACACTTCATCAACTGGCAGCAGGACGCGTTTGCCAACTATCAGGCGCGTCTCGTGTTCCCCGAGAAGACGCGCGAATTCAAGGTGACCGTGGATCTGGTCGCCGAGATGGCGGTCTATAACCCGTTCGACTTCTTTCTCGAACCGTCGGCGGAACGGTTTCCGTTCGAGTATGCGCCCGGCCTCGCGCTGGAGCTCGCCCCGTACCTCGTCAAGCGGCCGATGACGCCGCGCTTCGCCGAGTTCGTCGCGAGCATCGACCGCAAGCCGATGGTCACCGCCGACTTCCTTGTCGCACTGAATCAGCGGCTGCAACGCGAGATCCGCTACCTGATCCGCATGGAGCCCGGCGTGCAGACGCCCGAGGAAACGTTGGTCAGCGCCGCGGGTTCCTGCCGCGATTCGGGCTGGCTGCTGGTCGAGACGCTCCGGCAACTGGGGCTGGCGGCGCGCTTTGTCTCCGGCTACCTGCTGCAACTCGCACCCGACGTCAAATCCATCGACGGCCCGAGCGGCACCGAAGTCGACTTCACCGACCTGCACGCATGGTGCGAGGTCTACCTGCCTGGCGCGGGCTGGATCGGCTTTGATCCGACCTCCGGCCTGCTCGCCGGGGAGGGGCATATTCCGGTCGCCTGCACGCCCGAACCCGGCAGCGCCGCGCCGATCTCCGGCGCGGTCGACGAATCCGAAGTCGAGTTCGAGCACACCATGTCGATTGAACGGGTACTGGAGACGCCGCGCGTCACCAAGCCCTTCACCGAAGAAGTGTGGAGCGACGTCGTCAAAATGGGCGAGCACGTCGACCAGCGCCTGACCGAGATGGACGTGCGCCTGACGATGGGCGGCGAGCCGACCTTCGTATCGGTGCGCGATCGCGACGCCGCCGAATGGAACACCGACGCGCTCGGCCCCACCAAACGCGGCTACGCGGTCGCGCTGATGGACAAGCTGCGCTCGCGCTACGGCGCAAACGGCTTTCTGCATATCGGCCAGGGCAAGTGGTATCCGGGCGAACAGTTGCCGCGCTGGGCGATGTCGCTTTACTGGCGCGCCGACGGCGAGCCGTGCTGGCAAGACCCCACGCTCTTCGCCGACGAACGAGAGCCGGGCACCTACACGGCAGCCGACGCCCAGCGTTTCCTCGCTCATCTGGCGACCAAGCTATCGCTCGATACAGACTGCATCCAGCCCGGCTTCGAAGACGTCTGGTACTACCTGTGGCGCGAGCGCCGTCTGCCGGTCAACGTCGATCCGCTCGATGCGCGTCTCGATGACGAGCTGGAGCGTGTGCGTCTGCGTCGCGTGTTCGACGCGGGCCTGGGCGGCGCGACCGGTTTTGTCCTGCCGCTCGCGCGCGAACGCGACGTGCCGAACGAGCCGCCGAAGTGGGTCAGCGGCCGCTGGTTCTTCCGCGACGAACGCATGTTCCTGATCCCCGGCGATTCGCCGATGGGTTATCGCTTGCCGCTCGATTCGCTGCCCTGGGTGTCGAAGACCGACTATCCGTATCAGCACGCGCACGATCCGTTTGCGCCGCCGGTGCCGTTACGCCCGGCTGCGCAATTACGCATGCAATACGAAGGCGACGCTGAGTCCCGCCGCACCTTGAGCGCTGCCGATGCGCGGCGTGCGGCAGCGTTGTCGTCGTCAGCAGCAGATCTTTTGAGCGGTATGGCGGGCAGCGGCGTGCTGGCCTTTGCGCCTCAGTCAGGCGACCAGCAGCCGCCGGAGCGCGGGCAGTCGTCGAAAGAAACGCTGCGTACGGCGATCTGCGTCGAAGCGCGCGACCCGAAACGGGCCGCCGGTCCGAAGGCGGAAACCGAAGCGTTCGGCAGCGGCCGCTCGCTGCTGCACGTGTTCATGCCGCCGCTCACCGAACTCGACGACTATCTCGACCTGCTCGCGGCGATCGAAGCGACGGCCGCCGAATTGCAGATGCAGGTGGTGCTCGAAGGCTATCCGCCGCCGCGCGATGCGCGCCTGAAAGTTCTGCAGGTGACGCCGGACCCGGGTGTGATCGAGGTGAACATTCATCCGGCTTCGAGCTGGGAGCAACTGGTCGACAACACGGAGTACCTGTATCAGTCCGCGGCCGAGAGCTATCTGAGCAGCGAGAAGTTCATGACCGACGGCCGGCATACGGGGACCGGCGGGGGCAATCACTTCGTGCTCGGCGGCGCGACGCCTGCTGATAGTCCGTTCCTGCGCCGTCCTGATCTGCTGGCCAGCCTGATCGCGTATTGGCACAACCATCCGTCGCTGTCGTATCTGTTTTCCGGGCTCTTTATCGGGCCGACGAGCCAGGCGCCGCGTGTCGACGAAGCACGCAACGACCAGGTGTACGAGTTGGAAGTGGCGTTCCGCGAGTTGCAGCGGCAGATCGATCTGCTCGGCGGCCGCGACAGCGCGAACCTGCCGGCGTGGATGATCGACCGCTCGTTGCGCAATATCCTGATCGACGTGACGGGCAATACGCACCGCGCCGAGTTCTGCATCGACAAACTCTATTCGCCCGATGGTCCGACCGGCCGCCTCGGCCTGCTCGAATTGCGCGGCTTCGAGATGCCGCCGCATGCGCGCATGAGTCTCGTGCAGCAGTTGCTGCTGCGCGCGCTGGTGGCGCGCTTCTGGCACACGCCGTACACGCAGCGGCTCACGCGCTGGGGCACGGAACTGCATGACCGCTTCCTGCTCGGCACCTTCGCGAAGATGGATTTCGACGACGTACTCGGCGAACTCAACCAGGCGGGCTTCGCCTTCGAGAGCAGCTGGTTCGCGCCGCACTTCGAATTCCGCTTTCCGCTGGTTGGCGAGACCACGGTGAACGGCGTCTCGCTGACCATCCGCAACGCGCTCGAACCGTGGCACGTGATGGGCGAGGAGGGCTCACCCGGCGGCACCGTGCGTTATGTGGATTCGTCGGTGGAAAGGCTGGAGGTACGCGCGCTCGGTTTGAACGACAACCGTCATGTGGTGACGGTCAACGGGGTGCCGGTGCCGCTTCAACCGACGGGCCGCGTCAGCGAATATGTGGCCGGCGTGCGCTTTCGCGCCTGGTCGCAACCGTCGGCGCTGCATCCGACCATCGGCGTGGATGCGCCGCTCACCTTCGACCTGGTCGATACATGGACTGGCCGCTCGGTCGGCGGATGCCAGTATCATGTCGCCCATCCGGGCGGGCGCAACTATCAGACCTTCCCGGTCAACGCCTACGAGGCCGAAAGCCGGCGGCGCGCACGCTTCTTCGCATCCGGTCATACGCCGGGGCCGCTCACGGTCGGTGAACCGCAGCGCAGCCTGGAGTTTCCGTTTACGTTGGACCTGCGCTACTGGTAACCTGGTAGACTGAAAGCGGCGGCATACTTTTAAGAACGACACGACCTTGGCCTTTCAATCGACTTTTCCTTTCGAAACGTCCGCGGCGCGCGCGGACGCTTCGTCCTTATTACGGCTCTTGCCGGCCTACGAAGGACATTGGGACGAGTTACGCGACGCTTCAGGCGTGTTGCGCGAGCCGTGGCGGCAATTCTTCGAGCGGCTCGGCGAAGACGGCATCGCGCGATTGGAAGATCACCGCGCCTCGATCGCGCAACAGATCCGCGACAACGACATCAGCTACAACGTCTACGCGGATAACGGCGAGCCGCGGCCGTGGGCGCTCGACCTGCTGCCGTTCCTGATCAGCGAGGCCGAGTGGGCGCATATCGAGCGTGGCGTGACGCAGCGCGCGCATCTGCTCAATGCCATCGTCGCCGATATTTATGGGCCGCAGACCTTGCTCGATCGTGGGCAGTTGCCGCCTGCGCTCGTGTTCGGGCATCCGGGTTATCTGCGCTCCGTGAAAGGCTTCACGCCGCCTGGCGGGCAGTATTTGCAGGTGGTCGCCGTCGATCTGGCGCGAACACCCGCCGGCAACTGGACCGTCATGGCGCATCGCACCGAGGCGCCATCCGGCCTCGGTTATGCGCTGGAAAACCGGCTGATCGTGTCGACGCTGTTCGCCGAACCGTTCCGCGCGATGCGTGTGAGCCGCCTCGCGCCGACCTATTCACAACTGATCGCGACACTCGCGCAGGCCGCCCAGGCCACCATGTCGCCCGACAGTTCAGGTGCCGATGGTTTGCCCCACATCGCGCTGCTCACGCCTGGACCGTTTAGCGAAACCTACTTCGAGCACGTGTTTCTCGCGCGCTATCTCGGCGTGACGCTGGTTGAAGGCAAAGATCTGACCGTGCGTGACGACATGCTGTATCTGAAAACGCTCGCCGGTCTCGAACGCGTGCACGTCGTGCTGCGGCGTCTGGACGATGCGTTCTGCGATCCGGTCGAATTGCGCGCGGATTCGAGCATCGGCGTGCCGGGCCTGTTGCAGGTGATGCGTGCGGGCAATGTGATCGTGTCGAACGTGCCGGGTTCGGGTTTTGTCGAATCGCCTGCCTTGCATGGTTTTTTGCCCGGCATCGCCGAAGTTTTACTCGACGAAGACCTCGTGCTGCCTAGCGTAGCCACCTGGTGGTGCGGCGAAAAGGCGGCGCGCGTCCACGCATTCGGACGTCTGGACGAAGCGTTCATCGTACCGACGTGGCCGGTTGCGGCGCGCGATGCGCCACCCGGGATCGAACAGGGCAGGCAGCGGCTCTCGACATGGCGTGAACGCATCGAAGCGATGCCCGACGCCTATACGATCCAGCAGGCACAGCGCTTTTCCTGCACGCCGCGTTATGAAGACGGCACCATTGGCCGCCGTCCGTCGGTCCTGCGTGTCTACGCGATTGCCGACGTCAACGGCGGCTGGCACGTGATGCCAGGCGGCTTCACGCGGATGGCCGCCGAGCGCCAGGCTACGGTGTCGATGCAGTACGGCGGCAGTAGCGTCGACACGTGGGTGCTGTCGAGCCAACCGACGTCCACCTTCACGCTGCTGCCTTCGCCGATGCAACCGGCCGACCTCGCGCGCAAGCATCGCACCGTGTCGAGCCGCGCGGCGGAAAACCTCTTCTGGGCAGGACGTTACGGCGAACGCGCGGAAAACAATGTGCGGCTGTTGCGCCTGATTCTCGGCTCGCTGGAAGGCAACGACGCCGACGCGATGTTCCCCACACTGGTCGAACTCGCCATGCATTGCGGTCTCGTGCAATCCGGCGATATGTTTGCGCCGAACTCGCCGCAAGTGTTCGAACGCGCGTTGGTCGCGAATCTGAGCGAGAGCACCGGTCCCACCAGCATTGGCCAGAACCTCGCATGGCAGGCCCGTTCGAACGGCGAAGTGCGTGGGCGTTTGTCGAACGATCACTGGCGCACGATTCTCGCGGCGCGCAACGATTTCCGCGACGCATTGCAGACGTTGATGCCGGCTGCGGGATCTAACGGCAATGGCAACGGTAGTGGCAATGGTGCTGGTAGTAGTTCATCGCAGGGCGGCGCGAATGGTAACGGCCGCGCAGAGCGCAGCGAACGCTACGATCGCTATGACCGCGTGACGCTGATGAACGCGCTTGAACGTTTGTCGGTGCAGCTATCGGCGATCAGCGGCGCGCAAGGCGACCGCATGACACGCGACGAAGCGTGGCGTCTGCTATTCGTCGGGCGGCATATCGAACGCGTGTCGGCGATGACGTCGTTTTTGCGGGTGGTCGCCGATAAAGGCCAACTCTCTACACCGGCCGGATTCGATCTGCTGCTGCAATTGTTCGACAGCACGCTGACCTATCGCTCGCTGTATCCGGGCCGTTTCGAAGTACCCGCCTTGCTCGATCTGCTGGTGATCGAGCCTACTAATCCGCGTGGCGTCTATGGCGTTTACGAGCGCCTGCGCAAGAAGCTCGACGAGATCGCTGTGGCGGCGGGCAGCATGCGGCATCGTCCGTTTGCGGAATTGATGCCGCCCGCCGCTTCCTTGCCGGCACTCGAATCGCTGTGCGCCATCGACGAAAACGATTCGTATGCCGACCTGATTGCGGTGTGCGATCAGATTGGCGGCTATGTCGGCGCGGCCGCGCATGAGATCAGCGCGCGCTATTTCAGTCACGCCAGTACGGTGGCTTCGCAGGTGTGGTCATGAAGAACGCGCCGACGGTCTTGTCCGTCTCCCATCGCACGACCTACCACTACTCCACGTATGTAGAGACCGCCCAGCATCTCGCGACGATCCGGCCGATTGCCTGTGCGTGGCAGCGCGTGGTCTCGCACAGCGAAAAGATCGAACCGGAGCCGTCGTATCAGACCAGCCGGATCGACGCATTTGGCAACGACGTCCTGTATTTCGCGCTGGACGCCCCGCACGAGCGCCTGCAACTCGTCAGCGAAACCACCGTGGCGCTCATGCCGCGTTGGACCGACCTCGACCCCGAGGAAACGCCGGAATGGGAGTGCGTCGCAGACAACTTGCGTTTCTGGGTTGGCGGCGAGTTCCGGCCTGAGGTGGAGTTCTGCTTTGCATCGCCGAACATTGTGCCGCGGCCGTCGTTGCGCGCTTATGCGCTGCCGAGCTTTCCGCCCGGCATGCCGATCGTGGCGGGGGCGATCGATCTGATGCACCGGATTCACGAAGACTTCGCGTACAAACCTTCGGCGACGATGTTCGACACCCCCGCCGAGCGCGCCTTCGAATTGAAGAGCGGGGTGTGCCAGGACTTCGCGCAGGTGATGATCGGCTGTTTGCGTTCGCTGGGTTTGCCGGCGCGCTACGTGAGCGGTTATCTGCGTAACGATCCGCCGCCTGGGCAGCCGCGGTTGATCGGTGCGGATGCCTCGCATGCGTGGGTGTCCGTGTATTGCCCGAAGAGCGGCTGGATCGATCTCGATCCCACCAACGACGTGCTCGCCGATATGGATCATGTGACGCTCGCAATTGGCCGCGACTACAGCGACGTGTCCTTGTTGCGCGGGATGATCCTGGGAGGCGGGGCGCATCGGGTGGAAGTGGGCGTGACGGTGCTCGCGCTCTAAGCTGCTGCTTTACCGGCCACTTCTACACGTTTTCCCCCTTCAGCAAGCCACTTTCTGGTTGGACGAATCCGCCCTACGTGCCGCGCGTCCGCTGCGGCACGCTCTTTTATCCCGCTTTCGGGGAAAACCCTCTCTCTTCATTCCCACTCATCGGGAATTCGATTTTTGAAATCCGAGAATGTTCTGGCATTCTGAATCCGTTATTCATTGCGGATAGTTTTCATCGTGAACGCGGAACAGAGTGTGACAGGGGCTGAACGGGTGCTGCTGGTGCTGGCGGCACTCGCCAGTCATGGCAAGGCCATGTCGGTCAAGGATCTGCTCGCTGTCACCGGTCTCGCGCAAAGCACGCTGTACCGGCAAATCGCGCTGCTCAAGCGCTGGGGTTTCGTCGCTGAAAACGCGGGGCATTACGCGCCGGGTCCGATCAGCCTCCAACTCGCGCTCGGCTTCGACGTGAATTCGCTGCTCGTCGAAGCGAGTCGTGCGGAGATGCAGCAACTGGCGCGCGCGTCGCAGGAAAGCATCGGGCTGGTGGTCGCGGTCAAGCATCAGGTGATGTGCCTTGAAATGGTCGACAGCCAGCACTCATTGCGCTGCTCGTTCGAGAAAGGCCGCGCCGTGCCGCTGAAAGCCGGCGCCTCGGCGAAATCACTGCTGGCGTTCATGGCCGACAAGGCGCGCACTGAAGTGCTCGACAGCGTGTTCGACAACGACCCCGCCGGCCGCGCCGCAATCGAAGCCGAACTCGAACAGATTCGCGCGCAGGGCTACGCAGTCAGCGACAGCGAAGTCGATCCGGGCGTGTGGGGCGTGAGCGCCCCGATATTTCATCGCAGCGGACGCGGCGCCGGAAGCAGCGCGTCGATCACGCTAATGGCGCCGTCTACGCGCGCCATTGGCCGGGAAAGCCAATTCATCGACGGGACGCTACGTACGGCCCGCGCCATTTCCGAGCATATGCAAACCGATTGATCGGGCAGGGCCGCTCGCGGCCGTATTCGATCTGGATACCGAACGAACTGAACGAACCACAAGGAGCCCTCCCATGAAACTGAATCGACTGTTGTCCCTCGCATGCGTCACGTTTGCGGTGACGTTTGCCGGCTTTTCCGGCGCGGCATCCGCACAGACGCCGGACGTGCTGAACGTCGCCACTGACGCGACCTTCCCGCCGATGGAATACACCGAAAACGGCGCACGCACCGGCTTCGACGTCGACATGATGAATGCGCTCGCGAAAGCTATGGGCAAGCGTGTGCAATGGACGGATATCGACTTCAAAGGCCTGATTCCGGGCTTGATCGCGCATCGTTTCGACGCGGCGATCTCGGGTATCTACATCACCGATGAGCGCGCGAAAGTGGTCGACTTCACCGATTCGTACTACGCCGGCGGCCTTGTCGCGTTGGTGAAAAGCGATTCGCCGATCAAGTCGGTGACCGACCTGAACGGCAAGAAAGTCTCGGTCCAGGTGGGCACGAAGTCCGTCAACTTCCTGCGCGACAACTGCCCGCAAATCAACCGTGTCGAAGTCGAAAAGAATCAGGAGATGTTCGACCTGGTGGGTATTGGCCGTGCCGATGCAGCCGTGACCGGCAAGCCGGCCGCCTACCAGCTGGTGAAGACTCGCGGCGGTTTCCGCGTGCTCGAGAAGCCGCTGACGACCGAAGCCTACGGTATTGCCGTGCGCAAGGACGAACCGCAGTTGAAGGCGGCATTCAACACGGCGCTGGCGAAGATCAAGGCGGATGGCACGTACGCGGCGATCGTCAAGAAGTGGTTCGGCGCCACCGCGCAATAACCGGCTGAGCAGACATAATGGAACTCGATTTTTCGCCGGTGATTGCCGGCTGGCCGGACATCATGCATGGCGCGCTGGTGACGGTCGAAGTAACCGCCGCCGCGCTCGCGCTGAGCTGCGTGCTGGGCCTGCTGATCGGTATCGGCCGGCTCACGCCGAAGCGGCGCATCGTGTACGCCTTCTGTACGGCCTACCTCACGTTTTTCCGCGGCACGCCGTTGCTCGTGCAACTTTTCCTGCTGTTTTTCGGCTTGCCGCAATTCGGCATTCTGTTGCCGGCTTTCGTGTGCGGGATGCTGGGGCTCGGCCTGTATTCGGCGGCTTATGTGTCGGAGATCGTGCGCGGTGCGATTCAGTCGGTGGATCGCGGGCAAATGGAAGCGGCGCGTTCGATCGGCATGTCGTCCGGGCAGGCCATGCGCGCAATCATTCTGCCGCAGGCGATCGTGCGGATGATCCCGCCGCTTGGCAATGAGTTCATCGCGTTGATCAAGAACTCGGCGCTGGTGTCGCTGCTGACGATCGACGACCTGATGCATGAAGGCCAGAAGATCATCAGCGTGTCGTACCGTTCGCTCGAAGTGTATCTGGCCATTGCGCTGGTGTATCTGGTGCTGACGCAGGTGACAAATTACGCGCTGCATCGTGTGGAGCGCCGCTTGCGTGCAGGAGGGATGGTGCAATGAACACCGTGAAAGTAGAAGAACCTATCGTCAGCATTCGTGGGCTGACCAAATCGTTCGGTTCGCATACCGTGCTCAACGGCATCGACTTCGACATTCAGCCGCAGCAGGTGGTGGTCGTGATCGGGCCGAGCGGCTCGGGCAAGAGTACGTTCCTGCGTTGCTGCAACGGGCTTGAACAGGCAGAAGGCGGCACGATCGATATCTGCGGGCATCGGCTGGTCGATCATGGTGAGATGCTCAAGGAGCGTTCGCTGAACGCGCTGCGCACCGAAGTGGGTATGGTGTTTCAGTCGTTCAATCTGTTTCCGCATTTGTCTGTGCTGCATAACATCACGGTCGGTCCGCGCATGTTGCGTGGAGCCAGCAAGGCCGAGGCCGAAGCGGCTGCAACCGCGTTGCTGGAAAAAGTGGGCCTTGCCCACAAGGCGCATGTGATGCCGGCGAGTTTGTCGGGTGGTCAGAAGCAGCGCGTTGCCATTGCTCGCGCGTTGGCGATGCAGCCGCGCGTGATGTTGTTCGATGAGCCGACTTCCGCGCTCGATCCCGAACTGGTCGGTGAAGTGCTGCAAGTGATGAAGCTGCTCGCGAGCGAAGGCATGACGATGGTGGTCGTCACGCACGAAATGGGTTTCGCGAAAGAAGTCGCTGACGTGGTGGTGGTGATGGACGGCGGCGTGATTGTCGAAGCGGGGCCGCCTGCTGAGATTTTCTCGGCGCCGTCGCAGCCGCGCACGCGTGCTTTCCTGCAGGCGGTGTTGTCGCGCGCATGAGAGTTCCATTCGACGACAAGGTGTGGAGCGGCCGTTCCGATGATGGGGAGCAGGGCGACACCCGGCGTATTTTCAATCAGGTAGTGCCGTTCGGCGGCGCGCGGCGGCATGAGGATGTTTCATGCGCCGCGCCGTTCGGTGAAAGCGATACGACGGTGATCGTCGGCTTCGGTTCTGACGAAGGCGTGCGCCGCAATCAGGGGCGTGTTGGCGCGGCGCATGCGCCAAAAGAGTTGCGCCGCGTGCTGGCCGGTCTGCCGGCGAAAACGTCGATGGCATCGCTCGCCGATGCGGGTGATGTGGTGTGCGACGACGGCGACCTCGAAGGCGCGCAGGCGGAACTCGCGAACGTAGTGAGCGACGTGCTCGCGAGCGGCGGGCGGCCTTTGGTGTTCGGCGGCGGTCACGAGGTTGCGTGGGGAACGTATAGCGGTTTGCGCTTGCATCAGGATCGCCTGGATGAGGCTCAAGTTGAGGCCGTGGCCGCTGCAACCCGCAAGCTACTCATCATCAACTTCGACGCCCACTTCGATCTGCGTCAGAAGCGGCCCGCTAATTCAGGCACGCCTTTCGATCAGATTGCGAACGACTGCGCCGAGCGGGGCGTGCCGTTCAACTACACCTGCTTCGGCATCAGCGATCTGGGCAACACCGCTTCGCTGTTCGCGCATGCGGAAGAACTCGGCGTGCGCTACGTGCTCGACGCCGACATGCAGGAACCGCAATTGCCGCAGCGTCTGGACGACCTCCAGCAATTGCTGGATTCAGCGGACGACGTCTATCTGACTATCGATCTCGACGTGCTCCCGGCCGCTACTGCGCCGGGTGTATCGGCGCCTGCCGCGTTGGGTGTGCCCTTGTCGGTGGTCGAAGCGATGGTGCGGCGCGTGCGTGCTTCGGGCAAGCTGCGCGCGGCGGATATTGCGGAGTACAACCCGTCGCTCGATCAGGACAAGCGCACGGCGAGGGCGGCGGCCAGGTTGGCGTATCGGTTGCTTTAGCGCTCCCTCACTCCAACGCCCCAATCGACAGGAGCGGATGCATTTGCCGGCACCGTTCGCCGGATCGTAGGTCACGCGCGGCTGATTCGTCCCTTTCAGCAACAGACCGCAAACCGGCCTGTCGAACCCTGGAGGATACTTTCGGACCGAAAGTGATCTTGACATAGTGCGTATGCACATATACACTGCGCAACATGACCCGTCCTATCTCTTACGACGAATGCAACTGTTTCGCGCTGCGCCAGGCGGCCCGGCACGTCACGCAAATCTACGAACGCCATCTTGGCGAAGTAGGGTTGACGGCCGCGCAGTTCACGATTCTCGCCAAGCTTGCGCGCACGCCGAACCTGCCAATGGTGGACCTCGCGGACGCCATGGTCATGGAGCGCACCACGCTGGTTCGCGCCATGAAACCGTTGCAGCGTGACGGGCTGGTGGTCGCCGAATCGGCGGAGCATGACGGTCGCACGTTTCTGTTCAGTCTCACGGAGAAGGGCGAAACAACTTTCGATCAGGCGGCAATCGCATGGCGTGCCGCGCAGGACGAGTTCGAGGAAAAGTTCGGCCACGCGCGTGCCAAGGCGCTGCGCTCCGAACTCTTCGGCATCACCGGATAAACAAGGCGTATGAGCTCGCTTCGACGAGCTTTTTTACGCCTGATTATGTGCATACGCACTCACGAAAAGGAAGCGCAACGATGGACGGGCTTTTCGACGACGACTGCTTTGCGATCCGCCAGGCCGCGCGTTATGTGTCGCAGATTTACGACCGTCACCTGGAAAATGTCGGCCTCACCATCACGCAGTTTTCGCTGATGGGGCGCTTAAAGCGCGTGGGTCCGATGACTATGAAGCAACTGGCGGAAGCCATGCGCATGCAGCGCACCACGCTGGTCCGCACGATCCAGCCGCTGCGGCGTAACGGGCTGGTGTCGAGCGAGACGCTCGGAGTGGACGTGCGGGCGTTGTCGATCGCACTGACGGCCGCCGGCGAGGAACGTCTGCAGGCCGGGCGAAAGCATTGGTATGCGGCGCAAGCCGAATTCGAAGATCGTTTCGGCGAGGAGCGCGCGGCGGCATTGCGTACTGAATTGTTCGCCATCACAAAAGACCCCGTTTGAATCTGCCCCGCGTGAAGCGGGTCAAGCCGGCGCAGTGCAACGCGCTTTTTTTCAAGCTTAACGAGTGCATACACACATACAGCCATCATGTCCACTACACCCTCGACTATTGCACCGCCCAGCGCCGCGAACGCCGCCAAACCGGCACGGCGCATTCCGTGGATGCTGCTCGCGGTCATCACTGTGCTCGCGGTGCTGGCACTGGCAGCGTCGTACTGGTTCTTCGTCGGCCGCTTTGTCGAAACGACGGACGATGCGTACGTAGGCGGTGATGTGACCGTGATGTCGCCGAAAGTGAACGGCTTCGTCACGGACGTGCTGGTGCGGGACAACCAGTTCGTCCACGCGAATCAGGTGCTGATCCGGCTCGATGCACGCGATTACGATGCTCGTCTTGCGCAGGCCAGCGCGGAAGTCGAGAGCGCGCAGGCGGCTGTCACCGAGTTGCAGGCGAAGAAGTCCCTGCAGCTTGCCACCATCAACGAGCAGGCCGCCGAAGTTCGCGCGTCCGGCGCCGAGTTGACGCGCAGCACTGCCGACCAGACGCGCTATCGCGAACTCGTGAAGGACGATGCGGTATCGAACCAGGTCGTGGAACGCGCGGATGCCGACCTGACCAAGGCGCATGCCGCGGTCGACCGCAGCAGCGCGGCCTTGATCGCGGCACAACGGCAGATCGCCGTGCTCGACGCGCAGATCGGTGACGCACAGGCGCGCATCGCCACCGCGCAGGCGGCGCAGCGGGTCGCGGCATTGAATGTGGAGTACACCACGATCCGCTCGCCGATCGACGGTTACGTCGGCAATCGCACCGCGCGTGTCGGCTTGCTGGCGAACGTCGGCGTATCGCTGCTGACGGTGGTGCCGTCGAGTGGACTGTGGATCGACGCCAACTTCAAGGAAGACCAGTTGAAGAAGATGCACGTTGGCGACGGTGTCGACGTCGATCTCGATGCATCGAGCAAACGGATTCACGGCGTAGTTGAAAGTCTCGCTCCGGCGACCGGTGCGACCTTCAGCGTGCTGCCGGCAGAAAACGCGACCGGCAACTTTACGAAGATCGTGCAGCGCGTGCCGGTGCGCGTGCGTCTCGAAGTGCCGAAGGATATGGAGGGCGTGCTGCGCCCCGGCCTGTCGGCGACGGTGAAAGTGCATCTCGACGCTGCGCGCGGTTAAACGATCATGACTCAGGTCCTTGCCAATCCCGCCGACCTGCCGACGCGCACCAAAGTGTTCGCGTTCGTGCTGATGTGCCTCGGTTTTTTCATGGCGACACTCGATATCCAGATCGTGGCGTCTTCACTCAAGGATATTGGCGGCGGCTTGTCCGCGAGTCAGGACGAGCTCTCGTGGGTGCAGACCGCGTATCTGATCGCGGAGATTCTCGTGATCCCGATGTCCGGTTGGCTCACGCGTGTGTTCTCGACGCGCTGGGTGTTCGCATTTTCCGCGCTGGGTTTTACGGTCACCAGTATGTTGTGCGGCCTGGCATGGGACATCAACTCGATGATCCTGTTTCGCGGTTTGCAGGGTGCGCTCGGCGCCGCGATGATTCCGACCGTGTTCACGACAGCATTCGTGCTGTTCCCCGGCAAGCAGCGCCTGATTGCGTCCACCACCATCAGCGCGCTCGCCACGCTCGCACCGACGGTCGGCCCGGTGATCGGCGGCTGGATCACCTCGCAATGGTCGTGGCACTGGCTGTTCTATCTGAACCTCGTGCCGGGTCTCGTCGTCACGCTGATGGTGCCGAAGTACGTGCACTTCGACAACGTCGATCTCTCACTGCTGAAAAAGGGCGACTATCTCGGCATCCTGTTGATGTCCGGTTTTCTCGGTTGCCTTGAATACGTGCTGGAGGAAGGGCCACGCAAGAACTGGTTCGGCGACGACGTGATCGTGACGTGCACCTGGATAGCGGCGATCTGCGGATTCCTGTTCATCGTGCACGCGTTCACCGCAAAAGAGCCGATCGTCGATTTGCGCGCACTGGCGATCCGCAACTTCGGCATTGGCAGTCTGCTGTCCTTCATCACAGGGATTGGAATTTTCTGCGCGGTGTTCCTGACACCGGTGTTCCTGTCGCGTGTGCGCGGTTTCGATTCGTTGCAGATCGGCGTGGCGTTGCTGTCGGTGGGATGTTTTCAACTGGTCGCCATGGTCGCGTATTCGGTGGTCGCGCGTTTCGTCGATATGCGCGTGTTGCTGGTGTTCGGCCTGGTGCTGTTCGGTGCCGGCTGTTATCTGTATGTGCCGCTGACCAATCAGTGGGGTTGGCAGGAATTGCTGATCCCGCAGGCGTTGCGCGGCATTGGCCAGCAGTTCTGCATTCCGCCCATCGTCACGATGGCGCTCGGTTCATTGCCGATGTCGAGGCTTCGATCCGCCAGCGGTCTCTTCAACCTGATGCGCAATCTCGGCGGCGCGATTGGCATTGCCGTGAGCAGCACCATGCTCAACGACCGCTTGAATCTCCACTACGAGCGGCTCGACGAACATGCGAGCGCGGGCCGTCCGGTGATCGAGTCGATCTTGCAGCAGCAAAGCGCGCACTTCGCGGCCGTCGGCGGCGATGCGCTGAATGCGGCCAACGCGGGCCTCGGGGCGTTGCATGGGCTGCTGATGCGCGAAGCGCTCGTGCTCACGTTCTCCGACACGTTCTTTGCGCTGTCGCTCTGTTTCGTCGTGGGGTTACTAAGCGTGCTGTTCTCGCGCCCGTTTGGCAATAGCGCGCCACCGCCCGATGCTCATTGAGGAACTCAGCATGAAACCAATCGTAATGAAAGTACTCGCGAGCGCGGCACTGCTGACACTGGCGGCATGCGCGGTGCAGCCTGAAACGCACGCGGACCTGCAGCATACGGTTCAGACTGTCGCGCCGGCCGCGTGGAATGTCGATGCGCCTCAAGACAGCATCAACGCCAATACATGGTGGGCGCAATTCGGCGACCCTGTCATGCATCAACTGGTGGAATCGGTGCTGACGGGCAATCTCGACGTGCAGGCCGCGGTGGAACGCGTCAAACAGGCGCAGGATCTCGCGAAGCAGAATCGTGCGGCCTTGCTGCCGGAATTGAATGCTAGCGCCACTGCATCCGACTCCCGGCAGAACACGCCGCCGCCGCTCGGCTATGTGCGTCAGGCCGGCGTTGGCGTGACAGCGAGCTGGACGCCGGACGTTTTCGGCGGCGAACGTCTTGCTGTTCTCGCCGCCGAGGCGCAAGTGTCGGGTCGGCAGGCGGCCTTGAATCAACTGCGTCTCGCACTCGCGGCGAACACGGCCGCGGCGTATATCGATCTGCGCTGGGCGCAATCGCAATTGCAGATTCTCAGCGACAACGAACAGATCCGCGCCCGCGCTCTGAAACTCACGCAGGAGCGTTTGCACTACGGACTGTCGACGCAACTTGACGTCGCGCGAGCACAGAATCAGTTGGAAGATTTGCAGGCACAGGTTCCGCGCATCCAGTCGGCCGTGCAGCATCAACTGAGTCTGATCGCGGTTTATTCGGGACGTACGCCGGAGAGCGTCGACGGCTTGCTGCTCGCTAACGCACGCGACATTCCTGTGCCGGCGCAAAACGTGCCGCAGATGCTGCCGTCGGAAGCGCTCTTGCAGCGCCCGGACGTGCGCAATGCCTACGCCACGGTCGAACAGCGCGCCGCAGAAGTGGGCGTGTCAAAAGCGCAGCGCTACCCGCAATTCAGGCTCAATCTCGCCGACGGCTTGCTGGCCTCGTCGTATCTCGGCTTGCCGACGCTGACCGATAACCTCTTCAGCGCCGCCTTGAACGCAACGAGCCCGATCTTCAACGCCGGCCGCATCACCGCGAATATCGATGCGAGCGAAAGCCGGATGCGCGAGTCGCAACTCGGCCTGCAACAAACCATGCTGCTGGCGCTTAAGGAAATCGAGGACAACCGCAGCGACCTGGTGAGCGGTGCGGTGCAGGTGCAACGCCTGGGCGGCGCGCTTGATGCGTCGAACCACGCGCTGCGTCTGTCGAGTGAACTCTACAAGGGCGGCGCGACGGACTTCCTCGATGTGCTCGCCGCGCAGGAGGCGTATCTGCGCGATGCGGAATCGTTGAACCAGGCAAAACGCGAGCATGCGCTCGCAGCTGTGGCGCTGTACCGCTCGCTCGGCGGCGGCTGGGATGTGCCCGAAACGGTGACGGCCGCGTCGGCGAATTGATCCGCGTGAATGTGGCGGTGAAAGTTGTAGTCCAACTGGAGATGAATGATGAGTACGCGTGAAGTAGTGATCTGCAATCCGGTGAGAACGCCGATCGGCGCATTCGGCGGATCGTTGAAAGAAGTGCCCGCAACTGAACTCGGCGCGGTTGCGGTGCGCGAAACGCTGCGGCGCAGCGGTCTCGATCCGGCCGCGTTGGCCTCGGTGGTGCTGGGCAACGTGATCCAGGCCGGCAACCGGATGAATCCGGCGCGTCAGGCGTCGATTGGCGGCGGCGTGCCCGTGGCTGTGCCTGCGTTGACGGTCAATCGTGTGTGCGGTTCGGGCGCGCAGGCGATCGCATCTGCAGCCCAGGAAATCTGGCTCGGTCTCGGCGATGCAGCCGTGGCCGGCGGCATGGAAAACATGGACCGCGCACCGTATCTGCTCGACGGCGGCCGCTGGGGCTACCGGATGGGCAACGCGCAAATCCACGACAGTCTGCTGCGCGACGGCCTGAACGACGCGTTTTCCGGCGAGCATTCCGGCTGGCATACCGAAGACCTCGTCACGCAGTTCGACCTCACGCGCGAAACGCAGGATCGTTGGGCCGCGCGTTCGCAACAGCGTTTCGCTGAGGCGCAGGCGCGCGGCGATTTCGACGCTGAACTGGTCGCCGTGGAAATTCCGGGGCGCAAAGGCCCGCAGCACTTTACGAGCGATGAACAGCCCCGCCCGGATACCACGGTCGAAACGCTCGCCAAGTTGCGTCCGGCATTCCGCCCGGACGGCACGATTACAGCAGGCAACGCGCCGGGCCTGAACAGCGGCGCGGCAGCCATGCTGGTTGCTGATCGCGGGTTCGCCGAGGCGCGCGGCATCGAACCGTTTGCGCGGCTGGTGGCGTTTGGCGTCGCGGCCGTCGAGCCGGGCATGTTCGGTCTCGGTCCGGTGCCGGCTGTGCAAATGGCCTTGACTCGCGCGGGTTGGCAACTCGATGACGTCGAACGCTTCGAGATCAATGAAGCCTTCGCTGCCGTGCCGCTTGCCGTGGCGCGCAGACTCGGCATCGCGGAAGAACTGATCAACGTGCAGGGCGGCGCGATCGCGCACGGTCATCCGATCGGCGCGACCGGTGCGGTATTGACGACGCGCCTGTTGCATTCGATGCGCCGTGACGGCCTGAAACGCGGCATCGTTACACTGTGTATCGGCGGCGGGCAGGGGATTGCGCTGGCATTGGAAGTGATCTGAGGCCGGCTGCCGCGGCGCGATCGCCGTGTCACGAACCGCGATCGCGTCGCAGTCGTTTTGATGCCGTTTAGATGCGACGTGCATCAATCGAGCGGCGACGTGCAGCGAACAGTCGTCGCTCGATGTTGAAATCTTTTTCTCCAGCGTCAGTTTCGTTTAGCATCATTGCCACTTTCACAAGAACACCAAGAGACATGGCACTGATCGCTCGAAACATCCTCGGTATTGCCGTACTGCTTCTCATCGCTTTTATCTTTTCGACCAACCGTCGCGCCATCCGTTTACGGACTGTAATTGCGGCGCTGCTTGCGCAGATTGGTATCGGCGCTTTCATTCTCTTCGTCCCAATTGGTAAGACTGTCCTGGCTGCCGCTGCGTCCGGTGTCAATCACATACTCGGCTATGGCAATGCGGGCATCGAGTTCCTGTTCGGCGGCCTCGTGCAGGCGAAGATGTTCCAGGTCTTCGGTGACGGTGGTTTCGTTTTCGCCGTGCGGGTTTTGCCGGCCATCATCTTCGTGACCGCGCTTATTTCCGTGCTGTATTACCTGGGCGTGATGCGCTGGATCGTGATCGTGCTCGGCACGATATTCCAGAAACTGCTCGGCGTATCGAAGCTCGAATCCTTCTCAGCCGTTACAACGATCTTCCTCGGGCAAAGCGAAATGCCGGCCGTGGTCAAACCGTTCACACGCGACATGACCGGCGCCGAACTGTTTGCGGTGATGTCGAGCGGCATGGCGGCGGTTGCCGGTTCGGTGCTGGCGGGTTACGCGGGCCTTGGCGTGCGGGTTGAATATCTGCTGGCCGCGTCGTTCATGGCGGTGCCCGGCGGCTTGCTGTTCGCCAAGATCATTCACCCGACCACTGAGCCAAGCCGCGTGCATCTCGAGAACTTGAGCTTCGATGAAAAGCGCCCAGCGAATGTGATTGAAGCGGCGAGTTCCGGCGCGACCGTAGGTCTGAAAATCGCCGTGATGGTCGGCGCGATGCTGATCGCGTTCGTCAGCCTGATCGCATTGCTCAACGGCATTGTGGGTGGCATAGGCGGCTGGTTCGGCCATCCGCAACTGTCGATGCAATCAGTGCTCGGCACGGTGTTCGCGCCGCTCGCGTATCTGATTGGTGTGCCGTGGAGCGAAGCCGCAATCGCCGGTAATTTCCTCGGCCAGAAGATCATTCTCAATGAATTCGTCGCGTATGCGTCGCTGTCGCCGTATCTGAAAGATGCCGCTAGCGTAAGCGCCGCCGGCCTGCAGGCCCTCGATCCGCGAACCCTTGCTATTCTGTCGTTTGCGTTGTGCGGCTTCGCGAACTTTGCGTCGATTGCGGTGCTGACGGGCGGCTTTAGCGCCGTCGCGCCGGAACGCCGCGCTGAAGTCGCGCGCTACGGCCTGCGTGTCGTGCTCGCTGCGACGCTCTCGAACCTGATGAGCGCCACGATTGCGGGTATGTTCCTGACGCTGAACTGAATCGAATTGAGGATCGTTGCATGAATATGGAACAACTGCTGGAACGCGCGGGCATTGCGCGAGAAAAGGCCTATGCGCCTTATTCGAAGTTCAAGGTCGGCGCTGCGCTGCTGACCAAAGACGGTACGGTATTCGACGGCTGCAACGTCGAGAATGCCTCGTACGGATTGTGCAATTGCGCTGAACGCACGGCGTTTTTCAGTGCAATTGCCGCGGGCTATCAGCGCGACCAGTTCGCCGCGCTCGCGGTGATCGGCGATACGGATGGACCGATCGCACCGTGCGGCGCGTGCCGCCAGGTGATCATCGAACTGGGCGGCCCCGAATTGCCGATCCGGCTTGGCAATCTGCATGGCGTCACTCGCGACACCACCGCGCGTGAACAATTGCCGGACGCGTTTTATCTATGAGCACGCACAAGGTTATCTACGACACCGATCCCGGTGTGGACGATGCGATGGCGCTCGTTTTTCAGGCGCTGCATCCGGACATCGAATTGCTGGGCCTGACGAGCGTATTCGGCAACGCCACGATCGAGACCACCACGCGCAATGCGCGGTTCCTGGCCGGGCGGTTCGCGCCGGGCGTGCTGGTTGCGCAGGGTGCAGCGGCACCGCTCAAGCGCGCAGCGCCCGAGCCGCTCGCATGGATTCACGGCGACAACGGGCTTGGCAATATCGCAATCGAAACCGGTGTTGAAGCGGCGCTCGACGCGCGCCCCGCACACCGCTTCATCATCGACACGGTGCGCGCCCATCCTGGCGAAGTCACGTTAATCGCGGTGGGGCCGCTCACGAACCTGGCATTGGCGCTGGCTGACGATCCGCAGATCGCGCCGCTCGTCAAACAGGTGGTCATCATGGGCGGCGCGTTCGGCACAGACGGCGTGCTCGGCAACGTAACGCCGGCGGCGGAAGCGAACATCCTCGGCGACCCCGATGCTGCCGACATCGTGTTCGGCGCACCGTGGCCGGTTGCGATCGTCGGGCTCGACGTCACGCAGCGCACCATCATGAGCCGCGATTATCTGGCGTCGCTGCGCGAGCGCGGCGGTGCAGCAGGGCAGTTCGTGTGGGACGTGTCGCGGCACTACGAAGCCTTTCATGAGCAAAGCGCGCAACTTGAAGGCATTTACGTGCACGACTCGTCGGCGGTCACTTATGTGCTGGCGCCGCATCTTTATACGACTCGCCGTGGTCCTGTGCGTGTGCTGACGGACGGGATCGCGGTGGGCCAAACCATCCAGAAGCCTTCTACGATGCCGGTGCCCGCGCCTGACTGGGACGGCCGGCCCGACAGCACGGTCTGCCTGGACGTGGATGTGCCCGGAATGCTCGCGCTTTACGAGCGCACCATTTGCGGCACGCTGTAGGGCGATCTTGTTACGCTGCGGCCGTTTGCTAGGGGCGTCGTATCTTCAAGTCGGCGCGGCGATTGATCTGACGTAAGAAACAATGCGGGAATAAAGCGGAAACGCGGTGGCGAAACACCGGGGCCGCGGTGCAATGCAGCAAACCGGCCCGCCATTGTGGCCGATGCATATCGTCAATCTTTGCTACATTTCTGCAGACGTGCTGCGCAGGCGGTCTTCGAGGCCCTGGCATACCGACCCGGCGCGCGTGACCCAAATCTATCAAGAGGCAAAAGATGCGAATTCTAGTAGTAGGGGCAGGCGCCGTGGGCGGCTACTTCGGCGGACGCCTCGCAGCGGCGGGCCAGGACGTGACTTTCCTCGTGCGCCCCGGCCGCGCGGAAAAGCTTGCGCGTGACGGTCTCGTCATCAATAGCGCGCGCGGCAATCTCGCCTTGCACGATGTCAAGACGATACTCGCCGGTGTCAGCGCGGAGCCGTTCGATCTGGTGCTGCTTAGTTGCAAAGCCTACAGTCTTGACGACGCGATCGATTCATTCGCACCGCTGGTCGGCGAATCCACATCGATTCTGCCGATGCTCAACGGCATGCGCCATATCGACGTGCTCAAGGAAAAGTTCGGTGCGTCACGCGTACTGGGCGGTCAATGCGTGATCGCGGCCACGCTCAGCCCCGAGCAGCACATCATGCATCTGAACGAAACGCACGCGATCACCTTCGGTGAACTGGAAGGCGGCACGTCCGAGCGCGTAGAGGCCATTGCGGATGCGATGGCCGGCGCGAATTTCGATGCCGTGGTTAGCGACAACATCCTGCTGCGCATGTGGGAAAAGTGGGTGTTCCTGGCCACACTCGCGGCGAGTACGTGCTTGATGCGCGGTTCGGTCGGCGATATTCTGGCTGCGCCGGACGGCAAGCGCATCATCGAAAACCTGCTCGGTGAGTGCCGCGGCGTCGCGGAGCACAACGGCTTTACGATGGGCCCGGACTTCGACGCCCGCGCTACCCAAACGCTCTTTACGCCGTCGCCGCTAACAGCTTCGATGCTGCGCGACGTCGAAAATCACTCGCATACCGAGGCGGATCACATTCTCGGCGACCTGATCTCGCGCGGCGGCGATGCGCAGAAGGGCGAGCACGGCCTGTCGTTGCTGCGTATCGCCTATAGTCATCTGAAGACGTATGAAGCAAGGCAGGCCCGTACATCCTGAATGACGGGAGCGCGGGTGACGGAGACGGCAACAGCAAGCAGCCTAACGTTTCGGAGGTGAAGCATGCCGAGTCCAACCGGATCTGTACCCGCGCTCAGTGCCGCTTCGGCGACGATCTTCTCGATCGGCATCGTCTTTCTCGGCTACTGGGGCCTGTACGATCAATCGAAATGGCACGTGTCCGACGTCTTCGTCTTCGTGTTTGCGATGATCGGCTTCGGTTGCCTCGGACTCGTGCCGTGGATGGCGACGAGCCCGGTCGAGCCTGACAACAACGATTCCCGCATTCGTATCGCCCGGCACATGTTTCTTGTCGGCGTGCTGTCGATCTGGCTCGGCGTGGCGATCTCGGTGATCTTCTGATTAACGCTCGATCTGCCTGTTCCAGCGCGTATCCCACTGCGCACGATGCGCATTGATCGTGTCCCAATCCACCACGGTCACCTTCTTCACCAGATCGTCGACGTTGCCCAGGCTTTGCTGCATCGGCGGCGTCATCTTCGCGAGACGGTTGGTCGGAATCTGCTTGCCGGCCTCGGCCGCTTTGGTCTGAGCCGGCGCGGACAGCAGGAACTGTGCGAGTTTCTGCGCCAGTTGCGGGTCCGGGTTGTTGTTGACCACGCACAGATCGACGAGCAGCAACACCGGACCTTCCTTCGGACTCACATAGGCGACCGGAATGCCCTTGTCCTGCAGATCGCTGACGGCAGTCGGCGTCAACGGGAACAGGCCCGCTTCGCCGGTCTGGACCATTTCGGAAATCTTCGCTGAGTTCGGCACGTACTCCACCACGTTCGGGCCGACCGTCGTGGCCCATTTCGTGAAGCCCGGTTCGACGTTCTGCTCGCTGCCGCCCATCAAACGGTTGATCGCCAGGAAACCGTGCAGCCCGAAGGTGCTGCTCGACGCGGACTGGAACACCACCTTGCCTTTGTACTTCGGATCGGCAAAGTCCATCCACGAAGTCGGCGGCGCCCAGCCTTTTTCAGCGAACAGCTTCTTGTTGTACGCGATGCCGGTCATGCCGAGCTGCACGCCCGCGCCCATGTCGTCCTTCATGCGCGCGAACGGGTAGAGCTCCTTGAGCACCGGCGCGTCGTCTAGCTTCTTGCACACGCCCATGCTGACCGCGCGCGCCATCACGCCGTCGTCGAGAAACACTACGTGGATTTGCGGATTGGCCTTGTTGGCGAGCAGCTTGGCGAGAATGTCCGACGAGGTGCCGGGCACCACGACCACTTTGACGTTGTTGGCCTTCTCGAAGTCGGGCAGGACCTGGCTCGTATAGGCCTTTTCCATCGGACCGCCGTTCATGCCGATGTAAATGGTCTTGGTCTCCGACCATGCCGGCGCGGCCGCACCGAATGCGCACAATGCGGCCAGCGCCGCGATCGTCTTGAACAGTTTCATTGAGGGGCTCCTGAGTTTCATTAAGCGATAACGAGGCGATGACGAGGCGATAGCAAAGCGATAAGCAATAACTAGGCGACGGATGGCGCAGGAACAGCAGCGAAGCGATTGATCGAGAAAGCGTCGAGCGGTGTGGCTGTGGCGCCGTCGATCACGAGATCCGCGAGTATTTCGCCGACGCCTGGCGCCAGCAAAAACCCGCCGCCTGAAAATCCGAACGCATGCAACAAGCGCGGTACCGTGCGGCTCGCACCGATGATCGGATTGCTGTCAGGCGTTTCACCTTCCACGCCGCTCCATGTGCGGATCAGCAGCGCCTCGCGCAGCGGCGGCAGCAGGGCGCACGCATCGCGCATCACCGCGCGGGTGGTTTCCGTCGACGGTTGACCGTATTCGCCGTCGCCATGTCCACGTCCGCCGCCGATCACGCAATTGCCGCGCGCCACTTGCCGTGCGTAGATGCCGCCGCCGTACACACCGAGGTTGTGCGTGATGAAATGCGGCAGCGGCTCGGTGACCCACATGTTCGGGTAGATCGGTTTCATCGGCGCGGTTTCGCCGAAATAACCGGCAACCGTATTCGCCCATGCGCCGGCGGAATTGATCAGCCAGTCGGCGCTGATGCGGGTGTCGCCTGCACGTAACTGGAAGCGCGTACCGTCGTGATGGATGTCGGTCAGTTCGGTTTGCTCGCGTACGTCCGCGCCTGCGGCTCGCGCGGCGCGTGCGAACGCGGGTGAGACCAGACGCGGATTCGCATGGCCATCGGTCGCACAAAGCGAGCCGCCGACCGCTGCAGCGCCCAGCCACGGATAACGTTGCCGGAACGCGGCGCCGCTGATGACCTGCGCTTGCAGTCCATGGCCACGCGCCATGTCCGCCCATGCTTCGAGCGCGGCGAGATCGGTTTCGCTGCGCGCGAGCCGCAAATGCCCCGACACAGTGAATTCACCGTCGATGCCGATCAGCTCCGGCAAGCCGTCCCAGATGCGCCGTGCACGCATGGCGAGCGGCATCTGTTCGGCCGGCCGTCCCTGGACTCGCACGCCGCCGTAGTTCACGCCGCTTGCCTGCGCGCCGCAATAGCGCCGCTCGAACAGGCCCACGCGCAAGCCGCGCCGCGCGAGCGCCAACGCTGCCGATGAGCCGACCAGGCCGCCGCCCGCAATCGCCACGTCGTAGTGGAGGGTGTCACTCATCGCGCGCCTCCTCGGGAATCTCGGCGACGTCGTCGGCATACATAGCGGGCGAAAGAGGGATCGGTTTGACAGGCGGCTGGCTACGCAAACGGCCCACGGCTTCGAGGGGTTTGCCGGTTTCTTCCGCGAGCAGCGTCAATGCCGCTTCGCCACACATGCGTCCCTGGCAACGGCCCATGCCGACACGCGTGAGCGCTTTCAGGCGATTGATCTCATTCGCTTCGCCACCGCGGATGCAGCGCCGCAAGGTGCCTGCATCGATTTCTTCGCAGCGGCACACGGTCATGTCGTCGGGCCATTGCGCCGCGCATTTTGCGGGCGGTGCAAATGCCGCTTCGATGCCTTGGCGAAATACAGCGATATGGTGCAGGCTGCGCTCGAGGGAAGCCGCATCACGCATGCCGAGGCCACGCGGATGCGCGATGCCGAGGTCGTCGAGTAGCGCGAGCGCCGTGCGACGGCCGGCGAGCTCGGCTGCATCGGCGCCCGCGATGCCCGCACCGTCGCCCGCCAGATAGATGCCGCGCACGGAGCTGCGGCCGGCGGAGTCGAGTTCGGGTAGCCAGCAACGATTGTGGGCGTCGAACCGGAAGCGGCACCCGGCGAGATCGGCAAGCTGGGTCTCAGGCTTCAGGCCGAAGCTGATGCCGACGGCGTCGCATGCGAGGGTTTCGGCCTTCGAACTGTCGGCTGAAGAGCGCCATTCAATTGCACTCACGCCTTGGTCACCATGAATACCGATCAGCTTCACGTCGCGCTCGATCCGCACGCCGCGCATCTTTAGCCAGCCGACGTAGTACAGCCCTTTGGCGAACGTAACCGGTTGCCGCGCGAGTTTCGGCGCCGCGGCAATCTGTTGCGATAGGGGACTCGTGTCGAGTACAGCTACCACCTGTGCGCCGGCTTTCACGTACTGATAGGCGACGAGATAGAGCAGCGGTCCAGTGCCTGCGAGCACCACGCGCTGGCCGATCGCACAGCCTTGCGCCTTCAAGGCGACTTGTGCCGCGCCCAGCGTGTAGACGCCAGGCAGTGTCCAGCCCGGCACCGGCAGCACGCGATCGGTGGCGCCGCTCGCGATGATCAGATGCGAGAACGGCACGCTGATTTCGCGTCCTGCGTGCAACGTATCGAGGCGACCCGGTGCACAAGCCCAGGCCAGTGTGTCGGGGCGATAGTCGAGATGCGGAAGCAGCGAGGCCATCGTCGTATGCAACGCTTCGGCTTTATGCGCTTCAAAACCATAGAGCGTTTTTTTCGAGCGCTGGAACGCGCCGTTCGCAGGCGGTTGACGATAAATCTGCCCACCCCAGCGGGCGTTTTCGTCCAGCACGATGGGTTTGACCCCCGCTGCAACGAGCGTTTCGGCGGCGCGCACGCCCGCTGGTCCCGCACCGACGATCACCACGTGGTGTTCGTTGCTCATTGCGTGTCTCCGTTTGCCGTCACGGCGGAGTAAGCAGCACCTGAAGCAGAGGAAGCAGGACCGGCAACGAAAGCAACCTCAGCGAGCCGCGTGACCACACGCATACCCTGTGTCACCAGCGTCGAGCACGCGCGCAAACGCAGACCTTCTTCGGTACGCATCCAGCAATCCTGGCAAGCGCCGATCAGGCAGAAGCCGGCGCGTGGCGCGCCGCTGAATTCGCTTTCACGCACGCGACGTTGTTGCATCAGTACGGCCGTGAGCAGCGTATCGCCCTGCAACGCATTGACTTCATGACCGTCGATAAAAAAACTAAGCGATTCACGCTGCGTCTCCGCGACGCGAACGAATTGCGCATCGCGTTTCGGCGCGGCGGATTCGGAGGATGGCAAATTCGACGGCATGTTTGAGAGAGCAGTGGAAGACATCAGTGCTGGCCGATCAGAATCCGGTTGAGCCCGTACACGCGGTCGAGCAGCAGCATCGCGCCGGCCGTGATGAAGATCACCAGTGCGGAGACGGAGGCCATCATCGGGTCGATCGATTCGGTCGCGTACATGTACATGCGCACCGGCAACGTGACGGTTTGCGGCGAGGTGACGAAGATCGACATGGTCAGTTCGTCGAAGCTGTTGATGAACGCGAGCAGCCAGCCGCCGGTAATGCCCGGGAGAATCATCGGGAAGGTGATGCGGCGAAACGTGGTCCACGCGTCGGCCCCGAGCGAGTGCGCGGCATGTTCGACGCTGCGGTCGAGGCCGCTGACCGAGGCCAGCACGAGCCGCATCACGAACGGCGTGATGATGATCATGTGTGCAAGCACGAGCCATGCGAACGAACCGGTCGCGCCGATCAGCGCGAAGAAGCGCAGCAATGCGATGCCGAGCACGAGACCGGGAATCACCAGCGGCGACAGCAGTAAGCCGTTAAGAAATCCGCGCCCCGGAAAGCGTGCACGGCCGATGGCCAACGCGGCCGGCAACGCAACGATCAAAGACAACGTCGCTGAGGCGAATGCCAGTTTCAGGCTGTTGAAGAACGCCGAGATAAAGTCCGGGTAGTTGAGAATCGCGCGGAACCAGCGCAGGGATACGCCATGCGTGGGCAGTGTGAGCGTTTCATCGGGCGTGAAGGCGACCAGCACCACGATCACAAGCGGCGCGAGCACGAACGCGATGACGAGCGTGTGGAAAATCAGCGCAATGGGGCCGTTTTTTCTCATGATGATCTCGGGAGGTTCAGCCGAGGCTTCTGGTGTACTTGCGTTCCAGAACCCGGTAGTAAGTGAGCATCACGATCAGATTCGCGACCAGCAACAGGAGCGCGATCGTCGCGCCGAGCGGCCAGTTCAGCGAACCGAGGAATTCGTCATAGACGGCGGTGGCGGCCACTTTCAGGCGCCGTCCGCCGAGCAGGCCGGGAATCGCAAACGCGCTTGCCGAGAGGCCGAACACCATCAGGCTGCCCGACAGAATGCCCGGCGTGAGTTGCGGCAACACGATGCGGCGCAAGGTCGTGAAGGGCGACGCCATCAGCGAAAGCGCGGCGTTTTCTGTTTGCGGGTCGAGCTTCTGCAGCGCGGTCCACACCGGAATCACCATGAACGGCAGCATCACGTGCACCAGTGCGATGACGATCGCGAAAGTGGTGTATTCGAGCTTGTACGGTCCGAGTCCGATAAGACCGAATGCCTGATTCACGAGGCCGTTGCTGTTGAGCAGCATGCTCCAGCCGAACGCGCGCACCACGACCGAGACCAGCAGCGGCGCGAGAATGATCAGCAGGAACATCGAGCGATACGGATCGCGCATGCGCGACAGCACGTAAGCTTCTGGCGTGCCGATCACGACGCACAGCAGGGTGGTCAGAAAGGCGGTGCCGAAGGTGCGCAGGAAGATCGTGTGGAAATACGACGATTGCAGCACTTCCGCGTAATTGCCGAACTGGAATGCGGCGAGCGGGCCGCTCGCTGGATCGAAGCGGTAGAAAGTCAGCACCAGCGTCATGACGAGCGGCACCAGCACCAGCGTCGCGAACAGCAGGAAAGCCGGTGCGCACATCAGCCACAACGGCAGGAACGCATGCCACGGCGCGCGGCGCGCGTTGCCGGTTTTCACGCTGTCGTTGTTCGAAGCGGGCAGCGTACTAGCCATGATGCGCATCCCGTTGAATGAAGCGGATCGCTTCGCTATTCCAGTCGACGCCGACCGCCGTGCCTTCCGGCAGCGGCTCGGTGCCTTCGTTCTGGCAGCACACCAGCACTTCGCCGAGCCGGCTGTCCACGCGGTACAGCCATTGGCTGCCAAGGAAGAAGCGGCTCGTCACGGTGGCGGCCAGACGTCCCGTGTTTGGCGCGCACAGGCGCAGCTTTTCCGGACGAATGCACAACGTGACCGCGTCGCCGACGCCGATCACGCGCTCGCGCGCGGGTAGTTGCGCGGTGTGGCCGGTCTCCGCAAGATCATGTCCAAGGTCGATGCGGATCGCGTCGCCGTCGCGCGCCACCACGGTGCCCGCCAGCATGTTCGCCTTGCCGATGAACTGCGAGACGAATCTGTTTTCAGGCCGTTCGTACGCTTCGTACGGTGTGTCGATCTGCGTAATGCGGCCGGCTTCCATTACCACCACGCGGTCGCTGATCGACAGCGCTTCCGACTGGTCGTGCGTGACCATGATGGTGGTCGTGCCGATCTTGCGTTGAATGGCGCGCAGTTCGAACTGCATGTCTTCGCGCAGCTTGGCGTCTAGGTTCGACATCGGTTCGTCGAGCAGCAGCACGGGCGGCGCGATCACGATCGCGCGGGCAATCGCCACGCGCTGCCGCTGACCGCCTGACAACTCGCGTGGAAAGCGGTGCGCGAGCGTATCGAGCCGCACCAGCGCCAGTGCTTCGCGCACACGCTCCTTGCGCTCGGCCTTGTCGATGTTGCGCATTTCCAGACCGAAGCCGACGTTGTCCGCGACGCTCATATGTGGAAACAGCGCGTAGCTCTGAAACACGATGCCGAGGCCGCGTTTGTTCGGTTTCATGTGCGTGATGTCGCGGCCGTCGAGCGTGATGCGGCCGCGCGTCGTTTCAACGAAGCCCGCGATCATCTGCAACGTGGTGGTCTTGCCGCAACCCGACGGTCCGAGCAGCGAAACGAACTCGCCTTTTTCAACCGACAGGTTCACGTCGGCGACTGCCTGCAGATCGCCGAACGATTTCGCTACGTCCGTGAGTGTGAGGAACGACATGATCTGGCCTTTGGATGGATCGACACCGGTTCAATCGGCTACTGCCTCGATGGAGCCGACTCTATCCAGCCAAATTGCATGGCGTCAATTTCAAATTCCGTTTGCCGGTATAAGTTTGGAAAAAATTCCGATGAACGGAATATATTCGGCAAGACTGGCATCAACTCTTCCGTTCCATGATCTCCGGAAAATCCCTATGAATCAGAACGAAGTACAAATGGAACGGACGTGCCGGGAATGTTCCATTCACGGATAATTCCCTCTATAGTGTTCCGGTCAATGAAATAATTCGGAGCGCCTGAGATGAATGCTGCCACCAAACGAGATGCCGATCCCGCACTAGCCGATACGGGCAGCCCACCCGGCCCGGGAATGCTGGAGCGTGCCTTTGCGGTGATCCGTGCGTTATCCGAAGCGCAACCCGACGGCGGCCGCGTCACGCGTCTCGCCAAGGCGGTGGGCCTCACGCAAGGCACGGTGCACCGCATTCTTCACGCGCTGATCGCGGAAGGCATTGTCGAACAGGACGAAAATTCGAAGCTGTATCGGCTGAGCGTCGATTTCTTCGCGCTCGCCGCGCAGGCCGGCAATCCGAGCGGCATGCGTACCTTGTGCCGTCCCGCGCTGCTGCGGTTGTGCGCGAGTCTTGGCGACACGATTTTTCTGCTGGTCAAAAGCAGTTTCGACGCGGTGTGCCTCGACATCTGCGAAGGGCCGTTTCCGATTCGCTCGTTCACCGGCGATATTGGCGGGCGCGTGGCCCTGGGTGTCGGTCAGGGGAGTCTGGCGATTCTCGCGTTCCTGCCGGAAGCGGAGCGTGAAGAGATCATTCGCTTTAACGTGCCGCGTATTCGCGGCTATGGCGTGCTCGACGAAGTGTATTTGCGCACCGAGATCGAGCGTGTGCGCCAACTCGGTTACGCGGGCCGCAATAGCGGCGTGCTCGACGGCATGGCGGGCGTGGCGGTGCCGATTCTGGATCGCACTGGTGTGGCGGTGGCGGCACTGAGCGTGGGCACGCTGGCGGCGCGTCTAGGCGACGATCGTCTGCCGATGGTGGTCGAGTTGCTGCGCCGTCAGGCAGATGCGATCGGCCCGCAAACCAATCCCTTCGACGTCGCGCTGCGCCGGCCGATGCATGGTTTGTCGCGGGCGATGACTACGGAGCGGATCGCGGGGTAGGTTGAAGCCGAAGCCGAAGCCGAAGCCGAAGCCGAAGCTGAAGCTGAAAGCGCAAAGGGCGTCACGTTAAGTCAAAACGTGACATGGGCCGAGCGAACTTGTTATCGAGCATCAAACGTCGCTCCACGTCGCCGGTGCACCAGCTGCGAGGCTTAAAATTCGCTGCGGCTGTATGGCCGGATTGCGCCGACGACGACCTCTTTGCAAGCTAAACGGATATCGAGTCCGATATTGGGTTCGAGGTCGAATCGGATCAAACCGTCGGGCGTATTGGATAAAGAAATCTCCATAATCGAGGCTTCTTCGAGCATGGCGTTTACGTCTATCTCCGAACCTCGGATGTCCAGAATATCTAACACGACCAGATAGTCGGGACCTCCATCAGCGCGAGGAGCCGCGTAGCGATTGTGCAGCACCTCAAGCTGGAGATCGACTAAATAGCGCGCGCGGCCAGCCGGCAGCGGCTTCGAGTCCATGCCTTCAAATGAACGTCGCTTTCTTTGCAAAGAGAACGTCGTCACGGCGGAGTCGTGAAAGGAGGGGTATTCTCCAAAAATCTTAAGGAGCAAACTGCCGTTCCTCGCCAGTTCCCAGCCCCACGTCCTATTTTCGATGCTCATTGTTTACCCTCGCAATACGCTCTACCTGCAGCTGATCGGTGACATTGGAAGATGAATGTCATCTCTCACTCCGGCGTCGAAATTATGACCGTGCGCTTTCCCGTGGCTCTCGTGGTATTGGGCGCAAAGGTTGCCGCTCGAATCGAAGTAGTCTACATCGAGGCCATTCGGGTTGATGCGGTATCCGCCCGGTTCATTACCTGTCATGCTGACCCCGCGTGCGGCTACTTCCTCTGTATCGCCACCGAGCGTGCCCGGCGTGTATTCGAAATGTTGCGCATCGCTTAACGGTGTTGCGGTTGTCGGCAAGTCGCTCTCGGCGTCGGCCAGTGACGCCGCGGCCCCGTTCGCATAGCGGGCCGTAATTGCATTGGCCTTGTCCACCATGTCGTCGTAGCGGTCCATGTAGGCCGTTGCAGCGTCATACGACATACCCAACTTCGTCATCAACTCTTCGCGGAAACTGGGAAAATCTTTGGGTTTAGGCGCTGGATCGATCCGCGTGCCGCCTGTCCGTGATTGCTCGGCAACGAGGACGACACTTTCGCCGCGGATCATGGACTGCAAGGTCTGCATAACCTCGACGTCAGCGCCGGTCTCTGCCAACTGCTGGTGCCAATGGAAGTTCGTCCCGAGGAACGCGCGCACGCGCTGGACGAGTGGAGCATCGAGAGCCCATATATCGGCATGTGCGCGTTGCGAGAACTTCTTGCCCCGATCGCTGGACGAACGAATCCATCGGCGCGACGGCACGCCGCGCCGGGGAATACGGTTTCAGGTTTTCAGACCTGGTTCTTTAGCGACCCGTCGAGGAGACTTCCTACGCGGCGTCCCCCACGCGAATGCACGCGACGCGTGTCGCGCTCGCGCCATGCGTGACCGCCTGCGGAATCTCGTTGGCGCAGGCCTCGATCGCGTCCGGGCAGCGCGTGCGAAACGCGCAGCCGGAGGGTGGGCTGAGCGGCGACGCAATCTCGCCGCGCAACAGCAGATGACGGCGTGCGCGTTCAACCACCGGATCGGGCACCGGCACGGCCGACAGCAACGCACGCGTGTACGGATGACGTGGCGTGCCATATACGTCGCGCTTATCGCCGAACTCCATCACGCGACCCAGATACATCACCAGCACGCGGTGGCTGATTGCCTTGACGACGGCGAGGTCGTGCGCGACGAACAGCAGCGACAGCGACAACTCGCGCTGCAGATCGCGCAGCAGGTTGACGATTTGCGCCTGGATCGAGACGTCGAGCGCCGACACCGGCTCGTCGCAGATCACCAGTTGCGGTTCGCCGATCAACGCGCGCGCAATGCCGACGCGCTGACACTGCCCGCCGGAAAACTCATGCGGATAGCGGCGCAGATGCTGCGCATTGAGGCCGACGCGTTCGAGCATGGTTAGAACGCGCCGTTGCACGTCGGCGCGGGCAATATCCTGGCCATGCGTGCGCAAGGGTTCGGAGACGATCTGTTCGATCGTCATGCGCGGATCGAGCGAGGCGAGCGGGTCCTGGAAAATCATCTGCACGTCGCGGCGCAAGCGCGAGGTATCGCGCTGCGCACCCGTCAGCACGGTTTCCTTGTCGAGCCAGCGCACGCTGCCGCTCGCCACCGGTGCGAGCCCGATGATCGCGCGCGCGAGGGTGGACTTGCCGCAGCCCGATTCGCCGACGAGGCCCACGGTTTCGCCGCGCCGCACGCTGAACGACACGCCGTCCACCGCGCGCAGCGTCGCTTTGCCGGACCACGGAAAGCCGCCGCGCGGCACGCCGAATTGCACCTTGAGATTGTCGACCGACAACAGCGTTGCCGGATCCAGGCTATGGCTTGCAATGGAAGTGGCGTTCATACGTGTTGTACCTCCATGATTTCCTGCACCGGCCGGTGGCACGCACGCAACGCATCGGAAGCCGTAGGCGACGCGATGAGCGCAGGCCGAGACTCGCGGCAGCGGTCGGAGCAATACGTGCAGCGCGGTGCGAATGCGCAGCCCTCGCCGACTTCGCCGGGCAAGGGCGGGTTGCCTGGAATGGTTTGCAACGGACGGTCATCGTCGTCGGTGAGGCGCGGCAGCGCGTTCAGCAGACCGATCGTGTACGGATGGGTCGGTGCGGCGAACAGCGTGGCGGCATTCGCCTGCTCGACGGTCTGGCCGGCGTACATCACCATTACGTCGTCGCACAAACCGGCCACGACGCCCATGTCGTGCGTAATCAGAATGATCGCGGTGCCACGTTCGCGGTTCAGTTCGCGCAGCAGTTCGATGATCTGCGCCTGCACGGTCACGTCGAGCGCGGTAGTCGGCTCGTCGGCGATCAGGATTTCCGGCTCGGAGAGCAGCGCCATTGCGATCATCACGCGTTGCCGCATGCCGCCGGAGAACTCGTGCGGATACATGTTGATGCGCCGTGCGGCGTCGGGAATACGCACCGTTTCGAGCGTTTCGATCGCGCGGCGGCGCGCTTCGCGGCGCGACATCTTGCGATGCAGTTGCAGCGTCTCGGTCATTTGCCGTTCGATCGTCAGGAACGGATTGAGCGAGGTCATCGGGTCCTGAAAGATCATGCCGATGCGGTCGCCGCGAATCCTGTTCAATCCGGCTTCGTTCATCGTCAGCAGGTTTTCGCCGCGATAGGTCGCGCTGCCCGATACCTTGCCGTTGCCGGCTAGCAGGCCGAGCAGCGCCATCACCGTCTGGCTTTTGCCTGAACCCGATTCACCGACGATGCCAAGCGTGCGGCCCGCTTCGAGCGAAAACGATACGCGCTGCACCGCGTCGACGGGTGCGCCCTCGCGGCGCGTGAAGCGCACGCTCAGGTCTTTGACTTCGAGTAGTGGCATCTCAGCGGTCCTTCGGGTCGAACGCGTCGCGCAGACCATCGCCGACGAAATTCACGGAATACAGTGCGATGCACAGCATCACGGCCGGGCACAACAGCAGCCAGGGCATCGAATCGAGTTTCTGCGCACCGTCCTGGATCAGCACGCCCCAGCTCGTCATGGGTTCCTGCACCCCGAGGCCGAGGAACGACAGCACCGATTCGGTCAGCACGATATTCGGCACCGTCACGCTCGCGTACACCACCACCACGCCGAACAGATTCGGCACGATGTGACGCGCGATGATCGAACGCGAACTCACACCGATCGCACGGGCGGCGTCGATGAATTCGCGCGAGCGCAGCGACAGCGTCTGACCGCGCACCACACGCGCCATGTCGAGCCACGAGAACGCGCTGATGGTGAGCACGACCAGATAGAACGCGCGGCCGAACAGCGTCATCATCAGGATGGCGATCAGCATGTAGGGGATCGCGTACATCATGTCGACGATACGCATCATCACCGCGTCGACGCGGCCACCCAGGTAGCCGGCAGTGGCGCCGTACGCCACGCCGATCAGCCCCGATACCAGCGTGCCGAGCAGGCCGACTTCGAGCGATACGCGCCCGCCTTGCAGCGTGCGCGCGAGCAGGTCGCGGCCGAGTTCATCGGTGCCGAACCAGTGCATGTTTTGCAGCGTGGGCGCGAGGCTGATTGCACCCCAGTCGCTATCGATTGGATTGTTCGGCAGGAACCACGGACCGGCCACGCAG
Source organism: Paraburkholderia sediminicola (assembly GCF_902859805.1). Classification (GTDB taxonomy): domain Bacteria; phylum Pseudomonadota; class Gammaproteobacteria; order Burkholderiales; family Burkholderiaceae; genus Paraburkholderia; species Paraburkholderia sediminicola. The sequence continues at coordinate 491,165 of NZ_CADIKC010000001.1, read as the reverse complement.
GCAATCACGATCAGCAGCAGGACGACAAAGCCGGTGAACGCCGCGCGGTTGCGCACGAAGCGCGCGGCCGCGGTGGCGAGCGGGCCGCGCGAACGCGGCGCGTTGGCAATGGCCGCGAGCGGATCGAGCGCCGCGGCAGTCGTTTGAAATGAGCGGGCCATGGATCAGTACCGGATGCGCGGATCGAGCCATGCATACGCGAGGTCGACCAGCAGATTGAACAGCACGGCGACGGCGGTCGTCAGCACGACGAGGCCGAGCACGAGGGTGTAGTCGCGATTGATCGCGCCGTTGACGACCAGCTGGCCGAGACCCGGCAGCGCGAACACCGATTCGGTGACCACGGCCGCGGTGATCGACGAAATGCAGATCGAGCCGAGCAGCGACACGACGGGCATCAACGCGGGCTTCATTGCGTGGCGCAACACGATCGTGCGGCCCGGCAGACCTTTGGCGCGCGCCGTGCGGATGAAGTTGCCCGACAGCACTTCGATCATGCTGCCGCGCATCACGCGCGCGATCCCTGCGACGTTGATGATGACGAGCAGCACAATCGGCAGCACGCGATAGCGCCATTCGCCTTCGCCCCAGCCGCCGGCCGGCAGCCAGCCGCGGCCTTCGGAAGTCTTCAGCAGGATCGCGAAGATCCACACCAGCACCGGTCCGAGCACGAACGGCGGCACTACGTTGCCGATATTGCCGAGCACCATCACGAAGTGATCGATGAAGCGGTCACGCCGCACCGCGGCCAGCGTGCCGAGTGCGACACCGATCACCAGCGCGATCGGCACCGATACGCCGCCGACGCCGAGACTCACTGGCAGCGCTTTCCACACCAGATCGTTGACGCTCCAGTCGGCGTAGCGGAACGACGGGCCGAGGTCGCCGTGCAGTAACGAGCCGAGGTAGTGGAGATACTGCAGCCACAACGGTTCGTCGAGGTGGTACTTGGCGTTGAGGTTCGCGAGCACGGCCGCCGACAGGTGTTTCTCCGTGTCGAACGGCCCGCCCGGGGTGAGGTGCAGCAGCAGATAGCACGCGGTGATCACGGCGAGAATCGTCGGGATCGCCCAGAGCGTGCGGCGCAGCGTGTAAGCCAGCATGACGGTGCTCCCGCGCTTAGTGCTTGATCAGATACATGTCTTGCGTGGCGCGCTGGTCGACGTAATTGGTCGACGTGTAGCCGCCGACATACGACTTGACGAGCCGGTCCGCCGAGTACTGGAAGAGCGATACCAGCGGGTAGTCGTTCATGGCCAGATCGTGTGCCTGCGTGAGCAGGGCGGTGCGTTTCGCCTCGTCGAGCTGCTGGTTGCCTTCATCGACCAGCTTGTCGACTTGCGGGTTGCAGTAGCGCTGATCGTTCTGCACGCTGTTGCAGCGTATCAGATCGAAAAACGAGTTGGCGTCGTTGTAATCGACGAACCAGCCGTCGCGCGAGGCCTGCACCTTGCCGTCGTGGCGCTGTTTGAGCAGAACCTTGTATTCGACGTTTTCGAGCCTGGCGTTCACGCCCAGTTTGGTGCGCCATTCCGAGGTCGAGAAGAGCGCGACTTTCTTGTGGAGGTCGTTCGTGTTGTAGGTGAGGGTGAATGTCAGCGGCTTCGCGTCCGAATAGCCTGCGGCCTTCAGCAGGTTGCGCGCGTAATCGACGCGTTTGGCCATCGGCCAGCTTGCCCAATCCGGCGTGAAGACGCCCGCGCCTTCTGTGCCCTTGGCGATCAGGCCGTACATCGGCACCTCGCCGTCGGCCGTTAGACGCTTGGTCAGCAGGTCGCGGTCGAGCACCATCGCCAGCGCCTGGCGCACCCGCTTGTCCTTGAACGCCGGGTCTTCGTTGTTCAGGCTGTAGTAGTAAGTGGCAATCTGCAGGCCGGTTTTGAGTTCGGAGCCGAACTGCTTGCTGACCTGCGCGTAGATGCCCGACGGAATCGAGTACGTGTAGTCGAACTGGCCGGCCTGATACATACGCATCGCCGTTTCGTCGTTTTCGATCGGCAGATAGGTCACTTTCGTGATCACGACCTTGCTGGCGTTCCAGTACGTGCTGCTTTTGGATGCCACCAGGCGGTTGCTCGGCTGCCAGTCGGTCAGTACGTACGGGCCGTTACCGACGAAATTGCCCGGGCGGGTCCAGTCGCCGCCGAATTTGGTCACGGTGTCGCGATTAACTGGCGCCATGGCCGGCATGGCGGTCAGTTGCGGGAAGAAGGCGGCGGGCACTTCGGTGGTGACCTCGAGCGTGTACGAATCGATGGCGCGCGCGGCAAGGCTCGTTAGCGGCGCCTTGCCGGCGAGGATCGCCTTGGCGTTCTTCACGAACTCGACCAGGATCGTGTATTTCGAACCTGTTTTAGGATCGAGCACGCGTTGCCATGCATAGATGAAGTCAGCCGCCGTGACCGGCTGGCCATTGCTCCAGCGCGCATCGTGGCGCAGCTTGAAAACCCACGTCGTCGGCCCGGTGCGCGTCCACGATTGCGCGACGCCCGGCACGATCGTGCCGGCTGCGTCGATGCGCGTCAGACCTTCGAACAGGTCGAGCGCGATCGTGTCGCCGGTCCAGGATTCGATATGAGCGGGGTCGAGCGATTCGGTTTCGGCCGGCACCTGGCGCGTCATTTCCTGGCTGGCGGCGAGGGTGACGCCTGCGGGTACGTTGACGGCGAAGGCGGAGGGCTGAAACGTAAGGACGAGCGCAGTCAGCGCCGTCGCGTAAGCAAACGGGGTTTTCATCGGTTGAGGTCGCAGGAAAGGTCGAGAGAAGAACGCGCTGGCGCCAGGGCGCCCGGTTATCTGCCGTGCTCGGGCCGGGGCGGCCCTTGTTGCCCGTGATGGTTGCTCGACATGCAGGATTCCTTACATTTCGTAATGCAGGCAAACCCTGGCCGGATCAACCGGAAAAGGTGCCTGCCTCTTAAAACAGTCGCGGTGTGCCCACCCAGACGACTACCGACTCCTTGCGTGCGGTATTCACCCAGCTGTGCGGCACCGTCGATTCGTAATGCGCGCTGTCTCCCGCGTGCAACACGAACGTCTTGCCTTCCAGCGTCAACGACACCTCGCCGTCGATCACATAAACAAACTCTTCCCCGGCATGTGTGGTGACTTCGGAGCGTTTCTGCCCGGGCGGCATCCTCACGAGGATCGCTTCGAGCTGACGGCCGCCCGTCAGATTGGTCAGCCGTGCAAACAGATTGGCCGAGTCCGCAAAACCGAAAAACTTCAACTGATCGCTGCGACACACTGAGCGTTCTTCGCTTGGTGTGTCGACGAAATACTGCACCGTCACCCCGAGTGCGTGGGCGATCCCGGCCAGCGAAGTGATGGACGGTGACGCCAGACCCCGTTCGACTTGCGACAAAAACGGTTTGGAAATACCCGCTGCTGTTGCCGTGTCATCCAGCGTGCGCTTGAGCCGTTGCCGCAGCGCGCGGATCTTACTGCCGAGTTCGAGTGCCGGATTCTTCTTTTGAATTGTCGTGACCATAGCAGGAGGAAATTAGCCCGTCAAAATTTGTTTGATATAAGTAAATATGGTTTGATTGCGGTCCAGGCCGGGGTGGCGGGCCGTTCAGCGCCCGGTCGTGCAAGGGGCCGCAATTCGAGACAACGCTCTATGTTGCCAGAACCGAAATCCGCGCCAGCCGTTTTGACCGGTAATCGACGAGAAACTGAAAGCGGATGCGGTAAAGAGTGCTGTATCCAAGGGGTATCGGCATTGAGGCGGATTGAGTATCAGGAGACGTTAAAGGCATGACATCAAAGACTATTTTCAGCCACGCCCCAATGGGGAACGATGGAATATGGCGTGTAAGAACAGGTAATTGGCGTGGCATCAGTGAATTCCCTGAGTGACGAACGGTGCTTCTGTTTGCAGAATCAGGCCCGCTTGGCGGATAGGCGCATGTGTTTGTATCAGACGCAACGCCGGCCGCTGTTTTTTATTCCGCACGCAGCGATCCTGCGCGGCGGAGCATCGTCCGGCACGTTCCATCAGAACGCTCGCCGGCATGAGGACATGACTATCACTGCCGATTTTTCCTGCCGCGGGCTGCCTGCCCGCCGCCCGGCGCGGCCGCCATCTGCCGCCCGCCGGATAGCCGTTTCCCACAATGCTTTATCATTGAGCCCGTTCTGCTTGCCGGAACCCGAGCCCGATGTGGCGCAGCGTCCCCCAAGGGCAGTTCCTTCGGGACGTCCCGCGTGGCGGGCCTCCATCCCATTCCCTGGTTTTTCTGCTGGTTTTGCTGGTGCAGGCGCCTCAATTTGCGGCCTGGTTTGCAGATGAGCGCGCCGCTGGCTACGCACATGCCTGTTGAAATGCGTGTGCCGCGTCGCGCGGGCTCCGCCGACCGTTTTCCCAGATCCAGTTTTTCGCGCCGCGTGGCGAGTCCGCGCGTCGCTGCAACCGTAAGAACAAGAGGTACATGATGAATTCGTCCAATCCGAGCAGCGCGCCGGTCTCGCAGACCCGTTCGTTCTCGACGGTCTTTCTGATCGAGATGTGGGAGCGCTTTGGCTACTACGGGATGGCCGCGCTGCTGGTCCTGTTCATGATCGACAAGCTGAACTTCACCGACAGCCATGCCACCCTCACGTGGGGCGCATTTACGGCGCTGGTGTACGCATCGCCGTCGATCGGGGGCTGGATCGGCGACAAGATTCTCGGCGCGCGCCGCACGATGATCTTCGGCGCCGGCGTGCTGGCAGCCGGCTATTTCATGCTGGCGCTGCCCAATGAGCAATTGAGCTACATGTACGCGTCGCTCGGTGTGATCGTGGTGGGCAACGGGCTGTTCAAGGCCAACGCCGCAAACCTCGTGCGCCGCATCTACGAAGGCGACGACGCGCGCATCGACAGCGCATTCACGATCTATTACATGGCGGTCAATATCGGCTCGACGGTGTCGATGCTCGCGACGCCGTGGATCAAGGACCATTGGGGCTGGCATACGGCATTCGCGGTCTGCTGCGCCGGCATGCTGCTGTCGGTGCTGAACTACTTCGTCATGTTCCGCACGCTCGCGCATATCGGCTCCACGCCGGACGCCGAACCGATCCGCTGGAAGCGCGTCGGCGCGGTTGCGCTGGGCGGGATTGTGCTCGGCACGGTCACGATGTTCGTGCTGCAGCACAAGGCGATTGCGGTGGCCTGCGTGTACACGGCGGGCGTCGCGATTCTGGCGATCTTCGGCTACATGCTGCTGAAGTGCGAACGCTCGGAGCGCTCGGGTCTGGTAGCGGCGTTGATCCTGACCGCGCAGGTGATCCTGTTTTTCGTGTTCTACGTGCAGATGTCGACCTCGCTCACGCTGTTCGCGCTGCGCAACGTCGATCCGCGTTTCATTCTGTTCGGTCAGACGTGGTTCACGTGGAGCGCCGCGCAGTTCCAGGCGCTCAATCCGATCTGGATCATGCTGCTGAGCCCGGTGCTCGCGCTGCTCTACACGAAGCTCGCAAAGAGCGGCAAGGACGTGCCGGTGGCGGTGAAGTACGCGTTCGGCTTCGCGGTGGTGGCGGCAGGCTTCTTCGTCTATGCGGCGAGCGGCAACTATGCGGTGAACGGCCGCGTGTCGTCGTGGTTCATGGTGGGCGGCTATGGTTTGTATTCGCTCGGCGAACTGCTGGTGAGCGGTCTCGGCCTCGCGATGATCGCGCGCTACGTGCCGGCGCGAATGAGCGGCTTCATGATGGGCGCTTACTTTGTGGCGACCGGTGTGTCGCAGTATCTGGGCAGCGTGGTGGCGAATTTCGCGCAGATGCCGGCGGGCAATCTCGATCCGCTTGAATCGCTGCCGATGTACACCAAGTTGTTTAACGGCCTGGGCTGGCTTGCGGCGTTGGGCGCGCTGATCGCCGTGCTGCTGTTGCCGCTGATGCGCAAGCTCTCGCGTGAGCATCAGCGTTGCGGCGATGAAGCGCGTGAGAACGCGCGGCAAACGGCTGCATTGAATGGGGCAGTCGCGGAGTAATCACTCCCGGTAGTGCAACAAAAATGGCGCGCCTCGTATGACAGAGGCGCGCCATTTTGCGTTTTATGTCCGCTCCGAAGGCGGCGACGGAGGTAAGCTTACGGTCGAGATTGGTCTTTCGACATAAGCATTTCACGGACATTTAAGGTAGCCACTCGGATGGACATCCATATCGCGGTCGACGGGCGTCACGATCTGTCCGGACAGATCTACCGGCAGTTGCGCGCCGGCATACTCGAAGGGCGCCTCGCCGGCGGCACGCGTTTGCCTTCCACGCGCGATCTCGCCACGCAACTGGGTGTCTCGCGCAAGACGACGCTCGACGTGTTCGAACGCTTGCTCTCCGAAGGCTATCTGAGCGCACGTGCCGGTTCGGGCACCTTCGTCGCCGATGGTCTGGAGCGTCTGCCGGCGGAGCGTTCGTCGCATGCATGGGCGGCCGAGTCCGCGCGCGAGCGGGTGAAGGTGAAACAGAAAACTGCGGCGCGCGCCCAGCCGCTGTGGGAGGAGATGCCCGAGACGTTGCCGTTGCCGCGGCCCACGGTGGCCTCGCCGCAGGATTTCATCGGCGGCGCAACCGACAAATCGCTGTTCCCCTTCGACGTCTGGCGCCGCTGCGTGAACCATGCATTGCGTGTGCAGGCGCGCGGTCCAGGCACGTATCGCGACGTAGCCGGCGAGCAGGAATTGCGCCTCGCGATTTCGCGTTACCTGGCGTTCAACCGGGCGGTCGCGAGCAACTGGGACGACGTGATCGTCACGCAAGGCGCGCAGCACGCGCTCGATCTGATCGCGCGCATCACATTGCGGCCCGGCGAGATTGCGGCGCTCGAAGACCCCGGCTATCCGCCGGTTCAGGCGTGCTTCACGGCTACGGGCGCACGCGTAGTGCCGGTGCCGGTGGACGCCGAAGGCCTGATCGTGAGCAAGCTCCCGGACAAGGCGCGGCTCGTCTACGTAACGCCCTCGCATCAGTTCCCGCTCGGCATGCCGATGAGTCTCGAGCGCCGCGTCGAGTTGCTTGAATGGGCGCAGAAACGCGGCGCCGTGATCATCGAGGACGACTACGACTGCGAGTACCGTTTCGAAGGCCGGCCGATGGAGCCGCTGAAAAGTCTCGACCGCGCCGGTCTGGTTGCTTACGTGGGCACGTTTTCGAAGACGATTTTTCCGGAGCTGCGGGTCGGCTACGTGGTGCCGCCAGCCTCCCTCTACGGTCCGCTTCTCAAGGCCCGCCAGATCGCCGACTGTCACGGCTGCACCCTCACGCAAACCGCGCTCGCGACCTTCATGCTCAATGGCGACTTCGCCAAGCATCTGCGGCGCATGCACAAGACCTATGCGGCACGCCGCGCGATGATGCTGAAGCATTTGCAGGGTGAGCTCGCGCCGTGGTTCGAACCGATCGTGCCGACTGCCGGCATCCACATGGCGACGTGGCTGAAGGCGCCGTTGACCGAGGAGACGTTAGTGAACGCCGCGCGTGAAGCGTCGATCGGTTTGTATGGACTCGCGCCGTTTTATCAGCGCGCGAAGCCGCAGCCCGGCTTGATGCTGGGATACGGCAGCATCGCTGTCGAACATATCGACGCGGCGCTTACCAGGCTCACCGACATTCTGCCGCGCCTCGTCCGCTGACAACCGGCAGCACGCAAGGACCTCGCGCCGGCCTCGCTCGAATATTACTTATTCATATCTAATAGCATACAAATCACTGTCATAAAGCAACCGTACTCTTGCGCCTCTGTAATTGTTTGTAATGCAACGCCGGCCCGGATGGACCGGCCACGACAACACAACACATTTGAGGGCGGTACGGATGCGAGTGACGTTTATGGCAACGAAGAGGATGCGCGCGCTTCGCGCGGCCAGCGCCCTGGGCGCATTAGGCGCGGTGAGCGCGATCAGCATCACGGCATGCAGCAGCAGCGATATTGAAACGCCGCAGCCGCAGGTGGCGAACGGCACGAAGGCGACGCTCGCGTTGCTCGAAACCACCGACATCCATACCAATCTGCTCAGCTACGACTACTACAAGCTGGCCGAAGACAAGTCGCTTGGACTCGAGCGCACGGCCACGCTGATCGCGGCGGCGCGTAAGGAATTCCCGAACACGGTGTTGCTCGACGACGGCGACACGATTCAGGGCACCGCGCTCGCCGATTATCAGGCGCAGGTCGCACCGATCGATTGCAAGACGACGCTCGGCGTCTACAAGGTGATGAACCTGCTGAAGTACGACGCGGGCACGATCGGCAATCACGAATTCAACTACGGTTTGCCGTTTCTCGCGCAGGTCACGGGCAGTGCGTTCGACGTGCCGAACATGAGCCCGGTGGCGTCGCAACCGGCGTGCGCGGGGCCGAATTTTCCGCTGGTGCTCTCCAATGTGCTCGGCGCGAAATCGCAGCAGCCGATCTTCAAGCCGTACACGATCCTCGAGCGCACGCTGACCGCTACGACGCCCGACGGCAAGACGGTTAGCGCGCCGGTGAAAATCGGCGTGATCGGCTTTACGCCACCCGCGATCATGGCGTGGGACAAGCGCTGGCTCGACGGCAACGTCTACACGCAAGGCCTGGTGGAAAGCGCATCGAAGTACGTGCCGGAAATGAAGGCGAAGGGCGCGCAGATCATCGTCGCGATGTCGCATGGCGGGCTCGACAATTCGGCCTATTCGCCGTCGATGGAAAACGGCAGCTACTATCTGTCGAAGGTGCCCGGCGTCGACGCAATGCTGATCGGCCACTCGCATCAGGTGTTCCCCGACAAGAACAGCACGGTCACGCAATTCAACCTGCCGGGCGTCGACAAGGTGAAGGGCACCGTCAACGGCGTGCCGACCGTGATGGCGAATTTCTGGGGTAAGCATCTCGGCGTGATCAAGCTCGCGCTGAACTACACGAACGGCACGTGGACGGTGGACCGCAATTCGAGCACGGCCGAAGCGCGCTCGATCCAGAACGCGGATAACAGCTATGTAGCGGTCGATCCGTCGATCTCGCAAGCGATCGCGGCTGAACACAGCGCGACTATCAACTACGTGAAAACGCCGATCGGCACGACCGATTTCCGCATGACGACCTACTTTGCGGACGTAGGCGATGTGTCGGCCATCGAGATCGTCAATCAGGCGCAGGCTGCCTACGTGCAGGACTACATCAGCGCGAATCTGCCGCAATATGCGGGCATTCCGGTGTTGTCGGTGAGCGCGCCGTTCAAGAGCGGTTTTGGCGGCGGTAACGATTTCACCGACGTTTCGCAAGGCAATGTCGCGATCAACAATGCCGCCGACCTTTACCTCTACCCGAACACGATCTACGCGGTGAAGGTGACGGGCGCCGATCTGAAGGCGTGGCTCGAAACCGCGGCGAAGCGCTTCAACAAGATCGATCCGGCCAATACTGCGGCGCAGGCGCTGGTCAGCACCTACCCCGGCTACAACTTCGACATGATCACCTCGAAGGATTTCAGCTACGAAATCGACGTGACGCAGGCAGTCGGCAGCCGGATCCGTAACCTGAAATATCAGGGCGCGGCGATTTCGGATACGCAGGCGTTCATCGTCGCGACCAACAATTATCGTGCGAGCGGCGGCGGCAATTTTCCGGGACTGGACGGCAGCAAGACGATTTATGCCTCGCCCGATGCGAGCCGGGATGTCCTGATTGCCTACATCAAGAAAGTGCAGGCCATCAAGGTGGCGAACAACGGCAGCGACCGTAGCTGGCGCTTCACGAAGGTGGCGACGGCCGGGCAGGTGACATTCAAGGCGGCGCCGAACCTGGTAGCGCTCGCGCAGACCAACGGCATCACCAACGTCACCCAGCTCCAGACCGACGACGGCACCGGCAAGGGTCTCGCGGTCTACGCTGTGGACCTCAACCAATGAAGGCGCGGTTTTCTCTGAGCCCGGCGGCTGCGGCGGCGGCTCTCGCGCTGTCCGTCGCGCTATCCGTCGCGATCGCGGCCGGTACGGTCGCCACGGTCATGGCCACGCGAGTGTCCAACGTGCAGATCGACGACTGGCAAATGCAGGGCTCGGCCACGCACGCGGCGTGGCCGGTCTGGCGTCTGCGCCTTGCCGCCGCGTTCGGCAACGCAGCGGCGCGCGAGGCCTTGGCCGACGTGCTGGTGAGTTCGGCGCAACTCGACGAGCGGCGCGCGGGCGTCGAGTTGTACCGTCAACTTGCGCTCGACGGCGTGCCGAATGCGCAAGCCACGCTCGGGCATCTGCTGTTGCGCGGGGTGCCCGGCATTACGCCGGATTACGCGGAAAGCCGTCGCTGGTTGAGCGTAGCGGCAGCGCATGATCCGCAGGCTGCCTACGATCTTGCAACGCTTTATCGCAATGGCTACGGCGTCGCGCGCGATTCGCTCCTGTCGATCCGTTGGCTGGAACAGGCGGCGCAGGCGGGCGTGCCGCTCGCGCAATTCCAGCTCGCCAACGAGTATCGCTTCGGCGCGACGCTGCCGCACGACGACGCTCTAGCGCTGCAATGGCTGAAGCGCGCGGCCAATGCGGAGTTACCCGAGGCGAATCTGGCGCTGGCGATCGCCTATCGCAACGGCGAGCTCGGCATGGCGCGCGACGAAGACGCGTATTGGGCGTATGTGAAAGAGAGCGAGCATGATCTGAAACACATCAGCCGGCCATGATCGCGCGTTGAAACCGCCTGCGATTTTCTGTCGCAGAGCAACGTTAGCCGCCCCCTGCAGAGACTTTCGCTGCAGGGGGCGTGTTTTTTCCGTCGCGTGAATCGGCGTGGCGAACGTGTCGGCGAACCATGGTTTCGACATCGAGCCGCTATCCGTCGACGATCGCCCGGTGCCGAAAGTGCCTCTATTCAGGCATCGAAATGACTTGTAACGCACGTTACGTGTTCGTGTTGCAGACCAGTCCGAGGCTCGCCGACGCACGTTTACCCGCTAAAACAAGGATCAAAATGTGTTGCGCAGTCTGCGCCGCGCAACAAACCTTCGCTGTTATACACAAAAGATTCGCGCAAATCGTATTAGCGCTTGTAGAATCCGGCGTTGAAGCGTGCACATACCGTGTGCGCTTCGTGCAATTCACTGACCACTACAGGTAGGAGAAACATGCCGACTTCCGCAAAAAAGGTGGCCAAGAAGGCTGCTGCCCCGGTACCGACCAAGAAGGTTGCTGCAAAGAAAGTTGTTCCTGCGAAGAAGGCCGTCGCAGCTAAGAAGGTCGCCGTGAAGGCTTCCAGCGCTCCGTCGCCGATCAAGGACACCTTCACGAAGGCCTCGCTGGCTGCACACGTCGCTGAACGCGCTGCTGTGGAACCGAAGACTGCCAAGGCCGTTCTGGCCGCGCTCGAAGACACGATCCTCGGCGCTGTGCACAAGAAGGGCGCTGGCGAATTCACGCTGTCGGGTCTTCTGAAGATCGTCGTGCAAGCTGTGCCGGCGAAGAAGAAGCGCTTCGGCAAAGACCCGTTCTCGGGCGAAGAGCGTTGGTTCCCGGCCAAGCCGGCTAGCGTGCGCATCAAGGCACGTCCGCTGAAGAAGCTGAAAGACGCAGCAGCAGGCTGATCGTGCTTCACGCGTTACCGCGGTTTTTGAGCGTGGTTGTTTAACGGTGCGTTTTTAACCGTGAGCTTTTAACCCTGCGCTTTTAACCTTGGTTAACGTTTGAGCCGACCCGCAGTGCGAGTTGTCCGAATCCCCGTGGATGCGAATCCACGGGGATTTTTTATGCGCGCCTGCCGTGGATTGGCGAACTCGCCGCTGCCCGCCAAGGTGCCGCTTATGCACCGTACTAGCGCATCATGAGCCGCCGCAGTACGATGGCAGCGAAGCCATGCCGGTCGGGATGCGCTGTTAGCGTGCATGCACTGTATCTGGCGCGCGAAAAGCTCAATGGCATAGCGCTTGCTTGAACGATTGTCGAACACCGAATGCGCAGCGCATTCGCCTTCTATCCGACAACAAGAGCGGGGCGTGACATGCGATGCTATGACGAGATGCGTCATCATGACGATGCCGTGCGGCCACACTACGCGCGCTTTGAGCGGTGGCTGGTAAAGCAGGGCAATGAGGCGATCGCACGCAAGCGTGCGGAAGCCGACCTGCTGTTCCGCCGGGTCGGTATCACCTTTGCGGTGAACGGCGATTTGTCCGGCACCGAGCGGCTGATCCCTTTCGATCTGATTCCCCGCATCATTCCGCGCAGCGAATGGCAGACGCTGGAGGCCGGTTTGCGCCAGCGGGTGCAGGCGCTCAATCTGTTTATCCACGACGTCTATCACGATCGCAACATCGTGCGCGCCGGTATCGTGCCGGCCGAACAGGTCTATACCAACGCGCAATACCGGCCTGAAATGCAGGGCGTCAACGTGCCGCTCGGTGTTTACGCGCATATCGCCGGCGTCGACGTGGTGCGCGCAGGCGACGAGGGCGAGTTCTACGTGCTCGAAGACAACCTGCGGGTGCCGTCGGGCGTGTCCTATATGTTGGAAAACCGCAAGATGATGATGCGGCTTTTCCCCGAACTGTTCGTGCAGAACCGCATTGCGCCGGTCGCGCATTATCCCGATCTGCTGCTCGACACACTGCGCTCGGTTGCGCCCGAAGGCGTCGACGATCCGGTCGTGGTGGTGCTCACGCCGGGCATGTACAACTCCGCGTATTTCGAGCACACCTTCCTCGCGCAGCAGATGGGTGTCGAACTGGTGGAAGGCAAGGATCTGTTCGTCGACGACAACTATGTGTTCATGCGCACCACGCAGGGACCGAAGCGCGTCGACGTGATCTATCGCCGCGTCGACGACGATTTTCTCGATCCGCTCGCTTTCCGCAACGATTCGGCACTGGGCGTGCCGGGTCTGCTGACTGCCTATCGAGCCGGACGTGTAGCGCTGGCGAACGCCATGGGCACCGGTATCGCCGACGACAAATCGATCTACCCGTACGTGCCGGAAATGATCGAGTTTTACCTTGGTGAGAAGCCGATCCTCAACAACGTCCCCACGTTCCAGTGCCGCAAGGCTGACGATCTCGCGTACACGCTCGCGCATCTGCCCGAGCTGGTCGTGAAGGAAGTGCATGGCGCGGGCGGCTACGGAATGCTGGTGGGACCGGCGTCGACGAAAGCCGAAATCGAATCGTTCCGGGAACGCCTGATTGCGCGGCCCGCAGGTTATATCGCGCAGCCGACGCTTGCATTGTCGGCGTGTCCGACGTTCGTCGAGTCCGGCATCGCGCCGCGCCATATCGACTTGCGGCCATTCGTGCTGTCGGGCAAGAGCGTGACGATGTGCGCGGGCGGTCTCACGCGCGTGGCGTTGCAGGAGGGCTCCCTCGTCGTCAATTCGTCGCAGGGAGGCGGGACCAAAGATACGTGGATGGTCGACTGACGCGGTTGCCAATGCGGTTGCTCATGCTGGAGTTGGTGCAGCAATTCATGCAACCGCACCCGCAACCCAACGTGCCGGCGAAGTAGTCGAACCGCCGCCGGTGCACACGGATAACCAGCGCGAGCCTTTTTACTTTTACCAGGGTCTCGCGTCATCAGATACGGAACGCCGTCATGCTAAGCCGAACCGCCGATCACCTCTTCTGGATGGCCCGCTACATGGAGCGCGCGGAGAACACCGCCCGCATGCTCGACATCAACCTGAAGGCGTTGCTGCTGCCGCAAACGCCCGAGCAGGAGGCGCGCGCACAACGCTCGGTGCTGCGCATTTCCGAGCTCGAAAGTGCGTTCGCGCAGCGCTACGATGAACCGACCCGCGAGCATGTGCTCGATTTCATGGTGGCCGACGCAAACAATCCGTCGAGCATTCACTCGTGTTTGCAGGCCGCGCGCGAAAACGCCCGCGCCGTGCGCGGCACCTTGACGACCGAATGGTGGGAAACCATCAACGACACCTGGCTCGAATTCAACGAACGGAGCCAGTCCGGTCAGGCCGTGAGCAATCCGGGCGCGCTATTCGAGTGGGTGAAGTTCCGCTCGCATCTGTCGCGCGGTGTGACGATCGGCACAGCGTTGCAGGACGACGCGTTCTTCTTCACGCAGCTCGGCACCTTCCTCGAACGCGCCGACAATACTGCGCGGATTCTCGACGTGCGCTTTGCCGACGTCGAGCCGAATTCACGCGATGCCGCGCGCCAGCTCGAAGACTTTTACTACTGGACCTCGATTCTCAGTTCGGTGTCGGCGCTGGAGATTTATCGCAAGGTGTATCGCGATGTCGTCACGCCAGCGCGGGTGGTCGAATTGATGATCCTGAACCAGCAGATGCCGCGCTCGCTGCTCGCTTCGCTCGAAGGCGTCTGCACAAATCTGGCGATGCTGCGCACGCCCGGCTCGAACCAGTGCGAGCGGTTCGCCGGCAAGCTGCGCGCCGAGCTGGTGTATTCCGACATCCGGCAGATTTTCGAAGCCGGCCTGCACGCCTATCTGACACAGTTCCTGGCTCGCGTGTTCGAGCTCGGCAATCTGGTTGCGCGTACCTATCTGATGTTGCCAGTCGCCTGACGGAGTTCTTTTTATGTACCTGACGATCCGCCACGACACGTCCTATCGCTACGAAGCGACTGTCCATTATTCGATCCAGCAACTGCGTCTGACGCCGGCAAGCGGCGCCTCGCAGGTGGTGCGGCGCTGGAGCATCGATGCGCCCGGCAAGCTCGACGCTACTTTCGATGCCTACGGCAATGTGCTGCATACGCTCGTCATCAACAAGCCACATGGCGAGATTCGTCTGCACGTAGCGGGCGAAGTGGACACGATTGCGCTGAAAGATGGTCAATTGCCCGACGCGGTCGGCCCGATTCCGCTTGAGCATTTCACCTGCTCGACGCGTCTCACCGAGGCCGATGCGGCAGTCCGCGAGCTGGCCGCATCGGTGCCGAGTCTCGCGACTTCCGGCAATCTGATCGAGTTGGCCGAACAGATCGTGCAGCGCGTGAAGTACAACACTGGCATCACCGAAGTCACCAGCACGGCCGCCCAGGCGCTCGCGCTCGGCAACGGCGTGTGCCAGGACCACGCGCATCTGATGCTGGCCTGCTGCCGCGCGCGCGGCATCCCGGCGCGTTACGTGAGCGGCTACATTGAACCCGGCGACGTCAGCGCAGGAGGAAGTCCCCTCGGGGCGGACCACGGCGCGAGCCACGCATGGGTCGACGTGTGGCTCGACGGCAAGGGCTGGATTTCCGTCGACGTCACGCACGCCGCGTTCGCCAGCGAGATCTACTGCCGGCTCGCCGTGGCGCGCGACTACGAAGCCGCCGCGCCGGTGCGCGGCCGACGGATCGGCGGGCTGGAGGAACAGTTGAAGGTGTCCGTCACGGTCAGCGGACAGATGCCGCAATAAACGGTTGGGGCTGGCGGCCAACTCAATAGGCTTGCCAGGCTGCAGGACAGGCCTCCCGCGGCCGCCTTGGCTGTCCGTCACAGGACAGCTCGCCAGGAGGGCTGGCGAGCCGTTTAAGTGAGCGTCAGCCCGCATAGCCATTCAGATTCGGCGTGCGGCAGCCGTAAAACGGGGTAAGGCGCATGCGCGCCGCATTACAATAGCGCCGTTCAGTCGTTTTTTGCGGGTACTTTTCCTTATGACTTACTGTGTAGCGATGTCCGTCGACGACGGGCTCGTGTTCCTGTCGGACACGCGCACCAATGCGGGCGTCGATCACATCAGCACCGCGCGCAAGATGTCGGTGTTCGAGCAGCCGGGCGAACGCATGCTTGTGCTGCTGGGCGCCGGCAACCTGTCGCTCACGCAAGCGGTGCTGCACGAGCTGTCCGAGCCCGTCGATCCTTCGCAGCCCACGCTCTGGAGCGCGCCCACCATGGCCGACGCGGCCCGCGTGATTGGCCACGCGGTCCGCCGCGTGCATCAGCGCGAAGCCGATGCGTTGCAGGAATTCGGCGTCGAGTTCAATTGCAGCTTCATTCTCGGCGGCCAGATCGCCGGCAACCGGCCGCGCCTGTTCATGATCTACGCGGCGGGTAATTTCATCGAAGCCTCGGCCGTGAACCCGTATTTCCAGATCGGCGAGGCCAAGTACGGTAAGCCGATCATCGACCGCGTGCTGACGCCGTCCACGCCGCTCGACGAAGCGGCCAAGTGCGCGCTGATTTCGATGGATTCGACGCTGCGTTCGAATCTCTCGGTCGGGCTGCCACTGGATCTGCTGGTGTACGAGAAAGATTCGCTGCAAGTCACGCGCTTCGTTTCGATCGACCACGACAATGCGTACTTCGAGATGATTCACCGCACGTGGGGCGAGCGGCTGCGTCAGGTGTTCGGCGAGATTCCCGATCCGGACTGGCAGGAGTCGCCCGATGTGCCGCTGCTGCAGCGTGAGCGTGCATTGGTGCTGCATCGCGCGCCGGTAGGGGCGGACGGCGTGGAGCATGAGCTCGATGCGAAGCCGGCGCAGACGTTGGCGCAGGCGGAGAAGGGCAAGGCGCAGCGGCGCTAGGGGCGCTGCGTAGATTTAGAGGCCTACTACGGGCCGGGAGCGTCACACCAAGGTCGTCACGAGCCTCTTAAAGGCTTGCTGACGGCCTTTTTCTTTTGCTTTGCCGATCGCGTTGATCCTGTGGGCGGCACGATGCGCGCGGAACTGCTTGTCGATTCGCGCGCATGCGCCAGAACCGGCAGACGAAAAAAAACCAGCCACAGGCTTGCGCCTGTGGCTGGTTTTCAACTGCGTGTTGCTTCAGCAGTCCGTCAAGTTCGATTAGAACTTGTGGCGGATGCCCAGGCTAACCATTTCTTGCGAGTTGGAAGCCGAGTTGTAGCCGTACGAACCGATCGATGCGCCAGCCGAAACCAGGTTGCCGCTCGAGTTACGTTGTTCGCCGCTTGCGTGTTGCCATGCGCCGACCAGGTAGATGTCCGTGCGCTTCGACAGGTTGTAGTCGCCGCCCAGGGAAACCTGGTTATACGTTGCGCTCGCGTCGCCCGTACCCTTCGTGTAGGCGTAGCCCACGCCCACCAGCATAGCCGGCGTTGCCTGGTAGCCAAGGTACACACCGCCGACGTTGAACTTCTCGGTCGAACCGAAGCCCGAATTTGCATCCGGCTTGTATTGTGCATTGCTGTAACGCAGGTTGACCGTGAACGGGCCAGTCACGTATTGCGCTGCAACTTGAGCGATGCCGATCGACTTCGCTGCTGCGTACGCCGTGTTGACCTGGCCGTCGAACGTACCGTCCGACGTGCTGCCGTTCCAGCCTGCCGACGGCGGCGTGCCAGCGATGCGGCTAGCCAGCGTGTTGCCGTTGTCAGCGCGGAAGTAGCCAGCAGCAACGCTGAACGGACCCGTTGCGTACGTTGCAGCGCCCGACCACGTTTGACCCGAACCCGTTTGACCAGCCACGCCGCCCAGAGCGTACATGCCTTCGAACTGGAAGCCGCCCCACACCGGCGAGGTGTACTTGATGGCGCTGTTCGTGCGCGAGGAGTTGTCGTTGTTGTCGACGTCGCCCGGCGTTGCGAAGGTGGAACCGAAGTAGTTGTCACCCGTCAGCGGTTGAACCAGGTCGACCACCGGGTCGTACTGACGACCCAGCGTGACCGTGCCCCACTGGTCGCCCGTCAGGCCGACGTAGGCTTGACGACCGAACATACGGCCGCCTTGACCCAGCTTGCCGCTGTTCACGTCAAAGCCGTTTTCCAATTGGAAGATTGCCTTCAGGCCACCGCCGAGGTCTTCCGTGCCCTTCAGGCCAAAACGATCGCCTTGCAGATTGCCGGCAACCATCGCGACCAGATTCTTGTTGTTACCGGCCGTGTCCTTCGTGTTGTGGACGTACTGGACCGATTCGTCGATCAAACCGTAAAGGGTAACGCTGCTTTGAGCATGCGCCATGCCGGTGACGCCCAGAAGCGCCAGCGAGAGGGTAGACAGTGCGACTCGTTTCATCCATTTCTCCACGCAGATGATTAGTTTGTTGTTGCGGAAAGGAGAATAGCTCACTGCCCCAACGGGTAAGAACCGGAAAAAAAAGAGTGTCTCCAAAAACCGACAAACGACGCAAAGCCTTGTATTTAAAGCCCGTTAACGATTATTGCCATTTCCGCAATATTGATTGGTTGACCACGCATTATTGTTGTTTTGTTGACAGTGAAGGCCTCGCTCCCCTCAATTTGGACACTTGTTTGAATGGCCTTTGTAATTTAGTCGTCTAGCTATTCGTGCCGTTTTACAGCGTCCATATAAAAATGGAGCCGTGTTTCGCTTGACGGACGCGCTGGACAGAATTTATGCGTTATGGGCAGGTGCGTAACCGCGGCGGTTGCAGCCCGTGGTTCAGACTTGACGCGATGGTGTGTCGTCGTCGGCTGCCGCCATGGTCTTCATGCCGGGCAGTCTTTTCTGGCTATGTCAGCGGGAGCCGCGGCCCGCTTCAGTCTTCACGCCTATTTACGCACCGGGGCCGTTATCGCCGGCGTTGCGGCGCGCCACCGCCGCGGCAGCCAGCCCGGCCGCCGCCGCAAACAACACCGAAGTCCATGGATGCCGTTTGACATAGCGATCGGCGGCGGCGGCCGTGCGGCCTGCTCCAACCAGCGTGACCGCGGCGGCACGTGTCGCTTGCGCTTCGGTCAGGACGACAGTGCGGCCGATCTTGACTGCGGTTGCCCGCGCTGAAGTCTGTTTGCGCGGTTCCCGCAGCGGCAAAGCTGATGCCGGCGCTGCTGCGGCCCGCGCCACGGCCGCAGCCGCAGCCGCTCCGGTTGCTGGAGCAAGCCCGGCAGCAGGGGTTTCGCGGTTGTCCACGTGAGGCACAGCATCGGCCGATACCGTCGATGCCGCCAACACCGAAGCAAGCATGGCGCGGCTGCCCGGCGGCGAGTTTTCCTGCATGCCCCAGCCGCCGCGCGGATCGTGCATGCGCCCGCGCGCCGCCGAAAACTCCGCGCCGAGCAGGAGCACGGCAGCAGAGAAGTACAGCCACATCAGCAGCACGGCCAGCGAGCCGGCGGCGCCGAACGAACTCGCCATCCCGGCATGCGCGATATACAGCGCGAACAGCTTCTTGCCCGCCGAGAACAGCACAGCCGCGACGACTCCGCCGACGAACGCATCGCGCCACTGCACCTTGGCGTCCGGCAGAAACTTCAGCAGGCCGGCGAAGGCGAAGGCCAGCACCAGCAGGCCGACGCCGAGTTGCAGCAGGTTGCCGATCGCCACATAAGGCGAGTTGCCCCACAGCCATTTGCCGATAAATGTGATGACCGTATCGAGCACCAGCGAGACGATCAGCAGGAAGGCGACGCCGAGCACCAGGCCGAACGAAATCAGGCGCACGCGCACCATCGCAATCACGCTCGACGAGCGCGGCCCGGTGTACGGCCACACCATATTGAGCGCGCTATTGAGCGATGAGAAGGTCGCCGAGGCGCCGATCGCCAGCATCGAAAACGAAATGATCGCCGCGATGCCGCCGGCGCTGCCGCTGTGATGAGCGTTCTCGACGATCGTTTGCACGCCCGCAGCAGCCTGGTCGCCGAGCAGGCCGTGAATGTGGTTGAACAGTTCGCCGCGCGCGGCGGCGGCGCCGAAGAACCAGCCCGCCACGGCGATCACCATGACCAGCGTAGGCGCGAGCGAGAAGGCCGCATAGAAGGCGATGCTGGCTGCCATGGCCGCGCAGCGGTCGTCGGCGAACTGTTTGAATGCGCCGATTGCCCAATTGGCCTGCCTGCGCGCTACCAACTGGAGGTTCTCGGCGGAGAGCGTGTCGATGTCCATGGTCGTGTTTCTCAAGGAGGTACTGGCGCGAGAAGCGCCGCGTGCGTGCCGTTGACGTGGCTCAATGCAGCATGTGCAACCTTCACATCGACGCCTTTCGCAAACCTTGTGCCTGTCACTATAACAAGCGCTTCATGCCCATGCGCGCGATACGCCGCCAGCATGTGTGCCGTTAGAATGCCGATGGACCTTCACATTTTGATCACTATGCACTCGCACGAACTCGTCAAGCAGCTGGATATCATTCCCGCGGAACAACTGAGCGCGCATTTGCCCGCGCATGTCGTCGAGGATCTGCCGGCCCACGGCGTGACGGTATTTGCCGTCAGCGACGACGCTTCGGACACCGTCGAATTCAGCGCACGCTACGGCTTTGGCCTCGCGGACTGCGCCAACACGATCGTGGTCCGCTATAAGAAGGAGGGCGCCGAGCATTACGCGGCGCTGGTCTCGCTGGGTTCGCTGCGTCTGGACATCAACGGCGCGGTGAAGGCGGCGCTGGGCGCGCAGCGCCTTTCGTTCGCCAAACGGGAAGCCGCCGTGGAGCATAGCGGGATGGAGTTCGGCGGAATTACGGCCTTCGGCTTGCCGGAAGACTGGCGCATTCTCGTCGACGCCGCCGTCATGGAGCGTGCTCAGATCGTGATGGGGGCGGGGGTGCGGGCGGCCAAGTTGCTGATGGCGCCCGAGGTGCTGAAACAGTGGCCGCGCTGTGAAGTTGCCTCGCTTGCGCTGCCGGCCGAGTGAAGGGTTGGGGCGCCGCCGCCCCGGCGAGTAGCGCCAGTCAAGCTCAACCCCATGGACCAACGCGCGAAAGGATCAACAAACCCATCAAACAAACGCTGAAGTTTTCCCCCGCTCCGCCGTTATTCCGAAGATTGACATGAACAGTTAGGGTGCTCGCCCGCGTGGCGCCCGGCTATAAGTAGAAAGGAATACGGAGATGGAACGCTTTCGCCTGAAAGTGCGGCTTTGGCTCGCGCTAGCAGTGATGTGCATGGGGATTCTGGCTATCGGCCTGTGGGGCGCGTTCAAAACGCGCGACACGATGATCGCCAACCGGCAGGCCGAGCTGAAAAGCGTGGTGAGCGTGGCCTACAGCGTGCTGGATCGCTATAACGGCCTCGTCACGGCCGGCACGATGCCGCTCGCCGACGCGCAACGCACAGCCATGGCCGACCTGCGCGCAATGCGCTACGACGGCGCCGGCGGCTACCTCGTCATCGAGGACCCGCATGCAAAAGTGCTGATGCACGGCGTGCGCGCCGATCTCGAAGGCAAGGACATGAGCGGCTTCACGGACCCGCAAGGCCGTCACGTGTTCAAGGACGGCTCGGATCTCGCCCAGCGCGAAGGCGAAGGCTTCATCCACCTGCAGTTCCTGAAGCCGGGCTCCAATCAGATGGCGCCGAAGATCAACTACGTGCGGCTCTACAAGCCATGGGACTGGACGATCGTCACCGGTGTGTTCACGGACGATATCGACGCCGCGTTTTACACCACGCTCGTGCAGTACGTCGGCGCCGCGCTGATTCTGTGTCTGGTGGTGGGCGTCGTGATCGGCGTAATCTTGCGCAGCATCTTGCGGCAACTCGGCGGCGAACCGGCTTACGCGGCACAGATCGCTTCACGTATCGCCGACGGCGACCTCGATGTGGTGGTCGAAACAAAGGCCGGCGACAACGTCAGCCTGCTCGCCGCGATGCAGCGCATGCAGCATCGGCTCGCGCAGGCGATCACGCAGATTCGCAGCGGCGCCACGCTGATTTCGACGGTGTCCAACGAGATTGCCGCCGGCAACGCGGATCTGTCGCGCCGTACGGAACAGCAGGCAACCGCGCTCGGCGAAACCGCTTCCAGCATGGAGCAGATCACCGCGACCGTGAAGCAGAACGCCGACAACGCCAAGCAGGCCAGTCAGCTGGCGCACAACGCATCGGAGACGGCGGCGCGCGGCGGTGAAGTGGTCGGCCAGGTGGTCGAGACGATGCGTGGCATCTCGCAGTCATCGCACCGGATTGGCGACATCATCGGCGTGATCGAGGGGATTGCCTTTCAGACCAACATTCTTGCCTTGAACGCGGCTGTCGAAGCGGCGCGTGCCGGTGAGGAAGGGCGTGGTTTTGCGGTGGTGGCGGGCGAAGTGCGCAGCCTCGCGCAGCGCAGCGCGGCGGCGGCCAAGGAGATCAAGACGCTGATCGAGGAATCGGCCGCGCAGATCGAAGGCGGCTCGCAGTACGTGGGCCGGGCCGGTGAAACGATGCAGGAAGTGGTGCACGCAGTGCGCCGCGTGACGGACATCATGGGCGAGATCAGCGCGGCGTCGGTCGAGCAAAGCTCGGGCATCGAACAGGTCAACATTGCGGTGGCGAGCATGGATCAAACGACCCAGCAGAACGCCGCCTTGGTGGAAGAGGCCAGCGCGTCCGCTGACGTCCTGAAAGCACAGACCGGGCAACTGGCGGCTGCGATTGCCGTGTTCACGTTGCCGGAAGGGGCGTGAACCGCGTGGAGGCACGCGCGGCGCTCGTCAGAGACTGAATGTCGTCGCCAAGGTGGCGCGGTGGCCTGGCGGAATTGTAAAACGGGTGAGTTTTTGCCGCGATCTGGTCAATATGACTGGCGATGCTCACTGGTGATACGACCAGCACGGTCATCGTGGCGCGCGTGACGCCCCCTGACGGAGGCGTCACGCGACCAGCTGCATGACGGCGCCTGACTCTGAGCTAGCGAGCGATCGCTCAGATGATCAGACGTGAGACCTTCGTGCCTTCGAGCGACACACCGGCCATCAAACCGCCGTTCGTCAGCACAAACGCTTCGACCGGACTGGTGGCAGTCGAGGTATCGACAGCGCCATTTGCACCGACCTTCAGGACGGCGACCGTTGCATCGGCCCCTGCTGCCCAACCCTGGCTGCTGAGGAATTTGTCCAGCGCCTCCTGCGTCATGAACAGGAAGACCAGCGCTTTGGACTGCGCGCCGATCTGCAAACCGAACGACCCCGCAACGGTGCTGTAGTAACCGGTCGTGCGGCCGCCCACGCGCAACGAGCCTTCGCCGTATTGCCCGCCAACCCAGAAGCCCGCCGAAATCACCGACGGGAACACGAGCACGCCGCGCGCCTTGGCGACCAGTTCACGCGAGCCGGTGACGTTCGCGTAGAGCCGCGACAAGGTGGAATCGACGCCGGCGTTGATCGTGTCGCGCTTGCCGGCATTCGCCGACTCAGACGCGCCCGAGGATGGCGACGTGGTCGTGCAGCCGGCGAGGCCAAGACCCACCGTAGCCAAAGCGGCGCTCGAGGTCATGATGAATTGTCGTCTGCGCATGATTGTTCTCCGTGTGCGTAGTGAAGATTGCGTTTTCTTGTGTGACAGTGAGTGCCATGAGCTCGGCACATGCATACGTCTGTAGCCCGTATACCTGCCAGGCAGCATTTAGCGTGCCCGACGCCGCGGCCTGAGTATAGACAACTGTCATGCACTGACGTTCGCGGGGGGATGCACGGCGTTCAACGCCGCTTTCCCCCATCCCACTCGATCCTCCTCGATTCCTAGGCCGCCGGGCGGATGTTCTGGTTGTGGCGGAACAGGTTGTGCGGGTCGTAGCGGTTCTTCACGGCGACGAGACGCGCGTAGTTCGGCCCATACGCGTCGGCCACCCGGCCGCCTTCCTCCTGCGTCATGAAGTTGACGTACACGCTCCCTAGAGAGAAAGGTGCGGCTGCATCGAAGAAAGCACGGGCCCAGGCAATGCAGCGCTCGTCATCGCTCGCGTCATCCCAACGGCCGTGCACGTTCATCGCATATTGCGTGTCGCGGCTCGAATAGGCTGTGGCTTCGACCGGCACCCGGCTCGTTTGCGCCCCGATCTGCCCGAAGAAAATTTCGCACTGCGGTGACGGCAGCTTGCCGATCGCATCGAGCAGCGCATCGATGAGACCGTCCGATATTTTGTCGAGGTTGTGCGACTTCCAGTAGTTACGAGCGCCCGGCGTGAGTAGTGGATCGAACGCCTGTTGCCACATGGCGTACGGCATCGGCCCAAGATGTTCGCCGACCGGCGTGCCGAAGCCGCGTACCGCCTCCACCACAGACGGCCCGTTTTCGAGAGGGCCCGTGTAGCACATCGCGAATACGATGACCGGTTTGCCGTGCACTTCGGGCGGCAGGAACGGCAGCGGCGGCGCAAGCCGTAGGACGGCCCATACGCTCAGCTCCTCCGGCATCTGTTCTGCAGCCGTGCGGTATTGGAGCAGGGCATTTTTCGCCTGATCGATCGGCAGCACGACGAGGCCGCCGTATACGAGCGGCCCGACCGGATGCAGCGCGAACTCGAAGCGCGTCACGACGCCGAAATTGCCGCCGCCGCCACGAATTGCCCAGAACAGATCGTCGTGCGAGTCCGCGCTTGCATGTAGCAACTCTCCGTCGGCAGTGACCACGTCTGCTGAAATCAGATTGTCGACGGTCATGCCATATCTGCGGCTCAGCCAGCCGAACCCGCCACCTAGCGTCAGACCTGCCACGCCAGTGGTCGAGTTGATGCCAAGTGGCGTAGCGAGTCCGAACGCTTGCGCTTCGTGGTCGAAATCGGCGAGCGTAGCACCAGGTTCGACATACGCGCGCTTCGCGACCGGGTCGATGAAGACGGATTTCATCGGCGACAGATCGATCACGAGGCCGTCGTCGCATAGCGCGGTGCCGGCGATGTTATGGCCGCCGCTATGCACTGCCAGCGGCAGATTGTTGTCGCGCGCGAATGCTACGCCGCGGCGCACGTCGGCCACGCCGGCGCAGCGCAGAATCAACGCCGGATGCCGGTCGATCATTGCATTCCAGATGCTGCGGGCCTCGTCGAAACCCGCGTCGCCGGGCCGCAACAGTTCGCCCCGGATCGCGGCTTTGAGTTCTTCAGCGGCGCTGCTGGACACGCTTACCATGACACACCTCCAGACATAATAGGAGACGCTTTCGGAACACCATTCAGCTGAACAAAGCAAATTGAAAGCGTCTGGACAGGTTCAAGTTGCGTCCAGTAAACGGCTCTGCTTCCGTAAGTCAAACAAAGGTAAACCCGCGTCCACGATCGACGCCGCGCGAAAGCACGTGCGGCAAGTGTCCGTGCGTTGCGGTACCAGACATGGCTGTCGCCGCTCACGCGTATGGTGGAAATGCTTCGGGAAAAGACCGCGATAGGAAGTGTTGGTTGTGCGCCGTGCTGGTGGCTGTGCGGCGACACTTTTGGCCGAACGGTGGCATTTTCGTCTGCGTACCGTGGTGACGTGTCGATTTACATGTGGTATCGCACGGAGGAATATGCCCGTATCGACTCGTTCACGATCAACGGCTGGGGAGACGTGATGTCCATGCAAGCTCTTGTTCTTAAGCAGTACGACGGCCCGTTCGAACTGACCGAACTACCGCGCCCTGATCCTGCGCGCGGCGATGTGCTGGTGCGAATCGCCGCGAGCGGCCTGAATCCGCTCGACACAAAAATCCGTGCCGGCGCCGCCGGGCACGCGAAGCATCCATTGCCGGCGGTGCTGGGGATCGACATGGCCGGCGTCGTCGAGGCAGTGGGCGCAGGTGTCGACCGGTTCAAGGCAGGTGATCAGGTGTACGGAATGACGGGTGGCGTGGGTGGCCTGCAAGGCTCGCTGGCGCAATATGCATCGGTCGATGCGGATCTGCTGGCCTTGAAACCGTCTAATCTTTCCATGCGCGAAGCCGCGGCTTTGCCGCTTGCTTTCATCACGGCGTACTCGGGCATTGTCGATCGTGCGCATTTGCAGACAGGGCAAACGGTGCTTGTGCATGGCGGGGCGGGCGGTGTCGGATACATCTCGGTGCAGTTGGCGCTCGCGCTGGGTGGGAAGGTCTTTGCGACCGTGAGCGAGCGCGACCGCGGCGTGGTGGAGGTACTCGGCGTCAGGCCGATCGATTACCGTGCACAGTCAGTCGAGCAATATGTCCAGTCTGCGACGGATGGTGTGGGTTTCGACCTGGTCGTCGATACGGTTGGCGGGACGACGCTCGACGCGTCGTTTGCTGCCGTGAGGCATTTTGGCCATGTGGTGAGCGCGCTCGGATGGGGCACGCATGCACTAGCGCCACTGTCGTTTCGCGAAGCCACCTACTCGGGCGTGTTTACGCTGCATGCATTGCTTTCCGGGAAAGGCCGCGCGCATCACGGTGAGATGCTGCGTGTGGCGGCGCGGCTCGCCGAAGAAAACAGGCTCGCGCCCCGACTCGACGCGCGGCGCTTTGATCTGGGCACCGCGCAGCGTGCTTATGAAGCGTTGGCCGACGGCAGCGCGCGAGGCAAAGTCGTGGTCGAGGTGAACTGAGCGGAACCGTGCGGAACGTTGGGCACAGCGTTGCTGCGCGCCTTTGGATTTAACCCTTCACGAGGCCGCCGTCCACGGCCACTAACGCGTCTTGCAACCCTCGGCGGTTCAGCAAGCATCCATTCGACGCGGCCCACAAGAACACAAACAGCATCGGCCTGATAAAGTGCCGTCCATGATTAAATACCGGGTCACGCCCACCGCATAGAACGCCAGAGCCGCCCCTCCGGCGGCCACACCGCATCAGTCCATTCACAACGGAGTCCGCGTTGAACAATAAACAGGCCCCGCTGCCGCAAGCACCATTGCGAATCGCGGCAGCGCAAGCGCAACCGGTTTCCGGTGACGTCACGGCAAACATCGCCAGAACGGTCGAACTGACCAGCATCGCCGCCGACCGCGGCGCGAAACTGGTGGTCTTTCCCGAGAAATTCCTAAGCGGCTACGAGCCTGATCTGATTGCCGGCGACCCCGCCAGATACGCATTCGACGAACACGATGCACGGCTCGAGCCGATTCGCGAAGTTTGCCGCGAGCGCGAGATCGCCGTAATCGTCGGCGCGGCAACACGTGGCATGGGCGGCGTGGACGGTCTTCATATTTCGTCGTTGGTGTTCAACCGCTCCGGCGAGCTGATCGAGTCGTATCACAAGCAGCATCTCTATAGCGGCGAGACAAAGATTTACCGGCCCGGCACGCAAGGCTGCATGCTGGAGATCGACGGATGGCGGCTCGCGCTCGGCGTGTGCTACGACTCCGGCTTTCCCGAGCACGCACGCAGCGCTGCGGTGAACGGCGCGCACGCTTACCTGGTGAGTGCGCTCTTCAGCGTGACGACGGGCTATCACCAGTCACGCATCTGGTTCCCCGCGCGTGCTTTTGACAACACGCTGTACGTGCTCATGTCGAATCACGTCGGCACAACCGGCGGCTGGGAAACGTGCGGCGCGAGCGCGGTCTGGGGCCCCTATGGCGACGTGGTATCGGAAGCAAGCCGCGATCGCGAGGAAGTGATTACCGCGCTACTCGATCCAGCTGTTCTAGCCGATGTCCGCGAGCGCGAAACGATGCTCGCGGACTTCAAGGCGCACGCCGTCGAGGCGGTGGGTGGCTACGTGGTGCATCGTCTGGATTAACCCCACGCGCGGCAAAATCGCCGGGAGCGGGCTGTTACCGTTTCCCGGCGAGAACATCGAATAGGTTCAGACGCAATCATCCTGGCCAGAACATGCCAACCGCAGCGAGCCCCATTGCTGCGGTGGCGATCCAGCCGAGCCAGCGCAACCAGCCGGTCACGACGAACTGGCCCATCACCTTGGGGCTGGCCGCCATCACCATCACGAGTACCATGATCGGCACGGCTGCGACACCGTTGATCACCGCGCTCCAATACAACGCTTTGATTGGGTCGAGTCGCATGAACGTGAGCGCAATGCCGCCTAGAATTGCCACCGCGATCACACCATAAAACTGCTTCGCCAGATTCACCTGCAACGCCAGACTGTTACGCCATTTCATCGTGCCTGCAGCCGCGTAGGCGGCCGAACCCGCCAGCACCGGCAACGCCAGCAGACCCGTGCCGATAATGCCGAGGCTGAATAGTGCAAACGCCAGGTTGCCGGCAATCGGCTTGAGCGCACTGGCCGCGTCGGCGGTGGTTTTGACTTCGATGTGATGCGCGTGCAGCGTGGCGGCGGCAGTGAGCATGATGAAAAACGCCACACCGTTCGAAACGGCCATGCCGACCCACGTGTCCGTGTTGATCCGCTTCAGTTGTGCGGACGCCTGCAGCGGCGCGCGTAAAAGCGCTCGCTGCGCTGGATTCGAGCGGATCTCCTCGACTTCCTGCGACGCCTGCCAGAAGAAAAGATATGGGCTGATGGTTGTCCCGAGCACCGCGACCACGGTCGTCAGATAGTCGCCGGACAGTTGGACTGGCGGTTTCACGATGCTCAGTCCGACGGCTTTCCAATCAATCGGAATCACGAAGATGATGGCGACGTACGCGAACAACGCGAGCGTCAGCCATTTCAGAATGCTTGCATAGCGATCGTATGGAATGAATACCTGCATCAGCAGCGACGCCGTGCCGAACAACGCGACATAGAGTTGTACCGGCCCGCCGATCACCAGTTTGGCGGCGGCGCCCATTGCTGCGAGATCTGCCGCGATATTGATGGTGTTGGCCGCGAGCAGCACCAGTATCGCGAGATACAGGAGCGGAGCGGGGTAGTGACGGCGCAGATTGGTTGCGAGTCCACTGCCGGTCACCCGTCCCATGCGCGCACTGACCAGTTGTATCGACACCATCAGCGGGTAGGTGATCAGCAACGTCCATAGCAATCCGAAGCCGAATTGCGCGCCGGCCTGCGAATAGGTGGCGATGCCGCTCGGATCGTCGTCCGCGGCGCCGGTGATCAGGCCGGGACCTAGCCGCTTCATCCAGGAGCGTTCAGCGATATCTTCAACGACAAGTTCCGGTTCCAGGTTTTCAGTGGTCATGGTATCCGCCTGCGGAAGGAACCGTATTGAGTCGCTTGTATAGCGCGCGTGCGCGCCGGGTGGCGACCCTGCGTGTCGCTCCTCAGGAAGTAGCATTCTCTGTGCCACGGGCACCCGCCGCTCAATGGCCTTTGCGTCTGTGATTGGCCGGCATCGACGGTCGGTGGCGTGCAACATGTCATCCGCTACAATGACACGCACTACCCACCTGGAGACTCGCTTTGAAATCTATCGTTGCTTTGGTCGCCGCGGCTGTTCTTTCTTCGACGGCGATGGCCGCTTCCACCACTGAGAAACTGCCTTCCGGCGTAGTCGTTGAACATCTTACGCAGGGCACGGGCGCCCAGCCGGCCGCAGACGATGTCGTCAAGGTCAACTATCGCGGCACGCTTGCTAACGGCACCGAGTTCGACAGCTCGGCGAAGCATGGCGGTCCGGCAACCTTCCCGCTCAATCGCGTGATTCCGTGCTGGACGCAAGGCGTGCAAAAGATGAAGGTCGGTGAGAAGGCCAAGCTGACCTGCCCGTCGGCCACGGCCTATGGCGAGCGCGGAGTCGGCCCGATTCCGCCGAATAGCGATCTGACGTTTGAAGTCGAACTCGTAGGTATCGTTAAGTAATACCGTACGAAATGCGCTGAGACTGAACCCCGCCCCGGAGACCGAAGCGGGGTTTTTCTTTTTCAGGGCACTGCATTTGTTCACTGAAATCCGTCTGCGATAAAAGTCGAGCTACTCTCGCGATGATCGAACCTGACATATTGCCGATCGACTGGATCTTCTAAAAGAATAGAAGTTCTCGCCTCACCCGGCTGACGAAAATCCGATTGTCACGCAGCGCGGCGAGTGCATTCAGATCACGTGTGGGGTAGGGGCGGCGTGCCCGTTCCCCTAAAAGTAGTAGCGTTCTTTTTAAAGTCCTGCTGCACTCGGTCGTTTACCCTCTGCGCGTGCGGCGACACTGCAATCGCCGCTTTGCGCATTCCGGAAGATCTAGCCGTCATTCGTCGCGCCTCAGGAGCGTTTTCCATGAATATCGACTTTCACTACGGGGTGGTCTATATCGTCGCCCGTCTCGGCGGGATGGAGCCGGCCGATGCGCTCACGGTGGCCCATGCCTGCCAGTATGTCGACGACGCGACCACGTCAGGAATACTGCGTTTTGCCGGTGGCGAGACTTTCGAGCGCTTTGCTACGGCGCACAAGCTATTCGACTACACCAACACGGAAGACGACCAGAACCGTCTGGTGTGGACACCATTTCATTTTCTGCCTGCCGGTGAGGGGGAGACGCTTGACGAGAAGGCGGTGTGCCGCCCGGATAGCGCAGTTGCTCGCGAGGTGGTGCGCCGGGCAATCCGGCAGCGGGGCACCGATACGGCATTGCACCGCCTGGGCGTGACGCTGCACGCATACGTCGATACGTGGGCCCACCAGGGCTTCGCCGGTATCGAAAGCCCGATGAACCGCGTTCATATGCTGGAGGCGGAGGATTGCACGCGGGAAGGCTGGCTTGCCCGTCTTACCCGCGCCACCCGGCATCTGGTCCAACACGTCGAGGAAGATGTGCTGACGCTTGCACTGCCCGTAGGTCATGGGGCTGCTTTGCACTATCCCGACCAGCCGTGGGCGAAATGGCATTACACCGACGGCAGAAACGAGCGCGTCAACAGGCACAATCTGCCGGAGTTCATGCAGGCCGCCGAGATGACTTGCCGCGCGGTGCGTGCCTACGTCGCGGGACGGGAAGATTTTGAATCCCAGCCCGGTCTGCCGGAAGATGCCACAGCCGCACTCACGAAGCTTCTCGACACCAATCGGAACCTGGACGACAACAAGCGCCTGCAGACCATTTGCGAAGCGGTGAAAACCGATGTCATTCCAGGCCTGTCAGAGTCGGTTCCTGACTATGTGGCCAAGGGGCTCGGCTCCTGGAAATATAAGGCCACCGGTTTGCAGTCCGACGACGACAGCGGGGACCGCCCCCGGTGGAGCGACGCCTTTGAGAAAAGTGATTACCGGCGCTTTCACGACGCCGTCAAAGAGCACCGTTTTGTGATTACGCAGGAGATTCTGCCGACTCGCGGACTACGGATTGCGTGAATAGGCCGGGCTATTGTGCCCTCACTTGCTGACGTTGCGCTGCGCGTTCTTCGGCTTCTTTTTTAGCCATATGTCTGCCTACCAGACAACCGCCCACCGCGCCTACGACCGCATGATGCCCGGCATAGTGGCCGGCAACCCCGCCCACCACTGCGCCTTTCATACAGCCGGCCGCGTTTGCCGTGCCGACTGCTGCCAAAGTGAGTGCAACCGCCGCGAGAGCGGCCTTGATAAAACCAGCATTCATCTGAAAGTACCCTGCTATTGAGTGTTCCGAAAGTGGTGCTTTTGCGCGCCATTTCAATAGCCGCCCAGGCGGCCGCGTTCGAGCCATTTGTTCACGCCATTGCTCGCGGCGCTATTCACCCGGGGTGCCATGCATCCGAGTGCCTGGTTGCCACTGTTTTGCTTCTGAATACGGTTCGGAGTGTAGAAGAGCGGTCTGGACACAGGTGAAACAGCGTTGCTAGATTGGTAACGTGGGGTTACCGGCTAAAAAAACCAACCACTGCGCTTTGGATCTCCGAATCTTGCCTATAGTAGAAGCGACTATTGCCGCATTGCACGGCGGCCGGCCTCTCTTGACATGGGTGACGGGGAAACAGAAATGACGCCATCGAATGCTGCAATCTATCAGGCCCAGGCTTGCACGCCGGAATCATTAAGAACGCTTGCCACCTATCTTGAACTGGCGCTCGACGAGGGAGAAAGCGTGGTTCTGATGCGGATCGGCACGCAGGTGCGCAGTATTTATGTCGGCAATCCGTCCGGCACGCTGGAGGATTTGACGGATCACGGCGTAGTGGCCGCCTTCCAGGCCGACGAGATGCTGGCGCTGACGCAGTTGGGACTCAACCGGATAACTGCTGACGATCAGCAGTACCGGTTCATGCGCAGTGTGAAATATATCGCTGACCGCCAGGTTGTCGTCTTTACTCCTATTTGAGTGACTGGCCGGCAATTGGAAAGATTGAGGAATGCGGCTATGGAGTAGTGAGCTCGAAAGTTCGTACTCCACGGGATACATTTCCGTGTAAACCTGATGCCTTTATAGTTGCATAGATCTGCCTTTCTCGCGTTATTCATGGCATAGTTCGATCGATTACCACATAAGGAGCAATCAAATGCCCACGTTAGAGCAAATCCAAGCAAAGCTTAAGAAGCTCCAGGCGCAAGCTGACGTCCTTATTGCCAGGAAAGCACAAGTCGCGGTCGACCAGATTCGCGACCTGATGCTCAAGCACGGTCTCACTACCGCAGATATCGAAGCAAAGGCAAAGGCGAGACGCGCCGCGCGCGGTTTGAATGGTCATGCTGCAGGTGGCAAGGCAAAAGCAGCCGGCGCGGGTAAGTCTGTGCCGAAGTACCGCGATCATAAAACGGGCGCGACATGGACAGGTCACGGGCGTGCACCGGCCTGGATTGCCGCCGTGAAAGACCGGACTCAATTCCTGATTGAAGGCGCAAGCGAACTGAAGTCCGCGGCGAAGGCAGCGGTCACTCAGGCCAAAGGCAAAAGTAAAGGTCAGCCTAAAGGCGCACAGCCGGCCAAGTACCTCAATCCGAAAACTGGTGCGACCTGGAGCGGACGCGGCCCGGCGCCGGCATGGCTCGCCACGGTCAAGGACCGCACCAGATTTCTGATTGATGGCGCCGCAGCTACCGGCAATGTCGCTGCCAAAAAAGTTGTGACGGCGAAAAAGGCGGTGACGTCTAAGGCAGCTGCGAAGAAGGGTACTGCAGCGACTAAAAAGGCTGCGGCAAAGAAAAGCGCAGCTAAACCTGCTGCGAAGAAAGCCGCGGTAAAGAAGACTGCAGTGAAGAAAACCGCAACGGCTAAAAAGGCGCCGGGCCGCAAGGCGGGTGGTCGACGCAAAGCCGGCGCGACGAGCGCTGCCGCAGCGCCGCAAACCTCGTCAGTGCAAGCCGGCGCGTAAGCGCAACGGAGTCGTGAAGTAGATGACCAGCATGCTCGAAGTACCCCAGCAGGAAGACCATGTCGTCCTGCTGGACTCCGTTCCTCATCCGGCAGCCGACGCCGCCGAACCATTCATTGTCGCCAGCGACCGCCGGGTGATTCTGGCTTATCCGATTGCTGAATCCGACTTCGAACGGTTCGGACCATTCGATTCCGACGACGATCCATTTTGCACGGTGCTATTTCCCGACGCCGTGTTTCATCGGCTCGGGCCGCCGGGCGATGTCGATCTCGAGATCCATCCACTCGCTTCACAAGGTCTCAGTGGGTACTCGGTTCACGAAGTCATGAATTCGTCGCTGGCCGCCGAGATTTCGGCGGTCACGTCGCCCGGTCCTGCACAACGCCATTTCGTCATCACGTTTCAGGGCGCAACGTTCGAATGCGTGGCGTCGGACTATACGGTGGTCGGCGTGTATGGCGCGGGTGAGATCGCCTGCCGGGAAGCTTTCTCGCTGGTCCGCTAATCTTCCTGGCGGTTATGCCGCTAGTGATGCCGTCTCTTTTCAGTCTGTCCCATAGCCTGAACGCTCGCCTCACGCAGCGTTCGGGTGCTCCAATGCCAGCCTCTCCAGCCACTTGGCACACTGCGTAGCAAAACGCGGTCCTGGCAACGGGCACGCGCAATGCGTCCTGCCCAGTTAGTAAGAACCCGGGCCTAAGGTCCCGGCGTGCCCACCAAACGGCAAACCACAAACGCAGGGTGCCTACCCGGCGCGTCCTGCCGATTAGCATCGAGGCCACGCATGCTGATGATTCCAATTACCGCCTTTGTCACGCTCGTCATCATATTGGTGATTGCCAATCTGTCGAGTGGCGAAAAGAAGATCGAACACAAAATCGAACGGCTTTATACGAGTGACGACCCGCAGTTTCTCCGTTCGATGGGCCTGCTGCTCGGGCCGCCCGTAGTGTCCGGAAACCGCTTCGAGATGTTGCTGAACGGCGAACATATCTTTCCGTCGATGCTCGAAGGCATCCGCTCCGCCAGTAAAACCATCACGTTTGAAACCTTCATCTACTGGTCCGGCGGAATAGGCGAGCAGATCGCCCGCGCACTGGCGGACAAAGCACGCGAAGGCGTTGCTGTTCATGTACTGCTCGATTGGGTGGGCTCGTCGAAAATGGACAAGCGTTATCTGAACATGCTGCGCGATGCGGGCGCGGAAGTGATCCAGTATCACAAGCCGCACTGGACCGGTCTCGGGCGGATGAACGACCGCACTCACCGCAAGCTGCTGGTGATTGACGGGCATATCGGCTTTACGGGCGGCGTGGGCATTGCACCGGAATGGACCGGCCACGCCCAAGACGAAAAACATTGGCGCGATACTCATTTTCGTGTGGCCGGCCCGGTAGTTGGCCACATGCAGGCCGTGTTCATGGACAACTGGGTTAAAGCGACCGGCAATGTGCTGCATGGGCCCGACTACTTTCCAGAAGTTGAGGGCGTCGGTGATGGCCTCGCGCATATGTTCAGCAGTTCGCCTTCAGGCGGCAGCGATGATATGCAGTTGATGTATCTGATGGCGATCACCGCGGCGACTCGCTCCATTCATCTGGCGAGTGCCTACTTTGTACCGGACAAGCTGACGATCAACGCAATCGTCGAAGCGGCAAAGCGCGGTGTGAAAGTACAGATCATCACGCCCGGAAAACGTATCGACACTCATACCGTGCGTGAAGCGTCGCGTGCCTGTTGGGGCGACCTGCTGCGAGCGGGTGTCGAAATGTTCGAGTATCAGCCGACCATGTTTCATTGCAAGTTGCTGGTGGTGGACGAGTACCTGGTCTCGGTCGGCTCCACCAATTTCGACAACCGTTCGTTCAAACTGAACGACGAAGCGAACCTGAATATCTACGACCACGACTTCGCGAAGCAGCAAACCGCAACCTTCGCAGACGACATCAGGCAGTCGCACCAGGTCACACTCGACGCGTGGCTGCGACGGCCATTCCGGGAGAAGCTGATCGAGAAGTTCGCGTCGCTGCTGGATACGCAGCTGTGATGCAATGACCGCGCAACGCGCTGCTGTTTCCTTTCAATAACATTTTCCCGCCCATTTCGAACGTATGCTCAATGACTTTTTTTAGCTTTTATTTTTGAAACATGTTAAAAAGCTTTCCGTCATCGTATATTGACATGAAGTCTTCACGCAGTGAGGGCAGAGTGGCAGCAACGAATGGCGTGCTGCAGAGATTGAAGCAACGTATTCGAAATTACATATAAATATATTACGAGGCATCGAACGCCCGATTGAAGCGGACCTGGGTTCAGGCACGCGTCATGAAGAGCCGGCAGGTATCACGTCGAGTGGTACGTGTTTTCGGTGCAGCAGCGGTCGTCGCGGATCGGATTTGCCGGCGTAAAGATATGTAAAGGCAAATCGCATGGGCCTGATCCCCGGTAGTACGGCCGCAAGGCGTCCGCGAGTGCGGGCGCGGTATCGGTACGCATTTGCGTTGCGCAAGTGCATGCGAATACGCCATGCCCATCGAAAAACTCCTTGTTCCGCTACCGGCGGGCCTGAAAGTCTACGTTGAACGTCACGTATTCGATCCGGCCTTCGAGAGTGTCATTCTGATCAACGGCGCGCTGGCCACCACGGCGTCGTTCGGACAGACAATCAAATACCTCGGCGAACGCTATAACCCAATTTGTTTCGATTTACCTTATGCGGGTCAATCGAAAACGCATAACGTGTGCGACTTCGTTCTGACAAAAGACGATGAAGTCGACATTCTGCTGCATCTAATAGGCTTATTCGAGCCGAGCTTCCTGTTATCGGTGTCGTGGGGCGGGGTGGCGTCGCTGCTGGCGCTCTCGCGGGCGCGCACCAGCGTTAGGCGCGCGGTGATTGCGTCGTTCTCGCCGCGGCTGAACGCAGCGATGACCGCGTACGTGACCGCGGCACGCGACCACATCGCGGCCGGTGAAAATCTGAAGGCTGCGCAGCTGCTCAACGATACCGTTGGCCAGCATCTGCCGCGCATCATGAAGCTCTATAACTACCGCTACCTCTCTACGCTGCCACGCGATGAGCAGGACCAGGTGGCCTTCCACGTCGACCAGATTCTGGCCATCCGTCCAGAGGACTATCTGCACGAGTTCCGCAACATCGAGTGCGGGCTGAAATTCCTCAATGGCGAGCTCGACGACTACACCACGCCTGAGGACGCCCGCTCGCTTAGCGCGCATCTGAAGCGCGCCGAGTTTCTCACGATCGAGCAGGCCGGGCATTTCCTCGATCTCGAAGGGCGGGCCGCGTTGCGCCAGGTTCGCACGGCCATTTTCGATTACTTCGGCGCCGCGCGGGTGCAGACACCGAGCCGTGGGCTCGATGGCTTCGACACGTTCGCCACCCGCTCGCCCATCATGCCGGTGCAACAACCCGCCATCGCGAACGTCGCGAATGTCGCGTTGCAAGCCACCGCCGATCACTCGTTCCAACAGGTCGAAACACCGTGAATATCGCTCAGAGCATCGCTATCGTCGTACCGTGGACGCTGTGGCTGCTGTATTGGATCGCGACGTCGAACCGCGTCAAGGAAACCGCGCGCAAGGAGGCGTCTTTGTCGCGTACGTTGCAGTCGATTCCGTTGATCAGCGGAGGCGCGTTGATCGTGCTGCCGGACTTCAACACGGCGGCGTTGACCTTCGATCCGCATGCGATCGGACCGCTGCAGTTGGCAGGCATTGCCGTGCTGCTGGCGGGACTTGCGTTCTCCGTATGGGCGCGTCTGCATCTGGGCACCAACTGGAGCGTCTCGGTCACGCTGAAGGAAGACCACGAGCTGGTGCGCAGCGGACCCTATGGACTGGTTCGTCATCCGATCTATACCGGCTGCCTGCTGGCGCTTCTCGGCGCTGTGCTGATCGGCGCGCAATGGCGCGGCGTGGCTGGGCTAGTGCTGATTTTCGCCTCGCTGGCCTACAAGGTGCGAGTCGAAGAGAGCTGGTTGACCGGTCACTTCGGCCGTGCGTATTCGCAGTATCGCCGCGATGTCGCCGCGCTGATTCCCGGTCTCTTCTGAGCGACCTGAATGACGAAAGTCATCATCACCGCGATCGGCTCGGCGGGCGACGTGCATCCTTTGCTGGGCATCGGCGCAGCGTTGGCCGCGCGCGGTCACGAGATCGTGTTCTGCACGCATCCGCCGTTTGCCGCGGCTGCCTCGCGCCAGGGTTTCGCATTCGTGCCGATCGGCACTGCCGCCGAATATGAAGAGGCGATGGCTAACCCGGCGCTATGGCATCCGCGTACGTCATTCCGCACGCTATGGGCAGTGATAGCGCCGACGCTGCGTCCGCATTTCGACACGCTGGCCGCGTTGACCGATAGCGACACCGTGCTGGTCGGCACCTTGTGGGCTTTTTCCGCGCGCTTGATGCAGGAGCTGTACCGGGTGCCGTTCGTATCGGTGCAGGTCTCGCCGTCGACGCTGCTCTCCGCGCATGCGCCGCCGACACACCCACGGCTGACCATTCCGCGTGGTTTGCCGCTGGCAGTGAAAACAGCGCTGCTGCGGTTGATCGAGCGCCAGGTGCTCGACAAAGTCTGCGGTCCCGCATTGAATGCGTTGCGCGTGGAGCTGGGGCTCGCACCGGCGCGACGCATTTTCGGCAAGTGGTTGCATTCAACCGACGGTGTGCTGTGTCTCTTTCCGGAATGGTTCGCGCAAGCTCAGCCCGATTGGCCGTCGCCGCGTTGCCTCAGTGGTTTTCCGTTGTTCAACGACACGGGCGTGCCCGCGCCCGATCCGCAACTCGACGCCTTTCTCGCCGCGGGCGAGCGGCCAGTGGTGTTCACCGCGGGTTCGACTTTGATCGATCAGCCACGCTATGCTGATGCGGTGAGCGTAGCGCTGGCGGAAAGCGGGTTGCGCGGGATTCTTTTGACACCGGATGCGCCGGATGCGCCAGTCGCACAAGCAGATGCCCAGACAGACGCACAGGGTGTGCTGCTCAAGCGGCGTTACGTACCGCTGCAAAAGCTGTTGCCGCGCTGCCGGGCGCTGGTGCATCACGGCGGCATCGGCACGGCGGCGCTTGCGTATGCTGCCGGCATTCCTCAAGTGGTGACGCCGTTCGCGCACGATCAGTTCGATAACGCGCAGCGTGTCGTCGTGAGCGGTTGCGGCGTTCGGCTCGATAAGCCGCTGCAGCCGCAGGCGCTTGCGCGTGCGTTGAAGCATCTGCTAGGCAGCCCGTCGATTGCGACGCAGTGCGGACGCGTGCAGGATCGGCTTGCGTCGTCGCCGGATGGTTGCGAAGCGGCCGCACGGTATATCGAGGGTTTCATACCTACCGGCATGCGCGCACAGACCGTCGGCCGCATTTCCATGCCGGCATTCGCCGACAGCGGGCATAGCGCATGAGCGCCGCCACGCCATTGCCGAAGCGCGCTGCGTCGATTGACGAGGCGCATGGCGTTGGCCCGGGGTCTGCCGGCGAGCGCAGCGTACCCGGCATGCACGGTGCGCGGCTCGCCTTGCTGACTTTCGCGCTGTCGCTGGCCACGTTCATCGAAGTCCTGGATTCGACGGTAACCAACGTCGCGGTACCCGCGATTTCCGGTGGTCTCGGCGTGTCCAACAGCCAGGGCACGTGGGTGATCAGCTCATACTCCGTAGCCGCAGCCATCGCCGTGCCCTTGACGGGCTGGCTCTCGCGGCGGGTCGGCGAAACACGGCTGTTTCTCGGCGCGGTGATCCTTTTCACGTTGACGTCCCTGCTATGCGGCGTGGCGGGTGACTTTCATCTTCTGGTGGTATGCCGGGCATTGCAGGGGCTCTTTTCCGGGCCGATGGTGCCGCTCTCCCAAACAATCCTGCTGCGGACCTTTCCGCCGGATAAACGCGTTGTGGCGCTCGCGCTGTGGGCCATGACGGTGCTGCTCGCGCCGATCTTCGGCCCGGTGGTGGGCGGCTGGATCATCGACAATTTTTCGTGGCCGTGGATCTTCCTGATCAATCTGCCGATAGGCATCTTTTCGTTTGCGGTGTGCATGACGCTGCTGCGCCGAGATGCGCCCGTTGGCAAGCCAGTGCCGATCGATCTGCCTGGCATTATCTTGCTGGTCGTCGGCGTGGGCTCGTTGCAGACGGTGCTGGATCTCGGTCACGACCGCGGCTGGTTCGATTCGCCATTGATCCTGACGCTCGCGATCGTCGCCGGGTTGGCGATCGTGTCGCTGTTGATCTGGGAGGCGGGCGAACGGCATCCGGTGATCGATCTGAGCCTGTTCCGAGATCGCACGTTTTCGTTCTGCGTGCTGATCATTTCGCTCGGCATGATGAGCTTCTCGGTGGTCGGCGTGATCTTTCCGCTCTGGCTGCAGGCCGTGATGGGCTACACCGCGTACCAGGCTGGACTCGCCACCGCGCCGCTTGGCGTGCTCGCGCTGGTGTTCTCGATTCTGGTCGGCATCTATGCGGCCCGTTTCGACGCGCGCGTGCTCGCGACTTTCGGCTTTCTCGTGTTCGCGGGCGTGCTGTGGTGGGATGCGCATTTCACGCTGAGCATGACCTTCACGCAGATCATCACGCCCGGTCTGATTCAGGGCATCGGCTTGCCGTGCTTCTTCATTCCGCTGACGGCGGCGACGCTCTCGCGCGTGTCCGACGACAAGCTTGCCGCGGCCTCGAGTCTGTCGAATTTTTTGCGCACGTTATCGGCGGCGTTCGGTACGGCGATGAGCGTCACGCTATGGGATAACCGCGCGCTGTATCACTACGACGTCGTCGCGCAGTCCGTGACGAAATCGTCCGGCAATACGCAGCGCTTCGTTCAGGGTCTGCACGGCATGGGCATCGACGGCGCGCGCGAACTCGCCACCTTGCATCACGTCGTGCAGCAACAGGCCTACATGATGGCGACCGGCGATATGTTCTACATGGCAAGCATCACCTGCCTCGTGCTCGCCGCCATGATGTGGCTTACGCGTCCCAAGCGCGGCGCGGCGATGGCTTTAGGTCACTGAGGAACCTCGAATGACGATCCTGGGCGCATTGATCATCCTGTTTCATCCGAGTGAAGAGCAACTCGCGCGAGCGGTGGCGATGCGTTCGGCATGCGACCGCTTGCTGGTGGTCGACAACTCGCCGTTGCCGGACGCGCGCGCCGCGATGATGTTGGGGGAGGCGGGCGTTGCGTTGCTGCATCACGGTAATCGCAACGGCATTGCCGGGGCCTTCAATTGCGGCTTGAGCGCGCTATTCGACGCGGGCGCGGATGCGGTCGCGCTGTTCGACCAGGATTCCGAGGCGCCAGACGCTTACTTCGCTGTGATGCGCGACCGGTGCACGTCGATGAATGGCCGGGCATTTTTAGCGGGCCCGCGCGTCTTCGATGAAAACGACCAGCGCTTCCTGCCCGAACTCGCGACGAGCGGTTTGGCGGTAGAGAGGCTGTCGATACACGCCGACGCCGCGATGCAGCGCTGTGCGTTTCTGATTTCGTCGGGCTGTGTGATTTCACGCGAGGCGTTCACGCGGCTCGGCCGCTTCGACGAAACGCTTTTTATCGACCACGTCGACACCGAATACTGCCTGCGTGCGCTGCTGTGCAATGTGCCCGTGTACGTGGTGCCATCCCTCGTACTACTGCATCGGATCGGCTCGCGGCGGCGCCACAAGCTGGGTTCGCTGGAATTGACGACGATGAATCACCCCGGTTTCCGCCGCTATTACAGCGCGCGAAACGCGATGCAGCTGGCGCTGCAATATGGGATGCGCCTGCCGGTCGCAATCGTGCCGAACGTGCTGACGCTCTGGCAAATCGTGCAGATCGTGCTGCTGGAAAAGGACAAGCTGGCGAAGCTCAACGCGATTGTGTTGGGGCTCTTCGATGGGTTCTTCGGACGAATGGGGCCACTTGAGCGGACGCGTCCGCGATTCGCGGCCAGAGTGGCCAGGACCACGAATGCCGTTAATACGACCAACCCGGCGAGGCTTGGCGAGATGAATACGCCGGTAGCAGGAGAACGTGCAATGTCTCTTACCCGGCACTCATGAGACTGTCTATGCAATTTTCTACGCTACGCACCTTGCCGTTGCTGATGCCGTTGCTGTTGATTGCAGCGGCGCTGACGGGTTGCGTGAGCGATGCGGGTCTGCACGCGAACGTCAAACCGCTCAAGCCATCCGCCGATGCACTTTCGCAG
The DNA here is from genome assembly GCF_902859805.1 of Paraburkholderia sediminicola. Taxonomy (GTDB): domain Bacteria; phylum Pseudomonadota; class Gammaproteobacteria; order Burkholderiales; family Burkholderiaceae; genus Paraburkholderia; species Paraburkholderia sediminicola. The sequence goes on along the minus strand of NZ_CADIKC010000001.1, from coordinate 450,354 downwards.
ACCATTGGACCAGACGCGAACGGCGCATGGCCCGCGCCTGATTGGGTCAAGCGCTACCGTGATCCGCAACTGGATGAGCTGACCGCCGAAGCGTTGCAAAACAATCCCGACCTGCAGATCGCCAAGGCGAGGGTGGGCGCCGCGCAGGCGCAACTCGAACAGTTTGCTTCGCTTACCGGCCTCACCGGCACGGCGGGCGCGACAGTGAGCAAGGCCCGCTTACCGCAGCCGGACGACGTGGCCAACGTATCCGTCGGTGGCCGGCAGATTCCGGTGCAGCTGTTCAACGATCCGGTGGTGTCGCCGGCCGCGTTGTTCGCGGGCTTGAGCTACCAGCTCGACCTGTGGGGCAAAAATGCCGCGCTGACCGGCAGTTTGCTCTCCACGCGCGACGCCGCACGAGTCGATGCGGAGCAGGCGCGGCTCACGTTGACGGTCGCGCTCGTGACGCTTTACTGCGAGCTCGACCGCGCCTTCGCGATGCAGGACATTCTGCTGCAAAAGCAGCAGGCCGCGGATAGGGTCGACGCAGTGCTTCGCGAGCGTGGCGCGCGTGGCATCGATAACGCGTACGACTCTGCCGACGCCACACTCAAGCGGAGCCGGCTCGCCTCACAGCAGGCGCTCAACGACGAGCGCATCAAGCTGACCGAGTTGCAGATCGGCGTGTTGACAGGGCGCGGCGCGGAGCGGGGTTTGTCGCTGCATCGTCCACAACTGGCCACGGCGGCTGACGCGCCGATGCCTGCGCAATTGCCGGTCGATCTGCTGGGCCGCCGGCCCGACATCGTGGCGGCGCGTTTGCGGGCTGAAGCGGCCCTCGCCAATACCGACGCCACGCGAGCCCAGTTCTATCCCGACGTGAACCTGGTGGCCTTTGCAGGGTTGACAGCATTGACGCCCGGCGCGCTTTTCTCGCGCGCGGCGCTGACCGGTTCGGTGGGGCCGGCGATCTCCCTGCCGATTTTCGACCGCACCCGTTTGCACGCGCAATTAGGCGGCGATTACGCCAACGTCGACGCCGCGATCGGCCTCTACAACAAGACCGTCGACGAGGCACTCGGCGAGGTGGCGCGTCAGCTGACTTCCTTGCGCACGGTCGATACGCTTGCGACCGAGCAGACGCACGCGGTGGAAGCGGCCTCGCATATCGTCGCGATCGCAGAAGAGCGGCATCGGCGCGGCATCGGTATGCAGAAGGACGTGACGCTGGCCGACCTGTCTTTGCTCGACGAACGCGCGCAGCAAGTGGATTTGCAGGGCCGCCGCAGAATGCTGCAGGTTGCGCTGGTCGGCGCGCTCGGTGGCGGTTTCGACGTACGCAAGGTGGCCGGCGCACCGATTTCTCACTATCAGACCACCTTTCCCTCCCACGCACGCATCACGGATACGCACTTCGATTGAATGCACAACGATAAACAGGCACAACATGCCGCGGGCTGGACCGAGGAGCAGACAAACCCGGCAAACCCGGCAAACGCGGCAGGCATAACGAGCGGCGCGCACGATGCGAAACGGGCGACGCGTCGGCGGCGTTTTGCCGTTTTCTTCGGCATGGTGGCGCTCGCCGGTGTGGCGTGGCTGACGTACTGGGGCTTAAGCGCGCGCTTCTTCGAAGAGACCGACGACGCCTACGCGGCGGGCAACATCGTGCAGATCGCCGCGCAGATACCCGGCACGGTCACCGATATTCTGGTGGACAACACACGGCAGGTGCGGGCCGGCCAGCCGCTCGTCAAACTCGACGACGCCGAAGCGGCGGCCGCGTTCGCGCAGGCCAAAGCGCAACTGACGCTCGCCGTGCGACAAGTGGCAAACGCGACGATTTCGCGCAAGCTCTATGTGCAATCGATCGACGCGCGCCGCGCCGAACTCGCGTTGGCGCAACGTGCGCTGGCGGCGCGCGATCATGCATCGGTGGAAGTCGTGTCGCCGGAAGAGTTGGCGCGCGCTCGCGAAGCGGTAGCGGTCGCGCAAGCGAATCTCGCCTCAGCGCAAGTCCAACTCGATGCTGCCCGCGCGCTCGGCGGCAAATTCCCGGTCGAAGCCAGTCCGCCGGTTCTGCAAGCCGCAGCGCAATTGAGGCTCGCTTACCGGAATCTGCAGCGCACCACCGTCGTTTCTCCTGTCGACGGCACGGTCGGACAGCGTTCGGTGCAGATTGGCCAACAGGTCGGGCCGGGGCTCGCACTCATGTCGATCATTCCGCTCGAGCGTCTGTGGGTCGAGGCGAATTTCAAGGAAGGCCAGATTCGCAGCATGCGCGTCGGGCAGCCGGTACGTATCGTGTCGGATGTGTACGGCTCGCAAGTGGTGTATCAGGGGCACGTGGAGGGCTTTTCTGCTGGCACGGGTAGTGCGTTTTCGATGCTGCCGTCGCAGAACGCGGCCGGTAACTGGATCAAGGTCGTGCAGCGCGTGCCGATCGTGATTTCGCTCGACCCGGCCGAACTCGCGGCGCATCCGTTGCGGCTTGGCCTGTCGATGCAGGTGTCGGTGGATACGCACGTGCGCAGCGGTCATCTGATCGGCAACGATACGCCGGCGGCCACGCAAAGTACCCGCGTTCACGATAACGTCTCGCGCGATGCGGATGCGCTGATCGCGCAAATCATTCGGGACAATAGTGACCGTAGCAGTGCCGCTGACTAAATTTGCGCCACTGGCTGCTGTGGCTAGTTGCCCGGATCGATCACGGGCTTGTCAGGATCTGCCAGCGTTTTATACGGTAATGACGCTGCGTGCGGATTGGTTGTGGTGTCGTCGATCACGCGATCGACGTCCGCGGTTTTCGCGAGTTCCGCGAGGAACGCCTGTTTGTCGAAGCCTGGTGCGACGCAGCCCTGCACGTAGATGAAACGACGTTGCAGCGTGAGCCATAACGTCGACTGTTCGCGCCAGTGGGTGGCGTAATTGATGTTGGTGAGACGCCGTTGGACGGCGTCCGCGATTTCCGCGTCGTAGAGATAGGCGTTCGACAGACGGCATCTGCCCTCCACCCAGCAGCTATTGCCGCGCTCGATCCGGTAATGACTATCGTCGAGCCATTCCTGCTCGGTTTCGAGTGGGCCTAAGGGTACCGGACAGTCGCTGATTGCTTTGGATATCTGAAAGAACGGATCGTGGCCGCGATTGACGCGTGGCGCTTGTGCTTGCGCCTGGGCATGCGTCGCGGCCATGCAGATCAGCAGACTCGCCAGGTGCTGTTGGATCGGGCGTTTCATCGTCCTGGGCTCCGGAGTTTGAGCGTGGGGCAGACGGATCGGTGGTTTGGATTCTCGACTATCTAGTCGAGATTATGACGCGGTGGCTCTAAACCTCACTGACTCCTACGACGATTTTCAACGGCGAATTTGATCAACTCGGCCTGGCCTTCGATTTCGAGCTTGCGCTTGAGATTCAGCCGATGCGTTTCCACCGTGCGTACCGAGAGATCGTTGCGTTGCGCGATCTGCTTACTCGAGAGACCTTCCGCGAGCGCATCGAGAATATCGCGCTCGCGCGGCGTGAGCCGTTCAATGGGCGATTGCGTCGCCGATGCCTGGATCAATCGCGCGCCCAGCCCTGCGCTGAAAAACGTCTTGCCCTCCAGCACCGCGCCGATGGCCTGAATGATCTCGGTGGCGGGCGAGTCCTTGAGCACGTAACCGCTCGCCCCCGCACGCACCGCCTGGGTCACGTACTCGAGGTTGTCGTGCATGGACAGCATCAGCACGCGTATTGCCGGAAAGCGCTCATGAAACATACCGGCCAGCGCGATGCCGTTCATTCCGTTCATGCCGACATCCATCAGCACCAGATGCGGTTCGTGGCTGGCGGCGAGCGCGAGTGCTTCCTGCGCATTGCCCGCCTCGCCGACGATCTCGATGTTGCGCACAGCCTCGAGCCGGGCGCGCAAGCCGTCACGTACCAGCGGGTGGTCGTCGACCAGAATCAGACGTGCGATGGCGAGCGACATGTCGTTCATAGTGAGGTTTCCTGCAAGGCCGGCGATTGAAGCGCAGAGGCAACGACCGGCACACGCGCGCTCACGATCGTATGACCGGCCTGCGAGCTGAGCGACAGCTTGCCGCCCAATGCGTCCAGCCGTTCGCGCATATTGCGCAGACCCACGCCCGCGCGTGGACTGACAAGTGCGTGCGCTACATCGAAACCGCGCCCGTTGTCCGAGATCGTCAGCGTGACGGCGTCGCTCGATATCTCCAGCGAGAGTGCCGCGCTGGACGCCTGCGCGTGCCGCACGATGTTCGTCAGCGCTTCCTGGGCGATGCGGAACAGGACCGTGTTCACCGCTTCGGGCAAAGCCGCTGCATGAGTGTGGGCGATCTGCGTGAAGCCGATCTCGATGCCGGATTCGTCGCTCAACTCGCGCGTGAGTTGCTCCAGCGCGGCCGCAACGCCCAGGTCATCGAGCATCGACGGACGCAGCGCGTGGGAAATGCGGCGCACTTCGCGCAAGGTATCGCCGATGCGTGCCACGCTGGTCGATAGCGCGGCTTCCGCCGCAGGCACGCGCACTTCGCTGCGTTCGAAGCGTGCCAACGCCGATTCGAGCAGCAGCTTCACGGAAACCATCATCTGACTAATGCCGTCGTGCAATTCGCGCGACAGGCGCGCCCGTTCGTTTTCCTGTGAGTCGACCACCTGCTGCGCGAGCCGCTTCAGTTTTGCATCGGCACTGCGATATTCGGTGACGTTGAGCACCAGCGCACACAATGCGATCACGGCGAGCCCGGCGAGTGCGATGGCATCGATCCACTGCATCGTGCGATCGATGTTGGCCGCCGCGCGCTGATCGATGTCCGCGAGTGTGGCGTCGACGTCGTCGAGATAGATGCCGGTTCCGATCATCCAGCCCCAGCGTTCGAGCGGCACCACGTAACCCAGTTTCGACGCGAGCTTGCCCGTCGACGGACGATGCCACACGTAGCGTACATAGCCGCCGCCGCGCGTGGCCGCGGCGAGCAATTGCTGGATCGTCAGCGTTCCTTGCGGATCGCGCAGGTCCCAGAGGTCGCGTCCGACGAGGTCGGGTTCGCGCGGATGCATCAGCGAACGGCCGTGCATGTCGTAGACGAAAAAGTAGCCGTCCTTGCCGAAATCCATTTTCCCGAGGATATCGAGCGCGCGGGTGCGCAGCATTGCGTCGTCGCGTGCGTTGTCCTGGCCGGCGTTGTAGAGCGGGGCGATCGCCGTGGTCGCGAGCTCGACGTAGTGCTTGAGTTCGATTTCCTTGCTGGCCATGTACGCGGCCTGGGTGGTCGCGTGCTGTGTTTCGGCGAGCGCCGTGGCTTCCTGGCGCACGCCAGTTTCGATGCTGGCGATGGCCGCCAGAAAGGGAACGATCGCCAGCAGGACAATCTTTGCTTTGAGTTTCATCGTAGACAGGACGGCCGACGGGCTAAGTAGTTTTACGTAGCCGGCTTACGTAGTTGCGCGCTTGTGAGAGCGCTCACGAAGGCGAATACTACATCCCCACGACGCACCGCGCCTTCCGGCGCGCAATGGTGCGGCGCACAGTGCAAAAGCAGAACCCGGTTTTGCCGTCTAATATCAGGTAACCGGTTTTCCGCGTGTCCGGCCACAAGTCACGGCGCGCGGTTCCAATAATAGACCTAGGAGAAGTTTGTGGAGACCTCCCAATCTGCCGGCCGTTCATGGCTATGGCTAATCCTGCTGATCCCATACATCGCGTTGCTGTGGTTGCCGTTCTATAACGACACGCGACCCTCGTTCGCCGGCTTTCCGTTCTTCTACTGGTATCAGTTCTTGTGGGTTCCGCTGACCTCGCTACTGATTTACGTCGTGTACCGAGGTGTCAAATGAGCGATGTCAATCCCGTCAACCCGGTCGCGATGACCGTCTTTATCGCATTCTTCGTTCTCGTCACCGTGATTGGTTTTTTTGCCGCGCGCTGGAAGCGGGGCGATCTGACGCAATTGCATGAGTGGGGCCTGGGTGGCCGCCAGTTCGGTACGTTGATTTCGTGGTTCCTTGTGGGTGGCGACTTCTATACCGCCTATACCGTGATCGCTGTGCCTGCGCTCGTGTATTCGGTGGGCGCGTATGGCTTCTTTGCGCTGCCGTACACGATCATCGTCTATCCGTTCGTGTTCGCGGTGATGCCGAAGCTGTGGAAGATCGCGAAGGCGAAAGATCACATCACGGCAGCAGACTACGTGCAGGGGGAATACGGCGGCAAGTGGTTCCCGGCTGCGGTCGCATTGACCGGCATTGTCGCGACGATGCCGTATATCGCGCTGCAACTGGTGGGCATGCAGGTCGTGATCAAAGGGCTCGGCGTGACCGGCGAAATGCCGTTGATCGTCGCTTTCGTGATTCTTGCGCTGTACACGTATGCAAGCGGCTTGCGGGCACCGGCGATGATCGCGTTCGTCAAGGACATCATGATCTATATCGTCGTGATTGCGGCCATCTGGCTGATTCCGGCGAAGCTCGGCGGCTATGCGCATGTGTTCGATGCGGCCGATACGTATTTCAAGGCCAAGGGTGGCGCGACCGGGATCATTCTGAAGCCGACTCAGTTCACTGCTTATGCCTCGCTCGCGTTAGGTTCGGCACTGGCGGCGTTCATGTATCCGCATACGATGACGGCGGTGTTGTCGTCCTCGTCGGCTAATACGGTGCGCAAAAATGCAATTTTCCTGCCGGCTTATACGTTGTTGCTGGGGCTGATTGCGTTGCTCGGGTATATGGCGATTGCGGCTGGGGTGCATGTGAAGTCGGCGTCCGATATGGTGCCTGCGCTGTTTAACACGCTGTTTCCGTCGTGGTTCGTTGGGTTTGCGGCTGCTGCTATTGCGATTAGTGCTTTGGTGCCTGCGGCGATCATGTCGATTGGGGCGGCTAATCTGTTCACCCGGAATTTGTGGCGTCCTCTGGTTTCGCCGGATATCACGCCTGAGGCGGAGGCTTCTACGGCGAAGATCGTTTCGCTGGTTGTGAAGTTTGGGGCGCTGCTGTTTATTGTGTTCTTGCCTACGCAGTATGCGATTGATTTGCAGTTGCTGGGTGGGGTTTGGATTTTGCAGATCTTCCCGGCTATTGTGTTTTCTTTGTATACGCGGCGGTTGAATACGGCGGGGTTGTTTCTTGGGTGGTTGGTTGGGATTGTGCTTGGGACTGGGCTTGCTGTTTCTCAAGGGCTCAAGCCGGTGTTTGCTTTGCATGTCGGTGATGCTGTTTATCCGGTTTATATCGGGTTGATTGCGCTCGCTGCTAATGTTGTTGTTAGTTTTGTTGTGTCGGTTTTGTCGCCGCGGAGGGTTGTGGCGGCGGTTTGATGGTTTTTTTGCTGGCTGTTTGGTTGGCTGGCGCTGCTGGGGTGGTTGCTCTGGTGGTGTTGGCCTTTCCTTGCATTGTTAGTGGTCTATTAGCGTTCCCCCTGTGCGGGGGGGCACCTACTTTTCTTTGCTTGCCGCAAAGAAAAGTAGGCAAAAGAAAGCGGCTCAAACCACGCCTGCTAAGTGGGTGCCGTAGTTTGCCTGGGGTAGTGGTGCATCTGGAATCTGTGTCCGTGCCCCGCATGCGCCGGTGACAAGGGCGTCATTCTTCCGGCGGCGCTGCGCGCGTCGAAGAGTCGTTCGAAAACCATTCGGTGCTTTGAGCTTATCTTCGTCGAGGTGTGGGGATGCGGTGGCGTGCTTCTTGTTAGTGTCTACGCCGGAAGTTGATTCCCGCGAATACGGCCATTAACATCAGAAATCCGCCGAACAGTAGGGCGGAATTGACGACAACGTGTCTGATGCCAAGCACGTCGACGTTGATGAAGGGATACGGATAAAAGTCTGACAAACTGCCGCGCCAGAAGGTAATGGCGAGGTACGCGACGGGATAGATCAGCCACAACAGGTAATGCCGTAACCGTAAATGAAATCGCGGTACGAATAACACCCAGTAAAGTACCGCCAGCATCGGTAAAAGGCTGTGCATCGATTCGTTGAGCAGCAGTCTGTACGCCCTCGGTGACCACGTTCCGCGTAGAAGCAGGTTGTAGGCGATCCCCACAAATGCCATGTAGACAACGACCGCGGTCACGACGGTAGGCTGTCGAAAAAAACGCATGATCGCCGGACTGCGCCCTCGTAACGCTACGCAGGTAAAACAGACCGCGCACGCTAATACCGTTAGATTGGTGAGGTAACTGCTCATCCGTGCAACCCCATCGAGTACGCCGAGCCCGCGAGCTAGCGTGCGGTCGATCGTCAAATCGGCTTGCGCAACGATGGAAATCCACGCGATCACGGCAATGATCGCCGCCAGCGTCACAGACGAAACGCTGGGCGTGTGGAGCGGAAGCTCGGGCTCATGGTGATGATGTGGGGCAGGGCGCATGCGAACGATTCTATACACACCACATTCGCTTTGCAGCAGTTGAGAAAATCGCGCGAGCCGAAGCCGATCCGAACTCAACCTCTGCCCAGTAAAAATTCTACGGCGTGCTACGTGAAACGCTGACCGGCTGCAAACGGCTCACTACCTCGGGAATAGTCGAACTTGCTGGCGACGTTTCGTCAATTGCAGTTCGGCCGCCGTCGTGGAAGAACGCGAGTTCCGCTGCCTTGTTCAGTACGAGGATACTGATGCGCCGGTTGGTCGGTTCGTCGGCGACGTTGCTGTTCAGCGGCAATACATCGGCGAGTCCGCGCACCTGCAGCAGCTTCTCGCCGTGCATGCCGCCTGCTACCAGTGCGCGGCGTGCGGCGTTGGCCCGTTCGGACGATAGCTCCCAGTTCGAGTAACCCTCTGGGCCGGCCGTATAAGGCACTGCGTCGGTGTGGCCGGCAATCGAAATGCGGTTCTCCACGTCGTTGAGCGCGGCGCCGATCTGCGTCAGGATCGTCACGGCGTAAGGCTGCAACTTCGAACTTCCGGACGGAAACATCGGACGATTCTGTGAATCGACGATCTCGATGCGCAGGCCTTCGTTCGTGATCGAAATGCGGATCTGATCCTTGAATGCCTTCAGCGCCGGGCTCTGTTCGATCAAGGCGGTGAGCTTCTCTTTCAACTGCTGAAGCCGTGCCGTGTCTGCGGGCGCGACGATCGGTGGGACCTTTGCCGGTGGTGTGGGTTCTGTCTGGGTTTTCTTGCCGTCGCCGGGACGGGTGTCGGTGATGTCACGGCCGCCGCCCTGGATGACGTTCGGACGTGCCGCTGCCGTGCCCTCGTTGCCGCCGAGCAGGCTCGACAGCGGGGTGTTGAAGTAGTCTTCGATGCCCTGCTTGTCGTACTTCGACGTCGAACCGAGCAGCCACATCAGCAGGAAGAACGCCATCATCGCGGTGACGAAGTCGGCGTAGGCGATTTTCCATGCGCCGCCGTGATGGGCGCCATGATCGCCACCCTTCTTCGAGCGGCGCACGATCACAGGAGCGCTTGTCTCGTCCTGCTGGGACGCGCGAGACTTTCTTTCACTCATGATGCCGCTCCGCGTCAGGCCGATTTCGGCATCTTGGTGGCGCGCACGGCGTCGTCGAGTTCCTGGAAGCTCGGACGGTCGGCGGTGAACAGCACCTTGCGGCCGAATTCGACGGCGATCGGCGGTGCATAGCCGGAGAGCGATGCAAGCAACACGGCCTTCACGCACTGATAAGGTTTCGCTTCGGCGCGGCCCTTTGCATTGAGCAGATCGGCGACCGGGCCGATAAAACCATAGGCGAGAAGAATGCCGAGGAAGGTGCCCACCAGTGCACCTGCGATCATTTCGCCGAGCACGGCGGGCGGCGCGCCGACTGAGCCCATCGTATGAACCACGCCCATCACGGCGGCGACAATGCCGAATGCAGGCAAGCCGTCGGCCATTTTCTGAATCGCGTTGGCCGCGACCGACGCTTCCGCATGATGCGTGGCCAGTTCTTCGTCCATCAGGTCCTGCACCTCGAGCACGTTCACGTTGCCGCCGGACATCATGCGCAAATAGTCGACGATAAAGTCGAGCAGATGATGGTCCTTCAAAACGTGCGAATACTTCTGGAACAGCACGCTTTCTTCCGGTGCCATGACGTCGGCTTCGAGCGACATCATGCCTTCCTTGCGTGCCTTCTGAAGCAACTCGTAAAGCAGCGCGATCAGTTCAAGATATTTTTCCTTCGTATAGCCACCGCTTTTAAAACACGAAGGAATCGCCTTGATCGTTTTCTTCAGCGTGGAAGTCGGATTGCTCACGACAAACGCGCCGATCGCCGCGCCAAAAATACATAGCAATTCGAACGGTTGAACGAGCGCGGGAAGATGCCCGCCTACCCCGACAAAACTACCGATCACCGAAGCCATTACCACTACCCAGCCGATTGCGACAAACATGCTCTCTCCGTTATCTTGCGCGACGCACGTTCGGTGGAACAGGCCCTATTTCAGGGGATTTTTCGAGTGCGCCACTCATATTCTCCATGTACCGGTAAACGGCCAGATTCGCGATGTCTGAAGTGTGCGCATCAATGAAAAAGGAAAATATTCACCAACTGGTTAATCGCCCGTTTGATTTCCGGTAATTTTGTCCGCGGAGTTGTGATCAATCGTTGCGGCCGCAACCAATAGTGGAGATTTGCAGACCGGTTGATTGAAGACGTGAGTGCATGACCGGATTATTCAAAAGGCATGGTGTGGCATTTTTACCGGGCGGTCTGCTAGCATGGCTAACAGTTTGTAACGTCCCGGCGCTCGAAGCCGCTACGCGGCTTCTCATCGGCTCACGAATGCCGGCAGCGACAGCGGCCCATCCGGAGATGCGAAAAGCATGCGGAATCTGAATTCTGCCGAGAACATCAAGCTGGCAGCCAAAGCGGCCTCATGCGTTGCCGGTCTCGGACTTCTATTTGCGTCCGGCGTGGCTCAGGCCCAGGAGTTTTCCCTATTCGGCGGTGGCTCGCGCGCAGGCAGTACAAACACCTACACGTGGGCGTTCAACTATCAGGAAGGGCTCGGGCAATACTTTGCCGCAAGCTTCACGTGGCTCAATGAAGGACACATTCCCGATCATCATCGCGACGGCCAGATGATCCAGCTATGGGGCCGCATTCCCGTCGGGAGTCCACAGTTCGTCCTGCAGGCGGGCGTCGGTCCCTACCGTTACTTCGACACCACCACCGCCGTGCAAGGCGGCAGCTATTCGGACACTCATGGCTGGGGTGTCGTGTATAGCGTGCGCGCGGCGTACTACGCGTCGAGCCGGTGGATCACGCAACTGCAGTTGAATCGCGTGCATGTGCAACGCGGGCCGGATGCGACCAGCGTGATGTTCGGCGTCGGCTATCAGCTCGATGCCCCGAACACACCCGGTCCACGAGACTGGGCAAGCGGCAGTACGCACAAGGTCACTAACAACGAAGTGGCGGTGTATCTCGGCGAGACGATCATCAATTCGACCAGTTCGCCGACTGCACTTGGCGGCGCGATCGAGTACCGGCGCGGCCTTGCGAAATACCTCGATGTGACAGTTGGCTATCTTCATGAGGGCAGCAGCAAGGTGGCGCGCCGCGACGGCTTGACCAGCCAGCTGTGGGCGACGCGCGCGTTCCTCAACGATAAGGTATCGCTCGGACTCGGCGTCGGCGCCTACTATGCGATCAACGAAAACGAGAACAGCCCGACGCCGGGGCCGGGCGCAGGGAAGTTTTCCGGCCTCGTCACGATCGCCGGCTCGTATCGCTTGACCGATCACTGGAATGCGCGGATCGAATGGAATCGTGTTGTGACACGCTATGATCGTGACTCGGATGTGATTTTCGGCGGTGTGGGCTACCGTTGGTGATGGCTCACTGTGCCAGCAGAAGCAGTCTTCTAGAACCGATGGTAAAGATTCACACAAAAAAACCGGAGAAGAGCATGAAAGCCAGCACCATCGCCGAACGGGAGGCCCGTGGCCGTGCCGCCCGTGAGAGCTCGAAGCGTTCGAGCCATCGCACGGTAGGCGAGTTGCATCGCGACCCGATCGAGTTGCTCAAGCAAAGCAGCGAGGGGCGCGTCGAACGGCTTGTGCCGCTGCGCTACGGGCGCATGTCGGTATCGCCGTTCACCTTCTTTCGCGGCACGGCGATCATCCAGGCGCACGATTTGAGCCGTGTCCCCGACACCGGCCTCACGATGCCGATTTGCGGCGACGGCCATCTGATGAATTTCGGCGGCTTCGCGACACCGGAGCGTCAACTCGTATTCGATCTGAACGACTTCGACGAAGTCGCGACAGGCCCCTTCGAATGGGATCTGAAACGCCTGACCGCGAGCCTCGTGGTCGCCGCGCGTCATATGCGTTTGAGCCGCGGCACGGCCGAGCACCTGGTCATGACCGCGGTCACCGAATACCGCGATCGCATGACGCAATACGCGCAATGCGGCGCGCTCGAACTCTGGTACGACCGCATTACCTTCGACCGCATGGCGGAAACCGCGCTAACCCCCGAGCGCCGCCGTATCGTGCGCCGTGGTATGGAAAAGGCCGCGAGCCGTACCCACGAAAATCTGCTGGAGAAAATGGCCGAGCACGACGGCGAGCACTGGACGATCCGCGATGCGCCGCCGGCGCTGTTCCACGTGCTAGGCGCGAACACGCTGTTCACGCCTGAAGAAACCGAAGCATTCCGGGGCCACAACTGGCGCAAGATGCTCGAGCGCATGTGGGGCGAATATCTGAAGACGATGTCGCATGACCGGCGCGAGTTGCTCAGCCATTTCACGGTGCAGGACATCGTATTCAAAGTGGTGGGCGTTGGCAGCGTCGGCACGCGCTGCATGGTCGTGCTGAATGTGGATCACATGGGCAAGCCATTGTTCCTGCAACTCAAGGAGGCGCGGCCGTCGGTGGTCTCCCAGTATTACAAGTCGCCTCCCGTGAAGCACGAGGGCGAACGCGTCGTGCAAGGGCAGCGCATGCTGCAGGCCGCGAGCGACATCTTTCTCGGCTGGGCGAACGGACCGTTAGGGCGCCATTTCTACTTCCGGCAACTGCGCGATATGAAACTGTCGGCGAATATCGAACTGTTCGACACTGACCTGCTGGAAGGCTACGCGAAGCTGTGCGGCTGGATCATGGCGCGTGCGCATGCCAAGGCGAGTGGCCAGGCGATCGAAGTCAGCGCGTATATCGGTCGTGGCGATCAGTTTGCGGAATCGCTCGCGGCTTATGCCGCCAGCTACGCGGACCAGGTGGAGCGTGATTACGACCTGTTCCTGAAGGCCTGCCGCAGCGGCGAGCTCGAGGCGCGCACGGACGAAGACATGGCCGCGGATTTCCGGATGTAAGAGGGGTGTCGGTGCGGCTCGCCGTGTGTTGGCGGCCAGGCCACGCGGAAGGATTGCTGGCAGTTCAGTCGTCGACGCGTGCTTCACGCAGCGTAACGAAGCGCAGGTGCTGGTGGCGCGCCGCGTCGATCACGCGTGGCAGGACGGCGAGTATAAGCGGTTTGCCCTCGACGGTGAGCGCGGCATTTCCATCGTGCAGCAGCAGGATGTCGCGCGCGGCAAGGCCGTGGAGCAACCGGTGCGCGACCACGTGGGGATCGCGCTCGCGCGTGTCGTAGCCGCGCCGCGTCCACGCCGCGAGCCGCAAATCGAGTTTGCGCAGCACGGGTTCGAGAAAGATGTTGCGCAAGCCCGCCGGAGCACGGAAGAACATCGGCCGTTCGCCGCTCAATGCCTGGAAGGTGCGTTGCGCCGCTTCGATCTCGCGCGTGAGCGCGCCCGGAAACGTGACCGAAAACGTGTGTACGTGAACCTGCGAATGGTTTTCGAGCGCATGGCCGCGTGCGACGATCTCGCGTGCGAGTTCCGGGTAGCGTTGCGCTTTTGCGCCGATACAGAAGAAGGTGGCGCGCACGTTGAAAGCGTCGAGCAGATCCAGCACTTGCGGGGTGACGACCGGATCGGGGCCGTCGTCGATGGTCAGTGCGATCGCGTCTGCGTTGCGCGCGCCGTCGGGCAGGCGCGTCCAGTTCGGGCCCAGTAGCGAGGTGCGGGGCAACAGGCCGGCTACTGTGAAAATAGCGTGATTCGCGAAGATCGCGGCGAGCCACCATGGCCATGCGGCGGGTGCCAGCAGGCAGCCGGCTAGCACGAATACGTGCCATGCGGCCGTGGCGGTGAGCATCGCGGGATAGCCGGTGCGCGGCCAGCGGTGCTGCGGCGCGGGTTCATTGCGATGCGGGGTGAAAAGTCTGTTCATAAAGCGTGCTTCCTGTCTTCCTTCCTCCGTCCTGGGAAGGCCATGAATCGCGCGCGTGACGCGCAACAGCCAACGATACCATTGATGCGCAATGCGACGCTGTTGCGGAAGGTAACGATAAGTAATGAAAGAATGCTGAAAGACAGGCTGCTTCGCGCCGGGCGCGCCGCTGTTGTATGGTGCTAAGGCCAAAGAAACCGAGCGGGAGAAGTGCTGTGACAGGAACGGGGATCAAGAAGGTCGCGCTGGTGACGGGCGCGGGCAGCGGCATCGGCCGGGCCTGCGCGCTCAAGATGCTGGAACACGGATATAGCGTCGTACTCGCCGGCCGTCGTCAGGCGCCGCTCGATGCCGTGGTCGAAGAAGCGCAGCAACTGGGCGGCGACGCGCTTGCCGTGGCCTGCGACGTGACGGACGCTGACAGCGTCGCCGCACTGTTCGACACGATCCGTTCGCGGCGCGGCCGTCTCGATGTGCTATTCAATAACGCGGGCCGCAATGGCTCGCCGGTGGATATCGATGAACTCGATGTCGACGAATGGCGCTCAGTGGTCGACACCAATCTCACGGGCGTGTTTCTTTGCACACGCGCCGCCTTCGGTCTGATGAAAACGCAGACGCCGCGGGGCGGCCGCATCATCAACAATGGTTCGATTTCCGCGCATGCGCCGCGGCCGAACAGCATCGCCTACACGGCGACCAAGCACGCGATTACCGGCATCACGAAAGCGGTTTCGCTCGACGGCCGCAAATACGACATCGTGTGCGGGCAGATCGATATCGGCAATGCAGCGACGGAAATGGCCGAGCGGATGGCGCGCGGCGTGCCGCAGGCGAACGGCGAAATCGCCGTCGAGCCGTTGATGGACGTGCAGCACGTCGCCGACGCGGTGCTGCATATGGCCGAATTGCCGCTGTCGGCGAATGTGCAGTTCATGACCATCATGGCGAGCAAGATGCCATTCGTCGGGCGAGGCTGAGCGGGGGCCCTCCGCACGCGGCGCGGAAGATCAACTTATACTGGGCGCTTCCCACCTTCCGGAAAAGCGATTCGCCGTGCCCCGCGCCACACCCAGGGACGACCCAGAGCCGGTGCCGCCCGTGCAGCCCGACCTCGACGATTGTTGTCATAGCGGCTGCAATCCGTGTGTCTTCGATCTCTACGATGAAGCACTCGAGCGCTATCAGTTAGCGCTCGCCGAATGGAAAGCGCGGCAGAGCAAACCGCGTACGCGCCGCTAAACGGAATTTCAGGTTTTACGCCGAGTCCGCAGCCATACCCCGTCCCCGCCATGACCGACCTTCAGCCCGCGCACATCGAACCCTTCAACGAAACGCACACGCTGGACGACCTGCATAACTTCGTGCAGCGTTACCCGCGTCTGTTCGTGCTGACCGGAGCCGGCATCAGCACCGATTCCGGCATTCCAGGCTATCGCGACGACAACGGCGAATGGAAACGTTCGCCGCCGATCACGCTGCAGGAATTTCTCGGCACCGCCGCGATGCGCCGGCGCTACTGGGCGCGCAGCATGGTCGGCTGGCCGGTGGTGGCCGACGCGCAGCCGAATGCCGCGCATACCGCTCTCGCCCGGCTCGAGGCAGCGGGCCATGTGCCGACGCTCGTCACGCAGAACGTCGACGGTTTGCATCAGCGGGCGGGTAGCCGCGAGGTGATCGAACTACATGGCGGCATCGACGGCGTCACGTGTCTGGATTGCGGCATGCAGCATTCACGCGCGTCGATCCAGCAGACGCTGGAAGCCGACAATCCCGCGTTGCTGAACGTCACCGCCGAAACCGCCGCCGACGGCGACGCGCATCTGGAGTGGCACGATCTCGACGCTTTCCGCATTCCGGCGTGCACGAACTGCGGCGGTCTATTGAAGCCCGCCGTGGTGTTCTTCGGCGAAAGCGTGCCGCGCGAGCGTGTCGAAGCGGCCTCGCATGCGCTCGATGCGGCGGACGCGGTGCTGGTGGTGGGCTCGTCGCTGATGGTCTATTCGGGCTATCGCTTCTGCGTGTGGGCGCAGAAGCAGGGCAAGCCGATCGTCGCGATCAATCTGGGGCGCACGCGCGCCGATCCGCTGCTGTCGCTGAAAATCGCGGCGCCCTGTGCCGACACGCTGACCGCGTTGGCGGGCCGTCTGGCACTGGATTGAACCGACTGCCCGTGCTTCCCGAGCCGCGCGCGGCCCGCAAATCGTCGATAATTCCAATCCCACGCAGCACCGCTCTCACGAAAAGCAACCGTCCCGCAAAAGGAACGCCGATGTTGACGACGATCGACCAGCTCGAAGCAATCTACGGTCAGCCCCACGAACGCGCAGTGAAGAAAGAGATTCCCTACGTCAACGAAGACTATCGCGCGTTCATCGAAGTCGCGCCCTTCGTCGTGCTCGCCACCGCCGGTCCCGAAGGCCTCGACTGTTCGCCGCGTGGCGACGCGCCGGGTTTCGTGCGCGTGATCGACGAACGCACGCTCGCGCTGCCGGACCGCATCGGCAACAATCGCGTCGACAGTCTGCGCAATATCATCGTTGAGCCGCAGCTGGCGCTGTTGTTCATCATTCCGGGCGTCGGCGAAAGTTTACGCGTGAACGGCCGCGGCCGGATTTCCAACGATCCGGAATTGCTGGACAGTTTCGCCGTCGAAGGTAAACTGCCGCGCACCGTGCTGCTGATCGACGTCGAAGCGGTGTACTTTCATTGCTCGAAGGCGCTGGTGCGCTCGAAACTGTGGGATCCCGCGCGTCATGTCGAACGTTCGCGACTGCCGAGTGCCGGCGAGATTCACCGCCGCATCAACGGCGCCAGTTTCGATGCCGCGACCTACGACCGTGAACTCGCCGAGCGCGTGCGCACGATCCTGTACTGAAACAAACTGAACATGACTGATTCCCATCCGGCGTTGCGGCAACACTCGCCTTCCGCCGAACGCAATCGCGAAGCCATCCTTGCCGTATTGCGCGAGGTGCTGCCACCCACCGGCCGTGTGCTGGAAATCGCGAGCGGCACGGGGCAGCATGCTATCTGCTTCGCCGGCGCATTGCCTGGGCTTGACTGGCAACCGAGCGATCCCGATGCGGATGCGCGTGCGTCGATTGCGGCGTGGATCGCACACGCAGGGCTGGCGAACGTGCGCGCGCCGCTCGCCCTCGATGTGCATCAGGCGGATTGGGGCGTGCAAACGATGAATGCGCCCGATCAGTTCGACGCCGTGGTCTGTATCAACATGATTCACATCTCGCCGTGGAGCGCAACGCAAGCGCTATTCGCCGGCGCGAGTCGCCGACTGGTCGACGGCGGTGTACTGTATCTGTACGGCCCTTACAAACGCGATGGCGCGCAAACCTCGCCGAGCAACGATGCGTTCGATCAGCAATTGCGCAGCCGCGACCCCGCGTGGGGCGTGCGCGACATGGAAGCGGTGGTCGCGTTGGGCGCATCGGTCGGACTCGTGTGCGACGAGCCGATCGCGATGCCGGCGAACAATTTCAGTCTGGTTTTCAGGAAACGCCTGGACGCGGCGCGGGTTTGACAGACGCTGTGTCATGCGGCGCGTAAGCGGTGCGTCATAAAGCGCATCGCGGGGCGCGGCATAAAGTTGAGGCCCGCACGCAGTGGAAAACCCGCTCGTTGAGTGGCAATGCACGTCAGCGAGCGGCAAGCCAGCATTTCTTTTATCCTTTCACCCTCGACGTCCCGCCGACGTTCTTTCCGGCGCGGCGTCCCGACATTCATTGGACTCTGGAGAATTCACATGGGCAAACAGGCAATCGGCGTGGTGGGGCTAGCGGTCATGGGCCGCAATCTGGCGCTCAACATCGAAAGCCGCGGCCACGCGGTCTCGGTGTACAACCGTAGTCGCGAGAAAACCGACGAACTCATCGCCGAATATCCGGACAAGAAGCTGGTGCCGGCCTTCACGCTGGAAGACTTCGTGGAATCGCTGGAAAAACCGCGCCGCATTCTGCTAATGGTCAAGGCAGGCGAAGGCACCGACGCGACAATCAACCAGCTAAAACCGCTGCTCGACAAGGGCGACATCCTGATCGACGGCGGCAATACGCATTTCACGGACACCATCCGCCGCAATCAGGATCTCGCGAAGTCCGGCCTGCATTTCATCGGCACGGGCGTGTCGGGTGGCGAAGAGGGCGCATTGAAAGGCCCGTCGATCATGCCGGGCGGCCAGCGCGACGCCTATGATCTCGTCGCCCCGATCCTTACCGAAATCGCCGCCAAGGCGCCGGACGGCGAGCCGTGCGTCGCGTACATGGGTCCGGACGGCGCGGGCCATTTCGTGAAAATGGTGCACAACGGCATCGAATACGGCGACATGCAGCTGATCGCCGAGAGCTATGCGGTGCTCAAGCAGGTCGTCGGTCTGTCGAACGAGGAGCTGGCCAAGGTCTACACCGAATGGAACGAGGGCGAGCTCGACAGCTACCTGATCGAAATCACCTCGAAGATCTTCAAGAAGAAAGACGAAGAAACCGGCAAGGATCTGGTCGACGTGATCCTCGATCGCGCGGCGCAGAAGGGCACCGGCAAGTGGACCAGCCAGAACGCGCTCGACCTCGGCGCACCGCTGCCGCTGATTACGGAAGCCGTGTTCGCGCGCGTGCTGTCGTCGCTGAAGACTCAGCGCGTGGCGGCGAGCAAGGTGCTCGAAGGGCCGGCAGCCAGGCCGCTCGGCGCCGAGCGTGACGCGTTCATCGAATCGGTGCGCCGCGCGCTGTACTTCAGTAAGGTGATTTCGTACGCGCAAGGTTTTGCGCAACTGCGCGCGGCATCGGAAGAGTACAAGTGGGATCTGGATTACGGCACGATCGCGAAGATTTTCCGCGCCGGCTGCATCATCCGCGCCCGCTTCCTGCAGAAGATCACCGACGCCTATACGAAAGACAAGGCAATCGCCAATCTGCTGCTTGATCCGTACTTCCGCGACATCGCGAAGAACTATCAGTCGGCGTTGCGCGAAGTTGTGATCGCCGCCATCAACGCGGGCGTGCCGGTGCCGGCATTCGCGTCGGCAGTGGCGTATTTCGACGCGTATCGGTCGGAACGCCTGCCGGCGAACCTGGTGCAGGCTCAGCGCGATTTCTTCGGCGCGCATACGTTCGAGCGTATCGACAAGCCGGGCAGCTTCCACGCGAACTGGAGCTGAGCGTTTGAATCGTGGCCCGGTGCGCGCTTGCAGCAAGGCGCGCCGGGCCGCGCAAGCGATTGAAATCTGGATGGGCAATTATTGCTGATAGCTATTGGACAGATAGCGTGGCAGCACGCTGGACCCTCTACTATTGCGAATTTTGGAATAGAGTTTCATCGTTTCAGGGGTTTCCCCTAGATGTTGCCGCTCCTAAACTTCTACTTAAGCGCTACGGGACAACGAGCCCAAAGCACATTAAATACAAGTTCTGGAGGTTTACATCATGAAGACTCTTATCTCTGCAGTTGTCGTCGCCGCTGCTCTGGTCGCTCCTGTTGCTTCGTTTGCTCAATCGAACCAGCCGGTTACCCGCGCTGAAGTGCGCGCTCAACTGGTGCAACTGGAAAAGGCCGGTTACAACCCGATCGGCGATCATGTTGACTACCCGGCTAACCTGCAAGCTGCACAAGCCCGCGTCGATGCACAGAACGGCACCGCTCAAGCTGTGAACAGCGGCTACGGCGCACCGATCGCAGGCACCTCGCAAGCTGGCCGTCCGGTGACTGGCAACGACCGTAACTCGGTCTACTTCGGCAACTAATTCGCCGAAGCTGATGTGAACGCCGCCTGGCTGACAGGCGGCGGGTAATGAAAAAAGCGCCGCCCGGATTGCCGGGCGGCGTTTTGTCGTTTACGGCCTGGACTTGGCGTCAGACCGATTTCAAGGCGCGCTTCAACGGTTCGGCAAATGCGGAATCCCTTCGTTGCTGGTCAGGTTGAGTTGATGAATCTGCCGATGCGCCTTGTTCAGATGCGCCTGCGCGGCGACGCGTTGCGCTTCCAGTTGCGACACCTCCTTGCGCACCTGATGCTGCCGGTTCGACACGGTCTGTTCCTGCGCGCCGCGCCGTTGCAGGTCCGTGCGCAAGCGTTCGGCCTGCGCTTCGGAGCGGGCGATCATGCGTGCAAGCTGTTCGTTTTGCGCCTCGAGTTGCGCGCGGCGCGTTTCGCCTTCCGAAAGCCGCGTCGCCTGTTCCTCGAAGTGATGGAAGGCCGCTTCCGCGGCTTCGAGGTCAGCAGCTTTGAGCGCGCGCCACAGCGAGCCGTCCTGATACAGCGCGACGTAGTACGCCAGCTCCTTCGCGTGGAACAGCAGACTGACCGAATAGGCGAAGCTGCGGAACACGCGGAACGGCGTCAGCGCTTCTTCTTCGGCGAGCCATTCGATTTCGGCGGTGTCGGCCATCTGCACGCCGCGTGCGCTAACCTGCGAGGGCACCACCGGCACCGGCCGCAACGTCGTCACAGGGCGCGCCGGCTCGGCGACTGGGGCGGTGGGTGCGCCAGCGGGAGTGACAGCCGGCGCGACGCCGGCCGCCGCGGCCAGTGCCGCTTCCTCGCTATCGTCGGGCGATACGGAATCGGCGGCGTTCTCTCGCGCGACCTGCACGAGATGCGATGGGCCTGCCAGCACGCTGCGGCGGTTCAGGAGACTTTTCACGGCGGTTCCTCCGGTTGACTCGCCAGAAACCTTCAGACGGCGTCGACAGTCATGCATGCCGGACAATCTGGCTGTTCGGGCGGTGAGCGAAAAGTGGCGGACCGGCGGTACTAGCGGCTGAGCACCGGGGTGCGCGGCAGTGCGGAAGCGTTTTCCGCGAGCGCAGCTTTAATGCAGGGAGCGATGCCGGCGGCCTATTTCATCGAACAGCGCGCGGCTGGGTTCGAGGGCAAGCAACCAGGATTCGTCGTAACCGCTGAGATTGTCGAGCGCCTCGCGCAGCCGTTCGATCGCCAGCGCCGGAATCTCGACGCTGGCTTCGACGCCGCTCGACAATCCCGCGATACTGGCCAGCTGGACCAGCGCGTCGGCGGCTTCGGCGACGTCTGCCGCGAAAACCAGATGGGTGTTCAGCAACTCGACCAAACCAGGCGACGCCGCAATATCGTCGACGTTGAGTTGCACGGCCAGAAACGTGGCTTTGTTCATCCTCAACTCCTCGCTGGATCCAGGCGTTTGCGTACGGTGCGTTGCGGCAGCATGACTGAGTATAGGCGAGGGTTGAAACGATTCAATAATCACACGAATGCGCTCGCGAGGCCGTATGGCCGCGGTTGTGCCTGCTGCAACACCTATAATGGGGTCGGTCGAAATGCGTGATCCCGCTGGGCCGGGCGGTTTGGTATGCGGCACGGATAACGCGTCGATACCGACTGCTTCTCAACCCACTATTCACCATGAAGATCATTCGCAGTAAGAGCTTCACCGCGACGCGTCCGTGGGGCGCGCTCGATATCGCCAACATGGGCGGCATTACGACGCGCCTGCATTGGACCGATCAGCCGTACAAGTGGCATGTCAACGACGGCGAGGAAGTGTTCGCCGTGCTCGATGGCCGCGTGGAAATGCGCTATCGCGAAGGCGGCGTTGAACTGTCGGCGATTCTGGAAACGGGCGACGTGTTCTACGCGTCGGTCGGCACCGAACATGTCGCGCATCCGATCGGCGCGGCGCGCATTCTGGTGGTCGAGGCTGAGGGCAGTGTCTGACGGTTCCTTGGCCCATACCGTGTCGAAGCCGTTGCCAACGTGCGCGGCGGCATAATGTGGATAGGCGCGGATAGGCGCCGTGGCGCCCGTAGCGAGCGGCACGGCGAATGCTTGGGGCTGATTGAATCCGATTGAATCTACGTGTCGAGGAAAATCACATGACAAGACAATGGCAATTCACGGCGACCCGGTTGCTGATCTCGGCGACACTCGGCGTGATGATCAGCGGTTGTACGTCGATGCCGTGGGAAAGCACGCCGTTCTACAGCAGCGCGCCGTCCCACCCGACTACCCTTGGCACGGTCCCTGTGCCGGCCGGTTACTACCGCGCCAATCCGGGCGACACGCTGGCGGGCATCGCGTCGGCGTACGGTCGCAAGCCGCAGGAGATTGCTGCATGGAACGGCCTCGCAGCGAATTCGGCGGTCAATCCGGGGCAGGTGCTGCGGGTGGCGCCGCCAATGGCGTCGGGTAGCGTGGTGACGCCGCCGGTTGGCGTTGCCGGTCAGAATGGCGCGCCCGGCGTGGCGCAGCAAGGGGTGTTGCTGTGGCCGTTGCGGGGTCCTGTGCTGAAAGCGTTCGCGCCGGGCAAGTCCAACGGTATCGTGATCGGTGGCCACGCGGGTGATCCGGTCAAGGCGGCCGCGACCGGCCGGGTGGTTTACGCCGGCACGGGTATCGAGGCTTACGGTCCGCTCATCATCATCAAGCACGACGACTCGCTGATTACCGCCTACGGGCAGAACAGCACGCTGCTCGTCAAGGAAGGCGACGCTGTCGCGCAAGGACAAACCATCGGCGAAGTCGGCGTGGATAGCCGCGGCGTGGCGTCGATCCAGTTCGAAGTCCGCCAGAACGGCCAACCGGTCGACCCGCTCGCGTGGCTGCCGAAGTCGGGCGGGTAAGCCGCGCTTATTAGCGCGGTTTTCAGCGTCGCGTTAATTGAATACACTGTGTGGCTCTACAGCCGGAACCGCGGCCGCTCATCGACGCAGATGATGCGGTGCCCGCGCCGGCTGTCGCAGGCTGTCAGGCATTGACACAAACAGGGACACACAAGGCTCTCACCATGATCGATTTGCGCAGCGATACCGTAACCCGTCCCACCGCGGCTATGCTCGCGGCGATGTCGGCCGCCGAAGTGGGCGACGACGTCTGGGGCGACGATCCAACCGTGCTGCGTCTGCAGGCAACGGTCGCGGAGCGTGCCGGCAAGGAAGCCGGCCTGTTCTTTCCGAGCGGCACGCAAAGCAATCTGGCGGCGTTGATGGCGCATTGCGCCCGCGGCGACGAATACATCGTCGGCCAGTTGGCGCATACCTATAAGTACGAAGGCGGCGGCGCGGCGGTGCTCGGCAGTATCCAGCCGCAGCCGCTCGAGAATGCCGCCGACGGCTCGATTCCGCTAGAGAAGATCGCCGCCGCGATCAAACCGATCGACAACCACTTCGCGCGTACGCGGCTGCTGGCGCTGGAGAACACCATCGGCGGCAAGGTGCTGCCGGCGGGTTATGTCGACGAGGCGGTGCAGCTGGCGCGTAAGCATGGTTTGTCGGCTCACCTCGATGGCGCGCGGGTCTACAACGCGGCGGTCGCATCGGGCAAGCCGGTCGCGGCGCTGTGCGAGCCGTTCGATTCGATCTCGATCTGTTTTTCAAAGGGGCTGGGGGCGCCGGTCGGCTCGGTTCTGGTCGGCAGCAAGGCGCTGATCGACGTGGCGCATCGCTGGCGCAAGGTGCTGGGCGGCGGGATGCGTCAGGCCGGCGTGCTGGCGGCGGCATGCCTGTACGCGCTGGATCACAACGTCGAGCGTCTCGCCGACGATCACGCCAACGCCGCGCATCTGGCGGCCGGTCTTGAATCGATCGACCATGTCAAGGTGCAGTCGATCGCGACCAACATGGTGTTCGCGCATTTTCCGCAGCAACATTGCGCACCGCTTGAAGCGTGGCTCAAGGAGCGCGGCGTCCTCACGCAGATGCTCTACGCGTCGCGCTTCGTCACGCATAAGGATGTGTCGCGTGCGGATATCGATACGTTTCTCGCTGCGGTGAAGGGGTATTTCGCCGCGCATTAACCGACGCGCATTAACCGAAATACCGCGAAGAAAAAACGGGCGCACTGCCACAGCAGTGCGCCCGTTTTGTTTATTTCGCCGACGCTTTCGCGTGCACGCCTGAGCGATGCGAAGGCGCGAACAGCCGCAGTCCGCTCGCAAGGCTCGCCGCGCCGGCAAAGAAGGCGCCCGTGCTGAGTGCCAGTGTGGGTCCATGGCGTCCGGCGATACCGAAGCTCAGCGCGACCAGCGCAGCGCCGGTGGTCTGCCCAAGCAGCCGGGCAGTCGCGACGATGCCGCTGGCGCCGCCGCTGCGCTCGGGCGGCGCGCTCGCCATCAATGCCTTCAGGTTGGGCGACTGGAAGAAGCCGAAGCCCGCGCCGCAAATCGCCATGCGGATGCCGATGTCGAGCACATGCGGATGCACCGGCAACAACGCCAGCGACGCCATTCCCGCCGACATCACGGCAAGACCGATCGCGCCAAGCAGGCCCGGCGGATAGCGATCAGACAGACTGCCTGCCAGCGGCGCGGCCAGTGCGACCACCACGGGCCACGGCGTCATCAGAAAGCCGGTCTCGACCTGGCTGCGATGCAGCACGTCCTCGAAGTAGAAAGGCAGCGACACGAACGCCAGCCCTTGCGCGGCGAACGAGCACACCGCAGTCACGGCCGACAACGCGAACACCGGCCGCTTGAACAGATCGACCGGCAGCATCGGCGCGGGGTGACCGGCTTCACGGCGAATCAGCAGCAGGCCGAACACCACGGCGATCGCGGCCGCGCTCAGCACCAGTTGCGTCGAGGCGCGCTGGGCCGCTTCGCCGAGCGCGAAGATCAGCGCGGCGAAGGTGATCACGTTGAGAAGCGCCGCAATCGGGTCGAAGTTGTGCTTGCCGCGCTCGGTGTGCGGCAGCGCGGGCCATGCGAAGGCCAGCGCCAGCAGACCGAGCGGCACGTTGACCGCGAACAGCCAGGGCCACGCGGCAACCGACAGAATCAGCGAGGCCACCGTCGGCCCGACCGCGAACGACACGCCGACGATCAACGCGTTAGTGCCGAGGCCGCGCCCGAGTCGATGCGGCGGATACAGATAGCGGATCAGCGCCGTGTTGACGCTCATGATCGCGCTCGCGCCGAGACCTTGCAGCACGCGCGCGGCGGCCAGCATCGGCAGTGTGGAAGCGAGCGAGCACGCCAGCGACGCCAGCGTGAACAGCGCAATGCCGCCGATATAAATCCTGCGATGCCCGACGATGTCGCCGAGTGCGGCGAGCGGCAGCAGTGTCGCGACCATCGCGAGCTGGTAGGCGTTGATGATCCACACCGAAGCGGCGGGCGCAGCGTGCAGATCCGCGGCGATGGCGGGCAGGGCGGTGTTGGCGATTGCTGTGTCGAGCGTGGCGAGCGCGACTGCGAGCATGATCGCGGCCATCGCGCGGCGATTGGCGGCGCTCATCGGGCCGTCCGCTGGAAGAGTCTGGTCGAGCGTGGCGCCGTGGGTGGCGCTGGGTTTGTCGGACAAGGCGTGGCTCGTCGGGTTATGCATGCCGCAGCGCCATGTGTGTCGAAGGGACAGCACGGCGGCGTGCAGGCGGCAGGGTTGCGTGGCGTGAAGCGCGGGGCTTGAGTTCAGCGGTCAGGACGGCGCGCGCGGCGAATGAAGTGATTGTTACAGAGACGTGGAAATCGTGCTGGGAGGCCGGCAGGGCGGGGTGCTTGATCGGGCGTCCGTAATGCAACTAACGGTCAAGCCCGTGTGGCGTCTTCGAATCGGCGTGGCCCCGCGTTGTCGCATATCGCTTAGGCATAACGGTTCAGCAGACGAGGCGCGCCGATTTGACCACGTATCGAACCGGTCAACGCATTCATCGGCACGTCACACGTCGAAAAAGATAATCGTGCTGTCTCTCCCATGCAGTCGGCTTTCATTGCGCGCCATCGTCTGCCTGTTTTGCGGGCCGATGCACGCGTCGAGTGCCGCGCACACGCTGCCTCTGCACCGCGTGCGTGCGCGCAATGCGTGTGAAATGCACGAAGCCCCGTATATCGGCGGGCATGGCATGTGCATGAGCACCCGCTCGCGTTCGGCGGTGTCCCTGCGCCGTAAAATGTCGTACTCTGTTTGCTAACCCGCCTGACCGGCACGCGCCTCCCGTCCGTCATCTATGCGGTTCGCGTATGTCGCGTCGTTTTTTCCCCGGAGGCTTCGATGACAGCCGTCGATCTGGAATTCGACCAGCTCAACAGTACCGTCGACGCGCTACGGCGCTCAATTTCCAATCGCATGATGTACGGCGTCGGCAAGGACGCCGTCACCGCTCATCCCCATGACTGGCTGCACGCCGCGGCGCTCGCCGTGCGCGACCGGCTGGTTGCGCGCTGGATGAAGACCACGCGCCTGCAGTACGAACAGGACGTCAAACGCGTCTACTACCTTTCGATGGAATTTCTGATCGGCCGCACGTTTACGAACGCGTTGCTGGCGCTCGGCATCCACGATCAGGTGAAGGAAGCGCTCGCGGATCTCGGCGTCGATATGGACACGCTGGTCAATATCGAGCCGGACGCGGCCCTTGGCAACGGCGGCCTCGGGCGGCTCGCCGCCTGTTTTCTCGATTCGATGGCGACGCTCGGCATTCCGGGTTTCGGCTACGGTATCCGTTACGAATACGGCATGTTCCGTCAGGAGATCGTCGACGGCGAGCAGGTCGAAGCGCCGGACTACTGGCTGCGCGCGGGCAATCCGTGGGAGTTTCCGCGGCCCGAGATCAAATACATGGTGCACTTCGGCGGCCGCACGGTGCAGCGTGGCGAGCATGTGGAGTGGATCGACACCGAGCATGTGAACGCAACCGCGTATGACACCGTCATTCCGGGTTATGCGACAGACGCGACCAACACGCTGCGCCTATGGTCGGCGCGCGCCACCGAAGAACTCGATCTCGGCGCATTCAATCGTGGCGACTACCGCAACGCGGTCGATACGAAGAACATGTCGGAGAACGTTTCGCGCCTGCTGTATCCGGACGACTCGACACCGGCCGGCCGCGAACTGCGGCTGCGGCAGGAATACTTCTTCGTCTCGGCGACCATGCAGGATCTGATTCGCCGCTATCAGCGCACGCACAGCACGTTTGGGCGCTTCTCCGAAAAGGTGGCGGTGCATCTGAACGACACGCACCCGGTTCTGGCGATTCCCGAACTGATGCGTCTGCTGGTGGATGTTCATCATCAGCCGTGGGACAAGGCGTGGCATCACGTCACGAAGATTTTCTCGTACACGAACCACACCTTGATGCCCGAAGCGCTCGAAACGTGGGACGTCGAGATGCTCGCACGCCTTTTGCCGCGGCATCTGGAGATCATCTTCGAGATCAATGCGGGCTTTCTCAAGCATGTCAGCGAACAATCGGGACACGACGGCGAGATGATCCGCCGCATTTCGCTGGTCGACGAGTACGGTCAGCGGCGTGTGCGGATGGCGTACCTGGCGATCGTCGCGAGTCACAAGGTGAATGGTGTATCGAAGCTGCATTCGCAACTGATGACGCGCGATATTTTTTCCGACTTTGCGCGCATCTATCCGGACCGCTTCACGAACGTCACCAACGGCATCACGCCGCGGCGCTGGCTGGCGCAGGCGAGCCCGTCGCTGTCGTCGCTGATCGATCAGCAGATCGGCAAGCATTGGCGCAGCAACCTGTTCGAGCTGGAGCAACTGCGCAACCTGCGCAACGACAGCGCGTTCATCGACGCCTTTCATGAAGCGAAGCGGCAGAACAAACTGCGGCTCGTGCAGCGGCTTGCGCATCACACCAAACTGCACTTCGATCCCGATGCGTTGTTCGACCTGCAGGTCAAACGCATTCACGAATACAAGCGGCAATTACTGAACGTGTTGCATGTGATCGTGCGCTACAACCAGATTCGCGCGAATCCGGAGCGCGATTGGGTGCCGCGCGTGGTGATGTTCGCCGGCAAAGCGGCGTCCGCGTATCGCATGGCCAAGACGATCATCAAACTGATCGGCGACGTCAGCGAGAAGGTCAATCACGATCCGTTGATCGGCGATCGCCTCAAGGTGGTATTCGTGCCGAACTACGGCGTGAGCGTGGCCGAGCTGATCATTCCGGCGGCCGACCTCTCCGAGCAGATTTCAATGGCCGGCACCGAGGCGTCAGGCACTGGCAACATGAAGCTCGCGTTGAACGGCGCGTTGACGATCGGCACGATGGACGGCGCGAACATCGAGATCTGCGACGCTGTGGGGCGCGAGAATATTTTCATCTTCGGCCATACCGCTGATGAAGTGGACAACCTGCGCGCCACCGGCTACCGGCCGCGGCAAGTCTACGAGGAGAATCCGGAATTGCGCATGGCGCTCGATCAGATTCGCACCGGTTACTTCTCACCGGATGATCCGCTGCGCTTCTCGGACATTTTCCACACGTTGGTGGATTGGGGCGATCACTATATGGTGCTCGCCGATTTCGCCGCGTTTGCGAAAGCGCAGGACGAAGTGGATGCGCGTTTCGTCGACCGGCGCGCATGGACCGAGAGCGCGATTGAGAACGTCGCGGGTATGGGACAGTTTTCATCGGACCGCACCATCGGCGAATATGCGCGCAATATCTGGCACGTGAATCCACTCAGCATGGAGTGATACGAGCACGCTTGTCTACGGCGCTTGCTCAGATGAGAAAGGCCGTGCAAATTTTTGCACGGCCTTTCTTTATCGATCGACGACTATCACGGGGCGAATCGTTCGCTCTCTTGCGCGGCATGTAACCCTAACTGCCCACGCGGGAAATCGAATAACACGTCGATGTTCTGCATGGCCATCAAACCGACCACGATACGGTTAGCGTCCGGCTTCGCCTTGACGATCGTGACTTGCGCCTTCTCGTAACGGTGCACCCACGATCCAGTGCCGATGGCCGTCTCGTAGTTACCCTGATCGAGCACATTGCCGACATCGCCGTCGCCGGCCCAGTTGGGCGCTTTGTCCATTTCGAGGCGGATCATGCCGGTGCTGCCGGTTGCGAACACCAGCGGCGCGCAGAATGTCATCTTGCCGCCCACATTCACGCAGCCTCGCGGCCAATGCGCCGTGCCGTCTTTCGACATTGTCATCGGCACCATCGTGTAGTTATTGGTAAGGGTGCTCGAGGGGCTCAACACCATGTACGGCTTTGTGAAGTTCGCGTGCACCAGATAGCGTTGGCCAATGTTGCCGGGCAATGCGCGCAACGGTTGAGTGCAGCAGCTATCGTCCGGCTGCGCGGCGCCGACGCCGACAATGCCGGAAAACGCCCAGCCGAATTCGCCGGTATAGCCGTCCATCCCGACGCACTTGCGCGCGTTCGGCAGGCAGCGCACGACGTCCACTGCTTGCGCAGCGATTGGCGTTGGGGTGGTGCCGGCGAGGCTGAACGGCACCTTCACGGCCGAGCCGAGAATCTCCACGCCGTTCGCGAACGACAACGACGTCACGCCACCGGCGCTTGCATAGCCCGAACCGGGCAGCACCGACTTCAATACCCGCGTGCCTTGCGTACCCGTGTCGAGCGCCATATACACCGGTTTGCCGTCGAGTTGGACCGGCAGACCGAGGCGTGCGTGGTCTTCGTCGGCACGCTCCACGTGCAGCGGAATCAGCAGACCGTCGTTGCCGCCATTGATCAGCGCAGCATTGGGGGCCGGCGGCGTGGGGGTGGGGAAGGTGACGGAGCAACCGGTCAGTGCGGCGAGCGCGCTGGCAGCGATCAGCGCTGCTGCCATCGAACGACAAAACTGGAAACCGACATGCCGGCGCGCGGCATCGAGAGACGACAGGAACATAGGATCACGCTTTGCAAAAAGGCGGGTCCCTGGCGAAGGCGATGCATCGTGAGCT
The DNA here is from genome assembly GCF_902859805.1 of Paraburkholderia sediminicola. Classification (GTDB taxonomy): domain Bacteria; phylum Pseudomonadota; class Gammaproteobacteria; order Burkholderiales; family Burkholderiaceae; genus Paraburkholderia; species Paraburkholderia sediminicola. The sequence continues at coordinate 420,515 of NZ_CADIKC010000001.1, read as the reverse complement.
GTGGGTTGGACTACTCGAACAGCACTGGCGGCAATCTTACGGGATTGCCGCGGCGTGGGCGGGGAAACCGGAACGCTTGCGGGGGCCTGCGGGAGGGAACACGCGATAACAGGAGCGGCGACTCTACACGGCCACCCGCAGGCAATTGCAAAGATGTGTAAAGGTCTAAGGGATGACTAGCAAGTCGCCCATGCAAGCATTGATCTACGTCAATAGTCACGCGGACGGCGGATCACGGTGGCTTGAGCGCGGCCGAGCGTGGCGCGGTCGAGGGCGCTTGTCAGTAGGCTGATCACGTCGTCGAGGGTGCGCGAAGTGACTTCGACGCGAAAGGTCACGCGCTCGTGCTGCTGGTCGACGGTCACGACGTAGAGGCGCAGATCGTCGCCGAGAGCGGCATGCAACGCGCGCCGCCCATGTGCCGACGAGGTGCCGGGCACGGTGACGTCGATAATCACAAGCGGAACGACGACATGTGTGCGACGGGGCAGGCGTGATTCCCGTGCTGCGCGCGGGAGGGGGAATTCAGACGTTGCAACGGACGTGAGCATCATGATTGCGCCGATTCGGCGAGGCGGCGCGCGTTGTTGACACTCAACCACTCTAGCGGCGCGCGCCTCAACGACGCGCAAAAGCTGCCGCGCCGCGAATCAATTTTGTGTTAACGCGCCACGCCCGGCATAAAACGGACGGCGACTCTTCAGGCCTTGGGCGCCGCAGCGACGGCCTTCGCTTCGTGCACTGCGGCGGCGACCTGCTCCACGAACTCGCGGTCGGTGCTCATGAGCGCTTCACGCAGACCATTCGCGGTCTGCACCATCAGACGATGCGTGATGTCCTGAGTCGCCCAGGTGAGCCAGCCGACCACGACCAGCATCGTGCCGCACACCATACCGACCGGCGAGCGCCATATCCCGCCGACAATAGCGCCCACGAGTCCGAGCAGCGATATCGCGCGGGGCAGAGCTTTGTTCTTCTGCACGGTGACGACTTGCACGTCGACGATGTCGCGCAGCGGAAAGACCTGGCCGGCCGACGAGAGTGCGTTGCGCGTGACTGACACGCCGCGATCGTTGAAGGGAGTTTCCATCGAGTCCAATGCAATCGGTAGCAAAGGGCGCAGCGTACCAGACTTCAAATGCCTAAGTTAATCCAGTAGCAGTGCGCCCGTTCTGAACGCGGCCGCGTTCAACGTCGTTCGCATGGATTGAGACGGTTTGCAACGTTGTTTGCAACGTTATTTCAGGCTGCCGGTAAGAAACTGGCCTAGGCGTTCGCTTTTCGGGTTGACCAGAACGTCTTGAGGATGGCCTTCTTCTTCAATTTTTCCCTTATGCAGAAAGACCACGTGATTCGACACGTTACGGGCAAATCCCATCTCGTGCGTGACCACGATCATCGTACGGCCTTCTTCAGCGAGAGCCTGCATTACTTTCAGGACCTCACCGACCAGTTCCGGATCGAGCGCCGACGTGGGTTCGTCGAACAGCATGACTTCGGGCTCCATGGCCAGCGCGCGAGCAATGGCCACGCGCTGTTGCTGGCCGCCGGAAAGGTGGGACGGATACTTGCCTTCCATGCCGGCGTTGAGCCCTACTTTGGTCAGGTACTTGCGAGCCCGCGTCTCGGCTTCAGCCCGGCTCAATCCCAACACGCTGATGGGCGCTTCGACGATGTTTTCAAGCACGGTCATGTGCGCCCACAGGTTGAAGTGCTGAAACACCATCGACAACTTCGTGCGCATCTTCTGCAGTTGCTTGTGATCGCTCACCCGCAAGGAGCCGTTCCGATCCGGCCGCGTCTGGATCTCTTCTGCGTTGACGGTAATGCGCCCGGAGCAAGGTTGCTCAAGAAAATTAATGCAACGCAGAAACGTGCTTTTACCTGAGCCGCTCGAACCGATGATGCTGATGACATCGCCGGCCTTGGCCTTGAGCGATACGCCCTTCAGAACCTCGTTGTCACCGAACTTCTTGTGCAGGTCGTCGACAATCAGCTTATACATATCTCGATACACTCCATCTTGGCTAAGGGTAGCCAGGTTCAATGCCCTTGCGGCTTCAAAAACGCGAGCAAGCGTGTTTCCATTCTGCGAAACGCCCAGACCAGCGTAAACACGATGCAGGCGTACAGCACGGCGGCAATGCTGTAGGCCTGAAAGGATGCGTAGGTTGCCGAGTTCACGTCGCGCGTCACCTTCAGGATGTCGGGGACGGTGGCCGTGAAAGCGAGCGTCGTTGCGTGCAGCATGAGGATGACTTCGTTGCTGTAGTTGGGTAGCGCGCGCCGCAATGCGGACGGCAGGATGATCCGGGTGTAGAGCTTGAAGCGGGACATCCCGTAAGCCTGAGCGGCCTCGATTTCACCGTAGGCGGTCGATTTAATCGCGCCGGCAAATATCTCCGTGGCGTAAGCGCATTCGTTCAACGCAAAGGCAAGCAGCGTACAGTTCATCGCACTACGGAAGAACGTGTCGAGCAGAACGTGCGAGTGGACGAACTGAAGACTGTAGAGCCCCGTATAGCAGAGCAGCAACTGCACGTAGAGCGGTGTGCCGCGGAACACATACGTATAGAGCCAGACGGGTCCGGAGATGAAGCGGTTGCGCGATGACCGGGCCACCGCCAGCGGGACGGCGAGGCAGAAACCCAGTCCGATCGATGCGACCAGCAACCATAGGGTGATGACAAGGCCGCTGTACCGGTAACCGTCGGTGTACAGGTAGGCTTGCCAGTATTGCCTGACGAGTTCGATCACAGTACGGCCCTCCGGACGCCTGTCGAATAGCGTTTTTCCAGCCAGATCAGCACGAGGTTAGACACCGTCGTGATCACCAGATAGATCGCGCCTGCCGTCAGCGTGAAGAAGAAAAACTCAAGCGTGCTCTTGCCCGCGTCCTGCGAGGCCTTGACCACGTCGGCGAGGCCGATAATCGAGACCAGCGCAGTGGCCTTGACCAGCACCTGCCAGTTGTTGCCGATGCCAGGCAGAGCGAAGCGCATCATTTGCGGGAACATGATGCGGCTGAACACGCGCCGCGAACTCATGCCGTACGCGAAGCCTGCTTCGAGCTGTCCGCGCGGAACTGCGAGGAAGGCGCCCCGGAACGTCTCGGTGAAGTACGCACCGTAGATGAAGCCGAGTGTGATGACACCGGCCACGAAGGGGTCGATGTCGATCTGATCGAAACCGAGGGCGTCAGTCAGATTGTTGAGCAGGATCTGAATGCCGTAGAACAGCAACAGCATCAGCACAAGATCGGGTACGGAGCGAATCAGCGTTGTATAGAGCGTGCCGACCCGAGAAAGGAAGCGGTTCGGCGACAACTTCGCCGCAGCGCCTCCGAGACCCAGCAGGAACGCTGCAGCCAGCGACAACACAGCCAGCTTGATCGTTTCCCATGCGCCCGCAAGGAGAAGCGGGCCATAACCGTGAAAGAACATATATTGCTATCCTCGATTGCACATCGTCCCCGTTCGGCGCCGGCGATCTGGGCCGGCGCCACGAGTGACGTTGAACCATGGCATGCGGCGGGTAGACCGGCGAAAGGTGCCTGGTTATCGCCTAGCTGCCGTACACGTCGAAGACGAAATACTTCTTCTCGATGGCTTTGTAGGTGCCGTCCTTGATCATGTCGGCGATGGCCTTGTCAATCTTCTCCTTCAGGTCCACGTCGTCCTTGCGCAGGCCAATGCCGGCGCCGTTGCCGAGGATCTTCGCGTCGACGATGTCCTTGCCGGCGAACTGGAAGCCCGCGCCGCGCGGCGTGTTCAGGAAGCCGATGTCGGCCTGCACTGCGTCTTGCAGGGCGCCGTCGAGACGGCCCGAGAGCAGGTCGGTGTAGACCTGATCCTGGTTCTGGTACGGCACGACCTTGGCGCCCTTCGGCTCCCAATAGGTCTTGGCGTAGGTTTCCTGGATCGTGCCCTGTTCGACGCCAATCGTCTTGCCCGCCAGCGATTCCGGCGTTGGCAGGAGGGTCGAGCCTTTCTTCGCAATGAGGCGCGTCGGCGTATTGAAGAGCTTGGCAGAGAAGTTGATCTGTTCGGCACGTTGCGGCGTCATCGACATCGACGACAGCACGCCGTCGAATTTCTTCGCCTTTAGCGCGGGGATCATGCCGTCGAAGTCATTTTCGACCCACACGCACTTAGCCTTCAGACGCGCGCAGATCTGGTTGCCGAGATCGATGTCGAAGCCGGTCAGTTTGCCGTCTGTACCCTTCGATTCGAACGGCGGATAGCTCGCGTCGACTCCGAAGCGGATGGTGGACCAGTCTTTTGCGTAGGCGCCAGTTGCGATGGCCGCGAGCGCGAAACACAGGGCAAGCTTCTTCATGACATCTCCAAGGGGTAGTTCGTGACACCGGGTGTTGGGGTTCGAGTCCCTCGCAGCGTCTGGTATTCGATGCGTCAGTGTTGTCTAGACATATCGAGTCTGGTGTGCGAGAGATGCTGGTTTTCACAGCTTGTATATACAAGATATCCGGTCAATATTCTGCGAAGCAACTGGGGTTTTCTCGTATGCTATTAGCAGAATGTAAGAATTTAGGCCGGTTTTCAGCGGGTGCTGGCTAAGTTTGGCGGTCGTACGTGTGCCGCGCGGCAAGGCGGTATATACACTTTGAACGTCGGTATGTGTGCGTTAATGTCTATACAAGATGACGCTGGGATCTACTTGTTTTTGACCGGACGAGCTAATTCCGGTGACGCGAGATCGCATGCGCATAGGCCGCGAGCGCAGCCTGGAGAGGGTGGTAAAGGGGATTTTGCCGAGGCGTGTCGGTTGCTCGAAAACCGGTTCCCCAAAAGAAAAACGCCCCGTAGGGCGTTTTCCAAAACCTCAGGACAGCAAGGAACTCGCGTTCCTCGCCGGCAGGGTAAGGCTCGCTTAGAACTTGTGACGCAGGCCTGCGCGAACTGCCAGTTGCGTGCTTGCGCCTGCTACCGGCAGGAAGCTGCTCGTGCTGGAACCGATCTGCGCTTGCAGGCCGGTATTCTTCGACGTCGTGCCCGCAGCTGCCTGATAGACGCCCAGCAGGTACACGTCTGTGCGCTTGCTCAGTGCGTAGTCGACGCTGGCGTCGATCTGGTTCCAGTGACCGTTGGTCTGGTCCTTCGATTGCATGTACGTGTAGCCCAGCGCGCCCGTCAGTGCCGGCGTGAATGCGTACTTACCGCCTGCTTCGTACGCATTGAACGTCGTCATGTGACCGGTGATCTGCTCGATGTTCGTGTGCGTCCAGAGGGCCCACATCGTTGCCGCGCCGATCGAGTACTTGGTGCCGACGCCGACCGTGGACAGGTCCTTAGCCGTACCGCTGATCGCCGAGTTTGCGAGCGTCGTCGAGAAGGTGGTCGGCGATGCCGAACCCGGGTAGCGGATGTCCGTGTACGCAGCGCCGATGCCGAACGGGCCGTTCGCGTAGTTCACGCCAAAGCTGTAAACCGACGACGAACCGGTTGCGCCCGGCGCGCCAGCAAATGCGCCAGCCTGGTTCGAGAAGCCGTACATGCCGCCGAAGGTCAGGCCTGCGAAGTTCGCGCTGGTGAACTTGACCGCGTTGCTGACGCGGCTCGACGTGAGCTGGTCGACATCGTTGATGTGATAGCCGTAGTTACCCGCGACGGTCTGGCTGCCGTTGCTGTACACGCCGCCCAGAAAGTCGGTCGAGAACGAGTATTGGCGACCGAACGTGAGCGTGCCGATGCCGTTCTGCGACAGACCGACGTATGCCTGACGGCCGAACAGCGAGCTGCCCTGGCCGAGCGCGCCGGTGCCGGAGTTAAAGCCGTTTTCCAACGTGAACAGTGCCTTCAGGCCATTGCCGAGGTCTTCAGTGCCGCGCAGGCCCCAACGGCTCGCTTGGGCGACGCCGTCGCCGTACTGGTAGAGGCTCTTGCCTTGGGCGCCTGCATGATTGACATAGGTGAAACCGGCATCGATCAGGCCATACAGCGTAACGCTGCTTTGCGCGTGAGCGGCGCTGGCGAAGACGGCGAGAGTAGCGGCGGCAAATACTTTCTTGTTCAAGACTTTCTCCGATTAAAAATTAAGCGATCACCACCCCTTACTCTTTGGTAAGGTCGTGAGATGGAGCGAAATTTAAGGGAACGCAGAGTAAGGTATGTGACAGCTTTGCTTATTTTTGTAATCTGTAGCGCCGGCGCGACACTCACATAGCATTGCCTGTTGAAATCAAGCAAGGCGCGCCGCGCATAAGCTTTTTCCAGATCGTGCATATAAGCGTGTGAAAAACGATTGGTTTTCGGGTGCATCCGCTGCATGGGAGGATCCGCACCTGCCAATCAAAATCGCTTATGGGGAAATGCATGCAACGCCGGAAAATCATCCAGAATCTGCTCGCTATTGCCGCCGTTTCGCTGACGGCAACGTTTGCGCACGCCGATGACAAACAACTGAAAATCGGCACGATGAGCGGCCCGGACGCACAGATCTGGTCCGTCGTGACCAAGGTGGCGGCGCGCGAAGGGCTGAATGTGAAGGTCGTCGAATTCAACGATTACGTGCAGCCGAACGCGGCGCTCGACTCGGGCGACCTCGACGCCAACGGTTTCCAGCACCAGCCGTTTCTCGATAGCCAGATCAAGCAGCGCGGCTACAAGATCGTCAACGTCGGGCTGACCTACGTTTCGCCGATGGGCTTCTATTCGAAAAAGTTCAAGTCACTCAAGGACTTGCCGGAAGGCGCGAAGGTCGGCATCCAGAACGATCCGTCGAATGGCAACCGCGCGCTGCTGCTGTTGCAGAAGTACGGTGTGATCAAGCTGAAGCCGGGTGTCGGCACGAACGGCGTCAACGCCACGCCGCTCGACGTCGCCGAGAATCCGAAGAAGATCAAGCTGGTGGAACTCGACGCCGCGCAATTGCCGCGCTCGCTCGACGACCTCGACGCGGCGTCGATCAACACGGACTACGCGGTGAAGGCCGGCTTGCAGCCGACGAAAGACGCGATCGCGATCGAGGACCTCAAAGGTCCGTACGCGAATCTGATCGCCGTGCGCGCGCAGGATCGCGACAAGCCGTGGGTCAAGAAGCTTGTCGCGGCGTATGAGTCGGATGAAGTGCGCAAGTACATCGACACGCAGTTTAAAGGCGCGATCATTCCGGCTTTCTGAGCGGATTGACGGGCGGCTTTCCGGCCGCTTTTGAGCAAGCCGTTCTTTCCCAACAGACCCGTAAACGCAGAACGCCCGCTGAAATAGCGGGCGTTCTGCTTTGCACGCACAGCTTTCGCGGATGAATCCACGAAAGCGCGGTTTCAGGTGTTCCTTAGTTGCTCAACAACGACCCGCTTCTGAACGCCTTCGCACCGGCAATGCGCGCGAATTCCAGTCCGGCCGTCGCGAAGCGCGTCAAATGCCGCGCATACAGCACACCGGCTACGGTGCTCTTCAGCGTGACGACGCGATCGGTTAACGGATCGACGATATCGGCGATCTCATGGCCGACATCGACCCAGGTACCCACTTCGCAGCGATACACGAGCACGCCGCTAATCGGCGCGACGATCGGTTCGGCACCGGCCAGCGGCGTGGCGGCGAATTCGAGCGCCGGCAGCGGAGCGGCCGTGCCGTCGATCACGCCGCGCGAGGTCAGGTACTCGATGATCGCCTGCGCGTCGCGTTCCGCGTACTCGTAAGACACTTCGCGTTGACCGCGCAGTTCGATCGTGACCGAGACCGAACCGTTCGGAATCGGAAAACGGTCGCCGTAACGGCCGCGCAGATCCGACCAGCAGAAGCTGTGGATTTCGTCGAACGGATTGCCCACCGAATTCAGCGCCAGCAGCGACGCCTTGGCGTCCAGATAGCAGGCGAGCGGCTCGACTTCCGGCCACAGGTCCGGGTTCGTGTAGAGGTGCATCGCGGCTTCCCAGTCGCAGTGCAGATCGAGCACGACATCGGCGTCATACGAGAGCTTTTGCAGCGCCAGACGTTGCGATTCGAGTTCGGTGACCGGCTCCTGCGCGTCGAGCGCTTCACGCATCGCCGCGCGGATGGCGGTGCGATTGGCGTCGAGGTTGTCGGTCAGGCGCGCTTCGATGCCGGGCTGAATCAGCGCCGACAACTCGTAGAAATTGCGGTTGAAGTTCTGCGCGCTGTTGGTCTCGAAGCGGCCCGTCAGATGGCCGAGAAAGTGCTGATTCAGGCCGATCGGATTGGCGACCGGCACGATCACGACTTCGCCGCGCACCTTGCCGGCGCCTTCCAGCGCGGCGAGCTTGCGGCGCAACGCCCACGAAACCAGCATGCCAGGCAACTCGTCGGCATGCAGCGACGACTGGATGTAAATCTTCTGCCCGCCGCCGGGACCATAGTGAAAACTCGTCAGATTACGGGCGGTGCCGAGCGTCGGGGCAATCAGCGGATGGGTTTGGGTTTGCATGGTTTTCAAATCCGCGGGCATCTGGGGCGCGCCGCGCTATGTCGTTGATTACAAGGGGAAAGGGTATTTAAAGGTCGGTCATTGGCGGGCCGCTTCGCAGCGCCTCTAGCGCACGATCTTAGCCGATATGACGCGACGCGTGGTCTTATGCGGCGCGGCGCGGAGCGCCTGGCACGCGGGCAGGCGTGTCCGGTCCGATAGCAGTCCGGGCGGCGCGGCCAAACGGCCCCGCGGCTTCGCGGCTCCGCAAACGAAACGGGCTCCGCGTAATGCGGAGCCCGTTCTTGCAAGCCGGCAAGCGCGCCGTCAGGCGCGCGTGACTGGCTTAGCCGCCGTACACGTCGAAGTCGAAGTACTTCTTCTCGAGCTTCTTGTACGTACCGTCCTTGATGATGTCGGCAATCGCCTTGTCGACCTTCGCCTTCAGATCGGTGTCTTCCTTGCGCATGCCGATGCCCGCGCCGTTGCCGAGGATCTTCTCGTCGACCAGATCCTTGCCCGCGAACTCGTAGCCGGCGCCGCGCGGCGTCTTCAGGAAGCCGATTTCAGCTTCGACCGCGTCTTGCAGCGATGCATCGAGACGGCCCGACAGCAAGTCTGCATAGACCTGGTCCTGGTTCTGATACGGCACGACCTTCGTGCCCTTCGGTTCCCAGTACGTCTTCGCGTAGGTTTCCTGGATCGTGCCTTGCTCGACGCCAACCGTCTTGCCCTTCAGCGAATCGGCCGTCGGCATGACGCCCGAACCCTTCTTCGTGACGAGGCGCGTCGGCGTGTTGAACAGCTTCGACGAGAAGGCGATCTGCTCAGCGCGTTGCGGCGTCATGGACATCGACGACAGCACGCCGTCGAACTTCTTCGCCTTCAGGGCCGGGATCATGCCGTCGAAGTCGTTTTCGATCCACACGCACTTGGCCTTCAGGCGCGTGCAGATTTCATTGCCGAGGTCGATGTCGAAGCCCGCGAGCTTGCCGTCGGAGCCCTTGGACTCAAACGGGGGGTAGCTGGCGTCAACGCCGAAACGGATTGTCGACCAATCTTTAGCGTGTGCGCCAATCGAGACGGTTGCAAGCAGAGCAACCGTCAAAGCCGCTAGCAGTTTTTTCACTGTTTAACTCCTCGGTGTAGTTCGAATACTCCCGTATGCGGTTGTGCCGCTGCGGGACGCCTGGCGCGACTCACGACCAGGCTTGGGTTGAAGCTGCCAGCCGGGGCGGCCAGCAGCGCGCGCCAAGCTTATCAGTTCAAAAAGATTGGGTAGCTAGTGAAACACCGGATAGCGCACGGGAATAGCTTCTAAAGCCCGAATGTGGTGGAGATTCGGCGGCGTCGTCATGCGTCTTGCATGGCTTTGGGATGCTGCGTGTTGTCGCGTAAAGGAGCCGTAATGAAGTTGGCTGACCACGGCGCTTTGTCGGCGTGCATCGCACCTTGCGCTGTGCCGTCAAAACCAGTATTCAGAATGGCGCTATTACCGTCAGTTATTGCAGACTATTACGGCGCCCACAATTGTTTCAATTGGCTGTCGCCGAGTTAAAGATTTCGCTTGAACTACCGTTAAATACAGATGAGCGTATTTGTTAAATTACGCCTGACCAATTGTTTTTTCCCGATTGAGGCGGGGCCGGAACCAAAAACGCATTGCTTGGCGCTATGATCAACGCTCCGCACGGCTGCCTTTGCAGCGTACGATCGTATCGGTATCTGTCTGAACAAAGTCATCGAGCACTACGCCCGCGATTAAATACCGCGCGCCTGTTTGCGTTCGTCTTAATGACCTTCTGCTAAGCGGTTGTATATGCACACGATTTCGATGGCAGACGAAATGCGCTGTTTCAAACCATCGCGCCGGAGCCGAACTGCGGTCGCAGCGGCACGCGCGAAGTCACTGCACAGCCGCGCGTTTTCCGGTTTTTTGACATTACTGATAAACGCCGCTTTCTGCTGTAGCCTTTTGTCTTCAGCACCCGTCGTGGCCGCCGACAACGTTCTGCGCGTGTTGGCATGGCCCGGTTATGCGGACGCCGACGTCGTCAAGACTTTCGAGACGCGCTACAACGCGAAGGTCGAAGTCACGCTGGTCGATTCCGACGAGGCGCTATGGGCGCAGATGCATGCTCAGGGCACGCCGCAGTTCGATGTGCTTGCTGCGAATACTGCCGAAATCGAGCGCTATACCCGCGCGAATCTGCTGGCGCCGCTCGATCTGGCCAGTTTGCCGAATACGAAAAAACAGTTGCCGCGGTTTCAGGCGCTCTCGTCGATCGCAGGGCTGACCTCGGCAGGCAATGTGTACGCCATTCCATTCACGTACTCGTCGATGGGGCTGATCTATGACCGCAAGCAGATCGCCGTTGCGCCGCGCTCCATGCGCGAATTATGGAACCCGCGCTATCGCGGCAAGGTTCTCGACTTCAACAGCGCCCAGCATAATTTCTCGTTCACCGCGCTGGCGCTGGGCTATCCCCATCCTTTCCAGCTCGACGACACGCAGATGCGCGTAATCGCTCACAAGCTCGTCGATCTGCGCCGCAACCTGCTGACCTATTACACGCTGCCTGAAGAAGCGACCGCGTTCTTCATCCAGCACAAAGTTGCCCTGATGTTCGGTAACTACGGCACCCAGCAGGTTGAGTCGTTGCGCCGCGCCGGCGCCGACGTGGGCTACGTGATTCCCGACGAAGGGGTGCTCGCGTGGCTGGACTGCTGGTCGATGACGCGCTCCGCCAAGGATCGCCCGCTCGCGCTTGCGTGGATCAACTACATGCTCGAACCGGACGTCAGCGCGTTGCTGACCCAACGCCAGGGGCTCGCCAATACGTTGACGGCGCCGGCGGAGAATAGCGACAAGGCACATATCCTCTGGATCGGCCCGGTGGAAGATATTCAACGGCGCGAAGATCTGTGGAGCAGAATCGTGTCCGGCGACCGGTCGGAGCGTTTCTGATGATGCGTCCCGGCCTGACATTCAAACTATCGATTCTGCTTGCGTGCATTGGCGTGCTCGCGTCCGGTGCGACTGGCTATTACACGTATCGTGCCAACCGCACCATGCTTGTGAACGAAGCCGAGCATAGCCTGCTGACATCAACGGAATTGTTGGGACAGCGCTTTTCCGTGGCGGTCGACGACGTTGCCGCGGACGCGCTGGTGCTCGCGAGTTTGCCGTCTTTGGCCGACGTCGCGCAAACCGACAACGGCGTTGGCGCGAATCCGCAGCGCGAACAATTGGCGCAGGTGTATGCCAGCTTCATGGTTCACCACCCCGAATATCTGCAGATCCGTTTCATTACCCGCAAACACTACGGACTCGAGCTGATCCGTTTCGACCGCGATGCTGATGGCCTCGTGCGGGTCGAGGGGAACAATCTGCAGGAAAAAGGCCAGTTTGCGTATGTGTTCGACACGCTGGCGTTCTCGCCCGGACGTATTTACACCTCGCCGATCGCGGTGAATCACGAGTACGGCGCGCACGCAGCCGAAGGCAAACCGACACTGCGGCTCGGCACGCCTGTCGCGAACGCGAGCGGCGCAGTGGTGGGCGTCGTGATTATCGATATCGATCTGGCCGGATTGCTTAACCGTTTGCAGAGCGATTTGCCGAGCGACTATCAGGTCTATCTCGCCAACGAATGGGGCGATTTCCTGGTCCATCCGGATGCCTCGAAAACGTTCGGCTTCGACAGGGGCCGCCGCGTGCTGATGCAGGACAGCTTTTCCGCTACCAGGCCGCTCTTCGATCAGTCGCAGGGCGAAGTTTTGCTGAACGGTCTCGTGCGGCCGAGGCAGGCGGCCGGTCAGGTGCTGGCTTTCGTGCGCAGGCCGTTCGGCGCATCCGAAGGCAACCGTTTCATCGTGATCGGCCTCGCCAAACCGCTCGAGGATGTCTTGTCCGGCGCCACCCAGCTGGGTAACAGAATCATTCGCATGGTGTTGATCTTCAGCGTGCTGGCGCTGTTCCTTGCGATTCTGTTTGCGCGCGCCCTGACCAAGCCTTTGCATATCCTCGCGTATGCGGCGACGCATCTGTTCGCCGAACACGCAATGGAAACGCTGCCCCTCAAACGTACCGACGAGATCGGCATACTCGCGCGTTGCTTCGATCGTCTGCGCCGGGAAATCAAGTCGCAAATGGATGTGCTGCATAACAAGCAACGTGAGCTCGTGCATCTCGCCACCCACGACGGGCTGACCGGCCTGCCGAACCGCATGTTGTTCATGCAGAAGCTCGAGGCGGCGATCGAGGAAGCGACACGGCGTCAGGAAGGGCTAGCCGTGCTGTTCGTCGACCTCGACCGCTTCAAGCAGATCAACGACCAGTTCGGCCATTCGATTGGCGACAAGGTGCTTGCCGCCGTGGCGCAGCGGCTGAAGAAGGTGCTTTGCACGGCGGATGTCGCCGCGCGCCTTGGCGGCGATGAGTTCATTGTGCTGATCGAGGGGCCGCGCTCCGCGGAGGCCGCGCCGGGGATCGCCTCGCGCATCATGGGGGCGTTGAACGAAGAACTGGTGATCGACGGACAAAGCATGACGGTGGGCGCGAGCATCGGCATCAGCCAGTTTCCCGATGACAGCGCCACGGTGGAGGAGTTGCTGCTCCATGCCGATGCGGCGATGTATGCCGCCAAAGCTGGTGGACGGTGTGGCTATCTGCGCTACCAGGATGTGCTGGTGGCGCGCAAACGGGAGCAGGAGAGCGAAGGGGCAACGGAAGGCCGTGAGGCGGAGCCGACAGCCTGACGCGCCGAATTTCATTGCAATGCTGCGATGGCTCCCCGTGCGCCGTGTTCGTGAAGCAACTGCAATGCGTGTCGAAGCGCTTTTCTGAATTCGGGAAGGGCGGCCAGATCTTCCGGAAACACCTCACGTACGGTCAGTAACGCATCCATCAGCGCCTGCGGCTCACCTTGCGCGAATGTCGCGAGCGTCTTCAATCTGCTGGCCAGCGGATCGCTGATTTCGTAACGCGTACCGTCGTCCGCGTGGCCGCGCAAAAACATCATCCATGCCGCTATCGCCAGCGCGAGACGTGTGAACGGTTCACCTGCACCGATTCGCGCCGCAATCGTGGCGATCAGACGCGGTGGAATCTTCTGACTGCCATCCATCGCGATCTGCGCACAGCGATGTTTCAGCGCCGGGTTCGCGTAGCGCTCGAGCAGTGCATCCCGGTAGGCGGCCAGGTCGAATGATGCGGGCATGGTTAGCGTCGGCGCGATTTCTTCCGTCATCATCGTGCGGATGAGATGGCGCATGGGCGGGTGGAAGATCGCTGCATCGATTGTCTCGAAGCCGCCGAGCATCGACAGATAAGCCAGTGTCGAGTGCGTGCCGTTCAGCATGCGCAGCTTCGCCAATTCGAACGGTGTCACGTCCTCGACGAGTTGCGCGCCGACTGCCTCCCATGCGGGACGTCCCCCCGCGAAACGATCTTCAATGACCCACTGCCGGAACGGCTCGCAGGGCACCGGTACGGTGTCTTCATAAACGATTGCGTGGGCCACGGTGACGCGTTCGGCATCCGTGGTGGCCGGCACGATACGGTCGACCATCGTCGACGGAAACGCAACGTGGGTGGCGATCCAGTCGGCCAGCGCGGGATCGCGTTGCCGCGCGAACGAACAGACCACCTGGCGCAGCGCGGCGCCGTTATGGGAAAGGTTGTCGCACGAGAGCACCGTGAACGGTTTGCCGTGCGCACCGTCGCGCCGCTCGCGCAAAGCCGCGACGAGGATGCCCGGCACCGTGCGCGGTTCGAGCGGGTTGGCCAGATCATGTGCAATAGCGGGATCGTCCAGCGCGACCTCGCCGGTTTTCGCGTCGCGGCAATAGCCTTTTTCCGTGACGGTCAGCGAGACGATCTGTACCAGCGGATCCGCGAGACGCGCGAACAGGGCGGCGCGATCGTGCGGCATGGCCAGCACTTCGCGCAGCGCACGCACGACCGTCACTTTGGCGCCATGCGGCCCGCGTTCGACCACGCTATACAAACCTTGCTGCGCCATCAGCGCATCGCGCTTGCCGACATCGCCTTGCAGCGTGACGCCGCAAATGCCCCAGTCACCGCCCGAGGCAAGCATGGCCTCTTCCGTATAGAGGGCCTGATGTGCGCGATGAAAGTTGCCGATCCCCAGATGAACGATGCCGATACGCGGCTCCTGCCAGTGTGGCGACAGCAGATGGGATTGCAGCGTGGGGAGTGCCTCGCGGACGAGGCGAGGCAAGGTGGCTACAGAAATCATGTGACGAATTCCAGGTTGCGGAAAGGCTTCAAACCGACGCCGTTCAACGGGAAAACCCTGATTTGACGTGTCGCTATACTTGTATGGTAGCATCGTTCAAACGGTTTGAGACAGGTTGAAGAGTGCGATTTTCCACTTCAACCGGTGCTCAAAATCGACATGAAAAAAACAGCCAGTTGCATGCCGCCGCTGTGCGCGGTTTGCTACTTGCCTCTGCAAGGAAGAAGTCATGAAGATCGTTCGCGCCGACGTGATCGTCACGTGCCCGGGCCGCAATTTCGTCACATTGAAAATCGTCACGGACGAAGGCGTATACGGCATCGGCGATGCAACGCTGAACGGCCGCGAACTCGCGGTCGCTTCGTATCTGAAAGACCACGTGTGCCCGTTGCTGATCGGCCGCGATCCCGGTCGTATCGAAGACACCTGGCAGTACCTCTACAAAGGCGCGTACTGGCGTCGCGGTCCTGTCACGATGACGGCGATCGCCGCCGTGGATATGGCGCTGTGGGACATTCTCGGCAAGGTAACGGGCATGCCGTTATATAAGCTGCTTGGCGGCGCCTCGCGAGAGGGCGTGATGGTGTACGGCCACGCCACCGGCCGCGACATTCCCGAAGCACTCGACCGTTACGCGGAACACATCGAAGCCGGCTATCAGGCCATTCGCATTCAATGCGGCGTGCCGAATATGCGCTCGGTGTATGGCGTGTCGAAAGGCAGTGGCATGTATGAGCCGGCTACCAAGGGCGCGGTCGAGGAGCAGAGCTGGTCGTCGGAAAAGTATCTCGACTTCGTGCCTAAACTCTTCGAAGCAGTGCGCGACAAATTCGGCTTCGATACGCATTTGCTGCATGACGTCCACCACCGTTTGACGCCGATCGAAGCCGCGCGTCTCGGCAAAGCGGTCGAGCCGTATCGCCTGTTCTGGATGGAAGACCCAACGCCTGCCGAAAACCAGGCCGGCTTCCGGCTGATTCGCGAGCATACGGTCACGCCGATTGCCGTCGGCGAAATTTTCAACAGCATCTGGGATTGCAAACAGTTGATCGAGGAGCAGTTGATCGACTATATCCGCGCGACCTTGACGCACGCAGGCGGTATTACGCATCTGCGGCGCATTGCGGATTTTGCTTCGCTGTATCAGGTGCGAACCGGTTGTCACGGGCCGTCGGATCTGTCGCCGGTGTGCATGGGCGCGGCGCTGCACTTCGATCTGTGGGTGCCGAATTTCGGCGTGCAGGAATACATGGGCTTTCCGCCAGAAGCGCTCGACGTATTCCCGCATGCATGGCGCTTCGAGCGCGGCATGATGCATCCGGGAGAAACCCCGGGCCACGGCGTCGACATCGACGAAGCAGTGGCCGCGCGGTATCCCTACGACTCGGCGTATCTGCCGGTCGCGCGTCTCGAAGACGGAACGCTGTGGAACTGGTGAGCTGATTTCGCTCGACTGACCCCAACTACAAAATCATGGAGACACGCGTGAACCCAGCACGTCCGCAAGCCGCCGCGCCGGCCAGCACTGCCATGCTGCGTCGCGTGGCGTTCGCCTCGACCATCGGCACGGCGGCCGAGTACTACGACTTCTTTGTCTACGGCACAGCTGCCGTGCTGGTGTTCGGCCAGAAATTCTTTCCTTCCGCCGACCCGCTGATCGGCACGCTCGCCGCTTTCGCCACCTACGCGGTCGGCTTTCTGGCGCGGCCGCTGGGCGGCATCGTGTTCGGGCATTTCGGCGATCGCGTCGGCCGCAAGAAGGCCTTGATCGTGACGATCCTGATTGTCGGCTTGGGGACGTTCGTGATCGGCCTGCTGCCGGACTATCAGTCGATCGGGATCTGGGCGCCGATCGCGCTGATCGTTATTCGCGTGTTGCAAGGCTTCGGCGTGGGTGGCGAGCAGGCAGGCGCCGTGTTGCTCACGGCGGAATATGCACCGCCTGCGCGGCGTGGTTTCTTCGCGAGTCTCGTGCAACTCGGTGCGCCGGCCGGTTTTCTGATTCCGTCGGGCCTGTTCGCATTGCTCAGCGCGACGTTGACACAGGCGCAACTGCTCGACTGGGGCTGGCGCATTCCGTTTCTCGCCAGCGCGTTGCTGGTTGCCGTGGGCCTCTATATCCGTTTGCGCACCGAAGAGTCGCCGATCTTCGCGACGATCCAACGCACCAAGGCGGTGGCCTCGCGCCCCGTGGTGGAAGTGGTGCGGCAGTTCGGCCCGACAATTGTCAAAGGTGTCGGCGCGAAACTGATCGAAGCTTGCGCCTTTGCGATGTACACCATGATCGTGCTCGCCTACGGCAAGGCACACGGCATTGCGCAAAGCATGCTGCTCGAAACGGTGATTGTCGCGGTCGCGCTCGAGCTCGTCACGATTCCGCTCGCCGGTGCGCTGTCCGATCGCATCGGACGGCGGCCGACCTTTATTGCCGGTGCGTTATTGCACGTGGCGCTGGTGGTGCCGTTCTTCATGGCGATCGATAGCGGCAATCGTGCGGCGATCCAGCTCGTGATGATCCTCGCCATCAGCGTGGGCCACAGTCTTTGCTATGCACCGCAAGCGGCGCTGTTCCCCGAACTGTTCCCCGCGCGCATACGTTGTAGCGGTATCGCGCTGATCTGGCAGATCGGCTCGTTGCTCGGCAGCGGCGTGCTCGGACTGCTGGCCGTCAAACTCATTCAGGTCACGCATGGCAATTCGCTTGCATTGATCGTCTACGTGGCCGTGCTCGGCATTGTATCGGCGGTATCGCTTTTTGCTTTGCCGGAAACCGCGCCTTTACGCCGCGGCGGCGATCTCCACGATTGGGGCGGCGGCGAACCGGTAGAAGCCCATGCGGCAGCGCAAGCCCTCGCGTCCTCATCTTCGTCTTCTTTCGCGCGGCACTGAGCGCGAGACCTTTGTCATACCGGAGTCCTTCATGCTCGCAGCCGTACTTCACGAACCCAAACTGATCCGTATCGACGAAGTCGAGCCGCCTGTACCCGGCCCCGGCCAGGTGCGAGTACGCGTGCGCGCCGGCGGCATTTGCGGCTCCGATCTGTCGTATTACTTCAAAGGCAAGAGCGGCGATTTCGCGGTGCGCGAGCCGTTCGTGCTCGGACATGAAGTGGCCGGCGAGATCGATTCGCTCGGCGAGGGTGTGAGCGCAGAGAGCCGTCTGACACCCGGGCAGCGTGTTGCCGTCAATCCGGGATTGGCCTGCGGGACGTGCCGCTTTTGCATCGGCGGGATGCCTAATCATTGTCTGAACATGCGCTTCATGGGCAGTGCATCGACGTTCCCGCACACGCAGGGCATGTTCCGCCAGTACATCGTCGTCGCGGCGCGGCAATGCGTACCGGTGCCGGATGGCGTCGATTTTGCGCAGGCGTCGATGGCCGAACCGCTTGCCGTTGCATTGCATGCGGTGAAGCAGGCGGGCTCGCTTGTCGGCGCGAGCGTCTTGCTGGTAGGTTGCGGGCCGATCGGTTGCATTCTGCTGAGCGTGGCGCGCCGCGCCGGTGCTCATCGCCTGGTCGCGCTGGATCTTTCGGATCGGGCATTGCAGGTTGCGCAGCAACTCGGTGCGGATCAGATCGTGAATGCGACAGATAGCGCCACGATCGATCAATGGTCCGCGCAACGCGGCACGTTCGACGTGGTCATCGAGGCATCGGGCAGTCCCGCCGGACTCGATACGGCGCTGCGTGCTGCACGAGCCGGCGGCACGGTGATTCAGGTGGGCAATCTGCCGGCCGGTCAGTCGCCGGTGGCGGCGAACCTGGTGATGTCGAAGGAACTGCGCTATCAGGGCTCGTTCCGCTTCACCGGCGAATACGCCATCGCCGCCGATGAAATCGCTTCCGGCAAAGTCGACTTGCGACCGCTCATGACGCATGCATTCGCGATGAGCGAAGCGAACCATGCGTTCGAAGTGGCGCTCGACCGCTCGCAGTCGATGAAGGTGCATCTGAACTTCGATTGAGTACCGCCCGTGGCATGAGACGTTGCGTGAGCGCAGCGCGTTGCCGCGCCAATCAAGCTACCTAAGCTATTCAGAACGCCCATCAAGAGGCGACCCGAAGGAGACACCTGATGATCAAGAGTCAACGCTGGTTTGTTGTCGCGCTACTGTTTCTGGCCGGCGTCATCAACTATCTCGACCGCGCGGCGCTGTCGATTGCCGCACCGTTGATCCAGAAAGATCTGCACTTCTCGCATGCGCAGATGGGCATCGTGTTCAGCAGCTTTTTCATCGGCTATGCGCTGTTCAATTTTGTCGGCGGCGTGCTGTCGGACAAGGTCGGTGCGAAACGCGTGTTCGGCACCGCGATGGGCGTGTGGTCGGTGTTCTGCGGCGCGACGGCGTTGGCCACCGGCATCGGTTCGCTGATCGTGCTGCGTGTGCTGTTCGGCATGGGCGAAGGCCCGTTCAGTTCGTCGAACAGCAAGATGGTCAACAACTGGTTCCCACGCAAGGAAGTCGCGAGCGCGATCGGCGTGATCAGTTCGGGCACGCCGCTCGGCGGTGCGCTGGCGGGACCGGTGGTCGGCTTCATGGCGGTGCAGTTCGGCTGGCGCTGGGCCTTCGTCGCGATCATGCTGCTGGGACTCTTGTGGCTTGTATTGTGGGCGGCAACGACCACTGAACACCCGCACGAAAACTCGCGCGTCACGCCTGACGAGATCGAACTCATTCGCGCCGGTCAGGCGGACGAACATGCGATCGCACATTCAGCAGGCGGCGAGCGGCTCGGCCTGCGGCACTTCCTGAAGAAGCCGATCATTCTCGCGACCGCCTTCGCATTCTTCTCATACAACTACGTGCTGTTTTTCTTCCTGTCATGGTTCCCGACTTATCTGACCGAAGCACATCACCTGAGTCTGCGCGACATGAGTTTCGCTACGGTGATTCCATGGCTGCTCGGCAGCATCGGGCTCGCGGCAGGTGGCTTCATCTCCGACTTCATCTTGCGCCTGACCGGCAAGCCGCTGCTGTCGCGCAAGATCGTGCTGAGTAGCTGTCTGGGCGCGGCGGCGGTGTGCGTCGCGTTGGCCGGGCGTGTTGCCAGTACTCAGAGCGCGGTCGCGCTGATGTCGGTGTCGATCTTCTTCCTGTATGTGACGGGCGCCGTGTATTGGGCGGTGATTCAGGACACCGTGCCGCGCGAACACGTCGGCGGCGCGGGCGGTTTTGTGCACTTGCTGGCGAATCTGGCCGGCGTGATCGGCCCCGCGGTGACAGGCTTCATTGTCGAAGCGACGCATGGCAACTACGCGAGTGCGTTCGTGCTGGCGGGGGCGATTGCCGTGCTCGGCGCGGTGTGTTCGCTGGTGTGGATTCGCGAGCCGCGAGCGAGTGCCTTAAACATGAAACGTGCATGGTAGTATGGTGCGGCACACTTTAGTGGATAGCCTGGTGGGTATTCACGGTGTGTGCCGTCCCTGTCGTAATTCAATCGCTGCATTACCCGATGCCGACCAAGAACCTCCACGCCAACACGTCTTCTTTCTCCTCCGATGCCGCGCTTGCACCCCGTACAAGACGTCGCGTGAGCGTGCAGGCCGGCGCGCGCGTCGAACTGCCGGATCTGGCCGCCAGCGTCTCGTTCGACTCGCATGAGCCGATCGGCAAGCAGATTTTCCGCGCGCTGCGTCAGGCAATTTTCGCCGGGCAACTGGTGCCGGGCACGCCGCTTTCGGAGAAGGAAGTGTCCGACATGTTTCAGGTGTCGCGGCAACCGGTGCGGGAGGCATTCATCAAGCTGGTCGAAGCGGGTGTGCTTCAGGTGTTGCCGCAGCGCGGCACCTTCGTGAAGCGCATTTCGCCGCGCCAGGTGCGGGAAGGGCGCTTCATTCGCGAGGCGATCGAGACAGCGGTGGTGAAGAAGGCAGCCGTGTCGATCACGGACGAGCAGTTGCAGGCGCTGGCCGACAACCTTCGCGACCAGAAGCTTGCGGCGAAATCGAACGACACCGCCGCCTTCCTTGCACTCGACGAGGCGTTTCATTACGCGATTGCCCAGGCGATCGATTGCACGGCGGCATGGGAAACGATTCAGGACATCAAGGCGCAGATGGACCGGGTGCGCTACCTGAGCTTGCCCGAAGTATCGCCGCTCGATCTGCTGATCAAGCAGCACGCGAAGATTCTGGCCGGCCTGCGCGCCCACGATCCGGGCGCCGCTGAAGAAGCGATGCGTAGTCACCTGCGCGAGATTCTGGTGTCGCTTGGTCCGATTGCGGAGCGCAATCCGGCGTGGTTCGATGCGGACGAACCGGAACGCGTGCCGCTGTCGACTTAGACCGATGCGCGGGTAGGCGGCCGGCTTGCTCGCTTACGATCACATTACGGCAGAGGCATAGCCCTCCCGCTGTGCTTGCCAATTTCACCCAGGCTTGACGCTCGAAGCCCCGTCCCGCGGCCTCTCCAGCGCACAATCCTCATACGAATAATCCCCTCCAAACGCGAGGCAACTTCGCCTCGTTCGACGCTTCATCGAGCGTCGAAGCAATCGTTTGCGCCGATCTTGAGGTAACTCTTTTTGATTTTCGCGGACGCGTTTTCGACCTATCAACTTTTCCCGTGAGCCTGCCGAAAACATCTCTATAGCAACGGGATTGACTGGAGACGGGTGTGAAGCGACAGGTGTGGTTTTTGGTAGCCGTTCTCGCGCTGGCCGGGTGCGCACAGATGCCTGCGCAGAATGCCGCGCACACGGACAAGGCGCCCAACGAAGTCATCAGCTTCGAGATTCCGCCGGATGCACTTGGGGCGCATGACCCGCAACTCACCGCCGTGCTGACCAAGGCAGGCGCACTGGCTGCCGCGCAACAGCAGTCTACGGTCGTGCTGGTCACTGCGCTGGGTCAGGATTTCGCGTACCTGAACCAGGCAGTATGGAAGGGTGTGCCTGCGCAACGTATGTCGAAGGTGAGCTTCGAGAATCGAACTGCGGGTCTCGGTCAGCCCTATAGCGTGTCGATCAGGACGGTGCAATGAAGGAGGCCATCGTGATGTTTCGAATCACCTTACTGACGGTGGCCATGCTGCTCGCCGCGCCTGCTTTTGCGGCCCCGCCGGGAACGGATCTGCAGTCGGCCGGCGCGTTTCCTGCCACGTTTCCTCCGGCGGCGGACAAGGTTTATCCGCCGTTGCCCACGCTTGCCATGCTGCCGCCTTCGAGTGGCGCTGATGATGATTTGCCGGTGAAGCCGGCGACGCATCGAAAGAAGTCGCGTGCGCCGATCCAGACGCAGGAGCGCAGAGGAGCGCCGCTGCCGGCTGTCCGGCTCGTCGTCTCCGATGCTTCGCATACGTACCTCGACTCCGTGCAACGGCAAATCGATCTGGCGTTGGCCAAGTAATTCGGCCGCGGTGTGGAGCTCACCACTTTTGCCGCCATCAAGCGGAAGGATGAATCGTGTCCTTGAAACTCTTCTGTGCCGCGTTAGCGTGGCTTTCGATGTGCGGCGCGGCCCACGCGGCCGACGATTGCTTCAATGAGGCCGCAGCGTACCAGGGCGTCAATCCCTGGGTATTGCGCGCGGTTGCATGGTACGAATCGAAGGGCGACCCAGACGCGATCCACCAGAACGCGAACGGTTCGATCGACGTCGGCCAGTTGCAGATCAATTCGATTCATTTCGGCGCCCTCGCTCGAGAAGGCGTGCCGCACCGCGCATTGACCGATCCGTGTGTGAACGTCTACGTGGCCGCGTGGCTGCTGAAGCAGAAGATGGTCAAATACGGCAATACCTGGCGTGCGATCGGGGCGTACCACTCGGAAACTCCGAAGCAGCGTGACGCCTACGCCCGCAGCATCCAGCAGGTGCTGGTCGGATGGGGACAGTTGCCGTCCGCGCGCCAATCGCTGCTCGCCGATCGCTAGTCACGAAAACGCAGCGTCGCGTGGTTATCATGAGGCCCCCGGACGGCCCGGGTTTCACGCAACGCGCAGCCTCATGCATGCTGCATCGTGCGGAGAAAGCAGGGCCACGCTGTACTTGCTGAGGCCTTCGTTGATCAGATCACATACGCGTAAAGCGGCAGTGTTGGTGGCGCTTGCCGGTATCGGCCTCGCCGTCGGCGCGCCTTTCGTTCTCAATTCGCACGCGGCGTTCGCCGGGCTGCGTAACGTCTCTCTCTACGTATTCGCCGCGCTTGCCGCGAGTGCCGCGATCAGCGCGATGGCAAAGGCGGGCAAGCTGCATCTGATGCAGACCGCGCTCGGTTTCCGGATCAGTTTCCTGCGCACATTTGCCATCACACTGGCCACCGATTTCGCGTTCCTGGCGTCTCCGTTGGGCGCGGCGGGCTACGGCGTCAACATTGGCCTGCTGCAACGCGCCGGGGCATCCTGGTCGCTGGCGACGACCGTCGTTGGCGCGGATCAGGCGCTCGATCTCGCGTTCTTCACGACCGCCGTACCGGCTTCCCTGCTGTTTGCCTTCGGGCCGCTGACGCAAGTGATTCCACGCGCGAGCGCGCCGCTCGTGTTCGGCGGGCTGGCCGGCGCTGCATGCCTGATGGCCGTCTGCTGGATGAACCGCCGGCGTGTGGCGACGGCATTGGACGCCGCCGGACGGCGCGTTCATTGGCTCAACGAGCGCCGCGCGAGATTGAGCCGGTTTTTCCACAGCGTTCGCCGGCAATGGCTGGAACTGGTGGCCGTGCCCAAGTGGCGGCTTGCCGCGTTGTGTCTGCTCACGACGCTGCAGTGGTTGCTGCGCTATGGCGCGCTCTGGTTTATCTTGCGCGAACTGGGTTACCGCCTGCCCTTGGGTTTCGTTCTGGCGGTGCAGGCTGTCGTGTTGCATGCTGCGTTATGGACCGGCGTGCCCGCGGGTGGCGGCACCGGCGATATCGCTCTCGCTGCCGCGTTTGCGAGCTGGGTGCCCCGCGCAGGCATCGCGACGGCGCTGGTGCTGTGGCGTTTCGCGACGCTTTACAGCCCCTTGGCGCTGGGCGCGGCAGGTTTCGTTGCGCTTGCAACGAGGGGGCGCAATCCACTTTCGGCCGCCGACTGAAACCTCGAGGGCCGGGCTTGAGCGACACAGTGCGGCACATTGCGGCACATTGCGGATCACAGGATCCGCCGGCTTCGGTAAGCGCTTCAGCGCGGACTATCCGTATCGGGCACTTTGCGCATGCGTGCCGCAAAACTCGCGCGCGAGTCCTGCTCACTGCGTAAGCGAAGCATTTGAAAGGTCTGTGAAATCAGCGCGAGCGGATAGACCGCCTTCAGGAGGTCCGCGATCATGCGCCATTCCGCACGCATGCCCTTCCAGTAGCCAAGTTTCTCGGTTTTGCGGGCCTGCGTGACGTGTGGCCAGTGCGTCACCGCAATCGGCAGACGGCGCGCGATGATGCGGCGGTTCATGAACACTTCGACCCCGAAGCGCGGCAAGCCGTGAACCTCCTGCAGAACTTCGCTGAGCAGCGCTTTTTTGACCACGCGCTCGCCGGAGACGAAATCGAGTCCGATGGCGCGGAATGCCAGCAGGCTGTTCTGGCGCAAGCTCATACTCACCTGAGCGCTGCCTTGCAGGACGGGCAGGGCGAGCGCGCTGATGCTCTCGGCGGTCAGTCCTTTCAGGTCGGCGTCGAGCAGCATCAGCAGTTCGCCACGCGCGGCGGCGATGCCGGCTGCCATGGCGGCGCTTTTACCGCGGTTCTCGGGGCATCGGATCAGCTGCGCGGATGCAAAACGCTCGACCACATCGGCGGTGCCGTCGGTCGAACCGTCGTCCACCACGATGACTTCGCCGAGCAAAGGATGCGCGCAGGCTACCGCTAGCACCGTGCCGATGCGGGGCGCCTCGTTGTACGCACAAATGACGCAGGAGATTCGTGGAGCGGGTCTGAGCGGGGCGCGAGCGGTCATGTAAAGGGCAGTAAAGATCAACAATGGTGCGCTGCAGCACAATGCTTGTTTTTCAGCTATAGTCAGGGCACGGCATATGTCCAGAGAGGTACAGAATGTACGACGCCGAAATCGCCGCCACCCTCCTGAATCGTTGGGCCACACGTTCGTCAACGACTGACTTCGACGTCTACCTCGAGTTGTTGCGCGAAGGCAATCTCAGTTTCACTTACCAATCCGGTCACGTGCGCGACGCCGGCATTGAAGAGGGGAGCGCATTCAATATCGAAACTCTGGTTTTCGGCGACGGCTCGCGCACCCTTCGCGTCGAAGCGCCTGATCAGACACCCCGCTGGACACGCTGGGCCGCGGTCGAACCGCTCCTGCCCGCAGCCAGCGAGGCCTAACAACATCGTCAGACAATCCGCGCTCCGGCGCGATACGTTGCGCGCGGCACCGGCAGCGTGTCGAGCATCGTGACGCGCACGAAGTCCGCGCGCAAACCCGCTTCAATCGCCCCGCGGTCATGCAGACCCGCCGTGCGGGCCGGCTCGGCGGAAACTGTCGCCATGGCGCGCGGCAGGGTCCAGCCGGCCTTGCTCACCAGATCGAACACGGCCGTCATCAAACTGGACGGCACGTAATCCGAGGACAGGATATCGAGCAAGTCCGCCTTCGCCAGTTCGAGGGCCGACACGTTGCCCGAATGCGAGCCGCCGCGCACGATATTCGGCGCCCCCATGATGGTCGAAATGCCGTGCTCGCGTGCCGCCTCGGCGGCGATGCGGGTAGTCGGGAATTCAGCCAGCACGATGCCTTCGGCCTTGGCCTGTTCGATGTGCTCGATCAGCGTGTCGTCATGGCTCGCCACGGGGATGCCGAGCCGGTTGCAGCGTGCCACGATCTCGCGGCGGTGCGCGTCGGCGTAACGTTCCTGTTCGACGGACAGTTCGACCAGCGCGGTCGCCACGTGTTCGTCAGTCAGCTTGCCGTTGCGCTCCTGGAAGCGGCGCCATTGTTCGCGGTCGTGCCATTGACGTTGGCCGGGCGTGTGATCCATGACCGAGGCAAGCCGCAGCAGCGGATGCGTGCACAACGAATCGAACAACTCGACCACGTCGGCGGTCGCGATTTCGCAGCGCAGATGCAGAAAGTGTTCGGCGCGCAGCAGCTTGCGCTCGGAGAATCGCGCGAGGGATGCGGCACATTGCATTTGCATATCGCGGCCACGCAGCCCTACGTTCGAGCGCGAACCGATCGCGAGGGCGTCGAACACCGTGGTGATGCCGGCCGCCGCCACTTGTGCGTCGTGTATCACGAAGGCGGCATCGGTATTCCATTGCACGCCCGGACGCGGCACGAGATGCTTCTCGAGGTTGTCCGTGTGCAGTTCGATCAGACCCGGCAACAGATAGTCGCCTTCCCAATCTTCCGCTTCGCGCGCCGAGGTCGTGCCACGCTCGACGTCGCGAATCACGCCGTCTTCGATGCGTATCACACCGGTAAATACTTCGTCTCGCGTCACGATGCGAGCGTTCCTGATCAACATCGACTTGCTCCGTAGTCTGTCCTGAATCTTGCACGCAGTGTTTCGACCCGGTGCTTGACTCAATGTTTCAGCTAAGTGGTTCAGTTTAGTGCCGTTTCGTGTCAGTTAGTTACGCAACTGCGGACGCGACGGCGGCTGGAGTTCAAGACGGCGTGTGGCCACCTTGTTGCGGGTATCTTCGTCGTGAAAGATGCCGACGATCGCCGCGCCGCGCTTGCGTGCTTCGACGATCAGATCGGCGACCACGTCGCGGTTCTCCGCGTCGAGCGAGGCAGTGGGCTCGTCGAGCAGCAGCAGCGGATGCTCTGCGATCAAACCGCGGGCGATGTTCACGCGCTGCTGTTCGCCGCCGGAGAAGGTGGCGGGCGCGAGCGACCAGAGTCGCTCGGGCACGTTCAATCTCGCCAGCAGGGCAGCAGCACGCGCACGGGCTTCGTCTTCGGCCACGCCGCGCGACAGCAGCGGTTCGGCGACGAGCGTGAGCGTCGGCACGCGCGGAATCACGCGCAGAAACTGGCTGACGTAGCCGACCACGCCGCGGCGCAGGCGCAACACGTCGTGCGGCTCAGCTCCGGTGATCGACACAGCCGGCGCGTCATCCGCCGCCGCATCGCGAATAGCGATCGAGCCCGCGCTGGCCAGGTAGTTGCCGTACAGACAGCGCAGCAGCGTACTCTTGCCCGCGCCTGAAGGTCCGATCAGCACGACGCACTCGCCGCGCTCGACATCGAGCGACACGCCCGCGAGCGCTTCGATCTGCACGCCGCCCTGGCCGTGCAGCGTGAAGGTCTTGCCGATGCCGACCGCGCGCAGCATCAGTGCATTGTTCTCGATGAACGCGCGTTCAGTAGCGTGGAATTCCTTGCTTGTTTCAATGGATCGCATTGTGAGCCTCAAACCGGCAGAACCGAGGAAACCAGCGTTTGCGTGTACGGATGCTGCGGATCGTCGAGCACCTGGTCCGTCAGGCCCGACTCGACCACTTCGCCGCCTTGCATGACCATCAAACGATGCGCGAGCAGTCGCGCCACGCCGATATCGTGCGTGACGATCAGCACCGACAGATGCAACGTGGACGTCAACGTGCGCAGTAAATCGAGCAGACGCGCCTGCACGGAGACGTCGAGACCGGCGGTCGGCTCGTCCATGAAGACGAGGCGCGGACCGGTGACGAGATTGCGCGCGATCTGCAAACGCTGCTGCATGCCGCCGGAAAACGCCGAGGGAAATTCGTCGATGCGGGTGGCGTCGAGTTCGACGCGCTCCATCCACTGCGTTGCGGTGTGGCGGATGTCGCCGTAATGGCGGGCGCCGACGGCCATCAACGGCTCGCCGATATTCGCGCCGGCGGAGACGCCGCTGCGCAGGCCGTCGCGCGGATTCTGCTGCACGAAGCCCCACTCGGTGCGCATCAACAGGCGGCGGCGCGGTTCGGACAAGGCGAGCAGATCGAGCTTTTCGCCATGCGTGGCCGTGTAGTGGAGCGAGCCGCTATCGGTTTCGGTTTTCAGGGCGAGCGCATTGAGCAAAGTAGTTTTGCCCGAGCCGGATTCGCCGACGATGCACAACACTTCGCCCGGATACAGATCGAAGCTGACATTCCTGCAGCCGTTGCGGCCGCCAAATTGTTTGGTGAGCGAGCGGGCGCTCAACAGCGGCGTCATGCGGTTTCTCCTTTGCGCGCTTCGTAGGCCGGCAACTCGAGGTCCTGATCGCCGCGGCGTTCGTGGCAGTAGTCGCTATCCGAGCAGACGAACATGCGCTTGCCGGCATCGTCGACGATCATTTCGTCGAGGAAGCTTTCCGTCGATCCGCACAGCGCGCACGCGTGCTGCCACTTCTGCACTTCGAACGGATGGTCGTCGAAGTCGAGACTGCGCACGGGTGTGTACGGCGGGATCGCGTGAATGCGCCGTTCGCGGCCGGCGCCGAACAGTTGCAGCGCGGGGTTCATATGCATCTTCGGGTTGTCGAACTTCGGAATCGGCGACGGCGAACTCAGATAGCGGTTGTTGACGATCACCGGGTAGTCGTACGTGGTGGCGATGCTGCCGTGATGCACGATGTCCTCGTACAGCTTCACGCTGATCAAACCGTAATCAGCCAGTGCGTGCAGCTTCTTGCATTCCGTGGCGCGCGGCTCCAGCCTGAACAGCGGTTCGGGCATCGGTACCTGATAGACCAGAATCTGCCTGTCGGTGAGCGGCGCTTCCGGAATCCGGTGGCGTGTCTGGATGATCGTCGCTTCGGTCGTGCGGCGCGTGGTCGCTACGCCCGTGGTGCGCGCGAAGAAGCGGCGGATGTTGACCGCGTTGGTGGTTTCGTCGGAACCCTGATCGATGACCTTCAGCGTATCGTTGCTGCCGATGATCGCCGCGGTCACCTGAATGCCGCCCGTGCCCCAGCCGTACGGCAGGGGCATTTCCCGCGAGCCGAACGGTACCTGATAGCCTGGCACGGCAACGGCCTTGAGCAACGCGCGGCGCAGCATGCGCTTGGTCTGTTCGTCGAGGTAGGCGAAGTTGTAGCCTTCCGCGGCGCTGTCGTACGACGCGGTGGTGTGAGATGTGGCCGGCGCGTTCATGCGGCTTGCTCCTGCTGATCGTGATCCTTGCGCAGATCCTGGCCCTCTGCGTTGTGTTGCGCCCGCAGTCGCCGCACGAGTTCGAGTTCCGACTGAAAGTCGACGTAGTGAGGCAATTTCAGATGCTGAACGAAGCCGGAGGCTTCGACGTTATCGCTATGCGAGAGCATGAATTCGATGTCCTGCGTCGGCGAGGCGAGCGTTTCGCCGAGTTCCTCGGCGCGCAACGCGCGATCCACGAGCGCCATGGCCATCGCTTTGCGTTCCGAGTGTCCGAACGCGAGACCATAGCCTTGCGTGAAAGTAGGCGGCACCTCTCCGCTGCCGGCGAACTGGTTGATCATCTGGCATTCGGTGACGTCGATGTCGCCGATTTCAACGGCTTCACCCAGTTCGTCGAGTTCCATTTCGACGGCGATCGTGCCAAAGCGGATCTCGCCGGCAAACGGATGCGTGTGCGCGTAGCCCCGTTGCGTGGCGTAACCCATGGCGAGCAGAAAGCCTTCGTCGCCGCGCGCGAGATTCTGCAACCGCGTGGCGCGGCTCGCGGGAAACGCGAGCGGTTCGCGCGAGAGATCACCGGGTTCCGGCGCGTCCGGCGTGGGGCGTTCCTGTTCGATCAGACCTTCCTTGTCGAGCAGCGTGACCACGCGCGGCATGGCTTCGGCTGCGCACTGGGCGGCTTGAATGGAAGTTGAGGCGGCAGCCGTATCGGTTCCGGCGTCGCCTTCGGCAAGCAGCGCGAAATCCAGCAGACGTTGCGTGTAATCGTAAGTCGCACCGAGCAATTGCCCGCCGGGCACGTCCTTGAACGTTGCTGAAATACGGCGCTCGACCTGCATGGCTTCAGTGTCGATCGCCTGCGTATAACCGAAGCGCGGCAACGTGGTGCGATACGCACGCAGCAGAAAGATCGCTTCGACCAGATCGCCCGCGGCCTGCTTGATCGCGAGCGCGGCGAGTTCTTCGTCGTAGACCGAACCTTCAGTCATCACTCGCGCGACGGCGAGGCGCAATTGCTCGCGAATCTGAGCGACGCTGAGTGCGGCAAGCCGCGTATCGCCGCGGCGCGACTTGTCGAGCAGACGCCACGACGCTTCGATCGCGCGTTCACCACCCTTGACGGCAACGTACATCAGTTCACCTTCGCTTGAGTTGTGCGCGGCAGACCGATCAACGTGCTGCCGCAGACGAGATAACAATCGATGCCGCACGGAAAGAGCGGCGCGAGGGCGGCGCGTTCGCGCCAGAAGTGCTCGGGCAGACCGACCGGCGCAATCGTCGTGGTGTGCTGAATGCCGGGACCGCTGAGCACGATCGGTGCGCCGCCTGTCAACGCTTCGACGCGGATCAGCAAGGTCACCGAGTGCTCAGGGGACTCCGCTTCACCGAGTGCAAAGCTTTCCAGCGCCGGCATTGCAGCTGCTTCGTGGATATAGGCGAAGGCGGCAAGTCCCGGTTCGTCGACGAGCGGCGCGCCGGTATGAAAGCGCAGCGCCGAACCCAGTGCCGTATCGGGTTGCGCGAGCCATACGGGCGTGGCGTAGTCGCACAGGGTCAGCAGCGCGGCGAAGGCAGCGAGCGCGGCGCGAGTGGCCCGCACTTCTGGCAAGCCTTTTTCGACGACGCCCACCGTGCCCGGACGCGACAGCGCGTCGAGAAGCGTGCGGAATACCGCCTGGGTATCGTGCACCGGGTCTGCGAAACCGGGCGTCAAGGTAGACAATGCAATCTGCGAGTTTTCCATCAGTCGCCTCTGACCATCGTGAAGAATTCGACGCGTGTGGCCGCGACGTCCTGTCTGCGTTCGGCGAGTTGCGCGGCTTGCTGTTCGGCAAACGGTGCGATCAATTGCTGGTGCAGGGCGGTGTGATGCTCGGGCATTTGCAGCAACGCATCGGCAAGCGCTGCCAGTTCGGCGCGGCGGCGGTCGCGGCCCAGATGGCACGCCACGCCGACGGTTGGCGTTGCATCACCCGTGACGCGCAAACGCAACGTGGCGCGCGTGACGGTGGCTTCGCCGAGGTTGAACGGGTCGCCGCTGCCGCCGACGCGGCCGCGCACCATCGCGAGGCCGATTTCGGGTGGTCGCAGCCAGTCGTAAGCGGGGGGTGAAGCGCCTTGCAGCGCGTGTTGCAGCGCGGCTTCGAGATCGGCGCGCGGGGTGCGGGCCAGCACGGCCATCCATGCGCGCCGCATGGCGGAGGAAGGCGAGGCGGAAGTGGCACTCATCGAAATTCCTGTTGATCCAGCGAGTGGACATTTAAGCATCTATTCATCTAAACGTCTAGACGTTTAGGGGTATGCTTACCGGGCGTTGCCGTGCGTGGTCACCGTTTCATATTTCCATCACGGCTTGCGCACTACAATGCATGGCATAGCGAATATTTGAACCCAAGGGAATGACAGCACCATGACATCGAACGACAACGCGACGCCGGGCACGCTGCTCGAACGCGGCGCGGGCGTTGCCGTCTGGCGGCAGATCGAGCAGATTCTGGCAGCGGAAATTGCAGCGAGCGGCTTTGGCGAAGACGGCCGTTTGCCGAGCGAGGGCGAACTGGCCAAACGCTTCGACGTGAACCGGCATACCGTGCGCCGGGCCATGCTCGGCCTTGCCGCATTGGGCCTCGTCAGCGTCGAGCAGGGGCGTGGCACGTTCGTGCAGCCCGGCGCGATCGACTATTCGATTGGCCGGCGCACGCGGTTTACAGAAAACTTGCGGCAGCAGCATCATGCGGCGGCGGGCATGATGTTGTCGTCCGCGCGCGTGAAGGCCGAGCCGAATGTGGCGAAGGCGCTCAGCTTGCGGGCGGGCGCCGCGGTCTACCGGATCGAGACGTTGCACGAATCGGACGGCGTGCCGCTCACGTTCGCGCGCAACTGGTATCCGGCCGCGCGTTTGCCGGGTTTGCCGGAAGTGCTGGAGCGTACCGGCGGCGTTACCAAGGCCATGGCCGAATTGGGCGTAACCGATTATCTGCGTAAGTGGAGCCGTATCGGCAGCGTGTTGCCTGAACCGGAAGTGGCGCGGCGTTTGAATATCAACCGGCAGCAGCCGGTGTTGTGGGTCGAAAACGTCGACGTCGATCTGGAAGGCACACCGATCAAGTACGGCTTCACGCATTTTGCGGCGGACCGTGTGCAGTTGCTGGTGGAGCACGAAGTATGAGCGCCGTGGTGGGGAACACCGGCGATCAGGTCGAATGGAGCACCGGCGCACGTTTCGCGGTGTATTACGCGCCGTCGCGCGGTTCGGTGTGGTGGCGGGCCGGTTCGGCGTGGCTGGAGCGTGACGCGGAAAGCGGCGAGCGTTGTGTATCGCCGCAACCGGAGGGTCTGACGCGTCCGCTGGCGGATCTGACCGAAGCACCGCGTCGCTATGGTTGGCACGGCACGCTGGTCGCGCCGTTCCGCCTCGCTGAAGGCGTGACTCAACAGGATGTGCTGGAAGCGACGCGTCAATGGGCGCAGACGCAAAGCCCATTCGCGTTGCCGGTCGAAGCCGCAACGCTCGGCGATTTCGTCGCGCTGCGTCCCGCGGATCAGAACGGCGAAGCAAACATTGGCGCTGTTGCCGCAAGTGCAATGCGCTCGCTCGATGCACTGCGCGCGAGACCCACCGCGGCCGATCTCGCGCGCCGTCTTGCCGCGCCGTTGAGTGAACGGCAACGTGCGCTGCTGATCGAATGGGGCTATCCGTACGTCTTCGACGAATTCCGTTTTCACATGACGCTGTCCAGTTCTCTTGCCGATGCTGGTGAGCGTGCAACGCTGGTTGCATGGTGGCAGGCGCAAACGCCCGCGCTTGGGCCGCTCGCGGTCGATCACGCGGCGCTCTTTGTCGAGCCCGCGCCTGGTGAGCCGTTCGTCTTGTGGCAGCGCGTGCCGTTTCAGACCCGCGAGGTGAAATAACAATGGCAGGTCGTTTTATTTATGTAATGGGGCCGTCCGGCGCGGGCAAGGATTCATTGCTGGGTTTTGCACGCAGCCGTCTGATGGGCGAGCCGATTCTGTTTGCGCATCGCTACATCACGCGGCCGAGCGGCAACGGCGAAGAGCACGTTGCGTTGAGCGTCGAAGAATTCGCGGCGCGTTCGGTGCTCGGTCTGTTCGCGCTCGAATGGTCGAGCCATTCGCTGCGCTACGGGATCGGTATCGAGATCGATGCATGGCTTGCGCGCGGTTGCACGGTCGTCGTCAACGGCTCGCGCCAGCATTTGCAGCATACGCTGGCGCGTTATCCGCGCACGGAAGTCGTGCATGTGGACGCCGCGCCGCATATTCTCGAAGCGCGGCTCGGCGCGCGGGCGCGTGAGTCGGCAGAACAGGTTGCGGCCAGGCTTGCGCGGCGGGCGCCGTTTTCATTGCCGGAGGGGCTGCGGTGCACAACGATCGATAACTCCGGGGCACTGGAAGACGCAGGGCACGCGCTGATCGCTTTTTTGCAGGCGGAGACTGACGTTCGCGACATTTCCCACGTTTCCCGTGTTCCGCACGTTCGCTAGGCTCGACTATCCGGCCGCCGCCATGGGGTCCCGGGTCGCTTCCTGCAAACACGGTACCCCCTGCAGCACCGCCGCAGTGAGCAGCAAATCGCGCAGCGAGATAATGCCAAAAAGAACGGTATCTTGTTCGAACAAGAGGGCGTGGCTATAGTGCTCGTCTGTTTGCCGCGTCATGCGGCGTGAATTCCATGGAGCGATAGATGAGCGAAGCCGCGCGTTTTACCGAAGTGTCCGACCTGGCGCCTGCAACCGAGAGCCTGCGCGAGATTCGCCATCACATCCATCACCATCCGGAATTGGCCTACGAGGAAGTGCAAACCGGCGCACTGGTGGCGGAGAAGCTCGAACAATGGGGCTGGCAGGTTACGCGCGGGGTCGGTCAAACCGGCGTGGTGGGCACGCTGAAGGTGGGCAACGGCACACGCAGCATCGGCATTCGCGCCGATATGGATGCGCTGCCGATCATCGAACAAACCGGGCTGCCGTATGCGAGCGGCACGCACGGCAAGATGCACGCCTGCGGCCACGACGGCCACACGACCATGCTGCTCGGCGCCGCGCAACACCTTGCCTCCACGCGCAATTTTTCGGGCACCGTGCATCTGTACTTTCAGCCGGCTGAAGAAAGCGGTATCGACAGCGGCGCGATGAAAATGATCAACGACGGCCTGTTCGAGCGCTTTCCGTGCGACGCCGTGTTCGGTCTGCACAATCATCCGGGCGCGGAACCGGGCGTGATGCTGTTCCGCAAGGGGCCGTTCATGTCGGCGGGCGACAAGGCGATCATCACGATCGAAGGTGTCGGCGGCCATGCGGCGCGTCCGCATCTGACGGTCGATCCGGTGGTCGTGGCGGCGAGCATCGTGATGGCGTTGCAGACGATCGTCGCGCGTAACGTGGACCCGTCGCAGCCGGCGGTGGTGACAGTCGGTTCGATGCATGCGGGCACCGCGAACAACGTGATTTCGAGCAGCGCGAAGCTGGAATTGAGCGTGCGCTCATTCAGCCCCGAAGTACGCACGCTGTTGAAAAAACGCATTACCGAACTCGCCGAAAGCCAGGCTGCGAGCTATGGCGGCAAGGCGGTGGTGGAGTATATCGAAGGCTATCCGGTGGTGATCAATTCGGATGCCGAAACGGACTTCGCGGTGCAGGTGGCACGCGAACTGGTTGGCGACGACAAAGTGGTCGAACAAACCGACATCCTGATGGGTAGCGAAGATTTCGCCTTCATGCTGCAAAAGCGGCCCGGCACGTTCCTGCGGCTCGGCAACGGGGTGGGCGAAGACGGCTGCATGGTGCACAACCCCCATTACGACTTCAACGACCGCAATCTGCCGGTCGGCGCCGCGTTCTGGACGCGACTGGTGGAGCGGTATCTGGGGCAGTGAAGGGCATGGGTTGCTAACCAGGAGCCTCAGGCGCAATAGGTGCAATGGGCGCGCGTGCGAGAAACGCGCGCCTTTCAAAGGCACCGACGCACTCAACCGCAATCAACCGCGTCGCGCCACCATCTCCGAAACTGTCTGCGCAGCCTGCTGCAGCGGCTCCAGAAACGCCTTCACCATCTGCTTGGCCGAATTGCGCTGAGCGTTACCGCTGATGTTCATCGCCGCGATCACGCGCCCCTGGCGGTTGCGAATCGGCGCGGACAGGGAAATCAGACCGCCTTCGAGCTCCTGGTCGACGATCGCCCAACCCTGGCGGCGCACCTGCGCGATCAGCTTTTTCAGTTCTTCCTTGTCGGTCACCGTGCGCGGCGTATGCGCGTAGAGCGGTGTCGAACTCAGGGTCGCTTCGAGCGCTTCATCGTCGAGCGCGGACAGCAGCACGCGGCCCATCGACGTGCAATACGCCGGCAAGCGGCTGCCAATCGACAGGTTGATGGTCATGATCTTGTGCGTCGGCACGCGCAGCACGTAGACGATCTCGGTGCGGTCGAGCACGGCCGCCGAGCAACTCTCGTGAACCTGCGACGACAGGTTTTCCATCACCGGTTCGGCGAGGTTCCAGAACGGCATCGAGGTCAGGTACGCGAAACCGAGGTCGAGAATCTTCGGCGTGAGGCGGAACAGGCGGCCGTCAGCCTCCACGTAGCCGAGCGTCTGCAGGGTCAGCAGAATGCGGCGTGCGCCGGCGCGTGTCAGGCCAGTGGCCGCGGCGACGTCAGTGAGCGTTTGTTCGGGGCGGGTGGCATCGAACGCGCGAATCACCGAGAGGCCTCGTGCAAATGACTGCACATACGAGTCGCCCGGTTTGTCCGCGGCCGGTTCGGCGCTGACAGGAACGGCAGAAGGCGGTGGCAGGGCTTTGCTCATGGACCTTGAAAGATGCGTTCGAAGAAGGGCGCGTAGCGTTCGCGCGTTTCAGCCGGCGCGATGCACTGCAAAGGCGTGACGATAGCGTAAGCCTTCTGTTTCGCCAACTTTGCCCGCTTTCAACCGTCGGTCGCCGCGAGTGAAATCCGCTTTGCGCCAAGCTCTTAACCCATTGATTATAAACAATTTGTTGGCCTGGAAGGTGGTTGAGCGCTAACTCGCCTCCTGCGCGGCAGCGTCCCGATGATGATCGGCGGCGAGGAACATATACATCGCAGGCACCACAAACAGGGTAAAAAGGGTGCCGATCGAGAGCCCCGTGAAGATCACGAGCCCCATCGCATTGCGGCCGGCGGCGCCTGCGCCCGAGGCGAACACGAGCGGCACGACGCCAAGCACCATCGCCGCGGTGGTCATCAGAATCGGGCGTAGCCGCACGGCCGCTGCTTCTTCCAGGGCTTCGCGCTTCGACTTGCCGGCGTGTTGCAGCTCGTTGGCGAACTGGACGATCAGAATGCCGTGTTTGCTGACGAGCCCCATCAGCGTAACGAGCCCGACCTGCGTGTAGATGTTCAGCGTCGTCAAGCCGATGTTGATGAAGATGAGCGCACCGAACAGCGCCATCGGCACCGAAACCAGGATCACGATCGGGTCGCGGAAACTTTCGAATTGCGCAGCAAGCGCAAGGAACACGATGATCGTGGCGAGCAGCAGCGTGATGACGAAGCCGCCCGATTCCTGCACGAACTGCCGCGACTGGCCCGAGTAGTCTGCCGCATAACCTGCCGGTGCGACCTGGCTCGTCGCCTTGCGCAGAAAATCGAGCACCTCGCCTTGCGACACGCCCGGCACGATCACGCCTGAGATCGTCGCCGAGTTGAGTTGCTGGAAGTGGTTGATCGATTCCGGCACGACGTTGTGTTCGAGGTGCGCAATCGTCGAAGCCGGCATGACGCTGCCATCCGGCGTGCGCAGGTAGTAATCGAGCACCTGCGAAGGATTCAGACGATCGGTCTGCAGGACCTGCGGAATCACCTTGTACGAGCGGCCGGCGATCGAGAAGTAGTTGACATAGCCGCCGCCGAGCGCCGACCCGAGCGCCTGGCCGACGTCGCTTTGCGAGAGCCCGAGGGAGGCGACCTTGTCGCGGTCGACCACGAGCGTGGCTTCCGGCTTGTCGAGCTTGAGATCGCTGTCGACGAAGAAAAACATGCCACTTTCGCGGGCTTTTTGCAGGACTGCCTGCGAAACTTCGTTGAGGTTCTCGAACGGCTCGGTCGTGCTGATGACGAATTGCACCGGCAGGCCTTGCGAGCCCGGCAGCGGCGGAAACTGGAACGCCGCGACGCGCGCGCCTGAAATCTGATTCCATTTCTGCTGCAATTCCTGCTGCAAGGCGGTCGCGCCCTTGCTGCGCTGATCCCATGTCTTGAACAGCACACCGCCGATCCCCTGGTTGAGTGTCGGCGCGCCCGTGAGCTGGAACATCTGCGCGTATTCAGGCAGCGCCTTGGAAATATCGAACACCTGGTCCGCGTACATCTGCATCTGCTGGATGGTCGCGTTCGGCGGCCCCTGGATCTGCGACAGGACGATGCCCTGATCCTCCTGCGGCGCGAGTTCCGCTTTCGACGTCATGAACAGGTAGACCGTGCCGCAAAGCAACAGCGCGCCCATGATGGTGAACACGGGCCAGGTGTCGAGTGTGGAGTGCAACAGGCGGCCATAGCCACGATGCACGCGTTCGAACTGGCGGTCGACGAAACGCGCGAAGCGCCCGGATTCCTGGTCCGCACGGAAGAAGCGCGAACACATCATCGGCGACAGCGTTAGCGCGATCACACCGGACACCGTCACCGCGCCGGCGAGCGAGAAGGCGAACTCGGTAAAGAGGGCGCCCGTGAGGCCGCCCTGAAAACCGATCGGCACATATACGGCGATCAGCACGACAGTCATCGCGAGAATGGGTCCGCCGAGTTCGCGTGCGGCGATCAGTGCGGCGTCGAAAGGCGTCTTGCCTTCCTCCTTCATATGGCGATCGACGTTTTCGACGACGATGATCGCGTCGTCCACGACGAGCCCGATCGCGAGCACGAGCGCGAGCAGTGTCAGCAGATTGATCGAATAGCCGAGCAACTGCATCACGAAGAACGTGCCGATGAGCGACAACGGCATCGCGATCAGCGGCACGATGACCGCGCGGAAGCTGCCAAGGAACAGGAAAATCACGGCCGTGACGATCAGCAGCGCCTCGACCAGCGTTTTGATCACCTCGACGATCGCCGTGTTGACGAAATCGGTCGCGTCATAAACGATCTCACCGGTCATGCCGGTCGGAAACTGCTTCTGCAGCCCTGGAAACACGGCCTTCACGCGTTTGGCGACATCGAGGATGTTGGCGTCCGGCGCCACCTTGATGCCGATGAACACCGACCGCTTGCCGCTGAACGCGACGTTGAAATCGTAGCTGTCGGCGCCGAGTACGACGTTCGCGACATCTTCGAGGCGCACGATCGCACCGTTTTTCTGCTTGATGACGAGTTGCTTGAAATCGTCGACGGTATGCAGGTCCGTGCCCGCGTTCAGGTCGACGCTGACCATTTGTCCCTTCGTCGTGCCGAGTGTCGCGAGGTAGTTGTTGTTGCCGAGCGCGGTGAAGACGTCGCTTGCCGTGACGCCGTGCGCGGCGAGCCGCGTCGAATCGAGCCATGCACGTAACGCGAACTGCCGCCCGCCGAGGATTTCCGCCGTTTGCACGCCTTCGATCGAATCGAGCTTGGGCTTGATGACGCGCAGCAGATAATCCGTGACGTTGTTGCTCGGCAGCACGTCGCTGTAGAAACCCATGTACATCGCGTCCGTGGTCTGCCCGGTCTGTACCGTCAGCACCGGCTGCTGCGCCTGCGGCGGCAACTGGTTGCGCACCGAGCCGATCTGGGTGTTGATCTCGGTCAGCGCGCGGTTCGCGTCATAGTTCAGGCGCAGCGTCGCCGTAATGGTCGACACGCCGGTGCTGCTCGTCGACGACATGTAGTCGATGCCTTGCGCCTGAGCGATTGCCGCCTCGAGCGGCTGCGTAATGAAACCGGCGATGGTGTCGGCGTTCGCGCCGTAGTAGGCCGTGCTGATCGTCACGACAGCGTTTTCGGTTTGCGGATACTGGCTGACTTTCAGTGTGGCCAGCGAGCGCAGTCCGAGCACGAGAATCAACAGGCTGACGACCGATGCAAGCACGGGCCGCCGGATAAAGAGATCGGTGAATGTCATCGCGCGGTCTCTCTATTGTTCCTGCGGCGTCGGGTTTGGACTGTCCGAAGGCTGCACGCTGTTGTTGATGACGAGTGGCGTGCCGTTCTTGAGCTTGAGCTGCCCGCTCGTCACGACCTGCGTGCCGGCCTCGACGCCTTTGAGGATCGCAACCTGATCGCCGCGCGTCGGTCCTGGCGTGACGAACACCTGCTGCGCGACGGGCAGCGTCTTGCCTCCCTGCGCGTTGGGCTGCGTGCCCGGTTTAACGACGAATACAGTCGCGCCGTAGGGGTTGTAGGTGATAGCCGTTTGCGGCAGCGTCAGATAGCGCTGTCCGGCGCCCGCGTCGATTTTCACGTTCGCATACATGCCCGGCAGCAGCTTGCGCTCGTGATTGTCTACGCTCGCCTCGATCTGCACGTTGCGCGTGGTGCTGTCGACTTTCGGACTGAGCGACTGGATCTTGCCCACGAACGTTTGCCCGCTGAACGCGTTGGTGTCGACCACGATGGTCTGGCCGATCGCGAGCTGGCCGAGCTGCTGCTGCGGCAGGTAGAAATCGGCGTAGATCGGATCGATTGCTTGCAGCGTGACGATCGCATCGCCTGGATTGATGTATTGGCCCGGATTGATCGTGGTGATGCCGAGGCGCCCCGCAAACGGTGCGCGGATCGTCTTCTTGTCGACGAGCGCGGCCTGTTGCGCGACTTGCGCCTTCTTGCCCTTCAGATCGGCGGCGTCGGCGTCGAGCTGCGCCTTGGCGATGGCCTTGATGTCGTACTGCGCCTTGTCGCGCGTGTAGACCGTCTGCGCGAGTTCCGCTGCGGCCTGGAGCGACTGGAGCAGCGCCACGTCGCTGTCGGCATTGAGTCTGACGAGGACTTGCCCGGCCTTCGCTTCCTGCCCCGAACTGAACGCCACCTCGCGCACGAGGCCCGCGACTTCGGTGGTGACGTCGACGCCGCGCACGGCGCGTAAGCTGCCGACCGCCGCCAGCTGCGGCTGCCACGATTGATAACCGGCGACGACCGCCGAAACGGTGGCGGGCGGCGCCGCGTTGCCCGCCATGAACTTGGCGAACATATACGAGCGGAACTGGTTGAAGCCGACGAGTGCGGCCAGCAGCAGGCCGACACAGATCAGCATGATCACCATCCGCTTCGTCATCGGTTTTCTTTCGGTCATCGTGATGTCCTTGCACGGCATTGGGCGAAGCGCCGGACTTTGCATGCCTTCGTGTCTGACAGCGCGTGTTGCAAAGAGCGGTACGGCGAGCGTTCTGTCTGGCTATGTCAATGCGTCGGTCATTGCGTCATTGCGTCGTTGTGGCGGCGGTCGGCGCAGCGGCGTTCCACCAGCCGCCACCGAGCGCCTGGAAGAGGGCCGCGGTGTCGGCGTAGCGGGAGGCCTGTGCCTGCGCGAGGCTCACCACCGTTTGCTGGTACTGGCGTTGGGCATCGAGCAGCGCCAGGTAGCTCACACCGCCGACGCGATACTGCCCGCGCGTGAGTTCCAGCGAATCGCTGGCCGAGCGCCAGGCGTCCGTTTGCGCTTTCAGACCGGTCGCGTCGTGATCGAGCGCGCGCAGCGAGTCCGCGACGTTCTGGAACGCCAGCAGCACCGTTTCACGATATTGCGCACCGGCTTGCTCGTACGCCGCCTCGGCCGCGCGCTTCTGCGCGCTCAGTTGCCCGCCGTGGAAGACCGGTTGCAGCAGGCCCGCGCCCAGGCTCCAGATCGTGCTGCCGGCCTTGAACACCTGGGCCGGCGTCAAGGCCTCGGCGCCGTAGCTGGCGGACAGCGTGATCTGCGGATACATCGCCGCGGTCGCCACGCCGATTTGCGCGCTGGCCTGATGGAGCACGGCGTCGGCGGCGAGGATGTCGGGACGCTGCTGCACCAGTGCCGACGGCAGGCTCACGGGCAGCGTTTCGGGCAACGAAAACATCTCGAGCCTGAATTCAGGCAATGTGGCGTCGCTGGGCAATTGGCCGGCGAGCACGGCGAGCTGGTGGCGCGTCTGGTCGAGTTGCTGTTGCAGCGGCGGCAGCGTGGCGCGTGTCTGCGCGAGGAGGGTTTGCTGCGCCAGCACCGCCGTGCGGCCCACGCCCCCCAGTTCGAACTGCTTGCCGAGTACGCCGAGTTGCTCGTCTTCTTCGGCGGCGATCCGCTCGGTTGCCTCGATCTGCGCGCGCAACGACGCTTCCTTGACGGCCGCGGTCACGATGTTCGCGGACATCGCGAGATAGGCGGCCTGCAACTGGAAACGCTGGTAATCGATTTGCGCGTGCAGCGCTTCGAGCTCGCGCCGCGAGCCGCCGAACACGTCGAGTTTGTAC
The DNA here is from genome assembly GCF_902859805.1 of Paraburkholderia sediminicola. Classification (GTDB taxonomy): domain Bacteria; phylum Pseudomonadota; class Gammaproteobacteria; order Burkholderiales; family Burkholderiaceae; genus Paraburkholderia; species Paraburkholderia sediminicola. Next base: position 379,469 of record NZ_CADIKC010000001.1, on the reverse strand, counting down.
GACACGTTCACCGATGCGTTGTACAGATTGAACTCATCGACCACGCCGGGTTGGCCAAATGCTATGCCGTTCAGTTTTTCGCGCGTGGCGCCAAGTTGCGCGTCGACGCTTGGCAGAAGGGTGCCGCCGGCTTGTGCCGAGAAGTTTTCGCGTGCCTGCCGCAATGCGGCTTGCGCCGCGGTGATGTTTGGACTGTTGACGAGCGCCTGGCGGATCAGCGCGTCGAGCGGTTCGCAATGGAAGAGCGCCCACCAGGCGGCGGGAATATCCTGTCCCGGCACAAAGCGCTGCGGCAGGCCGGCCGCCCCTGGAGAGGAGGCCGTCTGTTCGGGCAATGGCGAGGCAGTGTAGCTGTCGGTAGCGGGCGCGGGGGGAGTACGGTAATCGGGACCGACCATGCAGCCGGCGGCTGCGGCGCAGCCGCATAGCGCGACGTACAGGCGCCGCTGCCGGACAATACGCTGGATAACGTCGATCATCGATCCACCTTATATCGCCTGCGTTTAACCTAAACGACGGAGGGGACGCGGATATTCAGGCAACTTGAACTTTCGATGTTTCTTTTCCCGACGCCGCAATTTATACCACGCGGGACATTTCTACGCGTAGCCTAGCATGGTCGATCGCCGTGCTTGCGCACGAGATCACGTAGTCAGGGCGTTTCACGGCCTTTCAGGCTTGGGGCATTAACGTCGCCGGGACATCCAGATGAAAGAGATCGCCGCATTTCCCTCCTTTAGCCGCCGCGACAGCGAAGCGGTCCCATGGCAGCGGTCGGCTGTCGCCCCAGGTGTTGAAGTCAAAAACCTCGGCACCGCGGACGGCCGTGCTATTCAGTTAGTGAAATTCGCACCGGGCGTGAGCTTTCCGGACCATTTCCATACCGGGCCGGAATTCATTTACATGCTCGAGGGGCAGGCTGTTCAGAACGGCGAGACGCTGTCAGCAGGATGGGTTGGCATTGCCGGCGCGGGAACCGTCGATCACGGGTTCAGGAGTGAAACGGGGTGCGTATTCCTGCTCGTGTATGACCGTGGGCAGATATTCGATTCTGTGCAGCCGCCAATGAAGGGATAGGAGCGCCGTCGCCGACGCATGTTCGATAGTCGTTACGGCGCGTGCGCCGTAGACTTCGCGCGACCGTGCCCGGAAAACTCAGGGTTTGCATCGATGCCGTCGGAGCCTCAAATTTGTATGATGACCCGACAACCTGATTCATCGGGGCACCCATGTTCGACAAGATTCCTGCCCGGGCGCTGAGCGATACCGTCGCGCAACAGTTGCTCAAGCAGATCGACAAAGGCACCTTCGCGCGCGTCGGCAAGCTGCCGACCGAGGCGGTGCTGGCGCAGCAGTTCGGCGTGAGCCGCACGGTGATCCGCGAGGCGATTTCACGGCTGAAAAACGAAGGCGTGGTCGAACCGCGCCAGGGCAGCGGTGTGTTTATTGCTGCCCATGGTGCGATCCGGCCGCTGCGCATCGACTATGCGGAAGCCGTTGAAACAGGCTCGGTGCTGCAAATCCTCGCGCTGCGGCGGGCGATCGAGGCGGAGGTTGCCTCGGAAGCTGCCATGCGCCGCAGCGACGCGGACATGATGTCGATCGACGCCGCCCTCGCAAAGATCGACGAAGCAGTGGCCGAAGGCGAGAACGGCGTCGCCGAAGACGTTGCTTTCCATCGCGCAATCGCTGCGGCCACCGGTAATCCGTATTTCCTCAAAACACTCACCTTCCTGAATCAGTACCTCGAGGCCGGCACCCTGGTCACCCGTCGCAACGAAGCGCTGCGCGATGACTTCTCACGTCAGGTGCACGAAGAGCACGCGGCCATCGTCGCGGCGATCAGGGCTGGCGATTCGATGGCGGCGCGCAATGCGGCGAGCGCGCATATGAACAATGCGGCACGGCGGCTCGCCGATGCGGGCATTTGTTGAACTGAACCAAGCCGGAGCGCGTTGCCCGGTCGGGTTTCATCGGGCGCTCGCGGCGAACCCATATAGAGGTCAGGCATGTCCAGAAATGTCGGCGTTATCGGTCTCGGGGCGATGGGCATGGGCGTCGCGCGCTCGCTGCTGGGCGCGGGCTTTCAGGTCCACGCGTGCGATCTGCGCAGCGAGATCCTGCAGGCGTTCGTGGCGGCAGGCGGCGTCGGCTGTGCGTCGCCCGCCGAACTCGGTGCGCAATGCGAGGTGGTCGTCACACTGGTCGTGAATGCCGCCCAAACCGAAGCGGTGCTATTCGGCGCGCAAGGCGCGGTCGCCGTGATGAAACCCGGCAGCGTGGTGATTGCAAGCGCGACCGTCGCACCGGACTTCGCGATCGAACTCGGCAAGCGCGTCGAAGCGGCCGGTGTGCAGATGCTCGACGCGCCGGTGTCCGGTGGCGCGGCGCGCGCCGCGTCCGGCGAAATGACGATGATGACGTCCGGCCCGGACGCCGCCTATGCCGCGTGCGAGGACGTGCTGGCCGCGATGGCGGGCAAGGTCTATCGGCTGGGCTCGGCGCATGGCGCGGGTTCGAAGGTGAAGATCATCAATCAGTTGCTGGCCGGCGTGCATATCGCCGTGGCCGCCGAGGCGATGGCGCTCGGTTTGCGCGAAGGCGTCGATCCTGATGCGCTGTACGAGGTCATCACGCACAGCGCGGGCAATTCGTGGATGTTCGAGAACCGCGTGCCGCATATTCTGAGCGGCGATTACACGCCGCTCTCGGCAGTTGACATCTTCGTGAAGGATCTCGGTCTGGTGCTCGATACCGCGCGCCGCTCGAAATTCCCGTTGCCTTTGTCGGCAGCGGCGCATCAGATGTTCATGATGGCGTCGACCGCGGGGCATGGCGGCGAGGACGATTCCGCGGTGATCAAGATTTTCCCCGGCATTGACTTGCCGGTGGCGAAGTAAGCGCGGAGCCTGCCATGACCACTCCGTCCAGACGCGCGCTGCTCGGCTGCATCGCCGACGATTTCACCGGCGCCACCGATCTCGCCAACATGCTGGTGCGCGGCGGCATGCGCACGGTGCAGACCATCGACGTGCCCGCGTCGAACGATGCCGTCGAAGCCGACGCGCTGGTCGTCGCGCTGAAATCGCGCACGATCCCCGCCGCCGATGCGGTCGCGCAATCGCTCGCCGCGCTCGACTGGTTGCGCTCGCAAGGATGCCGTCAGTTCTTCTTCAAATACTGCTCGACGTTCGATTCGACCGACGCCGGAAATATTGGCCCGGTCACGGGCGCCTTGCTCGACGCATTATCCGCAAAGGTTGACGCAACGGCTTTCACGATTGCCTGCCCGGCGTTTCCCGAGAACGGCCGCACGATCTATCGCGGCTATCTGTTCGTCGACGATACCTTGCTGAACGAATCGGGCATGGAAAACCATCCGCTGACGCCGATGCGTGATGCGAACCTCGTGCGCGTGCTGCAGCGGCAGACCGGATCGAAAGTCGGCCTCGTGCGTTATGACGCGGTGGCGAAAGGCGTGTCGGCAGTACGCGAGTCTTTCGCTGCGCTTCGCGGCGACGGCATGCGAATAGCGATTGCCGACGCCGTATCGGACGCGGATCTTTATGTGCTCGGCGAGGCATGTGCCGACTTTACGCTGATTACGGGTGGCTCCGGTGTCGCGCTAGGCCTGCCTGCCAATTTCCGTCGCGCCGGCTTGCTTGCGCAAGGCAACGATGCCGCGCAATTGCCGCGTGTCGAAGGACTGTCGGCGGTGCTGGCCGGCAGCGCTTCGAAAGCGACCAACGCGCAAGTGGCAGCCTGGCGCGAAACACGGCCCGCGTTCCGCATTGATCCGCTAGCGGCGGCGCGTGGCGAGCGGGTGGTCGAGCAGGCACTGGCCTTTGCCGAGCCGTACCTGGATAAAGCCGAGCCCGTGTTGATCTACGCCACGGCCACGCCCGACGAAGTCAAAGCGGTGCAACGCGAGCTCGGCGTCAACGAAGCGGGACACCTGGTCGAATCCACGCTGGCGTCGATCGCACGCGGTTTGCGCGAACGCGGCGTGCGCAAGTTCGTGGTGGCGGGCGGTGAAACTTCGGGTGCCGTCGTGCAGGCGCTCGACGTGCGCACGTTGCGGATTGGCGCGCAGATCGATCCCGGCGTGCCCGCCACCGCAACGACGGACGCCGAGCCGCTTGCGCTCGCGTTGAAATCCGGCAACTTCGGCACAACCGACTTTTTCGAAAAGGCACTCCGTCACCTCGATGGAGGCGTGCAATGACCGGCACACCCGCACTCCACACGACGAACGAAGCACGCGTGCGTGAAGAAATCTGCGTGACCGGAGCGAGCCTCTATCAACGCGGCTACACGGTGGGCAGCGCGGGCAACATCAGCGCGCGCCTTGACGACGGCTGGCTGATCACGCCGACCGATGCCTGCCTCGGCCGGCTCGATCCCGCCGATATCGCCAAGGTCGATTTCGCGGGCAATGCGGTGTCCGGCGGCAAGCCGTCGAAAACGCTGGCGTTGCATCGGGGCATCTATGCACGCAACAGCGAGGCAGGCGGCATTGTCCATACGCATTCGACGCATCTGGTTGCGTTGACGCTCGCCGGTGTATGGCACGACGACGATGTTCTGCCGCCCATCACGCCGTACTACGTGATGAAAGTGGGTCACGTCCCTCTGATTCGTTATAAGCGCCCCGGCGACCCGCAAGTGGCCGAGCAGATCGCCGCACTCGCCGGCACCGTTCGTGCGGTGTTGCTCGAGCGCCTCGGCCCGGTGGTGTGGGAGCGCTCGGTGGCGCAAGCGTCGTATGCGCTTGAGGAGCTCGAAGAGACCGCGCGCCTGTGGCTGATGACAAACCCGCGACCCGCGCCGCTCGACGATACGGCGCTCGAAGAACTGCGAACTGTGTTCGGCGCGCGCTGGTAGACGCATACGCTGTCGTGAAATTTTGTATGCGGAGCACGCATTCATGGCTGCTTCCGCACACCGAACGAAACCGTTTTAAAGGAGTTGCTGCCATGCCTCGCTTTGCTGCCAACCTGACCATGATGTACAACGAGCACGCTTTCCTCGACCGTTTCGCCGCTGCTGCAAAAGACGGCTTCAAGGCGGTGGAGTTTCTGTTTCCCTACGATTTCCGTGCAGGGGAAATCAAGGCGCGGCTCGAATCGAACGGCCTGACTCAGGCGCTTTTCAATGCGCCGCCTGGCGACTGGGCCGCGGGCGAACGCGGCATTGCTTCGCTGCCGGGGCGTGAAGACGAATTTCGCCGCAGCATCGAAACCGCGCTCGATTACACGCGCGTGCTCGGCAATCGCAAACTGCATGTGATGGCCGGGTTGATCGGCGCAGATCAGCCGCGGGCGAAGCATCGCGACGTGTATCTGAAGAATCTCGCCTATGCCGCGAAAGCCGCGCAAGGGGACGGCATTGCCGTCGTGATCGAGCCGATCAATACGCGCGATATGCCGGGCTTCTTTCTGAACCGCCAGGATGACGCGCAGGCGATTTGCGCGGAGGTGGGCGCACCGAATCTCAAGGTGCAATTCGACTGTTATCACTGCCAGATCGTCGAGGGCGACCTTGCGGTCAAGCTTAAACGCGATATGGCGGGTATTGGTCACATTCAGGTTGCCGGCGTGCCTGAACGCCATGAACCCAATATCGGCGAACTGAATTATCCCTACCTGTTCGATCTGATCGATACGCTGGGCTATGACGGCTACATCGGTTGCGAATACCGGCCGCGGGCCGGCACATCGGCTGGGCTCGATTGGCTTAAGCCGTATCTGAATGCCGCGCGCTAGCAAGCAACGGAGCAGCCGATCAGGCAAGGACAAAGCACATCATGAAAGTACTGATTACCGGCGGTGCGGGTTTTCTCGGCCAGCGTCTCGCGCGCGAATTGTTGGCGCGCGGTTCATTGAAGGATGAGCACGGCAAATCGCAAGCGATTACCGAACTGGTGCTGCTCGACGTGGTGCACGGAAGCGATTTCGGCGACTCGCGTGTACGCACGGAAGTGGGCGATATCGCCGAGCGCAGCGTGCTCGAGCGCATGATCGACGACAGGACGTCGGCCATCTTCCATCTTGCCGCGATCGTGAGCGGGCAGGCCGAGGCGGATTTCGATCTCGGCATGCGCATCAATCTGGACGCGTCGCGCCTTCTGCTGGAAACGTGCCGGCAGCGTGGACATGCGCCGCGTGTGGTGTTCACGAGTTCTGTGGCTGTGTATGGCGGCGATTTGCCGGAAGTCGTGCAGGACGACACCGCGCTGAACCCGCAATCGTCGTACGGCGCGCAGAAGGCGATCGCGGAGTTGTTGCTCAACGACTACACGCGGCGGGGTTTCGTCGATGGGCGGGTGTTGCGCCTGCCCACAATTAGTGTGCGCCCGGGCAAGCCGAATGCGGCGGCCTCGTCGTTCGCGAGCGGCATTATTCGTGAGCCGCTAAACGGCGAGGCGGCGGTGTGCCCGGTAGCGGGCGCGACGCGTTTGTGGCTGCTGTCGCCGCGCAAGGCCATAGAAAGCCTGATCGCCGGACTCGAAATCGATTCAGCGGCGCTCGGCAACCAGCGCGTGCTGAATCTGCCGGGGATTTCGGTGAGCGTCGACGAAATGGTGGCGGCGCTGCGCGAAGTGGCGGGGGAGGAGGCCGCGAAGCGGATCGTATGGCAGCCGGATGCGCGGGTGGAGAAGATCGTCGGCAGCTGGCCGGGGCAGTGGGATTGCTCGCGTGCCGAACGGCTCGGCTTGACCGGCGACCACAGCTTCGCCGATGTGATTCGCGGCTATATCGCCGACGAGGGTATTCAGATCCGCGGATAACGCGCGTGTTGAAGCTGTCATTTCAACAACGGCATCCGGACAGCAGAACGATCCCAAGCCTCGTGCCGGCGGGCCTAAGAACACGCCTGCCGGCACGAGCGCGTCAATCTTCAGACCTTTTGGCGGGTCATGGCTAAACGCCACCGGCCTGCAGATATTCCCTGGTTCGAGTCCGGCTTTGCTTGACATGGTTTCAGGCACACGCCTATTATCGAGCCCAGGTTGTTCGATATATGACCTTGTGTTCGTATGTAGAACAAACGGGCTGAGATCCTGAGCCCATCGTTCATCATCCTGCGCTAAGCTGATCTGTCGCGACGGCTGCCATGTGACCGTTCCCGTTGCGTCAGCCGGGTCGATACCGCACGGTATCCAGCGCGCGTCACGCGCAAGCGGCCGGCGTCACGAATCGATATCCGCTAGCGGCGCAGCGCATGCAGTACATCAACTGGAGACATCACATGACCGAAGCATTCCTGTGCGACGCGATTCGCACCCCCATCGGCCGCTATGCGGGTTCGCTGTCGTCGGTTCGCGCCGACGATCTGGGCGCGGTGCCGCTCAAAGCGCTGATGGAGCGCAACAAGGACGTCGACTGGAACGCGATTGACGACGTGATCTACGGCTGCGCGAACCAGGCCGGTGAAGACAACCGCAATGTCGCGCGTATGTCGCTGTTGCTGGCCGGTTTGCCGCAAGGTGTGCCGGGCTCCACGGTGAACCGCCTGTGCGGCTCGGGCATGGACGCCGTCGGCATTGCCGCACGCGCGATCAAGTCGGGCGAAGCCGCGTTGATGCTGGCCGGTGGCGTCGAAAGCATGAGCCGTGCGCCGTTCGTGATGGGCAAGGCCACCAGCGCGTTTTCGCGCCAGGCCGATATCTTCGACACGACGATCGGCTGGCGTTTCGTGAACCCGCTGATGAAGCAGATGTATGGCGTCGATTCGATGCCCGAGACTGGAGAAAACGTCGCCACCGACTACAAGATCAGCCGTGCCGATCAGGACGCGTTTGCGCTGCGCAGTCAGCAGAAAGCGGCACGCGCACAACGCGACGGCACGCTTGCGCAGGAAATCGTCGGCGTGACTATCGCGCAGAAGAAGGGCGATCCGATCACGGTGTTGCAAGACGAACACCCGCGTGAGACGAGCCTCGAAACGCTCGCCAAGCTCAAGGGCGTGGTGCGTCCGGATGGCACGGTCACGGCAGGTAACGCGTCGGGCGTGAACGACGGCGCGGCGGCTTTGCTGCTCGCGAATGAAGAGACCGCCAGGCGCTTCGGCCTCACGCCGCGTGCACGCGTGCTGGGTATCGCAACGGCGGGCGTCGCGCCGCGCGTGATGGGCATCGGCCCGGCGCCGGCCACGCAGAAGTTGCTGGCGCGTCTGAACATGACCATCGACCAGTTCGACGTGATCGAACTGAACGAAGCGTTCGCCTCGCAAGGTATTGCTGTGCTGCGCGCACTCGGTGTGGCCGACGATGATGCTCGCGTGAATCCGAACGGCGGAGCGATCGCGCTCGGTCATCCGCTCGGCATGAGCGGCGCGCGCCTGGTGACCACGGCGATGTATCAACTTCACGGCACGCAAGGCCGTTTTGCGCTGTGCACGATGTGTATCGGCGTCGGTCAAGGCATCGCGATCGCGATCGAACGTGTGTAACGGTTTGGCGTTTATGCAGAGAAGCGTCGCGGCATCTTGCGTATCGACGCTTCGCGTATAGCGTTCCTTTAGCCGCATAACGAACAGCTCCTTCGCTCAGGCGACGGGGCTGTTTTATTTTGCGCAGCGTATGGATTCACCGGCTATTGAGTTGATGTTTAATCGGTGTTAATGCGCCTTCCTATTGTGTTGCGGCGAATTGTGTCGATAAAAGAATAATGAAAATACTGGGCCGTCATGCAGTACGTATTTAATGCTTTATGCATTGTGAGTATTGTCGCCCTATATAGATGCTCTGGCAGGTTAAAGCAATACTGTCAACCCGCCAGATGCCGCTGCGGCGCCACGTTGCAGCATTTCGCAGCATGCCGCACGCTGATTCTAAAATCAGCGATACAAACAGCCGTAGCTTCTTGTAAGGCATGTACAATCGTTTCGCCGTACCCTTTTAGTAATTGTCACCCCGAAACTGTATGCATTCGTGGCGTTAATCGGCATCCTGCGGTTTCAGATCGCCGTCACGCCAGATCGAACAATTTCTCGAGGAGAGAGTAAATGAAGGCAGCGACGATTGGAGCAGCGTTGGTGGTAGCGGCTTTCGCCACGGCACAACCGGCGTGGGCGCAAGATGCGATGGCCAGTGCCGCGCAGGGCATCGTCAGCGCAGTGCAACCGGTGCACGTGAAGGCGCAGATCGTCGGTATCGATCCGGGCAGCCGCACGCTCACGCTCAAAGGGCCGGGCGGAAACGTGGTGGTCGTGCTGGTGAGCCAGGAAGTCGCGGGCTTCGATCAACTGAAGATCGGCGATCGGGTGGACGTGCTGTACAAGAATGCGTTGCTGGTGAAGGCAGACAAGGTCGCCGGCGCGGACAAGGGCATTCGTGCGCGCGTCGATACTCAGGTGTATGCGCCGGCCTCGGGTGGTTTTGCCTCCGCGCGCCAGGTCGAAGTGCTCGCCACCGTGCAGAAGATCGATCACAAGAAACGCCTCGTTACGCTGCGCGGCGCGTATCAGACGCAAACGCTCGAAGTCGGACCGGACGTCGATCTGAAGGGCGTCAAGGTCGGCGATACGATTCACGCGGTATTCGTTTCGGCAGCGGCCGTGCAGGTCACGCCGCAATAGATCGCACTGCGATAGGTGGCGCAGTCAATGCCACAGCAGCAAACACCCCTCTTTGCAGGGGTGTTTGCTTTTCTACGGCACGAAAGTTAGACCGTCGAGCGCGAGGGGCGTGCTATCGAGCCGCCGGTGGCCCCAGACCCAACCATGCGAGCCGCCCAAGCCATCGGCTGACGAAACCGCGTCTGTCAGGCAGCGCGCAACTTAACGACACGCGCGCGGTGCGTTCGCTATCCGTGCTGAGCCACACGCGTTCGCCGCGCTGCAGCCGGAACTCGTTGCCGGGTTCGAGCCAATGATCGTAAGGCGAGTTGACGCGCGTGAGCCACAGGCGCGCGCCTTGAACACTGAGCGTGCTGTCGGCGTCGACACGCCACGTCAGCGTTGCGCCTCGCACTACGGAAAAATGTACGACTACCTTCGGCAGACGCTCGTCTGGTTGATATGCAGACAGACTTGAGTCGTCATCCATGCACTGCGGGCTTGCCTGATCCATCTTGCTCTCCGTCATCGAGCCGGCGGACGGAGGCACCTACAAAACAAAAGGCCCCTTCCGTTACCGGCGGGGCCTTTGGGTCCTGTTTGCAGATTCAGACTGCTAACGCGCACATGCTCCCAAACGCCTGCCGATGATGGCATGCATTGTTCGGTTTTTAATCGCGACTGCGATGGAGGTGTGCGTCAACATGCGATTGAGTGTGCCGTTTTGCCGCATGTCTTGTCAACAAAAAATTCGCAATCAATTCAAGCGACAACGCGAGGCAGGCAGAGTCGGCTCGCTTTGCCTGGTGAGACGCTGACGCGGATTTGCGCGGCGAGTGCGCTGCGCAATGCGTAACGCTTGCGACGGGTTGCGCTGCCGGTATCGTCGCCCTGACGTTCGGCCAGATAGCGTGCCGGCGGCGCGAGAACGAACCAGCCGTTCCAGCGCGCGAGCGCGCCGCATTCGATGGACAACCGATCGTAGTCCGCGGCCACGCGGCGCTTTCTCAGGCAATAGCGCCAGTTCGCGTAGATGTGCGCCTGCTTCGAGACGATGAAGGTGCCGCCTGCATCGAGCGCCGCGGCGACACATTGCGCGAGGTAAATCACCAGTACTTTCGGCCGCAGTCCGTACCACCGTTTGGTTAGCGCGCGAAACAGTTCGCGACCGTTGACCGAAGTGTCCGGCCCCTGGACTGAGCCGATGCAAAGACGCGGCCGCCGCACCTTGCCGCCGAGATAGGCGAGGCTGAAGGTGCAGGAGACAATGCGCCGGTCCCGCGCATCGCGGATGCACAAGGTCCAGTCGCCTTCCTTCTGAAACTGTTCGATCGACTCGAGCGACACGTGCCAGCGCTCGGCGCCTACCTCGAACGATGCGATCTGCGCCGAGCCGGCCGCGGCGATGCGCGCGGCGAGTTGCGGCACGCGCTGCTGGGTCAGCGCATGATGATCCAGGCTCGCCGTGAGGCGTTCGCGCGGACTGAAGCGGGTATGGAGGAACGGCCGATGCATGCGTTCGAGCGCGGTGGGATGACGTTGCACCAGGTCTTGCAAGGGTGAAATCGCGCAGCCTTTGAGCCATACTTGCGTCGAACGCCACGACATCAGCGAGCGCAGCCACAAGCGCAGGCGCCGCCAGCGATGAAATACGCTGGTGCCGGGATAGAGTGCATGAGCGGCTTGCTGAATGACCGCAAAGGACGCAGTGGCTCTCGCGAACCACGGCGAGCGGGCCCGGGCCCCCTGGTTGGAAACGGTCGACATGGCAAATCCCCTGGCTATTTCAACGAGGCGATGCTAGTGGCGGGGATCGCGCTACCGTGTCGAATTGCTTGAGTGTTTGTCGAGTTTTGTCGCGCGTGTCGCATGATGTGCGGCGCATCCGCTATGCTGTGCGTCGAGCCGCCTTGTCAGCCTCGTCTGGCTCGTCCGGCCTGTTATCCGCCGCTATTAAATGAGTTAGCCCTGAACGATTCGTCCCATGCCATTCCGGATCCTCCTTGTCGAAGATGATGACCGCCTGTCCGCGCTGGTCGCCGGTTATCTGCGCAAACACGAATACGAAGTCGAGACCGTGCTGCATGGCAACGACGCTGTGCCGGCGATTCTCAAACGCCGCCCGGACCTGGTGATACTCGACGTGAACCTTCCCGGCAAAGACGGGTTCCAGATTTGCCGCGAGGCGCGCGAGCAATTCGACGGCGTGATCATCATGGTGACCGCGCGCGATGAGCAGTTCGACGAAGTGCTGGGCCTCGAATTCGGTGCGGACGACTACGTGCACAAGCCTGTCGAACCACGCGTGCTGCTGGCGCGCATCAAGGCGCAGCTGCGCCGCGTGAGCGCGCGCACGCCGGAGGCCGGCCGGCCGGAGAGCTATACCTTCGGCAAGTTCGAGATCAGCCGGGCAAGCCGCACGGTCAAGCTGCCGGACGGCAGCCTGCCCGATCTGACATCGGCCGAATTCGATTTGCTGTGGGCCTTGGTGAGTTGCGCGGGCGAGGTGGTGAGCCGCGACGAGCTGATGCGGCAACTGCGCGGCATCGAATTCGACGGCCTCGACCGCACGATCGACGGCGGCATTTCCAAGCTGCGCCGCAAGCTACATGACGACGCTGGCACTCCGCAGCGCATCAAGACGATACGTGGCAAGGGCTATCAGTTCAGCAAGCTGGCGTGGGATTGACGACGCTTATGGCGGTTGCCGCGGTTGCCGTTCGGCGGAGTCCGCATTGAGTTTCAATTGAGTAATACGTCGAAATATCGGCCGACAAAACTCCACAAACGCGACAGCAAATCGACAGTCACGCGAGGTGGGGATGATTAGCATCGCAAGCTTGTGTAATGACAGGCTTAGCGATGTCCGCTCGCGTTTCCCCACTTTCCCGCCATGCCGTGTTGATGATTCACGGCCTGGGTGGCACACGCCATGATTTCGGCGCGCTCGACCGCAAGTTCGAGCAGATCGGTTGCGACGTGCATTTGCCGTCGCTGCCGGGCCACGGTTCGAACCCTGACGCGTTGAGCCGTGTGACGTTGAGCGACTACATGCAGTTACTGAGCCGCACCTACCGAGAACTGGCCAAACGTTATGAGCGCGTCGACGTGGCGGGCATTTCGATGGGGGCATTGCTTGCATTGATGTTGAGTGCGCGCGAGCGCATGACGACAGGGCGTCTGATTCTGCTCTCGCCGCCGTTGTTTCTCGACGGCTGGGGCGGTTCACGCCTGCGTCCATTGCGCTACCTGATGTATTGCGTGCCGGGCCTGCGCCGATTGATTCGCGTCCCGGAGGGCGAGCCGTTCGGCATCAAGAACGCGCGCATACGCAACCTGATCCGTCGCCACCTGCAGAAAGGGAGTGGCGTCCACTATCCGTATGTGCCGTTGGCGGCGATCGAGCAGGTCGACTGGATGCGTTTCGCGGTGAAGCGAGCCCTGAGCCGCGTCACATGCGAGACCCTGGTCATGCATTCGGAGGAAGACGAAGTGACGAGCATCCGCTCCGCTGAATTCGTGTGCGAACACCTGGGAAGCCGCGCCGTCACCTTCGTACGCTTGACCGACAGCTACCACATGATCACGCTCGACAACGAGCGAGACAGGGTAGCGGAGCAAACCCTGGCATTCGTACAGAGGGCGTAAGAGGCAAGCCGAAGGACAAGGAAAAAACGCAGCCGGCAACAAAGCAAACCACCCGCGTCACACCGAAGAAACCAAGCTAAACTGCCGCTTGGTTTCAAGAAGTACGCTTCGGCGCGCGCAGCGCCGCCGGAAGAATGACACCCTTGTCACAAGCGCATACCGGTGCACGAACCCAGATTCCAGATGCACCACTACCTGTGGCGGACCACGGTGCCCACTTAGCAGGAGTGGTGTGAGCCGCTTTCTTTGCTTATCTTTCTTTGCGGCGGCAAAGAAAGTAAGTGCCACCCCGCACAGGGGCAACACTAATAGACCACAACCCCATTAAAGAACGCGAAGAGAATAAAATGCCACCCCCAGCGGAGCAAAAAAAACTAACAGCCTACCGCTATGGAAAATGGCGCTGGCTCCGTTTCCGCCGTTCCTGGACGGACACACGAGCAGACAGAATCCCGAGCTGGTCCCGGCTATACCTGCGTGTCTACACGCGCCTGCTGACACTGACAGTGCTGGTGCTAGCAGCATCGATAGCAACCCTGGCCCTGACACTCAAAACCTCGCCATCAATCTGGCAAACGCTAACAACAGCAAAAGCATCAATACCAATCGCATTGGCAACCCTACTGCTACCAGCCGTAACTGCATACCGCTGGATGCGCCCAGTCTGGCTGGACCTGGTAATGGTCCGCGAACGCGCAATCGACTTCACAGGCGGCCGCTTCAACACCCGCGCCCGCGAATCGCACAGCGTCATAATCGGCCCACTGGCCCGCACGCTAAACGCTCTGGCCGAGCGCATGGAACGCCTGATCGCCGCGCAGCGCGAACTCACCAACGGCATCTCCCATGAATTGCGCACACCTCTAGCCCGTGTGCGCTTCGCGCTGGAAAACCTCCGCGAACCCGCGTCAGCCGCCGAATACAACAGCGCATTGGCGAGCATCGACCTGGACGTCACCGAGCTCGACGAGCTCATCGACATGAGCCTGACCTACGCGCGCCTCGAATATAGTTCCCTGCAATCGAACCTCGAATCCACGTTGCTCACGGCATGGTTCGACAGCCAGATTACCGACGCCACGCTGCTGTACGCGGACAAGCAACTCGTCCCGCAAGCAGACGTCGACGCATCGCTACGCGTGGTGATGGACAAACGCCTCATGTCGTACGCAATGCGAAACTTGCTGCGCAATGCCAGCAAATACGCCCGTTCGCGGATCATGGTCGGATTGAGCGTCAAGCACGGCAATGTGGAAATCTACGTGGAAGACGATGGCGCGGGCGTGCCGCCTGACCAACGCGAACGTATTTTCAATGCCTTCGTGCGGCTCGATCGTCAGACTGGCGGCTACGGGTTGGGTCTCGCGATTACGCAACAGGTGCTGCGCGCCCACCATGGCCGGATCGCGGTGACTGATCCGTTGACGCTAGGCGGAGCTCGCTTCGAAATGAGCTGGCCGGTAGGCACGGTTGCGTGAAACACACCGTACCTGCGCAGCCTCAATAGGTATGTCCCAACTGGAAGTAAAAGTTATGGCGGCCGCCCGGTGCGAACGCTACCCCCAGATAGATCGGTCCGAATGAACTGGTCATCGCGGTGAAGGCCGTTACGCTGCGCTTCAGCGGCCCGCTGCCGAACTGCGAATCGCGGTTCCAGACGTTGCCGGCTTCGATGCTCAGCCCTGCAAACAGGCCGCGAATCGGCGACGCATTGAACGTGGCAAGCTGATTCATATAGGTGATCTGGCCGTATGCCATCGAGTTGCCGGACAGCTGGTCGGCGGCGTAGGCCGACAAATGCTGGAAACCGCCCAGCGTGAAGCCGAACGGATTCGTCAGATTGGTGCCGCCGAAGTCGTTACCCGCTTCGATGCTCGCGTTGATGCTGTGCCGTCCATAGCTCGCCGCGACAAGGCTTTTTCCGTATACCTCGGTGAAGCTGTCGCTGCCCGCAAACAACGAACGTTCCACGCGTAGTTCGCCGAAATAACCTTTGCGGGCGAACAACGGGTCGTCCAACTGATCGATCACGAGGCGTGCGCGCGCGCTAAGCTGCCGCCCATAGATATCGGGGAACAGCAGCGGCGAGTTAAACGCATCGTCGAGCGGCAAGTTGTATTGCGGCGAGGCGTAGCCATGCGCGTAGGCCACGCCGATACGGAAGTCGCCGAGACGGGCGAGCGGTACGCCGAAATCGATCCCTGCGCGCTCGGTTTGCAAGCTGTATTGCGTGATCTTGACGTTGCCGGAATCGTCGTAGAGATTGGCATAGCGACGCTGAAACTCGAGATAAGGCGCCACGTAATAGCCGAAAGAGCTCGACAGTGGCTGCCGCAGTTCCGCGTGCAGGTCGATCAGATCGCTGCCGACGGTGCCGTCCACTCGCCCTTCGAGCCCAGACGAAGTGAGCCACGGCCGGCGATAACCGAGGTGCAGCCGGAAGCCGCCTTCATCCGTCGAACTGCTCGACAAACCTAGCCCGAACAACAGGAAATTCGGCCCCCACAGCTTCTGCTGCGCGGAGACAATGAGTGTGTGCGCGTCGCCGTCGTCGACGAGTTGCTGGCTCACGCTGTCGAAGTCGCCGGCGGTGGTGAGCGCCAGCAAGTCCTTGTTGAGCGCGACTGGATCGTAGACATCGCCGGTTTTGACATGCATCGCGGCGCGAATGCGTGCCTCGGGTACGTAGCCTTGCGAGGCGATCTCGATCTGCGTGATCCGTACCGGGCGCACTGCGGGCGCACTGTGCCGGGCACGCCACGCGGCGTAGTCGGCGGGCGAAAGCGCCAGTTGCTGAAGCTGCGGCATGGCCGCGCGCGTGGCGGCGGCGCCGGCCGCGATGGCCTGGCTCGCGTTGGCGAAATCGGTGAAGCTCAGCGAGCCGAGCGCCGGTTCGATCAGGACGTCACCAGCCTGCAACTGTTCACGTTGGCGCGCAACGTTCTGGTGAATCAGAATGCCGATCATCTGCTGCATCACGTCGGCGGGGGAAGCCAGCGCATCCAGTGGCCGCAGCGGCGAACCGATATCGACCGCGATCACGACTTTCGCGCCCATGTCGCGCGCCGTTTCGATCGGCAGATTGCTGACGATGCCGCCGTCCACTAGCGTGCGCCCGTCGATATCGGCCGGCGCGAACAGGCCGGGCAATGCCATGCTGGCGCGAATCGCCTGCGGCAGCGAACCGCGATCGAGCACCACCTTCTGGCCGGTGCGCAGGTCGGTTGCGATCGCGCGATAGGGAATCGGCAGCCGGTCGAACGAAACGTTGCCTGGCACGGCGGACGTCCAGTCCTGCAGCAGCGCCTGCAAACGATTGCCCTGAACGAGCCCGACCGGCAAGCGGAAACCATTGGCGCCGTAGCCGAGCGAAAGGCTGTTCACATACAGCCGCTCGTCTTCTCGACGCGATTGCGGCAGGTCGGCACGCTCGGTGACGTCGAACGCGATGTCCGCGAGATTGATGCCCGCGAGGCGGTTTTGCATGTCCTGCGCCGTCATACCGCTCGCATACAGGCCGCCGACCACCGAGCCCATGCTGGTGGCGGCGATGCAATCGACCGGGATGCGGTTTTCCTCGAGCACCTTCAGTACGCCGAGGTGTGCATAGCCGCGCGCGCCGCCGCCCGACAGCACGAGGCCGACGGAGGGGCGGCCGGCCGGTCCGGCTTCCGCGCTGCACGCGGATTCGGCTGCGAAAGCGGGGCGTGCGGCTGCGGCGACCCCACACGCCAGCAGCAGCACGGTGCAGCGCAAACGAAGAACGATGGGCCGGCGACGCGTGTGCGCCCCCGTTTGTTGAAGTTGTTCGCTCGCCAACGCTCGACTCATCTGTTTTGATGCCGGAAGAAAACCGAGAGATTACATGGTTTTGCCCCGGTAAAAACAGGTGATTGGGTGCAAACGCGCGTTTGCGGAAAAACGTAGTGCTGATGCTTTTTATCCGGCGTCGCGGCGAAATACGTGTTGCGGCGGTGAGCGCGGTCCCAGGAACTCGTCCCGCGTTGTTCGCCGCTAGCCGCGCATCAAAGCACGCACGGCCCTGGCGGCCATCGGACGCCCCAAATCCGATGCGACGAAATGCGCCACTTTGCGATCGGCGAGGTCGATCGTCACGTAGTCGTTCGGCGCTTTCGTGTTGAGTCCGTCAGACGCCGAGTGGTACTCGATACGTAGCTGCGTCGCGGTGACGACCACGCGCAGATAGCCGTAGTTGGTGTCGTCATAGTTTTCCAGCACGACCTGATCGGTAGTGGCCGACGCTGCCTGCACGATTTGCGGCGCGCGGATGGTGGGCGCACCTTGTGCGGCGAGCTTGATTAAACCGTGTCCGCCGTTGCCGCACACAAGGTAGGGAATCTGCGTGCCGTCCGCATTTCGCGTGCGTGTGAAGCGTTGATAATTGTGTGCGTGACCGGACAGAAATGCATGCGGCCACACCCCGTTGGCTTCGCACACCTTGTCGATCTGCGCGAGCATATCGACGCTCGATCCGTGTCCGCCTGCGCAGTACGGCGGATGATGATCTGCGATCAGCAGTGCGCCGGTGTACTGCTCGGCTTTGACGCGCTTGAGCGCGGCGTCGAGAAAATCGAGCTGAGTACTCCCGATCTTCGGGTCTGAAATCACACCGGGATCTTCGAGGGTGTTGCTGTAAATCACCAGCACGCGCACGAACGGCGCCTCGAGCGTGAAGAAGACGCCGGGCTGGATCTGCGCGGTACGCGACAAACCGCCGGCTTCGGGCGTAACGGCGAACGTCTCCGCGCAAAAATTTCGCAGGAACGCAGTGAGACTCGCGGCGTGCGCTTCCGGCGAAACCATCCCGTCATGATTGCCGGCGCAAGCGAGGATCGGCGCCGGGTAGTCTCGATACGGTTCGTAAAACTGATCGTAGTAGTACTGGCTCTCGCCAAAGCTATAGACGACGTCGCCGAGCAGCAAGGCAAACTGCGGCACCTCACTGGCGTTGGCTTCGTTGAAATCGGCGGTTAACTTGTCGGCGACTTCGTTCTGGGTCGCCGGGCCCTTTGTATTGCCGCAATCTCCCAGCGCGTGAAACACCAGCTGTCCGGCGGCTGTGATCCTGTCGATGGCGGTTGCATTGCCGCCCATGACCTCGGCCAGCGTGAGCTGAGGCTCCACGCCGCCTCGCGGTGCGGGGAACGGCAGCGGAAACAGTTTGTGCTCCGCATTGAGCTTGTCGATTTCCTTATAGGCGGCATCGTCCGATGGATGAGGCACGCGAAACACCGTCGGGTCCGCGGTCGGCTGAGGCTGTGCGAACACCGGCTTGTCCAGCATCCGGGGACGGAGCGCCGTCGCGCCGGCGGTCGCCACGGGCTGCTTCGAACCGCTGGCGAGCGCAGCAGCCTTTTTTCCGGATGCCGCTGCCTTGCCGGGCGGCTTCCGTTTGCCCTCTGCTTTCGCCGTGCTTTCTTTTGCCTTGGCCTGGGATTTTGACTCGCGTTTTGCCGACATGAGCGCCTCTTGAGGAAGGGTAAGCGGGGAGATACGCAAGCGGCTTTCGCCGTTGTGTTCATCGAACCCTAGGACATGCGTATTTCGGAAAAGTGTCGCGGCGGTGTCGAAGCTGGCCTGCTGAGGTGCCTGGCCCCACGCGCGGCACGGGCGCAGGCTGCCCTGAAACAATTTATGTCGGCTTATGTCACGACGCCTTCGAATCGCCCGGAAAGCCTTGCGCAGCGGGCCTCTGTCATGGTGAAACAGGGTGACATATCTTCCCTGCTGATTAAATCCAGGCGTCCTTCTATAGTCCGTTTGTCGCCACGCCGCAGTGCCGAAAAGTGGCCCGAAATCAAGAAGGACATACCGTGAAAAACTGTTCGTTCGTCGTCGCCGCCGCACCAGCCGCCGCTTCCCCTGCCTCCGTGACCTCCGCCTCATCCGTACGCGGCGCGCTGCGCAAGCTCGCGCTGACTGCAAC
Organism: Paraburkholderia sediminicola; assembly: GCF_902859805.1. GTDB lineage: Bacteria > Pseudomonadota > Gammaproteobacteria > Burkholderiales > Burkholderiaceae > Paraburkholderia > Paraburkholderia sediminicola. Next base: position 360,313 of record NZ_CADIKC010000001.1, on the reverse strand, counting down.
CGTTACCGTGCTCGCGCTCAGCAGCGCTTCCGCTTTCGCCTGGTCGCAGCACGGCACCGCCTATACGTCGCGTGGCACCTATAACGGCGCGCGTTACGGCTCATGTGGCGGCGGTAGCTGTTCGCATGCCGGCGGCGTGGTCGGCCCCTACGGCGGTCTGGCGACCAACACGGGCACAGTGACCCGCAACGCACCGGGCCAGTTCTCGAATTCGGGCACCGCGACCGGACGCTACGGCAATCAGGTCCAGCATGCCGGTGACACTAACTGCGCGGGCGGCACATGTTCCCACACCGGCACCCTCACCGGACCGGACGGTAAAACAGCCACGACCTCTGGCGATGTGACCAAAACCGCGCCCGGCCAGTATTCGTCATCCGGGTCGGTTACGGGCTCGAACGGCAATACGGTCAACCACTCGGCATCGACCAGTTGCGCGGGCGCGTCGTGCTCACGTTCCGGCACGGTGACCGGATCTGATGGCGGAACTGTCAACCATTCCGGCACGGCAACGCGTGTAGCACCGGGCGTGGTGACGACATCGACGAGCGCGACGGGCACGCATGGCAACACCGTGACGACGAGCGGAACGGTCACGACTACCGGCGTTGTTACGACGGGCAGCACGACGGTCGTGGTTGCACCGAAGCCGGTTGTTGTCGTACCGCCTCCAGTCGTCGTTCCGCCGCCGGTTGTGTATGTGCCGCCGCCTCCGGTTGTCTACGTTCCGCCGCCGCCCCCGCCGCCGGCTGTGTATGTCGCTCCGCGTGTTGTGTATGTGGCTCCTGCGCCGCGACCTGTCGTGTGGGTGCCGGGGCACTGGGTGGGGAATGTGTGGGTGCCGGCGCACTGGTCATGAGTAAAAACGTGCGAGTGAGAAGCGGCAAGGAGGCCGGCCGGATCGGTCTGCAGTGGCGGAGCGAGGAGGGAAGTGCTCAGGCGCTGCGGCCACGTTACAACGCGACACGCACACGAACGCTATGCAAGTTCGGTGCGTTGGCAACGATGATCGTTGCAACAGGGATAGCGATTGCAGTCGGTGAGGGCATCGCAAGCACTGAAACACCTGCTGTGCACCGAACGATTGAACCTGAACAGGACTGTTCGGCGAAATACGCAGCGTTGCTCGACCTCGCCGAACTGGTGAGACGTGATGGCAAGTCGTCCGAAGTGGTGATGCGGGGACTGAGCGACCGCGGCGGCGCAATGGGCGACTGTTTGCCGGCTGGCCGGAGCGTCGCGGCGAAGTAAACGAAACGCGCGAATGGCTGGATCAGCCATTCGCGCTTGTCAAAAGCGGCCCTTCAGAGAAGGTACGCCGTTGACCCAAGTCCGGCCGCTACCGGCCTTGCTGCTGCAGATACTGCCTGACGTCGCTCATGGTCACACTTCCTTTGTGGCTCGTATCGATCTGATCGAAGTGCTTGGCAACGTAGCCGAGCCCCGCGGTCTGAGCCTGCGTTTTCGTGACCGCGGCGCCATTGCTGAGAGCCGTGTTCGCCCCCAGTCGCGCTTCAAGCCGCTGCTGGGCTTCCTGCTGCAATGCCGTGCCGGTCGACGGCGTGACGGGAGCAGCACGGTTTTGAGGGAAGAACGGACCGTCGACTCCTCTGGCCCCGTTTGGCGGCGTCGCCGGCGCTACCGCTTGCGGCGGTAACGCATGCGCGCTGCCAATAAAGCAGCCGAGGACGATCAACGGTGAGACACGCCGCAACATATCGAAAAGGGACATGATGACTCGCATTGATTGAGTGAATAGAGTATCGCGAACGAGGCACATCGCGTCAGTTCAGTCAGGGTGCCGTGGCTTGCGCCGTGGCAGTAGCGGTCGGCTGACTGGCGGGGCTCTCGTCGCGCCACGGCGGCGGCAGCGTCCAGAGGGCGAGCGCATCCGGAAGCGGCGTGCCGCGGTAGAAGCGCACCAGATCCCGTTTCATCAGCGGACGGGCGACGTCATCCAGATAGATCATATGCCCGCCCTGGAAGAAGTTGACCTGCAAATCCGGATTCAGACCTGGTACCGTCTGCAGCCGTGCCAGTTGCTTCTCGGTATTGAAGAACGGTGTGGCCAGATCATGAAAGCCGTTTTCCGAGAGCACCTTGAGCTGCGGGTTGAGCGTCAGCGCGCCCAGCAGATCCGGGATCGTGTCGGGCAAGGGCTGTCCGTCATGCGAGAAGTCCCACACGTTGATGATGTTGTCGTTCAGCGGCAAATAGGTCGCGTTCGGCGCCGTGTAGCCGAGGTAGTCAGGCATCTGCGTCGCCAGAGCCGTGGTGAACGGCTGGGAGATCAGGATGTCGGACGGGTCCCCATCGTTTTGCAGACGCGGATCCGAGTTCGGCAATGACACGCGTCCGTCGTACCGGCCGATCGTCGTGCCCGGTATGAGGCTCGTCGAGAACGGATTGGCGCCGAAATAACCTTGCAGCGCCTGCAGGGTCAAACTGGATGGCAAGGCCCACGACTGGAGCGTTTTCGCATTGGGAAATACCGGTGTGCCCAGCGCGTCCGGTATACCCAGCTGACTGAGCACCCACGACTGCGAATACCGCCTGAACCGGTTGTATTCGTTCGTGACGAACAGGCTTGCCTGGTAGGCGTAAAGGTCCTGATTGAGCGGTGCCGGCGACACCTGGTTGTAGTAAGCCGCGACTTCCGCGTAGCCAGGGAAATAGCCCGCGAGCGTATCCGTATCCAATGCCAGCGCGCTGGTCGAGTTCGTAATGGCGACGGCCTCGATCGCATCCGCGAAATAGTTCAGGATTGCAGACTGGAGGACGATGCCGGTCAGATGCACGCCGGCCGATTCAAGCGCCAATGCGAGCATGTCGGTTCGCGGTGTGCCATACGACTCGCCGTACAGATAGATCGGTGAACTGCTGCGACTGTTGACCGTCAGATAGCGCTGGATAAAGTCGCGCATGATGTTGACGTCCGCGTCGGTCGTCCAGTACTTCTGGTTCGTATTCGGCAGAATCGCCTCGGACAGACCGGTTCCGGGCGGGTCGATGAAGACCATGTCCGTGGTGTCGATCAGGCTCTCCTTGTTGTCGACGAGCGGATAGTTCGGCCAGTTGCCGAACACCGGGTCGGGCGTGGCGACTCGCGTCGGTGCGAACGATCCGAGCCGCAGCCAGATGGAAGAGGATCCCGGACCGCCGTTATAGACGAACGTGACAGGCCGCGGCGAGCCGTTCGTACTCGGCACGGTGTACGCGACATAGGACATCGTGGCTTCAGGGTTGCCGCTCGAATCGGTGGCCGTCAAATGGCCGGTCGTGGTGGTGTAGTTGATCGGAGTCCTGCCCTGGGTCCACTGGTAGTGCATGACCGCGGCTTTCTCCGAGGCCTGAGCCGGTGCGAGGCCATCGGTGGCATTGCCCGAATAGGCGACCGGGTCGATATAGGTTTGATTGGCCGTTGGTGCTTGCGATTGCGCAGCGGCCTGCGCGCTGAGTTGCTGATTCGCCGCAGTCTGTTGCATGCTCACAGCCGTGCCGGAGGACGAACCGCCGTCCCCTCCGCCGCATCCGCCGAGAAGCAGGGTCGCGACCGCTAATGTTCCCAGGCTCGTTACCAGGCCCGGCAGCCTGTTCTGGCGATGCTGGCTATTGCCGGAAAGACGCTCGTCTCGTTTCATCTCTATCCTTGGTGGTGGGTTCAGATACCGTTTCACAAAGGCCGCTATCGCCGATGAAAATATATCGGAGTTCGAAATATTAGCGATGCATCGTCGGCATGCAGCGGTGAGACCAACTTACTTCAAAGCGCATAGATTCAGATCTCTATGCAGTATGCGTAGAATAACTAAATATCTGATTTGGATATTCCGGTTCTTTTCGGGGCATTTTCCGCAATCGAATATTCGTATATTGGCGGCAGATGAAAAATAGGTGACGCCACCAGCCTTTGTCAAGGATGTACCGGATTTCCGTAATTGCAACTTCGGGAAATTGTGCTTGAAGTCGCGTAGGGGCGGGCTAGTCCGGGCGTGGCGCGTGTGTGAGTTAATCGATTATTTATTACGAAGTTAAATGTATTTGTTTGTTAATCGTAATAATTAAAATGTCCTGATCATCCGGTTGTGACGCCGGATGCCTGCGGGTAGTTAGAGTTATTCGGCTTCGGCCTGCGCGAGCGGGAACCGGATCTGGAACGTCGTCCCAACGCCTTCGTGTGACGCAAAATCGATCTGGCCGCCCAGCACGCGGCAGAGCTCCTTGACGATCGCAAGGCCGAGACCCGTGCCGGGAATGTCGTCGCCTGCAGCGCGTTCGAATTCGTCAAAAACGCGGTTCGCATCCGCAGGGGCGATGCCCACGCCGGTATCCGACACGCGAATCGACCAGTGCTCCGCATCAGCAATGGTGAAGGCAAGCTGGATCTCGCCGGACTTCGTGTACTTCGTCGCGTTGGAGAGCAGATTGACTGCAATCTGCTTGAGCTTGAGACGATTGGACGTGACAACGGATAGCGCCGGATCGAACGCTGTGTGCAACGTCAGTCCTTTGGCCTCGATGGCCGGGCGCGAGGAGGCGACGAGTTCGTCGTAAAGCGCATGCAGATCAACCGGCTCGACTGTGTTCGGCGTGCCGTCACCGAGCACCACGGAGTACTCGACCATCTGGTCGACGAGTTGCTTCATGTCCGAGGCTTGCCGGTTGGCCAGTGTCAGCGCCATATCGGCCTTTGAAGGCGCCCGTTCGATCAGTTGCAGCGCAATTGAAAACGCGTTCAGAAAATTGCGCAGATCGTGAACCACGCTGCGGGTGATCTGCATGCGCGATTCGTAAAGATCGCCGACCAGCCGCTGCTTGAGCGTCAGTTCGTGATTGGCGCGCTCGAGCCTGCCGGTGTACTCATCGATCTTGCGGTCCCGTTCGCTGACCACCTCCTTGATCGACGTGAGCGTCACCATGCTGAGTGCTTCCGCGATCAGGCGCCGCGCCCGTCCTTCATGGCGGCGCGTGAACGTGCTGTCCTGGTCGGCGAATTCTTCCAGCGCGTCAGCGAGCACCTGATGGAACAGATCGAGCTCGCGCACGAGTTCCTCGATGCGGTAGCCCTGACGCCAGCGGACCAGGCCGTGTTTTCTCGCATCGCGTTCGATTGCCGGCTCGACGCGTTCGAGATCTTCGACGTCGAGCGCAAGGCACAGTCCTTCGAGAATTTCCGGCAGGTGATCGGCGAGCTGTTGATAGGTGAGCTTGTCCGCTTCGACGAGGTCGACATCGCCGAAAACGGTTTTCATCCATTGCGCGGTCAGGCGCGTCTGTTGCCCGCGAACGAAATCGGCAAATTTGCGCAGCGGGGTAACGCGTGTTTCAGTCATAGTGGGCGCATCGGAGGGAGGTTTCTAACAGAAGTTTCTGCCCAATTATGGCCGCAATTGCTGATTGTGAAACACCTCTTGCATAAGACGGGCCAGATGAACGCGAAGCTCAACCCGGCGGCCCCGATTTTATTGTTCAAGCGGCTTCGTGTCTGGCAATCTTTGCCGTTCGGGCACGCGGGAGTAGAGGCAAGGGCTCGACCTTACCGACAACGAACAGATACGACAGGGCGCCGACCACGCATAGGGAGCCCGCAACCATCAGCGGAATCACAAACGAACCCTTTGTGATCGCCAGCATGACCCCGGTAAATGTGGTGATAAAAATCCCGGCGAGATTCCCTGCAAAGTTCTGGATGCCGCCGAGCGATGCCACATGAGCGGATGTCGGCGCCACTTCGCCAACAAGCGTCCACACGTTAGCGCCGGCGAACGACAGGCTGGCATAGGCGAGGGCGAACAGCGCCAGACACGCCCACGTGCTTTGAACCAGTACCGACAACGCGATCGACGACGAAAGAAGCATGCCGATCACAAGGCAAGTCTTGCGAGCCGCGGTTGCGCTCCATCCGCGTTTGAACAGGCTGTCCGACACCAGGCCGCCAAGCCAGCCGCCAGGAATGGCCAGCAGCGCCGGCAGCATGCCCCATGTGCCGAGTGACGCGAGCGAGAATCCACGCGACTGCAGCAGATAACTCGGGAACCAGGTGATGAAAAAATAAATCGCGAAGTTGAGGCAGAACAGCCCGATCATCATGCCCCACACCGTGCGATAGCGGAACAGATCGAGCCACGACACAGTGCCGGCGTTCTCGTCTGACGTAACGGCTGCGGCAGGGGCGGCGCGCTGTGCCAGCAAGGCGTCGACGGCGGCAGGCGCAATAGCCCGGTAGCGCTCCGGGTCACGATAGATGAACCACCAGGCGAGCGCCCACACCACACCAAGGCCCCCCGTGATCACGAACGAGCCGCGCCAGCCGACAAGGGATATCAACCACGCAACCAGAGGTAGCGAGAGCGCCGAGCCGACGCGCGAGCCGCTGTCGAAGATGCTGCTCGCGAGCCCGCGCTCGCTGCGCGGAAACCAGTTGAACGCAACCTTGGCGAACGACGGAATCGCCGCGGCTTCGCCGACGCCGAGCATCAGCCGCACGCCCACGAGTTGCGCGAGGCCGCGAGCCGCGCCGGTGGCGATCGTGAAGGCCGACCACCAGCCGACCGCCAACGCCAGACTCACACGCACGCCGACCTTGTCGATGAACCAGCCGGCCGGCAGCTGCAGGAATGCGTAGGTCCAGAAGAACGCGCTGAGCACGAGCCCCATGCCGACCGCGCCCAGACCCAACTCCGCGCGAATGCTCGGCGCGGCGATCGCCAGGTTGGCCCGATCGACGAAGTTGATGACGTTGGCGAGGAAACACATGAAGATCATGGTCCATCGGATGCGCGGCATGGGAGTCTCCGTTTTTTATAGCGTTATGGCGGCGCCGGCTGGCAGTGCGCCGGCGCCTTTGGTCTGGATCGTTCTATTCGGGCTTCAGGAAAGCTTGTCCATCGCTTCCCACAAACCGTTGATATACACGGCACCGAGCGCGCGATCGTACAAGCCGTAGCCGGGCTTGCCGGTTTCGCCCCAGATCATGCGGCCATGGTCCGGGCGGAAATAGCCGGTGAATCCGGTGTCGTGATACGCCTTCACGATCGCGGCAATATCCAGCGAACCGCAACTGGACAGGTGGGCTGATTCTTCAAAATCGCCCTCGGGCGTGATCTTCACATTGCGGATGTGCGCAAAGTGAATGCGCCCCATGCCGCCGAATTCGCGCACGAGTGCTTCCACGTTGTTTTGCGGTCCGGCGCCGAGCGAACCGGAGCAAAGGGTGAGGCCGTTCGCCGGCGAGTCCACGATCCCCACGATGCGCGCGAGGTCGTCGCGGTTCTTCACAATACGGGGCAGTCCGAAGATCGGGCGCGGCGGGTCGTCCGGATGAATGGCCATTTTCATGCCGCATGCTTCCGCGACAGGAATGATCGCTTTCAGGAAATATTCCAGATGCTGCCAAAGCCTGGCTTCGTCGACTTCGCGGTACTCGGCGAGCAGCGCTTTCAATTGTTCGGGCTTGTAGCTCGAATCCCAGCCGGGTAGCGCAATGCCGTTGTCCGGATCGATCTCGTCGATTTCCTTCGTGCTGAACGCAAGGCACGTCGAACCGTCTTCGAGCGTTTTTGACAGCTCCGTGCGGGTCCAGTCGAACACCGGCATGAAGTTGTAGCAGATGACCTTGATGCCTGCTGCCGCGAGGTTCCGGATGGTTTGCTGATAGTTGGCGATGAGACGGTCACGGCTTGGCTTGCCGAGCTTGATGTCTTCATGCACGGGCACCGACTCGACGACTTCGAACCGAAGACCGGCCGCTTCGATCGTCGACTTCAGGGCAGCGATCTTGTACGCCGGCCACACTTCGCCTACGGGCTCGTCGTAGATGGCGGACACGATATCCGTCATGCCGGGAATCTGGCGAATGTACTGCAGCGTGACGGGATCGGACTCGCCGTACCACCGGAAAGACATCTTCACGACTTCACTCCTTGGATTGATTGCACCAGCCCTGCTGGCTCGGGAGGGGACGCGTCGCCCGGTCTCCCGATTCAGGCGGATTATGATTGGTTGACCAATTCGAATCGATAGTGGTTTACCAGTCTATGGATGTGCCGAGCCTTGTCCCTGAACGATGAGCAAGCGGTTGACTGCGGTTTGAATGAAGGGAAAGCTGCTGGTTGACGAAATTGGTGTACCATTTTTGCGCGAGGGCCGCAGGTGGCACCTCGCTATGCCTATCCACGAGCACTTGATGACCGATTTCTCCACCCAGCCATTTGCCCACAGACAGGACGCCGAAGCCGCGGACCGTTCGTACATCGGCCTTGCGAAACAGATTCACGCATTGATCGCGGCGTCCGGGGAGTTCGAAGCGGGCTCGAGATTGCCCTCGGAGCGCACCCTGGCCGACAAATTCAGCGTGAGCCGCACGCAGGTTCGCGAGGCGATCATCGCGCTGGAGGTGCAGGGCGTGGTCGAAGTGCGCGGCGGGTCGGGCATCTATGTGTCGGCGGGCATCGGCGCCAAACCGGTGACGTTCGAACTGCCACGCGGGCCCGGTCCGATCGAAACGTTGCGAGCGCGCGCATTAATCGAGTCCGAGGTGGCGGCGCTCGCGGCGACCGAGCGCAAGGACAGCGACCTCGACCGTATCTTCTCCGCGCTCACCACGATGCGTGAGCAGATGCATGACAAGCAGGCTAACGACGCGGCTGATCGTCAGTTTCATATGCGCATTGCCGAAGCGACCGGCAATGCGGTCCTGTTGCATATGGTCACCGCGATGTGGGACTGTGCGCGCAGCGATCCGCTGTGGGCCAAAATCGAGGAACACTTTCATACGCCGGCGATGCGGGCGGCGTCACAGGAAGATCATCAGCGTATCTTTGCTGCCATCATGGGCCGCGATCCAGTTGCTGCGCGCGAGGCAATGCAGTCGCATCTGTCACGCGTGGTGGGGGAGTTTACTCAAGCGTGGCGATAAGCGATAAGCATGCGCGCCTTTTAAGCTTGATGCGGCACGTTGTCTGAATGTGCCATTTGCGTGTTCTTTTCGCACCACGCCATTTTTATTTTTGACGCGGAATTTATTTTCGCTGTCATATGATTGCACTGTTCGTTTTCGGCAGCGCCTCGCAAGATGCGCCTGCGTAATTCAATTGAAAACCATGCTGTAGTCAGCACGCGCTATCCACACGTTATTAAATGCGCCACACGCAATAATCAACAAACAATATCGGATGTTTTTGCAATTCGCACGGCGCCGGCCTGCGAATGCGTTGCCTATCCGTTGCCTATGCGTTCGTAGATCCTGTTGGCGGCCAATGCGCTCGCCAGTGGGAATCGAACGCACACAATTAATTACGTTCAACATCGCTCAATCACGGAGCCAACAGGTATGAAAAAATCTCTACTCGTGGTCGCGCTTTCCGGCGCCTTTGCTATTTCGGCGCATGCGCAAAGCAGCGTGACGCTCTATGGTCTCATTGATGCAGGATTGATCTACACGAACAATCAGGGCGGACATAGCAACTGGCAGGAAGTGAGCAGCTCAACGCAGAACACGGTCTTCGGTCTCAAGGGTTCGGAAGATCTCGGTGGCGGCTTGCACGCGGTCTTCAAGCTGGAACAGGGATTCCTGCTGAACAACGGCGCCCAGGCTTTCTCCGGCGATGGTTTCGGTTCTCAGGCGTGGGTCGGTTTGCAAAGCGATCCATACGGCACGGTGACGTTCGGCCGCCAGTTTGATGTGATGAACGACCTGGTCGGTCCGCTCACGGCGGAGTTCAACACGTGGGGCGGCAACATGGCGGCGCATCCGTTCGAGAACGACAATCTTGCCGGCAATTCGGTCGTTTTCAACAACACGGTCAAGTACACGAGCCCGACATTCAGCGGCGTCACATTCGAAACGATGTATGCCTTCAGCAATAAGGCAGGCAGCTTCGCGAACAACCGCTCATACGGCTTCGGTGTGTCCTATGCGCAAGGGCCTGTCAATCTTGCTGCCGGCTACCTGCAATTGAACAACGCAGGCAGTGCGGGCGGCGCCGTTACCACGGGCGACACCAGCGCGAACTTCCTTGCACAGCGCCAGCGTATCTGGTCGCTTGGTGGCAACTACACGTTCGGGCCGGCTACCGTAGGCCTTGTCTGGAGCCATACGCAGATGGACAACGCGTCGGGCGTCTTCTCGTTCGGAACCGGCACTTACCTCGGTGCGAACGATGCTTCCGCCGGAACCCTGAGCGGCTCGTTGCGCCTCGACAACTACGAAGCGAACGTCAAGTACGCGCTCACGCCAGCGTTGAGCCTATCGGGCGCCTACACCTACACGCATGGCGCTTATAACGGCTCGTCGCCGGGATGGAATACGGGGATGCTTCAGGCCGACTATTCGATCAGCAAGCGCACCGACTTCTATCTTGAAGGCGTCTATCAGAACGTGCACGGCGCACCGGCTGATTCCGTGCTCTCGCATGCCATGATCAACACGCTCTCGCCTTCGTCGTCGAATACGCAAGTGGCTGTTACGGTGGGGATGCGTCACGCATTCTGATCGGTCTCGCGTTACGCGACCCGGTATGACGGATGCCTGCACTTTGGCGGGCATCCGTCGACACTGAGAGTTTCACGCGTGCAATGGCTTTCACGGCCTCTAAACATCGAACCGCTATAAGGCGCAGTTAAACGGTTCACGCTAAGCACGCGCCTTCAGGAAATCGATAAATACGCGCAACGGCGCCGGCAAGTGACGCCGGCCCGGATAGTACAGAAACGGCCCCGAAAAACGCTGCCACCACGGTTCCAGAATCGGCTCCAATGCCCCGCTATCTAGATGCGGGCGCAGCATGTCCTCGAACAGGTGAATCACCCCCACGCCGGCGACAGCGGTGCTGACCGCAAGGTCGATTGCAGCGCCGGGTCTGACGAGAAGCGGTCCCGACGGATTCAGTTGCACCACTTCGCCGTCGCGCTCGAAATACCACGTTGGCGTACCGCCGCCGGCAAACTGGCCACGCAAGCACGCGTGAGCCAGCAGGTCGCGTGGATGCTCAGGTCTGCCATGGGCATCGAGATAACCCGGCGCCGCGGCGGTAGCGAAGCGCTGCACACGCGGACCGATCGGCATCGCGATCATGTCCTGCTCGAGCCGCTCGTCGTAGCGAATGCCCGCATCGCAACCAATTGACAGCACATCGACGAAACCATCCTCCACCACCACCTCCACGCGTATGTCGGGATAGGCCTTCAGAAACTGGGGAATGACGGTCGGCAACACGATGCGTGCGGCGCTCGACGGCACGTTGAGTTTGAGCGTGCCGCTCGGCTTGTCCCTGAACCGGTTCAGGACATCCAGCGCGGCTTCCATCTCGCTGAACAATGGCGTCAGCTTTTCTAGCAGACGCAGTCCGGCTTCTGTCGGGGCCACGCTGCGCGTGGTTCGATTGAGCAGGCGCATACCCAGCTTTGCCTCGAGACGACGCACGGCAATGCTCAGACTGGAAGCGGAGACGCCGCTGATGCGCGCGGCGTCGCGGAAACCGCCGGCGCGCGCGACCGAGACGAAGGCGGCAAGGTCGTTGAATTCCATGGCTATTGTTCGAAATGTTTAACAACCCGTTCAATTTAGGCCGGATTATCGAACAACGCAATCGTCGTCATACTGCTGCTCAACCCCTCATCTCATCGCACCTCAAGGAGCGCGCTATGTCGAACCTCACCTCCGTGGACACATATTCGCTGGCTGGCCATTCCGTTCAACGCATGGGCTATGGCGCCATGCAACTGGCCGGACCCGGCGTATTCGGGCCGCCGAAAGATCGCGACGCAGCGATCGCCGTGCTGCGTGAAGCGGTGGCGTCGGGCGTCAATCACATCGATACGAGCGACTTCTACGGACCGCACATCACCAACCAGCTGATTCGCGAGGCGCTGCATCCTTATCCGGATGATCTCGTGATCGTCACCAAGCTTGGCGCGGTTCGTGGCAGCGATGGCTCCTGGCTGCCGGCGCTTGAGCCGGAAGATATCGAGCGTGGCGTTCACGACAACCTTCGCAATCTCGGTGTCGATGCACTCGATATCGTCAACATGCGAATCATGGGCGACGTGCATGCCCCCTCCGAAGGGTCGATCGAAAAGCAGGTCGTGGCGCTTGCCGAACTTCAGCAGCGAGGGCTGGTTCGCCATATCGGCCTGAGCAACGCGACCGCGGCTCAGGTTGCCGAGGCACAGGGCATCGCGGAGATCGTCTGCGTGCAGAATCACTACAACCTCGTTCATCGGGAAGACGATGCGCTGGTCGATGAACTGGCAACGAAGGGCATCGCCTACGTACCGTTCTTCCCGCTTGGCGGATTCACACCGATCCAGTCGTCAGCGCTTTCCACGATCGCGCAAACGATCGGCGCGACGCCGATGCAGGTGGCGCTCGCGTGGCTCCTGCATCGCGCGCCGAACATCCTGCTGATTCCGGGTACTTCGTCGGTAGGGCATCTGCGGGAAAACTTGCAGGCAGCACAGTTGAAATTGACTGACGAGGTGCGCGCTGAACTGGATGCGATTGGCGAATCGCACAGGTAATTCTCGCCAAACTACCCAAACGTTCCGCCATCGCAGCAGGAATTGCCGCATGGTATGCAGGTTTGACCGGATTGCGATGGTAGATTGAGCCCCGCGTAATCAGGAGGCGATGCTGATGGCGGTGAACCTGAACCAGTCCGGCGGTGCGTTTCCCGCGTTGACCAGTATCCGGTTCATGGCCGCATTGGCGGTCGTCCTCTCGCACTACTCAGAAAATCAACTCCTGCCGTTGCCGGCCTCCGTCTTTAACTTCCTGGACGGGGGCCGTTCCGCTGTGTCGCTGTTCTTCGTCCTTTCAGGTTTTATTCTTACTTTCACCTATCGCGACAAACTTGTCCGCGGAGGCGCTCGTACTTTTTACGAGGCACGTATCGCACGGATCTATCCGGTGATCCTGCTCGGCCTCCTGATGTGCGTTCCAGTGGTGATCTACCTTGTGCATGCTGGCGATGCTTCGCTGATGCTGAAGTGGTATGCCATCAAGGGTGCAATCTACCCCGCATTGGCCATTAGCCTGATTTGCCAACTGCTACTGCTCAATGCATGGTTTCCTTTTTCAGCCATCAATCAACCCTGGAACGGACCGTCCGACAGCGTCTCCTGCGAGGCATTCTTTTATCTACTGTTTCCGTTTCTGGTGCGCAGGATGGCTGGGTTGAGGCCCGCGCGGCTCGCATTTTTTTGCGTTGCATTGTGGCTCACGACTGGAGTGTGGATTGCGCTGCTGGATGCCTATATGCCGGTCTCACGCAGCGGCGCCATGATTTACGCCATGCCGGTGACGCGACTCGCTGAGTTTGTCATGGGCATCTGTTCGGCTCTTTTCTATCAGCGCCTTCAGGCAGGCGCCGGATCGCAGCATGTCCGGGGGAAGGCGCTTGTGGCCCTGGCTCTGACTGGGCTCGTGGGACTGAGTGCATGGAGGCCTGTGTCGCCTTCGTTCTTCCTCGACGCTCCTTTTTTTGCCGCGCTGATACTTGGCCTCGCGCTACTGGAGCGGCCTGTGGTCGGCATATTGAGCTGGCGGCCTCTGGTGCGGTTGGGCGAGGCGAGTTACTCGCTTTATCTCACGCACATGCCCATCGCGCTCTGGTCGTTGATGATCGGATTCGGGCGCTCGAATGGATGGATCGTGATCGTCTTTAGCGTGCTGGTAAGCCTGCTCTGCTTCAAATTTTACGAAGAACCCATGCGCAAGCGCATCAAGGCACGCTTTGCAGATATGACGACGCGGGTTCCCAGTGGCGAACCGGGACAGTCTGTGATTTGATTTGAATGGCTTCGTTGCAGACGGCCACGCTTCTAAAGCAGGCCAGGCCAATCGTGGATACGGGATGGAAGGGCGGTCGATTCGAGCGTCGCGATTTTCAGCCACTCATCGCGTTGACACCGATCCAGGCTTCGGCCCATCGACGAACATTCAGGTCGCCACCGCCTCCACGATGCACTCCCGCAGCCATTGGTGCGCCGGATCGCGATGGGAGCGCTCGTGCCAGAGCATCGCCATTTCATAGCCCGGCACCTCAATCGGCGCCTCGACGACCCTGAGCGCGCCATTGCCGCGCACCAATCGCGCCGGCACCATCGCCACGAGGTCCGTGCTCGCCAGGACTGACATCACGAACAGGAAGTGCGGAACCGAAAGCACAACCCTGCGCGTGAGACCCACCTCAGCCAGTGCCTCATCCGTGACGCCGCTAAATCCGCCACCATCCGGCGACACGATCACTTGCTCCAGTTTACAGAACTGCGCAAGCGTTGGCCGACGCTTCAGGCGCGGGTGATCCGCGCGGCCCGCCAGTACGTACCGCTCCTTGAAAAGCACTCGCCCGCGCAATCCGGGCGGCGCGCCTTCACTGGTATGGAATGCCAGATCGATGTCTCCCTGTTCCGCCTGCTTCGCGATGCGTGGCGGAGCAGCTTCCACGATCGCGAGCCGGGTGCCGGGCGCCGCCGCGCGCAAGCTGGACAGGACGGGCAGCAGGATTGTGGATTCGGCGTAATCCGTCGCGGCAACGCGCCACGTATGACTCGCTTCGGCCGGATTAAACGGGCTGGCCGGCGACACCGCGTGCTCGAGTGCATCGAGCGCCTGGCGCAAAGGTTCGCGCAATTCTTCGGCTCTCGCGGTGGGGCGCATGCCTCGGGGACCCGGCAGCAACAACGGGTCGCCAAAGATGTCCCGCAGCTTGGCAAGATGCACGCTCACCGAGGGCTGCGAGAAGTTCAGGCGTTCGGCTGCGCGGGTCACATTGTGCTCCGACAGCAAGACGTCGAGTGTCACCAGCAGGTTGAGATCCAGTCTTCTGAGATTATTCATGGCAATACCTGACATATTGGTTATTCATTTCCAATATACCGGCAAGGAACCTATCGTGGTGCTTTCTTGCAAAGGAGCTCAGGTCATGAATGTTCTTATCGTCTATGCACATCCGGAACCCCGGTCATTGAACGGGTCCCTTAAGGACTTTTCGGTCAAGCGTCTCGAGGATGCCGGACACATTGTCCAGGTATCCGATCTGTATGCGATGAACTGGAAAGCATCGCTCGATGCAAACGACAGCCTGGACAGGCAACCGGGTGCGCGTTTCGATCCCTCTCTCGATTCGAAGCGTGCTTTCAAAGACGGACGGCAAAGCCAGGACATCGCACTTGAACAGGAGAAGCTGAGGTGGGCGGATGCAGTGATCCTGCAGTTTCCGCTGTGGTGGTTCTCGATGCCTGCGATCCTGAAAGGCTGGGTGGAACGCGTCTATGCATATGGCTTCGCGTATGGCGTCGGGGAACATTCAGACGCGCGCTGGGGCGACCGTTACGGGGAAGGCAGCATGGCGGGCAAGCGGGCGATGCTGGTTGTGACAACAGGCGGTTGGGAGTCACATTACAGCCCGCGTGGTATCAACGGTCCGATCGACGACGTGTTGTTCCCCATCCAGCACGGCATTCTGTATTACCCCGGTTTCGACGTTTTGCCACCGTTCGTGATTCATCGGACAAGCCGGATCGACGAAGCACGATTTGCAGGAGTGCAAGACGCACTCGGCAAACGTCTCGATGACCTCTGGAAGACTGCGCCGATACCGTTTCGCCCGCAGAACGCTGGCGCATACGACATCCCGGCGCTCACACTGCGGTCTGATGTTGCTGCGGATCAGATCGGCTTTTCAGCACATATTGAATAAGATGGGTCACGTTCCCCACATTCGTGCGCAGGGCATAACGGTTAAATAGACATCGGTTAAATAAACGTTCGGTTTGGGCCGCTCCAGCTCCCCCAGGAATGGCACCAAGCTGACGGGACCGTATGCTTCATTGAAATTTGGTTGTAAGTCGCCGTTGTTAGAGTCATTGACAGAATTTTGCCGCTAGATGCCAGACAGTGTTCTTTGGACACATAGAAAGGGGGAGAGCGACAAACCATGAAAATGAATCGTGCGTTCTGGCTCATTCTGACGCTGCTGTTCACGAACCCGGTCTGGGCGTTCCAGTCCAGGGTCGTCACCATTCCCAGCGCGGCCATGCATAAGTCGTTCGAGGCGACGGTGGTGCTGCCTGACCAATACACGCACGGTAAAGCGGCCGATCGCTTTCCGGTCGTCTATTTGCTGCACGGCTCAGGCGGTGACTACACCGACTGGACCACGAATTCGCACATCGGCAAACTGGCCGACCGCTATCACGTGATTCTCGTTATGCCGGACGGCGGTCACGAGAGCTGGTATATCGACAGCCCAGTCGATCCGCGCAGCCGTTACGAAACTTATGTAGGTACAGAAGTCGTCGGATATATCGACACGCATTTCCGTACGATTGCGACGCGCCAGGCGCGCGCGATTACAGGGTTGAGCATGGGCGGGTTCGGGGCGCTCCATATCGCGCTTGACCGGCCGGACGAATTCGGCGCTGCAGGAAGTATTAGCGGCGCGGTCGATCCGCGCGGATGCGAGGATGAGCCCGGGATCGATCAGGTGTTTGGGGATCCGGCTCGTCACGCCGACTTCTGGAACAACGAGGCGATTGTCGAGAACGCCCGTAGTTTCGGAAATGCGCATATTGCGCTGACGATCGATTGCGGGGTGAACGATTCGCTTGTTCAGTCGAACCGGATGCTGCATGCGCGGCTTGTCGAGTTGGGCGTGCCGCATGATTACGCGGAGCGCCCTGGCGGCCATACGTGGAAGTACTGGTCGAATGCGGTGCAATACCAGGTGCTGTTCTTTGCCAGTTCATTCAAGCGGAATGGCGGAGCGGCGCAGACGTGATGCGTGCATGGCTCGAGAATCATCACTGCATGTCTGAATGCTCGATTAGAAACTGGCAGACAGTGTGATGCATTGCCTTCACGCCGGGACTCGATTCGAGCGCACGCCAGCACCCGTGTACGAGTCCGGTTCCAATCCATAACCGGGCCTGCCCATCAGCCGCATTGACGCGTTCGACAAACACCCTCGCGTCGTCCCGCAACGGATCGTGTTCAACACCTACGGCAAGTGTCGGCGGGAGTCGGTCGAAGCGTGCCGCGTCGAGCGGTATCGTCCACGCGGGATAGGGCGGCTGTTCGCCCCAATACAGATCGCGAAACGCATGGACGTTGGCAAGCGTGAGCATCGGCGCGTGCGCTTCGCTTTCGCGCGCAGGCATTTGTGGGTCGGTGCCGAGCATTGGATAGACGAGTGCAAGGCCGCGCACGCCTTGAATATCGTCATCGCGCAAGCGCATCGCGACGCTGGCAGCAAGTGTGGCGCCGGCACTGTCACCCGCCAACTGCAGTGCGCCACGTGAGAGCGAATCGAACGGCAACTGGCCTAAGAGTACGGCGAGCGTAATCTCCAGGCAATCGTCATGCGCCGCCGGGGCGCGGTGTTCCGGAGCCAGCCGGTAATCGACCGCAATCACATCGAGTCCAGTATCCGCGGCAATTCGTGCGGTTACGATCTCGTGACTATCCAACGAACCGAGTACGAAGCCGCCACCGTGAAAATACAACACGGTGCCAACAGGCGTTCCGCTCGCCTTTCGACGATTCCGATAAAGCCGCAGTTTGATCAGATGGCCGGCTCTTGCGCGAAACACAGCGTCTTCGGTTGTCACATCGGCTGGCAAAGGCGGCGTGAGCGCCGCAGCATAGCGCTCGTAAATCGTGCGCTGCTCGCTCGGCGGCAATGAAGTCGAATGCCCGGCATAGATGGCAGCGGTCCGTTCGATAAACGCAGCGATCTCGGGCTCAAGCATGCTCACACCTCGTTACTATTACGCGGCGACTTGACCGGCAAGGCGATCACGCGGCCTGCAAACCTGGCCGCCGGCAACACAGTATGCGCTTCTGCTAACGACCGCACGCGCGCCTCGACATCCAGGTCGAAGGCAACAGCGCGCGGTCCGCTGGTATCGACGTGCAGCAGCATCTGTTCGCCTGCGGCCACTGGTTCAACGCCGTCATCAGCGAACATTTCGAGGTAGAGATGCAACCGCTTCGCATCATGCCCAAGCACGCGCATATCGACGCGAACCTGCACCCCCTCCTTGATTTCATGCAGGTAGTTGATATGCGCTTCGAGTGTATAGATCGAGCGGCCGCGTTCCTTGCGCACTGAATCAGGCAGCCCGATCACATCAATCAACGCATCAGTCGCGAAGCTGAAAATCAGCATGTAGAACGCGTCGCGCAAATGGCCGTTATAGTCGACCCACTCGGCGCGCACGACGTCGCGATAGCAGGGCAGTGAAGCATGGTGCGGCGTAGGCATATGCAATCGCTTCCTTTGTCCTATGAACGGTGCTGGCCGCTGCAATCTTGTGCCGCCGACGCATCCCGACACATCCCGGCGCAGCGGGGCGTCTTTCGGCGCACAGTAAGTATCACTCCGTGGAAAGTATGCCGTGCCGCGCCTTGGCTTCTCCGATGGCCGCCAGCACACTCGTAATGCAATCGTCCCGATAGCGTTCAAGCTGCTTGATCGAGCGCGACCCCACCTGATCGGACGTTCCGTCCACCACCCGGTCGATCAATTCGTCAGTAAGCTGCGGCGCTACCAGTTTAGTCCACGGCAGTTCCAATGCGGGTCCAAACTGCTGCATGAAGTGCCGCATACCCGCATCGCCGCCCGCCAGGGTGTAGGTCAGGAACGTGCCCATGAACGACCAGCGAATGCCCGCGCCGAAGCGGATGGCGTCGTCGATTTCGCCCGTGGTCGCCACGCCTTCGTTGACCAGATGCAGCGCCTCGCGCCACAGCGCTTCAAGCAAACGGTCTGCGATAAAGCCGGGTACTTCCTTGCGCACGAGAAGCGGACGCATCGACAGCGAACGATAAATCTGCATCGCGGCGTCGATGGTGGCCGGCGCGGTACGTTCGCCGCCGAGCACTTCGACGAGCGGCAGCAGATACACCGGATTGAACGGATGCCCGACGATACAACGCTGCGGATTCACCGCCCGTGCGTAGAAATCGCTCGGCAGCAGACCGGAGGTGGAGGAGGCGATGATCGCATCCGGCTTCGCCGCACGGCTGATCTGCTCATGTAACGCGAGCTTCAATTCTTCGCGTTCAGGTGCGCTTTCCTGAATGAAGTCCGCCTGTTCGACACAGGCTTCAATCGTATCGACGAAACGCAACCTGTCGGCCGTTGCACCCTCGGCGAGGCCAACGCGTTCCAATGCCGGCCACGCGTTCGCAATGTTCTCGCGCAACTGCTTCTCCGCGCCGGGAGCGGGGTCCCACGCGACGACGTCGAGTCCGTGCGCGAGCGCGCGCGCTACCCAGCCGCTGCCGATCACGCCCGCGCCGATTGCCGCAAATGTTTTGATGTCGACGATTACTGCCATTGCTGATGTTTCCTTTGCCTATGAGTTCTCAGGTTCCGCAGCGCTCTATATGATGCGCAACGGTACGCGACATCGTCACGCGTACTGTCCCGCGGCACGCCGCTCCAACTGCCGCTCGCCGCGCGCGGGCAGGCCGAGTTTGCGACGGCCTTCGGCCGGTGTCAGCGCGCGGCCGCCGAGCCGCTCGATGATCTCGACCGCGCGTTGCACCAGTGTGCCGTTCGTTGCATGCACACCTTTATCGAGCCAGATGTTGTCTTCGAGGCCGACACGTACGTGGCCGCCGAGGAGCATCGCCTGCGCGACCATGGGCATCTGCATGCGGCCGATGCCGAAGCCGGCCCATTGCGCGCCGGGCGGAAGGCTGTCCGCCATCGCTTTCATCGTCGTGGTATCGGCGGGCGCGCCCCATGGAATGCCGAGGCAGATCTGAAACAGCGGAGGCGCGTCGAGCAAGCCTTCCTTGAGCAATTGCTTCGCGAACCAAAGATGTCCGGTATCGAAGATCTCCAGTTCCGGCTTCACGCCGAGTTCCTGGATTCGCTGCGCGCCGGCCCGCAATTGGGCAGGCGTCGACACGTAGATGTAGTCGCCGTCGCCGAAATTGAGCGTGCCGCAATCGAGCGTGCAGATTTCCGGCAGCAGTTCCTCGACATGCGCGAGCCGCGTCAAGCCTCCGACGAGGTCGGTTCCCGCGCCGAAGCGCATCGGGTCTTCGCCGGGACCGATCTCGAGATCGCCGCCCATGCCCGCCGTCAGATTGATGATCACGTCGGTGCCCGACGAGCGGATCCGGTCGACAACCTCGCGATACAACTGCGGATCGCGGCTGCCGCGACCGGTTTTCGGATCGCGCACGTGGCAGTGCGCGACGGTGGCGCCGGCTTTCGCGGTTTCAATCGCGGCTTCGGCGATCTGCTTCGGCGTGACGGGAATGGCCGGATGCTTGCCGACCGTATCGCCCGCGCCTGTGACCGCGCAGGTCACGATGACTTCATGATTCATGCGTGCTAGTTCCTGTGGATTGAAATGCGCGACTGGATGGATGCAGGCCGGGCCGGCTTAAAGCCCGAGATAGGCTTTCACCGCCGGCAAGCCATCTTTCCCGTCATACGTCTTCACGCCTGCGAGCCACGCATCCAGTACTTGCGGGTTCTTCTTTAGATACGCTTTGGCTGCATCGGTGGGCTTCTCCTTGTTCATCACCGATTGCATCACCACGTTTTCCAGTTGCGTCGAAAAGCGCAGATTGCTCACGAGCTTGCCGGCGTTCGGGCAACGCGTCAGAAAGTCGGGGGACGTCAGCGTATAAACGCGTGCTTCGCCATCGTTCGGACCGAATACGCCGTCGCTGCCGGTGAGGTATTTCATGTCGATCTGGATATTCATCGGATGCGGTTCCCAGCCGAGGAACACCACCCATTTCTTCGCGCGAATGGCGCGATCCACCGACACCAGCATGCCCGCTTCACTCGATTCGATCAGCTTGAAATCGCCGAGGCCGAACTGATTGCTGGCGATCATTTTCTGAATCGCCGCGTTCGCGCTGCTGCCGGGTTCGATGCCATAAATCTTCCCGTCGAGCTGATCGCGGTGTTTGGCAATGTCGGCGAACGTCTTCAGGCCGGCGTCGTATTCATAGCTCGGTACGGCGAAGGTCGCTTTAGCGCCAGTCAGGTTAGGCGGTTGCAGCACCTGAATCGACTTCGAATCGATGAACGGCGTGATCGCTTTTTCCTGCACCGGCCACCAGTAGCCGAGCGATACGTCGAGCTGTTTGCTCTTCAGACCCGCGAACGAAATCGGCACTGACGCAACGGTCGTCACAGGCTGATAGCCGAGTCCCTCGAATACGGTCGATGCGAGCGCCGTGGTCGACGTGATGTCGGTCCAGCCGATGTCGGCGAAATGCACCGCACGACAGGTGGAGGGATCCTGTGCGAGTGCCGGCGACGCGGCGACGACGGTCGCCAGACAGGCAAGATGGGCAAGCAAGGCTTTGACGCGTAACTTCATGACGTTCCCCCTTCGGACACGTTGAACAGCGTGTTGCGAAATGGCCGCGGCGAGAAAAACCGAGCGACCCCCGGACCTGCGCGATACGGCTCAAGCCATGCTGGAGCCGCTTGAACTGCACGAGTGACGTTACGTTAATGCCCCATATTCTCGCCAAAGCGACCGCCAGCGACCCGTTCTTGCTCCCATGCGACAACGAGGGAAAACCAGCATCGTTCGTCATTGCGACGCAGCATCGATTTAACGCAGTGAATTTTGGTGCGGCTTGCCGGCTTGCGCGCTGCTTGCTACGCTCGCCCGGAACCCCGCGTTCGTTCGCGGCTTGTGTCTCTCTGTGTCCCTGATCGAGTTCGCGCACGATGCCCGAAGATATGTCGTTCCTGCTGCTGCCTGGCTTTTCGGCGATCGGCTTCATGTCGGCGGTCGAGCCTTTGCGCGTGGCGAACCGCTTTCGCGGCGATCTCTACCGTTGGCGCATCCTGAGTCTCGACGGCGCGCCGGTCGCGGCCAGCAACGGCATTTCCATCAATGCAGACGCAGCAATCGCCGATGTCCATGAGGCGCAGACGGTATTCGTCGTCGCGGGCTTCGAGCCGCTCGCCTGCTATACGCGCGTACTCGGCGACTGCCTGAAGCGGCTCGAGCGCGCCGGCGCGACGCTCGGTGGCATCGATACGGGCAGCTTCATCCTGGCGGAAGCCGGGCTCCTGAGCGCCTCGGACAGCGTGACCGTCCATTGGGAAGCGCTGTCGGCGTTCAGCGAACGCTATCCCTCGCTGAACGCAAGCCAGGAGTTGTTCGAAATCGGCGCGCGGCGCATTACCTGTGCGGGCGGCACGGCGTCGATCGATATGATGCTCGACCTGATCGGCCGCAAACACGGTGCAGCGTTAGCCTCGGTGGTGTCGGAGCAGTTCGTCGTGAGCCGGATCAGGCAGCGTTCGGATCATCAGCGGATGGAGATTGCGGCGCGTTACGGCGTGCACAACCGCAAGCTGATTCAGGTGATCGGCGCAATGGAACAGCATATGGAAGAGCCGCTGACGCCCGACCAACTCGCAGAGGAAATCAGCGTGACTCGGCGGCAACTGGAGCGCTTGTTTTGTGCATCGCTGAAGGACACCCCGACGCATTTCTATCAGCAATTGCGCCTCACGCGTGCGCGCGAATTGTTGCAGCAGACGGACATGTCGATCACATCGATCTGCGTCGCATGCGGATTCGAGTCGCCCTCGCATTTTTCGCGCACGTATCGCGCCCGGTTCGGCGTGAGTCCGAGAAGCGACCGGCAGGTGACGGGCGGTCGAAATGGCAGCGCGGTGTTGTCATCAAGTACGGCGACCCAGGCATTGGCTCCCGTATTGTTGGAAAGCTGAGTTCGTTGCGCACAAGACCCCAAACATTGAGAGCCTGATTTGCCGGCTTAACTACCTATATTTCAACAAGCTTTCACGGCAATTGTGCCGTTTCTAGCAACAGTGAATTCGTTTATTAGGGGTTTACCCTATATCTGCTGCCTCCTAGACTGTCGTCACTGGCTGCAAACACACAGGTTTGCAGCGCCGGAAAAAACAATCTCTGGAGGTAGTCGTCATGAAATCCCTGATCGAAGCCGCTGTTATCGCCGCTCTCATTACTGCACCGCTCGCTGCTTTTGCTCAATCGAATCAGCCGGTGACCCGTGCTCAAGTACGTGCTGAGCTGGTGCAACTGGAAAAAGCGGGTTACAACCCGGCTTTGTCGAATGCGGATGACTACCCGGCGAACATTCAGGCTGCCGAGGCCCGCGTCGCCACGCAGAACGGCGCCGCTCAAACCAGCGGTTATGGTTCGGCTACGAACGGCTCGTCGCAGGCAGGCAGCCATACGGAAACGACTGCAAGTTCGTATTCGGCTCCGGTTGCCAACTTCGGTCATTAATAGGTCGTGGCGCGAGCAATAGTTTCGCGCCCGCTTGATTGACTGCGATTGAATGCGATAGACAGCGGCCCCGCTTTCACTTCAATGTGAAAGCGGGGCCGCTGTGCTATTGGGCGTTGAATGGGGCGATCGGCACGCTTGGGTTCATGCGTGTATCTAGCCCTGAACGGCAGTCAGCTGCCTGAGTTGCTCCAGCAGCTTCACCGCCGGACTCGGCAAAATCCCCTGACGGCGCCGAAACGCCGTCAACGTACGGCGCGCGACCAGACCCGGAATCGGCAGCGTATCGAACACGCCGGCCGCGCTTTCGGTGTCGTACATTGGCGTCGCCATCCAGCTTAGAAATCCCGCGCGCGTCACCAGGCTTTTCAGCACCGTGATCGAGCGCGTCTCGACCGCAATCTGCGGCATGCCGAGCCCATGCTCGGCAAACACATGCTGCATATGCTCGAACGGACCCGTCCCACGCGGCGGTACACACCACTGCTGATCGAGTGTGTCGGCAAGCGATAAATCCGTTCTGTTTCGCAGCGGATGATCGAGCGCGGCGACCACGTAGCTTGTGTCTTCCCATCTGCAATCGGCGATCGCCGTAATCTCATCCGTGTCGGGCAGCGCCATGCTGAGCGCGAGATCGATCTCGTGTTTCATCAGGCTGTCCGCAAGCCGGTCCCATACCCCCTCCATGATCTCGACACGCAGATTCGGCCAGCGCGCAAGCACGCCACTCACCGCGAGCGGCAGCACGAGCGTCGCGATGCTCGCCACCGCACCGACGCGAATCGTCCCTTTCGCGAGGCCGCGCATCGCGTCGATCTCCTCGCGCGCGTGATCGGCTTCGCGCTGCAGCAGCGTGGCGTGCGGCAGCAGCGCGCTGCCGATCGCAGTAAGCTGCATACCCTTCGAGTGCCGTTCGAACAGCGGTGCGCCAACCTGATCCTCGAGCCGCTTGATGGTGCGGCTCAGCGCGGGCTGCGTAACGTGTAGCACCTCCGCGGCACGGCCCAGGCTGCCGCTCGCGACGATGGTTGCAAACGCGTGCAATTGCTGAAGATTGAAAGTCATGCGCAAAAGTAATGCCTTTTCTCAAAAAAGGCAATTTTCAATCAACCTCGAGCTTCCGATAATGAGCCTTCAAGAAACGGCGCTCATCACTAGGAGACATGGATGACCAGCAACGCGCCCCGTTCAGATGCATCGGGATCTTCGCAACACGAACCCTTCACCGTGCGCCACGCCGTCATCGATCTCATGCGGCGTCTCGGCATGACTTCGGTGTTCGCCAATCCGGGGTCGACGGAATTGCCGTTGTTCCGCGATTTCCCGCAAGATTTCCGTTACGTGCTGGGTTTGCAGGAAGCCGTCGTGGTCGGCATGGCCGACGGCTACGCGCAGGCCACCCGCAACGCTTCGTTCGTCAATCTGCACTCGGCGGCCGGCGTGGGCAATGCGATGGGCAACATCTTCACCGCGTTCCGCAATCGCACGCCGATCGTGATTACTGCTGGGCAGCAAGCCCGCTCGATTCTGCCGTTCGACCCGTTTCTCGCGTCGACGCAAGCCACCGAATTGCCGAAGCCGTACGTCAAATGGAGCATCGAACCGGCACGCGCCGAAGACGTGCCGTTGGCGATCGCGCGCGCCTATCACATGGCGATGCAGGAGCCGCGCGGGCCGGTGCTGGTGTCGATTCCCGTCGACGACTGGGACCGCGCCGCGGAGCCGGTGCCCGCACGCGTGGTCAGTACCGAGACGCGACCGGAGCCGTTCGTGCTGGAGCAGATCGGCGCGGCACTCGATGCCTGTGAACGGCCGGCTTTCGTGGTGGGCGGCGCAGTCGATCGCGCCGGCGGCTGGGACGAAGTCGTGCGCCTTGCCGAACGCCACCACGCCCGCGTGTTCGTCGCGCCGATGACAGGCCGCTGTGCGTTCCCTGAAGACCACCGCCTGTTCGCCGGTTTCTTGCCGGCCATGCGCGAGAAGATTGTCGAGCTTCTTGGCGGCCATGATTTGATCTTCGTGATCGGCGCACCCGCCTTCACGTATCACGTCGAAGGTCACGGCCCGCATCTGCCTGCCGGCGCAACGCTGTGTCAGTTGATCGACGATCCGGCGATTGCGGCGTGGGCGCCGGCCGGCACCGCGGTGGTCGGCAATATTCGCCTCGGTGTGGCCGATCTGCTGACGCGGCCCGCGCCGAAGACGCGCCCGTTGCCCGCACTACGCACCGTATCGCCGCGCGCCGAACCGTCTGAGTTGATGTCGGTGGCGTTCGCATTGCAGACCCTTGCCGAGGTGCGCCATGCGGACGACATCGTGGTCGAGGAAGCGCCGAGCTCGCGCCCGGTGATGCAGAACTATCTGCCGTTCACGCGCAGCGGCACCTTCTACACGATGGATAGCGGCGGCCTAGGTTATGGCATGCCGGCTGCTGTCGGCGTGGCACTAGCAAAGCCCGGCACGCGCGTGATCGGCCTGATCGGCGACGGCTCCAGCATGTATTCGATCCAGGCTATCTATAGCGCCGTGCAGATGAAACTGCCGATCACATTCGTGATCCTGAACAATTCCCGCTATGCCGCGTTGCAGGACTTTGCCCCGGAATTCGGTTTTGGTCCGAGCGATCCGGTGCAAGGCACCGATCTGCCCGGACTCGATTTCGTGGCGCTTGCTGCAGGCATGGGTTGCCAGGGCACACGCGTGACCGACGCCGAACGCCTGCATGACGTGCTGCGCGACGCGTTGGCGTCATCTGGACCGATGCTGGTCGAAGTCGTCGTGGCTTGACATTAAGCGAGCGTCGCGCCCGCATTCATAAAACTTTCCGCAGGAGACAACACGATGCAGAGTATTTCGATGCTGATCAACGGCGCAGCCGTGCAGGCGAGCAATGGCGCCACGTTCGAGCGCCGCAATCCGCTCGACGGCGAAGTCGCGACGCGTGCTCCTGCGGCGACGGTTGCCGACGCAGTAGCCGCTGCCGATGCCGCGGCGGCCGCATTTCCGGCATGGTCCGCGCTAGGGCCGAGCGAGCGCCGCGCGCTGCTGATGAAGGCCGCGCATGCACTGGAAGCGCGCAGCGAGGCGTTTGCTGCGGTGATGGCAGCAGAGACGGGCGCATCAGCAATGTGGGCCGGCTTCAATGTGCATCTCGCCGCCGGCGGATTGATGGAAGCGGCGGCGCTCACTACGCAGATCGGCGGTGAGTTGATCCCGTCCGACGTGCCCGGCAGCCTCGCGATGGGCGTGCGTCAGCCGGCCGGTGTCGTGCTCGGCATCGCGCCGTGGAACGCACCGGTGATCCTCGCCGTGCGTGCGATTGCATTGCCGCTCGCATGCGGCAATACAGTCGTGCTGAAGGGTTCGGAAATCTGCCCCGGCACACATGGACTGATTATCGAAGTGCTGCAGGAAGCCGGCCTACCGAAGGGCGTGGTGAACTTCGTCACCAATGCGCCGGCCGATGCAGGCGCGGTCGTCGAGGCGTTGATCGCGCATCCGAAAGTCCGGCGTGTCAATTTCACCGGCTCGACGCACGTGGGCAAGATTATCGCGGCCACATGTGCGCGCTACCTGAAGCCGTCGGTGCTGGAACTCGGCGGAAAGGCACCGTTGATCGTGCTCGACGACGCGGATCTCGATGCCGCCGTCAACGCAGCCGCATTCGGCGCATTCGCCAACTCGGGGCAGATCTGCATGTCGACGGAACGGATCATCGCCGACGAAAGGATTGCTGATCAGTTCGTTGCGAAGCTCGCGCGGAAAGCGCGCGGCCTGCCGCTCGGCGACCCACGCAAAGGGCCGGTCGTGTTGGGATCGGTCGTCGACATGAGCACGGTGGAACGCTGCAATGCGCTGATCGACGACGCGCTGGCCAAAGGCGCCACGCTCGTTTGCGGCGGTAAGGCGGAGAGCACCTTGATGCCCGCCACGCTGCTCGACCACGTCACGCCCGCCATGCGCATCTATGGCGACGAATCGTTCGGGCCCGTGAAGGGCATTGTGCGCGTCAACGGCGAAGACGAGGCCGTGGCCTGTGCCAACGACAATGAGTATGGGCTTTCGTCAGCGGTGTTCAGCCGCGATATCGCGCGCGCGATGAACATCGCGCGGCGCATCGAATCGGGCATCTGTCATGTCAACGGGCCGACCGTTCACGACGAAGCACAAATGCCGTTCGGCGGCGTGAAGGGTAGCGGGTTTGGACGTTTCGGCGGGCAGGCGGGGATCGCTGAGTTTACGGATTTGCGCTGGATTACGGTGCAGACCACGCCGCGTCATTACCCGTTCTGAAGGGCGGCGTGCCGTTGTATTCGCTGCGTATCGTTGCGTGCAATTTCTTCGCAGCGATACGCGGTGTCGTGAAAGCCATGCATACATGTCATGGCTTTTGCGCGAAACGGCAATGTCGAAAGCGGTTAGTCCGCTCACATACTGACTAAAAAACGTGACCTCGAAAGCGCGGCGCTCAGACCGCGCGCCCAAACCAGGAGACAGCTTCATGACCAGTTATGTACCGCCGGCCGGCTCGGCCAGTGCGGAAACCGGCCGGGCCAATGCGCCACTCGCAGGCCATCAGGCGGGAGTCGAGGAGGGGCGCCATGCCGTCGATATCGGCCGCACGCTCGACGAAGGCCCTTACACCGCGATGCAGAAGATCGTGGTGTTTCTCGCGGCTTTGTCGATAGTTCTGGACGGCTTCGACAGCCAGTTGATCGGCTTCGCGATTCCCGTGCTGATCAAGGAGTGGGGCGTCACGCGCGCGGCTTTTGCGCCGGTGGTCGCGGCCGGTTTGATCGGCATGGGCATCGGCAGTGCGTGTGCCGGGCTGCTGGCCGATCGCTTCGGCCGCCGCTGGGCGGTGATCGGCAGCGTGCTGGTGTTCGGCGCCGCCACCTGCTGCATCAGCTTCGCGCCCGACATCGTGACGATCGCCGTGCTGCGCTTTATCGCCGGCCTCGGCATTGGCGGCGCGTTGCCGAGTTCGACGACCATGACAGCTGAATTCACGCCGGCTCGCCGCCGCACCTTGGCGGTCACCGCGACGATCGTCTGCGTGCCGCTCGGCGGCATGGTAGCGGGATTGTTCGCGCATGAAATTCTGCCGACGTACGGATGGCGCGGCTTGTTCATGATCGGCGGCGTGCTGCCTCTCGCGCTCGGCGCATTGCTGCTCTTCACATTGCCCGAGTCGCCGCGCTTTCTCGCCCGGCACCCGCAGCGCTGGCCGGAACTCAACCGCCTGCTTGGCCGGATGTCGCGTCCGGTGGCCGGCGGCTGCGTGTTTACCGATTCGCGCGAACAGGCTGTTGAAAAACACACGGGCTTTACCGCGTTGTTCCGAGAGGGCTTGGCGCTCGACACGGCGGCGATCTGGTGCGCGTTCTGCCTATGCCTGCTGGCCGTTTATAGCGCCTTCAGCTGGCTGCCGACCATGTTGAGCACGCAGGGTTTGTCAGTATCGGTGGCGGGGGCGGGGCTCACAGCGTACAACCTCGGCGGCGTGGTGGGCGCGTTGTTGTGCGCGGTGGTGATCGCCCGTACCGGTTCGCGCTGGCCGTTGATTCTCTGCAGTGCGGGTGGCGCGGCGAGTGCGTTGCTGCTGCTCGGTGTGAACATCTCCGACCACACGGGCTTGCTGATTTTCGGTCTTGGCGTGCACGGCCTGTTTGTCAACGCGGTCCAGTCGACGATGTTTGCGTTGTGCGCTTATGTCTATCCGACTCGTGTGCGTGCAACCGGTACCGCATCGGCGCTCGCGTTCGGCCGGCTCGGCGCGATTGCCAGCGCGTTCGCCGGGGCGGTGGTGATTACGGCCGGCGGTGCATCGTCATACCTGTGGATGCTCGGAATCGCGATGGTGATCGTGATGGTCGCGCTGATGGTGGTCAAACGCCATATTCCGAAACCGGGCGGTTGAGGGACGCAATGTCCTGAATCGCGGCGATCCGGTGTGACACGCGGATCGCCGCTATCTGAAGCAGTCAATCTTTAGCGTATCGGGCGGCTTGCACAGCGGTCGGTATCGTCACGTCTGTCATTAGTATCGCTACATAAAAACGCTGCGTGCGTGCCGCATACGGATTGGTGTGCGCTTACACAAAGCACTAGTTCAGGAGACTCGGAGACAATGAAATACAAACTCGCTTTGGGCAGTATGTTGCTCGGTATCAGCGCTTCGTCGTTCGCACAGAGCAGCGTGACGTTGTACGGGATCATCGATACCGGCATCGAACTGGTTACGCATTCGAACGCGGCGGGGGATAGCGTCGTGCGCATGCCGGGCATCACGGGTGAATTTCCATCGCGCTGGGGGATTCGCGGCACGGAGGGATTGGGCGGCGGGTTGTCCGCGGTCTTCGTACTGGAAAGCGGTTTTAACACCAAAGCCGGCACGCTCAATCAGGGTGGCCGTATGTTTGGGCGGCAGGCCTATGTGGGTCTCGAGAGTCCCTACGGTACGTTCACTTTCGGCCGTCAGTACACGATGACGTATTGGGCGATACTCGATTCCGATCTGCTGGGTCCTGACATT
Source organism: Paraburkholderia sediminicola (assembly GCF_902859805.1). Taxonomy (GTDB): domain Bacteria; phylum Pseudomonadota; class Gammaproteobacteria; order Burkholderiales; family Burkholderiaceae; genus Paraburkholderia; species Paraburkholderia sediminicola. The sequence continues at coordinate 330,498 of NZ_CADIKC010000001.1, read as the reverse complement.
TATGGCGGTACGGGCTCGTTCGATCAGTACATGCCGAGCGCGCGCAGCGACAACACGATTGCGTACAAAGGCACGTTCTCGGGCTTCACGTTCGGCGCGACTTATTCGTTCGGCCGCGATTCAGCGGGGACTGGCAATTCACCGGGGCAGGGCACGTGCTTGGGGTCGATTCCTGGCAGTTCGCAGAGTTGCCGCGAATGGTCGACGATGCTGCGTTATGACATGAACGGCTACGGCGTGGCGGGCGCCTACGACGAACAACGCGGCGGCCCGGGCGCCGCAGCGAATCTGTATGACGGCACGGCGCCTTTTGCGCTGACGCAATCCGGCGACAAGGACGTGCGAATGCAGTTGAACGGCTACGGACACATCGGCCCGGTAAAACTCGGGGCGGGTTGGCTTGGCCGTCACGTCGAGACGGTGTCTCCGGCGTTGCCGGATGTGCGCTCGAATCTGTATTACGTCACGGCAGCGTATAACGTGACGCCTGCCTTCATTCTCGACGGCGGCGTGTACCGCATCATCAATCGCGCCGACGATACCCGCGGCACAATCGCCGCACTACGCACCACGTATCTGTTGTCGAAGCGTTCAGCGGTTTATCTGCAGAGTGCGTATCTGTTCAATAGCCCGCATGCCGCTTATACGGTGAGCCAGGGCGGCGGAGGCACGACGCCGGCGCCGGGCATCGGGCAACTCGGCGTGATGGCCGGCATTCGCCATTCGTTCTGATTGGTGCACAGATGTCGGCTATTGCTGATCTGTCATGTGCGAGCCTCGCTGCGTCGAACGCTCGCAGCTCACGCCGGCGCAGCGCCAGCTTGATCATGGCGCTGAGCAAAAAAATGCTGCTTTCGTAAGGCAGCGTAGGCGTGCCGTCGTCGAGCAGGACGAGCAGCGATGCGAGACCGACCGATTTCCTGAATAGACATCCCAGTCTTCCGATAGAGAAAAAAGTGTGTACTGGGTTCTGTCTATCGACCTCGATCCAGAGTGCTGAGGCAGCCTATTTTTTTATTCTCCGTGATCTTAAGGATCTCTTAAGGAGAGTTAAAAAAACCAGAAGAGAACGTTGAGAGAATAGACCCGCTTGCGCGTAGAAGCGTCTCTTTCATAAGACTGGCTTAAGGTTTCTCATCGCATTGAGAGCCGTCACCGTTCAGTCACGCGCGCATGTTTCTATCTATTACGTTCCCTTACCGTCTGCCTCGCAAATGACGGTGACGCTGTCTTCCACCCCGCATCCCTGTTTCAGGAGAAGAACATGCCCAGCACTCGATCAGCTTGTGCAGTAAGCCGCATTTCCAGTCGCGCCGCGCTGGCGTTCGCCGCACTCTGTTTCGCGGCCGGCGGCGCCGACGCACAAACCTCGGCGAAGCCGATAGTCACTCCGGGCTTTAGCCTGACGGTATTCGCGGCGGGTTCCGGCGGGTTGCTCAGCGCACCGGACTCACTGGCCGTGCTTGATGGTCACGTTTGGGTCGGCTATGCAAACAACGGTGCCCCGGATGGCTCGAATGGCGCGATGAGCGCGATAGTTGAATACGCGTCAGACGGCAGTGTTGTGAAGACTTATCAGGTCGCGGGACACAACGATGGCCTGAAGGTCAATCCGTACACGCGCGAGATCTGGGCGATGCAGAATGAAGATGCGAATCCAAACCTGGTCATAATAAATCCCGTCACCGGCCAGGCATCCAAACCGTATTCATTCGGCAAGACACTGCACGGCGGAGGTTACGATGACATCGTATTCAAGGACGGCCAGACCTATTTCAGTGCGTCCAATCCCACTCTTAATGCGAGCGGCAAGAATACGGGGCCCGCGATTGTTCGCGTTGTGCACCTTGATGCAAACACCTACACAATCGACGTCACTCCGGTAGTGCGCGGCACATTGGATGCCAGCAACATTCCGTTTGGCACGGTGGCAACCCTCAACCTGACCGATCCGGATTCGATGACGCTGACACCGTCGGGTGATGTGCTGCTCGATGATCAGGGAGATGGTCAGCTTGTACTGTTGCGCTCGTCGGGCGATGAGCCGCGAGTGCAATATCTGCCGCTGCTCGGTAACGTGCAGGTTGACGACACGGTATTCGCCACTGCGCGACGCGGCTACCTGCTCGTGTCCGATACGAAGGCGAACATGGTGTACAAGATTAGTGCCAATGTCTGGCAGCGCGACGCCGCGTTCTCCGCATCAACGGGCGTGGCCGCTACGAGCGGTACGCCGGCGGTGCCGGCTTATGTCGGCCAACTTGATTTGCGTAGCGGAGCACTCCTTCCTCTGGTCACCAATCTGGCCAGTCCGCACGGCTTGGCCTTTGTACCGACAGACGACCAACAGTAACGGCCGCGCGTAGATGGCCGGATGACGTGATCGCCGTAAGCAGTGTCGCGGCGATTGCGTTGGCTGGACGCCCGGTTGTCTACTGGAGCGGACGCGGCCATGGAGGTGGCGCGATCCGTTTGGCGACCGTAGCGCTGCCTCAAGCGATTCCCAGCGCCTTCAGAATCGGTAGATGTATTTCGGCAAAGCGATTCGCTTTCGCAATCAGTTCGTCGCGGGCGTTCAGCGGGCTAACGGAAACACCTTCCGTGGTATTAGCAGGCATGGGGTTCGTGTGCAGAGCAGCTTCGGCGAATTCGGCCCACTGTGTAGGTTCGCTTAAATGACGCCGTCTCGCCAACAGGAAGAGCTGTGGCACACGGGGAATCAGAACGCCCGATCCGGACACCGGACTGACGAGGAATTGTATGTCCCCATGCTCGAGCGCTTGCTCGCAAATGGCGGCGTTCAGCCTGTCCGATGACGGACGAGCAAGCTCAACGTGCGCCTCGCCCTGTACATTCAGCAACACCCCGGCGCCTACTAACAATGTTACGGCCTTGACGATGAAGGGGAGCGTAATCCCGCGCTCACGGACGCTGTTTTCGATATCGGCGAGGCGTGCGGGGAGATGGTTGGCAAGCGCGTCGAGGATCGGACCAAATGAGCTTTCCGGTAGCGTCGCTTCTCCCAGCGCACCGCGTATCTTCAGCAGGACCGAAGCTCTCGGCAGCGCCAGCATGACGCGATGCGCGCGCAGCGCCGTCTGCTGCGCATCCTCGTCGAGTGTTCGGCTTCCTTTGATCCAGTAATCTCGCCGCATCGAACGGTTGATGCAAAAGTCCCGTACGGTCTCACGTAAAGTGGTATCTGGAATGCCCGCCAGCAAGCCGCGTTGAGCGGGGTTGAGATTGATCTCGTCAACGTGATCGCGATAGTCCGCAGAACAGCCATAAGTCAAACCGCTCGCGGCAAGCGATGATGTGACCTGCGAGAAAGTCATGGGCCGCCAGTCGCGATTGAAATATTCATGTGCGAGGTAGTGCGCGTTCTCCTTGCACAACGCGTCGACACGTTCAGCCAGTTGCGGGTTGACCACTGCGTAGCCGGGTTGCGTTGCAACCACGGACTTGACGAAGTCCAACGCCGCAGCAATGTGCGTCTGGACTTGCGTTTCGGCAGGCACGCCGCCGTGTTCATTCAACCGCGCGCTCACCTGGAAATGACAGTTCATCAAGTCGCGCACCGGCAACATCGTGGCCCACCCGGGTTGGGTGTTATAGCTCATATACACGACGCCGCCGTCATTGAGTTTGCGTCGAATAAAATCGGCTATAAGCGCGCGATTTTCGTCGGAAATCCAGCTCCAGATACCGTGCATGCCGATGAAATCAAAATTCGGCAAATCGTCTCGCGCACAGAATTCCGCGAAGCTTTCAGCGGACAAACTTGCCTGCGATCCGGCGCGCTGTGTCAGTTGCTGGGCAAAACTCGCATGCGACGGGTTGAAGTCAGTACCGAACCATCTTGTAGCTGACCCGGCTGCGTGGATATTTACGCTGACGCCATGGCCGAATCCTAGCTCGCAGGCGGTACGCAGGACCGGAGGGGCAATTCCCGACTGCAGCAACGGAAGTCTAAGGCGCAGCGGATCCAGTTCGTCGCAATAGCCGTACGTGTACGCAATACCATCAATGCTGCCGGCTTCCCACTCACTCACGTTCTAGCTCACGTTTTCTTGAAGGATCGCCGTGCTGGCACGACGGCTTCCCGACTCACTTTCAGCAGAGGCCGGGCGATGTGCTCAACGTCGCCGGGTATGGATCGCCTCGCCGTCAGGTCGGCGCGATGCGAAGCCTCTCATAGCGCAGCCCGCTTGTCTATCCACAGATCGACCCTGGATATTCCTATGCAGTTTCCCTTACGAATGACACTAATTCAGGTTCTCATAAGGTAACTTCCTTTACATTCATGCGCCGATGGTGATGCACCCACGCTACCTGTCGGCTGATCCGGGATGAGGTTCGAGTCTTTGGTCAGTCGATACACCTCGTTGTCCAATCGAGATACGTCCTTCGACATGAATAGCTTCGACTCCCAGCTGCAATCCGATGTGTGGTCCGATTGGCTGTTACATATCCGGCACGGAGATGATCCAGCGCACGAACAAGCGCTCCATGTCGAACTCAAACACCAGGTGGACCGCGTTCTGGCCGGCGCGAGGCTTGCCCCTGGCATGACGCTCGCCGACATCGGTACCGGTGATGGGCAGATCGGTTTAAGCGCGATCGACCGCATAGGCCCATCGCTGCGCGTGCTTATGACGGATATTTCGGCACCTCTGCTTCGTCACACTGAAGCACTCGCAGTTGAGCGGAAGATCCGGGATCAGTGCGCCTTCATCCAATGCTCCGCCGAATCGCTCGATGGCATTGAGGATGGCGCCGTCGATGCAGTCACGACACGGGCCGTTCTCGCGTACGTCCCGGACAAGATGGCGGCCCTGCGGGAATTTCATCGGATTCTCAGGCCCGGTGGCCGGCTATCGATCGCCGAACCGATTCTGCGCGACGATGCAATCGAGGCAAGCTCGCTGCGGAAAGTCGTTGAAGGTCTGCCCGAGAAAGCAGGGGACAACTTTTTCCACCTGCTGCATCGCTGGAAATCCGCTCAGTTTCCCGATACTGAGGAAAAAATTTCTGAGAGTCCGATTGCCAACTACGGCGAACGCGATCTGGTCCGCTTCACTTTAGATGCGGGGTTCGTGGATGTTCATATGGAGTTCCACATTGATGTCCGCCCGGCCGCGGTCACCTCGTGGGACGTGCTGCTTGGCAGCTCGCCGCATCCTTGGGCTCCGCGGCTCGCCGACATTCTCGCGACGCAGTTCACGGTGGACGAACGACTATTCTTCGAACAGATTCTTCGCCCGCAAGTTGAAGCTCGCCGATTGGTCACGGCCGAGCGTACCGCTTACCTTACCGCGCTGAAGTCTCTTCGCTGACGCACATAGCTGCTTCCATCACCTGGCTCTCCCGGCAGCAGCGCAAAATAAAAAAGTGCCCCTCGCGCACGAACTGATCCGCGCGCGAGGGGCACTTCACTTAGGCTACGCGCAGAAGGATTTCAGTCGGCGTAGCTTTCAGCGTAACTCCAATATTCGAGCCGTTACAGTAAAGGCTCAGATCCCGCCGACGCACATGTACTTGATCACGACGTAGTCGTCGATACCGTATTGCGAGCCTTCGCGGCCGAGACCGGATTGCTTGACGCCACCGAACGGCGCGACTTCGTTCGAAATCAGGCCGGTGTTGATACCCACCATGCCGTATTCGAGCGCTTCCGCGACACGCCAGACGCGGCCGATATCGCGGCTGTAGAAGTACGACGCGAGGCCGAATTCCGTATCGTTGGCGAGGCGGATCACTTCTTCATCCGACGAGAAGCGGAACAGCGGCGCGAGCGGGCCGAAGGTTTCGTCGCGAGCCACCTTCATGGCCGGCGTGACATCCGCGAGCACGGTCGGCTCGAAGAAGCCATGACCGAGTGCATGGCGCTTGCCGCCGGTGACGATGCGTGCGCCTTTGGCGAGGGCGTCTTCGATATGCGATTCGACCTTGAGCACAGCGGCTTCATTGATCAGCGGACCTTGCGTGACACCGTCTTCGGTGCCGCGGCCGACCTTGAGCTGTTCGACGGCGACGCGCAGTTTTTCGGCGAATGCGTCGTAGACTTTATCGTGTACGTAGAAGCGATTCGTGCACACGCAGGTCTGGCCGCTATTGCGATATTTCGATGCGATGGCGCCGGCTACGGCCGCATCCAGGTCCGCATCTTCGAAGACGATGAACGGTGCGTTGCCACCGAGTTCGAGCGACACTTTCTTGACTGTCGGTGCGCACTGCGCCATCAGCAGACGGCCGACCGGCGTCGAACCAGTGAACGACAGTTTGCGCACGATCGGATTGCCGGTCATCTCCGCGCCGATCGCTTTCGGCTCGCCTGTGACGACGTTGAACACACCGCGTGGCACACCGGCGCGCTCGGCCAGCACGGCGAGAGCGAGCGCCGAGAGCGGCGTGGCTTCGGCCGGTTTGACAATGATCGGGCAGCCGGCGGCGAGTGCCGGGCCGACTTTACGCGTGATCATGGCCGCCGGGAAATTCCACGGCGTGATGGCTGCGCAGACACCGATCGGTTCTTTCGTCACGACGATGCGTTTGTCGTTTGCCGGTGTGGGGATGGTGTCACCGTTGACGCGTTTGCCTTCTTCGGCGAACCATTCCAGGAACGAGGCGGCGTAGAGGATTTCGCCTTTTGCTTCGGCGAGGGGTTTGCCTTGTTCGCTGGTGAGGATCGTTGCCAGATCGTCGGCGTTTTCCAGCATGAGGTCATGCCATTTACGCAGGATCGTGGCGCGTTGTTTGGCGGTGGTGGCTCGCCATGCTGGCCAGGCGGCGTTCGCCGTGTCGATTGCACGGCGGGTTTCGGATGTGCCCATGCGGGGCACTGTGGCGATTGTTTCGCCTGTGGCGGGGTTTTTTACTTCGAATGTTGTGGTGTCTTCGGCGGATTGCCATTCGCCTGATATGTAGGCTTTTGTTTTTAGAAGGGAGGGGTCTTTTAGGGCTAGCGTTGGCATTTTTGGTTTGTTCCTTTGGGGTTTGGATTTGAGGTTTTTTGCCTTCGCGGCGCTTTTTTGTCCGTGTTCCTGGGGCTTTGGCCTTTCCTTGTTTTGTTAGTGGTCTATTAGTGTTCCCCCTGTGCGGGGGGGCACCTACTTTTCTTTGCTTGCCGCAAAGAAAAGTAGGCAAAAGAAAGCGGCTCAAACCGCTAATGCTAAGTGGGCACCGTAGCTTGCTGCGGGTAGTGGTGCATCTGGAATCTGGGTTCGTGCACCTGCATACGCCAGTGACAAGGGCGTCATACTTCCGGCGGCGCTGCGCGCGCCGAAGCGTACTTCTTAAAACCGCTCGCTACGTTTTGACGCCCGCGTCTCGCTACCGGGCCGTGGCTCGTCGTTGCACCGCCATAGCATTTGAGGCGGGGTTCCTCGGAGAATGCAGACGCGCGTCGCCGAGGCGAAGCCGATGGCCCCCACAAACCTCAACCGAAGCCCATGGTTTCCCGTGCAAACCCATCCGCGACGCACGCAGTGCGGAGTGGGAGCTGATGACACCTTTGTCACTAGCGCGGAATGCGCGAGAGCACGGATTCCAGATGCACCACTACCAGTAGCAGACCACGGGCCCCGCTTAGCATTAGCGGTTTAAGCTGCTTTCTTTTGCCTACTTTTCTTTGCAGCAGGCAAAGAAAAGTAGGTGCCCCCCCGCACAGGGGGAACGCTAATAGACCACTAACAAAACAAGAAAAGGCACAAAAACCAGGAACACGAACAATAAGCGCCGCAAAAGGCAAAAAAAACAAAGCCCAACGCGGCAAACATCAAAACCAAAAAGCGCCGCGCAGGCAAAAAAAACAATCAAACAGCTACAACAACACTCTCCTTAAGCACCGCTTCAAGAATCCCCATAGCCTCATCAAACACGGAGTCTTGAATAGTGAGCGGGAAAAGGAACCGAACGACGTTCGAATAAACACCACAAACCAGCAGCAACAGCCCGCGCTCCAGCGCCCGAGTCTGTACCCGCTTGGTGAACTCCGCATCCGGCTCCGTGCCACCTGCCTTGCAGAACTCAACGGCAACCATCCCGCCCGGACCACGCACATCGGCGATCTGCGGAACTTCGCTCTGAAGCGCGATCAGCTTTGCCTTGACACGATCACCCAGAACCGTAGCCCGCTCGCAGAGCTTCTCTTCATCGATGATATCGAGCACAGCATGCGCGGAAGCAACCGCCAGCGGGTTACCCGCATACGTGCCGCCCAAACCGCCAGGCGCCGCCGCATCCATCAGATCAGCTCGTCCGACCACACCCGACAACGGCATGCCGCCCGCGAGGCTCTTGGCCATCGTCATCAGATCAGGCACCACGTCATAGTGATGCATTGCAAACAACTTGCCGGTGCGTGCAAAACCCGTCTGCACTTCGTCGGCAATCAGCAAAATGCCATGCTCATTGCACAGCTTGCGCAGTGCGCGAACGAACTCGGCCGGCGCCGGGTAGAAACCGCCTTCGCCCTGAACCGGTTCGAAAATGATCGCCGCGACGCGCTTCGGATCGATGTCGGCCTTGAACAGAAACTCGATCGCCTTCAGCGAATCAGCCGTCGTCACGCCATGCAGCGGATTCGGGAACGGGGCGTGGAACACGTCCGCCGGGAACGGACCAAAGCCGATCTTGTACGGCGCGACCTTGCCGGTCAGCGCCATGCCCATCATCGTGCGGCCATGGAAACCGCCGGTGAACGCGATCACGCCCGGACGGCCGGTCGCGGCGCGCGCAATCTTGATCGCGTTTTCAACGGCTTCGGCGCCCGTCGTGAAGAACGCGGTTTTCTTCGGATAGTCGCCCGGTGCGCGCGCGTTGATCTTCTCAGCCAGTTCGACGTACGACGCGTACGGCACGATCTGATACGCGGTGTGCGTGAAATGATCGAGCTGGTCGCGGATCGCGGCCAGAATCTTCGGGTGACGGTGGCCGGTGTTGCATACCGCAATGCCCGCTGCGAAATCGATGAAACGGCGGCCTTCGACGTCCCACAACTCGGCATTCTCCGCGCGCTCGGCGTAGAAATCGCACATCACTCCGACGCCGCGCGGCGTGGCGGCGTCTTTGCGGCTCTTCAGGTCAGCATTCTTCATGGTTATCTCCTTCGCTCCTCGGTTTTTTGCGGACGCCGCACGCTCAGCGCAGCACATGCAGCGACTATAATGAGATTTGGCTCTTAACTTCAGAGCCATTTCAATAAAAATGTAGGAGCCAATCATGCGCGCGAGCGTTTTGTCCGACTGGCTGGCGCAGCGCCTCGACCGTGGCAACGGCCAGCCGATCTATCGTCAACTGCATCGGCTGTTGCAGCAAGCGATCCTCTCGCGGGAATTGCCAGCGGGCAGCAGGGTGCCATCGTCGCGCCTGCTGGCGCAGGAATTGGGCATCGGGCGCAATACGGTCACGCAGGTGTATGAGCAGCTGGTGCTCGAAGGCTATGTGAATTCGGCAACTGGGCGCGGCACGTTCGTCGCCGAAAGCGCGCCGGACGAGATCATCGGGGTGCCCGACGCCGAGGCGCTGGCCGCGCCGCTCGAGTCGTTGCCCCTGCCGCTGCCTTTGCAGGGCAGCCGCGCGCTGTCGACGCGTGGCACGAGGCTCATTTCGGGCGCAGGCGTGTCGAAGCGGCAATGGGGTGCGTTTATGCCCGGGGTGCCGGATGTCACGAAGTTTCCGGCGCGCGTGTGGAGCCGCCTGCACAACAAGTATTGGCGCCGGCCGCGCCCGGATTTGTTGACCTACGCGCCAGGCGGCGGCCTGGCCTCGTTGCGGCACGCATTGGCGGACTATTTGCGGACGTCGCGCTCGGTGCGTTGTACGCCCGAGCAGATCATTGTCACGACCGGGATCCACCAGTCGGTCGACCTGGCGGTGCGCCTGCTTTCCGATCCGGGCGACGTGATCTGGACCGAAGACCCTTGCTATTGGGGCGTGCGCAGCGTGCTGCACGTGTCCGGCCTGCAATCGCGGCCGATCGCCGTCGACGAAGAAGGTATCAATCCTTCCGCCGACGATCTCGCGCAACCGCCGAAGCTGATGCTCGTCACGCCATCGCATCAGTATCCGCTGGGCATGGTGATGAGCCTCGCGCGGCGGCGCATGTTGCTTGAGTACGCGCGGCAGAATCAGTGCTGGATCATTGAAGACGACTACGACAGCGAATACCGCTATGGCAGCCGGCCGCTGGCATCGCTTCAGGGTCTGGATAAGTCCGGGCAGGTGATTTACGTGGGCAGCTTCGGCAAGACGCTGTTTCCGGGCTTGCGCATCGGCTACCTGGTCGTGCCGGAAGCGCTGGCGGAGAGCTTTGCGACCGCGAGCGCGGAGTTGTATCGGGAAGGGCAGTTGTTGCAGCAGGCGATGCTCGCGGAATTCATCGCGGAAGGGCATTTCACGTCGCATATCCGCAAGATGCGTACGCTCTACGGGCAGCGTCGCCAGACCCTGCTGGACGCTGCCGCGCAGCGTTATGGCGACGCGTTGCCGGCCGTGGGCGGCGATGCCGGTTTGCATCTGGTGATGCAATTGCCTGACGGCAGTAACGACCGTGCAGTGGCTACGGCGGCGCTGGAGCGCAATATCGTCGTACGGCCGTTGTCGGGGTATTACGCGCAGCCGGCGTTGGCGCCGTCGGGCCTGCTGATCGGCTATGCCTGTGTGCCGGACGAGGAGATCGCGCCGGCGTTCAATACGCTGGCTGAGGCGATTGACGCGACGCTTATACAGTTCGCGTGAGGGTGGGCCTGAGCATAGGTGAAAGTGCTTTTCAGATAGCTATGCTGTAGGGCCGGACTACGGAAACGGTTTGCGTAAGACCCAGCCCGGCCAGCGTGTCGAGGTATTCTTCGACAGACTTGGGCGGGTTTTTCAATGATTTCCTGTGCTCAGCCATCGCTTCGAGAACTTTCGCCTGGTTCAGATCGAAGAGATCCGCGATGAAGTCGTCAGGATGTTGGGCCGCTACATTGAAGGTGCTCAATGCATCGACCGGAAAGTCCTTCAGGTTAAACGTGACGATAAGTTCCGCGCCGCAATGCACGGCTGCGGCGACCACATGTGCATCATCAGGGTCCGGCAAATCGATGGCCGGCATCAAATGCTCGTAGTTGTCGACCAAGGCATCCCGAACGTGCGCGTCCATCAGGTCGCGGACGCGATAGATCTTGACGGGATCGAGGTCAGGACGATTTGCAATCAGATTGCGGGTCCACTCGTCATGAATAGCCGGCGTCCAGCGCGCACGGTAGAGGTCGGTTAGCGCCAGACGCATCAACAGGTTTCGTAATGGTTGGGAGTACAGAACGCAAGCGTCGTAAATCGCGGTGAAATGTGACGAAATTGATTATTCCAGACCCATTTCCTGTGACAAGGCCGCGAGTTCGTCCAGCGCCTTGCGGCGTTCCGAGTCGATTCGATTCTTATATGCCATCACGTCTTCATAGCGCACGCGCCGATGCGTGTTCACCTTCCGGAAAGGGATGTCCTTCTTCTCCAGCAACTGCACGAAGTACGGCCGCGAGACGTTGAGCAGATCCGCCGCTTCCTGCGTGGTCAGCTCGGCATGAATGGGGATGATCGACACGGCATTGCCCTGGCCGATTTCCGCGAGGACGTCGACCATCAGCCGGACGACCGACGTCGGCAACTCCACGCTGCGTGTTTCGCCCTTGCTGTCTTTGAAGTCGAACTGCTGCGTTTCGGCGCGGCTTGAGAGCACGACTGACAGATTCCGGCCGGATACACGGGCGAGCTCAGCCTCTTGCGCTGAAGGGAGCGGCGTGGGGTGAATCGAGGTGTTCATGGCACGGTTCCTTTCGAATTCGGCATTGTAAATCGAAATATTCGAAATCGCAATAAACGAAACGAATGCTGGCGGAGGCTTCGTGCCTCAAATCCGAATCAACACCGCCCCCAACGTAACCAGCGCGCACGCCGCGATACGCCGTGCCGTCAGCTTCTCCTGCATGAACAACCAGCCGATCAGCACCGCGAAGATCGAACTGAGCTCACGCAGCGCGGAGACCGTCGCGATCGGCAGATAGCGGTAGGCCTCGATGATCAGGCAATAGGCGGACAGTGCGAGCGCGCCGGACGCAATGCCCTTGAACACCACCGTGCGCCCGATGAACAAGCCCTTCGCGCCTCCGCGCCAATGCCACGCAAGCAGAAACTGCGGGATATTCCAGATCAGATAGACCCACATGATGTAGCTCAGACCGTTGCCCGCCACGCGCGCGCCGATTCCGTCGACGACCGAATATGTAGCGATGAAGAAGCCCGTCAGCAGCGCGAACGGCACGCTTTCGCCGGAAAACCGCATGCCGCGGCGGAACGCGAGTGAGACGATGCCGAGCGACACCAGCGCCACGCCGGCGGCCGCCAGCGGCTTGAGCGATTCGTGTGCGAATACCAACGCGCCGACGAATACGAGCATCGGCGAAAGACCACGCGCGATCGGATAGATTTGCCCGAAATCGCCGCTCTTATAAGCGCGGATCAGTGCCAGCAGATAGCCAAATTCGAGTACGACCGACGCGAAAATATAAGGCCACGCCGCCGGTGCAGGCAAAGGCAGCACGATCACGCCGACCGCGCTGACAGCGACATACGGAATCGCCATCATGCCGAGCAGCCATACGCGGTCTTCGGATAGATGCAGAAACGCGTTCCAGGTAGCGTGAAGCAGCGCGGAGAGCAGGACCAGCAAGACGACAAAGGTGTCCATCAAAGATCAGGGAGAGGAGAAAGAAAGCCAGGGGGCCGGCCGCAAGCACGTGATTATTCCAGCAGAACGCGGGAACAGACGAATCACGCTTGAGCTACAGGGACTTTGGGGCATTTTTGGACACGGCCGCCGGCACCTGAGCGGCATCGCCAAACAACCAGTCGAGAAACACGTTGAGTTCGCGATCCTGGGGCGCCACGCGATACAGGCAATGAAACGGCGGCCCTTCCAGTTTGACTTCGGGAAAGAGTGCGACCAGCCGTCCGCGTTGCACGTCTTCTTCGACGATCGCCTGAGGCGCGAGCGCCACGCCGAGTCCGCTCGCGGCCGCCTGCACGAGTAAGAAGAACTGCTCATAGAACGGGCCGCCGAGCGTTTCTCCAACCGACACCTCCGCGCAATGGAACCAGTACTGCCAGGCCTCCGGCAAGCCCGCATAGTGCAGCAGCCGCACTTGCCGCAAATCGGCGGGTGTATGCAGCGCATCCAGTTCGCGCAGGTCGGGAGAGCACACGGGTACGGCCACATTGGCAATAAGTGGCCGTGAGTCGAAGCCATAGCGCCGCAGGCTCGGTTCGTAGCGGCGGATGATTGCATCGTGCGATTCGTCGACGAGATCGATGTTGAGGTCGTTGGTGGTAGCGATCTGCACATCGATCTCGGGTTGCAACGCGTGAAAGCGCGCGAGGCGTGGAATCAGCCAGCCGTGCGCGAACGACGCCGATGTATTCACGCGGATCGTTCGCCGCGCAGTGGTACGGCTCATTTGCGCGGTGGCTTCGGCTAATCGGCCCAGACAACTGGCGACATCGATCAGGTAGTGTCTGGCGCGCGGCGTCATTTGCAGTGTGCGGCCATTGCGTTCGAACAGCTTTTGCCCGAGATAATCTTCGAGCGCGCGAATCTGCTGCGTTATCGCGCTATGCGTGACGCACAGTTCTTCTGCGGCTTTGGTGAGGCTGCCGAGGCGCCCAGCGGCCTCGAAGCTGCGCAGCGTATTGAGTGGGGGCAGGCGCCGCATGAAAAGCCCTATATCCAAGTATTTCTTGTATTTCTAACAGAAACTTTCAATTGAAGATATCGGCTTCGTACTTTTACGATAGCGTTTTCTATCAATGGTCACCGCGATGGCATTGCCTGTGCAGCAGCGCGCCACAACGCAGTTTTTCTATTATCCCAGGCTGCGGCTTCGCCCGTTATGGCGCAGCGTCTGCGTGAGCGCGGGTGTCGTCGCGATACTGGGGGCATGTACAACGCCGGATCCGAACGAGCGGGTGACAGGCTCGGGCGGCACCGCGGTCAAATACAGTTCACGTCAGGTAAGCGTGGATCTGACTGACAGCGAACGCAACGCGCTCGCGGCCATGCGCGACCACAGCTTTCCGGGTTCGACGCGTGAGCAGGCGCTGACGGCGGTCGCCGCCGCATTGAAATCAAGCGGCTACGCTCCGGTTACCGTGGAAAAGGATACGGCGCTGGTAGAAGCCGGCCGCGCCGAAGTGCTGGTGCCGAAGTGGCGGGAAGTGCTGCGTGGCGTGCTGAAAACGCGTATCAGTATGCTGCCGGCCAAACCCGATCACCAGTACACCGCGGCGCTCGTCAGTGTACGGGCGGCTGAAGGCGGTCAAGGTGTCATCGTGCGGGCGCGTTTCGACAATACGGTGTGGGACAGCAATGGCGACGCCCGCACGAAGACCGTGCTGGCGCGTGGAGACTATGAAGCGTTCTTCGGCAAGGTCAGCGAGGCGCTCAATGGTACTTTGGCGCCTCGCCAGCCTTGAAGCAGGCCGGCAATGCCGGAACTCGCCGGGCAGAGTCCGGCGGCGTCACGTCACGCGTTCGCGCAGCCACGCGGACGCCAGATCGATTACCGTCACGACCACGATCACCATGATCATCACTGCGGCCGTCTGCGCGTAATTGAACGAGCGGATCGCCTCGTACAACACCACGCCGATCCCGCCCGCGCCGACCATGCCGACCACCATCGCCGAGCGCACGTTCGATTCGAAGCGATATAGCGCATACGAGATCCACAACGGCAGTACTTGCGGCAGCACGCCGTAAATGATTTCGTCGAGACTGGTCGCGCCGGTAGCGCGTACACCTTCGGCCGGACGCGGATCGATTGCCTCGACCGCTTCGGCGAAGAGCTTGGCGAGCACGCCGGTGGTGTGCACCCACAACGCCAGCACGCCGGCGAACGGACCGAGTCCCACCGCGACGATGAACAGCATCGCGAAGACCATTTCATTGATCGCGCGGCACGCGTCCATCATGCGGCGCATCGGCTGAACGATCCACATCGGCGCCATGTTGTGTGCCGACATCAGCCCACACGGCACCGCGCACACCAGCGAGAGGGCGGTGCCCCACACCGCCACCGACAGCGTCACATACATCTCGTGCAGATAGCTGCGCCATTCGGTGAAGTCCGGCGGGAAGAAGTCCTTGGCGAACTGCCCCATGTTGCCGGAATCGGAGAGCAGGTCGAGCGGTCGCATATCGGCGCCGTGCCATGCGCCACCCAACATCGCAAGCACGACGATCCAGCCGACGAGCGACAACCAGCTGCGCTTGCCCGCAGCAGGGGCGGCGCGCGCCGCCTGCGCGGCGAGCGCTTCGCTCGCACGCGTGGGCGACGTGATCAGATCAACAGTGTTCATTGCTTGGCTACGGCGGTGTTGAGTGCGCTCAGCTTGGCGTCGAGTGCGGCCAGTTGGGTCTTGCGGTCGTCGTCGGAAAGATGCGTGTCGCTCTCGATCTTCTGCTTCTGCTGGAACAGCGCGACCTGGCGAATCGGCAGCAACTGTTCATCCGACGACGCCGCGAAGCCGGCGTAGCCCGTGATGGCCGCCATCACCTGTTTTTCATGCGGATCGGTCTTGCCGTAGTTCACGAAGAAGTTGCGGATCTTGTCCTTGGTGGCTTGCGGCAGATCCTTGCGCCATACCAGCGGGTCCGAAGGAATCAGCGGCGACGTCCACAACACGCGCACTTGCGCAAACTTGTCCGGATGCTGCTTCTTCAGCGTGTCGAGCATCTCGGTGTTGTTGGTCGCGATGTCGATCTTGTTGTTCACCACAGCCAGCAAATTCGCTTCGTGGCTCGACGGCAGCACGGCCTTGAACGAGGTGTTCACCGGCGTGTTGTGCTTGGCGAACAGGTAATAGCCGGGGATCAGCGTACCCGAGGTGGAGTTCGGATCGCCGAAACCGAGTGTGACGTCCTTCGTGTTTTTGAACACGTCGTCGAGCGTCTTGAAGCGGCTGTTCACATTGGTGATCAGCACCGACTTGTAACCCGCGTCGCCATTCAGATACAGGACCTTCGCGAACACTTCGCCTTGCGAGCGATCCACGGCTTCGATCGCCGAGGCATTGCCGAAATAGCCGACCTGTACCTTGTTAAAGCGCATGCCTTCGATGATGCCGGCGTAGTCGGTCGCGAAGAACGCTTTGACGTTCAGGCCGGTTTGCTTGTTCATGTCGTCGATCAGGGGCTCCCAGCGTTGTTTCAGCACGGAGGACGAATCGGTCGAGATGATGCCGAGATTGATGTCCTCGGCTTGTGCGGTGGCGACGCAGGCAAATGCGGCCGCGCCGACGGTCAGCGTAATCAATGAACGCAGGAATTTCATCGCTTTGAGGTCCGGTTGAGTGAACAGAATGAGTGGGCGCGCTCAGTTCGAGTGCGCCGGATTGAGGGCGAACGCGTAACGCGTCGAGGTGGATTCGGTGTCTTGCGCCGGTGCGTTGCTGTCCGCCTGATTGACCACGCCATCTGCGTTGGTCTCTTCGAGCAGTTCACGGGCATCGTCGCCGTAGAGTTTCTTGAGCAGGGCAGGGCTCAGCGCGGCAGAGGGGCCGTCGTAGACCACCTTGCCGCGACGCAGTGCAACGGTGCGCGGGCAGTACTGCATTGCGATGTCGACCTGATGCAGCGATACCAGCACAGTCAGTTGATGTTCGATGTTGAGGGTGCGCAGCATCTCCATCACGCGGCGCGACGATTCAGGGTCGAGCGAAGCGATCGGTTCGTCGGCGAGCACGATGCGTGCGCGTTGTACCAGAGCACGCGCCAATGCCGCGCGTTGCTGCTGACCACCGGAGAGGTTGGCGGCGCGTTCGCGCGCATGGTCGCCGATGCCGACTTCATTGAGCGCGGCCATCGACAACGCCCGCTCCGCAGCCGGAAAGCGCCCGCTCAAACGGCGCCACAAAGGCAGCCGCGCGAGCGCGCCGATCAGTACGTTGCTTTCCACGGTAAGCCGGTTCACCAGATTGAATTGCTGGAACACGAAACCGATATCGCGGCGAATGCTGCGCACTTCACGCACAATGCGGCCGTTCTGCTGGATCGGCCTGCCGAGAATCGCGATCTGCGACGGTTGCGCATCCGAGGCCGTGAAGCCCGCGATATGCCGCAGCAGTGTCGACTTGCCCGAGCCCGAGGCTCCAATTAACGCAACCATTTCGCCCGGCTCGACGCGCAGATCGACTTCGTCCAGCGCCTTGCGGCCGTTGCCGAACGTTTTGCTCAACCGTTCGATGCGAATAGCTTCCCGAATTGCTTCCATGAGTACCCCTTGATGCATCCGGCCATTGCCGGCATGTGTGGGGCTCATTCTAGGAAGCGTCTGTGACGGTTGAGTGAAGGCATCGCAACGTCTAGACGACTATATCTATATGTGTCTTTTTTGAGTCGCCAGGAAGGCAGACAGAAGTCATTCGTTCGAACAGAAAATGACACCCGCATGACATGATTTGCATTGAACAGGGTGGGCTGCGCATGATCACGCGCAGCCAGGCTATATTGCGTCATTCGGTGAGCCGTCCCCAATAACCTTGCAGTTCCTTTTCGACGTCGTCATGCAGCCTTTGAGCTTTCTGCCCGATAGTTTTGCGGAGTACGAAGATCTCAGGACGATCCTCGACCAGGGCAGCGCCAGCTTCGAGATCCGCACCGTCTGCGAGACGACGGTGCGGGGCCGGCAATTCGCCGTGCACACCGCGAGCATCGGGTCAACCGATCCGCTCGCGCCGGCAATCGGGTTTTTTGGCGGCATTCACGGACTCGAACGGATCGGCTCGCAACTCGTGCTCGACTACATGCGCGCGCTGCTCGCCCGGCTGGAATGGGACGAACTGCTGGTACGGCAGTTGCAATCGATTCGTCTGATCTTTATGCCGATCGTCAATCCGGGCGGCATGTGGGCCGCCACGCGGGCCAATCCCAATGGCGTCGATCTGATGCGCAATGCGCCGCAGAACGCCGACGAACGCGTGCCGCTGCTCGCCGGCGGTCAGCGGGTGGGCGCCTGGCTGCCGTGGTATCGCGGCCGGCAAGGCGAGCCGATGGAGCCCGAGGCCGCAGCACTCCTGCGAGTGGTCGAAACCGACATGGCCACGCGGCCCCTGAGCATCGCGCTCGACTGCCACTCGGGGTACGGCTGGCGCGACAGCATCTGGTTTCCGTACGCGCGCACGCGCAAGCTGATGCCGCATCTGCCGGAAATGTACGTGCTGAAAACCATGTTCGAGCGCGCGCATCCGCATCATGGCTACGCGTTCGAGCCGCAGAGCCACCAGTATCTGTTGCATGGCGATCTGTGGGACTTCGCGTACGACCGTACGCCGCCACCCAACGTCTTCCTGCCGATGACGCTCGAACTCGGTTCGTGGCTGTGGATCAAGAAGAATCCGCGCCAGCTGTTTTCGCGCCAGGGCATGTTCAATCCGGTCAAGGCGCATCGCACCGCACGCGTGCTGCGGCGTCACGCGAATCTGCTCGATTTTCTCGCGCGTGCGGCGTTCTCGTCGCAACGCTGGCTGCCGCAAGGCAATCGTCGCGAGGAACTGCTGCAATGCGCGATCGATCACTGGACCATGCCGGAAGCGCTATGAGCACGTGGATTCTTTTGCGTGGACTGACGCGCGAAACACGCCACTGGGGTCGTTTGCCTGGCTTGCTGCGCGAGGCGACCGGCACGGATCGCCTGTTGCTGCTCGATCTGCCCGGCAATGGCGAGTTCGTGCACTTGCGCGCGCCGGCCACGGTCGAGGATATGGTGGGCTTCGTGCGGATTGCTGCATTGCAAACGGGTGCGGCAGGTCCTTATCGCGTGCTGGCAATGTCGCTCGGCGGCATGGTGGCGACCGACTGGGCGCAACGGCATCCCGGCGAAATCGAGCGGCTCGTGTTGATCAATACCAGCATGCGGCCGTTCAGCCGCATGCACGAGCGCTTGCGTCCATCGGCATGGCCGGGCCTGCTGGGCGTCGCAGCACACTGGCGCGATGCGCCGCGCGCGGAAAGCGGCATTCATCGACTGACGTGCAACAACGTCGAAACGCTGGGCGCCGATCTCGATGCATGGAGCGAAATTCGCCGCAGCGCGCCCGTGAGCCGCGGCAATGCGTTACGGCAGCTGTGGGCTGCCGCGCGCTTCAGTGCGGCGGCGGCGAAACCGCATTGCCCGCTGCTGATTCTTTCTTCACGCGCCGACAAGCTGGTCAATCCTGTGTGTTCGGCCAAGCTCGCGGCAGCCTGGGGCGCAACGCATCGCGAGCATCAATGGGCCGGTCATGACCTGCCGCACGATGACCCGGCCTGGGCCAGCGAACAGCTTCAGGCATGGCTGAAGCAGGAGGCTGGCGAATTGAAGGCCGCGCTTTAAACAGAGGCGGCACGTTCTCCGGCAGCGGGTATAACCTAAGTGAGCTCGCGCATCGATTTCCGGGTGGCAGGCGCATAATCCTGGTTCAGACGATGCATGCGAATCAAGCGATACTCGCTATTGCCGCCCGCCGGGGGAGTTGATCATGCAAGCAAAGAATGAAGAAGCCGTCACGCACCTGCTGAACGATGTCTTTGAATTTGCGCGTGGGCGATTGCCGGAGCCGACCTTCAAAGTCGTCGAGCCTTTCCTGCGGCACTACTACGATTTCGTCGACGCCGACGACCTTCAAAGCCGCTCCATCGCCGATCTTTACGGCGCAGCGCTTGCTCACTGGCAAACCGCGCAGCGCTTTGTGCCAGGCAGCGAACGGCTGCGCGTCTACAACCCGATACTCGAACAGCATGGCTGGCATTCCGATCACACGGTGATTGAGATCGTCAACGACGACATGCCGTTTCTGGTCGATTCGGTATCGATGGCGGTCAATCGCCTCGGGCTCGCGCTCCATTCGGTCGTGCATCCGGTATTCCGCATCTGGCGCGGACCGGACGGCAGCATTGTGCGCGTGGGTCAGGGCGCTGAAGATGCCGCTGATACGCGCTCGCAGCTTGCTTCGTTCATTCACTTCGAGGTGGACCGTTGCGGCGACGCAGCGAAACTCGACGCATTGCGTGACGAGATCGCGAGAGTGTTGCGCGATGTACGCGCCGCGGTGGAAGACTGGCCGAAGATCGTCGAACTCGCGCGCGTTACCGTCAAAGGCATGAAGGCCGGCGAAGCGGGACCGGAAGGGGTCGAGGCCCGTGCGTTCCTCGAATGGATGGTGGCGGATCATTTCACGTTTCTCGGCCAGCGCGACTATGAATTGGTGCAGCACGATATCGGCTTTGGCCTGCGTGCGGTACCCGGCTCCGGGCTCGGCATTCTGCGCGACGAGTTGCGTCCTGCGGGCGCAGCGGAAATCACGCCATTGCCACCGGCGGCTGCCGAAATCATCTCCGGCTCGTCGCCCATTTTCCTGACCAAGGCCAACTCGCGCGCGACGGTGCATCGGCCGGGCTATCTGGATTACGTCGGCATCAAGCTGACCGGTGCCGACGGCAAGGTGACCGGCGAGCGGCGTTTTATCGGCCTGTATACGTCCACCGCGTACCTCGTATCGGCCGCCGAGATTCCGATCGTACGGCGCAAATGCGCGAACATCGTACGGCGGGCCGGTTTCCTGCCCAAGGGCCACCTGGCCAAATCACTGGTGACGGTGCTCGAAACCTATCCCCGCGACGAACTGTTTCAGGCCGACGAAGACCAGCTCTACGATATCGCGCTGGGTGTGCTGCGTTTGCAGGAGCATCAGCGCACGCGCATGTTCGTGCGGCGCGACCGTTTTGACCGCTTCGTATCGTGTCTCGTGTTCGTACCGCGTGACAAATACAACACCGATCTGCGGCAGCGTATCGCCAATCTGCTGACCGATGCGTTCAACGGGGAAAGCGTCGAATTCACGCCCTTGTTATCGGAGTCGACACTCGCGCGCATTCACTTTGTCGTGCATGCGAAGCCCGGGGGCATGCCCCATGTCGACACGCGTGAACTCGAAGCGCGGCTCGTTCACGTCACGCGCCGCTGGCAGGACGATCTCGCCGACGCGTTGCTTGATGCCTTCGGCGAAGAGCAGGGCAACCGTCTCCTCCAGCACTATGCGGATTCGTTTCCTCCCGGCTATCGCGACGACTATCCGGCCCGTACTGCAGTGCGCGATATCGAGCTGATCGAACGCGTGCAGGGCAGCGAGCGGCTCGCCATGAACCTGTACCGCCCGATCGAATCGGGGCCGCGCGCGTTCCGTTTCAAGGTTTATCGCGCGGGCTTGCCGATTGCCTTGTCGCGCAGCTTGCCGATGCTCGAACATCTCGGCGTGCGTGTCGATGAAGAGCGGCCTTATCTGATCGAAGCACTCGACGCTACGCCTGCCTGGATTCACGATTTCGGCCTTGAACTCGCGGACGATGCGGAGTTCGATATCGAACGCGTGAAAGATCTCTTCGAAGATGCGTTTGAACAGGTGTGGACCGGTGGAATCGAAAGTGACGATTTCAATCGCCTGGTGTTGCGCGCACAACTGAGCGCGCGTGAGGTGACGATTCTGCGTGCCTACGCCAAGTACCTGAGGCAAGTGGGTTCGACGTTCAGCGACGCGTATATCGAACGCGCGGTCACCGGTAATCCGGCAATTGCCCGCATGCTGGTCGAGTTGTTCATTGCACGTTTTGATCCGGTGCTTGGCGATACGCGCGAAGCTCGCGTCGACAACTTGCTGAAGACGATCGAAGGCGCGCTCGATCAGGTGCCGAATCTCGACGAGGACCGGATACTCCGGCAATTCCTCGGCGTCATCAAGGCCACACAGCGCACGAACTACTATCGCTTCGACACCGACGGCCATCCGAAACCGTATCTGTCGTTCAAATTCAATCCCGCCCAGGTGCCCGGTTTGCCCGAACCGAAACCGATGTTCGAAATCTGGGTGTACTCGCCGCGTGTGGAAGGCGTGCATTTGCGCGGTGGCCGTGTTGCGCGCGGTGGTCTGCGCTGGTCGGATCGGCGTGAGGACTTCCGCACGGAAGTCCTCGGCTTGATGAAAGCGCAGATGGTCAAGAACGTGGTGATCGTGCCGGTTGGCTCCAAAGGCGGTTTCGTCGTGAAGAATCCGCCGCCGCAGACTGAACGCGACGCGTGGATGCGTGAAGGCATCGCCTGCTACCAGACGTTCTTGCGCGGCCTGCTCGATTTGACCGACAACCTCACGGGTACGACGGTGGTGCCGCCGCCCGATGTGGTGCGGCATGACCCCGACGATCCTTATCTGGTCGTCGCCGCCGACAAGGGCACGGCCACCTTCTCCGACTACGCGAACGCGATCTCCCAGGAATACGGTTTCTGGCTTGACGACGCCTTTGCGTCGGGCGGTTCGGTCGGTTATGACCACAAGAAAATGGCGATCACGGCGCGCGGCGCATGGGAGTCGGTCAAACGGCACTTCCGCGAAATGGGCGTCGATACGCAAGCAACTGATTTCACGGTCGTGGGTGTCGGCGATATGTCGGGCGATGTATTCGGCAACGGCATGCTGCTCTCGCCGCATATCAAGCTGGTCGCCGCGTTCGATCATCGGCATATCTTTCTCGATCCGAATCCCGATCCGGCGGTAAGCCTTGCCGAACGCGGGCGGCTGTTCGGGCTTGACCGGTCGAGTTGGGCTGACTACGACCCGTCACTGATCTCGGCGGGCGGTGGCGTGTTTCCGCGCACTGCCAAGACGATTCCATTGTCTCCGGCCGTGCAATCTGTACTTGGCATCAGCGCACCGGCGCTCGCGCCCGCTGAATTGATGCGCGCGATTCTGCAGGCGCCTGTCGATCTGCTCTACAACGGCGGTATCGGCACCTATGTGAAGGCGAGCCGCGAAACGCATCTGCAGGTGGGCGACCGCGCCAATGATGCGATCCGTGTCAACGGCGCCGATCTGCACTGCAAGGTGGTGGCGGAAGGCGGCAATCTCGGCCTCACGCAATTCGGGCGCATTGAATTCGCGCAGCGCGGCGGCCGCATCAATACCGATGCGATCGACAACTCCGCCGGGGTGGACTGTTCGGATCACGAGGTCAACATCAAGATCCTGCTGGGTCTGGTCGTCTCCGATGGCGAAATGACCGAGAAACAGCGTAATGCACTGCTCGCGGAAATGACCGATGAAGTCGGCTTGCTCGTCCTGCAAGACAACTATTACCAGACCCAGGCGCTCTCGATTGCGGGGCGCTATGGCGTCGAGTTGCTCGATGCCGAAGCGCGCCTGATGCGCTATCTCGAGCGCGCAGGCCGCCTGAACCGGGTGATCGAGTTCTTGCCGACTGATGAAGAAGTCGCCGAGCGTCAGGCAGCGAAACAAGGGCTGACCACGCCGGAACGTGCTGTGCTGCTTGCCTATAGCAAGATGTGGCTGTATGACGCGCTGCTCGAATCGTCGATGCCGGAAGACCCGCTCGTCAGCGACATGCTGATCGAATACTTTCCGAAGCCGCTGCGGCAGCGCTTTAGCGAACCGATGCAACGTCACCCGTTGCGGCGCGAAATTCTTGCGACGCATCTGACCAACGCGTTGGTGAATCGCGTGGGCTGCGAGTTCGTGCATCGGCTGATGGAGGAGACCGATGCACAGCCTGGCGATATCGTGCGGGCCTGCATCATGGCGCGTGACGTGTTCGATCTCGACGACGTGTGGCGCAGTATCGACGCACTCGATAACCGTGTCGCCGACGATGTGCAGGCGCGCATGTTCGTCGAAGTGGCGCGGCTCGTTGAACGTTCGGCGCTGTGGTTCCTGCGGCAGTTGCAATCGGGAGCGGTTAGCGCCGGCGATGTTGCTGGCCTGCTCGCACGCTGCCGCGACGCGGCGCAACGCCTCGCGCCGCAATGGCCCGCGCTGCTGCCGAGCGCCGATCTCGACGCGCTGTCCGAGCGGCAACGCGTGCTGGTGGACGCGGGTGTCGATAGCGAACTGGCGGTGCGGATCGCCAGTGGCGAAATCTCGGCGGCTTTGCTCGACATCGCCGAAGTGGCGTCGACCTGCGGACGCAGTCTCGAACTCGTGGCGGGCGTCTACTTCGCACTCGGCACGCTGCTGAACTACGGCTGGATCAGCGAGCGCGCGGCCGCGCTGCCGGCACCCACGCATTGGGACATGCTGGCGCGCGCCACCGCGCTGGCGGAGCTTGCACGCCTGAAACGCGCGCTGACCACGAGCGCGCTGGCCGGCGCCGACGAGGCATCCACGCCGGACGCATTGGTTCAGGCATGGCGCGAGAAGCGCACCGCGCAACTCGAGCGTTATGCGCGTCTGCTTGCCGATTTGCGGGCCACGGGCGGCGCGAGCCTGTCGATGCTGCTGGTGATCGTGCGGGAGATGGCCGCGCTCGAAAGGGCATAGCACGACCGAGTGCTGTAGCGGGCAGATGTGCTGCATACGTCACAAAACCCGGCGCAGAACGGCGCCGGGGTTGGACGCATGTCACCTGGCATGTCCATAATACGAACTATTGCCAACCGAAAGCGCTCTGCAAACTCACGGACCCTCTCCACGACGATGAAAGAAGAATCGCCGAAAGCTATTTTCTATGCGCTCGCCGCCAACCTCGGCATCGCCATCTGCAAGTTCGCTGCTGCTGCGTTCACCGGTTCCGGCTCGATGTTCGCTGAAGCCATTCACTCGACCGCCGACTGCGGTAACCAGTTGTTGCTGCTATTCGGCCTGCGTGAGGCGCGCAAGCCGGCGAGCCCCTTGCATCCTATGGGTAGTGGCCGCGAGATCAATTTCTATTCATTGCTGGTGGCCTTGCTGTTGTTTTTTGTGGGCGGCGCGTTTTCGGTGTATGAAGGCGTGCATCGTCTATTCGCGCGCGAGCCTTTGCAGTATGCCTATGTGGCGCTCGTCGTACTGGGCGTTTCGGTGGTGCTCGAAACGCTTTCGTTGTTGGGGGCGGTGAAGGAGATTCGCAAATCGCATCCCGACAAACACCTGTGGCGCTGGTTTCGCGAAACGCGCGAGTCCGAACTGCTGGTGGTGGCCGGCGAGGACATTGCCGCATTGGCCGGTCTTGCAATCGCCTTTGTCGCCGTATTGCTGACGATGGTGACCGGCAATCCCGTCTATGACGCACTGGGCTCCATCGGCGTCGGTGTATTGCTGATGGTGATCGCGTGGCTGGTGGCGCGCGAAGTGAAGTCGATGATCGTCGGCGAATCGGCGAGCCCGGAAGTGCGCCGCGCGATCGAGACGCATCTGCGCGGCCGCTCCGAGATTCGCAGCATCATCAACATGATTACGCTGCAGTGGGGCCGCCACGTGGTGGTGGCGGTGCAGGCGGAAATGATCGATTACGCGAGCGGCCGCGCGATGGTCGACGCGATCAATGTGATCGAAGCGGACTTGCAGGCGGCGTTTCCGCAAGTGCGCTGGGTGTTTTTCGAACCGGACGTGCCGCGGGTTTGATGCGTTGCCGCGCTGGCGGGGATATGTGCGATTCGTCGGTTGCCAGCGGATCGCGCCAGTGTCTCCGCTTGGGAAGACCCATACTTTCGCGTCCGCTGGCCGGTGCATTGGCCGCTTATTTAAAGCCGGTCACCGCATGCGGCACATACAGCTCTTCCAATTGACGGATCTCGTCCGCAGTCAGATTCAACGAAAGTGCTGCGACCGCATCGTCGAGATGATGCAGCTTGGTCGCACCGACGATAGGCGCGGTGATCGGCTTCTTCTGCAACACCCAGGCTAGCGCGACTTGCGCACGCGGCACACCGCGTTCTTTCGCAATCTGACTGACGCGCTCCACGATCCGGCGGTCTGCGTCTTCGGTCTGTGCGTACAGTGTGCTGCCGAACTCGTCGGTCTCCGAGCGTGCGCTTTCAGTGTTCCAGTCACGCGTCAGGCGTCCGCGTGCCAGCGGGCTCCATGGAATGACGCCGATGCCTTCGCTTTCGCACAGCGGCAGCATCTCCCGCTCTTCCTCGCGATAGAGCAGATTCACGTAGTTCTGCATCGTCACGAAGCGCGTCCAGCCGTTGCGTTCAGCCACGTGCAATGCCTTGGCGAACTGCCACGCATACATTGACGACGCGCCGATATAGCGCGCCTTGCCGGCCTTCACCACATCGTGCAGCGCCTCCATGGTTTCTTCGATCGGCGTGTCGTAGTCCCAGCGGTGGATCTGATACAGATCGACGTAATCCGTACCGAGTCGCCTCAGGCTGTTGTCGATTTCCGCCATGATCGCCTTGCGCGACAAACCCGCACCGTTCGGGCCCGGATGCATGCGGCTATTCACCTTGGTGGCCAGCACGATCTCGTCGCGTTTCGCAAAGTCCTTCAATGCGCGGCCGACGATTTCCTCGCTGGTGCCGTCCGAGTAAACGTTGGCGGTATCGAAGAAATTGATGCCGTGGTCGAGCGCCTGCTTGATAAAGGGACGCGCCGCTTCATCGTCGAGCGACCAGGGGTGGGTGCCGCGAGCGGGCACGCCGTAACTCATGCAGCCGAGACAAAGACGCGATACATCGAGGCCGGTGCGGCCCAGTTTCACATAGTCCATCGAGGTGCTCCTGTGTTGAAGTGCACAAACGCGGTGCGTGCTGACGACCCCCCATTATAGGAACGGACGCGTTGACGTGCTGGAAGGGCAACCGAACGCACGGCTCGGTGGAGTTCGACCGAGGCGGGCGAATTGCTGCAATACGTAGTGGAAAATAATTTCTTCGCATCTATACTTCTTTCGGCTTGAAAGCGGCCTTTCTCCCAATCTGCATCACAAGCAAAAAGGAAGGATCACGATGCTGACTCGCACACTTGGCGCAATCTCCGTCATTGCACTCGCGGCCTGCGCCGCCTTCACATCCGGCCCTGCCAGCGCGGACGATAACGACGGTTTCTCGCAAGGCGACGGCGGCTCGCACGGGCGGCCAGTCAAGGTGATGATCATTTCGATGTTCGGGCCGGAAGGGCAGGTATGGCTTGATCGGCTTGGTCCATGGCGCGAGATTACGGTCGATGGCTTATCGCCTGACTACCCGACGGTTCATTGCAATAAGCAGGACGTGTGTGTCATGACGACTGGCATGGGGCATAGCAACGCTGCTGCATCGATCATGGCGTTGACCTTTTCGTCGCGTTTCGATTTGCGACGTACGTACTTTATGGTGGCGGGGATTGCCGGGATCGATCCGCAGCAGGGCACGGTGGGATCCGCCGCATGGGCGAAGTACCTGGTCGACTTCGGGATTCAGTGGGAGATCGATGGACGGGAGATTCCGCCTGGCTGGAATACCGGATACCTGGGGATCAACACCACGAGTCCGACGGCCAAGCCGCCGCTCGACTATCGGACGGAGGTGTTTCAGTTGAATACCCAGCTAGCCGATACGGCGTTTGCCTTGTCGCGTAGCGTTGTGTTGTCCGATAACGCTCAGGCGCAGGCTGCGCGGGCCAAGTATTCGTATGCGCCGGCGAATCGGCCGCCTGCTGTCATTCAGTGCGACACGCTCGCCGGCGACACCTGGTGGTCGGGCACGCTGCTTGGGCAGCGCGCGCGGGATTGGACCAAGATCCTGACGGATGGCAATGGTGTGTATTGCACGACGCAGCAGGAGGATAACGCGACGTATGAGGCGCTTAAGCGCGCGGCCTCAGTGCATAAGGTTGATTTGAATCGCGTTGCGGTGCTGCGGGCTGGGTCTGATTTTGATCGGCCATATGATGGGCAGACTAGTGCGGATAATCTGCTTAACTATGCTGCGCAAGGGGGTTTTACGATTGCTATTGAGAACCTGTTCAGGTCAGGGAATCCGCTTGTGCAGGATATTGCTGCTCATTGGGGGGAGTGGAGGGATGGGGTGCCTAAGAGGTAGGTTTTTTGCCTTTGGCGGCGGCATTTGGTTGTGGTTTTAGGGGACTGTCCTTGTTCTTAGGGCTTTGGCCTTTCCTTGCTTTGTTAGTGGTCTATTAGCGTTGCCCCTGTGCGGGGCGGCACCTACTTCTCTTTGCCGGCTGCAAAGAGAAGTAGGCAAGAGAAAGCAGCTTAAACCGCTAATGCTAAGTGGGCACCGTGGTCTGCTACGGGTAGTGGTGCATCTGGAATCTGTGTTCGTGCACCTGCTTGCGCCAGTGACAAGGGCGTCATACTTCCGGCGGCGCTGCGCGCGCCGAAGAGCCGTTCATAAAACCACTCGCTGCGTTTTGGCGTTCACGCGTAGCCATCAGGCCGTGGCCTCATCATTGCCATTGCCATTGCCATTGCCATCGCGATGGCGATTGTGATTGGAACGGCAACGGCACCTGCAACCGCAACTGCACCTGCAACCGCACCCGTGTCGTGACCGTGATTACGGGATCCCGCCATATCATTTGAGGCCGGGTTCCCGCGTGGGGGCAGAGGTGCGTCGCCGAGGCGAAGCCGACGGCCCCCAGTACCTCAACCGAAGCCGGCGGTTTCCCATGCAAACCCGTCCGCGACGCACGTCGTGCGGAGTGGGAGCGGATGAGTCCTTTGTCACTAACACGGAACGTGGGAGAGCACGGATTCCAGATGCACCACTACCCTGTGTAAACCACGGTACCCACTTAGCAGGAGTGGTTTGAGCCGCTTTCTTTTGCCTACTTTTCTTTGCGGCAAGCAAAGAAAAGTAGGTGCCCCCCGCACAGGGGGAACGCTAATAGACCACCAACAAAACAAGGAAAGGCCAAAGCCCTAAGAACACGGACAAACAAGCGCCACAAAGGAAAAAAAGCAAAACCTTTACCGCTGCGGCGCCCGATAAGGCACCCACACCCCCACATCCACATCCCAATCATCAAGTTCAGACGGTGTCATAACATGCTCCTTTATAAAGAGTGCAAACAACCCACCGCGATGAAAATTTCTTTTGGAAACCGAATCATCGCGGCGCATTTGCCTTACTGCCCGTTGGCGACACGCGTAACGTCGCCACCAGTCCCTTCCTGCAATGCAATACGCGCAGCCTGCGTCTGACCAATCAGACCTTTATTCGGATACGACGTACGATTCAACGCAGGCAGCGAACCATCGCGATACGCCGCGACCAGCTCGGCGTTAACTTCAGCACGGGTTTTGCCGACAGTGGTCGGCGTGGGTAACGTTTGGTATGTACCGGCATGCCCAATGCCCCCACCGTTGCTTTGAGCAAACACCGGTGCGCTGGCAAGCAGCGAAAGAGCCAGACCTGCTAAGAGATTGCGCTTCATGATTCACTCCTGTCGATTCGTTTGCAGCACGAGCGGCGCTGCGACAGGGTGAAATGTAGACTTCGAGGTGAGGCGGATAAATCGCACTTTCGCGAAATGAATTGTCGCGAATCTAGAACAATCGCGACAACGCACGCGTTATCCGGTTACTGCAGGGAAACCGCGGCATTAGAGCCGCGGTTGAAATTCACTTTTCCAAAATCTGTACTTCAACTCGCGCGAATCAGGCAACCCACTCTGTTATCACCGGCGTGTCGAGCATCGGAGCAGATTCGCGTTCTTCGAAAGTACGCTTCGTGCACGTCGCATCGAGACTGCCACGTCCGCTCAACAACGGGCAGCGGTCGAACAGCTCGGCAATCCAGTCTACGAAAACACGGACTTTAGGCGACAGATGCCGACTGTGCGGATAGACTGCGGAAATCGGCATCGGCAAAGGTTTCAGCTCCGGCAGCACTTCAACCAGCTGACCCGAACGCAGATGCGGCAACACCATGAAGAGCGCCGGCTGAAACAGGCCGAAGCCTTCCAGACCACACGTTACGTAAGCATCGGCGTCGTTCACCGACACAATGCTCTTCATCTTCACTTCAATTTCTTTGCCATCAACCATGAAGGCCCAATCGATCGTGCGCCCCGTGCGGCTCGAAAAATAATTGACTGCTTTGTGATTCTCGAGGTCTTCGAGCGAAGTCGGCATGCCCGCTCGCTCGATGTAGCTGGGGGCCGCGCATGTCACGCCCTCGAACAGACCGATACGGCGCGCCACCAGCGAGGAATCCTGTAGCGCGCCCACCCGCACCACGCAATCCACGCCTTCCTGCAGCAGATCGACGGGCCGGTCCGTCAATCCGAGCTGCAGGTCGATGTCCGGGTAACGCGTGTGGAATTCACACAGCGAAGGGATCACGAGCAAACGCCCGATCGATCCCGGCATGTCGATGCGCAGCTTGCCGTGCGGCTTTTTATTGCCGCTCTGGAAGCTGGCCTCGGTCTCTTCGACGTCCGCGAGGATGCGCACGCAGCGTTCGTAATACGCCGCGCCGTCCGGCGTCAGCGACAAACGCCGCGTGGTCCGGTGCATCAGGCGCGTGCCGAGGAACGCTTCGAGGTTCTGAATGATGGTGGTAACTGATGCGCGTGGCAGATCGAGCGTTTCCGCCGCGCGGGTAAAGCTGTTGGTGTCGACGACGCGCGTGAACACTTGCATGGCCTGAAGCCGGTCCATTGCAAACCTCCAGAAAGGGGCGGGCGCACTGAGCAGGAATCGAATCCGCAGAGCAATCGCGTTCGATTGTTCAGGGGCGCCGAATTGTGTTGCCGGATTATAGGCATTTATTTACGAGTCTGCCGAACCCACAATTCGCACCATTGAAGTTCTATGCGCATTGCGCGGCTCGACATGGATGCATTTAAACCGCCGTACTCGTTTGTGCCCGCCGGCAGCGGCCCGGCACAAGCTGACAGCACGGCACTCGACGTCACTGACGTGCAGATCGAAGGGCACGCACAGGACATTACGTTGCGTTTGTACCGCCAGGCACAGAAAACCGCACTGCCGGTATTGCTTTACTTCCACGGTGGCGGTTTTACCAAGGGTTCGATCGATCAGGCGGACTTCGCCGCCCGGTATTTCGCAGAACACTTACCGGCGCTGGTCGTTTCGGTAGGTTATTCGCTGGCGCCGCAGTTTCCGTTTCCGGCGGCGCCTGAAGACGCCCATCGCGCGGCATTGTGGGTGCAGACACGAGCACGCGCGTTCGGCGGGAACAGCAAGAAGGTTGGCGTGGCGGGCCACGATGCAGGCGGGCAGTTGGCCAACTGCCTCGCGTTCATCGCGCGTGATCGCGGCGACGTGCGCATTGCGGCGCAAGCGCTGTTCGGACCGATGCTCGATCCGAGTCTGACGCGCCTCGGCGACGAAAAGCGCCTCGGCTCAGATATCACGGCGAAGGAATGCGCGGCGTGTTATCGCGCGTACCTGCCGCAAGCGTCGCAACGCATGCATCCGTATGCCGCACCGCTCGAATCGTCGCGCCTCGCGGGCCTGCCGGCCACGCTGATCGCGACGGCGCAAAACGACGTGCTGCATGTGGAAGCGGAGAAATACGCGAGCGGTCTGATCGACGCGGGCGTGCTGACCCAGGTGGTCCGCTATCCCAGCGTCTCGCACGCCGCGTTGGCCGACCATCCGCCCGCATTGCAGGAAGCGGTGCGATTTTTTCAGTGGCGCTTCGATGCACGCGCCCATCGCTGAGACACCAATAAGCAAAACTTTAATCAACGATACCGGGAGCTTCTCATGACTATCCTTCCTCTTTCCCGTCGCCGTGTGGCGATTGCCGTGCTAGCCGTCATCGTGGTGGCCGGGCTGGGTACGTTTGGCGCGATCCGCGTCGACGCGAGCTCGCCTGCTGCGCCGACCATCGTGCCGGAAGTCGATGTGGCCACCGTGGTGCAAAAGACCATCACTGACTGGCAAACGTATTCGGGCCGTCTCGAAGCAGTCGAAAAAGTGGACGTCCGTTCGCAAGTGCCGGGCACGATCGTGTCCGTCAACTTCAAGGACGGCGCCCTCGTGAAGAAGGGCGACACGCTGTTCGTGATCGATCCGCGTCCGTACGCGGCCGAAGTCGATCGCACCGAAGCGCAGGTTGCGGCGGCGCAAGCGCGCACGGGCTATACGCAAAGCGATTGGGAGCGTGCGCAACGCCTGATCGCCGACAACGCGATCGCCAAGCGCGACTACGACGAGAAGCAGAACGCCGCGCGCGAAGCGAGCGCCAACCTGAAGGCCGCGCAAGCCGCTGTGGAAACCGCGCGCATCAATCTCGGCTACACGAAGATCGTTGCGCCGGTGTCGGGTCGCGTCTCGCGTGCGGAAATCACGGTGGGCAACGTGGTGTCGGCGGGCGCAAGCTCGGCGCCGCTGACTACGCTGGTGTCGGTTTCGCCGATCTACGCATCGTTCGACGTCGACGAACAAACCTACCTGCAGTATCTGAGCCGCGCGAAGGATGGCAGCAAGGTGCCGGTGGATCTCGGGCTGGCGGATGAAAGCGGCTACTCGCGCAGCGGCACGATCGAATCCGTCGACAACCGGCTGGATACGTCGTCCGGCACGATCCGGGTGCGTGCGCGCTTCGATAACCAGGACGGTGCATTGATCCCGGGCCTCTATGCGCGCGTGAAGGTCGGCGGCAGCGAGCCGCATCCGGCACTGCTGATCGACGACGCCGCGGTGGGCACCGATCAGGACAAGAAGTTCGTGCTGGTGGTCGATCAGAGCAACCACGTCGTGTACCGGGAAATCGCAGTGGGCGGCATGCAGGGCAACCTGCGCGTCGTCAAGGGCGGTTTGCAGGCAACCGACCGGATCGTCGTGAACGGTATCCAGCGCGTGCGCCCGGGCGATGCAGTGCGCGCTCACATGGTGCCGATGACCACCGATCAGGATCCGAACAGCGCGCCGCTTGCGCAGACGCGAGCAAAAGCAGCGGACAAGAATTCGTGAGCCTCGTGCGCTGCGCTTGGCCAGTCATGTTGACGGGCCGTAGCGGGCGCATGCTCCAACGTTAAGAGCTTCCCATGAACATATCCAAATTCTTCATCGATCGACCGATCTTTGCCGGTGTGCTATCGGTATTGATCCTGCTGGGGGGCATCATTTCGCTCTTCAAGCTGCCGATTTCGGAGTACCCGGAAGTGGTGCCGCCTTCGGTGGTGGTGCATGCGCAATATCCGGGCGCCAATCCGAAAGTGATCGCGGAGGCCGTTGCGGCGCCGCTTGAAGAGCAGATCAACGGCGTTGAGAACATGCTGTACATGCAGTCGCAAGCCAATAGCGACGGCAATCTCACGCTGACGGTGACCTTCAAGCTCGGCACTAATCCGGATCTCGCGACGCAGCTGGTGCAGAACCGCGTCAACCAGGCGCTGCCGCGCCTGCCGGAAGACGTGCAACGGCTTGGCATCACGACCATCAAGAGTTCGCCGACGCTGACGATGGTGGTCCACCTGATCTCGCCGAACAATCGCTATGACATGACGTACCTGCGCAACTACGCGTTGCTCAACGTCAAGGACCGGTTGGCGCGGATTCAGGGCGTCGGCGAGGTGCAGCTGTGGGGTTCGGGCGACTACGCGATGCGCGTCTGGCTCGATCCGCAGAAAGTCGCGCAGCGCGGTTTGACGGCGACCGAAGTGGTCAACGCAATCCGTGAGCAGAACATTCAGGTGGCAGCCGGTGTGATCGGCGCATCGCCTTCGGTGCCGGGCACGCAACTGCAGTTGTCGGTGAATGCGCGTGGCCGCTTGAAGACTGAGGGCGAATTCGGCGACATCATCGTCAAGACCGCGCCGGACGGCGGCGTGACGTACCTGCGTGATATCGCACGCGTCGAACTGGCGGCGTCGGAATACGGCCTGCGTTCGCTGCTCGACAACAAACCCGCTGTGGCGCTCGCTATCAACCAGGCGCCGGGCGCGAACTCGCTCGCGATCTCCGACCAGGTTCGCTCCGCAATGAAGGAACTGGCGGAAGACATGCCGGCAGGCGTCGAGTACAAGATCGTCTATGACCCGACACAGTTCGTGCGCTCGAGTATCGAGGCGGTGATTCACACGCTGCTCGAAGCGATCGCGCTGGTGGTGATCGTGGTGATCGTGTTCCTGCAGACGTGGCGTGCGTCGATCATCCCGTTGATCGCAGTACCGGTGTCGATTGTCGGTACGTTCTCGCTGCTGCTGGCGTTCGGCTTCTCGATTAACGCGTTGTCGCTGTTCGGGATGGTGCTAGCCATCGGGATCGTGGTGGACGATGCGATCGTGGTGGTGGAGAACGTCGAACGGAATATCGAAAGCGGGCTCAGTGCGCGCGACGCGACGTATAAGGCCATGCAGGAAGTGAGCGGGCCGATTATCGCTATCGCGCTGACGCTGGTTGCCGTGTTTGTGCCGCTCGCTTTCATGACCGGCCTGACGGGTCAGTTCTACAAGCAGTTCGCGATGACCATCGCGATCTCGACGGTGATCTCGGCGTTCAACTCGCTCACCTTGTCGCCGGCGTTGTCCGCGATGCTGTTGCGCAGCCACGGCGCGAAGGAAGACATCCTGACGCGTGTGATGAATCGCGTGCTGGGCCGTTTCTTCAAGGGCTTCAACAAGGTGTTTCATCGCGGTTCGACGGAGTATGGCCGTGGCGTGAAAGGCGTGCTGCGCCGTAAAGGTGCGATGCTCGCGGTCTACGCGATCCTGCTGGGCGCAACGGTGTTGATGTCGCGCGTCGTGCCGGGCGGGTTCGTACCGGCGCAGGACAAGGAATACCTGATTGCGTTTGCGCAATTGCCGAACGGTGCATCGCTGGATCGCACGGAAAAGGTGATCCGCGATATGAGCGCGATTGCCTTGAAGCAGCCGGGCGTGGAAAGCGCGGTGGCGTTCCCGGGCCTGTCGGTGAACGGCTTCACCAATAGCTCAAGCGCGGGCATCGTGTTCGTCACGCTGAAGCCTTTCAAGGAGCGTGGCAACAAGAAGCTCTCGGCCGGTGCGATTGCTGGCGCGTTGAACCAGCAGTACGGTGCGATCAAGGATTCGTTCGTGGCCGTGTTCCCGCCGCCTCCGGTGCTGGGTCTGGGTACGCTCGGCGGCTTCAAGATGCAGTTGGAGGATCACGGCGCGGTGGGTTACGCAGAGTTGAACAAGGCTGCGGAAGCATTCGTGAAGAAAGCGGCACAAACGCCTGAACTTGGACCGACGTTCTCGAGCTATCAGATCAACGTGCCGCAATTGAACGTCGACCTGGACCGCGTGAAAGCCAAGCAACTCGGCGTGCCGGTCACGGACGTGTTCAACACGATGCAGATCTATCTGGGCTCGCTGTATGTGAACGACTTCAACCGCTTCGGCCGCGTTTATCAGGTGCGGGTGCAGGCTGACGCGCCGTTCCGTCAACGTGCCGACGACATCCTGCAACTGAAGACGCGTAATGCTGCTGGCGATATGGTGCCGTTGTCGTCGCTGGTGACGGTGACGCCTACGTATGGTCCGGAAATGGTGGTGCGCTACAACGGCTATACGGCTGCCGACATCAACGGTGGTCCGGCGCCGGGCTTCTCATCGGGCCAGGCGCAAGCCGCGGCCGAACGCGTAGCGGCGGAAACCTTGCCGCATGGCGTGAAGCTCGAATGGACCGACCTGACGTATCAGCAGATCATCGCCGGCAATGCGGGTTTGTGGGTGTTCCCGATCAGCGTGCTGCTCGTGTTCCTCGTGCTGGCCGCGCTGTATGAAAGTTTGACGCTGCCGCTCGCGGTGATCCTGATCGTGCCGATGAGCGTGCTGTCCGCGCTCACCGGTGTGTGGCTCACGGGTGGCGACAACAACATCTTCACGCAGATCGGTTTGATGGTGCTGGTGGGGCTGTCGGCGAAGAACGCGATTCTGATCGTCGAGTTCGCTCGCGAACTCGAACATGACGGGCGTACGCCGCTTGCTGCAGCAATCGAGGCGAGCCGCTTGCGTCTGCGTCCGATTCTGATGACGTCGATCGCTTTCATCATGGGTGTGGTGCCGCTGGTGCTGTCGAGCGGAGCGGGTTCGGAGATGCGTCATGCGATGGGTATCGCGGTGTTCTTCGGCATGCTCGGCGTGACGCTGTTCGGCCTGATGCTGACCCCTGTGTTCTATGTGGTGCTGCGTACGTTGGCGGGCGGGACGATTCACGTCGCGCAGAAAGACGCGCCGCACCTTGGGGCGCCGGCGACGGAAGCCTGAGGAGAAAATAAAAATGAATCGTTTTGAATCTTTAAGCGGGTGGGGCAGAGCGGCTGCCAGCGGTTTGCTGCTGGCGTTGCTCGCGGCCTGCTCCGTGGAGCCCACGTATAAGCGGCCGGAGGTGGATACACCGGCTGCGTTCAAGGAAACGCCGGCTGCTGCATCGGCTGCGTCCGGCGCGTCGGCTACCTCGGCTACCTCCGCCGCATCGGCGCAGGACACGGGCACCTGGAAGCAGGCTCAGCCCGCCGACGACGCGCATCGCGGCGAATGGTGGACGATTTTCGGCGATCCGCAGTTGAACGCGCTGGAAGAGCAGGCGGCTGCCGCGAATCAGGACTTGAAGGCGGCTGCGGCACGCGTGCAACAGGCGCGTGCGGTGACGCAGGCGGCGAAGTCGGACTGGTTCCCGAAGTTCGACGGGGGCTTTGGCCCGACGCGCGAACGGGCGTCGGCGGCATCGCAATTGCAGCCGGATAGCGCGGGCGGTACGACGGGCACGATCTGGCGCGCGCAGGTGGGCGCTTCGTATGAGACCGATCTGTTCGGGCGGGTTGGTTCGAACGTGAATGCATCGCGTGCGGACGAGCAACAAAGTGAAGCGCTGTTCCGCTCGGTCCAGTTGTCCTTGCAGGCCGACGTCGCGCAGAACTACTTCCAGTTGCGTGAGCTCGACACGGATCAGGATCTGTACCGCCGTACCGTGGCGTTGCGCGAGGACACGCTGAAGCTGGTTGAGCGTCGTTTCAAGGAAGGCGATATCGGTGAGCTGGATGTTTCGCGCTCCCGCAACGAACTGGCGAGTGCGCGTGCGGATGCTGTGGGCGTGGCGCGCCAGCGCGCCGCTTCCGAGCATAGTCTCGCGATTCTGCTCGGCAAGCCGCCGGCGGATTTCTCGTTCGCGGAAGCGCCGCTCGCGCCAGTGACGGTGCGTGTGCCACCAGGTTTGCCTTCGGCGCTGCTCGAACGTCGGCCGGACATTT
The DNA here is from genome assembly GCF_902859805.1 of Paraburkholderia sediminicola. Classification (GTDB taxonomy): domain Bacteria; phylum Pseudomonadota; class Gammaproteobacteria; order Burkholderiales; family Burkholderiaceae; genus Paraburkholderia; species Paraburkholderia sediminicola. The sequence goes on along the minus strand of NZ_CADIKC010000001.1, from coordinate 293,521 downwards.
CGGCGGCGGAGCGGGCGATGATGGCGGCGAATGCGCGAGTCGGTCTGGCGAAGTCGGCATTTTTCCCGAAGCTCGATATCACGGGCGCGTTTGGGTATGAGTCGGCGACGCTCGGCGATCTGTTCATGTGGTCGAGCCGCGCGTTCCTCCTCGGGCCGTTAGCCGGCACCGCGCTGACTGTGCCTCTGTTCGATGGTGGACGCCGCAAGGCCAACCTCGCGCAAGCTCGCTCGAAGTATGACGAAGATGTCGCGCAGTATCGTCAACAGGTGCTGGTGGCGTTCCGTGAGGTCGAGGACAACCTGGCCGATCTGCGTTTGCTCGACGATCAGATGCGCGAGCAGAACAATGCGGTGGTGGCCTCGCAACGCGCGGCGCATCTGTCGCGCACGCAGTACACGGAAGGCGCGGTCAGCTATCTGGATGTGATCGACGGCGAGCGGCAGGTGCTGACATCGCAACTGCAGGCGAGCCATCTGTCGGGCACGCAGGCGGTGGCGACGGTTAATCTGATTCGCGCGCTGGGCGGCGGCTGGGGCGATGTGAAGCCGGCGGGCGACGAGGCGGTGGGGGCGGTTGCGCCGGCATCGGGTGCGGTTGCTGCGTCTGCTTCTACGTCCGCTTCTGCGTCGGCGGAGCAGGTGGCGAAGCGCTAGAGTTTTGGTTTGTTGGTCGGCGAAGAACGCCGGGTCGCGCTAAAGCGTGGCCCGGCGTTTTTTCTTTGGTGACGTGTTACGTCAGCTCCATGGGGCGAGCCCCAAATCATTTTTCCCGCTTTCCTTCCAAAAATCCGTTCGTAGACCGCCGGTTTCCCGCCGTCTATGATGATTCGCACCTCATCTGGAGAGAGGCGATGACCTGTCCGACCTGCCGCTGTCCGCGCTGATCCGCTCGCGCGTTCTATCGCTGCTGCGCGCCGGTTAAACCGCGCGCTGCAAATTTTCCATTGTTCGACCGATTCCGGCGCGCCTGCCCGCGTGCCGCGGGACCGGCTCGCCTCGAAACACACTACGCCCCCTTCCTAACGAGTTCACCATGCGTATTTCTCTGAGCACTGCACGGCGTTTTTTCAAGGCGCGGACGCTGACGTTCCTCGGCGCGTTCGGCCTCGCGCTGTCGTTGTCCGCTACGCCCGCGTTCGCGGCAGACACGCCCACGCTGAAAATCGGCATCGCCACCAGCCCGCAAATCGAGGCGCTTAAAGTCGCCGCGCGCGAAGCAAAGGAGCAAGGGCTGGACGTGAAGATCATCGAGTTCACCGACTGGAATACGCCGAATGCGGCGCTTGCCAACAAGGATATCGACGTCAACTATTTCCAGCACATCCCGTTTCTCGAGAACGCAAAGAAGCAGGGCGGCTACAACTTCGTCGCAATCGCCCCGGGCACGATCATGAAGATCGGTCTGTATTCGAAAAAGATCAAACGCTTCGATGAATTGAAAGACGGCGCTACCGTCGCCATCGCTAACGATCCGGTCAATGGCGGCCGTGGTCTGTTGCTGCTGCAGCGTGCCGGTCTGATCAAGCTGACGCCGGGCATCGACTATCGCGCCACGACGCTCGACATCATCGACAACCCGAAGCACCTGAAGATCGTTCAGCTCGAGGCCTCGCAATTGGCCCGCTCGCTCGACGACGTGGATCTCGCCCAGGGCTACCCGAGCTTCATCAAGCTCGCGGGCACGACCGATCCGAACAGCGCATTGTTGTTCGACGGCCTGGAAAACAGGAACTACGCGATCCAGTGGGTGGTGCGTCCGGAAAGCGCAAATGATCCGCGCATCCGCAAGTTCATCTCGATCTACCAGCATTCGCCCGCTGTGCGCGCCGCGCTCGACAAAGCCTTCGGCAGTCTCTACGCCGTCGCCTGGTAAGGCACGCCGCTAGCAACGTTGCAACCAGCAAGGAGCCGCACGATGGCGAAGAAAAAGATCCTACTGAACGCGTTCAATATGAATGCGGTCGGTCACATCAATCATGGTCTGTGGACGCATCCGCGCGACCGTTCGGCGCATTACACCGACCTCGACTACTGGACGAGCCTCGCGCAAACGCTCGAGCGCGGCAAGTTCGACGGGATCTTTCTCGCGGATATCGTCGGCGTATACGACGTTTATCAGGGTGGTCCGGACACCCCGTTGCGTGAATCGGTGCAGATTCCGATCAACGATCCGTCGCTGATCGTGCCCGCGATGGCGCACGTGACGAAGCATATCGGCTTCGGCGTAACGTCGAATCTGACTTACGAGCCGCCGTATCTCTTCGCGCGCCGCATGTCGACGCTGGATCATCTGACCAAGGGCCGGGTGGGTTGGAATATCGTCACCGGCTATCTGGACAGCGCGGCGCGTGGCATGGGTCTCGCACAACAGATCAGCCACGACGACCGTTACGATCGCGCGGACGATTACATGGACGTGGTCTACAAGCTGTGGGAGCAAAGCTGGGAAGACGATGCGGTGGTGCGCGATCGCGAGGCGCGTATCTTCTCGCACCCTGACAAGGTGCATCGCGTGAAACACGACGGCCCGTACTATTCGATCGACGCCATTCATTTGAGCGAACCATCGCCGCAACGCACGCCGGTGCTGTATCAGGCGGGTTCGTCGAGCCGGGGCGTCGATTTCGCGGCGCGTCACGCGGAATGCGTGTTTGTCGGCGGCCAGAACAAGCAGCTCACGCGTTCCATTGTCGACGACATTCGCGCACGGGCGGTCAGCTTCGGCCGCGCGCCGGACGATATCAAGATCTTTGCCGGCATCACCGTTGTAGTCGGCGAAACAGAACGCGCCGCGCAGGAGAAATTCGAAGAGTACCGGCGTTATGCGAGCGCCGAGGGTGGCATTGCGCATTTCTCCAGTTCGACCGGCATCGACTTCTCGCAGTACGAGCTGGATGAACCGATTTCGTATGTGAAGACCGAATCGATGCAATCGGCTGTTGAAGCGATTTCGAAGAAGAGCGTGAGCGGCGTATGGACCAAACGCAAGGTGCTCGAACAGATGACGCTCGGCGGCCGCGCGAAGCCGGTAGTCGGCTCGCCGCAGCAGATCGCGGACGAGCTGGTGTCGTGGATAGAAGAGGCGGGCGTTGACGGATTCAATCTGACGCGCACGGTCATGCCCGAATCGTTCGAAGACTTCGTCGATCTGGTGGTGCCGGAATTGCAGAATCGCGGCGTCTACAAGGAAGATTACGACCCGGCGCCGACGCTGCGTGAAAAGCTGTTCGGCGGCGGCAGGGCACGACTGCCTGAGGTGCATGCCGGCGCGCAGCATCGGCGTCATACACCCGTTGCGCAGAACGGCGCGCGATCCACCGTGGACGCTTGAGAGGAACGAAGCCATGGCTCATCTTTTCGACGTGCCGCAATTCATTGAAGACGCACCGTCCCTCGCCGTGAATCGTGATGCGGCCGATGCCGCGCAGGAAGTTGTCGTATTCGACGACGTGGGCAAGGTGTTCGCCAACTCGCGCGGTGTGTCGAGCGCGGCGCTGGCGAACGTCACTTTGAGGGTGGCGCGTGGTGAAGTGTTCGGCATCATCGGACGAAGCGGCGCAGGCAAATCGACGCTGCTGCGGCTCGTCAATGGTCTGGAAAAGCCGAGTTCGGGCGCCGTGCGTGTGAATGGCGTGAGCGTCGGCGAGCTCGACGAACGCGGGCTGGTCACGCTGCGGCGGCGTATCGGCATGGTGTTCCAGCATTTCAATTTGCTCTCCGCCAAAACGGTGCGCGAGAACATTGCGTTGCCGCTCAAAATCGCTGGCGCGCCAAAAGCTGCGATCGACAAAAAGGTCGACGCGTTGCTCGAACTGGTCGGCCTGTCGACCAAACGCGATGCCTATCCGGCGAGTTTATCCGGCGGCCAGAAACAGCGCGTCGGGATCGCGCGTGCCCTCGTGACTGACCCGGACATTCTGCTGTGCGACGAGGCAACCTCCGCACTCGATCCTGAAACGACGCAAGCCATTCTCGCGTTGCTGCGCGATATCAATCAGCGGCTCAACCTGACCATCGTGCTGATTACGCACGAGATGCAGGTGATTCGCGAGGTCTGCGATACGGTGGCCGTGATCGAGCGTGGTGAAGTGGTGGAGGCGGGTCCGGTGTGGCGTGTATTCGGCGACCCGCAGCACGACGCGACGCGCGCGTTGCTGCGCACGCTGGTGCATGATCTGCCAGCGGATCTCGCCGCGCGCGTCAAACCGTTGCACGAGATCGTGCAGACGGATGCGCAGATTCTGCTCGACGTGCGCTTCACCGGCAGCGATGCGCGTGAGCCTGACCTGGGCGGATTGACGGCTGCATTGAGCATTGAAGGTAGCCGCGTGAGTTTCGTGCATGGCGGCATCGACCGGATTCAGGGGCATGCGCAGGGGCGTCTGGTGGTGTCGGCGGAAGTGCGCGCGAACAGGGATGACACGGTGCAAAAGCAGATCGCGACGCTGCTCGAGCGTGCACGTCACTATGCCAATCATGTCGAGGTCCTCGGCTATGTCTGATCTTTGGCTCTCAGAACTCGCCGATGCCATTCGCGACACCATCGTCATGGTCGGCGTATCGGCCTTCGTCGCGGCATTGATCGGCATTCCCCTTGCACTGGTGCTGGTCACCACCACGCGCGGCGGCATCTTTGAAAAACGTGTGGTGAATAGCACACTCGGCGCACTCGTCAATGCATTCCGCTCCACGCCGTTCATCATTTTGCTGGTCGCCCTGTTGCCGCTCACGCGTTTGCTGATCGGCACGACGATCGGCGTATGGGCTGCCATCGTGCCGCTCAGCATCGCAGCGATTCCTTTTTTTGCGCGCGTAGCCGAAGTGAGCTTGCGCGAAGTGGACCGCGGTTTGATCGAAGCCGCGCAGGCAATGGGCGCGCAGCGCCGGCATATCATCTGGCATGTGCTGCTGCCTGAAGCACTGCCGGGCATTCTCGGCGGCTTCACGATTACCGTGGTGGCGATGATCGGTTCCTCGGCCATGGCGGGCGCGGTGGGCGCCGGGGGTCTCGGTGACCTGGCGATCCGCTACGGCTATCAACGTTTCGATACTACCGTGATGGTGACGGTGATCGTCTTGCTGATCGTGATTGTGACGGCTGTGCAGTTCGTCGGCGACCGCTTCGTGCGACGGCTTGCACAACGCGCATGATTGTCGCCTTTCGACCGCTATTTGCATGACGAATACGCGCTTGCGGCCCACGTTTTCAGCGCCGACGCCACCGTCTATCATGTTATTTACGACGCTGGGCGCAACGAGACTCCCGCTCGTCAAACCTCTTCAAGTGGACATTGCATGAACGAACCTCGACATCCCGGGGCGCTGCAATCGCTGAAAACCGGTGCTGCGCCTGTGGTGCGCGACCTGACCGGCTTGCTCGATGCGTTGCGTGCCAGCGCGGCTCAGCGCGATCGCGACGGCGGCCACGCCGCGCAGGAAAAACAATGGATCGCTGACGCGGGGTTGCTCACACTCGCCGTGCCGCGCGAATTCGGCGGTTCCGGCACGCGCTGGCCCGAGATCTACGAGACGATCCGTCAGATCGCGCGGGTCGACAGTGCGCTCGCGCATCTGCTGGGCTTCACGTGCCTGCAGGTGGTCAGCGTCAATGTATGGGGCAACCCGGAACAACGTGCCCGCTATCTGGGCGGCACCGTGGAAAATCGCTGGTGGTGGGGCAATGCAGTCAATCCGCTCGACACGCGACTCGTTGCAAGCGCAACCAGCGACGGTGGCTATCTTTTAGATGGGCAGAAAGGATTTTGTTCGGGCACGCGCGGCTCGCACATGATGACGGTTTCCGGACACGATCCGGTTACCGGCAAAGCGGTGTTCGCGGTGGTGCCGACCACGCGTGAAGGCATTACCGTTCACGAAGACTGGAATCCAATCGGTCAGCGGCAAACCGATAGCGGCAGCGTCTCCTTTGTGCAGGTCAAGGTCGAACCGCACGAGGTGCTGGAGCGGGCCGACACGTCATACGCGAGCCTGCGTACGCTGATCTCGCAGCAGGTGCTGATCAATCTGTTCGTCGGCATCGCGCAGGGTGCGCTTGAAGAAGCACGCGCGTACGTCACACAGTACGGCAAACCGTGGATATCCTCGGGCGTCGAAAAAGCCACCGACGATCCCTACCTGATCCAGCGCTTCGGCGAGATGCGTCTGCAGGCGGTAAGCGCGGAAGCACTGGCAGTGCGTGCCGCCTACGCACTCGAAGACGCATGGCAACAAGGCCCCGCTCTGGACGCCGAAACTCGTGCACAGGTAGCGCTCGCCACCTCGGAGGCGAAAATCGTCGCGCACCGCGCCGCGCTCGACGTCAGCGAAAAACTGTTCGATGCCTGCGGCGCGCGCGCCACCCACGCGCCGCTCGCGCTCGACCGCTTCTGGCGCAACGCTCGCGTGCATACGCTGCACGATCCACTCGACTATCGCGTACGCGACGTCGGCCGTTATGCGTTAAGCGGGACATTGCCGGAAGTTTCTTTGTACACTTGAGGCGGTTCGCGGCGGCCTGCATGAGGCGTCGCGGTTTATCCCCTTCAAGAGATCACCGGCTTGCAGTTCAAATTACCGACCACCGCAACGGCGCCATTTTGCCCATCCGAGGTGCAAGGCACGGTTGCCGTCACGCAAGGCGCGCCGTTCTGGAAAAAAATCCTGCAATTCGCGGGGCCAGGCCTGCTGATTTCGATCGGCTACATGGACCCTGGCAACTGGGCCACGGATATCGAAGCAGGCTCGCGTTATGGTTACAGCCTGCTGTTCGTCGTCATGCTGTCGAGTCTGGCGGCGATGGCGCTGCAATGTCTGAGCATGCGTCTTGGCATCGCCACCGGGCGGGATCTCGCGGAATTGTCGAGACTGCGTTATTCACCAGGTGTCGCGCGCTTTCAATGGTTGCTTGCCGAACTGTCGATCGTGGCCTGCGATCTGGCCGAAGTGCTCGGCGGCGCGCTGGCTTTCCATCTGCTCTTTAAATGTTCGCTGACCACCGGCGTGTTGCTGACTGCGTTCGATACGCTGATCGTGCTCGGCCTGAAGGGCAAGAATTTTCGCGACCTTGAAGCGATCATGCTTGGGTTGATCGCGACGATCGGCGTCGGCTACATCATCGAGTTGGCGCTGGTGAAGCCACATTGGCCGTCGGTCGCGCAAGGACTGATTCCTTCGTGGCAGGCACTCAGCAGCCGCGAGCCGATGTATCTGGCGATCGGCATTCTCGGTGCGACCGTGATGCCTCACAACCTTTATCTGCATTCGTCGATCGTGCAGACCCGCGCGGTTAAACGTGATTCGGCCAGCATCCGCTCGGCGATCGGCATGTCGCGCATCGATACGATTGTCTCGCTGATCATTGCGCTGCTGATCAACATGGCGATCCTGATTCTCGCCGCCGCCGCGTTCCATGCGACCGGCCATAATCAGGTCACCGAAATCGAAGACGCGTACAAGCTGCTGGCGCCAATCGTCGGCACCGGTTTCGCGGCAGTGCTGTTCGCGATCACACTGCTGGCCTCGGGGCAAAGTTCGACCTTCACCGGCACGGTGGCGGGGCAGGTCATCATGGAAGGCTTCCTGAAGCTGAAAATTCCGTGCTGGCAGCGGCGCTTCATCACGCGGGCGCTCGCCTTGATTCCGGCGCTGATTGGTGTGCAGATGATGGGCAACGGTGCAGTCGGCAAATTGCTGGTCGCAAGCCAGGTCGTGTTAAGCCTGCAACTGCCGTTCGCGCTTTATCCGCTGATCCGCATGACCAACGATCGTTCGTTGATGGGCGAATTCGCCAACCGACTGCCGACGCGGCTCCTCGCCTGGTCGCTGTTCGTGGTGATCAGTGCGGCGAACCTGTGGCTGGTGGTGCAGACGGTGGGACTGGTGGACTGATGCAGTAGCGAGAGGTAGCGGAGTAGCGGGTGGCATCGGCTGTTAGATGTGAGGTGCCCCGTGTCCCATGCCCCGTGTCCCATGCCCCGTGCCTGGACGAAAACCACACAAAAAAAAGTCCGCGGGATGGCGGACTTTTTCCAAGGTGCTTCGGTTCGAATCAGGCTGGACCGGCCCTCATCGATTCCACTTAACTCAGGCGGCTTGCGCGATCTGCGCTGCTTCGAGCGCTTCCTGACGAGCGGCGGCCGCCTTTTTGGTCTTGCCGGCGCGCGATGGCGGTTGGCATGCGCCACACACCACGTTGTGTTGGAGGTCGTGCTTGTGCGCGACGAACTTGCCGGTGCAACGGCAGCATTTGGTCAGCTGCAGGATGTCGGCGTCGAAGAAACGCACCAGCGTCCATGCCCGCGTGAGATCCAGCACCGGTTCGGAGTCGCTGTGCTGGCAATGTTCCAGATACAGCCGATATCCTTTGGTCAGCGCGTCCAGGTGCGAGCAACGCGCTTCGTTCTTCAGGAACAGGTACGTGTTGTAGAACAACGACGCGTGGATGTTCGCGAGCCACGTCATGTACCAGTCTGCCGAGAAAGGCAGCATGCCTTTGGGTGGCGATACACCTTTGACCTCGCGGTACAGGCGGATCATGCGGTCACGCGAAAGCGTCAACTCGCTTTCGAGCACCTGCATGCGCGCGCCGAGTTCAATCAGCGCGATGGCACGGAATACTTCTTGTGCGTCTTCCGTCAGGCTACGCTTGAGCATCGCGGTCACCTCGATTAAGCAAACTGCTCAGCAGGCTGGCCTGCAAGCAGGATCGCCGCGTGAGTCGGTGCAACTGCTGCGTGCTTCGTCGTTTGCGTCAACGCCGACAACATCGAGTGGTCGTTGAAGCGGAAGAAGCACAAAAGCTGATCGGAAGCGGCCAGCTTGACGATCTGCGCGAGCGACAGCCCGGCAAGCAAATCAGCCAGTTCCGACGACAGTCCCAGTCGGAACATGCCGACCGGTTTGTCCTCACGCAACATACGTTGCGCGAGCATGATGTAAGACAAGTTGATCTCGCGGATTGAATCCAGCGTCTCGCTGCTACGGTCCATTTTCTGTTTTCCGAAGCCCCGAATTACTAAGTCGGCTTTTTTTGCCGTTATGTCTTTTATGCCTCGCCGGAAACGTTGTCCTCCGGCTACATGTCACCACCTGATACAGATCGCGACTTTTTGATACATCGCGTTACATTTCGTAACAGCTTGGGACGAATTGTATGAAGGGCAAAACAAGAAATCAATCCCCTCTCAAAAAAATATCTCAAAAAGATACATCAAATTTCGGTAAGTCTTTCACAGTCCTGTAATAGACGATGCTTAGCGGATTTTTTGCCGCCTGAGAATTTCGTCTGATCCATGAAAACCCTTGTGTGGCGGGCGTCGGAGTTATTCATCCGAGCAATGATATGTAACCGGTGGAGAACCGGAAAATCAGGACTGAATCAGAAAGGAAATAGAAAGCGAGCCCAATTGAAAGTAATAAATACCGTTCATTGACGCTGCTGTGGGGACAAATCAGGCGTGTAACAAGTGGATGCGGCCCCAGTTACAAACGAGGCCGCATTTGTAACTTCTAGCAACCGTTTGCGCGGACCCGTTCGACTTCGAGGCCGAACACCGGGCGCAGGCGGGTGCCGAGCACGTTGCCGGCGAAGGCGGCGACCAGCCACAGCCAGCCGTGCAAGCTGCCTGACACGATGCCGCTGAAATAGGCGCCGATGTTACAACCGTAGGCCAGACGGGCTCCGTAGCCGAGCATCAGCCCGCCGACCACCGCCGCGATCAGCGAGCGGGCCGGCACCTTCCAGACCGGCGCGTAACGGCCGGCAAGCGCGGCGGCCGTCATGGCGCCGAGGATGATGCCAATGTCCATCACCGTGGTGACGTCATGTGTAACAGGGGCGGCCAGTGCGCCGGCGTTGGCGTGAGCGGCCCAATACGGCCAATTGGCCACATCGATACCCAGTGCGGCAAATAGCTTGGCGCCCCACAGCGCAAACGCCGACGTCACACCCCATGGGCGACCGGACAACGCCAGCGTCGCGAAGTTGAGCAGGACCAGAGCGATTGCGCCGACGAACATCGGCCACGGGCCATGCAGCCAGGGCGACGCGTGGGCCGGACGCTGAGGCTCGTCGATCAGCCGGCCATGGCGGCGCCGTTCGACCCATATGGTGAGCGCCGCGATCGCGGCGAACATGAGCAAATTCAGCGCGATCGCCCAGCCCAGCCCGAGCGTGGTCACCATCGAAAGCGGTTTAAGAGACGGCAGTGCGGTCCAGAACGGCATGTGCGCGGTGGCGACAACCGAACCGATGACGAACGCCGCCAGCGTGACGATCATGCGTGTACTGCCGCCGCCCACGGTGTACAGCGTGCCGGACGCGCAGCCGCCGCCCAGCTGCATGCCGATGCCGAACATGAAGGCCCCGACCAGCACGGACGTGCCGGCCGGCGCGACGAGGCCGACTACCGGCCGTCCGAACAGCGTACCCGCGGCGAGCGCGGGAAAGAACAGCAACACGCCGAGCGCCAGCATCAGCATCTGGGCGCGCAGACCCGCGCCGCGGCCGTCGGCGATAAAGACTCGCCACGCGGAGGTGAAACCGAACGCCGCGTGATAGAGCGATAACCCCAGCAGCGTGCCGACGATGTAGAGCGCTGCCTGGCGGCCGCTAACGGTCTGCGCCAGATAGACGGCGCCCAGCGCGATTAGAAGGAGTGCCGCGCCTAGCGGTTTCGGATTGATGTCGAAACGGCGTGGGACGCGCGGAAGCGAAGTGGCAAGATCGGACATGGTGTTTGACTGGCGAGCGGCAAATCGGAGATAGCCCGAAGGCGGCGGATGAGCCGCTTCGGGGTTGGTGCAGCGGAAAGGTGATTGAAAAAGATAGCACGGATCGCGCGTTGCAGCACGGCGCCCGAATGCTGTTACATGAAGCGCGCCATCAGATCAGCATCGTGAAACACACCGCCGACGTTCAACGCGTCGACCTCGCAACCATATTTGCGAAAGCCAAGCGACTCATAGAGCTTGCGTGCCGCCTCATTGCGGCTACCCACCATCAGCTGGATTTGCCTTAGACCTTCTATCTGCGCCGCTCGCGCCAGCAACTCATTGAGCAGGGCGCGCCCGACTCCGCGGCCCGCCGCTTCCGGTGCGACATACATTCCGACGACGGAGGCCTTGTGCCGTTCCTTGTCGCTCTGGTTACGCAGCAATCCCACCACGCCGATCAATGGCGTATCAGCCGATTCATACGCACCGAGCAAAAAATCGCCTTCGGCCGCGCGTGTGCCTTCCAGCATCGCGTCGTGCCGCGCGGCGCCCTTGGCCACCGCGTCCTCGTAGCTTTGACCGAACGATTCCGGATGCGCCTTCAGTCCGCGCAGGCGAAGCTGGAAGTAGGCGTCGCGGTCGGCCAGACCGAGTTGGCGGACCAGTAGGGCGCTGTTGATCAAGTATGTTTCTCCGTGTGGTTTGCATGGTGCTGCAAGTGTGAACAACCCAGCCTTCGATGTTGCTCCTCGGGCTTATGCGGATCAGCGGTTCTGCTATGGCTTCACGGCTTCAGATCCTTGGCCTTCGGCGCGCTGGCTCGCGGCAAACTCGCGCAACGCCGCCGCGGTTTCCTGATCGGCGGGGAAGAAGGCCTCGATAGCAAGCTCCGACAGTGTGACATCTACCGGTGTGCCGAACACCGTGGTCGTGCTGAAGAACGACAGCACGCCGATCGGTGTGCGCAAGCGCAGCGGCACGGCGATCTGATTGCCGGCGGTGTCGTCGTGGTCGGCCGCTTGCGCGCCGGGCGGAGCGGGATAGGCGGCGAGTTCGTCGCGCAGTGCGCTCAACGTGTCGTCACCGCTTACGTCGATCTGGCGCTGGAGCCGGGATAGCGCGTGCGCGCGCCAGGCATGCCAATTGACGATCGACGCTGCGATGCCTTCCGGATGCAAGCTCAGTCGCATCGCATTGACCGGCGGTTTCAGAAGCTCCGGGCTTGCGCCTGCAAGCAGCGGCGCAAGCGCATTGTTCGCGGCAACGATGGTCCAGTGACGATCGATCGCGAGAGCCGGATACGGCTCGTGACCTTTGAGCACCAACTCAACTGCCTCGCGTGCGGCGGCTAACTGCGGGTCAGTCAAAGGGCGTTCGCGGAACAGCGGCGCATAACCCGCCGCAATCAGCAGTGCATTGCGCGCGCGCAGTGGCACGTCGAGCCGCTCGGCCAGGTGCATCACCATTTCCCGGCTGGGCACCGCACGACCCGATTCCACGAAGCTCAGATGCCGCGTTGAAATATCGGCTTCGGCGGCAAGCAGCAACTGGCTCATTCTTCGCCGCTGCCGCCATTCGCGCAGCAGATCGCCGACCGTGCGGCTTGCCGTCGGCCTGTTCGACGGGATGGTTTGTGCAAGAGAGAGTGTGTTCATGTTGCCGATGATAGCCAAAGCGCGTTAGCGATCCATTACCTGACAGGTAATGGAATACCCGGAAATGCACCGCAATACCCGGGAATATCCGAGAAAGCGTAGGAGCACCCTTGAATGCGTAGCTCATTCAGGACGTTGCCCTAGGCTGCGGCACGCCAGGCGCGAATCAACGCTGCGCACCCCCCAACCTTGAGGTTAACGACTGACGCAGCTGGTGACGATTCAGCCGGACGGCCGATCCGGTGGACAAAAAGGCGCAGTTCCTCAAGCCGGTGCATCCAGATGCTTACCTCCCACGTAATCGACGCGCTGCGCTCCAGCCGTCAATCTTCATTCCGAGCCCGCCGCATACAACGTGTCTGCCGAGCGTAGTGCTCAGTCATGCCAATCAAGGAGTCTGAGATGAATGCGCATACCGATCTGATCGACCGTTATTTCGACGCATGGAATGAAACCGATGCAGTGCGCCGCCGCGAACTGATCGCCGCGACATGGACTGCCGATGCCGACTATCGCGATCCGCTGCTGGCAGGCGCGGGCCATGACGGCATCGACGCGATGATCCGTGCCGTGCATGAACGCTTCCCCCATCACACGTTTCACCGCACGACGGAAGTCGACGGTTTCGCGAACCGCCTGCGCTTTTCGTGGGCACTCACCACGCCGGCCGGCGAGGCAATCGTCAAGGGATCCGACTTCGGCGTGCTCGACGCGCACGGCCGCCTGCAGGCGGTGACCGGTTTCCTCGACCAGATTCCTGCCGCTACCTGACCACACCACTTTTTACGGAGACGATCATGCACGAGTCCGTTGCCGTCACGGCTCCCGGTACTGTCCTCACGGTCGCGCGCCTGTCGGGCGCCGTCGATGCGCTTTCCAGCGCGATCGCCGGTTTCGCTCTGCTGGCCGGCGCGCGAGCGTTCACCTTCACGGCGTTGCTGGCCTGGCGCGAACCGGTGCTAGGCGGCGTGGGTCTCGTGCTGCTCGCGTTGGTCGGATGGCTACGGTGGCAGTGCCACGGAATGCCGCTCGCCGCATCGTGTGGAAAGGCGGATTGACGGTGAGCCGCGGGCAACGGACCGTGCGCCACGGTCTTGCTACAATCGATCGCGACGCGCCACAAGGACGATCCGCTCGATCCCGGGTGGCTGGCGGCCAATCGACCCTCAAGGAGACACCGTGCTGAAGAATCTGGACCCGCTGCTGAATGCCGACGTGCTGCATGCGCTACGCTCGATGGGGCATGGCGACGAACTGGTGGTTTGCGACGCCAACTTTCCGGGCGCGTCCGTCGCGCAGGAGACGGTGCTGGGCAAGCTGCTGCGCCTCGATGGCGTGAACGCGCCGCGTGCCATTCGCGCGATTCTGTCGGTGATGCCGCTGGATACATTCATCGAGCGTCCTGCGTCGCGTATGGAAGTGGTCGGTGAGCCGAATACCATTCCGGCCGTTCAGCGCGAAGTGCAGATCGAGATCAATGCAGCGGAAGGGCGCGAGGTGCCGTTCGCTTCGGTCGAACGTTTCGCTTTCTATGAGCGGGCGCGCAAAGCCTATTGCGTGATCGCTACCGGCGAAGAGCGCGGTTACGGCTGCTTCGTTTTTACGAAGGGTGTTTTGCTCGCGCCGGATGCGCCTCAGCAGTAGCACCTCACAGCACCTCATAGCACTTCGCAGCACCCCACGACGGCGACAAAACCCATGAGCTTCTCGATAGACAGTCTCGATCATCTCGTTCTGAATGTCGCCGACGTGGAAGCCAGCGCGGCCTGGTACGCACGCATGCTCGGCATGCGGCGTACCGAGTTCGAGTCGCGCAGCGGCATGCGCGTGGCGATGACGTACGGCAATCAGAAGATCAACCTGCGTCCCGCGGATGCCGACACGGTCGCGTGGTTCACCGGGCGCGAGCCGGTGCCGGGCAGCGCCGATCTGTGTTTTGTCACCACCACGAGTCCCGCTGAGGTCAAAGCTCACTGGCTCGCTCAGGGTGTCGAGATAGAGGCTGGTCCGGTTGAACGCGACGGCGCGCGCGGCAAGATGACCTCGGTGTATTGCCGCGATCCCGATGGCAATCTGATCGAGGTCGCGACGTATCCCCGCGCTTAGGCACGGCGGCGATACTTTTCGTGGCGTGCACGGTCAGGCACCCGCAGGGCGCTCGGACACCTTTTCCCTTCCGTTGAGACGGCGCGGATTGCGCCGTTCATGCCGGCCCACGCTTGGAAAAGGCGGGCAGTGCGCCTATTCTCAGGTGCAAAGTGGGGAACTGCGGCCGTCTGGCCGGGTCTGCTGCTTATTCATTTACAGGAGCCCCTCATGACGCGTCCCGTCGATTCCGGCGTCATCCTCATCGCGCGTATTGCCCTTGCCGTGCTGTTTTTATGGGGCGGTGTGATGAAACTGCTGGGCTATGCGGGCTTTGTCGGCTACCTGAATTCGAAGGGTGTGCCGCTCGTTCAGGTCGCCGCACCGGTTGCAACGGCGGTCGAGGCACTCGGTGGCCTGCTGCTGATCGTCGGCTTCAAGATTCGCCCGCTCGCGCTCATCATGGCCGTCTACACGGTGGCAACCGCAGTGCTGGGCCACGATTTCTGGAATGTTACCGATCCCGCCTTGCAACGCGATATGGTGATTCACTTCTGGAAAAACATCGGTATCGCGGGTGGTTTCCTGCTGCTGTTCGTGACCGGAGCGGGCCGAATCAGTATCGACGGCGCACGCTCGCCACGCGGCGGGCTGAATCTGTGATCGTGCAATTGAGGTAGTCTGTGCAGGTCGCTTGTGATTGTGGCTGTAACCAAGGGAGCAAATAATGATCCAAAGTTTTGAGCAAACCATTGGCGGCAAGGTTACGCAGTTATGCGCAAGTCTCGGCGAAGGGCCTACGCCGCATCGCGTCATCATCAGCCTTGCCGATTCGGCGAAAACATTGGTGGTTCTGGATGCATCGGGTCTTATCAGCACAATCAAGGCCGAAATCGAACAGCCGGAAAAGCTGATTGCCGATGCGATCACCAAGGCGCAGAACGAAGGGCTGATCGAACGCGCGATCGACACCGGCACGATTCAGGAAGCGCCGCTGTAAGTCCGCGGGGCGGCACCGCGATTTGCGGAGCCGCGCTGATAAGCTGAAGTGAGGATCAGCGCGATTCATGAACTCGCCGGGTGCCAGTTTTGTGCGGTCTGGCGCTCGACGCGTGCGGCTCGGGATGGACAAGGCAGCCCATTACGCCGCCGACCACCAGCAAACCGACCGAGATGGCCGTTGCAGTCTGCATTCCCGCGACGATCTGCGTGGCAGCCGCGCCGCTTGCCAACGCGCCGAAGGCAGCCACACCCACCGCACCGCCTGCTTGCCTGGCGGTATTCAGCACGGCAGACGCAGTGCCGGCGCGCTGTGCCTCGACGGAAGCCAGCACGGCGGTTGTCATCGCCGGCACCGCGAGACCCATGCCGGACGGAATCAGCAGGAATGGCAGCAGCAAGCCGATGAGCGGCGTAGACGCGTCGACGAAATGCAGCAGACCGTAGCCGAGTCCCGCAGTGATTGCGCCGGCGATCATCGGCACTCGTACGCCAAAGCGCCCGACCACCCAGCCGCTCGCCACGTTCGAGAGCAGGAAGCCGCCCGTCAACGGCAGGAACGCGAGACCCGCCTGCAGCGGGGTATAGCCGCGTACGCGCTGCAAGTACAGACTCAGCACGAACACCATGCCGTAGTACGTCAGATTCACGCAAATGCCGAACAGCACCGCCGCATTGAAGGTGCGCTTGCTGAATAGCGTGAGCGGCAGCATTGGCGCCGCGACACGCGATTCCACGACGATAAAGGCACCGGCCGCGATCAGCGCGAGGATGAAGCCGCCGGCGACCAGCGGATGGCTCAGCCCCAACGGCCGCCATTCGATCACAGCGGCGACGAACGCGGTGAGTGCGACGATCGCAAGGGCCTGGCCGCTCAGATCGATACCACGCGGGATTGCTGCAGCCGCGGCGGATGTCGGTGTTGTAACACCATCCGCAGTTCTCGCGCCAGTGGCTGCTGTTGTTCCAGTCCCTGTGCGAGTCCCAGTCGCGGCCGCAGCAGGAGACCGAGCCGCTGCTTGCGCGTTTTTCCGCGCGGCCCCGGATTGTGGCACCCAAAGCAAAGTCGCTAGCAACCCGGCTACGCAAATCGGCAGATTGACGAGAAAGATGCTGCGCCAGCCGAACGCCGCAATCAGCACGCCACCGACCACAGGTCCAGCCGCGATTGCAATCGCGCCTGCGGCCGTCCACAGCCCGACCGCACGTGCCCGGAGCTTCGGATCGTGGCCGTATGACTGATTGAGCAGCGCCAGCGAGTTCGGCAGCATGGCAGCGGCGCCGATGCCTTGCACGGCGCGCGCGGCGACCAGCATGGTGGCATCGAGCGCGAGTCCGCAGGCGAGCGACGCGAGCGCAAACAGCACGATGCCGACAGCATACATACGCCGTGTGCCGAGCCGGTCCCCGAGCGCGCCCGCCGAAAGCATCAGCACGGCGAACGCGAGCGTGTACGCGTCAACGACCCATTGCAGGCCCGCGACATCCGCATGCAGATCCGCGCCGATCTTCGGCAACGCGATGTTGACGATGGTCACGTCGAGCTGCGTGACCACGAAGCCGATGCTGACGGTCGCAAGGACGCGGCCGAGGGCTGGCGAGATGGCGGTATTGGAAGAGTTCATGATGGTGACCTGCAAACGAACCGTGTGATGGATCTTCTCGGTACCTATTGATTAGTGGAAAAATCGTTCGGCCCGGGTCTGAGGGTCGGACAAATAAACCTGTCCTGGGTATCGCGCGCATCTTGCCAACAATTATGAGACTTCGTTGTCCCAGACATTTCCATCCGTCGTGAACTTTGGAATGCACGAATGTGGGGTTGGAAGGGGAGGATCGGTGGCGAAAATAGACCTCCTCCGGGAGAAGTGTCTCCGTCGCCTCCAGTACCGCGATGTCTACTTCGTCATAGGGCGTTGCGCTCACCGTGGCTCTTGCGCTCGTGCAGTCGTTACTGTGCACCAGCGAGATACGGAATACGGGTATGAACGAAACACACGGCGTTTAGTGGAGTGCTTCGTGAACCTAAATATATTCATTTCGAATAACACTGTTCTAGTGCCAACCCGCCAAGATCTTGCAATCGTCGCCACACCAGCTTCGGCAAACGGTAAATGGCGTATATGTTCGTAGGATCGACACACGCCCTTCACATAGGCAAGGTAGAAAGACTTTTCGATGCGCAAGCGTGATAGCGCTTCTGGCCTCTGACTTGAGCTCTGTCGTTCGCGATTTCAGACATCTTTCGCTCCCACTCGGGAACATGCAGCTTTAACAGTACATCGAACACGGCCACGCAGCGTATCGCATCTGCGGGAACCCGTATCGACCCGTTTTGGTTCCTTGATTCATGGTGAATCAGGTTCAAAAGTGCGCCCTTCGCAGAAAACGTATCAATGCCTTCATTCTTCGCTGCGTCGGAAGTTAAGTTTGGAATGCATACTAAATTGAGGAGGCGATGTGACTAAAATATTTGCCGCGACGGCGACGTCAAATGGGTTCACAGTCAAGGCGTATACCGGAGACCGGTGCGTAATGCTCGCGTTTGACCTGAACGACCACTTGACTGCAAAGCTTGCCGGGTTCGCCATTCGACGTCGAGTGGGCAATTCGGGGGATTGGACCTGGCTAGGTAACCGGCTTTCATTTGACGGTGCTTATACGAATCGGGCGGGGGCCGACAAGGGGAAGTTCTTCTCCTCGGACGTTGCTCCGTTCCAGAAATTCTGGTGGCTGGATTTCCCGGCGGATGGGACCAGTGGAACGTTCTGTTACGAGGTTGTCGTCAAGCGCTTCGTTCGCGACCAGTCGGCGGAGTTGACGAACGACCAGACCGTCCAGTTGACAATAGATGTCGGCCCATTCCAGGAAGGTAATATCGAGGTGGCGTTTACTCGCGGCTATCTGTCGTCTCAGGCGTATGCGGACAAGTTTGACGATAAACCCTTCCAGCCGCACGTGACAGCAGCGAACTGGGATTTCGATCCGGCGCCCTATCTCAACCAATGGGCATGGCTCGGGGGACATGCGCGACAGGCCATCGACGATTTCCTGACTGAATGTCACAGTGAGGACGGGGCAACGCTGGATGCATTTGTCTACGACCTCAATGAACCGCAGATCATCGAGGCGTTTGCCCAGTTGGCCCAAGCGGGAAAACTCAGACTGCTGGCGGACAACTCAAAGGAGCACGCGGACGGGACTGTTGCTGCACTGGCCTTTGAAAAAATCCAGAATCTGGCGCCTGCTGGAATGAAAAGCGGTTTTATGCGCGGCAAGTTCAAACGCTTCCAGCACAACAAGGTGTTGATCAAGAAGGTCGATGGCGCGCCAGTCAAGGTCCTGACCGGATCAACCAATTTTTCCATCACAGGTCTCTACGTCAATGCCAATCACGTTGTTGTGTTCGACAATGCGAAAGTCGCCGGGCAGTATGAAACCGCGTTCAATACTGCGTTGAAAGATGAACTGGCCGCACCAAAGTTTTACTCGGACGAGATTTCGATGAAGGAATTTCCGATCAACGAATCGGGCATGCCGTCTCTCGTTTTCTCGTTTGCTCCTCACAAGGTTCCCGATGTCGGGCTGAAGAGAGTATTGGGTGCGATCAAGGGCGCTGAAAGTTCGGTCATCTTCGCCGTGATGGACCTGAATGGCAAAGGTGAAGTACTGAAGGCGCTGTCCGATCTGCATGCCGATCGCAACGTTTTCTCCTATGGCATCTCGGACTCTGTCGATCCCGAAGACGACACTGTCAACGGTACGACGGTTTACACGCCGTCTTCAAAGGGCGGAGAACTTGTATACTCGAAGGCGAACCCCGAGACCTTTCCTCTACCATTTGCGAGGGAGCGCGAGGTGACCGGAGCGGCTTCACATATCGTTCACCACAAATTCGTCGTCGTCGATTTCAACGGGACAAATCCGGTCGTTTTCTGTGGTTCGTCGAATCTGGCGGAGGATGGGGAAGAGTGCAACGGTGACAATCTCCTTGCTATCTACGACCGCGCGATTGCCACGGCTTTTTCGATTGAAGGCATCCGGCTTGTTGACCACTACGCCTTCGCCGAAGCGCTTAAGAAAGCCGGGGCGTCCCAACAGCCGCTTCGTCTCAAGTTTGACGGAGAAAAGTGGTGGTCGAGGTATTACACGCCGAACGATATCCGTGAAAGCGAGCGTCAGCTGTTTGCACGTTAGGTGTCTTATGGGGCGGCGCAAACAATGCAGTTGCCCAGGTGCCGTGCTTCGGCGTCACAGCCCGCAACTGGGGAAGTTCGGTACCACTTGCCATCGGTGATTTCGGGAAACAGACGATGTCTACAACGAAAATCATGTTAGTGCGCCATGCGGAAAAGCCGGAAGGAAATGTGCTCGGTGTAACGCCTGACGGCAAAAACGACCCCGAAGCGCTCACCGTTCAGGGGTGGCAGCGCGCCGGCGCACTGATAGGGATTTTCTCGCCAGCGCCGGGCCAGGTCTGCCGGCCTGGTCTCGCGACGCCACAGCGGTTGTTTGCGTCGGGAAGCGCGAGTAAGCGTCCACAGCAAACGCTGCAACCACTCGCGGCCAGGCTGGGAATGAACATCGATGCATCGATCAAGAAAGAGAAGACGGATGAGCTGGTGAAGCGAATCACCGAAGCTGGCGGCATCGTTCTCGTAGCATGGCAACACGAGGACATTCCAGCAATTGCGGGGGAAATTCTCGGTTCAGACGGAATCTGTCCGTCTGAATGGCCGGGGAACCGGTTCGACCTTGTGTGGGTTCTCGACAGGTCGACCGGGATCGCCCCGTGGAGTTTCTCGCAGATTCCCCAGCTCCTCCTCGCGGGTGACCAGGCTTCGGTTATTCCTGCGAGTGGCGCCGGTCAGTAGCCCGCCGCGACCCCGTGATGTTTTCGTCGAACCGTTGACGCCACCGTTTGATGTAACCAGCCGACGATTTCCACGTCTCCGTGTTGTACGGGAAATGTGGCGTTCATTGACGAGGCCAAAGGTAACAGTATTTCTGGCCACCCTCGAGGTTCGGCCCGTCGCTTCCATCGGATGTGATCTCCTTGATCCATCCGTTCGGGTCTGTTGAGGTCGGCGTGTCTCCGCAATTATTGTGAACCCAATGGATTCCCCCGTTGAACGGGATCCCGCAGACTGAGAGTTTGTCGCCTACCTCGATCGAATTTATCGGGGCGGGTACGGCCTTCGAATTGCTCTGATAACCCGAAGCGAAGACGTTGTCGATAGCGACGTCGTAATTGTTGCCATCCGAATCGCCCTTCAAGGTGAGATGCGTATGGGACAGCTCCACGCCTTTGCGGAATGAACCATGTTTGAACTTTGGGGGAGAGACGACCTGGCCGGTAAGCAATGATCCCCCGGCCGCCTGACAATCCTGTTCATCGTCGGCGCATGCAGCAGTCGACAATGATGTCAGCAGTAACCCCGCAGCGATCGACAACGACAACCGTCCGGGCCTGCGAAGACCACAATGAAGATTCGAAATTTCCATGACGTTACCTTTTTGCTTAACGAATTTAGTTTGTGACAGGCCACGTTCAGATTCGAATCTGCTTGTTGAACGTGAATGCCTTCGTCGCCCTGTTTGATCTCTGCGTCATTTTTTCGACGGAGATATCGGTGTAAAAGTGCAGTTTGGATTTTTGTGTGCCTTGTCCCGGCAACACGACAGCAACGCATCGACTGATTTGATGTTGGCCTCGTCCCACTGTGCGTGGCTCATGTTATTGGCCGTGGGCATCCAGTGGTTCAGCGGATAGCTGCTGGCGAGCTGGTTGTTGCCCGGCGCGGACAATCGTCCCGTCGAGAGCCCGATATAAGCTGCGCAACTTTGCTCGCTTCCGATTCGATGGCAACCGATACAGGCGTTCCCCGGCGTGCTGATCACATTGAGGCGATGCGACGAGAATACAGGACCGATGCTTGAATACTTTCCCCACGGATCGGTGGGTACCTTGTCCCAGACCTGTCCGATATATGGACTGAAGATAAACGGCCCTGCGTCGTGGCACGAGATACAGGTGGGTTGGACGGCGGCAATCCTGGCAGGCGTCGTCCAGAATTCGACCGCAGGGGTGTGTCCGGCCGGTGGCGATTTCTCGTTCGGTGGCGGCACTCTTGAGGCATCGATTCCATTCGTTCCCGCGCGCGACTGCGACAGAAACCAGCAGGTTTTGCCGTTGCCTGAGTGATGCTGCACGATGACAACTTCGTCATAGACAGGATCGCGGTCATCACGCAACTTGTTTCGACGGCAGTAGGCAGATATCTGCGTATTGCCTCGCGACAGGTTCAGTATTTTGGAGTAGGGCAGGCACTGTCCCTCTACTTCCGAGGTTGGGTGAAGTAGCGAGGGTCTGTCGCACCGCCTCGGAGCATCTCCACGCGCAGGTGGTTTTCCGTTGATCGTGATCGGGATGTTGGTTCCGTCGTTGCAGTTGAAGGGAGGAATTTCGCCGATCTCTTTCGCACATTGCTCACCGTATTCAAGCAACGTCTGCTCACGCTCGCTGGCCACAAGCGGTGAGGCGATGACGAGACATAGGGCGAACAATGCGGCGGAGATTTTCATCTTCAGGTCCCGCCATTCATTTGCGCTTGCGCGACCTTGCGAATTGCGTCCCGGTATTTGACGTAGCCGGTGCAACGGCAAAGGTTTCCGCCCACCCATGTATCAATGGTCGTTTCGAGTTGATCGGCACCAATGCGATACGCCTTCAGATGTTCGAGCATGGCGGTGGCCGCCATCAGAAACCCGGGCGTGCAGTAGCCGCATTGAAAGGCAAAAGACTCAAGAAAAGTCTGCTGCAACGGCGAAAACCTGTTGCCGTCCGCAAGACTCTCGACGGTGTAGATGTACTGATTCGCGACGACACTAACAGGTGTGGCGCACGCCAGGGTTTTTTCCATCAGGGCTTCCTGACGGCTGCGCATGCCTACGGTACACGCACGGCAAACACCGATGCCGCAACACACCTTTGTCCCCGTCAAATCCAGGCGCTCGTGAAGGAATTCAGCGAGGCTCATATCGGCATCGGCCGCAGGCACGGTGACCGACTGCCCGTTGACGTAGATCTTCACCTCAGCTTCGCTCACGTTAGTACCTCCCGGATCTTATCGGGCGTGACAGGGGTCTGCCTGAAACGGTGACCGGTCGCCATTGCCAGCGCATTGAGCAATGCCGGTGCTATGGGGCACATAACGGCTTCTCCGATCCCGCGTGCGCTGTGATGGTCCCTGCCAGCTGACGGGGGCAGTGTAATCAGCTCTTGCGTGGGGATGTCGGTCATGCGTGTTATCAGGTACTGGTCGAGGTTCCACTTGCCGTTTCCAGGGCCGAAGTCGCCCAGAGGGCACGACTCGCTCAACACGTTGCCGATCGCCATCGCAACCGCACCTTGTGATTGACCCTCGACAATCTCCGGGCATATCAGGAGGCCGGCGCTAAGTGTCGTTACGACATGCTCGACCTTGACGTGCCCACTGCCGGGGCTGACAGATACCGCGACGAGCGCGGCAGCAGGCGCAAAGTTTGTCCGGCCATATCCGACCGCATCATGGGGAGGTATCAAGTCCCCTCGAGGCAAGCACTTGAGATTGCGCACATCGGAGCCTACCGCCACAAAGTCACAGTCCATGTCTGCCGGCCCGGACTTGAAGGTGTATTTACTCTTCCAGAATCCGCCGGCATACGTGACGTGGACAGCAGCCACCGTAGGCAACTGCATGCGGTTGATTTTGTCCAATAACGCGGGCCAACTGAGGGCCGGGTGACCTGCCGTAGTTAGCCTTCCATTTATCCATTTGAGGTCTTGCTGCTGAAGGTGTGGTTTGTCCCAAAGTTCGCGTGCAGCTGGCAGCACGCTCTGCAACATCAATACCATTGCTGCGCGATCCACGGCCTGAAAGTGATGGAATGCACCGAGGCATGCACTGGAAGAGCCAAACGGGCCCGATATAGGATGGCTTCGGGTGTCGTCTTGCCACTTGCCTAGTACGGAGAAGTCGAAATCCGTGATTGAGCCAAACGCGTCGACCTCACTCATGACGATCTCCTGCGCGTTCTGGCCAAGATTTTCAGCTGGCGCGAGGCCCAACGTGGTTGCCGCGCCATTCCCCATGTCCGTGTAGTGTGTCAACACGCACAATCCTGCGTTCGGCTGGATCTGAACCATTGCAAATACTGCATCCTTCCCGGTTCCATACGCCTGATTCGACATGGCGAGCCCGACGCCATATCTCAGGCCTTGCTTGTGTCTTTCCGCGCGCGTCCTTTCTCTGTCGCGCCATAAGGGATGAGATTCAAGTCGCGCCAAAAGTTCGTCCAATTGCAGGTCGAACAGAATGGACGCGCCCGTAATCGTCTTCCCGCGACCTTTGACAAGCAGATTGCTACGGCGAAATTCGAATGGGCTTTTATGCAGGGATTGAGCTGCTTCATCCATCAGCGTTTCGATAGCCATGAAAGCTTGCGGGCCGCCAAAACCTCGTTGTGAGCCGCCGAATACTTCGGGTGTATACGTCACCGAGCCCTCCGCGATCGCGCGCGGAATGTCATAGCAACTCATCGCGCTCATCGAGGCGAGGTCGCCGACGGCGCCCGTGAGGTTCAGCTTGCCACCGCCATTGAGCGTGAACGCACTGTCCAGTGCCTGGAGCTTGCCGCTGCTGTCGAACCAGATTGATTCGACGAATTCGGTTTCGGAGCGTTTCAGGCCGACCTGAAACTGCTCATAACGTGATTGCTGCCAGCGCAATGCACCCTTCGCGAACGGCGCCGCCAATGCGAGGTAGAGCGGAAAATACGATTTGTCGCGCCCGCCGAATCCACCACCGGGAAAGCATCCGATGACGTGAACATGGCCTATGTGAATGTCGCTGCCGGAAAACAGTTTGACTGCGGATGTGCCGTCGTCGCGCGGCGATTGTGTGCCGAGAACCAGTTGCAGTAGTCCGGAGTCTGGCTGATACCAGGCAAGTCCTGCTTCCGGTTCCATGAAAACAGGATCGATTGCCGGCGTCTGAAAGGATCCGCTGATCTGATGCCAAACCTTGTTCCTGACCTTCTGCTTCGCCAATGCGCGGATATCAGTGGCAGCGGCCTCGCATTTGCTTCGGAATAGGGCGGTGGGGTTGCCATTGTTGTCCGCGTCCATGTGAATGTTCGATAACGACTTTTCATCGTCGCGGACGTAGAGTTTGGATTGTCCAAAGGCCGGTGGGTTCTTCTGCCGGGCTACCGTTTCGCCGTACAGAATAACGTCCTTGTTAAAGTCGAGCACCTTCTTCGCGTGGCGATATGTGTCGAAGTCTTCGAAAATCAGTAGTGCAGCGGGTTGACCGTAGCAATCGGCAGTGCCTCCTTTTTGCGCAAACAGGTAGATGTCTTTGCTCTTTCTCGGATCCGGTTCCGCTGCAAGAGCGATGCCATAGTCGTTCAATGTATTGTTGGATACCACCGCGATTGGGCGGAGATGCCGGGGCAGTACGCTTAGATCGAAGCCCTCGAATTTCCTGTCGATGCAATTGCATCTAAGGGCATATAGCCAGTTTTCCTTACCTGGCCATCCGTCGAAGTCACGCGCCTTGTAGTCGCGCGCGTAGATTTTGGATCCCGTTACTTTGCGAACGCCTTCGATTCTCCAGCGTGCCTTTCCTGGCTCGGGTGCCCAGACGGGTGCTCCATGGATGGGTTCTGGCGTCGCGTGGGATCCTGCTGCGAGATTCGGCGTTGACCGGTCTTCCGTGCGCGGCGCAGAACAACCAGACGTCAAGGCAGTAATGGAACTCACGGACACGGTGACGACGCCACTCCCCATGACCTTGAGGAAAGTCCGACGGGTAACAGGAACATCGCAAGCCATGTTGCGCCTCCACGTATGGTTATCGCGACCTTACGGGTGTGCTTACATGAATCGGACTTGCCCTCGATGGGAAGTTCTTCTACGTAATTAAAAACGATCTGTTTCTTGCCGCTTTAAAAACGGTCTGCGGGATTGCCGGTGTCCGGACTCGGAAAGGCCGCCCTTAGTCTATGAACTAGTATGCGCAATTTCAAGGACCCACGTGTGCTTACTCTTGTGTCGGGTCGAACGGATACTGGCAAGACGTGCGGGTTGATTCCGGCAGGCGGAGTCACTGTGCGAGCCAATCGAGACCTGAAGTCTGAGAGAGCGAAACAGTCGTGGATGAGGGTGCCGGGCATTGCCGGAAAGGCAGGGCATAAAGCCGATGGAAACAACGGCGCACAAAGTGGTGCGCCGTTGCAAAACAGCTCGATTAGCGCGTTTGCGGCGCGTCTTTGATGAACAGCGTGGTCAATGCTCCGACAATGCAGATCGCGCCGACATACAGCGGCGCGGCCATCGGGTTCGACTTCATCATCAGCGAAACGGCGATCGGCGTGAGGCCGCCGAACACCGCGTAGGCAACGTTATACGAGAACGAGATGCCCGAGAATCGCACGACCGGCGGAAACGCCTTCACCAGCACGAACGGAATCGCGCCGATCACGCCGACGAACAGGCCAGCCACCGCGTACAGCGGCACCAGCTCAGATGTATCGACGGCAAGCTGCTGGAACATTACGTAGTACGTCACGGCCAGCGCGAGGCCACCGATGAAAATCGTGCGTCCCGCGCCAATGCGGCCGGCGATCGAGCCTGCCATCACGCAGCCGATCGTCAGGCACAGCGTCGCCACGCAGTTCGCCAGCAACGCAGTGGCCGGCGCGATATGAAACTGCTTTTGCAGCAACGTGGGCGTCATCAGAATCACGACGACGATTGCAGCCGACAGCATCCACGTGAGCAGCATCGACACGATCACGGCGCGACCGTGGTCGCGCAACACGGCCTTGAGCGGCACTTCCGCGGCGATTGCCTTGCGTTGCTTGAGCTCAGCAAACACCGGCGTCTCATGCAGCCAGCGGCGCAGATAAACCGAGAACATGCCGAACACGCCACCTACCAGGAACGGGATGCGCCATGCGTAGGCGGAGATTTCCGCCGGTGCGAAGTTGCGGTTCACCGCCGAGGCGATCAGCGAGCCGAGCAGGATGCCTGCCGTGAGGCCGGCCGTCAGTGTGCCGCACGCATAGCCGATGTGCCGCTGCGGTACGTGCTCGGAGACGAACACCCATGCGCCCGGTACTTCGCCGCCGACCGCAGCACCCTGCATTACGCGGAACAGCAGCAGCAATACCGGCGCCATCACGCCGATGCTCGAGTAGGTAGGCAGTAGACCCATCATCAACGTCGGCACCGACATCAGCAGCACGCTCAACGTGAACATGCGCTTGCGGCCGAACAGGTCGCCGAAGTGCGCCATGATGATGCCGCCCAGCGGCCTCGCCAGATAGCCGGCCGCGAAGATGCCGAAGGTCTGTACCTGACGCAGCCAGTCCGGCATCGCGGCGGGGAAGAACAACTGGCCGATCGCCGGCGCAAAGAATACGAAGATGATGAAGTCGTAAAACTCCAGCGCCCCACCGAGCGCGGCGAGGCCGAGCGTCTTGTAGTCGCTTCGCCCAAGAGGGCGTGGGGTGACAGCCTGCGCTCCACCCAGATTTGTCGCTTGCATTGCTTGTGTCTTGTCTTGAGTTGGAAACCACACGTAGCGCGTGGAAAAACGGCGGTCGTCGGGCGAGAAGTGTGGCAAGCGCTGGGTAGAGCACGGGACACCGGCGCGCCGGCCAGGATAGGGCAAGCGCGATGACGACAGGGGCCAGGGCGGCGATTTTACAGGATGAAAGCCGGTCGCTTCGGGAAGTGCTTAATTAGATTGGGAAAAGTTCCAGGAAACGTGGTTTTTCGACGGCGGCCGGGGATGGCGGGGCGTGCGTGTCGTGAGAGCCGCAGCGGTCACGTGTAGGAATGCAGCACGCACGTGTCGGAAGGGGGCAATTGGCGCGCAAATTAAGAATGCTCCTATGGGATGGCTTGAGCGTCCCTCTGAGAATCGCGTCCGAGCTATCAGTTAAGAGTCATCCCATGCGTATTGCCATTCTTCAGCGTGACCCCGTCATGCGTCAGTCGATCGAAAAGGTTCTCATGAGCGCCGGCCATACCTGTATGGTCTACGACGACGGTCTGGCCATGTCGAAAGCGCTCGCCCGTTCCACCGTGGATCTGCTGGTGCTGGACTGGCAAGGCACCCGTCTGTCCGGCGCCGAAGTCCTGAGGTCGGTGCGCGCCGTTGGCGGCGACCGCCTGCCGGTCCTGTTTGCTTCGGCCGAGACCTCGGAGGACAGCGTGGTGCGCGCCTTTGCCAGCGGAGCAGACGACTATGTCGGGCTGCCGTTGCGTCCCGGCGAGTTCCGCGAGCGCGTTGCGGCCTTACTGCGCCGCGCCTATCCGGACCGTTTCAGCGCCGCGAGCTTCGATGTCGGCCCCTACCGTTTCGACACGCATCGTCAGCTCGTCATGCTGCGCGGTCAGCCGGTTCCGCTATCGGGAACGCAATACCGGCTGGCGTCGCTGTTCTTTTCCAATATTGGCCGCGTGATGTCGCGCGACCATATCTTCGCGATGGTGTGGGGCCGTGAGTTCCGCGAGTTCACCCGCACGATCGACAGTCACGTGTCGCGCCTGCGTTTGCTGCTCGAGATCGAGCCACAAAACGACTTCCGTCTGCAACCCGTTTACAAGAGCGGCTATCGGCTGCTGCATCTGAGGCAAGGTGAAGCGGTTGCGGAAAAACAGGCGGCCTGACAAACCGGTGCATCACCGGCCGCACCGCTCCGCACCGCTCCGCGACCGGGAGCGGCTGCCCGTCAACTTGCTGCAACCCGAACCGCAACTTAGACCTGCGGCAGCGTCGGCCGGATTTCAATCGCCCGGCGGATCAACGCTTCGACCTCCTTGCGTTCATCCCCGGCCAACGGCAGACGCGGCGGCCGCACCGGCTCCGTGCCGAGCCCGACGATCGTCTCGGCCAGCTTGATGTTCTGAACCAGCTTCGACGAAACGTCGAGCGCGAGCAGGGGCGCGAACCAGCGATAGATCGCGCGCGCTTCTTCAAGACGGCCCGCCTTCAGCAACTTGTAGATCACCACCGTTTCACGCGGAAACGCACACACGAGACCGGCTACCCAGCCATGCGCGCCCATCAGGATCGCTTCCATCGCGAGGTTGTCGACTCCGCACAGAATCGCGAAGCGGTCGCCGACCACGTTGATCAGATCGGTCACGCGCCGCACGTCGCCGCATGATTCCTTGATCGCGACGATCTTCTTTTCGTCGGCGATTTCCGCGAACATCTCGGGCGTCATGTCGACGCCATAGGCCAGCGGATTGTTATAGATCATCAGCGGCAGCGCGCTTGCATCGGCGACGCTGCGAAAGTGATGCAGCGTTTCGCGCCGGTCGGACAGATAGCGCAGCCCAGGCAGCACCATGAAACCGGCCGCGCCATGCCGGCTGCCGGCTTCGGCCTGGCGGCATGCGTCGAGCGTGCTGTTCTCGGCGATCGTCAGCAAAACGGGCACACGGCCGCGCGAGGCCTCAACGGCGATGTCGAGCACTTGCAGCTTCTCATCCAGCGAGAGCGTGGATGCTTCGCCAAGCGATCCGCACACGATGATGCCGTCCACACCCGCGTCGATCTGCGCCTCGATATTCTTGCCAGTCCATTCGCGATCTATGCTGAAATCCGCGTGAAACTTGGTGGTAACTGCGGGCAATACGCCTTCCCAGATATGCGCCACGACTGCTCTCCTGAGTGTGTTGAGTTCAAGCGCAGTGTAAGCAGGGAAAATGCCGCCGTCTTGCGTGATTCACGCGTAGCGGATGACGATTTCAGCATAGCGGTTGTGCCTATATGCCCGACAAGGTCAAGCGGACTGGCTATTTCAGCATAGGACGCAAAATACGTCGAAAGCATGCGGAACGGGCGTCAAGTGCGCTCCTCAACTCGCTTAATAGAGCTTGTTCAGGCGCGGCGCTCGCCTGATTTCAATAGTCGACGCGTGCGGGGACGGACAGATAAGATATGCCGAAATCGTCACAATCCACGATTATGCGCACCAAGACTTGGACGCCCGGCATTCCTACCATGTACATCATGAAAACCCTAGACATCATCGACTCGCACACCGGCGGTGAACCGACCCGCCTGGTGGTGTCGGGTGGCCCGGCGCTTGGCGGCGGCACGCTGGCGCAGCGTCTCGACGTGTTCCGCACGCATTTCGACGACTGGCGCGCGGGCGTCGTCACCGAACCGCGCGGCTCGGACGTGGTGGTCGGCGCGCTGCTATGCGAGCCGGACGACCCCGCGTGCGCGGCCGGCGTGATCTTTTTCAACAACGTGGGCTATCTCGGCATGTGCGGGCACGGCACGATCGGTCTCGTTGTCTCGCTCGCGCACATGGGGCGGATCGGGCCGGGGCTGCATCGGATCGAGACGCCGGTCGGCGTCGTCGAAGCGACACTCAACGAGGACGGCAGCGTGGCCGTGCGCAACGTGCCGGCATATCGCTACCGGCAAGGCGTGCAGGTCGACGTGCCAGGCTACGGCATGCTGACTGGCGATATCGGCTGGGGCGGCAACTGGTTCTTTCTCGTCGCCGACCATGGGCACACGCTGGAGGCGGCGCGTATCGCCGAGCTGACCAACTTCAGTACGGCAATCCGCGACGCGCTGATCGAGCAGCGCATCACCGGCGCGGAAGGCGCATTGATCGACCACATCGAACTTTTCGGACCCGGCTCGCGAGAGGGTATCGACAGCCGCAACTTCGTCCTTTGTCCCGGCAACGCGTATGACCGCTCGCCGTGTGGTACCGGCACAAGCGCGAAAATCGCCTGCCTCGCCGCCGACGGCAAGCTGGCCGAAGGTGCGGTGTGGCGGCAGGAGAGCATCATCGGCAGCGTGTTCGAGGCGAGCTATCGTCACGCCGGTGATGGCGTCTCGGTGATTCCGACCATCACCGGCCACGCGCACATCATGGCCGAAGGGCGTTTGTGTTTCGACGAGCGCGACCCGTTCGCATGGGGCATCCGCACGGCATGACAGCGGATGCGTTGATTGTCGGGGCCGGCATTGTCGGCGCGGCTTGCGCGGCGGAGCTGGCCGCGCTCGGCATGCGCGTTGAGGTGCTCGACGCACAGGGCATCGGCGGCGGCGCGACGGCGGCGGGCATGGGCCATATCGTCGTGATGAACGACTCGCCCGCGGAATTCGCGTTGAGCCGCTATTCGCGCGACTTGTGGCTGGCGCTCGCGCCGCAACTGCGCGCGCGCGATGCGTTTGCGCGCTGCGGTACTGTGTGGGTCGCCGCCGACGATGAGGAATGGCAAGCCGCCCGAACAATGCATGCAGCCTTCGAAGCGCAGGGCGTCTCCGCTCAGCTGCTCGACGCGGCTGCATTGCGTGCGTGTGAGCCGGCGCTGGCGGCATCGATGGCGGGTGGCTTGCGGGTCGAGCACGACAGCATCGTGTATGCGCCTACGGTTGCCGAGTGGCTGCTGACGCAATCGTCAGGAGTCAAGAAGATTCGCGTGCGGCCAGGTACGCGGGTTGCCGCAATCAGCGCGCGTGGCGTGACGCTGGCCGACGGCGAGCACATCAGCGCGGAGCACGTGATCGTGGCCAGCGGTCTGGGCGCGCAGCAACTGCTGCGCTCGCTGCCGTTGGAACCGAAGAAAGGTCATCTGCTGATCACCGATCGTTATCCCGGACTCATTCGCCATCAACTGCTCGAGCTGGGTTACATCAAGAGCGCGCATCATGCGGCCGGCACCTCGGTGGCATTCAATGCGCAGCCGCGGCCTACAGGCCAGTTGCTGATCGGCTCGTCGCGCCAGTTCGATACAACCGATCCCGCCGTCGACATGCCGGTGCTCGCGCAGATGCTGCAGCGCGCGGCACGCTATCTGCCGGTCCTGCCGACGCTCAATGGGATCCGTGCGTGGACCGGGTTTCGTGCGGCGTCGCCGGATGGTTTGCCGTTGATCGGTCCGGCCGGTGACTTTGCACCCGGTGTGTGGCTTGCGGTCGGACATGAGGGCCTTGGCGTGACGACCTCGCTGGCAACGGCAAAGTTGCTCGCTGCGCAGATCACTGGGAACACCGCACCGATTCCCGTCGAGCCGTACTTGCCGGTCCGTTTTGCGCAAAAGGTGACCCATGATTGACGCCGATGCAACACACCTTCACTTGACGATCGACGGTAGAAGCGTCGAGGTCGAAGCGGGCACGATCGTGGCTGCGGCGCTTGTCATGGCGGGTGCGGGCGGCACCAGGACGTCGGTCAGCGGCCAGCCGCGCGCAGCACTGTGCGGAATGGGCGTGTGCCAGGAGTGCCGCGTCACGATCGACGGCCGGGCGCATATGCTGGCATGCCAGACGCTTTGCCGCGAAGGGCAGGTGGTTTGCACTGCCACCCTCACCTGCACCACCACGGACAACTGATGAAGCAGCACTTCGACATCGTCGTGGTAGGCGCCGGTCCAGCCGGGTTGAGCGCCGCGCAGGCAGCGGCGCGCGAGGGCGCCACGGTCGCGGTGCTCGACGACAATCCGCGCGCCGGCGGTCAAATCTGGCGGCAAGGTCCCGGCCATCCGCCGCAAGTGCCGCTACAAGGCCTTCTCGGCGCGTTGAGGACGCAAACGAATGTCACCCTTTTGCCGTCGACTCGCGTGATCGCGCCATTGAGTCAGCGAGGTTTGCTGCTCGAGTCGGCGGAGCAGGGTGGCGTGTCGATCAGCTACGATCGATTGATTCTCGCGATCGGCGCGCGCGAGCGGCTATTGCCATTCGCCGGCTGGACGTTGCCCGGCGTGACTGGTGCAGGTGCATTGCAGGCGCTTATCAAAGGTGGCATGCCGGTGCGCGGCGAACGGATCGTGATTGCAGGCAGCGGGCCCTTGCTGATCGCGGCGCTCGCCACTGCACGTGCGGCAGGGGCGCGCGTGCTGGCGGTCGTGGAGCAGACATCGGCGCTCCAGGTCGCCCGCTTCGGAGTCTCATTGTTGGGCGAGCCGGCGAAGTTACGGCAGGCCTTGACCATGACGCGCGGCTTCGCTGGCGTGCATTACTGGACCGGCAGCGTCGTCCGGCAAGCGCATGGCGATGGCCGTGTCGAGCGCGTGACGATCCGGCGCGGCCAGCAGGAGTCGACGCTCGACTGCGACCGTATCGCCTGCGGCTATGGACTCGTGCCGAACATCACGCTTGGCGCAGCGCTCGGCTGTGCGATCAGCGAAGCGGGCGAGATCGTCGTCGACGGTGAGCAGCAGACTTCGGTCGACGGCGTGCTGGCGGCAGGCGAATGCACGGGCGTCGGCGGCGCGGAGCTGGCGCAGGTGGAAGGTGAGATTGCTGGGCTGTGCGCAAGCGGTGTCTCGGCAAACTGCACCGCACTGCAAGCGCAACGGGCCCGATGGCGGCGTTTCGCAAGGCACGTCGAGACGGCCTTTGCCTTGCAGTCTGCCGCGCGCACGCCACCCGACGACGCCACGCTGCTTTGCCGTTGCGAAGACGTCAGCCTCGGCGAGGTGCGCGCCTATCCGGATTGGCGCGAGGCGAAACTGCATACCCGCTGCGGGATGGGCGCATGCCAGGGCCGGATCTGCGGCGCCGCGGCTTCGCTGTATTTAGGCTGGCAGGCTGCAGCGCCGCGCCCGCCGTTCAGTCCGGCGCAAATCGGCACGTTGATGGCAATCAGCGAGGAGCAATCGCCCGCCGAATGACACTGCCATCCATTCGTCCGCTGGATATTTTCAGTAGCGTGTGGCCCTATAATCGACCGCAAGTGCCAACCCGCGCAGTCGCGCGGGTGAACGCACTCAACGCACGCAACGCACAACCGCACCGACCTCGGAACCTGCACGATGAACACGCTGGCTCATCCGCTCGAACCGGACGACGCAACGCTGTCCGGCATGCTGTCGCATTTCACGCTACTCGAGCCCGTGTTCGATGCGATGCCGGACGTCGTGTTCTTCGTCAAGGACGCGCAGGCCCGCTATGCGCTGGTCAATCGCACGCTCGCTTCGCGCTGTGGCTTCAAGGAAAAGTCTGCGCTGCTCGGCAAGACCGCCGAGGACGTCTTCCCGCATCGTTTCGGCCGTATCTACACGGCCCAGGACAAAGCGATCATCAACGTCGGCAGCCAGATGATCGATCAGTTGGAACTGCACCTGTATCCTGGCCGGCAGCCGGGTTGGTGCCTGACCTGCAAGCAGCCGTTACGCGATCCGGCGGGTAAGGTGGTCGGCCTCGCCGGCATCTCCCGCGACCTGAAAGCGGACGAAAGCAGTCATCCCGCTTACAGCCGGCTGGCTGAAGTGGTGCAGTCCATTCAGGAAAACTACGTCCAGCCGCTGAATCTGAAACAGCTTGCTGCAATGGCGGATATGTCGGTGGCGCAACTGGAGCGCTACTTTCACAAAGTGTTTCATTTGACGCCGCGCCAGGTGCTGCTGAAAACGCGGCTGGACGCCGCCACCGCATTGCTGGTTTCACACGATAAAGTCACCGACGTCGCCGCACTCTGCGGCTACACCGACCACAGCGCTTTTACGCGTCAATTCAAGGCGACCGTCGGCGTCACGCCGACCGAGTACCGGATGCTGCTGCACGGAACCTCGCGAAGCTGAGCCGCCGCACACATGGTTCGTCGCAAGCATCATTACTACGTCTATGTCGTCGCACTGGACGACACCGTCTGGAACGAGGCGCGCTTTCGCCGCGCGAATCCGGATTACCGGTTCGACAAGCCTTGCGTGTACGTGGGAATGACGGGACTGGACCCGGATCTGAGATTCGACCGGCACAAGGCCGGCATTCAGGCAAATCGCTATGTGCGCGATTACGGCCTGCGCCTTATGCCCGAACTGTATGAAGTTTACAATCCGATGCCTTACCGCGGCGCACAGGATATGGAAGTGGAATTGGCGATTGGACTACGCGAGGCGGGGTACGGCGTCTGGCAGGCGTAACGAAAACCTAAAAACGCGCTTTATTTCACGCCGAGTCCGCGCAACACTGCATTGCCTTCGGGCGTCAGACGGATATGCGAGGCGCCTGCGTCGCCGGAGACCGTTTCGATCAGACCGGCTTCGTGAAGCTGGGGAATCTCGGGTTTCGCGGATGCGTCGATCGGCGCGTGCAGTAACAGCAGCAGCGTTGCCAGTTCGTGATGGCTCAGCAAGCGGCGCAGAATCGTAGGTTTTTTCGCCGGTGCGGGCGAGTCGTTCGTGGTGTGATCGGGCTGGTTCATGAAGCGCACCTTGTGCGAGATAGTGTCGGATGGATCATGCGGATGAAGTCTTAAACGATTCTTAAGACACCATTGTGATGTAACACCGTGACACTATGATTGCGCCGGAACAAGTTACCGACCGTTACACCTGGCCGATTGTCGCGCCTGCTTACCTTACGGCGCGCAAGTTTTGCTCGCCGATTCAATCCACAGATTGTTCACGTGGCGTTTGCCGGCGTAGAAGCGATAAGTCGTCGCGCCGTTGTCGCTGCGCACCTTGACGATATTCGAATCGCCGAAATCGAGCATCTGACCCTGCGGAATCTCGGTCGATTTGAACGCGGCGTTGTGGCTTGTCGCCACTTGCGTCAGGCAGGCGACTACGTCGTTGACCGAGCGTTGCGTGGTGGTGTCCGTGACGGGCTCGCCGGCATCCGGATTCTTCTGGAAGTACGCGCAAGCGCTGAGAAGCAGGGGGACTGACAGGACTACGGCAAACTTCTTCATATCTCTCCTGGCGTTTCATTCGGCTGACGGTTCGCGCCACACCCGCATGGGGCGGAGTGCGCGCGGCACCGGCCGCGGATCAAACGCCATTATATCGGTGCGGCGCGCCCGCCTGAGCCGATGGAGCATGGGCCGTGCCCGATCCGCCTGAATTCGCGGGTGAGAGCCGTGTGCAAACCATCACCCACAAGCATTGCCGGCTGCGCCAACGCCTACTTGCGGCGCTGAGCCTGCGCAGCGAGCCGTACAGCCGCATTGGCCGCGCCATAACCGTCGTAGCCGCCGCGCCGTTCGACAATCTCCAGGAAAAAGCGCTGATCCAGTTGCTCGGTGTAAGCGTGGAAGAACTCGCCACCGCGTTCGTCGCGGTCGTACAGGATGTTGTGCGCGCGCAGCGCTTCGAGCGTCTCGTCCGGCAGTGCGTAGCGGGCGGCGAGGTCGTCGTAGTAATTGCGCGGAATGCGCAGCACCGGCAGACCGTCGGCGACGAATTCGGGAATCGCGCTAAAAATATCGCTAGTGCTGAACGCGACGTGATTCAGGCCCGAGCCGTGATAGGTGTGCAAGGCTTCGGCCACCGCTGTGTGATGGTCTACCGACGCATTCAGTACGATGCGCACCGACCCGTCGTGACTGCGCAGCGCGCGGCTGCGCACCAACCCGTACGGGTCGGGCACCAGCACGCCCGGCTCGGCCTGGAAGCCGAGCGCGGTCCGCAAAAACAGAACCCACGTATCGAGCGAAGGTGCCGGCACCGACAGGCAGACGTGGTCGATGCGCGCGAGTGGCCCCACTTCCGTCGGACCATTGACGTCGGTGAGCACGAAATCGGCTTCGAAAAGCGTGGGCTGGTCCGGAGTCTCGTCGACGAAGTAGTTCAGGCTCCCGTCGGGCGCTTGCACGGCGGGCAGCACACGCTCGTTCGGGCCGATCTGGCCCGAGAACGGGGCATAGCCGAACCCGGCGGCGCGCTCGAACGCCTGATTGGCGTCATCCACGCGAAACGCAGACGCGCACAGTGACAAGCCATGCCGCTGGAAGAAGGCGTTGGCGAATGAATCCGGTTCGGCATTCAGCACGATCGATGCTGCGCCGTGCTGAAACAGCGTTACATCTTTCGAGCGATGCTGGCCGGCCTGACGGAAGCGCAGCTTGCCGAGCCAGTCGACGAGATGCGCGCGGGTCGTGTGGTCGACCGCGAACTCAAGAAACTGATAGCCGACGTGCGCGGGCGCAGCGGGCGATCGATAGAGCTCGCCGACCGGCTGCCGGGTGGATTCAAGCAGCGCGCGCGTCTGTTCCTCGAGAAACAGCAACGAGCGATGGCCGTCCGCCGCGGTAATGGCGGTAGGCGCAGCGCGAAAACCGTCGTTGAAGATTTCGAGCGAGAGCGGCCCGGTGTAGCCGGTTTTCACGACCTGGGCGGTGAAGCCTGCCAGATCGAAATCGCCTTGACCCGGGAAGCAGCGGTAGTGGCGGCTCCATTCCAGCACGTCCATGGCGAGCTTCGGCGCATCGGCAATCTGCACGAAGGCAATCCGGTCGCCCGGGATATCGGCGATCGCGTCCACTGTATCGTTCAGTGACAGCGTATGAAAGCTGTCGAGCACAAGCCCCAGATTCGGATGATTGACGGCGTTAACCAGTTTCCACGCGTGGCGGTAGGTCTTGACGTGCTTGCCCCACGCGAGCGCTTCATAGCCGGCGATCACGCCGGCCGCTTCGGCCGCGCGGGCCAGTGCGCCGAGCTGGTCGGTCATCAGCGAATCGTCGCCGATGGTGTCGGGCGAGACGTTGCTGCACACCAGGATCCGGTCCGTACCCAGTTCGTGCATCACGTCGAACTTGCGCTTCGCCCGATCCAGATTGCGTTCGAGGCGCTCCGGGCTTACGCCGTCGAAATCGCGGAACGGCTGGAACAGCATGATCTTCAGCCCGAGATCCTCGGCGATGCGCCGCACGTCGGCGGGCGAGCCGTCGAAATACAGCAGGTCGTTCTCGAAGATTTCGACGCCTTCGAAGCCTGCCGCCTGGATTGCGGTTAGCTTTTCGACGAGGGTCCCGCTGATCGACACGGTGGCTATCGAACGTTGCATGAACGGCTCCTGCAAAAAACAATGAAACGACTATTGGGGCGGCGCGAAGCGGCCGCTGTGCGGTGTCCGCGTGTCTTGCGGTCCGCTATGCTGCAATGCGCAAAATGGTCTAGCTGGTTACCGTCAACCAGCATGGCGCACGTCAGAAATACCCATACTAGCGGAATTTCCCGATAGTCTATACAAACTAACTAGATGGTACAAATTCGTATAAACCCCGAATGACGATCGCGGGCAATGCGCGCACACTGCGCTTACGTTGTAGAGCCGCGGCGCATGCTGTGGCCCGCTTTATGCCTCACCTTTTGCAGGAGTGGTCGTCATGAGTTTTGCATCAGTGCTGGTCCTCAACGGACCGAATCTCAACCTGCTCGGCACGCGTGAGCCGGCCATCTATGGTTCGGAAACGCTCGACGACGTCGCGCGGCTCTGCCGCGACGCGGGCGAGCGACTGGATCTGTCGGTCGACTTCTGCCAATCGAATGCGGAACACCAACTCATCGAGTGGCTGCATGCGGCGCGCAGCAAGGTCGACGGCATCGTGATCAATCCGGCGGCTTACACGCATACCTCGGTGGCGATTGCCGACGCGCTTTCTGCGATCGAAAAGCCCGTCATCGAAGTGCATATTTCAAACGTGCATCGCCGCGAAGCGTTCCGGCACCACTCGTACGTGTCGGCAGTGGCCGAGGCGATCATCGTTGGCTGCGGCACGCAAGGCTATGTGCTAGCTCTGGAGCGGATGGCGGTCATCCTTAAGAATAGGGCGGCCAAATGAACCCACAAGCGAACCCACAAGCGAACGCACAAGCGAACGCACAAGCGAACGCACAAGCGAACGCACAAGCGAACACACAGACAAACGCTCAGGCGAGCCCGCAGTCGTTTCTCGTCGGCCTGATCGGTTCGGGCATCGGCGGATCGCTTAGCCCGGCGATGCATGAGGAAGAGGGCAGCAAACTCGGTCTGCACTATGTGTACCGGCGCGTCGATCTGGAAGCGTTGAAGCTGGACACCACGGCGCTCTCCGATTTGCTCGTTTCAGCCGAACGCATGGGCTACAACGGGCTGAACATTACGTACCCCTGCAAGCAGGCCGTCATTCCGCTGCTCGACGAACTCTCCGACGACGCGCGCGCACTCGGCGCGGTCAATACGGTTCTGTTCAAGAACGGCAAGCGTATCGGCCACAACACCGATTGGTCCGGTTTCGCGCGTGCGTTTCAACGCGGCCTGCCGGACGTATCGCTGGAACGCGTCGTACAACTTGGCGCGGGTGGTGCGGGCGCAGCGGTCGCGCATGCCGCGCTGACCATGGGCGCGCAAACGCTCACGCTATTCGACGTGGATGCCGAACGGGCCGCATCGCTCGCCGCGGAGTTGCAGAAGCGTTTCCCCGCCGCCACCGTCAGTGGCGGCAGCTCGCTCGCCGAATCGCTCGCTGCCGCTAACGGCCTGATTCACGCGACACCCACCGGCATGGCGAAATTACCGGGCTTGCCGTTGCCGGTCGAATTGCTGCATCGCGATTTGTGGGTAGCGGACATCGTCTATTTCCCGATCCGCACCGCGCTGCTGCAGGCCGCCGAAGAACTCGGCTGCCGCACGCTGAGCGGCGGCGGGATGGCGGTATATCAGGCGGTCGACGCGGTGCGCATCTTCACGGGCCTGGAACCCGACGCCGAGCGCGTGTACACGCATTTCCAGTCCTTGTTGCAACGCCAGGCCAGTAACACATAAGCCATACATATCCGGTACGTAACCCGACCGAGGAGACAGAGACGCCATGCCACAACCCATCCACTCCACGCCCGCCGAGGCAACCCGCCAAACGGCTGCCACGGTAAGCACCGCGCGCCGCTCGAAAGCCCGCTATCAGATTCTCTCGCTGCTGGCGGTCGGCACGATGATCAACTATCTGGACCGCACGGTGCTCGGCATCGCGGCGCCGCAACTGACCAAGGAACTTGGCATCAACGCCGCGCTCATGGGCTTGCTGTTCTCCGTGTTCTCGTGGAGCTATGTGGCCTCGCAGATTCCGGGCGGTCTCTTTCTCGACCGTTTCGGCAGCAAGCTCACGTATTTCCTGTCGATGACGTTCTGGTCGCTGTGCACCCTCGCGCAAGGGCTCGTGCATGGTATCGGCGCTTTGTTCGTGTTCCGGCTCGGTCTCGGCGTGTCGGAAGCGCCGTGTTTTCCGACCAATAGCCGCGTGGTGGCCACATGGTTTCCGCAGAGCGAGCGCGCGATGGCGACCGGCACCTACACGGTCGGCGAATATATCGGCCTCGCGTTTTTCAGCCCGTTCCTGTTCATGTTGATGGGCGCGTTCGGCTGGCGTTCGCTGTTCTACGTGGTGGGCGGCGTGGGTCTCGTGTTCGGTGTGATCTGGTGGTTGTTCTATCGCGAGCCGCACGATCATCCGTCCGTCAATCAGGCGGAACTCGACTATATCGAAGCAGGCGGCGGTCTCACGCACAGCAAGAAGGACGCTGGTGTTTCCGGCGCACCGGCTGCATCGGAGAAGAGTGGCTTCGAATGGCGCACCATCGGACGCCTGCTCAAGCATCGTCAATTGGCCGGCATCTGTCTTGGCCAGTTCGCCGGTAACTCGACGCTCGTGTTCTTCCTCACCTGGTTTCCGACGTATCTCGCCACCGAGCGTCACATGGCATGGCTGAAGATCGGCTTCTTCGCGATCATGCCTTTCATTGCCGCGTCGATTGGCGTGATGTTCGGCGGTATTTTCTCCGACTGGCTGCTGCGGCGCGGCAAGTCGCCGAACGTGGCGCGCAAGCTGCCGATCATCGCCGGTTTGCTGCTCGCGTCGACGATCATTCTCGCTAACTATGTCGAGAGCAACGTGGCGGTGATCGCGATTCTGTCGGTGGCGTTTTTCGCGCAGGGGATGGCGGCACTGGGCTGGACGCTGGTGTCGGACATTGCGCCGGATGGACTGCTCGGCGTGACCGGCGGCATCTTCAACTTTGCCGCCAATCTGGCCGGCATCGTCACGCCGCTGGTGGTGGGTTTCATCGTCGCCGCAACCGGCTCGTTTGTCGGTGCGCTGGTGTTCATCGGCGCAATCGCGTTGATCGGCGCGCTGTCGTACATCTTTATCGTCGGCGATATCAAGCGGATCGTGCTGGTGGATTGACCGGCACGTATCGTTCGAACGGCTTTCATTGAGCAAAAAAAAGCGGGACCTGGCATTAGCCAGGTCCCGCTTTTTCGTTTCAGGCTTGCCTCAGTCTTCCTTGCGCACGAAACGCAGCACGGCGTCGACGATCATCGCGCGATGACGCGCGCGCAGGCGCGGGTGCGACGGATCACGGCCGAATGCCGTACCGAAGGTATGGCGATTGCCGACGCGATGAAAGCACAACGAGCTGATCATCAGATGCAGGTCGATCGCATCGACGTCGCTGCGGAACACTCCCGCCGCGATGCCGCGCGAGAGCAGATCTTCGATCGTATGAATGACGGTGACGTTGCGGCCTTTGAAGCTCTTCACCTGCTCGACGTACTTCGCGCCGTGAATGTTCTCGATCGTCACGAGGCGGACGAAGTCGCGCTGGCGGTCGTGATAGTCGAATGTAAACTCGACCAGCGCGCGCATGCCCTCGATCGGATCGAGTTCGCTGACGTGCAGATCCTGTTCGAGCGCGCGAATGTCGCCGTACACTTTTTCCAGCACGGCCTGGTACAACCCTTCCTTGCTGCCGAAGTAGTAGTACAGCATGCGCTTGGTGGTGTTCGTGCGCTCCGCGATCGCGTCGACGCGTGCGCCTGTCAATCCCATCGCGGAGAACTCCTGCGTCGCGACGTCGAGGATGTTGCGCTTCGTCTGTTCGGGATCGTACTTGCGTCGGGTGTCGGACGCGATGCCGTTGGTATCAGGCTCGGCGGCCTTGCTTCCCTTTTTCATTGTGTATTCGAGCGGCGATGACGGCGCATTCTAGCACGCTGAAACCAGCCTCTGGAGCGGGTCTCGGGCATAAGCGGCGGCGTATTGAGCCGGCAGTCCGGTCGCGTACCGGGCAGCGTCACGGCGCCGGCCGGGCCGAAGGGCGCCGGGCGGCGAGGGCGTCGCGCGTCTGCATGGCGGTGTAGGTGAGTTGCGCGGCCGCGAGACCGAGCGCGCCGTAGGTGCGCGTCAGGCCGAAAGCCGCGAATGCCTCGGGCACCGGCCGTTCGCCGGAGATGGCCGCCGCCAGCAATTCGCCCGAGACGGTGGTGGGCGCCATGCCGTGGCCGCCGAAGCCGACCGCGTACCAGACGCCGTCCGTGTTGCGGCCGATTTGCGGCATCTTGTGCCGCGCGTAGCTCATCAGGCCACCCCAGGCGTGCTCGATACGCACGTCGTGCAACTGTGGATAGACCTTTAACAGATCACGCCGCAAGAGCCGCGCGATGTCGTCGGGCGCGCGGTCGCGTACCGAGATGCGGCCACCCCACAGGATGCGTGTGTCGGGCAGCGGACGGTAATAGTCGAAGGCGAAGCGGGTGTCGTAGACGGCGGCGCGAGTGTCCATCGCGTCTTTCAGGCGGGCGCCGAGCGGTTCGGTGGCCATCACGTAAGTCGCGACCGGCAGCACCGCGCGTTCGACCTGTGCATAGACGTTGCGCGCATAGCCGCCGCCGGCCATCACTACGTGGCGTGCTTCGAGCGCGCCCTGCGGCGTATGCACCACGAAGCCGGCACCGTCGCGCTCCAGGCGCACAACGGGCGACTTCTCGTGAATCTGCACGCCCGCATTAGCCGCGGCACCCGCTACGCCGAGCACATATTTCAGCGGATGAAAGTGGAACGCGTTGCGCTCGAACAGGCCGCCGTGATAACGGTTCGTCTTCAATTGTGAAGCAAGCTCCGCGGGCGCCACGGGTTCCCACTCGACACCGAACGAATCGCGCATCAAACGCCGCTGCGTGTCGAGCCTTGCCGGTTCGTCGAACCAGTTAGCGAGGATCACGCCGGCATCCGTCACATCGCAATCGATGCGGTAGCACTGGATACGCTGCCTCATCAGATCGACGGCGTCGGTTGTCAGCGCATAGAGTTCGCGCGCGCGAACTGGCCCGAGGGTTTTGAGCAGATCCGCGCAATCGAGGCTGTAGCCGCCGAACACGAAGCCACCGTTGCGGCCGGAGGCGCCGAAGCCCACCTGCTCGGCTTCGAGCACGGCGACGTCGGTGACGCCCCGCTCGGCAAGTCCCAACGCCGTGGACAAACCCGCGAGGCCGCCGCCCATGATGCAGACGTTGACGCTGCGCCGGCCGGTTAGCGGCGCGTAAGCGGACGAGTGCCCGGCAGCGCGGGTGATGGTGGCTTCGTAAAAGCTTTGCATAGGGCGACGGTAGATCAGGACACCGGCAGCAGCTTGCCGCTGAACACCACCGGACCCGTAGGCGCATTGTGATCGGGCGAGCCGCCCGGCGCTTCGATCGAGACCGCCAGCGCCGCGTAGCTTTCCGGCTTCTGCTGACCGGCCGTGACCTTGCCGCTGGCGCTGTCCGGCAGCAAGCCGAGCGACACCGGATGGCCGCTGGCCGGAATGCCCCACAACTCCATCGCCCGGCCGGCCGGCAAGTCCACCTTGCCGAGCGGATGCAGCGTCATGGTTGAGCGGGCTTCGTCCCACGCGACCAGCATGACCGGATGCGAGTCTTTGTCATTCAGCACCGCGACATGCGAGACGGCCGCTTCCGGCTGCTGCGCGACGGTCGGTGCCGTGGATGGCGTTACGCCGGAAGGCAACAGCGAGCGCACAGCAACCACGAGGGCGACTGCGGCGAACCCTGTCACGCCGATCGCCCAGCCGCGCCAGAACGCGAGGTTTTCGAAGATGCTGCCGGACGGCCGCGCAGGTTTTTCAACCACGGTGCGCGGTCGTGCCGCCTCACGCGCCGACGTCAAACCGAGCCGCCGCTCGATGGCATCCCAGACGGCGGCCGGCGGCATACGCGGCTCCGCGAGTTCGGCCAGCGGGGAGATGCGCCGCTGCCATTCGTCGACGGCCCGGCGAATCACCACATCGTGATCCGCGTAAAGTTGGAAGCGTCGCCGGGCGCCGCCACGCAGCGTGCCGAGCACATACTCGGCGGCCAGCATATCGACCAGTTGAGGATAGCGATGGAGATTCATCACTCGCCTCCCAGACAGGTCTTCAGCTTGGCAAGGCCGCGCCGGATCCAGGATTTGATGGTGCCGAGCGGCACCGTCAGCGCTTCAGCGATCTCGCTGTGGCTCTGGTCACGCAGGTAGGCGAGAGCAACCGCCTGACGCTGCGCCGGTTCCAGCTGCTGCATGCAGCCGGCCAGCAGACGCGCCTGCAGGCTGACTGCGGTCAGTGCTTCGGGATCCGGATCGCCGGTTGCCACAAGATCGTCCAACGCATCGCTCCATTCTGTTTCCTGCTTGTTGACCCGCCGCAGGTGATCGAGAGCACGGTTCCGGACGATTGCCGACATCCACGTCATGGGGGCGGAGAGCGCCCTCCGGTAGTCGCCTGCAAAGCGCCAGATGTTGACGAAGCTGTCCTGCAAGACTTCTTCGGCCCACTCGTGCTTGCTCAATATACGGAGCGCAAGGCCAAACAGTTTCGGGGCGGCGAGATCATATAGCTCGCGCAGTGCCGAAGCATCCTCTTTGGCAATGCGTTCGAGCAACTCGGCGAGGGTTTCCGGCGTCAGTTCTCGAGGATCGGCGGTCATGGAAAGTGGTGTGGTGAGCTTGCGGGCCTATGTTACTCAATTTCCTTCCGACCTTATATGTGGTTTTCCCCCCGTGTGCTGCATCCGCCGCGCATATTGCCGCGTATATGGCTGCAGGACCGGGGGTTTGCGTCCGAGGGTTGCGCCCGGGCGCTTGTTGCTTGGCTTTCGACAGGTCTGGGTCGACCTTAGACGTCCCAGCGCAATACCAGCGGGTCGAGCCGCCGTGCGACCT
Organism: Paraburkholderia sediminicola; assembly: GCF_902859805.1. Lineage (GTDB taxonomy): Bacteria > Pseudomonadota > Gammaproteobacteria > Burkholderiales > Burkholderiaceae > Paraburkholderia > Paraburkholderia sediminicola. The sequence goes on along the minus strand of NZ_CADIKC010000001.1, from coordinate 249,297 downwards.
TGAGCAGGCCTGCGCGCGTGGCCGGATGCATCGGCGGCAACGGATGGCGCACTGCGTCCGATCGAATCACACCGCCTTCTTTCATCAAGGCCTTGCACGATGCAAGGCCGCCCTGGCGGTTTTCATAGTTGATGAGCGGCAGCCATGCCTGATAGTGGGCGGCGGCCGCTTCAGTGTCGCCCGCCGCATAAGCGTCGACGATCAGACGGATGCCGTCCGCATAGCCGCCGCCGGTCATTGAACCGGTTGCGCCCGCATCGAGATCGGCCATCAGCGTGATCGCTTCTTCGCCATCCCATGGACCTGCCACAGCGTCGCCGCCCAGCTCGATCAACTCGCGCAGCTTGTTCGCGGCCTGCGGCACTTCGATCTTGAAGTAGGACACGTTCTGCAGTTCACGCGCCATGCGGGCAAGAAACGGTGCGGATAACGCCGTGCCGCTGACCGGCGCGTCCTGGATCATGATCGGAATCCCGATTGCATCGGACACCGTGCGATAGAACTCATAGATGCCGCGCTCACCGATGCGGATCGTCGCGCCGTGATACGGCGGCATGATCATCACCATCGCGGCGCCGGCAGCCTGCGCACTGCGGCTGCGTTCAGCGCACTGGTACGAGCTGAAATGCGTGGTCGTGACGATCACCGGCACGCGGCCCGCAACGTGTTCGAGCACCACGTGCATCAGCGTGTTGCGCTCGTCGTCGGATAGCGCGAACTGCTCTGAGAAGTTCGCCAGAATGCACAGGCCGTTGGAGCCCGCGTCGATCATGAAATCGATGCAGCGTTTCTGGCCTTCGAGGTCGAGACCGCCGGCCTCGTCGAAGATGGTCGGCGCGACGGGGAACACGCCGCGCATGGGAGCAGGGTTGTGGGTGTGGGTCATGGTGATGTGCGTTGTGCCGAGGTGAGGTGACGACGTAGTGAGGCGTGGGTCTTTGAATGTCTCCGTCGTTGACTATACGGCGGGGTGCCTGGCGGGTATATTGAATTGTTTCCATCTTGTGATCGCTTTTGCGACTCACGTCGCGACTCATCTCGCGACTTACCCGCGACTGCCCGGTAACTCATGAAAGACACCCTGAACGTCCTGCTGTCGAGACTGCGCATGAAGCAGTTGCAATTGCTGATCGCGCTCGACGACCACAAGTCGCTGCACAAAGCCGCCGGCGCGATGTCGATGACGCAATCGGCGGCCAGCAAGGCGTTGCAGGAATTGGAGTCGATGCTCGAGGCGCCGCTTTTTGAGCGCTCGAAGAGCGGCATGATTCCGAACCAGCTCGGCCACTGCGTGATTCGCTACGCGCGGCTCGTGGCAACGGACCTTACAGCGCTCTGTCAGGACGTCGCCGAGATCCGCTCGGGGCGCGGCGGCCGGCTCGCGGTCGGCGCGATCATGGGCGCGATTCCCGACTGCGTCGTGCCGGCGCTGAACGATCTGCATGCCGGCCAGCCGGGCCTATCGATCGAAGTGATGGAAGACACCAGCGCGCGCATGCTGCTACAGCTCGACGAAGGCCGGCTCGATCTGGTGATCGGCCGTGCGGCGGTCGCCGCCGATCCGTCGAAATATCACTACCGTCCGCTTGGGGACGAGCCGTTATCCGTAGTGGTGGGTTACGGCCATCCGCCATTGCCGAGGAAAGAAGTAAAACTGCGTGACCTGGCCGGCCATCGCTGGGTCATGTATCCGTCGCATATGCCCTTACATGCGTTGCTCGAACGGGAGATGGATTTGGCGGGGCTCGAGATGCCAGACAACCCGATCTCGACAGCCTCCACTTTCGTGACAGTCGCATTACTGCAAAGCAGCGCCGATCTGGTTTCGTTGTTGCCGACCGCAATTGCGGAGTTGTTCGTGCGGCAGAAAATGTTGCGCTTCGTGCCGGTCAAACTGAAGTCGCCGTCACAAACCTTCGGGATTGTGACGCGCAAAGGCGGCGTGCTGTCGCCGCCGGCTGAACAATTCATCGAGTTACTGCGGGGACGGACGTTGGGGTAGGGCGAAGGGAGAGCGGCGCCGGCGCAAAAAACGCCTGAATCTGCTTTCTTCTGACGCGAGAAAGCCCCCCAATATCGCATGGCAATTGGCGCTCCGCCATGCCCGGCGAAAAGGTGTTGCGGCGGCGACACTTTGGGGTAAATCCGAACCGATTACATGCTCGCGTTCCGCGCTACACTTGATCGAAGGTGCGCCAGAATCAAGAGAATGGCGCACGCTCGGGGAGAGCAGCCATGAATCGGCCACTGATTCGGTTACCGCTTCGCGCGACAGGCATGGCGCCTGTCAGGAAGTGGCTTAAATGGGGGCTGGCAGCGGGCTTCCTGCTCGCGCTGGCTCTGGCGGCCCGCTTTGTCCAGGTCGAGATCGAAACGTCTCGACTGCAGGCGCGCTACCTCTCCGAACTCACGCGCGACGTGGGTTTCTCCGTCGAGAATGGTCCAAGTCATTCCATCCGCTTCCCTCAGGCAGACAAAGGTCCCTACGACAGCCGCCTCGGCTACGCGTTGCTGCCGTCGTTCCAGAAGCGCTTGCTCGAACGCGGGTTTGAAATCCGCGCACAATCGCGTGATTCCGAGCGAATGCTCTCGCTGGCCGATAGCGGTCTGTTTATTCCCTACGCCGAAAAAGATCAGGCGGGACTGCAACTCTTCGACGGTACCGGCGCGCCGCTTTTTGGCGAGCAGTATCCGGGCCGCGTTTATGACAGCTTCGATTCGATCCCGCCGCTGATCGTCAATTCGCTGCTGTTTATCGAAGACCGCTATCTGCTCGATCCGGATCAGCCGAATCGCAATCCGGCGATCGATTGGGGGCGCTTTAGCCATGCGCTCGTCGACCAGGGCGCGCGCGTGTTCAACCGGCATCAGTCGACGCCTGGCGGCAGTACGCTAGCTACGCAGATCGAGAAGTTCCGCCACTCGGCGGGCGGGCGCACGGCAACGCCGCCGGAGAAATTGCGGCAAATCGCATCCGCCTCGGTACGAGCCTATCTGAACGGTCCGCAGACTATGCCCGCGCGCCAGCAGATCGTCGTCCACTATCTCAACTCGGTGCCGCTCGCCGCGCAACCGGGTATTGGTGAGATCAATGGCATCGGCGACGGCCTGGCCGCCTGGTACAGTCGCGATTTCAACGACGTCAACCGCATTCTCAAAGCGCCTTCGACCGAAGAGAATCTTGCGGACCAGGGCGTGGCGTTTCGCCAGGTGCTCTCGCTGATGATCGCGCAACGTGCGCCGTCGTATTTCCTGCATCACGGCTATGCCGAGCTTGAACGCCTGACGGATAGCTATCTGCGCTTGCTGGCGAACGGTGGTGTCATTTCAATCCCGCTGCGCGATGCCGCGTTGTCCGCGCAAGTGGATTTGCGCCGCGCGCCGGAAAAAACGCGCAACGCCGACTCGTTCGTGTCGCGCAAGGCCGTAACGTCGATGCGTTCGCACCTGCTGGCGGCGCTCGGCATACCGAGTTTCTATGAACTCGACCGGCTGGACATGCAGGCGACGGGCACGCTCAATAACGCCGTGCAGCAGGCCGTGAGTGAACGTCTTGCCGCCGCCGCGACGCGCGACGGTGCAAAAGCCGCGGGACTCGTCGGCTATGAAATGCTGCGCGCTTCCGACGACCCGTCGAGAATCGCCTATAGCTTTACGCTGTTCGAACGGCGTGACGGCGCGAACCTGGTGCGGGTGCAAACCGACAGCGTGAACCAGCCATTCGACATCAATTCCGGCGCGCGCCTGAATCTTGGGTCGACCGCGAAAATGCGTACCGTGGTGACGTATTTGCAGATCGTCTCCGAGCTGCATGCGCGTTATGCCCCGTTGAGCACAACGGAGCTGAAAGCCGTGAAGCCTGATCCGAACGATCAGCTCACACGCTGGGCGCTGGACTATCTGGCGCATACTTCCGACCGCTCGCTGCAAGCCATGCTCGACGCGGCCGTGGAACGCAAATACTCGGCAAGCCCGGGCGAAACGTTTTACACGGGCGGCGGCGCGCAGACTTTCAACAACTTCGAATCCGACGACAACAGCCGCATTCTCACCGTGCACCGCGCATTCCAGCATTCGGTCAATCTGGTGTTCGTGCGGCTGATGCGCGATATCGTCCACTACGAGATGGTGCAGACCACCGGACCGTCGTCGCAATGGCTGGGCGATCCGGCGATTCGCAAGATGTATCTCACACGTTTTGCCGATCAGGAAAGCCGCGTGTACATGAATCGTTTCTACACGAAGTACCACGGCAAGACGTCCGAGCAGCAACTGGCCTTGCTGCTGCTCGGCGTGCGCAAATCGCCGCCTAAAGTAGCAACAGTGTTGCGCAGTGTCGCGCCGGATGAATCGAACGCGTGGTTCAACGCGAAGATGCGCGCGGCGTTGAAGAACACGCCGGCTGCCTCCATCCTGGACGATGAGGACCTCGCGAACCTGTACGGCAAATATGCAATCGACCGCTTCAATCTGAACGATCGCGGCTACATTTCGAGCGTGCATCCGCTGGAACTGTGGACTCTCAACTATCTGCGCGCTCATCCCGACGCGACGCTCGACCAGATACAGAACGCGAGCCGCGACGTGCGCCTGTCAACCTATTCATGGCTCTTCAAGACCCGCTATCACGCCACCCAGGATCGCCGCATCAAGCGCATGGTCGAACTGCGCGCCTACGATGCGATCGGCAAATCGTGGCAGGCGCTCGGCTATCCGTTCGCGACGCTCACGCCGTCGTATGCTGCCGCGATCGGCGCATCCGGCGACCGTCCGGCAGCGCTCGCGCAACTGATCGGCGTGATTGCCAACAACGGCAACAAGGTGCCGACCGAAAGCCTCACGCAACTCGACTTCGCCAAAAACACGCCGTACGAAACGCATTTCCAGCGCGCGGCGGTGGCGCCGCAGCAGCAGTTGTCGCCGGAGATCGCCGGGGTGGTCAGGGGACTGCTGCGTGATGTCGTATTGGGCGGTACGGCCAAGCGTCTCGCGCAGGGCATGACGTTCCCCGATGGTCAGACACTCGAAATTTACGGCAAGACCGGCACTGGCGATCAGCGCTTCAATGTGTGGGCCAAAGGCGCGCGCCTGATCGAGTCACGCAAGGTGAACCGCAGCGCGACGTTCGTGTTCGTGATGGGGGACCGCTTCTACGGCACACTGACTGCCTGGGTGCATGAGCCGTATGCGGCCCATTACGAGTTCACGAGCGCGCTCTCGGTGCAGTTGCTGAAGTCGCTGGCGCCGGTGCTGCAGCCCTTGCTGCAGAATCCGCCGGCCAAAGCGGCTGCGATAGCGAAAGTAGCGGCGCAATGAACGCGCGATGAGCAAGGGCGCCTAATAGCCGGCATCCGTTGCCGGCTTAAGGAAAAGCTCGTGCACAGGCGCGAAATGCGCGTATAGCGGGAGAATTGCGCCGCCCATCGCCCGCGCGTCGGCGCCGATGGTGCCTTCCAGTAGTTGCGGACGCACCATGCCTTCCCATTCAAAACGATCGAGCACGCGCTCGGTTCGGCGGATGATTTCGCGGACCAGTTGCCGGTCGAGTTCGCCGTCGATCACCACCGCTTCCAGGTCCAGCAACGCAGCCGCATTGGTCAATGCATTGGCGATCGCAGGGCACGCGGTGTCGAGCCATTGTTCGGTTTGCCGCCACAGTTCAGGCGACAACGCGCGATGATCGTGCGCGGCGGAGGGCGGCACGCCTGCGTCGCTCAATAGCCGCTCCAGAACGAAACCCGATGCTGCGTGCAGCAGTTGCCGCGCGGGTTTGCGTGCGTTGCCGTCCCGCAGCGGTATCGAGCCGACTGCGCCCGCATTGTCGTGTGGTCCGGCATGCAAACGGCCGTCGATCACCAGGCCGCCGCCGATAAACGTGCCGACGAACAGGTACAGAAAATTGTGAATCCCGCGGCCCTGGCCCATCACGAGTTCTGCCGCGCAGGCCGCGGTGGTGTCCTTGGCGAACTCGACGGGCAAGCCCGTCATCGTCGCGATGCGACTGCGCAGATCGATCTCGTGCCACGCTTCCAGCGCATCTTGCGGGGCGCCGAGAAAGTCGCGCCAGCCGCCGAGCCACAACGGCGCCGCGACGCCCACGCCAACCACTTTGTTTGCCTTCGCGCCGAGCGTTTGATTCACGCGCGCCAGTTTGCTTTCGAGCGCGGGGAATAGCGTGCGCGGATCGGGATAGGCATAGTCGAATACATCGCGGCACACCACGTGGCCCGCGAAATCCATTGCCAGCACGTCGAGACTGCGTCTGCCCACCTTGATGCCGATGGTGTACGCGCCGTCCGCACGCAGCGCGATCGGCACCGAGGGTTGGCCGATGCGGCCGCGCACGCGCGCCTGCTTCTCGAGCAGCCCGTCGTCGATCAGACGGTCGACGATCATCGAAACGGTCTGCATCGACAGACGCGTGAGACGGCCCACGTCGGCTTTCGGCAGTGGCCCATGCAAACGGATTGCCTGTAGAACGATCCGTTCGTTGAACTGCCGCATGCCGACCTGGTTCGAGCCGACCGTGCGTTTGAGAGGCGAACGTGTACCGGTGGTGTCCATCGTCGTGTGCCTCTCAGCGGGATGCGTGCATCATGCAATCGCCTTGACGTCCGCCTGCTTCGCGCCCGTCATGATCGCCACAGCCTCCGACATGTGGATGTCTTTGGTGTTGACCACTGCGGCACGCCTGCCGAGCCGCTGGATATGAATACGATCCGCGACTTCGAACACGTGCGGCATGTTGTGGCTGATCAGGATCACCGGCAGGCCACGATCACGCACGCGGCGGATCAATTCGAGCACCATGTTGCCTTCCTTGACGCCGAGTGCGGCGGTGGGCTCGTCGAGAATCACCACGTGCCGTGCGAACGCTGCGCTGCGCGCGACAGCCACGCCTTGACGCTGGCCGCCGGATAGCGTTTCGACCGCCTGGCGCATCGAGCGGATGCCGATCTGCAAATCTTTCATGTGCGCGGTGGCTTCGTCGAGCATGCGGCGCTTGTCGATCATCTTGAAGATCGAGCCGCGCCAGCCCGGTTTGACGAGCTCACGGGCGAGAAACAGATTTTCGGCGATGCTCATGGCGGGCGCCACCGCGAGTTCCTGGTACACGGTTTCGATACCTTGAGCGCGCGCATCCAGCGGGCTGCGGAATCTGACCGGCTTGCCGTCGAGCAGGATTTCGCCTTCATCGGGGATGGTGGCGCCGGAAAGCGCCTTGATCAACGACGATTTGCCCGCGCCGTTGTCGCCGATCACGGCGAGAATCTCGCCGGGCAGCACTTCGAAATCGCAGCCGTCGAGCGCGGTGACGTTGCCGTAGCGTTTGACGAGTCCGCGCGCTTGCAGAACGGGCATCACGGCAGAAGCGGAAGTAGGTGTCGACATGACAGATTCCTTTGGACGTTCAACCGCGACGATGGGAAAGTTTGTCCGCGGCAACCGCGAGAATCACCAGCATGCCGGTGATCAACACCTGGTAGACCGAAGAGACACCGATTAGCGTCAAGCCATTACGAAACACACCGACAATCAGCGCGCCGAGCAGCGTTCCGCTAATCGAACCACGTCCGCCGAACAGACTCGTGCCGCCCAGCACCACTGCCGTAATACTGTCGAGGTTCTCGGTTTGTCCCGCCTGCGGATCGCCTACACCGGTGCGCGAGACAGACAACAGTGCAGCGATGCCGTAGATCGCACCGGCCAGCGTATACACGGTGAGCAGGATCTTTTGCGACGAGAGGCCCATCAGGCGAGCGGCTTCGGGGTTATTGCCGAGCGCGTACAGATGCCGGCCGGGCACGGTGTCGCGCAAGACGAACCACGTCGCGCCATACATCAGCAACGTCAGCACCGTGCCGTAGGTGACATCGGCGGGGCCGAGTTTGAACGTATTGCCGAGGAACATGATCGCGTCCGGCAGGTTCGAGACGCTCTCCGCGTTCGAATAGATCTGCGTGAGCGCGAATGCGATGTTCAGCGTACCGAGCGTGACGATGAAGGCGGGCAGTTTGATCCGCGTGATCAGCACGCCATTGAGCGCGCCGAACAACGCACTCGCGGCGATGCCGCACAGAATCGCGAGAACGGGCGGCACGCCGAGCGTGACCGCGAATTTGGTCATGATGATCGAGCCGAACGCCATCACCATCCCGCACGACAGATCGATCCCGCCTGTCAGCACGATCAGCGTCTGGCCGATGGCGATGACGGCAACCACCATCGTCTGCTGCAGGATCAGCGAGAGGTTCTGGAACGACAGGAACCGGTTGCTCTGCGAAATGAAGAAACCGCAGGCCAGCAGCAGCGCGATTAGCGGTCCGATTTCTGCGAGCGACGGCAAACGGTCGGTAAAGGTGCGCGGGTGGCCGGCAGGCGCGGAAGGTGTCGACATGATAGGGTCCTCGATGCATGAACGTGACGTGCAAGCCACGTGGCAATTACGGCGGCCGGCGATCCGGCGGCCGGCCATCTGGCGTACCGGCGATCAGCGGGGTATCCCGCGGCCGGCAGTTCAGTGGCTGGCAATCCGTGAGCGGCCCGGCGAAGTGGGCCGCCATTCAGTACGCTTTACTTGTTGCCCCAACAGTTGTCGAGGCCGTACTTCGTATCCTTGCTGTCGACGCCGGACATCGCCTTATCGGTGATCAGCGTCACGCCGGTGTCCTGATAGCCGGAGACCTTCTTGCCGGTCTTCGCATACTCGACACCCGCCGTCACGCCGAGCGAGGCCATCTTCAACGGATACTGCTGCGAGGTCGCGGCAATCGCGCCGGCCTTCACATTGCGCACGCCTTCACAGCCCCCGTCGATGGAAACGATCATCACGCTCTTGTCCTTGCCCGCTGCCTTGAGCGCGCGATACGCACCCGCTGCAGCCGGTTCGTTGATCGTGTAGACCACGTTGATATCCGGCGATTTCTGCAGGCAGTTTTCCATCGCCGTCTGGCCCTTCGATTGATCGCCGCGGGTGTCCTGGCTGCAAACAATCGACGGATCGCCTTCCTTCACGCCGAAGCCTTCCAGGAAGCCGTTATGACGCAGCACGCCGACCGAGACGCCGGGAGCCAGGTCGAGCGTCGCGATCTTCGCGGGCTTACCGTTCATGGCGGTTTTTGCGTACTTGCCGATCAGCACGCCGGCTTTGAAGTTGTCGGTGGCGAAGAGGGCATCCGTGGCGTCTTGCGGATCGGTCGGCGTGTCGAGCGCGACCACCATCACACCGGCGGCGCGCGCTTTCTTGATGCTCGGCACGATCGCCTTGGTGTCGCTCGGTGTGATCAGAATCGCTTTCGCGCCGGCCGTCATCATGTTTTCGATGGCGGTGACCTGGCTCGCGTTGTCGCCGTCGAACTTGCCGGCGGCGGTGAGCAGCTTGGCGCCGTCTTTCGATGCCGCTGCTTCGGCGCCCTGTTTCATCTTCACGAAGAACGGGTTGGTGTCGGTCTTGGTGATGAGACCGACGACAGGCTGGTCGGCCGCCTGGCTCGCGCTCGCACACCACACGGCCGATGCCGCGACGCACATCGACACGATTTTCCTGGCGACAGGATGCCTGCGGGAATTCAGATTCATGGGACGCTCCTCCGGTTATTGGTCACGACGTTGTGAACTGCTGGTGATTGCATACGCGAACGCTGCGCGCTTGCCGCCTGTTTGCCACCTATTTGCGATCGGGTTTCGAACCTGATGCGATTCCGATGTCGTCCGAAATCGATCGCTTAAATCACTTTGGTTGATTTAGTAGAGCAGGCGGAGGGACGAGAGTCAAGGAAACGAGCGGGGAGGCCGTTGATGCGCCAAAGCAGTTGCCAAGGCTGCAGGCCTTACGTGACGGGGGTTTGCGGGAGTGATGCGATGCAAGATCGAGCGCAGGTACTTCGGGAAAGTCCTGGCTCGCTTGTAAGGTGATTGAAGTATTAGGTGGTCTTTCGCGACGGGATGGGCTGCCGTCGCGAAGGGTAATCAGTGATGGCTGGGCGTAACACCATGTACGCAATATCCGTCGCTTTCGGCCGGATCACATTCTGATGACGTCCATCACGGTCTTCTTGTTGTCCTTGAACTGGTAGATCGTGATCGCGGCGTCCCGCAGGTCGCCATGTGGGTCAAACGCAATGTGCCCGATTACGCCGTCATAGCTGGTGGCAGGCATCGCCGCGAGAATTTTCGATCGGTCGGTCGAGTTTGCCCGCTTCATTGCGTCGTAAATAACGTAGACGGCGTCATACGTGAACGGGGCGTAGGCGTCGATCGGCGTTCTGAAGCGCGCCACGTAACGCTTGTCGAAGTCCTGACCCTTTGGCATTTTCGACAGGGCAAGCCCGGCTTCTGAACACGTCACGTTGGCAATCGCGCTGCCGGCAAGTTGCGTCATGTTGTCCGTGCAGGCGCCGTCGCCCCCGAGCACCTTTGCGGTGATGCCGAGGTTCGCCGCCTGTTTCGCCAGCGGGCCGGCCGTTGCGTCCGAGCCGCCGTACATGATTGCGTCGGGTTTCAGACCTTTGATTTTCGTCAGAATCGCCCGGAAGTCGACGGCTTTATCGGTTGTCGCTTCGTGCGCCACGATAACGGCGCCTCGTGCTTTTGCCGCTTTTTCAAATTCTTGCGCGAGACCCTGGCCGTATGCGGTTGAGTCGTCCACGATTGCAATTCGCTTCGCGTGCATTGAGTCGATTGCGTAGCGGGCCAGTGCCGGCCCTTGCAGTGCGTCGGTCGCGACCACACGGAAGGTCGTTTTGAAGCCCTGCAGCGTATACGTGGGATTGGTCGAGCCTTGCGAGATCTGCACCAGACTGGCCTCGCTGTAAATCTTCGATGCCGGGATCGAAACGCCGGAGTTGATGTCGCCGACTACGGCTACCACGCCATCGTCAACGAGTTTCTGGGCAACCTGGGTGCCTGTGCGCGGGTCGGCAGCGTCGTCCTGAGCGTCCAGCTGCAGGCGGACCGCCTTGCCATCGATCACCGGATGCTGGCTGTTGATCTCGTCGATGGCAAGCCGCGCCGCATTTTTGCTATCTTTGCCCATATGCGCGAGCTGCCCTGTCAACGGCGCGGCATGGCCAATCAGGATCACGGCCGGTTCCGCGGCAAAGCTCGTGCCGCCAGCGCCGAGCAGCAACGCTGCGGCGGTTGTTTGCAGCGTTCGATTCAATTTATTGATCGAGGGTGACATGGGCGGCTCCTTGGTTTTCGGTTCAATGAGTATTCGAACGCCAAATTCTTCCGTCCAACGACTTATTTTATTGACCGGCGATAGATAAATCTGATTGTCCCCAGGGCTTTCCCGATAGTCCGCCCCTTGCGCGTTGAGCCGCCACGGTCACAACAAAAAGTTGGTCCAGGCGGCCAGTTTTTATTGTCACGGGGCCGATTTTGCGGCGCTAAACTCTGCCGATGCGCTGAGGCTGTCCGTTTGCGCGGGCGCAATAGGTGGAATCGGGTTGCGCGTCCGTCGACTACACAGGGTGTTTGATGAATGTCCGTTTTCTAGAAACGTTTGTATGGCTCGCCAAGCTGCGCAATTTCCGGCTGACAGCGGAGCGCTTGCATGCGACACAGGCTGCAATTTCCAGTCGGATATCTGCGCTCGAGCAGGAATTCGGCGTGCGTCTATTCGATCGGGGACCGCGCGATGTCAAGCTGACCCAGGAAGGGACCAAAGCGCTGGTCTTCGCTGAGCAGATTCTGAAACTCACGAACGACATGCTCGCAAGCGTAAGCGACCGCTCGCACGTGAGCGGGTTGTTGCGGGTCGGCGTGATGGAGTCCGTCGTGCATACGTGGCTTCCCGAGTTACTGCGGCGAGTGCGGGACGAATATCCGAATCTGACGATCGAGCTGACCTGTGACACCTCGACGAATCTGTCCGTGCAGCTCGTTAATGGCAACGTCGATATCGCTTTTTTGAGCACCGTTGTCTCAGGTGCAGACGCGGAAAATGTTTCGCTCGGGGCATTGCCGATGCGATGGGTTGCGAGTCCCTCGCTGAATCTCTCGGCTGAAGCACTATCGGAAGCTGAACTGGCGAGCTTTCCGATTGTGAGCTTTGCCCGTCATTCGTCGCCGCATGTGTTTGTCGCCGGCCTGTTTGCAGCGGCCGGTGAGCCGCGTGTGCAAATCAACTGCGTGTCTTCGGTTGCGGCGATTATCAGGCTCGTACTCGACGGCTTCGGTATTGCGGTTCTGCCGACAGCATTCGTGACCCGCGAGCTGGAGTCCGGTCATCTGCAACTGCTGAAAGTGACGCATCGGGTTCCGGAACTCCCGCTTTTCGCGTCCTTCCGGCGCAGTCCGGACAGTTTGCTATGCGAGTCGATCACGCATCTGGCGCAAAAGGTCATGCGAGAGTTCAGCCTGGAAAACGGACCGGATATCGCACTCTTTCCAGACACCGACGAAGCACTGCCGCCTCATTGAGCGGCATCCCGTGATGTTTTTCTTCGATTGATTATCAAAGGCCTGAACCGAGATGCCGACTGCCACGCCTCTGACCGTTCAACCGCTTACTGCCGGCACTTTCGAACCCTATGGATGGATGTTGGGAAAACCGTTTCCGGAAGATAGCGCGGCGCCTTCGTTCGCAAGCCCGTCTTCCGATTTCTGGCGCGAGCACCTGTTCGATGCCGGACTGTCCGGAGATCCAGAAATCCTGTGGGTCAGATACCGCGATCGCGAAGCCGAGGTGATGAAGCTCGAGGCGCACTGGCTGACTGAGCAGGCCGTGGTGCCGCTAACTGGACCTGTCGTTCAGATTGTCGCGACGAGTACAGCGGAGGGGCACCCGAACCTTGATTCATTGGCCGCTTTCAGGGTGCCCGTCGGGGAGGGGATCTGCATGCGGCCGCGTTGCTGGCATGCCACCCGTGCATTGCAGGACGAAGTGACCTGCCTGATGCTTACGCGCCGCTCGACGACGTTCGACCTTGCCGTTCATCTGCTCACGGGCGCTCCTGCAGGCGAAAGCGCGATTCGGCAGATTCCGCCGTATCGGCTTGCCGGCGCGCCCGATCTCCTGCAGGCGTTGACACACCAGTGAAGATGCCGAGGTTCAGCAGTCTGGTTTGGAACCCGGCGCGATTCCAACGCGGTGCGTGGCTGAAGGGGCTGAAGGGGCTTACCGGAAGGAACTCATCCGCGCGGCGTGAGCCTTTGACGCTTCGTTTCGAGTTGCGTGACGACACGCTGCAAGATCCGTTCGGCCGGCCCCGGCGTCGTCACGAACTTGCAGCCGATCACGAAGCGCAGGTCGCCCTTCGGCGTAGTCAGTTGCCGCGGCGCGACGACTTCCAGATCGAGGCGAAGCGTGCCGAAGCTGCCGAGTTGCAGCGTGACGTCGCGCAATACGGTGCCGCTTTCAAGCGAGCCGAAACGCGCATCGGCGGTTTTCAACGCCACGCCACCCAATGAAAGATCCTGCAGTTCGAGCCTGAACGAATCGCCGTCTGCATACGGCCCGCTAGCGACGTACGGATCCAGCACGGGCGTTTGCACGCGGAAGAACTCGCGACGCTGAACGTAGTACAGAAGTGAAGGGAAGGCTGCCTCGAACGCCGGGCGTCCTTCGAACATGATCGGGTCTGCGTTGAGCGTCGTGAACTCCGTGCGAATGCCGCCCGGCAAACTGCGAAAGATCAACTGGCGAGCAGACGGCAGCGCGTAATTGTCCAACTGCGTACTGCCGGCGTCGAAGATAAAGCGGGCATTGCGCGAATCGACTTCGAGTATCTGCGTCACGATCTGGCGGCCGTTGAATTCCACCGTCACGAAGTCCTGTCCGGCCATCAGCTTGCGCAGGCAAACTGCGATTTGCAAGGGATGGCGCTGCGCGAAGGTCGAGTCTGCGTCGGTGGTCTGTTCGGCGAGATCGGCGTCCAGCAGAAGAGCGGCAGTCATTTGAGTATCCATGCTTGTTATGGCCTTGGCCTGGCCGGTTGGGGGAGCGTGGGCGGCATGTGAGTCATGCCGGCGCTCGGCCTTTCCTGCTTTATTGCAGGGACCGTGCCAACTGCATGGATGGACTGATTGAAACAGTGTTTTTGCCGCGGAACCGCTTGATACGGGCGTTTTCGGACGGCGACCTGAGAGGTGAGGGCGGCCGTAGTCAGGGTTCGCTACGTAACGTCTTCGATGTTGTTACGGCCACGTTACCTCGGGCGCGGTACTCCCGTCGACGCGCGCACAACAAGCTTCGGCGCCGAGGAAATCCGCATCGGCACGCTTGCCGCCGGTTGACGACCCGCTTGCCCATACGACGATTCGATCAACTCGCGCAGCAGCGACACCGCCAGGTCGGCAACTTCGACAGTGGGCACGGCGATTGTGGTCAATGCAGGCCGCGACTCGCGCGCCAGTTGAATATCGGTAATGCCAATCACGGACAGATCACCCGGCACGTTCAGGCCAAGATCGGCGGCGGCGTGCATCGCGCCGAGCGCCGGCAGATCGTTGGTCGCGAAGATCGCGGTGAGTTTTGGGTCGGCTTCCAGCAGTGCGCGTGCCGCGGCGTAGCCGCCTTGTATCGTATCGGGCGCGTGCTTAACCCGTCCTTTCGGCGCGCCGGCCGCGTGCAGCGCATCGACAAAACCTTCGTAACGCGCTGCGTGAATGCCCGAGGCCTTGCTGCCGACAATCGCGCCGACCCGCCGATGCCCGAGCGTCAGCAGATGCGTGGCGGCCAATTCGCCTGCCAGACGAAAATCGACCGCTACACACGGCAGCCCCGGCGGTTCATTCGGCCGTTCCCACATGCACAGCACCACGGGCGTGCCGCGCGATTCGGTCGTATGAAGGTCTGCAAAGTCCAGGTTCGCATTGGTGACGAGCACGCCTTCGGAAAGCGTCCCTGCGATCTGGTCGAGATAGGCCCGCCCGGTCAGCGGATCTTCGTTCGTATTGCAGATGATCACGAAGTGGCCGCTTTTGCGCGCCGCGTGTTCGACCGCGAGCGCGAACTCCGGATAGAACGGATTGGCAATGCTCGACACCATCAACGCCAGCGTCGGCGCGCGGCCCTCGGCGAGCGCGCGGGCGGCCAGATGCGGGCGGTAGCCGAGCGCGTCGACGGCATCGAGCACGCGCTGCCGGGTGCTCGCGCCGACCCGGCCGCGATTGCGCAGCACGTTCGACACCGTGGCAGGGGTGACGCCGGCGTGACGCGCGACTTCGCTAAGGGTTGTCATAATGCGTATTCAATATTTGGGATGGGTGTCCGACATTTGCATCAAAGCCCAAGGCGCGGCACCATTTGCCGCACAGACAAAACGATATCGGAGACAGGCAAGGCCCCAGCGATCGGTAGCGATCGATTTTTTTCGGCCCTGCTGATTAAGCGCTTAATCTCCGACGTCGAGCCGATTAAATCACGGAGTCGATGCAATGGCGAGCATTTCGTTGAGGGGCGTGCAGAAGGCGTATGGCGACGGCGCGCTGGTGATCCGCGATGTCGATCTGGAGATCGGCGAGAACGAGTTCTGCGTGTTTCTCGGCCCGTCGGGCTGCGGCAAATCCACTTTGCTGCGGATGATCGCCGGCCTCGAAGACGTGACCGACGGCGACCTGTCGATCGCCGGCCGCCTCGTCAACGACGTCCCAGCGGCGCAGCGCGGTGTGGCGATGGTGTTCCAGAGCTATGCGCTGTTTCCGCATATGACCGTGTTCGAGAACATGGCCTTCGGCCTCAAGCTGGCCAAAACCCCCAAGGACGAAATTGACCGCAAGGTGCGGGAAGCCGCGCGCATCCTGCAACTTGAGGCGCTGCTCGAGCGCCGGCCCAAAGCACTGTCCGGCGGACAGCGGCAACGCGTGGCGATTGGCCGGGCCATCGTGCGCGAGCCGGGCGTGTTTCTGTTCGATGAACCGCTCTCCAATCTCGACGCTACGCTGCGCGGCCAGACCCGCATCGAAATCGCGCGGCTGCATAAGCAGTTCGCCAAAGCCAGCGTCGTGTACGTCACGCACGACCAGATCGAAGCGATGACCCTCGCCGACAAGATCGTGCTGCTGCATGCCGGCAAGGACACGGAACGCTACGGCAGCATCGCGCAGATCGGCGCGCCGCTCGAGTTGTATCACCGGCCGAAGAGTCGCTTCGTCGCCGGTTTCATCGGTTCACCGCGGATGAACTTTTTGCCGGGGCGTGTAGCGTCGGTCGATCCGCAAGGGGTGGTCGTGACGCTCGATCACACTGACGAAAACGTGCGCGTGCCGGTCAGCGGTGAAGGTTTGCAGACAGCGCAACCCGTCACGCTCGGCGTGCGCCCGGAACACCTCGAATTCATCGACGGGGCAGCTTCTGACAATTCGCAGGACGCCGTGCTGATCCGCACCGTATCGCTAGTCGAACAGCTCGGCGAGCACAGCTATGTTCACCTCGATCAGCCGGGTGGCGCCACGCTGATCGCCAAGGCGCCGGGCGACACACGTCTCGCGCCGGGCGACCGCGCGAGCTTGCGTGTTCCGAGCCGCGCCTGCCATTTGTTTACCGAAGACGGCTTTGCCGCCGCTTCGCTCGAATCCGTCGAACACTACGCATAGAGGATATTCGGATGCGCCTTGGAGTCTGTTATTACCCGGAACACTGGCCGGAGTCGATGTGGGAAGACGACGCTCGCCGGATGAAAGCACTTGGCATCGAGCAGGTGCGTATCGCCGAATTTGCGTGGAGCCGGATGGAGCCAACGCCTGGCGAGTACGACTGGGGCTGGCTCGATCGCGCGGTCGATGTACTCGGCGCGGCCGGTTTGCAGGTGGTCATGTGCACGCCTACCGCGACGCCGCCCAAGTGGCTGATCGACCGTCATCCGGACATTTTGCCGATCGGTGCGGATGGCCGTCCGCGCGCCTTTGGCTCACGCCGTCATTACGATTTCTCCTCGCCCTCATATTTCACCGCGTCGCAGCGAATCTGCACGGCAGTCGCCGAGCGTTACGGGGAGCATCCCGCCGTTGCCTATTGGCAGACCGATAACGAATTCGGTTGCCATCACACGGTGGTCAGCTATTCGCCCGCGGCAGTGGGGCGTTTTCGCGAGTGGCTCAAGGCGCGCTATCAAACCATCGATGCGCTGAACCGTGCGTGGGGCACGGTGTTCTGGAGCATGGAGTACCGCAGCTTCGACGAGATCGACGCGCCGGTGGCGACCGTCACCGAGGCGCATCCGTCGCACCGGCTCGATTACCGGCGCTTTGCCTCCGACGAAGTGGCGCGCTACAACCGCATGCAGGTCGAGATCATCCGCGCGCATTCGCCGGGGCGGCCGGTTGCGCACAACTTCATGCAGCTCTTTACCGAATTCGATCACTACAAGGTGGCGACCGATCTCGACGTTGCTGCATGGGACAGCTATCCGCTCGGCGCACTCGAAGAGCAGTGGTTCGCGCCGGACGTGAAAGCGCGCTGGTTGCGCAGCGGGCATCCCGACTTCGCCTCGTTCAATCATGACGTGTACCGCGGCATGTCGAAGCTGCCGTTCTGGGTGATGGAGCAGCAGCCGGGCCCGGTGAACTGGGCACAGTGGAACCCGGCGCCGCTGCCCGGCATGGTGCGGCTGTGGAGCTGGGAGGCGTTCGCGCACGGCGCAGGCTGCGTGTCGTATTTTCGCTGGCGCCAGGCGCCGTTCGCGCAGGAGCAGATGCATGCCGGTTTGAATACGCCCGATAACCGGCTCGACGTGGGTGGCAACGAAGCTGCGCAGGTTGCCGACGAGATTCGCGCGGTGCTCGCAGCGAACGCCGACGCCGATGCAGCGATCCGCTCGAAGGTTGCGCTCGTCTACGACTACGAAGCGAAGTGGCTCTTCGAGATTCATCCGCAGGGCGCGGATTTTCACTATCCGCGTTTCGCATTCGAGTACTACTCGGCGCTGCGCGCGCTCGGACTGGATGTCGATATCGTGCCGGTCGATGCAGCGCTCGACGGCTATCGTTTGATCGTCGTGCCGCCGCTGCCGGTTGTACCTGCGGATTTCGCGGCGCGGCTGGCGAGCTCGGGCGCGCAAGTCGTGCTGGGTCCCCGCACAGGTTCGAAGACGGCAGACGTGCAGATTCCGGCGAACCTGCCGCCGGGCGCGCTCGCTTCTGTGTTGCCGCTGCGTGTGTGGCGAGTCGAATCGATGCGGCCGAATGTGACCGAAGCCGTGCTGCTCGTGGATAACCAGAGCGCGACTCAGGAGGACGGCGTGGCGCGCCACTGGCGCGATTTCATCGACAGCGATGCCGCGGATTCGCTCGACGTGCGTGCCCGTTTCGCTGACGGTCATCCCGCCTACGTGAAAAGCGGCGCGTTTCACTATCTTGCGAGCCTGTTCGACGATGCGCTGACGGTCCGCCTTCTGAAGCGAATCGCCGGGGAAGCGGGCGTCGAAACGACATCGCTCGGCGACACCGTGCGCTTCAGCCGTCGCGGCGCGCTGACCTACGTGTTGAACTACGGCGATCAGACATACACGCTGGCCGATGTCGCCGACGATGCTTTTGTGATCGGTTCACGCGCAATAGAACCGCAAGGTGTGGCCGTCTATCGATCAGGCAACTGATTTGTAGCGATGAACGAAGGATTCCATGCAGTAACAACAACGACGCAAGATCAAGGCATAAAGGAGACAGCAACATGGCACTGAAACCTCGCAAGATTCTGCTGGCACTCGCGCTGGCCGCGGCCGCCGCAGGCGTGTCCGTCGTCAGCACCGCGCAGGCCGGCACGCTCGCGGTCAACATCGCTTTCAAGGGCGCAAGTCAACGCGCAGTCTGGCAGTCGATCATCGACGACTTCAAGAAAACGCACCCCGGTACCGACGTAAAGGTGTCGTTCGTCGACGAAGAAGCGTACAAAGTTCAGTTGCCCGGTTGGCTCTCCACCGTCGCGCCCGATATCGTCAACTGGCATGACGGCGAGCGGATGGCGTATTACGCGCAGCGCGGCCTGTTCGAGGATCTGAGCGGCGACTGGGCGAAGAACGGCTGGAACGACATGTATGCGTCGACGAAAGAAGCGTCGTCGTATAAGGGCAAGCAGTACGCGGCGCCGACCGTGTATTACTCGTGGGGCATGTTCTATCGCAAGGATCTGTTCCAGAAGGTCGGCATTACCGGCGAACCGAAAACGTGGGACCAGTTTCTCGACGACTGCAAGAAGCTGAAAGCGGCGGGCATTACGCCGATTGCCGTGGCTGGCCGTGATTCATGGACGCTCGCCGGCTGGTTCGATTATCTCGACCTGCGCCTGAACGGCAACGCATTCCATCAGAAACTGATGGCGGGCGATATCGCGTACACCGATCCGCGTCTGAAGAAGGTCTACACGACCTGGAAGCAACTGATCGACGCCGGCTATTTCATCGACAATTCGCTTTCCTACGATCTGGATGCGGTGCAGCCGTTCCTGTTCCAGGGCAAGGCCGCGATGATGCTGATGGGCACCTTCATCACCGGCGGTTTCCCGCCGAACGTCAAGCCGGAAATGGGCTACTTCCAGTTCCCGATCATCGACGCGAGCGTGCCGACCGCCGAAGACGGTCCGGTCGAATCGCTGCATATTCCGTCGAAGGCGAAGAACAAGGCGGATGCGCATGCCTTCCTTGCATTCGTCCAGACGCCGGAAAATGGCGCGAAGCTCGCCGCCGGGCTCGGTTCCTTGTCGGCGAACAGCAAATCGCCGGAACCTGAGGATCCGATTTCGAAGATCGGCTTCCAGATTCTCGCGAATACGAAGGGCGGCATTGCGCAGTTCTACGATCGCGACATGACGAAGGAAATGGCCGATGAAGGGATGAAGGGGATGCAGCAATTCATTTCCGATCCTTCGAAGCTTGACGATGTGCTCGCGCAACTCGAGCAGACGCGTAAGCGGATCTACAAGAAGTGAGCGGTAGCGGCCCGGGTTCAGGTTTGGGTTTGGGCTTGGGCCGCTACTTGTTGCATCAGATTGGCAGGAGAATGATCGTGTCGCATTCCGTCACCCGTCACACTGTTGGCGGCCCTGCCGAACCGGGCGGTTCTGGCTTGCCCGGATCGGGCGTACCGGCTTCGGGCGGTGCATTGCGCGGCGGGCCGCCTGGCGCGGCACGCCGGCGCCGTCCTTCGCCAACTGCGCGCCGGCAACGGCGAGCCGCTTTCCTGTTTCTCGCGCCCGCCTGCGTGATGGTGGCGATCTACGTCGTGTGGCCGATCATCTCGACCATGCGTCTGAGCTTTTTCAACTGGGACGGGATGACCGACCCATCCTTCGTTGGCCTCGCAAACTATATCGAGTTGTTCCATACGCCGACGTTCTACACGGCGCTGAAGAACAACCTCATCTGGCTGTTGCTGTTCCTGCTTGCACCGCCAATGGGACTAGCCGTTGCGCTCTATCTGAATCAGGCCGTGGCCGGCATCCGCATTGTCAAATCGCTGTTTTTTGCGCCGTTCGTGTTGTCGGGCGTGGTGGTTGGCTTGATCTTTTCGTGGTTCTACGACCCGACCTTCGGCTTGCTCGCGGTGATTCTCGGTCACGGCGTGCCGGTACTCGGCGACCCGCGCTACGCGACCCTCGGGATCGTGTTCGCCGCGTTGTGGCCGCAAACCGCGTATTGCATGATTCTTTATCTAACCGGCCTGACGTCGCTGAACGCCGAGCAGATCGAGGCGGCGCGCATGGAAGGCGCGCGTGGCTGGTCGATGCTGTGGCACGTGATCCTGCCGCAATTGCGGCCGACCACGTTCATGGCGATCGTTGTCACAGTGATCGGCGCGTTGCGCAGCTTCGATCTGATCTCGGTGATGACGAGCGGCGGACCGTTCGAAAGCTCGACCGTGCTCGCTTACTACATGTACGACCAGGCTATCAAGTATTACCGCATTGGGTATTCCGCGGCGGTGGCGGTCGTGCTGTTCGCCATCATGCTGGTGTACATCGTCTATCACCTGCGCCGCATGCTGCGCACCGAGCAATAAGGAGCCGATCATGTTTCCGATCCCGATCGACAAATGGAAACCGGTGACGCGCCGCGCGTACAAACTGACGTTGCCGCTCGCGCTGCTGATCTGGTTGCTGCCGATGATCGCGGTGCTCGTGACCTCGGTGCGCTCGACGGAAGAACTGAGCGAAGGCAACTATTGGGGCTGGCCGAAGCACTTCGCGATGTTCGATAACTATCGCGAGGCGTTGACGACTTCGCCGATGCTGCATTACTTCTGGAACAGCGTGCTGATTACGGTGCCCGCTGTGGTGGGTTCGATTGCGCTTGCGGCGATGGCGGGATTCGCGCTGGCTATTTATCGGTTTCGCGGAAATTCGACGTTGTTCGCGACGTTTGTTGCGGGCAATTTCGTGCCGGTGCAGGTGTTGATGATTCCGGTGCGGGACCTTTCATTGCAGCTTGGCCTGTTCAATACGGTGAGCGCGCTGATTCTGTTCCATGTGTCGTTTCAGACTGGATTTTGCGCGCTGTTTCTGCGGAATTTCATCAAGCAGTTGCCGTTTGAGCTGGTCGAGGCGGCGCGGATCGAAGGCGCCAATGAGTGGACCGTGTTCTTCAAGATCGTATTGCCGTTGATCCGTCCCGCGCTGGCAGCGCTGGCGATTCTCGTGTTCACGTTCGTGTGGAATGACTACTTCTGGGCGCTGTGTCTGACGCAAGGTGACGACGCCGCGCCGATTACCGTAGGCGTCGCGGCGTTGAAGGGGCAGTGGACCACGGCGTGGAATCTGGTTTCGGCGGGGTCGATTCTGGCTGCGTTGCCTTCGGTTGCGATGTTCTTTGCGATGCAGAAGCATTTCGTGGCGGGGCTGACGTTTGGGGCGACGAAGGGGTGAGGAAGGGTGAGGAAGGTGCAGGTGGAAACTCAACGCACAACCTTCCTCGGACTAGCTCACATTGAAATGCACACGGATGTCCTGCCGGCTTTCGACTGGACGTCCAGCTTGCATCGCCGGAAAGAATCGCCATTTGCGGAGCGTTTCGAGCAGGATCTGGTTGAGGCGCGGGTTGGAGGTCGGCTTGACGAGTTCGACATCGACCGAGCCGTCAACGTGAATGGCAAAGCGAGCCGTCGCGACGGTTTGATACGCCTGGTCACGTAAATCGTCAGGGAGTTCCGGCAAAGGTTGAGCAATGGCACGCGCCGTTGCCTCGCCGGGCGATGTGGCCGATGGCGTGGCGTTTGCTCTTTCTTCGGAAGCGGAACTCGCTGCACGCGCAGGCGGCTCGGCTGCCGGCTTCGGCTCTTGAGCCACGGGCGCCGACTGAGCGGGTGCAACGCTTTGTACCGATCGCACATCCGGCTTCGATGGGACAGGTGGCGTCGTGCGTGCTTGTGCTGACACGTGCGGGCGCGGATCGGCAGGATGGTGTGGCTTAGCCGCTGCGATCGGAGCCACGGAAGGATTCGCAACCGGAGCCTTCGGCGGATCGAGTTCCACCACCCGCATCTCGAGTGGCTTATCAGGTACACGTGCAGACGGTGGCGTACCCAACCAATTCCCCAACTGAAGCAGAAACCCGATCCATACGACTAGCGCGACCAGCACCGCTAGCGCAATCCGTATCCGCGGAGAATCGTCCATAGTGTCCGCGAGGCGCATCCGGCTACTCACGACGCACGGCGATCAAAAACCGCTCGGCACCCGCGCGGCGCGCGGCCAGCATCGCCTGAACGACCACGCCGTGGCCCGCCGCGTCGTCAGCGGCGATTACAACGTTGCCATCCGCTTGCAGCAGGCGTTTTACCGCCGGCTCGACCTGATCGAGATGGACCGGCTGATGGTTCACGAAAACCTCATTGCTGCTGTCCACGGAAATGGTCAGTGGTTCATGGGCCGCCATCTTTTGCGCGCTGCCGGCAGGGAGGTTGACCTTGAGTGCGTCGAGCCGCTGCATCGCGAGCGATGCGAGCATGAAGGTCGCCAGCAGAAAGAACATCACATCGATCATTGGAATGATTTCGATGCGACCGCGCTTCGCCGCGCGCGAGCGCTTGAACTTCACGGCCGCGCTCCAGCTGACGTATCGGCAACGGCAAGACGGATTTCGCTGAGCCGCGCATTCGCGAACGACTCGAGTTCATCCATGAGTCGTTCGAGCCGGCGGGAAAAATAGTTGAACGCAAAGAGCGCGAACAGGGCGACGACGAGACCAATCGCGGTTGCCACCAGCGACTGCGCCACGCCGCCGGTCACGCCACCCGGATCGACGAGCCCATCGCCGCCGAACAGCTGGAACGAATGCATCATGCCGACGATGGTGCCCAACAGACCCAGCAGAGGCGCGGCCGTCACAATGGTTTCCAGCACCCAGAACCCTTTGCTCATGTCGCGTTCGATTTGCGCGGCAACCGATTGCGCCTTCGCTTCGCGTAGCCACAGCGGTACAGAAGGATCAGGCGCCCAGGGCGCGCTCATTCGTCTGAACGCGTTCTGACTGGAGACATCCTTCAATCTGCCCGCCCAATCGAGAGCCGAGCCGGGCGCCACCATGTCTTGTGCGCCACGCAGCGTGCCCGACAAGCGGCCAAAACGCACAAACACATAGGCCCGGTCGAGGGCAATGGCCACTGCCAGAATGGCGAGTATCGTCAGCGGATAGATGACCCATCCGCCTACGCGTACTGCCGCCAGAACGCTTGTCCAATCTTGCATGCTCTACCTCTTCGTAACTGGACGGAATCAGAAATGCTTGGTGACGCCGGCGTAGACGGCGAAATGCGGGCCGTACTGCGGTGCACCGACGCCGATGCCCGATCCGTCGCGTAACTCATAGACGCGGTTGAACGCGTTGATCACGACGAGACGTGCATCGAATTTGCCGATGAGGGGCTGGTTGAAGTGCTGTATCACGCCGAGATTCACTTGCGCATAGAGCGGCAGCCGATCCGTGTTCGCAATGCCGCTGCGCAAACCGCTTCCTACGAGTCCGTCGAACGTGAACGTGGTTCTGCCAAGATCGTAGGTGCCACCGAACGACGCGGTGATGCGTTGGTCGTGATCCAGATAGACCCAGTGATTGTTGATGTAGGCGAGTTCCGCCGGGTCGAAATTGAACTGCGCCGAATCGATCTGCGTGCCCTGCGCGCGGCTCCACGCGAGATTCATGTACGCGGATACGTTGTCCTGTTTGTAGTTGGCCGTGAACTCGACCCCATACACACGCCCCTCCCTGTAGTTGAACGGCGTGAAGATGAGCGCGGAGCCGAACTGTCCTTCATCGAGCAGGTTCGCCGACTTCTTGTAGTAAGCGTCGAGCCCGATTGTCACGTTCGACCCGAGACGCTGGGTCACCCCGAGATCGAAATAATGGCTGCGTTCCGGTTGCACCTGGTCGTTCTGGTTCGATGGACTCTGGTTGGTCGTGCCATTGAAGCGGCTGATGGTCGAGCCGGACACCAGTTCGAACGCAGGCGGTGTGAAATAGCGCGCGTAACCGGCATGGAGGGTCGTGGCCGGCGTCAGCGCATAGACGAGACCGATGCGTGGGCTAAGCTGGCTTGCGCTGACATATTCGTCCATCTTGTCGTAGCGCAGACCATAGTTCAGCGTGAGCTTGTCCGTGATTTTCCACTCGTCCTGGACGTAGGCGCTGTACAGATAACCGGTCTTGCTGCTGGAGTCCTGAATATTGAAGGGCTGATCGGAAAGCGGGTTGCCGTTGCTGTCCGTCGCGAATACGTTGACGCTGTCGTTGAACACCGCGTGTTCTTGCTGGAAGAAGATACCTGCCCGCACCGTATGCTTGTCGTTCAGCCGCCAGGTCGTGTCCACCTGGGCGCCGTTGGCCGAGTTGCTGTGAAAATCCTGCGACGCCACGCCGTTAAAGAGCAGATCGCCGACCGGGTCGGGATTGAATTGCGTCCGCGTGTAGCGCGTAAAGAGGGCAACCTGATAGTCGAGTGCGCCGCCATTCGTGCCCTGGAGGGCCACCACGGCGAAGTTGTTCAACTCCGATTGCGTTTCGTTCAGTTGGCTCGAATCGAACGTGTTGCTGCCGTTCAATGTGAAGTTGGTCGGCAAGCCGGGTGTGTTGGGAATCTCGAACTGGTTGCTCGTCGTGCCGAACATCACGCTTACGCGGGTGAGCGGGTTGATGATGTACGACATGTAGCCGAACGCATCGCCCTGACGGGTGTGATCGTGAATCGCATTGGCACTGGCAGCGGGATTCTCGATCCCGAGGTTGTTCATGCCGAGCGAGCCGCTGAAGTAGTAGCTGAACGGCCCCTCACTGCCGAATACGTCCGCGCTGGTCTTGATCGTTTGATGGCTGCCGCCGAACACGTCGATGGAGCCACCGTTGCCGGTATCGCCCGTCTTCGTGCGGATGTCCACCACGCCTGCCGTGCGGTAACCGTACTGCGCCGGTAACGCGCCAGTGAGCAGGTTCACCTGGTCGATGATGCGGGTGTCGAGTGCCTGGCCGAAACCGCTGATCGGCTCGGGAATGATGATGCCGTTGATGCGGTATTGCAGATTCGCGTGATCTCCGCGCACGTGTAGTTGCCCGTATGAGTCGCTCGCCACGCCGGGCGCCTGGAGCAACACCTGGTTGAGCGGCGTGTCTTGCCCCGCGGGCAGTGCATTGATATCGGCCTGGCTGAAGCGGTACACGCTGCTGCCGGTTTCGGGCAGCAGTCCGTTTCGCGCTCGATCGAGACGCTTTGCGTTTACCTGAACGTCGAGCGTGTCGCTTTGAGCGAGTTTGACGCTTACTGCGCTTTCTGCGCCTGCAGTCGTGGTCGCCATGCTGCTGCCGCTCGCGAATCCCGGTGCCGTAACCACGATCGCATAAGTGCCCGGTGTCACATGGCCGATTGCGAAACGGCCGTCTGCATCCGTCTTTGCCTCATTGACCGCGGCGCCGCTTGCGTTCTGAACGCTCACCGTGGCGTTCCGGACGGGTTTGCCCGCTGCGTCGGTGACGGCGCCCGTCACAGAACCTTCGTCGGGCGCGGCATGGGCATGAGCGGCGATAGCGAACAGCAATAGGGCTGCATGGGAGACACGCGTGCGGTTTTTCATCGTTATTTATTCAGGGTGAGCACTGGGTGGATGTGTTTTCTGTCTTGCTGACGTTCTTCCTGCGTGCGGCAAGGATGACCAGGCGTGCGCGGACCGGTCCCGGTCAAGCGGGCACCTTGTCGTCATTCGTCGCGAGGAATGTTATATCATTGCATCGCAAAACAAAAATGACAAGCCGAGGGAGGGCACCGCGAGCGATTGGGGAAAGCGAGGAGGGGCGTTTTACGCGTGAGGGGCGGCCCGGATTCGGACCGCCGTAATCGTTCGGCGCGAGCAGAGGGATGCTCTCGCACGGTGATGTCGACGAACGGTTTGCCCGTCGCCGCCGATGACCCGCGTGTCGCGAAGTCATCGGCGAGTGTTCAGGCGTTCACATCAATCAGCCAGTGGACTCAATGTGCAAAGCCGTTGCTCTTGATATAAGCAGACAGTTTCGCGATATCCAGACTGCCCCATCCGGTCGGATAGTCCCAGCCGGTGGCTGCCTTGTAACCATAGCCGCCGTAGCCGTTGTTACCCGATTTCACGTCGTGCACCAGCGAAGGCGTCGAGCTAATGGCGCCGTAAAAGCTGGCTGCGGGGAAGCCCAGACTATTCGAATTCGCAGTCTGCAAACGTGCCCACAGCCCGACGAAGATCGGCGAAGCGAGGCTCGTCCCGCCGATCTGCTGCAGCTGACCATAGTTATAGATTAGTGCGCCGGTGCTCTGCGCCGCGTCGAAGGAAATGTCGGGCAGCAAACGCTGGCCCGGCGTACCGCTTACCACCGATTGCCACGACGGCTTCGCCTCGTACACGCTGTAGCCGCCGCCGGTCGCCCAGAGCTTGCCGTTGCTGTCGAGCCCTTCGTTCCAGACAGTTTCGCTCGAGTAGGCGCCGGCTGATGTCGTGTAAAGCGTCGTGCCGCCGACGGCGATCACATTCGGCGACGAGGCCGGCCACGATACCGAATAGGTGCTGCCGTCAGGGTAGCCGCGGTTGTTGCACTCGTACACGCCTTCATCGCCGGAAGACACCGAGAAGGTCTGCCCTTGTGCCGCCGCCGTCGCGAAGATGCGGTCTTCGGCCTGCAGCGTGCCGTCCGCATTGGCATCCGCTTCACACCAGCCGAGCGATACGTTGATCACTTTCGCGACGTTGTCGGACACCGCCTGATTGAACGCCTGCGTGAGACCAGTGTTGCCGGACGCGCTTTGATCGGCCATATAGAACAGCAGTTGCTGTACCGCGCCGCCTGCGGAGCCGACAATCGACTGGCTATCGAGGTCCCATTCACCCTGGCCTTCCTGATCGTCGCTGTAGTCGCCGTTCGACGATCCGGTCTGGATCGTCTGCGTGCTGACGGCCGCGAGACCGTTCGCGCTGGTGAACTGCTGGAGATCCTGCAGCGTCTGCGAGACGCCGCCGATCGTGATGATGCCGACCGTCGTGTTCGCCGCGGTGGGCGCGCTGCTGGCGTCGTAGATCGCTGGGAATTCGGTCGGATTGTGGCCCTTGGCCGTACCGGCCGCCAGCGTCTTCGCGGCAGAACGCTCGCCGACCTTCAGCATCGGATGGGCGCGCGCGACGTTCTGCAAGCCGAGCACCGAACCGACTATTTCGCCGAGATCCTGCGGCACTTGTGCCGGCGCCGTGTTCGCGTAGCCGGCCTTGCCGTTCAACTGGTAGCGAACCAGCGGGGTGTTAAAGGCTGCTTTGACGGCGCCGGCGCTCCCGTCTGCGGAAATCAGCAGTCGGTTCGGCGCGACGCGAATGTTGACGAAGCCGTTCTTCCGCAAATGCGCGACGACGGCCTGCACTTGTGCTTCGGTCGGCGCGTACTGAGAGAGGAATTGCTGACGCTTGAGGAACTTGCCGAACTGCGCGTTGCCCGGCTGGTTGACTGCCTGAGCGAATTGCTTCAGTTGCGCCTCGTCGCGAAGCTTGAGACTGACGACGATATGTGCGGTCTCGCCGGCGGCGAGTTCGAGCAATGGCGTCGCAGTGCGCGCCTCGACCTGGGAAGGCGTCACAAACGCCTTCGTGTCGGTGGGCGCCCACAGCGTGGACGCGGGTGAGGCGCCGAATGCGGCGAACGAAGCAATAGCGAGAGGCAAAGCAACGACCGCGTAACGGTTTAGACATAGGACCGTCTGTTTTGCGGTTGACGACTTCATGTGACCTCCTGAGATAACAGCGCAACGAGACGCCGAATCTTCCGGTGGCTATTTCCGGTCGAGTCAAATAAATGGGAGATTCGTCTGGAAGCGCTGTTCTGAATGGTTAATAGGGGCACTCAGTTAAATCCGTGAGCGCCGCCAAATTACCGTTAATTACAGATTATCGGTACCTATCAGAATAGATAGTTGAGAGGGAGGGGAAGTCGCGGATGAACCAGGGCTGTTTCTTGAAAATGTTATTATTATCAGGTAGTTATTGATTCATCGGCTGTTCGGCAACATCTGGGTGTATGGCACGCCGGAATGGAGGCCGGACTCTAATTGATTTAACGACTTCTGTGCCTTGTAATTAATTACAAAATCATTTCTTTATGCTAATTCGATGGTGATGCGCCAGAATTTCAGGTCTTTTCAATTAAAATGCATGTCTGTTCGATTGGAATTAATTGGGCTGTATCGCCAAAGGGGAAATCAAAAAATAATTCGGCCTGTGACCGAGTCGTTAGTGCGGACGGACGCCCCATAACGCCATCGTCCGCTCGCACCCGGCATAGGCATTCGACAGCCAGCCGGTCATTCGCCGAAGCCCGAACCACTTCCAGACGCGCATCGTCAGCGATCAGCTGCCGAAGTACGGCGAGCAGAAGCTTACGGGGCCGACACACGCCGGCATGGCCGCGCCTGCCGGGTGAGCGGATGTGCTGGACGAGCGTTGGCCTGCCGCCGTCGACCCCGACATCGCCGGACCCTCGCCACTCGTGTTTATCTTCAGGCGCGCGGCCTGCTGCTCGAAGATCGGGCTGATCTCGGGGTACGACGCATCGGTCACGAGGCGCGAACCGCTAGCTTCTGCCTGAACCAGTTCCTGGCGCACTTCAGCGCGGGTCTTTTCCTGCGCCGATGCCTGGGTGACTGCGCCGGCCGATGCAAGGAGGATCATCGAAAGGGTCATTGCAAGGTTGAGTTTCATTTGGATGCCTAATTAAGGTTGATTGAATCTAACGATCCATGTGATTGAGAACTACGTCTTTACTTGTCCACCTAGGTGATTCATGTGCTGCTGAAGCTGCGCAGAAGCGTTTCTGCTCCGGCTCGTAGACCGTCTGTTTGCTGCCGTCCACGTAAGGGCAAACACATCGAGTGGCTGCTTATTCCAGATTTTTTTGCAGCGTCGAGGAAGGGCGCGAATCTTAGGTTTACCGCGATCGGTCCGCGACCGCTGGGCTCACTGCCAAATACCGGAAGGTTCGGATTGCGCCCCCGGCCTAACGGAAAATCTCGGCGATCAGGTTGGCCACCGTGCGGATGCGCTCGCTATCGCGCAGGGCGGGGTGCAGCACCATCCACACATCCTGGTCGAGCGCCTTGATATGTTTCTCGATGCAGACGAGATCGCTCGTGGTGTCGCCGGCGAGCTGGGCAAGCACGCCGAGCCCGGAGCCGCCCAGCACGCCGTCGAATACGCCCATGCCATAGCTGCTCCGAAGCGAAGGCGCAGGCGCGCCGGGCAGCGTTTTCAGCCATTGCGTGGCCGGGTGATCCGGTTGCCGGTCGTCATAACCGACGAACGACAGCTTGTCCCACTCCTTGCGGGTAATTGCTGCCTTGTGGCGCAGGTAATAGTCGCGCGAACCGAACAGCCCGAAGCGGATCCGGCCGATGCGCCGGACATACAGATCGCCCTCATCAGGGCATTCGGACCACAGCGCAATGTCCGCTTCGCGGCGGGCAAGGCTGTACGGCCGCCGCGAGGTCAGCACCTCGATGGCGAGGCCGGGCAGCCGGTCCTGGAACGACCCGAGCAGTTTAAGCAAAATGTAAGATGGCCATTCGACGGCGTTGATCCGCACCGTGCCGTGAGCCGCAGCGCCGCCGGTCACGTCCGCGGCACGCTCGATCTGGTGGGCCAGATCCTCCATCTGCTCGGCCCAGGCCAGCACACGCGCGCCGAATGCCGTCACCGTACAGCCCGACGGAACCCGGTCGACAAGCGGCTCGCCCAGCCGCCGTTCAAGCTCGGTCAGGCGCCGCGACAGGGTGGGCGGACTCAGATCGCATGCCGTCGCGGCGGCTCGCATCGTGCCGCCACGTGCGATCGCTACCAGAATCCTCAGGTCGTCCCAGTCCACGTGTTCCATTTTTGTAACGCTCGATTTTGAAATTAGGCATAGCATAACGTGGATCGCGAGGATAGCATTGGACCTGGCCATACTCGTCCCAGCATCTGGCAAAGAAACCCGAGGGCTTCATTGGCAGTGGGCGGCAAGTGTGGCGAACCTGCCCATCACACGACTCAACGGCTATCAGTCACTACGTAGACCGAACGAGCGATACGGAGACATCAATGATTCGTCATTTCCAACCGGCGCGGCGTCGCGCTATCGTAGCCAGCGCAGCTTTCTTCGCAGTGTCGATCCTGCCGGGCGCGGCGTTCGCTCAGGCGGCCCACAAGCCGAAAGTCGCGCTGGTGATGAAGTCGTTGGCGAACGAGTTTTTCCTGACCATGGAAACCGGCGCGAAAGACTATCAGAAGCAGAACCCCGCGAAATTCGATCTCGTCACGAACGGCATCAAGGACGAGACCGATACGGGTAACCAGATTCGCATCGTCGAGCAGATGATCGTGTCGAAGGTCGACGCACTCGTGATCGCACCGGCCGATTCCAAGGCGCTGGTGCCGGTTCTGAAGAAAGCGGTCGATGCCGGCATTATCGTGGTCAATATCGACAATAAGCTGGACCCGGACGTGCTCAAGTCGAAAGACCTGAACATCCCGTTCGTCGGCCCGGATAACGCCAAGGGCGCACAGAAAGTCGGCGACTACCTGGCCAAGCGCCTGAAGTCGGGCGACAACGTCGCCATTATCGAAGGCGTCTCGACCACCACCAATGCGCAGCAACGCACGGCCGGCTTCAAGCAGGCCATGGCGACGGGCGGCATGAAGGTCGTCTCGCTGCAGTCGGGCGAGTGGGAAATCGACAAGGGCAACGCCGTCGCGAGCCAGATTCTCAATGCGAATCCGGACGTCAAGGCGCTGCTGTGCGGTAACGACAACATGGCGATCGGCGCGGTATCGGCCGTGCGCGCGGCCGGCAAGGCCGGCAAGGTGCAAGTGGTCGGCTACGACGACATCAACGCAATCAAGCCGATGCTCGCCGACGGCCGCGTTCTTGCCACGGCCAATCAGTACGCCGCCCGACAGGCCGTGTTCGGTATCGATACGGCTTTGAAGGCAATCGCTGAACACAAGAAGCAGTCGGAATTGTCGGGCGTCGTCGAAACGCCTGTCGATCTGGTCACCAAGTAAGATTGGGGTAACACGTGGCCCGCGTCGTTTGTGGGCCACGCCGCCTGATCTTTGTCTGGCTTTATCAATCTGATGTCCACTCCCAACTTATCCCTTGCCGTTGCCCCGCCCGTGCTGACTGTTCACGGCATCGGCAAGACCTACGCCGGGCCGGTGCTCGCCGATATCTCGCTGGATCTGTACGCGGGCGAGGTGCTGGCGCTGACCGGCGAAAACGGCGCGGGCAAGAGCACCTTGTCCAAGATCGTCGGCGGTCTCGTTACGCCGACCACCGGCTCGATGACGCTCGGCGGCGCGGCTTATACGCCGGGTAGCCGCAAGGACGCCGAGGCGCTCGGCGTGCGCATGGTCATGCAGGAGCTGAACCTGCTGCCGACCCTCTCGGTGGCGGAGAACCTGTTCCTGAATCGTTTGCCGCAGCGCGGCATGTTCGGCTGGATCGACCGCGCCAAACTGCGCGAAGACGCCCGCCACGCCATGGCGCAAGTCGGGCTCGACGCGATCGACCCTGACACGCTGGTGGGCACGCTGGGTATCGGCCATCAGCAGATGGTCGAGATCGCGCGCAATCTGATCGGCGATTGCCGCGTGCTGATCCTCGACGAACCCACCGCCATGCTGACCGCCCGCGAGGTGGACCTGTTGTTCGAACAGGTCGAACGGCTCAAGGCGCGCGGCGTGGCGCTGGTGTACATCTCGCACAGACTGGAAGAATTGAAGCGGATCGCGCGGCGCGCTGCCGTCTTGCGCGATGGGCGGCTCGTGCATGTCGACGAGATGGCGAATCTCTCGGCCGACCGTCTGGTCACGCTGATGGTCGGCCGTGATATTGGTGAGCGGATCGATCTCGGCGAACGGCGCATTGGCGGCCTGACGCTCAAGGTCACGGGCATGACCCGCGAGCCCGTTGTGCGCGACGTGTCCTTTGAAGTCAAAGCCGGCGAGATTTTCGGCATCAGCGGTCTGATCGGCGCGGGCCGTACGGAATTGATGCGGCTCATCTATGGGGCCGATCGTGCGGATGCCGGTACGGTGTCGATCGCGCATGGCGGCGGCCCCCTCCAGCCTGTAACGGTATCCTCGCCGTCGGACGCCGTGAAGAACGGCATTGCGCTGATTACGGAAGACCGCAAAGGCGAGGGCCTCCTGCTGACGCAACCCATTGCCGCCAATATCTCGCTCGGCCATTTGCGCTCGGTGTCGAAGAACGGCGTGGTGGACGCCCGTCGCGAGGCGGCGCTGGCGCGCAAGCAGATCGACGCCATGAGCATTCGCAGTTCAGGGCCGTCGCAACCGGTGTCGGAACTCTCCGGCGGCAACCAGCAGAAAGTCGTGATCGGCCGCTGGCTCGCGCGCGATTGCACGGTGCTGCTGTTCGACGAGCCCACACGCGGCATCGACGTCGGGGCGAAGTTCGATATCTACGCCCTGATGGGGGCGCTTGCGCGGGAAGGCCGCGCGTTGGTGGTGGTGTCGAGCGATCTGCGCGAATTGATGTCGATTTGCGACCGGATCGGGGTGATGTCGGCGGGACGGATGACGGGCATGTTCGAGCGCGGAAGCTGGACCCAGGACGCGCTGCTCGCAGCGGCGTTCGCGGGCTATACGAAACGCGACGCGCTGCTGCACGATCCGATCGAACCCGACGCCAAAGCGCCCGACTCAGCGGCGCCCGATCAAAAATCTGTGGAGTATTGAAGCATGACTGCACCAACCAGCCTGCCTTCCGTGCAGAACGAACCGCCCAAAGACGCGAAGCCGATCGGCACGCGCCTTGGATTCTCGAACTACCTGGGCCTGCTCGGCGCGTTGCTCGGGATGATCATCCTGTTCTCGCTGCTGAGCTCGCACTTCCTCAGCTACGACACCTTCAGCACGATCGCGAACCAGATTCCCGATCTGGTAGTGATGTCGGTCGGCATGACCTTTGTGCTCATCATTGCCGGGATCGACCTGTCGGTCGGCTCCGTGCTGGCGCTCGGCGCGGCGCTCACGAGCGTGGCGGCCTTGCAGTGGCACTGGCCGGCGCTGCCTGCCGCCTTGCTCGGTATGGCGGGGGCGGCCTTGACGGGCTGCGTGACCGGCGCGATTACCGTGGCCTGGCGGATTCCGTCGTTCATCGTGTCGCTCGGCGTACTCGAGGCGGCCCGCGGTCTCGCGTACCAGATGACCAACTCCCGCACGGCCTATATCGGCGATGCGTTCGACTTCCTGTCCAACCCGATCGCGTTCGGCATTTCTCCCGCGTTCCTGATTGCCATCGTCGTGATGGTCGTCGCCCAGTTGGTGCTGACCCGCACAGTGTTCGGGCGCTACCTGGTCGGCATCGGCACGAACGAGGAAGCAGTGCGCCTCGCGGGCGTCAACCCGCGTCCGTACAAGATTGCCGTCTTCGCGATGATGGGCTTGCTGGCCGGCCTCGCGTCCCTGTTCCAGATTTCGCGGCTCGAGGCCGCTGACCCGAATGCCGGCGCGGGCATCGAATTGCAGGTGATCGCGGCCGTAGTGATCGGCGGAACGAGCCTGATGGGCGGACGTGGCTCGGTGATCAGCACGTTCTTTGGCGTGTTGATCATCTCGGTGCTGGCCGCGGGTCTTGCCCAGATCGGGGCGACCGAGCCGACCAAACGCATCATCACGGGGGCCGTGATTGTCGTGGCCGTCGTGCTGGATACGTATAGAAGCCGACGTCGCGCTGCATAAATATTTGACCATTAGTGACCGTCAGCGACCCTTCGCGGATGGTCAGCAGGAGAGTGAACGTGTCGAAAGAAGTGAAGCCGGGCCGCGTGCTCGTGGTGGGCAGCATCAATACCGACCTCGTCGCCCGTGCACCGCATTTGCCGCGGCCCGGCGAGACGATCAGCGGGCAGGAGTTCTCGCAGGTTGCCGGCGGCAAGGGCGGCAACCAGGCCGTGGCGGCCGCCCGCATCGGCGCGCGCGTGGCAATGGTTGGGCGCGTGGGGAAGGATGCGAACGGCGCACAGCGGGTCAAGGATCTGGAAGCTGAAGGAATCGATTGCGCGGGCATCGAGATCGACGCCGTGCAGCCCACCGGCGTCGCCATGGTGACGGTGTCGGACGACGGCCAGAACACGATCGTGGTGGTCGCGGGCAGCAACGGTGAGTTCACGCCGGAAGGTGTCGCACGCCACGAAGCGGCGATCAAGGCGAGCGACGTCGTGGTCTGCCAACTGGAAACACCCTGGGATTCCGTCCACGCAACACTCGCGCTCGCCCGGCGCCTGGGCAAGATCACCGTGCTGAATCCTGCACCGGCAACCGGCCCGCTGCCCGCGGAATGGCTGCCGCTCGTCGACTATCTCGTGCCGAACGAAGTCGAGGCCGCGATTCTCGCCGGCCTGCCGGTCGAATCGCAAAGCGGCGCGAGAAGGGCGGCGCTGGAGCTGCAACGCGGCGGCGCGCGCAACGTGATCGTCACGCTCGGTGCGCAAGGCGCTTACCTCTTGCCGGAAGGCGGCGAAGGCATGCATTTTCCCGCGCCGCAGGTGCGGGCCGTCGATACGACCGCGGCCGGCGACACCTTTATCGGCGTCTTTGCCGCGCAGCTCGCCGCCCGGCAGCCGCTGGAAGGCGCAATCAGCCTCGCGCAACGCGCGGCTTCGATTTCGGTCACGCGCGCCGGCGCACAGCCGTCGATCCCGACTCGCGCGGAAGTCGAAAGCGCAGCCTGAAGCGGATGCCTGTTGTGACGTGAGGCAGTCCGACCTGTAACTCCGGGTAGCTTGACGTTGAATGACCGGGCACCATCTCCGGATGGTGTTCCCCGGGTTCCATCGCGATCTCTACCGGAATATCACTTACGTCACGCAGTTCGACAACAATCGTTTCTTTAGCCTCTACGTCGATCTGCTCACGCGACCTGTGCCAATTACCTTGCCTTGCCTTGACGCGGGAGGGCATACACCTGCACGGCAGATGATTCGCAACGCAGGGCCGAGGTTCGCTCAGACGCGGCCCGGATCGAGCAGGTTCGAGCTGAAATCGCAGCACTGCGCGGCGAGCCGTGCGATTTCGGCATTCAGCGAGTGCGGTTGTTCCGCGCGATGCATCGCGACGTATGAAACGGGCGGCAGCGCCGGTCGCGTCTGAATCATGCCGAGCGCGCCGCGTGTGACCATGTGGTTCAGACACGCCTTCGGCAGATAGCTGATGCCGAGGCCCGAGAGTGTCAGCCCGATCTGCGCAATCAGACTGTTGCTCGCGAGAATACGTTGCATGCTGACCCCGTGCTCCTGCAGAAAGCGGCTATAGATAAAGCCGGTTCCTGATAGACCGCCCTGCAGGATCAGCGGGTACTGCGCGATCTCGGTGAGCGGAATGGCGGCCTGCTTCGGCGCCAGTGCCGGCGCGCACATCCACGCGTTCTCCACTTCGCCAACCTGCGTCATGACGAAGGACTCGGTGCTGTGGATTTGCGGCACGACGATGATATCGATCGTGTCGTCGGCGAGCCGGTCGCGCAGCGTCGCGTTCAAATCCACCTCGGCTTCAACCACGACCTTCGGATACGCCGCCTGAATCGCGCCGATCAGCCGTGGCAGCCACGTCAAGGCGGTCAGTTCCGTCACGCCGATGCGGACCTGGCGCACCAGCGCCTCCTTCGAGCTGATCCGCTCGACAATCTGATCGCGCCGTTCGAGCAGTTCTTTCGCGTAGGCGAAGAACTCGGCGCCTTTCTCGGTCAGCCTGGCGCTGCGGTGAGCGCGGTCGAATACCGTCAGGTCGAAGGCGCGCTCGAGTTCCTGAATCCGCTTCGAAACGGCCGACTGCGTGGTGTTGAGGCGGCTCGAAGCGGCCTCGAACGAACCCAGTTGAACGATCCAGTAGAGCGCTTCCATCTGCTTGAACGTCAGCATCGCGCCTTCCTTTCCATGAAATAAAGCGATAGTTTCTCATACAAAAAAATCGCTTTTTTTACTTATTTCGGCTGCTTAAGGTTCCTTCATCGCCCCGTCCCCAATCTGGAGAGAGCATGGATACCGTCGTCGAAAGCCCGCCTGTCAACCATATCGAGCGCAAACCGCGTGTCGGACTCGCATGGCAGATACTGATCGGTCTCGTCATTGGTGTCGCCACGGGACTCGTGTTGAACCACTTTCCGCAAATGCGGGATGCGACCATTTCAGGGCTGTTGCAGCCCGCTGGCGATATCTTCATCAAGCTGATCAAGATGATTGTGGTGCCGATCGTCTTCACGAGCATGGTGGTCGGGATCGCCGGTGTCGGAGACGGCAAATCGTTCGGTCGTATCGGCCTGAAGACGCTTGTGTATTTCGAGGTGATCACGACGATCGCGATCCTGCTCGGGCTCATTCTCGGCAACGTGCTGCAGCCGGGCGTCGGCACCGACATGTCGCAACTCGGCCACGCCGACATTTCCCGCTATCAGCAGGTAACGCAGCAGGTGCAGGGTCATCATGGCCTGATGACGCTCGTGCTCGGCGTGATTCCGGACAATATCCTCGCGTCGATGGCCAAAGGCGACCTGCTGCCAGTGATCTTCTTTTCGGTGCTGTTCGGCCTTGGTCTGCAATCGGTCCCGGAGGAATTCCGCAAGCCGGTGATCGCCATGCTCAAGGGCGTCGCGGAAGCCATGTTCAAGGTGACGAACATGGTCATGCGTTACGCGCCGATCGGCGTGTGCGCGCTGATCGCGGTGACCGTGGCGAGTTTCGGCTTCGGTTCATTGTTGCCGTTGCTCAAGCTGGTGGCCGTCACGTATCTCGCGATCGTGCTGTTTGTGCTTGTCGTGCTCGGCATCACGGCCCGGCTGTTCGGCTTTCGCATCTTCACGTTGCTGCGCGTTATCAAGGACGAGCTGATCATCGCGTTCTCGACCTGCAGCTCGGCCACCGTGCTGCCGCAACTGATGAAGAAGATGGAAGACTACGGTGTGCCGAAGAGCATCACGACCTTCGTCGTGCCGACCGGCTACACGTTCAATCTCGATGGCGCATCGATCTATCTCGGCATCGGCACGCTGTTCGTCGCGCAGTTGTACGGCATTCATCTTGGCTGGCAGGAACAGATGGTCCTGGTGTTGACGATGGTCGTGACATCCAAGGGAGCAGCCGGCGTGCCGGGCTTCATGTTCGTGATTCTGCTCGCGACGCTTGCGAGCGCCGGGTTGCCGCTCGAAGGGCTCGCGTTCATCGCCGGCGTGGACCGCGTGATGGATATGGGACGTACCGCGCTGAACGTGGTGGGCAACGCGCTTGCGCCGCTCGTCATCGCCAGATGGGAGCGCCAGTACGACGCGGAGAAGGGCCGAGCGTATCTCGCGTCGCTTGACGCATGAGCGGGTACGGTTCGCAGCACGACAATCACTGAGTAGAGAGATCAGGAGCATTCAGATGAGCAGTAATCAAGGCGAGTTCTTTTCCGAGTCGTTGATGCAGGAGATCAAGGCGCGTTTCCACCATGTCGACCACGACATCGACGGAAGCGAGCGACTCTTCTTCGACAACGCGGGCGGCTCGTTCCGCCTCAAGGCGGCCGTCGAGGCGTTCGCGCGAATCGATGCACTGCCCGATTGCCCGGAGCGCATCCATGCACGCGCACGCCATCTGCAGGACGTTCAGGCGCGCGGCGAGGCGGACATCCGCACGATCCTCAACGCGAAGGACGGCAGCATCTACCCATCGTTGACCGCGTCGGGCGCGATGTTCGACATGGTGCGCGCGATCATGGAAAACGTGCCGGGCACCAACGCCGTCACGACGATCCTCGAACATCCGTCCTCTTTCGACGCGATGACGTACTACGCGCAACGCACGGGTAAATCGTTGCGTGTTGCGCCCAGCAATCCGGAGACGGGCGGCGTGGACGTGGATGCGATTCTGTCGTTGATCGACGCGGATACGGCGCTGCTCAGCGTGATGTACGCGTCGAATATTTCCGGTGCCAAGTTCGATATCGCGACGCTTGTCGAGCGCGCGCGAGAAAAGAAACCCGGACTCTTCATCGTCGTGGATGCGGTTCAGCACGCGCCGCACGGCGTCATCGACCTGCAGAAGACACCGGTCGACGGCATCAATTTCGCGCCCTACAAGTTTTTTGGTTGCCGCGGCTCCGGCATCTCGTGGCTGTCGCCTCGTGTGGCCGCTCTGCCGCATCACCGCCTCGACGCGAAGCAGGAAGGCGTGTGGGAACTCGGCAGCCCGGCGCCCGCGCAGTTCGCGGTCGTGACCGAGATTGTCGAGTACGTGACGTGGATCGGCGGCCAGTTCAGCGATGCCGATACGCGCCGCGAGCTTTTCGTGGAAGGGATGAAACGCATCGAGCTGCATGAGCGCGCGCTGCTGGCAGCGTTGCTCGATGGCCAGGGTGGGCGGCGCGGTTTGCGGCGGCTCGATGGCGTGGAGGTGTTCTGGGATCACGCCGATCTCACGAAGCGCGCCCTGATCCTCGGTATCGGCTTCGCGAATCTGAGCCCGACCGACGCGGTGCGCGAGTACGAGAAGCGCGGCGTGATCGTCTACGAGCGGATCGCCTCGAGTCTGTACTCCGGCCGTATGCTGAAGTCATTCAATCTGGCGGGCGCTGTGCGGATTTCTCCGCTGCATTGTCAAGCACCCAGCGACGTCGAACGCTTTCTTTCTATTACAGAAACACTAATGACACTGTAAGGCTGTAAGGCGGCGTCGTCGCGCCCCATACGCAGACCCCAATTACGGGGCGCACAGAAACTATTGCGCCCCTTTACTCACGCGCCTCGCTCACCACCTCCGCCGCGCGACGCATCAACGGTTAGCGCCGGCGCTTACAGCACTGCAGGTAATCCGTCGAAACACGACCGTAGCCTAACTGTAGTGTCGTTTGTCTAGGATGCCTCCATCGCCCATGTATCGATCAATGGAGGTATCGGATGCTCAGCCACCACGAACTTGCGACACTCATGCTGCTTGGCGACACGGACAAGCGGTTGGAAGCTTTCGATCCGGACGTACTGGCGTTACGCCGTTACGAGCTGGTGGAAATCCGGCAGCGTGACCGGCAAGGTTCGACACTGCAACTGACCCGTCAGGGCCGCGAGTTACTGGAGCGTCTGCGTACAGGCGCACGGCAATGATGCGGATACGGCGCGATCAGAGCTCACCTCGTATGCCGGGCGTGTGCCTCGCGCTGCTGATGAACCCCGGGCATGAAGGCCAATCCCTTACGTAATCTCACGGCCTGCCAAACGTTTGCGCTATTTGCACGATTATGTCTGACGATTGAGAGGGTTAAAGATTTGCGTTTTGCATGTCGTTATCCAGTCAAATAAGTCAGGACCATCGCACATACCCGTGCCTCATGAAGACGCGGGATGTGCGAGGCAATAGCTCTACGGGGGATTGAATTTTGAATCAGCAACGATCGCCATGGTCGCGCGCAGCGGCTCCGGGCGAAGTCATCTATTCCGAAGGCTTCGCGGGCGACGCCGTCATCTACGTAATCGCAGACGGCAAAGTCGAAATCTCCACTCAGTGCGACGAAAAGAAAGTCATTCTCGCTACGCTCGGCAAGGGTGAGTTTTTTGGCGAAGCCTCGTTGTTGCCAGCCGAGCCACGAGCGCACACCGCGAAAGCCATCAGCTTCTGTCAATTGACCGTGATTGCGGCAAGCGTCGTGGAAGAGGAACTCGAACGCGTATCGCCGCTGCTGCGCCACATCGTGCGCACCATGATTCGACGCGTGAAGAAGAAGGACGATGTTCTCGCCACCAATACGCATGCTGATTTTCTGCCAGGGGTTCTCTCCTACGCGCATGTTCTGTCGCTGATGGCGGGTATCGAGAGCGCGGACCGGGTGGATGGACGCGCGCGCCGCGGTCAGGGGGAGGAGTGCTCAGTGCCCCTGCCCGAAGTCATCAAGAAGTGTCATGCGATTGCCGGCCATTCCCGCCCGCATGTGATGGCCATGCTCAAGCGCATGGAAAAACTCAATCTCGTCACGCTCGAACCGGGCCGCTCCGATCGTGTGAGCACCCTGTCGGCACGCTATTCGGCGCAGGACGGCGCAGCCGGCCGGCAGCTCGTGACTTTCGATCCCGTGCGGATCACGGAACGGGCCCAGCAGGTGGCGGATCACGATCTCGACGTGTCGATCAACAGCGAACTGGAACTGATCGAACTGGCCGACCTGGAAGCCCTGATTGGCGTCGAGAAGAATCTGATTCTCAACAAGCTCTCGCATGCGGAAATCGCCGAAGACATCTTCGCGTTTCGCAAGACCAAAGTGTTGAATTACGTCGAGGAAAAGGGCATCACGTATTTTTCCCGGCGTACTCCCCGTGGCGCGAGCGAGCTGAAGTCGCTGGCCGATCTTGAGTTTGTCGACCAGCGAACCCTGTTCGAAGCCATCAGCGCTTTCGACACCTATGACCTCGCGAAACTGCTTTCCGCCGTGACAGGCGAGCCGATTTGCGATCGCCTGTTCTCGGTGATGACCGAGGCGCGCAAGAAGGAGGTGTCGTGGGTCATGCGCCGTGAGATCAAGATCGATCCGCTCGAGATTGCCGAGATCGAAGAGCGCTTCATCGAGACCGTGCGTTCGATCAAATCGCCGTCTGCGGCGCCGCTTTCCAACGTGGATGCCTGAGGCCTGACGGTCGGACCGCGGACGCTTTCAGGTCCAGTCCGATCACCGGGGCAGCCGTTCGAGAGGATGTATGGATCTTTTGACGCTATTTGGCGCCTTGTTCGGCGTGACCGCCATCGTGGCCGGATTTTCGCTCGAGGGTGGTCACTTCACTTCGCTGTTTCAGCTGGAGGCGTTCGTCATCGTTTTGGGCGGCACCTTCGGTGCGGTGATGATCCAGAACACCTGGGCAAGGTTTTATGACGGCGTAAAGCAACTGCGGCTCGCGTTTGTGAAAGCGCGGCAGGTCGACCGGCAAAGCTTGTCGGTCCTGCTCGAGTGGGGCGATCAGGCGAAGCTGAACGGCATGCTCGTATTCGAGTCGATCGAGGCGGGCGACATCAATCCGTTTGCCAAGCGAGGTCTCGAGCTTCTGGCCAACGGAGTGTCGACGGCCGTGCTTGAAGACGCCTTGCAACGCGAACTGGATGCTTACGAGCGCAACCACATGGCGGCCGCGCGGATATGGCAGCAGGCCGGCGGCTATGCGCCCACGTTCGGCATTTTAGGGGCGGTGCTCGGCCTGATTCAGGTCACGGGACACATGCTCGAGCCGGCACAACTCGGGCAAGGGATTGCAGTCGCCTTTGTGGCCACGCTGTACGGTCTTGCGCTGGCGAATCTGGTTTTCCTGCCGCTGTACGGAAAGATCAGGGCGCAGGTGGATAGCGAATTGCGCTTCAGACGCTTGTACCTCGATGGCTTGCTCGCGATTTCGCGCAAGGAGTCGCCCCATACGATCGAAACCCGGCTCGCGGGTGACGTCCGGGAACGATCGGCGGAGTTGCTAGGGTAACCAGGGATCGCCATGGGATAACTCCGGATAGCCGGCCTCGCTCGGTGGGCGCTAACGCGCCAGGCGCCCATTCAAACGCAATTCGGAAGCAGACGTTTCGAGCATGACAATCTCCTCGGGTAACAAGCGCCTTGCGGCGGACAAAGCCGGCTATCGGCACGACGATGACGACGGCGATGGCGAGGCGCAATCCGGCCGCTGGTTGATCTCCTACGCGGACCTCATCACCACCCTGATGGTGCTGTTCCTCGCGCTTTACGCGCTGCAGCTGGCGAAGAACCGGG
The DNA here is from genome assembly GCF_902859805.1 of Paraburkholderia sediminicola. Classification (GTDB taxonomy): domain Bacteria; phylum Pseudomonadota; class Gammaproteobacteria; order Burkholderiales; family Burkholderiaceae; genus Paraburkholderia; species Paraburkholderia sediminicola. The sequence continues at coordinate 207,110 of NZ_CADIKC010000001.1, read as the reverse complement.
AGCTCGAAGTCAGAATGCTCGAGCACCGCGAGGTGAAAGCGGCGACGGCTGCCGGCAGCGCCCACGCGCCGGTGGTCGCCGTGCCCGGCGCACCGGAAGCCGCGAGGCGGCAGCTTCTTTCGTTGCTGGCGCCGCTTCAGGACAACCGGCAGATCACGATTTCGAGTGCCTCACAGGGCGTGGAAATCGCCATCAACGCAAAAATTCTCTTCAACTCGGGCGACGCGCGCCTGTTGCCGGAGTCGTTCGGCGTCCTGGATCAGATCGCAGGCGTGCTGCGCGACCGCTCGAAGAACAACATCCTCGTCGAGGGGCACACGGACAGCGTGCCGATATCGACAGCGAAGTACGAATCCAACTGGGAGCTGTCGTCGGCACGAGCCGGCGCCGTGGTTCGATTCTTTGCCGACAAGGGCATCGAACCTCACAGAATGGCCGCCATTGGCAGGGCGGACAACTTCCCCCTGATCATCGGCGACGATGCCGCAGCGCGCGCCGCGAATCGCCGCGTCACCATCCTCGTGGAATATTGAGTCTTGAGTCGCAAGCAGCGTAAGTACGCTGCGCATCGACATGGATCTCTCTGCGCTCCACATGAATCAAAACCGGCCATTTCTTGCCGCATCTTACTCAGCGCTGAACTAAGCCGGACGCCGTGTGCTTCGCGAGCATCCAGGACGCTACGCGACGCGTGGGGTGTGCGGTTTCTTTATCCGCCGCCAGCAAAACACCATCGTTTGCAATGCATCGTTTCGCCGCGTAACGCGCGTCCAGCAAGGCGCTGCGCATAGCGTGAGGCGAAGCGGGCGCACCGCTTACGCCACACAAAAAAATGTGTGCGGCAGCCTGCCTGTCCCACGTCCAAGCGATTCATAAATCCACCGTCAATCCCCGTAGTGCGGGCCAGCACACATAGCGATGCAGACGCAGGCCGCGTCAATCTCGCAACCTGTCGCCCAAAACGGAGGCTTGCTGTCTCAAGCTTGCGACACACCGGTCCGCGACCCGTAAAAGCTACTTTTGTGTGTTGAGACCCGGCATTTTTGACCTGAGCATTCGTCAAACCATTGCCAGTCATCATGGCTGAGGGTTTCCCCACCCTTCGGAAATCACACGTGGCGCATCGCGGCAACCCGCCGCCACGGCCGCTCATGGCGTATCAAACGCGAATCATCGCGTGATGCGAACCCCCTTCTGCGGGGTGCGCCGAATCGCTCATCGCCGTCCAGCAAGGCTTTGAGGGTACATGGCACAGCGCGTGCAATAAGTGAGTCACAAAGCGAAACACGTTGCAGCCGGGAAGCAGCAAACGAGCAGAAGCAGCAGAAAAAATCCCGGCAGCAGCAACAGTCTTCGTAGAACGCGTCGGGGAGTTCAACGCGCTTTACGGGGTGCGGCGGGGCCAACGAAAAACGGATGTCGATAAAGCACGGCGCGAACGATCGATACGGGGTATCGAAAATTCGCGACCGGGACAACGCGAAGCGCTGACCTCGCCACTTTTTCCGTCTCTGTGGACGGACCTCAACGCCGCACCGGTGGACCTGTTTTCAGGCAACTGGTGCGGCACAAATCGAAGTCAACTTTCACTCTTACGGGGGTTAGCATGAAGAACACGATCCAACAATTTCTGCGCGAAGAAGACGGTGTTGCAGCGATCGAATACGGCCTGCTGGCCGGGCTGATTGCGGTGGGGATTATCACGGCAGCGACCTTGTTGGGCACGGACATTTCCGCTCTCTTCACCAAGATCGCGAACAAGCTCAATGGCGTTGCCGTCCCCTGATCGCTGCGAGCAGAAGAGGGCCGTGAGTCCGGTCGTCTGTTTTATCTCATCAAGCATGTTGAGGTAAAGCGACGGCTGGCTCGGTCCCGAAACGGCGTCGATCCTGACAACGGAGCGTGCGATGAACGGTGTGCCCTTTCCCATTGGACCTTGTGTGTTGGCGTTCGTCGTGATCGCGGCGTTGTCGGACGTGCACACGCGAAGGATTCCGAACTGGCTCGTTGCCACGGCGCTCGTCGTCGCGCTGCCGGTGCAGGTGGTACTCCACGGGGCAGTTGAAGGGATGCAAATGTGGTTAGGTGGTTGTCTGACGGGTGGCTTGTTGCTCCTGCCGGGTTATCTGATGCGGTTGATGGGTGCAGGCGACGTAAAGCTGATGGCCGCTGTCGGTTCGTTTTGCGGCGCATACGGCGCATTCGAAATTGGACTGGCGACCTTTGCGATTGGCGGTGCATGGTCGCTGGTGGTGTTGCTCAGGCGGCGCCAGATGTTGACGGGATTGATTGGGGTCGCTTCGCTACTGGTCGAGACTGCTGTGCCCGGTGACGGCATGGTGCAGCGACGCAGCGGCCTCGCGGACGGTTCGATCGGAACCATACCGTACGGTGTAGCGATAGCGATAGGCAGCACGTTCGTGTTATTCGCGAGCGTGTGACGAGGCAGGCAAGGGAAGGTGTGACGCACGGTTCTGACCAGCCGGCGTGAAGACATGAGGCCCAAATGGCCTGAGTCTCCGTAGAGAGGCACACGTTAAGAGGATAACCGGGACGTCGTTGTTGCACTGGTGCGCAAACACGATTCACCTGGAAAGCGCCTTCGCAGGAAGGCCAACCAGATTCGGGGGATGTGATGAGAACAACGATCAAGCCGGCCGGGCATCCGGCCGCACACGGGTTGGACCGCTGCGCAACGACCGGCGGTCAATCGATCGACCTGCTGATGCTGGTGATCATCCAGGAAGCGCGACGCAGGCTCAGCGAACAGATGCAGCGCGAGCCGCTGCATGCCACCTCGCGTCTCGATAGCGCGGCAGCGGTTGGACACAATGTCATCGCTTCGACGCCGCTGCACCCACTGGAATTCAACTAATACACCGTCATCGGATGCTGTAGCTCAATTCTCATAGCGTCGTCGACAGACGACAGGATGCAGGAGAACGAAATGAAAAATGCCCGCGCTTTAATCATGCTGCTGATCGCCACGATTGCCGGCCTGACCGCGGTGGTTTTTGCGGCGCGCTGGATGACGTCGCAGACCTCGAGCGCGACGACGAAAGTCGTCGTGGCCGCGTCTGACATCAACCTGGGTCAACGCATCTCGCCTGATTTCCTCAAAGTGGCGGACTGGCCGTCGAACAGTGTGCCGCCGGGTTCGTTCACCGACATGCAAAAGCTGGAAGGCCGCGTGCTGAAGGAAAGCCTCTTGCACGGCGAGCCGATCCTCGAGGCGAAGCTCTCGCCGGTCGGCACGCTCGGCGGTTTGTCGGCGGTCATCAACGAAGGCAAGCGCGCGATCACAGTGCGTGTGAACGATGTGATCGGTGTCGCCGGCTTCGCATTGCCGGGCAACTACGTCGACATCATCGTTAATACACAGAAAGACAGCAAGGACCCGAGCACGCAGCGCGATCAGAACATTTCGAAGATCGTGCTCGAAAAGATTCTCGTCCTTGCGGTCGCGCAGGAAGTTGGACGCGACGAGACCAAACCGAAAGTCGTCGATGCGGTGACGCTCGAAGTGTCGCCCGAGCAGGCTGAAAAGATCGACCTGGCGCGCAGCATCGGCACGCTTTCCCTTGTGTTGCGCAATCAGATCGACCCACAAGCTACCGACACGATCGGCGCCACCAAGGCGTCGCTACTGAAGATTCCGGTGGCCGTACCGGTGGCACCTGAACCGGCACCGGTGGCACGCATCGTACGCAAAGTAGCAGCGCGGGCGCCAGGCAACTGCGTACGGGTGCTTGACGGTGCAGATTCAAGACAAGAATGCTTCTGACAGGCTCAGCCTGCAAGCCGTGACAAACGGCGCCATTACGGGGGTAGGACATGAACGCCAGACCGAATCATCGCGCGAATGCGACGAGTGCTCCGCACGTCACGCAACCCAGGACCCGGCTGCGGATCGCTCAGGCGAGCGCATGCGGGCTGATCGGTACCTGCCTGTGGGCGTTGCCCGCCGCGCAGGCCGCCGGGCAGAACGTGCCGGCGCTGCCGGATACACCGCTTACCGTTGCGGCCAGCGGGCCGGTGCATCTGACCATCGGCATGAGCGGCAGCGGCGCGCCTACCAACGGCTCGTCGCAAGCCGGCAGAGGCCCGAGCTGCACAGGGCCCGTCGCTGACCATACGTCGGTACAGATTCCTGTTGGCAAGTCGACCATGGTCGATCTGCGTGAGCCCGTGCGTACGCGCACGGTTGGTAACCCATCGATCGTGCAGGCGATGCTGGTGTCGCCGACAACCCTCTATCTGCTCGGGTCTGACGTTGGTACAACCAACATGATCGTGCAGGGCAAGAGCGGCTCGTGCACGATCATCGACGTGAATGTCGGCGCAGACCCGGCCGGCCTGCAACAGACACTCGCGGTGCTGATGCCTGAAGAAACCGGTGTGCAGGTGAAGGCCGCTGCCGACACGCTGGTGCTGACGGGCGTGGTGTCGGACTCGGTGAAAGCTGAGCGCATCGTCGAACTCGCGCATGCGTTTGTGGCGCGTCCTACCGCGGCCGTGCCGAGCGCCGCGCCGGCTGCGGGGCCGCTGCCGATCGGCGGGGCGCGCCTGGCTATCCAGCCGCCGCCGTCGTTAGGAGGCGGCAATTCGGAACGCATCATCAATATGATGCATATCGCCGCGCCTCAGCAGGTGATGCTCGAGGTGAAGGTTGCCGAAGTGTCGAAGACGCTCATCGACCAACTTGGCATGGCAGCTAACATCAATGGCGGCTTCGGCAGCTGGAGTTTTGGCTTGCTGGCGGATTTCCTGTCGGGTGGGCTTAGCGCCATCACAGCATCGAAGGCCAACAACTCGCCGCTGAAGCTGGCGTTTGACGCCCAGAAAACTGATCAACTCGTGAAGATTCTCGCCGAGCCGAACCTGATGGCGATCAGCGGCCAGGAAGCGAGTTTCCTCGCGGGCGGCAAGGTCTACATTCCGGTGCCGCAAAGCAACGGTGCGAACGGCACGACGATCGTGCTGCAGGAAGAGCAATACGGCGTCGGCCTGACCTTTACGCCGACCGTGCTCGAAGGCGGCCGCATCAACCTGAAGGTCGCACCGGAAGTATCGGAACTGTCGTCGACAGGCGTTGCGGTCACCGCTGGCAACTCCAACAACACAACGATCCTGCCACTGATCACAACCCGCCGCGCCTCGACCACGCTGCAGGTCTACGACGGCCAGAGTTTCGCGATTGGCGGTCTGCTCAAAAGCAGCGTGACCGGCACGCTCAAGGGTCTGCCAGGAGCGGGCGAACTTCCGGTGCTAGGCGCGCTGTTCCGGAGCACGAGTTACGAACAGGACAAGACGGAACTGGTGTTCGTGGTCACGCCGCGCCTTGCGAAACCGCTGCCGCGAAACTATCCGCTGCCAACTGACGGGTTCGGCGATGCGGGCGAAGCCAACGTCTATCTGACCGGCAACATGGAAGGCAAGAAGCGCGCGACGCCGGCGGCAGGCGCTTCATCGGCCGCTACAACGACGTCGCCCGTACTGGTTGCGCCGACGCTGCCGCCGCAACCGGCGCCTGCCCCTGATCGCAACACGGTACCGGTCTCCGGGCCCGCTCGGGTACCGGCACCGGACGACGACCACGGCACGCCCGACTCGCAGCCGCTCACGTCCACCAAACCCAATGACGCGCCGCGTAGCGAACCGGTCCCCGCCGCGGCGGTGGTCAGTGCGACGCTCCCCGCGGACGCCGACTCACACGCGGCGCGGTGATAGAAGCGCGCATCTAACGGTTATTCGGAGATCGACATGAAAACCATTCCCACACTGATCCGCCTCGCGTTGTGCGCTGGCGTGACTGTAACGCTCGCCGGGTGCCTCACCTCGACACCCCACTGGGACGCGACCTTCGGCGATTCGGTCAACCAGCTCAAGGCAATGCAGACACTCAATCCGGAAGCCTCGGCCAACACCGATCCGGTGTCGGGCATCGACGGTACGGCGGCGGTAGCCGGACAGAAGGGCTACGCCAAATCGTTCACCGCGCCGACACCGCCAACGAATATGTTCACGATCGGCGTCGGCTCGAGCAGTAGTTACTGAAACAGGTTCTGGCAACAGAACCTTGCAGGGTCAGCGGAGACTTGAAATGATCGACATCCTCCTGATTTCGTCCAGCGCGGAACGCTCGACGCACATCGGCGCACGGCTCGAAGCAAGCGGCGTGGCCTATCGCCTGCGCACCGTGCACGGAGAGGCGCGCAACTTGCGCGCGCATGCCCCGGCGGTCAAGACGGCGGATCTGTTGATCGTCGACGACGTCGATCTGACGGAGCGCGAACTGAGCGGCATCGAGGAGGCGCTCGTGCAGACGCCGCATCTGCATTGCATGCTGATCACGCCCGCGCCGTCGACCAATCTCCTGATGGCTGCGATGCGCGCCGGCGTGCGGCACGTGTTGTCGTGGCCGCTGGATGAACGCGAAATCGTCAACGCGCTCACGCATGTCTCCAATAAGAAAAACGCAGGATTGCGCCGCGAAGGACGCATGGTATCGGTGAGCTCGTGCAAGGGCGGCAGCGGCACCACGCTGATCGCCGTAAACCTCGCGTACACCCTCGCCGCGCAGCGCGAAAAGCGCGTGTTGCTGATCGACCTGAACCAGCAGTTTGCCGACGCGAGCCTACTGGTGGCCGACAAGGCGCCGCCGGCGACGCTCGCCGATCTGTGCTCGCAGATCGACCGGCTCGACGCCGCTTTCTTCGAAGCCTGCGTGATGCACGTTCACCCGAATCTGGACGTGCTGGCCGGTGCTGGCGATCCGGTCAAAGCAGCCGAGCTGCGCCCTGCACATCTGGAACGGATGTTCGCGCTGGTGCGTGAACAGTACGACGCGGTCATCGTCGATGTCGGGCAGAGTATCAACCCGCTCGCGATTCATGTGCTCGATCACAGCGACTCGATTTGCATGGTGATACGGCAGAACATTCTCTATCTGCATTCCGGGCGCCGCATGCTCGATATCTTCAAGGAACTCGGTTATTCGGCGAGTAAGGTGCGGCTGATCGTGAACCAGTACGACAAGAACGCACGTATCAGCCTGGCGACGCTCGAGGAAACACTTGGCGCCAAAGCCGCGCATCAGTTGCCGCGCGACGAAAAACACGCGAACGACGCGCTTAATCACGGCATACCGATCGTCACGACGGCCAAGGGCAGTGCGCTCGCCCAAGGGATCGTTCTGCTCGCCGAAACGTTGTGGCCGGTCGTCGCGGCGCCGCGCAAAGGCGTGCTGAGCCGCCTCTTCGCGACCCGGCCAAATCCCCTTCAACAGTTGAAGACTGAACACTGACCGGCTAACGGCAGCGGAGACCATCATGTCATTGCGCGAACAGATGTCGATCCAGAACGGATTTATGCCGGCAGATACGGCGGGCGCGGCAGCGGCAGGCGTCGCCGCCGAGAGCCTTGCGGCGCGGCGCGCGTATCAGCAGCTCAAGATGAATATTCATCAAACGATCATCGAGCGCGTCGAACTGGACAAGCTGCAACGCCTTTCACCTGAGCAAGTCAAGCGCGAACTGGCGCAACTCGTCGAGCGCATTGTCGAGGAAGACAAGATTCCGATGAACGAGCTGGAGCGCCGCCGGCTTGCGCAGGACGTGCATGACGAGATGGTCGGACTCGGGCCGCTCGAACCGCTGCTTAGCGATCCGACCATTTCCGACATTCTGGTCAACACGTCACAGCACGTGTACGTCGAACGCCGCGGCCGCCTCGAACACACCGACGTGACCTTCTACGATGATGCTCATTTGATGAAAATCATCGAGCGGATCGTCTCACGGGTAGGCCGGCGCATCGACGAATCGACACCGATGGTCGATGCACGCCTGCCGGACGGCTCACGCGTCAACGCGATCATTCCGCCGTCGGCGATCGACGGCCCCCTGGTGTCAATTCGCCGCTTCGCGGTGAATCCGCTGACCGTGACCGATATGGTGAACAACCAGAGCTTCACGCCGGCGATGGCGCAACTACTCGAAGCGCTGATCAAGTCGAAGCTCAACGTGCTGATTTCGGGCGGCACTGGCAGCGGCAAAACGACCTTGCTGAATCTGCTGTCCGGTTTCATTCCCGACGACGAGCGGATTGTCACGATCGAAGACGCGGCGGAACTGCAACTGCGCCAGCAACACGTGCTGCGCCTCGAAACGCGTCCGCCGAATATTGAAGGCAAGGGCGAAATTTCGCAGCGTTCGCTGGTGCGCAATGCGCTGCGGATGCGGCCCGATCGCATCGTACTGGGCGAGGTGCGGGGCGCCGAAGCGCTTGACATGCTGCACGCGATGAACACCGGCCACGAAGGTTCGATGGCGACGCTGCATGCGAATACACCGCGCGATGGTTTGACACGGCTGGAAAACATGGTTGGCATGGCCGGCCTGACGATGCCGATCAAGGCGATCCGCCAGCAGATCGCCTCGGCGATCACGGTGGTCGTGCAGGCGTCGCGGCTCACGGATGGCCGCCGCAAGTTGATGAGCATTCAGGAAATCACCGGCATGGAGGGCGACATCATCAACATGCAGGAGATCTTTACGTTCAAGCGTACCGGTGTCGACGAAAACGGCATGATCAAAGGTTACTTCTGCGCGACCGGCGTTCGCCCGAAGTTCTGCGACCGGCTGGCCGGCTTCGGTATCACGCTGCCCGATCAGATGTTCGATCCCACGCGGCATCTGGACGTGTAAGCACACGACGCGAACCGCAAGGTCCGCGTCGTCCAAGGAGTCGAGCATGAACACATCGTTTATCGGTTTCGCGGTTCTGGCGTTTCTGGCGATCGTGCTGCTGATCGAGAGCATCTACCTGTTCTGGAGCAGCCATCATGGCCCTGTCGTCAAGCGCATGGACGAGCGCATCCGCGCATTGTCCGCGGGCGGCAATGTGAGCGCGGAGCAACTGTCGATTCTGAAGCAACGCATGCTGAGCGAATCGCCAGCGCTCACCCGGCTTCTGCTGGTTTTGCCGCGCGTGCATACGCTTGACCGCCAGTTGCAACAGTCGGGGCTCACGTGGTCGGTAGCGCGTTTTGTGACCTATGCGCTCCTGTCCGGGCTCACGGGGCTGTTCATCGGATTCGTGCTGCATGTGCCATGGACCGTGATGCTCGGACTCGCCGGCGCGAGCGCGCTGCTGCCGCTGATGGTCCTGCGCCGCAAGCGCGGCAAACGTGTGTTGCAGCTGGAGCGACAACTGCCGGACGCCGCCGATCTGATTGGCCGTGCGCTGCGCGCCGGGCACTCGTTTCCCGCTGCGCTTGGGATGGTCGGCGAAGAACTTCCCAATCCACTTGGCGGAGAGTTTGCGCTGGCATTCGACGAGATCAATTACGGCGTGTCGATGAACGATGCGCTGCTGAACATGGTGAACCGGGTGCCGGTGGACGATCTTCGTTATTTTGTGATCGCCGTGCTGATCCAGCGCGAGGCGGGTGGCAACCTCGCGGAGATCCTCGGTTGCATCAGCAACATTATTCGCGAGCGCCTGAAGCTGCTGGGCAAGGTGCGAGTGCTGTCGGCGGAGGGGCGGCTGTCGGCATGGATTCTCGGCTTGCTGCCGTTCGTCGTCGTAGGGGTACTGTCCCTGCTCAACCCGGGATATATCAAAGTGTTCTGGGCCGATCCGACCGGCATCCGTCTTGCCGTGTCTGCGCTCACGATGATGCTATTCGGCATCTTGTGGATGCGCAAGGTGATACGTATCCGCGTGTAGTCGCGGGATCGGAACGATTTCAAGCCGGCGCATCGGGTAACAACGAATCGAGGAGGGCGGGGCAGCCCGCAGACCATGAGAACCGAACAAATCGTCATGCTGGGCCTGATGTTTCTCATAGTGTTCGGCGCCATGCTGAAGGCGATGATGCTGTTGCGGCCCGATCCATTGCAACGGCGTATCGATCATGTCGGTGCACCGGCGTCCCTCGACGAGTCCGACTCGGGCAAACAGAATACGTGGGTCGAAACCGTCACGAAAATGTCCCACCATGTCGCAAAACTTTCTTTGCCGAAAGAAGATTGGGACAAGTCGACGCTCCGGTTGCGGTTTGCCAATGCAGGCATCCGCAATCCGTCCGCCCCGGCGCTTTATTTCGCCGCGAAGACCCTGCTGGCGCTGGTGTTGCCGGCCATAGCCCTGATTTTTTGCGGAAGCCTGTTCACCCCTGAGCGGCGCATGTTGCTGCTGCTTGCAGTGCTCGCTGCGTCGGCGCTCGGTTTCTATCTGCCGAACCTGGTCCTTTCACGCATGATCGAACAACGGCAGCGCAAGCTGTTCGAGGATCTGCCTGATGCGCTTGATCTGATGACCGTCTGTGTGGAGGCCGGCCTTGGCCTCGACGCGGCTATGATGCGCGTCACACGGGAAATCGGCGTAAGAAGCCACGCGCTGAAAGACGAATTCGAGTTGGTGTTGCTCGAACTGCGTGCCGGTTCGGGACGCGATAAGGCGCTGCGCAACCTGTCGCTGCGCACCGGCGTCGAAGATATCGACACGCTCGCTGCGATGCTGATTCAGGCCGATCGATTCGGCACCAGCGTCGGCGATTCGCTGCGTGTCTATACAGACAACCTGCGCACCAAACGCCGCATGCGCGCTGAAGAGAAGGCTGCCAAGATCGCGCTCAAGTTACTGTTTCCGCTGATGTTCTTTATCTTTCCCGCATTGGTTACGGTATTGATTGGTCCGGCAGCGATCCAGGTGATACGCCAGCTGGTGCCCACGATGAGTGGCATCTAGGGAAGCATGGACCCCATGCCGGCCTCGATGACGATACCTGGTGACCCTCAACGAGGAGACGATATGAAAATTGCTCGTCCGCAATTGAAGCAAGCGCCGAAGCGAACGCTCAAACAGCGTGGTGTCGTCACTGTTGAGTTTGCGCTGCTTGCTCCGGTGCTGCTTCTGCTGCTGTGCATTGCGATGGATTTGGGGATCGCGCTGTGGGTCAACCTGACGATGCAATATGCAGTGCGCGAGGGCGCACGCTATTCAGTGACCGGTCAAAGCAACCTCGACCCGAACGCGACCAATCAGCAGCGTTATCTCGCGATCGTCCAGGAGATCAAGGATAGTTCAATGGGTTTGTACAACATGGTGTCACCCAGCTATACGATTACGATCAACGGCGTGACGCAAAGCTATAACACCCAGGCGAGCTACGGATCCAGCATGTTCGGCAGTCCTGGCGACATCGTGGTGTTGCAGATCAATTGCATCTGGCCGTTGCTGACGCCGTTGGTCAGCCCGTTCTTCGCCGGAGGCCAATATAGCTTTAGCGTCGCGACGACGATGCGCAACGAGGGCTTCTAACATGAAGACAAAACCATGGGGGAGGAGCCGCGGCAAGGCCACGGGTATCGTCAGCGTGGAACTGGCGCTATTGCTGCCGATACTCGTTGCGCTTGCGCTGCCGGTCGTCGACGTCGCGCGCAACATCCAGGCGCAGATGATTCTGATCAGCGTGAGCCGCGAAGGGGCGAACCTGTCGTCGCGCGCGTCTCTGACGTATCCGATGCAGACCATCATGTCGTCGCTCACCGCGACCACGCCGCCGCTCAACATGAACGCGAACGGCATGGTCTACATCACTGAGATCATGGGCAACAACAACTGCGACGCCAACGGCAACAACTGCACCGGGGTGGTGGTCGCGCAGTATCGCTGGACCGGCGGCAACTACTTTCCGGCAAGCAAACTGTGGACCTGTGGCAGCAGCAGCGGCACGAGCACGAGCTGGGCCACCGATGGCACGGGTAGTTGCAGCGGCTTGCCCGCGCCAGGCAGCAACTCGCCGGTCGTGAATCTGTTGCAAGGCAACCTATCGAGCGGGCAGATTGCGTACGCCGTCGAAGCGTTTTATCTGCAAACACCGCTGATCGGATCGTTAAATCTGGGTGGCGGTGTCACGACACCGGCGCTGTCGCCGAATCTGTATGCGATGACGGTGTTCTGATTCAAAATAAAAGCAGGTCGGGGGATGGAATGAAAACAGCGCCATGCAAACATCAGAAAGGCTCGATCAGTATCCTTGTCGCGGTATCGCTGGTCGCGTTGCTGGGCATTGTTGGCCTCGCAATCGATTCGGGTCTCGGCTACATGATTCGGGCGCGGCTCGATGCCGCCACCGACGGCGCGGTAGTCGCCGCGGGCCAGGCCGTCACGCGCGGCAACAATAAGTCAGAGCAGACCACGAACGCGACGCAGGCCGCCAATGCGTTTTTTGCGGCCAACTATCCGGCCGGCTTTCTCGGCTCGACGGCAACGGCCGGTACGCCCTCAGTCGTGTTCGATAATCAGGGGACCGTGACGATCGGCATGTCGGCGCAGGCCCAGGTGCCGGTCACCTTCATGCAGACGCTTGGGTTCAAGGTGCTGAACGTTAGCGCATCTTCGCAGGCGATCCGCAAGACGCTCGATATGGCGTTTGTGATCGATACGACTGGGTCGATGGGAACGGACCCGACCGAGCCACCCGTGGTGCGAGCGAACGCCATCTCGTTCCTGAACAGCTTTGACATCACGAACGACCGGGTCGCCCTGATGCATTTCGCTTACGGCACTATCATCGACACGCCGTTCAAACTGGACAGCTCACGTGGTTTCGAGCGCGCGACGATGACGTCGCAAATCCAGAAATATAGCTTCTCTGGCAGCACCAATTCCTCGGAAGCGTTCTGGAATGCGCGTAATCAGATGAACAAGTTGCAGAATCCGTCGAGTCTACGCGTGATCGTGTTCTTTTCCGATGGTGCGCCGAATAGCTTTGCGTCGGCGTTTACGTTTGCGAAGAAGGCCAAGGCGTGTAACAACCTCGTTGGCACGATAGCGTCGCCCGACAGTAAAGGCAAGATGAGCGGGCTGTGGCGCTTCGATCAGTTGCAGACAGCGTTTAGTTCGCCGTGTTACGACTCGGATCTGGAGGGCGATTCGAGCAGTTTCATCCCGTCACTTCCCGCCTACTACAATGCGCACAATCCGACCGACACGACCTTTCCGATCATCACGAATAGTCCGCGCGTTGTCACGGCGGCCGTCACCTATCAGAATGTCAATCGAGCCTCACGCAACCTGCTCGAAGCGATGGCAGCGGACGCACGCAACAACAACATCTATGTGTTCACGCTCGGCTTGGGCCCGCAGCTAGTGCAACCCGCAGGCCCCGATAACGAGTTGGGCCAGGACGTTCTCAAATGCATGGCGAATACACCCGATTCGCTACCGCGCTGCTACAACTCGAAGCAGCCGGTAGGCGTGTATTGCCACGCGGCGACACCCGGGGACCTGGCGCCATGCTTTTCGCAGCTGGCGTCGCAAATCCTTCGTATTTCGCAGTGAGCGCACCATGACACCGACTCTCCAGTGAGCGCCCACACCATGCCGGGTAACGCGTGCGAAACTGCCGCGGCGCCCACACGCATCACACTGCTGTTGCTCGTGGCGGCCTCATGCGTGACAGTGGACATGTCGCTGGTCACGCGCGTACCGGTTCGTCCGGCAGCCAATGTGTCTCGGCTAATTCATCGCGGACATCGGCTTCCTGCTGACGAACTTCGGTTTGCAGAATATGATCGTGTAAGCGTGCCAGTTCGCGCCGCAGGTCATGGGCCAATGTTCTCGACCCTGCGCGGGCCAGGTTGGGCGGCCAGGCGATTGAGCGTACCGTATTGACTGGGAAATCACATGTTTGCATCGGGCGGATTTTCTGAACTGCTGCACCACGCGAGCCACTGGCTGGGCGCCTTCGCGCTCGCCCTGCTGATGATGGGCGTGGGCGGGGCACTGGAGCGCCGCTGGCCGGCCGACTTATTGCAATCGCGCGCCGGGATGCGCTTTAACGTCGCCTACGCGGCGCTGTATATGGCATTCGCGGAAGTCATGCGGCCGCTCATGGCGATGATCAGTGTCGCATTAGTCAATGCGCTCGGCGGAGGCTGGGTCGTGCTGGCCTCGCGGGGATGGGGCGCGTTGGCGTCCATCGTAATCGTACTATTGACGTTCGATGTGCTGGAGTATGCGTTTCACCGCTTGCAGCATGCATGGCCTGTGCTGTGGAAGCTGCATTCACTGCACCACAGTGCCGCCGAGTTCAATATCACGGTGACGTTCAGGCATCACTGGCTCGAGGTGCTCCTCAAGGGATGCCTGCTCTATCCAGTGGTCGGCGTGCTGTTCAGGGTCGAGCCGTGGATCGTCGGCGTGACCGGGATCATTTTCATGTTCGGCAATTACTTCGCGCATATGAATCTGCGCATCGACCTGGGGCGCTTCACGACGTGGGTCAACAATCCGCAATACCATCGCCTGCATCACTCGAATCGCACCGAGCATTACGACCACAACTTCACGCAATTACTGCCGCTGTGGGATCACCTGTTCGGCACCCTCTGGGTGCCCTCGAAGCACGAATGGCCGGCCACCGGTCTGGACGACGGCGCGCAACCGCGTTCACTGCTGGGCGCGCTGAGCTGGCCGCTGCTTTCGCAAGCCCGGCGTGTTCTAACCAGCACTCCCACCACGCACCGCCTTGCCCCCCGTCAAACAAACAACCATGGTAGCCACGACGAGCACGCATAGCGCCACGCGCAAGCCAAGCAAACCTGCACCGAGTCCGATCAACGGCGGACCCACCAAAAAACCGGCATAACCCGCGGTGGCCGCCATCGAAACACCAACAGCCGGCGTATCGGTCGAGCGGCCCGCCGCGCTGAAAATCACCGGGACGATATTCGCGAGACCGACGCCGACCATGGCAAAGCCCACGCAAGCCGTGAGCACGGTCGGCAGGCTCAACACCAGCGCGAGTCCGGCCGCCGCCAGCAGGCCGCCGAAGCCGACCACCTTGTTCGAACCGAAGCGCCGCACGGACACATCGCCGACGATGCGGCAAGCCGCCATCGAGAATGCAAACGCGGAATAGCCGACCGCCGCGACGCTGGCCGCTTCGGTCAAGGTAGCGCGCAAATACACCGCGCTCCAGTCAGCCACCGCGCCTTCCACCATCATGCAAAGGAACGCGAGCAGCGCAAGCTTCATCACTTTGGCGTTGGGCAATGCGAAGCCACTCGAGGACGCGGCCGCGCGCGGACCGAGATCACGCAATGCCAGCATCGCTGCAGCGGCCATGAGGACGGCGATGAAAACGTCCGGCAGCGCGAGAGCGCCGATTACGCCAATACCGTTTTTCTGAAGCATGGCGCCCGTCGCCGCGCCGAGCAGGCCGCCCGCACTCCACGCCGCATGAAACGACGACATGATGGGCGACTTCCACTGCGTTTCGATTGTGCTGGCGTGGCCGTTCATCGAGACGTCGAGCGCGCCGTTCGCTGCGCCGAGCGCGAGGAGCACGATACACAGCGTCGCCAGGTTCGGTGCGAAGGCGGGCAGCGGCAGCGCGATGACAAACGCAGCGCCGAGCAGCGCGGTGGCCCGGCCGCTGCCGAAGCGCGGCGCCAGCTGTCCGGCCAGCGGCATCGCAATGATGGCCCCTAGCGCGAAGGCGAACAACGCGATCCCCAACGACGTGTCGCTGAGCGACAGGCTTTCCTTGATGCGCGGCACTTCGACTGCCCAGGCGCCGATCCCGAATCCATTGGCGAGAAACACGCCGAGGGTGGCGACCCGCTCCTTGAGCGGTTTCGTGAACGATGTGCCGGCCGGATTAGCGAGTACTTTCATGAGCGCGCCACCATCACGTTGTCGCACACCGCTGCGAGTTGGGCACGCCGCGCGGCCGTCACATCCGCTTCGACGAACAGGTGGTCCACGGCGCGCGCCGGCGCAACGTAAAACGGCGCAGCAGTCATCAGTTTTTCCGAAGTGACGGCGATGGCGACCTGGCTGCTTGCCTGCACCATCGCCCGTTTGAGTTCGGCCTCTTCAGCGTCGAACGCGGCGACGCCTTCGTCTGGATCGAACGCGCACGCACCCAGAAAGCAGAGGTCGGCCTTGATCTGCTGGATCTGCAGCAAGGCTGTGGCGCCGGTCGCGCCGGCTGCGTGCCGCGCGATGCGGCCGCCGACAAGAATGATGTCGAAGCCCGGCCGGTTCAGGAGCCGCGCGCAAGCCTCGGGCGAGTTCGTCACGACGGTTAGATCGGCGTTGTCCGGGAGTGCCGCGGCAATCGCGACGTTGGTCGACCCGGTGTCCAGCAAAATGATCTGCTTGGGCCGGACGATGGACGCAGCGACGACGGCGAGGCAGGCCTTGCGATCCACGGCTTCGTGCATGCGGACCGAGGCGTCTACGCCGGCAGGCGAGATCAGCAGGGCGCCGCCATACACGCGCTTGCAATGGCCCTGATCGGCCAGCTCGCGCAAGTGGCGGCGGACCGTATGTTCAGATGTTTGGAATTCGGCAGCGAGTTCGGATGCCAATACGCGGCCCTGTGCCCGCAGCCGTTCCAGAATCAGCCGCTCCCGTTCCTCGGGCAGAAGCCCGTCCACTGCGTCCTGTCGCGTTCGTTGCATGACTTTACCCTGCTCGGTTGCGAAACGATCATAATCGAGCATAATTTAACGTAAACGAGCGGACAGGGCAACGGTGCGGTCGAAATTCTTCTGGATGGACAGGTTCGGCAGGTTGTTAAGGCACTGGCGCCGGCACTGGCGCCGGCTGGGCGGTCTGCGGTCTGCTTAAAAGGGCTGGAGGCCTGTAATCGCCGAGGCTGCGATCCACGCGCGCCATTGCGACGTGAAATTGAATTCGGCATCGATTGCAAACGCCGAGTCGAGCGCGTCATTGAGCGTCGCTCCGCGTTGCAAGGCATCGAAAGCAGCATGTGCGGCGGGGCATTGAACGAGTATCTGCGGCCGCCATTGTGGTCGCACGACCAGTGCATGGGTCGGTGACTCGGGATTTGCCGGAAAGGAGCCGCCTGGCTGGTGCGCTGCCCAGATCTCGGCAATCGCATAGGGTGAAGCGATGAGCGCGCAGGCGGGATGCACAGCCAGTTTCGCTTCGAGCAACTCCTCGGGGCGGATGGCGGCCCATTCCACTTGCGTGAGCGCGTTAGCGTCGGCGGCAAAGTAGGCCAGATGCAGCGACCACTCGAGACACGCGAGGTCGGCGAAATAGCGGAAACGGGGGGCTTGTTCGTAGGTTTCGATGAAAGCCGGTAGCGCTGCGCCGAAGCGATTGAGGTCGCCGCTCTGTGACGGATGGGCTTCTGCGTAAACCACTGACAACGCATCGAAGTAGTCTTCGCCGACTAGCGCTAACAGGACTGGATACGCACTCGCGAGTGCGGTCCGCTGATTGGCGCGAATGCTACTCCGATAGAGGTCGATGCGTCGGCGCAGATTGTCCGCGAGTTCGTTGGCGGCGCCATTGCCATCGCCGCTGACGCCGGGTGTTTGTTCAGCGGCGCATCCAGAACTGTCCGCGCGACCTTCCGCGTAATCGACTCCACGCCCCGTGCATTGCAGTTGCGAAAGCACAGGCCGCTGTTCGCCTTCAAGCGATTCGGCAAACATGCGCTGCAGTGACTCAAGCGGTGTGCGCATTGCCGGCTTCGTATTGAGTCGAAGGGCTGAGTGCCGATCGCCCGCCGTGAACGGTTTTCTGGATATCGCGTGCGCGACCTGCCTCGTCGAGTAAAACGCTTAACGCCGGTACATCGGTATCCCACTCGATCAGCGTCGGTATCGTACCGAACCGCTGCAGTGCGTACTCATAAAGCGCCCAGACTTCGTTCGCGACACGTGAGCCGTGATCGTCGATGACGGCGATGTCCGTCACGCGATGACCAGCAAGATGAATTTCACCAATCGTGCCGATCGCCAGCGCGTTCATGGCCGCGACGGCGTCCTTTCCATGATTGCATTGGTTCACATACAGGTTGTTCACGTCGAGCAATACGCCACAACCCGTGCGTGACGCGAGTTCGGCAAGAAATGCCGTCTCGCCGTACTGATCGTCGCGGAATCGAACGTAGGTGGAGACGTTTTCCAATAGAACCGGCCGGCCGAGCGCGTCCTGTAGTTCGCTGACACGCACGGAGAGCAGCGCGAGCGCCGCCTCAGTCAAGGGCATCGGCAAAAGATCGTTCAGATAGCCAGCCGATGTCGCGCCCCAGCAAAGATGCTCAGAGACGACAGCCGGCTCGATTCGCTCGATCAGACGTTTGAGCTTCGCAACGTGAGCGAGGTCGAGCTGTTTCGCCGAGCCAAGCCCGAGACCAACCCCGTGCAAACTGACGGGCAGGTCGCGTCGCACGGTGTCGAGCACGTGCAAATCGAAGCCGCCGTCGCCGAAATAGTTTTCACTGTGCACCTCGACCCAGTCGACCGCCGGCGTAGCACCGAGGAAGTCGCGGTAATGGGCATGACGCAAACCGATACCGATGCCGGGCGGCGCGCAGGCAGAAGGAACGGGGGGATGCATCATCGGCCCCGACTGGCACAGGAGCGCCGCATGGGCATCAGGAATGCTGTTCGTCGAACTTGCCGCCCATCTTCTGGCAGGTTCCTTTCGGCACGGTCTTGAAGTCGCCTTTGTCGTTGTCGACCTTGGCCTCACCGGCGCAACCGTGCACACCGGTCTTGCTCGCGCAGTCGTTCTGGCCGGCCTTGGCGACGCCAAAGCACTGAACCCTCTCGTCCGCATGCGCTGCGCTGATGCCGGTGGCCGCGAGTCCTGCGAGGGCCGCGGCGATCAATGCCGGCCGGCTAAGTTTCGAGTTCAATTTGCTTCTCCTGAGTAAGCGGCGATGGATTACTCGCCGCACCATTTCAACCGTCGCTTCGCTATCGGCTGCTTCGGGGCTGGGACGGTGCGCCTGATTCGTGGCGCCGGGGCCATACGTAAGCCGATTTTAAGCCTGCCGCATGAATTATCCGGCATGTTACTGGCTCATCGTACTCGCGCTTTTCACGGCACAGGAGGCGGTGACTTTCTCGCCGTCGCTGAACGAGAACGTCAGCGGGATCGTCGTGCCGATCTTGAGCGGCTGTTTCGGCTGTTCCAGCATCACGTGATAGTTGCCCGGTGCAAAGACGAGCGAGCCGTGCGCGGGCACCGCCACCTGATGGACCATCGCCATGGAAGACGTGCTTCCCTGGCTTTGCGTCTGATGCAGCATGGCCATGCCGAAAGCTTCAGTGCTGATGCCGGTGAGATTGACCGGTTGATCGCCCGTATTGCCGGCCTTGAAATAGCCGCCCGATGGCAGGTCACCCGGCAACGCGCGGATCCAGCAATCCGATACGCTCACGGTTGCCGCGGCGCCGGCGAAGGCCTGAACGGATGATCCGCACAGCAAGGCGGCGAGGAGAAGGTTGCGTGACGTCTTCATGATGTGTTCCTTGTTTTTAGCGGCGGAAATGAGGCGTTAAGCAGGTTGCCGCGTAGCGCGGCCAAAAATAGTACGGTCGGCAAGCCACACTGCGAGTAGCGTGGCGCCCATCAATGGAAAGACTATGCCGAGCAGAACGAGACCGGTTTTCCAGCCACGCATCGGCGGTGCGGCGCGTTCGCGCGAGGGTGCGCCGAGCGAGCGCTGCGGCCGGCGCTTCCACCACATCACGAAGCCGGTCACAGCCATTCCCGCGAGGCCAAGCGAAATCACAGCGCAGAGAATCTGATTGGCGACGCCGAAATAGCGGCCCATATGCAACGACGTGCCGTACGACACGGCCTTCGACACCGCGCCGTAGTCGCCGTAACGGATGTCTTTCAGCACCGTGCCGCTGTATTGGTCGATGTACAGCGTGCGCTCGTCTTTCGGGTCGGCGGGAAAGTACGAGACGGTGTAGACGCCTGTCGCGGATGAAGGCAGCACGATGTCGTAGCCGCTCTGAACACCCAGCGATGCGACGAGGTCAACGATGTGTCCGAGCGGCAGCGCTTGCGCCGCGTGCGCATCGGCGGATTGCGGCACTGGCGTGTTGCCGACAGCCCACGGCGTGAGTGGCAAGGGCAGATCGTCCATCACCATGCCCGGCATCGAGTCCATGTTCGCCTGGTGCGCGCTGTGTTCCCCGTGGCCCTGCTGCGTTTCGGCGCCTGCGTCCGCAGTACCCGCATGCTTGTCAGCACGCACGCCGGGCAGGGCAGAACGCAACGGCAAGCCACCCCACGAACCCGGCGGCGCGCCAAGATTAGCGGCGGTCGCGAGCGCTTTGAACTGCTTACCCCATGAGCCTGTCCACGGCAGACCGCTCAGCACGAAGATGAGCGCACCGAGCGCGAGCCAGATACCCATCACGACATGAAGATTCTTCCAGAGCGGACGTCCTCGCAGCGAGAAGCGCGGCACCAGCGCCGCGCGTGCGGTGGTCTTCTCACGCGGCCACCAGAGTGCGATGCCGGTGCCGATCATCACTAGCGTCCAGCACGCGGCCAATTCCATCAGCAATTCACCTGGTTTGCCGAGCAGCAGCTTGCGGTGAAGCATGCGGTCCACCTGCATGAAGCGGTGCTCGACGCTCAGCGTGCCCAATACTTCGCCGCTGTACGGGCTCAGATAGACGCTCTGTTTTTCGCCGTCGGCGAGGCGAAAAATGAACTCGGTGCTGCGCTCCAGTGCGCTCGCAATGGGTGCCGTCACCGCGCGCGCGTCGGCAGGCATCGCCGCGCGGGCTTTGGCGAGCAATGCGTCTTCGGTCAGCCTGGGCATGGCTTGCGGTTCGACGATCAGGCGGTGCGGGTAAAGCAGCGGTTCGATTTGCGGCTGGAAGCAATACAGCGTGCCGGTGATCGCGAGCACGACCAGAAACGGCATCACAAAGAGTCCTGCGTAAAAGTGCCAGCGCCAGAGCGTCCGGTAGCCGGCGTTCGCGGCGCCTGGTGCCGAGGTCGCGCGTTGTGCGGTGGTGGTGGACATTCAATCCTCCTGAAGCAGAAATGGGTCGATCGGGTGCGCAGCGCTGCATGCGCTGGTTTGCAACTCGTGAGCGCAAACCGCGCATGCCAATCGCGTGTTCACATACGCAACTTCGCTTCGACGTAAAACGTGCGGCCCGGATACGGGTGATAGACGAAGTAGCGCGCGTCGAAGATGTTGTCGACGCCGATACCGACTTCACTCAGCTTCGTCGGCTTGAACGTGAATTTCGCGTCCGCCACCGTGTACGAACTGGTGCCGCCGAATACATTGGGATTGGTGTCGGTATTGGTGAGCGTGTTGTATTCACGGCCGGAGTAGCGCGCGGCGAGCGTGATCGCCGCACGTTCGTCGATGTGATACGTCGCGGCGAGATTCGCGCGCCACAGCGGAATCCGATAGAAGTACTTGCCGACCGTCGCCGGGTTCTGCGCGTTCGCGATGATCTTCGACTGCGTGTACGCCACGCTCGCCAGCAGATCGAGGCCGCGCACGAATACATCCTGTCCCGAGTAGCTCGTTTCGACGCCACGCGAGCGCACCTTGCCGATGTTCTGGAAATTCGTCACGTTCGGAATCACGGTCGTATCGGTCTGACTGAAGATCGTGTTCTTCACGTCGTCCTGAAACAGCGAGAAGCGGAACACGCCGTTCCAGTGCGCCCATTCAGCGGTCAACTCTTTAGAGAGATCGTCTTCGGGCTTCAGATTCGGATTGTTGTTGATGATCGACGAGCCATTGATTTGCCCCTGGAACATCTCGCCCACCGTCGGAAAGCGATAGGCGCGGCCAATCGATGCGCGCAAAGTCAGATCGTCAGTGACATCGAACGACAACGAGGCCTTCGGCGAAAAATGATGCTGGTTCGCGTCGCTGTACGGGAACGCTTTGCCCGGCAGCGCCTGCGAGCCGCCATAGGCTTGCCAGTCTTCATACCGTACGCCGTAGACCAGCTTCCAGCGCGGCAGAAAGTGCCAGGCATCCTGTGCGTACAGCGCCTGAGTTTGCGTCTTGCCCTTGAATGCGTTGGCAAACGAGGTTGCCGCGCCGTCGCGCCAGTTCAGCGTGTTGTAGCTCTCGTTGTCGAGGAAATAGTTGTCGTAGTGATAGCCGAAGCTCAGCGCGTGACTCGTCAGGCCCGCTTGCGGCGTGACGGGTGTGTAGGTGGTGCGCAGATCGAGCGTTTTCCAGCCGGTGCCGTCGCCGAAGATCACCGTGCCGGGGCCGTTGCCCGGCGCTCCCGAATTCGCGGTGCGTGCCACGCTGTTGCTGACGTCGTAGTACGAAGCGATCGCTTCGCCATTCCAGCCGGTGGCGTTGCGCGTCTTCAGCGTGAGGCCGTATAGCCAGTTCTCGCTGTAGCCGAGACTCGGAGCGAGGGCGGCAGCCGGAATTGTGTACTCGTAGCCGCCGATCGCAACTTTGCCGCTGTATACCGGATTGCCGTTCGCATCGCGCAGGAAACTCGACGTCGCGCTGTTGTAGGTCTGGTGCCAGTAGCCGAGCGTGAAGGCGGCTTGCAGTGTCGGTGTGAAGTCGTACTGCATCTTCAGCTTGAACTGGTCCTGCACGGTGTGTTCGATCCCTTCGCCGTTCACGCCGAGCACCGCAGTCGGCGTGTTGGTCTGGTTGTTGTAGAAGTACGCGCCGGTCACCGGTGTGTCGCCGGCTTTCGCGGGCGTACTCGACTTGGCCAGCGTGGCGAATTGCAGCGGCTGGCTCGTGTTCTCCAGGTGATTCACACCCAGGCGATACGAGAACTTCCCGATCTGATCGCCGATCGAAGCGCTCGCCTCACTGCCGTTGAAATTCTGATTCACACCGAACAGGCCGAAGTGCTGGGTGAAGGCTTTGACGTCCGCGTCGGCTTCGAACTTCTTCGGCATGCGGGTGCTGATGAGTACCGTGGCGCCTAGCGAATTGCCCGGATAGAGCGCGGAAAACGGTCCGTAGATCACGTCGACCTGCTGGATCTCGTCGGGAAACACCATCGACCAACGCGGCGGAAACGAATAACTGTTGCCGAGCAGATTGCTCAGCAGCAGGCCGTCCGCGTAAACGAGACCGCGTGCGCTCTGCGTATTGCTGGTGCCGCGTACGGCGATGATCGAGTTCAGATCGCCGATAAAACGCTTGCGCACGGCAAGGTTCGGCATGTACTTCAACACGTCTTCGGTATTGACGACGTTCCAGTTGTCGAACTGTTCGCGCGTCACGGTCTCGACGGAGGCCGGCAGGTTAGGGTCCACGGCGCGCGGGGCGGCGACGGCATTGGCGCTGGCGGTGACGCTAACAGCAGGCAGCGTGGCGTCGGCAGGCGCGCTTTCCGCGTGAGCCGGGGGGGCGATAAATGCCGGTGCGAAGGCCGGAACTAGCGCAGAAAAATACGCCGGGAAATTCGACAGCGACGACAGCGGCCGCCGGCCGGAGGGAATGCGCCGGGCGCAAAAGGGCAGCCTTCGCAGAGCGAAGTTGAGCATGAACGTTTCCTTGATACATTGGACAGGCGATCGCGCGCCCCCTCAACGGGTGCGGCAAATGCGCGATCAGGAACAACAGCGATCAGGAAACGGCGGGCGGGCCTCTTGGGCGTCCGGACGGGAACGCGCCGAGCGGCGTGAAGCGGGTGGAGAGGGCGGGCGGCACCGTGCCGGCAAGCGCGAGCGCGAGCGGCGGTTCAACGGCTGCGACGCTCGGCATGGCGACGTGATGCTGGAGCAGATGGCAGTAGCCGCATGCGCCGAAGGCGTCGTCGTGGCTGAGGTGGACAGGCGCCGGGTTGGCCTGCGTGGATTGGCTCACCAGGCTTTGATTGGCCGGCTGTAGCGCCGAACAGAGCGCCGCGTAGGGCTCGTTCGCGCGGTTCGATACCAGCATCTGACTCACGACCGGCGCGAACACGACAAGCCACATGGCGATCAGGCCAAGCCATGCGGTCATGCGGTTATGGGAGCGTGGAGTCATGGTGGTGAACGTAAAGACGCGGGCGATTCTAGCACTGCCGCGCGGTCTTTTCTCCTGTGATTCCGTCTATAGCGCCGGATTAGAAGGCGGAAACCGGCTCATTTCGGGGCGTTACAGCCTGAGCGTTTCCCTTAATCTGTGTGGTAAATGTTCCGCTTTCCCTGCCGGCTCTTCGTCCCCCTGCGCGGCCGCGCAGATACGCAAAACGCCGGACAGGGCGTGCAAAACACGATTGATCCGGCCCGAGCGCCGCAACCCGTTACCACGACTCATGACCGCCACGCAGACGAGCGCATCCTCGATAGCCGACATCAATCAGCAGGCGGCATTGCTCTGCAAAAACGGGCAATTCGCCGATGCCTGGTCGCTGGTGGAGCCGATCCTCGAACCGCAAGACGAAGTGGAGGAAGACGCACGGGCCGACGCGTTGAATATTGCGGGTGCCTGCTGGTACGGCATGGGCAATCTGTCGGACGCAGAAACCTACTGGCGCCAGTGTCTGCGCGCAAAACCCGACTATGCCGAGGTGTACAGCAGTCTCGGCATGCTGCTCAAATCGCACGGCCGCCTGTCGGCAGCCAAGGCGGTCTATCGTCAACTGGTCGCGCTGCGCCCCGTCCAGGCCGACGCGCACAACAATCTCGGCACGGTGCTCTACGGGATGGGCTACCGGGAAGAGGCGGAGGAAGCGTATGGTCAGGCGGTCGCGATCCGCCCCGACTACGCAGAAGCGCACTACAACCGGGCGATCGTATTGCACGAGCTGCGGCGCCTGGATGAGGCGGCAGTGGCCTATCGTGAGGCGCTGATCGGGCTGCCGGAACATGCCGAGGCGCACAACAACCTGGGTAACGTGCTGATGGAACTCGGCCGGGTTGCCGAGGCGGACGCCGCGTACCGGCAGGCACTGACCATCAAACCCCAGTATCCCGAAGCGCTCAATAACCTCGGCGGCGTACTGAAGGCGACGTACCGTTTGCCCGAGGCCGAGCTGGCTTGCCGGCTCGCGCTGGCGATTCGCCCGGATTACGCCGAGGCGCACCTCAACCTCGGCGCGGTGCTGGCGGATCTCAAGCGTCTGCCCGAGGCTGAGGCGGCGTACCGTGCGGCAATCGCGCATCGCCCAAACTATGCCGAGGCGCACTACAACCTCGGCCTCGCGCTAACCAGCCTGGAGCGTCTGCCCGAAGCCGAAATGGCTTACAGGGAGGCGATTCGCTGCCGGCCGGACATCGTTCACGCGCACAACAACCTGGGCTGCGTGCTTCGTCAGCTCGACCGTTTGCCGGAGGCTGTCGAGGCCTTCGCACAAGCGCTCGCGCTGCATCCGGATCTGGCCGAGGCTCACTACAACGTCGGCGCGGCGCTGGCGCAACTCAAGCGGCTGCCGGAGGCCGAAGCCGCTTACCTGCGGGCACTCGCATTACGCCCCGATTACGGCGACGCCAGGTTCGGTCTGGCTGTGCTGGTGCTCGGCATGGGCCGCTTTGAAGAGGGCTGGCGCCTGTACGAGTGCCGCTACGACCAGCCGGGTTTCGTGCATCACAAGACGCGTTCCATGTTGAGCTGTCCGCAATGGCCGGGCGACTCGCTCGCCGACAAATCCTTGCTGGTCTGGCAGGAAGACGGCCTCGGCGACATGGTCCAGTTCAGCCGCTATTTCGCCCTGCTCAAGGCGCAAGGGGCCGCGCATATCGCCTTTGCGTGCCAGCCTGCCTTGCACCGGCTGATGGCTACGGTGGACGGTGTGGATGCCGTGCTCGATCACGATACGGCGTTGGCCCATGTAGCCGCATCGACATACGACTGCTGGACGAGCTTGCTCAGCGCGCCGCTGCACTTGCGTACGGTAGTGGACACGATTCCGCGCCCGGTCCGTCTCGCGGCCGAGCCGTCGCTCGTCGAAAAATGGCGGCCGATGCTCGAGACCCTGCCGCCCGGCCGCAAGATCGGGCTGGTGTGGAAAGGCAATGCGAAACACCATAACGATGCAAACCGGTCGATCCCCACGCTGGCCGCGCTCGCACCGCTCTGGAGCGTGCCGGGCCTGAGCTTCGTGAGTCTGCAAAAAGGCCAGGGCGAGGACGAGGCGCAAAACCCGCCCGCCGGTCAGCCGCTGCTCGAACTCGGCTCGGCAGTGAACGATTTCGCTGACAGCGCCGCGATCATCGAACAACTCGATCTGGTGATCTGCGTGGACACGTCCATGGCGCATCTGGCTGCGTCGCTGGGCAAGCCATGCTGGGTGATGCTGCCGGAGAAAGACATCGACTGGCGCTGGATGCACGAACGCAACGATTCGCCGTGGTATCCGCACACGCTGCGGCTATTCCGTCGGGCAGTGGGCGAAGACTGGGCCGTGTCGGTCGAAAGAGTCAGGCAGGCGTGTCTGGAGCGGTTCGCCGTTGAGCGCGCTACCGAACTCTGAACTCTTCCGGATTCCTTACTTGACCCGCTGACCACGCTTGCGGCCGGATTGCGTCGAAGCGTGGAACTGGCTCTCGGTCGCCTCAATCGCGTGGCCGAGGAACTGCAGGAACATGCTCATCGCAACGGTCGTGGTCAGATCTGAGCGCTGATAAAGGCAACTGAACGACTTCGCGCCGGCGTCGGCGAGCGCAGTCCACGCAAGCTTGCGTTGGGTTACGTCCTCCGCCACATTCTCCGCAATCAGAAAGCCGATCCCGACACCGTCCGCAACGAGTCGGCGCACCATCGAAACCGAACTCGTCTCCACCAGCGGACGCGCCTTGCGTTGCTCGCGGTGGTCGATCTGATCCACCATGGCCCGCAACTCCGTATCCGGTGTCATGAGGATAAGCGGGTAGTCGAGACAGTCGCGCAGCCGGGGCCGTTTGCCGAGCTTCGTCAGCGGATGCCCAGGCGGCGTGACGAGCCCGAGGTGCTGCGAGAAGGCGCGCACTTCCACGACGCCCGGCGGCGGCTTGCGACGCAGGCCATAGCCGATGTCGGCCTCACCGGTCTCCACCCACTTGAGAATACTTTCACCGTTGCCCGAGCGCACGCTGTACGTCACCCCCGGATAGCTTTTCATTGCAGCCTGAATGGCTTCAGGCACTAGCTGCTCCGCTGACGAAGGCGACACCGCGAGGTTGATATGCCCGCGGCGCAACGAACGCAAATCTTCCACCTGAGTCATCGCGTTGTCGAAATCGCGCTGTCCGCGCCGCACCGCAGCAATGATGATCTCGCCAGCCGTGGTGAGCTGCATGCCGCGTGGCAAACGGTCGAAGAGCGGCGAGCCGACCTGCTCCTCCAGGTTGAGGATTTGCTGGTGCACGGCGGCCGCGGTCAGGTGCAGCGATTCGGCGGCTTTGCGGATCGAACCGCGCCTCACTACCTCGTCGAAACAACGGAATGTCTGCGATATTGGACGCATAAATCAACCGTACGGTTTTTCCATACGGGCCGTAAAGAATAATCAGATTTTATTGACGGAACGGATAGCCTAGATTTCGCTTCATCATCTTAACGGAGCGAACCGTGACCACAACAGTCGATCAAATTACCCAGCGCCGCCGCGGCGTCGGCCTCATTGCTCACGACCCCAGGGTTTCATTCGGCGGGTATACGCTGATAGCTCCGCAAACGGCGGGTGGCCGCGTCTATCTCATCGATATCGAGGGCGCAGTCGTGCATGAGTGGAAGATGCCGGTGCGAGCCGGACGCCACGCGGTGATTCTTCCCAACGGCAATCTCGGCTACAACGGCAACCATGCAAACTCGGAAGACCGTTACGCGCCATGGTCGATGTGGCACGGTGGCGATTTCTCCGAAGTCACGCCTGAGGGCGAGGTGGTCTGGCACTACGAAGATCCCGCGCATCATCATGACGCGCAGTGGCTCGCCAATGGCAACCTGCTTTACTCCGCGTGCGCACCCGTGCCGGCGGGATTTGCCGAGCGTGTGCCGGGCGGCACCGCGCACGGCCCCGACGAAGTCATGTACGGCGATGTGATCCGCGAAGTGAATCGATCGGGCGAGCTGGTGTGGGAATGGAAGGCATGGGAACACCTCACGCCCAAGGATTTTCCGATCGCGTCCGGCTTCGGCCGGTATCACTGGCCGCTCGTGAACGGGCTTGGCGTAAATGCGAAGGGCGACGTGCTGATGAGCCTGCGCACCACCTCGGGCATCATCGCCGTCGATCGCAAGACCGGCGGCGTCACGATGCACATTCCGCCGAGTGTGGTGTCGCACCAGCACGCACCCGTGGCGCTCGCCAACGGCAACATTCTCACGTTCGACAACGGCAACTTCCGTAGCGGCGCGCACGTGGCTTTCTCGCGCGTGCTCGAGATCGATCCGTCGAACAATGAGGTGGTGTGGTCGTACGCCGACGACATGGTGAATGCGTTTTACAGCGCTTTCATGGGCAACGCGCAGCGGCTCGCGAATGGCAACACGCACATCACCGAGTCGGCCACGGGCCGCCTCTTCGAAGTGACGCCCGCTGGAGAAGTGGTGTGGGAATACGTGATTCCCTGGTTCGACCAGTACCCGGACGAAGCGGCGCGCAAAACCGGCCCCGGCCAGTTGAACAGCGTCTTCCAGACCTTCCGCTACAGCCGCGAGCAATTGCCGTGGCTGCGCGCCTGAACGCCGCGTTTTCGATCCCTCGGGGGCAACGTGAATCCTGACCCAGCCACACATAGCGTCGATGCGCGCCTGCCAGCCTGGCAACTCGCGCTGTTCGGCCTGCAGCATGTCCTCTCGATGGCGGCTTCGCCCGTCACCGCGGTTTTTCTGGTGTCGAGGATGCTGTCGCTCTCATCGGACATGACCGTGCATCTGATCGGCGCGACCTTCTTTGCCTGTGGCGCCGGCACGCTGCTGCAATCGCTCGGGGCGGGGTCGATCGGCGCACGGCTGCCCTTCGTGATGGTGCCGGGCGGGGCGCCCGCCATGCTGTTCGCCGTTATCGCCACGCAGACGGATCTGCGCACCGCCGCGGGCGCGGCGATTCTCACCAGCCTGTTCTACTGGCTTGTCCTGCCGGTATTCGCGCGCTGTCTGCGGTTTTTCCCGCGTGTGGTGGTGGGCACGATGCTGCTGCTCGTGTCGGTGAGCCTCATCAAGATTTACGCCGGCATCATCGTCGGGCAGCCGGGTACGCCGGGTTTCGCGCGGCCGCAGTCGCTCGGCCTCGCGTTGCTCACGATCGTGGCCACGCTGGCCGTAGCGCGCATCTTCACGGGCACGGTGGGGCGGCTTGCCGTGCTGCTCGGTCTTGCGATGGGCACGTGTGCTGGCTGGGCAATGGGACTGATGCCCGCAGGTGGCATGTGGGGTGCTCCGCTCTTCACGCTGCCGACTTTGCTGCCTTTCGGCATGCCGCGTTTCGACGTGCTCGCCGCGCTGCCGATGCTGATTTTCAGCGTGATCTCGATGGCCGAGGCAACCGGGCAGACAGTTGCCGTCGGCGAGATCACCGGCAGGAAGATCGATATGCGCCGCGATGTACCGAGGACCATTCGCGGCGACGCGGTGGCGTCGCTCCTCGGCTCGCTGCTGGGCACTTCGCTCATCATCACGAGCGCCGAGAACATCGGCGTGGTGCAGACCACCGGCGTGCGCTCGCGCTACGTGACCGCGACGGCGGGTGCGATGCTGATGATCGTCGCGCTGTTCGCGCCGCTCGGACGCTTTGCTTACGCCATTCCCGCGCCGGTGGTAGGCGGCACGGCGCTGATCGTGTTCGCGATGATCGGCGTGATGGGCGTCAATCTGCTCGGCAAGGTCGACCTGCATGCGCGCGGCAATCAGTACACGCTCGCCGCCGCGCTCGTTGCGGGGCTGATACCGATTCTGGTCCCCAACGTGTACGCATCGTTCCCGGGCTATGTGCAGATCGTATTGGGCAACGGCATGGCGGCGGGGACACTCACCGCCATCGTCGTCAACCTGGTATTCGGCGCATGGCATCTGGGGGCCGCAGAGAAGATCCAAACGACTTGATGACCTCGGGCTTTAACTGCTAACGCACGCCCATGCAGTTCTCCCTCCAACGCTTCAACCAACACGCCATGAAAACCCATTTCGCTTTCCGCGCGACGCTTGTCGCGTGCCTGCCTGCGCTTGTCGTTTCGACCGCGGCCAACGCACAGAGCCGCGTCACGCTGTATGGCAGTCTCGACGCGGGTCTTGGCTACGTGAGCAATCTGCACGGCGCCCATGCTTATATCGCTGAACAGGGCACCTTCCAGGCCGACCGCTTCGGCTTCCAGGGCGTTGAAGACATCGGCGCGGGGCGCTCGGTGGTATTCAGACTCGAAAGCGGTTTCGTCACGACGACCGGTGCGTCCGCCAGCAGCAGTACCTTCTTCAATCGTCAGGCGTATGTGGGACTGTCCGATCCGATATTCGGCACCGTGACGCTCGGCCGTCAGACAGACTGGAATTTCGATTGGCTCGGCTCGGTGTCGACCGGTCAACTGCTCGGCGACTTTTCGGCGTTTCACCCCGGCAATCTCGATGGCCTTGGCAGCACGTTGCCGGTGCAGTTGTCGAACACGGTGAAGTGGAAAAGTGCGAACTACGGCGGACTCAGTTTCGGTGCGCTCTACGGATTTCCCGGCGCATCGGCCAGCAACACCAACGGACGGACTATCAGTTTCGGCGCCAACTATACAAATGGCCCGCTCAAGCTGGTGACCGTGTACTCAGAATACCGTGACCGTTTGCTGCCGCTTTCCAACGGACTCGGCCTGACGTCGTTCGAAGGAAAGGCACTCGCGCCCGGCGCCACCTTCAACGCGAAACAGGTACGCGATATGGGGATCGGCGGATCGTATCGTTTCGAACGCGTGACGTTGCATGCGCTTGCAACGGATGTGCGAATCCAGTCGGACGGCGGCAGCGAGCACTTTCGCACGGTCGACGGCGGCGTCAATGTGCGCCTGACGCCTGCGGAAGAGGTTGCGGCGGGGGCGTGGACGGCGACGCTCGCGGGGAATCGCTGGACTCAATTCACCGTGGCGAACGTGTATTCGCTGTCGAAAGCGACTCAACTTTATGCGGACCTGATGTTCGAGACCGCCGGTGGTGGGGCGGTGGCGAACACGCTCGGCATCGGTGCGGCGTCAGGTGGAAGGCAGACGGTGTTTCTGAGCGGGATACATCACCTGTTCTGATTCGAGCGCGGGACGGCGTAGTTGCAGCCGCGTTGTGCCGCGTGTTCGAGAATATCGTTGAACAACGCGCTCCTCAAGGCTCCAGGCCGGTCTCGCGTTGAGCCGATTCATTCCCATAAACAGATTAGATGGCATTGCACGCTCCTTTAGGTGCTTCCTGGCCACCTTCGAAACCTACAATAGTACCCATCGCATAGTGAATACAGGTGGGTTGGAAATGGCAGGCAAGGCGATGTTGGTAGTGAGCGCGCATAGCGCCGATTTCGTGTGGCGAGCAGGTGGCGCAATCGCTCTGCACAAGAAAAATGGATACCGTACGAAAGTGGTGTGTCTTTCGTTCGGCGAGCGCGGAGAGTCGGCCAAACTCTGGCGCAAGGGCGAAATGACGATCGAGAAGGTCAAGGCGGCGCGCAAGGAGGAGGCCGAGCGGGCCGCGGACATCCTCGGTGCGGAAGTCGAATTTTTCGACCTCGGTGATTACCCATTGCGCGTGACGGACGAGGCTCTGATGCGCCTGGTCGATGTGTACCGTGAATTGCAACCGGCGTTCGTGTTGAGCCATTCGCTGAAAGACCCCTACAACTTCGATCATCCACTCGCCATGCACGTGGCGCAGGAAGCGCGGATCATCGCCCAGGCCGAAGGTCACAATCCCGGGCAGAAGGTGGTCGGTGCGCCGCCTGTCTACGCGTTCGAACCGCATCAAACCGAACAGTGCGAATGGACGCCCAATACGTTCCTCGATATCACCGAGGTCTGGGACACCAAGCGCCGCGCGATCGAGTGCATGGCGGGCCAGGAGCACCTGTGGGAGTACTACACGCGCGTCGCCCTGCAACGTGGCGTGCAGGCCAAGCGCAATATCGGCATCACCGCCACGCGCGATATTCAGTACGCGGAAGGTTATCAACGCATTACGCCGGCCGTGACGGGAGATCTGGCATGAAGCGAGGCATCGTGGTGACGACTATCCGTCGAGCCGATCCGCGCGATGTGGCCGTGCTGCAGCACGCAGGCGCCGCCACCGTTCACGAGGCGCAGAACCGGCTCGGTCTGCTTGCGTCGTATATGCGGCCGATCTACTCGGGGCCGGCTATCGCGGGGTCGGCGGTGACGGTGCTGGTGCCGCCGTCGGACAACTGGATGCTGCATGTTGCCGTCGAGCAATGCCGCGAGGGTGACGTTCTCGTTGTGGCGCCGACTTCGCCCTGCGAGGACGGCTATTTCGGCGATCTGCTCGCGACCTCGCTTACGGCACGTGGCGTGCGCGGACTGATCATCGACGCGGGATGCCGCGACGTCGCCTCGCTCAGGGAAATGAAATTCCCGGTCTGGTCGAAGGCTGTGTCGGCGCAAGGCACGGTCAAGGAAACGCTCGGCTCGGTGAATATTCCGGTGGTGTGCGCGCAGCAGATCGTGAATCCCGGGGATGTCATCGTTGCGGATGATGACGGCGTGGTCGTCGTGCCGCTCGATACCGTGGCGAATGTTGCGCAGGCGTCGCAAGCACGCATGGCGAAGGAAGAGAAGACGCGTTCGGTGCTGGCCGGCGGTACGCTGGGACTCGACTACTATGCGATGCGCGAGAAGCTCGCGGAAAAAGGCCTGCGCTACGTCGCCTCGGCCGAAGATATTTGAGGAAGAGGCGAGGTCATGCCCAGTCGCGCACAAACGCGCATTCCGTGCATGATGATGCGCGGCGGCACATCGAAAGGCGCCTATTTCATGGCGTCGGATTTGCCGGCTGATCCTGCTCTTCGGGACCGTGTTCTGCTTGCCGTGATGGGCTCACCCGATCCGCGTCAGATTGACGGCATCGGCGGCGCCGATCCGTTGACGAGCAAGGTGGCGATCATCTCGCCCTCCACTCGCGACGATGCCGACGTCGACTATCTGTTTGCGCAAGTCGTTGTGAACGAAGCGCGGGTCGATTTCGGGCAGAACTGCGGCAACATTCTCGCGGGCGTCGGCCCATTTGCGATCGAACGCGGTCTCGTGGATGCGCGCGATGGCAGCACACCGGTTGCGATTCACATGGTCAACACCAGGCAGATCGCCGTAGCGACGGTCAGTACGCCGGGTCGCCAGGTCACCTACGAAGGCGATGCCCGCATTGACGGCGTGCCAGGCCACGCAGCGGCCATTCCGCTCGAGTTCAGGGACACGGCGGGTTCCACCTGCGGCACGCTGCTGCCTACGGGGCATCTCAAGGATACGGTCGACGGTATCGACGTGACGTGCATCGACAACGGCATGCCTCTCGTGTTGATGCGAGCGCGCGATCTCGAGCGCACCGGCTATGAAACGCGCGAGCAACTCGACGCGGACGAGGAACTGAAGGCGCGCATCGAAAAGATCCGGCTCACAGTGGGGCCACTGATGAATCTCGGCGACGTGAGCGCGCGCACGGTTCCGAAGATGTGTCTGGTGGCCGAGCCTCGCCAGCATGGCACGATCAGTACGCGCAGCTTTATTCCGCATCGCTGCCACGCGTCGATCGGTGTACTCGGCGCGGTGAGCGTAGCCACGGCTGCGGTGCTGCCGGGTACGGTCTGCGACGGCCTCGCCGATGTGGACGCTGAGGGCACGCGAAAGCGCGTGTCGGTTGAACACCCGACAGGCGAGTTCACGGTGGAGCTCGTTCTTGGCGGAAGCCCCGGCCGGCCTGAAGTGCTGAGCGCCGCGCTGCTGCGCACGGCTAGGTGGCTATTCGACGGAGCAGTCGGCATTCCTTCGGCAGTGTGGCCGGCACGGACATAAGCGGACTTCAGGCGGATCGCTTCCGTCTGTTTCGGCGTGATTAGCCGCGGTATTGCCAGGTGTGAAGTTCAACCCGATAAATAAGTCAGAAGCCTCTGCGCTGATTGAAATTCTGACTATTCTTAAAATTGATGCGCGTTGTAATAAATGTTTCGCAATGTCGAGGTATGGCGTGGTCGCCGCGCTAAAGTTATGGTCTGTAAATACAATATTCAAATATAAACAGGCTTGGTATGCAAAGCGAATCAATAATATTAATTAAGCCATCTTTTCAAACGTTGGCGTGTTGAGCAGATCAACCCGTCGGCCATGCCAGGCCGGCCTCCACGGTGAGATGGCTGTGCTGTCGGGGGCGTCGCGCGGCCCTGCAACGGGGAGATATTCAACAGACAAAATAGTCGGTGTAATAAAGCGCATTCCGCATATTGCATTTGAAAATTGAGCGGTTATGATGGCGTCTCCCAGATGCGATTTCTCGAACGATCGCTTACGGAGACGGCAGGAATATTTGCCGGGCATTAAAGCTAGAGGGGGTAATTAATACTTCCCGCGCAGATGGACTAAATCGAGGAGACGCTATGCTGAGTCCCCATGAATTCGCTACGTTAATGCTCATCAAGAACGCCCCGGATCAGATCGAACTGGGCCGCGCCGAGCTCGACGCTCTGCTCGAGCGACAACTCATATCCCTGGAAAACCTCGCCTCGGGACGCTCACGTCCTCAGATCACAAGCGAAGGCGATTCCATTCTCAAGGCGGTTGCACGGATGCGCTAGGCATCTGCACCTGTTCTGCACCTGCTATACCCACGCCGATTTATTCACCATCGCGGTCCGCTGCAGCACACCCGTCCGATCGGGGCTTCGCGCCGGACCGAATTTTGAGGAATTCACAATGACTCTCTTGAGTCCCGAGCAGATTGCTGCACAGAAAGCCAACGTCGACGCGTTCTTCGGGGTGGCCGGAAAGATATTTGAAGGCTTCGAAAAATTGGTCGCGCTGAACGTGCAGACGGTCAGGGCTACGCTGGCCGAGACGCAGGAAAGCATGGCAAAGGTGCCCGACACGACGGAGCCGCCGCAATGGTTCGCGTCGCAAGCCGGCTTTACCGGACCCTTCGCGGAAAAATCGCTGTCATACAGCAAGCAGGTGTTCGAGATCGCATCGACCACGCAGGCTGAAGTGACGCAACTCGCGCAGGCGCACTACGAGCGGTATAACGATCGCTTGCAGGCGCTCATCGAACAAACGGCGAAGCATGCTCCCACCGGTTCCGAAGCAGCGGTCGCCGCGTGGAAATCCGCGATTGCCACCACCACGACCCTGTACGAAACGCTGCAGAAAACGGGGCAACAGGCGGTGCAGTTCGCCGGGAGCAATCTTGACGTAGTCACCGCCACGGCGTCAAAGGCCGTGCAAAGCAACGGTGAAAAAGCTCCCATAGCAACGGGCGCGAAGCGATAGAGCTGACGCGGGCAGCAATGCCCGTGATGAGGTATCGCGGGCATATATGAAGGATTGCTGATGGGTGCCGGGATCGAGCATGCCGGCATTCGATTCGTGGACTGAAGTGACGCCGATGGTTCGCTAGTTCTGCGATGGAGGTCGCGATGAGTGAAGCAGTGGGAATCGTTATGGGTTCGTTCGTGCTGGCGATGGCGCCTGTGTTCATCGCCGCTCATTATTACCGGGAGCAGATGCGTCGAAAGCGGCTTAGACATCTCGATCACCGCCACTACTGGCCGCATTGGAGCAAAGCCCGGCATTGAGCCTCCGCGCTCGCCAGGCTGTTGTTGCCGTACCACCTGGGTGCTGCTGCGTTCCAAGGCGCAGCAGGCACCTTCGGATTCTGCTGGACCGCTCGACCCACAGAATTCTTTAAGCCAAGGCTTCACAGCCTTGGCTTTTTTTGTGCGTGTCTCTCATGGAAATCCCGTACGGATCGTCGGTCTCCGTGTAAGCAGAGAGAAGGATTCGCTCTCCTAGAATCGGCTCATCGATGCAGACGGGCGGCACTCCGCCGCACCGGACAATAACGGAGACTATCGATGACCCCTAGCTTTCGCACGCTGCGCCATATTGCCGTTGCTTCCGGCCTGCTGTTCAGTCTTGCGTCACAGCATGCAGTAGCCGCCGACGGCGAGAAGATCACGATCATGGTCGGCGGTATCACGAAGCTGATCTATTTGCCGGCGCGCCTCACCGAACAGCTCGGCTATTTCAAGGATGAAGGGCTCGACGTCGAACTTCTGTCGCAGCCAGCCGGCGTTGACGCTGAAAACGAACTGCTGGCGGGCGCCGTTCAGGCCGTCGTCGGTTTCTACGACCATACGATCGATCTGCAAACCAAGGGCAAGGACGTGAAGGCGATCGTCGTGTTCGGGCAGGTGCCGGGCGAGGTCGAAATGGTTTCGACCAAAGCGGCAGAAACGGTCAAATCGATGGCGGACGTGAAGGGCAAGACGCTGGGCGTGACGGGCCTCGGTTCTTCGACCAGCTTCCTGACGCAATACCTCGCTGGGCAGCACGGCATCCAGTCCACGCAATACACGATGCTGCCGGTCGGCGCCGACGCCAGCTTCATCGCCGCGATCAAACAAGGCCGCATCGACGCAGGCATGACGACCGAGCCGACCGTTTCGGCATTGCAGAAATCCGGCGACGCGAAGGTGCTTGTCGATATGCGCTCGGTTGAAGGCACGAAGGCGGCGCTGGGCGGCACCTACCCGGCGTCGAGCCTCTACGTGCAGGCGGCATGGGCCGATTCCCACAAGGCGCAAGCAGCAAAGCTCGCGCACGCGTTCGTTCGCACGATGCAATTCATCCACACGCATAGCGCGGAAGAAATTGCAGCGAAGATGCCTGACGACTATCAGAAAGACAAGCCACTGTACGTGAGCGCGTTGAAAGCGTCGCTGCCCATGTTTACGGCAGACGGCAAGATGCCGGCCGATGGTCCCGAGACCGTGCTGAAGGTGCTGTCGGCGTTCAATCCGTCAGTCAAAGGCAAGCATATCGAGCTGGCGAAAACCTACACGAACGAGTTCACCGGTTCGAAATAAGCCGGCGCTTGCCGGTCACTGCCGCCTGTCGGTTGCGGTGTGATTTCGTTGCGCTGCCGGCGCCGCTTTCGCGGTGCCGGTGACCTGCACGCATTGACCTGATGAATCCCGTTGTTTCCAAAGACGCCCGGCGATCGAGTTCGACGCCGGTGGCGTGCCGCTTTACCCATCCGAACGATCTGCGGTGCTGAAGAGGGTCGCACCATTCTGCGCAGGGTCGATACCGCGTAACGAACGCCGATTTGGCCACGTATATCGGTGAATTCACTTAGTTGTGCCGGTGATGCAGGAAAGCGGCGTGAAGGATTGAGAAAACTAGGATTGCGCTCATCGGCAGTGGCGGTTGTTGTCCGGAAATCAGGACCGCAATCACCGCAGTCGGCGAGAACGAAAATTTCAACGTTGTAATCAGAGGAGACGATCGTGAAGAAAAAGTATCTGGCTTTGGCCGCTACGGCAGGCGCTTTTGCAGCAACCGGCGCGTACGCCCAATCGAGTGTTCAGCTCTACGGCCTGATAGATCTGAGCGTGCCGACCTATCAGTCGCACGCGAATGCGAACGGCGATCACGTGATCGGCATGGGTATCGGCGGCGAGCCGTGGTTCAGCGGCAGCCGTTGGGGCCTGAAGGGCGCAGAAGATATCGGTGCCGGTTCGAAGGTCATTTTCCGGCTTGAAAGCGAATACCGCGTGAGCGATGGCCAGTTTGAAGATCCGGGCCAGATTTTCGACCGTGACGCATGGGTCGGTATCCAGAACGACACGTTCGGCAAGATTACGGCGGGGTTCCAGAACACGATCGCACGCGACGCATCGACGATTTATGGCGATCCGTACGGCACCGCGAATCTGACGACGGAAGAAGGCGGCTGGACGAACGCGAACAACTTCAAGCAGATGATTTTCTACGCGGCCAGCGCGACCGGCACACGTTATAACAATGGCGTGGCATGGAAGAAGCTGTTCGACAACGGTATTTTCGCGAGCGCAGGTTACGCATTCGGCAACTCGACGAGCTTCGGCTCCAACGCCAACTACCAGGCAGCGCTCGGGTACAACGGCGGCCCGTTCAATCTGTCGGGTTTCTATAGCCACGTAAATCGCGTCGGCTTTACCAACCAGTCGTTCTCGGTCGGTGGCAACTACACGTTCGGTATTCTGCGCGCCAATGCGGGTTATTTCCGTTACCTGGGCAATCAGGGCGCCCTCGGTCAGCGTCAGGACAACGCCTTTACGGTGTCTCTGAAGGTGTCGCCGAAGGGGCCGTTCGACTACGAACTCGGCTATCAGCAGATGCGCGTGAAGAACGCCGCTTACAACAGCGACGGCGACATCCCGAACGCGAACATCGGCGCTTTCGATCCGACCTCGGGCCTCCACAACGGTTACAAGGAAACGCTGTACTGGTCCGCGTTCTATCACCTGTCCAAGCGTACGGAAGTGTATCTGGCCGGCGACTACATGAGACTGCATGGCGGCTACACCGTCGGATCCACGTTCGGCGCAACCAATCAGCTCGAACTGACTTCGGGCGTGCGCACTCGCTTCTGATCCAGGAATCAGATTCGCTCTGAACCATTCATCGATGTGCTCCTGCTAGCGGCGGCGGACTTATCCGCCCGCCGCTTTTTTTTGGCTCCCCGGGTCGAGGAAGACAGCCATGTTTAGAAATACCAGCATCCGGACCGCTCTGACCATCACGATCGCCGGCTACACGGTCGCGTTGATGCTTGTAATCGCAACCTCGATTGCGGGCCTGGAAACGGCCAACACGGCGCTCGACAGGATGTACAGCGAGGAGACGGCTGCGCTGCGGCACCTCGGCGCCAGTAGCGAAGCGCTGCTGCAGGTGCGGGTCGATCTCGGCGCTTACGAAACGCTCGTCACGCAGGGAAAGCCGACCGACGCGGTGCTCGCGCGAGTGCATGCGGAGCAGACGGCCAGTGATCACGAACTGGCGTCGTATGCTGCGCAGCCGCCGTCGAATGAGGCTGAGAGAAAGCTGACCGACGCGCTGCGTGCGAAACGCGAGCTATTGATGAAACAGGCGCTTGGCCCCGAAATCGCGGCGCTCGACCAGAACGATTTCATGTCGTTCCGGACAACGCAACGGCAGGCGCCTGACACACTGTTTAGCGATTACCGGAACGCCGTGCGCGCTCTGGAGGATTTTCAGGCAGAGCAGCAAAGAGCGCGCTTTACATCGGCGCAGCAGCGTTTTCATACACTGCTCTGGCTGTTCGGCGCGATCGGGTCCGCCGCCATGATCCTCGGCGTCGTCGCGCGATCCGCATTGACGAATTCGATCGTGCGGCCGATCGATGCCGCTATTCGCCATTTCGAGCGCATTGCTGCCGGCGATCTGGCCAGTGAGATCGCAACGCTGCGTGTCAACGAAATGGGACGCTTGATGGCGGCACTCAGCCGGATGCAGGCGGGCCTCGTTGCCGCGGTGAGTCAGGTGCGGCAGGGAACGGCAGCGATCACGCACGGCGTGGGTGAGATCGCGAGCGGTAACGCCGACCTGTCGACGCGGACAGAGTTGCAGGCGGCGACCCTGGAGCAGACCGCATCGAGCATGGAAGAATTGACGGCGACGGTTCGGCAGAACGCCGATAGCGCGCGGCAAGCCAGTGCGCTTGCGGAGAACGCCTCGCAGATCGCGGCACGCGGTGGCCACGTCGTCGGCCAGGTTGTCGACCTGATCGCGGACATGTCGTCGAGTTCAAAGAGAATCGTCGATATCATCGGCGCGATCGAGGGCATCGCATTCCAGACCAACATACTCGCTTTGAATGCGGCCGTCGAAGCTGCGCGTGCCGGTGAAGAGGGACGCGGATTTGCGGTGGTCGCGGGCGAGGTGCGCGCGCTCGCGCAGCGTTCGGCTGCCGCGGCGAAGGAGATCAGGGAGCTGATCGGCGATTCGGTGGCGAAAGTGAGGAACGGTGCCGAACTGGCGACTCGCGCTGGCGAAACCATGGCCGAAATCGTCACGGCGGCCCGCAACGTGACGGGCATCGTCAGCGAGATCAGCGCTGCCTCCGAAGGGCAGTCGCGCGGTATTGATCAGATCAATACCGCGATGACGCAGATGGACAACGCGACGCAACAGAACGCAGCATTAGTCGAGCAAGCCGCCGCGGCTGCAGCGTCGCTGGAAGATCAGGCGCGCGCTCTCGTCGATGCGGTGGCCGTGTTCAGGTTGCGTGAAGCAGACAAACTGTCCACCCCACGAACCTCGCAGATAGAACTGGAACCGGGTTGCACGGTTTTCGCATGACGCCCCTCGCCGCAGGCCGGCTCGATGAACTTCGAACCGGCCCATGTGCAACCTGCCACGCCGACTGAAGGTCCAAGAAGTAGCGTATGCGGTGGATGCGAGGAGGTGTGCGATGAACGGTCGAGCAGCAGTGCGGTGCATTCGCGCCGCTTTACTGACGTTAATCACGTTACTCACGTGCAGCGTTCTCGCAGGCCTCGCCGGATGCAATTCGCTAAGCGGTCCACCGGCGGCGGAATGGCCAGGGCCTCACACTCCCTATCCTTTCCCGGACGATGTTCCGCATCGCACCGAATGACCCTCACGCACTCCGCCATCCCACGCCACGCCGCTCCACGTCAACTGACGGCCCCGCACGTGACGTTCGGTGCTGTGTACGGGGACGGATACGCAGACGTGGGGCCGCTGACGAGGCGCAGTCGCTGAGTCGCCAATACGTCGGCTTCATTCGTTTCGCGTCGGGTGAGCGTGGTACTGGTGGCGCGCACAGCGGTCAGGGGCTCGTTCACTGCGCAGCTCAGCGTTTTGCCGTCGGAAAGGTGCACCGTTGTCGAATACGCGTAATTCGGCTGGGCGGCCTGGCTATCGGCAGCCCAGAACGAGGCGACCGCACATAGTGCTAACAAAAAAGATTGGCTTTTCATATCGCTTCCGTTGTCTTGATCGTCACTATTCGACCAGGGCAACAGCGGCATATTCTGGTGATCTTTGTAATTCTGAATTCCAGTTTCCAGTGACTTTGCCGCGTTAAAGCTGGCTCGCGGCGATGCTGATCGTCCGCGTGACATCGACAACGGAGAGCCGGATCGCGTCGATTAACGCACGCGCCGCAGGTGAGGGCGTGCCGGCTGCGCGCATGGTCAGTCCTATGTCGCGCCGGGTGTTGTGCAACTGCACGTCGAGCATCGTCAACTGACCAGACTGGACTTCGTAGTGCAGTTGCTGGCCCGATAGCGCCGCGACCATGTCCGTGCCGAGCAGCAGCCCACGAATCACCGCAAGGTCGGCTGTCTCCACCGTGGGCATGGGCGGCTTCACTTTCATTCGCTTGAATTGCGCTTCGAACAGTGCGCGCGCCGGCGCATTGTTGCGCGGCACGATCCACTGCGCGTCGCGCAAATCCATGATGCTCAGATCGCGCGCGCGAGTGAGCGGGTGATCGCGGCGCACCAGCACGACCATATCTTCCGACATCAGGCGCTCGTTCTTCAGACCGCTGCTGGCGTCGTTATCGCGCAACGCGCCGAGAATGAAGTCGATGTCGCCCGCGCGCAGGCCGGCAACCAGCGCCTCATACGCGCTTTCGTCAGTGACGACTCTCACGCCCGGGTGCTGCGTGGTCATTCGCGCAATCGCCTTGGGCAGCAGCAACGTGCGTCCGAGCGGTAATGCGCCCACCGTCACCGCGCCCTGAATCTTGCCGTGCAAGGCGGCAATATCGTCGGGCACATGCCGCAATTCGTTCAATGCTCGGCGTACGTGAAGCAGAAACGTTTCGCCTTCCGTGGTGAGCAGGATGCCGCGCGGGCTGCGATGGAACAGACTCAAACCGGAGCCGCTTTCCAGCACCCGGATCGCGGTGCTCACGGCCGGCTGACTGATGCCGAAGGTCTTCGCCGCGCTTGGCATATGCCGATGACGCGCCAATGCGATGAATAGCTGAAGCCGCCGGGTGTTGAGCAGATAGGCCGGCAGCGCGCCTTCTGCTGTCGGCCGCCGCCGTGCCTGCCGCGCCGCGCACCACTGCGCGAGTTCCTCCAGTTCGGCGAAGATCCGCTCGCACCGCTGCAGCACGGCGCGGCCGACGGGCGTCGGGAGCATGCCGGAGGGGCCGCGATCGAAAAGGGGCTCGCCGAGTGCCGACTCGAGTTCCTGCACGGAGCGCGTTACAGCCGACTGGGCACGAAACAGCGCCGCTGCCGCACGCGTGGCGCTACCCATCTCGGCAACGAGCCGAAATGCGCGCAATTGCGCCAGGTTGAGGAGTTCTTTGCTGCTCACGGATGGCGGCGTTCTGGCTGGCGGATGTTCAACGTGTCCGCGATCGTATGCTGGGTGATCTCGTTCATGGGTGTCTGCTCATTCGAGGCCATCAAGTATAGCGACGCATCTCGTCCCGTACCACGCTTGCCAGACGGCTTGCGACTTCGTTTCCCGGGCATCTGTTTTGTTTATCGCATGTGGATAGTCAGGAGGGCGGGGCGGGACTCGGCGGGTTCGTCAGCGATGCCCCAAACCCCCTTTCCGGTGGGGCTTCCGGCGCTTATCCGTGCGCCGGTTACTGGCATTCAGGGCGCTTGCGAGCAATTTAACCGGTACAAATGTGGTTTACCCGTACTTTCGGCAAACCTGCATGATCCTTATGGTTGCACCTCAAGATGGTTGCAAAGGCTGCCACCCCGGCAGCGGCGACCCATCCGATTGGCGCTTGTTGAAGCACGGCACGAAGCAACGGAAGACAACGGGATATGGCAAGGATCATTGGTGGCATCGGCACGTCGCATGTGCCCACTATCGGCATGGCGTACGACAAGGGCAAGCAGAACGACCCCGCGTGGGCGCCGCTCTTCAAAGGCTACGAACCGGTGGCCGACTGGCTCGCCGAGCGCAAGCCGGATGTGATGGTGATGTTCTACAACGACCACGCGAACAGCTTCTTCTTCGATTGCTATCCGACCTTTGCGCTGGGTGTATCGGCCAATCACGAATTCGCGGACGAGGGCGCGGGCAAGCGCCCGCTGCCGGACATTGCCGGTCATCCTGATCTCGCGATCCACATTGCCGAGCAGCTCGTCAACGACGAGTTCGATCTGACGATTTTCCAGGACCGTGCACTCGATCACGGATGCAATTCCCCGCTCTCGCTGATGTTGCCGCACGACGGCGGCTGGCCGATGTCGCTCGTGCCGATGGAAGTCAACGTGCTGCAATATCCGCTGCCTACGGCGAACCGTTGCTACCGTCTCGGTCAGGCGCTGCGCCGCGCGATCGAGTCGTTCGAGCAGGATCTGGATGTCGTGGTGGTCGGCACCGGCGGGTTGTCGCACCAGGTCCACGGCGAGCGAAGCGGCTTCAACAACACCGATTGGGACATCGAGTTCCTCGATCTGATGGTGTATGAGCCGCAGCGGCTCGCCGCGATGAAGCATGTCGACTATGTGCGCCTTGGTGGCGCGGAGAGCGTGGAGACGATCATGTGGCTCGCGATGCGCGGCGCGCTTGGGCCGAAGGTTCGTGAACTGCATCGCAGCTACTACCTTGCGACGAGCACCGCGATGGCCGTGACCCTCTACGAAGAGGAGGTGACGCGATGAACCCGCAACTGATCGGTATCGAGGAATTGACGGGCACGTACCCGTTCGATATTCGCCAGAGCATGAAAGCGATGCGCCTGAACCGGTTCTTCTGGCAGATGCGCGAAGCGCCGGCTCGCACGCTTTGGCTTGAGAACCGGAGCGCCGCATACGACGCGGTTGGCCTGACGGCGGAGGAGCGTGCGCTCGTCGACAACACGGACTGGATCGGGCTGATTCGATATGGCGTGTGTTTCTTCGTGCTCGAGAAATTCGCCCGCGTGGTGAAGATTACGAACCTGGGCATGTACGCCAGCATGCGTGGCGAAACACTCGAGGCGTTTCTGAAAACGCGCAGGGTGCCGGACGCCGTCTAAGGCGACTCGACCCTGCGCCGCATCTTTTTTTAGCGGCTTTTCATTTCAATACCAAGAAGACCCCGGCTTTGACAGAACGCCGGGGCGGGAAACTGTTTTCTCCGGAGACACGCATGAAATCTGCAGACTCAGTCGACATCAAGGCGTTTATCGACGCACGCAAGATGTCGGCGTACCAATGGCTGGTCCTCGTTCTATGTTTTCTGATCGTCATGATGGACGGGCTGGACACGGCCGTGATGGGTTTTGTCGCGCCCGTCATCATGCATGACTGGAATGTCAGCCGGGCCGCCTTCGGTCCCGTGATGAGTGCGGCGATGGTCGGCCTTGCAATCGGCGCGCTGGCTGCAGGGCCGATTGCCGATCGCATCGGGCGCAAGAAAGTGTTGATTGCCTCCGTGCTCTGCTTCGGTTTTTTCAGCCTGACCTGCGCATTCGCCGACTCACCTTTGGAACTCGTCGCGCTGCGCTTTCTGACGGGTCTGGGCCTCGGCGCCGCGATGCCGAACTCGACCACGCTGCTCTCCGAATACGTGCCGTCGCGCAGCCGCTCGCTGTTGCTCACGATCATGTTCACCGGCTTCAACTTCGGTTCGGGGGCGGGCGGATTTGTAGCAGCTTCGCTGATTCCGCACTTCGGCTGGCGCGCGGTGTTCATGTTCGGCGGTATCTTGCCGATCCTCAGTGTTCCCGTGCTGTTGTGGCTGCTGCCGGAGTCGGCGCGTTTGATGCTGGTTCGCAAAATGTCGACCGAGCGCATCGCGGCAACGCTTGGCCGTGTCTGCGGCAATGTCTTCGGGAAAGACGTGCGCTTCACCGCGCCCGAACCGGTGGTCGCTGCGAAGGCGCCGGTACGGATGCTGTTCGCGGACGGCTACGCTTTCAGCACGCTGATGCTGTGGCTCACGTATTTCATGGGCCTGCTGATCATCTATCTGCTCACTGGCTGGCTGCCCACGTTGATCAAGGACGCCGGCTTGCCGGTCGAGCGTGCCGCTGCGATTACCGGCATGTTCCAGTTGGGCGGCACCGTGGGCGCCGTTGCGGTCGGCTTCGCAATGGACCGCATGGATCGCAATGCGGTGATCGGTGCGGCGTATCTGCTCGGCGGCGTGTTCATCTTCGCGCTGGGCATGGGCACGCTCAAGTCAAACCTGCTGCCGGTTCTCGTTACCTGTGCCGGCTTTTTCATGAG
The DNA here is from genome assembly GCF_902859805.1 of Paraburkholderia sediminicola. GTDB lineage: Bacteria > Pseudomonadota > Gammaproteobacteria > Burkholderiales > Burkholderiaceae > Paraburkholderia > Paraburkholderia sediminicola. The sequence goes on along the minus strand of NZ_CADIKC010000001.1, from coordinate 162,186 downwards.
CGGCGCACAGACCGGTCTCAATGCACTTGCCCCGAGCTGTTATCCGACACGAGCCCGTGCAACCGGCGTGAGCTGGATGCTTGGGTTCGGCCGGCTCGGCGGCATTCTGGGCTCGCTCGTGGGTGGCGCGCTGCTGTCGCTGGGATTCAGTTTCGAAACCGTCTTCGCGGTGCTCGCTGTGCCTGCGCTGATCGCTGCTGTGGCGATCGTCATGAACCGTCTCGCGCTGCGCTTTATCACCAGTCCCGTGGCCGACGCCTGAACGCGGTTGCAGCGGCAGCCCCACGCAGCGGCGTGTTGGCTGCTGCGCGCACGGCATCCCTTACCAGAAGTTATTGAAGGAGAGCAGACATGAGTGGCGATTTGAGCGTAAGCGGAAGTGGGCTCAACAAGGGTGAGACGACGAATGTGACGGAATGGCCGAATCGCACGGCCATGATTCGCGCGGGGGTAATCGGCGGATTGGTCGGGGCCGTGATCATCTGGATTTACGAAGCGCTCATCTGGGTAGGGGCGCAGCACTTGATGCCATTGGCGGGCATTCCACGCAACGCGACGGGGCTGGTGTTCGGCAAGCAGGTGCAGGAATCAATCGGTGTGTGGGCGTACATCGTCGGCACGGGCATTCACTTCGTGTTCGCGTCGGCATGGGGCGTTCTGTTCGCTGCAATCTGGCCTTACTTTCGCCGGCGCGGATACGAAGCCACCTTCGTCGCGCTGTTTTACGCGGTTTTAGCGTGGATCGTCATGCATGTGGCCATCATGATCGCCTCCGATAACCATCCGAACTACTACGACCCGGCTGTGATCATCGGTGGCTTCATGTCTCATATCTTCTTCACCGTCCCCCTTGCCTTGACGGTAAAGCGACTGCTGCAGCCGCACGGGCAATAGAACAAAGAGTTTGGCGAACTTCGAGCGTCAATGCCGATTAAGACAATTTCAACAACACGTGTGATTTGGAGATCTGCAGCATGAATAAAAGTATCAGACGAGTAGACGTTGTGCTGTTCGGAGCAGCGATCGCGGCCTCGGTGCCGGCTTTCGCGCAAAACAGCGTCACGTTATACGGTATCGTCGACAACGGCTTTTCTTATACGAACAACCAGGCGTCGCTCGGCTCCACTAGCGGAGGAAAATCGGCCGTCAAAATGGCGCAGGGGGTATTTGCGGGCAGCCGCTTCGGCCTGAAGGGCGCGGAAGACCTGGGTGGCAACACGAAAGCGATCTTCCAGCTCGAGTCCGGCTTCAATTCGGCAACCGGTGCGCAGCAATACTCCAATGCGATGTTCGGCCGCCAGGCGTGGGTCGGCCTGACCAACCCGACGTACGGTACCTTCACGGCGGGCCGCCAATACGCTTCGTACTACCAGATGCTCTCGCCGTATAGCCCGACCACCTGGATCACCGGCTACTACGGCGCGCATCCTGGCGATATCGACGGCCTCGACACGATCTACCGTGCGAACAACACGCTGGAGTACACGTCGCCGAAGCTCTATGGCCTGACGGTGAGCGGCTCGTATTCGCTGGGCGGCGTGGCGGGCAGCACGAACCAGGGCTCGACCTGGGCGACCGGGATCCAGTATGCAATGGGGCCGGTCGGCGTCGCGGTCGCCTTCTCGCGAATCAACAATTCGACCGCGGGCGGCGGCACATGGGGCGCGGATTCGACCACTACGAATGGCGGCTCGCAGATCGGCGTATCCGCGTTGACGAACGGCTATCAGACTGCGCAGGCGCAACAGCGTTTCGCGGTGGGCGGCGGCTACAAGTTCAATGCCGCGTGGGATGTCACGGCCACCTATTCGAACGTTCAGTACATTCCGGGCAGCGGCTCGAAGTTCCACGATACGGCGATCTTCAATACAGCCGGTGCCGTCTTGCACTGGAAACCGGCCGTTGCGTGGGATTTTGCCACGGGGTACAGCTATACCCGTGCTACACGCGCGAACGGCATTCAGGACAATGCGCAATACCACCAGTTCAATCTCTCCGAGTACTACGCGTTGTCCAAGCGCACGGGTCTGTATGCGTTGGAGGCCTATCAAAAGGCGAAGGGCAAGACGCTGGGCACCAACGGCGCCGGGCAGATCATCGACGCCACGGCGACACTCGGCGACGGGTATAACAGTACGCCGTCTTCCTCTGGGAGTCAGTTGGCGGTGGGTGTGGGCCTTATTCACCGGTTCTGATCGGCAGTTTTTGCCGTGAGAAAGGCCGGGGTCAGTTCAGACCCGGCCTTTTGCCTTTTGTGAACGCTTGCGTGGCCGCGTGCCGGTTACCGAAACCTATTACATCCGAGGTAATTGGCGAGCCGCACGCGCACGCCTAATCTTCGGTCATCGCGCAACTCATCCCGAGCAGCGCTTACGATCGAGGACACACCATGTCGACGTTTCACATTCACACGATTGAATCCGCACCCGAACAATCCAGACCCGTGCTTCGGCAACTCGAGCAGAACTTCGGGCTTATCCCAAACATCGCGGGCGCGATGGCTGAATCGCCGGTGCTGATCGGTGGCTTCATCGGCATCTTCCAGAAAGTTCATTCAGGTACGTTCACGGAAGCGCAGATACAGACCCTGTTGCTGACTAACGCAGTGACCAACGCATGTACATGGGCGGTTGCGTTTCACACCGCGCTTGCGCTGAAAGAGGGGCTTTCACCCGCCGATGTCGAAGCGATTCGCGACGGCCGCGCACCTGCCGATCGCCAACATGCCGCGTTGTCGACTTTGACGAAAACAGCGATCGAGAAGCGCGGACACCTGGACGACAATGACGTGAACTCATTTCTCGAGGCCGGTTTCCGGAAGGACCAGGTGCTTGAAGTCGTCACGGTGCTGGCTGCGTCTACCATCACGAACTACGCCGGCAACATCACCAGGCCGCCTCTCGAAGCGCCGTTCCAGGAATACGTCTGGACCGCGTAGGTCGCGTCTGGAAGGGCTGGTCAGCAACTGGGAGTATGCTGACCGGCACGGTTCGAACGACCGGTTGGCGCCGGGCATCCACGATGCGCCGGCGCCGCCAGTCACCGAACCTGATCTGTATCGACTAACGGACCACAGAGCGATGAATCCTGCGAATCCCGAAAGGAAGGCGCCGCCGAATGAACTCGGCGCGTTGTTGCGTCACTGGAGAGACATGCGCGGCATCAGCCAGTTGGACCTGTCGTTCAACGCGGGTGTCTCGCAGCGTCACATCAGTTTTATCGAAAGCGGACGCAGTGTGCCGAGCCGGCAGATGCTGCTGGATATTGCTCAGACGCTCGACATTCCGCTGCGTGAACGCAACACGTTGCTATTGGCAGCGGGCTATGCGCCGATGTATGCCGACGGCGCCTGGAACGCTCAGGAAATGCAAAGTGTCACGAAAGCGCTTGGGCGAATGTTGCGCCAGCACGAGCCGTTTCCCGCGCTCGTCATGGACCGCTACTGGAACGTGCTGATGACCAATGAATCCGCGCCGCGCTTTTTCAACTGCTTCATCGATATGGCTGCGCGCAAGGGCCCGCGCAACATGCTGCATCTGATTTTCGATCCGGATGGGATGCGTCCGTTCGTTGCCGATTGGCGGGCGGTGTCGAATAGCCTGATTCAGCGTGTTTATCGGGAATCGGTGGGGCGCGTGGTCGACGAACAGACGCACGAGTTGCTTGCCACGTTGCGCGCCTATCCGGATGTGCAGCCGGATGCGAAATCTTCGCAGCGCATCGTGGAAACCGGGGCCGCTGCTGCGGCCATGCCGGTGATCCCTATCGGTTTCGTCAAGGACGGTAAGGTTCTGAACTACTTTTCAATGGTCGCGACCGTGGGCACGCCGCAAGCCGTCGCGGCGCAGGAACTGCGTATCGAATGCATGTTCCCCGCAGACGACGAGACCGAAGCGCGTCATCTCGAGATGATCGACGCGGTCCAGCAACAGCACTAAGCGGCAGCGCCGGCCAACCACTCCAGCGCCGCCGAGACCCATCAGAACCGGTGCCGCAAGCCAACGCTCACAATAGCCTGCGACTGCGTATCCGACGAGTGGCTGTTGCCCTTGTCGCTGACCGACGCGGTCGCCGCGACCGGATTGCCCAGCGCATCCAGCGTGACACCGGACGCGTGCTGATAGCCGCCCATCAGATAGACCGTCGAACGCTTCGAGAGGTTGTACTGCGCGCCAAGCGTCACGTTGTGATATTGCGCGCGCTCATCCACACCTTCCACTTCGCCGCCGCGCGTGTAGCTGTAGCCCGCGAACAGTTGCACGGCCGGGCGGATTGTCCACTGTCCGAACACGCCCGCGATATTGAACGTCGCATGCCCGTTGAACAACGAATCGGCGCCCGAGCGGTACTGCACGTTGCTGTAGTTCACGCCGAGGATGGCCGGGCCGACACTGTACGTAGCGCCCGCGCCGATGATCTGTTGCGATTGCGCGCTCGCGTAACCTTCATTGATGGACGAATTGAACAGGCCGTCGTCCGTGCCGCTCCATTTGCCGACCGTCGAATCTTTCGGCCCGCTCTTGCTGTTATCCGAGCGCTCGTAGCCGACGCCCACATGCAGCGGACCGTTGCCGTATCCCGCGCCCACGCTCCACGTGTTCTGCTGCTTCAGGCTGCCGGGTTGACCGCCGAATCCATACAACGCGCCGAACGTGAAGCCTGAGTAGTTCGCGCTCGTGTACTTGACCGAGTTGTTGACGCGGGCGGTCTGATCGAGATCGTCGATATCGCCCGGATGCGCACCGTAGCCACCCGCAAACGCGACCGGCGAAACGGGCGCGACGAAGTCGTTAAGCGAGGTGTACTGGCGGCCGAGCGTGACCGTGCCGTATTGCTGACTGCCGATGCCGACGAACGCCTGACGGCCGAACAGTCCGCCGTTCTGGCCGGTCTTGCCGTTCGTGATGTCGAAGCCGTCTTCGAGGAGGAACAGCGCGTTCCAGCCACCGCCGAGATCCTCCTGGCCCTTGATGCCGAGGCGGCTGCCGGAGAGGTTGCCGCTCGTCAGCGCGACGTTCGAGTGTCCCGTGTAAGCGCCGACGGAGCCGGTGCGCTCGTTGCTGCGATAGCTGATGCCCGCATCGACGATGCCGTACAGCGTGACGGAGCTCTGTGCGGACGCAATGCCGGCGAAGGACAACAGCAGGGGTGCCGCAATCAATTGCTTTTTCATCTTGGTTTTAGCTCGGTAGGATCGTCTATCTCAAGTCGCCTGCGCGGCGATCTCTCTTTTTGCTGCCGCACGCAGTCCGCTCCTGACCAACGGAGCAGATTGCGTGAAGCGGAGGAAGCGGCTTGCGTTACTTCTTTTACTTGCCCGCATTGCAAGCGCGGTGCAAGGGCGCGATGTTAGTGGCTCAGTGCCGCACCAGGTGGCATTTCGGGCGCATGCACCGTGACCGTCTTGCGGACCTTGGCGACATCTGCCGCGCTGACTGTCGAACCGGTGTTGCCCCAGCTGGTGCGCACGAAGTTCGTGACGTCCGCGACTTCCTGATCGTTCAGGCGCCAGCCGAAGGCGGGCATCGTGAACGAAGACGGCGCGGTCTTCGTGCCTTCGAGCGTGTTGCCGGTCAGCAGCACGTGAATCAGCGAGGTTGCATCCTTGCCCTGCACAACCGGATTGCCGCCCAGTGCCGGGAACACGCGCGTGTAGCCACGGCCATCACTGCGGTGGCAGGCGGTGCAGTTGTCGCGGTACACGGCGGCGCCGGGTGCGCTGGCGTCGCCGGTGCGCAGGGCGCGAGCCGCCGTATCGTCGTACACGTATGGCGTTTCCTTCGGATCGGTTGACGGCAGCGTCTTCAGGTAGCGCGCGATTGCCGTTAGATCGGCGTCGTTCATGTGCTGCATGCTGTGCTGCACGACGTCGGTCATGCCGCCGAATGCCGCGCTGTGCTGCGTGCGGCCGGTCTTCAGGAATTGCACGATATCGGCTTCGCTCCACGAGCCGATGCCGGTGCGTGGATTAGCGCGCAGGCTCGACGGGACCCAACCGTCGATCGCTGCGCCGCCTGCGAGAAACTCGGCGCCGTCGAGATCGCTCAGTGCGCGTTCCTGCATCGTCACCGCACGCGGCGTGTGGCAAGCGCCGCAGTGGCCGAGGCCCTGCACGAGGTAGGCACCGCGTGCGACCATGGGGTCGGCATAGTGCTTGGAATTGAACGCGGCGGGATCAGGCGCGAACAGATATCGCCAGATGCCGAGCGGCCAGCGCATCGACAGCGGCCAGACGATATCGACCGCACGGTTCGTCTGGTTCACGGGCGCGACGCCTTGCGTGAAGTACGCATACAGCGCGTGCATATCGTCATCGCTCAGGCGCGCATACGAGGGGTACGGCATCGCCGGATACAGCGTGTCGCCGTTCGGCCGCACACCAGCACGGACCGCGCGATCGAACTGCGCGAAGGTCCATGAGCCGATGCCGGTGTTGCGATCGGGCGTGATGTTGGTCGAGTAGATCGCGCCGATCGGCGTGTCGAACTTCAGACCGCCGGCGAAAGGTTTGCCCGATTGCGCGGTGTGACACGCGATGCAATCGCCGGCACGCGCGAGGTATTCGCCGTGCGCGATCAACGCCGCGTCGGATTGAGTTGGGGGCGTTGCGGCTTGCGCGGCGAGCGGAACGGACAAGGCAGCCGCCACGCAGAATGACGCTGCGCGCACGCGTCTGAATGCCTGACCCAGGCGTTTCACATCGATGTTTTTCTTCATACGCTCACCAGCGGGCCGGGGTTCTTCAGATACTGCTCGCGGATCGCGCGCGCCGACCAGTAGGCGAGCGCGGCGACCAGGCCGGTCGGGTTGTAGCCGATGCCTTGGGGGAACGCCGACGCGCCCATCACGAACACGTTATGCACGTCCCAGCTTTGCAGGTAACGGTTCAGCACGCTCGTCTTCGGATCGGTGCCCATGATCGCGCCACCGACGAGGTGAGTCGTCTGATAGCGGCGCGAATCGAAGTGCGCGCCGAATTCGCGCGTATAAACGCCGATGGACTTCGGCCCCATCTGCTGCGCGATCTTGTGCATCTGCCCGGTCACGTACTGCGCCATCTTGATGTCGTTGTCCTTCCAGTCGAAGGTCATGCGCAACAACGGCTGGCCGTATGAATCGCGATAGGTCGGATCGAGGTCGAGGAACACGTCGCGGTACGACATGTTGGAACCGTGCGCGTCCATCGAAATCGTGTGCGCGTAGTGGTCCTTCACCGATTTCTTCCAGTCCACGCCCCAGTTGGGCGTGCCGGCCGGCGTCGCGATGCCGCTGATCGGTTTGGTGCCGGCCTGATTCACCCACAACGGCGAGCCGCCGACAAAGCCGAGCGGACCGTGATCGAAGTTGTCGGCATTGAAGTCGTCGACCGCGACGCCGTTGCCGCCCGCACCGATGAACGGATTGGTGAAGGTGTCCTTGTCGAAGAACGCGGTGATCGTCGAGAGGTTCTGATACGCGAAATTGCGGCCGACCACGCCTTCGCCCGAGACCGGGTCATACGGCTTGCCGATGCCCGAGAGTAGAAGCAGGTGGACGTTGTGATACTGGAACGCCGCGACGATCACGAGATCGGCGGGCTGAAAAACTTCGTTGCCCGCCGGATCGACATACGTCACGCCCTTGGCGCGCTTTTTCGTATCGTCGAGTTCGACGCGCAGCACGTGGCAACGCGAGCGCAGTTCGAAATTCGGCAATGGCTTCAACGCCGGCAGGATGTTCAGATTCGGCGACGCCTTCGAGTACATGTAGCACGCGTAGCCGCTGCAGAATCCGCAGAAGTTGCACGGTCCCATCTGCACGCCGTACGGATTCGTGTACGGACCCGACGTATTCGCCGACGGCAGGCGGTACGGGTGCAGCCCGAGTTCGCGCGCGGCCTTGCCGAAGCGTTCGGCCGAGTAGGTGTTCAACTGCGCGGGGAGCGGGAAGTTGTCGCTGCGCGGCGCGTCGAACACGTTACCGTCGCCGACCACCTTGCCGTTGACCATATAAGCCTGGCCCGAGGTGCCGAACACTTTCTCGGCGAAGTCGAAATGCGGTTCGAGTTCGTCGTAGCTGACGCCGTAATCCTGAATCGTCATCCCATCCGGAATGAAGCGCTTGCCATAGCGTTCTTCATAGTGGCTCTTCAGACGCAACTCTTCCGGCGTGATGCGGAAATGCACGCCCGACCAATGCAAGCCGGCGCCGCCGACGCCTTCGCCCGGCAAAAACGCGGCAAGCTGCCGATAAGGCAGGGCGGTTTCGGCGACGTTATGACGGATCGACACAGTGGTCTTGGATAGATCGAGGAACAGCTTCTTGCGGACGTTGTAGGTCAGCTCGTCGATCGTGTTCGGATACGCGCCGTCCGGATAGGTGTCGCGATACTCGCCGCGCTCGAGCGCGACCACTTTGAGGCCGGCTTCGGTGAGTTCCTTCGCGAGGATCGCACCGGTCCAGCCGAAGCCGATGATCACAGCGTCGGCGTGCGGTTTGGTTTGTGTAGTCATCAGGTGCGCTTTCCTTCAATCGACACGGGGCCATACGGATAGGCCTGGCCGTTCTGGTTGACGAAGTCCATGAAATCGGCGCGCGCGCCGGGGAAGCCGATCATCTTCCAGCCGCCCATGTCGCGATTGCCGCCGTGGATCGGGTCGCAGAAGTAGCCTTCGCGGGTGTTTTGCAGCAACTGGCCGAAGAAGACGCCGGCCGGCACGTCCGCGAGTTCGATCGAGCCTTTCTCCAGGGCGGTGAGCACGGTGTCTCGCGTGGGCGCATCGAGGGCGTCGAAGGGATGCGAGTAAGTCTTCGTGCAATGAGCGTTGACTGCCGCGATGCCGAGCCGGTACAGATCGCGCGGCACGAGCTTCAATTGATAGCCGAGTTCCGGCGCGCCTTGCGTGAACGGGCCCTGCATGTACCAGAGCGCGCCGTGCGCGTAGGGCGTGTCCATCTGGCGGTCGATGAACTCGGGCACGCCGGCTTCGACCGCGCCCGGGCCTTCGCTGTCCGATGGAATCAGGCGATCGACCGCCGCGTGGATGAACGCCCATTCCTTCGCGTCGAAGAAATGCGGCTTGTAGTCGGCGCCGGAGGGCTGGCCCGCGGCGGCGGTGCCGCTCGCGCCCTGAGCTGTCGTGGCGGATTGCTTGACTTCACAACCGGCGAGGGTTCCGGCGGGAACCAGCGCAACAGCCGTGCGTAAGAAGCCGCGGCGGGAGGTAAGAGGAGATTGAGCCATATTGTTCTTTATCGCGAGATTGGAGCGCGCCGTGGTGTGCACGGACGGTCGTCGGATTTGGGCGCCATAGTAAATGGAACCGGTTCCAATGTGTCTCTACTTTTTTACAATAAGCTGTTTCGTGAAGTGATTAAATGTTCTCTTGAAAGAAATATGTCTTTCAAATCATAAGTGTTTTGCCGCGCGGAGCACTGGGAAGTTGACGCGAAAAAGCGACGCTTTTTGCTCCGGTCATGGCTGTGAGCGGCCGTTCAGGTGAACGTGGTTTACCCGCGCTTACAGCACGCTGACGACAGCAAACGGTCGCGGGCCGGGCCTGAGCCTGCCATACCGGTCACGTGAATCCCGCTATATCTTCCAGGCGTATTGCGCCGGCCCCGGCGCGAGAATACTTTTCGCCTGCCGCAAACGCGCGAAAACAGATGAAGCCTACAAATTGAAAGAAATTCCGCGCTGAAGGGCTCTTTTCGACGCCCGTGCCTTGCGCCGCCGGAGGCACACATCACGACGACCCTCAAGGAGACAAGCTGTGCTTCCCGCAACCATGCCGATCAACGTTGGCAATACCGCTTTCATGCTGCTGTGCGCGAGCCTCGTCATGCTGATGACACCGGGTCTCGCGTTTTTCTACGGCGGCCTCGTCGAACGCAAGAACGTGCTGGCGATCATGATGCAGAGCTTCATCTCGCTCGCCTGGACAACCGTGCTGTGGTTCGCGTTCGGCTACTCGATGTGCTTTGGCCCAAGCTGGCACGGCATCATTGGCGACCCAACCTACTATGCGTTCCTGCGCGGCATTACGCTGCAAACCATGTACACGGGCAACGATGCGGGCATTCCGCTGGTGGTCCACGTCGCCTATCAGATGATGTTTGCGATCATCACGCCGGCGCTGATCACAGGTGCGTTCACCAACCGCGTGACGTTCAAGGCGTATTTCCTGTTTCTGACCGGCTGGCTGGTCCTGGTCTATTTCCCGTTCGTGCACATGGTCTGGAGTCCGGATGGACTGTTCGCGAAGTGGGGCGTGCTCGATTACGCAGGCGGCATTGTGGTCCACAACACCGCTGGATTCGCTGCGCTAGCGTCGGTGTTGTATGTGGGTCGCCGTCAGACCCTCACGCACAAGCCGCACAACGTGCCCTTGATCGCACTCGGCACGGGTTTGCTGTGGTTCGGCTGGTACGGCTTTAACGCCGGCTCCGAACTGCGCGTCGACGCCATCACGGCTTCGTCTTTCCTTAACACCGATGTCGCCGCTTCGTTCGCTGCCATTACGTGGCTGCTGATCGAATGGGCCAACGCACGTCAGCCGAAATTCATCGGCTTGCTGACCGGTTCGGTCGCCGGCCTCGCGACCATCACGCCCGCGGCCGGCTATGTGTCATTAAGCACCGCCGCGATAATCGGCATTTCTGCCGGTGTGATCTGTTATTACGCCGTTGCGCTGAAAAACCGGCTCGGCCTCGACGACGCGCTCGACGTATGGGGCGTGCATGGCGTGGGAGGCCTCGTCGGTACCGTTCTGCTCGGCGTGTTCGCATCGAAGGCGTGGAATCCGAATGGCGCGGATGGCCTGCTGTTGGGCGGCGGCGCGTTCTTCGTCAAGCAATGCGTGGCGGTATGCGTGTCCGGCGTCTGGGCGTTCGTGTTCACGTGGGGCATGTTGTGGCTGATCAACCGAGTGACACCCGTTAAGGTGGGTGAAGCCGCCGCGCAGCACGGGCTCGATACCGAGTTGCATGGCGAAGTGGCTTATCTGGACGCTTAAGCCCATGGTCGCCTCTGTGCTAGCGTTGGGTCTGGGCCCAACGTTAAGCGCAGCATCCATGGAAAACCTCCTCAAAAAGCTCGACCTCACCTCGCTGCGCCTGTTCGTCGCCGTCTGCCAGGAGCAGAACATCGCGCGCGCGGCTGAGCGCGAGTTCATCGCGTCGTCCGCGGTGAGCCGGCGCATCGCCGAAATCGAGGCGCTGATCGGCTTGCCGGTGATTCAGCGCCAGTCGCGCGGCATTACGGTGACGCCGGTCGGCGAGACGGTGCTGCGCTATGCGCTGGCGATCATCGGCAATATCGAACAGATGAGCGCGGATCTGTCGCGCTTTTCCTCGGGGGCGAAGGGCCGGGTGAGGGTGGTGGCGAACCTCTCGTCGATCGTGCAGTTTTTGCCGGAGGACGTGGCGGCTTTCGGGCGCGCGTTCCCGGAGGTGTCGATCGAACTGGAGGAAGAGAACAGCGCCGACGTGCTGCGTATCGTCGACGAACACGGCGCGGACTTTGGCATCTGCAATCCGGTGGCGGGCAGTGAAGCCTTCGAGCAGGTGCCTTATCGGGAGGACCGACTAGCGGTGCTGGTGCCGGGCGGTCATCGTCTGGCCGCCGCATCGCGCGTGGCCTTCGAGGAGTTGCTAGACGACAGCTTTGTCGGCCTGCGCAGCGAGAGCGCGCTGACGAAACTTCTCGCGCAGCAGGCGGCCAGCACAGGGCGGCAGATCGACGTCAAGATCCGCGTCAGCAGCCTCGATGCGCTGTGCCGGATGGTCCATGCCGGTCTTGGCATCGCAATCGTGCCGGAGCAGGTGGGGCTGCTCTATGTGAATGCGCTCGACGTGCGCCTGCTGTCCTTGAGCGATGCCTGGGCCGTGCGGCATCTCATCATGATCTTCAAGTCGCGCGATCAGTTAAGCGCCAGCGCGGCGGCGCTCGTCGGGTTCCTCGGCAGCAAGCCCTAGCCCGCGGGGCGCCTCGCACCATTCTCCAAACAAGACGTCTGGGTTGCCGGACCGGCACTTCGGCATTGCCTGCGCGCGCCGTATAGTGGGCGCAAGGAGAATGCTCATGAGCGATACGATTCGTCTGGACGGCCGCGTGCTGTACCTGTCCCAGGACCCCGCGGTGATCGAGGCGCAACTCGCCGGTGAAAATTTCACGCGCGCCACCGCCGGTGCGCTGCGCGATAACGTCTCTACCGACGAAATCACACCGGTCACCGTCATGCTCACCTATGACGAACGCCTCGGCCAGTATCCGTACGTCGGCTTCAAGGCGGGCGAGCGCATGCCGATTGGCCGCCATGCGGTCAGGAACGGCGGCTTCCAGGTGACGGTGGCGGGCAAGCGCTACGGCAAGGGGTCGTCGCGCGAATCGAGTCCGTTGGCGGAGTTGTCGGCGGGCATTCGCCTGATCGTCGCGGAGAGTTTCGAGCGTATCTATCAGCAGAACTGCGACAACATCGGCATTCTCACCACCACCGATTTCTCCGTGCTCGATCGTCTGATCGCAGGAGAGGCGGTGCCGATCGACGAGTTTCTCAAGGGGCGCGATGCGCTCACGCAGCAGATCATTCGCAGCGGTGGCTTGCTTGCGTACAGCAAGTTCGCGGACTGGCCGGCGCCGCGTGTGCGGGAGACGGCCAACGTGGCAAATGCGGCAAGCACCGCCGAGCCTAAGACGCTGGTCGAGAAGATCATCGAACGCCATCTTCATCCGGGTATTGAAAGCGCGCAGCGCGGCGACGGCGTGTTCATCGCCGCCGACTGGCGCTTCAGCCACGACTATTTCACCGGCATGTGCGCGCATCTGATGCATCGCGCGTTCGGCAAGCCCGCGCCGCTGCACGCGCCGGATCACATCATCGCGTTCCAGGATCACCTGGTGCTCGCTTCGCAAAGCATTCCGCACGTTCGCGACGGATTGCTGCCGGGCGTTGCCAATCTGATGGAAGGGCACACGTCGTTCTCGCGCGACTATCCGGTGCGCTCGCACGGCGCGCTCGACAACTCGCCGGGTTCCGAAGGCATCTGTCATGCGTTGATGGCCGAGCAGTACGCGTTGCCTGGCCAGGTTGCATGCGGCACCGACTCGCACACGCCGCATTCCGGCGCGCTCGGTTGCCTGGCATTCGGTGCAGGCGCAACCGAAATCGCCAATAGCTGGGTGACGGGTTACGTGCGCTGCAAGGTGCCGGAGACCTTGCGCATTGAAATCGACGGCACGTTGCGCGACGGCGTCACCGCGAAGGATCTCGTGCTGCACCTCTTGCAGATGGACGCGATCCGCTCGGGCGGCGCGATCGGTCTCGTATTCGAATACGGCGGCGCCGCGGTGCGCGCGATGTCGATCGACGAACGCGCCACGCTGACCAACATGGTCGCGGAACTGGGTGGCTTCACGGGTATCGTGGAGCCGGACGAACGCACGGTGGCGTTCCTGAAGGAGCGCCGCGGTGTCGATTTCACCCTTGAAAACTGGATGAAAAGCGATCCGGACGCCACGTATCGCGACACGATCCGCATCGACGCCACCGCCATCGAACCGATGCTCGCGCGCCCGGGCGATCCGGGCAACGGCGTGCCGGCACCGCAACTCACGCAGGACGTCGCGATCGATATCGCGTATGGCGGCTCGTGTACGGCGGGCAAGCGCGAAGACTTCGACTTCTATCACGAGGTATTGCGTTGGGGTGTGGAGCAGGGCATGCATGTGCCCGAGGGCACGCGTCTCTTCCTGCAATTCGGCACCATGGCCGTGCGCGCCTATTGCGAGAATCAGGGCTATTTACCGGTTTTCGAGCGCGCGGGCGTGACGCTCGTGATGCCGGGCTGCGGTTCCTGCGCGAACTGCGGACCGGGGCAGTCGGCCGATGCGAACGAGGTGACGATCAGCGCGATCAACCGCAATTTCCCCGGCCGTTCAGGGCCGGGCAATGTGTGGCTCGCGAGCCCGTACACCGTTGCGGCGAGCGCGCTGGCCGGAAAAATCACCACCTTCGAACAATTGAAGCGCGCCCGCGGCTAGAATGCTGGCCGGACCTTGCGGCCCGGCATCGTGGTGCGCGTGACACATGAAAGTACCCAAGGCCGGCACAAGACCGGCCGCGGCGAGCATCATCGTGCATCGCCTGAATGACCCGCATCACCAGGAGACAAACAATATGGCATCCCCCGATCACGCTGGGTCCGTCGCGCGCAACGCCGGCGGCGCGGCGTCTTGCGCAAGCGCAACTGCCGCGGCGTCCGCAGCATCCAGCACGCTCGACGCCGGCAGCATCTCCGCGCGCCTCGACCGGCTGCCCGCCACGCGTTCCGTCTGGAAGCTGGTGGTGCTGCTGAGCCTCGGCTTCTTCTTCGAACTGTACGACCTGCTGTACTCGGGCTACGTGGCGCCTGGCCTCGTCAAAAGCGGCCTGCTGACTGCAACCACGCACGGTCTGTTCGGCTCGACCGGCGTCGCGAGTTTCATCGCCGCACTGTTCAGCGGACTGTTCATCGGCACGATCGCGTGCGGCTTCCTGGCGGATCGCTTCGGCCGCCGCGCCGTATTCACGTATTCGCTGCTGTGGTACACGGCGGCCAACGTTGTGATGGCGTTTCAGGAAACAGCCACGGGTTTGAACTTCTGGCGCTTCGTGGCGGGCGTCGGTATCGGCGTCGAGCTCGTGACAATCGGTACGTACATTTCGGAGCTGGTCCCCAAGCAGATTCGCGGCCGCGCTTTCGCATGCGAGCAGGCGGTTGGTTTTACGGCCGTCCCAGTGGTGGCTTTTCTCTCTTATCTATTGGTGCCGCGCACGCTGTTCGGCCTTGACGGCTGGCGCTGGGTGGTGCTGATCGGCGCACACGGAGCGCTGTTTGTATGGTGGATCCGGCGCGCGTTGCCGGAAAGCCCGCGTTGGCTCGCGCAACAAGGGCGTCTCGCCGAAGCCGATCGCGTGATGAGCGAGCTCGAAGCGAAAGTACGCACCGAATATGGCCGTGAACTGCCGCCGCCGGCGGCGCCGCCCGCACCGGTTGCGCCGCGCGGCAGCTTCCGCGATATGTGGGTGCCGCCGTACCGCAGCCGCACGCTGATGATGACGATCTTCAATATCTTCCAGACCGTCGGTTTTTACGGCTTTGCGAACTGGGTGCCGACGCTGCTGATCAAGCAGGGCATTACGATCACCACGAGCCTGATGTATTCGAGCGTGATCGCGTTGGCCGCGCCGATTGGTCCGGTGATCGGCCTTTTTATCGGCGACCGCTTCGAGCGCAAGACGGTGATCGTGGTGATGGCGGCCGTGAATATCGTGTGCGGGCTGTGGTTCAGTCAGGCGTCCGGCGCGGTGTTGCTGGTGAGCCTCGGCGTGTGTCTGACGCTTGCGGGCAACATCATTTCGTACAGCTACCATGCCTATCAGACCGAGCTCTTTCCGACCAGTATCCGCGCGCGGGCAGTGGGCTTCGTCTATTCGTGGAGCCGTTTCTCGGCGATTTTCACGGCATTCCTGATCGCGGCGGTATTGAAGCACTTCGGCACGACGGGCGTGTTCGTGTTCATTGCAGGCGCGATGCTGATCGTCATGCTGGCGATCGGCTTGATGGGGCCGCGGACGAAGGGACTCGAACTGGAGAAGATTTCCAGGTAGTGATTCGATGCACGGGTCGAGCAAAGGACTATTCGCCGTACACAGATAGGAGGTTTTATGAAAGCCACACAAACTCTTACACGCTACAAAGCCTGGGCGGACGAGCTGTTTCTGTCAGTCGTGGCTTCCGTTCCCGCTGCAGAGCTTATCGCACCGCGGCCAATCAGCTTTCGCAGCCTGATTGGGACGCTCAACCATTCGTATGCAATGGATTACGTCTGGCAATGTCACCTGCTTGGCAAACCTCACAATTTGACTACACGCAATCCCGAAACCTGGCCGACATTCGAGGAATTAGCTGCCAGGCAACGGAGCATTGACGAGTGGTATGTGAACTACGCCGATGCAGCTACGGAAGACGAACTGGCAGAAATCGTGCAATTTGAGTTCATTGGCGGTGGTACAGGGCGCATGACTCGTCGGGATATGGTTTTGCACGTGGTGAACCACACCACCTACCATCGTGGCCATGCAGCGGCCATTCTTTACACGCTCGACATTTTCCCGCCAGCCACGGATATGCCGGTGTTTCTGCGGCAACAGTCGGGGAGTTACTGACAGCGTTATTTAGTCCGGTGCTGGTCTCTGGTGTCGCGGCGGTTCCGTGCACTGGGGGCTGTTATGTAGTTTGCCTTCCGCCCATCTGCGCCCACGCGCTGCGCATCGCGCTTCCGCCACGGGAAGCGACGACGACACCATGCGCCGTCGTTACATCTGCGCCGCGCACTCGCATTCATCTCTCCCTGAAAAGCGTGATGCCCCTGAGGCATCGCGACAGCCATCAATCGGCATTGGCGTAAATCGGACTGATTTCCGATAGTACGGGTGTCGCCGCGCCATTTGCATCCGCCGCTGCGCAGCACGCCAACATACCGGAGACAAAGATATGGCGACCGACCGTTCCCGCATATCGACGGACATCGATTTCGACAAGAATGGCTTTCAGACCGGCACGCTGCGTGTGCCGCATTCAGTTGACCGTTCCGCATACGGCCATATCCCGATTCCGATTGCCGTACTCAAGAACGGCGGCGGTCCGACCGCGTTGCTGACGGGCGGCAATCACGGCGACGAATACGAAGGTCCGATCGCATTGATGAAACTGCTGCAGCGAATGCCGTCGATGCAGATCAACGGCCGCCTGATCGTCGTGCCGGGGCTTAACTTTCCGGCGTTTCTCGCCGGCCGGCGCACCTCGCCGATCGACGGTGCCAATATGAACCGGATTTTTCCGGGACGTCGCGACGGTTCGGTCACGGAGATGATTGCCCATTACGTGGATACCGAACTGTTCCCGCGCGCCGACTTTGTTTTCGACATTCATGCGGGCGGCGCGTCATTCGATCATCTGCCGACCTTGCTGGTCGCTCCACCCGCCGATCCCGGGCGACGCAGCGCCTACCAGAGAATCATCGATGCATTTGCGTCACCCTACGCGATGGTGATGGACCTGCTCGGCGAGGACCGCACTTATGGCGCGGCAATCGAGCGGCATGGCAAGCTGTTCCTGTGCGGCGAATTCGGCGGCTATTCGACATGCAATCCGGATGGTCTCGCGATTGTCGAGGAAGGCTTGCAGCGGGTGCTGTCGGTGCTCGGCATCGAATCCCGCGAGACGCTGCCCCCGCCACGCTACGACACACGCTGGCTGAGCGTCCAGGGCGAGCGGCACTATGTTTTCTCGTCGACGCGCGGGATCTTCGAGCCCACATTCAGGATCGGCGACGCGGTTAAGGACGGTCAACTGGCCGGCCGGGTGTTCGATCCACATGCGCCATGGGCCGCTCCCGTTGAACTCAGGTTTCGGGGCGCAGGAACGGTCATGGTTGTCCGTTCATTCGCGAGCGTCGAGCCAGGCGATTGCGTCGCGCTGATCGCGTCCAGTACCCAGGCTCAATGAGCGCGGAGAGAACGATGGCCGCTATTCCCCTTATTGCAGGCGTCGACGGGCGCGACGCGCTTTATCGCAGGATTACCTGGCGGCTACTGCCGTTTCTGACGCTCTGCTACATGCTCGCGTACCTCGATCGCATCAACATTGGCTTCGCCAAGCTTCAGATGCAGACCGAGCTCGCGTTCTCCGATGCTGCCTATGGCGTCGCCGCCGGCATTTTTTTCATCGGCTACGTGCTATTCGAAATTCCCAGCAACCTGCTGCTGCCGAGAATCGGCGCGCGTAAGACGCTCTCGCGGATCATGGTGCTGTGGGGTATCACGTCAGCATCGATGTTATTCGTGCGGGACGTGCACACGTTTTATGCGTTGCGTTTTCTGCTTGGCGTGTTCGAGGCAGGGTTCGCGCCTGGTATGGTGCTGTACCTGACTTACTGGTACGCGCCGTCCCGGACGGCACGCGCGATGGCGATCGTCATGTGGGCGGGGCCGATTGGCGGCGTGCTCGGCGGCCCTCTGTCGAGCTGGGCGATGACGTCGCTCGCCGGTGCACACGGCCTCGAAGGCTGGCAATGGATGTTCCTCCTCGAAGGCCTTCCGTGCTGCGTGCTGGGGGTGATTGCATTCTTCTTTCTCGATGATCGTCCACAGCAGGCGCGCTGGCTGTCAACTGACGAGAAGGCGTTACTTGATGAAGATCTCGAAACGGCCCGTGCGCATCGCGCGTCCAGCGAGACCAGGCATCACTCACTGCGTACGGTTGTCTGCGACCTGCGTGTGCTTACGCTCGCGTTCAGCAACTTCTGTGTGATCGCGGGCATTTACACGGTGAGTTTCTGGCTGCCGACGATCCTCAGGACAGCCGGCCTCGCGGGCACGATGGCGATCGGCCTGTGGTCGTCGATTCCATACATTGCGGCGATTGCCGTGATGGGATGGCTCTGTCGCAGCTCAGATCGCCGCAATGAACGCCGGCGCCATAGCGCGGTAGCGAGTATCGCCGGCGCCGCTGCACTTGCTATCGCCGCGCTGCATCCCACCGACCTCGCAATCGCGCTGCCCGCCATCACGATCGCCACTGCCATGCTCTGGGCGTCATACACTGTTCTATGGGCCCTGCCGGCAGGGTACCTCGGCAGCGGGGCCGTCGCGGGTGGCATTGCCTTCATCAACATTTGCGGCGCACTCGGCGGCTTTGCAAGTCCGATCATCATCGGCTGCATCAAATCCCTGACAGGCAGCATGCAGGCGGGCATGTTCACGATCGTTGCCATCGCGTTCGCCGGCGCTGTGGCAATGCTTTTGAATCCCATCGAACGCAAGACGGAACGACATCATGGATGAGCAATCGACGATCTATCGCGTTGGCGACGCGACCGTTACCCGTGTGGAGGAACAACGCTTTCAGTTGAATACCGGCAAGCTGTTCGCCGATTTCGACCCAGCTGTGCTCGAAGAACATCGCGGGTGGCTGACGAACGCACATGTAGACGAGGCCGGAGAAAACTTCCTGCTGAGCGTCAACACCTGGGTTGTGCGAATCGGCGGGAAGATCATTCTGGTTGACACCGCGAGCGGCAATCATAAGAACCGCCCATTTAGCGCGCTCTTTCACCAGTTGAATACGCCCTGGCTCGAGCGGCTTGAGCGCGCGGGAGTCAAACCGGAAGAGGTCGACCTCGTGCTGCTCACGCACCTGCACGTCGATCATGTCGGATGGAATACCCGGCTTGTCGACGGCCGCTGGGTGCCGACGTTTCCCAATGCCCGATACGTGTTCTCAAAGATCGAGCGCGAGTTCTTCGACACGCCGGCTGGCGAAAGCCGCCGCATGGTTTTCGAAGACAGTGTGCTGCCAGTGATCGAAGCGAGGCGCTCCGAAGAGATCGGTCCGGATGGCGGCGAATACCTTCCGGGAATTCGCTTTCATCCGACGCCGGGCCACAGTGCCGGGCACATGTCGATCGAAATCGAGTCGGCGGGTGCGCATGCGTTCTTTAGCGGTGATGTGTGGCATCACCCGATTCAGGTGTGCCGCCCGGCGTGGAGTTCGGTGTTCTGCGCGGATAAAGCTCGCGCGAATCTGTCGCGGCAGTGGTTCATCGACCTCACGGCCGACACGGGTGCGACAGTGTTCACTCCGCATTTCGCAGGGACTTCGGCGGGCGTGGTGTCGCGAGCCGGTGACAGCTTCATGTGGCAGTTTCTCTGAGGCCGATGGTCTGCCGGGCGACCGGTAAGCCGCGTACCGCGCTGTCGGCGCTCATGCCGCTGTGCCATCCTGTGTGCCCTGATCCAGTATCGCGTCGAGAACGCGAAGCAATCGCTGCAACGCCGCATTGGGGTTGTCTTCGATATAGGCAAATGCAAGCGGCATCGGAATCGACAGATCGGTAAATGGCAGGAACTGCACACGCGCAGGCGGGCGTCCCATGTTCGCAGCATTGACGATCGCTGCACCCACTCCGGCCGATACCAGTGACAGAATAGCTGCCTCGGTCGGCACCTCCTGCACGACGTTTAAAGTCAGTCCGGCTTCGCGGCATGCTGTGACAAGCGTGTCGTAGTACGCCGGATATGTTTGCCTCGAGAAACAGACAACCGGTTGACCGTTGAGGTCGCGCGCGGAGATCGGTTTGCCTTCCGGCAGGTTCCAACTTCGCGGCACAGCTGCAACCACGCCGCCGACGGCAAGCGGCCGCAAGCTCAATGCACGGGAAAGTTCGCCGTACGTGTAGACGAAACCGCCGTCGAGCGTACCGCCCAGAATCTCGGCGACCTGCTCCGGGGTGTTCATCGGCGCTATATGAATGCTCACCTCGGGTGCTTCACGCTGGAAGCGGCTAAATGCATCCGGCACGAAACCGTCCCAACTCGCGTTCTCAACCGCGCCGATGCGTAAGGAGCCCTGCAGCCCCGACGCGACGAGTTTGACGGCGCGCGTTGCCGACTCCAGGATGCCCAGTGATTTGCGAACCTCACGGAGGAACAGCTCACCTGCGGCAGTGAGCTTGACCCCTTGTGGGGTGCGATCGAACAAACGCACACCAAGCATCTCCTCCAGATCCTGAATCTGGCGCGTTATTGCTGGTTGTGTGATGTTGATACGTTCGGCGGCCAGCCTGAAACTTTGATTTTCGGCGACCGCCGCGAAATACCTCAAATGGCGTAGTTCCACACTTCTCCTCAGTCTTCGGGAACCAGCCGCTGACAGAAAGCGGTTGATCGATCAATGATGTTCCTGCGTGCCACGTGATCCCGGAATCGAATGCCGTGACACCGTTAATCAAGTCCCGCACGTATCGTGAGCGACAAGCGATATCGTACTTCGAACGCGTAAGCCGGGTGAGAACATGCTAACGGAACAACTGCGGACGCCATGACTGGAGACTGCGCGAGACCGCTATACAAGCAATGTTCAAATGTGTCCCTCGTCAAATAAGCGTTCCGCCTGATACTTTTTGCGCGGCGTGACCTCGGTAGCGAAGGCCTGTTTCCGTCGAGTTGCCGGTTACCGCCGCCGGGTCAAATGGCGGCTCACATCCAGGTTGCTGCCACTCACTGGCGGAAGGTGAAGGTCTCCTGGTGGCCGAACGGTTCCATTTGGCGACCCGCAGGACACGTCCCTTTGCGGACATCCGGCGCTCGGCGGACAATAATGCCCTTGCGAATCTCTTCCGAGGCTGCGCAACATGGCTAAATTTCAACCTGATGGATGGCATACCGTTACGCCCCGAATCGTCGTACGCGATCCGGAAAACCTGATCACTTTCATCAAGATGGTTTTTCAGGCACAGGGCGAGTTTCGTCACGGGTTGCCTGCCGAAATCATGATCGGCGATTCCGTCGTGATGGTTAGCGGCGGAGACGGTCTTCGCGATCCGATGCCGGCATTTCTGTATGTCTACGTTGAGGATACCGATTCGACCTACCAGCGAGCGATTGCGGCGAATGCGATCTCGCTCGAAGTTCCGGCCGACCTGCCATACGGCGACAGGCGAGCGATGGTAAGAGATCCGTGGGGAAACACCTGGCAAATTGCCACCCATCTCCGCGACTTTTCGGCCGCCGGGATCCAGTCAAAGTTGGCCAAAGACGTATAGCTTCAACCGATCTTCCCGGCCACGATCGAGTCGACGCCCCGATACGCAGATCGCGAATCGAAACAACATGAAAGCTTCCTGACGCCAATCATTCACGCGTGCGTGTTTGAATGATTGGCGCCTGCTGGACTGCAACCGCCGCGTGGCTCTCTATTGCCGGATCAGATCAGCGTTGTGAAGCAGGTTAGATAAGCCATCCCGGCCGCGCGATTATCTTTGGGTAACTCTACTGGGAGCCACACAATGCTTTGGCGTCGGATTACCTTTATCTCGCTCACGGCTGTCGCGCTTGCGACGACGGCGGCGTGGAGCGCTAGCGAAGACCACGACGGGGACCAGCATGGCTCCCGGCACGACGAAGTCCATACAGCCACACCCATCAAGCATCTGGTAGTGATCTATGGGGAGAACGTATCGTTCGATCACTATTTTGCGACCTACCCACATGCGGCAAATCCGCCGGGAGAACCTGCGTTTGCAGCGCAAGCCGGCACGCCAGAAGTAAACGGCTTGTCGGGCACGTTGTTGACGGCCAACCCGAACTATACGAATTCCGCCAATGGCACCGCCGCGGCCAATCCGTTCCGTCTCGATCGCACGCAGGCGGCCACGGCCGACCAGAACCATGCGTACACGGCCGAGCAGCAGGCATATGACAACGGCCATGCAGACCTCTTTCCGAAATACACCGGCAACGGCACCACGGGCGGCGCCGGTGCGTTCGGCACGGCCGGCCAGGTGATGGGTTACTACGACGGCAATACGGTCACGGCGCTCTGGAACTATGCGCAGAACTTCGCGATCAGCGATAACGCCTATACAGCGACATATGGTCCGTCGACGCCAGGTGCGCTCGAAGTCGTCTCAGGACAGACCAACGGCATGAAAGTCGTCTTGACGTCGAAACAGCCTTCGACGGCCGGCTCGTATTACGTCAACGACGGCCAAGGCGGATTCACGATGATCAACGACGTCGATCCTGCCTACGATCAATGCTCGAGCACCACCGATACCGCGCAGATGACCGGCAAGAATATCGGCGACCTGCTCAACGCGCGCAACATTACGTGGGGCGGCTTCATGGGCGGCTTCAATCTGTCGGCCACGAACAGCAACGGAACGACAGGATGCAAACGGAGCACGACCTCGCAAGTGGTTGGCTCCGCCACGGCCGACTACATTCCGCACCACAACTGGTTCCAGTACTACGCGTCGACGTCAAACCCCAAGCATTTGCGCCCCAGTTCGGTGTCGGCCATCGGGCATACCTACGAGGCACATCGCTCGAGCGTCGATCCCGCGAATCACCAGTACGATATCGACGATTTCTATCGCGCTGTTCAAGCCGGAAATTTCCCTGCGGTGAGCTTCCTGAAGGCGCCTGCCTATCAGGACGGTCACGCCGGGTACTCGGATCCGCTTGATGAACAGGCGTTCGTTACGAAGGTCGTCAACTTCCTGCAACAGCAACCGGATTGGCGTGACACGGCCGTGATCGTGGCCTGGGATGACTCCGACGGCTGGTACGACCATGCCTATACGCTGCCGACGAGCGCTTCGTTCGACCCGGTCGCGGATCAGTTGACCGGGTCAGGCATTTGCGGCTCAGGTACTGGACCCGACGGATTGAAGGGCAAACCTGTGAACGGCCGCTGCGGTCCCGGTACCCGCACCCCGTTTGTTGTGATTTCGCCGTGGGCGAAACAGAACTACGTCGACCATACGCTGATCGATCAGTCGTCAGTAGTGCGGTTCATCGAAGACAACTGGCTTGACGGCCAGCGGATCGGAGGCGGCTCGTTCGACGCGACGGCGGGCAGTATCACAGGGATGTTCGATTTCAACCGACGCCACGATGAGCACCGGGAGAGCAGGCTCTACCTCGATCCGAGCTCTGGCTTGCCCGTCAAGACACCTCCATCCATCTGACGCGTAGCGCTTGTCCGTCCGGCGATGAATGTGTTGCGCCACAGCCCGCTGTTGCCGGGCTGTGGCCTCGACGATCTTCCTTGCTGCGCCAACTGAGCGTTGATGACGGAACTGAGATCGATGTTGACCGTTTCGGTTCGACCCACAACAGCCCGTCAGATTTCTCCAAAACGGCCATTCCCAGCCGTTCAAGCCTTGCGCATCCATCGCTGACTTTGCTCGATCATCGCCTCGCACGAAGCGCGTAACGAAGGAAACACTCTCATTACCCTACGCAGATGCTCAATGCGGCTTGAATGCTCGGTGAATGCTATTTGCGTCAATACGAGGCCTGCGTCGCGAGACACTACAATTGGAGCCATTTTCCACCGTGAGCCGCTTTCATCGTCATGAAGAAAATGGAACTTCCGTCCGAAACAATCGATGTACAAACGGTACACGTTCCTGCAGGAACCATTGCATTGAGGGACGATAGGATAGGCCGTACGTGGTCCGTCAAACTGCCGCGCTTTGCGATCGGCCGCTATCCCGTCACTCAGGCGCAATATGCTGCGGTAACCGGACAATCGCCATCTTCCTATGTCACCGCGCAATGTCCAGTAGTGAACGTGTCCTGGATTGATGCCGCCCGGTTCTGCAACATGCTATCGAAGGCTGCCGGCCTTCTCGACTGTTATGAATTTCATGGCGATGAAACGGGAGCTTCTCTCGTTCCAGAGGGCAACGGCTATCGCCTGCCCACCGAAGCCGAATGGGAATACGCATGCCGCGCCGGAACAGATGGTCCGAGATACGGTGAACTCGGCGATATAGCCTGGTATAGAGAAAACTCCGGAGGCCGCACGCATGAGGTCGGTCAGAAGCGGGCAAATGACTGGGGGCTTTCCGATACGCTAGGCAACGTTTGGGAGTGGTGCACCGATCTATACGACCCGGATGTCTACGGTTCGTATCGGGTGTTTCGTGGCGGTGGTTGGGCTGATGCTGAAAGAGGCTGCCTTGCTACGAATCGGCGGCGTAGCCATCCGACATTTGCAATCGATGATCTTGGCTTTCGGGTTGCCCGATCGCTTGACTCAAGTTGCGGGTAGTCGCGCGCGCATCTGGCTTTGCGGACTAGCCGCGTCGGTCGAATCTGGAACCAGAAGGGCCGCGAGGGAGGCTGCGACAGCGAGCCAGGGCCGAACCTCCTTGGCCGGCCCTAAGAGGCCCTAAGCGGCCCCAAGCGCCGCCTAAGCGGCCCTTCGACCCGATGCGAGCGCTATCGCAGCTTCCAGACAGGAACTGCAAGGAGGTTCTCAGGCGGTGACCTTCTGATCCCCGGCAGCCTGCTCGCGCATGCGACGGGCTTCGTCGCGCAGGAACTGCTGGTAATCGTCCAGATCGCCGTCGAAGGGCTCGACGCCGCCCTTGGTGACGAGCCAGAACTCGTCACATACCGCGCGCAGCAGGGACCGGTCGTGACTGACCAGCAACACTGTGCCTTCGAATTCGTTGAGTGCCATGCCTAGCGCTTCGCGTGTGGCCAGGTCGAGGTGGTTGGTAGGCTCGTCCAGCAGCAGCAGGTTAGGGCGCTGCCACACGATCATGCACAACACGAGCCGCGCCTTTTCGCCGCCGCTCATCGTGCCGACCGCCTGATGGACCATGTCGCCACTGAAGTTGAAGGTGCCGAGGAAGGTACGAAGCGATTGCTCGGTGCCGCTCTGGCCGGGGGCACGCAGGTGCGCCGGCGTGTCCTTCGCAAGGCGGATCATGTGTTCCAGCGGCGTGTCGAGAGGACGCAGCACGTCGAGTTCCTGCTGTGCGAAGTAGCCGATGTTCAGGCCTTTGCCTTCGCTGATTTCGCCGGCAATCGGCGCCAGCTCGTGCGCCACTGTCTTCACCAGCGTCGACTTGCCCTGACCGTTGGCACCGAGAATGCCGATGCGCTGCCCGGCCAGCACGGAGCGGTTGATGCCCCGCACAATGACCGTTGGCGGCGTGTCCGGCGCTGCGTCGGTCGGCGCGGGGTAGCCGAAGCTCGCGTCCAGCATCGATAGCAGCGGGTTCGGGACGTTGAGCGGCTCCTTGAACTCGAAGGTGAACTCCGCGTCGGCAAGCACCGGTGCGATCTTCTCCATGCGTTCGAGCGCCTTGACCCGGCTCTGCGCCTGCTTTGCCTTCGAGGCCTTGGCCTTGAAGCGGTCGATGAATTTCTGCAGGTGGGCGATCTTGTCCGCCTGCCTCGCCATTGCGGCCTGCTGCAACAGCAGTTGCTCGGCGCGCATCTCTTCGAATTTGCTGTAGTTGCCGCCATAACGCACCAGCTTGGCGTTGTCGACGTGTACGGTCACCTGAGTCACTGCGTCGAGGAATTCGCGGTCGTGGCTGATCACGACCATGGTCCCTTCGTAGCGCTTGAGCCACGCTTCCAGCCAGACCAGCGCGTCGAGGTCAAGGTGATTGGTCGGTTCGTCGAGCAGCAGCAAGTCGGACGGGCACATGAGCGCGCGCGCCAGTTGCAGTCGCATGCGCCAGCCGCCGGAGAAGCTGTTGACCGGCTGGCTAAGCTGCGCAGCACTGAACCCCAGGCCCTGGATCAGCGCCTGAGCGCGTGCGGGAGCATCGTGTGCACCGGCGTCGTGCAGGGCCATGTAGGCGTGCGC
Organism: Paraburkholderia sediminicola; assembly: GCF_902859805.1. GTDB lineage: Bacteria > Pseudomonadota > Gammaproteobacteria > Burkholderiales > Burkholderiaceae > Paraburkholderia > Paraburkholderia sediminicola. Next base: position 135,984 of record NZ_CADIKC010000001.1, on the reverse strand, counting down.
CATGCGCATGCCGTCGTCGCTGGCTTCAGCGGCGGTTACTTCGGCCTGCGCGGCCAGCAGGATGGTGTCACCGTCGATGACGAAGTCCGTCGCACTTTGCTCGGTCTCCGGCATCTCCTGCGCGACCTGGCCCATCTTCCATGCCGCGGGAATCGAGAACTCGCCGCCGTCTTCGTGCAGCGTGCCGTTGAGAAGGCCGAAGAAAGACGACTTGCCGGCGCCATTGCGGCCGACAAGGCCAATCTTTTCGCCGGGGGTGAAGGTGACGGACGCGCCGTCGAGTACGACATTGACGCCACGGCGCAGCGTGACATTACGGACGGAAATCATAAGGAGCTACTTCGGAGAGGACAGGCATGATAGCCCACCGACGTACAGGGCAGTCTGTTTTCTCGCCGCACGACTGAAGAGCCGCTTGCGCGTTGCGGCGCCCACCGGCCTCAAAGCGAGGCGGGCATTGGCGCAGCGGGCGGTTCCGGCCGCGGCGCCAGCGAACAGACGGTGAGTGACAGCTCCTTGCCGGAAGGACGCTCTCCCGCACGCCGCCCCCACTTTCGCAATATCACAACCGACGCGACGTGGAACGGCCGCGTCGCGTATGCGGAACCCGCCGCCGCCGCCCTTATCGAGCCAGGCCATGCGCTTATCTGCACGGCCCCGCCGCCTGCCGGCGACGCGGCCGCATACAACGAACTGTCACTCGAACTCTGACGATGCTTAATGGCACCCGATAGCGCAGCCGAGCAGACCGAAAGCGCCGGCGATCCCCACACCCGCGCCGAGCCCGAACGTCTCGAGCGACGTGGCGCAGCCTTGCAGACTGCAGGCAAATGCGAGCGCAGTGACCAGAAGAATTTGCCGAACCCGGTTGCGCGCAACCAGGCAGCGTCGACTACTGTGGATCATGTTTTTCCCCTCTGTCCCCGATGGTCTGAGCAAGCGCGAAAACGCAGAGGCGAGTGTAACCAGCGCGATTCGACGCAAATCGGGCAAATACCCGGGACAAAGACGGCATCGATTACCAATGCTTCCGCGCCGGTAATCACTGCGACAATTACCATTACGGCAAGATTGGGGCCGTAGAGAGTTGTCGGCAACGCGAAAAGGAGGGGCAAATCAGAATCACGTCGGGTCCTACTGGCTGACGGGCCAACAAAGCACTTGCCCGCTCACTCCCACAAGCGGCCCTCAACGCCTGGGTCGAGAAAATATGTTGACGAGATTCCCATCCGGGTCGCGCAGCAGGAGAGAGCGATTGCCCCACGGCATCAACGTCGTCGGCATAACGATTTCGGTTCCCGACGCATTCATCCGTTCGAACACTGCATCGACGTCCTCCACTTCAAACTCCAGGATCGCCGACCGATTCGCAGCCGCAGTGGCGGCACCGACATTGAACAGCTTGATCAGGTGCTCAGAGGAAATCGCAAGCACCGCGCCTTCGAAGTGTATTTCCGCAAACCCGTCAGCCGGCCGTGCAGCCTCGAGACCGGAAAGTCTTCGGTAAAACTCAACCAGACCTTCGATATCCTGGGTAACAACACGAACGGACGCAAACTTCATTTTGAGCTCCTGGCTAAGAAAGAGAGCTCAGTCTAAGAGGCGATACTGTCAGATTCTGGCAGTATCGTCCGGCTAGCTGCGTGATTGGCTTTACGCCACTCGCGAAGCAGCGTTGATCGTCTTTTGGGGTAGCGCTCCTCCATTTCCTCGACACTCAAGATGCGGTCCGAGCGGAAATTCCGAAAGTCTGCGCGAAGCTCACACCAACACATGAGCACTCTGGCCTGGTCGAAATACACCAAGGCAAATGGCCAAACTATGCGTTGCGAGACAGCACCGCTGCTGTCCATATAAGTAATATCAAGCTTTCGCTCTGCCCGGACTGCCGCGCGCAGAAGGTCCGACGAGACTTTATAGGCATGCCTCTTCAACGGCGCGCCGACTAGCAGCGACGATTCCTCCAGTTCGCGACGCAGTTCAGTGGGCAGTACGGCGGCTATCTTCGCAAGCGCGCTCAGCGCGCCGTCCGATAGCGTCTTGTCGCAGCGATCAGCCACCCAGCGCATGCCTAGAACCAAAGCATCGAGTTCCTCTGAGCGGAACATCATTGGCGGCAGCATGAAACCGGGTTTCATCACGTAACCAACGCCGGGTTCCCCCTCGATCATCGCGCCTTGCGCCTGCAAACTGGCGATGTCCCGGTATAGCGTGCGGATGCTCACACCGAGCTCCTCGGCCAAAGCTTGCCCACGCACGGGACGTCGGTAACGCCGCAGCACTTGCAGGAGACTAAGAAGACGTTCAGAGCGGGCCATATGTTGATCCTGATATCGGAACTCAAGTAAATCGACGACGCGATCGGTTGCTTCGAACCGAATGCAGCAGGTTGCTTCCAGATAGATATCGCATTGTTGACGATCTGTGTGGAGCGCTACGTTTTTCAGTGGAGATCAACGTCGATCTTTTTGACCATCGATCTGCGCCGCGCGATCAGGCGGTAACCGCTAGAATTGCGGCTTTAGCCCGGAATACGCCAATGTCTTTTGCCTCGCTTGGCCTGATCGATCCCTTGCTGCGTAATCTGCAGGGCCTCAATTACCAGACACCTACGCCGGTGCAGGCCAAGGCGATTCCTGTTGTGCTCAGTGGCAAGGATGTCATGGCTGCGGCACAGACCGGCACTGGCAAAACGGCGGGTTTTGCGCTGCCGCTGCTGCAACGGCTCGTGCAACACGGACCGGCGGTGTCCAGCAACCGCGCGCGTGTTCTGGTGCTGGTGCCCACGCGTGAACTGGCCGAACAGGTGCTGCAAAGCTTTGTCGAGTACGGCAAAGGCCTCGACTTGCGGTTTCTCGCAGCCTACGGCGGTGTGAGTATCAACCCGCAGATGATGAAGTTGCGCAAAGGCGTGGATGTGCTCGTTGCCACACCGGGCCGTTTGCTCGATCTCCATCGCCAGAACGCAGTGCAGTTTGATCAGGTGCAAACGCTGGTGCTGGATGAAGCCGACCGCATGCTGGATCTGGGCTTTGAGCGCGAACTCAACGCCGTTTTTGCTGCCTTGCCCGCTCAGCGCCAGACCCTGCTGTTCTCTGCCACGTTTTCCGACGAGATCCGCGCGATGGCGGCGGGCATTCTGCGTGACCCGATCAACATCAGCGTCAGCCCGCCGAACGCCACCGCGAGCAAGATCAAGCAGTGGGTGGTGACGGTGGATAAAAAGAACAAGCCTGACCTCTTCATGCACCTTGTGGCTGAGAACAACTGGCAGCACGCGCTGGTGTTCGTCAAAACCCGCATTGGCGTGGACTACCTGGCGGCCATGCTGGATGACGCGGGCTATGCGGTCGACACCATCCACGGCGACAAACCGCAGCCCGCGCGCCTGCGTGCGCTGGAGCGCTTCAAGACGGGCGAAGTACATATGCTGGTAGCCACCGATGTGGCTGCGCGCGGGCTGGATATCGACGACCTGCCGCTGGTGATCAACGTTGATCTGCCGATCGTGGCGCAAGATTATGTGCATCGTATTGGCCGTACCGGCCGCGCGGGCGCCAGCGGCGTGGCGGTGTCCCTTGTGTGTGCCGACGAAGCACCGCAACTGGCCGCGATTGAAGCGCTGATCCGGCAGACGCTGCGCCGTGAAGAAGAGCCGGGTTTTGAAGCCGAACACCGCGTGCCGCAAACTAGCGCGACAGGCGAGATCATCAAGAAACCCAAAAAGCCGAAGAAGCCGAAAGTGCCGCAAGCTGCGCCGGGCGCCACGCAGGTGCTCAGCAACAAACCGCGTCCGCAAGGTGGCGAAAACAAACGCAAGCCTGCGGCGCAACGCGCTGTGGCCGAAGGTAGTAGCACAAGCTTTACCAGCGGTAGCCCGTTCAGCGTGCAAAAGCCACGCAGCAAACCCGCCAGCAAGCCAGCTGCGGGTTCACGTAAGCCGGCTGGCAAACCCGCTAGTGGCCGCGGCAAACGCCAACCCTGATCCGTGGGGATGAGTAACGCCAACCTTGGAGCAGGTTGGCGGTTTGTGGCCCACTGGCAGGCAGCGGCGCGGCTTCGGCGTGTATCAGGTCGGCGGGTAACGGCGCACTGGATCCAGAATCGATAACACCTTCGGGGTCGAACGGACGTTCAAATCGTGCGTAGCGAGCGTCCGATCGAGGTCTTGCCTTCAGCCGTTCAGTTCAGGGGGACTTCGCGCTTCAGGAAGTCCTCGATGACGGTTGCGAAATAAGGCGGGCACTCTTGCATCGGATAGTGGCCGCAGTTGGGGATAACGTGCAGGCTTGCATTCGGATGCCATGCGAGAAAGGTACGCCTCATTGCCTCCGAATCGAGCCCGGGATCTTTGTCGCCGATAATGATCAAGTACGGTGTTTCAAGGCCTCGAACGTCATCGACGAAGTCAGCCTTGACCAGCATTTCGAGGTAGCGCCGCCGGCACGCTGGTGCCACCGTGTCGCGGCTTTGTTGCACCTTGCGATCAGCCCACGCGTCGGAAAGGCCTCCGGAAACGAACTTGAACAGCCGCCGAAGGGCGCCATCGTCTTCCACCGTGCTGACAAAGAAAGCCAGAGCCTCTGGACTCAACCGATTTCCAGCGGCCGAAACCGGACACACAGCGATCGCGCTCGCGACGCGAGACGGAACGTCCGCAGCGATGCGTTGCGTGATCATGCCCGTCATCGAGTGGCCGATTACGTGGAATCGCCTCCAGCCGAGTTGATCCACAAGCATGAGGCAATCGGCGGCAATTTCCTTTATCGTGAATTCACCGGCCAATTCGATGGATTGTCCGTAGCCGCGCAAATCGACGAAAACGTATGTGAACGCGTGGCCATCGAGCCAGGGCATCACCGCTTCGTAACTGGAGTGGTCAGCGAGCCAGTCATGCATGACCAGCACGTGAACCGGGCCATTGCCATACCGGACATATCCGAGGCGGGCTTTCGATCCCGGACGGGCTTCGAGGGGGGCTTTCATTTCAAGGTTCCATTTGGACTGTGGGAACCAAAACGAAGCGCCCTCCCGGCAAACCGGGAGGGCGTTTTGAAAGTGCCACCATCCTATCAATCGCTCGAACGAGGGTCAATAGGCAGGCGCCTCGCTGGGGTGATTGCCCGGAGTTTGGCCATGAGGAGCCGCTCGGACTTCTGCATCGGAACCTGGTCGAACGTCCACAGCTGGCCGAACTGAGTCCGACAACAGCCGTCTCAGATCGATCCTCAAGCGACGGCGGACGCAGGCCTCCCGATCGGCAGGAACAGGCTGCAAAACGGTTATTTGCTCCATCACTTGCATGCAACCTTGAACGGGTGCAGTCTCCCAAAGGGCGTTAAGCGGCTGGGCACTTCTTAACGCACCTTACCGACAGTGTGCCCTCATGCACATAAGTCACAGAAATAAAAAGCTAATGAGGCGCGCGCTCGCCTGGCATCAAGAACGCGCCTCGCAGCCTCGTGGCGATCAGCCAGATACTTCGGAATCCTTTGGCAAGACCTTCGAATGGAGCACACATTGTGAAAACGATCGCCAGTCTGGCTTTAGCAGCCATCGCCGTGGGCTTTTTCCTACCTTGTGCCGCACAGGAGTCGGGAGCCGTCAAGCCTCAAATACTGCTTCAGCAAATTGTCGATGGCATGCCGAGAGGCGAAAAGCAGGAACTACGCGTCCTGACAGCGGCTTTCAAACCCGGCGATAAAACCGTCTTTCATACACACAGGTTTCCGGTGACGGTCTATGTGCTGGAGGGTGCCTTCACTCTGGAGATGGAAGGCATGGCGCCAGTCACCGTGACGCAAGGTCAGGCGATGGTAGAGCCACCGCATGTGAAGATGACCGGTTATAACCGCAGCAATAGCGATTCGCTCCGCGTCGTTGTATTTTATGCCAGTGACCCAGACACACCATTTCTCGATCCATTGCATTGATCTGCTTGGCGAACACTATGACATGTGCGGCCCACGTCATTTAGCGGCGAATTTATCCTCTAGCCGACGGTTGATTTGAACCGACCCATTCTCAACGTCACGCATGTGAGTGGTCTCGGAGTTCACCAGGAACAGCCGCTCGCTCGAGACCGCCATCGCCCAACCAGGCGCGGGTTTTCTCAGCAGCCCGATTGATCAGGCGGTCGCACTGCGTATAGTCATAGGGCGAGACCTCGAGTGGGCACAGGGGTGGCACTACGAATATCTCGGCGCGGGTTGAATAGAACTCCAGGTCGCGTACAAGTTGGCGTGCGATGACAAGCGTCAGCGCATGCATTGCCTGGGCGATTGCGCTGGCAGGCGGCATTCTCAACGCGCACGCGAAGCCTGCGGGCAGCACGACGATGCGGGTCGCGCCGAGCGCGACGGCTACCGAAATGGGCGTGTTATTGGCGACGCCGCCGTCAACGAGATCCACGCCGCCGATTCTCACCGGCGGGAACACGCCTGGAATCGCGGCGCTCGCCAACACCGCGTCCACCACCGGACCGGACGAGATGACAACCTCATTGCCCGCGAGCATGTCGGTGGCGACAATATGCAGCGGCATTGCCGCTTGCTCCACACGCGCATATGCCAGGTTCTTTTCTAGCAGTACGCGTAGCGCTGTCGCCTCGACGAGGTGCGGACGGCGACGCAGGACCATATCGAGCAAGCCGAGCATCGAGAACGGCATGATGTCTTGCCGACGGATGCGACACCATAGCGCCTCGAGCATGGCCACGCCGCTGCGGTCGGGGCACCCCGAGAAGTAGGCGGCGTTGATCGCGCCAGCGGACGCGCCGACCACACAGTCGGGGTACTCGCCGCAATTAAGCAGCTCACGCAGCATGCCTACCTCAATCGCGCCCAGACTGCCGCCGCCCGCGAAAACGAACGCGGTCAATGCGGGGCGACGAGACGAGGCGGACAGATCAGGTCGAATGGGATGTTGAGTGGACATTAGGTGTCTACTGCTCAGTCTAACGGGGCATGTAAGCGCGATGCTGCGTTTCCCGGTGCGCAGGCACGGTCTGGGAATACAACACCCAGATCGACCGTCGTAAATGGTTCGCTGTCTGTTTCATGAGCTTAGTCGCGGATGCTGGCTAGAAATGACAGCGAGGACAAGTTAGCTCGGCAAACGGTCACCTCGAAGGTTCTGTCGCAAGAACATCTAAATGCGCTGCGGTATGGCCTCTGCGAAAAAATCGGTGACCCGTCGCACACGCGCCGGTACAAACCGGCGTCTCGGCCAGACGAGGCTTATGTCTCTGGCGTCGCCTATAAATTCGTCGAGAACGGTGATGACGTCCGGATGCCGGAGATCATCGGCAAGAGAGACTTTGGCGAACAGGCCGATTCCCACACCGGCGAGAACACCAGCCCGGATCGTTTCGATACTGTTGGACGTGAGATTTCCGCGCACGGACGCGATAAATCGACCTTCTGGTCCTACAAAAGGCCAATGCGTTGACTCCGTCAAGCCGCTATATACAAGGCAATTGTGATCAACGAGCTCGGCGGGGGTCTTTGGCATTCCGTGTTGCTCGAAGTAGCGACGGGATCCGACGCATACGAGGGGAGTGCTGGCCACGCGTCTGGCGACCGCGTCGGGATCGTTGACAGGCCCCACCCGGATCGCCAGATCGATCCCGTCCTCCACCATATCTCGCACGAAGTCCGAGAGAATGAGATCGACCTGAAGGCCAGGATTGAGTGATAACAGCTCGGGGATCAGCGGCAAGACATGAAGACGGCCGAATGTACCTGATGCAGCGATCCTGATCAGACCTGAGACATCATGCGTGCTGCTGGTCAGTTCGCTGTCGGCATCATCCATCTCGTCAAGCAGCGGTTTTGCCCGATCGTAGTATCTCTGCCCCTGATCCGTCAGGGTCACGCTGCGCGTATTTCGGTTAAATAACACCACGCCGAGGCGCTTCTCGAGCGCGCCAATAGCCTTACTGATTGCCGACTGTGAATCACCCGTTCTACGCGCGGCGGCGGTAAAACCGCCTGCTTCCACCACGGCTATGAAGGCGCTTAATTCGTTGAATCGATCCATACTAATTCCCCCATGGAATTAATATTATGACAAATTAAGCCATTATCATTGATTCAGACATCACCCACAATCCAGCTTTCTCCACACGTTGAAGGACTGGTCCCATGAATATCGATCTCACTGGCCGCACGGCGGTCGTTACCGGGTCAACGGCGGGTATCGGCCGAGCCATTGCAGAAGGGCTGGGGCGCGCAGGCGCCGCGGTCGTGATCAACGGCCGCACAGAGAAGCGCGTCTCCACGGCGCTTCGGGAGCTTCGCGAACTCTTGCCGAAGACGGAGTTTACCGGCGTCATCGCCGATCTTGCGACCCCGGAAGGCGCGGCGGAGTTATTCGCTCAGGCGCCGGATGCGGACATTCTCGTCAACAATGTGGGGACTGGGCGTTGGAAGTCCTTCTTCGAAATTGAGGACCGCGAGTGGATCGATCTCTTCGAACTTAACGTCATGAGCGGCATTCGCGCCTCCCGCCACTATGTGCCGAACATGACGAAGCGCGGCTGGGGGCGCGTTGTCTTCATCAGCAGCGAGTCCGCGCTTGCCATCCCCAAGGACATGATCGACTACGCCACGACCAAGACCGCTCAGCTCGCCATTGCGAGGGGTTTGGCCGAGGTGGTCGGCGGAACGGGCGTCACCGTTAATTCGGTTCTCCCGGGTCCGACGAATTCGGAGATCATGGGTGGTTGGGCCCAGGCGAACGCAGATGCGCAAGGCATTACGCGTGAGGAAGCCGAGCAGCAGTTCCTGAAAACGAATCGCCCGACCACGCTCCTCAATCGCTTCGCGACAACCGAAGAAGTCGCAAACCTGGTCGTCTATGTCTGCTCGGAGCAGGCGTCGGCGACAACAGGGACTTCCTTGCGTGTCGACGGCGGTGTCGTTCGGACAATTGCATAGGGCGCACGCTTTTTCACTCGTTCAACGCGGCTTCGGGAAGGGACCAAACCATCGGTTCCCTCCCGGAGTAGACGACAGCCCAATTCAAATGCTCCTAAATTCGTACGGGCAATTCCACTCCAGCCATCAGCCCGGCCTATCTCATGAGCTAGGCGATCATAGGTTTTGGCGCCATCGGCCAGGCACTTGCCCGGCTGCTGCTGGCCGACAGAGTTCAAGCAATTCGACAGGCCATCTAAACGTCCGGCTGGTTCACTTCTGCCGCTGCTGCCAGTGTTTCTCGTACGCCTGGCCGGTCGGCGCGCGACGCGAGTCCGATGCCAACCGATAGTGCCTCGCCCTCGACCAGCGACCTGTAGACGACGCCTGCCCGCTTCAAAGCGGTGAACGATTTCGGCAGCAGGGCTATACCACGTCCGTTCGCGACGTCACCCAGTAGAACGTGATGGTCCGATGGCTCCCTCAGTTTTGACGGGGCGAACCCATGGCGTGAGAAAACCGCCTGGCAGTGGTCGTAGAACGCGGGCTGTCGCGCTCGCTCGAACCAGAAGACCTTTTCACGTGCCAGGTCCGCGAGACCTACTGTTCTGCGCTTCGCCAGATGATGGGTTGAGGGTATCGCCACGACCATCGGCAGCCGGTCGAGCTCCAGCACATCCAGCCCATGCGCGTCCGTCGGCAGCGCTATGAAGGCTGCATCCAGTTTGCCGGCGCGAAGCTGACGAATGAGCCGCGGTGATGTATCGGAGAAGGTCGACACGACCGTTCCGGGATGAGTTGCTTGCACTCGTTGCGCCAGCCCGCGAAACCAGGCCGGTTCCACGGCACTGGTCAGGCCTAACCGAAGGTTGGCCGGTAAGCCTTGGGTCGTGAGCGCTGCTTCGGCCTCGCGAAGCAATTTCGCAATATTGCGTGCATAGGGAAGCAGCTTTTCTCCAGCGGCGGTGAGCGTCACGCCCTTCGTGTTGCGGTCGAACAGCCGCGCTCCCAACCGCTCCTCGAGTTCTCGAATCGCCCGGCTCAATGGCGGTTGAGAAAGGTGCAGCGTCTCGGCCGCCTGGCGGAAGCTCAGCGCATCCGCAACGGCAAGGAAGAGCAAAAGGGATCGGGAATCGAGATGATCAGACATATCAAAAAGGTATCACGAACTTGGTCATTCCGCTTGCCGGGGACTGGCTCTACAGTGGCCGCATCAACATTTCTGGAGAACACCATGAACCTTGCTCGCAATGCTGCCTTGGCCCGAATTGTTCGGCGAGATCGTAAAGGAGGTGGCCAATGAGCGCTGAACGTTACGAGCGCGGCTCAAAGATGCTGGCTGCAGTGGATGGCGTGACCGGTATCCAGGTGGTCGAAGCGCTGGCAAAATCGTTTCCGGACTTTGCGCGCTATGTGGTTGAGTTCTCTTTCGGCGACATCTACGCGCGGGAAGGGCTTGGCTTGCGCGAACGGGAACTGGCAACAGTCGCAGCGCTATGCGCACTTGGAAATGCGCAACCCCAGCTTCGTGTGCATGTTCATGCCGCATTGCACGTCGGCTGCAAACCAGGCGAGGTGGTGGAAGTTGTGATGCAGATGGCGGTCTACGCGGGATTTCCGGCGGCGCTGAACGGATTGTCCGTCGTACGCGAGGTATTCGCAGAGTCTGGGATACAGCTACCACTCGATTGAGGTGACGGGGCCGGGGTGGGGATAGCCGGGTTCTGGTGTCGGCCGCGGGGGGGCAGAGGCAGCTACCGACCCACAAGGGACTTTCGTCTTTCTCAAGAGCGGTCATCGAGGTATTTAGTGAGGAGCGCATCTCGTGGCAGTAACCACGCCCGCAGAGAACGTCGCGTCACGGCTTTTGGGAATTTCTGAGACGCCTAACTACACCTCCTCCGCCGTCGCCGTCGTCGCGCCTGCCTCTATCGAGGAGCGCTCATCGGATAGTCCGCTGCTCATACACCGACTACCGCCTTCGGCGAGACTGACGTAGTCAGCGCTCGGGCGCTGACCATCCAGCAGGCAGCGGTGTAGCGAACATCGGTTCCGTGTACATAGGGCTCAAAGGCGGCTCGGACAGATTCAATGACCGACACGCGCGTCCGCTCGTCCGCCTCTTGAAGGATCATACCAACAGGACCGAGTCGACTGAAGTAGCTGACCAACTCCTGCTCGGGCAGGGTACAGTCTATATCGATCGGCCGGATGTCAATCTCCGCCCAGCCGCTCGCTTCCAGGATAGACGAAACCCGGTGCCGGTCTGCGAAGGAGAACTGCCCCGGCGCGTCGGGTCGGCGGGCGGGCAGGTTCGGCAGCACAGGCGCGGCGGCACGTTCGGCGGTCGTCATGAACGGATTGTCGACGGCACTGCGCCAGGCGATGCAGCGCAATTCGGCTCCGTCCCTTGCAGCCCGGCGCAGGTTCGCGAAGGCCGATACCGGGTCATCGAAGAACGTGACGCCAAAGCGCGACGTGATCCGGTCGAAGCTCGCCAGCTCAAAGGTATGGGTCTGCGCATCGGCACAGACGAAGCTTGCCGTCGAGTCCTCCCGTTCGGCACGCGCCTGAGCGACGGCGATCATCGGGGCTGAGACATCAACTCCAATGCAATGGCCCGCTACGCCGACCCGCCGTGCCGCAGCCAGTGTCGTGCTGCCCGTGCCACAGCCGACGTCGAGTACCCGGAGCCCGGCTGCGGTGCCCATCATGTCGACGAGCAGATTCTCGAAAGGCTTAAACATCTGGTCGAGCAGCTCCTGCGCGGCCACCCACGCGCGCCCGGCGCTGCCGTTCCAAAGCGCCGTCTGCGTGCCTTCGGTCTGGTGTGTGGAATCCATGATCGTCGTCCTTGGCTTGCCCCCCGGGGAGCGGAAGCTAAACTATGCAAGTTCAAGTCGACTTTAGGTCAAGCGATGATTCAGCTAGATATCGGCGAGGTGGTGCAGCGATCCGGCGTTCCCGCATCAACACTGCGGTTCTACGAGGAAAAGGGGCTCATTAGCTCGAGGGGCCGCCGAGGGTTGCGGCGCCAGTTCGATCCCGGCGTGCTGGACCGGCTCGCATTGATCGCTCTGGGGCGCGCCGCTGGCTTCTCGCTGGATGATATCGCGCTGATGTTCGCGCCGGGGGGGCAGCCGCGAATCGACCGCCAAATGCTTGTGGCAAAGGCCGAGGAGTTGGACAGGACGATCCGCAAACTGAGCACGATGCGCGATGGGCTACGGCATGCCGCTGCGTGCCCCGCACCGAACCACATGGAATGCCCTACGTTCCGTCGCATCCTTCGGGCCTTCGCGTCCGGAACGATTGGAGCACGGAGGACGAGAGCGCCACAGGAACAGTAGAGTTGGTTCCAGGAGCGTCAATTGTCAGCGATCTAAATGGCGGTACCGAATGTCTCAAAATGGCCGGCCAGCGCTTCACGACCGAACGCGGCGATCGTCTGAGACGTACGTTTCATGCAAAGGTCATAACACGACCCCAAGCGGACGGCCGAATTTCTCGTAAGCAGGCATTCGTCTTCGACTTACGATCCACGAAAATGTATTACGGAGACCGCGCGGCTTGTTTTGAACTTTAGGAGCAGATATGGCTGATTGCCCACCTGTACACCCAAAGGAAAACAGCCAGCCCGCCTAAAAAAAGCCAGGCACGCTTACTCGACATCGTCGGTCGAGTTGCAGTACCCCTGTCCGCAAAAACATAAAAGTATTGAATTGTAGTTCCGAGCGTCGCAAAGCCAAGCGCGATTGCGTAGGCCGCGAGCACGCCTCCGAAGCTTGAGCCAAGGGACACACGAACATTTAGCGATGAGTTATCGCAGGTAAGAATTGGAATCCCGGCCGAAAGGCCTATGGTAAGCAGGACGGAAAAAAGAAACGATAGTCGTTTTTTTAACATTGGCTCACTATGCAGTCTTTTAGTCGAGCATGATTCCAAGTACGTGCCTAGACTTCCAACACACCGCGATTGTGGGCGATCTAAGTGCAGGTGTTGAATGGCCGCGCGCTGCCTCAAGTCAACCGCTTCGGCGACTCGAGCTCCCTCGGTTTCGATCGACAACACCCGACCTGGAGCGGACAATCAATTCTCCCGGAAGCGGCCGCTTGATCCCCGCCGGTTAATTGGGCCCTGGTCGGATCGTCAGCTTGAACTTAGCCGGTGTCTTTCCGTCGTCATCGGCAGGCATCGGGGCCGAGCGAAGGACGGCCTGCAGGGCAACTGAATCCCACTCGGAATTGCCACTGGATTGGGCGATGGTCGCATCCAGAAGCCGACCGTCTGGCTCACAGCGGACAGCAATAAGCGTTTCCAGGTTTCGGTCCTTCCCGTCCCAGACGATATTGGGTCTGATGCGCTGCCGGACTTTCTTCGCGAACGATCCGAACGCATCGGTGCGCAGGACGGAAAACTGGAATTCTGTCTCGATGGCAACCGGTTTCCGGTCTGTGCCGGTAAATGGATTGCAGATGGCCAATTGCGACTTACGAAGCGCAATATCGTCAAACATCGGATTTTCGGAAGACCGAACCAGCACTGCATCCGTCACCTTCCCCTGCGCATCCACCGAGGCCCGGACGACAGCAAACAGGCCTTGTGTCGGCAGCGTGCGAACAACGCTAGCCGAGAGACCAAAAGGGGGGGAGCCATACTGGCACTGCACGAGGGCAGCTGGAACGTACTGAAGCAACGGTTGGGCGTGGAGAGGCACACTGACGATTGCGATGGTAGTGCACAGGAACGCGTGAAGTTTTCCTATCATTGATCTGGTTCGTCAAAGGTTTGAAGTGAAGCCCGTGCCGCGGCCGTTCGCATAGGCATCTTGGGAAAAAAGAGTTTGACACAAACTGGTAGCGGCACGGCGGCATCGAGTGCCCAGGCTTGCATCGAGATGTGTCGGTTTGGTGCTCCATCTGACGTGACCGGCCGTGATCGACCCACAACAGACGGTCGTCGTTCCCGGTATCGGCCATTCAAAGCACAACCAGACGGGGCATCCAGACTAGGGGGCAATGCCCGTAACAATCGGTTGGTAATAGCCACTGACAACGGGTGAGAGGACCTGTACGTCGTTGAATCCGACCTGGGCGGCAAGTGTCGCCACCTCCTCGGGCGTGATAGCCCGATAGTGACCGATGAAATGGCTCGACTGCCAGTCGAGACTGTTCGTCTGGCGAGTGATGTACAGATGAACTGTGTAACGCCGAGCGTCCTGCCAGTCCCAGACCTGATGCACAATGCGGCGAAGGCCGTTGTCCATGAACAGTGATGGCGGTTGCACAATTGGTCGCTGAGTTAGCAGCGTGCCATAGTCCCTCAAGCTAACAAACACCTTGCCTCGCGCTCGTAGACTCCTGAGCATTGTCGCCAATGCTTCGGCGACCTCTTCGTCGCGGTCGAGGTGTGGAATGGCGTTGTCAAAAGCCACAACCGTGCCGTAACTTTGCGCCTTGCACGTGGCGAGCAACCTCATGTCGTCCACGCGAAATTTGACGTCAAGGTTTCGCAGAGCGGCCTCCCGTGCCGCCCGCTCGATTTCTGTCTTCGATATATCCGTGCCCTCAACGTCATATCCCGCGCGTGCGAGACCCAACGCTTGAGTACCGATTCCGCATGCGCAATCGAGCACAGGGCCAAGCACACCAGACGTGCCTATGAGTGGCGCCAATACCGCCCGTTGACGCTCGATTGCCTTATCCCAATCATCGAAAATCAGATGATAAGAGGATGCCATGTCATCGTAGAAGCTCTCTGCGGATTGACTCATGGAACCCCCGTAAAATTGCGATTATCGATAAAGCAGACAGTCAGCAGCTTTGACCCAAGCCCTCACGGGTACTTACGTCGAACAGCTTGAACGCACGTAGCTGTATTCCAGCCTGACGCAAAGTCAGCCCCCAAACTCCCTCCTTCTCCGTGTGCTCGAAAGTAATCTCGGCTTGTACTTCCTCGAGGACAAAACGGCGACCACTCTCAAAGATAGCGGTCGACTTCATTTGCCCCGTGGCTTGCACCGATAACTGGTCGCCCCGGAGCGTCACTTCAAGATGCATGCGCGGGTGTCGATAGCGTCCAACATACTGCGAGAGATCCGTTGAATCTGGGGAGATGTCCTCGCCGGTTCCCGGCTGCTTTTCCTCCATCTTCAGTCGGACTGCTTCATCCACCCTTCGTCCTGCGAACGACACGTCATGCTCGCGAAGGGTTACCGAAGAAACCTTTCCTTCCGCTCCGCGACTGAATGCGATCTCAATGTCGCGGGTTCTTGAAAAGAATGCGTCGGCTTCGGAACAAGCTAGTGTTAGCCGCTGATGACCAGTCAGGTGAGCACAGAGAATCTCGTTCTTATCCAGTGAAATTTCCAGAAAACACCGATGACCCAGTCGAAAGACTCCCACATATTCGTTAAGTTTCGAGGCACCCAAGGTGATTTCGCGACGCGGCTGATACAGGCCGAGGTTAGCTTGCGCAAGGCGCTCGGCGATCATTGAAACCTCCGAGGCCTGGAGATTAGCGAGAACGATGACCGTCAGGTCGTCTGGGCGCAGGCCCAAAGTGCCCATGAATCCATTTATGGCGCCGCCATGGTGGACGAAGCGGCGCCCGTCGATGGACTCAACGAACCAGCCATAGCCATATCCCTGCCCATGATCGTGCAACATTTCCTGGAGAGCGGCTGGTCCGATCACATCGCCTTTCATGAGGGCCTGCGACCAACGATACAAGTCGTCAGCGGTGGAATAAAGGCCGCCGGCGGCATAGGGTAAAGACATTGCAATGAACCTCGCGTGTCTCCACTTACCGCCGATGAAGGTGTATCCGTCAGCTCGCCGCTCGACAATCTTCGACGTATGGTCGTAACCGCTGTCGACCATGCCAAGCGGCTGGAAGAATTCGTCTTTCAAGAATGTAGCGTAGGTCTGTCCGCTAATGCTCTCCACCACGCTGCCAAGTAATACATAGCCGGTATTGCTGTAGCAAAACCGATCACCGGGCGGAAACTCCAGTGCCTGACCACTGGTCAGTTCCATGATCTCTCTCGGGGTTCGCTCCTGAAGCGAAATGCGACTCAAAAAGTCCGGCAGGTTCGTATAGGACGGTATGCCTGATGTATGCGTCAGCAATTGATGGATCGTGACTTCACGCCAACTATCGGGCACGTCGGGGAGATGCTGACCTAACTGGTCATGAACGCTCAACTTGCCGCGCTCTGTGAGCCGGAGAATTGCGGCTGCCGTGAACTGTTTCGTGATTGAGCCGATGCGAAATCTCGTTTCTGGTGTGTTCGGGATTGCCCACTCCCGATTTGCGAGACCGAAGGGCCGCCGGAAGATTACATTTCCCTCTTTAGCGACCAGAACTACACCGGAAAAAAGGTCGTCCTGGAGAAAAGGCGATACGATTTCCTGTGCCGCTGCAGCGTAGTTTTCCACGGGAGGCGTCAAGCACATGATTCGGGTCCTTGATGAGATAGGGCGGAATCCGGTATCACAGTCTATAACGAGTAGCGATGGAATCTCACTTCGTTGGCGAGACCTCGCAGATCGCCAGCGAAGTGTCCCGTCGCGTCGAACGTCCGAAACTGGCCGAACTTAGCCGGACGGTGACTGGCTAAGTCCGACCCGTTCCTGTCCTTCAATTTCGAGAATTCAACGCCCGAAAACGGACATACGATTACTCACCACAGCGCCCTCGTGTATCAAGGGAAGAACTTCTATGCCGTCGACTACAGCCACGCTGAGAAATCATTGTTCAATCAGATCGTGCGGCCACCCATCGCGGCTTGTGCCAACAAGAAGGGCACCGAGAAGGAGATCGAGGCCGCAAAGGTAGCTGGCTCCAAGGCGACAGTGTTCATCGAAGGCTCAGCCTGAAGTTATTCGCAACGAACGAGCCTTTCGCGACAACGTTGCCGAGTTCCAAGTGGCAGTCCGCGAATGCGCTCCAAAGCAATCTGTACCACTCCGTGATGGCCTCGACGCCAGGAGCGAGGGACGGTGAGGGGGCATGACCGCATGGTCGGCGTAAAGCTCGAAGAAATTCCTACGACTACGTAGGTCGTTGAAGTGGTGGAGCGCTTGCATAAGCACCGCCTTGTTGCTGGGGTACGCCATACACGGATGCGGTGCTTGGCGATATGCGAACCTTGGTCAGACTTCCGAACGCTCCACTACCACCTCACTGATTTGCAGCACGGGTTGTATATCCGTGTAATTGGCTATGTCGGCCCTGATCTCCTGCGCGTGCGGGCCGCGGGCTGCCTGGAAAGCTTCGACAGAAGTGCAGACGAAGTCGCACTTGGCCACGTAAACAGGGTCACTGCCCGGAGCACCGCCTGCAATGCCCTTGTCCACCGTGTAGTACAGACATGCGGCGCCGAGCAGTTGTTTCATCATTGGCATATGCCTCTCGCGGTAGTAAGTATGATCGAATCGCGCGCCTGCGGCGTACGGGTACATGACACTGACTTTGATCATCGGGTTCTCCTGTTGCTGCACGGTAATCGAGGCGCCGCCGCCCGCGAGACGACATCGAGGTCGCCGATATAGGGCGTGGCCAAGGCTTCTTCCAGAATCGGCGTACTCACTTTTCTGATTCTAGGCGCAGGTGAACCTGTCTTGCCAGTTTGGTGGCGCTGGGTGTCCAACGATGCGGGAGCAGTTCGGCAATGTCGGACGCTTTGTGGGTCGGCAGTCGGGTGAGTACGTCTTTCAGATATCAGGCCGTAACCGCGTCCGCTCGCCGAAATTCCAGGCACTTCATCAGGAGTCGACATAGACAGCGCGAAACTGTTGCACCCGTATTCACAAAGCTCAACAATTTGGGCATTCTCAAATTGGGCCGCGAGCGCAGGGCGATTGGGAAATTGGCAGCGCTCAAAGATGAATTCATTCCAGGAAGCGGCGCGGTCCAGGTCGTTCCGTATATTGCATATGGCAGGCGCAGCGAAGTGGTTTGCCGGTGCATCGATCGTCGGCGATCTAGATCCAGGTGTCGACCGGCGGCTGTGGCCGTCACCCCAATGATGCATAGGTCCCTCCGCGTTGCCAGATAAGGCTGAGTTGTAAAACCTACTCGAAGACCTACGCCGACAATATTTTTGAGAACGACCGTCATCGACCCTGAGCGGTCTCTCGACATACCCAAAAGCGGCCGTTGGTCCGTACATCAACAATTACTCGCCCATGCATTCGACCGTTTCGTTTGGATCCGCGCTCGCGGCCTCGCAGTCGCGTGCATCGCACTCTCACGCGCGTCGTGGGCCTTGGCGTTCCACTGTTCGATCGCTGCTTTAGATGGAATTGGCGGCTAGCGAGCACGTCGATTGCAGCCACGCATGCAGGAACCCGAAGATCCCGAGAGAGAGCGACACGCTTTGCAACAGGTCTGTGGACAGCCGCTCGGAGCGGATCATCTCTTCCGCTGCGGGCCGTTCGAAACACGTCTGCGCTTGCGTGCGCAGCGGCCCCGAATCATCCTCGACGGCGGAAATCAATCCGTGAGGGCGAGTAGCAGATTGAACCACAGGATCATATTCCAAGCCCAAAAAAGCAGCGACTGACGGGTTTGCTATTGCTCCCGAAGTGGTTACCGCCAAAGCAACGAGTACGCATACTTTTCGCATTGGAGCTTTATGGTTGCCGTATGGCTAGATCCTTCAAACTTCTCTGTCGTCGACGTATCGCAGTAGATTGTCGACGATTTAGCTATGCGCGTCGACGGTCCCTTCATGGCCGCCTGACGCCAATGACGCCAAAAGCGCTTTACTAAAAAGCCGTCAGATCATTTTGTTACACCTCTTACCGAAGCCCGCACTGGCTGGTTACAAAAACCTTTCGATGGGCGGTTATACTCGGCGCCGTCCCAAAAACTAAAGACCTTTTATGTCGAAGAGAATCTTCCAGATAGTTGCCATTGCAGCGCTCACCACTGCGTCGTTACCGGCAGTGGCCGGCGATATGAACAATGCCCTTGGCGGCGCGCTCGGCGGTGTAGCCGGCGCTGCCCTGGGTGGCGCAATAGGCGGCAGCACGGGTTCCGTCATTGGCGGTGCAGTGGGCGGCGGCGCTGGCGGCGCAGTCACGTCAAACCGCAGGGAGCGCACGGGCGCCATTATCGGTGGCGCGCTCGGGGGCGGTGCCGGCACTGCAGCAGGCAATGCGATGGGCGGCCGCACGGGCGGCCTCGTCGGCGCGGCCGTGGGCGGCGGCGCGGGTTCAGCGCTTGGCGGTAACATGTCGCGGTCCAATTCGTACTCGGACGACTATGCCCGTGGCTACCGACCGAACAACCGCCATCACAAACATCGCCACCATGACTGAGCGTTGAGCAAAAAACGGCGTGGTTCAATCAAAGGCTAAGCTCGAAACGCCGAATGCTTTTTGTAGCACTGCACGGGTGATTCTCATATGAGCCAGAACCCGCGGTCGATGAACCACGCCTGCCTCTTCATTCGCCATAGCGACGCAAGACACCGACCGCAGCGAAGGACTCCGCGATTGCCTTCATCGCGCCTTGTCAGACGCCCACCGGCACCACCTCGTACTGACAGTCGCATAGACGAAAACGAGGCATCGGACCACCCTTGGAGACGGTTGCCAGACAGGTCGTGTCGAAGCGGATATTCGCCATCACGCGGAGTGGTGGCAACTCACATGTCTTTTGCACGACCAGGAAGCAACCCAACTCGTCGGCGCACCGGTTGCATCCGCAGGCCAAAGCGGTCATTCGCAACCCATCGAATCCCCCGTTCAACGAATGGCCGTTTGCGAGGGAAGCTTGAAACAGGAGTGGACCCATAAGGGACCTTCGGTTTCCTCCAGAGCGGTCGTTCGGCATAGTCGATACCCATACGAACTAGCGATCTGCGAGGCGATGGTGTCCGTCACGAATTCCCCGTCATTGGACACATCAGAAGCCAGACGGGGTGGAGCAGATATTGGAACGACCCCGTCAAAGTCTCCAAGTCGTAGATGCGCCCGCGGCTAATACGTCGCAATTCGGCAGCGATTGACTTCAGCGGATGCCGCCCGCAGACGGGTAGTCAGGGGCATTGGCAATTGAGGTGTCGACGCCCTGCCACCTGAAGTAGTAGACGCCAATGACAACGCATATCGTGCAGATCGCCAATGCTACTCTGATCATTTTCTTAGTTGGACGACCCATGAATCGAACTCCATAGTTAGCCGACCCTGAAGGGACATTCGTATCGTTCAAAAGGAGACGTTCAG
Organism: Paraburkholderia sediminicola; assembly: GCF_902859805.1. GTDB lineage: Bacteria > Pseudomonadota > Gammaproteobacteria > Burkholderiales > Burkholderiaceae > Paraburkholderia > Paraburkholderia sediminicola. The sequence goes on along the minus strand of NZ_CADIKC010000001.1, from coordinate 115,829 downwards.
GGCGTTCGGCCCGTGCCACAATGCGTGTGTTTTGAAACGATGTTCGGGGTTGCCAATGGCTGAGAACGACGAAGGAAAAATAAGCGCGATTGAGAAAGGTGCATTGAACACGCTTGCGATTGGTGTCGGGATTCTCGTAGCACTGGTTACCTGGGGCGCACTCTTTAACTTGCTCACGTACCACAGCATCTTCCAGCCACGGCATCCCGTGGCTGGCGGCGACGATCTTAGCGGTGGATTTGTGCTGCTCGCGACGCTTCCAGTTCTGTTTATTTTGCTGCCCATATGCGTGATCGCAAGTCTCCGGATTTTTCAGAAGTTGCGATGACAAGGATAAACACGCCTCGAACGCCAGGTTGTGGTCGCATGCATGCCTCATGCAAAGGGCACGCACCTGAACCGCGCAGGTCTGTGATCGGCAGCACCCGACCCGGAGCGGTCGATCAAACTTCCTCAAAGCGGTCACTCGATCGTGTCTCGGGTAAGACCAATCCGCGTATATACGCATGGGATTTCCTGACCCTTGCCGCGTTGCGATCTACGTAGTTTGTCTCGACTCAGGTACCACGGATGCTTTGAATGCATCGGGATATTCTTGACGAAACCAGTCCTTCACCTGATCGTGGTTGAGCGCAAAGAATTCGCGCGATCGCGGTATCAGGACAAAACCAAAAGCGAGCAGACAGGTGGCAAGACCGAAGCATGTATAAACCTGGCCCACCGCCCAGTGCGTGAGTGCCGCACCTGCGATCATCGGTCCAAGAATGCCAGCAATCTGCGTGGTCATCATGCTGGCAGCGAGAATGCGAACGCGGAAATTCTGCGGGATGGCCAATGAACGATGAGTCGCGCCAACGAGCCCCATCGATGCATTGGCGAAGCCCACACATGCAAGCGTCAACATGAGAACGATAGGTGAATGGGCCCAGCCGGAAGCAGCAAGTGCCAGCCCTTCACACATTGCGGCCCCCACCCGGACATTGAATCGGCCGAACCACCTGACCAGTGCGTCAGAACCACGAAAGCTGCCGAGTAGCAAACCTGCAGATAGGGCCGCTTCGCAACTACCTAGCCAGAGCCCCGACAGCCCCAGTGATTGAACTTTGAGCGGAATCAGCATGCCGACTGCAGGGCCCTGGAATATCCACACGAGGAAGTTGACCAGTGTCCAGCCACGCTCCAGCGGGACGATCCATTTAGCATGCAGCCCCGCGCGCAGGTCTTCCCACCAACGGGCCAAGCCGCGATGGTGTTCACGAAGCTGAGACTGGGATGGAAGATGCAAGGTCACGTACGCAGCGACGCCAAGCAGAATGCCGTTCATCCAGAAGGTTGCAGCAATACCGCCCAAAGCCAATGCCGCACCAGCCAGTGCCGGCCCCAAGGCACGTCCGGCCGCTTGCGTCGATTTACGAAGACGAAGCGCTTCGGCCAAACGATTCGCTGGAACAAGTTCGGCCGAAATGGTGGAACTGGCTGGATCGATGAAAGCTTTCGCTATAACGGTGACTACGCCTATGCAAATGATGAGCGTAAGTCGGTAGTCGGACAGTGAGGCGAGCGTAGCGAGGGTAAAAGCGACGACCATTAAGGCGCAGATGCCCCATACAATCTGCGGTCTCTTTGCGTATCGGTCCCCGAGCGGCGAAAGCAGCGGCATTGCGAAGATCGTGGTGATGGCAATGCTTACGCCGTAGATTGCAAGGTGATGTGCGCCGCCCTGATGAACGATCCACCAAGGGAGCGTGATATAGCCAACCATGTCTGCCAGGATCGTAAAAAGATCGCTGAGAAGCAGACAGGCAAGAGAGGGGGCGATTGCGTTTATGCGAGATTTGATTCCCCGAAGCACCGGTTTCCCCCTGTTGAGTTTGATGATGCTACGTCAACATTTTTCCCGCAACTTAGGTGAATTTTTCCAGATATCGTCGTTTCATTCGTGGGCCGATGAACGGTGCGATTCACGAGGGGATACCGACTGAACGAAAGTAGCCGATCAGCGACCACCGTCATGTCGATTCCGTTGGGCCCCCGCAAGAAGCGGGCGCGGGCGCTCAGGGGGCTTTGGATTCGGCGCGCTGCTTGACCGCGGTATTCATCGCCTGAAAACTTCGCCGAGTGTCCTCGATTACGTCTTTCGTCAACCGCCCGACAAGTAATCCAGAGAAACGCTCAGTTTGCTCAAGATGGGTGCCACCGTGTACAGCCGTCAGGTGAATGCAATGTTTGCCGTCGAAGACGCCGCGAATCCACACGCTGCCACGCCAGCAAAGGTCCTGGCCTGGACGAACGAGCAGGACGGTTGGCTTGAATACCATCGAATCCGATCCGCTGCCTAGCACAATGCGAATTGTCGCGCCCTCCCTGAAGTCGCCGTCAACTCGAGTAATGAAGGGATTCCAATCAGGATACGCGGCACTATCCGAAATAACGTCCCAGACATCGGAAGGCGGCCGATCGATGAGAACATCCGCATGCACACGAATATCTTCGTGCATGATGAAAAGGACGCCAACTATGCCCACCACACTGGCGAGGATGCTTTTCAACCACCACTTCGGCAAGCCCATATTCGCCCTGTAATCCGTTGCAGTTCTTTTGCTGCGACCGTGGGTGACCATCTCCGCGTCGATGTCCAACGGCCGAAACTGGCCGGATCCCGTCCGAAGCCGAACTTCCCGGACCATGACCAGATCGTGCCCGCGATCGAGTCGATTCACACGCCAGCTGTTGCTGGCGGAAATACGCCCCTCACCGCGGCTGCACACGATGACGTGCTCCTCGGTTTTATAGCCGCCGCAGCAGGCAAGAATTTCCGAACCGACAACATCAGCATTGCTACGGTTGTCCAGCACATACGCTTTCGCCTGGGTTATACCCGGAAACACTACCCGCGGCCCTCAAGGACGTGCTAAAAATAGTCGATATCCCGTAAGCGCGAGTGAAGATCCGGTCCGCAGATTGGAGAATCCCACGCGGTCTGTCGCACGGAATTCCGAGGTGAAAGTATGGAAAGAAAAGTGCTCGTCGCGGTAGCCGCTGCGCTTATGTCTTCTGTCGGCGCGCTGCATCCCGAATCCGCCCGTGCCGCTGATGCTGCAACCTCGGCCTTCGACGACTCGACCATCGACTCATCGCTTGACCCCGGCGAAAAGCGCGTCTCCTCCGATGCCGATATTCAGGCGCGCCTGGCAGACCTGCGCTATGCGTATTTCATCGGCTATAACGCGCGCGCCAGGGAAGACTCGAAATCCTATGCGACGTTGGGCGACGAGGTGAAGCATCGGCAAAAGCAGCCTGCTGCGTCGGCTATGCCCGCATCGCCGAAGCCGGTTGCCGAGCGGGTTGCGCCCCCAAGGCGGGTCGTAGCGCAAGCCGCGCCGCCGAAGCAAGTATCCGCGCCGGTCACGTCGCCGAAGCGGGATGCTGCTGCGCGAGCCACGCCGGTGAGGCAGGTCGTCGTGCAGGCCGGCCCTGTGCCGCTGAAGCACGCCCCCGTGCAAGTCGTGTCTGCGCCGCCGAAGCGGGTCTCCGCACCGGCTGCGTCGTTGAAGCAGGCTTCGCTGCGGGTTATGCCGCCCAAGCGGACTGAAATGCAGCCCGTGCCTCTGAAGCAGGTTTCCACGCGGACTACGCCGCCGAAGCTGTTTGGCACCGAGTCCCAGCCTCCCATACTGATTCCGACGCAAGCCGTGACGGCATTGCCGCATGATGACGACGCGCAGGTGACGCAGAGGCGCGATTTGTCGAACGCTCAGCGGGCGGTGCCGCAGTATCGGCAGGCCGATGAGGAACCGCAATACGCGGCGGAGCAGGGAGCTCAAGCGGCTTACAACCGGCAAGCCCGGCAATATCGGAATCAGCAGCCCCAGCAATACGCAGCGGCGCCGGCCTATAACCAGGCGTCAACCGAGTCGCAGGAGTCAGCTGGGTACGCCAGGCGGGACTACGCGCCGCCGCCTCGAACTGTTCAGCCTAACCAATACGCGCCAACTCCGTATCCGCCCGCTCGGTACCAACCGGTTGACGCGCAGTCCGCCTATGTACCTCGGCCGCCCACTCAGGCGGCGCAGCAGGTCATCATAGTGGGCCGCCCGCCTGCCTATCCGGCATACAACGAGATGTACACGCCGCCTGAACAGCGGCGGCCGTACCCCGCCGGCTACGGCAATCCGGCACAGCCTGCCGGATATCAGGGATGGGAGTAGGCGCACTCACTCGCATGTGCCGCCGGGCGCGCTGACTCACGTATGAAACGGGGCGTTACAGGCGTCCCGTTTCCATGATGGACGCAACATGCGCATGCGGACACGTGCGATGGCACTGCCGTGACTCCGGTCGCCCATCAGGGCGATTCCTGCGAAGGTCCATAATCGTACCGATTGCCGCCACTGGCGCATTCCCAGCCAGCGTGACTCGACGGCTGGTTCATGCCGAAACTTGCTCGATGAGTAACGGGGGCGTCTCGGCCGATGCCGTTGCAGGCGGCTTTCGTTAGAATGTGTTTGCGATCCTTATATTCGTCCAAAACCGGAGACAAACATGCCAGGCTTACTTCCCGATGTCGACCGCGAGGGACTGCTCGAGTATTCAGTCGTCTACACCGACCGATCAATCAATCATATGTCGCAGCTCTTTCAAGGAGTCATGCGTGATATTTCCGGTTCTCTGAAGAAAGTCTACAACGCGAAGTCGGCCGTTGTCGTACCGGGCAGCGGGACGTTCGGCATGGAGGCCGTTGCCCGGCAGTTTGCAACGAACAAGAAGTGTCTTGTCATCCGGAATGGCTGGTTCAGTTTCCGCTGGTCGCAGATTTTCGACATGGGCGGCATTCCGTCTGAATCGATCGTGCTGAAGGCGCGCCCGGTCGAACAAGGCAGACAGGCTGCCTATGCACCGCCACCGATCGAAGAGGTGGTCGCTGCGATCAGGGAAAACAAGCCGGATCTGGTCTTTGCGCCGCATGTCGAAACCGCATCCGGGATCATGCTGCCGGACGCTTATTTGCGCGCGGTGGCCGACGCGGTGCATGCCGTCGACGGCATGTTTGTACTGGATTGCATTGCCTCCGGCACGGTCTGGGTCGACATGGAGGCGAGCGGCGTTGACGTCCTGATCAGCGCGCCGCAAAAGGGATGGAGCGCGTCACCGTGCTGCGGGCTGGTCATGCTTAGCCCGCTTGCCCGCGAAAGAATCGACTCGACAACCAGCACCAGTTTCGCTTGCGATCTTCGCAAGTGGTTGCAGATCATGGAAGCCTACGAGAACGGCGGGTTCGCGTACCACGCAACGATGCCCACGGACGGTCTCGCTACGTTGCGTGACGTCATGAAGGAGACCGAGGCATACGGTTTCGATAAAGTGAGAGTAGAGCAGCTTGAACTCGGTAAGCGCGTTCGCTCACTTCTTGTGGATAAGGGTTTTAAAAGCGTGGCGGCGGAAGGTTTTGAGGCGCCGGGTGTTGTCGTTAGTTACACGGATGATGATGGAATACGGTCTGGTAAGAAGTTCGCTGAGGCGGGCTTGCAGATCGCGCCTGGTGTTCCGCTTCAATGTGATGAGCCTGAGGATTTTAAGACCTTCCGTATTGGGTTATTTGGTTTGGATAAGCTGCATGATGTTGAGGGGGCGGTGGGCAGGCTTGCGAAGGCGCTGGGTAGTATTCTTTAGGGGATTTTTGTGGAGGAGGTGCGTATTGGTCGTCATCGCTACCGGTTTGGCAGGAGGAAGCTGAGGCCTGGCGAATGGGCTATGCGCACTAATCGGGCTTAGCGGACATTCGTTGCTAACTGCTATTGCCAATGAAATTCCGCTTGCAGCCTGTTCTGCGTCAGGCAGCAACCGGCCAGCTTGTGGCGTTCAACGCCATCGAGTAGAGCGTCAATAATCGCATAAGCATTCATCCGCACGGCTTTCACAAGCTGCGACTAAAGAACGTGAACAGTCATGCCGATATTCATGGGGAGCACTCTGTGTTTGCCTACTTGATGCCCGTTTATGCGTCGTGGGTTCCCCAGAAATCGAACGGTCTGCAAGCTTGGGCCAGGCGTTTCCGAACTTTTAGAGGGGGCGCCTGCTTCTCGTGCAGCCATTGACGAATACATTCCGTATCTGCCGGTGCTTTCAGCTGCAATCGGCAAGCCGTTGATCCAACTAGGCGGCCGATGCAATGTTGACTGGCTACACCAACTCAATGACGCTGAATATGGGGAGTAGGTATCGGCACTCACACTCCGAGGCGTGAAAGCGCGCCAAGCGGACCGTCAATATATGGCGTGATGATTTCGCGTCGCCCATGTTGACGTCGCGGGCCCTGTTTCAACGACCGCTGTTCGCCACTTACCCTTCTAAAACCAGACCGACTCAATCCCGGACGTCCCTACATGGACTCTTACGCCCCAGACCGCGGTGCGCTTGTGCCGCTCGCATATCACGCAAAGGTGGTCGACTACCTACGTCGCCACGAGCCGGAGGTCTGGCGCTGGGCCAGCGCCCGCACCGGCTCCGTCGAGCAACGCGAAGAGTTGCGTTCGATGTTATTGCGCGACACATATCGCCTCGATGCCGACGCCCATGCCGAGGTGCACGCGGCGCTGGAGCACGCTATGAAGCGCCTTGGCGTCGAAGGTCGAGCAACGCTTTATCAGTCGTCAGGGCAGGAAATGAATGCGTCGTTGATTTATGTGCCCGACGAAGTGCACATCATCTTGCAAGGACCGTTGCTGGAGCGCTTGTCGACTGAGGAGCTGATGGCGGTATTCGGCCATGAGCTTGCTCATCACCTGCTATGGTCGCGAGACGATGGCCAGTTTCTGGTGGCGGACCGCATCCTTAACGACGCGCTGGCCGCTCCTGGCAACAGCAGCAGCCATCGTGAGACTTATCGGCGTTATGCCCTGCATACCGAACTGTTTGCCGACCGGGGTGGCGCGGTGGCAGCCGGCGCAGTGGCCCCAGCAGTATCGACGCTGGTAAAAATCCAGACAGGCATAAACAGCGTTGATGCAGCGGCTTACCTACGCCAGGCGTCGGAGATCGAGTCGCACGAAGCAAAGGCAAGCGCCGCGCATACCCATCCGGAGACCTTCATCCGGGCCCGCGCATTGGCGCTGTGGTGGGAGCAGGCGGAGAACCTCGACTCGTGGATCGAGACCCGGTTGCATGGTCCGTTGGGACTGGAACGGCTGGACCTGCCGGAGCAGGAGCGGCTGCAGCAGTTGACGCGTGGCTTCCTGGCTCATTACCTGGCCGGTACGCCGTTGGCGAGCGACGGCGTACAGGCTCAGCTCCGGATGCTGTTCCCCGACTGGCAGGACGATGAGCCCGCTATCGGGCCGGAAGCATTCGCTGGCGACGTGGCCGACGAAAGCATCCGTGACTACCTCAATGCGCTGATGATGGATCTCGCTCTAGCGGACCCCGACCAGCAGGATGCGGCGTTGCTTCGGGCTGGCCACGTGGCCAGGGCGCTCGGCAGCCTCGATGCCCTGCAGACTAATCTTCGTCGCGATGCCGGTTTCAGCAAGTGCGACCTCGAGCGCTTCTGCCGCCAAGTGGCCGGGGAGGGCCGGGTATGAGCGACCAGCCGATTCACAAGGACGCACCGCGTACGCTGCGCACGCTGATTCAAGCTCAGGCAGGTGCTCCGCTGCTCACCGACGATGTACTCGTGCTGGTGGTGCCGCTGTTCGAACAAGTGGCTTCCCTGCACAAGCATGGCCAGGTCGCCGCACTCGACGTCGACAGCATCCTGGTGGGCGAGGGCGGCGCACTAGTCCTGCGCCGGCCGGAAGGCGAACTGCCGGCGATGGATATCGGCGCGGTGCATCGGGTGCAGCCGCATCCGGCGTCTGGTCTGAACATCATTGGCGCGCTGCAGCGCAGCCATGCCGAGGACGGTCGACGCGAAGTGACGGACGAGGCGCTACAACTGGATTGCGCCGCGCCGATTGAACGCCCGGTCTACCTGCCTGGTCCGCTCAGTTGGGAATTGCTGATCGGTCACCACGATGAGATCAGTGACACCTTCCTTCTCGGCATGGCGCTCGCCAGTCTGGCCTGCGGCCTCGACTTTGCCGATGAGGGCGATCTGCGCCGATTCCTTGCCCACCGCCGCAACCTGTTCTCGCTCCACGGCCGGCTGAATCCGATCGTGGCGTCGGTCATCGTGGAAATGACCGAGATCAACCGGCACGACCGCGCGACTGACGTGTCCGCTTTGGCCGCAAGGCTGCGCACCTGGCGCGAGCAGCCGCTGGGTCTTGATATCGAGCGGGCGCTGGCCGGCGCGAGCGGTGCTGCACCGCGGCGCGCCGCGGTGCTCACACATCTGCGCGACCGTCTCTTCGATCTGTCGCGGCGCAACCGGTTGCTGTACTTCCGTCCCAGCGCGGCCAACGTCAACCTGACGGTGGCCAGCGTCCCCTTGATGTTGCAAATCCAGAGCGTACGGCCAGAGCACATCTGCACATGGGGTGGACCGTTTGCAGCTGAACTGGTCGCCGGGCGATCGGTACCCTTGCAGCGCTGGCTGCGCTTCGACGATCAACCCTATTTGCCAGCCGCGCTTGATCGACTGATCACCGAAACCCGTCGCGACCGCGCTGAATTCGGCTTCAGCAACTTGCGCCTCGTGGTCGCTTTCCTGCGCTGGCACAACCTCAAGGAGGCGCCAGACGAACGTATCATGACGCCGCTGTTATGGCTGCCGGTGGAACTGGTCAAGCGCAAAGGCGTGCGTGACCAGTATGTGGTCCAGTGCACGAGTGGTGATGCCGAATTCAATCCGGTGTTGCGTCATCATCTTAGTCAGCTCTACGGCATCCACCTCGACGAAACAGTGGATCTGGGCAAGACTTCGCTCGCCGAAATCCATGCCAATATCCTCACGCAGATCCATCGCTCGGAGCCATCGGTCGAACTGCGGCTCGTCGAAAGAGCCTCGGTCCGGCTGGTGCGGCAGAAGGCCCTCCAGCGCATGCAGCAATTCAAGCGCCGCAGGCCAGGAGCCGTCGTGCGCGCACGCAGCGGGTCGCTGCCACCGTATAGCTATGCACAGGACGATTACCGCCCGCTTGGACGCGCGCTGTTCGAGCATTGGGTCCGGTCAAGCGATCTGCCGCAGCGCTTCGAAGCGGGCGCCGCACCGCGTGCTGGTCTGCGTCGACCAAACATGTCGGATGCGGCAGTGGCCGACGACGATCGACAAGGTTTCGTGCTGGAAGAGGTCGAAGGTCATCGATATGCGTGGGATATCGACTTGACCCAGGTCACGCTGGCCAACTTCAACTACCGGAAGATGTCGCTGGTGCGCGACTACGCTCAACTGATCGACGAACCCGGGGCCAACCCCGCGTTCGATCGCGTCTTCTCGATCGAGCCGCGCGAAGTGGAGACCGATACACCTGTGCTGCTCGCACCCGGCGACCAGTGGAACGTTGTCGCTTCCGACGCGACCCAGAACGCGGCGGTTGGCCTCGCTCGCAACCAGCGTAGTTTTATCATCCAGGGGCCGCCCGGCACCGGCAAATCGCAAACCATTACTAACCTGATCGCAGACTACGCGGGACGCGGCAAACGTGTTCTGTTCGTTTGCGAGAAGCGTGCTGCCCTGGACGTGGTGTTCCATCGGCTCAAGCAAAGCGGGCTGGAGTCGCTGTGCTGCCTCATCCACGACTCTCAGGCCGATAAAAAATCCTTCATTGCCGATTTGCGCACCTGCTACGAGCAGTGGATTTCCAAACCGCACGACTGCGACGCGTTAGGCGCACGGCGCGCCCAGATCGTAGACGCCCTGGCGGAGCAACAACGGTCTATCGACCGTTTCGAGTCGGCGATGGCCGAGGTCCCCGAGACGCTAGGAGTTAGCGTGCGTGCACTGCTGCGCCGCCTGGCCGAACTGGGCGTTACTCCGGAGGCCGGTCCAGCCATGCGAGAGCGTCTGCCGACGCTGGCGACCTGGGACACTCATCGGGAACTCACCCAGCGCATACACCACGTGATGAAGGATCGCTTCGGTCTGGACAGTCTTGCCGCGCACCCATTCGCCAGAATCTCGCCGCGGTTACTGGACGGCCAGCACGCATTTGGGCGCGTCGAGCAGCTATGCCACGACGTCGAAGTGCTATTCGATTTACTGGACCCGGTTTTCGAAAGTACGGCGAGTCTGATCGATCAGGACAGCACGCTGGAACATGCCCGTTCGATCGCAACCGATAGTCAATGGCTGCTCGACCGTGGCCTTGCCGCCCAGCTGAATCTTCTCGATGCGAATTCTTCCGCACAAGGCGAACTGAGCCGGGTACGCGCGAGCCTGGAGGAGTGCGCGCAAGCGTTGAGCGCGGCGCAAGCGGCCACCGCGAACTGGCGCGACAAGCTTGCTTCGGACGACACCGAGTCGGCGCTCGCGATGGCGCGGCGTCTGGAGCACTCGGCAGCACGTTGGCTGAAACCCATGTGGTGGCGCTTGCGTGGTCAGTTGAAGCGGCGTTACGACTTCGGCAAGCATGCAGTTCATCCGGGGTACGGCAAAGTGCTTGAGGCGTTGGCCGCGGAGCACGCCGCCAGTGCAGCAATGAGTGCGGCCGATGCCGACTGCCGCCGACGCTATGGCGTAAGCGACATGAGCGTCTTTCTGAACGCGCTGGGCGAACTCAAGGTACGGCTGGAGTCGGACAGCGGTCTTCGCGCACTGGTCGCGCATCTGCGCCACGCCGTCGACCCGGTTGAAACGGCACTCGCGGAAGCCCGTTCGTGCGAGGTGCTGAACAAGCTGACCGCACGTGTTTGCGATGGAACGACGTTGAGCACGGGTGCGCGTCTCGCCGACATCGCGGAACAATTACGTGACCTGCGTGAAGCACTGGACGATCTTCCCGACCTGCTCCCGCTGCTGTGTGCAGTTCATGCCGCAGACCCGACCTATGCCGTCGCGCTGCAGATGATCGATCACGCACCGGCCCAAATCGAGGCGCTGGTCGCCGACGAAGCGTTGCGCCGGCTTGAGCGCGGCGATCCGGTACTGGCGCGTTTCAATGGTGCGGCGCTTGCGCAAACCGCACGCGCAGTTGCGAATAACCAGCGCGAGTTGCTCGCCCTCAACGCACACGTCGTGCAAGCAACGAAGCATCGGCAGTTTGCCGAACACGTGCGGCAGTCGTCGCTGTCGGCCACGCAACTGGACGCCGATGGCAAAGCGTTCAAGAAGCTCTATGCCACAGGTCGCCGTGAACTGGAGCATGAGTTCAGCAAGAGCATGCGTCATCGTTCGATTCGCGATCTCAGCGATAGTGAGACCGGCGCTGTGATCAACGACCTGAAGCCGATCTGGCTCATGAGCCCGTTATCGGTGTCCGACACGCTGCCGCTGTCACCGAACCTGTTCGATGTGGTGATTTTCGACGAGGCCAGTCAGATTCCTACGGAAGAAGCGGTTCCTGCCATGAGCCGGGCACGCCAGATAGTCGTGGTCGGTGACGAAATGCAATTGCCGCCGACGAGTTTCTTCTCCTCCGGCGGTGCCGATGGCGACGACGAGATCGTCGTGGAGGAGGATGGTGAGCGAATTGCCATCAATCTGGACGCTGACAGCCTGCTCAATCAGGCCGCGCGCAACCTTCCTGCCACGCTACTGGCATGGCATTACCGAAGCCGTCACGAATCGCTGATCAGCTTTTCCAACGCGGCGTTCTACAGCGGTCGCCTCGTCACTATTCCGGACCGTTTGCTGGATGTAGTCGAAAACGAAACGACACCGTTGCGCTCGGATCAGGATGACGTCGGTATCGCCGGCGCCGACGCGCTGCTAATGAGGCCGGTCAGTTTCCATCAACTGAGCGACGGCGTCTATCTGGATCGGCGCAATGAACCTGAGGCGCGCTATATCGCCCATACCGTGAGTGAGTTGCTACGTCGCGAGACCGGATTGAGCGTAGGTATTGTCGCGTTTTCCGAGGCCCAGCAAAGCAGCATTGAGTCCGCGCTGGAAGCCCTGGCGAGCGAGGATGCCGACTTCGCCGCGCGCCTTGAACGAGAGTATGTGCGCGAGGACGACGACCAGTTCAATGGCCTGTTTGTCAAAAACCTCGAGAACGTCCAGGGTGACGAGCGCGACGTGATTATTCTGAGCATCTGTTACGGCCCAGGGCCCGACGGCAAGATGCTGATGAATTTCGGTCCGATCAACCAGCGCGGCGGCGAAAAACGCCTGAACGTGATCTTCAGCCGTGCCCGCCATCGCATGGCGGTTGTGTCGACAATTCAGGCCGATGCCATCACCAACGTGCACAACGACGGCGCGGCGGCACTACGCACGTTCCTGCAGTTCGCTCAAGCCAGCGCCTGCGGACAGTACGAGCGCGCGCAGGCGGTGCTGGGGGCGATCAATCTCGGTGCGCGCAACACGTTCACGCGTCAGGCCGCGTCCGACACGATCAGGGATGCTCTGGCCAGGGCGTTGAGAGCCCGTGGTCATCATGTGCATGTCAATGTCGGGCACTCCCAGTTCCGATGCGATCTGGCCATTGCCGATCCGTCGGCGCAGGGCTATGCGCTGGCAATCCTTCTCGATGCACCCGGCGAAGAGGTCGCGGACACCATTGAGCGTTTCGTATTTCGCCCCGGAATTTTGCGCAGCTTCGGCTGGCGCGTACTCGACATTCCCGGCAAAGATTGGCTCACCGATGCGGACGGAGTGCTGGCGCGTATCGAGGCAATGCTGACGGATGGCGAGGACCGCGCCTTGAGTGCGGAAGTCGAGCTTCTTACTCCGCGGCAGACACCCCCTTCGGCACTATCGGCGGATGCATCCAATGTCGACGTTCGAGCCGCGGAAGCGGCGCAAACTGCGCAAACAGAAGTGGTGCGGACGCTGCGCTTCGAGCAAGGTGGTTCGAGCAAGTTCTGGCGCGCGAGGTTGCGTGGCACAGAGTTGAGCGTGAGCTATGGCCGCATAGGCAGTAACGGGCAAACCAATCTGAAGGAATTCGACACACCGGAGCGGGCCTGCCGCGAGATGGACAAGCTCGTGGCGGAGAAGCTGCGCAAGGGTTATGTGGAGGGGTAAGAAGAGTCGGGACCGTATTCGATGGTCTTTCAGTACGGTCCCTCGCGTAACAAACCGCTTCGCCCAAAAGCTAGGCATCGCAACCGGTGGAGGAATTGCTGCGGCTTTTCGCATGATCGCAAACATGCCTCCGCAAAGCTTTTTAGCGTTAGCGGGAACGTCTCGTCTATGGCGGCGAACTGATGTAGTCCTTCGGACGGCTGCGATCGGAAAAATTGAGCGGCAGCTCCGGGTCGGCTACGGAAGTTCGGCTGTCGTTCCAAGCCCTCGCTGCTGGGTCGACTTTGTACTTCGGGGTTTGGCCACTTACGGACGTTCAACGCTGGCCCCCCAGATTGCCGACAAACGTCGCTCCGCAACCTTGCTGGAAAACACGCAAGTGGCCCATTGGGCGCGGACCGCGAACGCGCGCTAGTCACTATGCGCGCTGAGCGCAGCCTGGCGAACGGCGATTATTCTTCGATTGGGTTGCGCAGCGTTGCGATTCAAGGTCACGGAATCCTTGGCTCCCAGGCGATCGCACTAAATTGGTTGCTTGCGATTACTCTGTTTCGACATTTAAAGTAGGTTCGGCGTCCCGACCCAGATCGCAAGCGCCTCAGTGGATTGGTTATTCAACCATCCTTGAGGCAGCGTCGATTGGTAATGCGCACTGTCCCCTGTTTTGAGCACAAACGTCTTGCCCTCAAGAGTCAACGAAATTTCACCCGAAGTGACGTAAAGAAACTCTTCTTCTGCGCTGGTTGGCATATCGGCAGGTCCGCTCTGATAGGGCGGGAATCTCACAAGGACGGCCTCAAGCTGCCGGCCTCCAGACTTATGCGTAAGTCTGGCGAACGAGTTTGCGGTATCCGCGAACTCGAAGAAGCTCACTTCCTCGCCACGACACACAAATTTCTGTTCGCTTGGCGCGTCAACAAAGTATTGCACGGCAACACCAAGCGCGTCGGCAATGCCTTTCAACGAGGCAATCGAGGGCATGGCCAAGCCGCGCTCTATCTGTGACAGGAAAGGTTTCGAAATCCCTGCAGCCCTTGCCGTACAGTCAAGAGTGAGCTTTAGCCGCTGCCTCAGCGCGCGGATCTTGCCGCCGAATTGCGCGGATGAAATATTTTTTTTCATTTCGGTGAACATAAAAAATGAAGTGGACTTCGAGGCCCATGGCATCAATGTATTCACATAGTCAGATATGAAGTTGCGGAGTGTGGCGAGTCCACTCGTGAAGCAGCGCGTTGTCCACCGCCATCAGCCGGATCCTCCCTGGGCTCCTGAGATGCTTGCAGGTGCGACACCTTTGAAGCCAGTAGCACATCCTTTTCCGGCGTAGAGGCTGAGGTTCTCTGCTCGGCGGCAATAGATCGCGACCATCCCTGCTTTTCAGCGAGGCGTGTCAGGAAGAACCCGGCCGCAACACCGGTGACAAACCACAGCGCGGCCACTCGCCGCAAACTGCCCCCGGCAGTCAGCCTCGACCAACGCAGCTCGCAAGGTCGGGTTGGAGATGCAGGGCGCGGCGCGATGCGCTGTGTCTCGGAATAAGCGTCTGCCACGCGCAGCAGCCCGGGTTGTAGTGTGGAGGCGCCGGCTTCGCTTGCGTTCTCATAGACCGCCCAAATGTCATCGATGCTTGCTACGCAGCCGATAGTCCCTAGCGGTCGCCAGCCAAGCGAGATTGCGAAGAGCATGTCGGTTAGCGTCCCTCGATCTGTTCCTTCCGTCGCGCGAAAGCTTTCAAGCGACGGCTCCAGATGCTTCGTCGCGATCCTTTCGTTACCCGGCGCACGCGTGGCTTGCTCGCCTGGCCGGTTGCCTTGTTGACGCATCGTTCCTCCTCGCACGGGGCAAGGCCGAAGAATATATCCACACCGGGCAATCAACTAGACGGATAATCATGCATGAATCATTAAGTGAAACAGGATAATGCGAAAGAATGGATTGACTGATCTCGAAGCCATATTGACGGTCGCCCGTTATCGTAGCTTTCGGTCATCGGCGGCCGAACTTGAGATTTCGACATCTGCGTTAAGCCAGATGATCGCCGCGTCGGAGTCGCGCATCGGAGTGCAACTGTTCCACCGCACTACCCGAAGCGTGTCGCTCACAGATGCTGGACGGGAGTTCGTGGAAACCATCGCACCTGCGGTCGCAGTGATTCGTGACGCGACTGAGCGCGCGGGGGCGCAAAAGGATTCGCCCTCCGGGCGGATTCGCGTGAGTACAAGCACGGGCTTCGCGCGACAGACCATGCCGATGTTTCTCTCGTTTATGGAGCGTTATCCCGACATCGAACTAGAGCTAAAGGCTGAGGACCGTATCGTTGATATTGTCTCGGAGGGTTTTGATCTAGGCATCCGTTTCCCCATGGACGTTCCCAAGGACATGATCTCGGTCCCGTTCGGGCGTCCTCAGCGTAGTGCCGTGGTGGCAACGCCCGAGTACTTTCTGCGATACCCCATTCCGAAAACACCTCATGAGCTGCATCATCACGAATGTGTTCGGTTCCGGCTAACTGACGGAACGATCAATACATGGGACTTCGAGTTCCGGAGCAAAAAAATCCGGATAGAACCGAAGGGTCGCTTAATAGTCAATTCGGGAAATCTGACGCGAGATGCCGTCCTTAGCGGAGTCGGCATTGCCTTCATCAACGAATGGCATGTCATGGAGGACATCGCCACTCAAAGACTGCAACGCGTGCTTGAAAAGTGGGTACCCGTGCATGACAGGCCTAGCCTGTACTTTGCCAACCGTCGACATCAATCGAGCAGCTTGCGGGCGCTCATCGCGTTCGCAAGGAGCTGGACTCCAGATTCGAACACATGATTCAACGTGCGTGTATTTAACATTTGATGTTCAGACGGTCCGGTTATCGTCTATGCTCGGCTCGCATGGTGAGAGCCAACGCTAAGGGCCGTCCGATCCTCATCAGTTTGCTGCCAGTTTGGCGCAGCGCTATCGGCTCGAATGTCCGCTAGCGAGAAACCTGACTGTTGGCTCCGGGGCGAATTTTGGCGGTTGCCATCCGGCTAAGTTCGGCAAGGAAGGGACTGTCGATATCCCTTTCCGAATCGTCGGCAATTTTTCCGTCGATGTTCCAAGTTGCTCGACTGCACATTACTGTCCGTTCCAAACGCCCGAGTAAAGGTCATAGACGGTCACGTGTCGTAGCGCCTCTCTAACCTTTTCCTCCCCGACGGTGTCAAGCATGCGGGTCGGGATAGAAATCCCGACATGCTCTCGGCCAATCGAAAATACTTCCGCTTTACCGTCGAGCAGGTCAAGGCTGCGCTCAACATCGCTCAGGGATATCCCACGAACTATAAGTTGAAGGCTCATGACCGCTTCACCCGAACCTCGGCGACGTCTCCGAGCGTTTTCTTAAGGCGGCCTTCCAGATTGTCCGCAACCCTTTGTCCACGCACGTCGTAGTGCACCACAAACCTTGTCGGCTGCGGCACGTGTTGTCGGCCAAAAAGTATGCGCGCCCGTACGAACGCAACGCTTAGGTTCAGTGCCTCTTCCGTCTCGACATAGTGATTGGCGATCAGTGTATGTTGTGTGGCATCGGTTGCAGAAAACTCTGGCGTAAACATGGCATTTTGATCCGAAATATCACAGACTGTTGAACGGCCGCTTTCGGGAAAACTTAAGGCCCGCTGCGGGTTGCGCGCTGCCGATCGACGACAGGCGGCGGGTGGCCACGAGCGGCCGGTCGACACGGACGTCTGGATTGCTGACAATCACCAACAAGAGGGACGTCTTGCGCCTTCGATTGCTCCGAGCGTCGGCGGGGCGGATCGGACTTGGAGGCGGGAAATAGCGGCTAATCATGCATAGGTCAGATTTCTTCGTCGACTTCAATGAAATGGTCGACGCAAATACCGTACTGCTCTCCGCTGACGACAGCAAGGTCGACGCCTGCGGCGTTCCGGTTCAACTGTACGAAGGAATGCTTGTTCGTGTGTACATGCATGACTTGGACGAGAACGGAAACGTAGACGACTTGGTTGCGAATGGAGTCGTAGCAAAAAACGCGGAGGGCGGTTGGCCAGCGCACGTAAAGTGGTGTTGCCGAATCGACAGTGATGGTATTCGACCGCAATCGGAAATAACTCGAACAAGCTAACAGTAGGATCGGCTTGCGCCGGCCACGAAGGGACGTTCGACGTCTGTTCCCAGGTTGGCGACAATGGCGGACCACAACCTGGAAAACGCGAGAGATCGAATGGGCCTGTTGAGATTCAAGTGCTCGCAATGTTCGGAATGGCACGAGGGGGAACCCAGTATCGGCTTCAAAGTCCCCGGATATTTACTGGATATACCAGAGGCGGACAGAGCGGCGCGAGCATGGTGGAACGAAGACCTCTGTGTTATCGACAGTCGGTATTTCTTCGCGCGGGCATGCCTGGAGATTCCGATCATCCGTGCTGCAGAGCCGTTCTTATGGGGAATATGGGTTTCCCTTAGCGAGCACAGTTTCAAGGACTATGAGTCCAGGCTTGTATCAGGCAAGCCGGGCGGACCGTACTTCAGCTGGCTAGCAAATCAACTTCCAGGCTATCCATCGGTGGAGGGGCTAAAGGCACGCACTTTTCCTCAGGCAGGCACGGACAGACCACTTATCGAGCTCGCGCAGACTAACCATCCGCTATCGATTGACTTTCATAGCGGGATCACCGAAGCGCGAGCACAAGAGCTGTTCGCCTTGGTTCTTCATCCGCGGAGCATTCTCCACTGATGAGGCTGATACCTCGAGACTCAACCAGTATCGGGGCGGTTTGCTCTTCGAGCCGTACATGATCGCCGACGATTGAATGCCTGCTGTCCGAGAAAGCTCAACGTCCGCTTGGGGGCGAACTGAGCCGATCGTCGCCGAGCCGAGTTCGGCCATTTGGTAGTGCAGGCGAGATCGTCTTCAATCAACACGCGACTGCAGTCAGACGGGCATCAGCCGCTCCGGCGCAATTCGAATCGAATGCTGTCCCAGTGAAGTTTGCGTAGGGTCTCAGTGGAAAATGTAAAGCAAACGGCAATGGCGCCTTGTCAGTTGCTGATATCGAGGCAGTCCAGATAGCTCAGGAAAGGATGATATGCGACGAATTCTTGCGATTGGAGGTTTCTCGACCGGCGAATCAGAGGCGCTCGCCGCTGCTTACGTTCGCGACCTCACGGGAAAGGCGCAACCTAAGATGTGTCTCCTGTCCACTCCAGCCGGCGACCCGCCAATGCTGATCAATGATTTTGATGACATTTACGGAAAACTAGGTTGCCAGACGTCCAACGTCTCCTTCTTCGGAAGGGCAGGAACCCAGTGCATTCATCCGGACGACGCAGCAGCGCACCTGCGGCAGCAAGATGCGATCTTTGTCAGCGGCGGCAATCCACGTTGCGCATTGGCGCTATGGAAAGACTGGGGTTTAGATCTGGTGCTCCGGGACGCGTGGGAGCATGGCGTCCTGCTGTCTGGTATGAGTGCCGGTGCGGTTTGCTGGTTTGAGCATCCCTTGCCGCCTCCTGGGCGCCGTCGTCTCCCGCTCCAGCGATGCCTCGGACTTCTACCTGGAATCTGCGATGTCCATTACCACGCTGGTGACGGTATTCGCCGACAAGAGATATTGGAGACGATGCGAATGCTCGTGTTGTCCTCAGCGATTGCGATTGACGATGATGCGGCAGTACTGTTCGAGGAGGACTCTATCGCCGACGTTCTCTCCTGGCGGGAGGGCGCAACCGCTTACCAACTGAAGCTCCAGCCAACTGGAGTCGATGAGCGCCCGCTAGTGCCCAAGGTTATCGGTTCGATTACCCTTGGACCAGAGCGTCAGCCGATCTCCTTGGGCCTGAGTTTGAAGCAGGCGTGTGTCGGGCGGTATCAGCTTACGAGTCCAATGGAGATCGTATTGATCACGATCGAGGGTGAGCAACTGTTTGCTCAGTATGGCCGCCAACAGAAATACGAGATTTTCCCGGAGAGCGAGAATCGGTATTTCTGGAAGGTAGTTGATGCGCAAGTCACCTTTGAAAGAGACGGTGACGGAAATGTCACCTCCCTTGTACATCACCAGCACGGGCGCGACGCCCACGGGGTGAAACTTGAAGACCGGGGCAGGAACGAGCCGTGATCGGCCAGAAACGGACTGTCGGCATGGCGATCACGATTGATGACAATGGCAGCGTCGGCCCTAGCGCAACGGTCAGATAATTGTGGCTACCCGCGTGCTGCTATATTGCCGGGAGCGTGAGGTCTATGGCTTGGAGACGGAGCGGCGAGACGGCAACAAGACGTACACGACAAAACAACTGAGAGCGGGGGGCGACAGTCGCCTGAGAACGGATGCCAATACAAAAATTAAAAGAGATGCCAGCCTTTCAGGCCGACGCACCGCAACACATACGCCTCGCTATCGGCCTTCTCTGTGTCGTCTGGCTCGTCGAGTGTTTCATGTTTGCCAAATTTGTAGACATTGCGATGGGCGTCCCGCTGACACCTAAAACGCACGATGGATTCTTTTTACTAGTATTCCTTCTGGCTTTCTGGCTTGTTCTAAATGCCTGCTTGATCGTTGGACTCTGCCAGCGGCAGAGGCTGGCACGATGGCTGGAACTGTTACTGACAGTCGTTACGACGATATTTTGCCTTTCGGTGTCGCCGCCGCTTCGGCTGAGTTTGTACGAGACTGCCTTCTTGGCGAATGCAGCGGCGACGGTACTGTTGTTTCTGGGGCCGTGTACACACTGGTTCCGCAGGGTTCCCACGTAGGAGACGCAGACACGGGTTACCGTCGGGCTCAGTCCGGCCATGAAGGGACAGTCGCTGTCGCCGGCTAGATCGTCAACAATCTCGATGTTTGGGTCCCCTGCCGGTTATGGTAAAAGGTGGTCAAACACCCCGGAAAGATGAGTTCGGAGTTGGAATGCTACTTACCCTTGAGCCGCTATGGCGTGATCACGACGGCATGTTGGAACTTCGATTTTCCATGCAGGGCTCTGGCTTTGCAGCGGAAGTCAATTTCTACGACTATCCAGAAACGATAGAAACGTTCGGTCGTACCCTGCATGAATTTCCTCGGTCATCGACAGACGAAGTGGTTTTTGAGAACGGCTCGAATGCTCCGAATTCATATAGCTGGCTGGTTCTGCGCGCGTTCGTTTTTGACGGGGTTGGACATTCGGCACTCGAGGTCGAGTGTCAGAGAAATGGTACGCGTCTTGTAAGCGCCCGATCTCGGTTCGCCGTTGAGCTTGAGCCTGCAACAATCAATCGGCTTGGTTCTGAACTCGCGAACTGGGCGTCGTCGGCTGGCGACCAATCTTTTTTGTTTAACTCCGAACAGCGATAGGAATGAGCGATTAGCCCAGCAGTTCGCGTGGGTTTTATCATGACGAGCCGGGCGTTCGACGGGGCAGGCAACAGCCTGCCAGTCGACGGTGCACTGAAGACCAGTCGTTGAGTTAGACCCCCGCCAACAAACAATCGTTGAACGTGCGCATGCAAATACACACACAATCTGGCCCGGTGAGAATCGTAAATGAGCCAGCCTACTCGTTCGGATCACACGACAATGTGCGCACGTATCCGCTTGAAGTACGTCTTTCGGACGGCACGCTGACGTCGGTCCACGCAGTTGAGCTGAACGGACTCGGGGTTGTGGTCGTCGGTGCCAGAGGGGGATGCTCCGCGGTGCATGAGCATTCGGCGGTGGCGATCAAGGATAAGCTGTACTTGGCTGTTGGTGATCACGTCGTTTGCCTGTCCTTGGATTTTCCCCATCGGTTGGTCTGGGCAACGCAGGTCGACACCGCGACGTGCTTTGGTATTTTCTGGGAAGGCAAGCGGGCCGCGCTCATTTCGCACGGGGAACTGGAAATTGTGCGCCTAACACCGCAAGGCGATGTGATCTGGTCGGCATCCGGCGCCGATGTGTTTTCCGAAGGATTCAGTTTGCTGTCCGACTGCATCGAGGTAGTCGATTTCAATCGGACCACTTATCGGCTTGACTACACGACCGGCGAAGCCATCGTTTAACAATAACGAGCGAACTCAATTGAACGGCCGCTTCGGGCACGACCGACCGTCCCTTGTGGGTCGAACTGAGCCGGTCACCATCCGGCTAAATTCGGCCAGGAGCGGGCAATCGACGTTAGCAAGCAAATCGTTGACAGACTGCGATTTACGCTTGCCTGCGGAATGGACAATCCCTCAACATATCTTGCTAGGTGCCGTAATTGATGATTAGCCACGCTTGCGCTTTTGAGCGCGATTGCGTGTGATTTTACTCTGCGCACACCCTAATCAATAACAATGAAACTTAGCCGAACACTTATGCTGTGCGCATGTGCGCTCGCCATCACGGGTTGCGCCAACGTCCCTTCGGCGCCAGATGCCGGGGAGAAAATCCAAGCCGCGTCGATCTACAATCCCTACCCGGAATCCGCTCCCGTCCACACGAGCTACGCAAGGTTCGTCATACGGATGCACGATGACCCCACCGTTCAGGCGTTCGTGGCAAAGACGACGCGTGAGAATGCGTTTAGGAAGGGAACCGATTTGTCACTCACCGGCCTGAAGAGGCTTGACGATGCATCGCTCGAGACCAGGATGAGAATTTGGTCCAAGATACTTGACGATGCAAGCGAAGCCGAGTGCGTGTCGATCATGCAGGGGCCGTCATCGACACCGGGGCTCAGCGCAATGGATGCCGGCCTGATCAAGCTCAATCAAACTGACGCCGATTCCTGGTTTGCACTCGCGGGCGACGCGACACTAGCCGAACTGCGACAAGATCCCATTCCTTCCGTCAAGCGGGAGGATGTCAACGAAGCCTTGTCCAGAATAAAGGCCACGCTGTCCCCTCAGGAGAGGCTGAAATTCGCTTCGGCGCTGCAAAACCTGCGCGCGGTCTCTCCTTCCGATGCGTGCTGGACGATGCGCATTCTGTTTCGGGAGGGGACGGCGTTAGCCGAACCCTATCGCGCGGCGATTGCCAGGGCAAGCCTCCCGCATTGAAATCCGCTTCCAAGGTTTTCATCCACCAGTGGTCAATCGGAGCCCATGATGGACGCTGTAGATAGCAACCGTTGTGCTAAACAGGTATATATCTGCGTTCAGACCTTCACTCAATGGACGAACGTCTCGCGATTTTCCAGGGGCCGCGAATTCTCGTGAACGACATTGCCAAGCTCCAGGAAACTGATAGTTAACGGTTGGTTCGCGTTGCTGGCGACGGACTCGCATCGAGTGGCTGCTTTCCGAAAATGCGGGTGTCCCGTGTGGGTCCAACTTAGCCGGTCGTCGTCCGGCTAAGTTTGGCCAAAAGGAGACATTCGACATAGGCGGCGGAATCGCTGACAATCGCGCATCACAACTCATTCAATTTGCCGAACGCAGCAACGATGACAGAAGACACCAACGATATCTCCGTGCTCGTCCACGAATTTTGGACGCTCATGGGTTCAAACGACTTTGCATCCGTGCAGGCGGTGTTAGGTGAGCAATTCATGCTTGAATGGCCCCAGTCGAACGAACGCATCCGTGGTGTCGCGCGGTTCGCACAGATGAACTCAGAGTACCCGGCGCAAGGCCCGTGGCGGTTTACAGTGAACAGGGTGGTGGCTAACACGGTTAGTGAAGCAGTATCCGATGTGACGGTTACCGATGGATCCATGACCGCGCGGGCCGTATCGTTTTTCTCAGTCGAAGCCGGCAAAATCACTCGCATCGTTGAATATTGGCCGGAGTCATATGCTGCCCCCGCCAATCGTGCGCATCTTGTCGAGCGCATCGAGCAGGTGACCGCGTATCGCCAGCGTTGTGCCAGTTAGATCACCGCCGCGAACCGGTCAGGAACGGACTCTCGACCTCGGCACATGGATCGTTGAAAATTGGTATCGTGTTAGAACGAAGCAACGGAGCGTGCGATGAACAACTCGAAGAAGTTCGCTCTTATTGCCGTGGCATTCACGGCATTGGGTCTGTATAAATTGTTTGTCGTCTTTCAAGACATGCAAACTGGTTGCATCCAGTTCCAAACTCATAAGACATGCAGCTACGAAAATGCGGAGAATTTTCAAGGCTTGCTCGATCTCGAACTGATGTTCGCATGCGGTTGGGCTGCGGGTGCGGTGGTCTGTTGGATGGTCGCTGCACAGGCGAAAAAGAAGGAGCGTTAACTGCCTTCGGCAATCCTCGAGCGCCACTCTGTTGAAGTTTCTGGTATGCGAAAGGCAGTAACCCAACGCTTTGCTGCGGTGAGGAGCGTGTGATCAACAGAGAATCTTTCGCGGCACACGATTCTTTTGTAGCTACGCGGTGCCCCGCAGCGCATCGACTCGCCTTCGGCGCCTGGCTGCCGGCGATACGGCGGGAAGGGCCTATGCCATAAGGCCCTTGTCTGCGTTTGGCCCATCCGGTGGATATCGTGCCTTGAGGGCGCCCCCTAGACTGGTCTCGTCCCGGGTGGTCCGGGGTGCGTTGGGTCGCATGTCGCCCAATGCTTCACGTATGTCGATTGAGGCCCATATCATGTCAGAAATCCAACTCTTCGCATCTCGCAACGACTACTACAGCTCGCAAACTGAGGCCGGCGACCGCAGAATTCTTCGCCGTTATGGCTGGTGCGTAGCGGCCAGCGTGCTGTGGACGAAGACCGCGCTCGACCCTGCTGTCGCACCTAAGGACTCCAATCCGGACAAGATGCGCACAGGCATCTTGCAAGTGAAGTACCGCTGGAACGTGGGAACCGAACAAGAGGCGACGTTGAACCTCCTGCAGCAGGCAGAACTGCAGGGTGCTCAGATGGGCGATCAGGTGTCGCTCACGGCATTGTTCGGAATCGTCTTCGCCACACCAGGGGTGTACCTGATCGCCAACGATACCCATATGATGGCGGTGGACACACGCGCTGGGCGGCTGCACTTCTACGACATCGAGGAGGGTCTGTTTCACTATGCCAGCGCGGCTGAATTGGAGCAGGGCATAAGGGCACGCTATCAGGATCCGCATTGGGACGTTTACAGCGTCGCGCGTCACTGACTCGTCGGGAAACTCAAACGGCCGTCACCCTTGGGACGGCCTCCGCGCTTGTCTCAAACTGTTGTGGCTTCGGGGCTGCGTATGCAATTTGCGTGGGGCAGTGACCGGCAACTTTCGGACAGTCGACCACGTGCCTCGAATCGGCGACAATTTCGGGAAGCAAGAAGAAGCCGCTCAGTCGAACCGAAGTGGGGCGCGATAACGGCACGGCTTTCCACTCGCATATGGCCCGGCGAGGATCACAATACAAAACTTCGATCACATGAAGCGCAGCTACCGTATTGCCGTGTTCCTGGTCTCGCTCACTTTGAGCTTTATACTCGGAAGTGCGGTGGTGTTTTCGGCCTTTGCTTTTATTGACCGTCAAATCAATCCTCCCGAGTTAGTGGGACCGGGCTATGCCGACCCGGGGCTGGGGTTTCTTTTTCTGGTTATCGGAATGCCTTCGCTAGCGATAATAACCACGGTATGCGCTCGTTTCCTCAACCCACGGCTGAAGGCGCTCGCGAACCGCTGGCTTTAGTTGCGCGGCGCATATGAGCGGGTATGAGGCAGTGGTCGGCCAATTCCGGTCATTGGACATGCCTCCTAGATTCGTCGACAATCCGTATTCCCCTTAATCCATACGGCTACGATTTGGACTAGAAAGGTCAAAATGATGAGACATCACCTGGTGCGCGCTGGCGTCTTGATTGCGTTTGTCGCGGTGCTAGGATGCGCGCGGGCCGAAACGAGCAACGAGAGAGCTGCTGACCGATCGGATGTCGGTCGACGAGATCCGAACGACTTGGTACAGCTCGGCGAGCAATTCGCATCCAGCTCGCCGCAAGACCTTAATCATGCTGCAGCTTTGTTCCGGCGAGCCGCCGACCAAGGAAATGCCAAGGGAGCGTTCTTGCTGGGCCAGAGCTACGCTAACGGCGAGGGAGTACCAAAAGATACGGCTCAAGCCGTACTTTGGTATAGGAAGGCTGCAGAACAAGGGGACGTCTATGCGCGCGGTAGTCTCATGACTATGTTCTATTTTGGCGAATTAAAACCTGTCGAAGTTTCTAATGCCGGTCCATGGTGGCGAGCTTTGGTCCAACAGGCTGAAGAAGAAAGACAAGCATACTGGCGGACATTCGAGGCCGCAGACCAAGGCGATACCGATGCCATGATCCAACTTGGATTTGACTATCTGGCGGGTGTAGGGATACCTAGAAATTACCTTTTTGCCCAAGCTGAATTCAGGCAGGCAGCGCAACACCAGCGGATCGAAGCGCAATGTCTTTTCGATATCGTCTCGAGCAAGGATGATCAGCCGGGACAGACCGTTCAGCAGTGCTTGGACGCAGCTTCACAGGGCTCAGCCGTTTCTCAACTCGCCGTCTCGTATATGTACCGCGATGGAAGGTTTGGAGTTCATCAGAGCCTGCAGAAAATGGTGTACTGGGAGAGTAAGGCTGCCGACCTGGGGATGGTCGAGGCGGAAAATTCTTTGGCTCGCGATTATGAAAGCGGCTATGGCGCCACCAAGGACCAAAAACAGGCGGACGCCTGGTATGAAAAGGCCGTCCAACAAGGAAGTTTCAAAGCAATGGGGGCGCTTTCTCTTGAAGCTTGGGAAGCCCACAATCCACTGTTCGCGCAATTTAAATTCGAAGATCCGCTTGGCGATCCAGAACTCGTAAAAAGATATCAAGAATTATCGACCGAGCACAGAGGTAGTTTTATCGCGCGAGATTTGATGCTAAATCTGTTTGCACCGTCCGCACCGCGCAGGTGGGGGCTGCTCTAATCGTCCATCTAGGTAAATGCCGCAGCCAACGCTGTTGGTTTCTACGAGAAAATGGGTTTCAAGTCGCTGGAAAATCAGAATGGCCGAGACTCGAGCACGGCGATGGATTTGGCCATTCACCCCTTAAAGAAGGTAGTCGCAAGCTAGTACCGAAGTAGTGAAATCCTCGATTCGGGTGTCCGCTTTCGCATGACTGCGAACGTCCCTTGAGGGGCGATCTCAGTCCTTCAATCCATGAAAGGGACGGCTGCGGAACCGCGGGGCTCTCACATCTGGATATGGGCCATCAGCTTCGACAAAGCCGGTCAGCTCGAAGGTCATGGGCATGCCGTCAATGACAAAGCCTTCACCCTCAAGTTGTACTTGCCATAATTTCATAGTCTGTCTGTGGCTGAGAGCTCTTCGCTCAACGTTGGAGTCCTCAGTTATCCGCGCGAGTCATTCAGTGGAGCGATACCGACAGGTATCTATCCAGATTCCGCGCCGCTGAATCTTTCCAGGTTTCCTACCGGCGTTCCAATGAAGAAAAGCCGCCAAGTTCCTGCATCGACCTTACCAGAACGTCTGCGCTTTGCGGCGGCGGCCGCGAGCTATTGGTCAACGCATACACCCAGTTTTCTGTCGGCGACATGATCGGCCGCATCTGCACCTTTCCTGCAGATGAACCCGCTTGCGCCGTGAAGCTATCAACAACCGCAATACCAACGTTTGCCTCGACCAGCGCACGCGCGAGTGCGTAAGTCTTCACCGATGCCTTGATTTCGGGTTCGACGCCATTGAGCCATCCCATTACCGTGACGCCCAGTGGCGAAGCAGTATCGAGCGCAATGAACGGCTGGCCCGCGAGATCGGCGGGTACGGCTGGGCGGTCGAGCACGCTCTTTGGCCACCAGTCCGGTGGGGCGATGACATACAGGTCGAAATTGCAGACGGGCGTTGTCACGAGATTGGGCTGAGAGATAGCCTGCATCGTGAAACCAATATCTATCTCGCCGATCAGCAGCCAGTAGACCATCTCGCGTGTAAGCGACGAGACCAGCATGCACTGCGCGTTCGGAAATGCGCGGCCCCACGCCGCCAGCGCATAGGGCACCAGATGATGGGCAAGCGAAGACGTCGCGGCGATCCGCAACGGTGCTTCCTTGCCCGCCGACAGGTTTGCCACGACCCGGTGAACGCGCGCCAACTGATCGTCGAGCGGCTGCAACTCTTCCTGCAAACGCAGCGCCTCAGGCGTGGGCACCAGTTTGCCTTTCGACCGCACGAACAGCGCGAACCCGAGCGTGCGCTCCGCGTGCTGGAGCGTCTTGCTGACCGCCGGCTGCGAGATGTTCAGCACACTGGCCGCGCCGACCGTGCTGCCCGTCTTCATGATGGCTGAGAATACTTCGATGTGTCGAAGGCGCATGCGGGCTCCTTTTCGGTTGCGAAAAGTATATAGCCTATGGTTATAGCCCATCGATTTTGTCTCATTCGACGGTCTCGTCATCAAACTTCTATAGTCGTTTCCAACCCACACACGGTCGCACCAGGAGACGCACATGGAAGCACAAGCGATCAATCCCGCATACACGCGGATGCAGAAAACAGTTTGTCTCGCCGCCTTGTTCCTCGCATGGGCAATAGGCTATTCCGACCGGATCGTGATGAGCACCGCGATTATCCCGATCAGCCGGGAATTCGCACTCGACGCCGGCCAAGCCGGTCTGCTGCTCAGCGTGTTCTACGTCAGCTATGCCGTAATGCAACTGCTCGGCGGATGGCTGTCAGACCGCTACGGCTCGCGTATCGTTGTCGTCATGTGTGTCGCGTTATGGTCGCTTTTCACAGGCCTGACGGGATTGGCCTGGTCGTTCGGATCGCTGCTGGTGATCCGTTTCATGTTCGGCGTTGGCGAGGGATTTTTTTCGCCGGCCAGTTCGGTGACGGTCGCTGAGACGTTTCCGAAGCCGGAACGTGCGCGCGCCAAATCATTTCTCATTTCGACCGTGTTCCTTGGCAATGCCGCAGGCTCCGCGGGCGTCGCGCTTGCCGTCGTGTATCTTGGCTGGCGCAGCGCATTCCATATTCTCTCGGTCGCCGGTCTGGCCGTCGCCGTGATGCTGTGGCTAGCGCTCAGGGACGGCATGGCCGGCCAACGCGGCAGGATGGCGGCGCGTCCGAAGCACCAACTGCGTGAACTCATCCGGCGCCCGGACGCACTGAAGCTGACTTTCATCTGGTTCGGCACCAGCATCGTCTATATCGGGATGATTTCGTGGATGCCGTCCTATCTGCTGAAGGCTTATCGCATCGATCTGCTGCATGTCGGCATTGCATCGACGATTCCGTATCTGATCGCGTTTCTCGGTACGAATGTCGTGGGCTGGCTGCTCGACCGTCACGGTAAGGGGCGCGAAAAGCGCTTCATGATGGCTGGCGCGCTCGGGTCGGCGGTGTTTCTCGCGCTGATGATCTCGACGACGTCGATCACGCTGCTGGTGGTGTATTGGACGCTCTGCCTGCTGTCGTTCAACTTCGTCTATGCCACGGTGTTCTCGATCCCACTCAAGTATTTTCCGGAGCATCTGATCGGCAGCGCAACCGGCCTGATGAATTTCGGAGGCCAGATTGCCGGCTCGCTCGCGCCGTCCGTGATGGGGGCGTTGATCGTCGAGTTCCACGGCAGCTATCTCGTCGCGCTGTCGTTCCTTGTGTCGAGCGCGCTGCTTGCTTTCATCGTTGCCATCACGTGGCGCGCGCAGCCGCATCTATCCACCTGAGCCAACCATGCAGATCAATTCCGAACTTGACCTTATCGTCCACGGCGGCATGCTGATCGACGGGTCGCGTGCGCCGCGCATGCGGGCCGACATCGGTATCAGAAGCGGACGAATCGCCGTCATCGGCAACCTCGCCGATTGCAAGGCCGCCGCACGGCTCGATGCAAGCGGGAAGATCGTCGCGCCAGGCTTCATCGATTCGCATGCTCACGACGACCAGGCGGTGCTTGCGCAGCCGGACATGACGGCCAAGATCTCGCAAGGCGTGACGACCGTCGTCACCGGGAACTGCGGAATCAGCATCGCGCCGTTTCGCGACAATACTCCGCTGCCTGCGCCGCTCAATCTGCTCGATGCTGGCGACAGCGAGCGCTACGCAACGTTTGGCGGCTATCTCGCCGCGCTGCGCAGCGCGCCGTCTGCGGTGAACGTTGCAGCGATGGTCGGCCATTCGACCTTGCGTGTGCTGACGATGGATACGCTCGATCGCCCCGCACGCGACTTCGAAATCGCCGCGATGCGCGAACTGCTTGAGGAAGCGCTGGCGGCGGGTGCAATAGGCATATCGACCGGCACGTACTACCCGCCAGCGGCTCACGCACCGACCCAGGAAATCATTGACGTCTGCCGTCCGCTCACCGGCACCGGTGCGGTCTATGCCACGCATATGCGTGACGAAGCGGACAGGTCGATGGAATCGCTCGAAGAGAGTTTCCTGATCGGGCGCGAACTCGGATGCCCGGTCATCATTTCGCATCACAAACTTTTGCGAGCGTCGAACCACGGCAAGTCGGCCGTGACGCTGCCGCGTATCCGGAAGGCGATGCGCTGCCAGTGCGTGGCGCTTGACTGTTATCCGTACAACGCCAGTTCCACGATGCTGCATCGCGACCCCGCGCGGCTCCGCGAACGTATCGTGATCAGTTCCAGCGAGCCGCATCCGGAACAGGCAGGCCGGGAGCTCGGCGAGATCGCTGCCGGTTGGTGCGTCACCAGAGAAGAAGCGGCAGCGCGGCTTCAACCCGCGAACGCGATCTACTTCGGTATGGACGAGGGCGACGTGCGCGCGATCCTCGCCTTCGATGAAACGATGATCGGCTCGGACGGCCTGAGCGTCGGCGCGCGGCCGCATCCACGTTTGTGGGGCACATTCCCGCGCATTCTCGGGCACTACAGCCGCGATCTGCGTCTGTTCGATCTCGAGACGGCGGTATGGAAAATGACGGGTCTGACAGCCAGGAATTTTGGGCTCAGCGGGCGCGGCACGTTGACGGTGGGCAACCATGCCGATGTCGTCGTGTTCGATCCCGCAACGATTCGCGACATCGCCAGTTACGAAAAACCGATCCAGCCGGCCGAGGGCATCGAGGCCGTGATCGTGAACGGCGTGCTGACATGGCGCGACGGCCGACATGCGGGCGCGCGCGCCGGGCAGGTCATCACGCGCGGGATGTCCGCGTCATGAAAGTCCTCGTGATAGGCGCGGGCGTCATCGGGTTGTCGACCGCCTACTACCTGCGCACCGATGGCCACGACGTCACCGTTGTCGACAGCAACAGCGGCGCCGGCACGATGGCGAGCTACGCCAACGGCGGGCAACTGTCGTACAGCTACGTTGCGCCGCTCGCCGGACCTGGCGTGCTCGGCAAATTGCCGGCGTGGCTGTTGCGCGCCGACTCGCCCGTGCGCTTCAGCCCGTCGCTGGACCCGGACCAATGGCGCTGGTGTCTGAACTTCGTGCGCGCATGCAGCCAACGGCAAAGCGACCTGACGACGCGCCGTCTGCTGAGCCTGGCGATGTTCAGCCGCGCACTGATGCATGAGTTCGTTGCTTGCGAACCGGACATCGCCTTCGACTACGCGAATAGCGGCAAACTGGTGCTTCATCGCGACTTTGCTTCGTTCGATAAAGCGTGCCGACTGCTCGACTATCAGCGAACACTGGGTTGTGAGCAGCAGGCCATGACCGCCGATGAATGCATATACGCAGAACCGGCACTTGCGCATATGGGCAGGCGCCTGGTGGGCGGCATCTATACCGCAAGTGAGGACAGCGGCGACTGCTATCGCTTCTGCGTCGGTCTTGAGCGGCGCTTGCGGCGCGCAGGTGTGCGATTCCGCTTCACCACCCGAATCAACGACCTTCGCGAGGATTGCACGGGTAGGATCAGCGCTTTCGCCGGACGGGAGATGCTGGACGCCGAGCAAATCGTGGTGGCGGCGGGAACTGCCAGTGCAGCGCTGCTGCGACCGCTACGCATCCGACTGCCGCTCTATCCGCTGAAGGGTTACAGCCTGACCGTGAACGTAAAAAGCCAGGCCGCGGCGCCGTCGATCAGCGTGACCGATTTCCAGCGGAAGATCGTGTATGCCCGTCTCGGCGACCGGTTGCGAATCGCCGGCATGGCCGATCTGAATGGACAACGCGCAACGATCGACCCGTCGCGCGTGGCCACGTTGAGAGCGGAAGCGGAGGCGATGTTTCCCGAGGTCGGCCACTATGCATCGGCTGAACCGTGGGCCGGTTTGCGGCCCGCAACACCCGCGGGTACGCCGATACTCGGGCGCACGCGATATCGAAACCTGTGGCTGAACGTCGGTCATGGCGCGTTGGGCTTTACGCTGGCGCTCGGCAGCGGTAAAGGTCTGGCCGACAGAATCTCTGGCCGGGAGCACAAATCTGACGTGGACGAGTTTTTGCTGTGAACGAATGATTTTGAGGTTTCAGAGACGAATGAAACACCAGGCGGGACGGTGACCACCGCGATCCAGGTCCTCATTCTGTGAGTGCTGTGAAGGAGATCTGTCACGCTTCGTGCCGCTTGCGGCTAACCGGGATTTTGAGGGTTCGCTAACCATCAACCTTGCTGGAGAGGGGGCCCTATCGAGTAGTAAGCAGACTCCCGGAAGAGTGGATCGACTGTTCGAGAAGGGTCGCGTGCTGCCGGTCGCCGACAGGCAGGGGCCGGCCAGAAGCAGTCGGTCACTCTCCTGCTAATGGCCGCATCTGACTGTCCGACTTCACCTCGGAAGCCACTCTTCGCACGCAGAGTCACAATATCGCGTGATGCAGCCGGGCGTCACCCCGTTGTCAGAGATCGTCGGTCGAAAGCGTTATCCGCTCGCCAGTGCCTGGCAACGCTTTCTGCTCCACAGCTTGCAAAAGCCGGCGCTTGCCAAGCTCGAAGGCGAGCATCAATTGTTTCGGGGTCTCGTTCGCAGCGCCGAGTTTTTCACAAACCGTTTCAGCAGGCAGCGCAAAGGCGCAGTATCCCCAACCAAAGGCGTAGGCCGAAAACCATAGTGTGGAGTCGACGGAAAGCAGAGGGGCCGTGAGGTTTGTACGGAGCTGGTCCATGGCTGTCACTTTCTGATCGATAGGGATGGGTGCTGATTTTTGCACGGCGAACTTACAGACGTCCTATTCCCGCGATCTAGGTGGCGAGTCGGTCTCGGATGCCGCTATCCGCCAGGTCGACCAGCGCCTGACGCCCATCCGTGCGTGCGGCGTCCTCAACCGGGAAGGTTCTCTCACTGAAAGCAATGAGTTTGAATCCACTTCCCCTTGCACGCGGGACGGTGATGCCCCAATGCCAGCCTCCGGTTTGCTCGAAGACATGCAATACAGGGGCGGTTGGCGTGTAAGCCTGAGACGTCATCATGGCGAATCTCCCGGTCATATTGCGACTGCGGAGGCACGATTGCAGACGCTCTATTTTTAGTCTACAGACATCTTGCTGCGCGGCTGTGGGTTGACCGTGGTAAAAATGTCAAACTATGACGTGTCACAATTTTGAAAAGATTCGCCTCTCGTGGAGATGTGCGAACATGAGTTGACGAGCTTTTGATCTGGCATGATTCACGGGGGACTCCATGGGTAGCCATTCGCTCATATGGGGAGCGTGCCGCACAATAGCGACGGCGTCGTCTTCCAGGTTCGTATTGTCCACGGCCTTCAACGTTTCCACGTAACGCGCCGCACGCTCGAGGATGTCTTCGACCTCGAACCAGCTGCTTCGGACGCAAGACAGCTCGAACACTTCTATTTGCATCTGGATCGCATCCTGGCACAAGCCAGCACGAAACGTTCGAGTGCCGGGTCAAACACGGTTCCACTTCAGGCAACCGATTTCAGTTCAACGAGCAAGGAGCAGCGCAGGTCAAGTCGGCATGCCGTGGCGCGAAATGCGGCCTGAGCGATGGCATTGGATAGGGGCATGAGTCTGCGGTCCCCATGCTTCGAAAGATCACCGCCTCGGCTTGTGTCCAACCCGCCCTTCGGCGAATCCATGAAAGTGTAGATTGCCGATCGCGCTCGCCCAGGCATTGACCCAGTAAGTAGCGCGAGCCTGTTCAACCTCCGAATCGGCTCGGATAAGACGGGCCGTTGCGACACGCAGGCGAGCGATCGCGTATTCCCTCCGTGCAAATTTCCGACGAAGAACAGGTGTGTCTTCACGCATCGCCGACCAGTAAAAGGAAGCGAAGGAAATGTAGGGAGATAGGACGCGGTTAGCTCTTGATGGTGTCGCAAGGATAGTTGAGGGGCGGCGCACGCGTCTAGGTGGAGCTTTCGCGAAGGGCGAGGGCGGCTTGGCTTTGGTCGTTCGTTCCCACGTATGCCGAAAGTCCGCTCGGGGTCGAACTGGGCCGAGTGTCGTCCGGCATAGGTCGACCCATCGCTGCCTTTTATGTTCAAACGCTAGGCGCCTGGATTCGTGCGGAAAGCGGACGAACAGACGACGTTTTGCGGTTGGTGCGAATGGCGGTGATGCTCGTCGGAAAATGAGCATATAAATGGGTGGTCGGCAAGCGCAATGACCATTGTGGCACCGACGGTTAGCCATTCACGTTGCGCAAACGCAAGAGCAGCTTTGTGCCCCCCAGACACTGTCGGTATTAGACAGATCCGATGCCTCAAGGGTTCGGGGGACGGCAGCGTACGCACGATGGCGGGTCCACCTTCGAATTTAAGTTTTTTGACTCGAAGCCGATATAGATAGTGCGAATTTTCGATAGTCAGTCACGCTGGTTATATCGCTTCAAGCGCTCGCCTTCGTTCTCCCGATTTCACGCCCAATGACACGTCATACTGCCACCCTGTTCGTTCCAATTGTCAGCTCAGTGCTGCTGTGCGCCTACGCGGGGACGCCGTCTCAGACTGCGGCGGACTATCACCCGGAAACGGAAGCTCGCGTGCGTGTGTATTGGGGAGCGAATGTGACCTTTTACTTGAACACTGCGTGCGTTACAGGTGAGGCCAAGCACTTCGTCGCGTCCAAACCCGGCTTGTCGAGCCTGTCTAACAAAACCGTCGGCATGCCCGTGCCACCCGACGCGGCTCGGTATTTCCACGAGTACATTGTCCCGGCTGGCCAGCCAATGACAGTTCATGCGCAGATTGTGAGCGAACAGTTTATCAACGGGAAGCGGTACAGAGTGACCGACGCGCCGAAAGCTAGCACTTTCGTGCCCGAGCGCGGGCATGACTACGAGATCTTGATCCAAGACAATGATGGCCCTGACGAGATCTTCGCGCGCGAACTTGTCTCAAGTGTAAATGGCACCTCCACCGTACCGTATCCGCTCAGGTCGACGAGTTCCTGTAAATCCTAGTTCGGCCGGTGTGTTCGATAGGCGCGAGAACGAGGGCATCGAATCGGTCGCGCACCAATCCACACGACGCAGCTTGCTGATGAGATGACAATATTTTGAGCAAATCGCGCGGCGTGTCGGCACCGACTTTATCGCAATGCGCTGTTCGTTGCGCTTTTGCATACCATCGGGACGGCGGTAATTCGCCGCGATCCGGACGCTCACGACCGAACGTTGAACGTCCGAAACTGGCCGAACTCCGCTGGTCACCATCCGGCTAAGTGCGGCCATGAACGGCCAGTCGACACCACGGCATAGATCGTTAACAATCGACCCGATTCTCGCGGGGAACTCCGAACACTATGTCAAAACTGACCGATATTTTTTTGGACTGCCGATATCTCTATCTCAGAGGTATCGGCCAAATGGATGACCGGACATTGCGGCTTGTCCTGTTGGAGGCAACCGAAGGTGGTCCCGTCGACGCGGCAAAGCTCGGCTTTGACTCGCCCCCTGAGTTGACAGGCATACTTAAGGGGGCGCGCGCGATCGAGCATCTGCCTGGATGTCGCATATTTGATATCCGCTGGTCTAGCTACATTGCGTACTCTGTTGTCAACGAAAGCTACGCGTCGGGGGAACCCGAGACCTCCGACGGGTCAGGGAAACTCTTCAAGGAATACATGCGCTCGGAGTATCTCAACTACATGCGCAAGGCGTCATGGGCCTGCGATGACCACCCCGGACCTTACAGGCATTGGGCTGCGTATTGCCTGAATCAGGTCGTTGATGTTGCATCGCCGTCCGAACCGGAAATTACCATAGAGATCGCAACGACTTAAAAAGTGAGAGGAAACCACCCCTTAGCAAGTCGGGGGCGCGCGTCGGTAGATGAAGAAGGTCGACCGCTGCTCCCATGTATCTTCATGGCCTTTGAATGTCGGTTTTGGGGTAAGTCAAACGACCGCTCCGGGTCGAACTGAGCCGACCGCGTCGGGCAGAGGCCGGCCGCAGTCATTCGACATCGTTGTCAAGATTGACGACAATCGCTCAATCCGCATTGTCAGGGACAGACTAAGTTGAGTTCAAATTCCGATCGCATAAGAGAGAAGGTACATGCCGCGGCGTATGAGGAGGCTTATTTGATCGGTCGCGCTGCATTGGAAGAATCTGCGGGTGACCGCGAAGTAATTGCCGCGTTACGCGACTTGACCTCGGAACTGAGGTCGACTTGCGTGGGTTTGGCATCACGAAAGCTGGACTACGGTTCGGAATATGAGGCGCTTGAGAGTCTGCTGCGCGAAGCGAACAAATTGACTGGTCAAGACCTGTACGGTCGCAAAATAGTTTAGACGCCGGGTCGGCGAGTGTGGCCTGACCGACCGCGAAGCCAAGAAACGTCTCCGGAGGAATGGCCGGTTCGGGCAAGGCCGAGGGGCTGCCCAGTGTCGTGTGTTGCCGGTCGCCATCAGGCAGTAACCGGCCACGTACAATCGGTCGACAGCACTGACCAAAAAATGAAACGACGATATTTGTTACTCGATGCACGAATCTACCTGCGCGAGTGGGGTGTGCCGTTTGCAGTCACCATCGGCTTGATTGCGCTTGGCATTGCTGGGTACCTTTACTTGACGGGGCGCTTCAAAACAGAACTTTCGAACCGATCGATGCATCACGGCTATTCCACCATTGAGCGCATTGGCATGTATCGGCCTGGACCGAAGCAGGGATTCGCTGCCACGGAGAAATTCGTGTTCCGGGTTCAAGGGCAGGAGATCGAGTATCCCGCGCCATTTGATGCCGTCCCTGGCGAGCCGCTGAAAGTCGACTACACGATTGGTGCGAGCGGCAAAGTCTACGTTTGGAAGGTTGACCGAGGCGAACCATAGACGAAAGGTTCCAGAGTCTACCTTCTCGGCTTACATCCGTCCGACGAACGTCCGCTACCGAGGCAGCCAATTGTCCGCAATGGATCGAACTGACCCAGTTGTAGTGGGCGCAGTTCGACCCATAAGGGACCTTCGCCGATGTCAGAAGAATCGCTGACAATCCAGCGCGCATCAATTTCCGAACCCGAGACCGGATGCGACACTATCGCCTTGCCCGAGGGCTCCCACTCGCCAGGCGTACAATCCTCTGACCATATCGGGTGCCACGTCCATTTTTGGGAGAGTCGTCAATGGCGGCTGACGATGCACGCCCTGAGAACCGCCAACCCATAGGCCCGGCGATTTTGTGGCCGGCAGCGGAGAACGAGCCACATGCCCGCTCAGATAACGCCCAATCAACTCGTTCAATTGATCATCCCAGGTATCACGGCCGTCTTTTCGCTCGGTTTTGCCTGTGCATGGCTCTACGATAGACGACTGCGCTATCTGCGCTTTCTCGCCGCTTCATTTGTTGCTTTCGCACTCGGCTCGGCAGTGCAGATCTGTCACCTGCCGGATGAATGGCGATTGAACGCGCTTATATCGGCAACGTTTTATGTGTTAAGCATTCAACTGTTGGCGGAAGGTGTTTTGCGCAGGGCTGGGCTTCACTT
This sequence comes from Paraburkholderia sediminicola, assembly GCF_902859805.1. GTDB lineage: Bacteria > Pseudomonadota > Gammaproteobacteria > Burkholderiales > Burkholderiaceae > Paraburkholderia > Paraburkholderia sediminicola. Next base: position 79,055 of record NZ_CADIKC010000001.1, on the reverse strand, counting down.
GCGGCTAGCGACGCATGCGTCGATGTTCGCGCTCGTGCTGGGCGGCATGTATTACTTCTCCTTCGTGACGTCCAACCTGCTCTTGCGCGTCTACATTCTGAATCTCAGCGCCGGGCTGTTGATGGTGTTTACCGCGGTCCGTTTCAGGAAACGCTGCAATGGCCGCACCGTCAACCACGTTCTTCTCTGGGCGCTGCTGATCTTCGGCGCCAGTTTTTTCATCAGAACGCCGCTCACTACGATCCAACCCTTGCCGCATAGCGCTGCGCCGTTCGCGAGCACCATTTTCTGGGTCTTGCTGCAGTTGTCGCTCGCCTTGATGGGCGCTGTGTTGGGGCTCGTGCTGCTGGCCGCCGCGATGTCGGACGTGATCGACCGGCTGACTCTCGAACGCGATCTCGACTCGCTCACCGAAACGTTGAACCGGCGCGCGTTCGAACGCATGGCGGGCCGCCGCGTCGCGGACAAGCGAAGCTATCCGCTCGCGCTGATCGCTTTCGACATCGACAACTTCAAATCCATCAACGACCGTTATGGGCATGCGGCCGGCGACGCGGTGCTGCGCCAGTTCGCCGCAATCCTGCGAGCCGCGGTGCGCGAGAAAGACGTGGTGGCGCGCATCGGCGGCGAGGAGTTCGTGCTTCTGCTGCCGGGCGCTGACGATAAATTCGCGTATCAGATCGCCGAGCGCTTGCGCACCGTGCTGGAGTCTTCACGCTTTAATGAAATCGAGGCTACGCTGTGCGTTACGACGAGTGCCGGCATTGCCCGGTATCGACCTGGCGAGGCGGTCGGAGCGTTGCTGGCGCGCGCCGATCACCTGCTCTATGCGGCGAAGCGCGCGGGGAGGAACCGGGTGGTCACGGAGCCATTAGGTCAGACGTCGGATGCCCCCGAGCTTGATATCGTCTGATCGCCCGAAGGCCGGCAAGCACTCAAACCGTACCGTCGCGGATGGGCTTGGGGTAGGAATTCGGATGGGAGCATCGGACGTCGTCGACGCTGCTCGCCAGTGTCCGCTTCCGCTAACCGTGATCGTCCCTTGTGGGTCGAAATGAGCTGCTTGTCGTCAGGCTCAGTGCGGCCAATTTCGGCCATTCGCGGTTGATGTCCAGATCGCTGACAATCGATGCAACCGATCGGAACCCGCGTCACGGTATCAAAGGCGAGCGCCGTCCGGAACTCGCGCCGAGGCGCGAAGCCACTTCCGTTTAACGAAGCGATCGAGCGGTGTCGCATAGCTTCGCGCGATCAGTGTGCTCACGGCAGCCGACAGCACCAGATAAACGCCGAGCAACAGCAGTTTCTCATTACCGTGCGTCGTCGATGGTGGGTACAGCGTACGAAGCCCGCCGAGCACAACGAGATGGAACAGATAAAGCTCGTAGCTGAGTTTGCCGCTCCAGCGTAGCGGCGCCAGCAGGCGAGCGCTTCCGGATGCACCGCTGGCGTGCGCATCGATCAGCAGCACGGCTGTGCCGAGTGCAATGCCGGTCACCCCGAAGACGTGGCTTTGCGCAATGGGCCATGCAAGATAGAGAATTGTCATTCCGGCGACCGTCAGCCATTGCGTGGTGCGCATCGTGACTGCGCGCCACAGAGGCCGGTCGGCCAGCAGCGCTGTACAGCAGCCGATCGCGATTCCGTCGAAGCACGCGAAGTACGCGTAGAGAAAGCCGCCCTCGTCGCCAGAATGTATCGCCCGATATAACGGGCCAACCGCGACGACGAACGCCCAGAACACGAGCAGTTGCCCATCGCGGCGCAGCGCGATGCAAAGCAGTGGAAACGACAGGTAGAACACCTCTTCGACCGACAGCGACCACAGCACGCCGAGCGCGTAATTGACCCAGCCGTAGGAGCCGATCAGCACGTTCATCCAGAAAGTCAACGACGCGAAATTGACGAGCCAGAACGACACAGGCGCGCCAAGCGGCGCATGATTGCTGAATATCGGCACGCCGGCCGCCGCAAGCCCGTTGATGAGGACGAGCAACAGGAGCAGGCACGGCAGGATACGCGCGATGCGCGACACATAGAAAGTTCGCGCATCGATTGCACTAAGATAGCCCCATCGGCGCCGTGCGTTTGACGTAATCAGGTAGCCGGAGATGACGAAGAACATCGTGACGCCATAGTTGCCGTTCCGGACCACGGCATGTATGGCGTCCCAGCCGAATGCGCGCGCGACGGCTGTATCGCGCAGTACATAAGCTATGTTGAAGTGATGCAGCAAAACGAGCAGGATCGACACACCGCGCAGCGTGTCGATCCGCAGATTGCGGGGGGCCGGGTTCATGGTCTCTGTCCCGGTGTCGCGTCTGCGGACGTGGGTGGCGCCTGCAGAAATGCGTCGCGCCAGCGGATAGTTGCCTCAGCAGAGCCAACCGCATCGTAGGTCCGGGTGCGACCACAAAGGGATGCTCGACGGGACTGCCTACATCGTCGAAAATTGATTTTCATTTCGCAGACGATATTGCACCCATGTTGAGAAAAAAGTATTTGTGACTGCTCTATGATTTGTGACGGCTCTATGCACAGTTCTGTTCGCGGGCAGCGCAGTTTCGTGACAGCCACAGAGGCCACCAGAAACGATGTCGACACCATCGAAGCTCCTTTTCCTGGCTGGTGCCTCGGGCTATACCCGATTCTGGCAACCGCTGGCGAATATCCGTGCGCGGCAACTGGCACCGATTGTCGAAGCGCATCTGTTTCAACCTTGTAGGACGCACTACTGAGCATCAAACTTTGCAGCATTGAGGTCAATATCCTGCGCTTTCAGGAACTCGGCCTTCGTACGCCACTTCATGGTGCCATCCGGTAGACCGAACATGAGTAACTTCTCGTCCGGTTCGTCATAGGTCTCAGGCGCAGTAGCGAAACCCTTCCGCCGCCAGGCTAAAGCAACGAGTGTTTTCGTTCCCGCAGGAGACACTTTGAATACGCGAATCCACGCAGGATGTTGACCGAGCTCTGACATATTCGTTGTCCCGTCATCTTCCGCCGTGGACGGACGAGCCCAGCCGACCGCGATGATCCTGATCGTTCGTCCACTCCCATCCAGCTGTTCCTGACGCTGGACCTGCTTGCCCAGCAACCGGAATCGTGACACGGGAACATGGGAGCCCGCAATGAAGTACTCCGCGATTACCCAGTCCCCCCCCGAAGAGACGATCGGAACATCCCGTCGACGATCGTAACGATAGATTCTGGTCAGATCGTGAAGGACAGATTGCGGAACGGCGGTATCCGGAAATGAATAGCGTGCCGGTTTGAAATCGCCGGTTTCCGACGCGATCGAGTTCTCGACGTTCATGTCCAGGCCCAACAGCTTTGGCGGCAGCGTAATCGAAATCAGTGCATCGCCAGCGGTTCTGGCGACATACGGCGGTCGGGAGGACTCAACCGTCTTGATGGAAGGTTCCGCTCGCGGCAAAGCCAACCCACATGGCGAGATCATCAATGAGGTAAGAGCGACAGATACCGCCACTGTGACCTGCCTTCGCGTAATCAACTCACTACCTCCCCGAATGAATCGCCAATATCGCACCTCTTCGCCGGAGCAACAAACGATGAAAAATTGCACGATGGCCAAGAAAAATTTGCACCTCCAACATGCGAACGGCCGCTCCGGAGAAATCTGATGGGCTGCTCCGGGTCGCGTGCTGCCGATCGCGACCATGTGACATTCGGGTGATCCATGCCGTTTGCATGAGGCAAGGATCGGCCACAAAGCGACACTCGACGAGCGTTGCCAGAACGTCGACAATCCATTGCAGAGCGTTCGGACAATAGGCCTGTGAACGATAAACTTCAAGCTGAGATGGCGGGTAAGCTGCGCGAGGCATTGGATCGCGTTTTCGATTAACGATCCTTCGTCGATTTTCTGAGCGCTCTCGCGGGCGACTGGACCGTTGAACGGGAGATAGAGGCTGCCATGCCGTCGCCTCCGCACTCCATTGGCGCGCTTGGCTGGGAAAGCGGGACCATTGGAGCATTTCTTGGGGCCGCCGGCGCATGGGCCGAAGCGTCGAAGAACGGTCTCCAGTTCTACGTCCGGCCTGGGAACCCGTGGCGCCGCGCCACGGACATTCTAATGGCGGGAAAATCCTACGAGTAAGGGGTCGCCGAGTCTGGCCGGTTCCGGCGTTCGATGGGACGAATTGGCTAGACAGCAGCACTCCATTCACGGAATCGGCCGAATAATCGGAACCCAACATAGTCGAGTTTTCGCTTGTATAGCCAACGGTAATAGCAATCCCAGTAGCTAATCATGCGATCCTGCGTTCTTTGAAAAAATAGCGGATTTTCCCGGAAGAACGCTCCGTAACTGCGTTGATGCATGGATGGTAAGTGCGCCTCGATAGCATCGAGAATCTCAATGACGTACTCGCCGCAGAGTTGCATAACGAATGGCGCTACCCAAGGTTCAGTTAACGTAACCAGTCGCCCAATTTGGCGCTGCCGCATATGCCCATCATGGTGTCTCGTTAGCACGCACGCGTACACGATCGCTTGGGTTTCGTTCAGCCGCGCGAACAGCATTTCATCGGAATCGTGGTGAATCCGATATGGAATATTGAGCGACTCGCCTCGAACAACGACAGGCAATCCAGGATGAGTGGCGTTGCTACCTTGGATCAAATCCGCGACGACACTCACTTCAGGGCGAAGCGCCGCCGGAAATGCCGTCATCAACGAACTCGATTGGGCAGCGTTGGTGGCTGATTGAGTGTGAGTCATAGTCTTACGTCGTCGCGAGCAGGCTGGTGTGTAGCCATTGTGTCATAGGAGCATTGGTCCTCGTCGACGCCGCTCGCCAATGTCCGCTTAGGCTAACCGCGACCGTCCCTTGTGGGTCGATCAGAGCCGATCGTCGTCCGGCTCAGTGCGGCCAACTTCGGCCGCTCGAAGCAGATCTAAGTCGGACGTTCGAATGTCCGCTTCCCTCCGGCAAGGGACCTTCTCCTAAAGATCATGTTCGATTCAAGCAACCATTCCTCGTCGGGACTAGCGGTCCAGATTCAGGTAACGCTCGGCAAGGCGAGACCAGAACGCGGCGCCCACAGCGAGGTTCTCGTTGTTGAAGTCGTAGTTCGGACTGTGCAAGGTGCGTCCCTGATCGGCAGGACCGTTGCCGATGCGCAGAAAACAACCGGGCCGTTCCTGGAGCATGTAGGCAAAATCCTCGCTTCCCATGAGCATGTCCATACTGTCGTTCACGGCGTCGCGGCCCACCAGCTCTCGCGCGACTTCGACGGCGAAGCGAGTTTCCTCATCGGAATTGCGGACGACGGGATACCCTTCGACATAATCGATCGTCGCGTCGACATCAAAGCTTTTTGCCTGGGCATGGACGAGCGCAATGATCCTGTCCTTCAACAGATCCCGGACCTCCGGGTCGAACGATCGTACGCTCAGACTCAGTTCGACCTGACCGGGAATAACGTTGGGCGCATCGCCGCCAGCGATTTTGCCGACTGTAACGACGGCTGACTTCGTCGGATCGACGTTTCGCGCGACCACGGTCTGCAACGCCATCACGATGCTCGATGCGGCGACGACCGGATCGTGGGCGAGATGTGGCCTCGCTGCATGACCTCCCTGTCCGACAATCTTGATGAACACCCGGTCTCCCGCCGCCATGAACGCGCCGGAGCGGAACATGAAAGTACCGGCCGGCTTGCCGGGGTGGTTATGCATGGCAAAAACGGCATCGCACGGGAACCGCTCGAAGAGTCCCTCCGCGATCATCTGCTTTGCTCCGCTGTCGAACCCGCGTTCTTCCGCTGGCTGAAAGATCAGGTTCACGGTACCGTTGAAACATCGGTTTTGCGCGAGCTGTTTCGCTGCGCCCAACAGCATCGCCGTATGGCCGTCGTGACCACAGGCATGCATTCTTCCGGGATGCTTGCTGGCGTGAGCGAAAGTGTTGGCCTCGCAAATCGGCAACGCGTCGAGATCGGCGCGAATGCCGATCGTGCGGCAGCCGTCGCCTATTGAGAGTGTTCCGACCACCCCCGTTTCCGCAATACCCCGATGAACCTCGTAGCCGTAGTCGCGCAGATGAGCCGCGACGAGATCCGAGGTCTGGTTCTCCGAGAAGGCGAGTTCCGGATGGCTATGCAGTTGATAACGCAAGCGCGCGAGGTCCGCCTCGTGAGGCACGAGATCGATCAATGATGTAAAAGGTTTGAACGGCATGGAGATTCACCAGGAGTGATAAGCGGGAGACGACGATCATGGCGGCGTTACTTGGCGAGCCTCGCGATTCAGAACGGCCCCCAGTGAATGAGGACGCCGACCATCAATGCAACAATGCAGATGACACCCCAGAGCAGGATAAGCGGCATGACAAAGCGCACCCATTTCCGAATGGAATCCGCGCAGTCGCGAGAACGGCCATCAAAACGCCGGATGTCGGATTGAAGCAATTCATGATCCCTTCGCCTAACAGCACCGCCTGCACGGTGACCTGACGCGTCAGATGAAGTGCGTCACCCAGCGGTGCGAAGACAGGGATCAACGCCGCGGACTCCCCCGACCCCGACGAAATCGCGATATGCATTACGGCCGCGCTCAAAAACATGCCGATGGCCGCGAACATGGGATGAAGAGGCGCCAGAATGTTGGACAGTAGATCGACGATGGGGTCGAGAATTTTGCCGTTGCTCAGCACACTGGAAATCGCGCGTGCAAGGCCGACGATGAGTGCGCCGTGCACCAATCTTCCGGATCCCGCCAGAAACTCGTCGGCGATCCGGGTAGGCCGTATACCGCAGATCAGGCCTGCGCCAATCGCGATGATCATGAACATTGAGATCATCTCGGTCTCTCCCCAATGCATCTCGATCGCGCCGAAAACAAACGTACCGAGGGCAAGAGTCGAAAAGAGGAGCGCCAATGTCTGCCGCCAGGTCGGCGCGATGACACTCGCCGGCATGTGGGGTTCGGGGGCGTCGCCGCCGGCAATGAGAAATCTCTGCGTCTGTGGCTCGCGCCGGAACGCCCTTACGTTCACTATCAGGAACACGATAGTGGCCACGGTAAAGAAGACGTACACCACAGCGCGAAACCCAATACCCGAAAAAATGGGCAATTCCGCCAACCGTTGCGACACCCCGGTGGTTGCGGGATTGAGAAGGGCGCTGTTGAAACCGGCGTACGCCCCCAGATAGATGAAGGCCACACCGAATACGGCGGGCAGGCGCATCGAGCGCGCGATCAGAAGCCCGAGCGGAACGAAGGCCACGACGGAATTGCCCACTACGCCGAGCGTACCCAGCAACGAAAAGACTGTACACACGGTGACGATGACTGATACGTCCCGCGTGTTCGATCCGCTGCCGATTCGATTGAGCGCGGCGCTTATCGCCCCCGATTTCTCAAGAACGGCGAGCGCGCCTCCGGTAAACAGGATCAGGAAGATGATCGGCGCCGAGGCGATCAGACCGTTCGCAATCGTCATGAAGACCGCGCCGGGTCCGATCCCGCCTTGCGGGACGCGCTTGAGGCTATGGGGTACCACGAAGCTGATACCGTTCCTGATCACGCGATCGTACTCGCCGGCCGGAATGATCCACGTGGCAACGGCTGCAAGCAGCAGCACCGCGAAGAGCAACACGTACGGACTCGTCGGTGTGCGTTGGACGGGCAAAGCATTACGCCGCTTTGCTGTTACCTCGACCGGTGTCATTTCGCTGGGATCCATTTGTGTCTCCTCTTTTGGGGGCGAGATCGCGAGCCAATCGGATCGGCGGCATGCGTGCCCGGTGCGGACCATTCGGATCAGGTCTCGCGCTGTGTCTGAAAGACCCGGAGTATGTGTCAGAAACAATTCGGAAATCGACACGTCAACATGCGAAAATGTTGCATTTGATGCAACAGGAAAATCCACATGCCGACTGAAGACCAGAGCATCAGTGAGCGAACGCTCGAGTACCTCAGCGCAGTGGATAAACATGGGGGAATGCGGCAGGCCGCCGAATCGCTGGGGGTAAACGTATCGACTATCAGCCGGCAGATCGCGTCGGCGGAACGTCAGATGAGACTGGCTCTAGTGTCGCGACGCGGGCGGAGCATCTCGCTGACCCAGGTCGGTCTGGCCGCCGTCGAGTACGGCCACGAACGGGAGCGTCAGGCAAAGCGCTTTCGCGCGCAGCTCGCTGAATATCGCGACCTACGGCGCGGACATGTCACGCTGGCTGTCGGTGAAGGCTTGGTCGGTAACCTGATTTCGGTGGTACTGACGCGTTTCCATCAAAAGTACCCGGATATCGCCATGGATATCCGCACGGGCCCACTGCCGGATCTGATTCGAATGGTTCGGGAGGATGAGGCGGACATCTGCGTTTCCATCGGTACGTCGCGCGATCCTTTGCTGAATGCGCGGCTATTCCAGCGTGAACCGTTGTGTGCGATTGTGCCCGCCGGCCATCGGTTCGCCGTGAATGCGTCGGTTCGCATTGAGGAGCTTGTGCACGAGCCGCTCATTTTCATGTCGGGCCAGTTCGCGGCGCGGGGTTATGTGAATGCCATGTTCTGGGACGCCGATCTGAGCGTTTCGCCAGTGTTCACCTGCGATCTCTTTACCGTCGCCTCGTCGCTTGTGGCACAAGGGTTGGGCATTGCGTTCATGACCAGATGGGCGGCAAAGGAAAAAGTCGAGGCAGGCCTCGTGGTGGCGGTGCCCATTCAACACCCGATCGCCGATACGTTCGAGCGCTATGTGGCGACGAGGGTGGGCCGAAAGCTCAGCCCCGCCGCCAACTTTCTGTGCCGGGAGATCGTACGACTCATGTCGTCTGTCTAGGTGGCCGAGGGCGAAATCGCAAAGCTCGATCCAGCTGGGTGTTCGATACGCGCGCCCAGCAATCGACACGGTTTCGCGGTCGCCGAAGGTTGGGAATCTTTGCTTACGACGGATGCTTCCGCAGTTCGTCACGTATTGCCGGCCATCTTCGCGCCCCTGACTCCAGGAGAGTAGGTGCCCTGAAGCAACGACTTTTATGCTCGGAGGCAGCCATTCAGATGATCTCTGTGCCAGGGTCCGAGTTGAGTCGACTTCAGTTCGCCGCATTCCCGGAGAGCAGTCATTCGACCAGTCGCGATCAGATGGAAGTCCAACGTCGGCAATGGCAGATGAACCGCTCTCGACCGCCAAGTTCAGAAACTGACGAAGCCCAGATACACCTGCGCGCTGACTATCGGCGCAGAGACGACCAATCGCCCGCATCTTCTGTGACCTCCGCATTCGCGACAACACGCCACCCGCCGCCGACGAACCCTTATCCAATCGGCCAAACGCAAACACTTAGCCTGCCTGGTTGAACGCTACGCGGCTGCCATGATTTATAATCATCAAGCCGTCGGGAAACACCCGGCGGTCAGGTGTGGAAGCCTGTTGTTCTAACCGCACACCCGCCTAGGCGGGTCGTGCGTCTACCCCTGCACGTCTGTTGTTTTCAATGGGCGGGCTGTGGTGGGGGAGCCGCAAGGCTCGCCGGCTCGTTAGAACACCGGTCTTCCAAACCCGCCACGTGCCCGCTCACCCACTTCCCCAAGCAAGCGAGTGTCGGGCGATCCAGGAAGTACCAGGGAGGTCGCGCCATGAACACCAAATCTACAAAACAATCTCAACCCGCTTCACGCCCGCCAGTCGACGCGCTCCAGTACGAAAAACTTGCATTGCAGACCTTCGACCTCTGCAACCGGCAGTTGAGCCAACTCAACACATTGATCACGCTTGCGTCCTCAATGTGTAGGAATCCTGCCATCACAAGCGACGAAAGACGACGCCAGCAGACCATGCTTGAATTGCTCGTCGACACAGCAGAGCAATATCATCGGGAGCTCGAATGCGACCGTGAGCTATACCAGGTGATTGCGCTCGATGCGAAGGGCGTCCCTCAAAGCCGCATCACCGCGAACCGTGCAGCGCGCCTGCTCGCAGAGGCATCACAAATAGCGGGGACGGAAACACCGGCAGCCAGGACACCCAGCCCGGCCAAACAAACGTCAGCCAATTCCGCGACAAACGAAGAAGACGCGGACCAACAACCAGCTCCCGTGCAACATTAAGCACCGGGAAGGCGGACGGCTTCAGTTCGCCGACCGCCGTCCATTGCGCAACCGCCCGAAAGCGGGCGGCCTTCCCATCACCACCAGCGAATAGTGCAAAGAAATAGGTTGAGCCCGAAGCAGGAATAGACCTACTGTCCCACGAGCGGCGCAACGCCGCCGGCATGCGCGGCGTCTGCGACATCGTGATGTGCCCCAACTGCCGCCGCCCCCGTTTGCCCCTGCACACGCGCAAGGCTCAACCGGAACTGCTTGCACCCCAGCCACAACAACCCAGCGGCCAGCAGCGTGGCCACGAGGTTAACAACCGACATCGAGTCACCAACCGCTTTCGGCGAACCGAACACCTTGTCCGTCAGCAACGCGACAAGCGTCGTGCCGATTCCCAGTGCGATGAGGTTAGAAACCAGCAGAAACACCGCCGAAATCTGCGCACGCATCTGATTCGGCGCGAGCGTCTGCATCGCAGCAGTCGAAGTCGGCATCGGAAACGACGCAAAGAACATCGCCACAACCAGCAGCGCAAGCGACACATTCAAACTATCGACCTGCGTGAAAGCAACAGCCGGTACCAGCATCCCCGCCGCGCCGATAAAACCCGCGAGCATCGGACCGTCCGTGCGGCCTTTCTTCATGAGCCAGTCGTTGAGCCACCCGCCGCAGAACACGCCGATGGTGTTCGCGACCAGCAGGATCGTGCCGAGCGTGTAACCAGCTTCAGCCGGCGTGAGGCCGAAGTGGCGGATATAGAACGCCGGCGTCCAGCTCATCAGGCAGAACAGCGTCATCGCATAGAACGAGAAGCCGAGGTAGTGGCAGGTAAACGTCTTGCCATGCGTCCCGATGAAGCGCAGCGAGTCGCCCATCGATACACGCTTTGCCTGGCCGGCGCCGTCCCGCACGAGTCCTCGACGCGCCGGATCGCGCACGGTGAGAATAAACAGCAAAGCAACCAGAAAGCCCGGCAAGCCGACGATAAAGAACGTGAGTTGCCACGAACGCACGTCGCCGAGAAGCGGCACGCTGACCGTCGTCATCTGTTTGAGCAGATGGATCACGTATCCGCCGATCAGGAATGCCATCCCGCCGCCAATGAATGAGCCCAGCGAGTACACGCCCACCGCGCGCCCCAGTTTTTCCTTCGGAAAGTAGTCGCTCAACATCGAATACGTTCCGGGCGACAGCGCGGCTTCGCCCACGCCGACACTCATGCGGGCAAAGAACATGTGGATGAAGTTCTGGCTGACGCCGCAGGCCGCGGTGGCGAGGCTCCATAACGCGATGCCAGTCGCGATGATGCGAGGGCGGGCGAAGCGGTCGGCGAGATAGGCGAGCGGCATGCCCATCACCGCATAGAAAAGCGAAAACGCGAAGCCTTGCAGCAGGCTGAACTGCGTGTCGGTCAGATGCAGATCCTTCTTGATCGGCTCGATCATCAGCGCGAGAACCTGTCGGTCGACGAAGGAAAACACATACGCAAGCATGCAGATCAGGACCACGTACCACTCGTACGTATAGCGCCTGCGTGCAGGGTTATTGCTCGTTGATACGGCCATGCCGGTTCTCCTGTGCCTGATATTCGACGAAGTTGCGATGAGGTTGCAATGAGGTGTCGAAGCAGCGTATGTAAACAAATTTCTGAAACATATACGCAAGGCCTGCGCACACACGGCGAGATTCCCCTGGGTCACTAAAGTTTTCCCCAGGCGGCGGCCGGAAAGGCTTGTCCCATAAGGCGAGAGAGGCCGTTGTACGGTGCGCGGCGCACGTCATTCGCGCTGTCTATAAGTGTTATATGTGCGCATTCATCGACGCTCGAAATTGGTGTTCCTAGACTCGCTTCGTTTTCCGTTCCATCAAACGAAGGGCTTTGGAGAAGACGGAAAACACGAGCGTCGCGACGGCAAATCCGCGCGGCAGTTAGAACCAGACTTTCGCCGGGACCAAGGGAATGACCAAACGGATGTGGTGCGTGTCGCTGCTGAGCCTCGCAGCGGCACCCGCGCTTGCGCAATCGAGCGTGACTTTGTACGGACGGATCGACACGTCGATCGAATACGCGAATTTCGGCCCCAACCATGTGGTGCGGATGGGCAGCGGCGATATCTTCGCGACGCAATTCGGCTTGAAGGGCAGTGAAGATCTCGGCGGCGGCTATCGCGCGATCTTCAAGCTCGAAAACGGCTTCAACTCGGCTAACGGCACGCTCGGCAACAACGGCGCGTTGTTCGGACGCGAAGCGTGGGTTGGGCTGTCGGGTCCGTTTGGCGCGATGCAGGCCGGCGTCAATTACACGGTGCTGCATACGTCGTTCGTGACCTACAGCTTGCCGGGAGACGGCGCCGGCCTCGCATGGGGCAATGCGGCGAATAACTTCGTCGGGCCCGCGTTTTTGCGCGTGAACAACTCGATACGCTATTCCTCGCCGCGAATGGGCGGCGTGCTCGTGCGGGCGATCGCCGCGCGTGGAGCGAATGGTGCATCGAACGTGCCGTCGACGCTGGGCGATACGTATGGTGCGTCGGTCAACTACGTGAACGGCAATCTCTCGGTCGACGCCGACTACATGCAGCAGACCTTCAGTCCGGCGAGCGCGGCGGCGCTGAATGCGAACAGTCCGACGGCCGCCGGTAATTACGCGCTTGGCGCAATTTCGTACGATTTCGGCTTCGTCAAACCGGCTTTCATCTATCTACGTCATCGCGGCGGGCCGGACGTCGCGACGAGTGTGAACGCCGCCAGTTCGAATCCGCACAATGATCTGTTCGAACTCGACGCCACGGTGCCGGTGGGCCGCTCGCTGGTATTGCTGAGCTACGGCCATTACCGGAAAGTGGCCGACAGCCAAGGCAATGCCGATTCGTTCGGCGTGCGCTGCGACTATCCGCTTTCCAAGCGCACTGTGCTCTATACGGGCGCGGCAATGATTCGCAACGGCGCACACGCGAACTTCACGGTTAACGGCGCGGCGGGTGGCGGGGTGTCGGTGGCGAAGGCTGGCGCGACCGCAAGCTCGGTGGTGGCCGGCATCATGACGGCGTTCTAGGCGGGCCGATCAAGCCGACCCGCCGATGAACCGGCGGGTTACTCCGGACGCGCTCAGGCGCTGCGTACGCCTTCCGGATTGAGATCGAGCGGCGCGCTGAGCCAGCTGTCGAAAGGCTCACGGGCGCCGATCCGGAACAGCTCCATGAGCACACCGCGCAGCCACCGGTGGCCGGGATCGGCATCGAAACGGCGATGCCAGTATGCGTTCACGGGCCACGTGAGCGCATCTTCGAGTTCGAACACGGCGGATTCACCGAGCGTGGAGAATGCGCGCGCAACGGTGCGCGGCAGGATCAGCGCGTAATCGCAGCGGCTAAGGATCGCCGGCACCACCATGAAGTTCGGCACGGCAATTCGCACGCGCGAGGTGAGCCCATAGCGTTCGAGCAGTTCGACCGATTGCGGGTGCGAAGTCACCGCGATGAAGTGCAGCCCCGCGGGCACGTTCGCATTCAACGTATAGCCTTCCCGCAGTTCGAACTGCTCCGCCACGCGCCGCGCCATCAGCAGCACATAACGCTCCTGCAGCAGTTCGCTATGGTGAAAGTGGCTCGACGCATGCGGGAAATGCCCGAGCGCAAAGTCGATGCGGCCCGATTCGAGCGCCACGTTGAACTGGCTGTCGTCGATCTGATGGGTTTCGATCACCACACCGGGCGCTCGCGTATCGAGTTCGCGCATCAGCGTCGGCAGGAACGCGGCTTCGGCGAAATCGCTCATATGCAGGCGGAACACGCGGCGCGACGTGGCGGCGCGGAACTGCGCGCCTTCATCGAGCATGTCCTGAAGAATCTCCAGCACGCGATCGATTGAAATCGCGAGGCGCTGCGCACGTGGCGTTGCTTCGACACCACCGGGCGTACGCACGAATAACGCGTCGCGGAACACGAGCCGCAGGCGGGCAAGCGCGTGACTCACGGAAGGCTGCGTGATTCCCAGCCGCAACGCCGCACGGCCGACGTTTTTCTCGATGTACACCGCGTGAAATGCCTTCAGCAGGTTCAGATCAAGGTCCCGTACACGCGGAGCCCCGGCGGTTTCTGCAAAGGGCAACGGGTCATGTTCGTGCGCAACCGAAGCGGTGGAGTCGGCGGACTCGGCGGAATTGGAGGGATCGGTCTGCATGAGAGTCAGTTGCGCACCATGCGCTTCGCGGTGGCCGATGGCAGGCAGCCGAAGCGCCGCGCGTACGCCTTGGCGAAATGCCCGAAGCTATGCACGCCGTGCTCGATGAAAATATCGGTCACCGACCGTTCAGGCTGCGCCTGCAGTGCACGGTGCACGGCCTCGAGCCGCCGTTCGCGGATATACCCACCGGGCGACGTATCGAGGAACTGGCTGAAACCGTTCTGTAGCGTGCGCGTCGAAACACCGGCGGCGCGCGCCAGGGCGTCCATCCGCAGCGGCTCGTCGAGGTGGGCGTCGATATAGTCGCGCGCGCGGCGCACGTGGACCGGCAGTGGCGCCGAGGAGGCACGGGCCAGCGTCGCGCTGTACGAGTGCGGCAACTGGCTGAGCAGAACGGTCATCAGCCACTGCGTGAGATCGCGGCCGAAGATCCGTTCCTGCGCGGGTTCGTCGAACTGGTCGCACAGATTGCACAGGTAGCGCAGTGTCGACAAAAAAACCGTGGTGCCCGTGTGGGCGTTGTCGAAAGCGAGATCGAACACGAGCGGTTGTTTGACGCTGTCGTTCAGCATCTCGGCAAGTTTGACCTCGAGCGCCTGGCGGTCGATCCGCAGGAGCAGGTTGCGGCAATCGCGGTCCGTGACGATGCGGCTCATGCGCGCGGGCGACGACACACTCAGGCTCCCGGCCCGCAGCGAAACGCGTTCGCCGCCCGATTCCAGCGCGCATTGGCCGCTGAGCGTGGTGCGAAACAGGTAGTGATTGCCGATGTCGCCGGCATCGATGTGAGTTTCGCTGCCGTAGTGGAGTTCGAGGAGCATCGCCTGATGGAGCGCGACGCCGTATAGCTCGGCATTGAGCGGGCCGCGGTGTGCGACTTCCATCCGGTGCGGACAGAGCACCTGTGAGACTTCCCGCTCGATATCCTCGCGGGCGTGCGATGCGATCAGACGGTTACGGTTTCTGCGTGAAATCGCGATTTCCATTCATGGGCCTCGAAGCGGGGAGCGGGCAGCGCGCTCATCATGCGATGGCCATTTTTTTCGCGCAAGAACGGATCGACCCGGATTGCGCGATTGTTCATCAGGCGCGCGACGGCGTTCTCATTGAGTTGCCGGATTTGAATGCCGCTTGCGCGCTGTGAAGCGTCTTTGTGCCGTCGACCCCGTAGTCTGACGATCATCGAACAAGGAGAAGTGTGATGAATGTCAGCGTACTGGGCGGGGGCCACGGCTGCTATGCGGCTGTGATCGACATGCTGGAAAAAGGCCATAACGTGACGTGGTGGCGCCGCGATACGGTCGCCGCGGCGCGGCTGCGCGAACTTGGCGCGCTCAAGGTCAAGGATTTTCGCGGCGAGCGGCGGGTGCCGATCGCCGCGCAGCCGGGTGCGATCCGTCTCGTCGACGACCTGGCGGAAGCGGTGCAGGGCGCAGCGCTCATCGTGATCCCGCTGCCTTCAACGACGCATGAAGCACTGGCGGCACAACTGGCACCCTTTCTCGCGGACCATCAGGTGGTGTTCCTGCCGCCCGGCACGTTCGGCAGCTATGTGTTCGCGAAGGCGATGCACGAGGCGGGCAACGCGCACGAGGTGGCCTTCGCGGAGACCGGCACGTTGCCGTACCTCGCACGCAAACATGGCGAGGACAATGTGGTGGTGAGCGCGTACGCCACGCGTCTGCCGAGCGGCGTCTTTCCCGCACGGTTTGCGACGTGGGCGGTTCAGGTGCTGCAGGAGGCTTATCCATCGGTCGAACCGATTGAGGATGCGCTGAGCGGCGCCCTGATGAACGCGGGACCGGTAATCCACCCGCCGTTGATTATGATGAACGCGGGACCGCTCGAGCACTTCGACGCCTGGGACATCCACAACGAAGGCACGCAACCGTCGATCCGCCGCGTGACGAGCGTGCTCGACGCCGAACGGATGGCGGTACGCGAGGCCCTCGGCTACGGTGCGCCGCATTTTCCGCTCGCCGACCACTACGCGAGCGAGGGCGACGAGTGGATGTACGGCCGCGGCGCACACGGCAAGCTGACCGATAGCGGCGACTGGCGCGAGGACATCGATCTGAAGACGCATCGCTATATGCTCGAAGATACGCGGCTCGGGTTGTCGTTTCTTGTTTCGGCGGGACGCTGGGCCGGCGTGCCGACGCCCGTCGCCGAAGGTCTGCTGAATCTGGCGAGCGCGGTGTCGGAGCGCGACCTGTACGGCGAAGGCCGCACGCTCGAGCGGCTGGGCCTTGCGTCGCTTTCACGTGAGGCGATGACGGCCTTGCTCGAACGGGGTTTCAACCAATGAGCGCAGCCGTCGAGATCCAGCACGTTCATATCCTCGGTGCGGGGCGGATGGGGCAGGGGATCGCGCTGGCTTTCGCTTATGCCGGTCTGCGCGTGACGCTGATCGACTTCAAGGAGCGCGACCCGGCAGCGCGTAGCGCCTTTGCGGCCGCCGCGCGTGGCGAGATCGTGCGGCAGTTGCAGACGCAGGTGGTGTTCGGCCGCCTCACCGAGGCGCAGGCCGCGGAGACGATGGCGCGCATCGTCATTGTGGATCGCGAGCGCGCGCGGGAAGGGCTTGCCGAAGGCGAGATCGTCTTCGAGGCCGTGCCGGAAGTGATGGAGGCCAAGCAGGTCGCGTTCGCCTGGCTATGCGAGCACGCTGGGGCGGACGTGTTGTTTGCATCGACTACTTCGACGTTTCTCGTGACCGAGCTTCAGCAGGTGGTCGTGCATCCCGGGCGGCTTCTCAACGCGCACTGGCTCAACCCGGCTCATCTGATGCCGCTCGTGGAGGTCAGTCGTAGCGATGCCACGGCGAAAGAGACGGTTGAGCGCGTGGTCGCCTTGCTGCGCCGGGTCGGCAAGGTGCCGGTGGTGTGCGCGCCGTCGGCGGGATACATCGTGCCGCGCATCCAGGCGCTGGCGATGAACGAGGCCGCGCGTATGGTCGAGGAGGGCGTGGCCAGCGCGGAAGACATCGATACGGCTATCCGTACGGGTTTCGGTCTGCGGTTTTCCGTGTTGGGTCTGCTCGAATTTATCGACTGGGGCGGCTGCGACATCCTCTACTATGCGTCGCACTACCTGGCGCGGGCGATCGATCCACGCTTCCTGCCCGCCACGATCGTCAGCGACAACATGCGGGAAGGCCGCGATGGCCTGCGCGATAAACGTGGCTTCTACGATTACGCGGATGTCGATGTGCCGGCGTATCTGCACAAACGGCTCGGTGAATTCAGCAATTTGCTCGACAGTACCGGGCTCGCGCCAGTGTTTAATGCCGCGTTGAAAAGCTGAACGGTGTCTGCGAAAAATGTTCGTTGAGGGCGATGCTGCGTGGACGCCCCTCATGAATCAGATGACGGCTCTATCGTCTGGATTCGCGGCTGTTGCGTATCGCCCTGGCGTTGTCCCCATCACTCGCCGGAACATGTCGATAAACGCGCTGACGTTGTCGTAGCCGAGTTCAAGCGCAATCGTGGTGACGGGTAGGCCATCCGCGACAAGCTCAAGCGCGCGAAGCAGACGGGCCTGTTGACGCCATTGCGCGAACGTCAGACCCGTCTCCGCGACGAAACGCCGGCTCAGCGTACGTGGCGCAACACCGGCCCACGCGGCCCATTCTTCGAGGCGGCGATTGTCCGAGAGATCGCTCGCCAACGCGTCCGTGATCCGGACGAGCCTTGGATCTTCGGGGCTCGGCAGACCTAGCGATTCCTCTTTCGCTGCGGCCAGTTCATCGACGATGACATCCGCAATACGCGTCTGCGCTTCGTCGAGTTCGATACCCGGCCAGGTCGCCGCGCGCCGCACGGCCTCGCGCAACAAAGGCGCAGTCCTGATCGCGCGAGGTTCACGCGGTAACGGCGCGCACCGCTCTTCAGCGATAAACACGCTCCACCCTGAGAACGGGCCATACGACCGCACCGAGTGGACGCAATGCGGCGGAATCCAGATCGCGTGTATCGCGGGAACAACCCACTGCTGCTTGTCGAGTCCGACCGAGATGAGGCCGCTCAGCGCGCCCATGAGCTGTCCGCGCGCATGGCTGTGCGATGCCGTCGCGCGAGCTTCGCTTTGCGTCAGCTCCGCCGCGGCGAGATAGGGACCTTCCGGCGAGGTCACGAGATCGGGACGAATGAGGTAAGAAGGCATGGCCGAAACACCGTATGGAATGGCCTTTATACCGGAGACGGGCCGCTTTTGCACGACTACACTGATTTCGTTCTTTTAACGACCGGAGTGCGGTGCGATGCGAGCAGAACAGATTCTTCCCGATCACGTCGACCAGGTCGACATCAATGGCACGACGGTTCGCAAGGGTACCGTCGCGGCTTTTCTCGCCAGTGCGCGTATCTGGAGCGATGAAGGCGCCAGTGAAGAAGCGCGTGCGGACGCCGAAGCGGACATCGTCGAAGGACTGCCCGCACTGCGCGCCATAGGACTCTTCGATGTGCTCGAGATACGTGATGTTTCACTGCGCAATTGGCTCGACGCACAGTGATCGGGACACAGCTTCAATCTTATCTTCGAGGAATTCTCATGAAAGCTGCAGTTGTCAAAGGTGCGGGCCAGGTACCCGTTTACGAAGACTTCGATCATCCCCATGCGCTGGCTGGCCATCATCTGATCGACGTCGCCGCTTCGGCGTTAAGCCGGATTACCCGCAGCAAGGCAGCGGGCTCGCATTACTCGGCTTCAGGCGCCTTCCCATTCGTGGCGGGCGTTGATGGTACCGGGCGTCTCGAAGACGGCCAACGTGTCTACTTCTTCGCCCCGCACGCGCCGTTCGGCGCGCTGGCGGAACGCAGCCTCGTACCCGAGGCAAACTGCATTCCGCTACCCGATTCGATCGACGACGTCACGGCGGCCGCCATTGCGATTCCGGGCATGTCGTCCTGGGCGGCACTGACCGAGCGGGCCAGATTTGTGCGAGGCGAGACGGTGCTGGTCAACGGCGCAACGGGCGCCTCCGGACGCCTTGCTGTGCAGATCGCGAAGTATCTCGGCGCTGGAAAAATCATTGCGACAGGTCGCAATCCGGTCAGCCTCGAATCGCTCAAACGCGCTGGTGCCGATTTCACGATTTCGCTGGAACAGGACGAAAGCAGCCTGAGCCGCGCCTTCGAATCGCATTTTCGCCAAGGGGTGGACGTCGTACTGGATTACCTGTGGGGACCCAGCGCACGGTCGTTGTTGATCGCCGCGGCAAAAGCGTCGGCTGACGCTTATCCGGTCCGCTTTGTGCAGATCGGCGCGATTAGCGGTGCCGATATCCAGTTACCGGCAGCCGTGTTGCGCGCGACCGCGATCACGCTGCTGGGCAGCGGAATTGGCAGCGTGACCTTGCCTCGTCTCCTGCATGCGGTGAAAGAAGTGTTCACTGCAACAGTGCCCGCGGGACTTCAGATTGCAACAGAGGCCGTGCCGCTTGCGGATCTGAACCTTTATTGGGGAAGTAGCGACAGCCAGGTCCGCACGGTCTTCACGCCCGGTTAGTTCGAGTTGCCGTTGCCGCGTCCAGAATCCCGAAGCAGACTACACTTGCCGTAAGCAAGGCAGACTACGGGCCACAGAGACCGGAGGAGACAAGATGGACCTGTTCATGTCGATGGAAGCGTTCGTGCGGGCGGCGGAAGCGCAGAGCTTCGCCGGTGCCGCGCGCCAGCTGGGCGTCGCCAAATCGGTGGTGACCTCGCGCGTCAAGCAGCTCGAAGACCATTTCGGCGTGCCGCTCTTTCATCGTTCAACGCGGGCCGTGCGCCTGTCGGAACTCGGCGAAACGTACTACCGCGAGTGCGCCGAACTGGTCAACAAGGTCCACGATCTGTCGGGACGCTCCCGCGGCGATCCGCAGGCGCTCGCCGGCACGCTCAATATCCACGTGTTGCCGGGCTTCGCGCTTGGGCATTTCTCGCAAACGCTGATCGAATTCCGCGCCGCTTACCCACGCGTCGAGTTCGTCGTGACCGTCAACGACCGGGTGATCGATCCGGTGCAGGAAGGCTTCGATCTGGCCTTGCAGATCTATCCGCCGGCTTCCAACCTGCTGGTGGAGCGGCGTCTCTTTCCTGTGCGTGGCGTGCTGTGCGCCGCGCCCGGATATCTGAAGGAAGAGCCGGTGATCGAAACACCGCTCGATTTGCTGCGGCACGATTTCGCCCGTTACTCGTACTACCCATGGGGCGACAAGTGGCCGCTGATGCGCGGCAACGAATGCTTCGAAATCGCCCTGAATCCCGTGCTCAAAACCAATAGCGTGCACCTGCTGCTCGAGTTCGCGCGAGCCGGTGCGGGCGTGGTCTATCTGCCGACAATGGTCGCCGCGGCCGATCTGCTCGAGCGGCGCCTTGAACGCGTGTTGCCGGAGTACGCGGCGCCGCCGCTGTGGCTGTCGGCGGTCTATCCCGCCTCGCACCGCTCGACCACCAAGGTCAAGGCTTTCGTCGACTTCCTGCGCGCCCGCTATCTGCGCGAACCGCAGTGGGACAAGGCGCTCGGCATTTCTCCGCCGGACGACGAGACCAAAAGCGTCGGCGAAGAGCTGGCCGAAGACTGAGAACCCCCCCGGCGACCCCTGGGAGAACCCCGCGGGTTCTCCACCAGGTAGTTTCCCTGGCGCGATTTTGAAGCACCCATGGTTCGCGTTTCCCGACCCTCAGATCATTGCTGTTGCGCCTGTCGCCACTTAATCTTCGATCCAAGCAACGCATTCGCGGATTCGTAGATCAACTGGAGGCAGACATGCAAGAGACCTGGTTCGGTAGCCTGGACAATTTCCGCAAAGGCTCCATCGAAATCATCAAGGGCAAACCGGAGCACTACGCGATGTCGAACGTGTTCGACGTTGCGAGCCGCGCTGAGCCTTACGAAAAAATCGTCGTCGGCAAGAATCTCAAGTACGTGATCGAGACGCTGCGCGCGGAAGGTTCGTCGCCGTGGTTTGCTGCGTCGCACGATGAATTCGCGGTCGCACTCGACGGCGAGATCGATATCTATTTCATCAAGCCGTCCGACGGCCCGCTGGTCGACGCGCAGACCGAAGGCAGCGTGCGGCTCGAAGGCCAACCGTCGGGCCAGTCGATGGGTTATGTACGGCTGCGCCGCGGCCATCAGGCGCTGCTGCCTGCGGGCGCCGCGTACCGCTTCGAAGCGAGGACGAAGGGCGTGCTGCTCGTGCAGACGATCCTTGGGCGCTATTCGGTCGAGAAGTGGGCCGACATCTGCATCCACTGATTCCCTCTACCCGATCGAACTATTCCTGGAGCCCATCATGGACAAAGCCAGCACCCTGCAAAACGTCACCGCGAGCGAGGCCGACGCGGTAAGCGGTTATCGCACGTTCCGCCTCGGCGATTTCGAATTCAGCCGCGATGCCTATTTCGCCACCGTCAAATGGCCCGCAAAAGGGCAGATCCGCTCGCACCAGATGCATGCCGACGACTTCCTGCGCGCCATGATGCGCGACGTTGCGTGGGGCTTCTTCTACGGCTGGGTCAACTTCGACGAGGTGATCGGCACGCGTAATCACTACGGCAAGGTCGACATGTATGCCGGTGCATACAACGCAAGTTTCAAGGAAGCGGGCGTCGACCATATGCAGCAGTTCGACACGCCGCTCATCATGGCGACTTTCAAGGCGATTCTGCGGGACTGGGTCAACGAAGGTTTCGATCCGTTTGCCGCACCCGAAGAAACCGGCTCTGCATTCGGCACGAAACATGGCGACAACATCGCCGCGATCGAGCGTACGCGGATCGCCACGAAGCGCATGCCGGGTCTCGCAGGCGATTCACCGTTGCGCGACGACTTGCCGGTCAACCGTCAGTTCGCCGATGTGGTTCAGGACGAACCCGAGATTCATGCGGAGCCAGGATTCGAGAGCGCGTTGCATGCGTTCAGCCTCTTCAAGTACCTGTCGCGCTCGGACGTGACGTGGAATCCGTCGGTTACGTCGGTCTGCCAGCAGAGCCTGTTCTGTCCGACCACCGAGGAATTCGTGCTGCCGGTGTTTCATGGCAACGACCGCGTGGAGTGGTTTCTGCAACTGTCCGACCAGATCATCTGGGACGTCGCCGATAAAGACAGCGGCGAGCCGCGTGCGCGCATCACGATGAACGCGGGCGACATTGCCGCGATGCCGGCCGACATCCGTCACAAGGGCTACTCGCAGAAACGCTCGATGCTGCTGGTGTGGGAGAACGCCACGCCCGATCTGCCCAAGCGCTACGAAAGCGGTGAACTGCCGCCGTATCCGATCCAGATCTAACTCTCAGACATTCCCTCCGATCGTCGATCGAACGGCGCCAGACCGCTGGCGCCGCGGGGATTGTCACGTCCAAAGTTTTACTTGCGCGGGATTGACATGCAAACGCAACTCTTTATCGGCGGCCGCTTCGTGCCGGCTGCAAACGGCGAAACCCTCGCCTCCCTTAATCCGCACGACAACTCGGTGATTGCCGAAGTCGCGATGGCCGGACCCGCCGATGTCGACCGCGCCGTGGCCGCTGCGAAGGCGGCGTTTCCGAAGTGGAGCAATCTCGCCGCGATGGAGCGGGGGCGGTTGCTGCTCAAACTCGCCGACGCAATTGAAGCGAATGCCGATGCGCTCGCGCGCCTCGAATCGCTCGATACGGGGCACCCGATTCGCGACACCCGCAATCTCGATGTGCCGCGCACGGCAGCTACATTCCGCTATTTCGGCGGCATGGCCGACAAGTTCGAAGGCTCGGTGATTCCGGTCGAGCAGGGTTTTCTGAACTACATGACGCGCGAGCCGGTCGGCATTGTCGGGCAAGTGGTGCCATGGAATTTCCCGCTGATGTTCACGAGCTGGAAGATGGCGCCGGCGCTTGCCGCAGGTAACTGCGTGATCATGAAGCCCGCCGAACTCACGCCGCTGTCGAGTCTCGCCATCGCAGAACTGATGGCGGAGGTTGGATTTCCGGAGGGCGTCGTCAATATCTTGCCGGGTCTGGGTCATGTGGCCGGTCAGTACATCGCTGAGCACCCTGAGATTAGCAAGGTTGCTTTCACCGGTTCAACTGCGATTGGCCGCAAGATTGTCCAGGCGTCGAGCGGCAATCTGAAGAAGGTTCAACTCGAACTCGGCGGCAAAGGCGCGAACATCGTATTCGGCGACGCGAATATCGACGCCGTTGTGCAAGGCTCCGCGTTCGCGATTTTCCACAACCAGGGGCAGGCGTGTATCGCCGGCTCGCGGATGATCGTGCATGAATCGATCGCTGACGAAGTGCTCGAGAAGTTCGCCGCATTGAGCCGCACGATCCGAATCGGCAATCCGCTCGATCCGTTGACCGAAATGGGCCCGCTTACTTCGCGTCAGCATCGCGATCGCGTGCTCTCGTTCGTCGACGTCGCACGTGAACAGGGTGGCCGCGTGCTGGCGGGCGGCAAGGCGCCGGACGATGCCGCGCTGGCGAATGGCTGCTATGTCGAGCCGACCATCGTTCAAGCGAAGCCGGAGCATCGCGTATCGCAGGAAGAGGTGTTCGGTCCGTTCATGACCGTCACCACATTCCGCACGGACGAAGAAGCACTCGCGATCGCGAACGGCACCGAGTACGGTCTGGGCGCGGGTCTCTGGACACGTGACCTGCAACGCGCGCATCTCGTGGCGCGCGAGATTCGCGCCGGCATGGTGTGGATCAACTGCTACAAGCGCGTGAGCCCCGCGTCACCGTTCGGCGGTGTCGGCGCAAGCGGCTACGGACGTGAGATGGGTTTCGAAGCGATGCGCGAATACACGCAGCCCAAGTCGGTCTGGGTCAACGTGGATGCGCAGATTCCGCCTTACTACCCGCGCTGAACCGCCATGGAATCGTTCGTCTATAACGGCTTGGCGTCACGCGTGATCTTCGGCGTGGGCAGTCTCGACCAGCTGGATCGTGAGATCGGCTTGCTCGGCGCCACGCGCGCGATCGTGCTGTCCACGCCGCAGCAACGCGCCCAGGCCGAAGCGCTGGCGGCAAGTCTTGGCTCGCGTGCGGCAGGCGTCTACGCCGAAGCCGTGATGCACGTACCGATCGAAACCGCTCGCGCGGCCCGCGACTTTGCCGCTCAGGTCGGCGCCGATTGCGCGATCGCGATAGGCGGCGGTTCGACGACAGGACTCGGCAAGGCGATCGCGCTCGAAACCTCGCTACCGATCATCGCGATTCCGACCACGTATGCAGGCTCCGAAATGACGCCGATCTACGGCCTCACCGAGGACGGCGTCAAGAAAACCGGCCGCGATCTGCGGGTATTACCGAGAACGGTGATCTACGACCCGTCGTTGACCACGTCGCTGCCGCCTGCGTTATCGCTGACGAGCGGCATCAACGCAATCGCCCACGCGGCCGAAGGGCTC
The DNA here is from genome assembly GCF_902859805.1 of Paraburkholderia sediminicola. Taxonomy (GTDB): domain Bacteria; phylum Pseudomonadota; class Gammaproteobacteria; order Burkholderiales; family Burkholderiaceae; genus Paraburkholderia; species Paraburkholderia sediminicola. The sequence goes on along the minus strand of NZ_CADIKC010000001.1, from coordinate 54,418 downwards.
TACGCGCAGGATGCGAATCCGGTCATCGCGCTGATGGCGGAAGAGGGTATCCGTGCGCTCGGCGAAGGTTTGCCGCGGGTGATGCTGAAAACGGACGATCTCGCTGCACGCGGTGACTGCCTCTACGGTGCATGGCTATGCGGCGCAGTGCTCGGCAGCGTCGGCATGGCGCTGCACCACAAGCTGTGCCATACGCTCGGCGGCACATTCAATCTGCCGCACGCGGAAACGCACACGATCGTGTTGCCGCATGTGCTCGCCTACAACCGCGAAGCCGCGCCTGAAGCGATGAAGCGCATTGCACGCGCGCTGCACGCCGACGACGCCGCGCAAGGCGTATTCGATCTCGCACGCGACAACGGCGCGCCTACCGCGCTGAGAGACATTGGTGTGAGCGCAAGTGATCTCGACGTCGCGCTCGATCTCGCGTTGAAGAACCCGTACTGGAATCCGCGGCCGGTCGAACGAACGCCGCTACGTGCACTGCTGGAAGCAGCTTTCGAAGGTAGACGGCCGGATTAGCAGGAACGGCCCCCACTCATACAAAAAAATTCAGGAGACAACGATGGACGCCCATTCTTTCGATGCGAAGCGCCGCCGCTTCGTCACACTCGCCGCAGGCGGCGCGCTTGCCGCGTCAACCTCGGCGTTCTCGCCGCTCGTCTTCGCTGCCGGCCCGCGCACGCTGAAAATCGGCTACGTATCGCCGCAAACCGGCCCGCTCGCGCCGTTCGGTGAAGCCGACCGCTTCACGATCCAGCAGATGCAGACCACGCTGAAAAACGGCATCGTGATCGGCGGCAAAACCTATCCGGTGTCGATTGTCGTCAAGGACAGCCAGTCGAACCCGAATCGCGCCGGCGAAGTCGCCAACGATCTGATCCTGAAGGACAAGGTCGACATCATGCTCGTCTCCGGCACGCCTGAGACCGCGAATCCGGTGAGCGATGCATGCGAGCTGAACGAGATGCCCTGCGTGTCGACCGTGGTGCCGTGGCAGCCGTGGTTCTTCGGTAGAAAGGGCGATCCGAAGAAGGGCTTCCGCTTCACGTATCACTTCTTCTGGGGACTCGAGGACGTCATCAGCGTCTACACCGGCATGTGGCAAGCGGTGCAGACCAATCACAGCGTTGGCGGCCTGTTCCCGAACGATGGCGACGGCAACGCCTGGGGCGACGCGAAGCTTGGCTTCCCGCCGGTGCTCGCGCAGAAAGGCTTCACGCTGAAGGACCCGGGCCGCTTCCAGAGCATGACGCAGGACTTCTCCGCGCAGATTTCGTCGTTCAAGCAGGCGAATGCGCAGATCGTCACCGGCGTAGTCATTCCACCCGACGCGAAGAATTTCCTCGTGCAAGCGCGTCAGCAAGGACTGAAGCCCAAAGTCATTTCGATCGGCAAGGCACTGCTGTTTCCCACTTCGATCGAAGCACTGGGCGATCTCGGCGATGGCCTTTCCACCGAGGTGTGGTGGTCGCCTTCGCATCCGTTCAAGTCTTCGCTGACGGGACAAAGCGCGCGGCAAGTCGCGGACGACTACGAGCGCATCACGTCGAAGCAATGGACGCAGCCAATCGGCTTCGCACATGCGTTGTTCGAAATCGCAGTCGATTCGTTGAAGCGCGCAAAAGATATCGACTCGAATGAAGCGATCCGCGACGCAGTGGCAACGACGAAGCTCGACACGCTGGTCGGGCATGTTGCATGGGGCAGCGGGCCGGTGAAGAACGTCGCCAAGACGCCTTTGGTAGGCGGCCAATGGGTGAAAGGGCAGAAGCATCGCTTCGATCTCGCCATCGTCAACAACCAGCTCGCGCCGAACGTGCCGCTATCCGGCCCGCTCAAGCTGATCGCGTGAATGTATAGCGGAGAGCGGTGATGAACCCAGTTCTCAGATTAACCGGCGTGTCGAAGCGTTATGGCGCGCTGCAGGTGACCGACGACATCAGCTTCGCGGTCGAACGCGGCGAGACCTACGGCATTCTCGGTCCGAACGGCGCCGGCAAGACCACGCTGTTCAACCTCGTTAGCGGCGACGTGCGGCCCGATCAGGGCAGCGTCGAATTCGACGGCGCGGACGTGAACCACTTGCCACCGCATCGCCGATGCGCGGCAGGGATCGGCCGCTCGTATCAGGTACCGCGGCCGTTCGGCGGCATGACGGTATTCGAAAACCTGCTGGTCGGCGCGACCTTCGGCGGCGAACTGGCCGAGCACGCGGCCTACGATGTCTGCATGGATGTGCTCGAACGCACGGGCCTCAAAGCTCGCGCGAACCAGTTGGCCGGCACGCTGGGACTGCTTGACCGCAAACGCCTTGAACTGGCCCGCGCATTGGCCACGCAACCGCAGTTGTTGCTGCTGGATGAAATTGCAGGCGGCCTGACTGAGCCCGAAACGCACGAACTCGTCGACGAGATTCGTCGCGTGAAAGAGGCGGGCGTGACGATCGTGTGGATCGAACACGTCGTGCATGCGTTGCTCGCGGTGGCCGACCGGCTGCTCGTCATCAACTTCGGCAAACGGCTCGCGGAAGGCCTGCCTGGCGCCGTAATGGACGACCCTGAAGTGCGGCGCGTGTACCTCGGACTGGAGGCATGACCATGTCGGCATTACTGGAGACTCGCGCGCTGAGCGCGTTTTACGGCGACTTCCAGGCGCTGTTCGGCATCGACGTGACGGTGGCGCCCGGCGAGGTGATCGCGCTGATCGGCTCGAACGGCGCCGGCAAGTCGACCTTTCTGAAATCGGTGGCGGGTCTGCTGCGCCCCCGTTCCGCCGGGCAGATTCTGTATCGCGGCGAGCCGGTCGGTGGCGCGGCTGCGGCGAGCATTGTCGGCAAGGGCATTGCGCTGGTGCCGGAAGGGCGGCGTCTGTTTGCAAGCCTGAGCGTTGAAGAAAACCTGCTGCTCGGCGCATTCTCCAAACGGCCCGGCCGCTGGAACCTGCAAAGCGTCTATTCGCTGTTTCCAGCCTTGCGCGAGCGCCGTCACCATGCGGCCACCGCCTTGTCGGGTGGCCAGCAGCAGATGGTCGCGATCGGCCGTGCGCTGATGAGCAATCCCGATCTGTTGATGTGCGACGAACTTTCGCTTGGCCTCGCGCCGGTGATCGTGCGCGAGATCTATGCGGCATTGCCTGCGATTGTCGCTGATGGCATGAGTGCGATCGTCGTCGAGCAGGACGTGCAACTGGCGCGCCGCGTGTCGTCGCGTTTCTATTGCTTCCAGGAAGGGCGTGTGTCACTGGCTGGTGTGTCGGCCGAAGTATCGGATGAGGCCATCACGCAGGCATATTTTGGAGCGGTCGCATGAACACGTTCATCAATATCGTCGTGCAGGGCGTGCTGCTGGGCGCGCTGTATGGGCTCTTCGCGATGGGGCAATCGTTAGTGTTCGGCGTGATGCGGCTCACCAACACCGCGCACGGCGATTTCATCGTGCTGCTGGTGTTCGTGCTCTTCGCCCTGACGAACTACGCGCATCTGCCGCTCGCCGTGTCGCTGGTTCTGCTGCTCGTGATTGCGTTCGGCGCGGGTTATGCGGTGCAGTACACGATCCTCAACCGGGTGAGCAGCCGCGATCCGCTGCCTTCGCTGATCGTCACGTTCGGCTTGTCGATCGTGATTCAGAATGTATTGCAGCAGGTGTTCTCCGCCGATCCGCGTTCGATCGCAACTGGCAGCTTCGAGTCGCAGAGCCTCACGCTCGCGGGCGGCATCACGCTGGGTTATCTGCCACTCGTTACTTTGGTCGTCACCACTGCTTTGGCTTTCGCCATGCAGTGGCTATTCGGCCGCACACCGCTTGGCCGCGCGTTTCGCGCCACCTCGGATGACCGCGAGATCGTGCAACTGATGGGCGTCTCCTATCGCCGCACCTATGCGCTGGCCATGGGCATCGCGTTCGTGCTGATCGGGGTCGCCGCCGCGCTGTACTCGATGCGCACCGCGGTGTCGCCGACCGATGGCCCGGCATTGCTGCTGTACGCATTCGAAGCCGTGATCATCGGCGGGATGGGCTCGTTCTGGGGCACCTTCGTCGGCGGCATGGCGCTCGGTATTGCGCAGCAGGTGGGCTTTTACTTCGATCCCGGCTGGGGTATCTGGCTCGGCCACGTGGTGTTTCTCGGCGTGCTGGTGGCCCGGCCGCAGGGTTTGCTGCCCAAAACCGCATAGAGGCTCGACATGACGATGCAAATGAACCGGCCCGCAGGGGGCTTCGAAGTGCGGCGCGCGACGCGTGCGAGCCGCGTGGCGATGATCGTGCTGCTGATCGTCGCGCTGGCGGTGGCGAGCGCGCCATGGTGGGCCGGGCGCGATGCGATGCGCGACTTCGTGCAACTCGCGTCGTATCTGGTCTTCGCGTTGATGTGGAATCTGCTGGCGGGCTATGGCGGGATGGTGTCGATCGGGCAGCAGGCGTTCTTCGGCATCGGCGGCTATGGGATGCTGATTCTCGCCAACTACTGCGGGATCTCGCCGTTCGTCGCTGTGCCGATCGCGGCGGCAATTGCAACGGTCATCGCCGTTCCCGTATCGATGGTGGCGTTCCGGCTGGAAGGCGGCTACTTCGCAATCGGCACATGGGTGATCGCCGAAGTGTTCCGGCTGACGGTGGCGAACGTGTCGGTGCTGGGCGGCGGTTCGGGCACCAGCCTCACCGCGCTGCAGGACGTGCCGCGTGCGCTGCGCGAATCGCTGGCGCTATGGCTCGCGCTCGTTATCGTCGCGGCGGCGATCGGCCTGCTGTATCTGTTCCTGCGCTCCAAAGCCGGTCTCGCGTTGACCGCAATGCGCGACAACGCCGTGGCGGCCAGCAGCCAGGGTGTCGACGTGAAGCGTGCACGCTTGCTCGTCTATCTGGTCTCTGCGTGCGGTACGGCGTTGGCCGGTGGTCTGTATTTTGTCGGCAACCTGCGTATCTCGCCGGACGCGGCGTTCTCGGTGAACTGGACCGCGTTCGGCATTTTCATCGTGATGATCGGCGGCCTGGGCACGCTCGAAGGACCGATTGTCGGCGCGCTGATTTTCTTCGTGCTTAACCAGTTCCTCTCCGACTTCGGCACCTGGTATCTGATCGGGCTCGGCGCGCTGGCGATCGTGGTGACGATGTTCTTTCCGCAAGGACTTTGGGGCTTCGTATCGCGCCGCTACGGACTGCAATTGTTCCCCGTGGGACGCCGCGTTGTATTCGTCGATGCCGGTGCTTCACAACAAGATGCACAACAAACTTCGCCGCACGATGCATCGACCGATTCCGTCGAAGCGCCGTCGGCTCCCCATCGCGCATGAGGTCGACAATGAACGACGAAACTATCCATCCTTTAACGCAGAACGTGCTCAGGACGTTTGCCGACTGCACCGATCCGCGTCTGAAGCAGATCATGACCGCGCTGGTCAAGCATCTGCATGCGTTTGCGAGCGAAGTTGAACTGACCGGTGAGGAGTGGCGTCGCGGCATTGAATTCCTGACGGCAACCGGCAACAAGTGCAGCGGCATTCGCCAGGAGTTCATTCTGCTGTCGGACACGCTTGGCCTGTCGATCATGGTCGACGCGATCAATCACGAACGCACCGGCGACACGACCGAGAGCAGCCTGCTCGGCCCGTTCTACCGCGAGGGCGCGAGAGAAGAGGCCTTCGGCGCCAATATCGCGCGCACCGAAGGCGAGCCGACGCTCATTCGCGGCCGTCTCGTCGACGAACGTGGCGCGCCGGTGTCCGGCGCATTGATCGAGGTGTGGGAAACGGCCAATAACGGCATGTACGAAGGCCAGGACCCCGATCAGCCCGAGAGCAATCTGCGCGGCAAATTCCGTTCCGGACCGAACGGCGAATACGCATTCAGAACGATCAAACCGACCAGCTACCCGATTCCGACCGATGGCCCGGTTGGACGGATGCTGCTCGCGACCGGACGTCATCCAATGCGGCCCGCGCATATCCACTTCCTGATCGAGGCGCCCGGCTACGAGACGCTCACCACCGCGCTGTATTCCGCCGGTGACCCGTATGTCGACTCCGACGCGGTTTTCGGCGCGAAGCCGTCGCTCGTAATCGACTACGTGCCGAACGACAGCGCGGCGTCCGCGAAGGAGTGGGACTTGCCGAGTCCGTTCTTCGAAGTCCAGCGCGACTTCGTGATGAGTCGGCAACTCGCGTGAGGAGGGCACGTCATGAATGCAGCGAGTCCCGAACCTCATGCGGGCTTTCTGTGCGCGCTCGACGATATTCCGGACGGCGGCGCGCTGGAAATTGCCGCTGAGCAAGCCGGCGCCCCAGGCATCGTCGTGGTGCGCCGAGGCGACGCCGCCTGGGCTTATCGCAACGTCTGCCCGCACTTTTCGATTCCGCTCAACTACGAACCGAACACGTTCTGGGCCTACGACGCGGAATTGCTGATGTGCGCACATCACAGCGCGATGTTCCGTTTCGAAGACGGTCAGTGCATCGACGGACCGTGTCAGGGCGCGGCGCTCACGCGCGTTGCCATTCGCATCGAGCAGCGAAACATATTCAACAACGACGGAAGGGGACAGGCATGAACGGGACGAAGACCAAGACGAAGACGAAGCGCTTTTCGATAGCAGGCTGCACGGTCGCGTTGATGGCGCCGGGTTTCGCCGGCGCGCAAAGCAGTGTGTCACGCGGTTTCTGCGAAGCATTCATGGCCAATGCCGCTCTCAGAACAACTGTCTCTGCCCCGACACCAAATTCGTAAAATCATCGCGCAATAGCGGCAGGATCGCGTCGGCGACCGGCTGCAACTGCCGCGTCAGATAGTGCTCGTAGTCGATTGCCGAGCGCAACGTTTCTAACGGTTCCGGTCCGGCGGTTGTCATCACATAGCTGATCCAGCCGCCGTCCTGGTATTGCAGCGGGCGCCCCTGTTGCCGGTTGAACTCGTCGGCCACACGCGCCGCGCGCACATGCGGCGGCACGTTGCGCTCGTAATCGCCGAGCGAGCGGCGCAGCCGCTTGCGGTACACGAGTTGATCGTCCAGTTTGCCTGCCAGCGTATCGCGCACGTAGTCGCGGACATAGTCCTGATACGGCTGTTGCCTGAAGATTCGCCCGTAGAGTTCCTGCTGGAACTGCTGGGCGAGCGGCGTCCAATCGGTTCGCACCGTTTCGAGCCCTTTGTAGACGATGTCCTCGCTACCGTCCGGCAAAATAGTCAGCCCGGCATAACGTTTCTTGCTGCCTTCCTCGGCGCCGCGAATCGTCGGCATAAAGAAGCGCTTGTAGTGCCGCTCGAATTGCAACTCGAGCGCGCTCTCGAGGCCGAAACGTTCCTGCAGATTCTGACGCCACCGCGCGTTGATATGCTCCACAAGCGCGCGGCCGATGCGACTCGCTTCTTCCTCGCTATGTGCGTGCTTCAGCCAGACGAAGGTCGAATCTGTGTCGCCGTAAATGACTTCATAGCCTTGCGCCTGAATGAGCTCACGCGTGGTGTGCATGATTTCATGGCCACGCATGGTGATCGACGACGCGAGGCGCGGGTCGAAGAACCGGCAGCCTGTGGAGCCGAGCACGCCGTAAAAGGCGTTCATGATGATTTTCAACGCCTGCGAAAGCGGCTTGTTGTTCTCGCGCTTGGCGGTTTCGCGCCCTTGCCATACCTGGCCGACAATCGACGGCAAACAATGGCGGGTGCGAGAGAAGCGTGCGCCGAGAAAACCCGGCACTGATTGATCGTCGCCGGGATTCAGCATGCCTTCCACGAGACCCAGCGGGTCGATCAGAAACGTGCGGATGATCGACGGGTACAGGCTCTTGTAGTCGAGCACCAGAACTGAATCATAGAGGCCGGGCCGTGAATCCATCACGAAGCCACCAGGGCTCGCGGCACCGGCTACGTCGCCGAGATTCGGTGCAACGTAGCCTTGCCGATGCATCCGCGGCATATACAGATGCGTGAACGCCGCGACCGATCCGCCGCTGCGATCCGCTGGCAGCCCGGTGACCGTCGCGCGTTCCAGCAGAAACGGCAGCAACTCGGTCTTCGCAAAGATACGCGTAACCAGCTCGCAATCTTTCAGGTTGTACTGCGCGAGCGCGGGCTTATCCTCATCGAAGCGACGCTGGATTTCATCCATGCGCTGATACGGATTGTCGATCGACTTGCCTTCGCCCAACACCGTGCGCGAGACGTATTCGAGGCTGAACGAAGGGAAAGTCCATGTGGCGGAACGCAGCGCCTCGATACCGTCGATGATCAATCTTCCCGCGGCGCCCGCGAAGAAATGGTTCTGCTTGTGGCCATGCTCGCGCCATTCCATGACCGCGCCGCCACGGCCGAGCCGTAACGGCACGCGATATTGTTCGGCGTGCTGCTGCAGCACACGCAAATCGAACTGCACGAGATTCCAGCCGATGATCGCATCGGGGTCGTGCCGTTCCAGCCATGCGTTCAGTTTTTCAAGCAACTGTGCGCGGGTTTCGCAGTATTCGAGGTCGAAGTCGACAGCGCTGGCATCGCCGTTCGGCGGCCCCAGCATATAAACCTGGCGCTGCCCGCAACCTTCGAGCGCGATCGAATAGAGCTCGGCATGCGCGCTGGTTTCGATATCGAGCGACACCAGCTTCAATGACGGCCGGTAGTTCGTGGCCGGCTTCAATTCGCCGTTCAGAAGCGGGCCCAGAAGCGGGCCCAGAAGCGGGCCCAGAAGCGGGCCCAGAAGCGGGCCGCCATGCTGCGCGTCGCCGGCGAACCATACCGGCGCGGTAATGAAGCGCTCCATCATGTAGCGCTCGGGCGGGAAGATATCGGCCTCGTAGACATCGACGCCGCCTTGTTTCAGGCGTTTTTCGAAACCCGTCAATTGCCGGTACTGCGGGCAGTAAAGCCCCATCACCGGCCGATGCTGGAAGTCGCACAGTTCGAGCGGACGCAGATCGAGCGGCGCTTCGCGGCGCAGGATGGTTTCCGCGCGCTCGCGGTGGTCGGCCGGAATAAAGGCCACCGAAGGCTGAGGACGCAGGCGCACGTGACGGGGCCCGCCGTCTGTTGCCAGCCAGAAATCTACTTCCGTGCCGGCGGGCGTATCCCGCCAGTGTCGGGTCAGAATGAAACCCTGTTCAAGCTCAGTCAAACTTCCACCTCTAAACGGGCGTCATCGCCTGGCTCGATTTTACCGTTATGCGCTTTGGGCCGCGCTTGCGCCTTTTCGTGGCGGCGACGGACGGTCGTTTCGTTCGCGCGACACGTCTGGATGCAGATCCGCCGCGTAGTCTGTATCATCGTTCGGCAGCGATTCCTTCGGCGCAGACCATGCGCCGGTCAAGTCTACTAAGAATGGAGTGAGCGATATGACGTTGAGCAAACTTGTTGTCGTGGTCGCGGTAGCTGCAACCAGCTTTGGTGCACAGGCGCAAGTCGCCGGCACGCAACCCTTGAGCGTTACGGTCGAACAGTCCAATGCGCTGCTGAGCGGCTGGAGCGTGAAGAAGAGCATTCTCGGCAAGGCCGTCTACAACGACCAGAACGAGAAGATCGGTTCGATCCGCGATCTGGTGGTCGCTCCCGACGGCTCGCTGTCCGCTGCCATCGTCTCCGCCGGCGGATTTCTCGGCGTGGCGTCGCATGACGTAGCGGTGCCGATCGCGGCGCTGGATATTCGCGGCGGGAATTTCTATCTGGCCGGCGCAACCAAGGATGCCTTGAAGGCGACGCCCGAGTTTCAGTACAACAAGGTTCAGGCGCCGCCGAAGCCTAAGAAGCTGACCGGCCAGTAAAGCGCGGAGCCGGCGGGGCTGCAGCAGGCAGCCCCTGAAAAGGCTCCTGAATCAAGCGGTAAAAAGAAAACGGCGCTCGCGGCGCGAATCGGTAGCTGAGTCCAAACCGTTTCACGCTTGCAGCGCCGTTTTTGCATTCAATGCGGGCCCTGTCGGGCCGCTGTTCACGCTTCCAATGCGAGCGTGGCGAATGTGCCCAGCCAGTGTTCGCCCATATAGTCGCCTGCTACATGCGGCAGGGCGCTTAGAAGATGCCGCTCGGCCGAATCGAACAATACTGTGCGGCGCACGTCGCCAGCGGGCAGCGCGCGCGCCAGCGACCGCTGGCACCATGCGCGGCTCAGATTCAGGCCATCCAGGTGGGCGATCTTGCCGTCGGTACGATCGGTCACGGTGACGGGTTCGAACAGCGTGGCGGGCTTCTTCGCGCCAAGATCGGGCAGAAAGCGCCTGAACCATTCAACGAATTGCGCGGGCGGCAACACGCGCCGCATCAATTCCGCTTCCATCAGCGAAGGCGACAAAAACTCGTCGCCGGCGGGCTCCCAGGCCTGACAGGCGACATCGTTCAGGAACCAGCGCTCCGCCGTATTCACCAACAGCGCCTCCAGCGATTCACGCGAGGTTTGCCGCGCGAAATCGAGCGTGAGGGCAAGTGCGAATGCCATGTTGAAGTGCGTGCCGACGCGCAACGGGTAGGTCGCTTTCGGCAGAAATTCCTCGAAGCGGTCAACAAAGGCCTCGGTCAGCGGCGCAAAAACCTTGGACCAGCGCGCGGCTTCCGAGAGCTTCAGTGAATGGAGTTGCGCACTCAGCGCGAGCAGCCATGCCCATCCATACGGACGCTCGAAACCGCGATTGTGCGGCAGGTCGAGATACGCCAGCTCACCGGCCACATTCGCATCGGTGAAATGCTCGTCGACCACCGCGACGATGCGCGCCGCTTCAGGCAGATCGGGAAAGCGGTCGAGCAGATGCAGGATCAGCCAGTAGCCGTGCACGCATGAATGCCAGTCGTAGCTGCCGTAAAAAATCGGATGCAGTGCGCGCGGACCCTGCACATCTTGCGGACCGGCGAGCGAATGGGTCAGCTTGTTCGGATACTCGCGCGTGAGGTGGGCGAGCGCGAGATTGGCGAATCGGGACGCGAATTCGGGCGTGAGTTGAATGGTCATCGGCGCCTCCTCAAAAGCGGAATACGAACAGGTACAGCAGTATGGTATTGACGATCAGCAATAGTAAAGCGGTCGGCCACTGCGCCTTGATCACGCCATTCTGGTCTTTCAGTTCCAGCAGCGCAGCCGGCACGATATTGAAGTTGGCGGCCATTGGGGTCATCAAAGTGCCGCAGAAGCCGCACAGCATGCCGATCGCGCCGAGAATGGCCGGGTTGCCATGAAATTGATGCACGATCAATGGCAGACCAATGCCGGCGGTCATAACCGGAAAGGCGGCAAAGGCGTTACCCATGATCATCGTGAAGATTGCCATGCCGAACGTATAGGCCGCGACCACCGCGAAAGCGGAGTCGACTGGAATCCACGTTTTCACGAGATCCGATACCACATGGCCCACGCCGGCAATCGCAAACAGTGCGCCGAGGGCGGCCAGCATCTGCGGCAAAATGGCTGCCCAGCCCACGGTATCCATGGTGTGCCGCGCGTCTTTCAATGCGTGCACCGGCGAGTCGCGCAGCATAAAAAGTGCCGCACCAAACGCGACCAGCGTGCCCAACACCAGCGAAATCAGCGTGACGTTTTTCGCTTCGACGAACGGTACGTATTTCAGTGTCAATGTGCCGAGCAAAGTAACGACCGGAATTAGCAGCGCCGGTATGAAAAGCCTGTTGCCAAAGCGTTGTGCTCTGGCCTCGCGGCGCGCGGCGGCCGCTTCGCCATTACTGTCGGCGTTGCCTTTGCCGAGCTTGCCGGATCCGGCGATCAAGGCCAGTGCGATGGCGAGACAACCGGTCACGAAATGCGGCAGTTCTCCGCCGAACATGAAGGTGATCGCGTAGATCCCCCAGAACAGAAAATTGACGATGCGGCGCGGATTCGAACGGTCTTGCAGATTAAAAATCGCGAACGCGGCAAACATCAAACCGGCCAGCACGTAGAGGGATTCGAGCTTGATCATCATGGTGCGATACCTTGTTTCTGTCCCTGCGCCATGCCGAGCGAATTCATCTTGTGCGAGAGATTGCGATCGAGCAGCATCAGGCGCACGGCGTGAATCACGAGTGCCGCCACCGCCGTGGGAATCGCCCACACTGAGACGTGCAACGGTTCGACGATGATGCCGTTCTGTTCGAGAAAGCCTTTGATCAGCAGGATCGACTGGATTGCAATGAAAATGTCTTCGCCGAAGAACACGGCAATGTTGTCGACGGCTGACGCATTCGCGCGAATCTGCTGGCGCACCGCATCGGGTAATTCGCCATAGCGGTTCGCGGCGGCCGCCTCGGCCATTGGCGCGATCAGCGGGCGCACCATCTGCGCATGACCGCCGAGCGAGGTAAGCCCAAGCGCGGCCGTGATCTGGCGGATCACGAAGTAGAGCAGCAGCACCCGGCCCGTGGTGGCTGCATGCAAACGTGAAATCAGGTGTTTGGCCTGTTCTTTCAGGCCGTTGCGTTCGAGCAATGCGATCACGGGCAGCGTGAGCCAGATCAGGCCCATGTAGCGGTTGTCGGCGAACGCTTTGCCGAACGCGCTCACAATCTCCACCGCTTGCAAGCCGCCGGCAATGCCCGTGGCAATTCCCGCAATCGTCACCACGAGTAGCGCATTGAAGCGCAATGCGAAGCCGAGTACGACGATCGGCACGCCTATCAAGACCCACATGCTGTTCTCCTGCGTCGCTGTTATGTCGTTGTTCTACTGCTGAGCGCGTTGCTTAGGAGGCCGGGTGAAAGCCGGTTGCACTCGGGCAGTGCAAGGTTGCTCCAGGTTGCAACGGATCTCAGGCGACGAAATCTAGCACGATAATTTATCGATAAATAGTCAGCAAAATGCGGTTTCAGGGTAAACGCCAGGAATGACGAGCAGTTACGTCGGAGAGTTGGTGCGCCAGGGGAAATGTCAGATTGCGCAGTCACGGGCGACCGGCGGTCGCGCCGACCTATCCAAAAAATGAATACAGGTCATTCCAACATTTAATTTGTGGATATGGCGGCTGTCCGATATGGTGCAACGATCCATTCCACACAGGACCATGCAGCGCGACGAACGCAACCCGATCAGGGCGCGTTGGATGTGTCCTGACTCGCAGAGGGCAGAATCATGTTCGACCGCGTATTCGTCAACGCCGTAGACGCCGACGGCAACCCACTCAACCTCGCCGTGCATGAGGGGCGCTTTGTCGGCATCGATGCGGAACGTCCCGGGATCGACGGCGCGGAGGTCGTAGATCTGGCGGGGCATCTGGTGCTGCCCGGGTTTGTCGACGGACATATTCACCTTGATAAAAGCTTCGTTGGCGACGGCTGGCGTCCTCATCGTCATGTCGCGAGCCTGCGCGAGCGTCTCGCCATCGAAAAGCAGGAACTGGCAAGCGCCGCGCCTATCGTCGAGCGCGCCGACGCGCTGATCCGTCAGGCCGCCTCGTTCGGCACGATTGCGATGCGCAGCCATGTCGACGTCGACGCGACAACGGGGCTGACCAACCTGCATGCCGTCATGGAAGCGCGCGAAAAATGGCGTGGTGTGATGGATATCGAACTCGTCGCGTTCCCGCAGGCCGGCGTCGTGTCGTGCCCGGGCACGGCGGAGATTCTCGATCTGGCGGCCCGTGAAGGCGCGCAGGTGGTGGGCGGAATCGATCCAACAACGCTGGATGACGACGCCGATGGCCAGCTCGATATTGTCTTTGGCATCGCTGAAAAGCGCGCCGTGAAAATCGATATTCACCTCCATGAACCGGGGCAGCAGGGCATTGATCAACTGCACCGCATTGCTGCACGTACGGCAGCGTTGGGGTTGAACGGCCGCGTATCGGTGAGTCACGCGTACGGGCTCGGTGACGTCGCGCCCGAAGTAGTCGATCGTGTCGCTGTCGCGCTTGCACAAGCCGGTGTATCGATCATGACGAATGCGCCGGGCGACCGCGCGTTCCCGCCGATCCTGCAACTGCGCGCAGCCGGTGTGCGCGTGTTCACCGGTAACGACAACATTCAGGACGCATGGTGGCCGTATGGCAACGGCGACATGTTGCAACGAGCGATGCTGGTCGGTTATCGCGCCGGTTTCTACACCGATGAAGAACTGCGCGTTGCGCTGCACATGGCAACGGAAGCGGGTGCCGCCGTGTTGGAGAAAAGTGGCTACGGACTGAAGGTCGGCAATGAGGCGACGTTCATCGTCGTGAAAGCGCCGAACGCCGCTGCTGCCGTCGCCGCCGTGCCGGCTGATCGGGCCATCGTCCGAAGCGGGCAATTCTGGGGTGATTCGTCCCGTTTGCATTTCAAGGTCAGGGCGCCAGAACCTGGCCTCGCCGACTGAAACCAACGTCCGCCAGGAAGCCGCATGTTTGCGGCTACCGGGACTTCAACGTGAATTATCAGGGAGAGTGTCGAATGTCACGGACCACTTACTATGCACCTCACGGCGGCCATCCCGCCCAGACTGAACTGCTGACAGACCGCGCCATGTTCACCGAAGCGTATGCGGTCATTCCCAAAGGCGTTATGCGGGATATCGTTACCAGTCACCTTCCGTTCTGGGAGAAGACCCGCATGTGGGTGCTGGCGCGCCCGCTGTCGGGATTCGCCGAGACGTTTGCGCAGTACATCATGGAAGTCAGGGACGGCGGTGGCAGCGAACATCCCGAACAGGACAAGAACGCCGAAGGCGTGCTCTTTGTTGTCGAAGGCGAAATCGAAGTCACCCTGCATGGCGCCGCCCACGTTCTGAAGGCTGGCGGTTACGCGTTCATTCCGCCAGGCACAGACTGGTCGTTGCGCAATCGCAGCGGCGACACGGCGCGTTTCCACTGGATTCGCAAGCACTATGAGCGCGTTGATGGCGTGCCGTTGCCTGAGGCCTTCGTCACAAACGAGCAGGACATTGAACCCATTCCGATGCCCGGCACCGACGGACGCTGGGTGACGACACGTTTCGTCGATATCAACGACATGCGTCACGACATGCACGTCAACATTGTCACGTTCCAGCCAGGCGGCGTGATTCCGTTCGCCGAGACTCACGTGATGGAACACGGCCTGTATGTGCTGGAAGGCAAAGCGGTCTACCGGTTGAATCAGGACTGGGTGGAAGTCGAGGCCGGTGACTTCATGTGGTTGCGTGCCTTTTGCCCGCAAGCCTGCTACGCAGGTGGACCGGACCGTTTCCGCTACCTCCTGTACAAGGACGTCAACCGGCATATGAAGTTGACGCTAAACGCACCCCGATAAAGCCGCTTGGGCCTCAATAATGGCTACGTCGCCAAAGCGTAGGCGGCGTTTCCAGCAGATGGCGCAACCCCGCGCGATCGAACGCACGATCCGCAGCCGCCTGCACGCGCTCGAGAATGTCCCCTTCGTCGACCGACAGTACCCGGTAGTTCTCCATCAGCACTCTGCCGCCGACCATCGTCATGCACACGTCGCCGGCATTCGCGAAGCAGGTGACGCGATGAACCGGCATATTCATCGGCATGAGGTGCGGCTTGAACAGGTCGACCAGAATGATGTCGGCCTGCTTGCCGACTTCGAGCGAGCCGAGCTCATGGTCGAGCGACAACGCTTTAGCGGCGTCGATCGTGACCATTTCGAGTACCTTGCCGTGCGGCAGGACGTCCGGGTCACGAAAATGACGGCGGTGGTAATGCATGCACTGCCACATGTGGCGGAACATGTCGTAGCCCCGATCCGGCGCCGCGCCATCCGAGCCGATCGCCACCGTCACGCCGGCATCGATGAGTTCGGGCACGGGGCAACGTCCGATGATCGACGTGATCGCGCTCGGATTGTGCACGATCGAGGCGCCCGTCTCGACGCACGCCGCAATGTCCTCGGGGGTGAGATCGATAGCGTGCGACATGAACGACTTCGCGTTCAGCAGTCCCAGCTCACGATGCGCGAAATCGAGCGAACCGGCGCGATGGCCGTCTTGCGTCAGACTTAGACCGCGTTCCCGGGCCAACGCCGTGTAGCGCTCGGCCTGAAGCCGGACGCTGGGTTCGTGTGCTGCGTGCTCGGGATAGTGTTGCGGGGCGTAGACAGGCAGCGTCAAGGCAATCTGGATGCGGCCGTTGGCGTCGCCATGGCATGCGTCGATGATCTCTTCGCAAACCTCATACATCTGCGCAAAATCGACGTTGCGCGTCACGCTGCCGTTCGCACCATGGTGGGTGTAGGCGCGCGGTTCGGGTGGCCGCGACGGACCGACCGCGACGATCGAGCGGGTGCCGGTTCTGACCACCGCGTCGCAGTGACGCCGTGCATAGATGGGGTCGTCGACGCGCATGATCGAGTCCCCGCCGCCGAGCAGCGATACGCCGGTCGTCACGCCCGCCTTGAGGCGCTCCAGTGCCGCAAGATGCGATTCCATTTCCCAGAACGTTTCGTCCGAGGCGCGCGTATAGATCGCCTCGCACGCCGCCGACCATGCATCGCCGTTTGCGCCGCCGATCGTCCTCAACATCGCATGCCCGGCATGGGCGTGGGCATCGATCAGACCTGGCAGCACCGCTTTGCGGCGTGCGTCGATTACGCGGTCTGCGTGGTATTGCTGCGCAAGCTCGCTTGTCTCGCCGACGGCGACGATGCGGTCCCCCTTGATGGCCACTGCGCCGTCTTCGATGACGCGGCGCGCGGCATCGATTGTGATCACGCAGCCGTGCTCGATGAGGATGTCGACCTGTTGCTTATCGTTCAT
The DNA here is from genome assembly GCF_902859805.1 of Paraburkholderia sediminicola. Classification (GTDB taxonomy): domain Bacteria; phylum Pseudomonadota; class Gammaproteobacteria; order Burkholderiales; family Burkholderiaceae; genus Paraburkholderia; species Paraburkholderia sediminicola. The sequence goes on along the minus strand of NZ_CADIKC010000001.1, from coordinate 37,804 downwards.
ATGCAAACTTTTCTTGTGTCTTGTGAGGTGCTCACGCACGGTTACGCGGCGTCGACCAGCTCGCCGTTGCGTACGACGATGCGTCCGTTTGCGATAACCAGTTTGCGTTTTGGCCGCGCAACCACGGCATGCGCGACGCACTCGGCATCGACCAGCACGAGGTCCGCGCGTGCACCGACGCGCAGGCCATAGTCGGCGAAACCGCAGCCTCGAGCCGCAGCGTCGCTCACACAGTCGAAGGCAATCGCGAGATCGTCGTCGCGCCGCAAGTCGTAGCGCATGCCGATCAGCATCGCGCGCTCGAGCATGTCCGGTACGCCGTACGGCGACCAGGTGTCGCGAATGCCATCGTTGCCGCCAAAGATCGTGATGCCTTTGTCCCTGCAAATTTTGAGCGGAGGAACGGGGCGAGACGGCGGCGCGCTGGTGAGAAGCGCTACACGCAAGTATGCGATCCGTTCGAGCAGCGCGTCGCGCTCACGTTCGGGCAATGCGCCAAGGCAAAATGCGTGGCTGACGACCACTTGCCCCTGCATGCCCATCGCGGCAACGCGATCGAGCAGCAGTTTCAGCGTGAACGCGCCGACTTCACCGGGTTCGTGCAGATGGATATCGATCGGCTTGCGATAGCGTTCCGCCAGTTCGAAGGTCGCGTTCAGCGACGCAACGGGATCACCGTCGATCAAGGCTGGATCGAGTGCGCCGAGTACGTCGGCGCCCGCGGCGAGTGCGCCGCCGAGCAGTTCGACTGTGCCGGGACGGATCAGCATGCCCGACTGGGGAAACGCGACGATCTGCATGTCCAGCACGTCTTGCATCGTCTGCCGCGTGCTGAGCACGCCTTCGACATAACGCAGCCCCGCGTCGGTATCCACGTCGACATGGGTACGCAGTCGTGTCGTGCCTGCCTGCACGAATGCTCGCGACAGCGCGAGCGACTGGCTGGCCGCATCGTGGCCCGACGTCTTGCGCCATTCGCGCTCGTTGCTGATCCGGTCGGTGAGGGCGGGTCCGACCTCGTTGCGATACCACGCGCGGCCCCAGTGGCTCTTGTCGATGTGCGTGTGCCCTTCGACAAAACCCGGCAGCAGTAATGCGCCGCCGCCGTCTTCGGCCAGCACGCCAGGTTGCGCTTCGACATGCGGGCCGAGCGCGGCGATGCGGCCATCGGCGATGGCTACGGAAACCGCCTGGCCGTCAGCCAGCCGGACGTTGGAGAGAAGAATAGAGCGAGTCATGATGGTCATGCCGATTCGACGGAAGTGGCGATACGGGCCCGCAACGCGCGCTGCGCGGCGCTGATCGCGATGAACACCACGGCATTGGCGAACAACGCGACGAGGCCCGTGTTAATGGAGGTGAAGGCGATCGGCGCGGCCGGGAAAACAGTGGCCAGCGTCATGCCGCGCCAGTTCGCCAAAGCCAGCACGATCGCACCCGCGAAGATGCCGCCGAACGCTGCTTCCCGGGTGCCGAATGGGCGCTTCAGGAAACTCGAGGCGAGCATCGGGACGAGTTGCGTCAAAAGGCTCGACGAGAAGATTGCGAGCGCGACGAAGTTCGAGCCGCCACGCAGCACGAAGTAGACGACAACCAGCGTGAACAGCGGCAGCGCGATACGTGCAACGCGCCCGACTTGCCGGTCGCTTGCCTGCGGCGCGAAACCTTCGCGATAGATGTTGCGGGCAATCATCGTCGACGCATTAAGCATGATCAGCGAACCTGGCACCAGTGCCGTAAGCAGACCGGCGCCGCCAACGATCCCAACGAACCATGACGGGAAAGTCTGCTTGACGAGCCGCAGCAGCGCGAGATCGGTTTGGGCGCCTTCGAGCCCGTGCACGGTCAGCACCGCGGCGAAACCGACGAGGAACAGGAACGCGATCAACACCTGGTAGATCGGCATCAGCATGGTGTTCTTGCGCAGCGCCGATGCGTCGCGCGCCACGTAGACGGCGGTGAAACCATGAGGATACAAGTAGTAGCCCAGCGATGTCAGCAGCAGTGTCGAGTTGTACCAGCTCAGATTAAAACCGTGCTCGGGCATGCGCAACAGTTCGGGATGAACAGCGTCGATGCGCGCGAACATCTCGCCAAAGCCGCCGAAGTAGTGCAGCGGCAAATAGGTGCCGAGAAAAATCGCGAGACCGAGGATCAGCACGTCCTTGAAGATCGCAATGCTGGCCGAACCGTGGATGCCAGAGACGCTCATATACAGGACCATCAGCGTCGCACTGATCCAGATGGCCGTTTCCTGCGAGATCAGGCCATACGACATCTCGGAGACGATAATGCCGAGACCGCGCAACTGGATGATCAGCAACGACACCATCGCGAAGACCGCCACTACCGACACCAGCACGCCGATGGCGCGGCTGTCGTACTTCGATGCGAAATAATCGGCGAACGAAACGAGGCCGCGTTCCTTCGCATAACGCCAGATGAGGGGCAGCATCCAGTAACCAAACACGTATGCGAGGCAGCCATACGACAGGATGTAGAACGCCGGCACCCCCTTGCTGTAGGTCCAGCCACTCGCACCGAGAAACGAGAAGGTCGAGAACGCCTCGCCTGCCATCAGCAGGAAGGTGAGAAGCGAGCCGAAGCCGCGTCCGCCGACCGCCCATTGCTCCAGGCTGAACGTCTTGCCGCGACGCGCATACAGGCCGACCGCCAGCGCGAAGAGAGCAAACAGAACGATGATGACGAGGGCCGGGTTCATTGCACACCTCCCGATTGTTCGGCCGCTTGCGCCGCTTGCGCCGCTTCGTCGCGCGTGTCGAGGCAATAGATGATGGCGAGGATGGCCGCCGTTGCAGCCATCCAGAACAGATTCCAGACGAGCAGAAACGGCAGGCCGAACAGGAGCGGCGTACCGGCGGCGAGAGAGCCGCCCGAATAGATGCCAATGAATGGCAGCGCGGCCAGCAGAAAGCGAAGTTTCATGGGGTCCTTCCCGAGGTGTCTTGCGTGTCCCGTCAGAACTTCTGACGCAGGCCGGCGACGAACGCCAACTGTGAAGTCGTCGACGATGGCGCGGCGATGCCGTCGATCCACGCATGACCGATGCGCGACGAGGCGTTCTGGTAGAGGCCGTTCACATACACGTCGGTACGCTTGGACAACAGGTACTGGAGCCCGGCCGAGGCCTGGTGATAGTGTCCGCTGGCGTCGCCTTGCGACACCTGTGTGTAGGTGTAACCCGCGGCCGCGATCAGCGCGGGCGTCAGCGCGTAGCGCAGGCTGCCCTCGTAGTTGCCGAAGCGCAGGGCACCACCCGCCGCCATGTTGAAGTCCGTGCCCGTGTAGAGCAGTCCCAGCGTGGCGTGCCCGATGGCGTAGGTCGCGCCCGCGCCCCAGATCTGTTGACGCGTCGCGGCGCCGAGATGTGTGCCGAATACGGCGGCTGACGACGCAAAGTAATTGTCTGATGCGACCGCGCCTGCCGCGCTGCTGGCGGGCTGGTTCATACGCGCGTACGCCGCGCCGGCATTGAGCGGACCGTGCGTGTACGACACACCCGCGCTCCAGCTATTGTTCGCAGCGAAGCCGGTTGCGTTCGAGAAGCCGTACATCAGGTTCGTTTGCAGGCCGGCGATGGTCGGTGAGACGTACTTGACCGCATTGTTGGTGCGGAACGTATTGTTGATGTCGTCGTTGTCGAACGGGTGGGTCGAGTACTGGACCAGCGTATTGCTGATCTGGATTGAGCCAAGAATGTCCTGGACGGTGTTGTACTGGCGGCCCAACGTCAGTGCGCCCAGCTTGTCGCCGCTCATGCCGACCCATGCCTGCCGGCCGAACATCCGGCCGCCCTGGCCGGCGGCGCCGTTTTCGAGGTTGAAACCGTTTTCCAGCCGGAAGTTCGCCTTCAGGCCGCCACCCAGATCTTCCGTTCCGAGCATCCCCCAGCGCGGCCCGGACTCGTTGCCGGCCGTTGCCTGCCATGCCGAATGTCCTTGCTGGTTGTTCGTGTAGGTCACGCCCGAATCGACGATTCCGTACAGCGTGACGCTGGACTGCGCGCCCGCCGTGCCCGCCAGCATCATGCCTGCGCCGATGCCCACGAGTGACGTCCTCCAACTTTTCTTCAACTGCGTTTGCTGCATGCCTGTCTCCGGGTATGTGTCTCGTTGTGGCGCTTTTTTCTGCCGGCACGGCGGCGTCGTACCGCGTTTCGCCCACATTCGAGTTTTTTGTCTGATGTCGACGCTAAGTGGTCGGCCGTCGGGTGGCCACCGCTTCGACATCGCTTGATGTTATCCACGTCACCCAATATTCAAAAGTTAAATGTTCAAATGCATATCAGTGTGAAATCGAATACCATTGATTAGACGTATGCCGTTATCCGGCACTGCGGCGTCTGATTGGAGGCTCAATGAAACCCAACGCGAAAGCGCGTACACCGTTGTTCGATCTGGATCTGCTGAAGGCCATCGTCATGGTGGCCGATTGCGGCACCTTTACTGCGGCTTCCGCGCGGCTTCATTCCACGCAGTCCACCATCAGCCAGAAGGTGCGGCGTCTCGAGGATATGGCGGGCCACAAGCTACTCGAGCGGGGCAGTCGCGACGTGAGTCCGACCGATGCCGGCGAAACTTTGCTCGCCTACGCACGCCGTATGCTTGCGCTCAACGATGAAATGATTGAAGCGCTGTCGGGCGCAACGGTGGGGCTGACGGTCCGGCTGGGCGTGCCGGAAGATTTCGTCGGCGGACCGACAACCCATATGCTCGCCGCGTTCAATCGCAAGCATCCGCAGGTCAAGCTGGAAGTGACTAGCGGATTGAGCCGTGACCTGGGCAATAGCTACGATCGCGGTGACCTGGATCTGATTCTCGTGAAGCAGCGGCGTAATAGCCGTGAGGCGGTTGCGTGCTGGCCGGAGCAGTTGAGATGGATCGACAGTGCGAAGAACCCTTCGATCCACCTCGATCCGATTCCGATCGTCGCGTTTCCGCCGCGCGGGTTATATCGTGACGATATGACCAACGCGATCGAAGGGCTCGGGCGCCGCTGGCGGATGAGCTTTATCAGTTCGAGTTTGAGCGGAATCCAGGCGGCCGTTGCCGATGGTCTCGGCATCAGTCTGCTGCCCGCGCGCGCGGTGCTGGCGGATCACGCCGTGCTGACATCGAAGAGCGGGCTGCCTTCGATTGAAACCATGGATATTGCGCTGCTGCACCGTCCGACGGCTGATGCCGCTGTTAAGGAGCTCGCGCGTGCGTTGTCGCGTATGTTTGGGCCGCAGCGGCGATAACGCCTGCTTTGATGCCTGCAGCAAGGTATCCAGCGATTGCTTCTTGCTAACATGCCAGGCAGAAGCTAGCAGCAGATTCTGCTGTTGGTGTGCGGGCGAGCAACAGAGATTGCCGATGCGGTGGACAACATAAGTAACGGTTGCTGGGCGCGCCCAATAGACTATGTCTAGCTCACCAACCAACAGGAGGCGTTACTGTGAAACTGACCGACTTCGATACACTGACTTTCGATTGCTATGGCACGCTCATCGACTGGGAAACGGGTATTTTCGAGGGGTTGCGTCCTCTGCTCGAACGCGTCAACCCGCCGCTGACGCGCGATCAGGTTCTTGAAGCACACGCACGTCATGAGTCGTCGCAGCAGGCCTACACGCCGGCCAGGCGTTACCAGGAACTGCTGCCGATCGTGTACAAGCGACTCGCCGAGGAATGGCAGGTGCCTTTTACGTACGAAGAGTGCCTCGCTTACGGCAAGTCCATACGCAATTGGCCGGCATTTGAGGACTCGGCGAGCGCGCTGCAGTATCTGAAGAAGCACTACAAACTGGTCATCCTCTCGAACATCGACAACGACAGCTTCACGTACAGCAACGCGAAGCTTCAGGTCGAATTCGACGCGATCATTACCGCGGAGGACGTCGGCTCCTATAAACCGTCGCCGCGCAACTTCGAGTACATGCTGGACAAGCTGGAAAAGCTGGGTGAGCGCGGCATCCAGAAGGAGAAGATCCTTCACACCGCCGAGAGTCTGTTCCACGACCACAAGCCCGCGAACGCGTTCGGGCTTGCGTCGTGCTGGATCTATCGCCGCCATTCGCAAACCGGTTTCGGCGCGACGATGAACCCCGGTGAGCAACCCACCGTGAACTTCCGTTTCAACAGCATGGCCGAATTCGCGAAGGCTCACCAGGAAGCGCTGTTGCAGAAGTAAGTAGTCGACAAATTTGCCGGCCCTTGTGCCGGTTTGATTTGCCGCGCCGGTGCCGGCGCGGCGCGTTCCGCGCAAGCCGGAACACCCCAGTTAAGGAGCCCTTCATGCGGCTGACGGATTTTAAGGCCCTGACATTCGACTGCTATGGCACCCTGATCGACTGGGAATCGGGCATCGTCGCGGGTCTGTCAGCAGTGGTCTCATTGCTTGACCCGGCACCGACGCGCGACCAGGTGCTGGAAGCGCACGCCCGCCACGAGTCATATCAGCAGAACGCGACGCCCGACATGCCGTACAACCGGCTGCTCGAGGTGGTCTACAAGCGGCTCGCGGAGGAGTGGGGCGTGAGCTACACGCGCGAGCAGGCGGAGGCCTATGGCCGTTCGGTGCGCAATTGGCCCGCGTTCCCGGATTCGGCAAGTACGCTGCAGTATTTGAAGAAGTACTTCAAGCTGGTCATCATATCGAACGTGGATAACGAGAATTTCGCATACAGCCACGCCAGGCTGCATGTGCCCTTTGACGTGGTTGTTACGGCTGAGGATGTGGGAAGCTACAAGCCGTCGAGCCGTAATTTTGAATATATGCTCGACGCGCTGTCGACACTCGGCGTGCGTAAGGACGAAATCCTGCACGTCGCGGATAGCATGTACCACGATCATGAGCCAGCCAACCGGTTGGACATCCGTTCATGCTGGATCCATCGGCGCTTCGAGCAGCGCGGGCTCGGCGCAACGATTCGCACATTCGCGGAGCCGTCTGTCGATTTCAGGTTCACCAGCATGGCGCAGTTCGTCAAGGCGCATCACGAGGAGCTTTCCCGCGTTTAGCGGGAAAGCCGGTTCGCCCGCCGATTCGAGAACAGAACGATATGAGCAACCGACCAAAGCTCGACCGGATCGACATCAAGATCCTCTCCGAGTTGCAGAGGAACGGCAACATCACCAACGCGAATCTCGCGGCCGCGGTCGGTCTTTCTGCGAGCCCGTGCCTGCAGCGCGTCAAGCGTCTTGAATCCGCCGGTGTGATTTCGGGCTATGGTGCGCACGTGAATGTCGCGAAAGTAACCAGCATCGTGTCCGTGTTCACGGAAATCATGCTGCATGACCATCGGCGCGATGATTTTGTACGTTTCGAAGCGAACGTGCGCGATTTCGATGAAATTACCGAATGTCACCTGGTGAGCGGTGGATATGACTACCTGCTCAAGTTCATCGTCAAGGACATCGGTCACTACCAGGAAGTGATCGAACGCCTGCTCGACCGCAATCTCGGCATCGAGAAGTATTTCAGTTACATCGTGATCCGTTCGCCGTTCGTCAAGCACGGAGTGCCGCTCAACACGTTGCTGACAGATGACGACTGAAGCTACGCCATGATCGTGGTTGGAACACTGGCCGATCTCCCATACAGAGGGTTCAGGCGCCGCGAGAGAGCAACAGTCGGCGCCTGAAAATCTGCCTAGAACAACTCAAGAATCCGGTGATACATCATCCCGAGTTCCAGCGCCGGCCCACGCAATGCCGGCCCACCCGGAAAGCGCGCATGCCGCAGCTGCGCGAACAGATCGAAGGCCGCGCTCTCACCGGCCATGGCTTTCGCAATCACGCGCCCGGCAATCCCGGTCAACGCCACGCCGTGACCTGAAAAACCCTGCACGTAGAAGTAGTTCGGATCGATCGAACCGAAATCGGGCGCACGATTGCGCGTCACGTCGACAAAACCGCCCCACGCATAGTCGATTCGCACGTCGCCTAGCTGCGGGAACACGCCGATCATGCGCTTGCGGATTTCCTCGCCGAGTTGCACGGGCGACGCGCCGGTCGAACTCGCACGCCCACCGAACAGTACGCGATGATCAGCCGACAGACGGAAGTAGTCGAGGAAGAAGTTGTTGTCGCAAATCGCCTCACGTCCTTTGATCAGTGCGTCGGCGCGTGCCTGACCGAGCGGCTCTGTGGCGACAATGTAAGAGGCAATCGGCGCGATGCGCGCGGCCACCGGTGCCGGCAACACGTCGCCGATCGTGGCATTGCCGCATGCCGCGACAAAGCGGCAGCGTACCTCGCCATGAGCGGTCCGTACGACAGGCCGTGCACCACGCACGACTTCGATCACCGGCGAATGGGCGAACAGTTGCGCGCCTTCGCGGCGTGCCGCATCGGCGAGACCGAGGCAGTATTTGAGCGGATGCAGATGACCGGAAAACGGATCGTAGACGCCCGCCAGATAACGTTGCGAAGCGACGCGTGAACGCACCTCGTCGGTATCGAGCCACGAGAGTTTCGTATAGCCCCAACGCTGCGAGGCCGATTCCATCCACGAACGCAAATCCGGCACACGCTTCGGTTTGGTGGCCACCGTCAGATAGCCGGAGGTGAAATCGCAATCGATGCCGTAGCGTTCGATGCGCTCGCGCACGAGCGCCACGCCTTCCACCGACATCGCCCACGCGGCGCGTGCGCCGTCGAGCCCGAGTTGCCGTTCGATGATCTCGTCTTTCGCGAAACCCACCAACGTCTGCCCGCCGTTGCGGCCGGACGCGCCCCAACCGGGACGATGCGCATCGAGCACAACCACCGACAATCCGCGCGCCCGGCATTCCAACGCCACCGACAAACCGGAGAAACCCGCGCCGATCACGCAGACGTCGGCCTCCAGCACGCCGTCGAGCATCGGATCGTCGGCCGGCGGACGCGTGGCGCTCGCCTCGTAGTAGGAGTTGGCGATCAGCGCATCCGCGCGGTGGTCGAGGGTGTTGAAGCCGGGAGTCGGTGCATTCATCAAAGCAGGTCCTTCATTCGATACCAGGCCATCGCAAGCACGAGGGCAGGGGTGCGCAGTGTAGCGCCGCCGGGGAAGTCGCGGTGACGAATCTTGCCGAACAGATCGAAGCGCGACGCTTGACCGTCGATCGCTTCGGCGATCAGCTTGCCCGCGAGCCCGGTGGTGTTCACGCCGTGGCCGGAAAAACCCTGCGCGAAATACACGGTTGGCGATAGACGGCCGAAATGCGGCGCGCGATTCATCGTGATGTCGACGAAACCGCCCCACGCATAGTCGATTTTGACATCGTCGAGTTGCGGGAAAGTCTTCAGCATATCGCGGCGCATAGCTTCACCGAGATTGCGCGGCGCGAACGTCGAATAGCTGACTTTGCCGCCCCACAGCAAGCGATTGTCCGGGGCAGGGCGGAAATAGTCCAGCACGAAGCGGCTGTCGCACACAGCCGCTTTCGCCGGCATCAGCGCTTCGGCGCGATCGGGGTCGAGCGGTTCGGTTGCGATCACGTAGGTGCCCACCGGCATGATCTTGCTGGCGAGGTCCGGCGCGAGTTGACCGAGATAGGTATTGCAGGCGAGCACGACGAATTGCGCATTGACCTTGCCGCGCGCGGTTTCGGCCACATGGCGGCCGTTTTCCTGACGCAACGCGGTGACGCAACTGTCTTCGAAAATCTGTACGCCGGCCTCGCGTGCTGCGCGCGCCAGACCGAGCGTGTAATTCAACGGATGCAGATGGCCGCTGTCCGCATCGAACAATCCGCCGAGGTAGCGCTGTGATTGAACATAGTTGCCGACGCCATCGGCGTCGACATAGCTGAAACGGTCGTAACCAAAGCGCTTTTGCGCTTCGTCGCGCCATTTTTGCAGTGCATCCGTATCGCGCGGTTTGTTCGCCGCGGTCAGGTAACCGATGGTCAGGTCGCAGTCGATCTGATGCTTCGCGACGCGTTCCTTGACGATATCCAGGGTTTCGAGCCCCATGTCCCAAACACGCTTCACGTCATCCGCGGGCATGAACTTCGCGAATGTGTCGATATCGCAGGCAAAGCCGCCGATCAACTGGCCTCCATTGCGGCCGCTCGCGGCCCATCCGACTTTCGATGCTTCGAGCACTGCGACCGAGTGACCGCGTTCGGCGAGATTCAACGCAGTCGAGATGCCGGTGAGTCCGGCGCCGATCACGCAGACGTCGACGTTAAGCGTTTCTTCGAGCGGGGGATGGCGAGTGGTGTCGTTAGCGGTTGCTGCGTAGTACGAGGCGACGTGAGGCTGGTTTGAGAATCGGAGCATAGGCAGAGCATGCAGAAGAGGCCTTGGCGCGTGGCCCGGGGTGAAGCCGGGCCACGCGATGAGGCGGGTCGTTTTAGAACGAGTAGATGAACTGCGTTGCGAGCAGGTCGTTGGACTTGCCGTACGAGCCGTCGTTCTTCAGGAACACCTGTTTGTTCGCCCAGTCGTGGCGGTATTCCACCTTGACCGTGATCTGCTGGGTCGGATAGAACAACAGATCGAGCGAAACGTCCTGGCGGGTTGCGCCCTTGCACTCGAAGCCGAGACCACCGTTGGCCTTCGAATTGGCGAGGCAGTCCGCGCCGATACCGAAGCCGTTGGCAGTATCCATGCCGTTCGAATTCAGCGCGATGCCACCGCCGCCGCCGCCGTTCTTGCTGTCGACGAGCACGTCGTAACGGGCGGTCACGCCCATACGGCCCACCACCGGCAGCGAGAACTTACGGTGCGCGAGCAGCGAGAGGCCGTACCACTGCGCCTGGCCACCGTTGAACGCGGCATTCTGCTGCTGACCGTAGTCGAGTTCGGCGTTGTACTGCACATCCGCGAGGGTGTAGGCCAGGTCGGCCTCGCCGAAGAAGAACGTACCGCCCGCGCTCGGCGAGTTGCCGCCTACGCCGTAGGAGATCGGAATCGGATTGCCGTTCGCATCGGTTGCAGCCGAGGCGGGCAGCGTCTGACGCCCGATATTGAACGAGCCGCCTACATCCAGTGCGCTCGACCACGTGTAGTCGACCCGCGCCGTGAAGGTCGGAATCTTGTTGCTGGTCGTGATCGGATCGCCCAGCGCGTTGGTGCCGATCTGCGTCGTCGCGCCGTACGTACGGTATTGCTCGTTGCCGAGGAAGAACTTCCACGCCCAGTCACCCTTCGTGTAGTTCGCGCCGATCCCGATGTAGCTGCCCGGATCGGAGAAGTCGTACAGCAGGTTGTGCGTGAGCGTGAGCATCTGGTTCGACTGCTGCACTTCATAGCCGCCGAAGCTCGGAATCAAACCGGCCACAAGGGTCGTCTCGGCGGTGATCGGCACATTGACGACCGCCGTGTTCAGGATGTTGTTGCCGATGTTGCCATGCTCGTTCTGCAGCAGCGTAATACCGTTGCCGCGGTTCGGCATCAAGGTGATTTCGGCCGACGGCGCCATCGGGCCGACACCGAAGGTCTTCTTGATGTCGAGGTACAGATCGCCGAACGTGCTGTTGAAGTAGTTGTAGCTGCTTTCGTGGTTCGCGAACAGGAACGACGAGCTGCTCTGCGCGCGGTTATACATGTACGTCGGATCGATATAACCGGTCACCGACAAGCCGGCGATCGGCCCCGTGTTCGCAGCGTCCACCAGCGAGTCGACCTTCAACTGCTGATTGGCGATCTGCTGCTTCATCGTATCGACCTGATCGTTGGTCAGCGTCGCCTGGGCCTTGCCGTAATCCGGCGAGGAAATGTCGACCGGCGCTGCCACCACAGCCGGAGCCGGTGCCGCGGTGGCAGCTGCGGCCGCCTTCGGCTTGGACGCTACCTCGGAACGCAACTGCTTCACTTCCTTTTGCAGTGCGTTGAGCTGGGCCTGTAGCGCCTTGATCTGGTCGCTGGTGGCGTCTGCCATGGCAAAGCCTGGCAAACTCCCCGCCACCAACAGACAGATGAGCTTCTTTCTCATGCAAATTCTCCTTATTGGTCGTATTGCAAAAGGACTTCTTATGCGCTTGCCGTATCGAGCGACTTCCGTACGGTGGCTTGTTGTGGTGCTAACGGCAACGGGTCGGCGGCTTCGGCGAGTGCGAACGCCATCTGCATGTCGCGGTTGCGCTTGCGCTCACGCACCTGCATCCAGCGGTTGACGGCGATCACGCCGATCGTCACCGTGGTGATGAAGATCGTGGCGAGCGCGTTCATTTCCGGATTCAGGCCAAGACGAACACGCGAGAACACGACGAGCGGCAGCGTGGTCGAACCAGGACCCGACAGGAACGCGGAGAGCACGAGATCGTCGAACGACAGCGTGAACGACAGCAGCCAGCCGGACATCAGAGCTTGCGAGATCAGCGGCAGCGTGATCAGGAAGAACACCTTGAAGGGCGTTGCGCCGAGATCGAGTGCGGCTTCTTCGAGCGACTTGTTGAGCTCCTTCACCCGCGATTGCACGATGATCGCCACGTACGAAACGCACAGCATCACGTGGCCGATCCAGATCGTGAAGAGACCGCGGCCCTTCGGCCAGCCGAGCATCTGTTCGAGCGCGACGAACAGCAGCAGCAGCGAGATGCCCTGAATCACTTCAGGAATCACGAGCGGCGCGTTGATCATGCCGGCGAACAGCGTGAAGCCGCGAAAGCGTCCGAAGCGGGCCAGCACGAAGCCTGCCCATGTGCCGATCACCACTGACGCACACGCGGTCAGCAGACCGATTTTCAGCGACAACCACGCTGCACTGAGCAGTTCTCCGTCCTGCAGCAATGCGCCATACCATTTGAGCGAAAAGCCGGACCAGACCGTAACGAGCTTTGACTCGTTGAACGAATACACGACCAGGCTGATGATCGGGATATACAGAAACAGAAACCCGAACGTCAGTACGCTATTGGAAAGCGTTCTATTTGGCTTGATCATTTCGCGCCCTCCAGTTCCTTGACCTGGTAGTACTGGAACACGGCCATCGGCACGAGCAGCAGTAGAACCATGGCGACGGTGACAGCGGATGCCATCGGCCAGTCCATATCGTTGAAGAATTCATCCCACATCACGCGGCCGATCATCAGCGTATCGGCGCCGCCCAGCAGTTCAGGAATCACGTACTCGCCGACCGCCGGAATGAACACCAGCAGACTGCCGGCGATAATGCCGTTCTTCGACAGCGGCAAGGTGATGCGCGTGAAGGCGGTCCACGGTTTGCAACCGAGGTCGTAGGCCGCTTCGAGCAGCGTCAGATCCATCTTCACCAGGTGCGCATACAGCGGCATCACCATGAACGGCAGATACGAATAAACCATGCCGATATAGACGCCAATATCCGTGTGGTAGAGGCGCAACGGTGAATGAATCATGCCGATGGACATCAACGTGTGATTGAGCAGGCCGTCGTCCTTCAGGATGCCGATCCATGCATAGACGCGGATCAGGAACGACGTCCAGAACGGCAGCATCACGCCCATCATCAGCAGGTTGCGCTTGGTCGGCTCGGACCGCGCGATGTAGTACGCAATCGGGTAGCCGATCAACAGGCAGAAGAAGGTCGAGATTGCGGCCATCTTCAGCGAGCTGATGTACGTGGCGACGTACAGATCGTCCTGCAGCAGGAAGGCGTAATGGCTGAGCTGCATGGCGAAGTGCACCATGCCGTCCTTGACCGTCACGAGATCCGTGTACGGAGGAATGCCCAGGCGCAGATCGGCGAAGCTGATTTTCAGCACCAGCACGAACGGCAACGCGAAGAACACGAAGAGCCACATGAACGGCACGCCGATCACGGTCGTGCGGCCCGAGGGCACCAGGATCGAGAGGCGTTTTTTCAGCGAGCCGAGCAGGCGGCTGCCGGACGGCGCGCCGAGCGCCGCAGGGGAGGTAGTGGGATTGCTCATTGCGTCAGCACCACGCCGCTAGCCGGCGACCAGTAGACGAACACGTCGTCGTTATAGGACGGCGCACCTTCGCTCATCAGGTGCGAGCTGGAGAGATTCGACACGACTGTCTTGCCGCTCGGCAGGCGCACGTGATACAGCGAATAGCTGCCCATGTACGCGACATCCGACACCACGCCGCGTGCCCAGTTGTGCGGCGTCGAGGGCTTGTCGAGCGAGACCTTCACGCGTTCCGGACGCACCGAGATGCCCACGGGCATACCGAGCGGGCCGGTAATGCCGTGGCTCACGTAAATGCGCGATTCGAGGTCTTCGCTTTCCACGAAGATGTGGTCCGGTTCATCGGCAACCACGGTGCCTTCGAACAGGTTGGTCGAGCCGATGAACTCGGCCGAGAAGCGGCTATTCGGAAACTCGTACACCTGGCTGGGCGAGCCGATCTGCACGATGCGGCCTTCGCTCATCACGGCGAGGCGTCCGGCCATCGTCATGGCTTCTTCCTGATCGTGCGTCACCATCACGCAGGTCACGTCGACCTTCTCGATGATGTTCACCAGTTCGAGCTGGGTCTTCTGACGGATCTTCTTGTCGAGCGCCGACATCGGCTCGTCGAGCAGCAGCAGCTTGGGGCGCTTGACGAGCGAGCGGGCCAGCGCCACACGCTGCTGCTGTCCGCCGGACAACTGGTGCGGCTTGCGTTGCGCGTATTTGCTCATCTGCACGAGATTGAGCGCGTCGGCAACACGCTCCTTGATCTCGTTCTTCGGCGTGCCTTCCTGCTTGAGGCCGAACGCGATATTCGCTTCAACGCTCATATGCGGGAACAGCGCATACGACTGGAACATCATGTTGACCGGTCGCTTGTACGGCGGCATCGCGGCGAGGTCTTCGCCGTCGACGAAAATGCGGCCGGACGTGACCGACTCGAGCCCTGCGAGCATGCGCAGGAGCGTGGACTTGCCGCAGCCGGAGCTGCCGAGCAGCGCGAACAATTCATTCTTCGCAATGCTCAGGTTGACGTTGTCGACAGCAGTACTGTCGCCGAATTTCTTAACGACATTTTCGATGCGAACGAATTCGTCCGATTTCGATTTTGTCGCCGGTGCGGGGCGGGCCATCTGGGTGGCGCCGGCTACGCTTTTTTGTGTCGTCGAGTTCATGATGTAACCATTCCTTGCGGATCGCGAGCGCAAGTGTCTCCATACGAGTCGCCTAAGGCGGCTCGCAAGATGCGCTGCGATCGGAAAACATGGGACTGCGCACAGGTGGGACTTAAGCGCGCAGGCTGACTACGTTACTACTATTCATGCGCTCAGGGTTCGAGCGATCCCTGAGCGCGGGATCGATTCTTTTTAGTTTGGCTTAATCAATGGCCGGTTTTAAGCTGCGCCCAAAGACGATTTTCAAGGCGCAGAATGTCGGTGGGCATCGGCTTCATCAGTGTCATTTTGCTCAACACTTCATCGCCCGGATAAACAGTCGTGTCCTGTGAAACACCCGGTATCACGAACTGGCGCGCGGCCTTGTTCGCAGTCGGATAGAACACTTCGTTGGTAATCGCTGCGTTGACCTTCGGATCTTCAATGTAGTTGATCCACTTCAGCGCGGCTTCCGGATGCGGTGCGTCTTTCGGAATCACCATCACGTCGAACCACAGCAGACCGCCTTCCTTCACGTTCGAGAATTTCACCTGATACGAACGCTTGGCTTCAGCGGTACGGCGGCTGGCGATGCCGACGTCGCCGGACCATGCCACCGCGACGCAGATGTCGTTGTTAGCGAGGTCGTTGATGTAGCCGGATGAATTGAATTGGGTGATATACGGGCGGACTTTCTTCAGCACTTCGAACGCGGCCTGATAGTCGGCGGGGTTCGTGCTGTTCGGATCCTTATGCATGTATTGGAGCGTCGCGGCAAATACGTCGACTGCCTGGTCGAGGAACGACACGCCGCAACCTTTTAGCTTCGACAGATTGGCCGGGTCGAAGACCAGTGCCCAGCTGTCCACCGGCGCATTGGCGCCGAGCGCCTTCTGCACGGCTTGCACGTTGTAGCCGATACCGTCAGTGCCGTAAGCCCAAGGCACACCGTACTGGTTGCCCGGATCGGCGTCGGAGATCATCTTCATCAGCACGGGGTCGAGGTTCGACAGGTTCGGCAGCTTCGACTTGTCGAGCTTCTGATACACACCGGCCTGGATCTGCTTGGCCATGTAGTTCGACGTCGGCACCACGATGTCATAACCGGAGCTGCCTGCCAGCAGTTTGGCCTGCAAGGTATCGTCGCTATCGTAGTTGTCGTATTTGACGTGAATGCCGTCCTGCTTCTCGAAGTTTGGAATCGTGTCCTTCGCGATGTAGTCCGACCAGTTGTACACATTCAGTTCCGTGTCGGCCGCAAGGGCCGGCGTAACCGACAACGCCGCAAAACCCGTGAAGGCGAGAAGCGCGGCCCCCGCGACCGCATGACGAAGATGACAAACGCTCATGGTTTTTTCCCTTGATGTGAAGAACCGGCATGAGCGCGTATCGTGGGTGTGCCCATGCCGGAACGAACTGCCGTTACGAAATTCCGAGTTGTTGTGCGGTCGCGTCGATGGCGTATTTGGCCTTCGCAACGATCTCGTCGATTTCCAGCTTGTTGATCACGAGCGGCGGCGACAGAAGCATCCGGTCGCCGGTGGCGCGCATGATCAGGTTGCCGTTGAAGCAGAAGTCACGGCAGATCGTGCCGACTTCACCACCATTGGCAAAGCGCTTGCGCGCTTTCGGGTCTTCTGCGAGTTGCAGACCGGCTACCAGACCCGCACCGGAGATTTCGCCGATGATCGGGTGATTGGCGAAGGTGTCGCGCAGCTTCTTCTGGAAGTACGGACCCGTGTCGGTCTTGACGAGCTCGACGATCTTCTCGTCGCGCAGCAGCTTCAGGTTGGCGAGCGCCACGGCTGCGGCTACCGGATGGCCGGAGTAGGTGAGGCCGTGATTGAAATCGCCGTTTTCGATAATCGCTTTGGCGACGCGATCATGCAGACCGACCGCGCCCATCGGCACATAGCCGCTTGTCAGGCCCTTGGCCAGCGTGATCAGATCCGGCTCGAAACCGAAGTGCTGATGCGCGAACCATTCGCCGGTCCGGCCGAAGCCGCCGATGACTTCGTCGGCGACCAGCAGGATGTCGTACTTGCGGCAGATGCGCTGGATTTCCGGCCAATACGTTGATGCCGGGAAAATCACGCCACCCGCGCCCTGGAAAGGCTCGCCGATAAACGCGGCCACGTTATCCGCGCCGATTTCGAGAATCTTCGCTTCGAGTTGTTGCGCTCGGGCCAGAGCGAATTCTTCCGGCGTCAGATTGCCTTCTGCTTCGCCGAAGAAATACGGCTGGTCGATATGCACGATGTTCTCGACCTTCGAAGGCATCTGTTCATGCATGTAGCCCATGCCGCCCAGTGTGCCGCCCGCGATCGTCGAACCGTGATAGCCGTTCTTGCGCGAGATCACGACCTTCTTCGAGTGCTTGCCTTGCGTCGCCCAATATTGATGGACGATGCGCAGCACGGTGTCGTTGCCTTCCGAGCCGCTGTTGCAATAGAAGAAGTGGTTGAACGGTTCCGGCGCCAGCTCGGCGAGGAGGGCCGACAGTTCGATCACCGGCGGGTGCGTCGTCTTGAAGAACGTGTTGTAGAAGGGCAGTTCCTGCATCTGGCGGTACGCTGCGTCGGCCAGTTCCTTGCGGCCATAACCGACGTTCACGCACCACAAACCGGCCATGCCGTCGATGATCTTGTTGTCGTCCGAATCCCACAGGTACACGCCGTGTGCCTTGACGATCACGCGGCTGCCGGCGCGATTGAGCGAGCCCATATCCGAAAACGGATGGATATGGTGCGCGGCGTCGAGCGCGCGGTATTCGGCGGTGCTGCGTTGTTGCGTGGCCTGTGCGCTTGCAGCGGCGCTGGGTTGAATGGCCGGTTGCACGTAAGCGACTTCTTCTGTTCTGTAGTTCATACTGCCTCCAATTTTTTTGCGTTTGCGGGCGACGTCGTCGACAAAAGTCTTAGACGTGCAGCAGCAAATGCCGGCGTTCCCACGAACTGATCACGCGGAAAAACGCTTCGTATTCGGTTTCTTTCAGTGCGAGGTAGGCCTTGACGAATTTCTCGCCGAGAATCTCGGCCATCGGTTCACACGCACCCATCAGCGTCAGCCCTTCTTCCAGATTGCGCGGCAACTGGTAGGGCAGTTCGTAACCGTCGCTGAGCAGCGGCTCGGTCGGTTCCAGATTTTGCGTCATGCCAAGATAGCCGGCAGCCAGCGTCGCGGCAATCGCCAGATACGGATTGCAATCCACGCCCGGAATGCGGTTTTCGATGCGGCGCGCAGCCGGGCCCGAATGCGGAATCCGGAAACCCACGGTACGGTTGTCGTAACCCCATGCCACGTTAATCGGCGCGGCCATGAAGCGCGACAGGCGGCGATACGAGTTAATGTACGGCGCGAAAATCGGCATCAGTGCCGGCGTGTATTTCTGCAGGCCCGCGATATAGCCGGTGAAAAGCGATGTGGGCTTGCCGTCCGCACCCGTGAACAGGTTGTGGCCGGTTTCTTCGTCCACGAGGCTCTGGTGCATGTGCATTGCCGAGCCCGGTTCGCCTTCCATCGGCTTGGCCATGAAAGTCGCATACATCTTGTGACGCAGCGCGGCCTCACGCACCGTGCGCTTGAACAGGAACACGCTGTCGGCGAGTTTCAACGGGTCGCCGTGCATGAAGTTGATTTCCATCTGCGCGGCGCCGACTTCGTGAATCAGCGTATCGACTTCCAGTTCCTGCACTTCGCAGTATTCATAGATGTCTTCAAACAGCGGATCGAATTCGTTGACCGCTTCGATCGAGTACGCCTGACGGCCGGTTTCCGGACGGCCCGTACGGCCGATCGGCGGTTGCAGCGGCAGATCCGGGTCCTTGTTCATGTCGACCAGGTAGAACTCCAGTTCCGGCGCGATAACCGGCTTCCAGCCTTTGGCCTTGTAGAGTTCCAGCACGCGGCGCAACACACGGCGCGGCGAGATGGCGACGGGCGTGCCGTCGAAGTGAACGCAATCGTGGATCACCTGGGCGGTCGGATCGACGGCCCACGGAATCATGCGGATGGTGCTGGCGTCCGGAACGCAGACCATGTCCGGGTCGGTGACGCCGGTGAGCGTGCCGTCTTCCGGATAGTCCCCTGTGACGGTCTGGATCATCACCGCCTGCGGCAAGCGCATGGATTCGCCGGATTCGAACTTGCTGCGCGGAATGATCTTGCCGCGTGCGATCCCGGCCATATCCGGAATGATCGCTTCGATTTCGGTGACGCGGTTCTTCTTCAGGAAGTCGTCGATTTCATGCATGGTTATTCTCTCAGTTTTGGTGCGCGACCGGCTCAGGCATGCGTGGCAGCGGCGGATGCCGCGCCATAGCCGGCCTTGGTGCGCATTCGATCGCGGCAGGCGTCGCCGAAGGCGCGAAAGATCGCGGTGGAAAGCGCGTCGTTGGCATGCTTCCATTCCGGGTGCCACTGCACACCCAGCGCGAAGGCACGCGCATCTTTCACGCTCACCGCTTCGATCAATCCGTCCGGCGCGGTGGCTTCTGCCACCAGACCCACGCCCAGCCGCTCGACGCCCTGACCGTGCAATGAATTCACACGCGCTTCATTCGTGCCGCCCGCGAGGCGCTGCAACAAGCCGCCCTGCGTCAGCGTGATCGAATGCGACGGTGCGTATTGCACGTCGAGGTCGTCTTCCTTGTTCTCGCGATGGTCGTTCAACCCGGCCACCGCGTGAACGCTTTGATGCAACGTCCCGCCGAATACCACGTTCATTTCCTGAAAGCCCCGGCATACCGCCAGCACCGGCACGCCTGCGGCGATCGCGGCGCGCAGCAGCGGCAGCGTCGTCGCATCGCGTGCGGCGTCGTGCAGCGTGCCCGGTGCACTGGGATGGCCGCCGTAGCGGTGCGGCTCGACATTCGAATAGCTGCCGGTGAACAGTAAGCCGTCGACAGCAGCCAGCACGTCTTCGGTGGACTGACGTTCGCCGAGCGCCGGCAGCAACATGGCCAGCGCCTGCGAGCCGTCCACGATCGCGGCGATGTACTTCTCGCCGGTGACGTGCGACGGGTGGACTCCCATCATCGTTCTGTCGGCGCTGATGCCGACGAGGGGTTTGTTTCGCATATCAGATAGACGTGTATGTTCCCCGCGGGACGCGGCATGAACAACGTTAAACACGGCGCGGCAACATTCCGCAGCCGGACGCAAGGCGTCAAGCCACCGGTAATGCAGGCGGTCGTCGTCAGCGGGACGCGCCGCGCGTGGTAATTAGATGTGTCGTTCGATTCGGCCCGTTGCGGTGCGCAACTGATCTGATCCGCATGAAGCGCTGTGCGGCAGACGGCACCGCACACGCACGAACGCATGGCTCAAGAGAGCGCGCTCACGCAAACGGACGAATCGAACGACGGAAAAGGGGGAGGCGCTACGGCAGCAGCGAGGCGACTTCGTCCGTGCGCACAGCAATGAAGGCGCGCGCGGAGATGGAGTTGTGACGTCGAACTGAACGGCGGGACAGGATCGTGAAGACGGACAGGAAGCGGCGGAACGCAAGGCTGCCGTTGCTGCCGTCGGCGATGGCGCCGTCAGCGCGAGGACAACTCGCCTGACTTCGATTCCATCTCACCAAAGGGCCTCGGACTCTCACGATTACACTCGACTAGCGACGTTGAAAGTATTGAACGCTTGCTCGAAAAACGCACAGGGCGTTTAAAGAAACATGACGCTGGGATGACCGTCTCTGACCGTTGCGAACCGGGTTCGCTGCATCAGAAACACACGTTCGTGTTTCGTGACGCCGGCATGACGATCGCCTGAGAACCATCGTATACGAGCCAATAATGCCGTCAAATCATTTTTATAAAAGATTTATCAGGGCTTTCCCGAGGGTGTCCCTGGAATCCCGGTCAGTGGGAACATTCGTTGCGCAAATCATATTTCGGAATCCTTTCAGGGTTTTCCCCAGCGGCGCAACGATTAAAGTGATTAGAATATTCAACACTCGCGGGCACACGTTGCCCGAGTCCACGCGCCCGATCGTCTCCCATGTCAGAGAACCTAGCGATGTCCATAGAAGTTGCGACCCGCCTGCAGTACATCCGTAAGAAGAATGGTCTGTCCCAGCGCGAGCTGGCGAAACGGGCGGGGGTGACCAACGGCACGATCTCGCTGATCGAACAGAACCGGGTGAGTCCGTCGGTTGGATCGCTGAAGAAACTGCTTGAATGCATACCGATGAGTCTCGCCGAGTTCTTCACCTTTGAAGTCGAGGTGGAGCGCTCTGTCGTGTCGCGCCGTGCCGACATGCCGAATCTCGGCAATGAGTCGATCGAGTTCTATCTCGCTGGCTCCAGTGTGAAAGACCGCAACATGGGCATTCTGCGCGAGGTCTATCAGCCGCTGTCGGATACCGGACCGGAAATGCTGGAGCACGAGGGGCACGAGGGCGGCGTAGTCGTCAGCGGTCAGATCGAACTGACCGTGGATGGTGTCACGTGGCTGCTCGACCCCGGTGACAGCTATTACTTCGAAAGCCGTCTACCGCATCGTTTTCGCAATCCCAGCGCGGAGCATCTCTGCGAGATCGTGTCGGCCAATTCGCCGCCCACGTTCTAAAGACTCCGCGCCAACGCGCCGCGACGCAGTTCCAGGCCGCTCGAAGTCGGAGCCGGCGTGCGTCGAGCGCATAACATTGAGGCATCCTGATGGACAAGAAATCTCTCGCTTTCTGGCAAGACAAAGCCGCTACGCTTTCGATCGAAGGCCGTGCGTTTATCGACGGCGAGTACCGTGACGCCGCAGGCGGCCGCACGTTTGACTGCCTGAGCCCGATCGACGGCAAGCTGCTCGCCAAGGTGGCCGATAGCGGCGCGGCGGATGTCGACGCCGCCGTGGCCGCCGCACGCCGTGCGTTCGACTCCGGCGTGTGGTCCGGCCTCAATCCGCGCAAACGCAAGGCGATTCTGTTGCGCTGGGCTGCGTCGATCCGCGAGCACATGGACGAACTCTCGCTGCTTGAAACGCTGGACGCAGGCAAGCCGATCGCCGACACCACCACGGTGGACGTGCCGGGCGCGGCCTATTGCGTCGAGTGGTTCGCCGAAGCCATCGACAAGGTCGGCGGCGAAGTCGCGCCGGCCGATCATCATCTGGTGGGTCTCGTCACGCGTGAGCCGATCGGTGTGGTTGCGGCCGTCGTGCCGTGGAATTTCCCGATCATGATGGCGGCGTGGAAGTTCGGCCCGGCTTTGGCCGCGGGTAACAGCGTGGTTTTGAAGCCATCGGAGAAGTCGCCGCTCACCGCGATTCGCCTCGCTCAACTTGCGCTGGATGCGGGCATCCCCGCCGGCGTGTTCAACGTGATCCCGGGCGCGGGCGAACCGGGCAAGCTGCTGGCGCTGCATCAGGACGTGGACTGTCTCGCCTTCACCGGCTCGACCAACGTCGGCAAGCTGATCATGCAATACGCCGGTCAGTCGAACCTGAAACGCGTGTGGCTCGAACTCGGCGGCAAGTCGCCGAACATCGTGATGCCCGATTGCCCCGACCTCGACCGTGCGGCAAACGCGGCGGCCGGCGCGATCTTCTACAACATGGGTGAAATGTGCACCGCGGGTTCACGCCTGCTCGTGCACAAAGACATCAAGGACGTGTTCCTCGACAAGCTGATCGCCGCCGCGCGCAGCTATACGCCGGGCAATCCGCTCGATCCGCAAACCTCGATGGGCGCGATTGTCGACAACGTGCAGCTCGAACGCGTGCTCGGCTATATCGAAGCGGGGCGCGCTGAAGCCAAGCTGCTGCTGGGTGGTTCGCGCGTCAAGCAGGAGACCGGCGGCTTCTATATCGAACCGACCATCTTCGAGATTCCGGCTTCCGGTGCGAAGGTTGCGCGCGAGGAAATCTTCGGGCCGGTGTTGTCGGTGATTACATTCGACACGGTTGAAGAAGCGATCAGGATCGCTAATGACAGCGAATATGGTCTCGCCGCCGCTGTTTGGACCTCGAACCTCACCACCGCGCATGAAGTGTCGCGCAAGCTGCGCGCCGGTACGGTATGGGTCAATTGCTACGACGAAGGCGGGGACATGAACTTCCCGTTCGGCGGCTACAAGCAATCGGGCAACGGCCGTGACAAGTCGTTGCACGCGCTGGAGAAGTACACCGAGCTGAAGTCCACGCTCGTTCGGCTGCGCTAAAGGATTCGCAAGCCAGCGCGGCGGCGTTTGAAAGAAACGCCGTCGCGTTCCCAATGAATCCGAGGCCGGACGTTGCACGCATTACCTGGAAGCCCCGCGTGCAACGCTGGCATGTTTAGGTATCAGGTCATCCCATGACTGAACTCGTTTATGGCGACGGCGCGATCCGTCGTCCGTCGCTTTATGGCTCGTCGATCGAAAACACCTATGCGGGTGTGTTGTCGTTCATGCGCCGCAAGTACACCCGCGAACTCGACGGCGTTGACGTCGTAGTCTCCGGCGTGCCGCTCGATCTCGCCACCACGTTCCGTTCGGGCGCGCGTCTTGGCCCGGCGGCGGTGCGCGCGGCGAGCGTGCAATTGTCGGAACTGCACCCGTATCCGTGGGGCTTCAATCCGTTCGACGACCTCGCCGTGACGGACTACGGCGACTGCTGGTTCGACGCGCACAATCCCATGACGATCAAGGAGTCGATCGTCGAGCATGCGCGCACGATCCTGCGTTCGGACGCGAAGATGCTGACGCTCGGCGGCGATCACTACATTACGTATCCGTTGCTGATCGCGCATGCGGAGAAGTACGGCAAACCGCTTTCGCTGATCCATTTCGACGCCCACTGCGATACCTGGGCCGACGATAGCCCGGACAGCCTGAATCACGGTTCGATGTTCTACAAGGCGGTGAAAGACGGCCTGATCGATCCGAAGACTTCGGTGCAGGTCGGCATTCGCACGTGGAACGACGACTTCATGGGGATCAATATCCTCGACGCCGCATGGGTCCATGAACATGGCACGCGAGCAGCGGTGGAGCGGATCACGTCGATTGTCGGCGAGCGGCCCGCGTATCTGACCTTCGATATTGACTGTCTCGATCCGGCGTTTGCGCCGGGCACGGGCACGCCGGTGGCCGGCGGTTTGTCGTCGGCACAGGGACTGGCCATTGTGCGTGGACTGGGTGCATTGAACCTGGTGGGCGCGGATGTAGTGGAAGTGGCGCCCGCTTATGACCAGAGCGAAATCACGGCGATTGCCGCTGCGCATATCGCCTGCGATCTGTTGTGTCTCTGGCGGCAGAAGAAGGTCGCTGAACGCTAGGCACGTTCAATCGCCTTGAAGCGAAATGCAGGCGTTAGCCCATCGACGACGATCGATCGGGCTGACGCCGGCCTTCGCGCAAGCCGAGCGTGTAGACAACGAGCGCGCCGCTCATGATCGCCAGTTGCCACAACAGCATGTCGCTGCCGCGTGCTTTCATGGCGAAGCCGGCAATGAGCGGCCCCACGATCGAACTCGCGGTGAAGGTGAGCGACACCAGCCGCATGTTGCGCGTGAGCGCGGCCTTGTCGCTGCATGCCGCCGCGACCATGCCGAGTGTGATGTACGCGCTGTTCATGCCGCCGAGCAGCAACGCGCTTGCGCCGGCGAGCCATGAGGCGGGTGCGGCGAGCGCGAAACCGCAGATCGCCAGCGTGCTGAGCGCGGCGCAGACGATCACCGTGGCCGCCAGGCCCGCGCGATCCGCGAACCAGCCGACTGGAAATTGCAGCGCCATGCCGCCGACACCGAATAGCGTGAGTAGCGTGGCCGTCTGTGTGGTGCTGAGGCCGTGGGCGTCGGCAAAGAGCGGGAAGAGGCCGTAGAGCGCGCCATCGCCGATGCCGCCTGCCGCGACGACCACCATGCCGAGGCTGACCATTGGGCCAATAGGGAGGCTTTTCGAGGCGCTGTCTGTTCGGGCAGGCTGTGTTGATTTGACAGCAGCGGGCCTGTCGTCCGACGCAGTCAGCCACAACGGGAGGGCCGCTGCAAACGTGAAGGCCGCGCCGGCCGCGAACGTAATCCGTCCGTCGACTGCACACCACACCGCCAACGCCGGGCCGATGACGCCGGCGCTGGCAATCAGGGCTTCGTGGACGCCCACGACACGTCCGCTCGATTCGGCCGGCACAAGCCGATAGAGCCACGTTTCATTGGCGATCCAACGCAACCCGATGCCGAGCCCCGTCAACAGACCGGGCACGAGCCACAGCGGCCACCACAGCGCGTTCATCGTTGCGAACGCAAGCACCGTGGCGGCGAGACCGAGCGATACCGTGCGCTTCGCACCGATCCGCTCCATCAGCCACGGCGCGAGCAGCAAGCCGGCCAGCATGCCGGTCCATTGCGAAGCGGAAAAGAGGCCGGCGCGCGGTGCGTCGAGGCCGCGCTGCGCGAGCCACACCGGCAGCACCATGAAACCTATGCCGAACTGGCCGATCTGCGAGAGCGCAGACACGGTGGTCAGCGCGGCGATTGCCGGCCAGCGCACCGGCGTGACGGTATTCATGTGCCGCTCCGCGCAGGCATGGGCAGACCCTGTTCGCGGCATTCGACCGGGCAGCCGGCTTTCAGGCAGGGGCCGTCGTCGCAAAGGCGGCACAGTTGCATGGCGTGCGCCGGATCGCGGGTCTCATTCCACAGGATCTTGATCAGCAGGCTTTCGAGCACGGCGCGTTCGCCCTCGTCGAGCTGCCCGACGATGCGCTGGAGCATCTGGTCGCGCGCCGTTTGCAGGCGTTTGGCCTCACGCTTGCCGGAAGCGGTCAAGGCAAGCGCGACGGAACGTTTATCCGTGCCGGATTTCTTTTCGACGAGACCGGCGTCCACCAGGCCCGCAACGGCGCGGACCGCGGCTGGATGCGAAAGATCGACCGCCTCGCGTAAAACTTCAATGGATGAATCGGGATATTGACCGATCGCGTTGAGCATGGCGCGGGCAGTGGGGCCCGCGAGCGCGGCCACGGTAGGCTGCGCGTTCATCTCGTCCGTAACCAGCAGGGCAAGCACGCCAAGCAGGTTTTCTGTGCGCTGCGTCATAGCGACACCTCAATGTGTGCAACATGCATATATGCATGTTGCACACATTGAGGGTGATGCGCAAGTGGTTTTTAATGCAGTCCGTGGTGTTTTTTGGGGTGGATTCAGGCACCTGCCGTCACTTCGCCAATCGCGCCCGTACGGTGTATTCGCCCTCGTTGCCCTCGTCTTCCGCCATATGGGCCATCGCCGTTTCGAAGTCGGGTGGCAGCGGCTCGACCGGATAGCCGCGTTTTTCCCACGCGTCGAGGCCGCCCTTGAGCGCTTTGACGTGGTGAATATTCTTCCGATGCAACTGGGCGATGATCCGCTTGGCCGTCGCCTCGTTAGGACACACGCAGTAGACGACAATCGGTCGTTTCAGCAACTCGGGATGCAAGGGCTCGGGCGAATCGAGGTCCAACAGCTGCGCACCCGCTATCCGGTGTGATTCTTTCGCGCGGATGCCGTGCGGCCGGGCATCGAGGATCAGCGGCGGCTCATTGGACTTCATCAGTTCGTCGAGCTGGTCCGGCGAAATGCGGATATGCGCGAGCCAGCGGCGAAACTGCCAGCGCCGCACGTAGCGATAGACGAGCACGGCAAGGAAGATCGCTGCGAACGCGTCGAAAATCGTGCCGCCGTGATGGCGTACCAGCAGAACGAGTTGCACGATCTGATCGTCAAGCGCGGCGCCGCCGATCACCCACACGCTGGCCCACAGCATCGCGCCGACAAAATCCCACAGCAGAAACACGCCGACGTTGATTGGCGTGGTGCCGAGCAGCGGCGCCGAGATCAGACCGAGCCCCGGCAGGAACTTGGCGACGGTCAGAATCGGTGCGCCGTACCGTTCATAGGTATTGCGTGCGACACGGACGGTGGTGTCGAGCGAGAGTGAGAAGCGCACCAGTTGATTCAACAAGCGCCGGCCGTAGGTTCGTCCGGTGAAGAACCATAGCGAGTCCGCCAGCAGCGTGGCGCAGACGGCGGCCCCAATGACGCTGGCATAAGAGGTCTGGCCCATGGCAGCCATGGTGCCGCCGAGGATCAGCATCGGTGCTGCCGGAATCGGCAGCCCAAGTTGTGTGACGAGCACGCTCATGAAGACGGCCCACACGCCCAGCGAGGGTGGAATAGCAACCGGAAAATGCCACACAACCACGCTCCTGTTGATGCGATGAAGGGATCTGGACAACCCGTGCCCGTGCCTCGCCGGGGCGCGTTGCGAACACGTCGTGCAGGGCCTGTTCTCGCCGGGCAGCGGCCGAGTGCATGGCTCGTTCAGCAGGCAGGCGGCACGAACGCAGCAGCACGAACTTCGGATTTAAGCACAGGTTTGTGAAATGACGCTGCGGGGCGGGCCGAGTACCTGAAAAAATTCAAGGGTATGGAGCGATTGATCGTGCTGCGGCGCCCCTGCGCGGCCTCTCCCTGCCGCTGCTCAGCGCGGAGCAACGCGCCAGATTGACCGGAACGGCAGCGGGTCGAAGTTCGCTACAATCGTCGTGCACATACAGATACAACGGAGACGCCCCATGGCAAACGCGCAGCCCATTAGCCGCTATCCCGTGCCGGAGCCTGGCGCGTGGCCGGACGACATCCGCGCCCGGATTCTCGAAGTGCAGGAGAAAGCCGGTTTTGTCCCGAACGTTTTTCTGACGCTGGCGCACCGGCCGGATGAATTCCGCGCGTTCTTTGCGTACCACGACGCGTTGATGCTGAAAGAAGGCGGCCTCACCAAGGGCGAGCGCGAGATGATCGTCGTCGCCACGAGCGCGGTGAATCAGTGCCTGTATTGCGTGGTCGCGCATGGCGCGATTCTGCGCATCTACGACAAGGCGCCGCTGCTTGCGGATCAGGTGGCCGTCAATCATCGCAAGGCGGATATTACGGCGCGTCAGAAGGCGATGCTCGATTTTGCGCTGAAGGTCTGCCGCGAATCCGGCACGGTCGACGATGCCGATTTTCAGACGCTGCGTAAGCACGGCTTCTCGGATGAAGACGTGTGGGATATCGCGGCCATCACCGCATTTTTCGGTTTGTCGAACCGGATGGCCAACGTCATTTCAATGCGGCCAAACGACGAGTTCTATCTGATGGGGCGTGTGCCGAAAGCGGCGGCGGACGCGCCGCGTAAATAGCATCGGCGCTGTGAGTAGCGGATTCGCGGCGCGTGCGGATACGTGTTCGCACACGCGCGCGCCTGAACCCTCAGGCAGCCGCCGGCTTGGACCTGATTGCGGGCGTGCTGACGGCCTTGTCGTCGATCGGGAAGTGCAGCATCGCCGCGACGAGTCCTGCGACGACCGTCGCTTCCCACAGCAGCGAATACGATCCCGTCAGATCGAACACCAGGCCGCCTAGCCACGCGCCGAGAAACGAGCCGATCTGGTGGCTCAGAAAGCAGACACCAAAGAGGCTGCCGAGGTGCCGCGTGCCGAACACTTTTGCCACGAGTCCGCTCGTCAGCGGCACGGTCCCGAGCCAGGTCAGCCCCATCACCGCTGCGAAGATCACGACCGAAGCGGAGGTCTTCGGCAGCAGGAAGAAGGCGCCGATCGTCGCGCTTCGAATGAGGTAAAGCCAGCCGAGTACATGGTGCTGGCGGAACCGGCCGCCCAGCCAGCCGCATCCCCAACTGCCCGCCATGTTGAACAGGCCGATCAGCGCGAGCGCGGTGGCGCCCAGCCCAACGGGCATATGGCACAGCGTCAGATACTCAGGCAGATGCGTGGCGATGAACGCGAGCTGAAATCCACAGGTGAAGAAGCCGAGCGTCAGGAGTCGATATCCCCGATGCCGGATCGCCTGAGCGAATACCTTGCGAAGCGGCGCAGCGGGCGGCTCCTGCAGCTGCATGCCGACGCTCGCACGCCGGTCGAGCACGATGCCGAGCGGCGCGATCAGCAGCATCAGGAAGGCCAGCACGAAGAGCGATGTGGCGATACCCGAGCTGAGTCGAATGCTCTGTACGAGCGGGATCATCAGCACCTGTCCTGCCGAGCCGCCTGCGCTGACGAGACCCATCGCCATGCTGCGTTTTTCTGGAGACGCGATGCGGCCGACTGCCGGCAAGACCACGCCGAACGTCGTGCAACTCACGCCGATGCCGACCAGCAAACCCATACCGACGATCAGCAGCGGACCCGACGGCGCGACCGCCGCGACGCCCAGGCCCGCGGCGAATGTTGTCGCGCCGAACGCGACCACCGGCGCCGAGCCATAGCGGTCCGCTGCAGCGCCCGCGAACGGTTGCGCGAAACCCCACACCAGGTTGTGCAGCGCGATGGCGAAAGCGATCAGCGTGACGGGCAGGCCGCGGTCGAACGAGAACGGCCCGATGAAGAGGCCGAAGGTCTGCCGGATGCCCATGGCGGCGCTCAGAATCAGCGCGCCGGCGATGATCACGAGCGTCGTCTGACTGAACGGCAAGGCGAAGCGTTTGCTGTTGGCGGTGGACATGGTTCTGATCTCCTTGGACACCATGGTCGCAGCGAGCGTCAGAAGCGGCAAAAGAAAAGATTTTGACGACGGGTGAGCGTGGCTCACCTGTCCAGGCAGGGGGCGTGCAGGGTCTAGTGGTTGGCGCCGTGCGATTCCGCGTCGGCAGTATCGGATGGATTGGTGAACGGTTCAGCCTCGCTGAGCAGCCAGCGTTTGAAGTCAGACAGTTCCGGGCGATTCGCCGCGCTTTCCGTGTTTTGCGCGCTCACCAGCCAATATGCCGTGGAGGAGGCAATCGTGTGTGGACTGGCTTCGACGAGCGCGCCGCTCGCGAGATCGCAGTCCACCAGCGGCCGTCTGCCGAGTGCGACGCCGAGGCCCATGCTCGCGGCTTCGAAAGCGAGCTGGATCGTGTCGACGCGCAGGCCGTCGTTCAGGTCGATGCCGTCTGTGGCGGTTCCGTCTATAGCGACCCCGTCGAACCATGCCTGCCAGTCCTCGCTCGCCGAGTTCACGTGAATGAACGTCGCGTGACGCAGATCGATGTTGCCATGCGCGTCGCGCA
The DNA here is from genome assembly GCF_902859805.1 of Paraburkholderia sediminicola. Lineage (GTDB taxonomy): Bacteria > Pseudomonadota > Gammaproteobacteria > Burkholderiales > Burkholderiaceae > Paraburkholderia > Paraburkholderia sediminicola. The sequence continues at coordinate 7,820 of NZ_CADIKC010000001.1, read as the reverse complement.
GGTTATCCACGTACGCGGGGCTGCACACCGGCACCAGGCGTTCGCCGAACAGACGCGTCCACGCGGTTCCCGCGACCGGGGCGCGGCTCAGGCGAATGGCGAAATCGAAACCGTCGACGGGAAAACCGACCTGACGGTGCGAGGTATCGACGGTGACGTTCGCATCCGGCCAGCGCGCACGAAAGGCGGCGAGGCGCGGCAACAGCCAGCGCGAGGCGAGCGTAGGCGCGCAACTCAGCGCGATCGGGCGATTCGCGCGGTGGTTCGGCAGGCGCTGCGTGCCGATCGCGATCAGCGAAAAGGCTTCGGATACGTACGACAGATAGTCGGCGCCCGCCGTCGTCAGCGAAATTCCGCGCGGCTCGCGCACGAACAGTTCGACGCCGAGCGATTGTTCGAGGCCGACGATGCCGTGGCTAATCGCACTCGGCGTGACGTTCAGTTCCGCGGCGGCGAGCTTGAAACTCTGATGCCTGCCGGCCGCTTCGAAAAAACGAAGCGCGGGCAGCGGGGGCAGACGAAGCGGCATGGGGCATCCTCATAGGCGGCGCGGCGGACGCCGTGACGGTGCAAAAGTGCGCCGGCGCGCGCATGCTGTTTCGGGAAAGGATACCTTGCAATGAGGTTTCGATTGCCGCCGCGTAGGCGGCGCAAAATATTTCGCCGGCGTTGTCGATTCGCCGCCAAGCCGTTCGTCGTGGCTATATAAGGGCAAAAGATGCGCTTGCGGCTGCGTCGCGTCGCGTCACGCCGTGCCGCTATCGGGCCCTTAATCCTTGTTGCCGCAACAGGAGGTGGCTGATGAATGCTGTAGACCCATCTGCACAAACGTTGAAACCGGCCCGGCTGCTGGCCGAATCTCCCGCGCGCTTTCCGGGCGAGAGCGCCGAATATCGCAGCGCGCGCAACGACCTGCTGGCCGAGGAAATCGAATTACGCCGCCATATCGAACGTGTGGCCGCCCAGCGCCGCGCGCTGCCGCCGGGCGGTATCGTGCCTCAAGACTATCTCTTCGAGGGCGAGGCAGGCCCGGTGACGCTTTCCGAAATGTTCGGCGCGCATGACACCCTCGTCACCTACAACTGGATGTTCGGCCCGCAGCGCGAGCGCCCCTGTTCGATGTGCACTTCGCTCCTGAGCGCGTACGACGGCGAAATGCCCGACATATTGCAACGCGTGGCCTTTGCGGTGATCGGCCGCTCGCCAATCGACAAGCTGGTGGCCTTCAAGAAAGAGCGCGGCTGGCGGCACCTGCGGCTGTATTCGTCGGGCGGCAACACGTTCAACCGCGACTACGCCGCCGAAGTTCCGGATGGCGGCGACAATCCCGCCTTCAACGTGTTCACGCGTTCAGGCGGGACGGTGCGGCACTTCTGGGCCGAGGAGATGGGACCGTCGACAGCGGACCCGGGTCAGGATCCGCGCGGCGCACCCGATGTGATGCCGATCTGGACGGTGCTCGACATGACCCCCGGCGGCCGCGGCAGCGACTGGTATCCGGAGCTGGAATACGACACTGTGCCGCGTTAGGTTAGTCGCGCGGTTTCGTGCACGTGTGCGGTGCGCGTGTCGTGCTGGTCCGCACGAGGCAGGGGAGGAGAGCCTCTACGTCTCGACGACGTCACCTTGCCCAAGCATGGTCTGCAGATAGGCCGGCACGGCGCTTGCCCGCATCGGCCTGCCGAACAGATAGCCCTGCAGCGCGCGAGCGCCCAGCGCCTTGACGACGTCGGCTTGCGACGACGTCTCGAGTCCTTCCACGATGCATTCAAGTCCGAGGTTTCTGCACAGATCCAGCACCGACTTGACGATCTTCTTCGACGCGCTATTGGAATCCACGTCGGTCATGAAGCTGCGGTCGATCTTGATCGTATCGAAGGGCAGGCGATGCACGTAGCTGAGGCTCGAATAACCGGTGCCGAAATCGTCGAGCGAGACGCGGCAGCCGGCTTGCTTGATCATCGTCAGCGAGCAGTGGGCCTGCTCGAAATCGCGCGTGACGGCGGTTTCCGTAATCTCGAAGTTGACGTGATGCGCGGGCACGCCGCTGCCCAGCACGATATCGACCAGGCGGCGAGCGCGCGGCGAAGTCGAAATATCGATCGCGGAGAGATTGAACGACAGATAGAGGTCGGACGGCCAGCGCGATGCTTCATCCAGCGCTTTGCGCAGCAGCACTTCGGTGACGCGCAGAATCAGATCGGTACGCTCGGCAATCCGAATGAATTCCTCTGGCCTGACTGCGCCTAGCCGCGCGTTGTGCCAGCGCCCGAGCGCCTCCATGCCGATGGTGCGTTGTGTGAGCACGTCGTAGATCGGTTGAAACTCGAGGAACAGTTCCGACTCCAGGTCCGCATGGCGGAGTTCCTGGGCGACGAGGCTCGAGCGCCGGATGCGGGTCTCATGTTCCGTCGAGAAGATCACAGGCGTACCGCGGCGCCCTTCCTTGCCGACGTACAAGGCGGCGTCGGCGCGTTCGAAAACCTGCTGGACTGTCGTGCCCGCTTCAGGAAACGCGGCCCAGCCGATCGTTCCGGTCAGTTCGGCGACATTGCCGGCCACCCGATAGGGCTGGCCGAGCGTTTCGCAGATGCGCTCTCCCAACTCGACGAGCGTCTCATTCGGCAGTTTGTGCTGGGCCAGCACGCCGAACTCGTCGCCGCCCAGGCGCGCGAAGAAGATGCCCGGTTCCGCGAGCGCCAGCAAGCGCATGCCGACTTCCTGCAGCACGAGGTCGCCGCTTGCATGTCCGTAGATATCGTTGACCTGTTTGAACCCGTCGAGATCGATCAGGCCGACGTTGAAGCCGCCACCGGCAGCGGGCGTCTGCTCCGATAACGCGCGCAACGAGGCAAAGAAGCTGCGCCGGTTGGGCAGGTCGGTCAGGCTGTCGATGCTCGCCAGTCTGAAGTTGTCGTCGCTGAGTCTTTGCGTTTTCTCCTGGCTTACCTGCAATTCGCGCTGCGCATGCACCACGCCGGCAAAAGTCCGGTAATACAACTCGATGATGAAGGCGAGTGCGACGCCGACCAGCGTCATGTCGATGGCCATCGCGATGAAGACAGGCGAGCGCGTGGAAACCAGATACGTCGAAAAGCTCAGGATAACGATTGATAGCAGAAGCAGGGCGGCCGCCCGCAGATGCATCAGGCAGAACACGCAGCCGACCAGCGTCGTCGCCATGTAAAACGCGACCTGGGCCTGCTCATAGGCTGAGCCGTAGGGAAACAGTAATAGTGACCAGCTGCTGAAGGCGACGGCGAAGATGCCCGCGAGCCAGATCAGCTTGCGCAGTTCGGGCACGGCCTTGTCGTGCGTCAGAGGCCGGTGCCGGATGCGCCACCAGCGCACGCAACGGATGACGCACAGCGCGCAGAGCGCCCCGGGGAAGTAAATGGACAACCACGCCGGCGCCGATCCCAGATGCGTGACAGCCACGGCCATCGTGTTGACGATGAGGATGAAATAAAGCAACGGTATCTGGCGGCCGAATGCCTGAAGTTGCGAGCGCACGAGTTCCGGGTCGCCTTCCGCGACCGATAGCGCTTCCCTCAATCTGGCTAACCGAACCATGCCCGTCCTTGTAACGTTTGCGCCGCACACGCAGCTTTGTATATCGGCAACGTCGGTGAGACCTTGAGGGAATTCTCAGCGGAAATAAATCAGGCGTGTTGAAAGAGCGGTAAATACGCCCTGCGAGATTGTCGGTGATGGGTCATTTGTGCCGCGCCCGATCCGGGCCGCGCAGGCGATATCGCCTGCTGCTCCGGTCCTCAAGACCATCCGGCGAGCGCCGCGCATGTTGCAATATGGCGAATTTTCATTGTTTTATTCTTCCCGGATTTTTATTGCTGGGCGTGGCGCGGCGCTGAATCGTCAATCTTTGCGATCCCCCGTAACATCGTAAAAAAGCATGGTGGCAGCCGATTTTCCGCCGCTAAATCACTGAAATTGCAACGGATTGTGATACGCCGCGGAGAGCCGTAAAGCGGGAGAAATGCGTAAGCGCGCGATTCTTATAGCACTTTGGGACAAAAAAACGTCAAATTGCCGCTGGGCGGGCGATACAAGGCTTACATCCAAGGTTTGCGCGAATGCGCGCCTATGCGTTAGTGTGTCGGTCCCGGCGCAACAGATGTGGCGCCGGTTCCATGATTACCATACGGGAAGTGCTATGAACAAACAGGAACTGATTGATGCAGTCGCCGCAGCGACGGGCGAAAGCAAAGCGGCCACCGGCCAAACCATCGACGCGATCGTCGAAGCGGTGACCAAAGCCGTGGTTGGCGGCGATACGGTGCAACTGGTCGGTTTCGGTTCTTTCTCGACCGGCGCGCGCGCAGCACGCGTGGGTCGCAATCCGTCGACCGGTGCAGAAATCCAGATCGCCGCAGCCAAGACGGTGAAGTTCACCGCCGGCAAGGCATTCAAGGAAGCCGTCAACGCGTCGTAATGCAACGCGCCTCGCGCTGGAGCATCCACGCGCGCTGTTTTAGTGCGCGGTGCCCGATGCATCGGGCGTGAGGAAACACGCGCTGCCCAACACCGGTGAGGGTGTTATATCGGTGGCTGGTGCGGCGCGTGTGGTGCTTATGATGTTGTTTTTGCTTCAGATTTGCGTCGTGCACGCTCGCGTTCCAGCCTTTATTGATGCTCATCGTGCGTGATGCTCATCGGACGGTTACTGGATGCGCGAGATCGTGCAGGCCGTACGGCGGGTTTCAGCCCGCGCGCCGTTTCCGGGTCGCTTCGGCCAGCGTTTCGAGCGCCGGTTCGGTTTGCGCCCAGCTCACGCAGGCGTCCGTAATCGATACGCCGTAACGCAGCGGCACACCGGTTTTCAGATCCTGACGACCTTCCTCCAGATGACTTTCGAGCATGACGCCGAGAATGCGGCGCTCGCGCTGCGAGAGTTGTTGCGCCAGATCCTGCACCACCTCCAGTTGACGCAAATGCGATTTGCCTGAGTTCGCATGTGAACAGTCGATCATGACCTGCTCGCGCAGGCCTGCCGATTTGAGCACTGCGCAGGTTGCGTCGACGGACGCGCTGTCGTAATTCGGACCTTTCTTGCCACCGCGCAAGATCACGTGCGCGTCGTCATTGCCACGCGTCTCGAAGATCGCGGCCATGCCCATTTTGGTCATACCCATGAACGCATGGCTTGCGTGCGCCGCAACGATGGCGTCCGCGGCGATCTGCACGCCGCCGTCCGTGCCGTTCTTGAAGCCGATCGGGCAGCTCAGTCCCGATGCAAGCTGCCGATGACTCTGGCTCTCCGTCGTGCGCGCGCCGATCGCCCCCCACGCGACCAGGTCCGCGATGTATTGCGGACTGAGCAGGTCGAGAAATTCGGTGGCCGTGGGCAAGCCGAGACCGTTGATGTCGAGCAGCAGTTGCCGTGCGAGACGTAAGCCCTCGTTGATGCGGAAGCTGCCATCGAGACGCGGATCGTTGATATAGCCTTTCCAGCCTACTGTTGTGCGCGGCTTCTCGAAGTACACGCGCATGACGATCAGCAGATCGTCCTTGTAGGTTTGCGCCGCGACCTTGAGCTTGCGGGCGTATTCAATTGCCTGGTCGTGGTCGTGAATCGAACACGGGCCAACGATCAGCACGAGCCGGTCGTCACGGCCGTGCAGGATATCGGCGATTTCCGCGCGGGTTTTCTCGACGAGCGTCTGCACCGACGGCGGCACAGGCAATTCGTCCTGCAGCAGGGCTGGGGAAATCAGCGGACGTACCGCGCCGATGCGAACGTCGTCGATGCGCGTGGTGTCCTGGGTGGCGTCGGCCGAGCCGACTTCCTGATCGTGCAAAGGATTGTCGATGGCGCTCAAAATAGTCTCCCGGACCTTGGGTTGAGATGGCCTTGCGGCCTGAATGGGTGAGTGTCGTTGCGTTGGTTCGCTGCCGGGATTATGACACTCGCGCGTGTGGGCCGGATGACCGTTATTCGAGGCGTTTGATCAGCGCCATGGCGGCGGCCGGATTGCGTTCCTTGAAGCCGCTGATGACGTAGAGGTAGACGTCGCGCGCCGCGGTTTTTGCGGGGGCCGCGGCGGATGTTTCGAGGTCATCCGGTGTCGTGCCCGTGGCGAGTTGGCGGGCGCGTTCGACCCAGGCGTCGAGGGCTTTGGCCGAATAACCTTTGGCTTCCTTGTCGCTAGTACCCATGATGCGGGCGTAGACGAATGGCGCGGTGATGTCGGCAATTTGCGGGTAGTCGCTGTCGGCAGCCAGCACGACGGCGACTTTGTATTTTCTGGCCAGCGCGATGAATTCGGGGGTCTTGAAGGTGTCGTTACGGACTTCGATGGCGTGCCTTAGTTTCTGGCCTTCGATGCTCGCGGGCAGCAGTTTCAGGAAGGCTTCGAAGTCTTCCGGGTCGAACTTTTTGGTGGTGGCGAATTGCCAGTTAATCGGGCCTAGTTTCTGTTTTAGCAGTAGCACGCCGCTGGCGAAGAAACGTTCGATGGTTTCGTTGGCGTCCGCCAGGATTTTTCTGTTTGTTGCGTAGCGGGGGGCTTTTAGCGAGAAGACGAAATCTTCGGGCGTTTCCTGATACCACTTTTCGTAGCTTGCAGGTTTTTGCAAGCCGTAGAAGGTGCCGTTGATTTCTATCGATGTGAGGTTTTGGCTCGCGTGTTGGAGCTCGCGGCTTTGTGTCAGGTCTGACGGGTAAAACGTGCCTCGCCAGGGAGCGTAGGTCCAGCCGCCTATGCCGATTCGGATTTTGCCGGGTTTCGGGGATGGCATTTTGCGTGTCCAGGGTTGGTGGCTTTGCCGGGAGGGGTAGGGTAGCGTATTTTGGGGTTTTTGCCTTTGCGGCGCTTTTTTTCTGTTTGCTTTGGGCGTTGGCCTTTCCTTGATCTGGCTTTGGTGCCTTTCCTTGATTTGTTAGTGGTCTATTAGCGTTGCCCCTGTGCGGGGCGGCACTTACTTTCTTTGCCGCCGCAAAGAAAGATAAGCAAAGAAAGCGGCTCAAACCGCTAATGCTAAGCGGGCACCGTGGTCTGCTGCAGGTAGTGGTCCGACTGGAATCCGTGTTCTCGCACATTCCGCGTTAGTGACAAAGGATTCATCAGCTCCCACTCCGCACTGCGTGCGTCGCGGACGGGTCTGCAGGGGAAACCACGGGCTTCGGTTGGGGTTTGTGGGGGCCGTCGGCTTCGCCTCGGCGACGCGCCTCTGCACTCACGCGGGAACCCCGCCTCAAATGATATGGCGGGATCCCGCAATCACGGTCGCGGCACGGATGCGGTTGCAGGTGCCGTTCCAATCACAATCGCGATGGCGATGGCGATGGCGATGGCGATGGCGATGGCGATGGCGATGGCGATGGCGATGGCGAAGGCGAAGGCTGGCAATGACAATGGCAATGGCAAAGGTTGCAGCGGTGCAATGACCAGCCAAGGTCGGTGGCGAGACGCGAGCGTCGAGACGTAGCGGGTGGTTTTACGAGCGGCTCTTCGGCGCGCGCAGCGCCGCCGGAAGTATGATGCCCTTGTCACTGGCGTATGCACACGCACGAACACAGATTCCAGATGCACCACTACCTGCAGAAAACCACGGTGCCCACTTAGCATTAGCGGTTTGAGCTGCTTTCTTTTGCCTGGCGGTTTCAAATACCAAGTGCAACAGCCGGGTCGATAACAATCCCTTGCCTGGCGCAGTTTTCAATGAAGGCTTCTCCGGGCCTGCGCCAGCCCAGCGTTTTTCGAGGTCGCCGATTCAGGTTCAGCGCGATCGCATCAAGCTGGCGCTGCGAGAACTTCGACAGGTCTGCTCCTTTGGGCAAAAACTGGCGCAGCAACCCA